>NZ_CAXYJR010000005.1:0-2152329 GCF_964277885.1 uncultured Exiguobacterium sp. | reverse complement strand
ACGCAGGAGATCGCGGGTTCGAATCCCGTCAGGACCGCCATTTTAATATCGGCTTTGTAGCTCAGTTGGTAGAGCAAAGGACTGAAAATCCTTGTGTCGGCGGTTCGATTCCGTCCAAAGCCACCATCTTTATTAACGACACGATTTTCCCATTTGTGGGGGGGTAGCGAAGTGGCTAAACGCGGCGGACTGTAAATCCGCTCCCTCGGGTTCGGCGGTTCGAATCCGCCCCCCCCCACCACCATAGGGGCATAGTTTAGCGGTAGAACTACGGTCTCCAAAACCGTCAGCGCGGGTTCGATTCCTGCTGCCCCTGTTTACCATGGCGATTGTGGCGAAGTGGTTAACGCACCGGATTGTGATTCCGGCATTCGTGGGTTCAATTCCCATCAGTCGCCCTCTTATTATTGGGCTGTAGCCAAGTGGTAAGGCACTGGATTTTGATTCCAGCACGCGAAGGTTCGATCCCTTCCAGCCCAGCTTTTCAAGCGGAAGTAGTTCAGTGGTAGAATACGACCTTGCCAAGGTCGGGGTCGCGGGTTCGAATCCCGTCTTCCGCTCCAATGAGTGGCGCCATAGCCAAGTGGTAAGGCAGAGGACTGCAACTCCTTTATCGTCAGTTCGATTCTGACTGGCGCCTCCAACTATTTCTCAATTAAATAGTTTTGCAAGAGATTGTGCCGGTGTGGCGGAACTGGTAGACGCGCACGACTCAAAATCGTGTTCCTTTGGAGTGTCGGTTCGATTCCGACCACCGGTATCTTGCGGGTGTAGTTTAATGGTAAAACCTCAGCCTTCCAAGCTGATGACGAGGGTTCGATTCCCTTCACCCGCTTACCAAAAAAGAGCAATGTGTCGTTTTCGCTGACACCTTGCTCTTTTTGTTTAGGAATAGGATTTTAACGAGGAAAGGAGTAGATCGTGATGGTTGGTGTACAATTGAAATTGGCTTTACAGGAGTACGCAGCAGAGATTGGGATCGATGAATTGAAGGTGACGACGGCTGATCCATTTCTTGTCTTAAAACGTCGCTTGCAAGCGCAACAAGAAAAAGGATTCGCTTCTGGTTTTGAAGAGCCCGATCTCGATCTTCGAACGACACCGTCTCTACTCGTTGAAGATGCCGCTTCGATCATTGCCATTGCGGTCGCGTATCCAAGTACTCTCAAAAATGCACCTCGTGGCAAGGAAGGGGAGCGACGGGGAATCTTTTGTCGATCGTCCTGGGGACTGGATTATCATCAGGCGTTGCGCCAACGCTTGAAGTTACTTGAAGAAAAAATTCAAGAATTGAGTCCAGGTGCAAGGACGCGCTCGATGGTCGATACAGGAGAACTCGTCGATCGTGCAGTAGCAGAACGAGCAGGTATCGGATTCAGTGGGAAAAACTGCTCGATCATCAGTGAGGAGCACGGATCCTATCTCTATCTTGGTGAACTGATTACAGATATCGTCCTACCTCCGGATCAGCCAGTCGAAGAATTGTGTGGGACATGCAATAAATGTATCGATGCTTGTCCGACGGATGCGCTTGTTGAACCTGGCGTCATCGACGCTAAGCGGTGTATCTCGTTTTTGACACAGACGAAAACGTTACTTCCAGAACCGTTTCGGATGGCGCTTGGTAACCGTCTGTATGGTTGTGATACTTGTCAGCAAGTATGCCCATATAACCGGAAAAAGAACGCGACACATCACGTTGAATTACAACCGGATCCAGAACAAGTCAAACCGCTCTTAGTTCCACTCTTATCCATGAGTAACCGTGAGTTCAAGAGCCGCTTCGGGACATTGTCTGGTGCGTGGCGTGGAAAGAAGCCGATTCAACGTAATGCGATTTGTGCGCTTGTTCATTATCGGGATAAGAGTGCCATCGACGCGCTTCGATCGATGGCGGAAACGGATGCCCGCGAAGACATGCGGGCGCTTGCACTCTGGGCAGTTGGTCGGATCGGCGGAATTGATGAGAAATCGTACATCGAATCACGTCTTTTAGCCGATACTGCAGTGGATGTGCAGACGGAAGGACAACGGTTACTTGAGGAGTGGGGGGAAGCAGATGCCATTTCAACAGCTCACTTATGAGTTCGGTACGTTGCTCGTCGCATGGGAAAAAGAGCACATCGTATATCTCGACTTTGGATTGAATGAAGAGCGTGCTCGGACCTATTTAGCAGAAGAGACAGAAGAAGGTACATTACCGAAATCTTGGCGCATGGCGTTCGATCATTACGCACAAGGAGATGTACGAGCGCTTGATGTGCTTCCATGTCAATTGCGTGTCACACCATTTGCAGAGCAAGTGCTACAAGCTTTACGAACTGTTCCGTTCGGTCAGACAATCAGTTACGGTGAACTGGCTCGAATGATTGGAAAACCAAAGGCAGCACGAGCTGTTGGTGGTGCGTTGAATCGGAACCCGATCGCATTAATTTATCCGTGTCACCGTGTCATCGGAGCGACTGGTAAATTGACGGGTTTCGCAAGTGGGATTGCCCATAAAGAAGCGCTTTTAGCGCATGAGACAGGAGAGAATTAAACCATGGCTATTCATGTTGTTATGTATCAACCGGAAATTCCACAAAACACGGGAAATATTTCACGCACATGTGCAGCGACGCATTCCGTCCTTCACTTGATCCGACCGCTCGGCTTCTCGACGGACGATAAGCAGCTTAAACGTGCAGGTCTTGATTACTGGGAATTCGTCGATGTCCGTTACCATGATTCGTTAGAAGAACTGTGGGAGAAGCATCCGGAAGGTATTTTCTACTATATTACGAAATATGGAGAACAGTACCCGAGCCAAATTGACTTATCGGATGTTGAACAGGATTATTTCTTCGTCTTTGGTCGGGAAACAAAAGGATTACCGCTTGAAGTCATCGATGCGAACGCAGAGCGTTGTATCCGTCTACCCCAATCAAACCTCGTTCGTTCACTGAACGTCTCGAACACGGCAGCGATCATCGTCTATGAAGCATTGCGTCAGCAAGGCTATGCAGGACTATTGTAAGAAAGATAAGCAAAAGCTCCATCCTGAAGTAGGATGGAGCTTTTATGAATTATTCGTTACCTTCAGGTTTTTTGTTGTAGCCTGCAGTGAAGATTGCTGTCAAAAACGCAAGACTTACGCCGACCATTAAGATAAATGCCATTTTTGTTTCCCCCTTCAGTCTCTTGAACCGATATAATCTATTATAGTATACCTGTAAGTGAAATTGTGTGCTACATATGAATTTTCTATGAATGGAGACTCCACATGCGTACGAACGTTTACCTATTAAGTTATGCTCCGCTGATCAGCATCTTGTTATTTAGTACGTCCCTTGCCATCGCTACAACAGAACTTGCCTTGCATTGGCTCGATCAAGTCGGTGTGTATGATGAATTGTTGCAACTCTTGACGGCACGCGATACGAAGCTTGTCGTTTGGCTCGGCTTCCTAATCGTTTATTTCATGATTTTTAGTTCGCTTAAACTATTATCGGACACGATCAATCAGCTCGGTTTCGCCTTTTTCATCAAGGAACAAGAAGGAACGACACTCGGTATGCTACGTCCGGGAAGTATTCTCCTACTTATCGGAGGGTGTGTCAGCTTCGCTTTCATGACGTCTTTCTTGCATGTCGGAATCGTGTTGCTTGCATCCTTCTTCATCTATTTTATCTTTTACACGGTACAGATTAGTAAGATGACGAGTGCAGCAGGAGCCGTCGGTTTGATCATCTTTTCTTTCTTAGCATGGGGTGTGTTGCTTGCTGGTCTATCGTGGGTTGGGTTAACTTTATTTAATTCCTTCGGGGAAGCAATTTTATTTCCGAGTTGACTCAAGGGCGTAAAATCGTTGCCCACGTCTTGACCTGTAACGTTGCATTTGCTTCGATAGGGAACGGACGCGGGCGATCAGCCCCTAGCCAAATTCCTCCGATGTGCTGATTTTTGATACCAACGAACCACATATCCTTATTGTCGTTCGTTGTTCCTGTTTTTCCTCCGATATAGCGAGCAGATGAGTCATATCCTTTGCGTCCCGTTCCGTAGGTCATGACATTTTTTAAACCAATACGTAGTTCTTGGTTCGTCTGACTGGACCAAATCCGTTGTTCCTTTTCTTGTGGTCGTTCGACCGTTCCATTTCGAAACGTAATACTTTTAATCATCGATGCCGGTCGATAGAGACCATCATTAACAAATACGGTATAGGCATTTGTCAGTTCATATGGACTGATGCCGTACTGCAAACCGCCTAGAGCACTCGTAAACGCATCATCTTCACGTGTCCATTGACTGAAATGAAACGGACGGATGGACTTTAATCCTTCCCGGAATGAGACGGCGAATGCGCGAATTGCGGGTGTGTTATAGGAATAAGCAATCGCATCGGCAATCGTCACTCGTCCAAGTATTCGATTCCCACTATTTGAAGGGCAGTATCCACCGATACAGATCGGACTACCGTCTATCGTACTGGACAATCGGGCTTTCGTCTTCTCGAGGTAAGGTCCATAAACAAGCAACGGTTTGATGGCTGAACCAGGTTGTCGGTAGGATTGTACAGCTCGGTTGAACTGACCCGTCAAATCAGATTTATAGCCGACAAGAGCCGTGACTCCGTGTGTCTGTCCATCGATGCCAACATAGGCTCCTTCAATCGGGTCTGGTAGACGACGAAGGGCTTCTTTAGCTCGTCGTTGCTCTGCTGAGTCGAGATATGTCGAGATGACTGCTCCCTGTTGATGCAGATATTCTGCAGCTCGCTTCTCACTCCAACCGTGTTTTTGAGCTGTCATCCGAACGGCAGCTTGAACGGTCGCATCGATATAATCTGGATAAGGGACACGCGGTTTATAGGATCGGGGCGACACATTAGAAACAGTAAAATCCTTAGTCAGTACACGATCGCGTACTAATGCTTGAGCGATTCGTTGCTGACGTTTTTTTGTGTTTTCGGGAAAACGAAGCGGGTCGTAGAGTGATGGATTATTCGGAATCGCTGTCAGAAAACTGACTTCTGACCAATTCAACTCTCGTGCCGACTTATTGAAATAGGATTTTGCGGCAAGTTCGATTCCATAAATATTATTCGCGAAATAGGCTTGATTGACATACGCTGTCATCAGTTCTTTTTTTGAGTATTTCTGTTCTAAAGAGATTGCAATTAGCAATTCTTTTATTTTTCTGGTATATGTTTTTTCGTTCGATAGATAGGTCATTCTTGCTAGTTGCTGTGTGATCGTACTCCCACCTTGCGACTTGGAATCGGACTGGTTTTTTGTGAAGGCACGTAAGATTCCTGTGATGTCATATCCGTCATGTTGATAAAATCGTTGATCTTCGATTGCTACAAACGCTTGTTCTATTTTTTTCGGTAATGTTTGAGGCGTCAAGTCATCTCGTCGCAATCCGTCATAGAGCTCGACGCGTTTATTTTCATACGTGACAGTAATCGGTTGGTAGGAGGTCAATGGATGTCGTGTTGTCTGTTCATCGGCCCAGAAAAAAAGAGTACGTGCGGACTTCAACTCATCCTTAATGGAGAATAAGGAAAATAAAAGCATCGCCGCTAGACCAATGAGTACGAGATATCCGGTTGTGATTCGCATGAGAACTCCTTTCAAAAAGCCATTTCATTCCTATTATCGGTCTTTTATGGAGAAATCAGTAGATTTTTTTTCGATTTTTGTATTTTAATAAACCTATTTGCAGGAATGTTATATTAAAAAGAGAAAAGATTGGGTATATAGAAGTATCTGTGGATTTTTTGAAAGTGGTTAGATCTGAAAAAAAGAGCATAAATGGAGGGGACGAAATGGCTAAAAAGAATGTCGTTGCGATGTTACTTGCAGGCGGAGAAGGGAAACGTCTGGGAGCTTTGACGAAACATACTGCAAAACCAGCTGTCGCATTTGGAGGAAAATATCGGATCATTGATTTCCCATTATCGAACTGTACGAACTCAGGAATCGATACAGTCGGTGTATTGACGCAATATGAACCACTTGAATTAAATCGCTATCTCGGCATCGGGAGTGCGTGGGATTTAGATCGACGTAATGGTGGTTTAACGATCCTACCTCCTTATCAAGCACAGAACGGAAAGAACTGGTATGAAGGAACGGCGAATGCCATTTATCGCAACATGAGTTATATCAACCAATTCGACCCTGACTATGTACTCGTCCTATCAGGCGACCATATCTATAAAATGGATTATGAACAAATGATTGAAGAACATCGTCTTGCTGGAGCGGATGTGACGATCTCCGTTCGTGAAGTGCCGTGGGAAGAAGCACCGCGATTCGGAATTCTCAATACCGATGATGATCTCCGAATCAACGAATTCGAAGAAAAGCCTGAGAATCCTAAATCCAATCTCGCATCGATGGGAATATACGTCTTTAACTGGGATGTGTTGAAGCGTCATTTGATTCAAGATGCAGGGGATGCGGAATCAAGTTTCGACTTTGGTAAGAACATCATTCCGAACATGCTCTTTGAAAATCTGAACATTCGTGCGTATAAATTCAAAGGATACTGGAAAGACGTCGGAACGATTCAATCGCTTTGGGAAGCAAACATGGATTTATTGACGGCAGAACCAGAATTCGATTTATACGATCCATCTTGGAAAGTCTATTCAGTCAACCCGAATCAACAACCTCAATACATTGGAAACGCTGCAACGGTCGAGTCATCCATCATCAATGAAGGATGCCATATCGAAGGTGAAATCAATCATTCGGTCCTCTTCCATGGCGTAGAAGTAGCAGAAGGATCACTCGTCAAAGACTCGGTCATCTTCCCGAACGTTAAAATCGGACGAGATGTCACGATTCACCGGGCGATTCTAGCAGATGGTGTCATCGTTGAAGATGGTGCGACGATTGGTTCTCCGGACGGAGAAGTCTTCGTCATTGAAGCAGATAGTATCGTCAAAAAGAACGAAGTCATCAAAGAAGCGATTCAATAAGGGGGATATTCGAATGAAGGTCGATTTATTAGGTGTCATCAATCTAAGTGGTGAAGAAGGATTTTTCAAGGAATTGACGGAGCATCGTAACTTAGCGGCTGTGCCATTTGCGGGCCGTTATCGATTGATTGATTTCACATTAACGAATATGGTACAAAATGATATTGCAAACATCGGGATTTTTACGCTTGAGAAATACCGTGGGATGATGGATCACCTCGGCTCAGGCAAAGAGTGGGATCTTGACCGTTCAAATGGTGGACTCTATATCTTCCCACCTGCATTGTCACAAGATGCGAACGAGTTCCGGGGAGATCTCTCGAACTTCCATCTCCACCGTGATTTCTTCCTTCGTAGTAAAGAAAACTATGTCGTCGTCTCGGGTTCAAACATCTTATCAGCGGTAGATTATCGTGACGTTCTACGTGAACATAAAGAATCGAATGCGGATATCACGGTCGTGTATACGAAGCGTGAACTACCATGTAAATACTGCCGTCCAATCCGTTTTGGCGAACAAAATCGCGTAACTGCGATCGGATCACGAGGGTTCCAACCAACAGATGAGACGTTCTACATGGAGACGGTCGTCCTATCGAAGAATCTCTTCGTTCGCCTAATCGATGAAGCAATCGCACGTGGTGAGTACGATTTACTTCAAAGTATCATTCGTTCGCAACTTAATCGCTTGCACGTGCACGGATATGAGTACCGTGGAACATCACAAGTCATTCACTCGCTTCGTTCGTACTACCGTGAGAGCATGCTGTTACTTGAACAGTGGGGAGCAATCAACGACTTCCAACACGTTTATACGAAAATCAAGCATGAACCGCCGACGCGTTACTTACCGGGTTCTGCCATCAAGAACTCACTCGTTGCAAACGGTTGTAAGTTAGAAGGCACGACGACGGATAGTATCTTGTTCCGTGGTGTCAAAGTCGGAAAACATGCGCGTGTCAAAAATTCGATCATCATGCAAAAATCAGTCATTGAAGAGGGCGCGGTCGTCGAATACGCGATTCTCGATAAAGAAGTTACTGTCAAACGCGGTCAAGTCATCCGCGGAACGGCAGAAGAACCAATCGTCATCAAAAAACAAACAATCGTTTAAAGGAGATGTCATTCATGAAGGTATGGTTTGCTGCCACGGAAGCGACACCCTTCATCAAGACAGGGGGGCTAGCTGACGTCGTCGGCTCGCTCCCTTTAGCGCTTGCTGAGGAAGGGGCGGACGTTTCGGTCGTCTTACCCAATTACGGTCAAATCAAAGAGCAATATAAATCCGAGATGGAGTTCTTGTTCGACTTCATCGTGCCAGTCGGCTGGCGCCAGCAATTTGGTGCTGTCCTTCGATTGAAACAAGACGATGTGACGTTCTATTTCATCGATAATGAGTACTACTTTAAACGCGACGGCGTCATTTATGGACATTACGATGATGCGGAACGATTTGCCTATTTCTCACGTGCCGTCCTTGAGATGATTCAACATCTGGATCGAAAGGAAGTACCGGACGTCATCCATTGTCACGATTGGCAAACAGGTGTGATTCCAGCGTTCTTACGCATCCATTACCAACATCTTGAGCGTTATCAAGACATTAAAACGGTCTTTACGATTCACAATCTACAATATCAAGGTGTCTTCCCGGAAGAAGTGCTCGGTGACTTACTTGGTTTGAGTCATGAACATTTCACAGCCGATGGGATCGCTCACAACGGTCTCGTCAATTATATGAAGGCAGGACTTGTCCACTCCAACCAAATTACGACAGTCAGTCCATCGTACCGTGATGAAATCATGGATCCGTATTACGGTGAGACACTGGAACCAGTCTTGCAACATCGCGCCGTCGACGTGCGCGGAATCTTGAACGGGATCGACTATCGTCAATTTGATCCTGCGCATGATACGCATCTCGTTGAGACGTATTCCGTTGATACCGTCACGGAAGGAAAAGCAAAAAACAAGGCTGCTTTACAAGAAGAATTAGGCCTCCCGGTCAATCCGGACATACCACTGTTCGGATTCGTTTCTCGTCTTGTCGACCAAAAGGGAATCGACTTACTCGCGCATATTTTACCGGAATTATTTGAACTCGATGCGCAGTTCATCATTCTCGGATCGGGCGAAGCGGAATATGAAGGGCTGTTCCATCATGCGACATCGATTCGTCCAGACAAAATCGCTTCTTATATCGGATTTGACGCTGGTCTTGCACAACGGATTTACGCAGGTAGCGACGCCTTCTTGATGCCGTCGCGTTTTGAACCGTGTGGTCTCAGTCAGTTGATTTCGATGAAATACGGCTGTTTACCGGTCGTCAGGGAAACAGGTGGGCTCCGTGATACGGTCAAACCGTTCAATCAGTTCACGTTAGAAGGAAATGGATTCTCGTTCGCGAATTATAATGCACACGAGTTTTTAGAAGCGATTAAACGTACGATTGAGGTCTACCATGATCGACCAGTCTTTGAGCATTTGATTGAGACAGCGATGAATGAGGACTTTAGCTGGTTGCGTTCAGCCGACGAATACTTGGCGTTATATCGTTTGATTGCACCGTCCGCCACTTGATCGTATCACTGGGAAAAGGGGTTACGTCATGTTCAAAGATAAAGAGAAATTCAAGGAGAGGTTTACGGAACGATTCGTTTCGATGCATGGTAAAGCCATAACGGAAGCAACAGAAAATGATATCTATCAAACGCTCGCCTATCTGGTACGCGAGACGGTCACGACCGATTGGTTACGGACGAAGGAAACATATATCCATAAAAAAAGTAAGCAAGTCTATTACTTTTCACTCGAGTTTTTGCTCGGACGTTTCTTGCATAATAACCTATTGAGTCTTGATGTCTTAAAGGATGTAGAACGTGGACTGGAAGAACTCGGATATCAGCTCAGTGATTTGACAGAAGAAGAGCCCGAGCCAGGTCTCGGAAATGGGGGACTCGGTCGTCTTGCGGCGTGTTTCCTCGATTCACTAGCTGCGCTCGGTCTTCCGGGACACGGGAATGGAATCCGGTATCAATATGGTCTCTTCAAGCAAAAAATCATTGATGGCTATCAAGTTGAGTTACCGGATAACTGGCTGAAAAACGGGAACATGTGGGAAATCAGACGTTCTGATAAAGCGGTCGATGTTCCATTCGGTGGACACGTTTGGCTCGAAGAGGTCGGCGATGGATATCGTGTCCATCATGAACCGGCTGAAATCGTCCGTGCCGTTCCGTACGATATGCCGATTGTCGGTTATCAAAACAAGGTCGTTAATAACCTGCGACTCTGGAGTGCTGAGTCTCCACTTGATGATGATGAATTACTTAGCCAATACCGTGGGAACTATAAAGATTTACTGGCACATAAACAGTCGATTCAGACGATTTCAGAGTTTCTGTATCCGGATGATACGACGTATGAAGGAAAAGAGTTGCGTCTGAAGCAACAATACTTCTTCGTCTCTGCCGGATTACGGAGTATCTTGACGTCCTTTAAAAAGCGAAATCATTCATTGAAGCAACTCGGCAACCATATCGCCATCCATATCAATGATACACATCCGGTCGTCGCGATTCCGGAATTGATGCGGATTCTTGTTGATGAAGAAGGATTTGGCTGGGAAGAAGCATGGCGGATCACAAAGAGCGTCATGTCGTTTACGAATCACACGTTACTGTCAGAAGCGCTTGAGCGCTGGCCGATTGATTTGTTCCGTCGCTTGTTACCGCGTATCTATCTCATCATCGAGGAAATCAACCGACGCTTCTGTAAGGATGTGCTTGCGAACTATCCACACATGGAAGCGCATATGCGAGATATCGCTATCATCGCGGATGACCGGATCAACATGGCGAATCTGGCTGTTGTCGGCACGCATTCGACGAATGGTGTCGCGCAGATTCATACGGAGATTCTGAAGCAGCGCGAGATGCGCTTATTTTATGAGATGTTTCCGCTTCGCTTTAATAATAAGACAAACGGGATTACACATCGTCGCTGGTTCCTTTCATCAAATCCAGCACTAGCAAATCGTGTGACAGAGGCAATCGGGGATAGTTGGATTCAGCATCCGTCCGATTTGCAAAAGTTGACGAAATGGGCTGAGGATGCAGCATTACAGAAGGACATCGCCGAGATTAAACTTCAGCGTAAAGAAGAATTAGCGTTGCTCATTGAAAAAGAAACCGGGATCGTCGTGGACCCGACCTCGATTTTTGACGTTCAAGTCAAGCGATTGCATGCGTACAAACGCCAACTCTTAAATGCGTTACACATTCATTCGCTCTACTATCGTCTGAAAGAAGACCGTTCCTTTACGATGACACCGCGGACGTTCATCTTTGGTGCAAAGGCTGCGCCAGGCTATCATTATGCAAAAGAAGTCATTCGTTATATCAATGCGTTAGCTCGCTTGATCAATCAGGATCCAGACGTCAGTCCATACTTGAAAGTCGTCTTCCTAGAAAACTATCGTGTATCGCTTGCTGAGAAAATCTTCCCGGCAAGTGATGTCAGTGAACAGATTTCGACCGCAAGTTATGAAGCCTCTGGAACCGGCAACATGAAGTTCATGATGAATGGTGCCTTGACGATCGGAACGCTCGACGGAGCGAACATCGAAATTCGAGACGAAGTCGGGGATGCGAACATTTTCATTTTCGGCTTAACACCACAGGAAGTCATGAATTACAAGCAGTACGGTGGTTACAGTGCATACGATCAATACACTGCCCAACCCGAGCTACGACGGATCATCGATAGTCTCGTCGATGGAACATTATTTGCTCCAGGTGAATTCCAAGCGATTTACGATTCATTATTGACGTATAATGATGAATATTTAATTTTAAAAGATTTCTTATCCTATCAACAAGCGCAGGAACGAATCGATCGGATGTATCAGCAACCAGAAGAATGGTATAAACGCGTTATTCTGAATATTGCACGGTCAGGTGTGTTCTCAAGTGACCGCACGATTAAAGAGTATGCGAATGCGATTTGGAACATCAAACCGATTCAACTCTAACCAAAAAGACACTGACAGATGTTTCTGTCAGTGTCTGATGCTTACGAACGGGAGACATCTTCACCACGGCTGACCCAATCACTATAAGAGCCGGCGTAAAGCCGGACGTCGGTTTTCCCGAGTGAATGGAGAGCAATGACATTGACACACGCTGTCACACCACTTCCACAATAGAGGATAGGGGCTGTGACCGGTAGGATGTCGGCGTACAGTTCTTTCAAATCTTCCGCGTCCCGTAAGCGACCATCTGGTGAGAGTGCGTTTTCAAAGAAACAATTCACGGCACCTGGAATGTGACCGGCGACGTGATCGAGTGGTTCGATTTCTCCACGGTATCGATCGGGTGCACGGGAATCGATGATCATCGTTTCTGTCAGCTGATGCTTTAGCTCTTCGAACGAGACGAGCATCTCATCTTGAAAACGAGGCGCGTACTGAGACGGTTCATAAGTAGGAACGTCGTCCGTGACCGGAAGATCGAATGCTAGGTAAGAGGAGAATCCACCCTCAAGGACGACGACACGTTCATGCCCAATCCATTTAAATAACCACCAGGCACGAGCGGCATACGGAAAACCATCGTCATACAAGACGACGAAGTCTTCCGGTGTCACACCATGCTGTTCCAGTGTGTGTTGCCACGCTTCTTTTGAAGGAAGCGGATGCCGACCACCGACCTCATCGATGGGACCGGAAAGGTCAGTCGTTAAATCCAGGTGCTGTGCACCTTCGACGTGTTGTTCCAAGAAAGCATTTCGTCCATATTCAGGTTGTTGCAAGTCATATCGGCAGTCAAACCAGCGAATCTGATCCGTTCGGACGAGCTGTTGAAGATCTGCCATTTGAATCGTAGGAAACATGCCTCATCACCTTACCCTTTCTAGTGTTAATCATATGAAAGGTATCGCTTCATCGCAAGTCTTACCCTCATTCAAAAAGGAGTCGATTTACCATGTCATGGAAAGAAACCTATCAAAAATGGAATCAGTTCGCTGATTTAGACAGTACATTAAAAGAAGAGTTAGTCACGTTAGCAACGGATGAAAAAGCAGCCGAAGAAGCATTCTATAAAGAACTCGAATTCGGAACAGGTGGTATGCGCGGGGAAATCGGTGTCGGAACGAACCGGATGAACGTATATACGGTCCGAAAAGCATCACAAGGGTTCGCGGCATTCATTAAGGCATCGGGGGAAGAAGCGGCAGCAAAAGGAATCGTCATCGCACACGATTCACGCCATTTCTCACCAGAATTTGCACTTGAAGCAGCACGGACGCTCGCAAGTAACGGCATCAAAGCGTATCTGTTCGACGGTCTACGTCCGACACCGGAACTTTCGTTTGCGGTTCGCTCTTTACAAGCGGCGGGCGGGATCGTCATCACGGCGAGTCACAACCCACCAGAGTACAATGGCTACAAAGTATATGGGGATGACGGTGGACAACTTCCACCAAAAGAAGCAGATGAACTCGTTTCGTACGTCAGTCAAATCGAAGATGAGCTATCGATTGAACTGGAGCAAGAAGAAGTCCTTCGTGCAAATGGATTGATCGTCCGTGTCGGAGAAGAGCTCGACGAAGCGTATCAAGAAAAATTACAAACGATTCGTGTCTTACCTTCGATTCAATCGGAATTAGCGGATCCACTTAAAATCGTCTTCACACCACTTCACGGAACAGGTCTTGTGCCGGTAACAGAAGGCTTGAAGCGTTACGGTTTCGAACACGTGACAGTCGTCAAGGAGCAAGCGGAGCCAGACGGCGCATTCCCGACCGTGACGTCGCCGAACCCGGAAGAACATGCTGCCTTTAAACTGGCGATCGAATATGGTGACCGGACAGATGCCGACATCTTGATTGCAACGGATCCCGATGCTGACCGTGTCGGAGTCGCAACACGTGATGCAGACGGAGAATGGACAGTCCTGACAGGGAATCAGACGGGAGCGTTATTGCTCGACTACATCCTTTCACAAAAAGCAGCGCAAGGAACACTGCCAGCGAACGGATTCGTCGCGAAGACGATCGTTACGTCAGAACTAGGTGCATTGATTGCGCGTCACTATGATCTCCATGTCGAGAACACATTGACAGGCTTTAAGTTCATCGGGGAAAAAATCAAACAATACAACGCATCGGGTCAATATGAGTATCTCTTCGGATATGAGGAGAGCTATGGTTACCTCATCGGTGACTTCTGCCGAGACAAGGATGCCGTCCAAGCGTGCTTGTTAGCTGCTGAGATGGCTGCGTACCATAAGAAAGAAGGACGGACGCTCTATGAGGCATTACAGGCGATTTACGAGCAGTTCGGGTACTTCGAAGAGTCACTCCGCTCTCTAACGCTCAAAGGGAAGGATGGCGTGGCACAGATCGGTCGTATCATGGATACGTTCCGTGAGAATCCGCCAAAACAAGTGGCGGGAGAACAGGTCGTCTTATTCGAGGACTATGATGCGAGCATCGCCCACGATTTGAAGACACATCAACCTTCACCGATCAATCTGCCAAAATCCAACGTACTGAAGTTTACGCTCAGCGATGGATCATGGTTCTGCCTTCGTCCATCGGGCACGGAACCAAAAATCAAATTCTACTTCAGCGTCACGTCACCAGATGCTGCTGAGACGACACGGAAACGTCAGCAGATCGAAGACGAAGTCATGCAAGAAGTCGAACAAATACAATAAGTTCCATACAGGATCACGTCATCGACGGGGTCCTGTTTTTTGTCTCGGAGCATTAAAAAGTGAAATCCGTGCAACCGGTACCATATTGAGGTACAGTAAACGAGATAGAGTTTATACGATAGAGGAGTTGGAAGACAGATGGAACGGATTCAACTAACAGAAGATTTATCATTCTCACGCATTATTCATGGCTTATGGCGATTGAATGAATGGGAGATGACGAAAGAAGAGCGACTTGAATTGATCGAAGCGTGTCTTGCTTTAGGAATTACAACATTTGATCACGCAGATATCTATGGCGACTACACGAATGAACGTTTATTCGGAGAAGCGCTTGCTTTAAAACCGGAATTACGTGACCGGATGGAGATTGTCACGAAGACGGGTATCAAGATGAAAGGGAATCATTTCTCGGATCAGTCGTTGTCATTCTACGATACGACGAAAGAGCATATCATCAAACAAGTGAACCGTTCTCTTCAAGAACTCGGTGTCGAGTACGTGGATACGCTGTTGATTCACCGTCCAGATCCGTTGATGGACCCGAACGAGATTGCTGAAGCGTTCGTAGAGTTGAAGGACGCAGGAAAGGTACGGACATTCGGTCTCTCGAACCATACACCTGCGCAACAAAGTCTCATTCAGTCGCGCTTACCATTCATGCTCGTGACGAACCAACTCGAGTTGTCGGTTTCGGAACTGAAACATTTCGAGGATGGATCCGTTGATCTCTGTCATGAAAATGAGATGCCGTTGATGGCATGGAGTCCACTTGCGGGCGGTCGCCTCTTCAAGGATGAGCAATACGCACCGTTACGCGAAAAATTAGCGGAGATCGCAGAGACGATCGGAACTGAAGAAATCGACGAAGTCGCATATGCATGGTTGCTCAAACATCCAGCACGTATCATGCCAATCGTTGGTTCGGGTAAGATTGAACGCATCGAATCTGCTGTTCGTTCGACGAAATTGTCGTTGACACGCGAGCAATGGTTTGAGATTTTGAAGGCATCACGTGGTCGTGACGTCGATTAATTGATTTTGAGATAGAAACGAATAGATCTGTACGTGTGCCATTCATATAATAAAGTGTGAGGGTCGTTTCCGATATATCATCTGGAGGCGATCCTCTCTTTCATTTACGAATAAAAATAAACAATAAACGAAAAAAGCCCCATCTCAAGGGGGAGGAGAGATGGGGGATCTATGAGGTTAAGCTTCTAAGCGAAGCATCTCCTGACGGTATTTATCTAAACGATCTTTGCTTGCTGACATGGCAGCTTGGTCATTGGCTTGAATCGCATCGAAGAGCGTACTGAGCTCATAATCGATTTCGAGACGTAGCACTGGAATTCGCTGCTCTGCATCTTGTCTACGGAAAGCTTCAATTACTTGTTTCATCTCGGCCACGCTCCTTTATAAGTTGTCAGATAATTCTGATTTTTATTAGTATACTTGATTATTCCCGGATTGCCTAGTGCTAAACCTAAAAAAATCTAAAAAAACACACTTGAAATCCTGACGGTTCCAAGTGTGGAAAATTCATTCTGGAATGCTGAAACGTGCTTCTAAACGATGTTGTAGGCTTTGAATGAGTGTTGACATGATCCAGTAAATTGCAGCTGAGAATAGTAACAACGGCATGACGAGATACGTCGTCGCTGAAATCTGGTCAGAGACATATGTCAATTCCTCAACAGCAACGATCGTACCGAGCGATGTCGACTTGATGATATCAATGACAGAGTTTGAAAGTGGTGGAATCGCTCGTGATAATGCTTGCGGCAGGATGACGTCCTTGAATGTCTTGCGACGTGGAATGCCGAGCGAGTCAGCCGCTTCCCATTGTCCACGATCGACAGAGGAAATGGCAGCGCGGAACGATTCCGAGATATATGCGGAAAAGTGAAGCGACAAACCAAAGGCAAGGGCTTGAAATCCAGTCAATTGAAGCGTGACGAGACCATTATAAAGAATCAAGATCTGCAACAAGAGTGGCGTTCCGCGGAAGAACGAGACGTATAAACGTGCAAAACCGCTAAAGACGGCAACGCGGCTATCACGCATGACGGCAAGAATCAATCCAAGAATAAGCGCAAAGACGATGGCGAGACCACTTGCTAGAAGGGTCGTGCCAATCGCCTTTGCGTAGACGTCCGAGTTATCCCGGACGATCGTCAGTAATTCACTCACTTACTGATATCCTCGTTGAAGTACTTCTTACCGATTTTTGCAAGAGTGCCGTCTTCTTGCATCTCAGCGAGTGCTTTATTGAAGTCTTTTGTATACTTGCTGTTTTTCGCCATCATGAAACCAGATTCGTTCTTGTCGAACGTCTCACCGACCGCTTTGACTTTATAGCCAGCTTTTTTCAACTCCGTCAAAACGAAGAGACGATCGTTCATGGCTGCATCAACACGACCTGCTTCAAGATCTTTCAAGACTTGGTTCGCACCTTTGTAGTATTTTACTTTAGCGCCAGCTTCTTCAGCCGTTTTCGCATAAAGTGAACCTTGTGTCGAACCAACTGTTTTTCCTTTTAAGTCGTCGAGTGTTTTGATGTCGTTCGTTTTATTGTTGACGATGATCGTTGAACCAGAGACCGTATAGGCATCAGAGAAAGCGTACTTTTCTTGACGCTCAGGCGTGATTCCCATTTGGTTCGCGATGACATCGATTCGTTTTGAATCGAGTGCTGGGATGAGTCCTTTGAAGTCCATCGCTTTATAATCGACTTTATAGCCGGCACGTTTTGCGACTTCGTTCATGACGTCTACGTCATATCCCATCAATTTTCCTTTTTCTTTATACGTGAAAGGTGGGTACGTTGCTTCTGTACCGACTGTAATGACTTTTGACTCTTTACCAGAACCTGCGTTGTCGTTCGAAGCGCCGCATGCTGCAAGCACCCCCGCTGTCGATAATGCTGCTACAGCTAATTTCAAACCGTGTTTCATAGCGCTCTCTCCTTTATAAATGAATGATTTCAATTCCTAGTTTTCGAATAGGATTAATTTTAAGCTACAAGCAGTATCATACAAAGTTACAGGAACGTCTGTCAATAAAAAAGACTGCCCTTAAATGGACAGTCTGAAACATCATTACTGATCGATGATGTGATTAACGAATAGTTGCTTCGGTGGAAGCATCGAAGAAGTGTGCTTTTGTCATATCGAAGAAGAGATCGAGCTGTGATCCCATCTCGACGTGTGAACGTGAATCGACACGTGCCGTGAATGCTTGTTGTCCGACTTTTGAGTACAGGTAAGACTCTGCACCCATCAATTCGGATACTTCGATATGCGCTGGGAAACGGTGCGCTGTTTTAGTGTCTTGGTAGATCAATTCCGCATGAATGTCTTCTGGGCGAATTCCGAGGACGAGATCTTTATTCGTGTAACCGCGGTCGCGGAGAACTTTCATTTTTCCTTCTGGTACTTCGAACTTCTCTTCTGTTCCTGAAACATGGAAGAGACCGTCTTCTGCCAGTTTACCTGTCAAGAAGTTCATCGATGGTGAACCGATGAATCCAGCGACGAACATGTTATCCGGGTGATCATAGACTTCCTTCGGCGTACCGACTTGTTGAATGATTCCGGCTTTCATGATGACAATCCGTGTCGCAAGCGTCATCGCTTCCGTCTGATCGTGCGTGACGTAAATCGTTGTCGTCTCAAGACGTTTGTGTAACTGAATGATTTCCTTACGCATTTGTACACGTAATTTAGCATCCAAGTTCGAGAGCGGCTCATCCATCAAGAAGACTTTAGCATCACGAACGATGGCGCGACCAATCGCTACCCGTTGGCGCTGACCACCAGAGAGTGCTTTTGGTTTCCGCTCGAGATACTCTTCAAGACCGAGGATGCGAGCTGCATTATCAACGCGTTGCTTGATTTCATCTTTCGGGAACTTCCGAAGCTTTAATCCGAACGCCATGTTATCGAAGACGTTCATGTGTGGATATAACGCGTAGTTTTGGAAGACCATCGCGATGTCGCGATCTTTTGGCGCTACATCGTTCATGCGTTTACCGTCGATGATGAAATCACCGCCTGAGATTTCTTCGAGTCCAGCGATCATCCGTAGTGTCGTTGATTTCCCGCAACCAGATGGTCCGACGAAGACGATGAATTCTTTATCTTTAATGTGAAGGTTGAAGTCATCAACCGCTTTTGCATCACCTGAGTAGATTTTATCGATATGTTCAAGACGAATTTCAGCCATGTGTAGTTCCCCCTAATGTAAATGATGAAATAATAACGCTTACAAGAAATAGTATAAAAGAAGTCAGGTAGTCTGCCTATGGACAACCTGACTAAATGCAAACGTTTTCAATTAGGCATCATGCTACAAGCAGCAAGGTATAAAGGAAAGTAGCCCCTTCAAATGACCGGACATCGATTTCCGTCTGTTCCGTCAACCGGTCGAGTCGATACTGGAGACTATTCCGATGTAAGAATAGATGTTTTGCTGTTAGAGAGACATTTAAGTTAGCTCGGCAAAAAGCGAGGATCGTCTCACGAGACTCTGGCTCGAGGGAACGAATGAACTGATCAACAAGTGTTGCACGATATCGGTCATCTAGACTTGCAAGACGGATCATGGCAGGCAAGAAACGTTCGATGTGCATCGAAGGAACAAAAGCAAGCGCTGCCTGTTCGAGTTGGAACTGAATGGCAATGTCACCGGTAGCACGCTGTTGACCAAGCAATACCTTACCGTCGAGTACAAAATCAGATTGTAATGCTAAAAATAAATCGGATAGTTCGGACTCGATGACAAACTCTTCGCGTTCAACGACCGTGAAGCGGTGTGTGCTAAAAGGAATAAGGATGCTCGTCTGCGAAAAGAAAGAGGAGAGCAATTGTTGAATTTCTTCACTTGTCCGTTCATCGGTTGGATTGAACAAAAAATGGACAAGTCGGAACGACTGATCTTCCAGGGCATGAGCGGATTGGAGACGCTCTCGCCATAGATCGATATCAGACCGCGACGTCGTGATGATACGTTCAGCGAATACATCGAGCAGTTGTTGTTCGCGGTCAGAGATGGCAGTCGCCTTGATTCCAAAACAGAGTCCATCTTCAAGGCGATATACGCTATACTGTTCCTGGCAATAAACATTCGGATCGGTCGTAAGCTGGTCATTGAATACAGTCATCAGTTGTCGTAACACACGGCATCACTCCTAAATCGTACATAACTATCTCGACTTTACCATAAGTCGAAAATCGGAAGGAATGATAACTTATGTCAGATACGTTTTTACTCGTATTGAAACTTGTCGGAATCATCGTCATTGGGGCCCTGATTGGCGCAGTCACGAATCATCTAGCGATTCGGATGTTATTTCGACCACTTGAACCGAAATACATCGGAAAATTTCGTGTACCCTTTACGCCGGGTCTGATTCCTAAACGGCGAGATGAACTAGCAGCGAATCTCGGGCGGACGGTCGTCAAGCATCTTTTGACGCCAGAAGGGATCGGGAAACGTCTCGCATCACCAGCTGTTCGTGGAGCCGTCACGCGACTCGTCGAACAAGAAGTCATGAAATGGACACGCTCGGAAGAGACGACGGAAGCGTGGATTAGTCGCTTCATCGACGAACCAAAACAACGGATCCAAGGAAAAATCAGTTATCACTTGGAGCAGGAATTTTCGCTCCTCATGGGTAAATGGCGTGAGCAGTCCGTGCGCGAATTGATCGGGGAAGCCGGAGAACAAAAAATCGAAGAGGTCATGCCAAGACTCGTCACATCTGTATTGCACCAAGCAGAGGAATATTTTGATGGACCAGAAGGACGTCTACAACTCGAGGAGACTGTTGCTCGCTTCATCCAGCAGCGTCTCGGAGGCGGTATGTTCGGGATGTTGCTCGCGAACGTCAACGTTGTTGATATGATTCAGCCGGAGCTGAAACGGGTACTTCAATCAGAGTCGACGTCTCAGTTCATCCTTGCCTTATTACGTCAGGAATGGCAAAAGGGGCTGGATCGTCCACTGTCGTCTTATATGACGGAAGAGACGGAGTCACGGATTCGACAGACTGTTAAAGAACAGATCATGGCACGTTTACCGATTGAATCGATGCTTGCTACACCATTACGCGTCTGGTTGAATCCCCTCGAGTCACAATTACTCGAGCAACATGTCCCTGTCGTCATCGATCATCTATTCGAACGGACGACGAATCAAATCGGACAGATTCTTCAGACGCTCGATCTCGAAACGATCGTTCGAGAAGAGGTTGATTTGCTGGACACTGCGTATCTCGAGGAAATCGTCTTATCGATTTCCAAGCGGGAATTCCGGGCTATCACTTGGCTTGGAGGGTTGTTAGGTGGTTTAATTGGATTGATACAGGCGGGGCTTTATCTCGTCTAAACAAATTGGAGGTTTTACTCATGGCAGAAACAAACTTATACGATCACGCGTACACACTGGAGCGCGCATTGCGCGAAACTTCGGAGTACACGACATTAAAAGATTTGTATACGCAAGTTAACGCAGATCCGGAATCAAACGAATTGTTCGCATCGTTCCGTAACATCCAACTCGAATTACAACAAAAACAGATGCAGGGTGAAGAAATCACACCAGACGATATGGCATCTGCCCAAACAAAGATGCTTGAAGTCCAAAACAACCCATTGATCAGTCAGCTGATGCAAGAAGAGCAACGGATGCACACGATGTTGACGGAAGTCACACAAATCATCATGAAGCCGTTAGAAGAGCTCTATGCGCCAATGATGGAGCAACAAGACGACGTCCAATAAGTCATCAAAAAAGGAAGACGTGCCAGCTGGCGCGTCTTCCTTTTTCATGTTTCGCTCAAGATGAAGCAGGGACGATCCGTGGCAAGTAGGCGCGCTCGAAATGAATCAAACGGCCTGAACGTGTGACGCGAGCTGCTTGATGGGCATAACCACTCTCATTGAGGCGTCGAATCCCTTCTTCTCGTGCCTGTCCATCCGACTCTGCTTCGAAGACGTCATCGAGTAACGTTTCACCACGATCTGAAAAGACTGTAATCGTATACTGCATACTTGTTCCTCCCTTGTCTGATCGGTCTTGTATTTAGTATAGTGAATAACCATTCATTTTACAAGCGCAAGTCTAAGTCTTGCCATGTCAGCTGTCGCGCAGCGGGAGGAGTAGTCAGGTGACTGACCGTCATACCAATCAAGCGGATCGGTCCGTCGAAGGTGATGCCATTGAACAGTTTCGTTGTTTCCTCAAGTAATCGTTCTTCGTCCGCCGTCTCTTCTGAAAATGTATGCCGTTTCGAACGTGACTGGAATGTATCGGTCTTCCACTTGATCGTGATCGTTCGGCAGACGAGTTCTTTTTTTTGAAGACTCGCAATGACGGATTTTGATTCTCGAATCAACGTCTCGAATATCGTATCGATATCCTCCGTATCTTCTTCGAAGGTCGTCTCAGAACCGATCGATTTTCGCTCGCGTTCCGGGCGAACGGGACGTTCATCGATGCCATGCGCCATTGCATGCAGTTCCGTTCCTCGATCGCGTCCGAGTAATGCTCGTAATTGTTCGACAGGCATTGCTTGGACATCTGCGACGGTTTCAATTCCTTGTTTTCGTAACGCTTGTTCCGTGACTTTTCCTACGCCGTGTAAGTCTCCAATTTTTAATGGAGATAAGAAACTGAGGACGTCTTCTGGTGGGACGACCGTCATTCCGTTCGGCTTCTCATATCCGGAAGCGACCTTCGCGACGAGCTTAGAGTTTGAAACACCGGCAGAGGCTGTCAGACCTGTCCGTTCTCTAATTTGCTGTAGGATATATTGCGCGATATAGGTTGCACTTTTTTGATCGAAATAATTTTCCGTGACGTCAAGATATGCCTCATCCAGTGAGAGAGGCTCGACGAGCGGTGTCACTTCTCGAAAAAGTTCCATGATTTGTGCACTGACAGCCCGGTAGACGTCAAAGCGGGGACGAATGAAGACGGCACGAGGGCAAAGCTGGAAGGCGCGTCGTGACGGCATCGCGCTATGAATGCCGTATTTCCGTGCTTCATAGGAACAGGTCGCTACGACACCGCGTGCATGAGGCGGTCCACCGACGACGACAGGAACACCTTTTAATCGAGGACGATCGCGTTGCTCGACGGAAGCGTAAAAGGCGTCCATATCAATATGAATGATTTTACGTTCCATCGGACAAGCGTCTCCTTTCAGTAGATATGATATAATTAGTATAACGAACTTATGTTCTGATATCTATTTTTTTGGTCGACTATTCTTTGGCATCCGAACAAGAGCGCCTAACCATCCACGCCAGCGCATCCAGTAGAAGATGCCACCGGTTGAGAGAAAGATTAGACCAAGGGATAGGGCGTAACCGTATTTCCACTCTAACTCCGGCATGATTTTAAAGTTCATCCCCCAAATTGCACCGAGAGCCATCGTCGGTGTCGCGACGGCAGTAAAGATCGTTAATGCCTTCATGATCTCGTTTCCACGGAAGTTCGAGACGGTCGTTGATAAGTCGAGCAGGACCTCAATGTCTTTTTGATAATGTTCAATGAGCATCAACAGACGGCGGACACGTTTTGTAGCTAGTTTTAATGAGAGATCCTCGAGGTACGCGTCCTCGTCGAGAAATGACTCTTCACCAGCCATGACGAGCTCTTGAAATGGAACGATTAAATCGGACCAGTTCTCGATCGTATCGCGCAACGCAAAGATGCTATCGAGCGAATCTTCATTGATGCTGCCACGTAGTTCATCTTGTCTCGAAAACAGTTCCGTCTCAAACTGATCGATACCAGCGAAATACGTGTTCAGCTGTAAAGCAAGAATCGTATAAAAGGTCGCGAATGGATACGCGGGAGAATAGGGAGAGACCAAGGACACGATTGAATCGGACAATCCAATCGTGATCAGTTTTTCTTTCGTTACGTAAAAGCAAATCGAGCGACGATCACTTTTATCGACAGGATTTTGCCAGGTGACGACAGCACCATAGAGAACCCCTTTTTCCGAGCGGGTGAAGTTCATGTCTTTCGATCGCAGCTGTGTGACCCAGTCCATTTCGGATTGGTCGACGGCAGCCGTCGGAAAGGTTTGTTCATAGTCAGCTAAATCGAGATAGCGGGACCAATTAAATTGAGGTTCCAGTTCCATGTTCATGACTCCCATATAGTAGAATGAAATAGTATATGCCTTAAGTGTAGTCAATGGAATATAAAAAAGACACCTATTTTACAGATAAAGGACGTGTTTCAAGTATGAAAGGAATCGGTAAATTAGCAGTTGGAGAAACGCTCGATCAACGAGCGATGATCAAACAAGCGGTCAAAGGAATTGCAGCAAATGGGAAACCATACTTGACGCTCATCTTGACGGATAAGACAGGCGAAATCGAGACGAAGATGTGGGATACGAGTGATCTTGAAAAATATGCGCCGAAGTCAATCGTTCATGCTGCCGGAGAAGTCATGGACTATCGAGGGCGGACACAACTAAAACTCAAACAAATCACGGTCCTAGAGGAGACGAATGTCGAGGACTATGTCCAATCCGCACCGATTCCGCGAGAACAGATCGAGACGGAAGTACTCGCGTTCGTAGAATCGATTCAGAACAGTGATATGAAAAAGCTTGTTAAACATTTGATTACTTCACGATTTGACGCCTACTTCACGCATCCAGCAGCGGTCAAAAATCACCATGCTTTTTACTCGGGGCTGTCGTACCACGTCCTTTCGATGTTGCGTCTAGCGGATCAAATCGCTCAACTCTATCCGACCTTAAATCGCGACGTGCTAATCAGTGGCATCATTCTACACGATTATGCGAAAATCAAGGAGTTATCCGATCCGGTTGCACCGGAATATACGTTGCCTGGTAAACTCGTCGGTCATATTACGATGATGGTAGCGGAACTCGAAAAAGTCGGAGCAGAATTACAAATTGACGCAGAAGTACTGACTGTCTTGCAACATCTCGTCTTAAGTCATCACGGACGACCGGAATGGGGATCTGCCGTTGCACCACAGATGCGTGAAGCGGAAGTCTTGTTCTTGATCGATAACCTTGATGCACGGATGACGATGATGGATCGTCTCCTTGAATATGTCGAGCCAGGACAGTTCTCGGAACGATCATTTGCACTAGATAATCGTGCTTTTTACCGTCCGAAGCTATAAGGGGGAAAAAAAGATGAAGACGAAGTTGTTTGATACGGTTCAACTCGGAACGTTGACATTCCGCAATCGGGTCATCATGGCGCCGATGTGTATGTACAGTGCAAACGAAGATGGACTCGTTACGGATTGGCATGTCACGCACTATGCAACCCGTGCAATGGGTGGTGTCGGTGGTGTCATCTTAGAAGCGAGTGCCGTCACGCCAGACGGTCGCATTTCAGCAGGTGACCTTGGAATCTGGTCAGATGCACACATCGAAGGACTACAACGGATCGCAGAGCAAGTCAAAGCAGCGGGTGCAAAAGCAGGCATTCAACTGGCCCATGCTGGGCGCAAAAGCACGACAGCAGAACCACCCGTCGCACCGAGCGCTTTACCTTTTGATGATACGTATACGCATCCACGTGCATTGACACTTGAGGAAATCGCGACAATCAAACAACAGTTCATAGATGCAGCATTACGAGCGGAACGAGCAGGGTATGACTTCATTGAAATCCATGGCGCACATGGTTATTTATTGAATACGTTCCTCTCTCCGTTATCCAATATTCGAGAAGACCAGTACGGCGGATCGACGGAAAATCGGATGCGCTTTTTGCTAGAGATCATTGATGGGATTCAGGAAGTCTCGAAGCTGTCGATTTGGGTCCGGATTTCAGCAGCGGATCACGCAACAGGTGGAATGACGGCAACGGATTATATTCCGCTCGCGAAAGAACTAGCTGCACGTAACATCGATTTACTCGACTGTAGTTCAGGTGCTGTCGTCGCTAATGCCGTACCGGAAGTGTATCCGGGCTATCAAGTGAGCTATGCGGAAGAGTTGAAACGAGAGACAGGTATTGCCACGGGAGCGGTAGGATTGATCACGACAGCTGCCCATGCAGAAGAAATCGTCCGTAACGGTCGAGCAGATATCGTCCTGCTCGCACGTGAACTACTTCGCCAACCGTACTGGGTCTATCATGCGGCAGCCGAACTTGGAGATACGGTCGCCTTACCGAAACAATATGAACGAGCGCCGATCCGGACGATTCGCTAACCTTTTGCTTTACGAAAAACGACACAAAAAAGGAAGCCGCGAAGGCTTCCTTTTTGATTACTGCTGTTGTTGCATCATTTGTTGTTGCATTTGTTGTTGTTCTTGTTTGTCTAGATCGAAAGCATCTTTGAAGTCTTTGTTTTCGATTTTGACATCGTATTCTTTCATGAGTGAACGGTAAATATCGTTCGGGTTGACTTGTGCTGCTTTTTCTTCAGCAAGTGCTTTTTTAATGCGTGCTTTTTCTTTATCGAGCGTGAAGTTTTTCTTCTCTTTACGATCGACTACTTTAATAATGTGGTAGCCGAACTGTGTTTTGATTGGATCGGAGATTTTACCTTCAACGCCATCCTTGAACGCGTAATCTTCGAATTCCTTAACCATCTTACCTTTTGTGAAGTAACCGAG
The DNA here is from genome assembly GCF_964277885.1 of uncultured Exiguobacterium sp. Classification (NCBI taxonomy): domain Bacteria; kingdom Bacillati; phylum Bacillota; class Bacilli; order Caryophanales; genus Exiguobacterium; species uncultured Exiguobacterium sp. The sequence goes on along the minus strand of NZ_CAXYJR010000005.1, from coordinate 2,125,997 downwards.
GTCTCCACCTTTTGCACCGCTGCCTGTATCAGTAGATTTTGATTTAGCGAGTTTCGCGAAGTCCGCGCCTTCATCCAATTGCTTTTTGATGTCTTTTGCTTCTGACTCTTTCGCAACGAGGATATGGCTTGCTTTGACTTCGACTTTCTCTTGATCAAAGCGCTCTTGAATCTCTTTATCGGTTACTTTAGATTTCGCAGATTTTGCTTCTGTTAAGAGCATTTGTGTGCGAAGTACTTTTTCGAATTCTTTTTCATTCTTGATTCCAGCAGATTTCAGAGTTGTACTGAACTGCTCTTTATCCGGGAACTGATCTTTTGTTTTCTTGACTTCTGCCTCGACTTCTTTGTCCGTGACTTCCTTGCCGTATTTCTTTTCAAGCAATTTGTTCATCGTTTGCTGGAAGGCGATTTGAGCACCTGCTTTTTCATAGGCTTCTTCTTGAACATCAGCCTTGTTCACTTCGCCACCTTTGTAATTGATGACGGCTTCGTCATTTGACCCACATGCTGCTAATGTAAATACACTTGCGACTGCTGCTGCACCTAACAATTTCTTTTTCATACATACACCCCTAATTTACCATTTATTTCAACCGTTTTATCATATCATATTCTCGTCTAGTTGACAGCTGTATCTTGTCATGACAAGAGATACTTGCTCTTTTCCATGCTATCACATCCAAGTAGCCGGTTGAGGATAATTTTTATGGGAAATTGTGAGGGAAATAACGCTCTTGAGACATAGTAGTAATGTCCCTGTCATGAGGAGATAAGACCTAAAAAAGCATTCTAGCTGGAGGCTAAAACGCTTTTGATAAGATTATGCTTTTTTGATTGAGTCCATGACTGGATCTTGTGGACGGCGATCTGCTTCTTCGGTGATCATCTTCGAAGTCTCGGCAAAGATATCCATGAAGCTGTCCCCGTACAAACGACGTACGATCGCAGAAATATCGGTCAATTCCGGAAACTTCCCGTACAGTTCTTGAAGAGGAAGTGATGCACGGAAGACGCCGTTTTCTTCGGGACGGAATGCTTGGATCGTCTCGAGTAGAAGCGATTCGCCTGCCGGTGTCAACTGGACGTAGGTATTTCGTTTATCGGTTTCCTTTTTCGAGAACGTCAACAGTCCACGGTCTTCTAGCTTCTTCGAGAAGTTGAATGCCGTTGAGACGTGCATGACACCATACTTTGCGATTTCAGAAATCGAGGCACCACCTAGCGCGTGTGAAATCCACAAGATATGATGTTCATTGATGTTCAGATCAAAAGGCTTGATCCAATTTTGCCAATCTTTTTCTACCGTTTTCCATAGTGCTTTGCTTAACTGGACAATCTTGTGGCTATACAACAAAGCCTCTTGTCCAGGATATAACTTTTCGTGTTCCATATCTGACTCATCCTTTCGAAAGGTGACAATGGCTCAAACGCGCAAAATGCAAACTATACAAAAACAAATCGAAGCAACGGATCTTACTTTTGTGGAGAAAGCTGGTCTGCTTCCTGTTTCGCTTCATCAGCGAGAGACTGGATCTTCGTGAGCGATGCTTGGACTTCCGTTTGGTATTCCGAGACGCTCTGCATGACTTCTTCCTTGAAGTGCATACCAGACGCTTTTGCTGTCTCTACTAAGTTCTTGCCCTCCTGGGTCAAATCCTGCACATTCGTTACGATTGTAGAATAAGAATTTCGACGTTGATGACCGTTCGAAGAGTCGCTTTTCGTACCTTGGCGAAGCGCCTTCAGACCGTAAAAAGTCACAAGTGTTAGCGTAGCACCAAAAGCGACCCAGTTACGGGCGGGACGCTTCGACATAATGAACCTCCTTCTTAATATTAAAATATTTGTTTCATATTATTTTACCGAAAATTGAGTGAAAGAAACCTATTTCGGCAATATTTTTCTAAGAATAGAAGAAAAAGAGCGGACTTAGATATGCGAAGCGATTGAATTTGCGAGTTCAGCCAATTCTTCTGCCGTGTAGTCGTCGTTATGGACTTCCCACTTCGCGCCGAATCCGTCTTGTTTATCGTGACGAGGAATGAGATGTAAATGGAAGTGCGAGACTGATTGACCCGCTACTTTTCCAGTGTTTGATAAGAGGTTCATACCGGCTGCACCTGTCTCTTGTTGAAGCGCACGACTGATTTGCGGAATCGTCGCAAACACGTTCTGTGCCTGTTCAGGAGAGAGATCATACATGTTATCGGCATGCTGTTTTGGAATGACGAGCGTATGTCCTTTCGTCACTTGTGACAAGTCGAGAAAGGCAAGAACGTTTTCATTCTCGAATACGATATGACCAGGGACTTCTTTGCGAGCAATTTTACAGAAGATACATGACTCTTTTTGCATGGAACGTTCACTCCTTTGGGTAAGATAACATTAGTATACGGAAAGTTTCCGACTTCCGCACGATTGACAGTCAAATTGAACCCGATACACTTAGAAACATACAGCTACTGAAGGGAAGGAGCGAACTGCATGGCATCACGAGTAGCCTTGACGGCACAAAAAAAACGAAAACGGCGTCTGCTCGTCGGTAGCGTTATCGTCGTCGGTCTTTTCTTATTCGTTGCCTTTTGGTTTGGGCGTAACCTGCAAGAAGCGGCGAAAATGGAGAAAACAGACGAGCGTCTTGCTACCTTGTTAAAGGAAAAGGATCAGCGTGGATTTCAACAACTCGTCACGATGAACGATAAGCCACTACCGATGAGTGAGGCGACAAGACTCATTACTTGGTTGACGGCTGAGTCAGAACGAACGGACCGGGTCATCGCACAAGTTAAACAGGATCAAGACTCTGGTAAACAAGTAAAGACGCATCTGTTTACGTTACGAAAAGAGGATGGATGGCTTTGGTATGACCGGTACTCTCTTGATGTGAATCCACAACGATTGATCGTTTCAAGTGATGTACCCAAAACAGAAGTATCATTAGATGGAGAAGTCATTGGAACGGTGGACGGAACATCACTAGAAATCAAGCGTTCTCCAGGAGAATATGATGTTCAGGTGAGCGCCGATCAATCAGGACAGACCGTTCGGGACTCAAAAACAGTACAGCTTGGTGATGAACCAAACATAACAGTTGATTTTAAAATAGCCGATCAGTTCAATACGACCGTATCGAACGAATATGCAGTCGATATTAAAACATTGCTTGAAACGGAAGTGAAAGCCCGGACTGGAAAAAGTATCGATACGATGACTGGTTATCTCGGGAAATCGCGTGATGCATTCGAGAATACGTTCGGAACCCCTGATTCGACAGTTGCGAACCGAGCGCGGTATGACGGGTATGAAGTGACCTATAGATCGAATCAAGTTGATGAATTATTAATCCGGTTGAATAAGACACCGGATGAACTCGAAGCTATCGCTGGAAAACCAGAACGAAAGAAGCGCGAGCAAGTTGGTACGGTTTGGGAGTATCCGTCTAGTTTTCTCGAAGGTGTGTTCGAATGGTTGAATTTACGGACGGAAAAGCGGGTCGTCGAGCGAGAGGATGGCATGTGGTTACAATTAAAAGACTAACGCATACAAAAATCCTCGGACAGAAACGTCCGAGGATTTTTGGTTATCGTTTATTCACCGCACGGAGAATGAACGATACGATAAGGATAAGAATGATAGCTCCGAGTAAAGCAGGTACGATTGCGAATCCGGCAACCATTGGACCCCAATCTCCAAATAATGCTTGACCGATGATTGCACCGACGAAACCAGCGATGATGTTACCGATGATACCGCCTGGAACATCTTTACCTAAAATCAAGCTTGCTAACCAACCAATAATACCACCAACGATTAATGCCCATAAGAATCCCATTTCAAAACACTCCTTTTCGATTAGAATATATGATTACTTGCGTACTGCCCGGAGAATAAGTGAGACGATGAAGATCAAGATGACTGCTCCGAGAATAGCCGGAATGACTGCAAATCCACCAATTTCTGGTCCCATTGAACCAAAGATAGCTTGACCGATCATCGAACCGATGAAACCAGCGATGATGTTACCGATGATGCCACCCGGTACATCCTTCCCAATGATTAAACTTGCGATCCAACCGATGAGACCACCAACAATTAATGCCCATAAGAATCCCATTTTTAAACAACTCCTCTACATATTAGTTTTACCTGTTTTCAGGCAGTTATAAACACGTGCGAAAATGAAAAAATCTGAAATCGTTCATTCTTTAAATGACTAGAAGATTAGACCACTTGATAGAGAATGAATGGACGACTCATTGATTTCACCTTCAATTTACATGTAAATCGTTTTCATATATTGATGTAACGATTACACTTAGAGTAATTGCCGAAAAAACAAGTATTAAAACATTATATTTTAAAAAATGAAGCACGAAGCTAGAAAGTCTAAGAAGATCTACCTTACGATGTGCTTAAAGGGAGTGGCGAATATGTTATTAGAGATCAAGGGCTTATCAGGAGGATACGGATCTAAAACTGTCCTTCATGATATCAATATTGAAGTGGATCAAGGGGAACTTGTGGGTTTAATCGGATTAAATGGTGCGGGGAAATCAACGACGATTAAACATATCCTCGGTCTATTACCGGTCAAGACGGGATCGGTACGAATCAACGGATTAGATTTAGCGACGAACGAAACCGAGTATCGTCGCCAAGTCGCGTATATTCCGGAACAGCCGATGTTATATGAACAACTAACGTTACGGGAGCACCTTCGTCTGATGGCGCAAGGATATGATGTCGAAGAAGTAGTAGCGATAGAGCGAGCAAATCACTATGCTGAACGCCTTCGAATGACGAAACAACTCGAGTGGTTTCCAAGTGTTTTCTCAAAAGGGATGAAACAAAAAGCGATGATTTTATGTGCACTCGTCACAGGGAGTGAGCTGTTAATCGTTGATGAACCGTTCGTTGGACTTGATCCACTGGCAATCCGAGAGTTGCTTCAGATTTTCAGTGAACTCAAGCAGGAAGGTAAGGGGATTTTAATGTCGACGCATATTCTCGAGACAGCAGAGCGTCACTGTAATCGATTCGTTCTTTTACATGAAGGGCATATTGCGGCAGAAGGGACGACAGCTGCTTTGCGAGCTCGCTATGGACTACAAGATGGAACGCTCGATGATCTGTACGTTGCCGCGATCGAGGAGGCGGAACGATGAACAGCCAGTCCTTATGGAAGGAACGGTACCAAGCAGCGATGACGGAAACGGTGAAATATACACGATATATGGCGAATGGTGGACTGTTATTTACCGTCTACTTTGTCATTTTATACGCATTAGTCGTCTACGGCCGTTTCCTCGACCAACTCGACCCATCGTTTCCAGGTCGATTCGTCATGGCAGCCCTATTTTTGATTTTGCCGCTCTACCGGACAAGCCGAACGTTTCTTGTCGAGGCAGATCAAGTATTTCTATTACCCGTATTAGCGAAGTTATCAAGTTTCATGCAACAGGTGCGAGCGTATAATGCGATTTTTGGCATCATTCGTGCTGTGATTCCGTTTCTAGCAGTCGTTGTCCTCTATGTTCGGACGGAACAGACGACGCCGTTTGAACTTGTCTTAATGGGCGTAGCTCTTGCCCTATTCGGAGCGGCAGCGAATTTGTCGAAGCTTGAAGGTATCGCGCATCGGACGGTGTTATTGTATGCGTTTGGAGCAGCACTACTCGTTATCATCGATATGGCGTGGATAACGATCGTCGTTGCCTTACTGTTAATGGTCGTCCTTCATCTGAAGCGTCAGGAGCATCTCCCGTTACGCGAATGGATTGCGCTCGAACAGGAATCACGTGATCGTTTTTATCGACTGGCCAACTGGTTCGTCGATGTGCCGCATCTATCGGCAACGTATAAACGCCGTCGTCTCTTAAGTAAGATGGTCGAACAAATTCCACATCGCGCTCAAACGACATTCGATTATTTATATGTCAAACAGTTCCTCCGGAGTGGGGACGGCATCGGATTGATTGTGCGTCTCACGCTGATCGGGGCTGTGTTCATGTGGTTAGCGAGTGGTAACGAGTTGTTCGTTGCGCTTGCAATTCCTGCGTTTGCAGGATTGACAAGCTTTCAACTAGCACCGTTTACGAAGGCAGTAGACCAACATCTGTTGACTCGTCTACTACCGTTTGGAAATGCTGTACAGGCGAAACGGAAAATCATCCGCTTCGCAGCAATCAGTCAATGCATTGTCTTGACGCTACTTGGATTCTTTTTAAGCGGATCCATCTATGTCGTGGGTGGCGCAGCCTTGGCACTTGTGATCGGTGAGTATTATGCACGAAAATGATAGACAATTAGAAAGAGCCTACGCAACGAATCCATTGCGTAGGCTCTTTCTATTATCAATCATTAGTTAACACGTTCGTTTGAGAGGTCTTCTTCTTCGACCATACGTAATTCTTTGCTGACAGGCGCAGGGAGATCGTAAGAAGATTGACCATGTTCCGCAACGTCCAGTCCGCGGAGTTCATCTTCGCGTGTGATCCGAAGACCAATCGTAAGGTCGAGAACTTTTAAGAATGCGTAACTCAAGACGCTGACGATGACGATAGCAAAGACGACACCAAGGGCTTGAACACCGAGTTGCGTAAAGCCACCTCCATAGAAGAGACCAGCTTGTCCGATCCCTGTGATTTCAACGAGTCGTGGTGAAGCGAAGAATCCAGTTGCGAGTGTACCCCAGATACCAGCGACGCCATGAACGGAGAAGGCACATAATGGATCGTCGACGCGACTTGCGAGAAGAATGCTCGTCCCATATGTGATGACACCAGCGAGGAAGCCGATGACGACGGCTGCCCACGGTTCGACGAAGGCACAGGCTGCTGTGATGGCAACGAGTGCAGCTAACACACCGTTGATGATCGAAGGGATATCTGCGACACGACGGTGCCAGAACGAGATGGCAAGAGCTCCGAGGGCACCTGCTGCAGTCGCAAGTAACGTCGTCAAGGCAACGTAGCTAAAGAACCCGTCTGCGATCGTTAATGTCGAACCGGCGTTGAAGCCGAACCAACATAACCAGAGGATGAAGGCACCAACGACAGAATAGATGACGTTATGTCCGAGTAACGGTGTTTTTTCAGCACCGATTCGTTTCTTAAGCAGTAAAGCTGCAACCAGGGCAGCAATCCCACCTTGTAAGTGGACGACCGTTGATCCGGCGAAGTCTTGCATCCCGAGCGAACCAAGGAATCCACCTGCCCAAACGGAACGTGCGATGATCGGATAGATGATGGCAACGAAAAACGTTCCGAACAACAGGTAGACGGATAATTTAGCGCGTTCTGCGAATCCGCCCCAAGCGATCGCGAGGGAGACAGCAACAAACGAGAGTTGGAAGAGGAACTTCACATCAATCGTGATATTCGACCAATCCAGGCTGCTAAATCCTCCATGTAAGAAGAATCCTTCCGTTCCGATAATGGAATTACCATCACCGAACGTTAATCCGAATCCGATGGCCCAAAAGGCGAGAGCGGCAACCGAGAAGCTGATGATTTGTTTGACGGCGACGTGCCCCGCGTTCTTCGCCCGTAACATCCCTGTTTCCAGAAGTAAGAATCCGATTTGCATCGTAAAGACGAGTAGTGCTGCGAATAAGACATAAAACGTGTCGACTGAGATAGCGAGTTGTTCCAGTTTCATTGTCGTTCCTCCTTTATCCATTTAAAGTATGTGTTTACTTTAGACGGAAACACTTTCGAAGAAACGTGTTGTGTCAGAAAATCTGACATGGTATTTTTGTGGAAAGGAGTGACGAAGATGAACTACCGCGAAAAAAAGGTGATGTCGATCGGGATCGTCTGTGAATTAACCGGATTATCAGAACGTCAGATTCGTTACTATGAGGAACGGAAGTTGATCTTTCCAGAACGGACGAATGGAAAGACACGAAAATATTCGTTTACGGATGTCGAGCGACTCGTTGAAGTCGCAGAAAAAATCGAGGATGGTTGGCGCACGCACGAAATTCGAGAAAAAGAACGCAAGGTAACGGAACAGCAACGTTCGGACTTGATTCGTGGTCAGTTAAACGCTGCATTCGGTCTTTACAAGAAACAGTGAACATTTCATGAACTGGTAACAGAACTGTCATTTTGTAAACGATTTATTGGCACAGACTTCTTAATTTCAGATATAATGTTTCTGTGTTCACAAACTTATCGTACGTTTTTTTGGGGCGTTAGAACGAGTATAAAGGGGTAGTTATGATGAAGAAATTCAATGATACGTTTTTGCGGGCGATCCGTGGCGAGCAGATTGATCACGTTCCCGTCTGGTACATGCGACAAGCAGGTCGTTATCAAGCGGAATATCGTGAAATCAAGAAGACACGGACGCTTTTCGAGATCACACATGACTCGGAGCTAGGCGCATATGTGACAGAACTACCTGTAAAACAATTAGGAGTCGATGCAGCGATTCTGTACAAAGACATCATGACACCACTTCCATCGATGGGCGTTGACGTCGAAATCAAGAGTGGTATCGGTCCAGTCATCGCGAACCCGATTCGCACGATGGCAGATGTTGAAGCACTGCAACCTTTCAACCGTGAAGATATTCCATATATCTATGAAACGATTCGTTTGTTACGGGAACGACTCGAAGTACCGTTGATTGGTTTTTCCGGGGCACCATTCACGCTTGCGAGCTATATGATTGAAGGTGGACCTTCAAAGGGATACCATAAAACGAAAGCATTGATGTATGGACAACCTGAGGTATGGCATGCCTTAATGGAGAAACTAGGTGACATGGTCATCGATTACATCAAATCACAAGTAGATGCAGGGATCCAAGCGTTCCAAATCTTTGATTCATGGGTCGGAACGACAAGCCGGAAAGATTATGTGCGTTACATCAAGCCGACGATGGAACGCATTTTCACGGAATTAAAAGATACAGGCGTGCCGATGATCATGTTCGGTGTAGGTGCGAGTCATTTGGCAGAGGAATGGCACAGCTTACCGCTAGACGTCGTTGGACTCGATTGGCGTTTGTCGATTGATGAAGCACGCGAGCGTGGACTGACGAAACCCGTTCAAGGAAACCTCGACCCGTCTTATCTGTTAGCACCATGGGATATCCTCGAAGCGAAAGCGAAGGAAATTCTCGACATGGGAATGAAACAACCAGGGTTCATCTTTAACCTCGGTCACGGGATCTTCCCGGAAGTTGATCCAGAAGTATTGAAGCGTTTGACTGCATTTATCCATGATTATTCGAAAGAAAAAATGGAGGTAGGAAAATGAAGACGTTAGGATTACTTGTCATGGCGTATGGTACGCCGTATAAACCAGAAGATATCGAGCGTTATTATACGCACATCCGCCGCGGACGCAAACCGTCTCCAGAAGCATTGGCAGAGTTGACGGAACGTTACGAAGCGATTGGTGGTGTCTCACCACTCGCACAAGTCACGATTGACCAGGCAGAAGAGCTACATCGTCAATTGTCTGAGAAATATGCTGGTGAAATCGAGTTCAAACTCTATCTTGGTCTGAAACACATCGAGCCATTCGTTGAGGATGCTGTCGAGCAAATGGCAAAAGACGGCATTACGGAAGCGGTCACAGTCGTTTTAGCACCACACTATTCGACGTTCAGTATTCGTTCATACAACGGTCGTGCGAAGGAAGTCGCGGATCAACATGGTATTCGTCTCGCATCTGTCGAATCGTGGTACAAAGAAGAAGCATTCCTCGATTGGTGGGGAAAAGAAATCCGCAAGACATTCGACGCTTTACCAGTACCTGAAGAAAAAGCCGTTCTCGTCGTTTCAGCGCACAGTCTGCCTGAGAAAATCATTGCAAACGGCGATCCGTACCCTGAACAACTGAAGGAAACTGCTGAGTTGATCGCGCAACGTGCTGGTGTACCGCATATGATCACAGGCTGGCAATCGGCTGGACAAACGCCAGAACCATGGCTTGGACCAGATGTTCAGGACTTGACGCGGGATGTCTACAAAGAAAAAGGATATGAAGCGTTCGTTTACGTACCAGTTGGTTTCGTAGCGGATCACCTAGAAGTACTGTTCGATAATGACTATGAGTGTAAAGTCGTCTGTGACGAACTTGGAATCCATTATGCGCGACCTGTCATGCCAAACGCGGATCCAGCTTTCATGAAAGCTGTCACGGAAGCCGTCGCGAAACAGGTGGGTAGTTATGTCAAGTAAACGTCTCGTCATCGTGGGCGGTGGTATATCAGGGCTTGCAGCCGCCTATTATGCAGAGAAACAGTTTCCGGAGATGAACATCACGTTACTCGAGGCAGAAGGTCGTCTCGGTGGCAAGGTGGCAACATATCGGGACGAAGGATTGACGATCGAGCGTGGACCAGATTCATATGTCGCACGAAAACACGTACTAACGGATCTCATCGAAGAGATCGGATTAGGGGAGCAACTCGTTCGCAATAACACGTCGCAAGCGTATATCTTGGATGCGCGCGGACTCCACCCGATTCCAAAAGGTGCCGTCATGGGCATCCCGACGGATCTAGAGTTATTCGCAGAGACGTCTCTGTTGACGGAAGAAGAAAAAGCAGAGGTGACAGACCGCTTGCTTCACCCCGCTCCTGATTTGACGATTCCGGAAACAGACATTCCATTAGGGGAATACCTGCGTCCGCGTCTTGGAGATGCGCTCGTCGAGAAGTTGATCGAACCGCTTCTTTCAGGTATCTATGCGGGTGATATCGACCGGATGAGTACGTTCGCGACCTATCCGCAATTTGTAGCGAATGAGCAAAAGGCAGGAAGTTTGTTCGAAGGAATGCGTCTCATGCGTCCGCTTGATCAACAACAAGGTCCGACGCTCAAAGCGACAGGTCAATTCCTATCACTTGCTACCGGACTCGAATCCCTCGTCGAACGGCTAGAAGAGGTGCTTGAACGGACGGAGATTCGTCTTGAGACACCACTTCGCTCGATTGAACGAGAAGAAGACGGACGGTATCGTCTCGAAACGGATCATGGTCCAGAGTATGCCGATGATATTTTGTTAACGATTCCGCATCGCCAAGTCGTCTCCTTGTTACCAGAAGTGACGCTTCCAGGGCTTGCGAACCTATCGACACACTCGACAGCGACAGTCACGTTGATTTTTGATAAGGAAACGGCGTTACCGATCGATGGAACAGGATTCATCGTCAATCGTCGGGCGCCATATTCAATCACAGCGTGCACGGCGATTGATCAAAAGTGGAATCATGCAGCACCGAATCATACTGTACTCCGAGCCTTCATCGGTCGCCCCGGAAAAGATGCGCTTGTCCGTGAATCAGACGAAATGATTGAACGCGTCGTCTTAGAGGATCTTGAAACCATCTGTGGTCGTTCGTTGCAACCGGAACGTGTCGTCATCAGTCGTTTATTAGACGGCTTACCGGCCTACACGGTAGGACATGCACAGCGGATTCAAGAAGTGCGAGAAATCGTCGCTTCTCACTATCCACACATTCATTTAGCCGGACTTGCTTATGATGGTGTTGGATTGCCAGACTGTGTGGCAGGCGTCAAAGCGACACTTGAACACATGGCTTTACAACAACCGGAACCATGTAAAGAATCATGACACACCTAAACCTTTTTGAAGCTAGCAGTGCTTCAAAAAGGTTTTTTTGTCTTCAGAAGAATGACACGGAAGGAAACGGGAATAAGAGACAAAGGAATCAAAATCGAACGATATCGTTGAAACGGGAGGGAATCGTATGGTGGAAGTATGGAGTACGTTCACGATCATCATCGTCTACGGATTGCTCATCATGAATATTTTGGCGGTCCTGACGGTTATTTTTCTCGAACGGCGCGATATTGGAGCGACGTGGGCATGGGTATTCATCTTGTATTTTATTCCACTCGTTGGATTTCTCGTCTATCTATTTTTCGGAAGACTGTTGAAAAAAACAAATTTTTATCGTATCACGGATGAAGAACAACTGGAGCAAGATAGACGGATTACCTTACAGAAGAAGGAACTAGCGACGATGGGGCGACACCCGATGATTCAAAAGCACCGAGATATGATTCGGATGAACCTGGTGTCGAACGGTTCCCTGCTCAGTCTCTCGAATCAACTCCAGATTCTTTCGGATGGCGAGCAAAAGTTCAATCGGATGATTCAAGATATCCGTCAGGCCGAGCATGAAGTGAACATCCAATACTACATTATTCAAAAAGATCGTCTCGGATTAGCATTGATTGATACATTGACCGATTGTGCCAGTCGGGGGATCAAAGTCCGTCTCTTGTATGATGCTGTCGGATCACGAAGTCTCAAACGGACGGATTTTAAGGATTTACTCGCACACGGAGGAGAAGTGTTTGCCTTTTTCCCGTCGACGATTGGATTCGTTAATTTTCGATTGAACAATCGGAATCACCGTAAATCCTGTATCATCGACGGTCGAATCGGCTACATTGGTGGGTTTAACGTTGGTACGGAATATCTCGGGATCGATGAAAAGTTCGGCTACTGGCGGGACACACATTTTCGCTTGGAAGGTGACGTCGTTCATGATCAACTCGACCGCTTTATTCTCGACTGGAACCAAGCAAGTGACGTTTACACGGAAAAATCTTTGTTTTACTATGGAACGCATAAAATTCAGGATATATTACCGATGCAAATCGTCACATCGGGTCCTGATTCTCGTTCAGAGTATTTGAAGCTTGCCTTGATCAAGATGATCAACGAAGCAAAGCGGACGATTTACATCCAATCGCCTTATTTCATTCCAGACACGAGTTATTTAGATGCATGTAAGGCAGCCCTTCTGTCCGGAGTGGAAGTCCGCATCATGATTCCGAACAAACCGGACCATCCATTTGTTTACTGGGCAACGACTGCTGCTGTAGGGGAGTTGTTATCGTACGGAGCTAAAGTCTACACGTATGAACCTGGATTTTTACACGCGAAGACGATCGTCGTTGATGGCGAGATTGCTTCAGTCGGGACGACGAATATCGATGCGCGAAGTTTTCGGCTGAACTTCGAAATGAATACGATCGTCTATGACCAGGCAGTAGCGATTGAACTAGAACGTCTCTTCCTCGCTGATTGTGAGGTATCAAAGCTCATGACGATCGAGTCGTATACCGCGCGTTCAAGAACGATCAAATTCAAGGAAAGTATTTCGCGTTTGTTATCACCGATTTTGTAAACCGCGTTTACGACCAGTCAAAATGTGAAAAATGGTATAGTGGTATGGAAATAGAAAAAGAGGAGAGTGAAGACGATGGCAAATCCAATCAAACTACTCGTATCAGACATGGACGGAACCGTTCTTTCGGGCAAGCAACGAATTGAACCGGAGACGATTCAGGCAATTGAAGCAGCACGCGAACAAGGTGTCGAGTTTGCAATCGCAACAGGACGTAACTACTTAAATGCTAAAGAACTGACGGACGCAGCAGGAATCCACTGTCCGATTATTGCTTCGAACGGAGCACGTGTGATGACCGTTGATGGAGAAGAGTTGAGTGCGACGACGTTGACAACGGAACAAGCACAGCAAATTTACGGCATCATTAGCCAATACGAAGTTTTCTTTGAGATGTTCTGTGATCAAGGACTCGTGACAGCACAAGGAGCGACGATCGACGCAGCCTATGATTCGCTGAAAGAGTTAAGTGAAGAAAGTGATCGGGCGAAACAAGTGCTTGATTTCTTCCACGATCGTTATTATGTCCACGAAGACGTCAAGATGATTGATGGATTCCGGTCGTACATCCGTAACCAAGCGGGAAAAGTATTTAAATTCATCTCATTTTCGTTTGATCAAGAATTAATGAAAAAAATCTGGCAGGAAATCGAGCAGAAGGTCGACGGTGTCTATGTCACGTCGTCAGGACACGATAACATTGAAGTCATGGCAGTTGGTGCCGATAAAGGAACGGCGGTTAAAATCCTCGCAGACCATCTCGGTGTGCCAATCGAACAGGTTGCTGTCATCGGTGATAATCTGAACGATCTTCCAATGTTCAAAGTTGCCGGTAAGGCGATTGCAATGGGAAATGGTCATGATGAGGCAAAAGCGATTGCCCATCACGTGACGAAATCAAATGATGAGCACGGCGTCGGATATGCGATTCAGCAGTTGGCGTCCCGCGCTTGGTAAGGGGGACGTTTCATGTTTAAGGCATTCAAGGAATTCGCATTTCGAGGAAATGTGATCGACTTAGCGGTCGGAGTTATTCTTGGTGCTGCGTTTAGTGGAATCATCAAGTCGCTTGTCGACAGCGTCTTTATGCCACTGATCGGTATCATCATCGGGGGCATTAATGTCAAAGGATTGTCGGTCATGGTTGGAAATGCAGAGTTGCAGTACGGTCAATTTCTTCAAGCGAGCATCGAGTTCTTGTTGATTGCCTTTGCGCTGTTTATCTTTGTCAAAGGAATCACTTCATTCCGGAAGAAGGAAGAAGTCATCGAAGAAGAAGCGGTACCAACGACAGAAGAAAAATTATTGACAGAAATCAGAGATGCCTTGATTCATCAAAATAAATCATCGACGAAAAATTAACGGATACACCAAAGGCTGACTCAAAAGTCGACCTTTATCTCGTAACAAAAAGAATGACGCGTCACACGTCACTCCTACAGGAAAAAGCGCATTATGTGCTGTCAGAGATAAACAAGCCAGTTTTCCTGCTTGAATGAAGCAGAAAAACTGGCTTGTGTCTCGCCTGAGGAAAGGGCGTGAAAAGACGCGTCATTCTTTTTTAAATCATAAAATTTCGAGTAATGCATTTTCAGAGCAGACTTGTAACGAAAGCTGTTTTTTCATTCCTTGATCAAATGAGATTTCTAGCACGTCGTCAACCAGGTGCAAGACGGTTCCGGCACCAAATGCTGTATGCGAGACACGCATGTTCTCAGTGATCGGTAGAGGAGGAACGCTAGCTCGCGCTGTAACAGCAGTTCGCTTGCGCTCTACTTTTCGTTTTGAAGCATCGGGCGTGACGAGGCGATGAACGTCTTCGACGAATGGCGAAACATCAAATGATTTCGATTTAAAACGGTAGGACAGGAGATGTAGTTCGTACCGCGCTCGTGTCATCCCAACGTAAAACAAACGTGCAGCTTCCTCCATATCATCGAGTTGTCCATTCTTGTACGCCTTGATCGTATCAGCCGATGGAAGAATACCTGCAACGAGATCAATCATGAAGACGCGATCGAATTCAAGTCCCTTCGCACTGTGAAAGGTCGAAAGGGTGACCGCGTTTTGATTTTTATTTTGTTTCGCATCACGCATCAACTGTTCGAGATGCGCGATCCGCTCACGAAAGGCGAGTAACGTCGGTACATCACTTGCGATGTTATCGATCGTATTTAATGTCTCAAGCAGGTGATCGAGACTAAAACCGAGACTCTCACTCATTTTTCGTAAATTCTTTTCGTAGCCCAATTCATGACGAATCAGAGAAAGGGCAGCAGATGGTCGAACGGTCTGAATGGAAGCGAACGTACGCTTCATTTGTTGAAGTTGTTTCTTTTGATAAAACTTCATCTCAATTTTGTTTATGAGTAAATCAAATACAGATTCACCTGTACCGAACTGTTGCAATTGAGCCAGTTGCGCTTTTGAGATATATCCGGCAAATTTCGTATGGATAGTTGCTAACACATCGATATCTGTCGGATCTTGTGCGAATGTCATGAAATTTAAAATATCCTTCAAAATCCAATGACTGAAGAATTTATGATCAACATCCTTAATGTAGAAAGGAATGTTTGCTTGATCTAACGCATTCATGACGTTAATCGAAGAAGCATTGTTGCGATATAAAATGGCCACCTCGCGGTAATTCGTTTCCATTCGTAACTGATTCAATAAATAACGAGTCTGATCTTCATAGGTCGGTAACGTCTCTAAGATGATCGGACGAACAGCAGCGTTCTGTGTGAACATCTGTTTCGGATAGCGTGCTTTATTGCGCTGAATGAATTGATTCGCAACGGATACGATATCTTGAGACGAACGATAGTTTTGTTCCATGTAGAGGACTGTCGCGTTTGGATACGTGTCCTTAAAGTGCAAAATTTTAGAAGCGTCCGCGCCACGCCAGCTGTATAGCGTCTGATCATCATCTGCAACGACACAAAGACGGTTATGCGGTAAGGCTAACTTTTCGACCAATTGATGTTGGACGAGCGATGTGTCTTGACTCTCATCCGTTAGGATATAGTCGAAGCGTCGCTGATAATGTTGCAACAGACGACGGTCTTGCTCCAAAATCGTATTCGCATACGTCAACATATCATCAAAGTCGAGTAACGGATGCAGAGGATCACGCGACTTGAATTGTTCATATGCTACATAGATATCAGGGAAATGTTTGATCGTCGTCGGTACTGCCTTGATTTCCTTTAAAGAAAGGAGACGGTTCTTGACAAAGGAAATCATCCGTAACAACTCATCCATCTGATCATCGGTAATGACACTCCGATTAATTTCCTGAAAAATACGTCGCAGTAACATCCGTTTATGTGGTGCATTCGGATGTTGTTGATCCATTGGTCCCTCGATGATCGTGTAGGAGAGACGTTGCTGGGAAGTATGATCCCGGACGACTTGAAAAGCAAAGCTATGAATCGTCGAGAATGCCGCTGTCGTTCCAATTAATTCGTGAAATAGATGATAAAAACGATCCGCCATCTCGCGAGCTGCTGCTTTACTGAAGGTCAGTCCAAGAATACGATGCGGTTCAATTTTTTTTTGTAAAATCAAATAGGCAATCTTAAAATTAAGGGTCGTTGTTTTTCCAGAGCCGGGTGAGGCGAGTAACAGCAACGGACCATGATCATGTTCGATTGCCTGTTGTTGGACAGGATTCAGTTGAATGCCAGTCAATCGCTCCATCTGTTCGAAAAAATCTTCATGCATGATACAGTTCACCTCGAGCGTTTAATTTCGTGTCCATTAATTCGAACTCTCCCTAGTGTAGCATTTTTAATGATCGGATTGGATTACCGAGAGACGAACCGTGGAATAAAGAGACATAAGACTACTGGATGTTATGTAAGAGGAGTATCTCTAAAAGACTAGGCAAATGGTCACAAAAACATTAAAATGGGAATAGATGTAAGAGAGTACTCTCTTGTCCTGTACAAAGAGGGAAGGCGGAATGAGAATGTCTGTAGTGAAATTACACATGTATACAAATGAACATTATGAACAATGTGAGGCGTTCATTCTTCCGGAGGAACAAGTTCAGTTTACTTCTTTTCCAACGGATGTCGTCACGGATGCGGTTGCGCATCCCGATAAGTTCCCAGTCGTCATCAAAAAAGACGAGCTCGTCGTTGGATTTTTTATTCTCCATCTCAATCCCCCTAAAACACATCGAACGGATGAACAAAGTGTCCTTTTACGTGCCTTTTCGATTGATGAACGGCATCAACACCAAGGGTATGCTAAAGAGGCGATGATGCAGTTACCGGAGTTCGTCCACCATCACTTCCCAGAAGTCACAGCAATTACACTTGCGGTTAATAAAAAGAATATCGCTGCAAAATCATTGTATTTCAAGACGGGATATGTCGATACATTACAATCTGTTATGGGTCCAATCGGAGAGCAGCATATCCTCGCCTTCGATTTAGAAAAGGAATCACGATTGAAACAGTGAAGCAAAAAAGCATTTTCCTGATTCTATTCAGGAAAATGCTTTTTTGTTATTTAAGATAAATCAAAAATGGAAAGGTGAGCAGTGGCCTCACCGGAGAAAGCGATCTCACGACTGGATGCTTTCGGGAAGATGCGCCCGGTTGCGACGGCTTCCCCATCATTGAGGAAAAGTTCAAACGAAGAACGATCCACGAACAAACGTAATGTATGCAGGTCTTTCGTAAGGACATTTGACCGCGATGTACCGAATGTTTCGGCAGGGACTTCCGCACCTGAACGGCTTCGGTCGATCGTAAATTGACGTGATACAGCATTGTAGTGGAATACCGTCTCTTCTGTAGCGTCTTGACGAATCGAGAAGCGGAACGAGTCCGACGTTAGCTTCAAGTCGTTCATCATGAGTTCGAAAATCTCGGCTTCCGCAATCGTCACATCTTTCTCGAAAAGAATCGTTTCGTCAAACAGCGTCTCTTTTCGTAGCTGTGTCAGTTCACGGACAGGTCGTTGACGAAGTTGTCCATGTTCCATCGATAATTCACGCGGTAAGGTCAGCGCATGTGCCCAGTTGTAGATATCAGAAGGATAACTGATATCCGGTAATCCCATCCAGCCGACGAGAATCCGTCGACCATCTGCCGCTTTTGTTGTTTGCGGCGCATAGAAATCGAATCCAAAGTCGAGTTCTTGGAAAGATTCATGTGTGAAGTCTAAGTTTGGTAAAGCTAACGGTTCACCTATGAAGTAACCGGACTGGAAAATATTTTGATAGTTCGTACCATCCGGCTCAATCCCTTGAGGACTAAAGAGGAGAACACCTTTTCCATCAAGTTCGAAATAATCCGGGCATTCCCACATGTAACCGAAAGTTGAATTATTCGTCTGTAACTCACCGAGGAATGTCCAATGTTCGGCATCCTGAGATTGATAGAAGACCGTACATCCCGTCAAGTCAGTGCGCTGGGCACCGATGATGCAGTACCAGATGCCAGATGCATCTTGGAAGACTTTCGGGTCACGAAAATGTTCCGTATATCCTTCAGGAACGCTTGTAATAGCAGGTGGTAAATGTTTTTCGATTCGTCCGTCGGAGCGGAGATGGCCGACGATTTGGCTCGTATGACGATTCCAATCCGCATCCCGTTTATTACCAGTGTACATGATGTGTACTTGATCATCTTTAATGAAACCACTACCGGAATAAGCACCGTGCGAATCAGGGTCGTCATTTGGAATCAAGGCGGCTCCTTCATCGAACCAATGTACGAGGTCTTTTGATGTCATGTGATACCAATACTTTAGACCATGGACAGGTCCGAGTGGGAACCATTGATAAAATAAATGATAGAGACCATTGTGGTAGACGAAGCCGTTCGGATCATTCAAAAGCCCAGTTGGAGGTTGGATATGGTAAGAAAATCGCCAAGGAGATGTTCTTACTTCTTCCTTCATCGCTTGGTATACGGTCGGATCGACATCCGAGAGGGGACGATATCGTGCTTCACGTGTCCATTGATTCATGCTGACAGCTCCTTGTTGAAAATTTATACGCTTCTCGTTCACCTTACGGAGGAGAGCTGCGCTTGTCAATCCTCCGTCCCAAAAGGTCAATGAACAGACATACAACCTTTACCATCTTGCTTCGAACGGTAGAGTGCTAAATCCGCACGGTGCATGACTTGCTCGAGCGATTCACCTGCTACCTGTTCGGCGAGCCCGATGCTCATTCCGATATGGACAGTCTGTTCTTCTAAATGATATGGCATCGAGACATGTGCTATCCATTGTTCACCTAAATATTGTGCTTCTATTAAGGATTGGGTCGTCAAGACGATGATGAACTCATCGCCGCCCAAACGAGCCACGAACCCACCAGGCGGAAGCAATTGTTCGAGACGTTGACCGACCTCGATCAGGAGGAGATCACCAAGGGCGTGACCATATGTGTCGTTGACTGCTTTAAAACCATCTAAATCCAGACAGAGGTAGATGGAATGCGTTCCTATAGGCAATTGTTCGATGTATTGAGCAAGACCGTTGCGGTTCGCGAGACCCGTTAAACTGTCGCGTTGCGATAATCGTTCAAATGTCAGTTTTTCTTTTTCGGTATGTAGTAATCGACGAATCAATTGCTGTAAGGCATTCGTCAGTGTCTCGATTTCTCGGATTCCGCGATGGTTCGGAAGTGATTTTGAAGGATCATCTTTCATCTGTTGTGCGGCATGCGTGATTTTCAAGAGTGGTCGAGTCAGCAGTTTCGCTAACATCCACCCGAGTATGGCTGTAATGAGAGAAGCAATCAATCCAGCGATGAAAATCGTTTGGCGTAAAGCTTCAGCATCAGCGAAGGCGATCGATGTTGGTTGACGCACGAGAACCGTCCAACCCAGTCCATCATAGTCTTTGTAGCCACGACTCGTACTTTGACCGGAGACGAATTCTTTTCCTTTCCAAGAAGCGATCGCAGAAGCACTCGAAGTGAGCGTTACACGATCAGGTAATGCCTTACCACTCCATCCGTTTGGTCCAAGCAAAATCGTCTTTCGATCTTGACTAACGATGAAGACATCGACTTGTTGGAGAGAAGAGGTAGCGCTCTGAAAACTTTGTTCAATCGCTTTAGCCCATTCGAAACTGAGATGTGTCGCGAGGACACCGGAAAATCGTCCTTTATCATATAAAGGTGTACTGATATCGACGAATTGGAGCGGCTCGCCGCTTGGATTCGGTAATAATTTTGCGAGTAGGACAGCCTCATGGACATCCCCGATGAATGGTTGCGATAAGGCTTTTTGAAAAACAGGTCGTTCTTTAATCGATGTTCCTTCAAGAATCTGATTCGTTGACGCAATGACTTTACCGTTCGTATCTAAACGACCAATCCAAGAAAAATCAGGAATCTGTCGTTGTAACTCATCTAGTGTCTGACGTGTTTCAATTTTTTGATCTGTTTGTTGAATCGTCGATAAAGAACCGAGTAACTTCACTTCTGCATAACGTGACCACATGTAATGATCAAGCTTGTCGGATAGTTGGTGAGCGGTCGTTGACAGATTCATTCCGACTTCCGATTGGAGTCGGCTTGTCGCGTGTTGACTGATGAAGAAGGTCAACAACAGCGTCATGCTGAAAAATAATAGGGAAATCAATCCCGCTAACAGGATGTCAAAGCGAAGTGAGGGTCTGGACATTGTGCGATACTCCATTCATGCGTTTTCATTTGTTTTTACTTACATCATACACGTAGACGTCTACGTGTTGTTCGCGATTCGAGATACTCGTTCGCGCGTATCGAAATTCGTGTTTTTCCCAAAAACGACGGGCTCTTAAATTGTCGGGTAAGATCGCGAGATGAATATGAGGTTCCTGACTTAGGAACTGATCACAAAAAGCGGATAGTAACCGACTGCTAGTTCCCGTACCGTGTTGAGAAGAATCCAGTAAGAATAGACCGATCCAAGGTGTACCGTCTTTTGGATGCTTCGGTAGATAGTCAATCAGTAAGACGGGTTCTCCGTCTATATAACCAATCAGCGATACGGTATCAGGATTTAAAAACTCTTCTTGTAAGGTCGAATCTGAGAGCGGGAGCATTCGTTCTTCTAAGCGCGCATATTCTGGAACACTCGCGTACAACGATTGGATGATCGGAAAGTGTTTGCGTGTCACTTCTTCAAAAAAAATCATCTGATAAAGACTCCATTCTTTATTTTTAGTATAAAATTTCTACTGTTGCGCCTTTTTAATTGGAATCGGATTACATATTTGTAAGAAATGAAACTTATCCTTTAAAATCACGTACACTAATAGCATAGACAAAATATGAATGAGGAGGAAGAGTAGATGTTAAAAATTGAAAATATCTCAAAGCGTCTCGGAAAAGAGCAAATTTTAAAAGACGTCAGTTTTGAGGTATCCCCAGGTGAAGTGTTCGGCTTCCTCGGACCAAACGGAGCAGGGAAGACGACGACAATTCGTATCATCACAGGACTGCTTGAGCAAGATGCTGGTCGAGTCACGGTTAATGGATTCGATGTCGTAGAAGAGCGATCAAAAGCGTTGACGCAAATCGGGGCAATCGTTGAGAATCCGGCCTTTTATCCTTATCTGACAGGAAAGCAAAACTTGATTCATGCGAAAAATCTCATTCCAGGACTCGGTCAAGTGGATTATGACGCATTAGCCCGTCTTGTTGGTCTCGAAGGAAAACTATCTAAAAAAGTCGGTGAGTATTCGCTAGGGATGAAGCAACGACTCGGTATTGCTCGTGCTTTGCTACATAATCCGCGCGTCTTGATTTTAGATGAACCAACGAACGGTCTTGATCCATCAGGGATTGCAGAGCTTCGTGAATATTTGCGAGAAATGGCGCGTGAGCAAGATATTGCGATTTTAGTTTCGAGTCATATGTTAAGTGAGATGGAACAAATCAGTGATCGCTACGCAATCATCGATCAAGGCATCATCAAGTCGGTCGAGTCCGTTCGTAATGAAACCGGAGCGAAAATCGCTCTTCGTGTCAACAAGGAAGCGATGACAGATGTACTTGAAGCGCTTCGCGTCGCAAACTATCCGTCAGAAGTACTCGAGAATAAAATCATTATCACCGCACCGGAAAGTGAATGTCCAGCTATCGCTCGACTCGTCGTGCCGATTGCCGATTTACATGAACTGACCGTTAAACGTTTGACGCTTGAGGAACAATTCCTGCAAGTAACGAAAAAAGAGGGGGATTCACATGCTTTCGCTCATACAAAATGAATGGATGAAATGGTGGACGACTAAAAAAGCGAAGATTGTCTTAGCACTATATGTCGTTATTGCAGTTGGTATTATCATCGTTGCAAAGACGAATGATTTTGAGTTCACACGTTATGATTATTATTCATCAACGTTCCTTTTACTGACATCTCTATTAGGGATCATCACGATTGTCTTCACGGCAGAAGCCATCGGGAATGAAGTACGTTATGACACGATGAAACACTTATTAATGAGTCCGTATTCACGAATGACGATTTATTTCTCGAAACTTATCTTTTCGATCTTGATCATGTTGTTCCAATTCGTGTTCATCGCTGCGATCGTCTACGCAGGCTCATTTGCCTTTTCAGAGGCAGGAGATCCAATTCTGTTCCGCGATACGATCGTCCAAGTTGTCAGTCCGATTTTTACAATATTCATGACGTTATTCTTCTCGTTGTTGTTCCGTTCTGTTGGAATGATTATCGGCTTCACCGTACTAGCACAGTTCTTTACAAGCATTGCGGGTAACTTACTGGTTGGTTTCAAACCAGCAATCGCTAAGTGGATCGTATTCATGCATTTAGACTGGTCAATGTATTTCAAGGATTCTATGACCTATGGTACGAGTGAAGCGATGGGAACAACTTTGACGTTCTCCGCCTTGTTCGTATTGGCTCATATCATCGTCTTGTTAGGTGCATCGATTCTTGTCTTCCAAAGAAAATCATATACGTAAATGAAAGAGCTGCTATTGATAGATGAATTTGTCTGTCAATAGCAGCTCTTTTACAGTATTCAAGAACTTGTCCGTTTAGGTGGACGTGCCGTAATCGGGAACAATCGCTGAAACCATTCGATCAGTGGACCGTTCAATAAGAGGAAAATAAAAGTTCCGACTCCGATGCCGATCAGTTCGCGTTCGATCAGTGAAAAGAGGCAAGCAATCAAAAAAGGAATGCCGAGGCTGATCGTTGCTCCGAGCGATGTACTTTTGAAGCGGCTGATCAGTGACTTCATCAAGTAATCCGGAGGCATCAATACGAATCCGATTTGGAGATAGAGGGCGAGTCCAAGTGAAATCAATGGCATGCCGATCAACATGTACACGGCACGCATCCAAAGTTCCTGTGGTGTATAAATCAATTGATGGATGGATAAGAAGAAATCAATCGCAGCGCCGAACAGGACGACGAGTGCGAAACTGAGGACGATTGTCCACCAACTAAATCGACTCCCAAGAGAAAGTGCTGCTATTAAAGCGAGCACATGTAAGACGATGATCGCTAGTCCGACAGTTAAAGGAGAGATCGCCGCGACGGCTTCACTCGCTGATGTCCAAGGTGCACTGCCGATCGAGGCGGTCACCATGAAGCTGTTTCCTAAAGCGTTAATTAAAATAGAGAATAAATAGATGACAATCCGTTTTTGCTGACTCATTGACGTGCACAGACGGTAGGACTGCGCGTTCACCTCCTGAAAAGAAATCGTTTCGTTAAGCTATACCCTAATCGTAGCGCTCTTTTCACTTATTTTCATGAAAAGAGCATTGCCTATTCCTTATGTTTCACGACATACTTAGGACACATTACGAATCAGGGGGAGAACATATGACATATTTTGGACAGAAGATCCTGCCTTCCGTTAGAAAATTAGAAGACTTTGAAAAGATGCTGAAGAGTCCATATGAGTATGGGGTCTTACTCGAAATGCACGTCTCGCGTTTAAAAGCAGTCTATGAGATGGCACATCGATACGACAAAAAAATGTTTTTGCATATGGATCTTGTTCAAGGGTTAAAAAATGATGAATATGCCACAGAATACGTCTGCCAAGAATTGAAGCCGTATGGTGTCATTTCGACGAAAGCGAGCGTCATCTTGAAAGCACGTCAAAAAAAGGTCAAGACGATGCAACGCATGTTCTTACTCGATTCCAGTTCACTCGAAAAAAGTTATCAACTCATGGAACGGACGCAACCTGATTACATCGAAGTGTTACCAGGGTTAATGCCAAAGTACATTCAAGAAGTGAAAGAAAAGACAGGGCGTCTCGTATTCGCCGGTGGACTCATCGATACGGTCGAGGAAGTTGAACAAGCGATTGAAGCAGGTGCCTCTAGTATCACGACATCGAATAAGGACTTGTGGCGTCATTTTGAACCACGCCCTTAACTGGATTGTGAGGAAAATCATTCGGATTATTTGACAGCGTTTTCACTGATTGTTATAGTGATATCAAGTTGATACAAAGTGACGGAGAAAAGGGAGATTCACGTGTGAGTCCTGCTTGAAGAAATTTCAAGCATGAACTGACGTGGATCTCCTTTTTTATGTTGCTTTTTTCACATAATAAAAAGGAGGAACACATATGTCACCCTTATTAGCGGAATTTTTAGGTACAGCCTTGCTTGTCGCGCTTGGGAATGGTGTTGGTGCAGGCGTTAGTCTGACGAAATCGTTTGCGAAGGACGCAGGCTGGATCGTCATCACGTTTGCGTGGGGTTTTGCCGTGGCGATCGCAGCGTATGCCGTCGGTCAATTCAGTGGCGCACACCTTAACCCAGCAGTAACGCTTGGTTTAGCCTTTGACGGTTCATTTGCATGGGCGGACGTACCAGGCTATATCGTTGCTCAAATTGCCGGCGGGATACTTGGTGCGAGTCTTGTCTTCGTCCATTACTTACCACATTGGGCGGAGACGAAAGATCCAGCAACGAAACTCGGTGTCTTCGCGACGTCTCCAGCGATTCCACACACCTTTGCCAATCTAATGAGTGAAATGATTGCGACGTTCTTACTCGTCATCGGGTTGTTGTCGATCGGGGCGAATAAGTTCTCAGACGGCCTAAATCCATTGATCGTCGGTTTCTTGATCGTCAGTCTCGGTATGTCATTCGGAGGTACGACAGGATATGCGATGAACCCGGCGCGGGACCTTGGTCCACGTATCGCTCACTTCATCTTACCGATTCATGGAAAAGGATCTTCG
Organism: uncultured Exiguobacterium sp.; assembly: GCF_964277885.1. NCBI lineage: Bacteria > Bacillati > Bacillota > Bacilli > Caryophanales > Exiguobacterium > uncultured Exiguobacterium sp. The sequence continues at coordinate 2,100,606 of NZ_CAXYJR010000005.1, read as the reverse complement.
AACTGGGGATACTCATGGATTCCGGTTCTCGGACCAGTTCTCGGTGGAAGTCTTGGCGGATTGTTTTATCGTTCGGTCTTCACAGGAAAAGATACACCGGCTTTTTGGATTGTAGGACTTGTGACAATCGTCATATTAGGCTTATGCTATAGATTCGGTGTTCGTCCGAACAAAACAACGTCAGTGGAGTCAAAGTCAGCTTAACTTATTTAGATACAAAAGGATGGGGAAGAGATGGAGAACTACATTTTGTCATTGGATCAGGGAACGACGAGTACACGTGCGATCCTGTTTAATCGTGCCGGCGAGATCGTCCATTCAGCACAACAGGAATTTACGCAGTATTTTCCGAAGCCAGGTTGGGTCGAACACAACGCAAACGAGATTTGGGGAAGTGTCCTTGCGGTCGTGGCGACTTGTCTGACGGAGGCGAACGTAAAGCCATCGCAGATTGCTGGTATTGGGATCACGAACCAACGTGAAACAGCTGTCGTCTGGGAAAAAGAAACAGGGAAACCGATTCACAATGCAGTCGTGTGGCAATCGAGACAAACGGCTGAAATCTGTGAAGCGCTTCGAGCAGCCGGTCATGCTGAGCTCTTCCGTGAGAAGACAGGTCTATTGATTGACGCTTATTTCTCTGGTACGAAAGTCAAATGGATTTTAGATCATGTCGAAGGAGCACGGGAACGTGCTGAACGTGGTGAACTATTGTTCGGTACGATCGATACGTGGCTCATCTGGAAATTATCCGGCGGAAAAGCACATGTGACCGACTATTCGAATGCAAGTCGTACGTTGATGTATAACATTCATGAATTAAAATGGGATGACGAGTTACTCGATATCTTAGATGTACCAAAAGCGATGCTTCCGGAAGTACGACCATCTTCTGAAGTGTATGCAGAGACAGCAGGGTATCACTTCTTCGGAGAAGCGGTTCCGATTGCTGGAGCAGCGGGCGATCAGCAAGCCGCATTGTTTGGTCAAGCGTGTTTTGATACTGGAATGGCGAAGAACACATACGGTACAGGCTGCTTCATGTTGATGAACACAGGGGAAGAGGCTGTTAAATCTGATCACGGATTGCTGACGACGATCGCGTGGGGCGTCGATGGAAAAGTAGAATATGCTTTAGAAGGAAGTATCTTCGTCGCAGGTTCTGCGATTCAGTGGCTACGTGACGGGTTACGTCTCATTGATGATGCCAAAGAATCAGAAGGCTACGCAACACGCGTCACGTCTTCAGACGGTGTCTACGTCGTACCGGCATTCGTTGGTCTCGGTACACCTTACTGGGATTCAGACGTTCGTGGCGCAGTTTTCGGTTTGACACGTGGTACGGAAAAAGAACACTTCATCCGCGCGACACTTGAATCACTCGCTTATCAGACACGCGATGTTTTATCGGCGATGGAGCAAGATTCAGGCATCGAGATGAAGACGCTTCGTGTCGATGGTGGAGCGGTTAAAAACGACTTCTTGATGCAGTTCCAAGGTGACATCATCCAAGCGCCAGTTGAGCGTCCGGAAATCAATGAAACGACTGCGTTAGGTGCAGCTTACCTCGCAGGTCTCGCTGTCGGATTCTTTGAGAACCGTGAACAGATCGCGACGCAATGGAAAAAAGAACGCCGTTTTGAGCCAAGTATGGCGAAAGAAGAAACGGACGCACTCTACGATGGATGGAAAAAAGCTGTTCAAGCTACGATGTTGTTCAAATGATGTGATGTATGTTATAGTAAGGTCAAGTTAATAAATCGGTCGGAGAATATGGAGAGACCACAGCAGCAGTTGACATAGTCAGCGTGTTTGTTGTGGTCTCTTTTTTTTCGAACCTAAAACAGGAGGAACTATTCATGGCTAACCAACCATTCTCAAGTAAAAACCGTGCAGATGTCTACAATCGATTGACACGTGAAGAACTCGATCTACTCGTCGTAGGTGGCGGAATCACAGGTGCGGGGATCGCCCTCGATGCAGCGTCACGCGGTATGAAGATTGGCCTCGTCGAAATGCAGGATTTCGCGTCCGGTACGTCTAGTCGTTCAACGAAATTAGTCCATGGTGGTCTACGTTATTTAAAACAATTCGAAGTTCAGATGGTCGCGGAAGTCGGTAAAGAACGTGCGATCGTTTACGAAAACGGACCACACGTCACGACACCAGAGTGGATGTTGCTTCCAATGCATAAAGGCGGTACGTTCGGACCGTTCAGTACGTCAATCGGTCTTCGTGTTTATGACTTCTTAGCAGGTGTTAAACGTTCGGAATGGCGCACGATGTTATCTGCGAAAGAAACATTAGCAAAAGAACCACTCGTCAAACAACAAGGTCTCAAAGGTGGCGGTTACTACGTTGAGTACCGTACAGATGACGCCCGTCTAACAATCGAAGTAATGAAAGAAGCGGTTGAACACGGTGCACGCGTCGTCAACTATACAAAAGCGGAAGAAATCATCTACGATGCTGGAAAAGTCGTCGGCATGCGTGTGACGGACCTTTTGACAGGTGACGTACATGAAATCCGTGCGAAAAAAGTCGTCAACGCGACAGGTCCATGGGTTGATGAATTACGTGAAAAAGATGGCTCTAAAGTCGGGAAACAACTTCGTTTGACAAAAGGGGTCCATGTCGTCATCGATCAATCGAAATTCCCACTTAAACAAGCGGTCTACTTCGATACACCAGACGGTCGGATGATCTTCGCGATTCCACGTGATGGAAAAGCATACGTTGGTACGACAGATACGTTCTTCGATAAAGATACTGCACATCCGAAGTTCACAGTCGAAGACCAAGACTATGTCTTAGACGCGATTCACTATATGTTCCCGGATGTTAAAGTGACAGCGGAAGACGTGGAATCAAGCTGGGCTGGTGTACGTCCATTGATTTATGAAGAAGGAAAAGATCCTTCTGAAATTTCTCGTAAAGATGAAGTATGGCAGTCTGAGTCAGGTCTCATCACGATTGCGGGTGGGAAATTGACTGGATACCGCAAAATGGGCGAGCACGTCGTTGATCTTGTCGCAAAACTCTTGAAAAAAGAAGAAAACGTCGCGTATGCACGTTGCTCGACGAAAAATATGCCAATGTCTGGTGGACACGTCGGCGGAGCAAAAGGATTTGCTGAATTCCTAAAAGCTCAAACAGCAACGAACGGTCTAACGACAGAAGAAGTTCAATTCCTAGCAAAACGTTACGGTTCGAACTTACCGAAAGTACTGGAATATGCAGCAGCATATGATGCAGCAACGACAGCTCTTCCACGTTCTGTCTATGCACAACTCCACTACAGCATCGAACATGAAATGGTCGCTCGTCCGATCGACTTCTTCATCCGTCGTACAGGCGCTGTCTTCTTCGACATCGCTTGGGCTCGTGCTCATAAAGATGCCGTCATTGAAGAGATGAAATCTGTCTTGAACTGGACAGCAGAACAAACAGTTGCTTACACGAAAGAACTCGATATCGAAATCGAAGATGCAGCACATGCAATCGTGACAGAATAAGCTCTCTAACTCATCAAGGAATCAAGATCAATCTGATCTTGATTCCTTTTTTTACATATTCGTATTGGCGCGGGCGGAAAGATTGCAACTCTGTCTAGAGGCGACTATGCTTAATGTATGAAATTGCACAAAAGGAGAGAACACAGATGAAAGTAGAAGTATGGTCGGATTATGCATGTCCGTTTTGTTATATTGGGAAGCGTCGCTTAGAACAAGCGATTGCGAACGAAAAGTTAGATGTCGAGGTCGAATTCAAGAGCTTTGAACTCGATCCAGATGCACCAGCAGTACCGACACAAGGATTATACGAAATTCTCGCGTCAAAATATGGAACGACTCTCGAGCAGGCACGGAATATGTCGCAAGGTGTCGTTGAGACGGCACGTCAGGAAGGCTTGCACTACGAGATGGATCGTGTCATCCCAGCCAATACATTCGAGGCTCATCGCCTGACTCAATTTGCTAAAAAACATGGTAAGATGAATGCAGTATCAGAAGCCTTGTTCACAGCGTATTTCATGAATGGAGAAGATCTGAATGACCCAGCCATTCTGACACGGATCGCAGTAGATGCTGGACTTGCTGAAGCAGACGTCACAGCGTTTCTTGCGTCAGAAGAACTGGCGACAGATGTTCGGGAAGAAGAAGCGATGGCACAACAACTCGGTGTTCGTGGTGTACCGTTCTTCGTCTTCGACCGGAAATATGCGATTTCAGGCGCACAACCAGTAGAAGCATTCGAACAAGTCTTTGCGAAGATTCGCCAAGAACAAACACTTGAAGTCATCGCTGAAGGTGACGCGTGTGGTGTTGACGGCTGTAACTGATCAATTATGATTCCATCACAAAGGAGCACGAAACCCTTATGAAATTCATCTTCCATCCTGAGATTCGCGATGCGCGAATCAATCTCGCTGTCGAAGAATTCATCTTGAACAACCTGAACGTCAATGAAGAAGACTATTTCTTGTTTTATATCAACGGTCCGTCGATTATCGTCGGAAAAAACCAGAACACGAATGAAGAAGTCAATTTGAAGTATGTCGAGGAAAACGGGATCCACGTCGTTCGTCGTCTTTCAGGTGGTGGTGCTGTGTATCATGACGAAGGAAACTTGAACTTCAGTTTCCTGACAAAAGATGACGGTGATTCGTTCAACAACTATAAAAAGTTCACGGAGCCGGTCGTACAAGCACTGCATAAACTTGGTGTCGAAGCAGAGTTATCTGGACGAAACGATATTCATGTCGGAAGCCGGAAAATTAGTGGGAATGCCCAGTTCACGACAAAAGGCCGGATGTTCAGTCATGGTACGTTGATGCTCGATTCGAACATCGAAGAAGTTGTCAATGCGCTTGTCGTCAGTGAAGAGAAGATGCGCTCTAAAGGCATTAAATCAGTCCGGAGTCGTGTTGCGAACATCTCAGAATTCTTGACAGAACCGTTGACGATGGAACAATTCGTTGATCATTTGCTTGCTTCGATCTATGAAGGGAAAGAGATTGAACGGTATATCTTAACCGAGGAAGACTGGGATAAAGTACGTGCCATCTCGGCAGAACGTTATGGCAACTGGGAGTGGAATTTTGGAAAATCGCCGAAATTTGACGTCATCCATAAAAAACGTTTTCCAATCGGTACGATTGATTTCCGATTGAACGTCAAAAAAGGCATTATCGAAGAAGCGAAGATTTACGGTGACTTCTTTGGCGTCGAGGACGCGGAAGAAATCGCACGGGCGCTCGAAGGTTCGCGCTATGATCGCGCGTCACTTCGCGAAGTGCTCGGTCGTTACGAATTGAAAAAATATTTCGGCGCCGTCGAACTTGACGAGGTGCTGGACGTTTTAGCGTAAGTTTTTATGGGAAAACTCCTTCTATCAACTGCATAGGGGGAGTTTTTTTCATGGGCTATAATAAAGATAACTTTTTAGAAGGTTCGTTGACGGACTTTATAGATTTTGAACGGATTTCAGAACAGTTACCTAAGACAGAGGACGAACAACCGCTACCTTATTATGAGCGTGATGATTATAAGGCAGCAGGTAAGCTTGAAGGAAAGGTTGCGATCGTCACAGGCGGCAACTCCGGCATCGGGCGTGCTGTCTCAATTGCTTATGTCCGAGAAGGAGCGAAAGTCGTCATCGCCTTCTACGGTGATCAAGAAGGAGCGGACGAAACGAAGGCACGTCTTGAGGAACTAGGTGGCGAAGTCCTACTTTCTAAAGGGGATATCGGAGATGCAGATTACTGTGAAGCACTCGTCCAAAAAACGATCGATCGTTTCGGTCGTTTAGATATCATCGTCAATAATGCGAGCATGCAAAAACCAGAAGATAGTCTGAAGGACATCACAGATGAATCGATGGAAAAGACATTTAAGACGAATATTTTTGGGATGATGCGTCTTGCGCGTGCCGCGCTGCCGCACCTTTCACTCGGTTCTGCCATCATCAATACGACATCGTCGACAGCATACGAAGGAAATGCGTTATTGATTGATTATTCTGCGACGAAGGGCGCAATCGTCAGCTTCACACGGAGTCTTTCGATGAACTTAGCGAAAGAAGGAATTCGTGTCAATGCTGTCGCGCCAGGTCCGATTTGGACGCCGCTGATCACGGAAACGTTCCCGCATGAATCAGTCAAGACATTCGGGAAGAATACACCGATGGATCGTCCGGGACAGCCGGCTGAGATGGCATCAGCATATGTTTTCCTCGCGTGTAACGATTCAAGTTATATGACAGGACAAGTTCTTCACTTAAACGGTGGCGTCATCGTCAACGGTTAAAATAAACTCGGTGAAAACGTTTCCAAAAAGTGTTACACTATCCATACGGTCGCTTTTGACTACGTATGGATTTTTTTACGTAAAAAATGAATAGTCATTCATTCGAAAGGGGAATTTTGCTCATGCTTGGATTGATTCAATCCGTCGAAGAAACTGCTCAAACACATCCGGATTCAACGGCGTATGTGTTTGAGGACACGCAAGTCAGCTATCGTGAGTTTGTCGAGAAGTTTCACCGGGCAGCCGGTGCGCTTGAAGCGAACGGGATCCGAAAAGGCGATCATGTCGCGCTAATTTTAGGGAATAGCCCAGCGTTCCTAGTGGCATATTACGCCATCATGAAACAAGGGGCAATCGCGATTCCAATCAACCCTACATATACACCGGACGAAATCGGGTATATCCTGATGAACGGTGATGTGAAGGGGATTTTAGGAATTGCACCACTCGTTGAAGCTGCAAAAGATCGTCTCGTGCATTTACCGAACCTCAAAATCGTCGTCTCTGTTCCCTACGCGGATCAGGAAGGACTAAATGAAACACATCAACAAGTGACGTTCATCACGCTCGATCGCTGGCTTGAAATCGAACATCCATTGACAGAAGTGACGAATGAACTGGACGACATCGCTGTCATTCTCTATACGAGTGGAACGACAGGAAAACCAAAAGGTGCGATGTTGTCTCATCGTAATCTGACATCAAATGCACGCTCGATCGGCGATTATCTACATGTATCCAGTAAAGACCGGACACTTGCCGTATTACCAATGTTCCATGTCTTTTGTTTGACGGTCGTCGTCAATGCTTCACTCGCACATGGAGCGTCGATCATCATCGCTTCTCGTTTTTCACCTCAAGAGACATTTGAGCTAGCCAAAAAAGAACAGGTGACGATCTTCGCAGGAGTGCCGACGATGTATAATTTCTTACTCCAAACCGTAAAGGCACATCCGGAATATGCGACTCACTTTGAGTCGACGCGTCTGTTCGTCTCGGGAGGCGCGAGTCTTCCGGTACCACTCCTTGAAGCGTTTGACCGGACATTCCAATGTCATATCCTTGAAGGATACGGTCTGTCAGAGGCTTCACCCGTCACTTGTTTCAATCCGGTCAATGGTGTCCAAAAACCAGGCTCGATCGGTACATCGATCGTCGATGTCGAAAACAAAGTCGTCGATGAACTCGGACAGGAATTACCAGATGGTCAAGTCGGAGAATTGATCGTTCGAGGACCAAACGTCATGACGGGATATTATAAGATGCCGGAAGAGTCGCAAGCGACGTTACGCGATGGCTGGTTATATACAGGTGATTTAGCTCGTCGAGATGAGGATGGCTATTTCTATATCGTCGATCGTAAAAAAGATATGATCATCGTCGGTGGTTATAATGTCTACCCCCGAGAAGTCGAAGAAGTCCTCTACCAACATCCGAACGTCATCGAAGCGGCCGTCATCGGCATACCGGACGAGGAGATGGGTGAAGCCGTCAAAGCATTCGTCGTTGCCCGTGAGACGATGACGGAAGAGGAAGCACGGACATTCTGTGCCACGTCACTCGCGAAATATAAATGTCCGACACAGATTGAATTCATCGATCAATTACCTCGTAATACGACCGGAAAGATTTTACGGACCGTGTTGAAGAAACAGCCGACGAATTCATGACTGTCTCAAGAACTTCAGGTTTCTGAAGTTCTTTTTCTGTGCATAGACAAGAAGGAGGGGATACGAATGAATATCGCATTGATTGCACATGATGAGAAAAAGGATGAGATGATGGGCTTTACACGGGCTTACGCCGCATTCTTTAAGAAAAATACATTATACGCGACAGGAACGACCGGACAACGGATCATGGAAGCAACCGATCTGCACGTCCATCGCTGTAAGTCAGGTCCACTCGGTGGGGATCAGGAAATCGGAGCGCTCGTGGCGCAAGGGAAAATCGATATCGTGATTTTTTTACGGGATCCACTGACGGCGCAACCGCATGAACCGGACGTCTCGGCACTCATTCGATTATGCGACGTATACGATTTGCCACTCGCGACGAACGTCGGAACTGCTGAAATTTTAATCAATGGACTGGAACAGGGACAATTCGATTGGAAGGAAATCATTCGAAAACGCCATGAACTGGAACAACAAAAGTTTTTAGACGATTAATTTCATGAGAACGCTTCTCATTTTCGATTGAGCATGCTATAGTCAGTTTGAGGATGATACTGATTATCAATTGCGATGGAAAAGGTGGCGAAAAAAATGGAGATTCTATTAATGACGGGTGTAACGGTATTACTAGGAGGCGGCGTTGGATTTTTGACGCACGTCGTAAAAATGGAACGGCGTCAACAGGTGGCACCTGCGACTTCAAAGAGCGAGCAAGTAGCGTATCCAGCGCTCCGTCTCGTCAAATAATAGAAAATTTATGACTTCGCCTTTCTTTTCTTTTGAAAAGAAAGGTTTTTTTGAATTATTATCCACTCTCCCATAATTTTGCGGAATTCCTTTGATACACTGAAACAAAGCACATTAGTCGAGGAGTGAGAGCCATGCATACAATCTATTTAGTTGATGATGAAGTGAACTTAAATCGTGTACTCGTGAAATATTTGGAGCAAGAAGGGTGGCAGGTCAAATCGTTTACGTCCGGTGAGGCGGCAGCCTCTGCCATCGTAGAAAAGCCGGATCTATGGATATTAGACATCATGTTGCCGGATATGGATGGTTTTCAATTGATTAAGCGGATCAAGGCACATGATGAGACGACACCTGTCATCTTCATCTCGGCGCGTGATGAGGACATCGATAAGATCATCGGTCTCGAGATGGGATCAGATGATTATATCGCGAAGCCGTTTCTTCCACGAGAACTCGTCATCCGCGTAAAAAAAATATTGGCACGAACGTATGCGACGCCGAAGAGCGGTGTCATCCAGTACGGGGATTATATGATTTATCCAGAGAAACGAATCATCGAGGAGAATGGTAAAGAAATCGATTTGACGTCGAAAGAATATGATTTGTTGATTTTATTCGCAACACAAATAGGGACGCCAATGTCACGCGAGCAGATTCTCGTCAGCGTCTGGGGCGACGATTATTTTGGTTCGGACCGGGTCGTCGATGATCTTGTTCGGCGTGTCCGTAAGAAATTATCAAAACTGGAACTCGAAACGATTTATGGCATCGGCTATCGTCTGGTGTCTGCATGAAAAACCGCAGTCTCGGATTTCAGATTTGGGCGATGTTTCTGCTCGTCATCGTCACACTTTCTGCAGTCATTCTCCTTGTCATCCGTTCATCAATCGGAAATTTCATTGATGAACAGGTCTATTCGACACTTGAAAATAGTGAAGTCTTCTTCTCGAAAGATGCTTCTGTCATTGAGATGTTACAAGATAATCCGATTGAATTCGATCGTCGGAAGCAGGAGTCCCGTTCCGTCAATATTCTGCTCCTCTCAAAAAACGGAAAACTCTACTACGGTGGTGCCCCGCAGCAGTTGATCAATCAGATGTATCGTGATGCGATTGATCAAAAGACCGTTACAGCCAAGTATACGACGCGTCTTGATAAAGAAGACGTCTATTATAGTATTCGTAAAATTGAGGTTAGCGGCGAAACGTACTATCGTGTCTCTTACGTGTGGGATGCTTATCGGCAAGAACTAATTACACAGCTGTTCTCGAAAATTGGATTTGTCGTCATCATCGGTAGTATCTTCACGTTATTCATTGCCTTTTGGTTGGCGCGCCGTCTGACACATCCACTCGTTGAGATCGAGAGAGCGGTCGGGAAAATAGCGGCTCAAAAATGGGATACACCACTTCCGCTCGATCGTGGGGATGAAATCGGACGACTGGCACGATCCGTCGATGCGATGCGAATGGATCTTGAAAAGCAGGATAAGGCACAGAAATCATTGCTTCAAAATATCTCACATGATTTGAAGACGCCGATCATGGTCATTCGAAGTTATGCCCAGTCCATTTCGGATGGCATCTATCCAGATGGTGATTTAACCGGATCCGTATCGGTCATTGATGAGGAAGCGGAGCGATTGGAGAAAAAAGTCGCAGCCCTACTTTACGTCACGAAGCTCGACTATTTCGAGCTCGATCGTTCAACGTGGGATAATGTCGATATTGACCGGATGGTACATCTCCTGAAAAATCGTTTTTCCGGAACGAAGTCACTCGAATGGCATGTTAGTGGAGAAGCGGGAATCGTCCTTGGTGAGGGGGAACAATTACGAGTTGCACTTGAGAATGTCATGGATAATGCGATTCGTTATGCTGAAACACGAATTGACATCCGATTGTCTGGGACGGCGGATCAGGTTCATATCGAAATCGAAAATGATGGACCGCCGCTTGATGACTCTTCGCCGCTGTTTCATCAATTCTCACGCGGTAAGGAAGGAAAGTTTGGGCTTGGTCTCTACATCGTCAAACGGATCGTTGAGCGTCACGATGGTACGGTAGCGATCGAGAATCGTACTGGGGGAAATGGTGAAGGAAAAGTTTGTGTGATTTTTAATTTTCCAAGGCACTTCATCGAACAAATTGAGAATCAAAATGAAAGTAAGACGGAGAAATATTAAAAACGGGATCTTTGGATCTCGTTTTTTTCATTAGGAAATAACCGGATGGGCTAAACAAAGTAACTGATTATTTGATATAACCAATGTAGTCCAGGAAGGGAGCGAAGAATATGTCATACCCAGTTACGGAAGAAACGTTAGCCTTGATCCCGCAATATGGTCAGTACGGAGAACCTCAGACACTCGTCATCAAGGAACATTCTGAAAGTATTTTAGATGGTCATCCGATTAAATTGATTGAAGAATCCTGTTTGTATTTTGGTTCGTCCATGCGTGGAAGGATTGAAGCGGCACGACATATTCTTGGTCCTAATCGAAAGACACCTGTTTTAGTGGATTGGCAGGCACAGACGATTTTCTTTCCGACGACGGCTAAAGAAAAAGCGGAATGCATCTGGATCAACTTCAAGCAGATGAAGACCGTTCAGAAAAAGTCTGGTAAAGTACAGGTGGAATTTCAGACGGGTCAATGCATTGATACGGATGCCTCTGCGTACAGCATTGAGAGACAACGTATCAAAACGTTGGAACTGGCATATGAGATGCAACGCCGTTTCCAGATGCCTGAGTTTAAGAATCGATGAAAAGTGGAAACAGATAACAGGAATCTTACTTATGTAAGGAGAAAGAAATGAGAGAGAGAAATTATAGGGAGGTGAAGCGGTAATGTTTACCGCGACACGATGAATGAATCATATGAATGGTTGAATCGACGAAAATTACAGCCTGGATTTGGTGCGACAGGTGGCAGACGTTTTATCAGTTCCCGTATCGTACGTCCGGAAAATACACCGGGTAAACGAATCAAAGGAATTAAACGCGCACGACAATTAGTCGTCGATGATGCCGGAAATCGCCGTTGGGTCACGAAACGAATCGTCGTGACGGATGCAGCGAAGCATGTCACGATGAACCGACGGACATCTATCGCCTTGAAGGAGACGAATGAGTCGCGCCTTGAGCAAGTTAAACAAAAACTATCATCTAACAAAAAAGTCTTATTACCAATTTTGGCAGCAACAGGAATCGCTGTCGCAGGTGGTGTTCTTGCTTACGTTCTTCGTCGGAAGAAAAAACAATCTGAACAATAAAAAAGAAGCCGTCTCCAGTTGGAGTACGGCTTCTTTTACGCCTTAAAGGAATCGTTTCCGTAAAGAAGTCGAGAGTGCTTTGTCTGCAATTTCTTCTAGCTCCGAAAGATTCGTTGGATCAAAGCTATCGTTGTAGAAACGACCTACGAAGTCGACACGGTCGTAATCGAGTTCCTTGAAAATCAAGTGTTTATGGTCGTCATAAAAAACGACACGATAGTAGTCGGAACCACGTTCAAGTGTGACGAGCCCTTTAATGTGGTCTAACTTTTTTTGTTCTTCGGTTTGCTCTTCCTCGAGCGTGTCATCCTCGTTCGTCGATGCTTCTGCTTGCTCAATCGCATTTTTCACGAGTTCCGGTCGTTGTTCTTGTTCTTCCGTCATGTTTTATCGCCTCCGCTTATTATTTTACATGGAAATGGACAGATGAGAAAGAAAAATCCCTCAGTCCATCTGGTGTGCTTCGCAAACACGCAAGACATTCATTGCGCCAATCCGCAACCGTTCGAGGAGTTGGAGTCGTGCGTCTTCATTCGTGATCGTCTCAAGAGAAGCCACTTCCATCAATTCTAACCAGCGAATCGCATGCTCTTTTTGAATCGGTAACAGCCGATGAATCATCGCTAAACTCGTTGGCGGTTGATCCGGGTCGCGTGGTCCTCCCGTCAATTGAGTCAAGAAGACGAGTTGTGCCTGTTCGACGCGGTGTCGATCATCAGGGAATAACAGACGCAATAAGGAATCATGATAGACTTGATGATAGAACGAGCGAATCAAAGAGGTGAGTGCTTGCTCTCCTCCAAGCATTTCATAAAGCGACAAGGATCATCACCTGCCTTACATTAGGATGTGTTCTGATTATAGCAAATCCACATCGAAAAGACACGCGTTGAAAACAGTACATTTGTTCTTATTTGTGCGATAATAATGATAGTTAAAAACGTAGAGGAGGTTTTCTAGATGAACCATATGCATATTGGTCGTGCCGGTAGTGGAAAAACGACACGATTGATCGAGCGCGTCGTACAAGAACTCGAGCAACGACCACTAGGCGAGAAGATGTATTTCATCGTGCCAGATCAGATGTCATTTGAAATGGAGCGTCGGATTGCGACAGATGAACGGCTTGCGGGACTAGTGCGTCTCGAAGTCATGAGTTTAAAGCGCTTTGCGTTTCATATTTTACGAGATTATGGAAATCAAGCGATTCCATTTCTCGATGAGACAGGAACGCAGTTGTTACTCAGACAAGTCGTTGAAGAATCAGAAGACGAGTTAAAGATTTTTAAGCGTACGAAAAACATGCCAGGATTTTTCCAAGGACTTGATGAACTCATCGCGTCGTTTAAACGCTCGTTGATTGAGCCAGATATGTTGCGTCAAGTGAGTGATCGTTCTCTCGAACGATCACCGAAATTGAACGATCTTGCGTTGATTTATGAGCGCTTTACGGAACGAATCGTCGATAAGGCACTTCATGCAGATGATTATTATACGACGTTACTTGAATTGCTTCCGAAAGCGCGACTGGATCAAGCGACGATCATCGTCGACGGATTTTATGAGTTTTCGCTTCAGGAACAACAAGTACTGCTTGCTTTGATGCAGCGAGTAAATGAGATGCATATCAGTTTTACGATGGATGCAAAGGATCCTTACGCCAAACAAACGTCTTTTGGTGTGTCTCAGCGGTGCTACATGCAGTTGATCGGACAAATGCAAGAGCTTTCGATTCCATACGAAGAAATCTTATACGATCAACCAATCAAGTTTCAATCAGAAGGATTACGACATTTGGAGCAGGCCTTGTTGAAACCAGGATATCCTCCTGTCGATCATGACGTTGACGGCTTTCAGATGACAGCTGCAGTTAACCGTCAAGTTGAAGCAGAATCAGCTGTGCGAAAAGCGATTCAACTCGTTCGACAAAAAGGGTATCGGTTTCATGAGATGGCATTCGTCGTGCGACATCTTGAGCCGTATGCGGATCACTTGGAACGAGCCTTCCACATGTATGATGTTCCATATTTCTTGGATCAACGTGAGTCGATGGTTCATCATCCGCTCGTTGACTTGATTCAATCTGCTTTAGACATCGTAACGTCGGGTTATCGGGAAGAAACTGTCTTTCGTTTACTGAAGACGGAGCTCTTGCCGATTCCGGCAGAAGATGCGCGTCTAGCGCTCGATCGTTTCGAGACGTTCGTGCTCGAACGCGGCATCAAAGGATCGATGTGGCAACAACCATGGCAATTAAAGCGACGCCTAGCAGAGGAAGTTCGTTTAACAGAAGAGGAGCTTGCGCAAGAAGAAGAACTGAACCATTTACGAACATTCGTCGTCGACTTGATTGAACCGTTGCACCGTCGGCTGAAGCAGGCGAAGAGCATGAGCGCGTATACGAAAGGTCTTTATCAATTCCTTGAAGAACAAAAAATTGCAGAACGTTTAATGGAATGGCGTAAGCAGGCACTAGAGCAGGATCAATTACTTGTTGCGCGCGAGCATGATCAAGTGTACGAAGCGATACTTCATCTGTTCGAACAGCTAGAAGCTGCTGCGCCTGACCATACCTTATCAACGGACTTGTTCGTCCAGATGGTCGAGACAGGACTTGAGAGCCTTCGTTTTGCACTTGTTCCGCCATCGCTCGATCAAGTCATCGCGACGGATTATGTCCGTGGACGATTACAACGAGTAAAAGTCGTCTTTTTACTGGGGGCGAATGATGGTCTGATTCCGTTCGTTCAAGATCAATCAAAGTTACTGTCCGAAAATGATCATGACTTTTTACATGAACACGGTATTCCGGTTGGAAAAGCATCTCTTGATGTGTTTGATGATGAGCTGTTTTACCTGTATCAAGGGATGATGGCTCCAAGTGAAGCCTTGTATGTTAGTTACGCACTTGTCGATGAAGAAGGAAAGGCGCTTCAGCCGGCAGCGATCACAAAACAATTAAAACGACAACTGTTGCTCGATCGTCCGATCAAAACACACTTTGCGGAAGCAGGGGAACACGCACCGCAAGAACAACTGGATTTCGTGACGAGTCCAGAGCGTGCGGCAGCAGCGACAGCGATTGAACTCCGGCGTCTTCAACGACGTTATCCGATTCAGCCGATTTGGTTCGAGGTGTACAATACGCTTCTCGAAAACGGACAGGGACGTGAACGGATGGGGTTATTCTCGAGTGCCTTGTTCTATCAAAATCAAGCGGAAGCGTTGCCGGAAGGGTTGGCGCATCGTCTATATGGTGATTCACTGCAAGCGAGCGTTTCGCGTTTTGAGACCTATAACGCCTGCTCGTATAAGCATTTTGCACGGTATGGTCTTCGTTTACGCGAGCGAAAACTGTATAAATTTGAAGCACCGGATATCGGAAATCTGTTCCACGGTGCATTAAATGATCTATCGCTTAGTATTAAAGCTTCTGGACGACACTGGCGCGAGATCGATGGCGAGACGTGCGGCACACTTGCGAAGGAAGCTGTCGAAAAGGTGACACCAGAAATTCAGAATGCAATCTTGATGAGTTCGAGTCGGTTCGGATATATCAAGAAAAAATTGACTGATGTCGTGGAGCAAACAGCTAAAATGCTTGTTGAACAAGCAAAACGAACAGATTTTGAACCCGACTTATTTGAAATCAGTTTTGGAAACGCTACGTTTCCGCCATTACGCTTTACGTTACCAGATGGAACAGAAATTGAATTCACGGGTCGCATCGATCGGATTGATCAGGCGACGATCGGTGATCAGCTATACGTTCGAATCATTGATTACAAATCAAGTGCCCGAGGACTAGATTTTGCGGAAATCTATTATGGGCTTGCGATTCAGATGTTGCTTTATTTGAAGACGGTCGTAGAACAGTCGGAGTTATTGTATCAACAGCAGGCGAAACCAGCTGGTGCGTTGTATTTCCACGTCAAAAATCCGATGTTACGGGGCGATTTATCGGCTGATGAAGAAGAGCGTAATCGACTATTACTCGAGTCTTATCAGATGCAAGGCATCATTCTCGAGAATGATGAGGTACTACGGGCGATGGATCATATTGCGTACGATGAACGAAAAAAATCACCACTCGTCAAAGTGACATTCACGAAAAACGGATTGCATAAGACGCAGACGAAAGGTGTCGTACAGGAGGAAGATTTATCAGCGCTGATGGATCATGCGTGGGAGGCATTAAAAGACAGCAGTCAAGACATCTATGATGGGGATATCGCCATCAATCCATTTGATTATCAGGAACGGACGCCGTGTAGTTTTTGCGAGTATCGCTCAGTCTGTCAATTTGATGAATCGCTTGGGAATCAGTATCGTCCATTAAAACCGATGTCTGAAAAAGAGGTACTGGAACGGTTGAAGGAGGAAGAAGAATGAGCGTGCGTTGGACGGAAGAACAACAACAAGCCATTTCAGCTAGAGGTGGACATATCCTAGTCTCAGCTGCAGCGGGATCAGGGAAGACAGCGGTCCTCGTTGAACGGCTGACGCAACGATTGATTGATCCCGAAGATGAGTTGTCGGCGGATCGGATTCTCGTTGCTACCTTTACAAATGCGGCAGCACGTGAGATGAAGACGCGGGTCATCGAGGTCATGGACCAGCGCATCAAAGAAGCACCGGACGATTTGTATTTGAAAAAACAGCGTCAATTGATGAACCGGGCACAAATTACGACGATTCATTCGTTCTGTTTGTCGATTCTCCGCGAGAATTATTACCGGATTGGTCTGGATCCTGCGTTTCGGATTGCCGATGAATCTGAATTACTGTTATTACAAGACGATGTCTTAGAAGCGGTCTTTGAGTCGTTCTATGCTTCTGAGGATCCGGGATTCTATGATTTGATTGATAGTTATACGTCAGACAGGGACGATCAAGCGATGCTTTCGCTGATTTCGAACCTCTACCGTTTCTCTCGATCCTTACCGGATCCGGAAGCCTTTTATGCACATTTAATCAGTCAGTACGATCAGCCGATTGACCCGGATGATTCTCCGCTCATGCAACGATTGGTCGAACTGGAATGGGAGACGTTATCGAATCTATTGGGACGTTATCGAGAACTTGCTTTTGAATTAGAGCAGTCCGGATACACGGAAATGGGACAGATGATGCGGCAGGATATTACTCCTTTTACCTCACTTGAAACGTCAGGACGCCACTGGTCGATGGTTGCGCTTGCGTTTCAAGCAGTAGAATTTGGTCGCTGGAAGAGTCCACGCGGGGATGAAGGAATTAAACCGTTTCAAGTAGAGCGGACGCGACTCGTAGCGGAGTTCAAGAAAATGAAAGAGCTGTTCGTCCAAAAGACTGGTGTCGATTACTTGGAGGACTTGCGGTCGCAGCTGCGACACGTGGAGACGATCGTGACACTTGTACGTCAATTTGCAAGCGATTATCTTGAAGCGAAACAACAACGTGGTATCGTCGATTTTTCGGACCTTGAACATTTTGCATTAGAAATTTTGACGGACGAAGGACAACCGTCAGACGTGGCAAAACTTCTGAAGGAACGTTTCGTCGAAGTACTCGTCGACGAATATCAAGATACGAACGAGGTTCAGGAACGCATCATTCAATTAGTCTCGAAGACGGATGAGGCGACAGGAAATCTATTCATGGTTGGTGACGTCAAACAATCCATCTATAAATTTCGTCATGCAGAGCCAGGACTGTTCCTTGAGAAATTCAAACGATTCCAACAGACCGATGTCGGTACCCGGATCGATTTAACAAAAAACTTCCGAAGTCGTCTTGAAGTGCTGGATGGAACGAATCAAATCTTCCGCCAAGTGATGGACGAGACGGTCGGGGAGATTGATTACGATGAAGCCGCACACCTTCGACTAGGGAATCTGAGTTATCTCGAATCGGAGCAAGTGGCACCTGAATTACTTTTGATTGATCCGCTAGATAGTGAAAAGGAAGAGGTTGAAGCACGAGCGATTGCAACGCGAATTTTAGAACTCGTCGATTCGAAGCATCCACATTTGATTTACGATGCGAAAGCGAACCGATTCCGAACGTGTGAATACCGCGATATCGTTGTCTTAGCACGGTCGCGTGGTAAGCGTGTCCAAGCGCTTGTCGAAGTGCTCGAACAGTATGAGATTCCGGTCTATGCGGATACGACGGGCGGGTACTTCCAAGCGACGGAAATTCAAATCATGATGGCATTGCTCAAGACGATCGATAATCCACTTCAAGACATTCCATTCGCGAGTTTGTTACGATCGCCGATTTTTGGGGTGGCGGATCGAGATTTAGGACGGATTCGAGCAAAACAAAAAGAAGGAAGCTTTTATGAGGCAGCGCTCGCGATGGCGGCAGAGGAATCAGCACTCGGAATTCGAATGGATGAAATCATCCGTCAGATTCAAGCGTGGCGAACTGAAGCGCGTGGGAGTGCCCTACCAGCCTTCATTCGATCGCTCTTTGATCAGACCGGCTATTTTGAGTACGTCGGCTGTCTCGCCGGAGGAAGAAGTCGTCAAGCCAACTTGAACGCCTTATATGAGCGAGCGAAGCAATATGAGACGTCCGGTTATCGTGGACTATATCGTTTCCTTCGTCTAATCAATCGATTAATTGAACGAGGAGAAGACTTCGCGGAAGCCCGTTCGCTTGGAGAAGACGAGGACGTCGTTCGCATCATGACGATCCACCAATCAAAAGGACTCGAGTTCCCCGTTACGATCGTCAGTCAATTGACGAAGCAATTCAACAAGCAGGATCAAATGCAGGCGATTCAGTTGCATAAGACGTATGGCATTGCCCTAGATGCGATTGATCCGATTCGTCGTTTACGATCTGGGACACTCTTGAAAGAAGTCATTCGCCGGGAAATGGATCGAGAAATGAAAGCAGAAGAGATGCGCGTCTTGTATGTTGCGATGACTCGAGCGAAGGAAAAGCTGATTCTCGTCGGGACAGTCAAGGATTTAGAAGATCAAATGGCGACCTGGCAGATGACGCCACCAGATGAAGTCTTACTACCTGAAAATGATCGACGCCAAGCGAAGAGTTATGCGGAATGGGTCGTTCCGGCAGTCTTACGTAGTAGTTTACTGCGTCCGGATGAGACGGAGTGGTCAATCCGTGTGATGTCATTAGAGGAATTAGCGCCGTATCAAGAAATCTCAACACTCGTGGAGCAACTTGAGCACGTCCAGAAGCTTGAAAAAATCGATGTACCCATTAATTCATCAGTCAAAGAAATTGTCGAAGCGGCATTTTCGTATCAGTATCCGCATCTGCTCGCGACAGAGACAGCAGCAAAACAGACCGTCACGGAACTGAAGCGCGCGGAACAGCTGGAACGTGCAGCATTCGAAACGACATATCGCCAGACGACGTATTACCGAACGCCACAATTCCTCGGACCTGTTTTAAGTGGGGCGGAACGAGGAACGGTCTTACACTTAGCGATGCAATTGTATGAACCGGACGAATTGATGTCGCAACAAATTGATCAGTGGGAAACAACGGAACGCATTACGCCGATTGAAGCGACGACGATGCGGGAAGCAACAGCACAGTTACAAGGATTCCTCGACTCTGAAATTGGACAATTGTTCAGCGAACGATTACGGACGAACCACGTCTATCGGGAGTTGCCGTTCACTTATAAGATCGGGGCATCGCGTTTCCGGAAAGACTGGACGGGCCCAGTGGATGACGCAGTCATGCAAGGAATCGTCGACTGTTTGATTCAGGATGGGGAGTCCTATATCTTGCTCGATTATAAATCGGATCAAATCGTCACGACGGAAGTCGGACAGACACCTGCTGATGTGTTACGAGATCGGTACGCAACTCAGTTGAATCTGTATCAAGAAGCGTTAGAAGCGATTCTTCATATTCAAATTTCACGCAAGGTCATCTATGCGTTTGCTTTAGAAGAAACGATTGATTTAGTTTAATCGGTTCATCTTGCGATTGAGACCTCCCTTGTCCTCCTACTTCTGGTGGAGACAAGGGAGGTTTTAGTATAGGTCGAAAGAGGGATGAGGAATAAAGGGATAAAATCAGCGTATGAAGTGATTTCCGTTTCTTATTGTGAAGGAACTGTGTAAAATAAAGAAGATATGTCACTTTAATGATGGATAATTTTGGGAGGTTTTAATAGATGGCACGTATTTTATTAGCAGAAGACGAAGATGTCTTACGCATGTTGGTACTTGATACACTGGAAGATGAAGGGTATACGATCGATGAAGCGACGGACGGGGACGAAGCGTATCAAAAAATCATGAACGCTGAATACGATCTTGTTCTACTCGATTACATGATGCCTGGAATGACAGGAATCGAAGTCATCGAAAAAGTCAGACAACATCCGGATAAGCAACACTTAAAAATCATGATGTTGACGGCTAAAAGTCAACAATCCGACCGGGAACGCGCGGAAGAAATCGGTGCGAACTATTTCTTCTCAAAACCTTTTAGTCCTCTAGAGTTGATTGATGTAGTAGGAGGAATACTGAGTGATCACAAAGTGGATTAATCGAAAAATCGGACGCCAACTCATGGCTTCCTTTTATGTCGTATTAGCTACATTGATGATTTCATCATTGATCGTCTACAACTACACCGACACGAAACTGCAGGCGACCCGGGCGAAGTTAGAAGACATCCGTGATCGAAGTGCACGGGCAGGTGCCTTATGGGAAGAGTGGCAAGATGTCCAGTTCAACATGCGCGGATATGCCTTGATGGGAAATGCGGATTTATATAATCAGGTCATGGCCCAACAAGATAAGATTGATCAGCAGACAGAATGGTTCGAAAAAAATGCGATCTACGATCAAGGAAAGGCATTCGCCAAGTCCTCGAGAGAATTATATGGTTATTATTTCGATGCCATCTTGCCGCTTGTTCAATCCTATGTCAAAGCGAAAGAATCAGGAGATGTCACGGAGTCTTTCTTAAAAGGAACGACGCTTGCTGAACTACCACTCGGTCAAAAGTTGTTAGCTGAAGGTCAAATCCAGTTAGATAGTCAAGGAAACATCGATGTATTATCAGAGATTAATAAAAGTGAATTAGCACTCGGTGGCTATCGTGAATTTTTGGAAGATTGGGCACAACGGACAAGTGATCAATTAGAACGGGAAATCCGAACGACACAACTGATTTGGTTAGCGAATATCGTCGTCTTGATTGCCGTCTTGATCTTCTTCATCTACCCCTTCATCCGCCGGATCACGATAGAATTATTGTCTCTCGTCAAAAACAGTCAACGGCTTGCGAATGGTGAGGATGTCTCGAGCGTCAAAGTACCAAATCGTAAAGATGAAATTGGTATTCTGGCGTTATCATTCAACCAGATGGCGAGTTCGATTTCTGAAAACAAACAGCACCTATTAGCAAAAAATGAAGAGTTGCAGGCGCAGCAGGAAGAACTGCAAGCTCAGCAAGAAGAATTGCAAGCACAACAGCAAGAGCTTGAAGAAGCATTAGAGCTGACGATGCGAAATGAACAGCATCTCCAGTACCGGAATGATTTAACCGAGACACTTGCGGCACGTGAGTCATTGACCGCTTATCCCGAAATCATCGAGAAGCTCGTCACGATCACGGATTCGGAGATCGGTGCATTGGTGTTCGTGGATGAGGAAGATAGTTATTCTGTCGTCACTTACGGGATGACGGATGAACTGGCAGAACAGTTGCTTCAAAATGATGCGTCACTGTTGAAACGAGCAGAATCGCTGAAGACCCCAGTTCATTCTTCTAAACAAGTCGCGAGCAATCATCCATTACCGTATCCGTACTATATGTATGAAACGGCTGTGCCGATTCTCGATCCAACGGCAGATGATATCATCGCGTATATTTACCTTGTCCGTTACCGTGATCAGTTCACGAATGAACAGATGCGAGACGTCATGTCCTTCTCTCGTCAACTGTCACTATCGCTCTTGCGAATGCGTCTATTTGACGAGATGACGAAAGAAAAAGCGAAGACGGAGCGAATTCTCGATTCGATTCGAGAGGCTGTCATCTATCTTGAGCCAGGGAAAGAAGAGGTCTTCGTCAATCGACCGCTATACGATCTATTCCCAGAATTGCAATATGGTGTCCAGGCAGAACAAGAAACACTTCAAACATGTTTAGAAGTCATTCAATCCGTAGTCGATGAACCGGAAACCTTCAGTCGATATGTTGATTCAGTTCTTCGTGGAGAATTACCGACGGATAGTCTACAGTTCTCGATTCGAAACGAAACAGTATTCATTCAATTTTACGTCGAGGTGATTCAGATCCATCAGGTGCATAAAGGAACGATGCTCGTCATGCGAGATGTGACGAAAGAAACCGAGATGGATCGTTTGAAATCAGAACTCGTTTCGACTGTATCTCATGAACTTCGAACACCACTCTCTTCGATTTATGGTTTTACAGAGCTCATGCTCAACCGAGATATTGAAGAATCACGCCAAGATCGATATTTACGGACAATTCATTCCGAAACGGAACGTCTTGCGAATCTCGTTAACGACTTTTTAGACGTCCAGCGCATGGAGTCAGGTACACAATCGTACAAAAAGACATCCGTGAACATTCATGTGATTGCTGAAGAAACGACACAATTTTATGCGGCTTCGACACAAGCTCATCGGATTACGTTCCGTCACGAGGGAAATCAGTTGCCTGTCATTGAAGCAGATGAAGAAAAAATCAGACAATTGCTCAATAATTTATTGAATAATGCGGTGAAATACTCGCCATCTGGTGGTGCGATTGATGTCGTACTTACGACATCACTTGATCAAGTCATTCTTCAAGTTCGGGATGAGGGGATTGGGATTCCAGAACAATCGCTTAGTCGCCTGTTCGAAAAGTTCTACCGAGTCGACAACTCGGATAGTCGAAAAATTGGTGGTACGGGTCTAGGTCTAGCCATTTGTAAGGAAATCGTCACCGGTCATGGGGGAGAAATTCATGTCGAGTCAGTCGTACGGGAAGGGAGTCTTTTCACTGTCAAATTCCCACTCGTTCAGTCTACACATGTGACAATCTCCTGAAAAAACCATATAGCAACAAAATAACACTAGGTGTTCTTACGGAAATCAGATACGATGAAATAGGAAAAGAAAGGAGGAAATGAAATGCCAATCACAGCATTCGTTCACACACACGTCTTACTTTGGGTACTTTTATTGGTTACGTTCTTCGTTGCGTTTTCGATGTACAAGAACAATAAGAAAGCCGCAAAAGGCATTCATATGGCGTTCCGTCTTCTGCTTTTATTGACGTTCGCGACAGGTCTTTACCTGTACATTAAAATCATGGGGATGTCTGAAAATCCAGACCCACTCTATCATGCGAAGATCACAGCAGGTCTTTTGACGCTCATCTTTGGAGAATTGACACTCGTTCGTGTCAAAAAAGGAAAAGCCTATTCCGGTTTCGTCATCGGGTTCATCGTGCTTGTCCTTGTGACAGTATTCCTTGGTTATTCGCTTCCATACGGTATGAAGTTCTTCTAAGTTCATACGAAATCAAAGAGTCCTTTTCGACCTTACAGGTTGAAAGGACTCTTTTTGTCGTGTCCACTAGTAATTTTTGTTTACAAGTGGTTGTTATTTGGGAAAAGGGATGTATTACACAGTAGAGAGGGGAACGCTTGTGGCACAGTTGAAGGAATGGACGAAGGTCTTCCGGGCACGGAAATGGATGAAACGCGCAGAACCGGTGTTACCACTCTGGCATGGATACATCGGTTATAAATATGGTTTATTCGATGCTCTTCAATCGGGAGCGACTCAGGCGGAAGCGCAACTACGGATGCAACGTCCGCTGACACAGGAAGCGTTATCCCGCTGGTTCGAAGTCGGCGTCGCTGTTGGTCATTTAAAGAAAAAAGATTTACGTTATACGGCGACACGCCATGTATTGCCGGAACTTTCTCAATCAGACGATCGCAGTATCGGTTTCATGTTGTCTGAGATGATGGAGTTACATTTACCTGCCTTGTTCTCTTATCCACAATTTTTGGAAGAGGGACAACAGAAAGTCTTTAACGGGGAAGAACATGGCGACATCGTTGCTGAAACGTCAGCGCTTGTCGAAACCGTCGCATTTCCAGCCGTACGTCATATCATTCGGAGTCGTAATCTGACCTCACTACTTGATATTGGTTGTGCTTATGGTGGATATCTCCGTAAAATTCACGAGGCATTGCCAGACTTACGACTCGCCGGAATTGATATTGAAGAATCTGTCATTGCAGAAGCAAAACGACGGGATACAAGCGGTGAGATTGACTTCGTCGTCGGAGATATTAAGACTTTCGACGTTAAAGAGACCTACGATGGTGTCATGATGAATAATATTTTGTATTACTTCCCACAACCGGAACGTCTTGCTCTTCTCGAGGGAGTCCGTCGTTTCGTTAAAGATGATGGGACAGTCATTCTCGTCACACCATTACGTGATAGTTCACATGGTGCGCCGTTCTCAGCAGCATTCAATGCCTTCATGACGTTGCATGAGAATCTGTATCCATTGCCAAGCAAGGAAGAATTAAAAGAGGATCTATCAAAAGCTGGGTTTGGAAATATTTCGATCGCACCATTCTTAAAAGAAGGTGCCTGGTATATCGTCACTGCAAACGCCACTTCCTAAGCGAAGTCTGGCGTTTTTACAGTTGGAAGACAGTTCAAATTTGTCGCATTTACTATGTGCTTAGTATAATAGTTGAAACGATGAGAGATAAAAAGGAGAGATTTGGGTGAAGCGACGCGTAGCCGTGATAGGAGCAGGACCTGGGGGACTTGCATGTGCCTTGTTATTAGCAGGAAAAGGAGTAGACGTCACCGTTTACGAAAAACAAACGCAAGTCGGTGGACGAACTTCTGCCGTCAAGCTAGGTGACTATACGTTCGATCGAGGACCAACATTCCTTAATATGCCGCATATTTTAGAAAACGTTTTTCAAGAAGCCGGTTTACGATTAGAAGATTATTTAGATTTAAAGGCACTTGATCCGATGTATACGCTCTACTTTAAAGGCGGAACAGAACAGTTTACGATGACGACGGATCGGGACCGGATGAAAGAGGCAATCGAGCGACAATTTCCTGGAAACGGAGAAGGGTATGATCGATTCATGGCAGAGCAAGCACTTAAGCTTGGAAAACTCATGCCAATCTTACAGACGCGTCACGATCGGCTGACGGATTACTTATCACCGCGTGTCTTAACAGCACTTCCACGCCTATCGCTCGGACGATCGCTTTATGATGTCTTATCCGATTACTTCACGAGCGAAGAATTGAAGTATTCTTTTACATTCCAAGCGAAATACTTAGGCATGTCAGCTTGGGAATGTCCGGGTGGTTTTTCGATCTTGTCTTACATGGAACATGCTTACGGTGTCCACCATCCGATTGGCGGGATGCATCAAATACCGCTTGCAATGCAACGTGCGATCGAGGAGCTAGGCGGAACCGTACAGTTAGGTGTGGGCGTCAAACAATTGATTTTAAACGGAAAAGCTGTAGAAGGAGTCATCCTCGAGTCAGGTCAACATGAGTTATTCGATGAAGTCATCATCGGTGCCGATTTCGCACATGCGATGAATCATCTGGTGCCGGAAGGGGTTTTGAAAAAATGGTCCCGACCAAAAATTGACCGTAAAAAATTCTCGTGTTCGACGTTCATGTTATACCTTGGTGTCAATCGGACGTTCGATGCACCACACCATACGATCTACTTCGCAGAGGACTATGAGAAAAATGTTCGCGAGATGACGCAGACTTTAGAATTATCGGATGACTTTTCATTCTATGTCCAAAATCCATCTGTCCTTGATCCGACACTAGCACCTGAAGGCAAGTCTGCTATGTATGTCCTAGTGCCAGTGCCGAACAATTACTCGGAACTGGATTGGTCGATCGAAGGACCGAAACTACGTCGTCGTGTTCTGGACGCTCTTGAAACGCGTTCACCGTATCAAGGGATTGAAGCGGCAATCGAAGTCGAAGAGATGTTCACGCCAGACGACTGGGAAGCGATGGGGATTCATCAAGGCGCGACGTTCAATCTTGGTCATCAGTTGACACAGATGATGTATTTCCGACCGCATAATCAATTTGAAGAGCTTGATCACCTGTATCTCGTCGGAGGTGGCACACATCCGGGTAGCGGATTACCAACGATTTTCGAATCCGCGCGTATCACGGCAGAACTCGTGCTCAAAAAAGAAGGGGTGCGGACATGAAGATAGGATTCGTAGGAGCCGGTGTCGGTACACTGCATGCAGCGCTTTTGCTGACAGCAAGACATCCCGGAGTCGAGATTACGATTTTTGAAAAAGAAGCGCATGTTGGAGGTCGATTACGATCCGTCGATTTTGAATCGGGTGGCCGCATCGATGAAGGTCCGACGATTGTCTTGATGCCAGGCAAGTTAAAAGAGCAGTTGGCAGAAGCCAGAGTGACGGGAGTAGAACTTGAACGTGTCGATCCATTGTATGACCTTCACTTCGACGATGGTACGGTCGTCACGAAAGTAGCAGATGTCGTGGATCAAGCGATTGCGATCGAACGTCAATTCGGTGAAGGTCGTGGATTTTATGAATTCATGCATCAAAAAGAAAAGGATTATGAGACGAGTGTATCGAAATTTTTAGAACGTGGTTATCGTCGGAAGACGGAGTTGTTGCACCCAGACATGATGCGTCCATTATTACAGATGCACGCTCTAGAGACTGCACACGACCATTTGAAAAGATACTTCAAGAGTAAATATTTGCGCATGGCGTACAGTTTCCCAACATTTTATATCGGCGGAAACCCTTATACGACACCATCGATTTACGGTTTGATTCCATACCGGGAACAAGCAGAAGGTGTCTGGTATGTAAAAGGTGGCTATTTCTCGCTTGCTGAACGCATGTACGACACATTAGTCGAACGTGGTGTCCGATTCGTCTTCGAGGCACCCGTTGAACGAATCATCATCGACCAAGGACAGGCGAAGGAAATCGTCTTACAAGATGGCACACAGGAAGCATTCGATCAAATCGTACTAAATGGAGAGTTTCCATTGATGGAACGTCTTGTAGAAGGTAAACGACCTAAGACCTATACGCCTTCAGGCGGTACGCTATTGCTGTATTTCAAGATGAAAGGGAAAGTCGATTTACCGGTGCATCGTTTTTTGATGCCAAATGACTTGGAACCGCTCATGACGAATATCTTTAAAAAAGGACGATTACCCGAACATCCGGCAGTCTATCTGTTCCATCCAAGTCGTATTGATCGTAGTTTGACAGGAACAGATGATAGTGTCGTCTACTCATTGATTCCTTCTCCGCGTGGTTATGGTGTAGAAGATTATGAAGATGTAGACTTCATTGAGACTGTACTTGAAAAAATCGAGCATCATCATCCGGGATTCCGGGAAAAGATACAAGAAATGAAGATTCGTACACCGAATGATGCACAGGCATTTGGATTGTATCAGGGAGGTAGTTTTGGGATCGCGCCGACGATTCGCCAATCGGCTGCCTTAAAGACACAGGCAAAACCGTATCCGGATATTGATCGATTATATGCCGTCGGTGCATCGGTGCATCCGTGTGGAGGAGTACCAGTCGTCATGATGGGCGCAACGATACTCGTAAACCGAATGGAACAAGAGATGGGGTGGAAACATGAATTCAGTGACGATCCAGAACGCGTATATCAAATGTGAGGAAGTCATTCAGTCCGGATCTAAGACGTTCTATAAAGCCTTTTCACTCTTACCAAAAGAAGATCGACAAGCTGTTTATGCCATCTATACATTTTGCCGATTCCTCGACGATACCGTCGATGAGTCGGATACACCAAAAGAGAGCTTACTGGCTTTCTTAAGTGAATTCAAACGATTCCGCAATGGCGAAGTACTAGATAAACCTTTATGGATTGCGTTGGCAGACGTATTTGAACGTTACGAAATGGATGAGACACCATTTCTTGAACTCGCGGAAGGGATGCGTTGGGATATCGAGAAAAATCGTTATCAGACGCTTGAGGAGACGGAGCAGTACAGCTATTACGTAGCAAGTACGGTTGGTTTGATGCTGTTGCCCATCCTTGCCCCGCAACAACCAGATCTCCGTAAGTCCGCTATCGATCTTGGAATTGCGATGCAGCTGACGAACATTTTACGCGATGTTGGTGAAGACGCAAAACGTGGTCGCATCTACTTGCCCCATTCATGGATGGAGACATACGGTGTCACACCGGAATCGTTACTCGCTGGTCATCCTTCAGGAGATTTCATCGGTCTCTGGGAAGAAGTAGCACTTCGAGCAGAGCATCTGTATGACGCGGCGATTCCATCGTTTGAACGGTATCCACGAGAGAGTCGGCGTGCTCTGAAGGCTGCTGCTTTCCTATACCGCGGTATTCTTGATGCAGCGCGGGATAATCACTATGACGTCTTTACCAAACGGGCGTATGTCAGCCGTTGGCAAAAAATGAAGTTACTTGCAACGATTTAATACATGACCATAGAAAAAAGACCTTGGCGGGGACCAAGGTCTTTTTTCTATGGTCTGAGACCGGGGAGTCTCAGATTACTTCTACACCAGAGCGAACATCTGGACTACGAGATAGGTCTGTTTCGACCACGGGGATGGTCTTTTCTTTATCGAGCTACCTGTGGACCAAACGGATGAGACGATCTAAGGGGGAACGTCGTAAGTCATGCGAATGGACACACAATGAGTCACGTGATGAAATGGGTGGGTCCCATTTGATTTCGCTGGTTAGAAAAAGTAAGTTCTTCAACGCTCTTGACTCGGGGAAGTCACCTTGCGCTTGATTGAGGATGTGGGGTCAATCACTACCTCTTGAACTCGAAGTAATCGTATCAAATCTTAGTTGTCCGTACAAGTGATTGATATGCAATTCACATAACGTTCACAGGGTAGCGGCGACAGCGGAGACAATTCGTTCACTTGCTAGTTTTCCTGAAAGCGTCACCATTGGACTACCACCACCAGGATGCGTTGATCCACCGGCAAAAAACAAATTGTGAACATTCTTTGAACGGTTGCTCGGACGGAGGAAAGACGACCGGATGCCATTGGATGACAAGCCATATAATGAGCCGTGATAAGCAAAGAAGGTTTGTTCGATATCCTGTGGTGTGACTCGTTGTTCGAAGACGACATCAGATGAAATATCAATTCCAAAAGACTGCAATCGCTGATTGATCAGTTGATCATACGTATCAAAATCAATCGCATGTCCAGTATCCGTTGCAGGTGCATTGACGAGCACGAATAAGTTGTCACCCGCTTGTCCCATTTCTGGTGCTGTGACGGAAGAATTCGAGATATAGATCGTCGGCTCCTCAGCGTAACGTTTTTCATCAAAGAGTGCCTTGAACTCAGCTTCATAATCCGAAGAGAAGAAGACGTTATGATGAGCCAGCCCTTCGATCCGACGTGAGAGACCGATGCATCGGACGTAGGCAGAAATCGATGGTTCGACCTGAGCAGGTGTTGGGTTTTTAAAATCAGGTCGTGCCGTTTCTGAGATCAGGCGTGGATATTGTGTCAACAAATCACCGTTCATGACGACGAAGTCAACCGGTAGATATTCCAAGTGATTCAATTCAATTTCCGTTGCTTGTCCATCGACGACTTCGATCTGTGTCACTTCATCGCCAAGACGGAAGACGACACCGAGTTCTTTTGCACGTCGGGCGAATCCTTCTGCGATCGCTGTATTGCCGCCATTTGTGAAGTAGACACCGTCATTTAGTTCTAAATGAGCGATTAGACTAAAGGTGGCGGGGGTTTGATACGGACTACTTCCGATATACGTCGCATAACGATCGAGCGCCTGAATCAACCCTTTATCCTTAAAGTAGTGCTTATGCAACCCATGAAGATTTTGAAAGGGATGCACTTTCAACATGTCTCGCCAGAGGGAGGGGCGGATGAAGGAATCAATGTTCGTAAAGAATTGTTGTTTTGCGATCGTATGCAACTTTGCCACTTCTTCTTGGTAACCTGTAATATCATTCTTCGCCAACTGACCGTTCGTGAAACGATCTACTTCTGTCCGCATCGCTTCACGTCCAGACGAAAATGTTAATGTTCTTCCGTCGGAAAAATGATTGACCGTATGACGCTCAAGTTTCGTGAATGTAAAGTACTCATCGGGATCCGCACCGGATTCAAGAATGACAGACTGAAAAACTTCCGGCATAGTGATCGTGTTCGGACCAAAATCGAAGCGATGTCCTTCTGTGACGATCGGCATCATTTTACCACCGATATGTGTATTGCGCTCGATGACCGTGACACGAAATCCTTTTGCTGCTAATGAGATAGCAGCACTTAGTCCACCAAGACCGGCTCCGATGACAGCTATATGTTTCATGATACTGATTCCTCCTTATGAATAGGTCCTACCCTTCCATGTGATTTCCCGTTTCCTAAAGCTTCGAATCATTGCACTTGCTAGCAGGATGACATAAAGGAATACCGCCAGTGGATGGAGCCACCAAACATGTCGGATTCGTGCCGCACGATCGATCCGGAATCGTGCTAAATAAAGAAGAATCAGTGCGCCACCCATCTGCCAGGATGGGTGAAGAATGAGATAAGGTAGGACACTTGCTTGAACCAAGTAAAAGAGTAGAAAGTATGATCCGACGACATAAGAATCGTTCATCCCGCGAAAGACATTCTTTAGAAAACCTTGCCAGACTTCTTCGTTCGTCGCGTACATATCACAAGAGACTGCTGGAGCTACTTCGACAAGCGTCGTCGTCAACCCGTTTCGTTTAAATGTACGACAAAGTTCTAAGTCGTCAACGAGAGCCGATTGAATACTTTCATGTCCACCGACTTGATCATACGCGTGTCGTTCGACGAGGACGACCATGCCGTTGGCAGCAGCAAACGCTGGATGTTTCACTTTGCGAAACGGAATCGGAAGATGCTGTGCGATAAGAACATGTTGCATCGGAATCAAACACTTCCCGAGAAACGTCGGTACAGGAAAGGACGGGAAACCGGAAAGGAAAACGGCTTGTTCTGTTCGTATCGTTCCGTATAAGCGACAAATCGCATCCGATGTCAGTGTCACATCAGCATCGAGAAATAACAGATAGTCCTCTGTCGTTCGTTTCGCGAGCTGATGACACGCATGAACCTTTCCTGCCCAGCCTGCTGGTAAGGGAAGACCATCAATCACTGTAAAACGGTCATCTTGACCGATCCGATCGAGCAATAACTCGCGCGTCCGATCGGTCGAGCGGTCTTCATATAAGTAAACGTGCATCCCAGGTGTCAGAGCGGGTTCTAATGCGTCTAATAATTTTCGGACATTGCGCTCCTCATTCCGTAAGGGGATGCAGATTGCTAGACTATCTGGTTGAACAGGATCCGTTAATCGTGGTAAGAAAGCTAAATTAATCCAAGTATAGAGACAGACAGCTAGAGCGAAGAAGAGAAAGAACCAACTCATGAGCGGAGTGCCCGTAACCAGCGCTCCGTTCGTGCAGGAAGTGGTTCCCTTCGTGTAGAGATACAGCGATACAAATCAACACGTTCCGCAATTGCATCTGCTCGAATGTCGTCGTATAAAGCAGTTAGTTCTGTTGTCAGTCGCTTTGCCTGAGCACTTGACCGTTCGTTAGGTGATGGATGAAAGCGACGCGTCCGGATATAGACGTCCGGTTGCTGTTCATGGCCATATGAATAATAAAAGGCGACGAGAGACACGTGATCCGTATGACGCGTCAAATGTGTGGCACCACTTGCTAAGCGGAGCGGACGGTCCTCTTGATGACGTTCTTCGCCTTGAGGAAACAACCAGACGCTGCTCCCATTTTGAAGTCGTTCTTTTGCATAATGAAGGCTTGTCTTGATATCAGCGAATGATGTCCGGTCAACAGAGAAAGCTCCGAGACGGGAGAAGAACGGAAAACGAGCAAGCCCTGCTTGATCAATCATGACGTAGGGATCGTGATGGAGACAGGTCTGATCTAAATGAAAAAGAATCATACCATCCCACCAAGAACTGTGCGTAGCAAGCATGAGACCAGGGACAGGTAGATCGTCTGCTCGATATAAGACACGGTGGAAATGACGTCGGATCAAAGCATGATCGACATACGTATGAAATACGGATTCAGCTAATTTGCTTTTGTTTGCTTCTTTCAACGATAACCCCTCGCTTCACAATGAAATAGGCGATGAATGCACTTAAGCTGACCAAAGTGACGCCATAGAGACCAGCAACTCCTGCTGTAACACCGAATAAAGTATGCAACATCAAAAAGAGATACTGATTGTTTTGTTCGAGTGCGGCATCCGTCGCCTTGACTTGATAGCGATTGATGAAAAAGGAAAAGACGAGCGCCGTTCCATACCACCCGAAGAAATTTTGTGTCGGAATATCGTAATACCAACCACCGTCTTGCCAAAGCCAATACGATTTCACGTTAGCAGCAACAGGATCGATCGCTAAATCGAGCCAGACGGCAAACAACGGAACGAGAATCAATGTACTATAGCGAAACGAAAATAAACGGGAGAAAGCGAGACTCGCCCCCATAACCGACAGCCATGCAGCTCCGATCGTAATCGGCACACCTAATAATTGGACACCGAAATCCGACTCGTAACGATATGTTCCAAACGGCCAACCGGTATGGACCCCAATCGATTCAATGATGATCGAACCAAAGAAGATGAAGGGGATGACAAGACGTCCCTTCGGTAAGACATGCCAAAAATAGAGCGCTGCGTATAAGCCGGAAGCGAATAAAAAGACGGCGTTGGCCCACTCGAGCCAAGGGGGAAGTAACGAAAAACCAACTAAGATCAAGCCGATGGTGAACCAAATCGAAAAGAAAATCCAAAGACGTTTATGAAACTGCTCCATGCGTGACATTCCTCCGTTTCCAAAAATAGCTTCTGTCATAAGTATACCCATATATCTTGAAAACGAGCGAGGGAGAAGCGGTCTTATAAAAAAAGTGGTCCGGCTTCTCGCAAGAGAAACCGAACCACTTTCTATCATCCGTTTGAATGTTGTTTTTGCTTCTTCTTTTTGATGAACGAAAAAAGGAGAAACGCGATATACAACGGAACAGCAACGAACCAAAACGTAGACCACTCATTGCTACGCGCAATCATGACATACGTCACGTATAGCAACGTAAAGGTGATGACGAACGTATGGCGCGGAACGGGAATGTCTTTAAAACTTGGAATCTTGACACGACTGACCATCAAGAAGGCAAGACCTGTAAAAACGAGTGGGACCATCAAGTCGTTCATTCGTCCGCTAAACAACGTGACGACGGCCAAAATACCACCTGCCGCTGTAATCGGTACACCTGAAAAATAAGCAGATGCCACATTCGTTGCCGATAAATTAAAACGAGCAAGACGAAATGCGCCAAACAACGGGAACAGAGCAGAGATTAGTAAACCAACTTCTCCGAATTCATAGAAATACGTATAGTAGGCCATCATTGCAGGTGCGACACCGAATGTCACGATATCTGCTAATGAGTCCAGTTCTTTTCCGAAGTCGCCTGCTACACCAAGCATCCGAGCAAGACGTCCGTCTAGACTATCAAGCATCATCGCGATGACGATTAGTAAGGTGGCATTTTGAAAATCACCTTTTGCTGCCATGACGATGGCTAAAAAACCACAATACAGATTTCCGAACGTAAATAGGTTGGGTATTGAATTACGAACACGATCTTTCCACAAAATGATTCCTCCTGCCACTTCATCGATACTACTCATCATACCATAATTAGGAGATGGAATTCAGCCGTTCATAAAGAGAATCCCCTGAGTGAAAGATAAAAAATCATGAGGATTCAATCGAACTTGATGTCCACGTTTTCCAGCGGATATGATGATGAATGGTTCATGGATAGCACGATCCGATAAAAGAACCGGAAAATTCTTCTTAGCACCGATGGCAGAGACACCACCTCGAATATAGCCAGTCAGGAATTCTAACTCCTTCATCGGAACAAGCGCGACTTTTTTCGAATGCAATGCTTTAGCCGCTGCCTTTAGAGAGAGTTCTTCTTCCCCCGAAATGACGACGAAGACATATTTATTTTCGACCATTTTCAAAACAAGGGTTTTAAAAATGGTCGAAAGGGGGTAATTAATCTTTCTAGCGACGGCTTCAGCAGATAAATCATCAAGATCAACAGGATAAGTGAGGGATTCAAAGTCAATCTTAGACTGCTTCAGAAGCCTCTCGACGTTCGTTTTGCTCATGTGTTTCTCCTTTGACGAGTGAGTATTGGATCCATTTCCGTCCGTGCCAACGTTTCATGGCGAAAATGCCACGGAACCATTCGTCAGCAGAGAAGGCAATCCAGATTCCAATTAAACCGAGACCGAAACCAAGACCAAGTGTATAACTGAGGACGACCGCGATTCCCCACATCGATAGAATACCGATGGCGACAGGGAAACGAACATCTCCTGCCGATTTAAGAGTTCCCATCAGTACAATGTTCATTGCGCGACCTGGTTCAAGAATGACACTTGCCCAAAGTAGTGGGATACCGATTGCAATGATTTCAGGACTCGATGTGAACGCTGATAGAATCGATGAACCGAATGAAGCAAGTGCAACAGCTGAGATGAAGCTTGCGAAAACAGCAATCTTTAATGTTTTCACAGCCCGTCCATATGCTTGTTCAAATTGTTGAGCACCAACTTGGCGTGCGACGAGTAATTGCGTTCCTTGCGCGATCGCAAGTGTGAATAAGAAACAAAGCATTGTGATATTCGACACATAGACGCGAGCAGACAACGCTGCTTCACCAATTGTTGCGATGAATCCTGTGATGATGAGTTGTGAGAATTGATACGAGATCCCTTCACCAGCAGATGGGATTCCGATGTTCATGATCCGTTTCACATCTTCACGGTTGAAATGAATCAAGTCTTTAATTGTAAAGCGTAATGAAAGTTTCCGGTAGACGACGAAGAACAAGACAAGGACAGCGATTGTCCGAGCGATGACGATCGACCAAGCGACACCAGCAACACCGAGAACGGGAATGCCGAAGAGTCCAAGAACAGCGATGACGTTACCAAAAGCACTAACGAAATTCATCAGTAGCGTGACGTACATAGCATTTTTAGTGAATCCATGACTCCGGAGAATCGCACCCAGTGTCAATGAGATGGCTTCTAAGAAAAGGAATAGACCAACGATCTTAATGAACGTTTCGCCATAGACGAGTGTCTCTCCTTCTAACGAGAAAAATCCAAGGAGTTGTCTTCCGAACAACACGACGGTCAGAGAAACGATTAGACCGGTATACAAGTTAATCGCAAAAGCAGAACGAGCCGTTTGACGAGCGTTTTGCGTCTTTCTTGCACCTAGGTACTGACCAATGATGATCGTTGCACCGACCGAGGTGATGTTAAAGAGAATAATGAAGATATTCAAAATTTGATTGGATACACCGACTGCCGCAGCAGCGCTATCCGAGTAATAACTTAAAATCAACGTTGCAATGAT
Organism: uncultured Exiguobacterium sp.; assembly: GCF_964277885.1. Classification (NCBI taxonomy): domain Bacteria; kingdom Bacillati; phylum Bacillota; class Bacilli; order Caryophanales; genus Exiguobacterium; species uncultured Exiguobacterium sp. The sequence continues at coordinate 2,065,038 of NZ_CAXYJR010000005.1, read as the reverse complement.
CCCGAGGCTCATATGCAATGCGATCTCGATGAATAATGGCCACGTAATGTGGAATAAGCTTGGTTGCTTGACTGTTTTCATAAATAAATCCCCTTTGTTTCATAAAACGAATAGTGTTTCTTTATCTTTTTGAAACTATACGCCTTCGATTTTCATAATGAAAGAGGGTTTTTTGTCTTTCATCGAAAAAAAAGAGATTTAAAAGGATTTTCATAAAATATCACGAATACATCATAATGAACAATCATTCATTTTTAAAAGGTAGGGGAATCCGATGAAACGAGAAATGCATTATGTCGTCAAGGATCAAATCGCAACGCTAACGCTGGCTCGACCCAAACAACTGAATGCATTAACGTCGAATTTATTAGAAGAGTTGGCAGATGCTCTAGAAGAAGCGAATCAGGATGAGGAAGTACGTGTCATCGTCTTGACGGGTGAAGGACGTGGTTTTTGTGCAGGACAAGATTTGAAAACCGTCTCGCCTGAGCTCGATCATGGTGAATATCTACAACAGTATTATCATCCTGTCGTTCGGGCACTCGCTAAATCGAAAAAACCGACGATTGCTGCCATCAATGGTGTAGCGGCAGGTGCCGGTTTATCATTGACGCTTGCCTGCGATTTCCGGCTCGTCCACGCTGAAGCGAAATTGTCGCTTGGATTCATCAATATCGGTCTTGTCCCGGATGCAGGAGCTCCGTATTTCTTACCTCGGCTAATCGGTGCAGCAAAAGCAACAGAGCTTGCGTTACTCGGTGATACGATATCAGCAGACGAAGCCGTTTCGCTCAATCTTGCGACACGAAGTATCGAATCAGAGAATTATGTAGAAGAGGTCACAGCGTTTGCTCGTCAGCTGGCAGATCGTCCGACAAAAGTGATCGGGTACATCAAACAGCTGCAAGCAGCGAGTTATGAAAATAACTTGGAGGAAATGCTTGCTCAAGAAATCATCTATCAGTCACGTGCTGGAAAAACGGAAGACCATCGTCATGCTGTTGAATCCTTCATCGAAAAAAAACGTCCCGTTTTTGTCGGACGATGAATCGAAGAACATATGAAGAACATATATAGAAGAAAGACGTCGGAAACGCACGATGCACCGACGTCTTTTTAATTCAATTTCTTTTTGATTTTTCGTGCGGTCGCATGTGTGCGATTCGTCAATCCTGTAGAGATACGGAATAGTAAAATTCCAAGAAAAGCAGAAACAAAAATGTATATCCCGGTCAACGTTACGAATGCGCCACTAGCGAGCGTGATGAAGAGAATCGAAAATTCACCACGTGGACCAAGACAGAATCCTGATTCGATCGCATGATAATTTGATAGACCGAACGATTTTCCGCCGAGGTAACCGACTAAGAATTTCGAGACGACCCCCCAAATAACAAGCGCAACAAAAAATAGATCTATTGGTAATCCGTCAGTCAACTCGAATGACATTCCGAACGTAATAAAGAACAGGGGTAACAATAAGTCTTGAAACGGCGTGACTAGTCGTCTAAGATAACGCGTCTCATCCAGTTCGGTTAACAGAATACCGATGATAAAGGCGCCAAGTACTTCTGACAATCCGAATAAAATACCGATACCGGAAAATAACAAGATTAACCCGATGATTCCGATGCCGGCATCAGGATGACGGTAGAGTGAATCGACGAGACGTTTCCGTCTTCGGATGAATAACGTCATGATGATTAAAGCAATGAAGAAGAAGGCGAACCCTAAAAAGATGATGCTGATTTTGGCAACCGAGAACGTCTCAGTCCCTAAAACGAACGGGGCCGTCGTCAGTAGGATTGGTGCCATCAAATCTTCGAAGACGAGTAAGGACAGCACGAAGCGATTTACATCCTGATGTTTATCCGGTTCCCGATCGAGCAGTCGAGCTGAAATCGAAGAACTCGTCGCATACAAGACACAGCCGATCAAAAACGATTCTGCGACTGAAAAGCCAAACGATAGAGTCAACAGGATTGTTCCACCAAACGAAAGTAGAATATCGATGACTCCTGCTTTCCAAATGGAACGGAGCTGAATCAGCAAGTCCGCCACTGAAAATTTTAGACCGAGTAAAAAGAACAGGACGATGATGCCCGCTTCTCCTCCGAGTTTCAGTTCTTCGGGAGGATCGTAATAAAATCCAAGGACGATTCCAATCAAGATGAAGGCCAGAATACTCGGGACGTGGAATCGTTCACTCAAGTAACTGATCGTAAACAAGCCGATGAGGATGAGACCGGCGTAAAAGAAAATTTCCATGGAGGATGTCCTCCTTTCTGTACCCTATACCCTAATTCGATGGTATTCATTAACTTGTTGTTATCTTGGAGAACGGATACAGAAAAAAGCCTGTACACAAAACTTCTTTTTTAGAAGGTGAGTGTACAGGCTTTTAGGTGGTTATAAGACTTGAACGATCGTTCCAGAATACGCGGGGAGAGAAACATCAAGTGTCTGCTGGTGCGTGTTCGTCAATAAATCAAGCCCTCGACCAGCTTGTGGAGCGGTCAACGAAACAGGAACATCTGAATTGTTGAAGTAGATATAATACAATCCTTCCGGGCTCATGCGACGCATGATGATCGTATTCGTCTCATCATTCGCATGAACGAAAGAAATGTGACCTTGGTTCGCAAGCGTCTTATGCTGCTTTCGAAGCTGTAACAAGTGTCGCGTATAGGCGAATAACTCCTGATCCTGCTCCTCTGGATCCCATGGCATGCATTTCCGACAGCCTGGATCTTGATCGCCATCGAGACCGATTTCGTCACCATAATAGATGACGGGACTACCCGAGAACGTCAACATCGATAACAAGAGAAGACGAAGCTTTTGTTTGTTATTGCCAGCACGCGTCAACGCACGTGGTGTATCGTGTGAACCGATTAAATTAAAGGTCACTTCATTGACATTCATCGTGTTTGAGAACAATACATGCGACATATCGTTCGCATACGAAGTTGCTTTAGTCTTATCTAAAGCAAAGAAATTCAAAGCAGCATTCGTAAATGGATAGTTCATGACGGCGTCAAACTGGTCACCGAGCAACCATTCCTGTGAGTCATGCCAAATTTCACCAAGGATATACGTGTCAGGGTTGACTTCCTTGACGACTTGACGGAAATCACGCCAAAATGCGTGATCGACCTCGTTGGCGACGTCGAGTCGCCAGCCATCGATTCCGAATTCCTCGACCCAATAGCGGGCGACATGGAGTAAGTATGACTTTACTTCATCGTTCTCGGTATTGAATTTTGGCATCTCAGGTACGAAAGCAAATGTATCGTAGTTCGGTAGCGGTTCGGTAACGAGTGGGAAATCGCGCAAGTGGAACCATTCCTTATATGTCGAATGACTACCATGTTCACGGATATCAGCAAAGGCTTTATGGTGGAAGCCAGCGTGATTAAAGACGGCATCTAGCATGATACGAATACCATGTGCATGTAACAAATCAACCATTTCCTTGAATTTTTCTTTCGTGCCGAACTGTGGATCAATTTCTAAGTAATCAATCGTATCGTATTTATGATTCGATTTCGCCAAGAAGATCGGACAGAAGTAAATGCCGGTAATACCGAGCTCAACAAGGTAGTCGATATGATCGATGACACCCTGGAAATCTCCACCGAAGAGATTCGTCGTCGTTGGTGCCGTGCTGTTCCATGGAAGTGTACCAGCCGGATCGTTCGTCGTATCGCCATTTGCGAAGCGGTCTGGGAAGATTTGATACCAAACCGTATCCTGGACCCAATCCGGAGCCGAGAATACATCGACTGCATTGAGGAACGGCACACAGAAATAGTAGCCGGTATCATCAAGTGGTTTTTCATCGAACCATCCACGTTCTGTAAAGACTTGACTTGTCGCACCGTCATGGAGACGGAAACCATATCGTAGACGACGGAAGGGTGGAACGACATCAATGAACCAATAATCATATAGTTCATCAGAGCCACTACGCTTCATCGGCGTTTCGAATGTATTCCAGTAGTTCGATTTCGAGGGATCAAAGTTCCAGTCGGCAGCATCTGGGTTTTCAGTATGCCAATCATACGGATCGCCCCAAATCAAATCGACGCGATCAACGTCATTTTTTTTTGTTTGTAAACGGATGTGGATCGTTCGCTCGTCATACTTATAGACGAAGGGAGACATCGCACGGTGAAACACAGCTTCTTTGAACATGGCAGTCACTCCTTAACGCAATCGCTTGCATCGTATTGATTATGTCTTCGACCTAAGAATAGTAAAGCGCTTTCTTAAAGTCAATTGCAATCCCATGAAATCAAGGATTCCTGATAAAAGTCGAGAGTATGATGCAATCGTTTGCATCATGTTGTGCAAACAATAAAAATGAAAACGTTTTCTTTTTGTTTGCTTATCCAATCCAGCATTTGATTCAAATAATGAAATCAGAATTAAAAAGTTTTTGAAATGTAAGAAAATAATTGATTAAAAGGTCTTGTCAAAAGGATTTTAGATTGTATAATAAAAATGTAAAGGTGATGCAAACGTTTTCATAAAACGCTTACAACCACTCGGTTGTTATCATGAGAAAATGGTTGTGCCTTTATGCAAACGTTGTGCATTAAAACTTATCATTCATAAGTTAACTTGGGGAGGAAATTTCAATCATGGAAATGAAAAAATTCGTAGCAGGTCTTTCTGTATCTGTCATGGCAATGGGTGCACTTGCAGCATGTGGCGGTGGATCAGACTCTGATTCTTCATCTTCAGAATCAGGTAGCAAAAAACCATCTAAAATCGTCGTTTGGGAAGATACTGACAAAGCTGAAACGACAAAAGCGGCAGCTAAAGCGTTTGAGAAAAAAGAAGGCGTGAAAGTTGAAGTCAAAGAAGTCAAAATGACGGATCAGCAAAAGAAAGTAGCACTTGACGGACCAGCAGGTAAAGGACCAGATATCATGCTTCTTCCTCACGACCAGATCGGTACAGTCGTTGACCAAGGGTTGATCGCTGAACTCAAAGATGGAGAAAAAGCACTTGAGCCGTTCATCGATACAGCAAAATCAGCAGTAACGTTTGACGGTAAAGTCTACGGATATCCGAAAGCCATTGAAACACCAATCCTCCTTTTCAATAAAGATGAATTAAAAGAAGCGCCAGCTTCAATGGATGACTTATACAAACTATCTACTGAAAAGAAAAAAGACGGGAAGTACGGCTTCCTCGCTTTATGGGATAACTTCTACTTCGCACATGGTCCAATCGGTGGATACGGCGGTTATGTCTTCAAAGACAATGGCGGCAAATTGGATCCAGCGGATATCGGCTTGAACAATAAAGGTGCAGTCGAAGGAATGGATTACATCGGTAAATGGTATAAAGAAGGTCTCTTCCCGAAAGGTCTCATCGGTGGTGGCGGTGGTCAAGCTATGGACCAACTCTTTGGTGATAAAAAGGCTGCAGCTGTCATGAACGGACCATGGGCTGTCGCTGGTTATAAAGATAAAGGCATCAACCTTGGAGCTTCTGAGCTTCCAAAACTTCCAAACGGTGAGCCGATCAAAACATTCGTTGGTGTAAAAACATATGCGATTTCAGCATACTCGGAAAATGCAGAGTGGGCTGAGAAGTTCTTGGCTTCTCTCACTGGTAAAGACAACGCAAAAGCGATGTTCGAGAAATACAATGAGATCCCACCAGTCACTGAACTTCAAGAAGATGCAGCAATCAAGGATAACGAAGTTGCGGCGGCAGTCTTCGCACAAGCGAAAAACGGTGTACCAATGCCGAACATCGCTGAGATGGGTCAAGTTTGGGAGCCAATGGCAGCAGCACTTCAACTTGTTGCAACGAACAAACAAGACGCACAAAAATCAGCTGATGACGCTGTTAAACAAATCAAGCAACAAATCGAAGCAAACAATCAATAAGCGTAAGTGGAACGCATGAATCCATGACAAAGAGATAAAGAGAGGGGGATCTTGGATTCCCCCTCATCTTTATGGTTGGAAGAGAAGCCTGAGGTCAGACATGACCTTTGGAAAGGAGAACGGACGATGGCTGCGATTGCAACACCACACCCGACGAATCCAACGCCTGAAAAAAAGACGAACCACCGCACGATTGCGGCGCTGATGTCGATCATTCCAGGAGTAGGACAACTATACAATAAACAATTCCTTAAAGGCGCGACGTTTTTTGTCGTCGTACTTTCATATTTCCTCGTTAACTTTGAACTGTTCTTCAAAGGAGCCGGAAATGGTCCTGGCGATCGCGGAGCGATCTGGGGCTTGATTACACTCGGTGAGGTACCAGGCGTAAGGGGGGATCACTCGATCTTTCTAATGGTCGAGGGCATCATTGCCTTGATTTTACTTGTCTTTGGTATCGCCATTTACGTCTGGAACTTTATCGATGCGTATCGAATCGGTAAGTTGCGCGACATGAACCTTGAAGTACCTTCTTTGAAAATGCAACTACGGAATTTCCGTGATAATGGATTCCCGTATGCGATGTTGATTCCTTCGTTAGTGCTTTTAGTGTTCACAGTCGTCTTACCGTTGATCTTTACATTTTTAATTGCGTTTACGAACTATAAATTCAACAACTCTCCACCCGCGAAGTTGGTCGACTGGATCGGGATTCAAAACTTCTTGAATATCTTCACGGTTGATATTTTCCGCGATACGTTCGTCAGCGTTCTTGGTTGGACGCTTGTCTGGACCGTCGCTTCGACGACAGGTGTCATCGCGATCGGTATCGGACTGGCAGTTTTGCTGAACCAAAAAGGACTCAAAGGAAAACGGTTCTTCCGTTCCATTTTGATTCTTTCATGGGCAGTACCAGCGTTTATCACGATCTTGATCTTCCGTTCGATGTTCAATGAAACTTTCGGTGTCTTCAATACGACATTGTTACCAGCAATCGGTCTTGAAAATGGTCTCGATTGGATGACGGATCCGACGTATACGAAGCTTGCCTTGATCGGGATCCAGTGGTGGTTAGGCTTCCCGTACATCATGACGCTAACGACGGGAATCTTGCAGTCGATTCCTGAAGATCTTTATGAAGCGGCGACAATTGACGGGGCAACTTCGGGCGAAAAGTTCCGCCTGATCACGTTACCGATGATTCTGTTCGCAACGGCTCCAATCTTGATCACGCAGTATACGTTCAACTTCAATAACTTCAATATCATTTATCTCTTCAACAACGGTGGACCGGCAGTACCGGGACAATCGGCAGGTGGAACGGATATCTTGATTTCATGGATTTACAAATTGTCACTCGGCTCAAACCCACAGTATGGATTCGCAGCAGCCATCACGCTTGTGTTGTCGTTCTTCATCATGACGATTGCCGTCATTCAGTTCAAGCGTTCAAAATCATTTAAAGATGAGGATATGATCTAATATGAGAAAACAAAACCGAATCAACATGGCGTTGTCATATCTCATTTTGACGATCGCCTCTATCATTATCGTCTATCCACTTCTCTGGGTCGTTGGTACTTCACTCAACCCAGGGAAAAGTATCACATCGGATATCTTCCCGAGCAATCCGACATTAATGCATTACTTTGATTTATTTGATCCCGCAAAGACAGATTACGGCATGTGGTACTTGAATACGATTAAAATCGCCGTCATTACGATGGTCGTCTCTGTCGCTTTGATCACATTGACAGGATACATTTTTTCACGTTACCGTTTCATCGGTCGGAAAAATTCACTCATTCTGTTCCTTGTGTTGCAAATGGTACCGCAATTCGTTGCGATCATTGCGATTTATGTCCTGCTTAATATGTTAGAATTATTTAATACGCATCTGGCGCTTATCCTACTGTATTCGGGTGGCGCGATTCCAATGAATACGTATCTTGCAAAAGGGTATTTTGATACGATTCCAAAAGAACTTGATGAGGCGGCACGGATGGATGGTGCCGGTCACTTACGAATCTTCTGGCAAATCATCTTACCGCTCGCAAAACCGATGGTCGCCGTCATCGCGTTGTTTAACTTCATGGCTCCATTTAACGACTTCATCTTAGCATCGCTTGTTCTGCGTTCTCCTGAGAAACAGACGCTTGCGGTCGGGTTATATAACATGGTGTCGGAGCAGTTCGACAATAACTTTACGTTATTCGCGGCAGGTGCCGTATTATCAGCAGTTCCAATCGTTCTTCTCTTCTTCGCATTCCAGCGTTTCTTCGTGTCTGGTTTGACAGCTGGTGGAACGAAAGGATAATCATAAGGGGGAAATCAGCGGCATGAGACGAGGCATAATGCTTCTCCTCTTGCCGCTTCTCTTGTCTATCGGACTTCAACCGATGACCGGAGAAGCAGCAAGTTGGGAAAAAGAACGGATGTATTTCATCATGGTCGATCGGTTCGAGAATGGGGATCCGAGTAATGATCAAGAAGCGGATCCTGAAAATCCAAAAGCCTTTCAAGGCGGAGATTTAGCAGGGGTGACGAAACGTCTTGATTACATCAAGGAAAAAGGCTTCACATCGATTTGGTTAACCCCAATCTTTAAGAACCGTCCAAATGGTTATCATGGATACTGGACGGACGATTATTACGAGATTGATCCGCACTTCGGAACAAAGGAAGAGTTTAAACGTCTCGTCAAAGAGGCGCATGACCGGGATATTAAAGTCGTCCTTGATCTTGTCGTCAATCACCTGGGACCGAATCATCCGATGGTGAAAGAAAAACCGGATTGGTTCCATAAAAACCAACCGATCATGAACTGGAATAACCCATCGGAAGTCGAAAATAACTGGCTGTTCGATTTACCAGACTTCAACACGGAAAATCCTGAAGTCGTGGATTACTTAATTGATGTTGCGAACTACTGGGTCGATGAAACGGGTATAGACGGGTATCGACTGGACACGGTTCGCCATGTGCCGGCAACATTTTGGAAAACGTTCATTCCAGCAGTAAAGAAAAATCATCCAGATTTATTCTTACTGGCTGAAGTGTTTGACGGAGATCCGCGTAAAATCGCGTCCTATTCGAAATTAGGTTTTGATTCCGTCACGAACTTCCCATTTTATTATGGAGTCAAGGATCAGTTTGCCCGTAAAAATGGTTCAGCGGAAGAACTCGATTCAGTTTATAATCGAGATACTACGTTTAATCCGAATGCTAAAGGGCTTGCAACCTTCATTGATAATCATGATGTTAAACGCTTCATCACGGAAGCGAAGATTGGTGGAGCAGAAGAAGAAGAGCGTCAGCTTCGATTAGCGCTATTCGCACTCTACGCTGCGCCGGGGATGCCAGTCGTCTACCAGGGAACAGAGGTAGCGATGCCAGGCGGTGAGGATCCCGGAAATCGGATGATGATGACATTTGATCAAAACAAGAAGATGCAACAGTACGTAAAGACGTTGAATGAGATGCGTCAGGACTACCCAGCGTTTGCAACAGGGAAGCAACGCTTGATCGCTAAAACCGATCATATGGCAGTCTACTCACGGGAGACGAAACAACAACAAGTCGTTTACGCGATCAATCTTGGGGAGAAAAAAACGAGCTTACGCGTATCTGCGAAAGAAATTGGTGATGATCAGCGTTTGAGAGGACTTTTATTCTCAGACTTGGTACGTCAAGACGGTGATGCCTATGAAATCACGCTCGATGCAAGTAGCGCAAATAGCTATGTCATTGAAAAGTCACAAGTCAATTGGTGGTCGATCGTCGCAATCGGTGCAATCGCCCCAATTTTAGCGCTCATACTTCTTATCGTTCACCGTAAACGCATGCAACGTCAAACGAAATAAAATACTCAAGTAGGGGAAATGTGAGGTGAAGGGGATGCAGGTAACAATCAAGGATGTAGCACGGGAAGCAAATGTCGCACCCTCGACAGTGTCACGCGTCATCGCGAACAGTTCGCGCATCAGTCAAAAGACGAAAGAACGGGTACGACAGGCGATGGATGAACTCGGATACTATCCGAACGTTCATGCACGTAGCCTAGCAAATCGGACGACACAAGCGATTGGTCTCGTCATGCCGAGTGCCGCTACAAAAACGCTTCAAAATCCATTTTTTTCGGAAGTCATTCGAGGCATTAGTACAAAAGCGCATCAAAATGGTTACTCGCTCTATATGACGACAGGTGTCTCGGAAGAAGAAGTGTACGAAGGTGTCGTTTCGATGGTTCAAGGTCGCCGCGTTGATGGTGTCGTTGTTCTTTATTCCCGAACGGATGACAAAGTCGTTCAATTTTTGCAAGACTCGAAGTTTCCGTTCGTCGTGGTCGGAAAACCATTCAGTGATTCATCGCACGTCACATATGTCGATACGGATAATTATCTAGCAGGTCGCGAAGTAACGAAGTATTTGCATCAACTCGGACACGAGTGCATCGCATTCGTCGGAGGCGCACAGGACTTAGCCGTAACGCAAGAGCGTGTTGGTGGATACAAGACAGCTCTCATGGAAGAGGGGATTCCAATTCAAGAATCATACATCGTCAGTGCACCATTCATGACGACAGGAGGCGCAGAGGCAGTCAAACGACTGTTATCGCTTGAACATCCGCCAACTGCCGTCGTTGTCAGCGATGATATGATGGCGCTTGGCGTCATGAGTACGCTTAATGAGATGGGCATTAGTGTACCGGATCAAATGGCCGTCGTCAGTTTCAATAACTTGTTCATCGCAGAATTCTCGAGTCCACCGTTGACTTCTGTCGAAATCAATATCTTTGGACTTGGCTTTGAAGCAACGAATTGTCTGATCGAACAAATCAATGAAGATGCGACGCCTTATGGCAAACGTGTCATCGTTCCACACTATCTCGTCGTCCGTCAGTCTTGTGGTGGAAAATCAGAAGCATGAAACGAAAGTCTATTTTTAAGCCAGTCGGCTTAAAAATAGACTTTTTTAATTCCAGAGACGTTTATTTCTAGTAAAAGGAAGCGGTTGCAGAAAAAGAAATTTATTTTCGTGCAAACGATTGCATTGGTTCTTTTTATGTGTACAATAAAGATTGTATAGTATAGATGAAACGCTTACATGATCAGGGTGACTGACATGCGTAGCATAAAAGGAGCGACTTGACGATGAAACGACTTTTTGAGGTCAGTGAGTGGAAAATTACAGAGCTTGGTTTTCATCCAGAAGATAATCGATTAGCGGAATCGATGACATCGATCGGAAACGGTCATATGGGTATGCGCGGTACATTTGAAGAAGAGTACACAGGGGACACACATCAAGGCATGTATGTCGCAGGTGTCTACTATCCGGATAAGACACGCGTCGGTTGGTGGAAAAACGGTTACCCGGAGTATTTCGCAAAAGTACTCAACGCTGTCAACATCATGGGCTTGAAAGTATCTGTCAATGGTAAAGCTGTTGATTTGAATACGTGGGAAGTCGTCGACTTCAAACGGGAACTTGACATGCAACACGGTGTGTTGACGCGGACGATGTTATTGAAGAACGGTGTCGAAGAAACAAAAATTGAATCCAAGCGTTTCTTCTCAATCGTCGACAAAGAAATCGCGGCCTTGCAATATACAGTGACGCCTGTCAACTTCGAAGCGGAGATCGTCATTGAGTCGTATCTTGATGCGGATGTTGAGAACGAAGATTCAAACTATGACGAAAAGTTCTGGCTTCCCGTTGAACATGGGATTGAAGAGCGTTTCGGTTACGTCACGTCGAAGACGAAAAAGCTCGATTGGCATGTAACGGCAGCAATGATCACGGACGTCGAAGGGGCACAGTGTGAAGTCGTCGATGGCAATACGCAGTACGTCGCGAATCGTTTCACGAAACAAGCGGCAGTTGGGGAAGGTGTCACAGTCGAAAAATTCGTCGCGCTCGTAACGAATCGTGACCATGACATCGAAGAGTTACTGGAACAAGCGATGAAACGGGTTCACGTCGCTTTCGAATCTGGATTTGACACATTACTCGCGACACATGAAGCGGCTTGGTTGCATCACTGGGAAGAAGCGGATGTGAAGATTGAAGGCGATGTCGAAGCACAACAAGGGATTCGTTTTAATATCTTCCATATGTTCCAGACTTACACGGGCGAAGATTCGCGTCTGAACATCGGACCAAAAGGATTCACGGGCGAGAAGTATGGTGGTGCGACGTATTGGGATACAGAAGCGTACTGTTTGAACTTCTATCTCGCAACATCAAAACCGGAAGTGGCTTGGAATTTACTCAAGTATCGCCACAATCAATTACCGCAAGCAAAAGAAAATGCGGATAAAAATGTCGGGATGAAGGGTGCCCTTTATCCGATGGTGACGATGAACGGAGAAGAGTGCCACAATGAGTGGGAAATCACGCATGAAGAAATTCACCGGAACGGTGCAATCGCACATGCGATTTATAATTACACGAACTACACGGGAGACACTTCGTACCTCGGACAATACGGATTCGAAGTGTTAGTTGAGATCTCTCGTTACTGGGCAAGTCGTGTCAATTACGTGCCGCATAAGGATGTCTACATGATTCTTGGTGTGACGGGACCGAACGAATATGAGAATAACGTCAACAACAACTGGTATACGAATTTGATTGCGGCATGGTGTCTCGAATATACACAGACCGTTCATCGTCATTTAGCACAAGAAGAACCAGAACGCTTGCAAGAACTCATGCATCAATTAGCATTAACGGATGAGGAGTTAGCGAAGTGGGCGGATATCGATGCGAAGATGTATTATCCAAAAGATGAGGCAGCTCCAGGTATCTTCATGCAACAAGATGGTTTCATGGATAAGGAACAAATCTTGGTTGCTGACCTCGATCCGAAACATCTCCCGCTGAACCAGAATTGGTCATGGGACCGGATCCTTCGCTCTGTTTTCATTAAACAGGCAGATGTCTTGCAAGGTCTTTACTTCTTGACGGATCGCTTCAGTCTAGAAGAGAAAAAAGCAAACTTTGATTTTTATGAACCACGTACGGTTCATGAATCATCATTATCACCATGTATCTATTCGATCATTGCGGCAGAAGTGGGCTATGAGGAAAAAGCGGTTGAATTGTATCAACGTTCGGCGCGACTTGATCTTGACAACTACAACAACGACACGGAAGACGGGTTGCATATCACGTCGATGGTTGGATCGTGGATGTCGATCGTTCATGGATTCGCCGGGTTACGGGTGGCGAACGATACGTTATCCCTTAAGCCGATGTTGCCAAAAGGCTGGACGAGTTATACGTTCCGGATGCAGTGGCGCGGTCATCATATCCATGTTCATGTTCAGCCGAATGCCGTCGAAATCACTCAGACGGAAGGCGAGACATTTAGCCTGAACGTTCATGGAACAACTGTAGAAGTTCCAGCAGGGGGGCAGATTACAGTTCCTGCTTCGATGACAGTATAAAAACGATGAAAAAGAACCGATTTTTTAGTCGGTTCTTTTTTATGTGTAACAAGAATCAGGACACCTTTGTCACAAATGAAAACGCCATCATGAAAAAGAACATCAATCTTTGGAAATCTTGACTATCCGGCGACATTTGAATGTGCTAAAGTGTTTCAAGATAGTTATGAATGAGAGGAGAACGGCGTGTGACAGCAGTAGTAAAGGAAAGTATGTTAAAAGTGATCGTGGCTACGATTGGAGGATTCATAATTGCCGTTGCCATGAACTGGTTTTTGATTCCAAGTGGTGTCTATTCGACTGGATTTACAGGGCTTGCCCAAATCTTGACGCAAGTCCTTCAAAATACAGCTTTCGCGTTTGGTGAAAACGTCTGGTTCTTAGCATTGAACATCCCTTTGATCGTGCTCGCATGGATCATGTTAGGTCGGAGTTTTACAATTGTCACGTTGATTTCAGTCTTGGCAACGACGATTTTCATTGGTCTTATTCCTCAATATGCTGTCATACCAGGTGATCAGACACTGAATGCAGTGTTTGGAGGAGTCTTGCTTGCGATTGGTACCGGTATCACGATTAAGTTCGGTGCTTCGACGGGTGGGTTTGATATCGTCGCCCTCATCTTTGCCCGTTTCTCCGATCGTAGTGTCGGATTGTATCTATTCGTCTTGAACTTCTTGATCGCATTATTGGCAGGTGCGTTGTTCGGTTGGTCGACTGCTTTGTACACGATCGTCTTCATCTATGTGACGTCTAAGGTCGTCGATGAGATTCATACGAGCAATCAGCGCCTGACGATTTTCATCGTCACGAATCATGCGGATGATATCACGACAGCTCTGCATCAGCATATTATTCGTGGTATCACACAGATTCCTTCAATCGGTACGTATTCGCGAGCTGAAAAAGCGACGTTGATGATGGTCATCGAGCGTCACGAATTACGGGATATCGAACGGATTTGCCGGGAAGCGGACGAGACGGTCTTCATCAACGTCGTCGCGACGGACTCGGTCGTCGGATACTTCCGAAAAGGATGATGAAAAGGCACTTGCTCTGCGATCTGCAGCAAGTGCCTTTTATCTGTTATCATGCGAGTCCAAGAACGTGTCTTAAGTAATAGGCGACCCCATCATCCTCGTTTCGCTTCGTCGTGCCATTTGCGAGATGTTTTAAAGCGGGAATGGCATTTCCCATCGCGACACCATGTCCAGCGTACTCGATCATCTCTAAATCATTTTCCTCATCACCAAACGCAACGATTTGTTTAGAGTCAATACCAAGGTGGTGTGCGATATGGGCAAGGCCGACTGCTTTGCTTGTACCTTTTCGCATCACTTCGACCATGAATTCCGGTTTTACCCATTGGCGATTAAGTACCGTTTCGGCATGGACACCAGATAGTTCGGAACGGATCTCGTCGACGTGCTCTCCTTTTGCGTGAATTAAAAGAGACGTTGGTTCATGCATAAGCACCTTTCGTAAATCTCCCGTTGTGACTGACAAGGCGTGATCGGTATAAAATTCATAGATACCGACAGGATCATATTGAAAATAGACATGATCCGTGACTTCACAAACAATGTTTTGTGTTTTCGTCTCAGCGACAGAATCCAAAATATGTTGAACAGTTTTTAATGGAATCGGATGGTGCTGAACTTCAAAATGAACATCCTGCGGGTGATGAACGAGACCACCGTTAAAATTAACGATCGGTGTCGTTAAACCGAGCTGTTCATAATATTTCCTGGCGTGACGAAATGGTCGTCCGGTTGCGATGACGACTTCGTGACCGTTCGCACGCGCGCGTTGCAGTGCAGCGATGTTCGCCGCACTGATTGTCTTATCATCTTTTAAAAGGGTGCCGTCGAGATCGACAGCGATTAAGTGACGGGTCATGATGGAATCCTCCGCTTTCTTTTCGTTAATTCTACTGTAGCATACGAAGTGACGGTCGCCTGTATGAATTGATGAAGTTTTTCAAGGAAAAGAAAGCGTTTGAAAAAAACGGAGAAAGGCTGTTGCTTGGATTAAAAAATGGTATACTACAAATCGTAGGACAACACTATAGTACGTTATGGAAACGGAGGGGAAATCATGCGTTTTCTCGTGACATTCTTTTGGTCATTCTTACTCGTGAACACGGCTGTGTTCATCGTATCGGCAGTTGATGCAGTAACGTATAGCTTCGGATTCGCGACAGCTATGTCTGTCGTCACTTCACTTGTCGTCTTCGCACTCGATGCCGTCAATGAAGATTTAGGTCTTGGTCAAGGGACTAAGGCAGAATAAGGAAAAGCGAGATGTCGTCACATGGGCGATAGGCTCGCTTTTTGTCTTAAGGAGGAATGATCGATGATCGTCATCGAACAGGTTTTGTGGCAACAGATGCCGCAAAATGTCTACATCGCAGGAAATCAGATCATTGGGATCGGTTCCTACACCATAGATGAAGCACTCATTACAGATCGGATCGATGGTCGCGGCAAACAGCTAGTCCCCGGATTCATCGACGGACACTTACATCCGATTGGTGGAGGAGGAGAAGGCGGATTTGCCACGCGAACGGCTCCGTTGACTGTTCGTGACATATTCGAAGGCGGTGTCACGACGGTCGTTGGGTTACTCGGAACGGATGGTTGGACACGAACCGGAATTGACCTACTAGCACACATACGGGGATATGCTGCATCTGGTATCCGTCCCTTTCTATTAAGCGGAAGTTATATGGTTCCGCCGGTCTTCCTGACGCAATCGACAGGACATGATATCGTCCTTATCAATGAAGTGATCGGTATCGGAGAGATTGCTATCAACGATCACCGATCGACACAACCGACGGCTCATGAACTCGCACGATTAGCGTCAGAAGCCCGAATTGCCGGCATGGTCAAAGGCGTGTCGGGAACGATGAACGTCCATATCGGAGACGGGAAACAAGGGCTCGATCTTTTACATGAGGTGATAGATACGACTGACATTCCCATCGGACAGTTCCTGCCGACGCATATCAACCGGAGTGAACGAATTTTTGAGGCAGGACTCGCCTGGGCGAAACGAGGAGGACGGATTGATTTCACGACGTGTACGACGGAAAGCTTCATTGCGGAAGGCGAGATTCCGGCAGGACAGGCTGTCGCTCGTGCTTTAGCAGCGGGAATTCCACCCGAACAGGTCACGATGTCGAGCGACGCTGGCGCAAGTCTTCCGGCGTTTGATGAAGCAGGTCAATTAGTGCGAATCGATACAGGAAAACCCTCTTCCTTGATGCAAGCCGTGCGCGAGGCTGTGGCACATGGTGTTGATCTAGATAGCGCGATCGCGACAATTACACGACATGTCGCGGATGCATATGGTATACCGGGGGGGCGAATCGCGGTCGGAGAACGAGCGGATCTGTTACTGATTGATGACGCTTTGCAAATCGATACGATTCTTGCGAATGGTCATGCTATAATGGTTCAGAAAAAATGGCTTATACCAGAATGACGGAGGGATAGACGTGTCAAAGAAGTCGAAACGAAAAAACACGAAAAAACCGCAATCCAAAGCGAACTGGATTACAGCGGGAGTCATTGCCTTGATCGTATTGGTCGGGGGATTACTTCTTGTCTTCACGGACCGAGAGGATTCTGCATCGAAGAATGGCAATCTGACAGCTACGCAAGTCGCGGATAAAGTGAAATCCGGTGATGAATTCTATACGTATTTCTATCAAACAGGTTGTGTCCACTGTGAAAAAGTAAAACCATATCTCGTTCCGCTTGGTGAAAAACAAGACATTCCATTCGAACAGATCGATCTTGCTGTCGAACAATCAGCTTGGGACACGTTTGGCATCGAGGGTACACCGACGGTCGTTCATTTCAAGGACGGTAAGGAAGTCGGACGCGTAGCAGGTGAACAAACAGAAGATAGCTATAAAGAGTTCTTCGCTGGAAAAGACGTCAAGGATTCAAAAGAAGAATCATCCGGTGATCTCAATGATTAAAAAATGGTTCTACTCTCGCGTGTTCGAATTAAATGGACACCCGCTTGTTGCCAAACAATTGAAACGGTTTGCGATGAGCCGTGTCAGTCGTCCGTTCATCGGTCCGTTCGTTCGGGCATATGATTTAAATATGGCAGAAGCGACTCGGAATTTAGAAGCGTATTCGAGTTTACATGACGTTTTCATTCGACATGTCAAACCGGAAATGCGACCGATTGATCAAGCAGAAGGTGCATTCGTCAGTCCGTGTGACGGTGTGTTGTCTGTCGTTGATGACTTGACGGCTGATAGCCGCTTTACCGTCAAAGGACAATCGTATACGGTATCCGAGTTACTTGGTTCCCATCACGAGGCGCAACAATATGTTGGTGGACGTGTGATGATTTTTTACTTAAGTCCGCAAAACTATCATCGTGTTCATGTGCCGATGGATGGAACAGTCCGGACGAGCTATACGCTCGGTCGCGATTCAGCACCAGTGAATGAGATCGGTCTCACACATGCGCTTCGTCCATTGACGCGGAACTACCGTCGTGTAACACGCATCGTCCAAGGGAAACATGCACTTGAACATGTCATGGTCGGCGCACTGAACGTCAACTCGATCGTTCGGACGAATGAAGCAAAGGATCTTCGTCGAGGGGATGAGTTCGGATACTTTTCTTTCGGTTCAACGGTCGTCCTGATCTGTCCGAAAGATGCATTGACATTAGATACACAAGCGATTGGACCAGTTTTAATGGGGCAACGCCTCGGACAATGGCATTCATGAGAGCGAGGCGCCCGTTCGGGGCGTCTCCTTACGTTTAGGAGGAATGAATCATGCCGGCACTGGCATTAGCAGAAATCGGAAGTACACAGGTCCAGACGTATATCGCACTTATCATTTTTTTAGTGACCTATGGCTTCATAATCAGTGAAAAAGTAAGTCGGGCAATCGTTGCCTTACTTGGAGCTCTCGCGATGGTTATCATCGGCATCGTGGATCTCGAGACTGCATTATTTGAATACATCGAGTGGGGAACGATCGTTTTATTGATTGGGATGATGATTCTCGTCACGATTGCCAATCAATCTGGATTGTTCGAATACATCGCGATCCGTGCGGCAAAGACGACAAAAGGAGATCCGATCAAGGTATTGATTCTATTGTCCGCATTGACGGCACTCGGTTCTGCATTCCTTGATAACGTCACGACGGTTCTATTGATCGTTCCGATCACGTTCTCGATTACAAAGATATTGAAGATCGCACCGTTTCCGTTCCTGCTCGCAGAAGTATTGTTCGCGAATATCGGTGGAACAGCGACCTTGATCGGTGATCCACCAAACATCATGATTGGCGCCGCGAACCCACACTTGACGTTTAATGCCTTTTTAGTGAATCTCGCACCAATCATCCTGATCATAACGGTTGTGACGATCGGTATTTTGTACTTCGTCTTCCGAAAGCAGCTGTACGTCGAAGCGGAAGATCGACAAAAATTGATGGAAATTGATGAAAAAAGTTATATCGTCAGTCGAAAATTAGTCACACGGAGCAGTATCGTCCTCGTCAGTACGATCGCTCTCTTCGTGTTACATCCGGTGCTTGATCGCATCGGACTCCATCTCGAAGCACCAGCCATCGCGATTCTTGGTGCGACTGTCCTGATGTTGCTGACGATTGAAAACGATCATCAGTTAGAAGGAATCTTTGCTCGTGTTGAATGGACGACGATCTTCTTCTTCGCCGGACTATTCGTGCTCGTCGGTGGGATCCAGGAAGCAGGTATCATTCGCTACCTTGCGGAAAAGACGATTGATCTGACAGGCGGTGACATTCAAACGACAGCGACTGCTGTGCTTTGGTTGTCCGGTATCGCCAGTGCGACGATCGATAACATTCCGTTCGTTGCGACGATGATTCCACTCATCAATGATGTAGCTGCTGGAATTGGATTATCACCAGCAGATGCGAAAGTGGACGTATTATGGTGGTCCCTTGCACTCGGTGCCTGTCTCGGTGGTAACGGAACATTGATCGGTGCATCGGCGAACGTCATCGTTGCTGGTCTTGCGACACGACAAGGTGAAAAATTCACCTATATGCGCTTTTTGATTTACGGAGCACCGATCACGATTGTGACGTTGATTTTATCCCAACTCTATCTGTGGATTCGGTATTATTAAGAAAACGGGAGGTCCGCCTTCCGTTTTCTTTTGTGCGTCGCTCTTACTACCTGATTGTGCTATAATCGAACGATAAGAGCATAACTGTTTCTTAAACTTAACTATAGAGCTAGACCATTATCTGGAGGTTTTATTCTTGTTCAAACGACTTTATCCGAAACATTTCGTGGCTTCGATCTACGATATCGACCTTGAAATGCTCAAACGAAACGGTGTCAAAGCGATTTTGACTGATCTTGATAATACGCTCGTCGCATGGAATATCGCAGATGCTCCAGACGAATTGGTTGCTTGGCTGGATATGGTGAATAATCAATACGGTTTCGACGTCATCATCGTATCGAACAACAATGGAGACCGCGTCAAGAAGTTCGCGGATCCACTCGGATTGCATTATATTGCGCCTGCTCGAAAACCGCTTCCTATCGGGTTTAAACGAGCATTGACGGAATTCGGTTATCACGCGAAAGAAGTTGTCTTCTTAGGAGACCAACTCTTCACGGATGTACTCGGTGCAAACTCCGTTGGAATCGAAGTCATCCACGTTCAACCCGTCGTTAAGACGGACGGTGTTGTCACGAAATTCAATCGCCTGATGGAACGTGTCATTTTCCGCCGGATGAAACGCAAAGGAATCTATAAATTGACACAACGCGTCAAGGAAGATCCTTCTGCACTGGAACATCCGATCGAAACACTTCGTCAGGATAAGCAACAATAACCCTGTCAGATCGGTAGATGAAAGGGAAGGCAGCAGTCGCAACATGTACGGCGAGAGGTCGGAAGTTACGCTCTTGGAGTAGCGAGCAGGGCGCTACGGTGAAAAGAGAAGGGATATCGTTCCCGCATGCGGCTCAACATAATATGATCGAAGAAATCCACTGCGCTGGCTGTGGTGTCGCCATTCAAACGGAAGACACAAAAGCACCAGGATACGCACCTAAATCTGCACTTGATCGTGAAATGGTCATTTGCCAACGTTGCTTTAAATTAAAGCACTACAATCAAATTCAAGATGTATCGTTATCGGACGATGATTTCGTTAAAATCTTAGACGGAATCGGTCAAAAAGATGCACTTGTCGTTAAAATCGTTGATATCTTCGATTTTAATGGAAGCTGGTTGCCGGGATTACATCGGTTCGTCGGTAAAAACGATGTCTTACTCGTTGGGAACAAAGCCGATTTATTACCGAAGTCACTCAACCCGAACCGCCTCATGAACTGGATGCGTCAAGCATCGAAAGAACTTGGATTACGTCCAGTCGACGTTCATCTGATCAGTGCGAAAAAGGGGCACGGAGTCGATGAGCTCGCTGAAAAGATCGATTATTATCGAAAAGGTCGCGACGTCTATGTCGTTGGTTGTACGAACGTCGGTAAATCGACACTGATCAACCAAGTCATCAAACGCTTCGGTGAAGAAGATGAAGCCGTCATCACGGTCAGTCACTTCCCAGGAACGACACTAGACTTGATCGACATTCCACTCGACGATAACTGTAACTTGTATGATACACCAGGGATCATCAATCATCATCAGATGGCTCACTATGTTGATGCAAAGGACTTGAAGCTGATCACACCGAAAAAAGAGATCAAGCCACAAGTCTTCCAAATCCATCCGCAACAGACACTCTTCTTCGGAGGTCTTGCACGATTGGACTATATGGAAGGGAACAAGCGTTCATTCGTCATTTACATGTCGAACGAATTGAAAGTTCACCGGACGAAGCTTGAAAAAGCAGACGATTTATATGCGAACCATAACGGTGAGCTATTGTCTCCGCCAAACGAAAAGACGCGTGAGATGCTACCGCCGCTTGTCCGTCATGAATTCAGCCTCCGAGACAATATGAAGACGGATATCGTCTTCAGTGGACTCGGGTGGGTTGCGGTTCACGGAAAAGGTGGACGTGTCGCTGCTTACGCCCCGAAAGGTGTCGCTGTATCTTTACGTGAGGCGCTCGTCTGATGCGCTTTGCCGTCATCGGTCATCCGATTGCCCATTCACTTTCACCTGAGCTGCATACAGCTTGGCTGGAAGCGGCTGGGCTTTTCGGCTGTTATGACCTCATCGATGTAACGGAACAGCAATTGCCGCAAATCATTACGAAATTACGCACACATCAGCTAGACGGAATCAATGTGACGATTCCGCATAAAACAGCGATCATTCCGTATCTGGATTGTTTGGAACCAGCAGCTCAAAAAGCAGGCGCCGTGAACACGGTGTACCGGAAGGATGGGCAGTTGATTGGTGCGAATACGGATGGAATCGGATTCGTCCGCGCGTTGACAGAACGTCGTCCGTCATTTCAAAAGACACTCGTCCTTGGTGCGGGCGGTGCGGCGCGAGGCATCATTGCTGCATTGCCTGGAGATGTGACGATCACGAATCGGACACAGGAACGATCCGAGGCGGTAGCTCGTGAATTCGAAGCAACCGTTCTACCATGGCAAGAAACATTTGATTTAACGAGTTACGACGTCATCATCAACACGACTTCTGTCGGGATGACGCCACATATCGAGGCACGTCCGATCGAATTGACAGAGACGCACGCCTTGATTTGTGATATTATTTATCGACCGACGCCGACCCGTCTATTGCGTGAAGCGACCGAAAAAGGTCTCGACACACTCGACGGCGTCCCGATGTTCGTCTTACAAGCGGCTGAAGCATTTGAACGCTTCACTGGACAAGCACCTGACCTTGCACTTGGCGAGCAGGTGATACGAAAGCAATTGGAGGAATTTTAATCATGTTAACAGGTAAACAAAAACGTTTTTTACGCGCGACAGCTCACGATTTAAACCCGATTTTCCAAGTCGGTAAAAATGGAGTCGGCGAAGCGATGTGCGCTGATTTGATGGATGCGCTTGAAAAACGGGAACTCTTGAAAGTACAAGTATTGCAAAATTGTGCGGACGCACCAAAGGATGTCGCACAAGAACTCGTCGCAGGAACGAATGCTGAACTCGTTCAAGTCATCGGAAAAGTCATCGTTCTCTATAAAGAATCAAAAGAGAACAAGACGCTCGAATTGCCACGATGAAAATCGGACTGATGGGCGGAACGTTCGATCCTCCGCATATCGGTCATCTCCTGATTGCCGAACAAGCGCAGGAACAACTCGAACTCGATGCGGTCTGGTTTTTACCGGCGAATGTGCCACCGCATAAACAACGTACAGTCACAGACGCAACCAAGCGTTTACGCCTTGTAGAAGAAGCAATTGCATTGAATCCGGCTTTTTCCGTCTCGGCAATCGAGTTTGAGCGGAAAGAGCCTTCCTATACGTATGATACGGTTCGTGCACTTAAGCACCGGTACTCAGAGCATGAGTTTTTGTTTCTGATCGGTGCGGATTCACTTGTTAGTCTAGATACGTGGTATCAAGCCGAACGGTTATACGAGGAAGTCGTTTTTGGTGCCGTCGCTCGACCGGGCAGTCGGTATCTGATTCCGCATGGTGCCCGTGTGAAAGCAGTCGATATGCCATTGCTAGAAATTTCTTCGACGGACATCCGGCAACGAGTCGCGCGCGGACGGAGCATTCGCTACCTTGTACCGGAAGCCGTTCGACAACGGATTGAGGAGTGGAATCTATATGCGCCTTGAAGAAGCACGTCAAATCATTGAGAACACGTTGCCTGAGCGACGCTATGTGCATACATTAGGTGTCGTTGAGACAGCACGACATCTGGCTCTCAAGTATGGAGTCAACGAAGAAGAGGCAGCACTTGCTGCTATGCTCCATGATTATGCGAAATACCGCGATACGAATGAGATGCGTTCGATTGCCGTTGAATTGAATCAACGTGTTTTACTCGATTACGATGAAGAATTGCTTCATGCGCCAGTGGGTGCGGAGCTTGTCCGTCGAGAACTTGGTCTTGATTCAGACGTGATTTATCAAGCGATCGCAAATCATACTACGGGGGCACCCGGTATGCCATTGCTCGATCAAATCATCTTCGTCGCGGATGCGATTGAACCAAATCGCAGTTATCCAGGTGTCGAAGCGCTTCGTGAAGTAGCGGAGCAGGATTTGACGGACGCCGTCATCGCAACACTCAGTCAGACGATTCATTTTTTATGTAAAAAACAAGCCATCATCTTTCCGCGGACGATTGAGACCTATAATGCCTTCGTCGCGGCCAAACGAAAGGGGACCGTCCTATGACAGTCGAACAAGAACTACAATTAATCGTAAATGCCATCGACGATAAACGCGCTGAAGATATCGTCGTCCTGAATATGTCGAGCATCTCACCAGTTGCCGACTACTTCGTCATCTGTGAAGGGAATTCAGAAAAACAAGTACAGGCAATCGCACGTGAACTCAAAGAAGTCGCGCACGAACATAACCTGCCGATCAAACGTCTCGAAGGATTCGATGCGGCACGTTGGGTGTTAGCGGATCTTGAAAACGTCGTCGTTCACGTCTTCCACCGTGACGATCGTGATTACTACAACCTCGAAAAACTCTGGGCAGACGCTCCAAAGGTTGAAGTCGAGGTCAACTAATGGCATACGAACAGTTCGCCTACATCTATGATGAATTGATGCAAGACGTCCCGTACGATCAATGGGTCGACTGGGTCAAAGCATACGTTCCGACTGGAAGTACGATTGCTGATATCGGATGTGGAACAGGTACGGCGACGCTTGCATTAGCGGCACACTATGAGATGCTCGGGATTGATTTATCGGAAGAGATGCTCGAAGTCGCGCAGGAAAAAGCGATGGAAGAGGGATTACGTATTCAATTCTGGGCGCAAGACATGCGCGAAATCGAATTGCCGACACCTGTCGATGCCGTGACGATCTTATGCGACTCCTTGAACTATCTTCGGACGGAAGAGGATGTCAAACAGACGTTTACACATGTAGCAGCAATCCTCAAAGAGGGTGGACGTCTCTTGTTTGATACACACTCTCCTTACAAGATGGAAACGTTGTTCAATGGAAAGACGTACGCGACACATGCGGAGCAAAGTTCGTATATCTGGTTCGCGGATCCAGGGGAGACGCCTCTCTCGGTTGTCCATGAACTGACATTCTTCATCGAGGAGGAGGACGGTCGTTATGAACGTGTCGATGAGACGCATCATCAGCGGACGTATCCTCCGGCACAATACGTGACATGGTTACGCGAAGCCGGATTCCGGGTTCTCGCGGTCACAGGCGATTTTGGACCGGATGCTCCTTCTGAGACAGCCGAGCGGATTTTCTTCGTTGCTGAAAAAATGTAAAAGTGATCTCATCCGTCTTCTTTAAGCGATACACGTTCGTGTTGCTTGAAGGAGACGGATTTTTTGTTCGTCAAACAGATGCTAATTCAAAGTAACGGTATGGATGATATGACCTTCATCCGACATAACACACCGTATCGTGTTGTAAAAGAGTGGTTAGTGCGTATTCCTTCGTTTCCTGAAGTCCGTAACGACCTGTTAGAGTCGTAGGAAAAGGAGGGATTCGTCTTGACCGTTCCACGCTTGCAACAGATTGCGGGTCTCGTCGTCGTCCTGCTACTCATCATTTTATTGTTCGTACCATTACCCTCTTGTTCGAATGAAGCGATGGTAGATCAACCGTCCTTAACGGATAAACAACAAGAGGCAAAAGCAGAGCCAGCAGAAAAGGATACCTCGATTCGTGACAAACTCATCATGGTCGATGTGAAAGGGGCGGTAGAAGCACCTGGACCCTATCAATTCCACCTCGGTGATCGAGTGAAAGACGCCATCGAAAAAGCAAAGACGACTATGAAAGCCGACATTCGACAAATGAATCTCGCGGCACGCCTTATTGATGGACAGGAGGTCATAGTGCCGGTAAAAAAGACGAAAGATCAGTCGAAACCAACGAAACGCTCAAAAGCAGAGATACCGAAAGGATTGATTGACCTCAATGCGGCAACGGCAGAACAGTTGATGGAGGTTCCGGGAATCGGCCCTGCAAAAGCAGAAGCGATCTTGAACTATCGTGAGGAGAAGGGAGGATTTGCGACGTATGAATCACTCGGAGACGTAAAGGGCTTTGGGGAAAAGACGTTAGAATCGCTTAAATCCTACCTGATCGTCTACTGATGCCACTTCATGTGTTGTTCGTCCTCTTACTCATCGTTGCTATTAAAGAATCGATCTGGTGGTTAATGTTCCTGATGCTCTTCGCTGTCATGAAGTCATGGTCTTTTTCAATCGGTCGTCTTTTCTTTTTGTTCATTCTGAGTTGTCTATTCATCGGAACGGGCCATCTGTCACCTGAACCGCATGACGTCTCGTCTGTTGACATCTTATCAGGAAAGCGTAATGGGGATCGTATTCGTTATGAGGCAGAGAGTAACGGTCAATCGGTTTTATTGACGGCAACGATTACGGAAGAAGAGACGGGATACGAACGAATCGGATACGCTTGTCGCGTCACTACTGAACCGCTCGACATCCGTCAACAATCGAATACGGGAGGTTTTGACGAACTGCAATTCATGCATACACATCGTTACGCTGGAAAGTGGGAAGTTCGTTCATTTGATTCCTGTCATCCGACACCCGGATATGCGGCAGAAGGAAGACGGGTACGTCAAGCATGGTTGAAACGGATAGAAGAATTGTTACCACAAAAGCAAGCATTTTACGTCGAAGCGCTTGTGTTTGGTGAGGATCGATTAATGGATCAAGTGACGCTTGAGCGGTTTAAGAAATTTGGCTTATTACATGCGATCGTCATCTCAGGATCACATATTGCTTTTTTAGTAGTTGGTCTGCTGTACGTCTTACGAAAAATCAGAATGACAAAAGAAAAACGACTTGATATCGTTCTGATCTTACTGCCGATTTACGGATGGTTGACGGAGTGGAGTCCACCGGTCACGCGAGCTGTGCTCGTCGCGATAATCCTGCTGCTTGGTCGTCGTTTCAACAAACCGTTAGATCCGGTGGAGGTCATTGCGGGGGTTGCAGCTTTTCAATTAGCGATTCAACCAACTGTCATTTACGATATCGGATTTCAATTGACGGTCGGATTGACGCTGTTTCTTGTGCTGTCGAGACGACTGATGGGTTCGATTCGTCGTCCTTGGAACTGGCTGCTTATCAGTGCGTGGGCACAGTTTGGAACCCTTTTGTTTTTACAGGGGATTGAACAAACAACGGTTTCAATCTGGTCTCCGTTGTTAAATTTATTAATTGGTAGCTGGATTGAGTGGGTGATTCTGCCGGGATCTTTCCTCCTTGCGACGCTTCCATTTTTACCGCTCAGTTCGACGTTTCAGATCGTACATCAATATCTGATTCAATGGATGGATCAAGCATTACAGCTAGCGGAACATCTGCCGTTAGCGATGGTGGCCGTTCCGGTATTTTCTCCAGTTGTCTTGACGATTGTCGTTGTCGGAACAGGCGTGGCTTGGTTCATTGCTGAGCGGAGATGGTGGGGGCATGTCCTCCCGTTGATCCTTTTACTTGTGGCATGGTGCTACACGGAATGGAGCGCACCTGATCAAATCACGTTTTTAGACGTCGGACAAGGTGATAGTGTCGTGCTTGAGAAAGCAGGAGAGACGTTCGTCGTGGATACGGGTGGCGTTTATCAGCAAACGACGCATCCACTGCTCCGTCCGTTTGATCCGGGTAGTCATATCGTAGCGCCCTTTTTATTCACACGAGGAGAAGCAGAAATCGACGGTCTCATCGTGACGCATGCTGATCATGATCACGTCGGTGGACTGCTAGGATTGCTGCGTCAAGTTCGCGTGAAAACCATTTATTTAGGTGCGTATGACAACATGGATCTGAAGCGGCATGAGTTAATTCATTCTATCGAAGCGACTGGAACGCAGATTAAATTCGTCGGAAAAGGAGAAGCAATTCGCCCTTGGTTACATGTGCTTGCTCCGACTGGACGAAAAGAAGAAGAGAACGAACGGTCTATCGTATTACTTGCACAGATTGCCAAGCAACGTGTTTTATTGACGGGTGACGCTGGACTAGCAATCGAGGACGAGTTAACGATTGGTCCGATCGATATTCTAAAAGCAGGTCATCATGGTTCGAACACGTCGACCGGTGAAGAACTCTTGCGGAAGACGAATCCGAAGATTGTCATCTTGTCAGTCGGACGAAAAAATCGATACGGGCATCCGCATCCGGACGTGCTTGAGCGGATCGGGACAGATCGGATCGTCTTTCGAACGGATGAGGACGGGAGTGTAACTTGTTCTTCAGCGGGCTGTGAACCTATGATAAAATAAAAAAACAGCAACCCCCCAAGGTTGCTGTTTTACTGATTATAGACTTAAGAACTTAATTGCGACACCGATGATGAACAAGACTGCGAAGAAGCCGAATGATGCACCAAAACCAACGGCAGAGTCGAGCGCATCGTTGCGTTTTGATTGAATATCGTTCTCGAACGCGTTTTCACTTGGTGGGCGTACTGAATGTGCCATGCTGCATTCCCCCTTAATAGATTCCGCTTCTAGTATAGCGGAATAAAAGAGGATTATCTATGATGAAGTTAAGAACAAACTGTGAAATGTGGTGGGAATGATGAAAACTCCTTGGCTCGTCAACGGAAAATTAGCGAATTTATACTTATTATATGGAACAGAACGACACTTGTTAGAAGAATGGGAACGTGAAATCGTAAAAGCGGCTCTTCCGGACGGAGAACGCTTTGATTATATGAAAATCGATTTGAACGACCAACCGCTTGATGCGGTACTCGATGAAGCGGAGACGGTACCCTTTTTAAGCGACTACCGTGTCGTCGTTGCAAAACCTGCAACGTTTCTGACAGGAGCGAAAGATAAAAAACAACATAATCTCGAACGGTTAGCAGATTATATCCTACAACCGGCAGACTACGCGGTGGTTGTCTTGATCGTCGAAGCAGAAAAGCTCGATGAACGAAAAACCGTCGTCAAACGATTGAAGGAGCGCGCGACGGTACTGGAAGCAAAAAAACCGACGACCGAAGAGTTGTTCCGCTTCGTTCTGGATGCTGTCAACGACAAAGGATACCGGATGGAACGTCCGGCAATCGAGCGACTCATTTTCTTGACTGCTGAGATGTGGGGAACATTAGCCCATGAACTTGAGAAGTTGATGTTGTTTGCAGGGGATCGCCCGACGATCGAAATCGAGGATGTCGATTTGCTTGTTCCGCGGACATTAGAGGACAACGTCTTTCAATTAACGGACTACTTGATGAAGCGTCAACTCGAACCGGCGATTCGTTTGATTCGCGACCTTGAAAAACAAGGACAAGAAGTGTTAGCCCTTCTTGGACTGATGGCACGTCAATACCGGATGATGCTGTTATCGAAACGATTAGCAGAACAAGGATACGGAGAACGACAAATCGCATCAAAAGTCGGAGCTCATCCGTATGCGATCAAATTGGCCTTACAGTCTGCCAAACGGTTTACGTTCGCGCAGCTCGAGCAAGCACTCATCGCCATCACGACGACAGATGAAGGTATGAAGACAGGGCGCGGTGATAAGAAGATTCTATTCGATGCGTTGATCGTTCGCTTAGCGACGCTATAAGAGGAGGCAAATGATGATGGAAGTCCAGATCATTACAGCAGAAGAGGTCATCCCATTACGGCATGATGTGTTACGTCCGCATCAACCACGTGAAGCATGTGTTTATCCAGACGATGCCTTGCCATCGACGTTTCATCTCGGCGGGATAAAAGCACAACAAATCGTCGCAATCGGTAGTTTCTCGGAACAATCGCATGCACAAGCGCCAGGAGCGACGTACCAGCTTCGTGGTATGGCGTCGAGTGAAGATGTGCGTGGTGAAGGGTATGGTCGGGCGCTGATCGAAGAAGCCCGTCGTCTATTGAAAGAACGACAAGTGACAGCATGGTGGTGTAACGCCCGCGTCACGGCACTTCCTTTTTATGAGCGCCTCGGACTGGAACGTGTTGGAGAACCGTTCCTCATTGAAGGGATCGGTCTTCACTATGTCATGATCGACCGTCTAGACGACAAGTAAGACAATAAATGGCGGACGAAGGAATCGTTTCACACGAGTCCTTCGTCCGCCATTTCAGATCATATAAAAAATCGCCACTGGAGAACCCTCCTAGTGGCGACCCATCACCGTATTCTTCGGAAAGAATTAAAGTGCGTTTACGAGTTTAGCGAGACGTGATTTGTCACGACCAGCTTTGTTGCTGTGGATGAGACCTTTAGCAGCAGCTTTGTCGATTTTTTTAGAAGCTGTAGCGAAAGCAAGGACCGCTTGGTCTTTGTTACCTTCAGCTGCGAAAGTTTCGACTGCTTTAATCGCTGAACGCATTGCCGATTTACGTTGTACGTTAGCGACGCGGCGTTTTTCAGCTGTTTTAACGCGTTTGATTGCTGATTTAATGTTAGCCATGGATGATTCACCTCCAATAAAACTCATTCGAGATTTATATTCGCATATCTGCAGTTATCGTTCAACAGAACAAACACAATTGTAGCAAACGTTTTTCTTAAAAGCAATACGACGTCTAGGGAATCTTCACATTTTGTTTTTCGGGTAAAACAAAACGAGATAGTACAGTGAAGCGCTTTTTGGTATAATGAACCGTATGTACGTTTGAAAATAAGGTAAGGTGACTCTAAACATGACGAATGAAGACCGTTTAAAGCGGCAGAAGAGTATTCGTAACTTCTCGATCATTGCCCATATCGATCACGGGAAGTCGACACTCGCTGACCGGATTTTAGAAAAAACTGGCGCGCTGACATCGCGCGAAATGAAAGACCAGACACTAGATGCCATGGAGCTCGAACGTGAGCGTGGCATCACGATTAAACTCAATGCTGTTCAATTGAAGTATACAGCAAAAGATGGGGAAGACTACATTCTTCACCTCATTGATACACCTGGACACGTCGACTTCACGTATGAAGTCTCACGTTCACTTGCAGCTTGTGAAGGGGCTGTCCTCGTCGTCGATGCGGCGCAAGGAATCGAAGCGCAGACGCTTGCGAACGTTTACTTAGCACTCGACAACGATCTCGAAATCCTTCCAATCATCAACAAAATCGATTTGCCGTCAGCGGATGTTGAACGCGTCCGTCAAGAAATCGAAGATGTCATCGGACTCGATGCGTCGGAAGCCGTTCCGACATCCGCGAAAGCCGGAATCGGGATTGAAGAAATTTTGGAGCAAATCGTCGAGAAAGTACCAGCGCCGACGGGTGATCCGTCTGCACCACTCGAAGCATTGATCTTCGACTCTTACTATGATGCTTATCGTGGTGTCGTTGCATCGATTCGAGTCGTTAACGGAACAGTTAAAGTCGGCGATAAGATCCGGATGATGTCGACAGGTAAGGACTTTGAGGTTCTGGAGCTTGCCGTTGCGACACCAAAACCATTACGTCAGCAAGAATTGACGGTCGGTGATGTTGGAACGTTGTCTGCGTCGATCAAAACGGTCGGCGATGTACGTGTCGGGGATACAATCACGCTTGCGAAACAGCCAGCAGCTGAAGCACTGCCAGGGTACCGGAAAATGAATCCGATGGTGTACTGTGGACTCTATCCAATCGATGCTGCAAAGTACAACGATTTACGAGAAGCGCTTGAAAAACTACAACTTAGTGACGCGGCGCTTGAGTTCGAACCAGAGACATCACAAGCACTCGGATTCGGATTCCGTTGTGGATTCCTCGGGATGCTCCACATGGAAATCATCCAGGAGCGGATCGAACGTGAGTTCAACATCGATATGATCACGACGGCACCATCGGTTATCTATCATGTGACGACGACAGCGGGTGAAGTCTTGCACGTCGATAACCCATCGAAGATGCCGGATCAGCAAAAAGTCGAATTCATCGAAGAGCCGTTCGTTAAGGCTGCTGTCATGACACCAAATGATTACGTTGGTGCGATCATGGAATTGTGCCAGAAGAAGCGTGGGACATTCGTTGACATGCAATATATCGATACGACACGTGTCAAAATCACGTACGAATTGCCGTTATCTGAGATCGTCTACGACTTCTTCGATCAGTTGAAATCAAGTACGAAAGGGTATGCGTCACTTGATTATGAGTTGATCGGCTATCAACAGTCGCGTCTCGTCAAGATGGACATCCTGCTCAACAATGAGAATGTTGATGCGCTCAGCTTCATCGTTCACCGTGACTTCGCGTACGAACGCGGGAAAGTCATCGTTGATAAGTTGAAAGAACTGATTCCGCGGATGCAGTTCGAAGTGCCGATTCAGGCTGCTGTTGGAACGAAGATTGTCGCTCGTTCGACGATCAAGGCATTACGGAAGAACGTTCTCGCGAAATGTTATGGGGGAGATATCTCTCGGAAACGGAAGCTGCTCGAGAAGCAAAAAGAAGGTAAGAAACGCATGAAGATGGTAGGCTCAGTAGAGGTACCGCAAGAAGCCTTCATGTCCGTTCTATCCATGGACGAAGATTAAACAGGTGGGGGGCGCTTGCGTCCCCTTTTTGGTTTTTATAGAGAAAGGATGAGGCGAAATGGGAATACGCGCCGCATATGTCCACATCCCTTTTTGTGAACATATTTGTTATTACTGTGATTTCAATAAAGTCTTTTTAAAGAATCAGCCCGTCGATGAATACCTCGATGCGCTCGAACGCGAAATCGAACTGACGTTGAAACAATACCCGACGGATCATCTCGAGACGATCTTCATCGGTGGCGGAACACCAACCGCTTTGAATGAACCACAGATGCAACGATTGATGGAAATCATCCAGAAGCACTTGTTGCCACTGACAGGCGATGATTTAGAGTATACGGTCGAGTCGAACCCGGACGGTGTGTCGGAAGAGAAACTCGATATCATGAAAGCGGGCGGTGTCAACCGCGTCAGTTTTGGTGTACAATCGTTTGATGACGGGTTGCTCGAACGCATCGGTCGGACGCACCGGGAAGCGAAAGTCGCGCAGACGCTCGACGCAGCGGCAAAACGGTTTGATAACATCTCCGTCGACTTGATGTTCGGCTTACCGAATCAGACGCTCGATCAGGTCCGCTACGATGTCAAGCGGGCACTTCAATTGCCGATCACGCATATCTCATCTTATTCATTGATCTTAGAGCCGCATACAGTCTTTGCGATTCAAGAGCGAAAAGGAAAGTTACCTTTACCAACGCAAGATCTCGAGGCTGAGATGTATCAAGTGATGATCGATACGATCGAAGCAGGTGGATATGCGCAGTATGAGATCTCGAATTTCGCGCAAACAGGAAAAGAGAGTCGCCATAATCGCGTCTACTGGGAAAACGATGAGTACTACGGATTCGGTGCAGGATCACACAGCTATATCAATCAGACGCGTCGTGCGAATATTGCCCCGATTCCGCACTATATCAAGGCGGAAGGATTACCGGTTCGAAAAGAGACGCCGTTGACGAACGTCGAGCGGATGGAAGAAGAGATGTTCCTTGGACTTCGAATGAAGGACGGCGTATCACTCAAACGTTTCCAGGCGAAGTATGGAGTAGCGTTTGAAGATGTGTTTGGTGACGTCATGAAACGGTTGTTGCCAAACGGTCTCGTCGAACAGACGGAGACACATATCCGTTTGACGCCAGCCGGCATTCCGTTAGCGAACGAAGTCTTTGCAGAATTCATCGGTGAAGCGCAGGTTCAATGAACCTTGAATAAATGAAAGGAAGCGGTGTTCCCTTAATAAAGAGGAATACCGCTTCTTTTCATTTTTTGGATTTCCTTAAAAAATAAGCAGTCGTTCCGATGACCGCGATGAACAGCCAGACAAAGACTCCTGCCATTGCCAATAATTCAATCATCCGATTCATCCTTTCCATTCTTTGTTTCACTGTATCGCAGAATGGGAAACTGTTCAAAGGGTCACGCAATTCGGTTGACATCGGACTGACAATTCCTTATAGTAAAAGATGTAATTAGCACTCGTTAAAAGTGAGTGCTAACAAAATAAGGTGGTGAAGAAGGTGCTGACGGATCGTCAATTGTTGATTTTACGTGCAATCGTCGATGATTACATCAAGACTGCTCAACCCGTCGGCTCACGGACGCTCTCCAAGCGAGACGACGTGACGTTCAGTTCCGCGACCATTCGTAACGAGATGGCGGACCTCGAAGAGATGGGTCTGATTGAAAAGCCACACACTTCCGCAGGACGGATTCCTTCCGAACTCGGATATCGTTTTTATGTCGACCATCTGATTCGTCCGGAAAGCATCACACCAAAAGAAGCACAGGCATTGAAATCACTCTTTGCCCATTCCGTGAATGAGAATGATCGGTTGATTCGGCACACAGCAGACCTGTTGAGCGATTTAACCCATTACACGACGCTTGTACTTGGACCAAAAGAAGAAGGACAACGATTGCATCATCTAGAATTGATTCCTCTCGCCGAAGGTCGAGTCGTCATCGTTCTCGTCACGGAGACGGGGCATGTCGAACACAAGACCTTGCAATTGAATCAAGCGTTGTCCCAAGAAGCAGCGAGCCGGCTGATGGAACGTCTGAATCAGACGTTACGCGGTACGCCGCTCTCAGCCTTACGCAGTCGTCTGCTCGAGGAAATCCGTCGCTTCCGTTCAGAGCATTCTGAACAGACGGTATTGCTCTCGAAGGCACTTGATCTCGTTTTGACGGATCAAGAGGAGCGCCCGTTCATCTATCTGGGCGGGAAAGCCAACATGTTCGATCAGCCCGAATTTCAGGACGTTGCCAAACTACGACCTGTCCTCGAGTTGATCGAACAGCAAGAAGCCGTTCTCGATTTCCTCCGACCGAATCTCGATAATCAAATCTTGATCACGATCGGGAGTGAGAACAATGTGGATGCATTAAAAGATTGTAGCGTCATCCGGGCCCATTATTCGGTCGACGGTGTCTCGATCGGGACACTCGCCTTGATCGGACCGAAACGGATGGATTACAACCGGGGAATCAACTCGATCATCCATCTACTTCAAGCATTCCAAACCGAATTGCATAAGAACAATTTGGATTGAATATAGAAAGGGGCTCGATTCAGAGTGGAAGAAAAAGAACAGAATCAAAACCTCCAACAAGAAGAAAACGTGACAGAGCCGACTGAAACCGTCGAAGTCACAGAAGAAGAAGTCATCCAAGCGGATCTCGTCGAAGATGAGAAACCAGACTTCGAAGCACAACTCGCAGAAGCAAAAGCTTCAGAATTACGCCTCCGTGCGGATTTTGAGAACTTCAAACGTCGCAACCGTGTCGAAGCAGAGAATCGCGCGAAGTATTCTTCACAAGCCATCGTCGAAAAGCTATTGCCACTCGTCGATAACTTGGACCGTGCGCTCCAAATCGAGACGGAAAACGAAGAGACGAAATCCGTCTTGACGGGTGTCGAAATGGTGAAGCGTCAACTCGTTGAAACGCTTCAAAATGAAGGCGTCGTCGAGATTCCAGCTGTCGGTGAAGCGTTCGATCCGAACTTACACCAAGCGGTCGTTCAAGAAGCGAGCGAAGAACACGAATCAGGCGTCGTCATCGCTGAATTCCAAAAAGGGTACAAATTGCACGATCGTGTGATTCGTCCGAGTATGGTTAAAGTAGCTGAGTAATCGGCTTGCACTTTATTATTCCAATCATTGAAAGCGAGGAAATAGATCATGGCAAAAATCATCGGTATTGACTTAGGGACAACGAACTCATGTGTTGCAGTAATGGAAGGTGGCGAACCAGTCGTCATCGCTAACGCAGAAGGAAACCGTACGACACCATCTGTCGTCGCATTCAAAAACGGCGAGCGTCAAGTAGGGGAAGTCGCAAAACGTCAAGCGATCACGAACCCGAACACGATCATGTCGATCAAGCGTCATATGGGTACGGATTATAAAGTAGAAGTTGAAGGCAAAGACTACACACCACAAGAAGTCTCTGCGATCATCCTTCAAAAACTAAAAGCACAAGCAGAAGACTACCTCGGTGAAAAAGTCACAGAAGCTGTCATCACAGTACCTGCTTACTTCAACGATGCAGAACGCCAAGCGACAAAAGATGCTGGTACGATTGCTGGTCTTGATGTAAAACGGATCATCAACGAGCCTACAGCGGCAGCACTCGCATACGGTCTCGAAAAAGGCGAAGATCACACGATCCTCATCTATGACCTTGGTGGCGGTACGTTCGACGTGTCGATCCTTGAACTCGGTGATGGTGTCTTTGAAGTTGTTTCAACTGCTGGTGACAGCCGTCTTGGTGGAGATGATTTCGACCAAAAAATCATCGACCATCTCGTAGCAGAATTCAAAAAAGAAAACGGCATCGATCTTGCTCAAGATAAGATGGCGCTTCAACGTTTGAAAGATGCAGCTGAAAAAGCGAAAAAAGACCTTTCAGGTGTTTCTTCAACACAAATCAGCCTTCCGTTCATCACAGCTGGCGCATCAGGTCCACTTCACTTGGAAATGACACTTTCACGCGCGAAATTCGACGATCTCACAGCAGATCTCGTTGAACGTACGATGGAACCAACACGCCGTGCTATGAACGATGCAGGTCTGACACCAGACAAAATCGACAAAATCATCCTCGTTGGTGGTTCGACTCGTATTCCTGCAGTTCAAAAAGCAATCCAAGACTTCACTGGTAAAGAATCGTTCAAAGGGGTTAACCCGGATGAAGTTGTTGCCCTCGGTGCAGCGGTTCAAGGTGGCGTATTGACAGGAGACGTCAAAGACGTCGTTCTTCTCGACGTAACTCCACTCTCACTCGGTATCGAGACAATGGGTGGCGTGATGACGAAATTGATCGATCGTAACACAACGATCCCAACTTCGAAATCACAAGTCTTCTCGACTGCAGCAGACAGCCAACCAGCTGTTGACATCCACGTCCTCCAAGGGGAACGTCCAATGGCAGCAGATAATAAAACACTTGGTCGCTTCCAATTGACGGACATTCCGCCAGCACCACGTGGTGTGCCACAAATCGAAGTTAAATTCGACATCGATGCGAACGGTATCGTTAACGTTTCTGCGAAAGATCTCGGAACGAACAAAGAACAGTCGATCACGATCCAATCATCAAGCGGTTTGACTGAAGCGGACATCGAGCAAATGGTCAAAGATGCAGAAGCAAACGCGGACGCAGACAACAAGCGTAAAGAAGAAGTCGAATTACGCAATGAAGCAGACCAACTCGTCTTCGCAACAGATAAAGCAATCAAAGACCTCGGTGAGCAAGTCGCTGACGCTGATAAAGAAAAAGCAGAAGCTGCAAAAGAAAAAGTAACAAAAGCTCTCGAAGGAACAGACATCGAAGCAATCCGTTCTGCAAAAGACGAATTGTCGACAGTCGTTCAAGAGTTGACACAAAAAGTCTACGAGAACATGGCACAGCAACAAGCTGGCGCTGAAGGCGCACAAGCTGGTGGTCAAGACGACAACGTCATGGACGCTGAGTTCGAAGAAGTCGACGAGAAAGACAACAAGTAATTCATCCGACCGATTTTTCGGGCGCTAGAGAGAGCCAAAGCGTATCCGCGCTTTGGCTCTTTCCATGTCGCACGAAGTTCGGTAAAATCAAACAGTATGAAATGAATCGGAATCGAGAGAGGAAGACTGCACGTGGAAAAACGCGATTATTATGAAGTACTAGGCGTCGCGCGCGATGCCTCATCAGCGGAAATCAAACGCGCGTACCGTAAGCTTGCCCGGACGTACCACCCGGACGTCAACAAGGAAGCAGATGCGGATGCGAAATTCAAGGAATTATCGGAAGCGTATGAAGTGTTATCCGATGACAATAAACGAGCACGTTACGACCAATTCGGTCACCAAGATCCATCACAAGGTGGCGGTGGATTCAGTGGAGCTGAAGGATTTGGCGACATCTTCGACATGTTCTTCGGTGGCGGACGTCGTCAAGATCCAAACGCACCACGTAAAGGACAGGATTTACAATACGTCGAGGAAATCGACTTCATGGAATCGGTCACAGGCGTCGAGAAGACGATCACGATTCCAGTCGAAGAAGATTGCGGTACATGTCATGGTTCGGGTGCTAAACCAGGAACACATCCGGAAACATGTAAACGATGCGGTGGTTCGGGTCACATCAACGTCGAACAAAACACGATGTTCGGTCGTGTCGTCAACCAAACGACATGTTCGACATGTCATGGCCGTGGACAAATCGTCAAGGAGCCATGTGAAACATGTCGTGGAGCCGGTCGCGTTCGCAAAAACAAAGATGTTCGTGTCAAAATTCCAGCAGGGATCGACAATGGGCAACAAATCCGCTTAGCAGGTAAAGGGGAAGCCGGTGTCAACGGTGGACCAGCAGGTGACTTGTATGTCGTCGTTCGTGTCGCAGCACATGAACTGTTCGAACGTGTCGACGATCATATCGTCATGGATATGCCACTTACATTCGCGCAAGCAACACTTGGCGATGAGATCGAAGTGCCGACTGTTCACGGTAAGGTCAGTCTGAAGATTCCAGCCGGAACACAGACAGGATCAAGATTCCGTCTCCGCGGAAAAGGGATGCCGAACGTTCGATCCGGTCACCATGGCGACCAGTACGTCAATGTCGTCGTCATTACACCGAAGAATCTGACGGAACGTCAAAAAGAACTCTTACGGGAATTCAATGAAATCAGCGATGAAAAAGGTGTCGAAGAGCAACACGAAGGTGTCTTCAGCCGGATCAAGACATTCTTTACAGGGTGATCACTACAGAGGAGCGTGACAAGAAATGAAATGGTCAGAGATCTGTGTCCATACGACACAAGAAGCCATCGAAGCAGTTTCAAACATCTTACATGAAGCGGGAGCAAGCGGAGTCGTCATCGAGGACGTCGAAGATTTCGAGATGATGTCCCACCGCGAAGATAACTTCGGTGAAATTTGGGATGAGACGAAACGAGACGAGTATCCGACACAAGGTGTACTCGTGAAGGCGTATCTTGCAGAAAGCAGCGATTTGACGGACACGATCAAGGGCATCGAACATGACATCCAACAGTTGACGAACTTCGGTCTGTCGATTGGTACGGGTGCTGTCACGCTGACTCAAGTAGATGAAGAAGACTGGGCTCATTCATGGAAACAATTCTATAAGCCAGTCAAGATCAGCCGCCATCTGACGGTCGTCCCAATGTGGGAAGACTATACACCACAACCGGATGAAAAAATCATCGAGCTCGATCCAGGTATGGCGTTCGGAACAGGAACACACCCGACGACGGTCCTCTGTATTCAAGCGATTGAGAATTACTTGCAAGAGCAAGACCGTGTCGTCGATGTCGGAACGGGATCCGGTGTCCTCGCGATTGCAGCAGCGAAGCTTGGAGCAAAGGATGTCTTTGCACTCGATTTAGACGAAGTCGCTGTCAAATCAGCGACGGAAAACGTCGCTTTGAACGAAGTCAGTGAGCAAATCACGGTCCGTCAAGGCGACTTGATGAAGGAATTGAGTGAGCCGGTCGAGTTAATCGTCGCGAACATCTTAGCGGAAGTCATCCTCCTCTTCGTCAAGGATGCCTATACGTTGACGTTACCAGGCGGTCATTTCATCGCTTCCGGTATCATCAGTCAGAAGAAGGATATGGTCGTCCAAGCGATGCAAGAAGCAGGATTTACGATCGTCGAGACAACGAAGCTTGAGGACTGGGTCGCGATCATCGCGAAACGGGAGGCGTAAACACATGCAACGGTATTTCGTCGAGCCCGCGATGCGTCAGGGAGATGTGTTTCATCTCCCGAAAGACGACGCACACCATATGAAAAACGTCATGCGGATGGAAGTCGGCGGAGAGATTCTCGTACTCGACGGGACAGGTCTTTACCGGTGCCGCCTGGAAGCACTCGATAAACAAGTGGCTTCTGCCCGGATCGAAGAGACGCTACCGATCGAGACAGAATTACCGATTCGTGTGACGATCGCCCATGGATTGCCAAAAGGTGATAAGATCGAACTCGTTGCCCAAAAAGCAACGGAACTCGGTATGCATCATCTACGGATTTTCGAAGCCGATCGTTCCGTCTCGAAATGGGATCAAAAGAAGGTGCCGAAAAAGATTGAACGACTCGAAAAAATCGTCAAGGAAGCAGCCGAACAATCATACCGTGCCCACTTGCCGACAGTCGACTTCGTGGCGTATGATGAAGTCTTACAGGATGCATCGAACTATACGGCTTGTCTGGTTGCCTATGAAGAATCATCGAAACAAGGGGAGGCCTCCGTCCTCGCTACGACGCTTGCTGGATTGCAAGAGGGTGATTCCCTTCTTGTCGTCATCGGACCTGAAGGTGGGTTCGCTGAAGCAGAAATCGCACGTTTGACGGATGCCGGTTTTAAAAAAGCCGCTCTAGGGCGCCGCATCTTACGGACGGAAACGGCACCATTTTATGTCCTTTCCGCCGTCTCGTATCATTTTGAATTGAAAGGGTGAACGAAATGGCAACTGTTGCCTTTCAAACGCTTGGCTGTAAAGTCAACCATTACGAAACAGAAGCTGTCTGGCAACTGTTCAAGGACGCTGGCTACGCACGCGTTGATTTTGCTGATCATGCGGACGTTTATGTCGTCAATACATGTACAGTCACGAATACCGGAGATAAGAAAAGTCGCCAAGTCATCCGACGGGCGATTCGCCAAAATCCGGATAGTGTCATCTGCGTAACCGGTTGTTATGCTCAAACGTCTCCTGCTGAGATCATGGCGATTCCTGGCGTCGATGTCGTCGTCGGAACGCAAGATCGGCATAAAATGATTGGATACATCGAACAATTCCGTGAAGAACGCATGCCAATCAATGCGGTCGGAAACATCATGAAAGCCAAAGTCTATGAAGAACTGGATGTACCGGCTTTTACGGACCGGACACGGGCTTCGCTGAAAATTCAAGAAGGTTGTAACAACTTCTGTACGTTCTGTATCATCCCATGGGCGCGTGGTCTCATGCGGTCTCGTCAACCGGAAGATGTCTTGAAGCAAGCACAACAGCTCGTTGATGCGGGTTACAAAGAAATCGTCTTGACGGGAATCCATACAGGTGGATACGGAGAAGACTTGAAAGACTACAACTTAGCGAAACTACTTAAAGCACTCGAATCCGTCAATGGACTTGAACGCTTACGCATTTCGTCGATCGAAGCGAGTCAAATCACGGACGAGGTACTCGATGTCCTGAAGGACTCACCGATCGTCGTTCGTCACTTGCACGTTCCGATCCAGTCTGCTTCCGATACGGTCCTTCGCCGAATGCGCCGCAAGTATACGATGGCGGAATTCGGAGAACGTATCACGCGTCTGAAGGAAGTCCTGCCTGACTGTGCGATCACGTCAGATGTCATCGTCGGTTTCCCAGGTGAGACGGAAGAAGAGTTTATGGAAACGTTCAACTTCATCAATGATCATAAGTTCAGTGAGCTGCATGTTTTCCCGTACTCGAAACGGACAGGTACACCAGCTGCGATGATGGATGATCAGGTCGAGGAATCAATCAAAGAAGAACGCGTCGCGCGTTTGATCGCCTTATCGGATCAACTCGCGAAGGAATATGCTTCGAAATACGAGGGAGAACTGCTTGAAATCATTCCGGAAGAATTCTCGGAAGAAGCAGGTGGTCGTCTCGTCGGTTACACGGATAACTATCTGCGTGTCGCAATCGAAGGCGATGAGTCAATGATCGGACAACTCGTTCGTGTCAAAATCACGAAAGCGGGCTATCCGATGAATGATGGTCAATTCGTTCGTATTATGCAGACACTCAAAGATGCTGCAGTCTAATCGAAAGGGCAAAGGGAACCTCTGGTTTTCTTTGCCACTTTTTTTGTTTTCATTTCAGGAATGCGCTACACTGAATAC
The DNA here is from genome assembly GCF_964277885.1 of uncultured Exiguobacterium sp. Taxonomy (NCBI): domain Bacteria; kingdom Bacillati; phylum Bacillota; class Bacilli; order Caryophanales; genus Exiguobacterium; species uncultured Exiguobacterium sp. The sequence continues at coordinate 2,023,659 of NZ_CAXYJR010000005.1, read as the reverse complement.
AGTTCAATTAAGGAAAGAGGATACCATTCATGCGAATCAACAAATTCATTAGCGAAACGGGCTTTTGCTCAAGGCGTGCTGCCGATAAATTAGTCGAAGCGGGTCGGGTGACGATCAACGGTCTGACGGCAGAACTCGGCTCGCAAGCTGAAGAGACGGACGTCGTCGAAATCGACGGTCAACCACTCCAAACGAAGCCAAAACCTGTTTACATCGTCTTAAATAAACCAGTCGGCATCACGTGTACGACGGAGCTTGACATCGAAGGAAACATCATCGATTTCGTCAACCATCCGAAGCGGATTTTCCCGATTGGTCGTCTTGATAAAGATTCAGACGGTTTGATTCTTTTGACGAATGACGGTGATGTTGTCAACCGGATCTTACGGGCGGAAAACAATCACGATAAGGAATATATCGTGACCGTCGATGCACCAATTACAGATACGTTCATTCAAGGCATGGCGAGTGGGGTCGACATTCTCGGTACGACGACAAAAGAATGCATCGTTGAGCCACTCGAGACGCGGACGTTCCGGATCATTTTGACGCAAGGGTTAAATCGTCAGATTCGCCGTATGTGTAAAGAGTTCGGCTATCGGGTCAAACGTCTGCAACGCGTTCGGATCATGAATATCGAGCTTGGTGATTTACCAATCGGTTCTTGGCGTGATTTGACAGAAGCGGAATTACGTGAATTGTTTACGACGCTTGACGGGCAATAAGGTTCAAAGAAAGTCGCCACTGGCGGCTTTCTTCTTACATAAGGAGGATGACCGTGGATAAACGGGGTATGAGTGCGACATTCGTCGCCTACGTGATTGGTGGACTGTTGCCGATCTACAAAGTATTTGCTGCTGGTATTCCAGCATGGACGGTCGTTTCGATTCGAATATTAAGTGCGTTCATCTTCGTGACACTGTTGTTACGCCTGACGAAGAAATTCCAATTCGTTCGTCAATTATGGCAAAACAAAGGTCAGCGCTATACCGTGCTTGCGGCAGGACTCGTATTAGGCGGGAACTGGTCACTCTATCTGTACGCCATCGGGGAAGGATATATCGTTGAGTCGTCACTCGGATATTACATCAATCCGCTCGTTAGCGTCTTGTTCGGTTTGATCTTTTTTAAGGAACGACTGACGCGTCCGCAAGTGATCGCGATTTTATCAGCAATCACCGGTGTGATGATTTTAACGCTCGGTTATGGTCAATTTCCGATTATCGCCTTTTCGCTTGCCGTTTCATTCGCATTTTACGGTGTACTAAAGAAAAAGGCAGCAGCCGAACCATTATCCGGATTATTTTTAGAGACTCTCGTCACGCTTCCGTTCGCTCTCTTGACGCTTGGTGTGACAGATAGTCAACCGCTTGCGATGCCGACGAGTGCGCTGATTGCGATCATCATGCTCGGGATCGCAACAGCAGTCCAATTGATGTTATTCGGATACGGAATGCCGAAAATCCCGTTTGTCTACGTCGGGATTCTTCAATACATTGCCCCGACGCTGACGCTACTCCTTGGAATTTATCTATTTAACGACGTCTTTACGACGATTCACTTCATCGCTTTCCTATTCATTTGGATTGCTGTTGCTCTCTTTACGATCAGCGGTTTATCGGCAGGGAAAATGCGAATGAAGAAAGTATCATAATGAAAGAAGGGATTATGTGAATCTACCTGGATTCTTCGCGACACTTGTCGCGTATATCATTTGGGGACTCTTACCGCTCTACTGGAAGATGCTCGCCAATGTACCGAGTGAAGAGATACTGGCACACCGGATCATCTGGTCATTCTTATTTCTGCTCATCTTATTATCGTTTCAAAAAGCGCTTGGGAAGTGGAAGACGGCGTTACGCGATCCGTTCACGCGTCGACTCTTTTTCTTAAATGGACTGATCATCAGTCTGAATTGGTTCATCTATATCTGGGCCGTCAATCATCAATTCATCGTTGAGGCATCGCTCGGCTATTATATCAATCCACTCGTCAGTATTGTCTTTGGTGTCTTCTTCTTTCGTGAAAAACTCTCACGAATCGAGTGGATCTCGATTGTTCTTGCGACAATCGGTGTCTTGATTTTGACGATTGGCTACGGCGAGTTTCCATGGATCTCGATCGCACTTGCCTTAAGCTTCGGCTTTTACGGCGTCGTTAAAAAGCGACGTCCACTCGAATCAACGGTCAGTCTGACGCTCGAGACGATGGCGCCGCTTCCGCTTGCTTTGATTTTCCTCGGCTATTGGCAAGTACAAGGGACGTCTTCGATGACCGAATCTGTCGGTACGACGACCGGACTCATCTTGACCGGGATTGTCACCGCTGTTCCCCTTTTGTTATTCGGATTCGGGGCACAACGGATTCCGTTCACGTGGGTCGGATTCCTCCAATTCGTCGCACCAACCTTGTCGCTTGGACTCGGTGTATTGCTGTATCACGAACCATTTACTAAAACGCACATGGTGGCGTTTACATGTATTTGGACAGCAGCGATCGTCTTTACGCTCAATGGTGTCTGGATTCGGAAAAAACAGCTCCGAAAAGTCGCTTAAAAAGATAGAAGTCTGACCTCTTGCGTGATAGAATAAATACAGAGTCTAAGGGATACCCTTAAGGAGGACAACAAACATGAATTTAGCAGGAATGATCGACCATACGGCACTGAAGCCAGAAACATCACGTGCTCAGATCGAAACACTCTGTAAAGAAGCATTAGAATACAAATTTGCAAGCGTCTGTGTTAACCCAACATATGTCGCGTTAGCAGCAGAACTCTTAAAATCAGATGATGACGTCAAAGTATGTACAGTCATCGGCTTCCCACTTGGAGCAAACACACCAGAAGTGAAAGCATTCGAAACAAAAGATGCGATCCAAAACGGTGCAACAGAAATCGATATGGTTCTCAACATCGGTGCATTAAAAGATGGCGACCTTGAGTTAGTAGAACGTGACATTCGTGCGGTTGTCGAAGCGGCAAACGGTACACTCGTTAAAGTCATCTTTGAAAACTGTCTTCTAACAAAAGAAGAAATCAAAACAGCTGCTGAACTTTCAGTTAAAGCAGGTGCTAACTTCGTGAAAACATCGACTGGTTTCTCAACTGGTGGTGCTACAGTTGAAGACATCCGTCTCATGCGTGAGACAGTTGGTCCTGACATCGGTGTTAAAGCATCTGGTGGCGTTCGTGACTTCGAAGGTGCAAAAGCAATGATCGATGCAGGTGCATCACGCATTGGTGCATCAGCAGGAATCGCAATCGTTACAGGTGGTACATCTGATAGCGACTACTAAGAAGATCTGACATGTCCCTCTTTTTTTAGAGGGACTTTTTTTTGTTATGGAATTATTCTGAATTTAAATTTTGTATTAAGAAGTCAGACATCGCTTCCGATAATCAGATGTAGAATGTCGGAAGGATGTGGAATGAATGAAACGATGGAGTGGAATCATACTGGCATCGACACTTAGCCTCGCAGGGTGTGGCAGTGTCATCGATGATCCAGAACGGGCAGTCAAAGAGCGAAAGGAAATGGCAGTCGTCTTGTCGGATGTTGGTCTTGGCGATCAATCGTTCAGTGATGCGGCGATGAGCGGCATGGCGTTGTTACGGGAGAAGGAAGGCTGGTCGATCGACTACCGGGAATTGAATGAAACGAAGACCTATAAAGTAGCATTCGAAGCGTTGGCGAAAAAGAAGCCGACGGTCATCGTCGGACTCGGATTCATGGGGCAGACGGATCTTGAGACCGTTGCTAAAAAATATCCGAAACAACAATTTGCCTTGATTGATGCTGTCTCAACGTTACCGAACGTGCTCTCGGTTACGTTCAAAGAGGACGAAGGAAGCTACTTGGCGGGTGCCGCTGCAGGGATTCAAACGAAGACGAATACGATTGGTTTCGTCGGTGGAATGAAGTCGCCTCTGATCGAGAAGTTCGAAAAGGGATACATAGCTGGCGCTAAAGCGGTCAATCCGAAAACGAAAGTACTTGTCGAATACGCAGAGGACTTTGCGGCGCCCGAAAAGGGACGGACGCTCGCAAACGAAATGATGCAGAAAAAGGCAGACGTATTATTTGCAGCTGCTGGGTTGACAGGAAGCGGTGTTCTTGAGGCAGCACAAACAAAGGGAAAAAAAGCGATTGGTGTCGATAGCGATCAGACCCCGATTGCGCCTGACGCTGTCATGACGTCAATGTTAAAACAAGTTGATCTTGCGATTACGAAAATTGGACAAGATGTAGCGGCAAAAGGACTTCAATCCGGACAAGTCGTCCTGGGTGTCAAAGAAGGGGCAATCCAGTTGGCGCCAATCCGAAACGCGAACTTTACGGACGGGGAACGAAAAAAATTAGAGCAGCTGCAACAAGACGTGCTCGAAGGTAAGGTGACGATCCAATGACGTTACGGAAACGATTTTTACTCTCAACGTTAGTGACGATTTTGAGTGTCGTCATCTTGATGGGATGGACCTTGTTCCAACTCCGTCAAATTCAGTCCTATAACGAAGATTACGGGAAACAGCTCGTTGAGATCTCAGAGCTTGAAACGAAGCTCTTATATGAACAGGCGGCATGGAACCGACTAGCAAGTCAACCGTCTGAAAGTCAGGCGGAGCAAGTACAAGCACTTAGTAAAAAGAACGAACAAGCCTTGAATCAGCTACAGAAGACATACTTGATTCCTGCCTTTCAAGAAGAGTTGAACCGGGCGGATATGAAGTATAAGACGCTCGCTGCAAAAAGAACGGAACTGACGGACGTGATGAATCCAATTGAGATTCGCTCGCATGCCGCACGAATTGAAGGTGTCCTCAGTGATCTCTATACGTTACATACAAAAAATGGAGAGTTCTATGATGTCTTACAACGTGAAGCAAAAGATGAGACATTGAATTTGACACGAACCGTCCTAATCGCGACATTCCTCCTTCTAATCGGTCTTGCGTTATACAACTGGTTCTTCGCACGTAGCATCACGCGACCGATCAGCCGTGTCGTTCGGACAGCAGAGCAAATCTCGGACGGAGACTTATCGCAGGAACTAGTCGTATCCGGTCGAAAAGATGAGATTGGTCGACTCGAGACAGCGGTTGCACAGATGCAAGGAACCTTACATGAAGTCATTGGAACGATCAGTCGTTCGTCGAACACGATTCGTCAGATGAGTACGGAAGCGACGACAGAGAATGCGAACATCGTCGAAGTTTCAGGTAATATGACCCATGCGATCAATGAAATGGCGAGCGGAACACAAACGGTGTCGGACGATATCCAGACGACAGTCAGTACGATGTCCGATATGCAACAACTCTTTGAAGAGAGTGAGCAACGTGCGCAAACCGCTTATGCAGAAGGGCAGGCGGCCGATCACGTCATGGTTCAAAGTAGTTCCATCATGGAACAACAGGCCGCATCACTACGTGCATCAACAGAACAAAATCGCGAACTTGGTCAGAAACTAGAAGGTTTCTTAGAGCAGACGCAACAAATCGAACAGATGGCGCAACTCGTCGCTGGAGTTTCCGCGCAGACAAATTTATTGTCACTCAATGCGGCCATCGAGGCGGCGCGAGCTGGAGAAGCCGGTCGTGGATTTGCCGTCGTGGCAAGTGAAGTTAAAAAGTTAGCAGATGAGACAAATGAGGCGACGCGTTCGATCTTCTCACTCGTTCGTTCGATTCGTCAGGATGGTGCTGTCTTACAAGAAGCACTCGTGCAAGCGGAGCGGGAGCAGACAAATCAGGTCGAGAACTTCACACACGTTCAAGAAGCATTCGGTGAGACGCGTCAAAAGGTAGCAAGTGTGACGGAAACGCTCGATTACGTGACGAAACAACTCGTTCATTCGAAACAACAAGCCCGTCATGTCGTTAGTCAAGTCAGTACAGTCAGTGGCGTCATGGAAGAACTTGCAGCTGGAAATGAAGAGATTGCTGCTTCGATGCGTGATCAACAGGTCTCGTTCGAACAGATTCATCAATTGATGCAAGAACTCGAATCGACAACGACATCGCTTGACAGTCAGACACATCAATTCAAAATTTAATGAATGCAAAAAGTGCACGCCTTCTCGGGAAGAGAAAGCGTGCACTTTTTCTTGAGGCGACTTAGAAGAAGCTTTCTGGATCGAGCTCATTCGTCCGTCCGTTTGCATCATATTGATATCCACCATCGTGGATTTCAAAATGCAAGTGTGGACCAGTCGAGTTGCCGGTGCTTCCGAGAACACCGATTTGTTGTCCTTGTTTGACTTGTTGTCCTTGTTTAACGTTCAAGGCATTCATATGGGCATACACAGTCGTATATGTTTTCCCATCGATATTATGAGAGATATAGACGTGGTTGCCGTAAGGACCACCGGAACTTGCTAAAATGACTGTTCCACTAGCAGAAGCAACGACTGGCGAGTTAAGTGGACCTGCGAAGTCGGTTCCATTGTGGTACGCATAACCATTGCCGCCGCTTGCTGCACCCATTCCTTGCGAAACAGAGCCTTGAGCAGGTTTGATGAATTTACCTTTTGCTTTTGAGATGACTTTTGTGCTAGCTTGACTTACTGATGCTGGTGCTGATTGTTTCGCAGCTTTTGCGGCAGCTGCTTTTGCTGCTCGTGCTGCCGCTTTTTCAGCTGCTTCCTGTGCCTTCAGTTGGGCCGATGCCTCTTTCAGGCTAAGAATGCTGGATTCGATTTTTTTCTTTTGCGACGTCAGACGTTTTAACAGTGCTGTGCGCTTTTGTTTTTCTTGTTTCAATTCACGTTGTTTCTTTTTTAAAACATTACGATCTTCAATCAAGTTTTGGCGTGTCTGCTTCAGTTCTTCTTTCGCAGCTGCCAGTTCTTTTTTGTTTGATTCGTAATCTTTTAATAAAGAAGCATCGCTTTCCGCAATCGTATTGAAGGCATTGAAACGACTAATCATATCACCGACATCTTTTGCGCCGAAGACGGCTTCAAGGAGCGGAGCGTTATCGGCTTTCGACTGACGGACCGCTAGACGATCACCAAGCATTTTTTCTTGTTTCTCGATTTTCTTTTGTAGCTTCTCGATCTTATCTTCTAATCGAGCAATCTGTTTCGTGTTTTCGTCGATTTTCTTTTGATTTTCGACGACTTGTAATGTCAGCCCGTTAATCTGTTGATCCAGTGCGTAGACTTGTTGCTGTGCTTTAGATAATTGATTATTTTTTTGAGACAACGCCTCGCGTTGCTTCGATTGTTGTTGCTGGTTTTGTTGTTGCTTTTCTTTATATGAACTTGCCGCATCGACGGGAGTTGTCGTCATGAGCGGACTTGCGAGTAAAGTGAGTGTCATGAGCGATAGCCCAATTGACTTTCCGAAAGGTCGTTTCATAAACTAAGCGTCATTCCTTTCCCTTGTGAAGTGTTACCTATCCCACTCTAACAAGAAAATCAGAAAATCCACTTTACAATTCTTTTAAAAAAATACAAGAGAAGCTAGCAGAAACTATGAAGAATTTATGAAAATAATGATGCGTGAACAGAAGGATAAATAGAATATGTTGATATGAAAGGAAAAATCATTATGTAATTGATTGATTTCCGAATGATGTCAGAAGATATATTTTTGTAACATCGTATAAATAAAAGGTTTATTAATGTTTGAAAAAGGTATAAGTATAGTTTTTATGAAATGAAAAAGTGCCCCGAAAGGCACTCCATACGCATCATTCTTCATAAATCATCTTTCGTGTCATTCCTCCGTCTAGGACCAATGTTTCGCCCGTCAAGAAATCGTTATCTGGGTGTGTCAGATAGAGAGCCGCTCGAGCGACATCACTTGGTTTTCCAACACGACCAGCTGGATGCTGACTGTGGTCTTCAGGTGATAATTCTTGATAGTCACCGGTTTCAATCCAACCAGGAGCAATCGCGTTGACGAGAATTCCGTCTTCTCCAAGTGAGACAGCAAGTGCATGGGTCAGAGCAAAAATGCCACCTTTCGTCGAAGCATAAGATTCTGTATGCGGTTCCGACATAAAGGCGCGGGTCGAAGCGAGATTGACGATCCGACCACCACTTTTACTTTGTTTCAAATAAGGTGTAGCGGCCTTAGTCGTTAAAAAGATACTACGCAGGTTCGTATGATGAACCCGATCCCATTCCTCAAGTGACAATTCGATTAAGGGTTTTCGAATCATAATGCCAGCGTTGTTGATGACGATGTCAATGCGACCAGTATGTTCAATCGCTTTTTCAATCAACAGTTGAACGTCTTTTTCATGTTGGATATCGAGGTGATAGAAGTAAGCCGTCCCACCATCTTCTTCAATTTGTTGAACTAATTCGTCTCCTGTCATCTGATCGATGTCAGCAAGAACGACATTTGCGCCATGCGCAGCGTAAGTGCGGGCGAGTTCTGCACCAATTCCATTCGCGGCTCCCGTAATGATGACGGTTTGATTAACATGATTCATAAAAATCATCCTTTCTGTAACGCTTCTCTCCCTTTTTTACCGTTCCATCATATCCTGAAACCTGACAGGATTATCATCCGTAGGAACAGGGAAATAGAAGAGCGTTGAAGTTACTTTAGAATGGGGGAAAACAGGAATGAAATTCTCGAATCAACAATTAGAAAAACAACAAAATCAATATGCCGAAGATGCAAAAGATTATATCGATCGTCCGAAAAAGACGAATTCGTTGTTACAACGAGCAACTGCAAAGGTAAACAGTAACTCTCGTTTGTCCGTCGTCTTCTCACCGCTGACGTTATTCGTCGATATGATTCGCGCGTACCAGTCAGGTGAATATCGCAACATTCGTCGTACGACGATCTTAAAAGTAATCGGAGCGTTGATTTACCTCGTATCACCGATTGACCTCGTACCTGATTTTGTACTCGGTTTTGGTTTCGCAGACGATATCGCGGTTATCCTTTTCGTCACAAAAACAGTTTTTGAAGAATTGACACGTTTCAGTGACTGGCAAGATGAACAACAAAAGCGTCGTACGCAACCATTACAAAGTGAGGATGCGTATTAATCAAATAGATGATCCGAGCGACTTCACTATAAGAAGTCGCTCTTTCTAATGTAAAAAGAGCCGTTTCCTGTACGCCTTCTTGAAAGTTCGATACACTAGAAATAGTTGGTAAAGCGGGAGGAGGGACGAATATGGGACATCACTGGATGGAGTCATACGGTTATATCGGGATCATGATGACGCTTATGTTTCCATTCATACCGAGCGAAGTGCCGCTCGCATATGCCGGATATCTCGTTCATACGGCACAGGCCAATCTTTTATTCATGTTGTTCCTCGCTGTAGTGAGCTTCGTCATTAGTCAAAACCTCTTCTTTACGATTGGTCAGTTCGGTAGTGAACGGTTATTGAATCGTTTATTCAAATGGTTTCGGATTTCGGAAACAAAAATGCTTCAGTTTCAGACACAAATGGAGACGAAGGGACGCTATATCCTTCTTCTGTCTCCAATGTGGCGCATCGGATTTGCGATTGGTGCCGGTCTGACTGGTGTTTCACGCTGGACGTTTACCGTCGTGACGACGATTTCCTTTTTCCTTTGGTCGGCGATCTTCATTTGGGGCGGGAAAGCCGTCGGGCATGAATGGCGAAAATTGCACCATCTCAATCATCCAATCGTTTGGATTGGTTTAGGTGTGTTGATTACGGTTGGCTACTTGATTCAAAAAAAGAGAAAAGCAAAAAAAGAGATCTAAAAGGAGTGGGAACATGGCAATTATCTTATTCGATATTGACGGTACATTGATCGATTCAACGGAACAGATGACAGAAGCAATCCATCGGGCGATGGAGGACATGCCGCATCTTCCAAAACCTTCTCAATCGAGTGTACAAGCAAGTTATGGGTTGGCAGGAAGTGCCTTTTGGCGTAAAGCGATTCCGGAAGCCTCAGAAGAGGATATTCGGTTGATTCGTAAAAAAAGACACGGTCATCTAGAAGCGACGATGGCAGAACAGAACGTCTTGTTCGACGGAATTCGATCTTTATTAGAAGCGCTAGTTTCAGCGGGACATACCATTTCAACAGCAAGTAATTGTGGTAACCACTATCTAAACCTTGTGCTGGATAGCCAAGACATTCGTTCGTTCTTCACGAGTCCGAAATGCTTGGAATCCGTTAACGGGAAAGAAAAAGCGGACATCTTACGAGCGCACCGTGAGGAGTTTGGGGAAGAATCCTACTGGATGATCGGGGACCGGTCTTCTGATGTCGAAGCGGCTCGTAAGGAAAACATGCCGGTCGTCTTATGCCAATATGGTTTTGGTGCAAAATCCGAGTGGGATTCGGCGGATCATGTCATCGAAACACCGCTTGACTTACTATCAGTAATCAAATAAATGTACAAAAAGCCAAGCTCGATCCGTCGATTTCATAGACGGTCGGCTTGGCTTTTTGTGCTGAAAGAACGACTAAAGATGAACTTACTCAAAATCCAGTCGGTATGGTTCTGCACTCATCCATGGACGGAATCTCCGGAAGAGCAGATGGAACAATAGGCAAAGGATGACTGGTAAGACGATGAATAATCCAAGAACGAATGTCATGTTGAACAATGTCCAGCCTCCTGACATCAGATGTAACGCATTGATCGGACCGATTAGACCAGACATCCCGAAGCCGGCACTAAACGGTGTACCTTGGACGCCAAGCATTCCTGCTAGTGCGCCAAGAATAGCGGCACTACACATGACAGGTAGGATCATCAATGGATTACGAATGAAGTTCGCCATCTGAATTTTAGGAGAACCAAGAAAATGAGCAATCGACGTTCCACGTGAATTCGCTTGCCACCCGGCGATTGCAAGACCAAATCCAGCGGCACAGACGCCTAGGTTCGCAGCTCCGGCAGCAACACCTGATAAACTAATCGCTGTTGCAATGCCGACCGTTGAAAGCGGAGAGACGATCAGCACGGAAAAGGCGATGGCAATCAAAATGCCCATTAAAACGGGTTGAAGTGCCGTGAAGTCTGAAATGACATGTCCAATCGCCGTCGTGATCCGTGTCACGAATGGATACGTCAAAACACCGATTCCACCTGCTCCGACAATTAAAATCGTCGGCATGACCAGCACCGTGTAGGTCTTAAAGCGATCTCCGATCAGTAAGACGATCGCCGTTGCTATAGCTGCCGTTAGTCCGGCATTGATGACGTCACCCGTACCGACGAAAACGAACGTCGCGTCCGCACGTGTCGCAACACCTGATCCAACGACAGTCGCAAGACCAATTGACGTGGTCGCAATCGGTGTCACTTTAAATTGCATGGCTACGGCAACACCAATCACCATCGGTAAAAGGCGCATCGCGAGTGTTGTGGCATCTAAAACATGTTGGGCTCCGGACACGTATGGCAATAATGCCTTAGCGAGTTCACCGAGTAGTGCTCCCGGAATAAGGGCAACGAGAATTCCGATACTAAGTCCGTTTAAAACATGAACGGCAAATTGACGCGGCTGACGCAAAATAGATGAATCCATACAAGTCCTCTCCTTATGTAACGCTTTTGTGCATAACAGTATAAAAGTTATGAATTGTGTTTTATCTTACGGTAAGAACAGAAGGACGTCAAGAAAAAGTTAGAAAATTCCAAACAAGCAAAGGATTCGTCTTTCAGAAACGGAATTGTTACAGTGAAGAAGTACATTGAATGAGGAGGTCATGAATCATGTCAGAACAACGTATCGTATTAGCAGCACGACCAAACGGAAAACCAACAGGGGAAACATTCCGCTATGAATCATTTGAGTTAGCAGAGCTGAAGGAAGGGCAAGTCGCACTAGAGTCACTCTATATCTCGGTCGATCCATATATGCGGGGTCGTATGAACGATGCACGTTCTTATTCGCAACCATTTGAGATTGATGAACCGATTCACGGTGGTGTCGTAGCGCGTGTTATCGAGTCTAAAAGTGAAGGGCTCAAGTCAGGTGATGTCGTCGTTGGGATGCTCGATTGGGCAACTAAAGCAGTCGTCGATGCGAAAACCGTTCGTAAAATCGATGAGCAGATCGCACCGATTTCAACAGCACTTGGTGTTCTCGGAATGACAGGGATGACAGCGTATTTCGGATTGCTTGATATCGGTAATCCACAACCAGGGGAAACGGTCGTCGTATCGGCAGCAGCAGGGGCTGTTGGATCGATCGTCGGTCAAATCGCTAAAATCAAAGGCGCGCGTGTCGTCGGAATCGCAGGAAGTGACGAAAAGCTACAACACTTAAAAGCAGATCTTGGTTTTGATGAAGTCATCAACTACAAAACGGAAGACATTCGGGAAGCGTTAAACCGGACATGTCCAGACGGCATCGATGTCTATTTTGAAAACGTCGGTGGGGAGATTGGGGATGCAGTCCTTGATCGACTCAATCCATTCGCGCGGGTACCAGTCTGCGGCGCTATTTCTGGGTATAACGCTCAACAGGACATCGGTCCACGTGTTCAATCAAAATTAATCATTGCGCGTGCGCGCATGCAAGGTTTCCTAGTGGGCGATTACGGCAAACGATTTAAGGAAGCAGCTGAGCAACTCGGTCAATGGGTCAGTGAAGGGAAGTTACAATACGAAGAGACAATCTTTGAAGGATTCGATCGTGTACCAGATGCTTTTCTTGGCTTATTCGATGGATCGAACACGGGGAAACTATTAGTAAAAGTGAAATAAACATGCCTAAAGAGGTTGCGGAATCATTTCCGCAACCTCTTTTTCTATGGCGTGAGATTCATGAATCTTTTCGATCGCGCTCGAGTTCTTCTGGATCAGGATCCGGATGTTGTGTCTCCGCAGGCTTGATCCCGGGATCCGATGTCTCAGCTGGATCAGGATCCGGATGAAGACCAACGTCTGCCTTTTCATCTGGTAAATCATGATTTTTTTCGTTTAACATGTCCAGTCATCTCCTTTTATCAGTACGTAGTAATGTTTCCCCGTTTTTTAAATCCAAAACAATGAGAGTGCATAAGATTCGTTTTTGAAAACATGTGAATGACTTCCACGGACAAGAAAGTGAAACCGGTCGATTTCCTAGGAAATACAGGTTGACTGAACTGGAATGTAAGGAAAATCCAAAAAAGCTTCATGAAGTCTTTACAAAAACCTTGCAAGTCCTTCAAGTAGCCTTTGAACTGCTTCCGTAGACTAAGAAAGAGTTGAAAAGAGGAAGGGTGTTTACGTGTGAGTGATCAAAAATGGAAACGACAAATCATGCAGCAACTGAACTGGGTTCGCGAAGAGAAGAAGCGGCTCACAAGCGAAACGGCAGCAAGTAAAGAGTCACTCGGAAGACTTCGTCAACTGGACGTCTTGCATCTGCCATCGGTTCGAACTTCAAAAAACACGACGACACGTTATCGACAAAATAGCCAAGCATCACTTTTAGATCAATTGGATGTCTCACCTATACCGGTCCGGACGACGACGCGTTACTATGAAAAACGACCAATCGAGATAGCCATCGTCTGTTCGGAATTCATGTATGCCTACTATGAAGATGCAGCTCATCTTCATTATGTTAATTCTGATACGTTTGAAGATGTCTTCAAACGACCAATTGATCTATTTTTAGTTATTTCGTCTTGGAAGGGACTACAAAATGATGATTGGAAAGGTGTCGCCACACCGAACTCCAAGAAGCGACACCGATTACTTGCGATGATGCAAGAAGTGAGAGATAAAGGCATTCCAGTTGTTTTTCAATCGACAGAAGACCCGAGCAATCATGAACGTTTTCAAGATGTGGCGCAAGCTGCGGATTACGTTCTGACTTCAGATGAAGCGATGATCCCTGAATACCGTGTCTTATGTGGACACAATCGCATCATGGCGATGCCGTTTGGTGTCAATCCATTAATTCATAATCCAATCGGGGCGACACGTAGTCGAAAGCAGAGCGTCTTATTTGCCGGTAGCTGGATGGCAAAATATCCGGAGCGTGTGAAAGACACGGAAATGTTATTTGATGGGGTGATGCAATCCTCGCACGAACTCGATATCGTGGACCGGAATTATCACCTAGATTTACCAGCTTACCAGTTCCCGGAACGCTATCAATCACGGGTCGCACCAGCGATTCCTTATGATGCCTTACAACAAGTCAGTAAATGTTATGACTGGGTCTTGAACTTGAACAGCATTAAATACAGTAAAACGATGTGCGCCAGACGCGTTTATGAATCACAAGCACTCGGGAATTTGATTCTGTCGAATTACAGTATCGCGGTCAATAATGAGTTTCCAAACATTTTTACCGTGCATGACGCACAAGAGGCGACAGCGATCGTGGAGCGCACGTCGCAAGAAGAAATCGAGCGTTTCCGAGCAGAAGGACTTCGTGCCGTCATGACGGGACATACAGTCTTCGAGCGGATGGATCAGATTCTAGCGTTCATCGGGCGCATACCTGAGACACGAAAACATCGTTTATTAGTCGTTGTCGCTCAGGACGGAGAATCCATTCGTGACGTGATTGATCGCCAAAGTCTCACACCAGACGAAATCGTCTCAGCGGATATGTTGACGGAGCAAACCTATAATCAAGCCGATCTCGTTGCTTGGATGGATGGAGAGGAATCCTACGGCGAATTTTATTTAGAGGACCTCGTGAATGGCTTTAAATATAGCGACGCCAGCATCGTTCGAAAGGGAAGCGAGCATCCGTATTATCTAAAAGAGATGAGTGGTAGTCGAAACGGTGCAATTATCTGGAGGTCAGATATCGGATATGACATGTTCCAGGCAGATGAATTGAACGGAAAAACACTGTTGCTCGATCAATTTGAATGGAATGAACAGGTAGTAGTACCGACGAATCAGACCCCACAACTCTCGGTCGTCGTTCCGATCTATAACAATGGAAAACACCTCGCGTATAAATGTTTCGCCAGTCTCACGCGAATGGATCGATTCATGGAGTCGGAGATTTTACTCGTAGATGATGGATCGACGGACATAGCGACACGTCAAGCCGTAGAGCGTCTCGCACGACGCTATGGAAATGTCAGAACCTATTTCTTCGAGACAGGCGGAAGCGGCAGTGCTTCACGTCCGCGTAACAAAGGAGTCGAGATGGCGCGGGCTGACTATGTGACGTTCCTTGATCCGGATAACGAGGTACTCAGTGATCGTTACGCCTTTTTGCTTCAAGAACTAGAAAATGATCCATCACTTGATTTTGTGGCAGGGCAT
Organism: uncultured Exiguobacterium sp.; assembly: GCF_964277885.1. Taxonomy (NCBI): domain Bacteria; kingdom Bacillati; phylum Bacillota; class Bacilli; order Caryophanales; genus Exiguobacterium; species uncultured Exiguobacterium sp. The sequence goes on along the minus strand of NZ_CAXYJR010000005.1, from coordinate 2,008,459 downwards.
ATGAAAAAGCTGGCTGAGAAGACGAGTATCATCGCCTTACCGACGATTCGTAAACAAGGACGAACGGTTTGCGAGGATCCGAAAGCTTTTCTATTGAAACATCGGTTTGCGGTACAAAGCATTCAAGCACTTGTCGTCCGTCGCACGTTCCTGCTCGAACATCAATTGGAACAGGTCGTCGGTGCGGTCGGTCAGGACTCCTTGTTCTTCCAAGAATTGATGCTTCGCGCGAATCGTGTCTTACTCGTCAATCGAGTCATCCATTATTATTATGCGGCAGTTGCCGGATCGACCGTGAATGCATTGACGGTGAAGTTCTTCGAACGAAGTGTCGTCCGAGAGCGGGCACGAGCTGAGAAATTCGCTCGTTATGGAGTACTGGAGGAATACAAGGAAACACGATTCGAGCATTTCTTCGAGCATTGGTATCTCGTTAAATTGCGCTACTGCAGTGATAAGGATTTCGCACCGAGTGTCGCATTGTTACGCACGATCATCAGTTTCTATGAACCCATCACGTTGACGAACCCATTGATCCGTCAGTTCATAGAACTTGCAGATCGACAGGAAACAGATCGACTCCAACACTTATTACTCGAGGAGGTGCAGAAATGACGGCATCGATGAAAACAGCACGCCCCAAAGATCAAATCCGAGCTGCCTACTACGATCAGTTAGGTGGTGGATTCGGTAAAAAAGTCCGCGCGCGTGTTCACTGGATCGTTCGACAAGCAAAAGGGGAGCACATTTTAGATATCGGGTGTTCGGGTGGAGTCGTTCCGATTTTACTTGGACGGGAAGGGAAACATGTCGTCGGAATCGATGTACTACCGGAAGCGATCATCGAGGCCAAACAAGCCTTACTTGAAGAACCAGCATCCGTAAAAGAAAAAGTAGAATTACATGAAGCAAATGTCATGACGTACACACCTGACATTCAATTCGATACAGTCTTGATGACGGAAGTACTGGAACATATCGGAGAGCCCGAGCGCTTTATCGCCCGAGCCGTCTCGTTCATCGCACCAGAAGGACGACTCGTCATCACAGTCCCATTCGGAGTAAACGATTATGCGGATCATAAACGGACATACTATTTAAATCAATTGCTTGAGCAGTTGACACCTTTTGGTAAAATCGAGACGGTCGAGCGGATTGATAAGTGGCTCGGAGTCACGATCCAAGTCTATCCAGAACCACAAGACAGTCGATCGATTTTACCAGCGGAAGTCGAATGGCTCGAGGATGCCTTTGAAGAGGTGGAACGATTGCATCTTGCGACGATCATTGATTTAAAGCGTAAACAACAGAATCTAGAACGGAAAGTTCAACGGTTAGGAGAACAAACGGAAGAATTGGAACATATTCGAGCAGAATCGCTACGTCATGAACAGCAACTGCAGGAACAGCATGAACAATACAAGATGCTCGAAGAACAATATGCCGTATTGCTTGACCGATTTGAAGGATCACTGATGTCAAATCTAGAATTGCTGGAGGCGAATGCGTCATGGAAATCAAAGTACCGCTCACTCGCGCGCTCAAAACTCGGAAAAGTCGTCGTCCGCTACTGGAAGTTCCGACGTCAACTCAAACAACGCCGGAGTCGTCGATGAACGTCTTGATGATTTGTCAAAATTTCTATCCAGAAATCGGTAGTGCGGCAAACCGAATGAAGAATATTTTCAAACGGATGGAACAAGCGGGAAATGACGTCCATGTGCTGACGTCAGAACCGCTCTATCCGACGGCAGAACTCTATACGGACTCGATGTTCTGGGATGAACCGAGCCTCGATACGGCACATGTGACCCGTATTCAGCCGCGTGATGTCCGGGCAACGAATAATTTATGGCGACGTCTTCGCTTGTTCGTGGAACAATTCGTGCTTGCGATAAAAGAAGTGCGGAATGATCCGAAATCCTATGCCTACATCTATGCGACGACGCCATCTATCTTCATGGGACTCGTCGGGGTCGTCGCAAAACACGTCAAGAAGGCTCCCTTGATTCTTGATGTACGTGACTTATGGCCGGAATCGTTGATTGGTGTCGGCATCACGAAATCACGTTTGTTACTCACTCCGCTCTACTGGCTTGAGAAATGGATGTATCGCCAGGCAGATCAATTGGTCATCAATAGTGAGGGTTTTCGATCGTATATCGAGGGACGAGGCATTGCACCGGAAAAAATTCATTACATCCCGAACTCCATCGAGGAAAACGAGTGGTTGATCAAACGTCGAAAAGTATCAGAACAAGTTCGCGTTGTGTACACCGGAAATATTGGACTTGCACAAGATGTGTTTTTGTTGCTTGATGTTGCACAGGAACTTCAACAAGAGCAGGATATCTGTTTTCAAGTCGTTGGTTACGGTTACCATAAGCAAACGTTCGAACGACTCGTTAAGGAACGCGGATTGACGAACATCGAGTTTCTTGATGCGATGCCACGCTGGGATGCGTTGAAACAACTCGCAAAAAGTGATATTGCCTTTGCGACACTTGTTGAAAGTACAGCATTCGATACAGTGACACCAGGCAAAATCATCGACTACATGGCGATGGGATGTGCCATCGTCGGTGCGGTATCTGGACACGCGGCGCATGTCATCGAAGAGGCAGGAGCTGGGTATGTCTCGATCGAGCGGAAAAAAGAAGAGATCGTTGATCATATTCTCGAGTTATCGCGAAATCCAGAGAAACGTGCAGCGATGGGACGGGCGGGTGTGGATTACGTCCAACGCCATTTTGATTGGGAACAAAATGAACAGCGCTTGTTTGAAGCCATCGAACAAACGCAGTCACGAAAGGCGGTCGCAGAATGAAGCGCATTGGAATGTTTGTTTGGAATCCTTTTACGAATGACGCCCGTGTCTTACGTGAATGTACGGCACTCGTCGAAGCAGGACACCGTGTGGACCTATACTGCTTAAATGACGGCACACTTCCAGAAGTCGAATATCCGATGCCTGGTTTTCGCGTCATTCGAATCGACCGGACGCCACCTTTTGCAAGGTGGCTCCCGTTCTTTCGCAAACGAAAAAAGCGGACTCTTGCTATTGGATTGATGGGTGCGCTTCTTGCGCCATGGCTCGTTCCCGTGATGCTCGTGTTCTTTTTACTGATGCGAAGTCGATTCATCCGTTACGCCCTCTACAACAGTTTTGGGATTCTTCGTATGACACGTGCTGCCCGGAAGCATGAGTACGACGTCATGCATGCGAACGATGTCAATACGTTACCACAAGCGATTGGGGCGGCGCGTGGTACGAAAATCGTCTATGACTCACATGAAGTCCAGACCGATCGGACAGGCTATGGTAGCATGCAGGGGAAACTAGAGCGCTGGTTGCTTCATTTCGTCGATCAGACAATCGTTGAAAATGACACGCGTGCGGATTACCATCAAAAGTTATACGGAACACGACCGTCCGTCTTGCACAATTATCCGTTTTACGAACCGGTTGTTCCGCAACCGCGACCGTTACGAGAAGAATTAGCACTTGCATCAGACGAGCCGATTTTGTTGTATCAAGGCGGGATCCAAGAAGGTCGTGGACTGGAGCGGCTCATTGAAGCGATGCCGTTCATCAATCGAGGAACATTGATTTTCGTTGGGGATGGAAAGTTAAAAGGAAAGCTGATGCAAATGGCTGCGCAATCATCAGAAAAGTCTCGAATCCGCTTCGTTGAGAAGGTTCCGCTTGCTGAACTACCAAGCTACACTGCAGCGGCGACCGTCGGCTTTCAAGTCCTCCAAAACGTCTGTTTCAATCATTATTCCGCTTCTTCGAATAAACTATTCGAATACATGGCGGCATTGATTCCTGTTATCGCGGCAGACTTACCAGAAATTCGTCGTGTCGTCGATTCGGAAGGAATCGGATTAATCGTCGATGTCGAATCGCCGCACAGTATCGCTGAGGCGGTCAACCGTTTAGTAAAGGATGAGAGCTTGCGACAGGCGATGCAGGAGCGAGCAAGCGTAGCAAGGAGACAATACAACTGGGAGCAAGAAAAAGGACGATTGTTAGCCGTATATGACTCGGTTTTCATGGAATCTGGGACAAAATAAGAAAAACAGTCAACGACTCGAAGGGAAATCCACGTGGAATGCAGGTGGATTCTTGACGGGTCGTTTTGTTTGGTACAAATGGCACCGAAGTCTTCGTGAAAGCTTCATAAGATTTACAAAAACAATAGAAAACGCTTCAAATGTAAGGTCTGTGAAGAATGGTTTAAGAGATGGTTAGAAGCATTGGAAAGCAAAGGAAATGTCGTTATGGTCTAGTTACAGCCAAGCCACAGACCGTTTGTTGGCTAGTATGACTAACTCGATGGAGGAATGACAAAATGAAACTTTGTACAATCGGACTAGGATATATTGGATTACCTTCTTCTGCGATGTTCGCGGATCACGGCACGGAGGTCGTAGGTGTCGACATCGATCCACAAATCGTCAACCTTCTGAACACGGGAACGATTCATATTGAAGAACCAGGACTCGAGGATGTCATCAAACGGGTCGTCGCCAACGGAAAATTCCGAGCGACACTTACGCCAGAACGAGCCGATGTGTTTTTAATCGCCGTCCCGACACCGAACTTGAATGATACGTATAAATCATGTGATTTAAAATATGTTATTTCAGCGGTCAACAACATGTTGCCTTTCCTTGAAAAAGGAAACGTCGTCATCGTCGAATCAACGATCGCGCCACGCACGATGGATGACCATGTTCGTCCACTGATTGAAGAAGCCGGCTTTACGATTGGTGAAGACGTTTATGTCGTTCATTGCCCAGAGCGTGTGTTACCAGGGCAAATCTTACACGAGCTTGTTCATAACAACCGGATCGTCGGAGGATTGACGCCAGCATGTGCAGAGGCGGGAGCAGCCGTCTACGAAACATTCGTTCAAGGGGAAATCGTTCGGACGGACGCGAAGACAGCTGAAATGTCGAAATTGATGGAGAATACGTTCCGTGATGTCAACATTGCTCTCGCGAATGAATTGACGCAAGTATGTCATCAGCTTGAGATCAACGTCTTAGACGTCATCGAGATGGCAAATATGCATCCACGAGTGAACTTGCATCATCCGGGACCGGGAGTGGGTGGTCACTGTCTCGCAGTCGATCCGTACTTCATTGTCGCAAAAGCCCCATCGCTTGCACGCATCATTCATACGGCACGACAAACGAATGTCCAGATGCCACAATTTGTCGCTGAACAAGCGGCTCGTCTCGTCGGTTCACGTGTTCGTCCGAAAATCGCCGTCTTCGGTGTGACGTATAAAGGAAATGTTGACGACATGCGCGAGAGTCCAGCTGTCGAAGTCATTGAACAATTGCTCGATCGTGGGCTCGATGTCGCTGTCTGTGATCCACACGTCGAACGTTCGATCTCGACACGATTCGAACTCGTCGATGAGCTGGAAGCAATCCAAGGCGCTGATTTAGCACTCGTCTTAGTCGACCACGATGAATTCAAACAATTCGATTCACGTCGTCTCGCAAACTATATGCGGACACCGTTACTTTTCGATACAAAAGGAATTGTCCGTGAACTCGATGCGGTCAAGGTCCTCAACTTCGGTAACTTGCATACGCACCGCGTGACGGAAGTGGATGCGAAAGCAATATGAATGCGTTGCGAACGATCGGAGGGGAGCTGAAAGATCATCTGTATCTGATCTTTCGGCTGTCACTCTATGAAACAAAAAGTCAGTATAGCATGCAGTATCTAGGTTGGTTCTGGGAGATCATGACGCCACTCCTTCAGATTGGGGTGTACTGGGTCGTCTTTGGCTTTGGTATCCGTGGTGGACATCCTGTTGACGGAATTCCGTTCGTCTTTTGGCTCGTTAGTGGCCTGATCGCATGGTTTTTCATCGGAAGTACGATTCCAAGTGGATCAAGGTCGATTTACGGTCGGGTCGCGCTCGTCTCCAAAATGCATTTTCCGTTAAGTACGATTCCGGCATATGTCATTTTGGCGCAATTTTATCGACACCTTGCGATGATTGCCTTGACGATCATTTTAGGGAGTGCGTTTGGTTACTTCCCAGGGTGGCATACACTCGAGCTATTTTATATCGTTCCAGCCGGCGTCATCTTTCTCTATGCCGTCTCGTTGTTATTGTCTGCTCTTGCTACGATGATACGAGACGTCCAGAACATGGTGACATCCGCGATAAGGATGCTGATGTATTTAACACCGATCATGTGGATTCCACCAGAACATTCACTGTTTAAGATGCTGTTGATGTTGAATCCGCTCGTCTATTTGATTGAGGGGTACCGCTCCGCCTTGATCGGAACCGGTTACTTGATGGATCACATCTGGTATGGCGCTTATTTTTGGAGTGTGACACTTGGTATCCTGCTCGTCGGAGCAGCGGTCCATATTCGTTTCCGACGCTACTTCATTGATTATGTATAGGTATAGGAGGAAAGACGATGAGTCACGTCGTGTTTGAGAACGTTTCAAAACGGTACATGCTCTATGAGCGTCCAATCGATAAATTAAAGGAAGTATTATTTGGAAAAGTGAGCGGAAAATCCTTTTATGCGCTCAAAAACGTCTCCTTCTCTGTTGAAGAGGGAGAAATCGTGGGAGTTGTAGGAATCAATGGCAGTGGGAAATCAACATTATCCCATTTACTTGCTAACGTCACACCGCCTACATATGGACGGGTCACGTTAGGAGGAAAATCAGCACTGATTGCCATCTCGAGTGGATTGAACAGTCAACTGACAGGTCGCGATAACATCGAACTCAAAGGATTGATGATGGGACTGACTAAACGGCAAATCGAGGAGATCACACCGGAAATTCTAGAGTTCGCGGATATCGGAGAGTTCATCGATCAGCCAGTCAAAACCTATTCGAGTGGGATGCGGGCACGTCTTGGTTTTGCCATCTCGATCAATATCAATCCAGATATCTTGATTATCGATGAGGCCTTATCCGTTGGCGATCAAACATTCACTGAGAAATGTCTCGATAAGATGCGCGAATTCCGGGATCAAGGAAAAACGATTTTTTTCGTCAGCCATTCCTTGAATCAAGTCAAAAGCTTTTGTACGAAGATTCTTTGGCTGGAATACGGCGAAGTGCGCTTATTTGGTCCAACAAATGAAACACTCGCGGAATACAACAAATATTTATATTGGTACAAACAGTTATCTAAAAAGCAAGCCACTCACTATGTTTCGAAAAAACGAACCGGTCGAATTGGTGACATTGAGCAACAGATGAGAGGCGAGACGATCGAACGATCGTCATGAAATGAGATAGGGGATGAAGTAGATGAAACGTGTCATGCTTGTATTCGGAACACGACCTGAGGCCATTAAGATGGCCCCCGTCGTAAAAGCACTTGAAAACCGCTCAGACGTCGAACCAATCGTCGTCGTAACGGCGCAACACCGAGAAATGCTTGATCAAGTACTTGAATTGTTCCAGATCACTCCGGACCATGACTTGGATTTGATGCGTCCGCGTCAAACGTTAGAGGAAATGACAGCGCGTATCCTCAATGCGATGCGTCGAGTTCTCGAAAAGGAACAGCCGGATCTCGTCCTTGTCCATGGGGATACGACGACGACGTTCGCTGCTTCTTTAGCGGCGTTCTATCAACAGATTCCAGTCGGTCATGTTGAAGCAGGACTGCGGACGTATGAAAAGTATGCGCCGTTTCCGGAAGAGATGAACCGTCAATTGACAGGGGTGTTGGCGGATTATCATTTTGCTCCAACCGAACAAGCGGCGATGAATTTACGTGCTGAGAATAAACAGACACCAATCATTGTAACGGGCAATACGGTCATTGATGCACTCAAAACAACCGTTTCTACTAGCTACACGCATCCTGTTCTGACGCGACTTGAGAAGTCAGGACGAAAACTCGTCTTGCTGACGGTACATCGCCGTGAGAATCATTTACAACTGGCGACGATTTTTGATGCCATTGAACGGTTGGCAAATGATCATCCGGAAATCGAAATCGTTTATCCAGTCCATCCGAATCCAGTCGTGCTAGAAGCAGCAGCTCGTTTGGAACATCATCCGAGGATTCAGTTGATTGAACCGCTCGATGTCTTTGATTTCCATAACCTGGCAGCGCGTGCTTCCTTCATCCTGACAGATTCAGGTGGGATTCAAGAAGAAGCACCTTCACTCGGCGTTCCCGTTCTTGTCTTACGGGAGACGACGGAACGACCTGAAGGCGTCGAGGCTGGAACCTTGAAACTGGTCGGTACGAATCCAGAGCGCATCTATGCGATGAGCCATCAATTATTGACGGACGAAGCCTTCTATCAATCGATGGCGCAAGCTGCGAATCCGTATGGTGATGGACAGGCAGCAGAGCGAATCGTCGATGCGATCATGAGTGAGGTACCGGTATGAATAAGGAGCTGACTGTCGCGAGCTATCAGTTTTTTCCGTTCGGTACGCAGGAAAAGATTTTGCTCGAAGATGCAGCGCCGGGGGTGTGTTTTGATTTTCAGGATGCGATAGCGACTGACAAACTGTATCTGCAACTATTCGATCAAGGCTTTCAACATCCGCCTTCAAAACTGTATCGAAAAGACGCTGAACTAACAGGGGACATCATTCAAGTGACGTGCCGCTTTGAAGTGGAGGAACCATGTGTCGTTCAAGTATTCAAGATGCAGTATGGACAGAAGAAGCGTATGGTTTCTGAGACAGAGCAGCTGACGTTGACGAATGAGACGATCGTACAGCTCGAGATGGAGCGTGTGCCAGGAGCGGCTTATTTCAAAATCGCCTGGAAGTTCTTAAACGAAGGGAGCTTCCGGGTCCATCTCCGCGAACTCGCTATCGCGCAATACGTCAAGGCAGAGGAGGAAGCAACCTATGCTGTTTAGTTCGACGATTTTTTTATTTTTGTTCTTGCCGGCAGTACTGCTCGTGTACTATGTGCTACCTCGGACATTCCGTAACGGCTGGCTGTTAGTTGCCAGCCTGTTCTTTTATGCGTTCGGAGAACCACGCTTCGCCTTACTGATGCTACTCAGCGTCGCGATCAATTACTTCTTTGCCCTATTCGTTGATCTTTACCGGCAACGTGTCGGAGTGAAATGGATCATGTTTAGCATGATTGTCGTCAATCTCGGATTGCTTGGCTGGTTTAAGTACAGCGGATTTTTTGTCCGCTCCGTTAATGAATCATTTGGACTGAGTTGGTTCGTTCCGGAAGTCGTCTTACCGCTCGGGATTTCCTTTTATACATTTCATGCGATGAGTTACGTCATCGATATTTATAAAGGGAAGGAATCGGTGCAAAAGAATCCGCTCGACCTTGCCCTTTATATCGCGTTTTTCCCGCAACTTGTCGCAGGTCCGATTGTCCGCTACAACACGATTGCAAGTCAGATCGAATCGCGTCAAGAGACGGTATCGGATTTTGCGCGGGGTGTTCGTCGCTTTACGATCGGACTATCGAAAAAATTGATTCTTGCGAACGGATGTGGTCAAGTCGCAGACGCTGTCTTTAATATGAAAGACCTTTCGATGGGACTAGCATGGATTGGAATCATTGCTTATGCCTTACAGATCTATTTTGATTTCTCTGGATATAGCGATATGGCGATCGGGTTAGCACTGATGTTCGGATTCCATTTCCTAGAGAACTTCAACTACCCGTATATTTCAAAATCCGTGTCAGAATTTTGGCGTCGTTGGCATATCTCACTCGGATCCTGGTTCCGCGACTATGTTTATATTCCGCTAGGAGGGAATCGCGTTTCGCCGTGGCGGCAATATCGAAATCTGGCAATCGTCTGGATGTTGACAGGCCTTTGGCATGGTGCGAGTTGGACATTCGTCGCCTGGGGTGCATATTACGGAATTTGGATCATGCTTGAGAAAGCATTTCTCGGGAAATGGCTGGAGCGCATGCCAGTCGTCTCGACAGTCTGGACGCTGGTCCTCGTGCTCGTCGGTTGGGTATTCTTCCGTTCAGAGACGTTCCCGGAGGCAGTTACGTATATTCAAGCGATGTTTGTACCCGATGTGCTATGGGATGATCGGGCGAGTTACCAACTCGTTCAAAATGGTGTCCTGCTCCTTGTCGCGTGTATCGCGGCGACACCGATTCCAAAATATCTCGGAGAACGTGTCGTCGTCTCTCTCGGGAAAGTCGGAACGACGATGCAGTATGGGTACGCCATGTTGATGTTGTTCCTTGCGACATCGGCGCTCGTTGCGAGTACGTTTAATCCGTTCATCTATTTCCGGTTCTAATAAGGAGGTCTATTCATGGAACAGCCATTGATGAAAACGCAACAGCACACGAATAAAAAACCTTCTTTCGAACGAATCATGATGTGGGTGACGAGTATCAGTTTCATTGTTGTGTTACTGGCGATCGGACTCGGAACGATTGTCCGGGAAGACCGTGTCCGTTCCCAGCTTGAGAACCGGACACTTGCCCAATCGGTCGATCCGACCGTCGAGGGAATCGCCACGGGGAAAGATATGCTCAAGATGGAGACCTATTTCACGGATCAGTTACTGTTGCGAGGAACGTTCGTCGAGATACAGGCGCTTTTATCAAAAGATGTCTTTCGACAGCCGTTTCGCAATGGCATTTATACGGCAAAAAACGATTATATGATTGAACCGAGTGCATCAGGAAACGTAAAAATTCCGCTAGCCTTCAAACAATTCGTTGAAGAAGTCGATCGTCCGGTCTATATGGCGTTAGCACCGTCTAAAACCGTCATCGCGGAACGGGACAAACTAATTCCGTCTTATGTCGCTTCCAATGCGAGGGTACGTTACGAAGGAATGGTACGAGACTTTAAAGCAGCGGGGATGACCAATCTTTCTTTGCAGAAACTGAAGTTAAGTGACTACTTCAAGACGGATCATCACTGGAACATCGATGGTGCAACAGAAGCTTACCAAGTCATCACAAAAGGGATGAGGCTGTCAACAGCGTTACCTGAGACGAAGTGGCGGAAAGAGGATCAACATGCTTACTACGGATCTTTAGCTCGAAAAACGACGCTCTCCTATGCGGCGTCCGGTGATCGTCTGGATTACTATGCTCCTGCGTTCTTCAACGGCATTGATGTTTGTTATGAAGGGAAATGTGGACGTCCTGTCATCGATGAATCATTCGTCAAACAAGAAGGTGATTACGTCGATCGGTACGAGGTATTCCTTCGTGGAAATCACGGTATCATGTCAATGAAATCAGCGGCGAATCGAAATCGTCCGACGATCTTGGTCTTAAAGGATTCGTTTGCGAATCCTGTGTTACCGTTGCTTGCGAAAAGTGCCAACTTAGAAGTCGTGGACATCCGATACGTTCCAAAATCATTTGACGTTTCCCGATTCGCCAAACAAAAGCAAATCGATTCAGTGCTGTTTCTGCACAACTCGAACATTGCCGGTTTGATGAAGACGTACGAGGACAAATTGTGAAGGAGAACAGAGTATGAAATCACGCATCGATAAACGAAGACCTCCGATCATATGGCGCGTCATCAGTGCGCTTCTGCTCGTGGTCGTCCTGGTTGCTAGCGCTTCGACGGGACTGGCATTTTTAAAAATCCAACAAACGGCACATTCCTTTTTACAGCCGTTGGATGGAAAACAAGCAAAGCCGCTCGCATCGATGCAGCCAGTCAATGTCCTTTTGATCGGTGTGGATGAGCGTAAAAATGATAAGGGACGGGCAGATGCGATCATGCTACTCTCGTTTAATCCGAAAACGAAGCAAGCGACTTCGTTGTCCATTCCACGCGACATGCAAGTCACAATACCGACGGGTGAAAAGACGAAGATCAATCATACGTATGCCTATGGTGGGGTGAAGGAGACGGTCGAAACGGTGGAACAGACGTTTGATGTCGATATTCCATATTACGCTAAGATTAATATGGATGGTTTGATTGAATTGGTTGATGCTGTTGGCGGTGTCACAGTGGATAATCCATCCGCCTTCAGCTGGAACGACCGCCGTCTACAAAAGGAGTATGAGAAAGGAAAAATTCATTTGACCGGTCTAGAAGCGAGTGGTTATGCACGTATGCGAAAACAGGATCCACTCGGCGATATGGGCAGACAGATTCGACAACGTCAAGTTTTAGAAGCCGTCGGTGCTAAACTGGCTGGACCTCGTTTACTGACCAAGATGGAAGAAATCACGAATGTCATGAAGCATAATTTCGCGACGAACATCGGTTTTGACGTGGCGGCACAACTTGCTCAAGAAAATCAGCCGGGATTCAAACAGCTGAAACCATTAAAGCTAGACGGAGAAGGCTATATCGCAAACGATGGGGTATGGTACTTCTTTGCATCGGATGAATCCATGAGACAAACGAAAGCTAAACTTCACGCCATCCTCGCGTCTTCTTAAAAGCACAAAAAAGAACTGTCTACCAAACGGATGGTTCTTTTTTGTCGTGTTTCATCCAACCGAATCACTTTGGTTCAAAAGTCTTATTTTCTGTTCGAATCATCAAATAGGCTTTGACAGGACTTGTAAACGGATGCAGAATGAAAACGATTACATAACAAAGGAGATGGCTATCGTATGAAACGCATAAGATCCGTTTGTATCGTTGCGCTAACGTTTGCACTAATATTTAGTGGACTGTCTTTATCCGGTCAAGCACTGGAAAAAGGAAAGTCTACATTGGTCATCATTCACTACAAGGAAGACCCGAATGCCACGAAGGATTGGAACCTGTGGTTATGGACAAATGGTCCGGATTATTTTCCGAATAAAGCACATGCCTTTAATGGTGAAGATGCTTACGGAAAAATCGCAGCTTATGAATTTCCAGTCGATCAGCCGGAAAAAGTCGGCTTCATCGTGCGAGATGATAACTGGAACAAGGATGGGGGATCTGAGAACGATCGTTTCATCACGAAAGATATGATTAAAAACGGAGTTGCCGAAATCTGGATCGAGTCGGGAAGCAAGGACATCTCGACGGTCAATCCGAGTAACGGAACAGATGTCGAAAAAATCGACACGAACATCCACTATTATCGATATGACAATGATTATGACAAATACGGCGTCTGGTCTTGGCCGGAAGCGCAAGATGGCAAACGATTCGAATTCGATCAGCAGGATGCGTTCGGTGCCATTGCGAAAGTAACGCTTGATAACCCAACGAAAGCACGTCTTGCAGGCGTCATTCCTCATCTGGAGGGCTGGTCAGAAAAAGACGGGGCTGATCGTTTCTTCTATGCAGGGGCGAAAGACATCTGGTTGATCGAAGGGGACCAAACGATTTACTATAGTAAACCGGAAATCGATCGTACACCGAAAATCACGAGCTTTTTAGCGGATGATTTCCGGACGATGACGTTAAAAACGAACGCACCGATGACGGCAGAAGACTTAAAGACATTCACGTTTGAGGGCGTGACGAATCCAGTCGTGTCAGCAATCGATGCTAAGACAGCGAAAGTCGAGGTCGCTTCTGATATCGATTTAGCAAAAGTCGTCCGCGTGACGCACCCTGTTTTTGGAGAAGCAGTTCTTGAAGCCGGGAAGGTATTGCGTTCGAAAGCATTTGATCAAAAGTATGCCTACGATGGCAAGCTTGGTGTCGACTATCAGAAATCGAAGACGACATTCAAGGTCTGGGCGCCGACAGCGCAAGCCGTTGAGCTTGAACTATATCGCTTACCGAAACAGCAAGCAGCTACGACAAAAGATATCACGCGAGAAATCGAGATGAAGCGAACGGATCGTGGTGTGTATCAAGTGACGGTCAAGGGTGACCTTGACGGTGTCGGTTACACGTATGAAGTCAAGCACGCAAAAGAATCGACACGTGCGGTGGATCCATATGCGACAGCAGTCGCCGTCAATGGCGACCAAGGAGTCGTCGTCGACTTACGCGAGACAAATCCGAAGCGTTGGACGAACGGGAAAATGCCACTTCGTCATGCGACAGACGCAATCATCTATGAATCACACGTCCGTGATTTATCAATGTTTGATGTGACGAATTCAGGTTACGATTCCGGCATCAAACAAAAAGGCAAGTACCTTGGCGTCATCGAGCCGGGTACACGTTTAACGAAGGATGGCAAGAAAACGAAGACGAAAACGGGTCTTGATCATCTGAAAGAACTTGGTATCACACACGTTCAGTTCATTCCGGTCTATGATTTCAACACAGCATCCGTCGATGAGACGAATCCGCTTAAATCATACAACTGGGGTTATGATCCGAAGAACTACAATGCACCAGAAGGATCGTATGCGACAAATCCGTATGATCCAAAAGTCCGGATCACGGAAATGAAACAGATGATTCAAGGATTACATGACAATGGTCTACGTGCCGTCATGGATGTCGTTTATAACCACATGTTTGACGCAAAGGCTTCGAATCTCGATAAGATCGTACCGGGTTACTACTACCGCTATACAGAAGGCGGCGATTTAGCGAACGGAACAGGTGTCGGAAACGATACAGCGTCTGAGCGTCAAATGATGCACAAATTGATCGTGGACTCGGTTTCCTACTGGGCGAAAGAATACCACTGGGACGGATTCCGCTTTGACTTAATGGGCATTCACGACGTCAAGACGATGAACGCCGTTAAACAGGCGACGAAGCGAATCGATCCGTCGATTCTTGTGTTCGGAGAAGGATGGAGCCTTAGAACACCACTTCCGGATTCAGAGAAGGCGAACCAAACGAATACAAAACAAATGCCAGGAATTGGACATTTCAATGATAATTTGCGTGACGCACTCAAAGGTAGTGTCTTTGAAGACACGGATGCTGGATTCATCAACGGGAAAACGGGTCTTGAGACACGCATCAAACGTGGTATCGTCGGCGAGATTGCTTATGATAAAGACATTCAAGGATTTACGCAAGAACCAGATCAAGCGATCACGTATGTTGAAGCACATGACAACCATACGCTCTGGGATAAGTTGAACCTGACGAACCCACAAGATACGGAAGCGACGAAAACGAAGATGCATCGCCTGGCTTCAAGCATCTTGCTGACGTCACAAGGAACGACGTTCATCCATGCAGGACAGGACTTCATGCGGACGAAGGGCGGCGATCATAACTCGTACAAATCACCGGATTCCGTCAACCAGCTCGACTGGAAACGGAAGATGGACCGTCAACAAGATGTCGATTATATGACTGGATTGATTGCATTACGTAAAAAAAATCCAGTACTACATTTAGCAACAGCAAAAGACATTCGTCGTTACCTGACGTTTGAAGCAGCGCCGGCACAAGTCGTTGCGTACCGACTAGATGACGCTGCGCCGCAACAAAAAGATGATCTCTACGTCATTCACAACGCGAATCGAACAGCAGTCGACATGAAGCTACCAAAAGGTCAATGGAAGCTGCTCGTAGATGGCAAACAAGCGGGAACAAAAGCGATCCGTAACGTTTCAGGTACGGTTCGTGTCGAAGGACTTAGCTCGTTCGTCTTAGCAAAATAATCGAATATACGAGAAAGGACGTTCCGCAGTTTGCGGAACGTCCTTTCTTAAAGTGAGGATATACGATTACGCGTAGCGTTCATCGGTTTCCTCGTCTTCTTTGATGTTACCTTCTTCTGATTTCGAGACGATGACGGCACATGCTGCGTCACCTGTGATGTTGACGGCTGTCCGCATCATATCCAGGAGACGGTCGACACCGATGATCAATGCAATCCCTTCGACCGGTAGATTGACCGATTGAAGAACCATCGTCAGCATGACAAGACCAACACCTGGTACACCGGCGGTTCCGACCGATGCGAGAACAGCTGTCAGGACGACCGTCGCAAGTTGTCCTGGCGTCAGGTCAACTGCATAGACTTGCGCGATGAAGACAGTCGCGACCCCTTGCATGATCGCCGTACCGTCCATGTTGATCGTCGCGCCGAGCGGTTGGACGAAACTTGAGACGGAGCGTGGAACTTTCAGCTCTTTTTGAGCCGTTTGCATCGCGACAGGAAGTGTTGCGTTCGACGAAGACGTCGAGAAAGCAAACAACATGACAGGTGCGAACTTTTTAAAGAAGAAGAACGGATTCATCTTCCCAAGAAGTGAGACAGTTGAACCGTACGTCAGCATAGAATGGACGATCAGCGATAAAATGACGACGCCCATATAAAGTCCCATTGCTTTTAACGAGTTCCATCCTTGTGAACCGACGGCTGATGCAATCAAAGCGAACGCACCGAGTGGGGCCATCTTCATAACAAGCGTGATCAAGTACGTCATCAATTCGTTTCCCTGTTCGACGAATGTCCGTAACGTCGAAACTTTCTTACCAAGGAACGTGATCCCAAAACCAACGAACACACTGAAAACAATGATTTGAAGCATGTTGCCTTCCGCCATCGATGTGATCGGGTTCGTCGGGAACATACCGACGATTGTATTAATCAAGCTCGTATCGGGAAGACTTCCGCTATCATATTTTAGATTGTTTGTAGCAAACGTACCGAACGTACCTGGTTTAATCAATAATGACAAACCGAGAGCGATGACAATTGCGACAGCCGTCGTCGTCATGAAGTAAGTGATCGCTTTTCCACCCACACGACCCAATTCTTTTGGATTACCGAGCCCCATGACGCCGAGGGTGATCGAGAAGAAGACGATAGGTACGACGAGCATCTTGATCAGGTTCAAGAAGATCGTTCCAATCGGTTGTAGAGCATATTTATTTAATCCCTCATAAATCGACTTATCTGGTAAGCTAGCAAGAATGATTCCGAGAACCACCCCGAGAATTAAGCCCCAAATGATGCGTTTTGCTTCTTTCATACGTGATGTCACACTCCTTTGTTTGATAATTGTCTATATTTTGACACATTATCACCCTTTTTGACAAAACATTTTAAAAAATATATGGTAACGCTTACAAAAAAGTTTCTGAATTTTGATGCAGGAATGACCAGATTTTGTTGTCAAACGGATGCAAGCATGAGAGGATAGAAAGGAACAAAAAGGAACAGCGTAGGGTACAGAAAAGTCGCTTGAATCAACTGTTGACCAAATTGTATATTCCTACTATAATGTTGTATGACGTGTCTGACACGTTTCCTTTAGTCGGTAATATCGGAGGGAGGGAAAACTAGTGGAAACTCGTGTACGTAAAAATGAATCACTTGAAGACGCACTTCGTCGCTTCAAACGTGGTGTTTCAAAAGATGGTACGCTTGCAGAAGTTCGTAAACGTAAACACTACGAAAAGCCAAGTGTAAAACGTAAGCTTAAATCGGAGGCTGCGCGTAAGCGTAAGAAGTTCTAACGTTAGAGAGGGTGTATCCTCATGAGTCTTCAGGAGCGTTTGACAGCGGATATGAAAGATGCCATGCGTCTTCGCGAAAAAGATCGTCTCACGACGATTCGTATGGTGAAATCATCGCTGCAAAATGAAACGATCAAACTCGGTAAGCAAGAATTGACAGACGAGGAAGAATTAACTATTCTTTCACGTGAAATGAAGCAGCGCAACGACTCCCTCCGAGAATTCGAAAGCGCTGGTCGTCACGATCTCGTCGAGAAAATTCAAGCAGAGATTGTCGTGCTCGAAGCTTATATGCCAAAACAGCTTTCCGAGGAAGAAGTACAGGAAATCGTCGACGCAGCTATTGCGCAGACGGGTGCCTCTGCTCCTTCGGATATGGGGAAAGTAATGGGTGTCGTCATGCCGCAGCTTAAGGGCAAGGCGGACGGTGCCTTGATTAATCGACTCGTCAAACAACGTCTCGCTTAATACATGGAAGGTGTCCCTCGGGACACCTTTTTTTGTCGTTCCTGTCACACTTTTTAAGTTTCTTGATGAATTCAGAATAGTCATGAAACCTTTTTGTTTTGAAAGCGTATATAATTATAGTAACGAATCAAAGTGCAAAAGAAGTAGCTTCTGACACGAATGAAAAGGGGTGAACGTACGCATGACGTTTAGCTTAGGGATGATTTTGGCGGTCTTCATGATCGGGGTCCTCATGTTACTAGTCGAAATATTCGTCACAGGGTTCGGAATCTTTGGCGTCCTCGGAATCGGTGCTGTCCTTGCTAGCTTGATTATGGCAGGTGCGACCGTCGGGCAAGTCGGTTTAGCCATTGGGCTTGCGGTTTTTCTGTCACTTGCGGCCGGATTCTGGGCGTATCGCAGAATCAAATCAAATCAGTCACTACTTTGGAGAGGTTTGATTTTGACGGATTCTACATCGTCTGAAAAAGGTTACCTTTCCCATCAAGACAAAGTGCAACTGTTAGGACAAGAAGGAGTTAGTCTGACGCCGTTACGTCCGTCAGGAACGATTGAAATCGATGGAAACCGAATCGATGCCGTGACAGAAGGGACTTTCATTCAAGCGGGGGAAACAATCGTCGTAAAAGAAGTGACGCACGGACGCGTCATTGTTAGAGTCCAACATACGAAGGAGGAGTCCCACACATGACACCTGAATTATTGACCGTATTACTCATATCTGGAGGAATCTTGATTTTCCTCGCCGTTTTCTTCACGCTCGTCCCGATTCCACTCTGGATTAGCTCGCTCGCAGCAGGCGTACGCGTATCAATCTTTACATTAGTCGGGATGCGTCTTCGTCGAGTAACACCATCAAAAATCGTCAATCCGTTGATCAAGGCAGTTAAAGCGGGATTGAACTTGAATACGAACCAACTGGAAAGTCATTTCCTTGCAGGTGGTAACGTTGATCGTGTCGTCAATGCTTTGATCGCAGCACATCGGGCGAATATCGAGCTGAGCTTCGAACGCGCAGCGGCAATTGATCTTGCGGGTCGTAACGTTTTAGAAGCTGTTCAAATGTCGGTTAACCCAAAAGTCATCGAGACACCATTCATCGCTGGTGTGGCGATGAACGGGATTGAAGTAAAAGCGAAAGCCCGGATCACGGTCCGTGCGAACATTGATCGTCTCGTCGGTGGTGCTGGTGAAGAAACAGTCATCGCACGTGTTGGTGAGGGTGTTATCTCAACCATCGGTTCGTGTAATGACCAAAAAGAAGTACTTGAGAATCCAGAAATGATCTCGCGGACGGTTCTTGCAAAAGGACTCGATTCAGGGACAGCGTTCGAAATTCTCTCAATTGATATCGCAGACATTGATATCGGTAAGAACATCGGTGCGGTCCTTCAAACGGATCAAGCAGAAGCAGATAAGAACATTGCCCAAGCGAAAGCGGAAGAGCGTCGCGCAATGGCGATCGCAAGCGAACAAGAGATGAAATCGCGTGTTGAAGAGATGCGTGCGAAGGTTGTCGCTGCTGAAGCGGAAGTACCGCTTGCTATCGCTGAAGCGATGCGTGACGGAAACTTTGGCGTCATGGATTATGCGAACTACTTGAACGTGACGGCCGATACGAAAATGCGCCAAGCAATCGGTGGACAATCATCACCACATGACTCGCAGTAAAGGGTGAGACGGTATGAGTATCATATGGGTCGGATTGATGATCGCATTCGGTGTCATCTCCGTCATCTCAAAAGCAGCGGATAAAAAACCGAATCAGACGAACCGGACGCCTTCAAAAGAGTTTGGGGAGTATGTGAAGCAAATGGTCGAACAGGTGGATACGATGCGACAAGAGACAGCGCCTCCACCTGTCGTTCGGAAAAAAGCACCCGCAAAGAAACAACCGGGAGTGACCCAGACGAAAGCACGACCGGTTCATGAGCGAACCGAGTTACAGAAACGTTTGGATCAACGACAAAAACAGCATTCGAAAAAAGGGATGCCTTCTTCAAATATTGGTGAAATTAAAGACAGCGTGGCAGACGGTGCTATAGGAACGTCAAGTCGTTCGGCATCAGCGACGACACTCTCGCAAGACGAAATGCGACGTGCCATCGTCTGGAGTGAGGTTCTTGGAGCACCTGTCTCTAAACGAAAACGATGATGATTAGATAAGAAGTCGATCCCGTGAAACATAAGGGGTCGACTATTTTATTCCCTAAAAGGTGGAAACGGGTTTTTCTTTCCATCTTTTCGGTGGAAGTGCTAAAGTGGAAGAGATTAGATATGAAGCGATGACAACTTGTTATCCATGACTAGGAGGCCATTCACAACGTGATATTCAACGAAAGAATCCCATTTGCATTTTCGAATTCAGAACAGATTCAAGCATTCGTCGGTCCGAATGACGCAGTCTTACGTACGATGGAAGCGGAACTCGAAGTTCAGCTTACACATCGTGGAGATGAACTGTTGGCACAATCCGAACAGGAACAGTCTGTGATCTTAGCAGGACAAGTCGTTGGTGTCCTAAAGCAACTTGTGAATCGTGGAGCCGTTTTGACGGAACGTGACGCGACGAGCGCCATTCAACTCGCGCGTCAAGATCGTGTGGATGAACTACTGGAACTTTACGATACGATCATCCACACGAATCATAAAGGAAAACCACTTCGTGCGAAAACGCTCGGTCAAGCGCGTTACGTCCGCGGGATTGATCGCTGTGATTTGACATTCGGTATCGGACCGGCGGGGACCGGGAAAACATATCTCGCAGTCGTGATGGCTGCAAAAGCACTGAAGGAAGGACACGTCAAACGGCTCGTCCTGACGCGCCCAGCAGTAGAAGCAGGAGAGAATCTTGGGTTTCTTCCTGGCGATCTGAAAGAAAAGGTTGATCCATATCTACGTCCTCTATACGATGCGTTACACGACGTGCTTGGTGTCGAACATACGGCTCGTCTGCTTGAGCGTGGTGTCATCGAAATTGCGCCGCTCGCTTATATGCGTGGACGAACACTGGAACATGCTTTTGTCATTCTTGATGAAGCGCAAAATACGACACGTGAACAAATGAAGATGTTCCTGACGCGTCTTGGATTTCATTCGAAGATGATCGTTACAGGTGATTTGACACAAGTCGATCTTCCGCGCGGAAAAGCGTCTGGTCTACAAGAAGCGTTGCATCTGCTCGGAAATGTCAAAGGCATTCATTTCGAACACTTCGGCTCAGCTGATGTCGTGCGTCACCCACTTGTCCGAAAAATCGTTGATGCTTACAGTCAGGAATTGACCTAAGCCGTTACGGAAATAGAGGGAAAAGGGGGAGATGATATGCGCAAGGTTGGGGTCTGGGTCGGACTTTTGACAGTAGTATTCTATCTCGTCGTATCAACGATGATGTATGTCAGTGTCCGACCAGAAGCCTTGTCCGCAGAACCATTCTCAATTGCAGAAGAAGACATTCGGTCGCCTTTGACGATAGAGGACCGGACAGCGACGAATCAAATAAAGGAAAATGCGATCGCTGCAATCGAGAGTCAATACACGATCAAACAAGAGTATGCAGCACAGCAAATTGATAAAGTCGAACAACTTTTTGCGAGTTTATCCGGTATTAAAAAGGCGGATGAAATTAGTAAAATCAAGCAACGCCTTCGCGGTACAGAGGCATCATCCTTGCTCAAGGATGATGAACTGCGACTGCTCGTGACATCGACCACGACTCTTCGGAATACGACGCGTGATGTCGTCATCACCGCAATCGAAGAAGCAATGCGTCAACGCATCTCGTCCGATGGCGGCGAAGTAGCGGAGGCACGTGAGAATGCCCGGACTGATATCGAACGATCACCACTATCCTTTTCACTAAAAGCGGTCGCTAAAGCACTGACTGATCAACTGATCGTGACGAACTACGTCTATGATCCGGAAAAGACAGAACAACTCCGTAAACAGACGAGTGATAAAGTCGAACCGGTCATCATCTCGGAAGGGGAAGTAATCGTCAAACGAGGCGAAGTGATTTCGCAAGACGCTTATCGGCAACTACAACTGGTCGGTTTAATTTCTGACCGTCAGTCGTTGAAACCGTTACTTGGGGCGATGCTTGTCAGTGCATTGATGACCGCCTTCTTATTTGGGTTCATTCAACGCTCGAAGTTGCGGTATGCACAAATGGGCCGTATCCGACTATTTGGTCTTGTCTACCTCGTCGTCAGTTTACAATTACTCGTCATGTACGGCATGGCCTTTTTAGCAGACGACATCAATCCTGCTCTTTACTTACTCACACCGACCGCTTTTGCTTCGCTTGTCCTGCGTAATTTATTGAACGAACGGATTGCATTATCAAGTTCGCTCTTCACAGCTCTTGCCGGAACGTTCTTCTATAGTACGAATCAGAACTTCAGCTTCAACATCGCGATCTATTTATTAGTCGGCGGTTTAGTGGCGACGTTTTTCTTACGATCCAGTTTGTCGCGACGTCGTATTTTTATGAGTAGTGTGTCGATTGCCGGAGCAAACATCGCCATTTTCTTAGCATTCGTTCTATTGCGTAGTGGCACGTTCGAATTACGTGAAACATTGATTTTAGTCGGTTTTGCGATTGCTAGTGGAATTTTGAGTGCCGTCCTAGCGATTGGACTATTGCCGTTCCTTGAAATGACGTTTGGTATCTTAGCACCGACGCGTCTGCTCGAACTATTGAATCCGACGCATCCCTTGTTGAAGAAACTCTTGGTCGAAGCGCCAGGAACGTATCATCACAGCATGATGGTCGCGAACCTCGCGGAAACGGCTTGTGAAGCAATTGGAGCAGATGGGTTGCTCGCACGAGTCGGAGCCTACTATCATGATTTAGGGAAAACACGACGACCGCTTTATTTCATTGAAAATCAGCATGGACGTAATCCACATGATCGATTGACACCGGAAGAGTCGGCACGTGTCATCTTGGCACATACGGAGGATGGTGTTGAATTGCTCGCGGATGCTAAACTGCCTGCCGCGATCATCGATATTTGTCGCCAGCACCATGGAACATCGTTGCTTCGATATTTTTATGTCAAGGCAGCAGAACAAGGTGAGGTCGACGAGGAGACGTTCCGTTACACGGGTCCGAAACCACAAACGCGTGAAGCGGCCGTCATCATGATTGTCGACTCGATTGAAGCGGCCGTTCGTTCGATGAAAGCTCCTTCGGAAGAAGGAATTCGGGACTTGGTCGCGAAAATCATTCGTGAAAAGATGATGGATGACCAATTTGCGGAATGTGACATTACGACACGCGAGATTTATCGCGTCGGTGAAAGTGCATGTCATACCTTATCCGGTTTGTTCCATGAACGAATCGAGTATCCAGAATTAAAGAAAGAGGCAACGAGATGAACATTTATATGACAGACGAAAATAATCGTCTAACGGAAGAACAACGACAGCTTGTCGAATCGATTTTGATTTATACGTCGGAACAAGAAGAAGTAGATCCGAACAGTGAGTTGTCCGTGACTTTCGTCTCAAACGATGAGATTCAAGAGATCAATCGTGAATGGCGTGGGAAGGATCAAGCGACAGACGTGATTTCCTTCGCAATGGAAGAACTCGGTGAAGATGAAATCGATTTTGGATTACTGGAAGACGAACCAATCGTCCTCGGCGATTTGATTATTTCCGTAGAACGATGCCGTGAACAAGCGGCAGAGTATGGCAATCATTTTGAACGCGAACTCGGTTTCCTCGCCGTCCATGGCTTCCTCCATTTACTCGGATACGATCATATTGAAAAAGCGGACGAGGAAGTCATGACGAAGCGACAGGAGGAAATCCTGCATCACTTCGAGTTATATCGGGGCACATTGTGAAAAGCTGGTGGCAACCGTTTCAGCATGCCATGAATGGATTGCGCCAATCGATTCGAGAAGAACGGCACATGAAAGTTCACGTAACAGTTGGTGCTATCGTGTTACTTGTCGCCTTTTTATTACCATTGACGTCTGTCGAGCGAGCGATCATCTTCTTGACGGTCGGAATTGTCATTAGTGCGGAGATGTTTAATACAGCGTTTGAGCGTATCGTGGATCTCGTGACACGAGAGTGGCATCCGCTGGCTAAAGCAGTCAAAGATATCGCGAGTGGTGCTGTTTTAGTGTTGGCGCTTACATCTGTTGCAATTGCACTATGCATCTTCATCCCATATTTGGTACAATAAGAATCCGGCCTTTTTGGCCAATACCGTTCCTAAGAAGGGGAAAATGAACATGAAAACAGAACAATTACTCGAACAAGCTAAACGTGCACGCGAAAAAGCGTATGTTCCATATTCGAAATTCCAAGTAGGTGCTGCTTTACTAACGAAGGACGGACAAGTCTTCCACGGCTGTAACATTGAAAACGCTGCATACGGTCTTTGTAACTGTGCAGAACGGACAGCCATCTTCTCTGCGTGGGCACAAGATGCGCGCGAGTATGCAGCGATGGCTGTCGTTGCAGACACGGAAGGACCGGTCGCACCATGCGGACAGTGTCGCCAAGTGTTATCTGAAATGTGTGATGCGGATATGCCGATCTATTTGACGAACCTTAAAGGAGATGTCACTGAAACAACAGTGGGTGCCTTGTTACCAGGAGCATTCACGAAAGGGGATTTACATGTTTAAAGAAGGATTCAAATCGGGCTTTGTCTCGATCATCGGACGCCCGAACGTCGGAAAATCGACATTTCTCAATCGCGTCATCGGACAAAAGATTGCCATCATGTCTGATAAGCCACAAACGACGCGAAATAAGATCCAAGGTGTTTATACGACAGAAGACGTTCAGACGATCTTCATCGATACACCAGGGATTCACAAACCAAAACATAAACTCGGCGACTTCATGATGAAGGTCGCGACGAACGCATTGCGTGAAGTTGATGCGATTTTGTTCATGGTCAACGTGACGGAACCAAAAGGAAAAGGTGACGATTTCATCATTGAAAAATTGAAGGAACTCGATACACCCATCATTCTCGTCATGAATAAGGTCGACTTGATTCATCCGAATGATATTCCGCCAATCATCGAGTCATATAAAAATGAGCTCGAATTTGCGGCAGTCGTTCCGATCTCTGCGTTACAAGGGAACAACGTCGGACCGTTACTTGAAGAAATCGCGAAGATCTTACCGGAAGGACCAATGTATTACCCGGCGGATCAAGTCACTGACCATCCGGAGCGTTTCATCATCTCAGAGATGATCCGTGAGAAAGTCCTGCAAAAGACACGCGATGAAGTACCACACTCGATCGCGGTCGCGATTGATCAAATCAAGACGCGTGAGAATGGAAACATGGTCGATGTCCATGCGACGATCTTGATCGAGCGCGATTCCCAAAAAGGAATCATCATCGGTAAACGCGGAGCACTTCTAAAAGAAATCGGCTCTGAAGCACGAACGGACATCGAGATGTTACTCGGAACGAAAGTTTACCTGAACTTGTGGGTCAAAGTCCAAAAGGATTGGCGCAATAAGGCCGGTCAATTGCGTGAACTTGGCTTCCGCGATGACGAGTATTAAGCGATGATCGATAAGGCGGAAGGGCTTGTACTACGAACGGTCGTATACGGTGAATCGAATAAGATTGTCACGCTACTGACACGTGAATACGGCAAGCTCGCCGTCATGGCGCGAGGAGCGAAGAAGCCGGGTAGTCGTTTCAATGCGGCAAGCCAGCCTTTCGTTCGAGCCGTCTATATCTATCCACGGTCACGTGGTCTCGGTCAGTTGAAATCGGCAGACGTCATCACGAGTCATGCGCATATCCGGCAAGATGTCGTCTTGATGGCGTATGCGATGTATCTACTGGAACTTGCAGATAAAGCGCTTGATGAACGAGTGCCGCAACCGGCACTGTACGATTTATTCGTCGAAGGACTGGAGGCGATGGATGAAGGACTGGATCCCGACGTCGTCTCCTTCATCATTGAGTTGCGCCTGTTGCGTCATCTAGGGATTGCGCCACACTTGAACGGTTGTACGATTTGCGGGAGTGCTGAAGCACCGTTTGCTTTTTCGTTACACCACGGCGGTCTACTCTGTCGCCGGCACCGTCATGAGGATGAACATGCCGTCTTCATGTCAGAAGCAGTCGCGAAGATGCTCTATGTGTTTTCCGTCTATGATTTCTCGCGGATCGGTACCGTGACGGTGAAGCCGGAAACGAAGCGTCTACTACGTCAAATCATGGACGCTTATATGGAACGCTATAGCGGGTTACGTCTGCGGTCCAAACGCGTTCTCGACCAGTTGATTGATTTCGGCAACGATTGACAGCAACAAGCGGGTTCGGTAGAATGAATGCGGAAGAAGCAACTAAATGAACACGATGACGAAAAGGAGTACCGTCTTTTTCTCAATCAAGCGATTCCAGGGTGGTGTGAGCTGGGAGTGAGAGGGGCGCGAACGGCGTTTCGGAGTGTTCTTTGTCAAAAAGAGTGGCATGCGATTGCATGCAAGTAGGGTGGAACCGCGGGCTCGTCTCGTCCCTATGTGCAACGATTGTTGTACATAGGGGCGTTTTTTGCGTTCCTTAATCATTTCGGAGGTGAAAGTCGTGAAGATGACAGTACAAGACATGATCTTGACATTACAAAAATTTTGGGCAGAACAAGGCTGCTTGACGATGCAAGCATACGACGTAGAAAAAGGAGCCGGTACGATGAATCCGATGACATTCTTACGGAGTCTCGGACCAGAACCATGGAACGTTTGTTATACAGAACCATCACGCCGTCCAGCTGACGGTCGTTACGGGGAAAACCCGAACCGTCTGTATCAACACCATCAATTCCAAGTCATCATGAAACCATCACCTGACAACATTCAGGAATTATACTTACAAAGTCTCGAGTTGCTCGGTATCAATCCACTCGAACATGATATCCGTTTCGTAGAGGATAACTGGGAGAACCCGACATTCGGTGCTGCAGGTCTCGGCTGGGAAGTATGGCTGAACGGAATGGAAATCACGCAATTCACGTATTTCCAACAAGTCGGTGGAATCGAGTGTAATCCGATCGCAGTAGAGATCACTTATGGAATCGAGCGTCTTGCGTCGTACATTCAAGACGTTGAGAGTGTCTTTGATCTCGTTTGGACGGATGGCTTCAAATACGGTGATATCTTCTATCAACCGGAGTTCGAACATTCGAAGTATACGTTTGAAACATCAGATGTCGCCTTACTCTTCACGTTGTTCGATCAATATGAAAAAGAAGCGAATCGTGCCTTGGACGAGAACCTCGTCTTCCCAGCGTATGATTACATCTTGAAATGTTCACATACCTTTAACCTTCTCGACGCGAAGGGTGCGATTTCCGTCACGGAACGTACAGGATTCATCCATCGTGTCCGGAACATGTCGCGCCGTTGTGCGCAAAGTTTCATCGAAGAACGGGAACGTCTTGGCTTCCCATTGATCAAGTCGAAAGCAGGTGAGTCACATGCATGAATTATTACTTGAAATCGGTTTAGAAGAGATGCCGGCTCGATTCGTCCTTCAATCCGAAACACAACTCAAGGAACGCGTGACGCGTTTCCTTGAAGAAGCTCGGATTGAGTTCACAAGTGTCGAATCCTTCTCGACACCACGCCGTCTTGCAGTGTATGTCAAAGGTCTCGCAGCACGTCAAAGTGACCTCGAAGAGACGCTAAAAGGACCAGCAAAACGCATCGCGATGGACGAGGCAGGGAATTGGACGAAAGCAGCCGAAGGATTCGCGCGTGGTAAAGGGTTAACGACGGACGATCTCTTCCTTGGAGAAGAAAAAGGAGTCGAATATCTCTATGCGACACGGAAGGAAGTCGGACAAGCGACAGCCGATCTACTTCCTGGACTAAAACAAGTCGTCGAAGCGATGACATTCCCGAAAAACATGCGTTGGAGCACACAATCATTGCGTTACATGCGCCCGATTCGCTGGTTGATTGCGCTTCTTGACGATCAAGTCATCCCGTTTGAAGTCGCATCCGTCGAAACAGGTCGGACATCACGTGGACATCGTTTCCTCGGACAGGATATCACGATCCTGCGTCCGAACGCTTATGTCGAAGCGCTCGCAGGAGAAAACGTCATCGTCAGTTATGAAGCACGTCGTCAATTGATCGAAGAACAAATCGCAGCGCTTGCGGCACGCGAACAATTCGAAGTGCCAATTGATGCGTCTTTACTTGAAGAAGTCACGAACCTCGTCGAGTATCCGACAGCCTTGTTCGGTGCATTCGATGAAGCGTATCTTGAGTTACCAGAAGAAGTCTTGATTACGACGATGAAAGAACACCAACGTTACTTCCCGGTCAAACGTGACGGTGCATTGCTCCACTATTTCGTCACGGTACGAAACGGAAACGCAACACATCTTGAAAACGTCGCACGCGGAAACGAAAAAGTCATCCGTGCCCGTTTAGCCGATGCGCAGTTCTTCTATGAAGAAGATAAAAAAGCAGATATCGATGAACAGGCGAAGCGTCTTGATAAAATCGTCTTCCATGAAAAATTAGGAACGACAGGTGAAAAAGTCCGTCGCGTCCGTCAGATGGCACTCGCACTTGCCGATCGTGTCGGTGCGGACAAAACACGTGTTGAACGTGCAGGACAAATCTATAAATTCGATCTCGTCAGTCAAATGGTCTATGAATTCACGGAATTACAAGGTCTGATGGGTGAGCGGTATGCAAACATGAAGAATGAGGATCCGGAAGTCGCGGCTGCGATTCGTGAACATTACATGCCACGCTTCGCGGGGGATGCAAGTCCGGAGACACCGACAGGAACACTCTATGCGATTCTTGATAAGATGGACAGCGTCGCTGGATTCTTTGGTGTCGGTATGATTCCGAGTGGATCAGCAGATCCGTATGCATTGCGTCGTCAAGCACAAGGGATTGTTCAGATTTTATCCGATCGTAAGTTGAATCTGACATTGACTGAACTGATTGCTTTCGTCGTTTCAGAACAGGTGGCAGCAGGTCTTTATGCGAAGGATGCCGAAGAAGTTCAAGCTGCATTACAAGACTTCTTTGCACAACGCTTGAAATACCGTCTATCGGAAATGAACTTCCGTCATGATGTCGTCGAAGCCGCTCTGGATCATACGTTGACAGTCGAAGCGAATGAGCAACGTGCTGCGATGCTTGAAAGTGCAACGAAAAAAGAATCGTTCAAGAAAACGGTCGAACAACTCAGCCGTGTCTTAAACATCTCGAAAAAAGCAGAAGACGTCACAACTGTTAATCCAGCGCTCTTTGAAAATGATGCAGAACGCGCGTTGCATGAGGCGATTGAGAAGACCTTGCCAGAGGTCGATCAAGCCATCGCGTCACTTGATTATGAACGAGCGCTTGAGGCACTTGAGGCAACCGTTCCGTCGATCACAGCCTACTTTGACGGTACGATGATCATGACGGACGACGAAACAGTCCGTACGAACCGCCTTAGCGAAATGAAACGATTTGCGCAAGCCATCGAATCAGTCGCCCGGTTCAATGCACTTACTTTAGCGTAAAGAAAAAGGACGGATGAGCCGATGAAGTTAAATGAACGGCAAAAAAAGATACTCCAAATCGTCAAAGAAAACGGTCCGATCACGGGAGAGCAGATTGCTTCTGCACTCTCCCTGACACGGGCGACACTACGTCCCGATTTGTCGATTTTAACGATGACCGGCATGTTAGAAGCACGTCCACGTGTCGGCTATATGTACGTTGGAAAGAAAAATGCGTCCATGCTTCATGAGAAACTCGACACCTTGACCGTCGGCGAATTCATGTCGTCGGCAAAGGTCATTCATGAAGGGATGACCGTATACGATGCGATCGTTCACTTGTTCCTAGAGGATGTCGG
Organism: uncultured Exiguobacterium sp.; assembly: GCF_964277885.1. Lineage (NCBI taxonomy): Bacteria > Bacillati > Bacillota > Bacilli > Caryophanales > Exiguobacterium > uncultured Exiguobacterium sp. The sequence goes on along the minus strand of NZ_CAXYJR010000005.1, from coordinate 1,978,815 downwards.
TTCGCTGTTCGTCGTCAGTAAAGACCATGCGTTGGTCGGTGTGTTGTCACGAAAGGATTTTCTACGTGCGGCAATCGGTAATCAAGAGTTAGACTCGTTACCGGTCAACATCATCATGACACGGATGCCGAATTTGACGGTCTGTGAAAAATCGGAGACGTTGATTGGTGCTGGCATGAAACTGATTGAAAAGCAGATTGATTCAATGCCAGTCGTCGAAGAGGAGAACGGCGTCTTGAAAGTCGTCGGTCGAATGACGAAGACGAACATGACGAAAGTGTTGGTCGCTTTAGCACGTGATGAAGAAATTTAAGGAGGGCTCCTGATGCGTCAACGGATTTATGTCGTGAGCGATTCTGTCGGAGAGACGTGTGAGCTCGTCGTCCGCGCAGCCGCTATTCAGTTCCCGGAACAAGCCATCGAAACGGTCCGCATTCCGTTCGTCGATGATGAACAAGTCATTTATGACTTGGTTCTTCATGCGAAAGAAGAACAAGCGACGATTGCCTTTACGATCGTTCATGCGACGCACCGTCGTCTACTTGCGGATACAGCGCTTGCGCATGGTGTAAAAGCAATCGATCTACTGGGTCCATTGCTTGATACGATGGAAGATCGTTTGCAGATGCAACCAAAGGAAGAACCAGGATTAATCTATCGTCTAGATGAGGAGTATTTCCGAAAAATCGAAGCGGTCGAATTTGCTGTTAAGTATGACGATGGACGAGATCCGAAAGGAATTAAACGTGCGGATATCGTCTTGATTGGTGTCTCACGTACATCCAAAACGCCACTCTCGCAGTATTTAGCCTTAAAGCGATATAAAGTAGCGAATGTACCACTCGTACCTGAATCGATCCCACCGGCAGAGCTATTCGATATTCCAAAAGAAAAATGTTTTGGACTACTTATCTCACCAGAAAAGTTGATCGATATCCGAATGGAACGTCTGCGTTCATTAGGACTTAAACCAGAAGCAGCGTACGCACAGATGGATCGAATCAATCGGGAACTTGAATACGCACGGAATTTATACGAACGAATCGGTTGCCAAGTCATCGACGTTACGAATAAAGCAGTCGAGGAAACAGCGAACATGATTTTGACCGGAATTTCCGGGAAAGCGCATGACTAGTCAAGCAGTCAGGAACATAGTATACTTGTTTAGCTGATAAATGAGATAATGCCCTTTTTCTAATGAAACGGAACGAGTCATCGTTCCGTTTCATTGCGGGTATGGTCATGTAAGGATAAGTTCTCAAGGAAAGGGGAGAGGACGGAATGAAGCGAATTCCTGATGAAATCGTCGATCAGGTCCGCCAAGCAACGGACATCGTCGAATTGATTTCAGAACGTGTAGAATTAAAAAAACAAGGGAATCGATATTCAGGGCTTTGCCCGTTTCATTCTGAGAAATCACCTTCCTTTTCTGTTTCTCCTGATAAAGGGATGTACTACTGTTTTGGATGTGGTGCAGGTGGAAATGCAATCACTTTCGTCATGGAAACAGAAGGAATGAGTTTCAAGGAAGCTGTTTCGAAATTAGCCGATCGAAGCGATGTCACACTTCCAGAGCTAGAACCGGATCGATTCGAGCAGTCGGAATCGACACCGGAACAGGAAAAGAAGTTCCGGATGCGCGAAGCGCATCGAATCGTCACCGAGCTATATCATGAGGTATTGATTCAAACGGAAGCAGGCGACGTCGGCCGAATCTATTTAGAGAATCGCGGTATTCGTGAAGGTGCGATGCGTGAGTTTCGACTCGGATATGCACCGGATCAAGATCGTTTTACGGTGGATTCCTTGGCACGACGTGGGTTTGATTTAGATGAGATGGTCGAAGCGGGATTGATTTCAATCGGACGTGATGGTGATTATCGAGATCGATTCAACGGTCGGGTCGTATTCCCTATCTCCGATCGTGATGGCACGATTGTCGGATTTAGTGGTCGTTCGATTGACGGTCGTGACCCGAAGTACGTCAATACAGCGGAAACACCTTTGTTCAATAAAAGCGAACTGTTATTCGGATTCGCTCAAGCACGAGGGGCGATGCGCAAAATCAAACAAGTCGTTCTCGTTGAGGGGAATCTTGATGTTGTGCGTGTAGCTCAAGCGGGTATACCTTATACGGTAGCCTCTTTAGGAACAGCTTTAACACCAGTTCATGCCCAAAACTTGGCACGCATCGTCGATGAAGTCATTATTTGTTATGACGGAGACAAAGCAGGACGCGCTGCGACGCTAAAAGCCTTGCAATTGCTTGAAGCCGTTGCCGTCGACTGTTCCGTCATCCGTTTACCGGATGGCGAAGACCCTGACTCTTTCATTGGGAATCAGGGAGAAGAGACATTTTTACACTGGATCGAACAGGAACGAGTTTCAAGTCTTGAATTCAAATCTTTTTATTTTCGACAAGGAAAAAACTTGCGATTAGAAGGAGAACGCGTTCGATATATTGAAACTATGCTTGAAGAGATTGGTCGAACATCCAATCCGTTGTTACGGGACATCTATTTAGGAAAACTTTCTGAGGAATTTAAACTCTCGAAAGACTCCTTGATCACACAAGTGCGTCCAACCGTTCAACAACCGAAAAGAGAACAAATCGTTTCAGATCGCCCAACCGCTGTACCGACAGCACCTCCTGATCGAACGTTCGCGAACTGGAAAAAGGCAGAACGCTTCTTGCTTGCCTACATGATTCGTTCCGAAGAAGTATGTCTAGAAGTGCGTGAGCAGCTGGGTGTCCAATTCAATGATCCGGCACATCAATTGATTGCCGGCAAGTTATATGAATTTTACGGGACAGGTACGCAAGGAAGTCCAGATCGTTTTTTGACGATGCTCCATGATGCTTCCCTGCAACGAATCGTAGCGGATCTAGAATTCATGCTGATGCCTGAATATGATCCTGACTTGCTCAGTCACTACATTCGTGCCGTCCAAAATGAACAGCAACGTCGGTTGCTCGAAGAAGAAAAGTCACGATTGAATCAACAAACAGATATCCGTGCTCAAGCGGAGCTGATGCAGGCGATCATAGAACGGAAGCGTCGTTTAAAAGATCGATGACCTGCTGCATGATGTGGAAGGAGTGTATGGTTCGATGGCAGAAAAAGCAAGATCAGAAGCTGAATTACTCCGTCTCGCGAAAGAGGAACTCATCGCGCTCGGACATAAAAATGGTGAATTGTCACACCAAAAGATCGAAGACAAACTAAGTTCGTTCGAATCAATGGATGCTCAGCAGTTCGAGGAATTCCTTCAATTGCTTGAAACAGAAGGTATCAAGGTCAACAATGACGGCACAGGCGATGAGAAAGAAGAGGCGGATCTAAACGATTTGTCTGTTCCTCCTGGCGTCAAGATCAATGACCCTGTCCGAATGTATCTAAAAGAAATCGGTCGCGTTGATCTGTTGAATGCAGAAGACGAAGTCGAGCTCGCGAAACGAATCGAACAAAACGATGAAGAAGCAAAAAAACGATTGGCGGAAGCAAACTTACGTCTCGTCGTTTCGATTGCGAAGCGTTATGTCGGACGCGGTATGTTGTTCCTTGATTTGATTCAAGAAGGTAACATGGGGCTGATCAAGGCGGTCGAGAAATTCGACTATACGAAGGGATATAAATTCTCGACGTATGCAACATGGTGGATTCGTCAGGCGATCACACGTGCGATCGCCGACCAAGCGCGGACGATCCGGATTCCGGTTCACATGGTTGAGACGATCAATAAATTGATTCGTGTCCAGCGTCAACTCTTGCAAGATCTCGGACGTGAACCTTCACCGGAAGAGATTTCAAAAGAGATGGAAATCACGCCTGAAAAAGTTCGTGAAATCCTGAAAATTGCGCAAGAGCCAGTTTCTCTTGAGACACCAATCGGAGAAGAAGACGATTCACACCTCGGTGATTTCATCGAGGACCAAGATGCGACGGCACCACAAGATGCTGCGGCATATGAACTCTTAAAAGAGCAACTCGAAGATGTGTTAGATACACTGACAGATCGTGAAGAAAACGTCCTTCGTCTTCGCTTCGGACTTGATGACGGTCGGACTCGGACACTCGAAGAAGTCGGTAAGGTGTTTGGCGTCACGCGTGAACGGATTCGTCAAATCGAAGCAAAAGCACTTCGGAAACTTCGTCATCCAAGTCGTTCAAAACGTTTGAAAGACTTCCTCGATTAATTCAAAGTGTGAAGAATATATGAAATTTTAGTGGGAAGGGAGAAAAAAGTTTCGTTTTTTTCTTCCTTCCCTGTTTTTTTTACAGTAGAATAGTAACGGGGAATACCATTCAGTCACCAACTTGGTTGGGTATAGAATATGGGGGGAATCCAAATGCGTAATCCATTAGTACCGTTCGCGGCGATCGCAGTCATCGCCATCATCGCAATGATTTCATTGTCTTACTTTGGGGTCGATCAGGTGAAGGAAGCTCGCAAAGGGCCGTCAACTGCAGAAATGAAGCCAGAAGACTTATTTGCATCTAAAGGATGTACAGGATGTCACGGTGGAAACTTAGAAGGCGGCGTTGGTCCGAATTTAACAAAAATCGGAGCGAAGCTGAAAGCAGACGAAATCAAGAACATCGCAATGAACGGTAAAGGGCAAATGCCTGGCGGTCTTGCGAATGACGAAGAAGCAGAAGTCCTGTCAAAATGGTTAGCTGCTAAGAAATAAGAACAAGAGCATCTATCTCGTTACGAGATGGATGTTTTTTTATGGGCGGATGGTTTCTTTTTTAACGTAAATCCGCTATTTTTAAAAGAGAGTTTTTCGGAAAATAGGAAGGGTGAAGATGATGCAAATGAACGTCGTATTGGATCAACGACTCCAAAAAGTCGTGTCGTATATTCCACAAGGAGCCATCCTTGCAGATATTGGTTCGGATCATGCATTCGTACCGTGTTTTTGTATCCAACAACATAAAATCGAACGCGCAATCGCGGGAGAGGTAAATGAAGGACCGATGGAAGCAGCAAAAGGACAAGTGGCGCTTGTTGGTCTTGAATCGCAGATTGATGTACGTCTCGGGAGTGGTCTATCAGTATTGAAACCGGGAGAAGCGACAGCGATTACGATTGCGGGAATGGGCGGAACATTGATTGCCTCGATCCTTGAAGAAGGAAAAGATCGGTTGTCGGGAAATGAACGTTTAATTCTACAACCGAATGTCGATGCAGTCGATGTTCGGAAGTGGTTGCTGACGAATTCATATGCGTTATTATCTGAAGCTATCGTCGAGGAGAATGGGAAGATTTATGAAATTCTCGTTGCAGAACGTGGAGATGAAACACTTTACTCAGAGGACGAAACAACACGTCAGTGGGAATTGTTCTTTGGACCACAGTTAATGCGGGAACGTGCACCAGAATTCATCGAAAAATGGCAGATTGAAAAACAAAAGCGGGAGTATATCCTAGCTCAGATGAAACAAGGACAAACGACGGAAGTTTTATCTGAAAAAATCGAAGCCATCGAACAATTGATTCAAAAGATGGAAGAGGTGACGAACTAATGGCGAACGGGAACCATGTCATTGAGCAGTTTGAAGCATTCGCTCCGAAAAAATTCGCACTCGAAGGTGATCCGATTGGTCTACAGATTGGATCATTGAACAAGGACGTGAAACGTGTGCTCGTGACACTTGATGTCTTGGAGTCTGTCGTCGATGAAGCGATTGAAAAGAAGATCGATCTCATCATCGCGCATCATCCACCGATTTTTAGTAAGTTAGCAAATGTGACGGATCGTTCTACAACAGGACGGATCGTCACAAAATGTATCAAACACGATATTGCGGTGTATGCTGCACATACGAACCTTGACGTAACACCAGGCGGGGTCAATGACTGGATGGCAGATGCGCTTGGTCTTGAGTCTTGTGAAGTACTAGCACCGACGTTTGAAAATACGCAATATAAACTAAGTGTTTTCGTACCGACTGAGGCTGTAGAGCGCGTTTCAACAGCTCTTGCACAAGCGGGAGCAGGAAAAGACGAAGATTACAGTGATTGTCAATTCCACGTAAATGGAATGGGTCAATTTCGACCATCGCAGGAGGCTACACCTTATATCGGGAAAGCGGGTCAACTCGAGCGGGTATCTGAAGTCCGAATCGAGACGATCGTCACGGAACTGAATCAGAAACAAGTCATTCGAGCGATGAAACAGGCTCATCCATATGAGGAAGTCGCCTATGATCTCGTTCGTCAAGAACGCCCGGCAACATCACTTGGTCTTGGGCGGATTGGTCGGTTACCGGAAGCAATGACGTTACGGGAATTTGCAGAGCATGTTCGCAATGCGTTTGGTGTACAAAACTTACGCTTCGTCGGAGACGAAACACGCCACATTCAAAAAGTAGCAGTCCTTGGTGGTGACGGCAATAAGTACGTCTCGACTGCAGCATTTGCGGGAGCAGATGTCCTTGTGACTGGTGATCTCTATTTCCATGTGGCGCACGATGCGATGGCACTTGGACTAGCGGTTGTTGATCCCGGACATCATGTGGAGTCAGTCATGAAAAAAGGCGTCGTCAACGAATTAAGCAAACGATTCAAAGAAAAGAAGATGGATGTGGAACTCATCGTCTCGACAGCCAATACGAATCCTTTTCAATTTTTGTGATATGCGAAATAGACAAAATTACGATAAAACACCGGACGGCGATGATTCGCTGTCCGGTGTTTGTTATTACTTCTAGCATATTCAGATTAAAGGATTTTTACTTTTGGTAAAATTCGACGTAGTTCAAGGAATGGTGTTTTGTCATGTGTACTGATGTCTGCTGGATCATATTGCTGTAAAAAATCAATGACTTTTTTCGTGATCGGTGTTGGCGTCGATGCACCTGATGTGACGCCAACTTGCTGTACACCTTCAAGCCATGATAGATCGAGTTCTGTTAAATCACCAATCCGATGCGCTGGAGTTCCTGCAATATCGAAGGATACCTGTGCTAGGCGATTCGAGTTGTTCGAACGCGGATCACCGACGACGATGACGAGATCGCAATCTCCTGCTTGATCAGCCACCGCTTCTTGCCGGACTTGTGTTGCGTTACAGATTTCATTGTGTACTTCTACATGCGGATACTTTTTACGAACGTGTTCCATCAAAGCTTGGACATCCCACTGGCTCATCGTTGTCTGATTCGTGACGATGATTTTTTTGTGGGCAAGCTGAGGCGGAAGCTCATCAATATCTTCGACTTTTTCGATGAGATGGACGTGCTCCGGCGCTACACCAACCGCACCTTCAGGCTCAGGATGTCCATGTTTTCCGACATAGATGACTTCATAGTCATCTGCGACGACTTGACGAATCAAATCATGTGTACGCGTTACATCAGGACATGTCGCATCGACGACATGCAGATTTTTTTCGGCAGCGCGTGCATAAACAGCAGGTGAAATACCATGCGCTGTAAAAATGACGGTTCCTTCTTGAATTGTCTCAAGTGCTTCGAGGCGATCGGGACCATCTACTGTGATGACACCCATACTTTCGAACTCACGTGTGACATGAGCATTGTGAACGATCATACCAAGAATATGAATCGGGCGTGGCAAGTCTTTATTCAATGCCGCTTGTTGTGCAAGTTTCATTGCATCGACGACACCGTAGCAATAGCCACGAGGGCTGATTTTTTTTACTAGCATAGTTGTAGATTCTCCCTTTGTGAAAAAGAATGATTAGTTAGAGTGTACCATTGTTTAGACGGGAATGAAAATAGAGGAGTCTGTTTCAGAAACAGAACATGGTATACTATTAAAGTTGCAATTATTCAATAAGGGGGCGAAAGGATGAAGTCTAAGAAAATGATGCGGTCGTATTTTTTTCAGATCACCGCTATCTTATTCATCCTGTTGTGTCTTGTCATTTCAGCGCTTGCCTTCACTGCGGATCGAGTCACGATTTCACGGGTCGAACAGCAAACGGAAAAACAGAGTGAAAAAAGTGTCGAAGTTTCTGGAAATGCGATTCGTGATAATATCGGTAATTTGCATGAAGAAATCATGGGTCTTCAATTGAACGTAAAAAATCTAGAAAAGCTAGATCAAAAAATTGAGGAATCCAATCTTTTGGATATAGATACAGGATTCAAGAGTCTGTTTTATTTTGATCGAGAAACAAAGCGGATTACATGGTTCTCGAGTGAAGAACGTCGAGTTCCGGATGATATGATTGTTCAAGATGATGATTTTTTGCAGACATTAACAAGTACAGATTTTCATATGAGTAAGTTGTATCCGATGGAGTCAGATGCAGTCACGTATATGTTCGTACCTGTTCGAGATGGGAATAAGCGTGTAGGGGTTTTTGGAGGTGGATTAAGTGCGATGAATTCGATCATTTTCCGGAAATCCTTAGAGTCATTCGACGATCAGACGATTGCCTATTTGTTTAATAGTAAAAAAGAGCTACTCGCGACATCAAGTAATCTTGTGACAGATGAAGAAAGACTTGTATCTACAAGTGTCATTAATCGTGCCTTTCAATCCATCGAACCTTCTGAAATCTTTAGTACGAATCAAGATATGTATTATTTTGCGAAAGATTTAAAGGTGACGGACTGGAAAATCCTTGTTCGAACTCCACGGAATGTTTTTTATGAACCAGTTTATACAACACGCCAACAATATTTGATCATCGCTGCGTTGACGCTCGTCCTTAGTCTGATCGTCGGTTATCTGATGTCGAAGCAGTTGACAGCACCTTTGCTAGAACTCGTTCATAAAATTGAAAAAAGCAGTTCTCCGAAACCGATTGTTCTTGAACGAGCGGGGTCCAACGAGGTCAAGACACTTGTTGCCGCTTATAATGAATATTCACAGCGTATGGAAAATGCAAGACTGGAACAATTGAGTCAACAACAAACGATGCTTCATCAAGAAAAACTAGTATCGCTTGGTCAATTGGCAGCTGGAATTGCGCACGAGATTCGTAATCCGTTGACACCGGTGAAGATGACCTTACAGTTGTTAGCGGCTGAAAAAGATCGAGATACCGAAATGTTGATCCTTGCTCTATCGGAACTCGATCGAGCGAATGGTATGATTCAGACGATGCTCGATTTGTCAAAAGGTGAGAACAATGCATTGCAAAAATCAACGATTGATATGAATGATTTAATGAAGAAATTAACCTATATCCTGGAAGCAGAAGCGCATCTGTATGAAGCAGACTGTAAAATTTACACACCTTCCTTTATGCCGAAAATTTATGCGTCAGAAGAAGGGATTTTGCAAATTTTAGCAAATTGCTTGCGGAATGCACTTCAAGCCGTAGCGTTTAAGGGATCAGATGGGATTTGTCATTTGCATGTACACGTTTATCCAGAAGAAGTCGTCTTCATTGTGCAGGACAATGGCGTTGGGATAGACGGAGACCAGATTGATCATATTGGTCAAGCATTCAAAACATCAAAAGTCGATGGGAATGGTCTAGGACTGTTCATGTCGAAACAAATCGTTCGTGATCATAAAGGAAAGATGATCATCGATAGCAAACCTGGCGTTGGCACGACGATTCAAGTACATCTACCACGAAAGGAGCATACGGAATGAAATTCAATAAGGCATGGTTATTCGTCTTAGTCATTTGGGTATCGTCCGTCCTTCTCATTTCGAATATGTTCGTGAATTCAGATTCAAGTCCACGGCGCCATCTTGTTGGTTTTACGATTGTTAACGATAAGCATGAATTTGCCCAGCGGCTTGTTGACGCCTTCAAAGAGCAGGCGAAAATTAATAAATATGATGCAGTAGTAGCGACATCACATAATTCACGTATTAGTGAGAGAGAACAAATCGAAGAATTCATTCGAATGAAAGTGGACGCAATCTTCGTGACGACGCTCGATGACGTGTATATTGCTAGTACATTGGAAAAAGCGGCCCGAGCGGATATACCCGTCTTTGCCATCGATCGATTGATTCGATCCGACGCGGTCGTTAGTTCGATTACCTCAAATAATCAATTAATCGGAGAACAACTCGCTTCGTTCATCAAACATGAACGGATCAAACGAACCGGGCGCGCAACAGCTAATGTCGTTGAAGTTACAGGAACAGCAAACGTCAATACGACGAATGAGCGGCATCATGGATTCTTGAACGGTATTGAGCGAGAGTCAGGAATCCAGATTGTTGATTCTGTGAATGGAGATTACGATCCCGTTACTTCAGAAAAGGTCATGACGCAGGTCATTGAGTCGGGCATTGCGTTTGATGCTGTCTATTGTCACAATGACGATATTGCGCTCGGAGTTCTCGAAGCATTGAAAAAAGCAGGCATTAAAGGAAAAATAATTGTCGGCATTGACGGGAATCGTGCTATATTAGAAGCTGTTGACATGAAATCGATGGATGCGACGGTCGTCCAGAGTGCTGATGAGATGATGAAAGTCGCCTTCAGTGCATTGAAGCTTCATACGAATAACAAAAAGATTCCAACTCGTTTTTATACGTACTCCTATCTGTATGACGGTAGTAGACCCATAACCATGTTGAACTAATCGAGAGGCAGATGCCTCAGCAAATAAGGAAAGGACGGTGTCAATTCATGAATGGATTCAGCCATTATCAATTACACCCGTTCGTCATCGAAGCACTCGATGACGCCCGCATCACAAAACCGACCGATATTCAGTCGCGAATCATCCCGGCTGCAGTAAAGGGACGCGATATCATCGGTCAATCACAAACCGGAACCGGTAAAACGTTATCGTTCCTTCTTCCGATCGTTCAAAACGTCGATCCAAAGCTTCAAGAATTACAAGCAATCATCGTTGCTCCAACGCGCGAACTTGCATGGCAAATTCATGAAGAACTGAAATCATTACTCGTGAAGGAACCAGACTTCATCAAAACGAGTCTTATCACAGGTGGAATGGATCGCGAACGTCAAATCGGTCGTGTGAAAGTCTCACCCCAAATCGTCATCGGAACACCGGGACGTATTTTAGACCTATTCAAAGAACAGGCTTTAAAACCGCATTTCGTGAAGCACTACGTCATCGATGAAGCGGATCAAATGCTCGACATGGGATTCTTGCCAGAAGTTGACCGGATTGCTCAAGCTCTTCCTGAACAGCTTCAGATGATGGTCTTCTCAGCAACGATTCCTGAGAAATTACAACCGTTCTTGAAAAAATACATGAACAATCCACGTTACGCGCATGTGGATCCGAAACAACAGACAGCGAAAAAAATCGTTCACCATACGATTCCGGTCAAGCACCGTGAACGCTCACAATTGACGTTGAAAGTCGCAAAAGCACTGAATCCGTATATCTGTCTAATCTTTACGAATACAAAAGCAGAAGCAATCGAAGTCGAAGCTTTGTTCCTAGAAGCAGGATTGAATGTTGGTTCTCTTCACGGCGATCTTCCAGCTCGTCGTCGTAAGCAAGCGATCAAGGAAATTAACGATGCGAAGTATCAATATGTCATCGTGACGGACCTTGCTGCACGCGGAATTGATATTTCAGGCGTCTCACACGTCATTAACCATGGTATTCCAAAAGATTTAGACTTCTACGTCCACCGTGTCGGTCGGACAGGTCGAGTCGATCAAGATGGATTGGCCTACACACTGTTTGAAGACCACGAGAACGGCATGATCAATCGCTTAGAGGACCGTGGCATTCAATTCACGAACGTCGATGTCAAAGGCAGTCAAATCGTTGAGGTAAAAGAACGTCGTCGTGCGAAGCCGCACATGAAAACTGCTGTCTCGAAGACAGCGCATAGCCGCCTGTCGGGTGAAGCAGCAAAAGCGAAAAAACGCGTTAAACCAGGTTATAAGAAGAAGCATCAATATAAGCTGAAAGAAACAGCAAAACGTGAACGCATCAAAGAACAACGTGGTGTCGGTCGCGCGCAACGTAAAGAAAACGCACGCAAATCCAAATAACACCATCGAAGACACCCGTAAAATGAAAAAACATTTTTCGGGTGTCTTGTCGTTTTTAAGATTTGGTACACTGTAAAAAGAGAAAGGTGGAAAAGAACATGAAAATAGGTTCACACGTCTCCGTTTCGGGGAAAAAAATGCTATTAGGTGCAAGTGAGGAAGCGGCATCTTATGGTGCAACGACAATGATGGTTTATACAGGGGCACCTCAAAATACACGCCGTAAGCCGATGGAAGAGTTACGGATTCCAGAAGCATTACAACATATGAGTGCTAATGGAATAGAGGAAATCGTCGTGCACGCGCCGTATATCATCAACTTGGGGAATACGACGAAACCCGAGACATTCGAACTCGCTGTTTCGTTTTTAGCAGCAGAAATTAAACGAGCAGAAGCGCTTGAAAAGGCGCAACACATCGTATTACATCCAGGTGCGCATGTCGGTGCTGGGGAAGAAGTCGGAATCAAACGGATCGTCGAGGGACTCAATGAAGTACTGACAGGTGACGAACAGGTCAAGATCGCACTTGAAACAATGGCTGGAAAAGGATCAGAAATCGGAAAAACCTTTGAGGAACTTGCTCAGATCATTGAAGGTGTCACACATCATGATCGTTTATCCGTCTGTCTCGATACATGTCACGTGCATGATGCGGGATATGATATCGTACATGACTTAGATGGTGTACTTGAACAATTCGACCGAATCGTCGGACTAGATCGTCTTGGCGTCATCCATGTGAATGACTCAAAGAATATCCGTGGTGCTCGAAAGGACCGTCATGAAAATATTGGTTTCGGTGAGATTGGATTTGATGCCTTACATCGTGTCGTGCATCATCCTGCCCTGGCACATTTACCAAAAATCTTAGAGACGCCATACATCGGGCTCGATCCGAAGAAAAAAGTGGCACCGTATAAACAAGAAATCGATATGTTACGTTCAGGTGCGTTTGATGCAGACTGGCGTCTACCGATTCTAGGAGCACCGGTCGAATAACTCATAAAGGGGTGTCTGTGATGTGTCATATACTCGTCGTTGATGAGACTCGTTTTGCGATACGGCAAGCTGTTGTCCACTATTATGAAACAAAAGAACCGTTTTATTTGCCGGCAGAACTGGCAGAGGGAGAAGAAGTGTTTATTGCGACGACTGATGGAATCATGGCGTATGCAGAAGCCTTGTTCACGGAGTATACAACACGTCCAGAAGATCCGTTTTGGTTGACCGCTGCTGACGATTTAGAAGGATCTTATGTATGTCTTGATCTCATCAGTGTAGATTTACGTCATCCGTTACTTGGACGACCACTCGATCAACTCGGTCTTAAAACAGGACCAGTCGAAGGCGTATTTCGCACGCGTCTGCTTGATTCATGGCAGTATGGGTATTTCGAAACGGATGTGCTGACACTCGAACAGTCTAAACAACGTCGAATCGAGCGATTCAAGGAGCGAAATCATCAAGAACAAATTGCGCGTCAATGTGTTCATTGTGAGGAGTCTCGGCAGTCATTACTTGAATGGCATTTGACACCAGAAGGGTACCAGACGGTGTGTCCGACATGCCACCGATGGTTGCATCAACAGATGCTCCATGCCGTGGATACAGCGGCCGCGACGGAAGAACATGAATAAAGAAAGGCTCTGCTTTCTCCTGACGTTGTTCAGGAAAGTAGAGCTTTTTTGTCGACACGGACACATTCGGTTGATTCATTTGATGAATTCCTATGTAACTAAGGAAGTGATGATGTTATAATCAGGAATGATAATTGTTATCAATGAATGTGAAGATAAATGGGGGAGCAGCTATGATGGATTTAGCTACGGTTCCAATGAACCAGCCTGTCGTGATGACGAACATGAATCACATCGATGATCGATTACGTCGGCGATTACTCGCGCTTGGTTTTTATGAAGGATGTCCGATCATCGTGCGACGAAAAGCGATATTTCAGGGTCCTATGACGATTGAGCAGCAGGATCATCACCAAATGGTTGCTATCCGTCGCAGTGATGCAAAACGAATCGAGGTGTATGTACCATGACAACCCAACGCATTGCATTACTCGGAAATCCGAATACCGGAAAAACGTCTTTGTTCAATCGATTGACGAATTCCTATGCTCATGTCGGGAACTGGTCGGGGGTCACGGTGGACAAAAAAATCGGACAGTTGCGTGGAAATCGTGGGCAATTGATTGACTTACCGGGTGTATACGACTTAGATCCATTGTCTGCAGATGAAGCAGTCGTTGCTCGATTTTTAATGGAGGACTCATTTGACTCGATGATTAACATCATCGATGCGTCCCAGCTTGAGCGAAATCTACAATTAACTGCGCAGTTACTGGAAATCGGAAAACCTCTTCAAATTGGGCTGAACATGATGGATGTAGCCGATCATCGTGGGATGAAAGTCGATCCAGTACGTTTAGCAAGTGTGTTACAGGTTGATGTTTTCCCGATCGTCGCCCGAACGGGTGATGGATGTGATGTATTATTATCTTCCTTACAACAGGAACCACAGCCCGTCCTTCGAATCGATTACGGTTCAGAAACCGAACAGGCGATTGAGGATATCCTCGAAATCGTCGACATGCCGGAGATGGAACGATGGATGGCTGTTCAATATTTAGCAGGGAACCGTGTTTTTGTTGATGTGCTAGAGCAACGGACACCACAGATCGCAACGATTCGTAAACAGCTAGAACAACAGCTAGGACGATTCGTTCATGCGCATATCACGGAGTGTCGCCGGCACTGGGCAGTGGCGACGAGAGCTGCTGTCGTCACGGAAGAACAGACGACAAGAACGAACTGGACGGAACGGATTGATGCGGTCGTCACACATCCGATTTTAGGATTACCCATTTTCTTTGCGATTCTTTATCTTTTGTTCCATGTGACGTTCAACTGGATTGGATCGCCGATGTCGGATTTACTGGACGGATTCATCGCCGGACCACTTTCAAAAGGGCTTAATAGTCTGTTAGGTACGCTTGGTGCCTCACCGTTCATTCAAGATTTACTCGTTGAAGGTGTCGTGGCTGGGGTTGGTGGGGTACTTGTATTCGTCCCGCAAATCTTCGTCCTCTTCTTCTTCATCTCGTTTTTGGAGGACTCGGGTTATATGGCACGTGTCGCGATCGTCATGGATCGATTCATGCAGATGGTTGGCTTAAACGGGAAAAGCTTCATTCCGATGATCATTGGCTTCGGTTGTAATGTGCCGGGCATCATGGCTGCTCGTTCTGTAGAAGAAGAACGAGAGCGCTTAGTGACGATTTTTATCTCGCCATTCATGTCTTGTTCTGCTCGTTTACCGATTTACGCTGTTTTTGCGGGAAGCTTCTTTGCGACGAATCAGGCACTCGTCGTCTTATCGCTCTATATCCTTGGGATTGTACTAGCCCTCATTGCAGCAAAAGTCTTTTCAAAAGTCTTAGCTGCAGAAGATGCGACGAGCTTGTTCTTAGTCGAACAACCACCATACCGGATTCCGCAAGGGTTGACTTTGTGGCGGAGTACATGGCAAAAAGGAAAAGGGTTTGTTCGAAAGGCGGGAACGTTCATCTTTGGGGGATCGGTCGTCATTTGGCTGCTTGCTTATACTGGGCCTGGTGGACTGGACGTCAATATGAATGATAGTTTTCTTGCGATGATCGGTGGCATCATTGCTACCGTGCTCGTACCGCTTGGATTCGGAACATGGCAGGCAGGTGCTGCCCTCATTACCGGATTTCTTGCGAAGGAAGTCGTTGTCTCAACGATGGCAATCATTTATGCTGTCAATGAATCGGAACTAGGACGTCATATCGCGCAACAGTTCACACCGCTCAGCGCGTATAGTTTCATGGTCTTCGTCTTGCTTTACGTCCCGTGCTTAGCAACGGTCGCTGTCATTCGTCGTGAAGTCGGAAGTGCGAAGTGGACGTGGATTGCTAGTTTATATGGCTTATTCGTTGCTTACGGGGTGGCGTTCATCATTTATCAAACAGGACAATGGTTAGGATTCGCTTAAGGGGGAGAACAGATGCATTTCATCGATATACTCATCGGATTGATCGTCTTTAGTTATGCTGGTTTTTCACTTGTTCGCTTTACGAAAAAAGCGAAAAAAGGAAAATGTGCGACATGTGAAGTAGAGCCGACGTGTGAGACGGCATGCGATGAGGTCAACTGGGATCGTGTGATCGCAGAAGCCTTAAAAAAATAATTAAAAACCGTTCTCTTTTCTGCTTCGGGCAGTCAGAGAACGGTTTTTGTTTGGATTAGAAAAAGCGTTCTACTAAAAATAGATAGATTTTCATCCCAAGGAAGACACCAAAGATTCCGACGACGGCTGGAAAAACGGGTGGAGCAGGAATCGGCAGTTTCAGTGCGGTGAACACAACGCCGCAGATGACTCCGGCGAGAAGAGATAATAAGATTTGCTGAAGCATACATTTCGTCCTTTCTGCTGTAAATCAGCATTTGAAGTAGAATACGTGGTAAAACATGACCAAAATCATGTAGCATTTTGATCAAGAATGACTTTGTCCTCCTTCTTTTCAATCGTGATCCACTTTTGTGTCAATGGAGCTGTAAAACTAGGTTTTTGTTTTAGTTTGCCGCTCGTATAGTCTTGAATCAGCAATTGTGATTCACAGCTCTGTTTTCCATCCTTCACGTAATGATAGGATCCATCAGCTGCCTGCTCACGCGACTTCACATTATCAGCAAGAGCGAGGGCGAGACAATCCTTTAAATACTCTTTATGTTCTTCATCCATGATTGGGAACAAGATTTCGATCCGTTTTCGCATGTTGCGTGTCATCCAGTCCGCGCTTGACCCATACATCAAATCCTGACCGTTATGATGGAAGTAGAAGATGCGTGAATGTTCCAAGTAACGATCGACGATCGAAATGACGCGAATGTTCTCTGAAACATCTGGAATGCCAGGACGCAGACAACAGACACCACGAACGATAAGTTCGACTTGCACACCAGCGCGCGATGCCTTGTAGAGACGTAAAATGATGTCCTTCTCCGTTAAACTATTCATCTTAGCGACGATTCGACCATTTCCATGTTTTTTATGATGATGAATTTCTTCGTCAATCAATGACAGGAACTTTTCGAGCATCGCGTTCGGTGAAGTTTGGATGACGTTCCATTCTGGTTGTTCTCCGTATCCAGATAACCAGTTGAAGAAGTTCGTCGCATCTTCGGCAATCTCTTCCCGAGCGGTCAATAATCCGACGTCCGTGTATAGCTTCGCCGTCGAATCGTTATAGTTGCCGGTACCAAGATGGACGAAACGCTGAATCTTGCCTTCATGGAGTCGGACGACGAGCGTAATCTTCGAGTGTGTCTTTAAGTCACTATATCCATAAATGACATGAGCGCCAGCCTTTTCCAGTTGTTTTGCCCATTCGATGTTCTTCGCCTCGTCGAATCGAGCCTTGAGTTCGACGAGAACGGTGACTTGTTTCCCATTTTCTGCTGCCGTTTTTAAGGCCTTGATGATCGGTGAATCACCAGATACGCGATAAAGCGTTTGTTTGATGGCAAGAACGTTCGGATCATTCGCCGCTTGGACGATGAACCGGACGATGGGATCAAACGTATGATACGGATGATGCAAAAGATAATCGCGTTCCAGTAATTGATTAAACAGATTTTTTGAACTATCGAGTGCCGGTGGGTCGACTGGCATGATCGTCTGATAGATCAAATGATCATATTCAATACCGATTTGACTGTAGAAGGCAAAGGAGAATGTTAAATCAATGGGACCATCCACGGCAAAGATGTCGCGTTCCTGCAAATCCAGTACATCGCGTAACATGTTGAGCAGTTCGGTGTTAATGGCAGCTTTTTGGACTTCAAGTCGAATCGCAACCCCCCAACGCCGTTTTTTTAATTCTTTCTCAATTAGCTTTAATAAATCATGCGTACCTTCCTCGTGAAACGGAAGGTCGGCATTTCGGGTGATCCGAAACGGCATGGCAGATAACACGCGATAGCCTTTGAATAGACTATCGATGAAGGCGATGATGACGTCTTCGAGTAAGATGATAGCTGTCGTCTCGTCATCTTCTACCGGTAAATCGACGAATCGCGGTAAAACAGCAGGTACTTGTACGAGTGCTAAATTCCGTTTCGTCCCGTCCTCTGCCTCGAGTACCGTTGCGATGTTGAGTGACTTTGAAGACAACATCGGGAACGGACGATAGGCATCGACAGCAACGGGCGTGAGAACCGGAAAGACCTGTTCGCGGAAAAAGGATTTCACATAGGTCGTTTGTTCTGAAGTCAGAGCGTCGTATTTCAAGAATGTAATGCCTTCATCTGATAACGTCTGATTGATTGCTTGAAATGCTTCGTATTGTCGATCGACAAGCTCTTTTGTTTTCGCCGCAATCGCACGTAACTGTTGTTTAGGTGTCATCTGTTGTTTGTTTTCTGGTTTATTGAATCCGGCGAGTACTTCATCCTTTAAACCACCGACCCGTACCATATAGAATTCATCTAAATTGGAACTAAAGATACCGAGAAATTTAAAACGTTCCATTAACGGATTTCGTGTATCAAACGCTTCATCCAGTACCCGTTCGTTGAATTGAAGCCAACTGAGCTCACGATTATTGAAATGTTCCGGTATGTCGAGCTTCATGAAGGAAGATCTCCTTTCGTTTCGAAGGTAATCGTACAATCAATGATTCGTTCCAAATGTTTCTTTTGTTTTTCCGCTTTTTCGACTTCGAACCCATAATCATGATCCCCTGTATCGAGGACGAATTGGAGTTGATCCTTCTCAAGGAACAGCTCCAAGTGATCGACTGCTTTTCGTTCCGTCACGTCGAGCGCATGACTTAATTTGAGGAGAGAACCGAGCAAGTCGAAGCGATCCAGCGATTTTTCTGTAAACCAGTCCTTAAAAGGTTTCGCTAATTGATTCATCCGTTTCGCTGAAGAATAGGAGCTGACGAGCGACAGAGCAACGCGATCCTTGTGCGTCATGCCATTCAGTTCGGTGTTCGTCAATAAATAGAACGTCTGATCCGATCGCGTGTCCGGATTAATATATTGTCCACAATAAAATAAACGGCTTGCGGAATCGAGGAGGCGTAAATCGGATGCTCGTTCTGATATCAGGTCTAACGTGACGAGTTGTCGGTACATCGATTTCGCAAGTGTACCGATATACGTAGCGCGATCACGATTGACCTTATAATCACTCTCGAGCTGATAAAGACTCTGCTCACGTACGTTTTCGATCCGGCGATACGCTTCATCTTGAACGTCAAATTCATAAACGAGACCTTCACGAAGACCGAGATTACTCATGACGAACTCTTCGGCTTCGATGTGTTGAGCTAACTCTTGAATTGCAATCAATGCCGGCAAGAAAATATCGATTCGATCTTTCGATAAGCCTTCGATTTTTGAAAGTTGCTTTGCCGACTTTCCTTCGAGATCGTCGACCATCTTCGCGAGTTCCTTCGCTTTAATTTGATATTGATGAATGCTTCGAAGTGGATAGTCCTGATTCGACTGATGGATCCGAACAAAGTTTCGGGCAGAACCACCGACACCGATTAAAGGAAGCTTTTTGTTACTCAGCCATGGAATCGATTCGAATTGTTCCCGTAGGAATTTCACCAATTTCTTCTTATCACTTGCACTTAGTGTTTCGTCGTAAACGAATTGTCGTGTCAAGGTGACGGCACCAAATGGAAAGCTATGATACGCCACCATTTCGCGATTCTCAATCAAGGTGACTTCCATGGAGCCACCACCGATATCGACAGAAAATCCGTCTTCAAGGAAGGTTGAGTTGATGATAGCAAAATAGCCATAGTATGCTTCTTGTTCATCTGTCAGAACCTGAATGGCAAAAGGCGTATTCTCGGTAACGGATTCAACGATGGCGTCTCGATTCGTTGCGTTACGAATGGCAGCGGTCGCGACACAGATCGTCTCTTCGACCTCATGGGTGACACCGACTTCGTAAAATCGATGTAACGTTTCTTCGAGTAAGGCAATTCCTTCATCGTCGAGTGCTCCATCCTCATTGATATGAGCAGATAAACGCGCGACGACTTTAATGTTAATCTTCTCGATGTAACGACCGGAAGCGATCGGATGGAAGATGACATAACGAATTGAGTTGGAACCGATATCGATGACTGCAAGTTCTTGTTTCAAATGACTCCGACTCCTCTCTGCGATGCGTGCATTAAAAGATTTCCCTCTCTGAACAAGCCGGAAACAGCTAGCTTCTGTCTTTATTGTACCTTGATTGTTTTCAAAGGAGGACAGGAAGTTGCCAGAGTTGCACCAATAATTAGCGGACGCTATAATAAGACAGTTGATTAAGACGTAATTATTCCGTTTTACGAAAACGGAAGGAGTGAAAATAAATGGAAACACCAATCATCGAAATCGATCAAGTCAGCTATGATTATCCGGATCGCCGGGTGCTGAATCAAGTTTCGTTTCAGGTCCAGCAAGGACAATTCTTAGCAATCGTTGGAGAAAATGGATCCGGGAAATCGACGCTGATCAAATGTATTTTAGGTTTATTGCAACCGAAAGGAACGATTCGCTTATTCGGACAATCACAATCACAATTCAGTGAATGGTGGCGAATCAGCTATGTCTCGCAAAAAGCGGCAGCGTTCAACTCCGGTTTTCCGGTGACTGTCGCAGAAGTCGTCGAGATGGGATTGTACGCTAAAAAAGGACTTTTTCGTCGTTTGTCTCGTGACGATCGAGACAAAGTGCGAACTGCTCTTGAAACGGTTGGGATGTGGGAGCGACGTGATTCAAAAGTCGGCGACCTATCCGGTGGTCAGCAACAACGCGTCTTCATCGCACGTGCGCTCGTTAACGATCCCGATTTAATGATCTTAGATGAACCAACTGTTGGTGTCGATCAGCGATATGTGAAAGAATTTTATGAAATTCTAGAAGAACTTCGTCGAGATAAACGACGGACGTTCGTCCTTGTGACACACGATATCCATTTCGTCAGCAAACTCGTCACGGATGTCATTCATTTGGTCGATGGACGTTTAGGGTGTAACTGTGGCATTAAAGAATACTGGGAACTAGATGAACAGACGATTCGCTCCCTCTACCCGGTTCCAGGACGCGTTCTTGTTCATGAAGGGAAGAGTGTCCAATGATCGAAGCGTTCATGACGTTGAAGTTTTTACAGTATGCATTGGTGGCTGCCATTTTGATCGGATTCACGGCACCATTGATCGGTTCATTCGTCGTCGTCCGGCGGATGAGCCTGATTGCAGATGCACTTTCGCATGTCACGTTAGCTGGGATTGCACTCAGTCTCTTGATTTCTGGTATGGTCGCACAACTAGCAGATCTGAATCCATTGTATTTAGGCATCGTGACGGCTGTCATTGCGGCACTGACGATCGATTGGTTGCGTTCGAAATATAAGCATTTTCAAGAACTTGCGATTCCGATCATCATGGCGACAGGGATGGGACTTGGTGCGACGTTCATTAGTCTTGCGAACGGCTTTTCGATGGATCTTGTTTCCTTCTTGTTCGGAACGGTTTCGGCCGTCGCCTTGACAGATGTATATACGATCCTAGCTGTGACGGTCGTGGTCATCATCTTCGTATTTGCCTTTTATAAGGAATTGTTGTTCCTCTCCTTTGACGAGGAGCAGGCGCGCGTTTCCGGGATTCGCCTTCGCTTAGTGCATATTCTCTTTATGATCGTCGTTGCGCTCGTCATCGCGATCAGTATGCGGATCGTCGGGATTTTACTTGTCTCAAGCTTAATCACGTTACCGGTTGCGGCAGCACTTCGCATTGCGAAGAGTTTTAAGATGACGATCTTTTTAGCAATTATCTTCGGCGAAATCGCAACAGTACTTGGTCTTGTCCTGGCTTATCAGTTTGATTTAGCACCAGGTGGAATGATCGTCTTGCTTGCGGTAATTGAGCTGATCATCGTGATGCTGTTGGAACGTTTTTGGATAGGAGGGAAAACACATGAAGACGAACATCGAACAAGCGCGTGAACGCATGAAAGCTTCCGGGTTTAAAATGACCCCGAAGCGTCTTGATTTGCTATCGTATCTGTTTGAAGTGAACCGGTATGTCAGTGCGCGGGAAGTAGCAGAAGCTCTCCGGACGTCTCATCCTTCGTTAAGTTACGATACGATTTATCGAAACTTAAATGATTTTTCAGGAATCGACTTATTAGAAGTGACGGAATTAGACGGAGAGATGAAATACCGGGCTGCCTGTGCTTCTGGTCATCACCATCATCATTTGATATGCCGAATCTGCGGCAAGACGGAGACGTTGAATGTCTGCCCGATGGAGTGGATTTCACCCGTCCAAGAGACTGGTTTTGAAGTTGAAGATCATAAATTCGAAATCTATGGACGTTGTGCGAATTGTCAACGCTTGACGTCTTAAATAGAGGGAATGTCCATATGGGCGTTCTCTTTTTTGTTTTAGAAGACTAGTCCTGCTTAAAACGGGAATAGTCGAACAGAGGTGATAAGATGATGATTTATGATACGCAGGAAGCACGACAAATTGATGAATGGGCACGAACATCCGGACTACCGCTTGAGGTATTAATGGAGCGAGCTGGAAGTCACATCGCAACACGTATCAAGGAGCGTCATAGAAAGACGGAGCGAATCTTGATTTTATGTGGGACAGGCAATAACGGTGGGGATGGGTATGTCATTGGTCGCGAATTGATACGCGACGGATTTGATGTCACGCTACATGCGCCATTTGGAGAGAATCGTTCGGATACATCCATCATTCATGTCCATTATGCAGAAGCGTTTGGACTCGTGACCGAACAACCGTGTGGTCAATATGATGTCATTATAGATGCCTTATATGGAACGGGATTTGATCCAAAACGGATGAATAAGCTATTCGAAGTGCAGTGTGAATTCGTATCGGAACAAAAGCGGCAAGGGGCACGTATCTATGCAATAGATGTTCCAAGCGGAGTGCCGACAGATCACGCAACGGAATTTAAAGAGACAGCGATTCGTGCAGACGTGACATTCCAATTGCATGCAATGAAACGATCTGCCTTTTTAGTACGAACAGCACCGTTTTATGGAAAATCAGAAACGGTTGATATCGGATTACCGACTTTTGGTGAATGGCGCGTATCACCTGAGGATGTGACCACTTTATTCAAGCGGGAACTATACGGTCATAAAGGGACTTATGGGACGGCGCTATTGATTGGTGGAAGCGAGACGATGCCGGGTTCCATCCAACTCGCGACACGGGCAGCCCTAAGAACGGGAGTCGGTAAACTACAAGTGGCAACGACGGCACTTGCAAAACAGGGAATCATCGTCCAAGCGCCGGAAGCGATGGTCATTGATCAGACGTTATCAGCAATTCAGGAGATGCTCCCCTCCATCTCAGCAGTTGGAATCGGTCCCGGATTATCGCAAGAGGCAGTCGAAACATGGGTGGACTATCTGCTTGAGAGTGATTTGCCAGTTGTATTAGATGCTGCAGCTCTAGTAAAAGAAAGTTATCCCGAACGAACAGCGCCGATCGTCGTCACACCACATATCGGTGAATTTGCCCGGATGACGAATCAGAGTGTCGCAAGTATTCAAGATGATCTTTTCGGTCAGGCAACCGACTATGCCGTCTTGCATCAAGTAACTGTCGTCTTAAAGTCCCACGTCATCTTAATCGCAAAACCGGATGGAGGCGGATTTGTCGTCTCTGGTGCATCGAGCGGTCTCGCAAAGGGCGGAAGCGGAGATACCCTGTTCGGAATTTTGACGAGTCTCCTTGCGCAACAGCCAACAGGAGATATCGAAAGAACAATAGCGCTAGGAGCAGAGTGGTATGCGCGTGCTTCAAAACAAGTCGAACGACGGTTACATCCCAGCAGTTTATTAGCAACGGATGTCATCGAAGAGTTAGGTCGACTTGACTTATAGAACACTAGATGTGAGTGAAAAGTCTTCCGTGGCAAGTATAAGGGAAGACTTTTCTTTTTAGGAAAGAATTGACACATTCTATATGACAGGAGTATCATCAAGCGATGTCGAAACCTATATACGAAAAATCTACTGGAAAGGAGGGGAATACATGGAGGACATTGTCCGGAAACAACAATGGTGGATTGGAAATTTTGCTCTTTTCATGATGCTTGTTGGTGCTCTAATCATTTATACGACGACGGAAGAGACGATCAAGAATGCATATTTGAGTCGTTCTGTCATTATTTCATTTTTAGTTATCATGGGATTTTTTATTTTTTATATCAGTCGTCGTAATATGGGCATGGTGCTCCAAACTCACTTATTGTCCTTGATGTTGCTCGTCGTTCCAATCACTTCGATTAGCTTTTTACCTTATGCGGCGGTCACTGTTTGGGCTAGCAGCTTTCTGTTTTTAATGATCGCTTTAATCTCGTATCAACGAATCATGATGTGGTATGCCATCGTGATTGCTGTGGCAACTAGTTTTTACGTCATGTGGAATTCTGATACCGTGACGGTGCAAATTGATCCGACTGATCATTATGGACGAATTGGCATGATTATAATTGGTGTTTCAATCGCCTTGGTCATCAATCATTTGCATATCCGTAATTTAAATCGTTTGAATGATCTTGCGATACAACTACACGATACGGCGCGTCGTGACGAAGAGACGGGTGTCTTAAATCGTCAAGGGTTGAACGAAGTCGATTTCCCGCGACCAGAACAACAGCTCATTTTTGTCGGGATTCATTTAGAAAATTATTATGAGTTGGCACGGTATTTTGGAGAAGACATTCAGTTACACGTTTTACGAGTGTGTATCGAACGGCTCAAGCGAAAACTACCTCCTTATCAAGCGTTTGCTCGAATCGAAGCGGGAACGTTATTGATCGTCATGGAAAAGCCGGACGAGGTGGCGTGTAAGGAAGCAATGGAAGAATTGAGTCAAGAAATCTCCATACCCTATGAAATTGAGGGGCATCATGTCTACGTCAACATATCCATCGTCATCGATAATGGAGAAGGAGCGACGGACAATCGGAAGCGTCGGGTACAGCAGTTATTGACTGCGCTACAGGAAGCCGCTCAACAAAACGAACGTGTGATGTGCATTGACCAAGCCTGGCGTAAGGATCAAGAATTACGAGTCAAAGCAGCACAATCGCTAGCACAGGCTAATATTGAAACGGATTTTCACCTCGTCTATCAACTGCAATACGATGTTCGATCAGAGCAATTCATCGGTCTTGAAGCATTGGTTCGATGGAAGACCCTGCTACAGGGAGCCAATCG
Organism: uncultured Exiguobacterium sp.; assembly: GCF_964277885.1. Classification (NCBI taxonomy): domain Bacteria; kingdom Bacillati; phylum Bacillota; class Bacilli; order Caryophanales; genus Exiguobacterium; species uncultured Exiguobacterium sp. The sequence continues at coordinate 1,953,564 of NZ_CAXYJR010000005.1, read as the reverse complement.
ACCATCCGTGTTCATCCCGATCGCTGAAAAAAGTGACTTAATCATTCGTCTAGGTGAGTGGATCTTTGAGGAAGGATGTAAGACGCGTAAAGCATTGGTCGGTCTGGTTCCGGATGAATTTACGTTGTCGGTCAACGTATCGCCACGACAGTTGACGAGTGAGTCGTTCATGCCATTCATTGAACGAACGCTACTCAAGTATGCATTAAAGCCGCAACAGATTAAGATTGAGATCACGGAGAGTCAGTCGCTCGATTTTGAGAGTCAGTCGATTCATCGAGCGCTCAAGCGCATTAAAACGCTTGATTTCCCAGTTTCGCTTGATGATTTCGGTACTGGTCATGCGTCTTATCATGTTCTCGAACGTTTATTACCGTTACGTCAATTAAAAATTCCGAAGCAATTCATTGAACAAATTGGAGCATCGGAGAAACGACAATCGATTCTTGAGTCGATTTTTCAATTGAGTGAGTCGATGCATGTCGAATGTATCGTCGAGGGGGTAGAGACAGGAGAGGAAGTGCGAATTGCCAAAGAAATCGGGATTCATTTGTTCCAAGGCTATTTCTTCGCTAAACCTGTACCACTCGAAGAAATCATCTGTCTGCTACAAAAAACGAATGAAGGAACGATTCATTAATCAAAAAAAAGCCACTTCAGTCCGAATCATTCGGAGAGAAGTGGCTTTTTCATGCAATACTTATGATATTTATGATTGGTACAGTCGATATTGATTTCGGCCTTGCGTTTTTGCCTCATACAAAGCGGCATCTGCTTGCTTGAAGACCATTTCAGCAGGCTGATGATGAGCGTAAGCAATTCCAGCGGATACAGTGATTGATACGGCATGATCCTGCATCACGAATGGTGTTTGCTGAACGGCTGTTACGATCGTTTCCGCTATGATAACAGGAGAGTATTGTTCGCTATCCGGAATGATGATAATGAATTCTTCACCTCCATATCGGCCAACCGTGACTGGTACAGGACAATATTCATTCAATATAATCGAAAAATGGCGTAAGACGGCGTCACCGATGGCGTGACCATGTGTATCGTTCACAGTCTTGAAATGATCCAAATCGAATAGAATCACACTCCAAGAGGCATTACTTTTTTCGAGCGTCGTTACTTTTTCTAAAATGACATGTCGATTCGCAAGTCGTGTCAATTGATCGGTCGATGCGAGGTAGGATTGATAGGAGTACAGAACAAAGTGCTGTTGAAGGAGCGAGGATAACCGATAAAACAAAAACGCTCCACCAATCGTTAGGATAAAGTATGGAATATAGATCGTTTCCCATGCATCACTAGGAGAATTGCTTATGATCAGTCGCCAAAGAACAAGTAATGAACCAACCGTGACGATGGCGGAAAAGAAGTATCCTTGTCGTGTGATAAATCGGCGGCAAATAAACGAAAGAATTAAAAAACCAAGTAGCGTGATGACAGAACTAAGTAGAACATTCAGTGAAGCGCCGTCATGGATCAAGAACCGATAAAATAGAAGCATCGTCCCCGTTACTGCGATACTGACGTTACCGCCAAATAAAGCGGATAAAGCGAGAGGTAACAATCGTAAATCGATCAGTGCCCCATTTAAATCGATGGCGTGGTGCATAAGGAGAATTCCTGTCACTCCATTCGCGAGTCCGAAATACAGGCGAGTGGATATCATCGAGTCCGGTTGAATCGGTAAGCGATCACGCAATAGATAAAAGGTGAATGTAGAGACAAGAAAGATAATACAGATATTGACGAAAAAGATATTCACTGTCGTAAGCATCATGAAACCCTTTCTATTAGAAAATCTAAATCTAATGCCATTGTATGCTATCTCATCGGATAATTGCATAGAAAATGGAAAAAACAGCCTAATCGGCTGTTTAACGAATTGGTGCGAATTTTTGAATCTCCTGAACGGCCTCATTCCAGGAAGCGACACGAATGACATTTTGCGGTATCGCTTTACGGTTATAAGGTGCGTCGAACAAGATTACAGGAATGGATGTATCTTCTGCAATCTGCACGGCATTCTCTAATCGATCTTCCATGAAGAGATCGAGTGATAGATCACGAACGACTTGTACTTTGTCGTGTGATCCCGTCATGATCAAGGAATCAAGAGGAAGTTCGTGTTGTTTGATCCACTCTTCTGTTACAGGACGAACGAGTTCCGATCGTGCTGTCACGTAATGGAGATCATATTGCTTCCGCAAATTCCATAAGTGGTGGCGAACATGTTCTTGAGGGATCGATTCACGATAAATACCTGTCTCGTGACCAGAGTTCACCATGTAGTCCCAAAATTCGATTTGATTCATATCGGTATACGTATGCAATTCATACTCGGACGCCTGATTGAAGTCAATCGACGTGCCAAGATATTTATTCATGTAAGTGAAGCAAGAGGATGGATGTGTGATCGTTCCATCGATGTCGATTCCAATTTTCATTTACAGTCACCCACGTTCTAAGAATTTTTCTTCACTTAGTATAACATAGTCGAAATCGAGATAGGAAAAAAGACTCCTCGCCAGGGAGGAGTCTTCAACTTATGCGTGATTTGCTTTTTCGGCTTCTTTTTCAGCCTGTTTTTCGAGAACGATTGCATCGATCTCTTTTTTCAATTCTTCGACCATCGTTGCTTCCGGTACTTTACGGATGATTTCTCCGTGACGGAACAACAATCCTTCGTTACGTGCGCCAGCGATACCGATATCGGCTTCGCGCGCTTCACCAGGACCGTTGACCGCACAACCTAGAACCGCGACTTTAATGTTCGCTTGGATGTTTTCGATATAGTCTTCGATTTCTGCGGCGATCGACATCAAATCGATTTCGATCCGACCGCATGTTGGGCATGAAATCAATGTCGCCGCGTTCGCCGCGAGACCAAATGATTTCAAGACTTCTTTTGCGACCTTTACTTCTTCGACAGGATCCGCTGAAAGAGAGACACGAACCGTGTTTCCGATTCCGCGTGACAAGATCGCGCCAAGTCCCGCTGCTGATTTTAACGAACCAGAACGAAGTGGACCCGATTCCGTAATCCCGACGTGAAGTGGGTAGTCGAATGATTCAGAAGCGAGCTGATACGCTTCAAGTGCCAACTGTACGTCTGATGCCTTAAGCGAGACGATGATGTCATGGAAGTCGAGATCTTCGAGAATCTTGATGTGGTGCAAGGCACTCTCGACCATACCACGAGCAGTTGGATAGCCATATTTTTCAAGAATATGCTTTTCAAGTGAACCGGCGTTTACCCCGATCCGGATTGGGATGTTTTTCGCTTTTGCTGCTGTAACGACGGCTTCGACTTTTTCGCGACGACCGATGTTACCCGGGTTAATGCGGATTTTATCGACGCCAGCTTCGATCGCCATGAGCGCGAGTTTATAGTTGAAGTGGATGTCTACGACAAGCGGAATGTTGATTCGGCTTTTGATTTCTGCAAGTGCGAGCGCATCACGTTCTTCAGGACAAGCGACGCGAACGATTTGGCAACCAGCTTCTTCAAGACGTAGGATTTCAGCGACTGTCGCTTCGACGTCGTGTGTTTTAGTTGTCGTCATACTTTGGATGATGACTTCATTATTTCCACCAATGACAAGGTCCCCTACACGAACGGGACGAGTCTTAGAGCGATGGACCATTTTCGGCATATCGAAAATCTCCTTTTGTGGCATACCGCCATATTGTTTATGTTTACCTTTTCTATCATATCGAACTATTCCCTAAAAATCGAGAAACAAGAACGAAAATTGAACATTTACAATTGTTTAATGAAAGAAGGACGTCCGTCAATCCGTCGGACGCCTGATTTTTATACTCATTGAGGTTTACGTGAAGAACGCGGCTTCGAGGAACGGGCAATCCATAAAGGCACCAACGTGTAAATCAAGTGTCCGATGATGAGCAAAGCAACTCCTATTTGATGATGACCCAATTGATAAAGCAGCATACCAAAGGGGAAGGTCCATAAATTCGTAGCTACTGTATAAGGAAACGTTTGACGATATGCCCATGGGCGAGGGAGCAACAGTCGAACGAATCCTTTTGTCAGATACGCCATGAAAAGTAGATAAAGTAATACGGCGATTGTGATGAAGGTGAAATGGAGAATGAACCAGACGACGATTGGGATGTTTTTTTGTGAAAAGAAGGAATCAATAACCGTCGTCCAAAATGAAATCCAAGCTAATCCACAAAAATAAAGGGAAACATCTGCCAAACGAAGACGCAAAAACGGACGATTTGGAATTAAGGAAGTTTGTAAGTAATTAATCAGTTGACGTAAAAATGACAAGTGAATCACTCTTTCTATTGTTTTATAACAGATTATAATTATTTAATTTTTATTGGTAATAAAGGTTTTTTGTGTGTTGATACAGATTAATAAAACCTTAACAATCGGATGTTGTAAAAACTGTTTACAAGTTCATTAGACCTTTACATAATAGGGGGGTCGAAAAAATAAACTTTACAAACACATCAATCCACATCAAATAAAGGAGCTGGCAAGATGAACTATGATTTGCAGGAAATGATTTTCACCTTCATCGGTGGACTTGGGATTTTCCTTTTCGGTATTAAGTATATGGGAGATGGTCTCCAAAAAACAGCGGGAGACCGATTACGTTATATCCTCGATAAGTATACGACGAATCCACTATTAGGTATCTTAGCAGGTATCGTAGTCACGATACTGATTCAGTCGTCCTCCGGTACGACCGTTATCGTCGTTGGACTCGTTAGTGCGGGTCTGATGAATTTACGACAAGCGATCGGTGTCGTCATGGGAGCGAACATCGGTACGACGATCACTGCCTTCATCATTGGCTTCAATGTTAAAGAAGCGGCACTTCCCGCCATCGCTATTGGTGCGTTCTTGATCTTCTTCTTCAATAAAGAACGTGTTCAGTATATCGGACAGATTTTCTTTGGTTTCGGTGCATTGTTCTACGGTCTCACATTGATGGGGGACGGGATGGCTCCACTTGAATCAAGTGCCTGGTTCCGTGAGTTGACTGTCTCGATGTCAGATAATCCATTACTTGGTGTCTTTGTCGGAACAATCTTTACTGTACTCGTTCAGTCGTCATCTGCGACGATTGGTATCTTACAAGAGTTGTATGCTGGTGGCATGATCGATATCAAAGCGGCACTACCAGTCTTGTTCGGGGATAACATTGGAACGACGATTACGGCAGTACTTGCAGCACTTGGTGCGTCGATCGCAGCTAAACGGACAGCCACCGCACATGTCATCTTCAATATCATCGGAACAATTTTGTTCTTGATCGCATTACCAGTGTTCTCTAGCTTCATTGCGTGGATCACAGGTGCGCTTGGTTTAGAACCAAAAATGCAAATCGCCTTTGCACACGGAACGTTCAACGTCGTCAACACATTGATTCAATGTTGGTTCATCGCACAAATCGCATGGCTTGTTCAAAAAATCGTACCGGGTACGGATACGACGATCGATTCAAAACCACGTCATCTCGATCAGAACATCTTAAACCAGTCTTCTGCGCTTGCATTAAACCAAGCGAAACTTGAAGTCTTACGTATGGGTGAATTCTCAAAAGACGCACTTGCGAAAGCAAATCGTTACACGCAATCGCATGATAAGAAGGATGTATCGGAATCAGCGCAGATTGAATACGCGATCAACCACTTAAATACAGAAGTCACGAGTTATCTTGTCAAAGTAGCTGCGCATGATTTATCAGAGCGTGAATCAAATGATCATTCGCTACTGATGCATGCTGTCAATGACTTCGAGCGGATCGGTGATCATGTCGAGAATATCGTCGAATTGGTCGATTTCCAGATCGTCAACCGGATTCAGTTCACATCGTCAGCAAAACAAGAGCTAGATGACATGTATGCTTTGACACAAGAAATCGTCGACTGTGCCGTTCGCGCCGTCGAAGAGAATGATGTCACACGGGCTCGCAAAGTTCTTGAACTCGAGGGCAAACTCGATGCACTAGAACGTTCATTCCGTAAGCATCATGTCCTTCGCGTGAATGCTGGCGAATGTACGGGACAAGCAGGGATGATCTTCGTCGATTTACTATCAAACCTTGAACGAATTGGCGATCACGCTGTCAACATCACGGATCTCGTGCTTGAACAGCGGACCGCAGTAACGAACTAAACAAAATACGATTCATCTATGACAGCTGATTTCAAAAAATGAAATCAGCTGTTTATTTTTTTGAAATAGCATATTGACAAGTTCCGCCACATCTCGTAATCTAGTAAGAGTAAGAAACATACATCATGGCGGTGTAGCTCAGCTGGCTAGAGCGTACGGTTCATACCCGTGAGGTCGTGGGTTCGACTCCCTCCGCCGCTACTATTACTTAAGGACCCTTAGCTCAGCTGGTCAGAGCAGACGGCTCATAACCGTCCGGTCGCAGGTTCGAGCCCTGCAGGGTCCATTCAGTAGAACGCTTCTCGTTAAAAAACGAGGAGCGTTTATTTTTGTTCCCCCGGGGAATAGTAAAGATATTGTAATAATATTCATACTATAGTAACTAAGGGAGAGCGAAGAGAGATGGAACGTAACCATACGATGATGCAGTTTTTTGAGTGGCATGTAGAGAATGATGGGAAGCACTGGCAACGCTTGAAAGAGCGGGCGCCTGAATTACGTGCTGCCGGCATCACGTCCGTGTGGATTCCACCGGCGTCAAAAGGTCAATCGGATGAAGATACAGGATATGGCATCTATGACGTCTACGATTTAGGTGAATTTGATCAAAAAGGAACGGTCCGTACGAAATATGGTACGAAAGATGAACTCGTCGAAGCGATCCAGGTTGCTCGCGAAAACGATATCGCTGTCTACGCGGATGTCGTCATGAACCATAAGGCAGCGGCCGATGAACTCGAGACGATCAATGTCGTCGAAGTCCATCCTGAAGATCGTTCGAAAGAAATTTCAGAAGAGTTTGAAATCGAAGCGTGGACGAAGTTTACGTTCCCAGGACGTAACGGAAAATATTCAGATTTCATCTGGACACATGAATTTTTCAATGGAACGGATTTTGATGCCCGTGAAGAAAAAACGGGTGTCTTTAAAATTTCCGGTAAAAATAAAGATTGGAATGATCAAGTCGATGATGAATTCGGAAACTATGACTATTTGATGTTCGCGAACATCGATTATAATCACCCGGAAGTCCGCGAAGAAATGATCCGCTGGGGGCATTGGTTCCAGGAAACAATTGATTGCCAAGGTTTCCGACTCGACGCCATCAAACATATCAATTATGAATTCGTTCATGAATTCGCAAAATCGATGATTGAAAAAAGTGAAGGTGATTTCTATATGGTCGGCGAGTTCTGGAAATCAGATCTCGATGATTGTCGTCATTTCCTCGATAGCGTCGACTATACGATCGATTTGTTCGATGTTCCGCTTCATTATAAGTTTCATGAAGCTTCGAAGCAGGGACAGGACTTTGATATGACATCGTTATTTGCAGATACCCTTGTCGAATCACACCCGACGAATGCCGTCACGTTCGTCGACAATCACGATTCTCAACCAGGAGAATCACTTGAGTCGTGGGTGGATGACTGGTTTAAACAACATGCTTACGCGGCGATTTTACTTCGTAAAGACGGTTACCCATGTGTCTTCTACGGTGACTATTATGGAGTGCAAGGACCACATCCGGTAGAAGGGAAAAAAGAAATGATTGATGCTTTACTCTATGCACGGTATCACAAAGCATATGGTGAGCAGGAAGATTATCTCGATGATCCACATTGTGTCGGTTGGGTTCGTCGTGGAGTTGAGGAAATTGAGAACTCTGGCTGTGCGGTCTTATTGTCGAATGCCGATATGTGTGAAAAACGGATGTTCGTAGGCGATGAGCGTGCCGGACAAGAATGGTTCGACTATACGAATCATCAAGATCATCCTGTCGTGATCGACGAGGAAGGATTTGGTGTCTTCCCGGTACCGGGTGGTGGTGTCTCGGTTTTTGCTCCACGAGAAGTCGAGTAAATCCGAGGGTCTTGACTTGCGTCAACACAGGTTCTTTTGCTAGTCTTAAAGGGCATTGAAGTTTTCGAAAATAGCACAAAGGGGGACATGAACATGTCAAAATTTGAATTACCAGAACTCGGCTACGCTTATGATGCGCTTGAGCCACATATCGATGCTCGTACGATGGAGATTCACCACACGAAACACCACAACACGTATGTCACGAACGTGAATGCGGCGCTTGAGGGTACGGAACATGAAGGAAAGTCACTTGAAGAACTTCTTCAAAACTTGGATGCTCTCCCAGCAAACATTCAAACTGCAGTCCGTAACAACGGTGGCGGTCACTGGAATCACTCATTCTTCTGGAAACTGTTGAAGAAGAACGACGGCGCTGCTCCAACAGGCGAACTCGCAACAGCAATCGACGAAGCATTCGGATCATTTGATGCATTCAAAGATGAGTTCGCAAAAGCAGCAACAACTCGTTTCGGTTCAGGTTGGGCTTGGCTGATCGTTGACGGTGGAAAATTGGCAGTCGTTTCGACACCAAACCAAGATACACCAGTCATGGAAGGCAAAACACCAATCCTCGGTCTTGATGTATGGGAACATGCATACTACCTCAACTATCAAAACCGTCGTCCGGATTACATCAATGCGTTCTTCAACGTCGTTGATTGGGATCACGTAGCAAAGCTTTACGCTGACGCGAAGTAATGAAAAAAAGCGTATCGTTCAATTGTGAACGATACGCTTTTTTTAATGCGGAAAATGATGGGATAGGTTGTTATGGAAAGTTTCCTTCTATATAATGAAACAAGATGACTTTTGAACGATAGGGGAGTACGCCATGGCTAAACGAATCACCGTACGAGGAAGACGGCGTAATCATCTGCCGCTTCGTCTGAATTTAATGTTCTTCGTCGTTTTTTTATTGTTCGCGATTTTGATTTTCCGTCTAGGGGTCGTGCAAATCGTCAATGGTGAAAAAATTTCGCGGGAAGTTCAAAAAACAGAAATGATCGCATCCAAATATGAGGTGCCACGCGGAAAGATTTATGATCGAGATGGTCGTCTTTTGGTTGATACGATTTCTAAATATTCGATTGTCTATCGCCGCGCACAAACGACGAAAGTAGATGAACGTATTGAAATCGCGCAGCGTCTTGCGGCAATCATTGATCTACCTAAAAAAGACTGGAAAGTCACGGAACGTGACATCAAGGATTTTTGGGTGGCGACGAATACAAAAGAATCGGATCGTCGATACCAAGAGGCAGTGAAAAAGAAATATCCTTCAACAGAAGAACAAAGTAAGCTTTCGATTGCAGAGCAAGATCAGATTCGCTTAGATGCAATCACGAAAAAAGATATTGATTATGATGACAAGACGATGGAAGTCATCGCAATCAAACATAATATGGAAGTCGGTTATGCACTTGATCCACAGCTCGTCAAACTCGGTGCGTCTGCAAAAGAGATGGCGATCATTGATGAGAACTTAGAAGATCTGAAGGGTGTATCGGTCGAACCGTTCTATGAGCGATCGTATCCATATAAAGATACGCTTCGCAATATCTTTGGGAAGTACTCGAAGATTCCGGCAGAACAACAAGCGGAGTTCAAAGCAAAAGGATATAGTTTGAATGATCGTGTCGGGACATCATTCCTTGAACAACAGTATGAAGACCTTCTGCGCGGGAAACCAGCATACGATGTGTATGAGACGTTCAATGGTGAACCAGTTGGAGATCCGAAACGTGAAGAAGGTGAGTCCGGGAAAGACCTCGTTCTAACCGTTGATGCGGAATACAATAAAAAAGTAGATCAAATCATGCAACAAGCAATCAAGATGGGTCGCGGCATGGGTAGTCGTTATTTAAAAGAAGGCTATGCCGTCGTCATGAATCCAAAAACCGGTGAAATTTTAGCAATGTCAGGTCAAAAGCTCGATCCTTCGACTGGGAAATTCACGGATGTGGCGATCAACAACGTCTTGACGTCATTACAAATCGGTTCGACCATTAAGGGTGCAACAGTTGCAATGGGATTACAGGAAGGTGTCATTCGTCAAAACGAAGTCATTAACGATGCGCCGATCACGATCGGAGGTACAAAAAAAGCATCATATGTTAACATGGGACCGATTACGGATTTAACGGCGCTCGAGCGTTCGTCAAACGTCTATATGTTTAACATCGCGATGCGGATGGCGAAATATCCGAGCAACGGTATCGCGGGAGCAAGCGTAGATGCAGCGGCTGCCATCATGCAGAATTACTATAGCCAGTTCGGTCTTGGTGTGACGACAGGTATTGATTTACCGTACGAAGCAAAAGGTGTTCAAGGGACGCCAGACCGTGTCACATTACTGATGGACCGAGTCATCGGACAGTACGATGCTTTCACGCCGCTTCAAGTCGCGCAGTACATTTCAACACTTGCGAACGGTGGTTATCGTGTTCAGCCTCATTTCTTAAAAGAAGTGTTGGCGTCTAACTCGATTGAAAAGGGTACGAAAAAAGTTGATTACAGCTTTAAAACGAATTATCTGAACCGGATTGAAGTCAGTCAAGATAACATTGATCATGTCCGAGAAGGGTTGCACCGTGTTGTTAAAGGTGAGCGTGGTACAGCGAAAGTCATCGCACAAACAGGAATCGATGCTGCAGCGAAAACAGGTACTGCTCAGGTCAGCGTTTACGGTGATGACGGAATCGCCTTACGTGATGGTAGCGGGCAACCGGTTCGTTCATTGAACTCGAACCTTGTCGGCTGGGCACCATATGACAATCCAGAAATGGCGTGGGCTGTGTTCCTTCCTTATATGGAGCAAGAGACGGTCAACTCGAAAATCGGTCATGATCTTGTCAAAGCGTATTTCAACGTCAAGGATGTACCGTGGCAAACTAAGCCAAATTAACTAGAAACTAAGCGAGAGTGAGCTATCACTCTCGTTTTTTTGTTTGTATTGACCTTTTTTTCTAATGGATTTCGAATTGTAAACACTAAAAAACACGCCTTTACAATTCTTTTACGTTGGATTCATTTCGTTTTAATAGTTCGTCCGTAGTATAAGTCTTGTAAGGAAAACGGATAAAAAGTCGTAGCATCGTCAGCGACATACTTTCGAGGAGGAAAATTAATCATGTCTTGGATGAAAAAAACAGCACTCATCACAACGGTAGCATCAATCGCAGTAGTGGGGGCAGCATGTGGTAACGATAAAGGCGGATCTGCTAGTTCATCTGATTTAAAAGGGAAAATCGCAATCGACGGTTCTTCTACAGTCTTCCCGATCATGGAAGCTGTCGGTGAAGAGTATTCGACTGAGCAACCAGATGTTGATGTCACAGTCGGTGTTTCTGGTACAGGTGGCGGCTTCAAACGCTTCGTCGTTGGTGAAACGGATCTCTCGAACGCATCGCGTGAAATTAAAGAAGAAGAAGCAGCGGAAGCGAAAAAGAACAACATCGAATATACAAAACTTGCGCTCGCATATGATGGTTTGACTGTTGCAGTCAGCAAAGACAATACATGGGTAAAAGAACTCTCGCTTGATCAACTCGAGAAAATCTGGCTCGACCCAAACGTTAAGACATGGAAAGATGTCGATTCTTCTTACCCGGCTGAACCACTGAAATTCTTCAGCCCAGGGAAAGATTCAGGAACATTTGACTTCTTCTCTGAAAAAGTACTCGAGAAGAAAGACATGCGTAAAGACGTTCAATTGTCTGAGGATGACAATGTCCTCGTTAAAGGTGTCGAAGGAACGAAAGGTGCGATCGGCTACTTCGGTTATGCTTACTACGCTGAAAACAAAGACAAGTTAAAAGAAGTACCACTTTCAGCTGAAGGTAAAGACGCAATCGATCCAACACCTGAAACGATCAAGGATCTATCTTACCCGCTTTCACGTGAAATCTACACGTATGTCAACAACAAATCGTTGAATGACAAAAAACAGGTAGCAGACTTCGTGAAATTCACGAACGAAAATGCTGGAGATTTAGCTGAAGAAGTCGGTTATATCAAAATGCCACAAGATCGTTACGATGAAAATGCAAAAGCAATCAAAGACGCAATGAAATAATCATCGAGTCATGAGGATGGCCCAACCGGGGAAGTCTGTACCGGTTGGGTCCCGTTCTCATGTCAAGAAGGAGTAGGGAGCGAAGAAGGATGAATTCAACACCCAATAAATCGGTTCGCGAGCTGATTCAACAGAACCGACAGCAAAAATTCAGTATGAAAAACGTCATGGAACGCATCATGCCGATCGTTTTGTTTCTGTGTGCGTTTGTCTCGGTCGTTACGACCATCGGCATCATTCTCACGTTAGTCATTGAAACCGAACACTTCTTTGAAGTCGTTCCGTTCAAGGAATTCTTCGGCAGTACGAGCTGGTATCCATTGAACTCTCAACCGGAGTACGGGATTTGGCCGCTTGTCGTCGGTACGCTTGAGATTACCGTGATTGCGATGCTAGTTGCCGTGCCGATCGGCCTCACTTCCGCAATTTATTTAAGTGAGTATGCGTCTGACCGCGCGCGCCGTATCTTAAAACCGATTTTAGAAGTATTAGCTGGTGTTCCGACGATCGTTTTCGGATTCTTCGCGTTGACGTTCGTCACACCACTACTCGTCAAATTAATTCCGGGCATTCAAATCTACAATGCCCTCAGTCCAGGGATCGTCGTCGGGATTATGATTATTCCAATGATCGCTTCGATTTCTGAGGATGCGATGAGCTCTGTCCCGAAAAAAATTCGGGACGGTGCGCTTGCCCTTGGTTCGACACGTCTTGAAGTCGCACTAAAAGTCGTTGTTCCAGCTGCCTTGTCAGGAATCATTGCTTCGATCGTACTCGGGATGTCTCGTGCGATCGGTGAGACGATGATCGTGACGATCGCTGGTGGTTCGAATCCGACAGCTGCCGTTGATCCACTGGAGCCGGTCCAGACGATGACAGCGTATATCGTTCAGGTCGCTTTAGGCGATGCTGGATTTGGAACAGTTGAATATTACAGTATCTATGCGGTTGGTACGCTCTTGTTCGTCTTTACGTTATTGATGAACTTACTTGCGAACTGGATTACACGCCGCTTCAGAGAGGAGTATTAAGATGGCCTTACCAGAAAAGCAACCTGTCACGAAAAAATTCATCGATCCGGTCGCGGTTAAGAAATCGATTAGCCAACGCCTCGTCGTCAATAATGTAACGAAAGTCATTTTCCTCGTCGGTCTGTTTTTCGGTCTCGTCGTCTTAGGTATTCTCCTATACGGCGTCATCCGTGACGGCGCTTCGTGGTTATCACTAGAATTTCTACAAAATGCACCTTCTCGTCGTGCAGAACGTGCCGGGATCTATCCAGCATTAATGGGTTCTATCTATTTAATGCTCTTGATCATCCCGATGATCTTTATCATTGGTGTCGGAGCAGCGATCTATTTAGAAGAATATGCGAAAAAGAGTCGGATGACATCGTTCATCGAAGTCAATATCTCGAATCTCGCGGGTGTTCCGTCGATCGTCTTCGGATTACTCGGATTGACGTTCTTCGTTCGTAACATGGGCTTCGGTTCGACATTGATTGCTGGAGCTTTGACGCTCGCATTGATGAGTCTTCCAGTCGTCATTGTTTCTTCTCAAGAAGCGATTCGCGCCGTGCCACAAGCGATGCGTCATGCATCACTCGCACTCGGTGCATCGAAATGGCAAACGACGTTTAAAGTCGTTCTTCCGGCATCACTTCCGGGTGTCATTACGGGAATCATCTTAGCCGTATCCCGAGCGATCGGTGAGACAGCACCGTTGATCATGGTCGGAGCTGCCATTTTCATCGCTCGTGCGCCAGAAGGAATCTTCTCGGAGTTCACGGCATTACCAATTCAAATCTATAACTGGACAAGTCGTCCACAAGCGGACTTCCAAGGACTTGCAGCGGCAGGAATCATCATCTTGATGGTCATCCTATTGACGATGAATTCAATTGCGATCTGGATCCGGAACCGTTTCTCAAAACGCTATTAATCGAACGAGATAGAAGGGATTTCTTTTAAGGAGGAAGACAGATGATGGATACGAAGCTGAACACGAAATCAGTCGTTACAGAAGGGACAGAGCGTATGAACCAACCAGTAGCAGCACGCGAGAGCGTCTATAACGTCAAAGATTTAAACTTATGGTACGGTGACGATCACGCGCTTAAAGATGTCAATCTTGATATTAAGAAAAATGAAGTCACGGCGATCATTGGACCGTCAGGATGCGGGAAGTCGACATTCATCAAAACGTTGAACCGAATGGTCGAACTCGTTCCAATCGTGCGGACGAATGGTGTCATTGAATATCACGGACGTAATATCTTCGAAAAAGAGTACGGTGTCGAAGAATTACGGACATCGGTCGGAATGGTCTTCCAACAACCTAACCCATTCCCGAAATCGATTTACGATAACATCGCTTATGGTCCACGTGTCCATGGCGTTAAAAACAAAAAAATTCTCGACGAGATCGTGGAACGGAGTTTACGTCGCGCGGCGATTTGGGATGAAGTCAAAGATCGTTTGAACGAAAATGCCTATGGACTCTCTGGTGGTCAGCAACAACGTCTCTGTATCGCGCGTTGTCTTGCAATCGAGCCGGACGTCATCTTGATGGATGAGCCGACATCGGCACTTGACCCAATCTCTACATTAAAAGTAGAAGAACTCGTTCAAGAGTTGAAATCGGACTACTCGATCATCATCGTGACACACAACATGCAGCAAGCTGCACGTGTATCTGATAAAACAGCATTCTTCTTGAACGGGGAAGTCGTCGAGTTCGATCAAACAGACCGAATCTTTGGAAATCCGAGCGACAAACGGACGGAAGATTACATTTCAGGACGATTCGGATAAGAAGGGGAGACGAGACGAATGGCAGCGAACCGTACGATTTTTGGAGAAAACCTTGCAATACTCGATCAAAAAGTCTTTTTACTAGCACGTAAAACGATGCAACAAATCGCAACGACAGCAGAGGCGCTCGAAAAATACGATCAAGATATCGCACGTAGTGTCATCGCAAACGATAATGAACTCGATGATCTTGAACTTGAAATCAATGATGATGCGATTCTCTTAATCGCGAAGCAACAACCCGTTGCGACGGATTTGCGTCGGATCATCACAGCCATGAAGATTTCATCAGATCTCGAACGGATTGCCGACTATGCAGGGAATATCTCTAAAGCAGTTCTTCGTGTCGAGACATTCCCATACGTCATCGATATCTCCTTGTTGAAGGAAGCGTTCGAGACATTGTTGGATATGACGGAAACAGCGATCGTTGCATACCGTGACGGAGATGTCGAAAAGGCAAAAGCCTTGTCGGATCTCGATAACGTCATCGATGAAACGACATATAAGGCGCTTCGGCAATATATGCGTCATATGTCCCTGCAACCGATCGTTGTCGATGAGGTCATGCAATTCACGAATATTTGCCGCTACATTGAGCGGATGGGTGACCACTTGACGAACGTCGGGGAACATTTAATCTATCTCGAAAAAGGAAAACATTATGATTTAAACGGGTGAACTAAGTAGGCAGGAGGAATTTCCTCTGCCTACTTTTTTTGTAAAGGGATTCGAAACACGTTTGTAGAATAGGAAAGAAGTGAATAATGACAGAGAGGTGATTGGGAATGCTTGAGCAAATCATTAAAATGAAAGAACAAGGGCTGACAACAAAACAAATCGCAGCTCAATTGGATACGACTGAAGGGAAAATCAAATATGCTTGGACCAAATACCGTAAGTCGTTGACAGAACAACCTGCTGTAGCAGCGCCGAAAGTAAAATCAAAGACTGTCAAACAGACAAAAAAGTCGACTGCACCGGTATTGGATGTCGTACCGTCTACGCAAGTGGTGCCGTCACTCGAACGAGACGCGTTCGGAATGGCGACGCATTATGAAGATGATATTCTCCATGCGATCGTTCAGTCACCTACTGCGTTTTACGTCTATTGGGAATTGTCTGAACTGTCGAAACAGTTGCTTGAGACGCACTACCACACGACATTCGATTCGTTTCGTAAAGAGTTACGTATCATTGATGTCACACTCGTTAATTTCGAACAAGGACAAGCGAATCGTACGTATCAGTTCGAACTACCCGAGATGACGAATGCGTGGTTCGTCCGCCCCGTCGCCCCGAATACTACATACATCATTGAATGGGGCGTTCAAACGATTGATGGAGACTTTGTTCCAGTGCTGCGTTCGAAACCGATCGAGACACCACGCGACGAACCAGTCACGGATGGACGTTTCGCAGAAGTCGTGCACCATTGGCAATATGGAGAGGTCGAACAACCGGAATGGGTCGAAGTCTTACGACCATATTCTTATTTCGATCGCGTCCGGTAATGGAACTAGAGAGAGGGAAAGGGAGAGAAGCAATGCGAAAAGGATATTTTTCACTTGTCTTACATGCACACTTACCATATATCCGTCACGAAGAGGAGCATCGTCTTGAGGAACGGTGGATGTATGAAGCGATCTCAGAAACCTACATTCCATTATTGTGGGAAGTCGACCGCTTATCACGTCCGCTCGGTTGGACAGTCAGTATTTCACCGCCGGTCATCGAGATGCTTGCCGATCCATTGATTCAAGAGCGCTATATTGAGCATATCGAGGACACATTACGTTTGATTCGCCAGGAACTGGAGCGAGAGCTTGATCAAAAGGAACGAGATGCCCTTTTATTCTATCAAGAACGCTATCAAGATTTATTGAATACGTTCTTGCACTGGGAAAAAGACTTGAACCGGGCATTTCGCCATTACAAGGAGCGAGGCTATCTTGATTTGATTACCTGTACGGCGACTCATGGATTCAGTCCGCACATGTTGTCTGAACAAGCGGCGCGTTCTGAAATTCAGACTGGCTTGAACTGTTTCGAGCGTCATTACGGATTCCGACCATCTGGTCTTTGGATGCCGGAATGTGCCTATACGCCAGGGCTTGATCGGATTTTATATGAAGAAGGCATTCGCTATACGTTTGTCGATGAACATTCGATTTTAAACGCCGATCCGGCACCAAAATACGGAATTGGGGCACCCGTCTATTCGCCACACGGTGTAGCACTCTTCCCGCGTGACCAAATCATTTCCGGAAAGATCTGGAGTTCTGTCATCGGATATCCGGGACATCCGGATTACCGTGAATTTTATCGGGATCTTGCGTACGATCGGGAGTGGGATCAAATCGCCGAGTTCATGCACCCAGAAGGCCTACGTTATGATACAGGGTTGAAATTGCATCGCGTAACAGGAGAAACGGATCAAAAAGACTATTACGTGCGTGATTGGGCATGGCAACGGACGAGTGACCACGCAGCAGACTTTGCGCAAGCACTCGGCGAACATTTAGATGCGCATCAAGGACAAGACTTCCCACCCTTCCTTGTCACAGCACCATTTGATGCCGAATTGTTCGGTCACTGGTGGTTTGAAGGTCCCGACTTCCTTGGTAAAGCGATGGAACGTTTAGAAGATCAGGCGATCGAGTCGATCTCACCAGCTATGTTCCTCGAACGTCATTTCCAAGACATCGATACTGTCCATGTTGCGATGGGGACGTGGGGACGTAAAGGCTATGCGGAAGTCTGGATCAATGAACGGAATGACTGGATGATTCGCCATCTCCATCAGCTCGAAAAGAGACTAGCAGGAATCGTGGCGCGAAACCGCCATCAAGATGCGTTGACTGTCAGGGCGAAACGCCAGCTCATTCGAGAATACCTACTTGCGGTCTCGAGCGATTGGCCATTCATTTTAGACGGGCAGACGACAGCACAATATGCTGCGAACCGGTTCCGTGAACATGTCTTACGATTTGAGGAAACCGAACGTCGTCTCGATGCACAAGAATTGACGATGGACTGGCTGGAGAGACGCTATCAGCAATATCCGTTCCTACAAGATGAAGACATCGAACCGGATGTTTTCTTAACTGCTCATGACTATTATGTTGCGGTCAAACGCGATGCTGCTTTAAATAAAGATGGTATCCTCATGTTCGCTCGGGATTACGAACAATCCCATCGTCCGGTTCGTGATATAGCAAAACGACTAGCGGCAGCAGGAGAGAACGTTTACGTCGTGACGGAAAACCCGGAAACATATCGATTCGAAGAGGGTGTTCACGTATACGGGGTACAAGTGACGGGTCTACCGCTCGTTCAGACATACAATCAACTGGCAGCGTTAAACCTAGCCTTCTTACGTCAAGCGCAAGCTTTATCTAAGATTGTTGATTTCCAAGTCGTCCATAACTTCAACATGGAGACGGCGTCAGCTGCTCAGGCAATCGCTAAGATAAAGGAATTACCACTTGTCAGTAATGTCTATGATGTCGAAAGTGAGCGTTCACCGGATCGGTCAGGTGGTTTGGTCGTAGCGCTAAAGCGACTTGAAGGAGACGCATTGCGTCAATCGGCTGTCGTTTATTTAGAACGAGAAGAGTCACGTCAAGGGGTGGAACAGGAGTATCACGTCGAAAAGAAACCCCTTCGTTTTGAAGAGAACCTTGAAAAACCATATCAACACGTGACGAATCCGAAAAAGAACGGATGAACAGTTGCAATTCCCTTCCTTTCTTGGTACGATACTTGAGTATGCTTAACCTTATGTAAAGCAAAATCACTTGATACATCGAGAGCTAGATAGGAGGGAATCCCATGCGCGTTAAAATCACATTAGCTTGCACTGAAACTGGTGACCGTACTTATATCACTAAAAAGAACAAGCGTAACAACCCAGAGCGTCTTGAGTTGAAGAAATACAACCCACGTCTCCGTAAGCACACACTTCACCGTGAAGTGAAATAATTGAGATGGAAGCCGTCACTTCGTGTGATGGCTTTTTTTGTTGAAAGGAAGACAGCCATGAACAAACAAGAAGTACGCCGTCTGATCAAAGAACGCCTAGAGGTGATGGACAACCGTGCTGAAAAGGAACGGTTAATCCATGAACATGTTTTGCTATTGCCCGAATGGCAACAAGCTACCTGTGTCGCAATCACGTTAGCGTTTCGAAATGAATGCGATACGAGAATGTTGATTGAACGAGCGTGGCAAGAGGACAAGACGGTCTTGATACCGAAAGTAGTCGGAGAAGAGATGGTCTTTTATGAATATAGACCAGAAGATCAATTGCAGCATAATCAGATGGGGATCGCAGAACCAATGGATTCGGCTCGTCGCACAACACTTGATCAAGCTGCATTTTGTCTCGTTCCGGGACGTGCCTATCGGCGAGATGGCTATCGATTAGGGTGGGGGGGCGGTTATTATGATCGTGCACTCGTGACCTACACAGGTTGCAAAGTATCCATTGCCTTTTCCGAACAGCTCCTTTCAGATTTCGAAGTGGAAGACTTCGATATCCCAGTTGATCTCATCGTCACGGACCAAGAGGTCATCCGATGTTAAGTATCGCGATTTTGTTTTGTCTCTTCCTTGCCTGGACCGGACGACATTTCCGTTTATTGACGACAAGTGGAGCTGTCTTTACGATGCTCGTCGGCAGTGGTGTTTCATTTGGATTCGGCTGGAGCGGTTTGGTAGTGCTCTTACTCTTCTTTGGTAGCTCAAGTCTTTTATCGAAAATAGGACGTACTAGAAAAAAATCCGTGGATGCGATTGTCGAAAAAGATGGTGCACGTGATGGATGGCAAGTTCTTGCGAATGGTGGAGTTGCATTCATCGCTGCCATAGCCTACACTATGACGATGGATAAAGCGTACCTATTGTTATTCTTATTTGTCATCGCCGCATCGAATGCCGATACATGGGCATCGGAAATCGGACCACTTTCAAGTCGTGATCCATGGTCTCTGAAAACTTTACGACGGGTACCAGCAGGAACGAGCGGCGCGATGTCTTTAATCGGAACGCTAGGAACAATTGCTGGGGCTGCGTTTATTGCTTTAGCAGCACATTGGATCTTCTCTCTTTCTTTGACAGATACCTTACTTGTAATAGGCATCGGAGTCATCGGCAGTCTACTCGATACGCTATTTGGAGCAATGTGGCAACGTGTTTATCAATGTTCAGTTTGCGGGGAACGTACGGAAAAGCGAGAGCATCATGGACAACTGACAATTTACGTCTCGGGTATTCGACTTCTTGGAAATGATGCTGTGAACGTCTTGACGAGTGGTCTAGCGAGTGGAATTGGGTTTATTATCATCCGATTCTGGTAAGTGGAAAGTATAACGATGTAATTCCTTATGTTAGGATATCGATGACACAAAATGGACAAATGTGATTATTTTCACATGTTACAAAGAATGTGAAAGATGTTACAATTTATTTGTGATATAGTTAACAAACTCTTAGAACGAATGAAAGGGTGGACATAACGAGATGGAATTACATGCGAAAGTAACACGAGTGGCGCTAATTGGAGCCGGTGCAGTCGGTTCAAGCTTTGCTTATCAGATGTCAACAGCTGGACTTTGTGAGGAACTCGTCATCATTGATGTCAATAAAGCCAAAGCAGAAGGGGAAGCGATGGACTTGAACCATGGAACCCCGTTCAGCTCTTCACCGATGCGGATCTGGGCTGGAGACTACGCGGACTGCCGGGAAGCGGAGGTCGTCGTCATCACGGCGGGAGCGCCACAAAAGCCTGGGGAGACGAGACTCGATCTCGTCGCAAAGAATGCATTGATCATGAGAGAAATGATTCGTCAAATCATGGATTCCGGTTTTGACGGCATCATCGTCGTGGCGTCCAATCCGGTCGATATCATGGCTCATCTGGCTTGGAAGTATTCTGGTCTTCCAAAATCACGTGTATTTGGATCAGGAACGGTGCTCGACACAGCGCGTCTACGTCAAATGCTCGGAGAATACTTTCACATCGATTCCCGTAATGCCCATGCCTACATTCTTGGAGAACATGGAGATACGGAATTCGCTGCCTGGAGCAATAGCCGTATCTATGGAAAAACGATTGACGAGCTGCTTGCTGAGGACGATCGTTATTCTCAAGCAGACCTCGATCAAATCTATATCAATGTTCGAGATGCCGCCTACCATATCATCGAACGAAAAGGAGCAACCTACTACGCGATCGGACTTGGACTTGTTCGAATCGTGCGTGCTATCCTTGGGAACGAGAACTGTTTGTTGACGGTCGGGGCACATGTGGATGGACAATACGGGATTTCTGGCATTCACATCGGAGTACCGGCGATCATCAATCGTCAAGGTGTGCGGGAAATCATTGAAGTTGCATTAACGGAAGAAGAAATGAAGAAGTTTCATCATTCTGCTGATGTATTGCGTCAAACGCTCGAACCTGTCTTGCAAGGTTAACGGGGCGAATCGTGACGAAAACCTCATAAATTGAGAGTTAAGAAACTCAAGTGGTGGTCCTGTATCGTAGTGTCCATCCTTGAGTTTTTTTTTGAAAAGAAAAGATGAAGCGAATATCACTACTGTGTTTGAGTGAAATAAAAAGAGAAAAAAATCTAGGTTTTATTTTACTAGAAAAAGGTTAAGTAAGAGATAGAAGCGTTTTTACGTCATTTGATTGTACGTCATGAAACCCAAAAAAGGAGAGAACCGACAGTCATGTATACTTTTCGAAAATTAACTAAAGAGGATGCAGAACAATACTGGAATCTACGCCTTGAGGGATTGAAAAATCATCCAGATGCGTTCGGTCATTCGTTTGACGATGAACAGCAAACCCCGCTCCGCGAAGTACGAGAAGGTCTAGAAGGAGAACCCGACTCCGATGAGGTTTGGCTCGGTATGTTCGACGGTGATACATTGTTTGGGTTTGGTCAGGTCAAACCATATGAATTGTCACGTGAATCGCATAAAGCGATGATTTCCGGAGTATACGTATCACCTGAATATCGTGGGGGCACTGGACGCGCCTTGATGGAAGCCTTGATCGACGAAGCAAAGAAACTGCCAGATGTCGAGCAGGTCATCCTCGCTGTGTTATCGGGAAATGAAGCAGCACAAAGTCTCTATGAATCACTTGGTTTTGAAGTGTATGCAGAAGATCCAGACTCCGTAAAATTAGAAGACGGCACATATCGTGATGATATTTGGATGAAGAAGTACGTCTAAGTTCTTCAGATGGTGTGGAAAAAGCTGTAGCAGAAAAGTGCTACAGCTTTTTCGTATGGTACTAGTAGGATATCAGTACCGGCAATGAATGAATATTTGTTATCATGAGAACAAAGCGGATGGTACGTCGTAGTCCGATTGAAAGGGAGCGAATGAACATGAAAGAAGTCATACGTACGATTGAAGAGCTTGTTTCGATTCCGAGTCCGACAGGTTCGACGAAAGAAGCGATTACATATGTAGAAAAGCGATTGGTGGCAGAAGGAATCACGTATCGAAAGCTTGAGAAAGGCGCCATCCTAGCGACACTACCGGGTGCTTCAACACGAACGCGATTACTGACGGCACACGTCGATACGTTAGGTGCGATGGTAAAAGAGATTTTGCCGACGGGACGACTCAGTTTATCTCAATTGGGAGGGTATGCGTGGACAGCCATCGAAGGAGAAAACTGTCTGATTCATAAGATGGATGGTCAAACGATTTCTGGAACGATCGTCTTCCATCATTCGAGTGTCCATACGTCACGCGAGACGAATAAGACGGAACGCTCCGCTGATAATATCGAAGTGCGATTAGACATCCGTTCGACGACAGCGGAAGAGACACGAGTCGCAGGGATTGAAGTGGGAGACATCGTGACGTTTGAACCACGTTTCCTCTATACAGAAACCGGTTTCGTGAAGTCACGCCACCTGGATGATAAAGCATCTGTCGCTTTATTGCTTGAATTAATCAAAGAATGGAAAACAATCGAGCTTCCACACACAGTTCAGATACTGATTTCAAATTACGAAGAGGTCGGATTCGGTGGCAATGCTGGATTCTCGGAAGAAGTCGCAGAATATATCGCGGTCGACATGGGAGCATTAGGGGATGGTCAGCATTCGGACGAATTCACGGTCTCAATTTGTGCAAAAGATGGTTCAGGTCCTTATGACTTGGCACTTCGTCACCAACTGACACGCTTGGCGCAACGTAATAGTATTCCATATAAGGTCGATATCTATCCGTTCTACAGCTCGGATGCCTCAGCAGCAGTACATGCAGGACATGATGTCCGGCACGGACTGTTCGGTCCGGGGATCGAATCGAGTCATTCGTATGAACGAACACACGAGACATCGTTACAAGCGACCTATGATTTGCTACATGCCTATGTAAAGGAGCCGATGGTCGATGAAGACACTGTATGACGTACAACAGTTACTTAAGACATATGGCACATTCATCTATCTTGGGGATCGAGCATCCGATATCACGATGATGATGCTAGAACTCGATGAACTACAAGAAGCAGGTGTTTTGGAACAACGTCAATATGATTCAGCGAAATTAATCTTGCGCCATGAATTAAAGCGTTCACAACCTGAAAACAGTTAAGGTGTGCAACCCTTTGCGCAAAGTAGTCCAGTTCGGTAAACTGAATAGGTAGATATTATATGAACATAGGGGAGACAGAGCGATGAAATGGTTACTCGGCATTGATATCGGTGGAACAACAGTCAAGATGGCAATTTTGGATTTGCAAGGTATCATCGTGGAAAAGTGGGAGATTGAGACGGTGATCCTGAATGATGGTGCACAAATTCCGGGAGATATCGCAAAATCATTCTTTGAGAAGTGTCAAGAAAGCAATAAACGACCAGAGGATTTCGTCGGAGCGGGTATTGGGGCACCAGGATTCATCGACTTCAATACAGGTGTCGTCGAAAAGGCAGTCAACATCGGTTGGCATAATTTCGAACTCGTCGGTGAATTCGAACGGTTGACAGGTTTACCGGCAGTACTTGAAAACGATGCAAATGCAGCGGCAATCGGTGAGATGTGGAAAGGCGCCGGTAGCGGTGCGACAGAATTACTTGCTGTCACGCTTGGTACGGGGGTCGGTGGCGGTTTGATCACGAACGGACAAATCGTTCACGGTACGGTTGGTATGGCAGGAGAAATCGGTCATATCACGATGTTGCCCGAAGGCGGCGTCATGTGTGGATGTGGACGGAAAGGATGTCTTGAGACGATTGCTTCAGCAACAGGTATTGCCCGTCTTGGTCTTGAGAAGCGTAAAGGACAAGAAACGCTACTGAATGACATTAAAGCTGTGACGGCGAAAGATGTATTTGAAGCGTATGAGAAAGGTGACCGTGTCGCGACGGAAGTCGTAGAGGAAGTAACGTTCCACCTCGGACTTGCGATTTCGAATCTAGCAAATAGTATTAACCCGGAAATCATTGTCATCGGTGGAGGTGTCTCAAAAGCAGGTGAAACACTGCTTGCGCCATTACGTCAACAGTTTGAACGGTTTGCTTTACCGCGTGTCTTTGGATCGACGACGTTCAAGATCGCTGAACTTGGAAACGATGCTGGAGTCATCGGGTGTGCCTGGCTTGCTAAACAAATGTTCTTGAAAAAATGATAATATTCAATTTCAATGAAAGGTTCGCTTCGGCGAATCTTTTTTTTGTTTACAAACGTATAGTAAATATGTGATTGTTAAGTATCTTCCGGATTCCGGTTGCATTTTTGTAAAACTAAGCGTAAAATTTTCACGTGATATGGGTATATGTACATTATGAGGTAGGTTGTGTGAACTGAAAGCAGAAAGCACATGTAAATTAGGAGGCAGGTTTTTATGCAGCAAGACGCAAACATCTGGTCGCGAATACGCCTAAAGATGGGTCAAGGCGTTCGCAGCACATATAAAGAGCATAAGCTCTTTTGGATTGCGACCTTATTGATTTGGTTAAAAACGTATTTAGCGTATACACTTTTCTTCAACGTTCCCGTAACGAACTCCGCGCAAGCATTCATTCTACTAATTAATCCAATTAGTTCAGCGCTCTTCATGTTCGGGTTCAGCTTCTTCTTCCGGGGGAATGTCCAAAAATGGTTCATCTACGGCACACTATTTGTCGCAACAGTCATTTTATATGCGGACATCATTTTCTTCCGCTTCTTTAATGATTACTTGACGTTGCCAGTATTGTTCCAAACGTCGAACGCAGAGACGGTTTCCGCTTCTCTCGCATCGCTTTTAAGTTGGGCTGACTTACTGATCGTCGGCGATTTGATCATCTTACCGTTTTTCTTACGGAAAATGGATATGTCAAAAAATGTCGCGTCACGTGGACGGGCGATTCTCGCTTTCGTCGCAGCAGTCGTCGTCTTCCTTGGAAACTTGACGCTTGCTGAGACAGAACGCCCAGAATTATTGACACGTGCCTTTGACCGGGAATTACTCGTCAAGAATATCGGAACATTTAACTTCCATATGTATGACGCACTCATCCAGTCGAAGACATCTGCCCAAAAAGCACTTGCGGATAGCTCAGAATTATCAGAAGTCCAAAACTTCATCGATTCGAAGCATGCTGCAGCCAATCCGGCGATGTTCGGAAAGTATAAAGGGAAGAACGTCATCGTCATCTCGTTTGAGTCGGCTCAATCCTTTGCGGTTGGTTTAAAAGCACCAAACGGTCAAGAGATTACACCGAACTTGAATAAGTTGATTAAGGAATCCCATTCATGGGATAACTTCTATCACAACACAGGACAAGGGAAAACGTCAGATGCCGAGTTCATTCTTGAGAACTCGATTTATCCACTTGGTCGTGGATCTGCGTTCTTCACAAACGGAGAGAACGAATTCCGTGCAACACCTGAGATGTTAAAAGAAGATGGCTATTACTCAGCTGTTTTCCATGCGAATAACAAATCATTCTGGAACCGGGACATCGTCTACAACAGTTTCGGCGTAGATCGTTTCTTCTCGGAGACGGATTATGATTTAGGGGATCCAGCAGATTTAACGGAGTGGGGCTTACTCGATGACAAGTTCTTCGAACAGTCACTTCCGATGTTAAAAGATTTACCGCGCCCGTTCTATTCGAAGTTCATCACGTTGACGAACCACTATCCATTTGAGATGCCAAAACCAGAAGATGAACTCGTACCACCGCTTGAGACAAGTTCTACGACACTGAATCACTATGTTCAGGCACTAGCGTATCAAGATATGGCACTCGGTAAATTCATCGAGGGTCTGAAAAAAGATGGTACGTGGGATGATACGATCTTCATGGTATACGGTGACCATTACGGTATTTCAACAAACCATAATGCTGCGATGGCAGAACTCATGAACAAAGATGAGTTGACACCATATGATGTCGCACAATTACAACGTGTGCCGTTCGTCATCCATTTACCGGGTCAAACGAAGGGTGTCAAACACGAAAATGTCGCGAGTCAAATCGATATCAAACCAACGTTGCTTCACTTGTTAGGTCATGATTTCAAAAATGAGGTCTTGTTCGGTACCGATCTCTTCTCGAAACAACATAAAGACTATGCGTTGTTCCGTGATGGTTCTGTCGTAACAGATAAGACAGTCTACACGCAAGAAACATGTTATGACCGCAAGACAGGAGAAGAAGTGAAAGACGGGGAACAAGCGGAGATGTGTAAACAATCTACGAAACAATCTGAGAAGGAATTAGGACTTTCAGATAAAGTCATCTATGGTGACTTGCTACGTTTCCTTCAAACTTCAAAATAAGTCAGTCATCGGAGTAGGTCTACGTTCTAGTAGATCTACTCTTTTTTTATAAAACAACGAAAAAGAGAGATGCGCGAGGCATCTCTCTTTTTAGCGTACTCTGATTACGATGGAATACCGCCGTAAATCAATGTCGCAATCCCAAACCAGCCGAATAAGACGACAGTTAGGGCTGCGAATACGAGTGGAAACATTTGGCGTTTCTTAAGTGAACGAACGACGGCCCAAACGCCGACGAGTGCGACGAAGAAGAAAAGCCAACCGATTGGTTGATCCAAATGCATGACGTACTCCCCCTTAAACAATCACGTTATGAATTTCACGAAGATTTCACTTAAATCTCACTTTTTAGTTTATCCGACTCGCGGGATAAAGTCGAGAGGGCGTTGCAGGAACTTTCGACAATTTCGTGTATAGTAGGGGAAGAGTCTATTGCAAAGGGGTTTTATAGAATGGAAATCGTAATGATCACTTCCGGTATGGCATCTGAGAATGGTTATTTGTTATTTAAGGATAAGGAATGTCTTGTCATTGATCCGGGAACAGAGGATATGCGTTTTTTCGATGAAATTGAAAGTCGAGGAGCAACCCTAAAAGGAATTCTTTTGACCCATGCTCATTTTGATCACATCGGTGGTGTCGATATGTTACGACGCTTCACGGAAGCTCCTGTCTACGTGCATGCGGAAGAAGCGGGCTGGCTTGGTAACCCGGAATGGAATGGTTCGGCGAAATTCGGTATGCCGCCGATGCGGATGAAGCCAGCGGATCATCTGTTGCAACCAGGACGATTGACGATCGGTAACTTTTCGATGCACGTACTTGAGACGCCAGGGCACTCACCAGGAAGTGTGACGTTCTACTTTAAGGGAGAGCGGATCGCGTTCGGTGGAGATCTTTTGTTCCAGCAAGGAGTCGGACGGACGGATCTTTATGGTGGGGATCAAGACGTGCTGATGCGTTCGCTTGATCGACTCGTTGCAGAACTACCGGCAGATACGACGGTCTACCCGGGTCATGGTCCGAGTACGACGATTCGTCAAGAAATGAAATCGAATCCATTCTTATGACTAAAAAACTCGCCATCCAAAAGGATGACGAGTTTTTTTCATTACATCTGGAAGTTTGACCAGTACGTAAAGACGATGAAAAATACAGTTAAGTAAGCTCCAAAGATATAGACATACGTTTTTTCAGTTAAGCGCAAGTAACCAAGCGCTGCAAAAAAGACAGTTTGTGCCAAGAAGACGAAGCCCATGACTAAAAATGAATCCGTATGCTCACTTGAGCTTGCATCGCCACCCAATGCGCCGATAAATGCCATGACTGCGATAATACCAGTCCAGAAACCGAGTACGCGGTACATTCTCCCCATTCCTATAACCCCCTAAATCCGACAGATAGTCAATATACGTACTTATTTTACCAAGCAAACAATCATTCGTCTATCCTGTTCTAGTGATTGTTAAGGAATAACTGTGAACAAAAGATGAAGTTTCAAAAAAAGTTGTACAATAGTTGTACAAAAGGTGTACAAAGGAAAAATGGCGTGCTATAGTAACTGTAATGAAACCCCACACTTTGAGAGGAGGAGCAAAAATGGCGAATGAGTTAGTCTTTTTCACATATCCAAGCTGTACATCATGTCGTAAAACGAAATCATGGTTAAAAGAGGAACATGTTGATGTAGAGGAACGTCATCTGTTCAGAAATGCTCCAACAGTTGATGAACTCATGGAACTGTTGAAATTATCGACGGACGGGATTGAAAGTTTGCTCGCAACACGCAGTCAAGCCTTCAAAGATCTCGGCATTGATATTGAAGACATGAAACTCAGTGAGTTACTACGCCTCATGAGTGACAATCCGAAATTGTTACGTCGTCCAATCATCACTGATGGAAAACAACTCGTTATCGGTTATGATAAACCGGGTCTTGAGACGTTAGCGAAACGTAAACATCGGACAATTGCACACGTATCGTAAAGAAGCCGGTTTGGTCGGCTTCTTTTTTTTGTGTATTGTTTGCTGTAGGGAGGTGAATAGAAATGAAGGAATGGACGACACAACTCATGGAACGATTCGAAGCTCTCGGTGCAACGGATGTTCATTTTGTACCGAACGAGACTCGTGTCAGGATCGTTTGTCGAACGAGCGACGGACTGTGTGAACAAGATGACGTAGAACTGACGCGTTACCGGACGCTTGTCAGCCATGTTCGCTATGAGGCGAACTTAAAGGAACAAAATGAACGGATTCCGCAAAGTGGCTTGTATCCACACGGAAAAAAGGGAATGCGCGTCTCATTGTTACCGAGTCGACAAGGCGATGCGATGTCGTGGCGCTTTTATCGTTCGACGGTCTCTCGTGAAACGGCTTTACACACGCTGCATGATCAGTTGGACTTTGCTTGGTTAGCTGAACAACGACACGGGTGTATCGTCATTTCTGGATCGACAGGTGCAGGGAAGACGACGATGTTATATTCCTTGATGAGTGCAATGGAAGAAAAACGAATCATCTCGATTGAAGATCCGGTGGAATGTACGGTACCAAACGTCTTACAACTGGAACTAAATGAAAAGGCAGGGTTCACTGCTACGCGATGTTTTGAAGAGATATTGCGAGCGGATCCGGATTGGATTGCTTTTGGTGAGGTGCGGACGAGGGAGGCAGCACGTTTGACGATGAATGCCGCACTTAGTGGTCACGTCGTGTTATTTACGTTACACGCTGGAAGTATTGATGAGGCGCGATTGCGATTGCGCAGTTTAGGGATCGAAGAGTCAGAACTAGCTGTCTGTCAACGCATCATTCATCTCGAGCGAAAAGGAGAGGATGTCCGCTGTACCGTCAGAAACTTACAAGCCGCGATCAAAGTCGGTTCTTAAAACGATATCATCGCTTGTTATCAAAAGGTATTTCCGCGAAAGAGACATTACTCATTTTAAAACGATTCGAGCGTCAGCCGTTCGCGGAAGTAGTCGGAGAAATGGAACAACGTCTTGAAAAAGGAGACTCCTTTGCAGCATCGCTTGAACCACTTGCGTTAACGAATACCTTAAAACGACTTCTTTTTGTTGGAGAAAGGACAGAGCGACCGTTGCTCGTTCTTCGCCAAATCGTGAAGCTGCTCGACCTCGAAACAGAAATGCGATCGAAGTTTTGGAAGATGATTCGGTATCCGCTTGTTCTAGCGACCAGTCTATTCCTTCTGTTCTTCTTTTACGCCCTCTATGTATTTCCGTCTCTCCTCGAGATGTCGGACCCGAAGACTCTCCCCTCATTTCTTCATCTCCTTCTTCACCCCTCTGCGAAGTATCTACTCGCAAGTATTCCCGTTATTTTGTTGACCTCCGGTTACCTCTTTTTTCGCTTCTTTCCGTTAAACCGTATTTTACGTCTGAAACCGCTACAGCGATTGATTCGTCTCTACTACAGCTATTTATTCACGATCGAAGTAGGATCGTTCATCGATGCTGGCTTCTCGCTCGAAGAGACCTTTCGACACCTAGAGCAAGGGCAAGCGAATAAAAAAGGACATCTTTATGCTCGTCTGCATGCTAAACAACAGGCGGGAGAACCACTTGCAGAAGCACTGGGTGAAGATGAAATCATCGAAGCCGAGACGATTGGCATCGTCCATTTGGCACGGGAAAGTGGTGATCTTGGACCATTGTTGCTTGAGCAAGCGACGCTCTTGTATGAATCCATAGAGGAGGAACTAGAGAAAAAATTGTTATGGATCGAGCCGATTTTGTATGGCGGATTGACGATCATGACGGGAACATTGTTTCTCATCTTATATTATCCGATACAGCTAGCGATTCAGCAGCTTCCATTCTAAACAGAGGAGACGATACGATGAATCAATTCTTAAAGCGACAGGATGGATTCACCTTACTTGAGATGGCAGCCGTCTTATTGATCATTTCGTTATTACTGCTCGTTTTGATTCCAACGATGACAAGTGGAAAGGACCAGGCGAAAGGTGTGAGTTGTGAGGCGAACATTCGAGTCATTCGGTCAGAAGTAAACCTTTACTATGCCAAAGAGAAGAAGTACCCAGAATCGCTTCAGACGATCAATCGCGGAACAGCTGATAAACCGAATGCTCTCGTCTGTGATC
Organism: uncultured Exiguobacterium sp.; assembly: GCF_964277885.1. Classification (NCBI taxonomy): domain Bacteria; kingdom Bacillati; phylum Bacillota; class Bacilli; order Caryophanales; genus Exiguobacterium; species uncultured Exiguobacterium sp. Next base: position 1,922,706 of record NZ_CAXYJR010000005.1, on the reverse strand, counting down.
AGGAGACGTATACGTATGATTCGAAGACTGGCGAACTTACGAAGTGAACGAGGGTTTACCTTATTTGAGATGACGTCGGTGCTGACAATCATTGCTTGTTTACTTGTTTTTTTATTACCGGCACTGTTTGAAAAACGACCGGACTGGATTCCGCTTGAACAAGAGGTTCGTCTGATGGAACAAGATATTCAGACACTTCGACTCATGCAGTACTCAAAGCAAAATCAAGCATTGATGCAGTTTCGATTTCGAGGAGACGGTACAGGATACCTTGTCCTTGCGGATGACCGGTTGTTATGGCAACGAACATTCCAAAATGGTCATACGTGTACCGTTCCGCCCTCGAATCGCATCATCTATTTTAAAAGCTATCACTCGATCTATGCAGCGACCTGGTCTTGCCGTTCGGCAACAGCCGAATATGAAATCAAATTCTTACTTGGGAACTATCAAATAGCAATCCGTAAAGTGAGGTGAGAAGTATGCAGAACGAACGCCAAGCGGGCTTCTCTTTGCTTGAAGTGATGCTCTCGATCGTTGCAATCGGTATCTTCATGATGTTAGCGATTGATCCTTATCTCGATTTACGAACGAAACAAATGAAATGGGAACAAGAGACGGAACAGCTTGAGCAGATGGCTACGGATCAAGTTGAAAACCGAACAGCGTCCTATGTCCTGAAACAAGGAGCGTGGTGCAATGAAACGATATGTCTTGCGAGCGGAATCCGGAATGACCCTTCTCGAACTGTCATTCGTCCTATGGCTGAGCCCACTTCTTCTGCTGGCAATCTTGACATTGACCCCACTCATTCGTCCGCCGGAAGTCAACCGAATGAATGAAGAATTGTTCTTTCATACCGTGGAACGACTGATGTGGCGCAGTACGATGTGCGAGCGCGCAGGAGACGAGATTCGTGGAATGGACGTCAATCCGGGAGAGACGTCTGAAAAGTGGCGTCTCGTCCGTGTGCAAGATCAACTACGTCTCAAAAAAGAACAGGGAGGTGAACTGACATACGCCCGCGACGTCAAACACTATGTCGTGACAGGGGATGCCGAGGTTCTCTCGATTCAGTTGAACGACAGCAGACGTTCCTTCCGATGCATCAGGAAGGATTCGTCTTGATTCAAACGTTACTGTTACTTCTAGGAATGGGAGTCGTGCTCTTGATTTCTTGTCAGCAGATTGACGAAGAGATGCGGCATCATCAGTTAGAGCAAGAAGCACTCCAACTCGAGTCTCTCATCCGAGCAGCGAAAGCAGATTGTACGAAGGACGAGACGCTCCACTACCCAATCGGACAAGTCAGCTGTACAGCGACCGATAAAGGCTTTAAAATGGAAGCGAGATTAGAGAATGGTCAAAGAATTGAGGCGGTCGTCACACATGAGTAAGGTTTATTTGATTGGGTTTATGGGAACTGGTAAAACAGCCGTCGGACATCGATTGCGTACACAATACGAGGTCGACGAACTGGATGAACGGTTCGAACAGGAACATGGACAAACGATTACTGCTTTTTTCGCTGAGCATGGCGAAGCAGGATTTCGTACACATGAAAGCGAATTGTTAAAGAGTAGCAATGCGGAAGTAATCGTCACGGGTGGCGGGATCGTCGAACGAGAAGAGAACCGACTGTACATGCAGGAGTCCGGAACAGTCGTCTGGATCGATACACCCTTTGATTTGATTTGGGAACGGATCGCCGCTGATCCGAATCGTCCACTCGTGACAGAACGGGAACAAGTGAGACGATTGTTTGAACGTCGCTATTCCTTATATGCTGGAGTGGCTACTGTCCGACTCGAAGGAACGGCATCAATCGAAGAGTTAACGCGTGCGATTGAAACGGTATTGGAGGAGAAGTCATGATTTGGATTACGTTAGGTATTATTTTATTGGCTATCATAGGACTCGTGTTGTTCGGATTCAGTCTTTACAAAAAGAAGCTGTCTCAGGATATTCGGCAGTTAAAACAACTGATGGAGCGCTTTACGATTCGTCAGCAAACCTTGCAGACGAACATTGATCATACGACGCAGCGAATCGATCAAATAAAAGGGAATATCAATCGAATCACTGAAGAAGGAAATCGTGTGAAGCAAGGAGCGAGCCAATTGGTGACGGAAGGTCGTCGACTCCAGGAAGAAATCAAACGAACTGCCGGAATCAAACAATTTTGAAATGGCTTTCATGGGAAGAATATGAAACAATAGGGGAGAAGGGACAGGGTCCTTTCTCTCTTTTTCGTATGTTCCTTTTTCCGAATAATACTAGATAATTATGATTTTAATTGGTAAGATGGATTTGAAAATGGAACATTAAAGAGAAGAGAGAGTGAAAACGTTCGTAAATAGGGGGATTTGTATGAGTCAAACGACATTGAAAAGAACACCGTTATTCGAAACGGTTTCGCAAACCGGTAAGATGGTGGATTTTGCGGGATTTGAAATGCCAGTTTTGTTTTCCTCGATTAAAGAAGAACACGTTGCAGTAAGGGAAAACGTCGGCATGTTCGATGTCTCGCATATGGGTGAACTGTTCGTCAGCGGACCGGATGCTCTGACGTTTTTACAAGCTACATTATCGAACGATATTTCGAAGATTGCGGTGGGGCAAGCGCAATATAACGTCTTATGCCAAGAAGACGGTGGGACAGTGGATGATTTACTCGTCTATCGTTTGGCAGAAACGGACTATCTTCTCGTTGTCAATGCTTCGAACATTGAAAAAGACGAACAACATTTACGCCATTATCTAACCGGGGACGTCACGCTTCAGAATCAATCGGAACAATATGGTCAAATTGCGGTCCAAGGACCACGCGCGGAAGCCATCCTTTCCGGTATGACACCACTTGCTTTATCAGAGATCGGATTTTTCAAGTTCCAACGGGGGACGGTTGCAGGAGTGGAAATGATCGTCTCACGCAGTGGGTACACAGGGGAAGATGGATTCGAACTCTACATGGCAGCTGGTGACGCACCTGCTGTCTGGCAAGCATTGCTTGAGCAAGGTGTCGTACCATGCGGGCTCGGGGCACGTGACACATTACGTTTTGAGGCATGTCTGCCACTTTATGGACATGAATTATCAGCAACGATTTCACCCATCGAAGCGGGAATGGGCTTTGCGGTCAAACCACAAGTCAAACCGTTCGTCGGTTCAGAAGTCTTGTTGCAACAGAAAGAACAAGGAGCACCGCGTCGCTTGATCGGTCTTGAATTACTCGATAAAGGGATTGCGCGTCAAGATGCACCGGTTTGGCATGACGGGGAAGTCGTTGGTGTGGTGACGACAGGTACGTTGCCGCCGACAGTCGGAAAAGCGATTGCTTGGGCACTCGTTCCTGCAGAAGTAGCGGAACAAGAGCAATTTGAAGTGGAAGTACGCGGAAAACGTTTAGCAGCGAAACGAACAGCGACACCGTTTTATCGTCGCACGAAATAAGGGGGATATTTCTATGGATTTTCGTTATTTACCAATGACAGCAGAAGATGAGCAGGCGATGTTACAAACGATCGGTGCAGCATCGATCGAAGATTTACTCGCTGATATCCCGGCATCCGTCCGTGATAACGGTACATTGGAAGAAGTCGGAGTTCCACTTCCGGAAACAGACTTGATTCGGACACTCTCGAAGCTTGCCGACCAAAACATGAATACGAAACAATATCCATCGTTCCTTGGCGCCGGTATCTATGATCACTATGCACCTGCTGTCGTCAATCATATGTTACTGCGCTCGGAGTTCTACACTGCCTATACACCGTATCAGCCAGAGATTTCGCAAGGCGAACTACAAGCGATTTTTGAATTCCAATCGATGATTTGCGAATTGACAGGGATGGACGTCGCGAACTCGTCGATGTATGACGGTATCACGGCGTTAGCGGAAGCGGCCATGCTTGCGTGTGCCCATACGAAGAAAAAGACGATCGTTCTTTCGGACGGTGTTCACCCGGAAGCACACGATGTCGTTCGGACGTATGCGAACGGTCCAGGACTAAACGTCGAGACATTATCGCTTGAGCAAGGTGTCACACGGATCGATCAACTCGATGCCATCGAAGACGTCGCCTGTGTCATCGTGCAGTATCCGAACTTCTACGGTCGTGTCGAAGAACTACAAGCATTGGCCGATGCGACACATGCACGTGGTGCGCTCTTCATCGTCTCTGCGAATCCACTGGCACTCGGTATCTTAGAAGCGCCAGGTAAACTTGGCGCTGACATTACGATCGGAGATTGCCAACCGTTCGGAATTCCACAAAGCTTTGGTGGACCGACATGTGGTTATTTCACGACGACAAAAGCGTTGATGCGTAAGATTCCAGGACGTCTCGTTGGACAGACCGTCGATGAGAATGGAAAACGCGGTTTCGTTCTGACCTTACAAGCACGTGAACAACACATTCGCCGTGACAAGGCTACATCTAACATCTGTTCGAACCAAGCGTTGAATGCACTCGCTGCTTCGATCGCGATGAGTGCACTCGGAAAACGGGGTATCCGGGAACTCGCGACACGTAACTTGCAAACGGCACATGCATTAAAACAAAAGCTGAAACAGGCTGGCTTTACGATCGTTGACGATGGGCCGAGCTTCAATGAATTCGTCGTCACGCTACCAATCGACGCGACACGTGCGAGTCAACAATTGCTCGAGCGCGGAATCATCGGCGGTTTGCCGTTAGGATCGTATGACGCGGCACGTCAAAATGAAATGCTTGTTTGTGCAACGGAATTACGGACGAATGAAGAGTTGGATCAATTCGTGACAGCGTTAGGGGGACTCACACATGAATGAGCAAACATTGATCTTTGAAATTTCTAAACCGGGTCGTATCGCCTATAGCTTACCGTTACCGACTGTCGATGAGGTGGCAGTAGAAGAATTGTTACCGACCTCGATGTTACGGAAGGAAGACGTGGCGCTACCGGAAGTATCGGAACTGGATCTCGTCCGTCACTACACGGCACTCTCGAACCGTAACCATGGTGTGGATTCTGGATTCTATCCACTCGGGTCATGTACGATGAAATACAACCCGAAAATCAATGAAGATATGGCACGCCTCCCTGGGTTTGCACACATTCACCCGCTTCAACCAGTCGAAAGTGTCCAAGGGGCACTCGGTTTAATGTATGATCTGCAAGAAAAACTCGCAGTCATCACAGGAATGGATGAAGTGACGCTCCAGCCTGCGGCGGGAGCACACGGTGAATGGACAGGCTTGATGTTGATTAAGGCCTACCATCATGCACGTGGTGACTTTAAACGGACGAAAGTCCTCGTACCGGACTCGGCACACGGAACAAACCCCGCATCGGCATCTGTCGCTGGATTTGATACCGTGACGGTCTTATCGGATGAACGTGGTCTCGTTGATTTAGCGGACTTAAAGAAAAAAGTCGGTGACGATACAGCGGCACTCATGTTGACGAATCCAAACACGCTCGGTTTATTTGAGTCGGATATCGTCGAAATCGCCAAAGCGGTTCATGAGGCAGGCGGAAAACTGTACTACGATGGTGCGAACTCGAATGCGATCATGGGCATCGCTCGACCAGGGGACATGGGCTTTGATGTCGTCCACTTGAACTTGCATAAGACGTTCACAGGACCGCACGGTGGCGGCGGACCAGGGTCGGGTCCAGTAGGGGTCAAACAAGATTTGATTCCGTATTTACCGAAACCGATCGTCCGCAAAGAGGAAGAGCGTTATGTCCTCGACTACGATCGCCCGGAAGCAATCGGTCGTGTCAAACCATTCTACGGTAACTTCGGCATCAACGTGCGTGCCTATAGCTATATTCGGACGATGGGTGGAGCAGGTCTCGCTCGCGTCTCGAAAGAAGCGGTCTTGAATGCGAACTATATGTTGGCTCGTCTCAAAGGTGCGTATGAAGCGCCATACGACGTCTATTGCAAGCACGAATTCGTCTTGTCGGGTAAACGTCAAAAAGCACTAGGTGTCCGGACGCTTGACATAGCTAAACGTCTGCTTGACTTCGGATACCATCCACCAACGATCTACTTCCCATTGAACGTCGAGGAGTGTATTATGATCGAACCGACGGAAACAGAGTCGAAAGAAACACTCGATGCCTTTTGTGATGCGATGCTCCAGATTGCAAAAGAGGTCGAAGAGACACCAGATGTCGTCTTGAACGCACCACACACGACGGTCGTCAAACGGATGGACGAGACACTTGCTGCTCGAAAACCGGTCTTACGCTACGAACCAAAACAAGAAGTACACGCATAAGCTGTTTCATAAAAAAGAGGATTTCTCCGACGAAGGAGAGATCCTCTTTTTGCGATGAACGAAACATTAGCTCCGTTTGATTTTTCCTGACCACTGCTTGAATCCGCCTTTTAATTGATACAGATTCGTATAGCCTGCTTTTTTCAAGACTTTTGCAGCTTGTGAAGAACGCATGCTTCCTTGGCAGTACAAGTAAATCGGCATATCTTTCCGTAATTCCTTCGAGCGCATCTTCATTTGGCTGACCGGGATATTACGAGCACCAACGATGTGTCCACCTTTGAATTCCTGTGTTTCGCGGACATCGACGATTTGTGCTTTGCGATAGTTCGCGCGGAATTCTTCCTGTGACAATTTCGTGATACCTTTGACCGGCATGAAACGCCAAGCGATGTAGGCGATCAGCGCGACCCATAGTACGATCGTAACGATAGTTCCAGTTTCCATATTCGACTTCCAACCCCTTCGTTCGTTTAACCTCTGTTTCATTATAGTCAACGAAATCGATTTCGGCAATCGACTCGTGATTGCGCGACTGAGAAAGGGTTTGATACACTAAGACGGAAACGTTTTGGGGGTGCTGAAGTGAACAGAGAGTGGCAAGTGTTGACGACGCCGGCGATGGAGCCGGCAATGAACATGGCAATCGATGAAGCATTGATTCAGTTCGTCGGGCGGGGAGAGATCGCACCGACGCTTCGTTTTTACTCATGGGAACCACGTGGATTAAGCGTTGGTCATTTTCAGCGGGCAACTCGTGATATCGATCGTAAGCGGATCGCAGAGCTCGGGATTCCGATTGTGCGCCGGATGACAGGAGGGCGCGCCGTCTTGCATGCAGACGAGTTGACTTATAGTGTCGTCATCCCAGAAGATACAGAAGGTTTACCACGCACGGTCATCGAAAGTTATCGGATGTTGACGGAAGGAATTCGTAAAGGATACCATCACCTCGGCATTCCGGTCGAATTTTCAGTTCCATTGACGGAAGAGGAAAAAGAAGAGTTACGGAAGCCTAAATCAGCCGTTTGTTTTGATGCAGCATCGTATTATGAACTCGCTGTTGGAAAACGGAAAGTCGCCGGAAGTGCGCAAGTCCGTCATCAAGGCGTTGTCTTACAGCACGGTTCGGTCCCGCTCTCTGTTGATGAAGGTGAGCTATTCGATTGCTTCTTGTATGATGATGAGTCGACGCGCGAGCGAATGAAGGCGCGTTTCTCTGGAAAGGCTGTCGCCCTGAACGAGTTAGCAGGTCGCGCTGTCGCCTTTGACGAAGTACGAGAAGCGTTCACGAAAGGCTTCGAAGAGGCGCTTGAATTGTCATTCGTTCCGTTAACGTTCACGAGTGAGCAGTGGCAGGAGATTGAGCGTCTTGCCGAGAAATACCGTAGTGATGAGTGGAACTGGAAACGCTAATGAATGAAATGGGAAGGTGATGTCGTGCCAACTCCGAGTATGGAAGATTATTTGGAACAAATTTATAAGTTGATTGAAGATAAGGGATATGCCCGTGTATCGGATATCGCGGAGTCGTTAGGAGTTCATCCTTCGTCTGTGACGAAGATGGTTCAAAAGCTCGACCGGGAGACGTACCTTGTTTATGAAAAGTATCGGGGTCTCATGCTGACGCCTAAAGGACGTAAGATTGGGAAACGTCTCGTGGAACGACATGCCTTACTTGAGGATTTTCTTCGTCTCGTTGGTGTGGATGAAGAACTGATCTATAAGGATGTCGAAGGAATCGAGCATCATATTAGTATCGAAGCGTTGGATAAGATTAACGGAATGATTCAGTTCTTCGCGGAACGTCCTGGTTTGAAAGAGGAACTGCATCGTTATCAACAAGCCCATCCAGAGGATTGAGGCTTGTTTTTTTATGTTTTATTACGAATAAAAGTCCTCAAACACGAACGATTCATTACATTTTTATGATAAAGTGCGCATTTTGGAGTGGATATGCTATACTGAGCCTGAAAATGGTCGAAGGGGGTGACGGGTGTTCGCACCTTGTCATGGAAATCACGATTAAAGAAAAGTTAGTGTCGGAGTCACAACTGAAAGAAAAAGTTCGTGAGTTAGCACAGCAGATCGAAGCAGATGCGGCAGGACGTCAAATCGTTCTCGTCGTCGTATTGAAGGGGTCAATGGTCTTTGCGGCAGACTTAATGCGCGAAATCAAAGGGAGCGTCCAAATTGATACGGTCGCGTGTTCTTCTTACGGGACGAAGACCGTTTCTTCAGGTCGTGTTCAATTGAAGAAGGATCTCGATCTCGATGTTCAAGGAAAATATGTCGTCGTCATCGAAGACATCATTGATACAGGACGGACGCTTCATTTCCTATGTGATCATATGAAATTACATCAACCAGGCGTCCTGAAGGTATGTACGTTACTCGATAAACCGGCGCGTCGGGAAGTAGAACTCGATGCGGACTATGTCGGATTCGAGATTCCGGATTATTTCGTTGTCGGGTACGGGATTGATTGCGCTGAGGAATATCGTAATCTTCCTTACATCGGTTGGGTCGAAACGGAGTGAAAAAAACAAGGAGGTTCGTCACCTATGACGAACCTCCTTGTTTAATATGCTTTTATCATTAAAAAGCACGTTTTTTCTTTTTGCCTTTTTTCCCTTCAATGACCGTCAAATGAGGGGCTTTCGAACGATCACGTAACGGTCTGACTTTATTCGATGCGGGTGCTTTCGAAGACTTGACCGGTTTTTTCTTGAAGTCTGTCCGGCGAACAGCATTCGAAGTACCATGCATTTTTTTGGATTGAGCGACCGATTTACGATATTGCGCGTTCGTACCGCTTCCGACGCTTCGATTACGAGTCAGGAACTTAAAGAGTAAGAAGATGATCCCGGCGGTAATGCCGAAGAACAGCAATTGTGAAAACAGACTACTTGGATTATTGACGAGTTTATATCCGAAGCCGACAAAAGCGAACAGTAACACGACGAGTGCAAATGTAGAACCAATGCGTTGTCTGATCATAATATCACCCCTGTTATCGATTAACCCAGTGCATTCTCATGTAAGTTATGTTCCTGTTTTTCTAACGCTTCAAACGCATAAATCGCAACCTCGATCTGGGCATCATCCGGTTCTTTCGTCGTCAAGTACTGTAACCATAGACCGGGCAAGGCGATGACACGAAGTCCTTTGATGTGCTGGGCTTTATTCGTTAGCTGTAAGACTTCGAACGAAAGACCGATGACGACCGGCAATAAAGCAATTCGGCAGATGAGACGCAACCAGAGCGGATCCGTTGGCACGATCAAGTAGACGAAAAAACCGACGATGACGGTGAAAATCAAGAAACTCGAGCCACAACGGTAATGGAGACGACTGCTGACACGAACGTTCTCGATCGTGAGTGGGCGTCCTGATTCGACGCAGTTGATGACCTTATGCTCCGCACCGTGGTACTGAAAGAGGCGTTTGACGAGCGGTGTTAAAGAAATCACGTAGAGATAACTAAATAGTAACGTTAATTTAATCACTGCTTCGATGATGTTTTGAATGATATGTCCCGATAAGGCGGGGAACACATCGAACAGTGACGCAAGGAATGCAGGGAGTAACGTAAAAAGTAATTTACCGAAGAAGAATGATAGAATCCCGACGACAGCCACTCCGAGCCATTTCGTCAATGGACTAGCCGTTGACTCTTCTGGTTCTTCTTCACCAGGTTTGACACCGTATCGGTCACTTGCGAAGTTCATGTGACTAGCGCCATTCGCTGAGGACTCCATTAAAGCAAAGAGACCACGCAGGAGTGGAATTCGTTTTCCTTTGGCGATTCGTGGTCGAATCGGTTTTTGTTGAGCGAACGTCTCGATCGAATCGTCATTTCGACGAATCGCAGAAACCGCATGGGTCGCATTTTGGAACATGACGCCTTCGACGATGGCTTGACCACCGACTGGCGGATTAGTCGATTTCATAATAGAACGCATCCCGTCTTCATAAAATAAGGTGTATCGTCAGTGTACTTGATTTACGCTAAAAAAACTATGTTCGACTCGTCAAAACGAGGCAATCTTTAGGAGTCGGAATTCGGGTTATGATACAATGAGGAAGAATTCGAGGAGGTGTTTTTTTGCGTGTCTTGATTTTAAACGGACCTAACTTGAATTTACTCGGAACGCGCGAACCGGATACATATGGAACGGCGACGTTAGCCGACTTAGAACACGAGCTTCGCGTATATTTTCCGAACATTCAGTTTCGGTTCGAACAATCGAACCATGAAGGACGACTGATTGATGTTCTTCACGAGGAACGAGGGGCGGACGGTATCGTCTTCAATGCGGCTGCCTACACGCATACGAGTATCGCGTTACGTGACGCAATTGCCGCGATCGAAGCACCCGTCATCGAGGTCCATTTATCGAATGTCCACGCACGTGAATCCTTCCGGCATCATTCGATGATCGCACCCGTCTGCAAAGGTGTCATCGCTGGACTTGGCATGACGGGATATCGTCTGGCAACGGAAGCACTTCAAGCTTTACAACAATCGGAACAAGGGGGAAATCAATCATGAAACAACGGATCGAGGCGTTACAAGCAGCTTTAAAGGAACGGGATCTTCCGGGATTACTCGTCACGAAAGCAGAGAATATTCGTTACATTTCCGGCTTCACGGGTTCAAGTGGTGCGTGTCTCGTAACAGAAGAACAAGCCTACTTCGTGACGGATTTCCGTTACACGGAGCAAGCGGCAGACCAAGTCAAAGGAATGGAGATCGTTCAAATCGAACGTTCAATTCCAGAGACGATGGGCGAATTGATGGCAGGGGCACGTGTTCGCGCAGTTGGCGTCGAAAAAGATGCGATGACACTCGGTGCTTTTGAAGCGTACGATCAAGCTTCTTCGATTGAGCTTGTTCCGACGACAGGAATCATTGAAAACCTACGCTTGATTAAGGATTCGTCAGAGATTAAGATGATTAAGGAAGCGGTGGAGCTCGCGGATGCGACCTTCCAACACATCTTGACGTACATTCAACCAGGACGGACGGAACTTGAAGTATCAAATGAACTAGAATTCTTCATGCGTAAGCATGGAGCGACGTCTTCTTCTTTCGATACGATCGTTGCATCGGGCTATCGTTCTGCCTTGCCACACGGTGTTGCCAGTTCGAAGGTCATTGCGACAGGCGAACTCGTCACGCTTGATTTCGGGGCGCTTCTGAACGGTTATGTTTCAGATATCACACGGACTGTCGCAGTTGGTCCGATCAACGCCGAATTGCAGAAGATCTACGATACAGTCTTACAAGCGCAACTAGCGGGTGTCGACGGTTTAAAACCAGGTATCACAGGGATCGAAGCGGACGCATTGACGCGTGATATCATCAAAGAAGCAGGATACGGCGAGTATTTCGGTCACTCGACGGGACACGGCATCGGTCTAGAAGTACATGAAGGACCTGGTCTGTCTTTCCGCTCTGAGACGAAACTTGAACCGGGCATGATCGTCACGGTCGAACCAGGTATCTACGTGCCGCAAGTTGGCGGATGCCGGATTGAAGATGACGTCTTGATCACGGAAACAGGTCGAGAAATTCTTTCGTCTTCACCAAAAGAACTGATCACTCTCTAAGCAGAGTGACGGGACATTTTAGGAGGAACCATTCATGGTATCAGTAAACGATTTAAAAACAGGATTAACGATTAAAACTTCAGACGGTATGATTTGGCAAGTACTTGAATTCCAACATGTTAAACCGGGTAAAGGGGCAGCATTCGTACGGACGAAAATGCGTAACATCCGTAACGGAAACATCCAAGAGATGACATTCCGCGGCGGTGAGCGTGTCGAGCGTGCACACATCGAGCGTAACAAAATGCAATACCTTTACCCAATGGGCGAGACATACGTCTTCATGGACACAGAATCATATGAGCAGTTGGAACTGACGACGGCACAAGTCGAAGCAGCTCTTCCATACTTGCTTGAAAACATGGAAGTTCAAATCGCGGTTTACAACGGCGAAATCCTTGGTCTTGAATTACCGAACACAGTCGTCATGACGATCGTTGAAGCAGAGCCTGGTGTTAAGGGTGATACAGCTTCGAACGTCAAGAAAAATGCGACAGTGGAGACAGGTCATATCATTCAAGTCCCACTCTTCATCGAAGCAGGCGAAAAAGTAACGGTTGATACACGTACAGGTGATTTCACAGGTCGTTACAACGGATAATATTGAAACGACAAGACGTCTCTCACCTTTTATCAGGTCGAGAGACGTCTTTTTTCATCCAGCTTGACTTGCATCCAATGGTATGACCAGTTAATATAAGTATTTGAGTAGGCATTAGCACCTGGTATAATAATTGTGAATACAGCATAGATGGGGGAAGAATGACAGATGAAAATCGATCAGTTGAAGCAAGTACTTGAAATGCTCGATCAGTCGAGTGTAAATGAACTCTCACTCGAGACGGATACGTATAAATTGAAGTTGAAGAAACAAGGAGAGACGGTAACGGTCTCGCATCAAGCACCTGCTGCGCCAGTAGCGGCACCTGTTCCTGCTCCTGTGAAGCAAGCAGCTGCACCTGTTGAAGAAGAAACAGTCGCAGACGACACGATCACGATCAATGCGTTGATGGTCGGAACGTTCTATTCACGTCCGAATCCGGATAAACCGGCATATGTTAAAGTAGGGGATCGGATCGAAGTCGGTCAAGTCATCTGTGTCCTTGAAGCAATGAAACTCTTCAATAACTTAAACTCGGAAGTATCTGGAACGGTCGTCGAGATTCTTGTCGCCGATGGAGATCTCGTTGAATTTGGTCAACCACTCTTCCGGATCCGTCCGTAAAACTGAGGTGAACAGCATGGAAAAATTATTGATTGCCAATCGTGGAGAAATTGCCGTCCGTATCATTCGAGCGGCAAAGGAACTTGGAATACAAACCGTTGCTGTCTACTCGACGGCGGATAAGGAAGCTTTGCACGTTCGTTTAGCCGATGAGGCGTACTGCATCGGTGAGGCGAGTTCTGCTTCATCTTACTTAAACGTTACGAATATCCTCGCGATCGCGACGAACCGTCAAGTGACGATGATCCACCCAGGGTACGGTTTCTTAGCCGAGAACGTTGATTTTGCTGAGATGTGTGAAGCGTGCGGGATCAAGTTCGTTGGTCCGACGTCGGATGCGATCCGTCAGATGGGGATCAAGGACGTTGCGAAGAAGACGATGATCGAGTGTGGCGTGCCCGTCGTACCTGGTTCAGATGGAACGGTCACGGACGAAGAAGCGGTCGCACTAGCGCAAGAAATTGGTTATCCGGTCATCATCAAAGCAACAGCAGGTGGTGGAGGTAAAGGGATTCGGGTCGCTCGTTCGGAAGAAGAGCTGATCAACGGGCTAAGTGAGACACGCCGTGAAGCAAAACAAGCTTTCGGAAACGGGGATGTCTATTTAGAGCGCTTTATCGAAGAATTCCGCCATGTCGAGGTACAGGTCCTCGCTGACCGTCACGGCAATGTCATTCACCTTGGTGAACGGGATTGTACCGTCCAGCGCCGGATGCAGAAACTGATCGAGGAGGCACCATCACCTGCGGTCAGTGAAGCGACACGATTGAAGATGGGCGAGGCTGCCGTAAAAGCCGCACAAGCGATTCAATATACGGGAGCTGGAACAATCGAATTTATCTTCGTCGAAGAGACAGAAGAATTCTTCTTCATGGAGATGAACACACGTATTCAAGTCGAGCACCCAGTAACGGAGATGATCACGGGGTTCGACCTCGTTCAAGCACAACTGCAGGTCGCGCTTGATCATCCACTTGCCGTCAAACAAAAGGATATCAAGTTCCACGGTCATTCGATCGAATGCCGGATCAATGCCGAGGATCCAGATCATGATTTCCGTCCGTCTGCTGGACGCGTCACACAATACGTGACACCAGGCGGAATGGGTGTGCGCATCGATAGCGCGGTCTATCCAGGGTACATGATTCCACCATACTATGACTCGATGGTTGCGAAATTGATCGTTCATGCGGAAACACGGGAAGAAGCATGTGCGAAGATGGAACGTGCACTAGCTGAATTTTGGATCGAAGGTGTCAAGACGACGATCCCGTTCCACGAACGTGTTCTCAGTCACCCGGTATTCCGGCGTGGGACGTTCACGACGAAATTCGCAGAGCGTGAGCTAAAAGGTACGATCGTTAACTGAATCAGGACGGGAGTTTGTGCGACGAACTCCCGTCTTTTTTTGGCGTTCTCTATGTTTTTTAAAAGAGGAATGTGCTAAACTAACTGATTGAGAACGACAAAAAAAGGAGCACGCAAAATCATGATGAAACGACACATGGCACGCGAACTCGCAGTCCAATCTTTGTTCCAAATGGAGCTTTCGGATCTGACTGCACAAGAGGCCATTGAATTCGCGGTAGAAGGTAAGGAATATGACACATTCGTCGAGCAATTGGTGAACGGTGTCGAAACGAACAAAGTAACGATTGACCAACACATCCGAGAAGCACTGGTCAACTGGTCATTCGAACGACTCGGAAACATCGAGCGGACGATTCTTCGCTTAGCAGTCTACGAATTATTATTCGAAACGAACATTCCAGTTCGAGTGACGATCAACGAAGCGATTGAATTGACAAAGGCGTTCGCTGACGAAGAAGCGACAAAAATCGTGAACGGTGTTCTCGGTAAGGTCGCACAAGGCGTCGTTAAAGAAAATTCATAAACGTGTAAAACCGAATAGAGACAAACAGACAGAAGAGTGAATCGAACTTTTTGGGGGAGTGGACAAATCATGGCAGTAGTAATCGATGGAAAACAGGTAGCCCATTCATATCGTATGAAGCTGAAAGAAGAAGTCGCACGTCTGAAAGAACAGCGGATTCAACCGCAATTGACTGTCATCCTGATTGGCGAAGATCCTGCTAGTCAGTCCTATGTACGTGGTAAAGAAAAGGCAGCGAAGGAAATCGGCATGGATTCGGAGTTGATCCGACTGCCGGCAGAAACAACGGAATCAGAGCTTCTTCACTTGATCGAACGTCTGAACGTTGATGCGAGTGTCCATGGGATTCTCGTTCAATTGCCGTTGCCTGACCATATTGATGAGAGTAAAGTCATTTTTGCGATTTCTCCTGAAAAGGACGTCGATGGTTTTCATCCTGTCTCTGTCGGGAAAATGATGATTGGTGAACCGACATTTTTACCGTGTACACCAAACGGTATTCTTCATCTCGTCAAAGAGATGAATGTACCGATTGCCGGTCAGCACGTCGTTGTCGTCGGTCGTAGTCAAATCGTCGGAAAACCCGTCGGCATGTTGTTCTTAAATGAATCGGCTACCGTTTCCTATTGTCATTCAAAAACTAAAGACCTCGGTGCGATGACGCGTCAAGCGGATATCTTGATCGTCGCAGTCGGCGTACCGAAGCTGATTACGGCGGATATGGTGAAACCGGATGCTGTCGTCATTGACGTTGGTGTCAACCGTGTCGATGGCAAACTCGTCGGTGATGTCGAGTTTGATACGGTACAAGACGTTGCATCGATCATCACACCTGTTCCAGGTGGCGTTGGTCCGATGACGATCACGATGCTACTGCATAACACGATCGAGGCCGCGAAATGAGCGAACCTCTTCACGTTTCCGATTTAGTCCACTATGTCAAACGTGAACTAGAAGGCGACGCCCTTCTGCAACAAGTCCAGGTGGTGGGAGAAGTGTCGAACTTTAAACGACACTCTTCCGGTCACCTTTATTTTACGTTAAAGGACGAGCAGTCACGGATGAAAGCCGTCATGTTTGCCCGGGATGCGAGTCGAGTCAAAGCAGACGTTCGTGATGGAATGCGTGTCGTTGTCACCGCGCGCTTATCCGTCTACGTCTCTTCAGGAGAGATGCAACTCTATGTCGAACGGATGACGGAAGATGGCATAGGAGCGCTATATGAGGCGTTCTCACGCTTGAAGGTGGATCTTGAAGAGCGTGGTTGGTTTGATCCAGCCATCAAACAATCGTTGCCAGCTTTTCCAGAGCGCATCGGGATCATCACGTCGCCAAAAGGAGCAGCGCTTCATGATATCGCAACGACACTCCGGCGCCGTTACCCGCAAGCGGCCATCGTCTTTGCCCCGGTCCTTGTACAGGGAGCGGACGCGGCACCACAAATCAGTCGTGCCATTCAGCTGATGAATGAGCATGCTGCCTGTGATGTGTTGATCATTGGTCGTGGTGGTGGTTCGATTGAGGAGCTGTGGGCATTTAATGAAATGTCTGTCGTGACTGCCGTGTTTGAATCACGCATTCCGATCGTCTCTGCTGTTGGTCACGAAACGGATTTTACGATCAGTGATTTCGTCGCCGACGTTCGTGCGGCTACACCAACGGCAGCGGCAGAACTCGTCACTCCGGAAGCAGAGGCACTCACTCGACGGGTACAGGATGTGAAGCGTCGTTTAGAACGAACGTATGCACAACTCCTTAAAAGTAAGCAGGAGCAAGTGACGCGTCTAGCTGCAAGCTACGGTCTGAAATCGCCACGCGTCTTACTTGGACTGAAGCAAGAACAATTGGACCGGACCGAAATGTTGCTCCAAAAAGAGATGCAGCATATCGTGACTCAAAACCGACAGCAGGTGGAGCGTCTTGACACACGCTTAATGCGAGTACCTGTGCGTGATCGATTCGCACAACAACGGATAACGATTGAACAGTCACGGCGTCGACTCGAAAGCGTGCGTCGGCTTTTGAATTCGAAACAACAACAGGTGCGTCATGTGCTCGCGCGACTCGACTCTGTCAGTCCGACGCATGTCCTGATGCGCGGCTATACGTATGTCGAACAGGATGGGCAAATCGTCCGTTCCGCGAAGGCATTGACAGCGTCTTCGTTCGATATCCGATTCCATGATGGAACGATTCGTGCCAAACGAGAGGATGGGGAGTAAGAATGGAGACGGAACAATCTTTTGAAGAAGCATTGGAACGACTAGAAGAGATCGTCACATTACTCGAAGAGGGGGAAGCTCCTCTGGAACAAGCGATGGCTCTTTATGAAGAGGGCGTCAAACTGACAGCTCTTTGCCAAGGGAAGTTATCCGTTGCTGAGAAAAAACTCGATCAAATCCTGGAGCAAGATGGTACGCTTCGGGAAAAAGGAGGAGCACAATGATTGCCTTGCATGAATGGAAGACACAAGTCGAAAACAAAATGGCAGAGTTCATGGAGCGACTCGATGCACCGGACCGCTTACGTGACTCGATGCGGTATTCACTCGATGCGGGTGGGAAACGGATTCGCCCAGCCTTGATTTATGCCGTGCTCGATGCCTTTTCGATTGATCGCTCAAAAGGAGATGCGACTGCTGCGGCACTTGAGATGATTCATACATATTCACTGATTCACGATGACCTTCCAGCAATGGACGATGATGATCTTCGTCGAGGGCGTCCGACGAATCATATCGCTTTTGATGAAGCGACAGCGATTTTAGCAGGAGATGCCTTGCTCACGAACGCCTTCAGCTGCCTCCTCGAGACACCGGTTTCGCCCGAAGTGAAGCTTGCACTTGTCGAACGGTTGGCAACTGCAGCGGGAGCTTCAGGAATGGTCGGCGGACAACTGGATGATATGCTCGGTGAGCGTGGCGGCATCAGTGACGTAGCGGAACTGGAATCGATTCATCGCCGCAAAACAGGAGCGCTTCTCGTCTTTGCGGTCGAAGCGGGTGGATTGCTTGCCGCGGTCAGTCCGACTGATCTTGAACACCTTCACCAATATGGTCGTCATCTTGGGATTGCGTTTCAAATTCAAGATGACATCTTAGACGTGACAGGAGATGCTGAAAAGATCGGCAAGCCGGTTGGTAGCGATGAAGGAAATGAAAAAGCGACGTATCCGAAACTCCTCGGTCTTGAAGGTGCGAAACGTGCACTGACGGCTCAGGTGGAAGCAGCGGAACAGGCGATTGAGGCATTATCGGTCGAAGCGACGACACTTAAGGAACTGCTAGACTTCGTGGTCAAGCGTGACCATTAAGCAGGACGACGCATCGTGCGTCGTCTTTTTCTATGCTGACAATGGCGCTCGATAGATTGTTCTAGTACAATGTAGGGTACAAACCCTATAAGATTGTAAGGAAAAGAGGCGGTAAGGTATGAAATTGACAGAAATACAGGATCCGTCATTTTTAAAGCGTATGTCGGTCTCCGAACTCGAAGTACTCGCAGGCGATATTCGACGCTTTTTGATTGAAGAATTAGCGACGACAGGTGGACACTTGGCACCGAACCTTGGTGTCGTCGAGTTGACGCTTGCGTTGCATCGTGAATTCGACAGCCCGAATGACAAGTTCGTCTGGGACGTCGGACACCAAGCCTACGTGCATAAGATTTTGACAGGACGCGCGAGCCAGTTTGATACGCTCCGTCAGCACAAAGGACTCTGTGGATTCCCGAAACGCAATGAAAGTGTGCATGACGTCTGGGAGACAGGGCACAGTTCGACTTCGTTGTCAGCAGCAATGGGGATCGCTGTTTCAAACGAATTGAGCGGTAAGGATGACCGTGCGGTCGCGATCATCGGTGACGGGGCATTGACAGGCGGTATGGCCCTCGAAGCATTGAATCACATCGGAGCAGAGCAACAAAACGTCATCGTCATCTTGAACGATAACGAGATGTCGATTGCACCTAACGTTGGGGCGATGCATCAAATGCTTGGACGGATTCGTTCATCGCGTAAAGTACGCTTTGCGCAAGACGAGCTCGAAGCGTTGATCAAAAAAATTCCGGTCATTGGCGGACGTCTTGAAAAAGGAAGCGAGAAATTGAAGGAAGCCGTCAAGGGAGCGCTTGTTCCTGGGATGTTCTTCGAAGAACTTGGCTTTAACTATTACGGTCCGGTCGATGGACACGACCTCAATGATTTGATTGAACAGCTCAATTACGTGAAAAAAGAAGAAGGACCTGTCCTGCTTCATGTCATCACGAAAAAAGGGAAAGGCTATCGTCCGGCAGAGTTTGATGGGGTCGGCACATGGCACGGTCTTGGACCATACAAGATGGAGTCCGGCGAAGTCATCAAAGGGAAATCAAAAGCACCAAGTTATTCCTTTACGGTAGCGGATACCTTGACGAAGATGGCACGCGATGATGAAAAGCTGACATTGATCACACCAGCGATGAGTGTCGGTTCAAAACTTGATTGTTTTGAAAAAGAATTCCCTGAGCGGATGTTTGACGTCGGGATTGCAGAACAACATGCTGTGACGTTCGCGGCAGGTCAAGCGACGCAAGGGATGAAACCTGTCGTATCGATCTACTCGACGTTCTTCCAGCGTGCATACGATCAGCTCGTTCACGACGTGGCACGTCAAAATCTCGATGTGACGTTTACGATTGACCGTTCAGGACTTGTCGGTGCGGACGGAGAGACACACCAAGGGGTCTTCGATATCGCCTTCATGCGTCACGTGCCGAATATTCGGATCGTCATGGCGAAGGATGAGAACGAACTTCAACACTTGCTCTATTCTGCCGTCAAATATGAAGGACCAATTGCGGTTCGTTTCCCACGTGGAGAAGGAATCGGTGTACCGATGGACGAGACATTGCACGAAATTTCACTTGATACATGGGAAGTTGAACGTGAAGGAACAGATGTCGCGATCCTTGCATTCGGACCACAAGTGCAAGATGCACTCAAAATAGCAGATCTCCTAGCAGGCGAACTGTCGGTTCGTGTCATTAATGCCCGGACGATCAAACCGCTTGATGAGAAGATGCTGAACGCCCTTTACGCAGAAGGCATTCCACTCGTGACGCTCGAAGAAGCCGTCTTAAAAGGTGGATTCGGATCAGCAGTTCTAGAGCACGCGAACGAGCAGGAAGCATTCCCACGCGTCAAACGCTTCGGTATTCCAGATTGGTATATCGAGCACGGCGGTGTCAACGAGTTACTAGAAGAAATCGGATTATTACCTGGACAAATCGCAGAAGAAGTACGCGCTTTCGTCAATCAAGGAAAGAAACAGAGTGTGTGACGATTCATGGAAAATGTAAAAAAAATCCGCCTCGACGTTCTTCTCGTCGAGCGCGGTTTGTTTGAAACGCGTGAAAAAGCGAAACGGTCGATCATGGCTGGACTGGTCTTTAGCGGAACAGAACGATTGGAGAAGGCCGGTGAAAAGGTCAAGTCCGATATCGATTTGCACGTCAAAGGTCAGTTGATGCCTTATGTCGGTCGTGGAGGCTTCAAGATGGAAAAGGCACTTCAAGTATTCGATTTTGATGTCACGGGTAAAACAGGTCTCGATATCGGATCGTCAACGGGTGGTTTTACCGACTGCTCCTTACAAAATGGAGCGGCACATATGTATGCGCTGGATGTCGGTTCCAATCAGCTGGACTGGAAGCTTCGCTCGGATGACCGTGTGACAGTGATGGAGAAAACGAACTTCCGGCATGCGACACCAGATATGTTCCCTGTCTCGCCACAGTTCGCGACGATTGATGTGTCATTCATCTCGTTACGATTGATGCTTCCACCGCTGACGACGATCCTCGTCGAAGGAGGAGACGTCATGGCGCTCGTCAAACCACAATTCGAAGCTGGGCGTGATGATATCGGTAAAAAAGGTATCGTGCGTGACGAACGGATTCATGTCCGAGTGCTCGATGAGATGATCGAATTCTTCATTCAACAAGGGTTCTATGTCAAGCAGCTCGACTATTCACCGATTACCGGTGGAGAGGGGAACATCGAGTTCTTGTTGCATGCGCGCCTTGGTCAACCAGGGCTTGATCCATCCGTCGATGCGACGGAGACGGTCAAGCAAGCACATGCTAGTCTTTAAACGAACAGATGAAAACGAGGACGGATCCGGTTCATGGGTCCGTCTTCCTTGTTGTTCGGAGCGATGAAAACCGTATAATAAAATGGCAAACGTGGACTTTTAATGATTTATTGGATTACAATAGTAACATCGAATAATACTGTGAGGTGCAGGGATGACAAAGGGGCAACGGTTGATTAAGATTCGGGAGATCATCACCCAATCAGAAGTAGAAACCCAGGATGAATTGGTAGAGGAATTACGGAATGCAGGATATAAGGTGACACAGGCAACGGTATCACGAGATATTAAGGAACTCCATCTCGTCAAAGTCCCGTTGAATGATGGACGTTATAAATACAGCTTACCCGCCGACCAACGCTTCAACCCACTCGGGAAATTGCGGCGTCTGCTCGGGGATAGCTTCATCTCGATTGATTCTGCTCAAAATCTGATTGTCATGCATGTCCTGCCGGGAAATGCGAACGCAGTCGCTGTCTTACTGGACCATTTGAGCTGGAACGAACTGCTTGGGACGGTGTGTGGGGACGATACGATCCTATTGATCGCACGAAGTGAGGAACAAGCGAAAGAAGTGACGGAACGAATTTTAGAAATGCTGTAAGGAGTTGACAGGATGCTAGCTGAATTATCGATCAAACAATTTGCGATCATTGACGAGCTACAGATCGACTTTAAAAAAGGAATGACCGTCTTGACTGGGGAAACAGGTGCCGGTAAATCGATCGTTCTCGACGCGATCGGATTATTGATTGGTGGACGTGGATCCGCAGAATTCGTTCGATACGGGGAAGATCGGGCGGAACTAGAGGGGTTGTTTCTGATTGAGGACGACCATCTCGTCTATGATCTCGCAGAAGAGTATGGTATCGATATCGAAGATGGATTGATCATCTTGCGACGTGATCTGTTCGCGACCGGGAAAAGTGTCTGTCGCGTCAACAATAAGCTGGTCACACTGACGATCTTACGTGAGTTCGGGCGTGTCCTTGTCGATATGCACGGGCAACATGAACATCAGCATTTAATGGACAGTACGTATCATCAAGCGATTCTCGATGACTTCGCGCAAGAGGCAATTGCGCCGCTTCTTCAAGCCTACCAGTCCGGTTACCAAGCGTATGAAGAAAAACGGACGGCTTTGCAATCGCTCGCGCAAAGTGAGCAGGAACTTGCACAACGGATTGATTTGTTGTCATTTCAGACAGAAGAGATTGAAGGCGCAAAACTTCGGGCGCATGAGGAAGATGAGTTGCTTGTCGAGCGGAATCGTCTCGCGAATTTCGAGAAGCTATATGCGTCACTGAAGACAGCGTACGATGCTTTGCATGATGAGATGCGCGGTATCGACTCTGTAGGAGACGCGATGCGTGAACTACAGCAAGCGTCAAGTATCGACGAACAGTTTTCGCAGCAGAGTGACGCGATCGCAAGCGCTTTTTATGGACTCGAAGAAGTCGGGTATGCGATTCGAGATCAACTTGAAACACTTGAGTTCGATTCCAATCGTCTCGATGAGATTGAACAACGTTTATCCGTCTTCCAACAACTGAAACGAAAATACGGGGCGACGATCGAGGAAGTCATTGCATACGGTGAGAAAATTCGAGTTGAACTTGATACGATGACGAATCGAGATGAACGGATTGAGCGCTTAAAAGCCGAAGTCGAACAGCTCGAAGGCGAATTGTTTGAGATTGGTGGTCGTCTCTCGCAACAACGGCGAAAAGCGGCCGTTCAATTAAGCGAAGCGATTCATCTGGAGTTGCGTGAGCTCTACATGGAGAAAGCGCGGTTTGAGATTCGTTTTCTTCAAGATGGAAAAACGCCGACGCTGCGCAAGAACGGGATCGACCAAGTGGAGTTCTTCATCATGACGAATGCGGGCGAGCCGTTCAAGTCGCTCGGAAAAGTCGCATCGGGTGGGGAATTATCCCGTATCATGCTCGGACTGAAGTCGATTTTCTCGCGCTCGGTCGGGGTCGCCTCGATTATCTTCGATGAAGTCGATACAGGTGTCTCGGGTCGTGTCGCCCAAGCGATGGCTGAAAAGATCTATCGTTTATCAGTAGACGGACAAGTGCTTTGTATCACGCACTTACCACAAGTCGCTTCGATGGCCGATCAACATCTCTATATTCGGAAGATTGAGGAGACGGATCGTACGACGACCCAAGTCAACGTCTTGTCTCAAGCAGATCGAGGGAATGAACTCGGACGGATGATCTCCGGCGCGCATATGACGGATTTGACGTTACGTCATGCCGAGGAATTGATGGATCAGGCGAAGACGATGAAAGAATCGCTTAAAAATGGGGTGTAAGGATTGATTAAAGTCGGGATAGCAGATGATAATCGCGAAATGGTCGAACTGATTCGCCAACATATCTCTGCGCAAGAAGACATGGAAGTCGTTTGCGTCGCCTACAACGGCGAGAGTTGTCTCGAACGCATGAAAGAACATGAAGTGGATGTATTGCTCCTCGACATCATCATGCCTCATTTAGATGGGCTGGGTGTCCTTGAAGAGTTGATGAAGAAAAAGAAGAATCCTGCTGTCATCATGTTGAGCGCCTTCGGTAAGGATGAGGTCTCACAACAAGCGGTCACCCTCGGAGCATCATACTTCTTACTTAAACCGTTCAGCATGGATCAGCTCGTTCAAAAAATTCGTCTCGTGACGCATCAAGGACAAGCACCGATCGTCGAAACGATTGACTTAAGAGTCGGTACGACACTGCGAGAAGTGGGAATTGCTCCGCATATCAAAGGGTTTACCTATTTAAAGGACGCTGTCTTAATGGTGCTTGAACGGGAAGATTTACTTGGATTGATTACAAAGGAACTCTATCCGACGATCGCGAAGAAACACCAAACGACAGCATCTCGTGTCGAACGAGCGATGCGTCACGCCATCAAGTCCGCTTGGAACGAAGGGATGCAACAGCACGAGCTCTTCAACGGTCGAATCGAACAAGAGAAAAGTCCAAAGAACTCGGAGTTCATCTCGTATGTTTCGAGTCATATGAATCAAGAACAATCTGGTTAAAGGAAACACACCGTCTGATGGTTAGACGGTGTGTTTTTAGTTCCGATCCCGTTCATAGTAAGCGATCAACACACCGTTATCAAGCGTGTGTCGTTTTGTGACGTTCCAAGTGAGAGGCGTCATTCCGTTGCCGGGAAATAGACGTTTACCAGAACCGACGATGACCGGATAGTGGATCAATCGAAGTTCATCAATCAGATCCGCTTGATACAGTACATGAACGAGTTCACTACTACCCCAGACGTGAAGCGGTGGTCCGTCCTGTTGTTTCAAAAGCTCTAGTTCAGAAGTCGGCTGCTTTAAATACATCGTCGGCTGCCAAAGAATAGGTGGTGCATGACGCGTGGCGACATATTTCATGGTATGATCGGCAACTGGCCAGATATCTGCATGGAGCGGCCAGTAACTCGACCATTGCTCGTATGTCGCGCGACCGAGTAACAGGGCGCAATCCTCTTGCATCCATTTACGGATGACCTGACCGATCTCAGGATGTTGGAACGAAGTAGTCCAACCACCATGGGTAAAACCGTTACTTGGATCTTCTGTCTTATCGCTCGGTGCTTGAATGACACCGTCTAACGATAGATGCTCGAATACGATGATTTTTCGCATGAAAGATCTCCTTTCGATTACGATCTGCTTATAGCATACCGTAAAGTTAAAAATATATAAAAGCGTTTACAAATAAATATTGCATAAACTGAAATGTTTGTTATAATAAAAGTACCAAATGATTTGGCAAGACGTCAGATGAACGTCGAGTCGGCGAGGACTCCGGAAATCCCGTTGATGAACATCATCTCAGAACGCCAACTGTAAATGGCTCAAGAATGCCGGACGACATTCTCTTGGTAGAAGTCGTACCAAGGTATCTTGTTCATTCTAGATGGGAAATCTCGAATGAATGGGAGCTTCCATGATTTCGAAGCTAGGGAAAAGTGGAAGGTAACGGATCGTCTAAAATGAAAAGTACAGTTCGTGAAAAGGAGTGTTGTCTAGCAGTGATTGTTAGCAACCGAATGTTTGACTGCTTCAAGCGGATGACATTACGCTCCACCTAGGTCCCGAGTACAGTCAGATGATGGAACTGAAATACCATTCTATCGTTAGCCCGATAGCCAGATCTGATTTCTTTCCACCTCTTCATTAAGAGGAACACCTAAGGTTTTGGAGTACACGAATAGTTCTAACTATGAGAGGAGTTCATCCGTAAGTGAAACCAATTTTATACGAGTAAAAGGTCCCGCGCTTGAAATGAGTTCAAGAGATGGGGACCTTTTTCTGTGTTCATTTTTTTTGATAGCGGTCAGAGACTTTTCCGCGTTTTCGGTCGCGATAAAAGACATATCCTGCGACAAAACCAATGCCGCCCATCGCAAGAATCAACCCGACGAGACCTTGTAATACATATACGTAAGCCGCATCGCCTAAGTATTTAAATGGAACTTGAGCAATTAGAAAGACACTGTCGCGCATGAGCTTGATGCCGATTGCGCCGATGATGCCGGGGATCAATAATGAGAGCAAACCAATGATACGCATAGGACGCCACTCCTTTCCAAGCGTATTGTATCAAAAAATCGACCGTTCTGCGAATCGGGTTTGCTTCCCTATTTTATTCCGAGTAGGATAGAAATGTAAGCAGTTTCAAAGGGGGAATTCATATGCATCATCTACTCGTCGTCGGGGCTGGTCAAGGGGGAACAGAAGTCCTGCACGCATTTCAACGTTCACCATTATTAACGGTCATCGGTCTTGTCGATCCAAACATGGAGGCGCCTGGGGTGGCGCTTGCACGGCGTGCAGACATCCGCATCGAAGCCAATTGGTCGGCATTCGAAGGAGAAAACGTCGATTTCATCATTGACGCCACGGGAGAAAATGGCGTACTCGAACAATTGATTCATGATTTTCCGGGAGCGGCGGTCTTACCGGGTGAATTCGTCAGAGTGTTACTCGAGCGTCTGACTGAAAAAGAAAAAATGCTCGAAGCGATCATTCATTGTACGAGTGAGGCAATCTCAGTCGCTGATCAAGATGGACAGACGATGCTGATCAATCCTGCATATACGCGAATGACCGGTTTCACAGAACGAGATGTCGTCGGAAAACCGGCTAGTGCTGATATCGGAATGCAGGAGTCTGTTCATTTGAAAGTCTTGAACACAGGCGAGAACGTTCGAGATGTTCGGATGAAGATCGGGCAAGATCAACGCGATATCATCGTCAACGCGGCACCTGTCATCGTCGATGGACAAGTCCGAGGTTCGGTAGGTGTCATTCGGGATATCTCAGAAATGAAGGCACTGGCAAAAGAATTAAAGGCAGCGCGTCAAAAAATCCGGACGCTTGAAGCCAAATATACATTTGATGATATCATCGCCGAGAGTGAAGCAATGCGCTTCGTCGTCGATCAAGCAAAGCTTGCGGCAACGATGCCCGTCAACGTCTTGATTCGTGGTGAATCGGGAACCGGAAAAGAGTTGTTCGCGCATGCGATCCATGCAGCGAGCGAACGCAAATATGAACAATTCGTCCGCGTCAACTGTGCGGCGATTGCACCGACGTTACTCGAAAGTGAACTATTCGGGTACGAGGAAGGCGCGTTCTCAGGAGCGCGGCGCGGCGGGAAACGGGGATATTTCGAAGAAGCACACGGAGGTTCGCTATTCTTAGATGAGATCGGCGAATTGCCACTCGACGTCCAAGCCAAACTGTTACGGGTGTTACAGGAAAATGAAGTCGTCCGTGTCGGTGGCACGAAGGCGATTCCGGTTGATGTCCGCATCATCGCGGCGACGAATGCCAATCTCGAACAAAAAATCATCATGAATGAGTTCCGAGAAGATCTTTATTACCGGATCAATCGTTTACCGATACACATACCGGCACTACGTGAGCGTCCGGATGATATCGCACCGTTAACCTTACACCTACTCCGCAAATTGAATCAAAGTTATGGACGATCGGTCGGACGGATCTCGGATGATGTACTCGAAGCAATGAAGAAGCAACCGTGGAAAGGAAATGTCCGCGAGCTTGAAAATGTCATCGGTCGTGCATTGATTTTTACGGATAAAACAGAAACCGTCTTACGAAAAGGCCATCTCCAGCTTGTCGTGCCACAAACAACGAAAGTCGCGACGAGACAGAAAAAGGAAATCAAACATTTATCGGATGAGATGTCACACGTCGAAGAACGGTTGATTCGGGAAGCGCTTACTGCCTTTAATGGCAACAAAACAGAAGCAGCGAAACAACTCGGAATTTCACTTCGCGCACTTTATTACAAAGTGGAACGATTTAACATCTATTCGTAAAGCGCAAATTTTTGCGTGCAATATATTGCAAAAAATGCAAAAGCGTGCAAAATTAAAGACGTTCTTGCTTAACCTACCGTCTCTTTTGAATTGGCACGAAAATTGCTATTACTATTTATGTATGACAGGTGAGGGGGGAATACGGTGAGATTCAGTGAAATGGTCGAGCAGGCAGCTCGACTCGAAGATTCCGTCGTTGCGATCGCAGCTGCGGATGACGAAGAAGTGATGGATGCTGTCGCATTAGCAATTGAGAACGATTTAGCGCGTTTTCATTTGTTCGGGGATGCGACACGGATTCAGCAGATGATTCAAAAACGAGCATTACGAGAGTCACAGTTCGTGATCACACATACTTCTACATCACAAGAAGCGGCAGAACGTGCCGCTCATGCCGTTCGCAAAGGGGATGCGAGCGTCTTGATGAAAGGTCTTGTTCCGACAGCTACGTTCATGAAAGCTGTCTTGAACAAAGAAACGGGTTTGCGTTCAGGGAATGTCTTGTCGCATGTCGCCTTGTTCGAAGTACCGGGGCGTGAATCAGCGATCGGATTAACCGATGCAGCGATTCATATCCAACCGACACTCGAAGACAAAGTGAAGATCATCGAAAACGGTGTCTCCGCCTTACGTGCTCTCGGATACGGCTTACCGAAAGTCGCAGTCTTAGCAGCTGTCGAAGTCGTCAATCCAACGATGCAGGCGACGATTGATGCCGCCCTGCTGACGCAAATGAACCGACGTGGTCAAATCAAGGATTGCCTTGTAGACGGACCACTCGCACTCGACAATGCCGTAAATCTCGTCGCTGCCCAGCAAAAAGGATTGACGGGAGATGTAGCAGGTCAGGCGGATTTACTCGTCGTTCCGCAAATCGAAGTCGGAAACGTCATCTACAAATCACTCATGTATTTCGCGCATGCCTCGGTTGCGGCGATTCTCGTCGGAGCACGGGCTCCGGTCGTCTTAACAAGCCGTGCCGATACAGCAGAAGCAAAAATGTACTCACTAGCCTTTGCGCTATTAAATGCTCAACAGACGAAAAAAGTAAAACAAACAATCTGAGGAGGAACTTAAAATGGTCGAAACAAACGTAGAATCACGCTTCAGCATCTTTGAAACAATGGAGATGGAAGATTACGAACAAGTCGTTTTTTGCCACGATAAAGTATCAGGATTAAAAGCAATCATCGCGATTCATGACACGACACTCGGACCGGCACTCGGTGGACTTCGCATGTGGAACTATGCATCAGATGAAGAGGCATTGATTGATGCGCTTCGTTTATCAAAAGGGATGACGTATAAGAACGCAGCCGCTGGTTTGAACCTTGGTGGTGGTAAAGCTGTCATCATCGGCGATGCGAAGACACAAAAGTCAGAAGCACTCTTCCGGGCATTCGGACGTTACGTCCAGTCACTGAACGGTCGTTACATCACAGCAGAAGATGTCAATACGACAGTTGCAGACATGGATTACATTCATATGGAGACAGATTTCGTTACTGGTGTCAGCCCAGCATTCGGATCAAGTGGTAACCCATCACCGGTTACAGCATACGGTGTCTACCGTGGGATGAAAGCTGCGGCAAAAGAAGTGTACGGAACAGATTCACTTGGTGGAAAAACGATTGCGATCCAAGGTGTCGGTAACGTTGCCTTCAATCTATGCCGTCATTTGCATGAAGAAGGGGCGAAGCTAATCGTCACGGACATCAACCAAGAAGCACTTCAACGTGCAGAAGAAGCATTCGGTGCCTTGATCGTCGCACCAGAAGACATCTATAGTGTCGAAGCAGATATCTTTGCACCATGTGCCCTCGGTGCGACATTAAACGACGAGACGATTCCACAATTGAAAGTCAAGATCATCGCCGGTGCGGCAAATAACCAACTCAAAGAAGACCGTCACGGTGACATGCTCGAAGAACGCGATATTTTATACGTACCAGACTTCGTCATCAATGCCGGTGGTGTTATCAACGTTGCCGATGAACTCGACGGATACAACCGCGATCGTGCCATGAAAAAAGTCGAACTCGTTTATGATGCGGTCACGAAAGTGTTCGAAATCGCAAAACGCGATCACTTACCGACATACCGGGCGGCTGAAAAAATGGCAGAAGAGCGCATCGCGACGATGCGTAGCGCCCGCAGTCAATTCCTGCGTCGTGATAAAAACATTCTAGGATCACGTGGCTGATCAGAGGAGGATATCCATGAGCGAACGTATTTTAACGATCAATCCCGGTTCGACGTCGACGAAGATCGGTATCTTTGAAGGAGCGAACCAGGTGTTCACAAAGACGTTACGCCATCCAGCGGAGGCGGTCGGAGGACCGCTTCCAGCACAGCTGGAGATGCGTCGTCATGTGTTACTCGAAGTATTAGCTGAAGAGCAGATTGATTTGAAAGCGCTTACTGCAGTCGTAGGACGCGGAGGACTACTCCGGCCGCTCGTCAGCGGTACGTACGCCGTCAATCGGGAAATGCGAGAAGACTTACTCAGCGGTATTTTTGGCGTCCATGCCTCGAACCTCGGTGGACTCCTCGCGGATGAGATTGCTCGGACACTCGACATACCATCATTTATCGTTGATCCGGTCGTCGTTGACGAACTTGAGCCGATCGCGCGGATTACAGGCTTACCTGAACTTGAACGAAAGAGTATTTTTCATGCATTAAATCAAAAAGCTGTCGCGAAACGGTATGCGAAGGAAATCGGACGTCCATATGAGGAATTGCGCCTGATCATCGCTCACATGGGCGGCGGGATTACGGTAGGCGTGCACCAAGAGGGGCGTGTCATCGACGTCAACAACGGACTCGATGGAGAAGGACCGTTTTCGCCAGAACGCAGCGGATCGCTACCTGTTGGTCAACTAGTAGAACTATGTTATAGTACCAAGTATAAACTTGAAGAGATGAAGCGTCTGGTCGTTGGGTCAGGCGGACTTGTCGCGCACTTGGGAACGTTTGACGCGATCGAGATCGAGCGCCGGATTGAAGAAGGCGACGAAAAAGCGGCGTTGTTATATGACGCGATGGCATACCGGATCGCAAAAGAGATTGCTGGTCAAAGCGCCGTCTTGTTCGGTCAGATCGACGCGATCATTCTAACAGGCGGACTTGCCTATAGTGATCGATTGACGCATGCGATCGAAGAGCGTATCGCCCACCTCGGTCAAGTCGTACGTAGTCCTGGTGAAGATGAGTTGCAGGCGCTCGCAGAAGGAGTGTTGCGTGTCTTACGTGGGGAAGAAGAAGTTAAGGAATATGGAGGCGAACCAACATGGCTAGAGAATTCGACGTCGTTGTCCTAGGTGGCGGACCCGGTGGATATGTCGCCGCGATTCGTGCGGCACAAGCCGGGAAGTCGGTAGCAATCGTGGAACAAGGAAAATTAGGCGGGACATGCTTACATCGTGGCTGCATCCCATCTAAAGCCTTTTTGAAATCAGCAGCAGTCTATCAGACGGTCAAACACGCTGCTACATATGGCGTGGACGTACCGGAATCGTTTTTACGATTCGAACAGGTCAAACAACGTAAACAAGAAATCGTGGATGGACTAGAAGCAGGCATTCAGCACCTGATGAAAAAAGGAAAGATTGAAGTCTTTCATGGTCGGGGTTCGATTCTTGGACCAAGTATCTTTTCACCGATGCCGGGAACAATCAGCGTCGAGCCGGAAGAAGGCGAAGGCGAATTGATCCTTCCGCGTCAATTGATCGTCGCGACAGGGTCGCGTCCACGTCCATTGAACGGACTTGCTTTTGATTCAGAGTATGTCCTCAGCTCGGATGATGCACTCGATATGGCAGATTTGCCAAAGTCGATCGTCATCATCGGTGGCGGCGTCATCGGTGTCGAATGGGCATCGATGTTGACGGATTTTGACGTCGCAGTAACGGTCGTCGAATTCAGCGACCGGATTTTACCGACGGAAGATGCGGCAGTCAGTCGTGAAGTCGCTCGTCAATTGAAAAAGCGGGGCGTCAAGATTCATACCGGCGCAGCTGCACAAAGTGACACGTTCCGGATGTCAGAAGACGGTGTCTCGATCGCGATCGACCGTAACGGAGAACAAACGACGCTTGAAGCGGATAAATTGCTTGTCGCCATCGGTCGAATGGCGAACGTCGAAGGCATCGGGATTGAAAACACGAATATCGTCGTCGAAAATGGCTTCATCCAAGTAGATAACCATTTCCGGACGAAGGATCAACATATCTATGCGATCGGGGATGTGATCGGTCGCTTACAACTAGCGCACGTTGCGTCAGCAGAAGGTGTCAAAGCGGTCGAGGCGATCGTAAACGGAACGACGACACCACTTGAATACGCGTTCGTACCACGTTGTATCTACAGCGTACCGGAAGCGGCATCGGTCGGTTTGACGGAAGACGAAGCGAAACGTGCCGGAATGGACGTCAAGATCGGAAGCTTCTCGTTCAACGGATTAGGGAAAGCGCGGATCGAAGGAGAGGCAGCAGGATTCATCAAGCTCGTCTCCGATGCGAAGACAGATGATCTCGTCGGTGTTCACATCGTCGGACCAAAAGCAACGGAACTGATCAGTGAAGGTGGATTAGCGCTCGTACTCAATGCAACGGCATGGGAAGTCGGACAGCTCGTGCATCCGCACCCGGCCTTGTCAGAAGCATTCGGAGAAGCAGCACTTGCCGTCGACGGACTTGCGGTTCACGCCTAAGGAGGAATTACGGATGGAAAAAATAGAATTCAAAGAATTAGTAGAACTCGGATTAACGGAACAGGACGCGATTCAGATGTTCGAAACGATGGTCCGTGCGCGGAAGATCGACGAACGGATGTGGAAGTTGAACCGAGCGGGTAAAATTCCCTTCCTCGTCTCATGTCAAGGACAAGAAGCGGCTCAAGTCGGTGCGGCGTTCGCCCTTGAAAAAGGAACGGACTACATTTTGCCGTATTACCGTGATTTAGGTGTCGTCTTGCACTTCGGTCAAACGTCACGCGATATCATGCTGTCGGCATTCGCAAAGGCAGAAGATCCGAACTCAGGTGGTCGTCAAATGCCAGGACACTACGGTTCACGTGCCTTGAATATCGTCACGGGTTCAAGTCCGGTTACGACACAAGTCCCACATGCTGTCGGGATCGCACTTGCTGCGAAGATGCGTAAGGAACCACTCGTTGCTTACGTCTCGTTCGGAGAGGGCTCTTCAAACCAAGGAGACTTCCATGAAGGGGCGAACTTCGCCGGAATTCATAAGCTCCCGGTCATCTTGTTCTGTGAAAACAATAAATACGCGATCTCGACACCTCTCTCAAAACAGCTGTCAGCGAAACACGTCGCTGATCGTGCGATCGGCTACGGAATGCCTGGTTATACGGTGGACGGCATCGATCCACTCGCTGTCTATAAGGTCGTCAAGGAAGCACGCGAGCGCGGATTACGGGGAGAAGGTCCGACCTTGATTGAAGTTGAAGTCGAACGCCTCGTGCCACATTCATCCGATGATGACGATAAATCATACCGTTCTGCTGAAGAACTCGATGCCTTAAAAGCACGTGACGGCATCAAACTCTTCCGGGCACGTCTGATCGAAATGGGCGTCCTGACGGAAGAGTCAGCGACTGAAATCGAACAAGCGATGGAGAAAGAAGTCGATGAAGCAACGGCTTATGCGGAAGCAGCGGCTTACGATGTACCAGAAAATGCATTACGTTACGTGTACGACGAGGAGGAAACGAAATGACGACGTTAAGTTTAATCGAAGCGATCAATAGTGCAATCAAAGAAGAAATGGAACGCGACGAGTCCGTCTTCATCCTCGGCGAAGACGTTGGTGTCCGTGGTGGTGTCTTCCGGGCGACCCAAGGATTGCTCGAACAATTCGGAGAAGAACGTGTCATCGATGCACCGCTCGCTGAGAGTGCGATTGCCGGTGTCGGAATCGGAGCTGCGATGTACGGCATGCGTCCGATTGCTGAAATGCAATTCGCTGACTTCATCATGCCAGCAGTCAACCAAATCGTCAGTGAAGCAGCGAAGATTCGGTACCGTTCGAACAATGATTGGACGTGTCCGATCGTCATCCGTGCACCGTTCGGTGGCGGTATTCACGGGGCACTTTATCATTCTCAGTCGGTCGAGGCGATGTTCAACTCGACGCCTGGTCTAAAAATCGTCATCCCATCGAATCCATACGACGCAAAAGGATTGCTAAAGGCAGCGATTCGTTCGAATGATCCGGTCTTGTTCTTCGAGCACAAGCGGGGCTATCGTCTGTTAAAAGGAGATGTTCCTGAAGGCGACTATACGGTCGAAATCGGTAAAGCAGACGTCAAGCGTGAGGGCGAGGACGTGACGATCATCACTTACGGACTATGTGTCCACATGGCACTTGAGGCAGCAACACGCCTTGAAAAAGACGGAATCGATGTCCACATCCTTGACTTGCGGACCGTCTATCCAATCGACCGCGAAGCAGTCGTCGAAGCAGCGAAAAAGACGGGGAAAGTCTTGCTCGTCACGGAAGACAATAAAGAAGGTAGCGTCATGAGTGAAGTGTCGGCGATCATTGCAGAAGAAGCATTGTTCGATCTCGATGCACCAATCGAACGACTCTGTGGTCCAGACGTCCCAGCGATGCCATACGCTCCGACGATGGAGAAGTTCTTCAACATCTCAAGTGAGAAAATTGAAGATAAAATCCGGACGTTACACGCATACTAAGGGGGAACTGACCGATGAAGACTGAAACACTTACGATGCCACAACTCGGGGAAAGTGTTACTGAAGGAACGATTTCGATGTGGCTTGTCAAACCGGGCGATACTGTCAAAAAATATGATCCGATTGCAGAAGTCATTACCGATAAGGTAACGGCAGAAGTCCCATCTTCATTTGATGGTGTGATTGAAAAACTACTTGCAGAAGAAGGTGATACGTTGCAAGTCGGTGACGCAATCGTCACGATGCAAGTCAACGGCGGATCGACGGAAGTCGCGGCGACCGAACAAGAAGTGCCAGCTGTCGAAGAGACGAAGAATGCTGATACATCGATGAAAAAACGCTATTCACCAGCTGTCTTGAAGCTGTCGGGGGAACACGGTATTGATCTTGAACAAGTGACGGGTACAGGAGCAGGTGGCCGGATTACCCGAAAAGATCTCTTGAAACTGATCGAGTCTGGATCAGTCCCGACAACACAAACTACTGAACTAAAACCAGAAGTGAAAGCGGCTCCGGTAGCGCCTCCGACAGAAGCACCACCCGCACCAAAACGTCCGGTCAGTGCACCACAACCGACGGAAACGGGCGACATCGAGATTCCAACTGCCGGTGTGCGTCAAGCGATCGCTTCGAACATGGTTCGCGCGAAACACGAAGCGCCACATGCTTGGTTGATGATCGAAGTTGATGTCACGAACTTGGTCGAAGCACGTAATCGTCATAAAGATGCGTTCTTCAAACAAGAAGGGGTCAAATTGACGTTCTTACCGTTCTTCATGAAGGCGACAGTCGAAGGATTGAAGAAACATCCAATCATGAACTCGACATGGGCGGGAGATAAGATCATTCAAAAGAAAGCGATCAACCTATCACTTGCTGTCGCAACGCAGGACGCTCTGTTCGTACCGGTCGTCAAGAATGCGGATGAATTAAGCATCAAGGGGATCGCACGCGCGATCGATGACTTCGGGAAACGCGCACAAGCCGGCACGTTGTCATCTGCAGAGATGCAAGGTGGGACGTTTACGGTTAACAATACGGGATCATTCGGTTCGATCCAATCAGCACCGATTCTTAACTTCCCGCAAGCGGCGATTCTATCCGTTGAATCAATCGTCAAACGTCCAGTTTGGGTGAACGGCATGTTCGCAGCACGCGACATGGTCAACCTCTGTATGTCGATCGACCACCGGGTGCTCGATGGACTCGTAGCCGGACAGTTCCTACAAACTGTCAAACAAGCGCTCGAATCGATTGATCCAAACCAACTTTCCTTATACTGAGTTTTTCCAGTTGACAGGGAAGAAGAAGCATCGTAATATAAGAATCAATTCAACACACGATAGCAAAGACGAAGAGAAGTAACTTGTGAAACGATTCAAGAGAGCTGATGGGTGGTGCGAATCAGTATCGGGCAACAAGCGAATGGCCTTCTGAGCTTCAGACCGAATCCCTTCAATGGGTAGTAGGCTCTGACGGGTTCCTCCCGTTATCGGGGTCGACGAATCAGGACAACGGTCCGGTTCGTTTCAAAGGGGACGGTGTCAGCATCGTCAACGAAGGTGGTACCGCGGGTCTTCCCGTCCTTCATGTTCTACATGAGTGGGCGAGAAGACCCTTTTCGTATACAATCGAATCGAACAAATCGTAGAGTGAGTTAAGTAGCGAGACAACATCGGCGTTTCAGAGAGCGGAAGAATGGTGCGACTTCCGTACGGCGAGGTTTCGTGAATGGTCTCATGAGAGCGTGGCTGAACGAAGAAGTAGGTCGCGACGGATGCCCCCGTTATCGTAGGCTATGATGTCTCTTCTTTTTAGACGCATCAGACAGAGTGGGAGCGGTCGAACCGTTCCAATCGAGAGGTGGCACCGCGAGATCATCGTCCTCCATACAGCATACGCTGTGTGGAGGATTTTTTTATATTCCAGGAGGCGAAAAGGGATGGTTCAGACAGACACACTTATCATCGAACAACTTGAACTAAACGGCGACGAGATGACGCCGATCATGATTTTTCAACAACTGAGCGGAACACAGAAATGTTTGCTTGAAAGTTCCGCGCATACGGATCAAGGACGGTATTCGATCATCGGTGTCGATCCGGTGGAGATGATTCGGGCAGAAGGACGAACCGTGACACGGGAACAATTGACGACAGGTCAATTGACGCAGGAAACAGGTGATCCAGTACGGCTGATGCAACAGATGATCCTCCGGAGTAGCGTAGAAGAGGACCTTCCGTTTTTAGCGGGTGGGATCGGATATGTCGGTTACGACATGATGCGTGCCTATGAAACACTCGGAGCGGTTCCAGAGCGAACGCGACGATTACCGGACGCGCTACTCGCCGTATACGACCAAATCATCCTGTTCGATCATCTCGAACATCGTGTTCATTTGATTCAGACATCACTCGGTGGCATCACCGATCGTGATGAATTACGTCAACGTCTAGCAGAACGAAAAGCACAACTTGAGCAACCGCGGGAGCGAACGGACATCGAGCGTCCTCTCCGGGATGTCGTCTATGAACCGTTGATGGATCAAGAGACGTTTGAAGGACTCGTCGAACAAGCAAAGAGACATATCCGCCAAGGCGACGTCTTCCAGCTCGTGCTCTCACAACGCCTCGATGCGACGTTCTCAGGTGACCCGTTCCAGTTTTACCGGAAGCTCCGCAAGGACAATCCAAGCCCTTATCTCTTCTATATCGACTTAGGCGAAGCAATCGTACTCGGGGCCTCCCCGGAAAGTTTGGTCCAAGTCAAAGGGAATCGCGTGACGACGAATCCGATTGCCGGCACGCGCCGCCGGGGGAAGACGAAAGAGGAGGACGAACGACTGGCAGAGGAGTTGCTTCACGATGAGAAGGAACGGGCCGAGCACCGGATGCTTGTCGATCTCGGACGCAACGACCTCGGTCGGATTTGTCAAATCGGTACCGTCGAGGTGACGCGATTCATGCAAATCGAGCGCTTCAAGAACGTCATGCACCTCGTTTCTGTCGTTGAAGGAACGTTAGCAGACGGAAAGACCGGCGCAGACGCACTCGTCTCTTGTCTACCGGCTGGGACGGTCACGGGAGCTCCGAAAATTCGAGCGATGCAGTTGATTGACCAGTACGAACAGGTGAAACGAGAAGTATATGCCGGGGCGGTCGGCTATTTCGATGTTCGGGGGAATATGGATTTTGCCCTCGCTATCCGGACGATGGTGATCAAGGATGGTGTCGCTTCTGTTCAAGCAGGGGCTGGTGTCGTCTACGATTCGATTCCACGCCTCGAGTACCAGGAGACGTTACACAAAGCGAAATCACTACTGGAGGTTTGGAAATGATCGTCCTAATTGATAATTATGATTCTTTTACCTATAACCTATACCAATACGCATCCGTTTATACGGACGTTCACGTCATTCGAAACGATGCGGTCAGCATCGAAGAACTACGCGAGATGAAACCAGACGGCATCATCCTCTCGCCCGGTCCCGGTCGCCCGGCTGACGCTGGCATCTGTATCGATCTGATTCGACAATTCTCGGGTCAAATACCGATTCTCGGTGTCTGTCTCGGACACCAGGCAATCGGCGAAGCATTCGGAGGACATGTCGTCGAAGCGCCGGTCATCATGCATGGGAAGACATCGATGATCCGACAATCGGGACAACTCTTCGACGAAATGACAGGAACGTTAGAGGTCATGCGCTATCATTCGCTAATCGTCGCTCGAAACGACTTACCGACGGAGCTCGTCATCACAGCAGAAACGGATGACCGGACGATCATGGCACTCGAGCACCGAACGCATCCGACTTTCGGAATCCAGTTCCATCCTGAATCCGTCGGAACACCACAAGGACAGCAGATGATTAAACGATTCATTGAATTGACAAAGGAGTGACGAACGATGAAAGAGACGTTATTGAAATTAGCAGAAGCAAAACATTTACGATATGAAGAGATGCAACAGGCAGCACGCGAACTGTTTGCAGAAGACGTGACCGATAGCGAAATTGCTGCTTTTCTCGTCGCATTGAAAGCAAAAGGGGAGACTGCAGAAGAACTAGCCGGTCTCGCTTCAATCATGCGCGAGGTCGCCCTCGACATTCCGATCACCGGCGATTTCATGGATAACTGCGGCACGGGAGGCGACGGCTCACAGTCGTTCAACATCAGTACGACAGCCGCCTTCGTCCTAGCCGGTGCCGGCATGAAAGTCGCAAAGCACGGAAATCGGAGTGTCTCGAGTAAAACAGGCAGCGCTGATGTGCTCGAAGCACTCGGGGTTTCACTTGATGCGACACCAGAACGTTTAGCAGAACAGCTCGAGTCGAACGGAATCGCCTTCTTGTTTGCGCAACGGATGCATCCGCGCGTCAAGCAAATCATGAAGGTCCGACGCGATCTGCGGATTCCAACGATCTTTAACTTGATCGGTCCGTTGACGAATCCGGTCCCACTCAAGACACAACTATTAGGAATTTACCGGGAGGATATGCTCGAGACGATGGCGTTGACTTTACATCGACTCGGTCGGAAGCGGGCAATCGTCTTGCATGGTGCGAATGGAATGGATGAAGCATCCCTTGCCGGAACGAACCAACTCGTCTTACTCGACGAAGGTGAGCTGATCCGCTTCAGTCTTCACCCGGAGGAAGTCGGACTAAAGACCGCACCGCTTGAAGCGATCCGTGGAGGTAGTGCACAAGAAAATGCGACGATTTTACTGCAAGTCCTAGGTGGTGAGCATGGTGCTTATCGCGACACGGTCCTACTCAATGCCGGAATTGCCCTCTTTGCAGCAAATCGAGCGAAGACGATTCAAGAAGGAATTGCCTTAGCAGCAGATAGCATCGATTCAGGACGAGCGATGGAACGATTGAACCAATTACGACAAATGACACGGGAGGAAGCAATCGGATGAATATCTTAGATCGCATCATCGAAACGAAACGAGTAGAAGTCCTGCAATTAAAATTAAACGGGGTCGAACGAATTGATCGAGAGGCATTGAAGCCGTCGATTAAGCAACGACTAGCGGGAGCGGATTTATCCGTCATCGCGGAAATCAAACGAGCGTCGCCATCGAAAGGGGCCATC
The DNA here is from genome assembly GCF_964277885.1 of uncultured Exiguobacterium sp. NCBI lineage: Bacteria > Bacillati > Bacillota > Bacilli > Caryophanales > Exiguobacterium > uncultured Exiguobacterium sp. The sequence continues at coordinate 1,883,374 of NZ_CAXYJR010000005.1, read as the reverse complement.
GCACTCGACGTCGATGTCGTCACTCAGGCAAAACAATATGAAGCGAGTGGGGCGACCGTCATCTCTGTCTTGACGGACGAGACGTACTTCAAAGGATCGATGGACGATTTAGCGGCAGTCGCTGCAGCAGTCGACATCCCCGTCCTCTGTAAGGATTTCATCATCGACCGGATTCAGATCGACCGCGCTAAAGCACATGGAGCACGGTTGATTCTCTTAATCGTCGCTGCTCTCGAGCAGGAGACACTTGCTGACTTATATGCATATGCTTATGCGGAAGGGCTTGAGGTCTTAGTCGAAGTCCATGACGAAGAGGAATTACGCCGGGCAGAGGCGATCGGTGCGCAAATCATCGGCATTAACAACCGGAACTTGAAAAAGTTCGAAGTTGATTTACAGACATCGGTCGGATTACTCGAACAGAAACAACCAGACGTCCGGTACATCAGTGAGAGTGGCATCAAGACGGTCGAGGAAGCACAGTTGTTACATGCTGCCGGTGCCGACGGGATCCTCGTCGGTGAGACATTGATGCGGGCAGACGATCCACAAGTCTTCATCCGAGAAGTGAGTGGCGTTCGCGTATGACACGGATTAAGTTCTGTGGTCTCCGGGAAAGAGAACATGTCGAAGCGGCAGTTCGCTTAGCGGACTACATCGGCTTCGTCTTTGCTAAAAGCAAACGACAGGTCACTCTAGAAGAGGCAGCGCGTCTTAGACTCGACATTCCAAGTACGGTCCAGGTCGTCGGCGTTTTCGTCTCCCCTACTTATCAGCAGGTGACCGACGCCGTCGAGCAAGTCGAGCTAGATCTCGTCCAAATTCATGGGACGATCCCGGACGGCAAGCTACCGGTTCCGATCATTCAAGCGATTCCCGTGACGGACATCGCAGAAGTAGAGCAACAGACGGAGTATTTGCTCGTCGACGCACCGGTTGCTGGAAGTGGCGAGACATTCGACTGGTCACGAGACATTCAAGCCGATCGTCCACTATTCATTGCCGGTGGCTTGACAGCAGAAAACGTAGGAGAAGCAATCAAACGATATCACCCGTTCGCCGTTGATGTCTCAAGTGGCATCGAGACGGATGGACGGAAAGATCCCATCAAAATGCAGGCATTCGCAGATGCCGTAAAGGAGAGAGAAGCATGAGCTACGCACAACCGGATACACTCGGACAATACGGTAAATACGGAGGGCGCTACATCCCGGAAACATTGATGCATGCAGTGATCGAACTTGAAGAAGCTTACGCAACCGTAAAAGAAGATCCAGCATTTCAAGCGCGAATGGACGAATTGCTGAAAGAATACGTCGGACGTGAAACACCACTTTATTTTGCCGAACATTTGACGCAAACGATTGGTGGCGCAAAGATCTACTTGAAACGAGAAGACTTGAACCATACCGGTGCCCATAAAATCAACAATACGATTGGTCAAGCGTTACTGGCTGAACGGATGGGGAAACGAAAAATCGTTGCTGAGACAGGGGCAGGACAACACGGTGTCGCGACAGCGACGGTCTGTGCCTTGCTCGATCTCGAGTGTGTCATCTTCATGGGCGAAGAGGACGTCCGTCGTCAAGAGTTGAACGTCTTCCGGATGGAGTTACTTGGAGCAACCGTCATCCCGGTCACACAAGGCAGTCGGACACTCAAAGATGCCGTCAATGAAGCACTCCGTTACTGGGTCAAACATGTCGAAGACACGCATTACTTGATGGGTTCTGTTCTCGGACCACACCCATTCCCACAACTCGTGCGTGATTTCCAAGCGGTCATCGGAAAGGAGACACGACGTCAAATCATTGAAAAAGAGGGGCGTCTGCCAGAGGCGATCGTCGCTTGTGTCGGCGGCGGCAGTAACGCGATCGGGATGTTCCATCCGTTCATCGATGATACAGATGTAAAATTATACGGAATCGAAGCAGCGGGCAGCGGAATCGACACAGAAAAACACGCAGCGACGATGACAAAAGGAGAGGTCGGTGTCTTGCACGGCTCGATGATGTATCTCTTACAGGATGCACATGGTCAAGTACAGGAAGCGCACTCGATCTCAGCTGGACTCGATTATCCGGGTGTCGGTCCGGAGCATAGTTTGCTAAAAGATATCGGTCGTGTTCAGTATGAAGCCGTGACCGATGAACAAGCACTGGAAGCACTTCAGTTGTTGAGCCGTAAGGAGGGAATCATTCCGGCACTTGAGTCGGCACACGCGATTGCCTACGCGACTCAACTCGCTGCAGAGATGGACAAGGAAGAGATTCTCGTCATCTGCTTATCAGGACGTGGCGACAAAGACGTTGTTACTGTCAGAAACGCACTAAAGGGGGAAGCATGATGCGATTAGAAACAGCCATTCGTACCGTTACGAGCAAAGGAGAGAAAGCATTTATTCCGTACGTCATGGGGGGAGATGGAGGAATCGATCAACTCCCGGAGATCCTGTCGTTTCTCGCTGAATCCGGAGCGACAGCGATTGAAGTCGGCGTTCCATTTTCGGATCCCGTCGCTGATGGTCCGGTTATTCAAGAAGCGGGACTCCGGGCGCTAGAAGCGAACGTTGGACTGAAGGATGTCCTCGAGGCAGTTCGCGTTGCTCGTCAGACTGTCGATGTTCCGGTCGTTTTGATGACGTACTTGAATCCGATTTTCCGATACGGATTAACAGCATTTCTAGCGACATGTCGTGAAGTCGGAGTCGACGGACTGATCATTCCTGATCTACCGCTTGAGCAGAGCGAACAGTTCTTTGAACAAGAAGACAAGTCAGACATCGCGCTCGTCCAGCTCGTCTCCTTGACGAGTCCGATGGAGCGAATCCAAAAGATTGCCGATAAAAGCGAAGGATTCCTTTATGCGGTCACGGTCAACGGAACGACAGGCGGACAGACGACGTTTGATACGGCGCTTGAAGACCACTTAGCGAACGTCGCAGCAAATAGTCCAGTACCAGTCCTTGCCGGGTTCGGAATCAGTACACCGGAACATGTCAAACAATTGAGCCGCCCGGTCTCGGGTGTCATCGTTGGCAGTAAGATCGTCGACCTACTCCATCAGAACGATCGAGAAACGATTCAACAGTTGATGGCAGCACGTCTTGCGGCGACGCCGTCGCATTAATAAAAAGTAAAAAGAATGACGCGTCTTTTTACGTCCTTTCCTCAGACGAGACACAAGCCCGTTTTCCTGCTTCATTCAAGCAGGAAAACCGGTCTAGTTTGTCTCTGAAGCGCATAAATGTGCTTTTCCTGTAGGAGTGGCGTATGACGCGTCATTTTTTACGAGAAAAGGGTGGCAGATCATCATTCTGCCACCCTTGTTTTATGGAGATTGACTTTTGAGTCAGTCCCTTTTTCGTATAGCTGTCACTGTTGAATGAGCGACTTCTGCAAGTTCGTATACAGCGGTTCGAATCCAAGTTCCTCATAAAACATGGCGGCACGGTTATTGACCGCCCAAACGTTTAAGCGAACAGCATCAATACCTCGCTCGAGTGCGAATTCTTCCGCCGCCTGCATCAACTGGCGACCAATTCCCGATGAACGATGGGAAAAGGTGACACCAACGTCGGTGACGTTCAGGATCCGAACGGGCTTGAACCGGTCAGGTGCTGGTGCCGTCCATTTACCAAACAAGTAACCGGTGATGTCGTCTCCGTCGAGCTACGTCAGACAGAGGTGTTGTTCTGAATCGAGCATTTGTCCTAAGGACTCCAGTGTGTAAGGCGTCAAAACATCTGGATGAAAATGTGGTGATAACCGCTTATGATGCTCGAACGTCTCTGCCGTCAAGGAAAGCAGGGCAGAGAGGTCTGAAGTACGGCTAGTGCGGATCATCAAACAATCACTCCAATCACCGATTTTGTTTGAGTACTTCGGCGACGAGTCCCGATACATACGGACTGCCGCGATCTTCTTTTTCGACCGATTCGATCATGATGGCAACAAGAAGATCTTTTTTGTCGTTATCGTAACCGACAAAGAAGCCATTCTCTTTTCCATCGGTTTCACCTGCTTTTTTCAATTCTGCCGTACCGGTCTTACCGGCAACATCGACTTCCTTGATGTCAGCCGGGAGTGTATAGCCGTTATGAACGACGTCATAGAGATCATCGCGAATCATCTTCGCGTCTTTCGCATCTAGTAGATCTTTTTTGAAGACTTGCTTCGTTTTTTCCTCTTGTAAAAGAGTCGGACGATAGATTGTTCCATCGGTCAAGAAAATTTCATACATCGACGCTAGATGGAGGATGTTCGTCAGCATCTGTCCTTGTCCGTAGGACGTATCCATCAGCTGTCCATCTGAAGCAATCGTCCCGTCGTTTGAGATTTGGGAAGCGCGTAACGGATACGCAAACGGTAGTTTTTCTCCGTATCCAAGTGCTTTAAGACCAGACGTGAACGCTTTCGTTCCGACTTGTTCGAGTGTGGAAAGGGCGAAATAGATGTTATCTGAATACACGAGCGCATTGTGCAGATTAACGGGAGCTGGTGTCTCATGAATCCGCGTGACGTTAAAACCATCGATCTTATTTTTCAGTCCATTGATTGTATAGGCTTTTTCTGGGTCGAGTGTTCCACTCTTTAAGCCAACCGCGGCCGTCAATGGTTTTTGTGTCGAACCAGGTGCGAAGGCACTCGTGAATCGGTTCAACAACGGTTGATCTGGGTCCTGCGTCAGTTCATCAAGTCGTGCTTGTGAGATGCCCGACATGAATTCAGAAGGATCAAAGCCCGGGGAGCTGAGTAAGACACGCGTCTCACCGGTCCGCGGATCGATTGCCGATGCCGTTCCTGGATCTTCTTTCATCGTGTCATATGTCTTTTTTTGGAGCGTAGCATCAATCGTCAACGGGATATCCTCACCATCCGTCGGTTTCGTTTCAGCGACGGTAACGCTTGATCCGTCTTTCTTCTGAAGTGCGATCTTCGCACCGGCTTTACCGCGTAACCGATCATCAAGGACTTGTTCAAGACCCCGTTTCCCGACTTGTTCGCCAGCTTGGATTTTATTTTTTGATTCTTTAATCTCGTCTGCTGTCGCCGAACCGATATAACCGATCAAGTGTGAAGCGGCCTTACCGAGTGGATATGTCCGGACTTCCGTCTCTTTGACGCTGATTCCAGGAATGTCACGCAATTTCGATACCGTCGTTTCATCGACTAGTGTTTTAAGCGGAACGAATTGTCCGTCCTTGACCCAACTTGCTTTTAAGGAATCTTCGACCGATGAGGTAGGACGGTCGAGCAACTCGGCAACTTGTGCGACATCTTTAAGTTGTCCTGCAGTTGCACCGACAGCATATCCTTTTCCAGAGGTCGCGAGCGGTTTATTGTTCGCGTCGAGTAAATCACCACGTTTGCCTTCAACGGTTTCTAACTGAACCTTATCTTCTTTTTTAAAGTCTTTTAGGATGAAAGAAGAGTCCCAGTCGATGAACCAGTTTTCCGTTTCCCCTTGTTTTTCGAATGTCAGCGGGACTTGTTTATCATAAGCAACGGCTCCTGCAACCGTATCAAAAGAAATTCGAACAGGAAGGGACGCTTTTTCGTCATCCGTTGCTTCTTTCGCTTTCTTTCGTTCGACGGATAACTTTTGGATATTAAGCGATTTCGACAACTGTTTCGTCCGCTTGATGAATTCTTTTTTACCGTATTCTTTTTTAGTAGCTGCACTCGCGTACGTATACATTTTATCGTAATCTTGTTTTTCCCAAAGTTTGATGTAGGCATCAAGCCGTTCTTCAGGTGTAGGCTGATCTTGACAACCGGCAAGCAGCGTCACGCCGAAAGATGCCGATAGCATCAGGGGAATAGTTCTTTTCATGTGATTCGCCTCCTATATGGATGAGAGCCTTGAATATACCGTACCACTCCTATCAGGAGATTTCATCTGAAACAAAAAACCGGACTTCTCGTGAGGAGAAGTCCGGTGAATGAAGCTTAGTTGAAATAATTGAGTGGATTGACGCTGTTTGCAGCCGATGTACCACTATAGATGTAAGAACCACGGTGCATTTCAAAATGTAAGTGGGCACCGAATGCATTTCCTGTCGCCCCGACTGTACCAATTTTTGTTCCTTTAGCAATCGTTTGTCCAACAGAAACAGCTCGGCTGTTCATATGTGCGTAGACCGTCGTGTACTGGATACCGTTGACCGTATGTGTCATCATGACATGATTACCGTATGCACCATAGTAACGAGATGTGATGACCTTTCCAGCAGCTGAAGCATAGATTGGTGTGCCCGTCGGAGCACCGATATCGATGCCATTGTGGAACGTGTAACCATAAACACCACTCGCCGCACCGTATCCTTGTGTGATCGGACCGCTAGCTGGACGCGAGAAACCAGTCGTTGCTTTTGATGAAGTCGTCGTACTGTATTTTTTTACATATGTAGAAGAAACATAGCGTGATGCACCGCCGTATGAAATTTTTGTCCATGAACCAGAAACACCAAGATAATTGAATGTCTGTCCTGTATTGACGCTACCGACGATTTTATAAGCCGTTGATGGACCTGTCCGGACACGAAGTCCGTCGGCTGTGACCTTTACCTTATATGTCGTTGCAGCTTCAACTTTTGAAGCACTCGTTGTTGCAAAACCTGAAACTACCAAAGCTGTCATTGTCATTGTTGTAAGTAAACGTTTCATTGAGTGTATTTCCTCCTTAAAAATCTGAAGCGACAGAACGGATCATTACAAAATTGTAAGATTTTATGTATATTTATTTATTTTAGGGGATGTTTTTTCGCCTGAGATGATTATAGCATCGTCAATAACACAGAAATATTTCAAATGTATTTCAAAATTACGCATTATTAACATATATTGTAATGGATTTTTAAGTAAAAAAAGAAACCGACAAAGCGTCGGTTCCTTTTTTTGATCATATAACGTTAGTCAGTGGAGGATGGTGAATATACAGTGAGATGTTGAGGCAGTACCTCAACCGTCACGGGAACATGACCGGCTGTGTCTCCATCGGCATTGATTGGTAACTCTTCTTTTGAACGAATCTCGACACGGGTCGTCGTGAAGTGTTCGATTTGATCAGCCTTTGATAAGCCTCCCGTGATGAGTTTAGGTAATGCTTGAAGTGCATCGAAGAATCCGAGCTTCGTAATGATGAAACCGTGCAACAACCCATCATCGACCTTCGCATCTTCCGCAAACGATTCGAATCCTCCGACGGAATTCGTCAAGGCGATGATTAACAAGTGAGCTTCTCCATCAAATTGTTTTTCGGCAGAGTTGATTTCGATTGGATAAGGACTATGATCCTTAAAAGCTTTCAAACCTTCAATGAAATAAGCGACCGATCCAAGTGACGTTTTCTGTTCAACGCTCACTTCTTCAACGGCTTCCGCAATCAGACCAACCGCAATGACGTTCATGAAGTAGTGGTCATCATATTTACCGATATCGAGCGGTCGGGCAGGGGCATCAGCTAGAATCTGGATCGCTTCTTCGGGATCCGTCGGGATGTGTAAAGCGCGTGATAAGTCATTGACCGTTCCGAGCGGCACGATCCCGAGTGTCGGGCGATGCGGTTGCTCTGCGATCCCGGTGATGACTTCATTAACTGTTCCATCACCACCCATGGCGATGACAGCGTCGTAATTAGACTGAGCGGCATGACGTGCGAATTCCGTCGCATCGAGTTCTTTTTCCGTGAACCGGACGTCGACGGTTTCAAAACGAGTAGCAAGCGTCTCTTCAGCGAGCGTCGCGTGTTTTTTTCCGAGTTCTTTTCCAGAAGACGGGTTGATAATCAACATGGCTTGAGACAAGATGAATTCCTCCTTTGACGTATCTGTTCCTATTTTCCCAAGTCAAAGGAGGACTAATCATGTTAGTTCAAGTTTCTAGAATTAAGCGCTCATACAAACCTTCAATTTTTTGTAACAATGCTTCTTTTTTCATCTCGACCGTCATCCATTCTTCTTCCTCGGATACATGAGAGAGAATGGCATCAAGGTGCATGACTTGAAATTCTAGCTCTTCAATTTGTTGTTCGATGGACTGTTCTTTCGCAGGCGTATTCGAACGCTTTGAAATACTCGATTTCTTCTCATGATTTATTTGAGGTGGTGTGGCACGAACGTCTTGTCGTTTCTCCACTGCGTAAGCATAGCTTCCAGCATACGAAGTAATTTGGTGGTCAAGCCAAATGATTCTCGAGAAAAGACGATTCAAGAAATAGCGGTCGTGTGAGACAGCGATCAATGTACCAGAAAAATTCTCGAGTGCTTCTTCCAGTGTCTCTCTTGATTCAATATCTAAATGATTCGTCGGCTCATCGAGAATCAAGACGTTAATCGACGAATGAACGAGGACGGCGAGCTGCAATCGCACACGTTCGCCTCCGCTCAGTGAAAAAATAGACCGGAAGACAGTTGGTCCAAAGAACAGAAACCGTGCAAGGATATGGCGGGCTTCCGCTTCCGGAACGGCAATCCGGTCTCTAAACCAGTCGATTAACCGCGCGTCCTCTTCGAAATGGGCATGCTGGGACAGGTAACCGATCCGATTCGATGGTCCACGCGTGAGTGTGCCTGCGTCTGGTGATAATTCGTCAAGCAGCAGTGAGAGCAACGTCGATTTTCCGCTCCCGTTCGTTCCGACGATCGCGATCCGATCCTGTGCCATGATTTCGAACGAGACGGTATCAAAAATATGACGGGTTCCGTAAGCGTACGAGAGTTCTTCAGCACGAAAGACGACTTGGCTCGAGTGATCAGTAGAAGAGAAGGAGACGTCAGCGGTTTTGGCTTCGAGTTGTGGTCGTTTAATCCGTTCGATCCGCTCGAGTGCCCGTTCCATCGATTTTGCTTTACGGAATAATTTCTCACTCGGTGGAGATGCTTCGTTTGCCCATTGCCGGAGTCGACGAATCGCTTCCTTCATTTTCTTTATTTTTTTCTGTTGCTCTTGGTAGGCGTGGAACTGTTCCATCAAGCGACGTTCTCGTTCGACGACGAACGCGCTGTAATTCCCTATATAGGTTGTCAGTTCACCGTCCTCGAGTTCAACGATCGAGGTGACGACGGCGTCTAAGAAGACCCGGTCGTGAGAGACGAGCAGGATGGTTCCTGTGTAGTCCCGTAAGAACTGCTCCAGCCATTCCACGGCAGCAAAATCGAGATGGTTCGTCGGTTCGTCAAGAATGAGCAGATTTGGCTCCATGAGTAACATGCGACCGAGACAAATCTTCGTCTGTTCACCACCGCTCAACTGGTGGAAAGGACGAGTGAGTAACGGACGAAGGTGTAACCCGTTCACCATGCGCTCGATCTTCGAGTCGAGTAGATAGCCATCCTTTTGTTCGAACGCATTCGTCGCTTCTGCATATCGTGCGAGTAACGCATCAAGATTCTCTGGTGCTGTCGCCATCATTTGCTCCAACTGTTGCATCCGAGAACGGATCGCGAGGATGTCTTCAAACGCTGTCCAAAGGACGTCGAGTCCGGTCATCGTCTCACTATATACAGGAAGTTGTTCCAAATAGCCGATCGTCAAACCGCTCTTTTGATAGATGACACCACCGTCCGGTTGCTCAAGGCGAGCAAGCAAGCGGAGTAATGTCGTCTTGCCACTCCCGTTTCGTCCAATCAGACCGACACGGTCGTGTTCGTTTAAGAAGAGGGAAACATCCGTTAAGATCGTTTCGCCTCCGAATTGTTTGGTTAGGTGTTGAATGTCGCAAATCATCATAATCAATTGATCCTTTCGCGCGCATCAAAAAAAGGAGAGCGCAAATAGCACTCTCCATCACGTGTGAAAGATGCGCTTTGCTGTATTTTTCAATCATGAAGTTCTAAAAAAGGGCAGACGAGTGCCTTAGAACGCCATTCCATGAAAAATCGCGCGCAACAGATACAATTGTTCCATCAACCAGTGTTTGCACGCGGCAAAGTCCATCTTTTCACACCACCTTTCGTTTCAGATACATTTAGTTTACTATTTTTTTGTCAGTTACGGAAGTCTGAATTATTTGAACACACCCGCGATTGAACTGAAGAAGTCACTAAGTCCATCGAATAGTTTAGCAAAAAACCCTTTCGTTTCTTCTGAAGTTGCGAAGGCATGGATATCTTGTCCCGCATTTTTGAGTCCACTTTCGATTTGTCCCCAGTTGATGTTCGCTTGCTCCATTTGATTGAATAGATTCGTCAACCGGTCCATTTGTGCGTCAGACAACTGGATATTGTTATTTTGAATGACTTGGACGATCAGGTTTTCGATCTCGACTTTGGTTTCCGGTTTTTGATTGGCGATCTCAGCCTTGATCTCATTCATCAAGTCAGCGACCTTATCCGTGCCGACCGTTTTCCCGACGTCTGATGTGACTGATAATTCTTGCTGTGCTAGATCCTTGCGTTCGTCACTTAACTTAATCCCGGTTTCAGCAGAAGTCTGATCGTACGCTTTCATGATTCCTGTCAGAGCTGAAGTCCCGGTCACCTTGTAAGGGGAAGTAATCGTGATGTCGGCATCTTTGACACCCGCTGTGACGAGAGCGTTGAGATACATATCCTTCGTCACCCACGTGATGTTCTCCGTCGAGACGGAGAGCCCATCTCCTTTTTCCGTCAGTTCGATTTTAGCCGACGAATACATGTTGCCCCCTTTTTGCGACTGTGGGATGTTTTTCCCGAGATATTTTTCTTCGTCAGCAGAGGTTGCGATGATTGGCGTGATGCCTTCCGGTGCATTGAGACGGGAAAGCACCCATGCTTTATCCTTTGCGCCGAGCGACTCACCGAGTGTGACGATCGTCTTATCAACGACTTGTTCGGCAGATGCGGCTGTCGGAAGTAATAGAGCAGAAGCGATAACGGCTGACGCCATGATTTTTGTTGGTGTATGCATAATGAAATCCTCCAATTGTAAGTAACAGAATGAATTATAGTATCAGGTACTAAATTTAGTGTACGGGAACGATGTCTGTTCGGAATCGGTCTGCAGATGGAGACGGTATCCGTCTTCTGACACTCCATAGTATAGCGAAAAGAGGACAACTTGACTTCCGTTTTCAGCATGCTATAGTGGATGGGAATCGAATAATGACCACTAGGGGAGTCAGTAGGCTGACTGAGACGAACGAAGACGTTCGGACCCTTTGAACCTGATTAAGTTCGTACTTACGGAGGGAAGTGGCGTCAAGTCTTGTTCTTCTTGCGCCATGCCCGTGTGTTTCGGGGTGGTGTTTTTTCGTTTCATACTAAACGAGGAGGATGAGATCATGACATTCACACAAGAAATCAAACAAGCGGCACAAGCGTATTGGGACAGTAGTTTTACGCACCCATTCGTTCAAGGAATCGGAGAGGGGACGTTACCACTCTCGAAATTTCGGCATTACGTCATGCAGGATGCCTATTACTTAAAACACTTTGCGAAGATTCAAGCGAAGGCAGCGTCAAAAGCAGACGACTTCGCGACGATCGCGACACTTGCCGAGCATGCGACTTCGACTTACGAGGCAGAGTTGAGCTTACATCAATCATTTTTTGAGCCGCTCGGTATTACGGAAGCAGATCTTGAAGCATTTGAACCGGCACCGACAGCATATGCGTATGTCTCCCACATGCATCATGCGAGTGAAGGAACGCTCGGTGAGACGATTGCTGCCATCTTGCCATGTTACTGGTTGTATTATGAAGTCGGACAGCAATTACTGACGTGTACTCCGGAAGAAAAAATCTATCAGCAATGGATCGACACGTACAGCTCGGAATGGTTTGAAAAGGTCGTCTTTGAACAGATTGCACGGCTTGATGCGCTGGCGGAGCAAGCGAGCCCGACGGAACGCGAGCGGATGAAACGTCATTTCGTGACAAGTTGTTACTATGAGTTACTCTTCTGGCATATGGGGTGGACGGAAGAGACGTTTGCGTCAGTTTACGAAACGATTCCAGCACGAGCGGTATCTTCTTGAATCGCTAGATGGTAGAATTAGGAATACCATTTAGTGAGAGTAGGGATTGGAATGGAAATCATCGTGATTGCACTTGTGATCAGTGCAGCATATGCTGTACAACGAATGCTTGGTAAAGTCAAAGTAAGATTTCTTGGATACATCATTCCGATATTAATCGTGTTATCCGGTATATCCGCTTCGACGCGTAACTTTAAGGTAGCGTATAGCATGGGGAGCTACATTTCTGCTGTTCTTGTCATCGTCGTCTATGCACTACTGACTTATTGGTTATACCGCGTCTACCATCGTGCGAAAGAAGAAGCTGAATATCCGTATCAATCACTAAAAGACCGAGGCATCCTTTAAGGAGCTTCGGTCTTTTGGTGTATCATGACATCATTTTTTCCAGTTTTTAAAGCCGTCACCAAATTCGAGATGCAGTTTGTCGGTAAAGACACCGTTCTGAAAGACCGGCACATCAACCGGTAAAGTGCCTTGCGGTTTGAACGTTCCGAAGATCGCGCGGATACCTGCAGGCAGGTTCGGTCCCGCTGATTTCAGATTGCCTGCTTCGGAGTCTGGACCGTTCGGGTCGCCTTTGAAGCCATAGACGAGGACATGTGCCGGTGCGTCCGGTTGAACAGCGACATCGTATGGGTTACGGAGACTGAGCAGGACGGATGGTGTATCCGTTTGTTTCGCATAGCGGAAGATCGAAGCCGGAATGGCTTGTTCTGGTGCAGTAGGGAGTAGTTTAGCACTCGTGTTGACGTTGGAGCCGACGATGATGTAATCTGCTGCATCGAGTTGCGCCCGTAATGTCGGGTTTTGGTCGAGCGGTAGCGTAGTAGCCGAGTAATTCGCTGTCGTCACGTGCCAGTTCCGGTTCTTCGGTAAGGAAGCGATCGTCTTTTTCATGCTGTCCGTCTGATCCGCCGCCGGAGCGATCACAAGAACGTTGGCATTCTTTTTCGGTTTGAATGGTAACGTCCGCTGATCATTTTTCACGAGTGTGACCGCGGCTTCCGTCATCGCGCGTTCTTTTGCTTTATGCTCGGGACTGCCGACGATTTGGTTCGCTTGCGCGATTTTTTCAGCTAGGGATGTCGAATCAGTCGTACCGTTCCATATTCCGCGTTCTGCCTTCAGCGTCAGAATCCGCTCGACCGATTGATCAATTCGTTTCTCTGAAAGGCGACCATCTTTGACCGCTGCGATCACGTCTTTGAAAATCCGATCAAGCTTTGTGACATCTTGCTCGGAACGGAGGATCGTCGGCATGAGCGCGATGTCGACTCCGGCGTCAAACGTCTTCAAGACGGCTTCTGATTCTGTAAAGTTATCAGCGATCGCCTGCATGTTCAACGCGTCCGTGATGACGATGCCATCGTAGCCGAGCTTTTCGCGCAGTACGCCCGTGATGACGTCATCCGATAACGTCGCAGGTAACGGGAAGGTACCGTTTTTCGACGTGACGACTTCGGGTTCGATTTGCGGCATTCCGATATGTCCCGTCATGACCATATCGATGTCTTCAGCGATGGCTCGCTTGAAGGGGACGAGCTCGACTTGTTCCAGCTCTTGCAAGGAGCGGTCGACGACGGGCAAGCCATAGTGGGAATCGGTCGCTGTATCGCCGTGACCCGGGAAGTGTTTGGCGGTCGCTGCGACGCCTTCATCCTGAATCCCCTTCATCAAAGCAGAACCGAGCGTGCCGACGAGCGCCGGATCACTCGAGAACGAGCGGACACCGATGACGGGATTTCCAGGGTTGCTGTTGACATCAAGATCCGGACCGAAGTTGACATTGATACCAAGTGCATGCAGTTCGGAACCGATGATATGACCGGCATCATTCGCATATGCACTGCTTCGAGTCGCGCCTAAAGCCATATTGCCAGGTAAGTTCGTTCCTGTTCCGAGCCGAGTGACGATGCCACCTTCTTGGTCGATCGTGACGAAAAGCGGAATATCGTTGCTGTCGTCTTGTTTGACGACTTCTTGCATATCATGAACGAGTTTCGTCGTCTGTTCGGTTTCGCTGACGTTCTCAGCAAACAAGATGACGCCACCTAAATCATAGCGGTCGATGATGTTCGCGACTTCTGGAGCAAGCGACGTATGATTGCTACCATTCCACTGCCGGAAATCGGGCATGATCATTTGCCCGATTTTTTGTTCGAGTGTCATCGTGTCGATTTTTTGACTGATCCGATCGGCTGAAGACCCTGCCTCTGCCATGACAGGCAAACTACTTGAGATAAGTAATGTTGCGAGTCCTGCTGTTAACGTGAACTGTCCGATTTTTTTCATGATGTATGTCCTCCTTTAGTCAAACCGTGACTGTAATTCTTTTCAATACGGACAGTATAGCAAGGGGGTTATTTTAAAACAATATTTTATTTGTAAACGATTTCAAATTGAAATAAATTTCAAAGTTGTTTTTAGGTAGACTGACTTGAATGAAAAAAAGTGATTCCCCCCTGAAGAGGAATCACTTTCAAGTAATTTCGAATGATCAGCTATAGCGCTCCACGATGTTTGTCAGCTGGCGTTCGACGAACGACTGATCCTGTAGTTCACTATTCGAAAGACGCAGTTTGATCATCGACTCGTCCGCACCAGCCATTTCACTAAACAATGATCCGAGACTGTGCGCACGACGGTCGACTTGGACGATTAAATCAATCCCAGATCCGTCTTGAAGCATGATGATTTCGATCTCATCCAGTTTATGAGCGTAATGTGTATTGCGTGCTGAATACTCAAGCTCCTGAGCAATCGGTAAATCTTTCCGGAATCGTCCAGGTAATTTTTCCGTGTCGGCTTTTTTCAATCGGAAGCCAAGTGACTCCATCGCATCTAAGACTGTTGCTTGGTAGCGGTTTGCTTCGACGATGACGGCGTCACGGTCAGATGGATCAACGGCTTGGGCGATGTCGAGACCCGTTTCGATCCACGATTTCGATTGGCTGACGGAGAGTGGCGTATTCAGTGGAACACGTAGAGTGAATGGAATTTCCCGCTCGACACCCGCTTCGATCGTGAACTTCGCTTCATTTAAGGCAAACCGGTCGAGCGTGAAGGTCGTAAACGTCGTGCTATCATTGACTTCTTGTTTGTACTGCGTGTTGAATTCAAGGTAAATCCGGTCAATTTCTTGATCGACGTTTCCACCTTTGATATGGACGACACCATGGATTTGACCGCCTGGTTCACAGCGATCATCCGTCAAGCGTGTATCGACCGTTGCTGCACCGATTCCGATTTGTGAGAGAATTTTTTTGAACATGATGAATTCCTCCTTATTGATTACGTGCGAATGATGAAGCGTGTAAACTTGTCGAACAGGTACGAATTTGCTACAGTTTCGAAAGAACATCAGAAAAGGACGGGACGACTAGTGGAACTACATGAATTAAAAGCGGGTCTTGCCTCGCAAATCACGCAAGGAACACTGATCCATGCAACGATAAGTAATCCGCGTCAAAAATCAAATGATCTCCGACGAATCAAGGTAAAACCGATTCTATTAAGAGATACGGTGATGATGCAGGTTGAGTTTCAATTTGAACGCGTTATGAAGCATGAAAATATTTTAATGGACGATTTCGTCGGGCGACTTGATGACTGGTTCACGGAATTCCGCCAATTCTTATTCCGTTTTGAAGAAGACGAATGGCAATTCCAGCTCTCGAAAAAGATGAAAGTCGCGCTCAAGACATCCAAAAAGGAACCGATGAAAGCTCTCTTGTCGCATGACCGCAAAAAAACCTATCTATTAGAAGACGGTGTACCGGTTCCGTTTCTGATTCGTTTGGGCGTCATGACGGAAGCGGGTCAGGTCAAAAAACAGAAGTACGATAAGTTTAAACAAATCAATCGCTTTCTTGAATTCGTCGAGGATAGCATCGCTGCCTTACCAAAAGGAAAAAAACTCCGGATCTTGGACTTTGGCTGCGGGAAGTCGTATTTGACGTTCGCTCTCTATCATTATCTAAAAGTCGTCAAAGGATTTGACCTCGAAGTGACAGGTCTTGATTTAAAGAAAGAAGTCATCGAAGAATGTACGCAAATTGCGCGTGATTTGGATTATACCGATCTGACATTTCGCGTCGGGGACGTTCATGATTACACAGAGGAGACGGAAGTCGACCTGATGGTGACACTTCACGCTTGTGATGTCGCAACCGACGTCGCACTCGCGCGAGCTGTTGACTGGAATGCATCGGTCATCCTGAGCGTACCGTGCTGTCAAAAGGAATTGAACCGTCAACTGGACTGTTCGCCACTCGATGTCATGCTCCAGCACGGACTGATCAAAGAAAAATTCGCGTCACTGGCGACAGACTCGATTCGTGCCGAGTTGCTAACGCTCGTCGGATATGAAGCGCAGTTGCTCGAATTCATCGATCTTGAGCACACACCGAAGAACATCTTGATTCGGGCATACAAACAAAACAAGCGACCAACGGAAGCAAAAATCGACCGCTACATCGCGTTTCGTGATTTGTTGCATGCCCGACCATTTTTAGAAACTGAATTAAGCGGCAGACTTGGACAGATTTCATCGAAACTCGTACAATAAGAAGGAGAACGAATCAAAGGAGGCAATACGATGGATTTCCAAATGTATTTTGAAGATGTCGTCCAAACAGCCCGCAAAGAAGCGCAAGCTGCTGGATTTGAAGAATTAACGACGCCAGAGAGCGTGGATGAAGCAATGAAACGCGAAGGGCTAACACTTGTCCTTGTCAATTCAGTATGTGGATGTGCTGGCGGGATCGCCCGTCCTGCTGCAGCGTACGTTAATCGGAAAGAGGGCATCAAGCCCGATCATTTCGTTACGGTATTTGCTGGTCAAGATCGTGAAGCGACAGACCGTGCGCGTGAATACTTCGAAGGTTATCCACCTTCATCTCCATCATTTGCATTAATGCAAGATGGAAACATCCTCTCGATGGTCGAGCGGTTCGACATCGAATCGTTCACGGCAGAAGAGGTCGTCGACAAACTTGAATCATTGATTGAAATCTACGCATAAGCAAAGAAGGCTCCTGATAAAGGGGTCTTTTTTTGTGTATTCATAAGATTAGCATAATAAATTTCAATATTGAAAGCGTTTGCAAAATTGTATAAAAAGTCATTTATGCATGATTTATGAATAGAAAGTCAAAAAAATTTATATATTTATGCTTTACAGTGAATAAATATTCGTATATCCTAAAAGCAATAGAACAGGTCAGGCTTTTCGGTATTGAATTGGACATACACATAAGTCATACTATTGTTAAAGTTCTGACAATTGAGCGTTGGAAGGGGAAAACTCGAATGAAAAAATTATTAGCAACGGCAATGGCAGGCATTCTGGCAGTCACGATGGCAGCATGTGGCGCGTCGGAAGAATCAACAGGTGGATCAAGCAAAAGCGATAAAGTATTGACGATGGGAACGTCAGCGGATTACTTCCCATTTGAATACATCGATACGAAAAAAGGAGAGGACATCGTCGGCTTCGATGTTGCGATCGCCAAAGAAGTCACGAAAAATCTTGGGTATACACTAAAAATCGAAGATATGGAATTTGGTAGCTTACTTGGTGCCCTCAGCTCAGGTCGTGTCGATTTCGTCATGGCGGGCATGACACCGACGGAAGAGCGGAAGAAAAACGCTGACTTCACGGATATTTACTTCGAATCGAAAAACTTGGTCATGACGAAGGATAAAGCGATCAGTTCAGAAGATGAACTAAAAGGTAAGAAAATCGGTGTCCAGCTTGGTTCGATCCAAGAGGGACTCGCGAAAGATCGCTACAAGGACAGTGAAACGGTTCCATTGAACAAGATTCCAGAAATCATTCAAGAATTGAATACAGGTCGGATTGATGCCCTCATCATCGAGGATGCAGTTGCCGTCAAATATATGGATCAAGATGCATCATTGAAAACGTATCAGATCAAAGAAGATGGTCCAGCTGGTTCAGCGATCGCCTTCAAAAAAGGGGATAAGATGCGTGACGATTTCAACAAAGAGCTGAAGAAGATGATCGACAGTGGTGAAATCGATAAATTAGCAGAAGAATGGTTCCAAAAAGAAGCAAAATAAGTCAAGTGCATGGGGGTGGGGGTAACCTCATCCCTTTTGTGCGACGTTAGGAGATTGATTATGATAGACTTTACAAAGATTCAAGATTCAATTCCATATATTCTCGAGGGCATTCCGGTCCTCTTCCAAGTCGTCATCGTCGCAGCCATTGCCGGGATGTTGATCGGAATCGTCGTCGCGGCACTGAAAATCACGAAGAGTCGAATCCTCCGTTTCATCGGTCATGCGTACACAGCGATTTTCCGGGGAACGCCATTGATCCTACAACTCGCGATCGTCCATTTCGGATTACCGCAGTTGACAGGGTATGTCACGACAGGATATCAATCAGCAATCATCGCCTTCTCCTTGAACTCCGGAGCGTATATCTCGGAAATCATCCGGGCAGGGATTCAGGCTGTTGATCGCGGGCAATGGGAAGCAGCGGACGCGCTCGGTATTTCGTATTTCAAACAACTCCGTTCGATCATTTTACCGCAAGCCTTTAAAAACATCCTTCCAGCGATCATGAACGAATTGATCACGTTGACGAAGGAGTCGGCGCTCGTCTCGACGGTCGGCGTGCTCGACGTCATGCGCCGCGCGCAAATTGTCGGAGGAGAAAAGGCGATTTATTTCGAACCGTTATTGTTTGCCGGATTCGTATATTTTGTTCTTGTCATGGGATTGAGCTTGATAGGCCAACAAGTCGAAAAAGCTATGAGAAAGAGTGGGTAATCAGATGGAACCTATGATCCAAGTCACCGATTTGCATAAGCAGTTCGGAAAATTAGAAGTATTAAAAGGTATCTCGACGACGGTTACACGCGGTGAAGTCGTCGCTGTCATCGGACCGTCGGGGTCTGGTAAATCAACATTTTTACGGTGTATCAACTTACTTGAGCAACCAACGAGTGGAACGATCATTGTTGATGGTTTCGAATTAACGAAACCAAAAGCAAATATCTCAAAAGCACGTCAGAACATCGGCATGGTGTTCCAACAGTTCAACTTGTTCCCGCATAAGTCGGTTCTTGATAACTTGACGTACGCACCGATCAACGTCCTCGGTATCTCAAAAGACGAAGCGATTAAACGGGCGGAGACGTTACTGGAACGTGTCGGTCTAGCGGAAAAACGCGATAATTATCCGAACCAGTTGTCAGGTGGACAAAAACAACGGGTCGCGATCGCACGCGCCCTTGCGATGGAACCGAACGTCATGTTGTTCGATGAACCAACGTCTGCGCTTGACCCAGAGATGGTCAACGAAGTACTTGATGTCATGAAGCAGCTGGCGGAAAGTGGGATGACGATGGTCATCGTCACACACGAGATGGGCTTCGCTAAAGAGGTCGCAGATCGTGTCCTGTTCCTTGATGAAGGCATTTTGATGGAAGAAGGTTCACCGGTTGAGCTCTTCGATAATCCGAAAACGGACCGGGCGAAAAAATTCCTCGAAAAAGTTTTATGAGCACAGTACGCTAACTCTGAAAAAGGGTTAGCGTTTTTCGGTTTTTAGTAGAGAGGGGGATAAAATTGAAAAAACTACTGGAAGGTCATCATACTCGTCTGACGCGTTTTCAATCAGAAGATACCGAAGTGATGCAACGACTACTTGACGATGTAACGTTTGCCCGCCATTTTAGTGCGATGCCATACCGTCACTTATCGAAAGAAAAGATTGAACAGATGATGGCGACGGATGCACCGGAGACGTTCCGCTTTGCCATTCGCAGTTTTGAAGATGAACGGATGATCGGGGTCGTCGCATTAGAAGATATATTACCGACACACGGAACAGCATGGCTGATGATCGGCATCGATCCGGATTGTGAAGGGCAAGGATATGCGACGGATGCGCTACAGACGATACTAGAGTACGCCTTCTTAGAGCTGAACCTGTACCGGATTCAATTGACGGTCTTTGAGTATAATACACGTGCGGTTAAGTTGTACGAACGCCTTGGATTCGTTCAGGAAGGTAGATACCGTGCCTTTTTACGACGAGATGGAGAGCGGCATGATATGTTACTGTACGGATTACTTGAACCAGAATGGAGGGATCGCTAATGATTCAAGAAACGGAAATCTTTGTCCGGTCGTTTCATGCGACGGACTTTTCAGGTCATGATTATGCCCACATCGAACGGGTTCGTCGTTTAGCGTTACATATTGCAAAACAAGAAGGCGGGAACGTCAAAATCATCGAACTAGCGGCCTTACTTCATGATGTAGCAGATAGTAAACTCGGAGGAACGGCAGAGACGGTCGCAACATTTTTGCAAGGAAAGGTGACGGAAGAAGAACAGGAACAGGTTCTAGATATCATCACGAGCCTGTCCTATAAAGACGGTACACGCCCACCGATGCAAACGATCGAAGGGCAAGTCGTTCAAGATGCTGATCGACTCGATGCCATCGGTGCAATCGGGATTGCGCGCACCTTTCAGTTCGCTGGTCGGTTCGGGGAGCCGATGCATGTACCTGGACTAGCACCACGAGAACCGGGTGACCGAACGGGAGAGACGAGTGCCCTGAATCATTTTGAAGAAAAGTTATTTCGACTTAAAGATTTAATGAATACGAAAACAGCACTTCATTTAGCGGAGGAGCGACATCGCTACATGGAAGAGTTCGTTAATCGTTTTAAGCAGGAATGGGATGGTGCAACGGGAGAAATAGGTGATATGTAAATCGTTTTAAACACATAAGGCGCGTTGTCCGGTTCATTTTCCAGACAACGCGCCTTATGTTGTATTTAACTAAGGATGATGGCAGTAATTAACCCAAGTGCTGCGAACAGACCAACGATCGCACCACCTTCCTCGTGGGCTTCCGGCATCATCGTCGAAGCGAGCATCGCAATGATCCCACCGCTTGCGAAGCCACCGATCATGGCGAATTGCATGTCCGGGAGTTCTGCGAGAATTGTGTAGCCGGCGAGCGAGGCGAGGGCGGAAATCAACCAGACGACTCCCCACATCAGTAGTACTTTGTTCTTCGAAAAGCCATCTTTTCGCAAACCGGTCGTACTCGATAAGCCTTCCGGGATGTTGCTGACGAAAATCGCCGCGACGAGTGCCGCGCTGACATTTCCGGATAACAGACTGGCACCGATCATGATTGATTCCGGGATCGCATCAAGAATCGTCCCGAAGAAAATCGCTGTTCCCGTGCCTTCGTTCCCACCAGACGAGCGTTTCCGTTTACTCGCGCCGCGTGACGAAACGAATAGGTCGAATCCCGTAAAGACGAGTGCTCCGACGATGAAAGAGATTGCGACGACGAGTGTCGTTGACTTCTTTAATGCTTCATCGAGTAACTCGAACGTCGCTGCTCCAATCAAGATCCCGGTCCCAAACGACATGATGTAACCGATCAGGCGTTGTTTTAATGGTAAGTACAATCCGAACAGGGCACCGATGACAACGGCACCACCTGCTAGCGCTCCCCAACCGAACGCTTCCCACATACGATCGCCTCCTTCTTGTCCTTTCTACCTGTTCTAGATAATTCATAAACATAGCGAAAAGAAATAAAAATAGTTCGCGACGCATGCAAGAGGCTGACTTAAAAAAAGAATGACGCGTCTTTTCACCCCCTTTCCTCAGGCGAGATACAAGATCCTGTAGGAGTGGCGTGAAACGCATCATTCTTATCTTTGTGGAGACCGATTTCTTGAGTCATTGAATCTCAATCATTAGAACGGTTGTTTATTTAACCAATGTCCACCGTCAAGAGCGATACATTCTCCGTTCAAGTAGCGGGCTTGATCTGACACCATCCACGTTGCAAGTGTTGCGATCTCTTCCGGTGTCCCGAATCGACCGAGTGGAACGTTGCGGCGAATTCGTTCCGCGTGTTCTGGTGATAATGCGAGTTTGTCAGCACCACCTGTCCGTTCGATCGGTCCTGGACTGATTGCGTTGACACGGGCTTGATATTTATAGCCCCATTCGACGGCAAGCGTCCGCGTCAAGTTCAGGACACCGGCTTTCGCAGCGGCGCTCGGAGCGACACCAGCGCCGGCCTGCCACGCATAAGACGCAACGATGTTGACGATTTGTCCACCGACGACTTGATCTTCCTGCCATCCTTTGACCAGAGCGTGACAGCAGTTGAATGTCCCGTTGAGGACGATATCGATGACCGTCTTCCATCCATTTGGTGATAACTCGTCGGTCGGGCAGATGAAATTCCCGGCAGCATTGTTGATCAATGCTTCGAGACGACCGAACCGTTCGCGTGCTTGATTGACTGCTGCTAGACAAGCATCCGCGTCACGGACATCCATCTGAATCGTCAGATGTTCGCCTTGAATCTGTCCTAGTGCTTCATCCATCAGTCGCAAGCGTTCCGCGTCGCGTCCTGTAACGACGACATTCCAACCGGCTTCCTTTAAGGCGAGCGCCATCGCTTTCCCCATTCCGTTCGTTCCACCCGTCACCATGATCGTTTGTGTCATATTGATTCCTCCTTTATGTAATGAATGAACAACCATTCATATTCTGTATTCAAAAAAGAAGGAGCGAACTCCTTCTTTTTCTAACTTATTGTGTTGCAAGAGCTGTATCTGTTAAGACAGGAACAACTTGTTTCTTACGTGAAACGACACCTTCGAGGTAAACAAGGTTGTTCGTCGCTTCAAGACCGTAAGCACGCTCGACGAGATTTGCTTCTTTCCCAAGGACGAGTCCAACTGAGTTGTTCGTCAAGATATCCGTGACGATGAAGACGAATAGATCAAGACCTTTTGCAAGGATGACTTCGTTGATTGCTGTTTCAAGTTCTTCTTGGCGAAGCAAGACTTCTGCTGTATCGACCGTGTTGACTTGAGCGATTTCGACTTTGAGTGTTCCCATCGTGAATTCTTTTGCATCAAGTGAGATCAATTCAGGAACCGTTTTCTTCGAGAGATCCGCTCCAGCTTTGAGCATCTCAAGACCGTAGACGTTCGCATCGACACCAGCGATTTCTGCGAGTTCACGCGCTGCGATGATATCTTGCTCCGTGCAAGTCGGCGATTTGAACAGAAGCGAGTCAGAAATGATCGCTGATAACATCAACCCAGCGATTTCTGGTTTGATGGCAACACCATGCTCTTTGTAGAGCTTGTTCAGGATCGTTGCTGTACAGCCGACTGGTTCTGCCCGGTAGTAAACAGGATCTGATGTCTCAAAGTTTGCGATCCGGTGATGGTCGATGACTTCTGTTACAGTAACCGCATCGATATCGTTCGCACTTTGTTGACGTTCGTTGTGGTCGACTAAAATGACGTGTGATGCTTCCGTCGCGACTTCTGTCACGAGACGTGGTGCTGAAACTTTGAACGTATCGAGTGCGAATAACGTTTCATCATTCATTTCACCAAGGCGGATGGCTTCAGCATTGACACCGAGTGCTTTCTTTAATTCTGCATAAGCGATTGCCGATGTGATCGTATCGGTATCAGGATTCTTGTGACCAAATACTAAAACTTTTTCCATGACGTGTTCACTCCTCAATGATTGTTGTCTCGCCCTATAGTGTATCATATCTCGGATTTAGAAAGCGTTCATTTTCACCATGATACCAGCGATTTTTTCACTCCAGAATGGGTCTGACGCGTAAAAGACGTTCATGCCTTTTTGTTTGTTCCCAAGGTACGCCCCGCGGTAATAACGTCCATCCCGATCGAGATAATCCTTTGCGATGAATCGACCGGTTTGCTCGATCGAGTCCGTCAAGGATTTATAGACGGTTGCATCTTCTCCCGGTGCAGAATCGGTCGCATTTACGCCGAACAAGTTATTTTTCTCGCGGGCAATCTCAGACCGTCCATAATCGGATTCGTGAATCGCATGTGCAAGCAGATAAGCCGCATTGACACGGTATTTCTTTTCCACGGACTTAAAGACCTTTCCTTTACCGATCAAGGGACTGTCCGGTGCTTGCTCCTTGATGAACGCATCGAGTTGTTTCGCACTGAGTCGCGTCGGTTTCGTCAAATCACGTGTTAATGTCTTCGATTCGACATATTTGCTCGTCCGAGGAGTCGTTTTCGTCGCTTCGCCGGCAACGATCAGTCCACCAAGTCCGTTGTCCGCAACGATGTAGTGAAGGAGACGACCACCTTTCGTCTGATAGTACGACGCATTCGAGACACGTTCTGCCGGGAACGGACGTAGGCGGTCCGTTGGGACATGACCCGTCACGCCGGCGATGCTGACACGACTTGTCTGTTCCCCGAATTCAAGCAACTGGACACGTGTACCGGAAGCGACATACGTGAGCCGTTTCTTTAAGTCGGCGTTACGATGAATCGACAGGATACCACGATCGTCGACGATCCCAGTACCTGGTCCACCAAGGTAGACGTAACGGTCGTCCGATGAACGTTTCACCGCACCACGCTGACCCGCGTATGCCTTCGCTTCAGTGAACGTCTGGAAGTCTTGCTCGTTGATTTTACCTTTCTCATAGCGCTCAGCAGAATAAGGCGCTTTTGGGGTTAAGACGGTCTTCGGTTCCTCGCGGAGCCAAAAGAACAAGAGTACTCCGATGAGGAAGAAAAAAAGTAATCCTTTTATCGAACCGGTCCGGCGCACGGGGCGACCGGGGCGGATGGTGCGTGTCGTCAAAGTAAATCACGTCCTTTAAATAGCAATGGACATTCGTGTCCAACGTAGGTAGTCTAACAAAGAAAAACAAAAGGGGGTGAACCTGTTGCAAATCGGTTATCGCACGTTGAAGACAGCGGTCGCTGCTGCGCTCGCGATGTGGATCGCAGAACAGCTCAAGCTCGATTATTACGTTTTCGCAGCCATCATCGCCATCTTAAGTATTCAATCGACACGAAAGAAGACGTTCCGGTCTTCTTACGAACGCATCATGGCATCATTACTTGCTATCGTGCTCGGATTCATTCTATTCGAGATCATCGGCTATCGTCCGGTGACGTTATTGATCTATTTCATTTTATTCCTTCCATTCGTTCAACGCCTCCGACTTCAGGACGGTTTCATCACGAGTGTCGTCATTCTGACACATTTGTATACGGAACGTCAGCTCAACGCGCACATCCTGTTAAATGAATCCTTATTGCTCGGAATTGGTGTCGGTGTCGGATTGCTTGTCAACATGTACATGCCAAGTCTCGATCTGTTGATTGACGACCGACGAGAAAAGATTGATCAACGGATTGCGTCCTTATTCTATGAAGTCGCCGCTGCGATCGAGACAGGGCGGGTCAATCATCATGCGTTGACATTAAACGAGACAGAACGTCTGTTACACGAAGGAAAGGATGCCGCTTTGAAACGGATGGGGAATGCGATTGGTCGTCGGAACGATGATGAAGATTATGCCTACTTCCGGATGCGTGAACAACAATTCGAGCTTTTGCGCGGTATCGTCCATCATGCGGAGGAACTGGTCCTCGTCGTCGAAGAAGGAAAAAAAGTCGCCGCCTTCTTTCGGACGATTGGTGACAATGTCCGACCTGAAGCCGACGCAATGGTGTACATTTCAGAACTAGAGGCATTATTGACACGTTTTCGTGCCTCTGCCTTACCCGTCACGCGGGAAGAGTTCGAGGTCCGCTCTGCCTTGCTGCACATGCTACAAGAAGCGGAGCAATATTTACGTTTAAAACAACGCTACGTCAATCAAAAGAAATAAAACATCGTTGAAGCGAACGTACCAAGCAGGAAGATCGCTAAAATCCCGATCGTCGTCCATTTGATGATGCGTTGTTGTTTTGATGGTTTTGCCATATCGTCATTGACTCCTCTCTTGTATCGACTGATTACTGCCATTGTACAAACAACCTTTCAGAAGTGCAAATGACGATCGGGATGGTATACTAAAAAAGCGCTAGTGGATTGAAACATATTTAGAGGAGGTTTTTGTCATGGTCAATGAACAACGCGTATTGGATACGTTTTTAGAGCTTGTCCAGATCGATTCGGAATCAAAAGAGGAAGCACGAATTTGTGCTCATTTGAAAAAAACGTTCGAGGATCTCGGATGTGACGTGTTTGAGGATGACGCTTCGTCTAAGACGGAACATAAAGGGAACAATTTAATTGTCACGCTTCCGGCAACAAAAGACGGCGTCGATAAAATTTATTTCACTTCCCATATGGATACAGTATTCCCGGGTCAAGGCATTAAACCAATCATCGAGGACGGTTATGTCAAGACGGACGGCACGACGATTCTTGGGGCAGATGATAAAACAGGTCTCGCCTCTCTGATCGAACTCGTGCATGTATTGAATGAAACGAAACAACCTCACGGGAAAATTCAGTTCGTCATCACAGTCGGTGAAGAATCTGGACTCGTCGGTGCGATGGTTCTTGACCCATCAAAAATCGATGCTGATTACGGTTTTGCACTCGATTCAGATGGAAAAGTTGGAGACATCATTACGGCGGCTCCAACTCAAGCAAAAGTCAATGCAAAGATTTTCGGGAAAACAGCGCACGCTGGTGTCGCACCGGAAAAAGGTGTCTCGGCGATTACGATTGCTTCGAAAGCGATCGCGAAGATGCCGCTCGGTCGAATTGATGAAGAGACGACAGCGAACATCGGACGGTTCAGCGGTGGTGGTCCGTCAACGAACATCGTTTGTGATTATGTCGAAATCTTCGCGGAAGCACGGTCGCTCGTCGCTCCGAAGATGGAAGCGCAGACTGAGAAGATGAAAGCAGCGTTCGAAGAAGCAGCGGCAGAACTCGGTGGTCGTGCCGAAGTCGAAGTCAAAGTCATGTACCCAGGATTCAAATTCGAAGATGGAGATCAAGTCGTCGAAGTCGCAAAAGCAGCGATCACACAACTCGGACGCACGCCACGCCTCTTACATTCTGGTGGTGGATCAGATGCCAACGTCATTGCTGGTTTTGGTATCCCAACGGTTAACTTAGCTGTCGGGTATGAAGATATCCACACGACGAATGAGAAGATGCCGATTGAAGAACTCGTCAAAACAGCGGAACTTTGCGTGACGCTAGTCGATTACATCACGAACAAATAAGCTGATGAAACACAAAAAGAGTGTATCGCAACATTGCGGTACACTCTTTATCATTGTACGATTAAACTACTTGAGGACGATCCACATATTCCATAGACTCTAGAACGAGTTCTTCTGTACATAATAAGGTCGAAGCGATTTCATCGATTTGAATCGACTTTCCGTATTTTTGCCGATAACTCTCGTTCAGTTTGCGGGCTTCCCGGACGATGCGGGCATATGTCCGTTCAATCTTAGTCATGGAAAAAAACCACCTTCCAAATCTGAATAGGTACAGTTTACCATGCTTCAACAGAAGAAAGGTGTATTTTGTGTATAAAAAATGCTAATTTTACGAAAAGGGGAAAAAGATGGAATTTTATTTTTTAGGGACAGGAGCCGGTATGCCGTCGAAACAACGAAACGTCACATCGATCGCCTTGTTACACCCCAAAATGACCTGGTTGTTCGATTGTGGAGAGGCGACGCAACATCAAATCTTACACAGTCCGATCAAACCACGGAAAGTCAACGCGATCTTCATTACCCATTTACACGGGGATCATATCTTTGGGTTACCAGGATTCATTAGTACAAGAGCAGCGCTGGAAGGAACGACACTGCTAACGATCTATGGACCGACCGGGATCAAAGAATGGATGGACGCGACATTACGCATCACAGGAACATACCTACGTTATCCACTCCGGATCGTTGAAGTCGAAGACGGTCAAACCTATGAACAGGACGGATTCCGCGTGACGGCGCGCTCACTTGAGCATCGTTTCCCGGCGTTCGGGTACCGACTAGAAGGACCAGAAGAGCGGGGTGCTTTGCGTGTAGATGCACTGCAGGAACTAGGAGTGCCTTCCGGTCCGCTCTATCGCCGGATTACTCTAGAAGAAACGTTCGAGTTCAATGGCACGATCTATCCATCGTCTGACTTTTTAGAATCACCAAAACCAGGTGTCAAGCTTGCCGTTCTTGGTGATACGATGCCATGCGCGGCGTCCATCGAACTGGCGCGAGATGTCGACGTATTAGTCCATGAAGCGACGTTCGCCGATCGAGAAGTCGAACATGCGGGACGCTTCGGTCACTCGACTGCCCGTCAGGCAGCTGTCATCGCGGATACGGCTCAGGCGAAAAAGCTTCTCTTGACGCACGTTTCCGCTCGTTATGTCGATCAAGAGGAAGTACTGGAACAAGAGGCACGAGAAGTATTCGCGAACAGCCATCTCATGTTTGATCACCGGGTAGTTCCGGTCAAAGGATAGGCGATGGACTTTCTCATTCTATGGGCACTCTTTTTACTGGCTGCTAGTGGCTTAGCGTTCTTACTCGAGCGGCGGACGGAAAAAGAAACATACTTGTATATGAAGTTCATTTTTTATGCGTGTCTCGGGGCCGTGTCGTTTCCAGTCTATGATATTCAGTTACCGCTCGGCATCATCATTTTCCTGATCGTCCTGCACCCGAAAAAGAACTCGCGTTATAAACGGTACATGGCACTCTTTGGGTTCTTATTTTTCCTGTTCCAACTCTTTCTCGGTCCGTTTGATGCTGGGATGTTGCGGGAAGAGACACAACAGATTGGTCGCGTGACAATCACGGATGATTCGTTCGATCGCTTTCTCACGCAAGTCGAACGCCGTGTCGGAGAAGACGGATTGCGATTGGAACAAAGTCAGTTGATGTTCGATCGGGGCGGGAATCTAAGGAACGCGTCGTTTGAGATGCTCGTCCAAACTCCGAAACGGTTCATTCGTTATGATGTCAGTTATCAAGAGTTGACCGGAACGATTTCCTATCGACCACGTGAAGAGTTGGCAACGAAATCATTGACGTCATATTATCAGAAACTGATTGATGCGAACCAATCGTTTGAGACGTTACGAAAACTCTCGATTCATGAGATTTTGCATGATTCCAAAACCCCCTATATCGAGATGGATCTCGATGG
The DNA here is from genome assembly GCF_964277885.1 of uncultured Exiguobacterium sp. NCBI lineage: Bacteria > Bacillati > Bacillota > Bacilli > Caryophanales > Exiguobacterium > uncultured Exiguobacterium sp. The sequence continues at coordinate 1,854,389 of NZ_CAXYJR010000005.1, read as the reverse complement.
GCTATACGAAACGTTTAGTTTGCAGGATGCAACGGTCTTTTTGATCGATGACAAAGGGAAGCTAATTCCGTATGTCAATACAGGAGATGATGTCTTAGCGAATGCAATTCGCCTGACCTATCTCCGTTCTGACGGTCAATCCCTACGAGACAAAACCATTCTGTTATACAATTACAGCTTTGAGACCTCAAGGCGAAAAGGAGTCGTACGATGAAAAAATGGCTATTTGCTGCAAGTATTGTGTTACTTGCCGGTTGTGCAGAAACAAAAGAGAAACAACAAGCAACGTCTTGTGAGACCGAAGTGAAGGTGTCAGTCGTGGATCACGTCAAGGATAAGACATTATTCGATAAAGACGTGTGCTTGGACAAAAAAGATACAGCACTAGATGCGCTTGAGGATACGACGCTTGATGTCGTCAAAACAGGTAAGGGTGAGATGGCATATGTCACGGCAGTCGATGGGATTCGTGAAAAGTCAGCTGGAGCAGGAAGTGGCTGGGTCTTCGGGGTCAACGGCAAACCAGGCGAAGTCGGTGCTGGGAGTTATGAACTGAAAAAAGGAGACCGTCTTGAATGGCGGTTTGAAAAAGATGCAATGGCTTATTTTGAGTAAACCAGAACGGGAGCGACTTCACCCAGTGAACGTCGCTCTCTTTTTCATCGGGATGATCACGATTCCGTTCGTTCTCACACACGATCAAACGATCATCGTCGTCTATCATCTACTCTTGTTCTTATTCGTTCAAGAGCGGACTGTTTTTCGATATCTCTTACTTCCTGCCATGTATGCCTTTATGATGTGTGTACCACTCCTATATGGTGAAAGCGTTGATTCGTTTGCGATATATGAAACGACGATTCAGGTGACATTATTCGTCACCTCAAGTCAATGGATCTTCACGATAGTTCGACTTGAGCAGATGGGACCGTTGTTTCGTTTTCTTCCTCGACTAACGCGATTGACGGGGATGGTCCTGGCGCTAATTCCCTCGTTTTTACGGACTTGGCCGGAGGTTAAGATGAGTCATCCTGATACGTCGCTTGGCGTTCGACTGGAACGGATGGCGGCTTATCATATCATCCCGATCGAAGCGGAACCGTCTCGTTTACGACGGATCGCGCGACGGGACGTTCAGACCGGAGTATTACTAACAGTGGGACTACTGCTTTGTTTCACACCATGGGCAATCGTTTCGGCACTGTTTCTGCCAATATCATTATTAGTTACAAAGGGAGGAATCCGGGATGCCTATCATGTATACCGAGATCGATCGAGAAGAGCAACTGCGCCAACAGGCAATCGAACATGATCAATCGGTCTTGACCCCAGAGCACTTATTACATGGACGTGTCCGGGATCTGCTTGCGACCGCTTCTTTGTTCCGAGCTGGAGAACTCGCGACCTTGCTTGGCTTAGAAGCCTTTTTTGAAGCAGAGTCGAGTGAACTTTCCGCTGGGGAACAACAGCTCGTCGGACTCGGTCATGCGTTGTCTTCGTCACCAAAGACCTTGTTCTTGTCGGAACCTTTTCTCTTTCTTGACCATGTCAGGCGAAAGCGTTTAACGGGACTGCTTGAAGAAATTGAACGACGATTTAGTTGTCAGATCCACTGTTCGATGACGATCCAATCCGACCTCTCGCTGATGAGTGGATCGGCTGAAACGACCGGACGTCTCCTGAACCGGATTGAAAACGTTCAACATCGTTACCCGCTGCAGACACGGTATGCGCTCGTGACAGGAAAGTTATCGTTTCACCAAGGCGAACGGATTGCGATCGTCGGTGCGAATGGTAGTGGAAAATCGACGTTACTGCGGCTCGCACTCGGCGTCGAGCGACCACTTTACGGAAAAGTCAGACGGGCAGGAGAGACGCATTATGTACCAGCGCATCCGATGCTTGCACCACTAGACGATCGAAGTGGTAGTTTTGCTGTGCAAAAGAAGCGTCTCTTGGACGATATCGATTGGAGCAAGGACAGCTATTATTTTGATGAGCCGACAGCGGGTCTCAATGACAAGGCACGAACGGCTTTCATCGATTCGTGGAATACGAACTTGACGACGCTCATCGTCATGGCGACGCATGACTCAACTCTGATTCGAGCAGCGCATCGAATCATCTATCTTGTGCACGGAGAAGTAGCGTTTGACGGACCAACGGAGCAATTTTTACGTGAAAGCCGGCTATTTGTATGATCGTGGCAACGATTTTGATTATGGGTCTGTTCTTGATCATCTTCGAAAAACTGCCGATGACAGATCAACGATTACGATTCATCGCTATCATCACAGCAGCGGCAATCGTCGGACGATTGTTGTTTTCCAGTTTGCCGAATGTCCAGCCAGCAACGGCACTTGTCTTATTAGTAGCCGTCTTCGTCCATCCTATCGTCGGTGCCATCGCGGGGATGCTTGTCGTCGTGTTGACGAGTTTGTTTCTCGGAAGCGGTCCATTTGTTCTCTTTCAGGCGCTGGCGTATGCTACGATTACCAGTCTAGGATTCGTTCCATTTCTTCGATCCCGAATCGTATTGACTGGATATGGATTCCTCGCTGGTTTTTTATACGGATGGGTAAGTAATCTCGGTTTCTTAGTATTAACCGGATTTTCATGGCAGGCTTTCTTAACCCTGCTTGTGACCGGGGGAACGTTTGATTTACTTCATGGAATCAGTAACGCGATCTTCATTTGGATATTGTTTCCGATTTTTTTACGAATTTTGCATTCATTTGACGAAAAGAGGGGTACAGAATAGTAACATACGGAACGGGAGGGAAGGCATATGCTGGGATCATCGATTTCGCTTGCTTATGTCGTCATGTTACTCATCGTCTCGAGCATCGGCTTAGTGTTTGGCAGTATCTTGTTGATGAAAGATACGATTAGAGGACGTTACGCTGCTTGTTACTTACTTGCTGCCGCCATTTTCCCAAGTGCCATGTTGATTACCTCGTCAGAAGGATTACTGTTTCAACATTTACGGTTCGAGAGTTCATGGTTCCTTGCGATTGTCTCCTGGTTACTCGTCTTATCGACGGGCTATATCGTCTCAATCACGGGTGCGCTCGTCATTCGTTATCTGTATCGCTATACGACGACGTTCGACCGCGTCAAACGTTATGCAACGCGGCGTTTTCGTCATCATGAGGCATAAATACAAAAACGGAAGAACCAGCTATCTGGTCCTTCCGTTTTTTTCATGAATTCGCGTACAAGAGTTCTTCTTCTGTCGATGATTCTTGCTGGCGAGTAGGATCTTGAATTCGACCTGTCACTTCTGTCAGGAGACGGCGTGGTAAGAGACGGGACAAGGACACCATGGCGCGATTGCTTGCGCCTGGAACAACGACGCGACGCCCTTTGAGCATACCGCGGTACCCAGCGAAGGCGACGAGGTGTGACGGCATACTCTTGAACGGTAGCGTGATGTTCGCCCGGTCGAAGAAGTTCGTATCGGTCGGTCCCGGGCAGAGACAAGTCACACTGACACCTGAGCCGTCGACTTCTGTCGCAAGTGCTTCTGAGAACGACAGAACATAGGCTTTCGTTGCGTAGTAGACGCTCATGTATGGTCCTGGCATGAAGGCAGCGACCGACGCGACATTCAAGATGCGTCCAAAGCCACGTTCGACCATTCCCGGTAAGAGACGTTTCGTCAAATCCGTCAAGGCGACGACGTTGACCTGGATCGAGTTAATGTCTTCTGTTGGATCGATTTCCGCAAAGCGTCCCGACGTGGCGAAGCCGGCATTATTGAACAATAGATCGACCGTCAACTCTTGTTCCTCTAAGTACTGCACGAGACGATCAACACTGTCGCTCAGTGATAAATCAGCAGCGAATACATAGACTTTGATCTGATAGCGTTTTTCAAGGACCTGTTGAAGCTCCTTCAATTTCTTCTCATTGCGGGCAACGAGTACACAATCGAAGCCATCTCGCGCCGCGAGAACAGCGAGATCCAGTCCGATTCCACCCGATGCACCGGTAATCAATGCCGTTTTTCGTAACATAGGACATTCCTCCATTCAAAATCGTGAATCTGAGTCTAGTGTATACCATTCCATACCGTTCCCGCGAATCCTGTTTCGTAAGCATTTACTTTTCTTATCACTGGTCCAACCAGTATGATAGAACAGTAGAAGGGAAGTGGAATGGATGAGGAAAAAAGTAACCGTCGCCTTGTTGCTCGCGACGTTTTTAGCCGCGATCGAGGGGACGATCGTTGCAACAGCAACACCTGTCATGGCGAGTGAATTGAACGGGGCGAAATTAGTCAGTTGGATTTTCGCTGGATTTTTATTGTTCATGGCGGTATCAACACCGATTTACGGTAAAATGGCAGATTTATATGGTCGAAAACGGGTTCTCTTATTCGGAATCGGCGTCTTCACCGTCGCTTCGTTAGCCTGTGGACTTGCCCGATCAATGGAGATGTTGATCGTCTTCCGCGCCGTCCAAGGCATCGGGGCTGGGGCTGTGTTACCGATCGCGATGACGATCATCGGAGATTTATATACATATGAAGAACGTGGCAAGATTCAAGGGGTGCTTAGTGCAGTGTGGGGGATTTCGGGTGTTGCTGGACCACTTGTCGGTGGATTCCTCGTCGAATCGCTTTCATGGCGGTATATTTTCTTACTGAACGTACCGTTTGCCTTATTGTCGTTCTTCATGATCGTCGTCTATTACAAGGAGGCGGTCCGTGAAACGGAACGAAAAATTGATTATCGAGGTGCCTTGTTGTTTGCACTCGGGATGAGTGCGTTTCTGTACGGCTTATTGTCGGGGAGTGAGTCGGAGACGTTCTTGCGTCCGATCATTCTAGCGAGTTTTTTCATCAGTTTCGTGTTATTGTTCACGTTTTATCGGGTTGAGAAAAAGGCGAGCGATCCACTCTTGCCACCAGCGGTCATTCGCCATCCGGTCATTCTCGTGATCAACTTGGCAGTCTTTTTTTCCGCTTGGGTGCTCGTTTCGATGTCGGCCTATATTCCGATCTTCGCACAAGGAGTGCTTGGAAAGAGTCCGACCGAAGCTGGTTTCATGTTGATGCCACTGTCACTCTTTTGGACGCTAACCGCCATCATCGGTGGACGGACGATTGGTGTCGCCTCGCCACGGTATCGGACGATGACAGGAATGGGACTGCTGATCGTCGGCACAGTGATTTTATCGTTGATCACGCGCGAATCAAGTGATGTCTTTATCTATCTTGCCGTTTCACTGATCGGAATTGGTTTTGGTCTCTCACAACCTGTCTTCATGGTCGTCTTGCAGACATCCGTCGATTGGTCACTTCGTGGCTCAGCAACGGCCGTCAACTCGTTCTTGAGTACGACGGGGCAGACGCTCGGTGTTGCGATCTTCGGTACGATCTTTAACCTATCAATCCTTCGTTCGTTTTCAGCGTCGGATACGCTCTCAGGGTACGCGATTGATCCATTTTTCCAATCGAGTACGGCAAAAACGTTCGGACAGGACGTGCAATATGCGGCAGAAATCGCGTTATCACATGGACTACGTTACGTCTTCATCGGTGGCGTCCTTTGTGCGATCCTCGCGTTCGCGATGACATGGCGTTTACCGAAAGTTCGACCTGACGATCCACGATCGTAATGAAGGGGCTGACTAAAAAAAAGAATGACGCATCTTTTCACGCCCTCTCCTCAGGCGAGACACAAGCCCGTTTTCCTGCTTCATTCAAGCAGGAAAGTGGGTCTTGTTCGTCTCTGATAGCGCATAAATGCGCTTGTTCCTGTAGAAGTGGCGTGTGACGCGTCATTCTTTTTGTTACGAGATAAGGGTGGCAGATCATCATTCTGCCACCCTTATCTTTGTAGAGACTGACTTTTGAGTTAGACCCCTGTCATTAAGAGGATTGACTAGTGGCACTCTCACGCTGGGCGAGTTGTTCACGAATATCCCGTTCATTGCGTCGAAGGAACAATCCGATTCCGATCAACAGTAAAGCGGCACCGGTAATTTGAATCCATGTCAACTTCTCGTCAAACAGATAATATCCGAAAATCATCCCCCAGACCGCTTCACCAAGAATCGTGATGCTGACGATGCTGGCGCTGACACGAGCAAGGGCCCAGTTGAATAAATTGTGACCGAGTAACGTCGGGAAGACGGCAAGAAGAATATACAGCCACCAATCCTGTTGAAACGCAGCAACGAGATTCGTTGCTTGAATCAACGATAACAAGAGCAAGACGAGCGACGCGACGGCATAGACTCCGAACGAATAAAGGTTCGTTGAGACACTCGTCCGAACGTGTTGACCGAGCAACCAGTAACCAGCGACGAGAATCGTTGCCAGCAAGGCAAGACCGTCTCCGATCAAGGCACGCATGCCAACAGCGATATCTCCGTAAGCGACGAGACCGCCACCGAATAAAGCGACAGCAACGAACAGGAGTGCTTTGCGCGACGGATGTTGTTTGAAGAATAACGCGTTACCGGCCAGGACAAAAATCGGACTCGCGGTCACGAAGAGCGTTGAGCTCGCAACTGTCGTATAATCAAGAGAGAGGAACCACAGCCAAAAATGTCCGGCGAGCAAAACGCCACTTAACAGCATATGCCGGATCGTCGACGAACTGAGCTGCAACAGTTCCTTCAATCGAATGAGTGGGAGCAACAACAAGGTCGAAAACAACATGCGGTAAAAGGCGACAGCCTCGATCGGGGTCTCCGCCCACTTGACGAAGATTGCCGATGTTGAAATAAAGAATAAAGCCATGAATAACGTAAAATAGGGCATGGGTACCTCCACATGTCTGAAGTAAGGAAATGAGGGTGAAGCGTGTGCAATTGATCATTGCTGAAAAACCAAAACAAGCGGAAAAACTGGCAGCACCGTATCCGTCCGTGAAGCGGGACGGATACATTGAAATCAAACCATGTGACCGATTTCCGCAAGGAGCAAAACTCGCTTATGCGGTCGGACACTTATGCGAACTGCAGGAGCCTGCGCATTATGACGCCAAATGGAAACGATGGAACTACGATCATCTGCCGATCATCCCGGAACGATTTGATTACCGACTGGCAAAAGGCAAGAGTAAACCATACCAGGTCATCAAGAAATTATTGAATGAGCGGACGACGACTTCCATCATTATAGCATCGGATGCCGAGCGAGAGGGAGAGGCAATCGTCCGATTGATCTTACGTCTCGCGAACAACGCAAAACCGTTGCAACGACTCTGGATTTCGAGTCTGACGCCTCAAGCCGTTGACCATGGGTTTGCGAACCTGCTCGATGGAAAGGAAACGGAGAACATTTTTCACGAGGCGATGAGTCGCGCTTGCGCCGATTGGTTGATCGGGATGAATGCGTCACGTGCGTATACGACGTTACTGAAGAAGAAGGGCATCGCCGACGTCTTTTCCCTCGGACGGGTCCAGACACCGACGCTTGCACTGATTGTCGAACGGGAAAAACAAATCGAGAATTTCCGACCGGAGACGTACTACGAAGTCGAGGCGGATTTTACGCGATACAAAGGAAAATATATCAATGCGAAGAAACAGACGAAGCTGAGTGACCGTGACCAGGCACAAGCGATCGTGGATCGGACGAAAGGAACCGGAGTCGTCGCATCAATCGAGAAAAAGCGGCAGACGGAACGACCACCGTTTTGGTTCAGTTTGTCACTCTTACAAACAGAAGCGAGCCGACGGTTTGGTCTCGGTGCAAAAGAGACGCTCGATATCGCGCAAAAACTCTATATCCGTGGTTGGATCAGTTATCCGCGAACGGACTCTTCCTTCGTGACGAAAGAGGAGGCGGGACAGTTCCCGGTCATTCTTGATCGGTTATTGAAGCAAGCGGAATATAGCCCAATCAAGGATGTCCTGACGAACAATCCAGCTAACGATAAACGCTACGTCAATCCGGCAAAGGTCAGCGACCACTATGCGATCATTCCAACAGAAGAGGCGGGTGCCGTCGCGAAGCTCTCTGGACGAGATGCGCAAGTCTACGATTTAATCGTTCGCCGTTTCCTTGCTGCATTTGCACCGGACGCCGTCTCGGAGAAGACGGAAATCGTGACGACGCATGAGATGGACCGTTTTTTGACACGCGGCAGTCGGACGATTGATCCGGGCTTTAAACAAGTCTTACAAATCGAGTCAAAAGAAGTCGAATTGCCAGCCGTCGAACAAGGACAAGAGATGCCGATCAAAGGCTGTCGTCTGCTCGAGAAACAAACGGAGCCGCCGAAACGCTATACGGAAGGGACACTCATCCTCGGCATGAAAACAGCTGGTAAATTACTCGAAGATGAGCTACAAGCGATCATGAAGGAAGTCGAGGGACTCGGGACGGAAGCAACTCGTGCCGGGATCATCGACGGACTAAAACGGCGGGAATACATCAAACTCGTCAAAAAAGAGATTCATCCGACGCCGAAAGGTCGAATCTTGATCGATGCCGTGACGGGGAGTATTCTTGCTTCGCCAGAGATGACAGCGAAGTGGGAGAGCCGTCTCGAGCAAATCGGTAAAGGGGAAGCGTCGGCTGCCCAGTTCATTGAACAGGCGAAAAAATTGTCAGAGCATCTCGTCGTCGATGCCAAACAACGAATTGAACAACTCGCCGTTGATCCGACGCAAGTCAAAAGCAAGTCTCCGCGGGGTGCGACGAATCGTCCAGTCGGTCCGTGCCCACTGTGTCAATCAGCGGTACTTGATCGAGGGAAATTCTATGGCTGCAGTGGATATCAAAAGAACAACTGTGGCTTTACGTTACCGAAAACGATCCTTGGTGCCAAATTGACACAAACGGAAGTCAAAAAGGTACTCGCTGGACAAAAAACGAAGCCACTCGAGATGAAAAAGAACGCGCGTCAGTTCAAGGCGATGCTCTATCTCGAACGCGATCAATTAAAATTCGAATTCACGAAAGGGGAAGACTGATGCAATACGAACTGATTCAAAATCAAACGTTTCGTCCCGTCTTTGAACGACTGTTACAGGAAGGGCGTCGTTTGACGGTCTGGTTTCCGGACCACATCGAGGTACAGTCTGCAGAAGGACTCGTCGAAGAGGCAGAAGAACTATTCGGTGTGACAGCGGAAGTGATCGATGATCCACAATCATTCGGAAAACACATCCTGCTTCCGTACTTGACGGAAGTCGAGCACCGGGAAGATGGATTCATCCGCTATGAAGCTGAGCTGACAGAAGAATTACGCCAACTCGTACGCGAATTGACGTTACCGATGTTGACCGAAGGCGACTTCGAAGTGCTGTATTCGTACCAAATCGAGACGGAAACGGAGCGCTTCTTCGTCGAAGACTGGTTCCAAGCTGATTTGCAAAAAATACCTAACTAGGTGAAACTTTCTTGATCAGGATGACGTAATATAGCTTAACGTCATCATACTGTTCAATTGGAGGGTTCATCATGTTCACACTAGCATTCATGGAAGGCGAACTGGGAGGCGACGGCTTCTTCTCGGGTCTGCCGATTTTCATGGTCGGATTTTTCGTGCTCATCATCGGTTTCATTCTGTTCGCAGTCATATCTGCAGCCTCAAAGGGAATTTCGACGAATGCATTGACGCAACAACTGCGTGATCACGCGGCGCGTCTTGTCAGTCCGAATGAATCGGATGCACTGAATTACGTCGCTTACTTAGAAACGTTGACAAGTTTTCCGGTGGAAAAGACGAATCTCGAACCGTTTCGGATTGCGACCGGCATCTTAAGGCTCGTTCAGGGAGCAGATCAGATTTCCGAAACGACGAAAAAACAAGTCGTCGCCCAGTACCTACGACTCGGCATTTTGGATGCGGATCATTTAGCGGACGAACAACAGGTTCACAGCCATAGTCATAGCCATCACCATCATCATTAAAAAAGGGTCCTGAGGGGCTCTTTTTTTGTTGAGAACGGTTGAATCGTGACATCTAATTGTCATATACAACGATTTAAATTAAAGTTGTATGAAATTGAAATCTTTTTGAGCAGAATGCTGTGTATCGATTGAAAAAAGTTTACAATGAATGGACGGGAATACCTTTATTGCTGGAGAAGGATAAAGGGAAAGGAGTTGAATTCCTTAAATGAAAACATGGCTGAATCGAACGATTGGACGGCAAATCATGTCTGCGTTTTATGTGATTTTTCTGACACTGCTGTTAACGACAGGTGGTGTCTACCTATATACGAAACAACAGGTGGATGAATCACGGCAAGAATTAAAGATGTTAAACGAACATCGGACACGGGCGACGGATTTGTACGAATCATGGCAAAGCATGCAGTACGAGATGCGTGGCTTCGTCTTACTAGGTGACGAAGAGATGCTGAAGGAAATTGAAGCAAAGAAGAATGGCATCAATCAACAAACGACGTGGTTTGAGCGCAATGCACGCTTCAAAGAAGAACGGCAGTATGCAACGGATGCACGAGAACTTTACACGGCGTATACCCAACGCGTCATGCCAAGCCTCGTCAATTATGTCGCGGCGAAAAAAGACGGCAAGGTGACGGAGCCGTTCTTGAAGATGCCAACGCTCGGAAAGGTCACGAAATCAAAAGCACTCGATCCACAGCGGAAGTTCAACATCAAGACGAAGAGTGCGGCTGATATGAGTTCAAGTATCGTTGATATGGAGACGGTCTTCACAAAATATCGTAATTCCTTAAACGATCAAGAGATGACGGCGCAAGAGCGGCTTGGTAAACAAGTGAATTCATCGCAAATTCTCGGAGCAGTCAATATCGTAATTCTCTTATTAATCACTCTCGTCTTCGTCCGACCGTTCGTCCGTCGCTTGACGCGTCAGTTGCGTCAGTTGAACCGGGAAAGTGGACGACTTGCTAAAGGTGAGGATGCGACGCCGATCGTCATCAAGAATCGTCAAGATGAGATCGGTGAGTTGACGACGACGTTCAATCAGATGGCAGCCGCTATCTCGGGTCAAAAGTATCAGCTCGTCGCAAGTAACGACGAATTGCAAAGTCAACAGGAAGAATTGATTGCCCAGCAAGAAGAGCTTCAATCGCAACAGGAAGAGCTTGAAGAGGCACTCGACATCACGTTACGTAACGAGACCCATTTGCGTTATCGCAATGAGTTGACCGAGACACTCGCGTCTCGCGAAACGTTGACGGCGTATCCGGCGATCATCGAAAAATTGATCACGATCACCGATGCGGAGCTCGGAGCGATCGTCTTCTTAGAGCAGGACCGCTATACGAATCTCGTCTCGTACGGGATGACGGCAGCTCAGGAGCACCAGTTATTACATGCTTCGACGTCATTACTCGAACGCTCACGTCTAAACAAACGTGCTGTTCGCTCGACGAAACAAGTCGCGAGTCATCATCCGCTCCCATATCCGTACACGATGTACGAAATCGTCGTACCGGTGATGGATCCAGCGACGAACACGATGATTGCAAGCATTTACCTCGTTCGTTACCGGGATGCCTTTACGGAAGACCAGACGAACGAAATCTGGTCGTTCTCCCGTCAATTGGCACTCTCCTTGCTCCGGATGCGTGTCTTTGAAGAAGTCGAACGAGAACGAGAAAAAACCTCGAAACTCCTCCACTCGATTCGGGAAGCGGTCATCTATATCGAAGGGGAAACGATTTTTGCCAATAAACCATTGCTCGCTTTATTCCATCATCCGGCGCACGATCAAGTGGCGGAAGAAGGATTGATGACGCTCGATGTCAAAATCGAAGAGTTGGCAGTGCAAGTCGATCAACATGAGGCGTTCTTAACCTACATGGATCATGTCTGCAGTCAGGAAATTCCGACGGAGAGCTTGGCGTTGTCCTTAAACAAGGAAGAGCGATTCGTCACGCTGTATGCAGAGGAAATCCATTACGGCGGTTGCTTCCGCGGTACGATGCTCGTCTTACGTGACGTGACGGCAGAGACGGCGATCGACCGGATGAAATCGGAATTCGTCTCGACTGTCTCGCATGAGTTGCGGACACCGCTTGCCTCGATTTACGGCTACACGGAATTGATGCTCGCGCGCGACGTCCAGGAATCAAAACGTCAACGGTATCTCGAGACGATTCATGCAGAAACCGAACGGTTGACGAATCTCGTCAACGACTTCCTCGATGTCCAGCGCATGGAATCGAGTCAGCAACAATATGACTTCAAACCGCTTGATTTGACGAAAGTCATTCAGGAAACGGTCGAGTTCCATACGGCTTCGGCAAAAGATCACGAGCTAGTCCTTGATTTTGAAGAAACGACAACGGGGCGGATTCATGCGGACGAACAAAAAATGCGTCAGCTGTTCACGAACCTGATCAACAATGCAATCAAGTATTCACCGGATGGTGGTCAAATCACGATTACGATGCGTCAAGTCGAAGATCGTGTCCAGTTGAAGATCGAAGACGAAGGAATCGGCATTCCGCGTCACGCGCTACCACAACTGTTCAGTAAGTTCTATCGTGTTGATAATTCGGATAGTCGAAAAATCGGCGGTACCGGTCTCGGTCTTGCGATTTGTCAGGAAATCGTTCGTTCACACGAAGGAATGATCCATGTCGAATCAACGGAAGGTGTCGGTTCGGCGTTTATCGTCGAACTACCGATCGTCCAGTCCGTCGTACCGGTCACGGAATCGGTAGAGGACTGTTAATGTCAAAAGCGTTCTTTGATTTTTAAATCAAAGAGCGTTTTTTTTGTTGGTTTCCTTTGCAAAACGGGAACGGATTACTATCAAACAGAAAGGAAGTGAGGAGATGCGGCGAAGCAGATAGCCTTGTTAAGCCCGACGATCACTCATTCTTTGGATCCTGATCGAAGCCAGTAGTTCGTTTATTCCAGCGTATGTGATTGAACGCTTTTATTGGGAAGACCGGGGAATGAGTATTGCCGACGTCGTCATCGCAGAAATCGTCTTTGCTTGGGTCATGTTGATTGGTGAGGTCCCGTTCGGTTTATTATCCGATCGGTGGGGCAGAAAGCCTTTCATTCTAGCTGGTTTCGTATGTGAGTGGTTATCGTTTACGGTGTTGATTGAAGCCTACTCATTACCTGCCTTCCTCTTGGCAATGGTCCTTGCCGGCATCGGTGGCGCAGCACTTAGTGGAGCGCTTGAAGCCCACGTCTACGAAACATTGCGAATGCATAGAATAGAAGAGCGATTCGAGATGGTCTGGCGAATGATCTCGATTGGTGGTTTGTTAACGTCCGGACTTGCGGCACTTGTCGGAAGTTACGCTGCACAATCGGTAGACTTGATCTGGCACTATCACGTGTCCTGGTGGATTTTGCTCGGAACAGCACTCCTGACGTTTTTCTTAAAGGAAGCATCACGAGAACAAAACGTAGAGACGAGTTCGTTGAAGACATTGCTAAATGGTTTTTCGTTTCGACGCGTCTACGTCCGGATTCTTTGTCTTGTTTTGTTATACGGGGCAACAATTGATTTCGTAGATGAATTTTGGCAACTCTATCTACGAGATCAAGCGATACCGATGGTCCATTTCGGATTCGTCTTCGTGTTATTCCAAATCATGCAGGCGATCGGTGCGTCCTTATCTCGCTTACGGTCACCAGTCGGATGGGCGGTGATCTATATCGTGTGTCTTGCCGGATTGTCGGTTGCCTCTCCGCTCGTCAGTATCGTGTTACTCGGTACGCTGTACTTGTGTTATGGCTGGGCTGAGCCGTATGTGACGACAGTTATTCAAGAAGTAGCACCAGAAAGCGGACGCGCGACGTTTACGTCACTGATCTCGGTCATCGAACGTTTAACTGTGCTTGGAACCGGTACGCTGTTCGTCTTCGTCGAACGTGTTTTCTCGCTTCAGATGACCTATGCCGCGCTCGGTCTCGTCTCACTTATCCTACTTTTATTGTATGGTATGATGCGAACGCGTCGAAACTGAATCAAAAAGGACAAAGGTGCGTTGACCTTTGTCCTTTTGACTGTCATTTATTACGACACGTGTCGTTGTTCTGTAGACGAACGTGCCAATACCTGGCGAGCTGGTTGCCACATTAACAAGGAGAGGACTCCTGCGAGCGCATAGACAATCTCGATTGCAAACAGATCGGCAAGCCATCCGAACAGCAGACTACCGAGACAGAAGCAGAGTGCATACACGGTTTGTTGCACGCTATAGACATACGGTAACCGTTCGAGTGGTGTCGTCGTCTGCAACAACGTATTCAACTCGATCGCCCGGACTTGACTTGCGAAGCCTTGGAACAGACAAGCGATCACAGCAAGTGTGACGATTGGAGCGAAAGCGAACAAGAAGGTCGCACTAATCGAAAAGCCGATACTGCGATAAAGCAACGAACGCGTTCCACGACGACGTAACATCATATAACTACCGGCGATCATACTCAGCAGATAGAAGGCATTTAGAATGCCCCACCAGCGTTCCGACAGCTGAAAATGTGTGTCGATGTAAACGAGAAACAGAGCAGAAATCCACGCCGTACTGACGAACGCATCGATTCCGACGAGGTAGGTGTTGGCTTTCGCGAAAGGATTCGATCGCGTATAGCGAATACTCGACCGGAAGGAGACGTCTTCCCCTTCCATCGAAGGGTCGGGTAGAGAGCGGACGCTTCGATAGAACAGATAGCTGATGAGACTGGCACCTAAAAACAGACCCGCCGAGACGGACAAGACGGAAAGAGGCGATAACCAGCTGACCAGAATGGCGCCGAGCGGCCACATGATGAGCTGAATCACTTGATTCGAACCTTGTACGAGACTGTTAGCCTTTTGGACATCCTGGCACAGTCGAGGGATGAAGGCACTTTCGATTGGACGAGCAAATCCGTCGAAGAAGGCGATACACCCAACGAGTGCGAGGACGAGCAGCAGTGGTAAATCAAATCCCCAGATGATGCCTAAGAGAATCGTCTTAAGGAGTTGACTGCCGAACAACAAAGAGGCATGGGGAACACGTTGAGCGACGTGGGCGAATAAGAAGCCGCTTCCTGTCATGCCTGCTGTGACGAGAACGGGAAACAGGGCAGCGAGACTCGCTTGCCCTGTCGTTTGATAGATCATTGCGATCAGGGAGACGATATAGAGCGCATCTCCCGCATTCGCAATCCATTGACTGACCAATAAAAGCGTAAAACGGTTCATTCTGAATGACCTCCACATCGTACGTATTTAGTTAGGAGTGAGAATTCAGAATGACTTACATTGGACGCCCTCATTTCATGTTTTTTTCTAGTGTAAGAGGAAAAAAATGGATTGTCAACGTGTTTCTTGCTTGATGTGATGGCGAACGGGAGCAAATGGATCATCGAGTGATGTGACCGCTGCCTCGTGTTGAACAATTGATGTCTCCTCGATGACAGGTTGATCATGACGGCGAATACGATACGCGCGTTCGAGTCGACTCGTTAATAGATTGCATAAAAAAATCAACAAGGCGATACCAATCGTTGGAACGAGGAACATATGATTGATCCAAGAGACGGCAGAAAACTGGTTGAAATAGTATCCGAACATGGATGCCCATTCGAAGATCAGTGGAGTGATGCCTTCGTATAAGATGACCGTACCCGAAAAGAAGATGCCGAATAGCGATAATTGCACCAGGAGCATCAAAGTTTGAATGAATTGTTGCATGAAGATGATGGATAACGTCGGAACGAGATGAGGCCAGAGGTGGCGACGGAAACGATGCCATGTCCCACCCCCGAGCGTTGACGCCACGACCATGAACTCTTGGGTTAAAATTTGCCGCGTCTCGCCAATGATATAGAGGACGAGTGAGGGTAAACCAAGTACGATCAAAATCGTGAATTCAAACGTTAATCGATCCGAAAGGTAAGGAACAGCCAACATCTCAGGAAATATAAGAGAGGATAACATAAGCATCAAGGCGAGTAGCGAAACAGGCAGTACTAAAAATCCATCCATGACGATTTTTAAGATACCATGCAGTCGTTTTCCTCGAAAGGCTAATGGAATGCCAATCATCAGTCCGAGTATGAGGCGTCCTAACGCAACGAACGCGCAGACACCGAAAGTCCATTTGAATCCTTCGACCATCATTTGGAATAAGTCGTTTCCTGAACGATCGGTTCCAAGCCATTGATCAAATGAAGGTTTTAGCGGAGAAGTGGCAATGAAGGTGCCATCATCAGCATAACGATTTGAAATACGATCCACTTGTCCATCTCGAAAAATCGTGTTTCCAAAACTCATCAAAAGCAGACTGGTCAGTATGATGATACATATCCAAAAAATCGGATCACGCACAAGAGTCCGTCGCATCAGAGTTCTCCTTTCCATGCATTTGGAATAAGCCATTCTGCTAGGAGATCCAATACGAAAATCGGAAGATAGACTAAAAATAAAATAACAAGCAGAATTGGCATTTGTGAATTATAGAGGACGAAGCGGAATAATCCTTGTACTTCGAAAGTATATTCAATGATTAATAAACTCGATAACACCGTGATGATATTTGATCTAAAGAATAAGTAAAAGCGATAGAACATCGTCGGTAACAAATGCTTCCAAAAAAGTGTGCTGTTCTTAAGACCCTTCGCACGCGCGAGTTCGAGGAACAAGGACTCCTCTTGATCTAAGATTTGTGTCGTCAGCCATTTGATAAAGAAAAAGACTGTCGTCAAAGTTAGACATAGAATCGGTAGAAAACGAATAGAGTCAGCATACGTTCCGGCGACCTCGATCCGGTCAAAACCAGTCGTTTTAAAGAGATAAATGACAAGGGATTGAGAAAGGATGACCCAAAATAAATCAGGAACCATTTCGAGCGTGCGACTCATTTGTCTCAAGAACGTTCGCATCCATTTACCACTTCGATAAAAAAGAGAGACGTATAAAATCGCAACCATAAATGAGACGGCAAGCGAAGTCAAAAACAGAATCAGAGTCTCCTGAATCAATGGTTGTAGGGCAGGGAGTAGCTGATCTTCTCGTTCTGCAGTGACGTTATAGTATGTAATTTCATTCAGCTTGGTGAGTTGATGGAACTGTTCCTGTAAGCCAGTCCAGTAACTCTCGGGAACGAAATGCATACGGACGATAAGTGATGGAAGCGCACTAATTGCAATTAAAACGAAAAAGGCGATGATGAGTTGTAGTGATTTTCGAGCAAGAAAAGTCATGAACGAGTCTCCTTTCGTTAAAGTCATCCAATAGCG
This sequence comes from uncultured Exiguobacterium sp., assembly GCF_964277885.1. Taxonomy (NCBI): domain Bacteria; kingdom Bacillati; phylum Bacillota; class Bacilli; order Caryophanales; genus Exiguobacterium; species uncultured Exiguobacterium sp. The sequence goes on along the minus strand of NZ_CAXYJR010000005.1, from coordinate 1,837,228 downwards.
AGGATCCGGTCATTACCGATTTGGATCAACTGACTATTCATATGTTTTCGGCGAAGTACATAACGTTCGAACTGTTGCGTCGCGATGAACGAATCCCGTGTCGAGACCGTTGAGAGCGTCATCAGGACATGTTTTAATTGTGGTTGTCCTTCTTGTAACGAGAGATGCGTCATCCGATTCGCTCCGTCAAGTCGATTGAGGAATAACTCGATCTTACAACCTTCCTTGATCAATTCACTGATTAGGAACGCCGCTTGTTCAATGAACGTCTCGAATTGTTGGTGGAGACCGTAGCCACTCGGAGCCGATAAGTTCAAAGCAATCGTAAATGTATCCTGATTACTCGTTTCGAATACTTTCGCCTGCAGGCGACCGGTCTTCGCCGTCGCATACCAATCGATCTCTTTTGACGGTTCCGCCGTATAGGGTTTAGCACCAAGCTGAACCAGTTTGTTCTTGAGCGGTGAATAACGGTCCGGTCGGTCGCCGATCCGTAAACGCTGTAATAGTAACGGCGTCGCTTGCGCCGTCAAGGACGGTAAGACTGTAAACGACGGATACGTATCGAACGTAAAGAGATAAACGCCCATCTTCCAAGGCAGACGAATCGTCAAGATGATCTCATCGAATTCGGCTGGTCCGCGGCGAACCGTCTGAATCGGGATCGTCACTGCGTCTTCAGAGTCAATCACCGCATGAAATGTAGCTGGGTGTAGCGGATCCATCTCCGGGAAGATGACTCCGCCATCTGTGTGCAAACGAAGTGTCGCTTCGAGTCCAAGCTGACTCAAGGATTCGACACCGAAGACTTGCAAATGGAGTGACGTCTGTTCCTGGTTGAACATCAATGATTCATAGTGCTTCCATTCAATTGCGACGTCCCGTCGTAGCTGCTTTTCTGTTCGCCCGACGACGAAATGAATCGTCGCCAAGGCTGCGAACAGGAAACCGAGGACGGAAATACGCGGAATGAAGAGGAAGATGAACGTCATCGTGACGTACAGTGGAAAAAGTCGGCGTTCAAGCCAAAACGGGACGGAACGTTCAATCTGCATGATTCGTCACCCCATCTCGACCGGAACCGGCACGTCGTCCAGAATATGTGTTAAAACAGCCGCTTTCGTCGTCTTGATTCCACCTTCGAGTGTCAATGTCAGGCGATGGGACAGGACGTGTTTTGCAAGATATTTGATATCTTCCGGGATGATGAAGTCGCGTTGATTCAAGAACGCATAGCTTTGCGAGGCGCGAAGTAATGCAATCGCTCCACGCGGACTGACGCCAACTTCAATGAGTTCATGGTTTCGTGTCGCTTGAACGATGTGTAATAGATAATCGAGCACGTCTTGCGATGCATGGACACGGCGTGCCTCTTCCTGCCAGGAAATCAAGTCGCCACCTGACGCGATCCCGACGGCTGACCGACGGACGTTCGTTAGAATCTCAGACAATAAGCGACGTTCGTTCTCAAAATCCGGATAACCAACTTCGATCGCGACCATGAATCGGTCGAGTTGGGCGTCCGGTAGTGGGAATGTTCCTGCCGATTCAATCGGGTTTTGCGTTGCGATGACGAAGAATGGGGCTGGCATCTGATAGGTCGTTCCACCGATCGAGACTTGACGTTCTTCCATCGCCTCAAGCAGTGCCGATTGTGTCCGCGGAACGGCGCGATTGATCTCATCGATCAAGACGACGTTCGCAAACAATGGACCGCGTTTATTCTCGAACTCCTGCGTCTTTAAGTTGAAGAAGTCCGAACCAATGACGTCTGACGGGAGAAGGTCCGCCGTGAACTGGATCCGCGAGAAGGCACTCTCGAAGCTTTGAGCGAGCGCCTTCGCGAGCATCGTTTTCCCCGTTCCCGGTACATCTTCTAATAGAATATGTCCTTCTGCGATGAGTGCCGTCAGACAGAGATCAATGACGTCCGGTTTACCGAGATAGATCGAATTGAGTTGGTCTTTTAATTGTTGTAGTTTCACAGAAAATCCCTCCAAGGTTAACTAGTTGAGTAGCGTGCTAATTGTTGTTCGAAGCGTAGAATCTCATCGTCCGTGACGATTGTTTCCGACATGTCACCATATCGAATATTCCGATACAGCTGAAAATCGACAGGGACCTTAATCCGACGTAACCAGTCTTCGAGCGTTTCGTTCGGACGACGTTGCTGACTGCGCGGTAAGTGTTGCTCAAAGCGGATGACGAGATCACGGACACGTGAAGACGAATACGATGCATACAGGTAAGGCGATTTTCTTAAAGAAATAGGATGAAAGATCGATTGAGCGAATGGAACGTCATCCGTTACTTCTCCTGTAGACCTGCGCCGTTTTTTCACGCGGCGTGACTGAACGAGTTTCCAGACCATGAAACTAAACAAGCTGATTAAAATGACATATTGCAGATAAGAAAAGGGGGAGTCAGAAGCATCCGCTTTAAAAGATTTCCAGAGTTCTTTTGGACCAGGTCGTGGATCGATCGGTTCAAAAGGCATCTTGCCTTTTGTTTTAGTAGGTAAATGACCTTCTTTAAAACTAATTTCGCCGTTCGCTTCAGTTTCTGCCATCGAAGGCTTTTTAAAAGGATCCGGCATGATGTAATGCGTATAAACGTACGTCGTGACGGTTTGAAACAAGAACAGACCAATCAGAATGACACCAAGCGACATGATAAAGCGTTGCCGTAACACAAGCGATCCTCCTTCCTGTTTTTAAGGAAAAAATATCCATATGTACTTAGGAAGATTTTAGCATACACGCTTAACAAATAAAAACAATTTTCTGAAAATAAAGACAAGGTAAGACGATTCATTTTCAAGTGGTGAGGGTATGATGGAATCAGTGGTTCTTGAAAGAGAAAGGGTGTTTTGTATGAAATTGATTATTTTTGGAGCGACGGGTCAAACGGGGCAAGAACTGGTCAAGCAAGCGATTGATCACGGGCATGAGGTCACAGCCTTCGTCCGCAGTCCGGAAAAACTGACGCTACGTGACGAACGGTTACACGTCGTGAAAGGCGACGTGCTCGATCAAGAAGCGGTGACGGCTGCTGTTGCCGGTCAAGAGGCTGTCCTGACGGCACTCGGCACAGAGAGTCTTGCCTACAGTGGCTTTTTAGAACGGAGTCTCGTTCGGATCGTGACAGCGATGAAAAAACAGGGGGTAGAGCGGATTGGTTATGTCGCGTCTGCCGGTGTCGATGATGAATTACCGGGTGTGCAAGGGATGCTCGCTCAGCGGATTCTGAAAAATCCATTGAAGGATCACCGGCAAGCCATCGCACTCTTACAACAGGCAGATTTGAACTATACGGTAGCCCGACCACTCCGTTTACTGAACGGTCCGTTAACGGGACTTTATCGTCAAGCAGATACCGGTGTACCGGAAGATGCGAAACAGATCAATCGCGCAGATGTGGCCCATTTCCTCTTACAAGCGATTGAAACAGAAGATCATATCAAATCGAGTGTCGGTTTAGCTGAATGAAGAAGAAAGGTCTCTCCCGTCATATGGAAGAGACCTTTTGAATGCTTATTGTTGACGATAGACGGAGACCGAACCACCGTTGACAAAGAATTGACCGTAGCCATCTTGGTTGATCGTGACCGATGCTGTGTTGTTTCCAGTGATGTCCGTCCAAACTTCTCCTTTGTTCTGAAGCCCGACGTACATCCACTTGCTACCGCCAGGACCATCTGACAGGATTGTCGCAAGACCAGATTTTGCCCGGTCTGAGACACCTTCCCGTGTCCAACCGATGATGTCTTGGTTATCGAGGTAATCGTTTTGTTTTCCGAATGCGAAGTCTTTCCGCGCTTTGAGCAACGGATCAATCTTCGAAGCGAGTGCTGGAATTTCGCGATTCGACGTACCTTTTGTACCATAGTAGTCACCATAGAAGACCGATGGATAACCTTGTTCACGTGTCAGAATCATCGCGTAAGCAAGCGGTTTGAACCATGACTGAACCGTTGATTCAAGCGATTGTCCAGGCTGAGAATCATGGTTCTCTACGAGTGTGACGGCTTGGACTGGATTGCTCTTGACGAGAGTACCGTCAAAGATCGTCCGCATGTCATAGTACCCGCCGCCTTTACTTGCCTGTTCGAACTTGTAATGAAGTGGCGCATCAAAGACGGATTGTTGGTAATTCGTCCGGCTTAAGTAGTTTTGTAACGTGCCAAGATCGTTCTGCCAATACTCTGCGACTGTGAATAATGGTTTGCCCGTTGTCTGACGAACGTTCGCGAGCCAGTCCGCTAGGTAACCATGTTTGATATGTTTGACGGCATCGAGACGGAACCCATCAAGTCCAAGCTCATTGACGTACCATTTTCCCCAGTTCTTCATTTCTTGCTGGACTTCTGGGTGATCGAAGTCGAGATCCGCATACATCAAGTAATCGTAGTTGCCATTTTCAGTTGAGACATCTGTATCCCACGCTTTTCCGGTCCCACGGAACTTATAAATGGCGCTTTTTGAACGCGATTGATCCCAGTCTGTGCCGTCGAAGTGGTACCACTTCCATTTGAAATTCGAGTAGGTGTTATTTCGCGCTGCAAAATTGAAGCCTGTCCACGCTTGGATTTGATAATCACCAGAGACTTCCTGATTGCGGTTACTCGGATTCACTTCGACTGCCGTGACGGCTTCGGTGAAATCAGCACCACCTTTATGGTTCATGACTACATCCCCGTATACATCGATGCCAGCAGTGTGCAATTGCCCGATTGCTGTTTTCAACTGTGCTTTTGTACCATATTTCGTGCGGACTGTTCCTTTTTGATTGAACTCGCCTAAATCATACAGATCATAGGCACCGTACCCGACATCGCTTTGTGAAGTTCCTTTGTAGGCAGGTGGAATCCAGACCGATGTAATCCCGAGCTGATCGAGCTTTGTTGCGTCACTTCCGAGACGATTCCAATGGTTACCGTCATTTGGCACATACCATTCGAAATACTGCATCATCGTTCCGTTGTCTGCCGTTGCACCGACTGCAATCGGTTGCGCAAGTGGCACTAAAAAAGTAGCGGATGCGACGGTTGCTAAAATCCATCCTTTTCTTTTCACGTAAAGACCTCCTCGTAATTTTGTGAAAGCGCTTGCATAATTTATTATAGTGAAGCCTCAGAGGAAAGGAATATCGTCCCAGATTCTTATTTGTAAGACTCTTTCGTTCGTGACTTTTGACCCTGGAATATTTCTTCTGGAGAAATATTTTGATGGGATTGACGTCATGAATGAAAAAAATCAGGACCATCTAACCGTTGCCTTTCGATGAATATTCTGAATGACGACTCATCTTCAAAAAAGCGGGTCTATCGTCCATCTTCCACGACGAATGGATTCGATGTGAAAATGAGCGTGTAACACCCGCTTTCATACATACCAATCGAGGGGGAACACACATGAACTGGAAGTCAAAGGTCACAGGTGCGCTTGCCGCAACACTTGCGCTCGGGTCAATCGTCTTTACGCCGGTCACAGCAAAAACAGTCGATCCAAAACAAGTATCGACAAGTCCGCAGATGGTCACGTCACAATCGACGATTGATGCGTACTATCTACCAGCATCAGGGAAGACAGGGGCAGCGTTGAAGGCATCGCTGCACGATATCATCGACAACCATACACAAGTGTCATACGACACGGTATGGACAGCACTGAAAGAAACAGATCAAGATCCAAACAATGCGAACAATGTCATCGAGTTGTACACGGGGAAATCGATTGCGAAAAGTAACAACGGTGGCAATGTCGGTCAATGGAACCGGGAACATGTCTGGGCAAAGTCGCACGGTGACTTTGGTACGACGAACGGACCAGGAACAGACTTGCATCACTTGCGTCCGGAAGATGTTGTTGTCAACAGTGCACGGGGAAATCTTGACTTCGACAATGGCGGTACGAAATATAGTGGATGCGATTGTTATCGTGATGGCGATTCGTGGGAACCACCGAACCGTGTCAAAGGTGACATTGCACGGATGATCTTCTACATGGCGGTTCGCTATGAAGGTGGCGGAGAAATTGATCTCGAGACTTCAGAAACCGTCAACAATGGAACAAATCCATTACACGGGAAATTATCGACGTTAAAAGCATGGAATAAACTCGACCCAGTGGATAGTTTCGAAATGCGCCGGAACGATGTCATCTTTGAGAAGTGGCAAAAAAACCGGAATCCATTCATCGATCATCCGGAATACGTGACATCCATTTGGGGAAATTGATGTCGAGTCAATCTATAGGAAAATGCGATGTTCTCGATTCAGAGAGCATCGCATTTTTTAAGTCAAAGCTCATCAGGTTGAAACTTTTTACAACCATCATGCGTACAGCATACCGTAAACCATTTTTTAGTAGAAAGGTCGTACGGTATGATTAAACGCACGTTCAACAAACGAAACATTAAATGGCTGGTTGGTGGGGGGATCGTCGCTTGTGTCGCCTTCTGGTACAGTGTCGGAATCTTCGTCAGTAGAGGAGAACGGCCACTCGCTGATGGAACGTCACCATATGTCATCGTCCTCGGCGCTGGTGTCAAAGGCGAAAAACCGTCGCAAATCCTACATAACCGGATTCAGGCGGCAGCCGCATATGGAAAACAATATCCGAACGTCCGCTTCATCTTGAGTGGTGGACAAGGACCAGATGAAGATATCTCGGAAGCAGAAGCGATGCGTCGTGGAATGGTGGCGTCCGGTATTGAAGCAGAACGACTGATTCTTGAATCCAGTTCGACATCAACGACGGAAAATCTACAGTATTCAAAAGAATTGTTACCAAAGGATATCCGACGTGTCTCGATCGTCACGTCAGATTTTCATCTGTACCGCGCTCGAAAAGAGGCGAAACAACTGGGATTACAGACGGACGCGATTCCGGCTGAGACACCCCTTTCAGGAGTCCTTCGATTCGGAATGCGCGAACGCGTTGCGATTGTTGTTCAATTTATTCGCTAAAAACCCCGACATGTTAAACACGTCGGGGAGAATGAAGAAGTGTACCACATGATTAGATACCTTCACCTTTATGTTTTTCCTCAGAAGATTGAGAATCCTTTGCTTGTGAATTAGAAGCGTCGTGCTCGGCAGGTGGTTCTTCTTTGCCGAGTGCGACATCCTTCGCTTCGACGACTTTATTGCTAATCGCATTCAAATCGCCTTTTGTCTCATTGACAGTATCCTTCACGGTCGAAGCATCTGATTTCACCGTTTCAAGTTCTGTGTTCACTTTGTCATAGACATTTTGAACGTCAGAAGCGACTTCTTGAATGATGCTTGAAGCACTCTTCACTTGATTGATGACTTGTGATGCTTTACCTGACGGATCTTCCTTAATGGAAGAGGCGAGTGTCGAGACTGAATCCTTCGCTCCCCGTAAGCTTTGTTTCGTGTTTTGACGAGACGAAGAACTAAGTAGCGTCAATAGTCCGCCGACAAGAGCACCGAGTAACATCCCTGTGACGAGACTGACTTGACGACCTGATGATTCTTCCTGATCGAACTGGCGATTCAGATGTTCTGCGTGTGCTGCGTGTGGATCATGTTGAAGCTTCGGTTCCATGATGAACACTCCCTTGAGATAGTATTTAACCATGATATGGATATACCCTTGTGAGTGAATCAAAAACATTTAAAAATAACATGTATTTGAAATGAATTTAAAAAGACCATCGTGATATGATGGTCTTAAAGGTTCATTTGTTGGATGAATCATCATCATTTTCGTGACGAAGTTTTCGGTTGATTTCATCATAATCGATTTCGATATCGTCCTTGTTGCCCTTATAGCCATATCCTTTTGAAATGACGATGATCGAGGCGACCAAGACGAATACGATGATGAGAATGGAGACGACATATAGCCACATAGTCCACTCCTCCTTTCGTTCACTTTCTAGTATGACGGAAAACGCAGCTTCCGTCTAAACGAAATTGTAGGTTGTGTGCTAAACTGATGTCAGATAAACATGTTAAACGGAACGAGGTGACGGCGTATGAGTATTTTGGTCGTAGATGATGAGTTAACGAATTTAATGCTCCTAGAGCGATTGTTAGAAAATGAAGGCTATGACGTCGTCAAGGCGATGAGTGGGGAAGAAGCAATTGAATTGATGGAGGATCCGTTATTCATTGAAAAATTAGATGTCGTCCTGCTCGACGTCGAAATGCCGGGGATCAGTGGAATCGAGGCAACACGTTTGATTCGAAAACGGTTTGGTCTTGATGAATTACCGATTCTGATCGTTTCCGGGCGATCCAACGAAGAAGATATCGTTGATGGACTGAATGCAGGGGCATCCGATTATACGACGAAACCGATCCGAAAAACGGAATTGCTCGCGCGAGTTCGTAACGCGATTGGTCTGAAGCAAGCAATCGATGCGCGAAAACGCTATGAAAAAGTATTACAGGAAGACTTTGACTTAGCGCAAAAACTGCAACAGAGTGTGCTGAGTGCGAATATCGAAGACGATGAGATCCGGATCATGGCGACATATATCCCGTCTAAGAAATTAGCAGGAGATATGTACGCCTGGTACCGCATCTCTCAGAATAAATACGGCATCATCTTGTTTGACGTTATGGGACACGGTGTCTCTTCTGCGCTGATCACAATGGGAATGAGTTCGATTTTGTTCGAACTCGTGCACCGGATTGGTGATCCAGCACAAGTGCTTGAAGAATTGAATCAGCAGATGAGTCGTTTGTTCCCGGGAGACGAGACAGAAATCTATTTCACTGCTGTTTACCTCTACATCGACTTAGATGAGATGAAACTCAGCTATGCGAACGCAGGGCATCCACCTGGTTTGTTACGCATGAATGATCAAATCATTCCGCTTGAGAATACGGGACTTCCGGTCGGTATGTTCGAAGACTCGACGTATTCGAGTAAGACGATCGACATCGTCTCACCAGGATGCGTTTATCTCTATACGGACGGTTTCATGGAACTCTACAGTAAAGGTATCGATGAAGGAATCTATGCTATCCAGAATCTGATTGAACAACAAGGACCAAACATTCATCAGTTGATTCAACCGGATCAAAGTGATGAAGCGGATGATTTGTGTCTCGTGACGGTCGAAATCAATTAAATCGTAAAATGAAAAGACTCAGCGACGGAAACACCGTCGCTGAGTCTTTTTTAGCCATACAAGCTCTGAACTTGCTTGAACTAGAAGAACCTTCTCCGCCATAAAATGAACGCAGCAAGCCCAGAGAAGAAAATCATCATGCCGAAGACGATCCAGAAACCGATGACTTCTCCTTCCCAGGGTACGTGGACGTTCATCCCGAACATCCCGGAAATCATCGTCGGGATCGAGATGACGATCGTAATCGAGGCAAGGAACTTCATGACGAAGTTAACATTGTTCGAGATGACAGAACCAAACGTATCCATCGTCGAACTGATGATATCCTTATAGATTTGAGCCATTTCCATCGCTTGTCGGTGTTCAACGAAGACATCTTCGAGTAAATCTTCATCGTCTTCATGTTTCTCAAGACTTGGTGTCTTGATGATCCGGTCGAGTACACCATCGTTCGATTTCAAGGACGTCATGAAATAGACCAATGATTTTTGAAGGTTCATCAATTGAAAAATTTCTTGATTTCGCATCGAACGTTGAAGTTCTTCCTCAAGTTCGTCCATGCGACGGTCGATTTGACGCAAGAAACGTAAATACGAGGAACTGACTTTGTAGAGAATCTGGAATACGAAGCGCGATCGATAATTCGTCCGGAAGCCACGCAATTTACCACTCGAGAATAACGTCAGGACATCGAGCTGTTGCGAACAAACGGTTATGAAATGACGAGATGTCACGATGATACCGAGCGGAATCGTATTATAACGGCGTCCTGATGATTCTTCTTCGATGTAGGGAACGTCGACGATCATCAGTAGACCTTCTTCATCTTTTTCAAAACGTGGTTTTTCTTCTACATCCAAAGGGTCATAAATGAAATCCTCTGGAATATTCGTAGCAGCGATGACTTGGTCGGCTTCATCCTTTGTCGGATTGACAAGATGGATCCAGGAACCTTTCGTGAACTCCTGTATCTCGTTGACTGCCCCGGTGACATCGCTTCGATAAATCGTCAACATATTGTCTATCCCTCCTGCTCTTCACTGTCTCATTATAGAAATAGATGTGACAGCGTGTAAATGATTCTCCGATTTTTTTTTACGGAGATTAGTGATAAGATGAAAATAGAGGAGGGGAAGACATGCCTTTTTTTAATGCTAAGAAGCTCGAAGAACTTCAATCGATCGCGGATGGGGATCACGCGTTCCTTCAAAAAATCGGAGAAACGTATATCGCGCAGTTCGATCGAAAGTTTCCTGAACTAAAAGATGCCGTCGCCAAGCAAGATGCTGAGCAAACTGAAAAACTCGCTCACTTGCTAAAAGGTGCTTCCTATTCCGTTGCCGCTGATGATTTAGCCGATGATTTCGAACTACTTGAAAAAGAAGCAGAAACCGGTTCAATGACCGGCACGCAAGAAATCGTCGATCGGATTGAAGGCTGCATGGTTGAATTCCGTGTCATTTGGCTTGATGTGTTTACTGGAAAAAATCTTGACGTGCTGCGTTGAGGAATCGAATAGATTAAAAAAGCCGACATTTTGTCGGCTTTTTTGTGCTTATAAGACGTATGAATCGACCGTTTCGATCAATCGACCGATTTCCGGTTTCGTGATTTGTGCATTGACACCAACCGACTCACCTTTATGACGTAGATCGTCGGAAATTAAGGAAGAGAAGACGATGATCGGCAGTTCTGTATAACGATCGTCTTCACGGAGGCGTTTCGTTAAATGAAGTCCATCCATCTTCGGCATCTCGATATCGGTGATCAGGAGGTCGCAGTTGCTTCCTTGTTCAAAAGCATCGAATGCTTCTTTTCCATTGATGAACCATTTCAGACCATGGTAACCGGCTTCCTCGAGTGTTTCGATGATCAACGTCCGAAGCATTTCCGAGTCTTCGGCAATCCAGATGACTTTGTCGGACCGATCACGAGACTGGACGCGACGTCCTTCTTCGCGGGCGAAGATATCCTTACGTGAGAGCTCAAGTGCGATTTTTTCGTAGTCGAGCAAGATGATCATCTTGTCGCCTGTTTTGACGACACCGTTCGTTAATCCTTCGATGCCACGAGCGAGTTCGTTTGGTGTATCGATTTGTTCCCATGAGATACGACGGATTTCCGTAACGGAGTCAACACGCAGGACGCTCTTTTCTCCATTGAATTCACAGATGATCAATCGATCCTCGGTTGCTTCATCGTGGGGAACGCCGATGACGGTTGGCAAATCGATGACCGTCATGACTTCGCCGCGCAGTTCGATTAATCCTTTGACAGCATCCGGTGTACCTGGGAGTGGTGTCATCGGGAGCGGAACGATGATTTCCCGGACCTTCATGACGTTGATTCCGAACGTGTATGGTCCGCAATGGAAGATGACGATCTCGAGTTCATTCGTGCCGGCTTCTAATAAAATATCGTGCTGATTATACATATGGTTGTGCCCCTTTCCATTACCTTCACTTCACTTCTGACTAGTTATCGGCATGCTACGCTAAAAATTCTAGTTCTGAATTGACAAAAAAAGTGTTGTAATCGCTTTCATAATATGTTAAGCAAAAAGTTTGGCATTTGTCAGACCAATTGATTACAATAAGCTATGCAGCCACACACTGAAATGAGAGAGATAAAAATAAATGGAGGTAGAGTGGAATGACTACAGCAACAACCTACACATTTTTACTAGATGGACAATGGCATGAAAGTGAATCAAAAGAGACGATTGAAATCTCTTCACCATATAAAGAGGATCTTGTCGGTCGCGTCCAAGCGATGACGAAACCAGAAGTCGATCGTGCCATCGCTTCAGCGAAAGCGGCACAAGCAGAGTGGGCAAAACAACCAGCGAACAAACGGGCTGAATTGCTTCACGCTTGGGCAACGGAACTTGAAAAACGCGCGGACGAAATCGGTGAAGTCATCATGCGCGAAGTCGGTAAAGGACGTGCGGATGGCGTCAAAGAAGTTAAACGGACAGCTGAAATCATTCGCTACACAGCGGAAGAAGGTCTTCGTTTCGACGGTCAGATGATGCAAGGAGATTCGTTCCCAGGTGGTAGCGCGAAAAAAATCGCAGTCATCAAAAAAGCACCGCTCGGCGTAGTCCTTGCGATTTCACCGTTCAATTACCCAGTCAACTTAGCAGCAGCGAAACTCGCACCGGCCCTCATGACAGGAAACGCCGTTGTCTTCAAACCGGCAACACAAGGGTCGATCAGCGGTATCTTGATGGTCGAAGCACTCGTCGCAGCAGGTCTTCCAGCTGGACTCGTCAACATCGTTACAGGTCGTGGATCGGTCATCGGTGATTACTTGACGGCTCACCCAGGCATCAACATGATCACATTCACAGGTGGTACAGGTACAGGACAACACTTATCACGTCAATCGGCGATGATTCCACTCGTCCTTGAACTTGGTGGAAAAGACCCGGCACTCGTTCTTGAAGATGCGAATCTGTCACTTGCGGCAGATCACATCATCAGTGGTGCATTCTCTTACTCAGGTCAACGCTGTACAGCAATCAAACGCGTCTTCGTTCTTGATCAGCAAGCGGATGCGCTCATCGAAGAACTCAAGACACGAATCGCGAAATTGACAGTCGGTTCACCTGAACAAGACAGTGTCGTCGTACCGCTTATCGATACGAAATCAGCGGACTTCGTCGAAGGATTGATCACGGACGCAACAGACAAAGGCGCAACGCTCGTCACAGGTGGCGGACGTACGGCGAACTTGATCGAACCAACACTTCTTGACAATGTGACACGCGACATGCGCGTCGCTTGGGAAGAGCCGTTCGGACCAGTTCTTCCAATCATTCGTGTCAACTCGGTCGATGAAATGATCGCATACTCGAACGAATCAGAATACGGTCTTCAAGCAAGTGTCTTCACAGAGAACATTGATGCTGCGTTTGCAGTAGCGGATGCGCTTGAAACAGGTTCTGTTCAAATCAACGGCCGGACGGAACGTGGTCCTGACCACTTCCCATTCATCGGTGTGAAATCATCGGGTCTCGGTGTTCAAGGTGTGGGACGAAGCCTCGCTTCAATGACACGCGACAAATTAACAGTCCTCAACTTAAAATAAGTTTCTGACCGACCTTTCAATCTGCGGAAAGGTCGGTTTTTTGTGCATCCATTTCGGACACCCTAACGTAAGCTAGACAACAAATGTCACCCTTTGACGCACAAAGTTTGGCGCTATAGCTTCATTCTCTCTATAATGAAAGAAAATGGACGAGAGAAAAGAGGCGTGTAGGCATGACTGTATCAGACGAAATCATCCCAATTCCGATTCCGACACCATTTCCGGTAGGAGACGTGAACTGTTATGTATTACGAACGGAAGGGGAAAACATCCTCATTGATTGTGGACCAGATACGCTTGAAGCATGGCAAACGATGCAACGGATGCTTGCGCGATATGAACTTCAGGTCGAGGATTTAGATCGTGTCATCGTGACGCATCACCATGCGGATCATGCCGGTATGGCGCATCGCTTTTCAGTGAAAGGCATTCCTGTATATGGACATGCGCGGTTGCGTCCATACTTGGAGCAAGATGAGACATTTTTAAACAACGGAGATGCGTTCTTGCAGCGATTGGCGACATCGTTTGGTGTTCCGGAAGCGATTCAAAAAATATTACCGAGCTATCAATCTGCCTTGAAATGGCTTGGAAAAGGTCAACTTGATTTCACATTAAAAGAAGGTGACGCGATTACGCCATCTGGGCGATATCGGGTCATCGAACTGCCAGGGCATGCGAGTGACCAAATCGGAATTCTAAGTGACGATGGTGTATTGTTCGCAGCTGATCACCTGCTCGACCGGGTCGAGCCGAACCCGTTGCTCGAACAACCGCAACCAGGTGATGATGTACTAGTGAAACGCCCGGTCCTTGCGTATCTCGACTCTTTAGAAAAATTACAAGGTGAACAAATTCGAATCGCCTACACCGGACATGGTGATCCGATTCGAGATGTCGCGGCGCTCGTCGAAGAACGATTGATGCAACGCAAGGCACGCGGTGATCAACTATTGAAATATTTTACGGGAGAGCATACGTTATTCGACCTAGCTCAAGTGACGTATGGGAATCGATTAAAAAAATCATTTCCGCTCGTCATGAGTGAGATGAAAGCACGGCTCGACACACTCGTCGCGCGTAAAACAATTCAAGTCGAGAAGCGCGAAGGCATCCTCTACTATTCGAAAACGGAGGAAGTCTAATGCAACTCATCAATCGGACGATCGTCATCACGGGTGCTTCGAGTGGACTCGGCGAAGCGTTGGCACGAGCCTTGCATAAAGAAGGCGCAAACTTGATTCTGATTGCACGACGTGAGGAACGATTACAGGTGTTAGCGTCTAATCTTCAAGCAGATTATCTCGTCTACGACTTAGAAGAAGCACCGGAAGATCTCGCACAACTGTTGTCTGACCGTTATGGGCATATTGATGTGCTGGTTAACAATGCCGGATTTGGGGAATTCAGCTTCTTGGAGAAGACGTCGATTGAGACGATTGAGTCGATGCACCGAATCAACGTCTTAAGCCCTGTCCGTTTGACGAAAGCATGCCTTCCGTTAATGCGAGAAGGAGGCATGATCGTCAACGTCGCGAGTCAGGCAGGGAAGTTGCCGACACCGAAGTCGACGATCTATTGCATGACGAAAGCAGCGATGTTGCAATTTTCAAACGCGCTACGTCTGGAGTTACGTCCAAAAGGCATCCATGTCATGACGATTAACCCAGGACCGATCGCGACGGAATTTTTCGAAAGAGCGGATATTAGTCGGAAGTATGAAAAAAACGTAGCTTCGATCGTCTTATCAAAAGAACAGCTTGCACAGACTGTCGTACGGGCGATGCGGCGCCACAAGCGAGAGGTCAATGCACCATGGTGGATGGAGCTTTCAGCAAAAGGATACGGCGTCATGCCACGGCTGATTGAGTGGTTAGGAAAACCAGGTTTCGACAAAAAGTGATGACGGAGGAGAACGACAAATGAAAAAAAAGGTAATCAGCTTTCTTGCCCTAGGTACGCTGCTCGCAGGCTGTGGTACTCCGGATGCGACACCGGAACCGAAGAATGTCTTAGGGACTTCTTATCAGACGATTGAAAAAGAAGCAGAAAAATCAACGGTTCGGATGTACATGTGGGGTGGCGATGAAGGCATCAATGCTTACATCGATGAATACGTAGCACCGCGTTTGAAGAAGGAACACAACATCACGTTAGAACGCGTACCGATCGAGACGGCGGATATCATTCAAAAACTGCGTGCTGAGAAGCAGGCAGGTAAGGAAAAAGGTGTCATCGATGTCGTCTGGATCAATGGCGATAATTTCTTGAATGCCAAAAAAGATGATTTACTGTATGGCGAAATCACAAAAGTACTCCCGAACATGAAGTATGTCGATGCTGCTGCCCAAAGTTCAGATAGCGGCACGAAAACAGAGAGTCTTGAAGCCGCGTGGGGGAAAGTCCAGTACACATTGCACTATGACGCAGCTGACGTGAAGTCGCCACCGACCGATTTGAAAGCGTTGAAGTCTTGGGTCAAGGAAAATCCAGGACGCTTCACGTATCCGGAAGTGACGGACTTTACGGGGAATGCCTTCGTGCGCCATGTCATGTATGGTGTCGAATCGAACGCGACTCTGAAAGACCCGAAGGCAGACTTCAAGAAGACATGGGCCTATCTGAACGAAATCAAGCCTTACCTCTGGAAAAAAGGCAAGACGTATCCGAAGACGCTAGCGCAACTCGATCAGTTGTACGCGAACGGAGACGTTGATTTCACGATGGGCTTCAACGAACGACGAGCAGAACAAGAAGTGAAGTCAGGAACGTTTCCGAAACAAACGCGTCCGATCGTCTTGAAGGATGGTTCAATCGCATCGACCCATTTCCTTTCCGTACCGTTCAACGCACCGAACCCGAAAGGCGCACTCGTTACGATCAATACGCTGTTGTCACCTGAGGCGCAATTGAAAAAATACGATGCGACGTACTGGGGCGACGGAACAAGTCTTGATTTATCGACACTTGAATCGTCAGAACAAAAGCAGTTCGCTGATGTACCGGCCGCACCGTCGACGCCGAAGCCAAGTGTATTTGAAGGGAAAGTCCGAACGGAACTAGATCCATCGGTCTTCGAGATGATCCGTAAGGAATGGCCGTCTCGTGTGGCGCGGTAACGCATATCCTGCTGCACTCTTGATGGCAGGAATGGTCTTATACGGGTTATGGGTCAGTGTTTCGATGACGTCACCCGCCGATTATCACGAGCTACTGACGGATGACGTCTTTTTAGAAAGTCTAGCCGTCAGTAGTTATGTGGCCATCGTCAGTACGATCATCGCTTTGATCATCGGCGTGATACTCGCACGAATCTTGAGCAGAACGCGGCTAGCGGCGTTGCTTGCAATTCCATTATTCATTCCTCATCTAGGAGCAGCGTATCTCGCAATTCTCTATCTCAGTGACGTTCCTGTCATCGGACCGCATGAAGGGAATTATTTTAGTGTCATGTTGACCTATCTGTACAAAGAAATTCCGTTCGTCTTTTTTTATCTCTTACCGGTGGTCCGGCGTCTTGATTCACGTTATCAAGAACTCGGTATAATGCTCGGTTTATCACCAGTGCGCCGATTCTGGCATGCACGGGGTGTTTTCCTGCTCGTTCCAATACTTGAAGCCGGTTTTATCTTACTTGCCTTTATTTCGTTTGCGTATGAAATTCCGGCATTACTTGGCGTCACCTATCCGAAATTACTTGGCGTCTACGCCTTTGACTTATACACTCAAGGTGATTTATCGGATCAACCGCTCGCTTTTGCGATGAGTGTCGTCTTGACGGGTGGACTCTTCCTCTTACTCGTGCTCATGACGGGGTTAACCCGTCCGCTGGCAACAAAGATCAGTAGGGGGCGAAGCGAATGAAAAAAACGAGTGTCATCTTATGTGTTGTTCTTCTCTTCATCGTTCCCTTGATCGGATTGATTCCGGGAGAGTGGACTTGGAATCTACGTCTTGAAGCGACGCTTAGCACGACCGTCGCAATGATCTGTGCCGTCGTGTTGTTGAATCATCTCTTCGGATACATGGCGGGAAAAGCAATCGCCTTTCAAACAGGGAAGCGTATTCGCATGGCAGAGTTCTTGATTAGTTTACCGTTGTTCGTTCCCGTGTTATTGCTATCATTCGGTCTCTATTTAACGTGGATCCGGCTCGGTTTGGCAGATCGTTTTTTCGGCGTATTACTCGTGTTACTTCTGCCGACATTGCCGTATACGGTCCGCTTATACACGAACGGATTTCAGGCACTTGGAGAACGAATGCTCGAACAGATGGTCTTGCTTGAAGGGAACCGATTCAAACGGTGGTTTTATTTGACGGGACCGATGTTGCGGTCAACGTTACAATCCGTGACGTTACTCGTCACCGTGATCACGATCAGTCAATATGCGCTTGTCGCATTGATTGGTGGTGGAATCGTCCGCATGATCGCGCTGGAAGTATTTCCGGCGTATTCTGGTAATTCCCAGGAAGCGGCTCGTCAGGCGACACTTTGGTTGATCGGGTTGCCTGTCCTTTTTTATGCGTTACAAGCGGTTATTTTTTCTAGCTGGATACGAATCGTACGGAGGCGTTTAAATGGAAGTCACGATACAACAAGTCAATAAACGATTTGGAAGCAAGCGGGTGTTGTCCGACATCGATGTCAGCATTGCGTCTGGGCAATGCGTGGCGTTAGTCGGACCGAGCGGTAGCGGGAAAACGACGCTTCTCCGCCTGATTGCGGGTCTCGAACGTGTGACGAGTGGGATGATTCGATTCGGGGAACGAGACGTCACGACACTTTCGCCGAATCAACGAGGTGTGACGATGATGTTTCAACGGTCGTTATTGTTTCCGCATCTGAACGTCGAACAGAACATTCGTCTCGGTGCCAAACAGTTAACACCAATCGAACTCGAGTCGTGGTTACACCGCGTCGGACTCGAGGGGAGAGGGAAAAGTGCTGTTCACGAACTGTCAGGTGGTGAACAACAGCGGGCGAGTTTAGCTCGTGCGCTGGCGAGTCAACCGGACTTCTTGTTGCTCGATGAACCATTCTCGAGTCTAGATGTACCGAGACGACGGGAACTTCGGACATTGATCCGAAAGTTGACCGAGGAACAAGGCGTCACGACGCTACTTGTCACGCATGATCGAGAAGAGGCGATGGCGATGGCGGATATCGTCTATGTCTTAGAACAGGGGCGAATCGTCGATCATGGCACGCCGATCACGCTCAGTCAGACAAGTCCGTTTTTTGGCGAAGGCATTCAGATTGAAGAAACATGGCATCCGTTGACGGCAGTCAACTTGGTCTCAAGACCGACGAAGGAAACGGATGAACGTGTTACGATTACGAAAGAACTCATTCAATACGGTGTTCGTTTCTACGAAGTAGAACGAGCATCCGGAGAACGACTCGTACTCTCTTCAGACGAGACGATTCATGAGAAAGAAGGCTATATCGTTAGAAAGGAGGGGTGACATGTTAGATACGCGTGCGCGTAAAATCGTTCAACCCCTGTTTGATCAAGGGGCGACCTTATTTAAGAAAATTGGATTATCGGCGACACAGGTGACGATCATCTCCGGCATCATCGGTGGTGCGACGGGCTTTTTCGTCTATAACGACATGATGGGAACGGCGATTGTCTTGTTATGGATTTCAGGTATGCTCGATGTCATCGACGGGACGATGGCGCGTAAAGAGAAGACGACACCGATCGGCACGATTCTTGACCTTGTTCTCGACCGGATCGTCGAGCTGTCAGTATTGATTGGTCTTGCACTTCGGTTTCCGGAAACGCAAGTCGTTATTCTGTTGCTCGTCGCATCATTCGTCATTGGGATGACGATGTTCCTTGCAATCGGAGCAGTCAGTGAAAATTACGGCTACAAATCGTTTCAATATCAACCGGGACTGGTCGAACGAACGGAAGGATTCCTATTCTTGACGGCGATGATTCTGTTCCCAAGCGCTATCATTTGGATCGCAAGCGTCTTCTTGATCGCTGAACTCTATACGGTCGGAGAACGATTCCATCAAGCGTCGAAGGTATTACGATGAGTGAACAAGAGATGATCATGACAGTGGACCAATCTGGAAATCCGCTTGGACCGCGTCCGCGATCGGAAGTCCACGCAAAAGGTCTATGGCATGAAACGTTTCATTGTTTTGTCTATGATCCAAAACGGGACGTCGTGTTGCTCCAGCAACGGTCTGAACAGAAAAAGGACTTTCCAGGAATGCTTGATATCACGGCAGCGGGTCACTTGCTTGCGAATGAGACAGTCGAG
The DNA here is from genome assembly GCF_964277885.1 of uncultured Exiguobacterium sp. Taxonomy (NCBI): domain Bacteria; kingdom Bacillati; phylum Bacillota; class Bacilli; order Caryophanales; genus Exiguobacterium; species uncultured Exiguobacterium sp. The sequence goes on along the minus strand of NZ_CAXYJR010000005.1, from coordinate 1,817,746 downwards.
GATGGTGTCCGGGAACTCGAGGAAGAAATTGGTTTGACATGTACCTTTGATCAATTGATACCGCTTGGCATCCAGGAAGAGGAGTTTCGGGATGCGTCGCTCTGGGACTGTGAGCGATGCCATGTCTTTCTTGCTCGAAGTGATCAAGCGATAGACGCATACGTCCTCCAGGAAACAGAAGTGAAGCGATTGATTGCTTTTTCAATCGAGCAGTTTGAACGAATCGCGGACATGTCCATCGAGCGCATTCAGGACACGACAGGCGAATGGTTCGATCGTCGTCAATTTGTTCCGCATCCTTCTACGTACTGGAGTCATGTCCGACAGGGAATCGAACGATTACGTAACCCAAGCAAATCTTAAGAGTCATGACACAGAACGACCTACGATCGAATGTGATGTCGATGTAGGTCTTTTTTCGTACATTTGTTCGACACGAGAGTAGCGAAATTCAGGTATATTTGAGATAATTAAGTATATATACAAAAGAAGGAAAGAAGGTGCAGCCAGTGGCATTACGATTTGCACTACTCGGGTTGCTGACCCAAGGGGAAGCGACCGGTTATGATTTAAGCGCGACTTTTAAAAAACAGATGATCCACTTCTGGACCGCACATCATACACAAATATACCGAGAGTTGTTAAAGATGGAAGAAGCAGAACTCGTGACGAGTGTTCATATCGTTCAAGAAGATCTGCCGGACAAAAAAGTCTATTCGATCACGGATAAAGGACGGACGGAACTCGTCGAATGGTTACGGACACCAAACGAATTCAAACCAAAGATGAAGGATGAAAACTTGATGCGTGTCTCGCTCTTGCACCTTCTCCCACCAGAGGAAGCAGTCGCTTATCTAGAAGAATCGAAGCGACACCATCAATTTGCCGTCGAGATGATGCAAAGTTGGCGTCACGATCATCTCGAGAACGGTGCAACACTAGGGGAGACCTTGACGAGTGAGTACGGCTTGCGTATGATGTTGAATTACTTGGACTGGTGTGATTGGGCGATCGCGGAAATCAAAAAAAGCGGAGCGAACGTCTAAAAAAACTGGCTCGACCGTCATGTAGATGGCGGATTCGAGCCAGTCTTATTTTTGATGATATGAAGTAAGGAGTTAAACCATGTATTTTAATGATTACGAAGACTGGATCGAAGAAGAAGCGGAATCCTTATTTCGCTTACATCAGGAACCGTTGACGCGAGAAGCGACGTCGTATTCGCAATTTACGGCGTATGTAGAAGAGGCACTCCTTGAACCATTATTACTGAAACTACGTTGGCTTGGAGAAGCGGAAGAAGAAGAGATTCTAGAACAGGCGGATGCGAGCGTATGGGAGAATGCCTCGGGCAATTCGGAAGCTTCTCTTCGGCGAGATGTGTTACGACGAGTCGTCGGACGAGACTTTACTGCGCATATTCTCGCATACCTGACACCGATTCTTGAAGCTAGACAAACTGCGTATGAAGAGGAATTAGAACAGCTTCAATTGGCGCATGCGGAACAAATGGAGGAAGTTCAACAACATGAGCAACAGATTGAACTCGGACCACCACCTGAGAAAATCAAAAAATGGTGGTATCTCAAAGAAAAAGAAGTATCGCGTTCCTATACAGAGGAAGAACGATCTGCATTGCAAACTCAACAACAACAACTCGAGGATGAGTTAAAACGGCTTGAACAAAAAAAGCGTGAGACAGAAGCCAATCTCAAACGATTGGATTCGCTTCACCGTCTATAATTCACGTCAAAAAATGGAGCAGACGGCATGATGTCGCCTGCTCCATTTTGTATAGAGGCTACTCGATTAAGCCTGTGTAGCGAGTTTCGCAAGGACAAGTTTCGCGACCGCTTCACTTGAAGCCGGGTTTTGTCCTGTGACGACGTTGCCGTCGATGACTGCGAATTCTTTACCCGCATCCGATGTCAGGAAAGTAGCCCCTTCACCGCGAAGTGTCGTCTCGAGCAAGAATGGTACTTTATCTTCGAGACCTGTTGATTTTTCCTCTTCATCTGTAAAGCCGTTGATTTGACGACCTGAGACGAATGGTTTGCCATCAATCATGACGTGCGCGAAGGCAGCAGGACCGTGACAAACTGATGCGACGACGCCATCTTTTTTGATGACAGCTTCGATGGCACCCGCAACTTGTGGGTTGTTCGGGAAATCGACGACCGCACCGTGACCACCTGGGAAGTAGACTGCGTCAAATGATGCTGGATCCACTTCTGAGAGTGCTTTCGTGTCGTGCAACGCACGGCGCGCATCTTGGAATTTTGGCAAGATTTCTTTGACGATCGATGCTTTATCGATCGGCACATCTCCGCCTTTGATCGACGTGACTGTCACGTCATGTCCTGCGTCCTTGAAAAGGTTGTATGGTGCTGCGAACTCCTCGAACCATAATCCTGTTTTGTGACCATTCATGTCATCTGCGCTTGTTGATACGATTAAAATACGAGCCATAATAAAACTCCTCCTCTGTATGAACGTTACAAAGAAGGAGTTTCCCGGTGAAGTAAAGAGTTAAACCTCACCGGTGTTCGGTATAGTGATGGACCGGCAACGAAGCAAGCGCTTGGTCAATCTGAGCTTGTGAGACCGGCTCTTTCATCGCTTGGACGTTTGCCTGAAGCTGTGACACGCTCGATGCACCAGGAAGGACGATGTCGACCTGTTGATCGATTGCTTGCAACGCAAGCGCCGGAAGCGGGAAATCTTGAAGTTTTTGTAGACTCGCTTCAAGCGTTTCCTTATCAAATTGTTCAAACCGATCAACCGACTGCAGACGTGAAGCACTTTCGTGTGTCAATAACCCCTTAGCAAGAGGACCGCGGGCAACGACTTGGATGTTTTTTTCTTTTAAGCGTGGTAATAACTCTTCGATGCGACGATCGAACAATGAATAAGGTGTCATCAAATAAGAAAAATTACTATGCTCGAGCCAATATTCGATGACATTCGGGCGCAATGACGACAGACCGTACTCTTTGATTTTTCCATCTGCTTTTAAGTCTTCCATCGCGCGAATCGATGCGTCAAGATCGTCGTCGATTGTGCCACCGTGGACGTAATACAGATCGAGATAAGGTGTTTCAAGACGATTCAAACTTTCAAGACAAGCTTGTTTCAGATAGTCATAGCTCGGATCCCATGTCCAACCGGTTCCGGTCGCGTTCATCCGATTTCCTCCTTTTGAGGCGAGAAACAATCGACTGCGATCTTCTTGTGAGAAGGTTTGACCGATGATCGATTCGACCGCTCCGTTCGCATAGACGTCCGCTGTATCGAAGTGGGTGATACCCGCGTCCAGTGCCGTCCGCAGGATTGCTGTTGCTTCTTCCTGACCGCGCTTTAAGATCGTCATCGTACCTAATCCTAATGACATGTTCAATTCCCTCTTTTCTTAGATGAACTATAAGTTTGGAACTTCTGCATTCTAGTGTATCATATCTTATGAAAAAGACGGTTTTGAAGTCTTGCGGCAATACGTCGGAAACGGCATACTAATCATGACAGAGAACGTAAACTAGGATAGAAGAGGGGAACACTACCGATGGAAGAAAAAACGATTGAACGTGAAGTGATCTATGAAGGAAAAGTTTTTGATGTCGAGAAACACGTTGTCACGTTACCGAACGGTAATACCTCGGTCCGTGAACTGGTCTATCATAATGGTGCCGTCGCCATCATCGCTTTTGATGAACAAGGAGATCTGATTGTCGTCGAACAGTACCGGAAGGCGTTCGAGAGTCTATCGATTGAGATACCAGCGGGCAAACTCGAGAAGGGTGAAGATCCACTCGATTGTGCCGGACGTGAATTAAAGGAAGAAACAGGGTACGTCGCGAAAGAGTTACAACATGTCTTTGATTTCTACGGTGCGCCTGGTTTCTGCAGTGAGCGTGTACATATCTATGAAGCGATTGGTCTCACTGCCGGTGATCGTCAGCTTGATGAGGACGAGTTCCTTGAGAATAAGACCCTTAAGCTTGAAGAAGCGCTCGAACTTGTTGCAAACGGAACGATCGTCGACGCGAAAACGATCATGGCGATCCAGCATTGGCAAATTCGTACTTTAAAATGATTCTCATTTAAATGATTTTCAGTTGATAATCATTTTAATTTGAAAAAAGACTGATTATCAGCTATGATAATAGCATCAGTTCGAACAAAGGGGGCGCTATGATGGAAAGTCGTGTAGAACGCATCAAAAAACAGCTAAGCGGTAAAGGATATAAGCTGACTCCCCAACGTGAAGCGACTGTGCGTGTCCTGCTCGAACACGAGTCGGATCACCTCAGTGCCGAAAATGTCTTTCTCCTTGTAAAAGAAAAGAACTCCGACATCGGACTTGCGACGGTTTACCGGACGCTCGAATTATTGACGGAGCTTGAAGTCGTCGATAAAGTCAACTTCGGAGATGGCGTATCCCGGTTTGATTTACGACAAGAAGGTGCGAGTCATTCGCATCACCATCTCGTCTGTATCGAATGCGGATCCGTCGAAGAGATTTTAGACGATATGCTAGAAGAAGTAGAGAAAGAAATCGTGTCCCGATTCCACTTTAAAATCAAGGATCATCGCCTGACATTCCATGGCGTCTGCCGTGTCTGCCAAGAGCGTCATGCTCGGGAAGCGTTGGAACAATCGCAAACACAAACAGTCTGACCGTCCGACGAAATTTCGGATGGTTTTTCTTTTTCAATTTTATAGGTCAGACCTCTTCACAACGGTTTACACCTTTGATATGATGGGAAAGTAAGCGATTTCGTAAACGAAGAGGATGAGTTCAGTGCGTGAACAACTGGAAGCATTTATCAATTATTTAGTGATTGAACGGCAAATGTCCGCGAATACGGCAGCTGCGTATCGAAATGATTTAAATCAATACTTACAGACGCTTGAAACAGCGGAAGTTTCCTCGTTCGAACAGGTTCACCGACATCATATCGTCGACCATATTGAACGATTGCTTGAAGCACGCAAGTCACGATCGACGGTTCGCCGGGCGACGAGCTCGATCCGTTCGTTCCATCAATATCTGGTCGAAGAGAGACTAACGACGCATGATCCGTCTCGTCATCTTGATTTACCGAAACCGGAGAAGAAGCTACCCGTCGTCTGGAGCCAAACCGACGTCGAACGTTTACTTGATTCGGTCGTCGGTGTCGATCCGCTTACACGACGAGATGCAGCAATGCTTGAACTTCTCTATGGAACAGGGATGCGCGTCAGCGAACTGCTCCAGCTGAAGCTGAACGATTTGCAACTCGAACTCGGTTATCTGTCGTGTATCGGGAAAGGGAACAAATCCCGCATCATCCCGATGAGTTCGACGTCGATCGAGAGCGTCAGGACATATCTTGATCTCGCGCGAAACAGTCTCGGCGGTCAACAGACGGACGATGTCTTCTTAAACAGTCGCGGCGATCGCTTGTCACGGCAAGGTTTTTGGAAGATGATCAAACGACGGGCAAAAGAAGCGGGCATCGAAAAAGAGATCACACCACACGTCCTGCGCCATTCGTTCGCGACCCATCTACTTGAAAATGGTGCAGATTTACGCGTCGTACAAGAAATGCTAGGACACGCTGATTTGTCGACGACACAAATGTATACACACGTCAACAAAGCACGACTCCACGACGTGTATAAGAAACATCATCCACGGGCGTGATGGTTCTATCTTTTAAAGGTCTGACTTCAGACAAATGATGCGTTTTGTCTAGTCCCTTTATGGGAAAAATCGTAACGGGAATCGCACAACTACAGCTTGTATATAGGAGGAACAGCAAATGGCTCAATCATTTAAACGTGTATTTTTGATCGTCATGGACTCCGTAGGAATCGGAGAAGCACCGGACGCTGAACAGTTCGGAGATCTTGGTTCGCATACGCTCGGTCATATCGCGCGTGAACGCAACGGACTCAACATGCCGAACATGGCAAAACTCGGTCTTTCGCATATCGAGTCGATCGAAGGTGTCTCAGCTGAAGAAGCACCGCTTGCGGCATACGGAAAAATGCAGGAAGTATCTGCGGGGAAAGATACGATGACAGGACACTGGGAAATCATGGGACTCCGGATTGATACACCATTCCGTGTCTTTGAAAAATTCCCGGATGATTTGATTCATCGCTTGGAAGAATTCTCAGGACGGAAAATCATCGGGAACAAACCGGCTTCTGGTACGGAAATTCTCGACGAACTCGGACAAGAGCATGTCGAGACAGGCGCCTTGATCGTCTATACATCGGCAGACTCTGTCCTTCAGATCGCAGCACACGAAGAAGTCGTTCCATTAGAGGAACTGTACCGGATTTGTGAATATGCACGTGATATCACACGGGATGACCCGTACATGCTTGGTCGTATCATCGCACGTCCATTCCTTGGTGAAGCAGGAGCGTGGGTCCGGACGGCGAACCGTCACGACTATGCCCTTAAACCATTCGACCGGACGGTCATGAACGAACTTGAGACGGCAGGACTCGATGTCATCTCACTCGGTAAGATTGCTGATATCTATGACGGCGAAGGCGTGACGGATGCAATCCGTACGAAGTCGAACATGGACGGCATGGATCAGCTCGTGAAGCAACTCGATCGGGATTTCAACGGACTTTGCTTCTTAAACCTCGTTGATTTCGATGCGTTGTTCGGACACCGTCGTGATCCGCAAGGCTACGGACAAGCACTTGAAGAGTTCGATGCGCGTCTTCCGGAAGTGTTTGCTCGCTTAAACGAAGACGATCTCTTGATCATCACGGCTGACCACGGAAACGATCCGGTTCATGCTGGAACAGACCATACACGGGAGTATGTACCGTTGCTTGCCTATCATAAAAATGGTGTTGCAAAACCGCTCGGTATCCGTGAAACGTTCGCTGATCTTGGAGCGACGGTCGCAGAAAACTTCGGCGTCAAAATGCCGGCACATGGAACAAGCTTTTTAACAGAACTATAATTCGAGGGAGCGATTCAGATGACAGTCAACTGGAATGAAACACGTTCGTTTTTAGAAAGCAAGATGCAGGCAAAACCGGAGATTGGATTAATTCTCGGTTCAGGACTTGGTGTCCTCGCGGATGAGATTGAAAATCCAATCGCGATTCCATACCACGAAATCCCGAACTTCCCGGTATCAACAGTCGAAGGACACGCGGGGCAACTCGTCTTCGGTACTCTTGAAGGGAAACAAGTCGTTGCGATGCAAGGACGATTCCACTTCTACGAAGGATATTCGATGGATATGGTCACGTTCCCAGTCCGTGTCATGAAGGCGATCGGCGTTGAGACATTGATCGTTACGAACGCAGCGGGTGCTTGTAACGAAGCGTTCGAACCAGGTGATTTGATGTTGATCACGGATCACATCAACTTCTTCGGTACGAACCCATTGATCGGGAAGAACGTCGACGAGATGGGACCACGTTTCCCGGATATGTCGAAGCCATATGATGCGGAATTACTTCGTCTTGCACAGGAAACAGCGGATGAACTCGGAATTCGTGTCCGTCAAGGTGTCTACTTCGGAAACACTGGTCCAACATATGAGACACCAGCAGAAGTTAAGATGGCACGGATGCTCGGTGGCGACGTCGTCGGTATGTCGACGGTCCCTGAAGTCATCGTTGCCCGTCATTCAGATATGCGAGTCCTTGGGATTTCGTGTGTCTCAAACATGGCAGCAGGTATTCTCGATCAACCGTTACACCATGATGAAGTCATCGAAACGACAGAACGCGTCCGCGCACACTTCCTATCGCTCGTTCGCGGTTCGATCAAAAAAATGTAACGACTGTTTTAAAACTCATAAACCACTCCTGAGGAGGAACTAGATTATGCGTATGGTAGATTTGATTGCAACAAAACGAGACGGTGGCGAACTCGCAACAGCTGATATTCAAGCAATGGTAGAAGGATTCACGAATGGTGAGATTCCAGATTACCAAATGTCAGCGATGTCGATGGCGATTTTCTATCAAGGAATGTCAGATCGTGAAATCGCTGATTTGACGATGGCGATGGTCAACTCGGGCGACGTAATCGACCTTTCACGTATCCACGGGAAAAAAGTCGACAAACACTCAACTGGCGGCGTAGGTGACAAAATCAGTTTGATCGTCGCACCACTCGTTGCGTCAATCGGTATTCCGGTTGCGAAGATGAGCGGTCGTGGACTCGGTCATACAGGTGGAACCATCGACAAACTCGAAGCGTTCCCTGGTTTTGACGTCGAGCTTTCAGAAGAAGCGTTCGTTTCACAAGTCAACGACATCAAGATGGCGATCATCGGTCAAACGGGTAACCTGACGCCTGCAGACAAAAAACTCTACGCACTTCGTGACGTCACAGCGACGGTCAACTCGATTCCATTGATCGCAAGTTCGATCATGTCGAAAAAGATCGCAGCAGGAGCAGATAGCATCGTACTCGACGTCAAGACAGGTTCTGGTGCCTTCATGAAATCGTTCGAAGATGCAAAAGCACTCGCGACAGAGATGGTTTCGATCGGTAAGAGTGTCAACCGTAAGACGGTTGCTGTCATTACGGACATGGATCAGCCGCTCGGCTTTGAAATCGGAAACGCAAACGAAGTCAAGGAAGCGATTGAAGTCCTTCAAGGGAAAGATGTCCGTGACTTGAAAGTCATCGCTTTGACGATTGCATCACACATGGCAGTCCTCGGTGATTTCTACCCGACGTTCGACGAAGCATATGCTGATCTCGAAACACGTCTCGGTAACGGAGCAGCACTTGACGTCTTCAAGAAGTTCATCGCAGCTCAAGGTGGCGACGCGTCACTCGTTGACGACATGACAAAAGCACTTGAGACGAAATACGAAAAAACATTCGTCGCTTCAAAAGCAGGTTATGTCTCTGAAATCATTGCTGACGAAGTCGGTGTTGCAGCGATGATCCTCGGTGCTGGACGCGCGACGAAAGCGGATGAAATCGATCACGCAGCAAGCGTCACGTTACACAAGAAAGTCGGCGACCGTGTCGAAGTCGGCGATGTCATCGCAACACTTCGTTCAAACAAAGAAACACTCGATCAAGCAATCGAAAAAATGGATCACGCGTACCACATCAGTGAAACGAAACCGGCAGAACGTCCGCTCGTTCACGCTGTCATCCAGTAAGCAATCCAATCAGCAATACTTGAGTAGTGGACTTTGTCCGCTACTCTTTTTTTTTTGTGATAGAATCAAAATTGTAAAAATATAGGATGACTAATTTTAGGAGTGAGTGTATGAAACGGTGGTTGATCGGAATTGCCAGTCTAGTTGGAATCATCGGAGGTGGTGCCTTATTGATGACTTTCGCTTTTACACAGGACATGAACTCGGATGGAACGAAAGAGACTGAAATACAGCGGAAAGCAAAAACTTACTTAGAACAGCATCTTCCGGAAGCGAAGGTGACCGGTAGTCTTTACGACAACATGGGCAATTTTCCATTTGAATATGCCGCACGCGCGATAGACGAAAAAACGAATACTGAGTTTTTCGTCTATCAACAAGAGGAGTCGGGGAGGTTCGTTGACTCGTATCATGCGTCACTTTGGGAAGATCGGTTAGAGCGACGGATCCCGTCGCCGACTCTCGAACAACTGAACCATCAATTGAGCGTGACCGTACTTTATGACAACGATAAAATACAGCAGCTAGGTGATGCGCGTTTTGATTCAGAGGCTTATTTACGGAAGGAAGTCGCTCCGACGCTCTTAGTGGACGTTCCACGCAAGCGACACGAACAGGATAAAGCGCAGGTCACAGCGTGGGCAAAGTCGTTGCGCGAACAAAAGATTCTTCAACACATGACAGTCAAGGTCGATTATGTTTCGGAAAAAGGAGAATTGCTTGAGAACGGAGATTCGATCTTCGTGAAGCTGTAAGATGGATGGAAAAAATGAGAGTACGCGGTTCCTCTTCGATTTGTTATACTGGAAATACTTGTAATGAAAAAGGGGGGACTCTCATGAAACCACCACGCTTACAAAAAGGGGATAAGATTGCCATCGTCTCGCCGGCGTCTGCTGTCGCAGCATACGTACCGCGTCGGCTCGCCCGCGGCATCGCGACACTTGAAAAAATGGGCTTTGAGGTCGTCTTGATGCCGAACGCAACGGCTGTTCATAGTCATACGGCAGGAACGATCGGGGAACGGCTGCAAGATTTACATATGGCATTCGCAGATCCGTCAATTAAGGCGATCATCTCGACGATTGGTGGGTTTAACTCGCACCAGTTGCTCGACGAACTTGATTATGAGTTGATCCGGAACAATCCGAAAATCTTTGTGGGCTTCAGTGATATCACGGCACTCTTTGCGGGCATCTATCAGCAGACAGGATTGACGACGTTCGTCGGACCCGCGCTCCTGACGCAGTTCGGTCAATTCGATGGTCTTGATCCGTATACGGAAGAATCGTTCAAACGTACGTTCATGCAGACGGAGCCGATTGGTCGAATCGAAGCGTCTGAGGAATGGACGGACGAGATCTTACGCTGGGATGTCGCGGACGACCGAAGACGAGAACATCAAGTGAACGCAGGATACACGATCGTTAAGACGGGTATCGCAGAAGGACCGATTTTGACGGGAAACACGGGAACACTTTTACTCCTTGCTGGAACACCATACTTGCCATCGTTTGACGGTGTCGTCTTGATGCTTGAGGATGACGAGAGTGAGACACCGGAAACGATTGACCGGTATTTCACGCAATTACGGCATATCGGTGCGTATGACAAGATTGCGGCACTCGTCGTCGGACGCTTCCCGCGCAAAGTCGATTTTGATCCGGACTTCCCGCTCAAAGACATCATTTTACGTGCGACACGAGGATATGACTTCCCGATCATTCTTGATGCGGACTTCGGACATACAGATCCTGTTGCGACACTCGCGAATGGGGTGCGGATTCGTGTCGAAGCAACGGATTCGGTGACGCTCGATGTGTTAGAGGCAGCCGTCGAGTAAAAAGGTCTGCACGACGTCTTGAAATTTGGTACACTGTACCATGGAATCACGATCTTGAATCGTGACGAATCTCCTGCTGAAAAGCACGAAAGGTTGGTCAAACATGCAAAAAACTGGTCATATCTTATTAGAAGATGGAAATAAAATCGAATTCGAATTGTTCAACGATGAAGCACCGATCACGACTGAAAACTTCGAAAACCTTGCAAACTCGAACTTCTACGATGGATTGAACTTCCACCGTGTCATCCCAGGCTTCGTCTCACAAGGCGGATGCCCAATCGGAAACGGTACAGGCGGTTCAGGAAAAACGATTCCTTGCGAAACGTCAACATCATACCCACACAAACACAAAGCGGGTTCACTTTCGATGGCACACGCTGGTCGCAACACAGGATCAAGCCAATTCTTCATCGTACACGAGCCACAACCGCATCTCGACGGCGTACACACGGTCTTCGGACAAGTGACTTCAGGTCTTGAGCATGCACAAAAAATGAAGCAAGGCGCTGGCATCAAAGAAATCCGCGTCGAAGCGTAAGTTCTTGCTCCTCTTCGAACGTTCGAAGAGGAGTTTTCTTTTTTTAGATCCGGGTACAATCAGTAAGGGAAGTCAACTCGAAAAGGAGTGTTTGTCATGCGTTTAGAAGGAAAACGAATCATCCAAGTCGTCAGCAATGACTTCGAGGATTTAGAATTATGGTATCCAGTCCATCGCTTGCGTGAAGAGGGCGCAATCGTCGACATCGTCGGGGAAAAAGCAGATGAGACGTACATCGGAAAATATGGTGTCCCGATCAAATCGAATAAGACGTTTGATGAGATCAATCCATCGGAATACGATGCGATTCTTGTTCCGGGTGGTTGGTCGCCCGATCTGTTACGCCGCTTTGACTCTGTTTTGAACATGGTGCGTCATTTTGACCAGAACAAGCAACCGATTGGTCAAATCTGCCACGCTGGTTGGGTGCTGATCTCTGCTGGCATCTTAAAAGGTGTTAACGTCACGAGTACGCCAGGGATCAAGGATGATATGACGAATGCAGGTGCAATTTGGCATGATGAAGCCGTCGTCGTTGACGGACATATCGTCTCGAGTCGTCGTCCGCCCGATCTACCGGACTACATGCGTGCCTTCATCCAAGTGATGGAAGAACAAGCATGATTCAGATGCAGGGGACGTCACGTGACGGTCTCCTGCCTTTTTGATGGATTATGAAAAAAATGCAGTAATTCTGTGTGAGAAGGTGTAGAATGAATGAGTCTCAGTCGTTCATGCTCCTGAGAGTTGTTGAAATTAGGAAGGTGTAGAATCACATGCTAGTAAAATATAAGAAGTTGAATGAACGGACCGCGATGGGGCTGATCGCCTTTTCGTGCGAAGTGAAGGATCCGAAGTATTTGCTTGAAACGGTTCAAGCCTATGAACAGGAAGAAGACCAACGCTTGTATTTGTACAAACAAGATGAGGATTTCGTCGGTGTCATCGGGTTTCAATTAATGGATGGCCATGCTGAATTGAAACATATCGCCTTATCACCGTCTTTCCGTGGAGAACGGATGTCGTATCTCCTACTCGATGAAGCAGTCAAGCTCCTTCGAACGGATATTACGGGTGCGACCGAAGAGACGCAACGCCTCGTCGACAAATGGAAAAACCAATAAAAAGACCGGTCCATGGCTCAGATGGACCGGTCTCTTCGGTTTTGTAGCGCTTCCTGTCGCGCAAGAACGACATCCGTGCGATCACGCAAGCGATGCTTATGCGTCACATAGTCGAGATCAGGTGCTGTCGCTTCAAGCGCGATGGTCCGGATGACATCCGGGAAGACAGATAACGGGATGTGTCGATAAACCGGATCCATAAAATGATGACGATGATCGAGCAAACGAGAGACGTCGATTCCGGACGCAATCAGCGTAGCTCGGTGACGTTCGATCTTATCAAATGCTTTCACATATGTCCGCTGTGCGCCATGCGCATTGCCGCGCCGATGGTGATAGCGGGCGACGGCCAGTTGGATCAGACCGACAAGCGCCTCATCCTGGCGCTGTCCTTCTTGCCAGACTTCCTCTAAGATTTCATGGCACTCGAAGTAATCGTGCCGGATGTTGAATTCAAATACGAATCGCTCGATCGGATTCATGGAATCACCTCTTCCTTTGAATATAACATAGTCGAACCCATCCGTTGTATGGTATACTAAGGCGCAAAAAACGTTGATGGGCAGGGAGAATCATGGAATCATACAGTGTAAAGATGGATGCGTTTGAAGGCCCGCTGGACTTGCTGTTACACTTGGTTGGTAAATTAGAAATCGATATTTATGATATATCCGTTTCCATGGTGACGGATCAATATGTGTCCTATATCCGTGCGATGCAACATCTTGAACTAGATGTTGCTAGTGAATATCTTGTCATGGCAGCGACGCTGTTGCAACTGAAAAGCAAACAACTCTTGCCGATTGAACAGACGGAATACGATGAGATTCCCGATTTCGAGGAAGAACCGACACGAGAAGGTCTGATTCAACAGTTGATCGAGTATAAAGCGTATAAGGAAGCGGCACTCGTCCTCAAGGAAAAGGAAGAGGCGCGTCTTGAGCTGTTCTCGAAACAACCAGAGGATTTGATGCGTTATCTCGATACGGACGCACAAGAGTATAATGGTACGTTATCCCTAAGTGATTTATTGCGTGCATACGAAAAAATGCGTCAACGGGAAGCTTGGAAGGTACGTCGCTCGAAGACGGTTAAACGGGAAGAACGGTCACTTGAGCAACAGATGGAGTCCGTTGCCCGTTACGTCGCGACGCGGGAACGTACGACATTCTTCGGCTTTTTTGCGGAGCAACCGACAGTTGAAGAACTGGTCGTCAGTTTCCTCGCCGTCCTAGAGCTCGTCAAGCAACGGGTCATTGATTGTGAACAGATGACCGATGACATCCTATTGCGGAGCATGGTGAAGGAGGAGAGTCAGATTGGCGTATGAACAAATCATTGAAAGCCTGTTATTCGTCGTCGGCGATGACGGCATTGACCCACGTGGTCTCAGTCAAGCGCTAGAGATCAGTGAAGCAGCGGCGCGCGAACAGTTACTGGCTCTTCAGACGACGTTCGAAGCGGAGCGACGGGTGTTGCAAATCGTGGAGTCAGGTGGCGTCTTTAAGATGGTGACACGTAAAGAGATGTCGCCGTATATTCAGGCGTATGCGGGATCACTTGCAGAAGACTCCTTGTCTCGAGCAGCGATGGAGACACTCGTCATCATCGCGTACAAACAACCCGTCACGCGTGCTGATATCGAAGTCGTCCGTGGCGTCAAGACGGAACGCGTCATCCATACGTTAAGTGCAAAAGGTTTGATTGAAGAAGCGGGACGCGCCAAAGGCGTTGGTCGCGCGAAATTGTATAAGACGACGGATCATTTCCTGGACCACTTTGGTCTGAATAGTATTGAGGAGTTACCACCACTCGAGTTCGAAGAAACGTTCGAATCAGATGGAGATCTCTTCTTCCGGAATGATCCTTCATTAGAGGAGAGAGTGAATTAATGGAACGGTTACAAAAAATCATCGCACAAGCAGGTGTCGCTTCACGGCGTAAAGCAGAGGAATTGATTACAGCAGGCCGCGTCAAGGTTAACGGGAAAGTCATCACGGAGCTCGGAACGAAAGTTGGAGCGCGTGCTGAAGTCGAAGTCGACGGCGTGAAGCTTGAGCGTGAAGAACACGTTTATTACATGCTGTATAAACCAACAGGTGTCGTCTCGACGGTTGAAGACGATAAGGGGCGTAAGACGGTCGTTGATCTCGTACCACCGGGACACCGTGTCTTCCCAGTCGGTCGACTCGACTACAATACGAGCGGTCTTCTTTTGATGACGAATGACGGTGAATTCTCGAACCTTCTGCTTCACCCGAAGTATAAGGTACCGAAACGCTACATCGTCAAAATCAAAGGTGTACCGGAATATTTCCACGTCAAAGGTCTTGAAAAAGGCGTCGTTTTACCGGACGGCTTTAAGACAGGGAAAGCGCGCGTCGAGATGCGTGACATCGACAAGAAGAAAAACACGGCAATCCTTGAGATGGTCATCTACGAGGGGCATAACCGCCAAGTCCGTCAAATGGTCGAGACACTCGGTTCAGAAGTCTTGAAGTTAAAACGTGAACAGTTCGGTTTCTTGACACTGGCAGGTCTTACTTCTGGCGAGTGGCGTGAACTTTCAAAAAAAGAAGTCAATCAATTGCGTGAGCTAGCGGATCCAGCCGCTCCACCTACGAAAAGACGTAAGAACACAAAAAAACGTTAATTTGTAAAGCGAGAAGCTCATCCTCCGGGTTGAGTTTTCTTTTTTTGTGACAAAACGATTAACGAATTTCACATTTTGTCAACGTTTAAGCGATTTCAAGTACAATATGGGTGGAGGCGGTAAAATATGAAAAAAACGAAACAAAATCCGGAAGAACGCTTAGCAGCAGCCCAGCAAAAAAAGAAGAAACGCTCTTTCTGGCGTCTGATGATCATGACGATGGTCTTGTTCGCCGGTGCTGTCGTCATCATGCAATTCGTCGATCAAGCGACACGTGATAAAAACGGTCGTGTCATGGCAGGCGATGATGCTCCTGGTTTCGCACTCGTCGATTTATACGGTGAGAAACAGCACTCGATGGATGAATACAAAGGAAAAGGACTTTTACTCAATTTCTGGGGGACATTCTGTGAACCATGTAAGAAAGAGATGCCTTTGATCAATGACAACTATAAGATGATGCAGGATCAAGGTGTCAATTTCGTAGCGGTCAATGTCGGAGAAACACCGGTTCGTGTCTCAAGCTTCATCAAGGATATCGGCGGAACGGACTATCCGATCCTCATGGATACGAACAGTTCTGTTGAGAAGGCTTACGGGATCTATAACTTACCTGTGACGTTTATCATCAATAAAAAAGGTGAGGTCGTCGAGAAATACGAAGGTGAGATTGATCAAGCGAAGCTGGAAGAGATGGTGAAGAAGGCGAACCAGTAACGCATCGAAGGGGGATTTAAGGATGCAGGAGCAAGAAGATTTCAAACAACTGGACATGCGTTACGAGGAAGCAGAGCTTCGTTCGAAACGTAAAAATCCATCTTGGATCGACCGGGCATGGACATTCTTCTCGTCCGTTAAGGTCGGGTTATGGCTGATCGGTTTGATCATCATCGCGAGTGGGGTCGGTACGATTTTCCCGCAAGAGATGTATATTCCACAGGCAACACCACCGGAAGAGTTTTATCAAAAAGAATACGGTACGGCAGGGGATATCTACTATACGTTAGGATTCCACAACCTGTTTGAGTCATGGTGGTATATCGGATTAATCACACTGTTACTCTTATCAATCATCATCGTATCGATTGACCGCTTCTTCCCGCTCTACCGAGCATTGAAGAAGCAACCGGTCATTCAGTCGGACCGTTTCATGAATGGTCAGCGATTTGGCGCTGAAGCGACTGGAGACGTCAAAAAAATCGATGCGATTGCACCGTTACTTGAGAAGAAGGGCTATAAAATCCGTCGACAAGACGGGGCGCTCTTAGCAGAAAAGCAACGGTTTGGACGATGGGGTCCTTACATCAACCATATTGGTCTTGTACTATTCTTCGGAGGAGCGATGCTTCGGGTCGTACCGGGTATGCATGAAGATGAACTGCTCTGGCTTCGTGAAGGAGAGACATTACCAATCGAAGCGACGGACAACAAGTATTACTTGAAAAATGAAGCGTTCAACATCGAGTTCTATGATCCTGAGAAGGTGGACGCGAAATTCAAGAAATCGCTTGAAGCAGCGGGCGGAAACGTGCCGAAAAACTACGACACGAAGATGACGCTCTATAAAAAAGTCGGAGAGACAAGTGATTTCAAACCGAAACTCGAAGAAATCAAATCAGGTGAGACAGCGGTCAACCGTCCATTCGAATTCGATGATTTCCAAGTCTTCCAAGAACAATACGCGGCAGATCCGGAATTCAAGACGATGTCGTTTAGCATCGTCAACCAAAAGACGGGTAAAGTCGTGGATACGATCAAGGTCGATTTACGTGAACCAAAAGAGATATACAAGTTGAAAAACGGCTATGATGTCGAATTGAAGGATTTCTTGCCTGATTTCGTCGTCAAGGATGGACAGCCGACGACCAATTCTGGACGT
Organism: uncultured Exiguobacterium sp.; assembly: GCF_964277885.1. Classification (NCBI taxonomy): domain Bacteria; kingdom Bacillati; phylum Bacillota; class Bacilli; order Caryophanales; genus Exiguobacterium; species uncultured Exiguobacterium sp. Next base: position 1,800,553 of record NZ_CAXYJR010000005.1, on the reverse strand, counting down.
CCTGTCAATCCGGCGTTCGTCTTTAATATCAAATCACCGGAGCACCCAAAAGGGGAGCGTAGCTTGATTGGTATCAAGCTGAATGTCGGTGGGGATGAGAACCAGTACAAGATGGCGTTTGCCGGTACGGAACTCTCAAACATCTCAGGTGTCCGAATCAAGAAAGACTTGACGCTCCCGTTCCTCTTTGCGGGTGGTATCATCTTCATGGCAGGTTTATTGATCGGGATGTACTGGCCGCACCGTCGTCTTTGGTTACGTGAGAAGAACGGTCGCATCCAGATTGCTGGATTTACGAACAAAAACGCATTAGGGCTTCAAAAAGAAGCCAATCTCGCGCTGACGGAAGTTGGTCTACCAGAACTTGAAGATCGACAAAAGTTGCGGGAAGAGGGGGAAGCTAAATGAACATGCTTCAGTTGAGTAGTAATCTGCTCTTAACGTCATTCATCGTCTACCTCGTCAGTACAGGTTTTTTCGCTGTTGCGACGAGTGGCAAAAAAGGTCCGACACGTTCTGGTAAGATCGCCTATACGCTCGCGATCATCGGTTTCCTGGCTCAGTTAGGATATTTCTTTACGCGTTGGGCGGGTGCTGGACACGTTCCGGTCTCGAACTTATATGAATACACGACATTCTTTGGCATGATGATGGTCCTTGGATTCTTGATCGTCTATGCCATCTACAAAAACAATGTCCTTGGCTTAATTGCAATGCCGGTTGCCTTGCTCGTCATCGCCTATGCGGCGATGTTCCCGGATGAGGTCCAACCCTTGATTCCGGCACTTCAAAGTGTCTGGCTTAAAATCCACGTTACGACGGCAGCACTCGGTGAGGGAATCCTCGCTGTCAGTTTTGCGACAGGATTGCTCTATCTGGTCCACGCAACAGACTTCAATAAAGAATCGAAAACACGAACGTGGCTTGAGATCGTCATGTTCTCACTCGTTTGTGTCGTTGGCTATATCTTAGTCGGTCTGTTGTTCAAAGCAACAGGTTCTGCATCAACGATCGAGTATGTCGCGAAGAACGGTGCAAAAATGACACATGAGTACACGATGCCGGTTCTGACAGGTCCTGAGAACGGAAAAGTCTTATCGGGTTCAGGTGCCGTCATCGAATTGCCGAACTTCTTGAACGCGAATAAGGTCAATACAGTCTTATGGTCAGTCATCGGCGGGGTCGTTTTATACGTGTTGCTTCGTTTCGTAGTTCTCCGTAAGCGAGTAGCAGAGAGTTTAAAACCAATCGCGCGGAAGATTGATTTAGAAACGGCGGATGAGATTAGTTACCGCGCAATCGCAATCGGTCTTCCAATCTTTATCCTTGGCGGTCTGATCTTCGCGATGATTTGGGCACAAATGGCATGGAGCCGCTACTGGGGCTGGGACCCGAAAGAGGTTTGGGCACTCATTACGATGCTCTTCTACGTGTTCTATCTTCACATGCGCATCCAGCGTGGGTGGATTGGTAAAAAATCAGCATGGTTATGTGTCGGTGGTTTTGCCGTCATCATGTTCAACCTCGTTTTCGTCAACCTTGTCGTAGCGGGACTACACTCGTACGCATAACGAAAAAAAGCAGTGGATCCGGAAACGGTCCGCTGCTTTTTGATGTTTCTTTGACAAAAGAGTATCGGTTAGGGGAAATCAGCCAGTGCAAGCCATTCTTTTCGTTTCATAGTATACTAAAAGAGTAGTAGGATAGAGGAGTAGAGTTTAGTTCATAGGAGGAGACAGCATGTCAGAAGAAGCACGTATTTTAGTCGTCGACGATGAGGAACGAATTCGTCGCCTATTGAAGATGTATCTGGAACGGGAAAATTTCACGATCGAGGAAGCAGACAATGGAGAGACGGCGCTTGAAATGGCGCTTGAGACAGAATACGATGTCATTCTCCTCGACTTGATGATGCCGAAGATGGACGGGATGCAAGTTTGTGAAGAACTACGAAAAACGAAAGCGACGCCGATCGTCATGCTGACGGCAAAAGGTGAAGAGACGAATCGCGTCCATGGGTTTGAGATGGGGGCAGATGATTATATCGTCAAACCATTCAGTCCACGTGAAGTCGTCTTGCGTGTCAAAGCGATCCTTCGTCGGGCGAGTGCGACGAAATTCCTCCACACGGATGCGAAAACTAAAGATGTTATCGTCTTCCCACACTTGACGATCGACAACGACGCGCACCGCGTGACGGTTGAATCACAAGAAGTCAATTTAACACCAAAAGAATACGAACTCCTGTATTTCTTGGCAAAACAAACGGACAAGGTGTTCTCGCGGGAACAATTACTCAAGGAAGTCTGGAACTATGAATTTTTCGGAGATCTGCGGACGGTCGATACACACGTCAAACGTCTGCGTGAAAAGCTGAATCGTTTGTCTCCGAACGCCGCTCAAATGATCACGACGGTCTGGGGTGTCGGATACAAGTTCGAGAATAGTCCAACCTGACGATGAAATGGTTGCAAAGTGTAGTCATCAAACTATGGGGAACGATCCTGTTGCTCGTCTCGGTCGTCTTGATTGCCTTGACGATCTTGTTACTTGAATTTTTTAACTCGTTTCATATCGAACAGGAACGGGGGCATCTCGCAAAGCTCGGTCAACAAGTCGAGACCGTCTTTCAGGCGCATTCAGGCATTGAGGAAGGATCGAGTACCGCGGTTGAAATCACCGATATTTACGGCGCGACGCTGATCGCGAAGACCCAGGACGATTCCGTCGAAGCAAACATCTCACAAGCGAAGGCGAACCGGATCATCAAGGAGCTTGAACGCCAAAACTGGAAAGCGATTGACGGTGAAGAGGGCGAGACGGCGATCGGCAACTATGAGACGTTCGATGGAAAGGCGGCACTCGCGTATCGGGCACCGCTCATTACGGATAGCGGCAATGGAACGATCTACTTGATCGAACAATTGACGAACATCGAGCAGGCGAATGAAGGCGCACGTCAAATCATTCAGCTCTGTGTCTTGTTAGCAATCATCGGGACGACCGTCTTTGCCTTCTTCCTCTCGACACGGATCACGGCACCACTGCGGACGATTCGTCAAGCCGTCGTTGAGGCCGGTGAAGGAAAATTCGATCAAAGCCTGACACAACGTTCGCGGGATGAGATTGGTGACTTAGCGCTTGCCTTTAACGAGATGAGTAGCCAGCTTAATCAATACGTCACGGATCTCGATAAGGAACGTCACTTACTTTCCTCGATTCTGCGCTGTATGGCGGACGGCGTGTTGACGTTCTCGAAATCAGGTGAACTCCTCGCGACGAACCCACCAGCAGAGGCATTCCTTGCGGGGGCTCCCGTTCCAGACGAGCTGATTGAATTATTCCAGACAGTCATGCGGGAAGAGACGGAGATGACCGTCTCCTTCGAACGAGAGGGACGCTTCTACATCATCATTGTCAGTCCGTTACTCGAACAAGAAGAACAGATTGGAGCGGTCGCCGTCCTGCGTGATATGACGGAAGCACAACAACTCGAGAAGATGCGTGCTGATTTTGTCGCGAACGTCAGTCATGAACTGCGGACGCCACTCGTCATGCTGCAAGGATATTCGGAAGCAATCGTTGACGGAATGACCGAAAGTGATGAGGCGACAAAGGAATTCGCATCGATCATCTATGATGAATCGCAACGTCTGTCCCGTCTTGTCAATGATCTCCTCGATCTCGCGCGAATGGAAGCCGGTTATCAGGAGTTACGGATAGAAGCCGTCGAAGCCGTTTCCTTCGCGCGGCGAGTCATCAAGAAGTTCAAACAGATGGGGCGCGATAAGCAGGTCACGTTCTCGGTTTCCGGTCCGAACGTCGTATTTGACGCCGATCCGGATCAGATGGAGCAAGTCTTGACGAATCTCCTCGGCAACGCTCTTCGATATACGGAGAACGGCGAAATCAAGATTAAGATTGACGAAGATAGGGAAAACATTACATTATCCGTGATTGATTCAGGTGACGGGATTCCGGAAGAAGATCTACCTTTCGTCTTTGATCGTTTCTATAAGGCGGACAAGGCACGAACGCGTGGTAAGACCGGTACAGGAATTGGTCTTGCAATCGTCGCGAACGTCGTCCGTGCTCACGGCGGAGAGGTCGAAGTCGACAGCCGCTTAGGAGAAGGAGCGACTTTCCGAATCCGATTACCAAAAAAACAAAGGAAGCGAACATTATGAGTCGCTTCCTTTCGCTATAGGAGTGAATGAAACATGAAAATTTATACGAAATCCGGCGATGAAGGAGAAACATCTCTCGTCGGTGGCAGAGTCAAAAAAAATGATCGATTGATCAGCTTGATGGGAGAACTCGATGAGTTGAATAGCTTCGTCGGACTTGCCCGGACAAAAGCATCATCGATCGAAGTACGAGAACAATTAACAGTCATCCAACATGCGTTATTCGACTGTGGCAGTGATTTGATGTATGTCGAACCGCGCCCGTCACGATTAAGTCAGGAAGCGACGGGTGATTTAGAAAGTTGGATCGATAGTTTGACGGAATTATCGCCACCACTCGACAAATTCATCCTGCCAGGCGGAACGGAAGCAGCTGCGACACTACATGTGGCGCGGACGGTCTGCCGTCGCGTCGAACGTTCGATGATCGACGTTCCCCAAGCGGCTCACTTGTTACCGTTCATCAACCGACTCAGTGATTTCTTCTTTACAGCAGCCCGCTATGAGAATGCCGTTAAACAAAAAGCAGATATTGAATACGTCCGCAGTGCGCATGTATTCAAACGAAAGGATGGAGAGTAATGAGTCAGTCATTCAGCACATGGAAAAAGGAAGGAACGAGCTTTCACCTCGTTCCGACCGATAAATTCAAGACGACGACGATTCTCGTCACGTTTTCAGCACCGCTAGAGGCGAAGACACTGACAAGCCGTGCAATCTTACCATACATCATGGAAAAATCGACAGCGGCTTATCCGTCGATGAAAGCGTTACGTGAGCCGCTTGAGACATTATATGATGCCGGGCTTTATGCGGACGCATCGAAGTTCGGAGAAGAGCATGTCATCTCATTTCAACTTGACGTCGTGCGCGGAGAACTCGTCCATCATCCCTCATTATTAAAAGAAGCACTCGAGTTGTTAGAGCAGATGGTCTTGTATCCAGACTTGACGGAAGGCGGTTTCCGCGAACAGTTCGTCAAACAAGAAAAACGACTGCATGCCTTACGAATCAGCTCGCTGTACGATGATAAGATGCGCTATGCACAGCAGCGTCTCCTTGAATTGATGGCACCAGGTGAAGCTGTTTCGTTACCATCGCTTGGGACACTCGAAGAACTGGAACGAATCACTCCATCGTCCTTACGTGATACATACCGTTCGATGATCGAAGACGATCGAATCGATGTTTTCGTCGTCGGACAGGTGACGCAAGACGAAATGGAAGATGCGTTGTCCTTCTTGCCGTCGCATTCGGAAAAAGTCAGCCATTACATCCCTGCTCAAAAAACAGTCAATGGTGTGAAACGGTCGAGTGAAACGCAACCGATCAAACAAGGAAAACTGCATCTTGGATACCGGGTAGCGGTCGATCCGACATCCGCTGATTCCGTCCGGATGCAAATCGTCAACGGTCTGTTTGGTGGCTTCCCACATTCGAAGCTGTTCATGAATGTCCGCGAAAAAGAAAGTCTCGCCTATTACGCGGCTTCCCGCTACGCAGCATTGAACAGTGCGCTTTATGTCTATGCCGGAGTCGATACGAAAGAGGCGGAACGTGCCGAGAAAATTATCTTAGAGCAACTCGTTGACTTGAAAGCAGGGCAGTTCACGGATGAGGAATTGACGCAGACGAAGGCGATGTTGATCAATGCGCGTCGTCAAATCCTCGATCAGCCGGGGCAATTGATTGGCTGGTTGAATGGTTCAAAGATGCGTGGACTGACACTTGAAGATGAGATCCATATCATTGAGACGGCGACACGTGAAGACGTCGTCCGATTAGCAGCGGCAATCGATCTTGATGCCGTATATCTACTGCGAGGTGAAGAATGATGGAACAACTGACCTATCACGATACAGACGAAACGGTATACCACGAGCAGCTCGATAACGGGTTGTCTGTCTACCTGTTGCAAAAAAAGGGTTATGAAAAGACGTATGCGACGTTTACGACGCGTTACGGTTCGATTGATCAACGATTCAAAAAAGGAGAGGAATGGATCACGGTACCGGACGGCATCGCCCATTTCCTCGAGCATAAGATGTTCGAATCTGAAAAAGGGGACGTCTTCCAAGAGTTCGGTCGTCTTGGTGCCTCAGCGAACGCCTTTACTTCGTTCTCGCGGACAGCGTACTTGTTCTCAGCGACATCATTGATCGAACAAAACCTTGAGACGTTGATCGATTTCGTACAGGATCCTTACTTCACGCCGGAAAGCGTTGAAAAAGAGAAGGGGATCATCACGCAAGAAATCCAGATGTATCAAGATAATCCGGGATGGCGCTTGTTCTTCGGTCTGATCGAATCAATGTATGCGACGCATCCGGTCCGGATCGATATCGCAGGAACACCGGAATCGATCAATCAAATCACAGCGGATGACCTATACACGTGCTATCGTACGTTCTATCATCCATCGAACATGGTGTTGTTCGTGGTCGGAAACATCGATCCGGAAGAGACGCTGGCGTTGATCAAGGCGAATCAGGCGAAGAAGGATTATACGGATCGCCCAGCGATCGAGCGGGATTATGGTCAAGAACCGCACGGCGTGCATCGTCCACGTCTCGAACTCGAACTCGACGTCAAGACACCAAAGGTATTGATCGGTTACAAGGACGAATCTGTCCGCGGCGAAGCACAAGTCCGTCGTGAGTTGACGAGTGAATTATTATTGCACCTCTTATTCGATCAAACATCATCGACGTATTTGGAACTGTATGAAGATGGTCTAATCGACGATACGTTCAGCTTTGATTACTCGAGTGAGGAAGAGTTCGCCTTCGCGACGTTCGGCATGGAGACAGAGGATCCAGACAAGTTTATCCAAGCATATGAGACACTTCTGCAATCACGACCAGATTTCACGGAAGATGAAGTCACGCGCAAGCGGAACATGATGCAAGGGAAATTCCTCCGTGCCTTGAATTCACCGGAATTCATCGCGAATCAGTTCTCGCGTCACGCACTTGCCGGTACAAATCTGTTCACGCTTCCGACATTGATTGCTTCAATTACGAAAGAAGAGATTGAAGCCCGTTTCGACGAGTTGTTCGCCATTGAAAACCGGGCGATCTCAATCGTCAAACCGTACGCGTGATGCGAATTCTCATCACCGGTGCGAGTGGCGCCATTGGTCTTGCGGCAGCAAAACAACTTGCTGCCGCCGGACATGAATTGGTGCTTCAGACGTATCGACAGCAAGCGGTTTTAGAACGGATGATAGAGGAGTGGCAAGGAGAGCACCACATCCTGACTGCGAACTTAGCTGACGAGGAGGACTTGCAGGCATTTTGTGCGGCATTACCTGTCGTCGATGCCTTCGTCCATTGTGCGGGAACGAGTTATAGCGGTCTGTTGCTCGATCAGTCGGCAACATCAATGAGTGAACTTTGGAAAATCCATGTCGAGGCGTTGATGCGCATCAGCCAAACCGTGACACGGACGAAACCGTTTACGTCGCAGCTTGCGATCGTCGTCATCAGTAGTGTGTTAGGGGAACAAGGTGTTGCGGGTGAAGTCGTCTATTCGACCTGCAAGGCGGCACAGCTCGGATTCGTCAAAGCATACAGTAAGGAACTTGGACCGATGCATGGACGCATCAATGCGATTACACCGGGATGGATCGATACGCCGATGAACGCGATTTTTTCTGAGGATGAAAAGGTAGAAGCGATTGCTGAAATTCCTGCCGGACGATTCGGAAAAGCAGAGGAAGTGGCTTCTGCGATCCGTTACTTGGTGCAACCCGAATCGAGTTATGTATCGGGAGCCATCCTTAAAATAGATGGTGCGTGGATGTAAGCATTGGAATTTCAGTTCAGGAATGCTTTTCATTTTTCAAAAAATCATTTAACATGAGGAATGGATAATCGTATCAATAGAGGAGGATGGGCGCGTGAGTGAGTTCGAGCAATGGTATCTCGAATATGAATTAAAGGTCAACCGTCCCGGTATACTCGGGGACATTGCTTCGTTGATGGGAATGTTACATATTTCGATCGTGACGATCAATGGTGTCGATCATCAACGACGCGGTATGTTGCTCCAAACGAAACAACCGGATCAAATTCCACGACTCGCTGCTATTCTCAAGACGATGTCAACCATAGAGGTCATCAAACTACGAAAACCAAAACTGCGTGACCGAATCGCGATTCGTCACGGTCGTTATATTGATCAAAGCAGTGATGAACGAAAGACGTTCCGCTTCGTTCGGGAAGATTTAGGGATTCTCGTCGATTTCATGGCAGAGCTGTGTAAACAGGATGGACACTTGTTGATTGGTGTCCGCGGCATGCCACGAGTCGGGAAGACGGAATCAATCGTCGCTGCAAGCGTCAGTGCGAACAAGAAATGGTTGTTCCTCTCTTCGACGTTGATCAAACAGACGGTCCGAACGTCGTTGTTCGATGATGAACGGACTGGGGATTATGTCTACATCATCGATGCCTTGGTGTCGCAACGGAATTTCGATGAACGGCACTGGCAGATTTTACGAGAGGTCATGCGTTTACCGGCGACGAAAATCGTTGAACATCCGGATGCGTTCGTCAAATCAAGTGAATATACGTGGGATGATTTTGATTACATCATTGAATTACGCAACACGACTGAAGAAATCATTGTGACTGAACTGCCTCGTTCCCATGGGGGAAATGATTGGTTCAACTTTGAATAAGTATGAAAAATGGAAGGTGTGTTACCGATGACCGAGCTCGGAACCTACTTAAAGGAACAACGGGAGGCGCTAGGCGTCTCTCTCGAACAAATTCAAACGACGACGAAGATTCAAAAACGTTATATCGTCGCGATTGAAGAAGGCAACTATGATCAATTACCAGGCGCTTTTTACGCCCGGGCCTTCATCAAGACATATGCGGAAGCACTCGGTCTTGACGTCGATGAAGTCTTTACGACCTACAAGCGTGATCTTCCAGAACCGGAAGCACAACCGGTCGTCGAATTGTCACGACGCGCGACGTATTCGAAATCAAGTGCACCGAAGAAAAGTGTTGCGAAACGCTGGATTCCGAACATCATCATCATCGTACTGATTTTTGCGATTGGTGCTGCCTTGTATTATGGACTTCAGATGTTCCTCGACGGTAACGAAGAGGCGAAAACGTCCGCACCAAAGCAAAACGATGTCACGATTGATCAAGGAGACGCACCGAGTAAAGAGACGGATGCGCCTGCGAAGACAGAAGAAAAGCCGAAGGAAGAACCGGCGAAACAAGAAGAAACAAAAAAAGAGTCTAAAAAAGAGGCAATTGCTGCGAAGTCGACATCTGGTCAAGATGTCACCTATGAAGTCGCAACGAAAGATACGATGAGTGTCTCGATTCAAATCAAGAAGGATGCCTCTCCGTCACCATTCGTTGGTGTGCGTGATACGTCTCTTGAAGGAGAAGCACTCGCGCCAGATCACATCAACGCGTCGGATCCGAATCCGATCGTCGTGAAGGACGCGAAGACGGACTTGATCCGGATCCGGATCGGTTCGATTAAAGGGATTGATAAAATCGTCGTCAATGACCAAGAACTGAAACTGAACCGTTCGCTTCTCGTCCAAAACATCTATCTGAAGAAAGTAGCCACGCCGTAATCCGGCGTGCCTTCTTTTAGATGGCATGTTCATCTACATATGAAATGAAGGAGGAGGGCGTTACATGAACTTACCGAATCAATTGACGGTATTACGCGTTTTATTAATTCCCGTGTTCGTCATCGTACTTGCGATTGATCCGAACTGGGGACAGTGGGATGTACTGGGAGCTGAACTTCCCGTCTCACACTTCGTTGCAGCCATCATCTTCCTTGTTGCTTCACTGACGGACTGGCTCGATGGGTATATCGCCCGTAAACAAAAACTAGTAACGAACTTTGGAAAATTTATGGATCCACTTGCTGATAAGATGTTAGTCGCTGCTGCGCTCGTCTACCTCGTGGAACTTGAGTTCGTTGCGGCATGGATCGTCGTCATCATCCTATGTCGTGAGTTTGCTGTTACAGGTCTTCGTCTTGTCGCATCTGACGAAGGCATCGTCCTTGCTGCCGGAAACTCTGGGAAAGCAAAGACTTGGGTCCAGTTGACATCAATCGCAGCGTATTTGTTGCACGATATCGTCTTTGCGATGTGGAGTATTCCATTCGCTGATATCACGATGTGGCTTGCTCTCATCCTGACGATCTATTCAGGTGTCGAATATTTCGCTAAAAACATCAAGTTAATTACGAAATCCATGTAAGTTGGATCAATTTAGACTGTTCGTCATACCGAACAGTCTTTTCTTATACTTCAAGAAGGTGAGGAATCAACATGAAAGCAGAAATCATCGCAGTCGGAAGCGAACTTCTCCTTGGAGAAATCGCCAACACGAATGCACAGTACCTTTCCGAATGGTTAGCCAGTGCCGGAATTGACGTTCATTATCATACAGTCGTCGGTGACAACCGCGAGCGGATGCAGGATACATTCCGTCAGGCTCAACAACGGGCGGATCTCCTTGTCATCACAGGAGGTCTTGGACCGACGGAGGATGACTTGACGAAAGAGGTGCTCGCAAATCTTCTCGGACGTGATCTCATTCTCGATCAAGCGGCGTACGAGCGAATCGAAGGATTCTTGAAGACACGCCAACGGGAGATGACAATTAACGAACGAAAACAAGCTCTCGTCATCGATGGCGCGACGGTTTTACGCAATGATGCTGGGCTTGCTCCCGGTATGTCGGTCCAGACGGAGCATCATCAATATATCGTCTTACCCGGTGTACCGCGTGAGATGAAGCAAATTCTCAAAGATCACTTCAGTCATCTCTTCGGTCAGGAGACGATTCGTTCCCGGACACTCCGTTTCTTCGGAATCGGGGAGTCGGCTTTAAACGACCGCCTGGAAACGTTGATCAAGGAAGCGACCAACCCGTCGGTCGCCCCTTATGCAGAGCTCGCTGAAGTCCGGTTGCGCCTGACGGCTAAAGCAGTCGATCAACAAGAAGCCGACCGTATGCTCGATGAACTCGAACAACACGTTCTTGCTGAAGTCGGCATGTACTTTTATGGGTATGGCGAGACGAGTCTGCCGGAAGTCGTCCTGAAACGGTATCAAGAAGCAGGATTGACACTTTCGCTCGCCGAATCACTGACGGGAGGAGCCGTCGCGAGTGGTCTCGTTGATGTTAGCGGTGCGAGTCAAGTGTTACGCGGGAGCGCCGTCGTCTATGATGATGCTGCGAAGCAAGCCGTGTTATCGGTACCAGAGGATTTATTACGAGAGCATACTGCTGTCAGTAAAGAGGTCGCGATCGCGATGGCTGAAGGGGCGCGGGAGCTGTATCAATCCGATATCGCTGTCGCCTTGACGGGGGAAGCAGGTCCGACGAGTAACAGTGGAAAAGGGGTCGGAACGGTCTATTGTGCTGTCGCGGACGCGCACGGAACACGGATCGTCGAATGGCAATATCCATCGTTCGACAGAGGCATGATTCGACTGCGCGCCGTCAAGGATACCTATTTCCTTCTACTGAAACATCTCGAAAAAGCACCAGAGTGAGAAAAATGGTCAAAGTGCAAGTATGCGAATAAATGTTCGTAAAATGCTTGTCATTCGGTCTCAAAAGAAGTACAATAATCTCAGTAAGATAATTAAAAGGAGGCCTGCTACGTGAGTGATCGTAAAGCAGCACTTGAGATGGCGTTACGCCAGATAGAGAAACAGTTCGGTAAAGGTTCTATCATGAAACTCGGAGAAAATGCGGATCAGAAGGTATCAGTAATCTCTTCTGGATCGATTACATTAGATATTGCCCTAGGTGCAGGTGGATACCCACGTGGACGGGTCATCGAAGTATACGGACCTGAATCGTCAGGTAAAACGACGGTTGCGCTTCACGCAATCGCAGAAGTTCAAAAACAAGGCGGACAAGCCGCATTCATCGATGCGGAGCACGCGCTTGATCCAGCATATGCAAACAAACTCGGAGTCAACATCGATGAGCTCCTCTTGTCACAACCGGACACTGGGGAACAAGCACTTGAAATCGCGGAAGCACTCGTTCGTTCTGGTGCGGTCGATATTCTTGTCGTCGACTCTGTTGCGGCACTCGTACCAAAAGCAGAGATCGAAGGCGAGATGGGTGACTCACACGTTGGTCTTCAAGCACGTTTGATGAGCCAAGCGCTTCGTAAGTTGTCTGGTGCAACGAATAAATCGAAGACGATCGTCATCTTCATCAACCAAATTCGTGAAAAAATCGGTGTCATGTTCGGTAACCCGGAAACAACTCCAGGTGGTCGCGCACTCAAATTCTACTCGTCTGTTCGTTTAGAAGTGCGTCGTGCGGAAGCATTGAAAAACGGTACGGACGTCGTCGGTAACAAAACGAAGATTAAGGTCGTCAAAAACAAGATCGCACCTCCGTTCAAACAAGCGGAAGTCGACATCATGTATGGTCTCGGGATTTCGAAGGTCGGCGAGTTGATCGATATCGGAACAGATCTCGATATCGTTCAAAAAAGTGGTGCATGGTACTCGTACAACTCAGAGCGTCTCGGTCAAGGACGTGAGAACGCGAAGCAATACATGGTCGAGCACCCGGAAGTCGCAGCAGAGGTCGAACGTTTGATTCGTGAACATCACGGTCTCGTCGATCGCGAAGAGCCGGTTGATTTCGAAGCAGAACAACCAGAAGATCTATTTGCTGAATAAACCGTTTCAGAGAGGATTCGCATGCGAATCCTCTCTTTTTTAGTGTAAAAGAGGGAAACAGTGGAATTCTTTCCCGTCCGTTCGTTGACAATGAACGAGTGCTATCCTTACAATATAGATGTACGTTTTTTAGACAGCTTCGATGAAATACCGAAATGAACTAAGAAACACCTTGCAAAGGGGAGGTGAACCCATGAGTACACTGACTTGGATTGTCATACTTCTCCTCACTTTGCTGATCGCATTCATCGTAGGCTACTTCTTGCGGAAATCGATTGCAGAAGCGAAAATTCAAGGCGCAGAAACGGAAGCGAACAAAATCGTCGAACGTGCGCGTGAATCAGCTGAGGCAACGAAAAAAGAAGCAGTACTCGAAGCGAAAGATGAAGCATTCAAACTTCGTAACGAAGTGGAAAAAGAATTGCGTGAACGTCGCCAAGAGCTAGCGAAACAAGAAGCCCGGTTGCTCCAGAAAGAAGAGACACTCGATCGCCGTGTTGACGCTATCGACCGTAAGGAAGATCAAATCAATACACGTGATGCAGAGATCGCAAAACGGAAGCATCAAGCTGAAGAACTAGAGCGCAAAGTAGAGGACCTGTATGAACAGGGACGTCAAGAGCTTGTCCGCGTCGCGAACTTATCGCAAGACGAGGCAAGAACGATCATCATGGATGAGACGAAACAGGCTGCTTTACATGACGCAGCCATTCTTCAAAAAGAAATCGAACAAAAAGCAAAAGAAGAAGCCGACAAGAAAGCACGTAACATCTTGTCACTTGCGATTCAACGGTTCGCCGCTGAACATATCGCAGAGACGACTGTATCGGTCGTCAACTTACCGAACGATGAGATGAAAGGTCGGATCATCGGACGGGAAGGCCGCAACATCCGTACGCTCGAGACCTTGACTGGGATCGACTTGATTATCGATGATACGCCGGAAGCCGTCATTTTGTCTGGTTTTGACCCAATTCGTCGCGAAGTCGCTAAAATGGCGCTCGAGAAATTGGTTCAGGATGGTCGGATTCACCCGGCCCGTATTGAAGAGATGGTCGACAAATCCCGTCGTGAAGTCGACGAGCGGATTCGAGAAATCGGGGAAGAAGCGACGTATGATGTCGGAATCCACGGCATTCATCCGGACCTTGTCAAAATTCTCGGTCGCTTGAAGTACCGTACGAGTTACGGACAGAACGTCCTGTATCACTCACTTGAGGTTGCCCACCTTGCAGGTATGATGGCAGCTGAACTTGGAGAAGATGTCACGCTTGCGAAGCGTGCGGGTCTTCTGCATGATATCGGGAAAGCGATCGACCACGAAGTCGAAGGCAGTCACGTTGAGATCGGAGTCGAGCTCGGTACGAAGTACAAAGAGCATCCAACCGTCATCAACGCGATCGCGTCCCACCACGGGGATACGGAAGCGACATCTGTCATTTCCGTCTTGGTCGCAGCTGCGGATGCATTATCTGCTGCTCGTCCAGGTGCACGTCAAGAGACACTCGAAAGTTATATCCGCCGTCTCGAACGCCTCGAGGAAATCTCGGAATCGTTCGACGGTGTCGAAAAATCATTTGCGATCCAAGCGGGTCGTGAAGTCCGTATCATCGTTCGACCTGACGTCGTCGATGATGTACTGGCTCACAAGATGGCGAGTGACATCCGGAAAAAAATCGAAGAAGAACTCGATTATCCGGGACACATCAAGGTCACGGTCATTCGGGAAACACGAGCAGTCGAATACGCGAAATAAGTGGAGTGGCGGGCGACCGCCACTTTTTTTAATGAACGGAGGAACAGCAATGAAGATTTTATTCATCGGAGACGTCGTCGGTGCACCCGGTCGACACATCCTGCAACAATTCACAGCACGCCTGAAAGCGAAGTACAACCCGAACGTCATGCTCGTCAACGGCGAAAACGCGGCACACGGACGCGGCATCACGAAGTCGATCTATCATCAATTCCTTGAACTCGGATTCCACGGAATCACGATGGGGAACCACACGTTTGATAACCGCGACATCTTTGACTGGATCGACGACGCGGATCGAATCGTCCGTCCGGCGAACTATCCGGAAGGCACGCCAGGTCGTGGGATGATGATCGTTAAAGCAGGCAATAAAAAGATTGCCGTCATCAACGTCCAAGGAACGGTCTTCTTACCACCACTCGGTGATCCCTTCCGAACAGTTGACGCGCTGATTGCCGAAGTCGAAGGAAAAGTTGATGCCATCTTCGTTGATGTCCATGCGGAAGCAACGAGTGAGAAAATTGCGATGGGCTATCACCTCGACGGTCGAGTACAAGCTGTCGTCGGCACACATACGCACGTCCAGACAGCAGATGAGCGTGTCCTTGACGGAGGAACAGCTTACATCACGGATGTCGGGATGACAGGTCCGCTGAACGGCGTGCTCGGAATGCGCCAGGAAGATGTCCTACGAAAATTCAAGACACAGCTCCCAACACGGTTTGAAGTTGCCGAAGGACGGGAACAACTTAATGGAGTCTTGATTCATATCGATGACACAACCAAAAAAGCAACGAAGATTGAACGGATTCATCTGACGGATCAGTCAGTATTCTTCGACTGATTGCCATTTCTGGATGGGGAGGTACACGCATGGACGTCCTGAAAGTATCAGCTAAGTCGAATCCAAACGCGGTAGCAGGTGCACTCGCGGGTGTCATTCGAGAGAGAGGTTCCGTCGAGATTCAGGCCATTGGTGCGGGAGCGCTCAATCAGTCTGTCAAAGCCGTCGCCATCGCACGCGGATTCGTGGCGCCTTCTGGCATCGACTTGATTTGTATCCCAGCCTTCACAGACATTTTGATTGATGGGGAAGAGAGAACCGCCATCAAACTCATCATCGAACCACGATAACGAATTGGACATAGGTCCTATTTGCAAGTAGACCATTTACTCGACTGGAGTAGATGGTCTTTTTGCTGCGCCTTCGAAATTTTCTCACCTTTCCACCGAGGGAGCATTGTACTACTTCCGGTAAATCGGTATCATGAGGGAGGATAGAGAGAACTATCATTTCAGGGGACAGAGAAGGAGCGAACGTCGATGTATAATCAGTTATCATGGAAAGTTGGCGGTCAGCAGGGAGAAGGGATCGAATCAACAGGCGAAATCTTTGCGATTGCCTTGAATCGACTCGGCTATTACCTGTATGGTTACCGTCACTTTTCGTCACGTATCAAGGGAGGACATACGAACAATAAGATTCGTGTCGCGACACAGGAAGTCCGGACGATTTCCGATGATCTCGATATTTTGGTCGCGTTCGATCAAGAGACGATTGATGTTAACTTCCACGAATTGCGTCAAGGTGCCATCATCATCGCGGATGCGAAATTCAATCCGACGAATCCGGACGAAGCACGCGCTTCCTTGTATGCGATTCCATTTACGGAGATCGCAGCTGATCTCGGTACGGCCTTGATGAAGAACATGGTCGCGATCGGTGCATCGAGTGCGATTCTCGGCATTGCACCGGAACGTTTCCAAGCCGTCGTCGAACAGATTTTCGGTCGAAAAGGACCAGACATGGTCGAGAAAAACTTAGCAGCGATTCGTGAAGGCGCAGCAGCGTTCGAAGCACTTGCAGGAGAGGGCGAACGGTTCGTCTTGGAACCGGCGGACGGAAAACAACGGATGTTCATGATCGGAAACGATGCGATCGCCCTTGGTGCAATCGCCGGTGGAGCGCGTCTGATGGCAGCTTACCCAATCACACCATCATCTGAGATCATGGAATACTTAATCAAGAAACTGCCACAGTTCGGCGGAACGGTCGTCCAGACGGAAGACGAATTGGCAGCAGTCACGATGGCAATCGGGGCCAACTATGCAGGTGTCCGTGCTTTGACAGCATCTGCTGGTCCAGGATTGTCATTGATGGCGGAAGCGATTGGGTTATCCGGGATGACCGAAACACCGCTCGTCATCGTCGATACACAACGAGGTGGTCCGTCAACCGGTCTACCGACGAAACAGGAACAGTCGGACTTGATGGCGATGATCTACAGCACGCATGGTGAGATTCCGAAGGTCGTTCTGGCACCGTCAACGGTAGAAGAAGCGTTCTACGATGCAGCAGAAGCATTCAATATCGCAGAGGAGTATCAATGCCCTGTCATTCTATTGACGGATTTGATGCTGTCGCTCGGAAAACAATCGGTTGAGCCACCGGATATGTCACGCGTTGAAATCCGTCGCGGAAAGTTGATCCAGGAAGACTTACCGGAACTTGAAGGAAAAGCGTACTTCAAACGCTACGAAGTGACGGAAGATGGGATCAGCCCACGTGTCATTCCAGGCGTTAAGCACGGAATTCATCACGTAACGGGTGTTGAGCACAACGAGGAAGGGCGCCCGTCGGAAGCGACGAAGAACCGGGTCGATCAAATGACGAAGCGACTTCGTAAGCTGAACACGTTCCGCTTACAGGATGCCGTTCTCGTAACGGAGCATCATGCAGAACCGGATATCTTATTCGTCGGTTTCAACTCGACACGTGGAACGATCGAAGAGATCATGCCACGACTCGAAGCACAAGGAATCAAGGTTGATCACTTGCATATCCGTCAAGTCCATCCGTTCCCAAGTGAGCTCGTCACGCCGCACTTAGAGCGGGCAAAACGAGTCATCGTCGTCGAGTATAACGCAACGGGACAACTGGCGAAGCTGATCCAGATGAACTGTGGACATGCATCGAAGATCGAGCATATCCTGAAATTCAATGGCGACCCGTTCTATCCAGCAGAGGTCGTCGAGCAGGTCGTAGGAGGGGTATATCATGGCAACCTTTAAGGATTTTAGAAATGATGTCAAACCAAACTGGTGTCCAGGGTGTGGAGACTTCTCGATTCAAGCAGCGATTCAGCGTGCTGTCGCGAACGTCGGGCTCGAACCAGAAGAATTGGCATTGATTTCCGGGATTGGCTGTTCTGGTCGGATTTCCGGTTACATCAATACGTATGGCTTCCACGGCGTTCATGGACGGTCTCTTCCGATCGCCCAAGGTGTTAAGATGGCGAACCGCGAATTGACGGTCATCGCGTCTGGTGGCGACGGTGATGGATTTGCAATCGGCATGGGACATACGATTCATGCATTCAAACGTAATGTCGACATGACGTACATCGTCATGGACAATCAGATTTACGGTTTGACGAAAGGACAGACATCACCTACTTCTGCACCTGGATTCAAGACGAAATCGACGCCAAAAGGGTCGATCGAAAAGAGTGTTTCACCCGTTGAACTTGCCTTGACGGCTGGTGCGACGTTCGTTGCCCAAAGCTTCTCGAACGATTTGAAGGGCTTGACGCAACTGATCGAGCAAGCGACGGCACACAAGGGGTTTGCCTTCATCAACGTCTTCAGTCCGTGTGTCACGTTCAACAAGGTCAATACGTACGATTGGTTCAAACAGAACTTGACGAAGCTGTCCGACATCGAAGGATACGATCCGTCGAACTTGGATCTTGCGAAACAAACCGTTCATGCTCATGACGGACTCGTCATGGGATTGATTTATCAGGATGAAGCACGTCCTGATTACCAGTCACAAATCGACGGCTATCAAGAATCAGGTCTCGCATATGCGGATCTTGAGTTAAACGAAGAAACATTCGGTAAACTGGCAGCAGAATTCATGTAAGATAGAGGAAAGATGTGTTTGGTTTTTTGGGGATGCTAAACATTTGGAAGTTCGCCACATATAAATAAACGTGAACTTCCGCGAAGGAGTCGGGGAAAGATGACGAAATTAGTAACGACGGTAGAAGAGACGGCAACGACGAAAACAATGCGGGCACTCGTCAAAGAAGAACGCGGGTTCGGTGCGGCACTGAAAGAAGTACCGGTACCCGTACCCGGTCGTGGGGAAGTTTTGATTCGAGTCGAGGCAACATCGATCTGTGGAACGGACGTTCATATCTATGAGTGGGACGCGTGGGCAGCCTCACGTGTCAATCCGCCGTATGTTTTCGGTCACGAGTTCTCGGGCGAAGTCGTCGAGCTTGGAGAAGGCACGAAACGCTTGAAGCTCGGTGACCGTGTCTCGGCGGAGACGCATATCGTCTGTCATCAATGTAAACAATGTCTTCGTGGTCAATATCACATCTGTAAGAACACGAAGATCATCGGTGTCGATACACAAGGTTGTTTTGCGGAATACGTCGTCATGCCGGAAGAAAACCTTTGGGTCAACCCGGAAGATATGCCAGCAGGAATCGCTTCGATCCAAGAGCCAATGGGCAATGCCGTCCATACGGTACTCGCGAGCGATGTCAGTGCGAAAACGGTCGCAATCGTCGGTTGTGGACCGATCGGTCTGATGGCAGTCTCCGTCGCTAAAGCAGCTGGTGCGGCGGAAGTCGTTGCGATCGACGTCAATCCGTATCGTCTTGAACTCGCGCGGACGATGGGGGCGGATGTCGTCATCGATTCACGTCATGACGATGTCTTGGAGCGGATCGAGCGCATGACGGACGGAGATGGAATTGATGTCGTCTGTGAGATGAGTGGTCATCCGGTTGCGATTCGTCAAGCCTTCGAGATGGTGACAGCAGGTGGAGACGTCAACATCCTCAGTCTGCCGGTCAAACCGGTTGAAATCGATTTGACGAACCACGTCGTCTTCAAAGGTGTCCGGGTCCAAGGAATCACGGGTCGGAAGATGTATGAGACATGGAGCCAGGTTTCTGCTTTCTTATCGAGCGGAAAAGTCGATGTCCGACCGTTAATCACACACACGTTGCCGCTAGAGCGGTTCGAAGAAGGATTTGAATTGATGCGTCAAGGGAAATGCGGGAAAGTCGTATTACAACCAAGGGGGACGAATTAATGGGATTTGAACACTTACGGACAGAACTAGAAGAGATGAAACAGGCGGGCACATTCCGCAACCTCGTAGCACTTGAGAGCGCGCAACATAACCGCGTGACGATCGACGGGAAGGAACTCATTCAACTGTCGTCGAACAACTACCTTGGACTCGCCGCACATCCGCGTCTCGCTGAACAAGCAGCGGAAGCAGCGCGCACGTTCGGTGCTGGAACAGGATCCGTTCGGACGATTGCCGGAACACTCGAGATGCACCAAGCATTCGAACGGGAACTTGCGACATTCAAGCACACGGAAGCAGCACTTGTCTTCCAGTCGGGATTCGCAACGAATCTCGGTGTCTTATCAGCACTGCTCGGTCCGGAAGACGTCGTCATCTCGGATGAGTTGAACCACGCTTCGATCATCGATGGGATTCGTCTGACGAAAGCGAAACGCCGGATCTATAAACACGTCGACTTGGCGGATCTTGAAGCGGCCTTACAAGAAACACAAGACGCGCGGACGCGCCTCATCGTCACGGATGGTGTCTTCTCGATGGATGGAAACATCGCACCACTTCCAGAGATCGTTGAATTAGCCGAGCGTTATGATGCACTCGTCATGGTCGATGATGCCCATGCGTCAGGTGTGCTTGGGAAAGCGGGACGCGGTACGGTCAATCACTTCGGTCTTGACGGGCGTGTTGCACTGCAGGTCGGTACGCTCTCAAAAGCCATTGGTGTCCTCGGTGGATATGTCGCTTGTGAACAGCATGTCAAAGATTATCTGATCCATAAAGGACGTCCGTTCTTGTTCTCGACATCACATCCACCAGCGGTCGTCGAAGCGAACCGTGAAGCGCTCCGCGTCATGGAGGAAGAGACGGAACTTTTCGATCGTCTCTGGGAAAACACGGAATTCTTTAAACAAGGACTCCGTGATCTTGGATTCGACATCGGTACGTCGACGACGCCGATCACACCGGTCATCGTCGGGGATGAAGCACGTTGCCACGAATTGTCGGACCGCTTACGTCAAGAAGGTGTCTTCGCTCAAGGCATCGCCTTCCCGACGGTCGCTAAAGGAAAAGCACGTGTCCGGACGATCGTGACGGCGGAACATACGCGTGAAGATTTAACGACGGCACTTGCAGCCTTTGAAAAAGTCGGTCGTGAATTAAACTTGATCGGTTGATATCGATCACGGACGAAATGCGTCCGCATACTTTCAGGCAGCGGATCAGCGATCCGCTGCCTGAAGTGCGTCACGGGCGAAAGAATCAACGTCGACCGTTTTTACTTTTGCGAGATAGGGAATAACAGATGAGGAAAGGATGTGACCTGATGAGTACGAAGAAGAAAGGGATTTTGCTCTCATTTTTGATGCTGACGCTGCTCCTTGGGGGTTGTATTCGCATCCAATATGATGCGACGATCCATACCGATCAGAGTGTCACCTTAAAGACGACATATGCCGCAAAGGAACACCCAGTAGCGCGTTTACTGAATCTAAATCCGAACTGGAATAGTTATGTCAAACAGGCAGAAAAGAATGGCTATGCGGCGAAAACGTTCAAGACGAAGGATGACTATGAAGGAATCCGGATGCAGAAGACATTCGCAAACTTCAAGGACATGACGTCGATCAAGGACGAATGGAAGACAGGTATCGGAGGGATTCTTATTCCACCCGATACGAAGTTCGACATGAAAAAATCGGATGGTTTTTGGTTTGATACGTATCGACTGGATACGAACATCGATCTCAGTATCGATCGTTTGAATATCAAAGGCTATCAACCGACGGGACAGGTCAAGAAACTCGCAGACCGGTATATCCGTCAAGCCGATATCGAAATCAAGCTCCACGGTCCGAAAGTGATTGGTCTCCAAAATGGAGAAAAGATCGACTGGTCGAATTACCATGATGTGTCATGGAAATTATACGGAACGAAAGCCAACCAGCTACAGTTGATTGCGTATGTACCGAATCCGACAGGTTGGATCATTACCGGTATCGTGTTATTAATCGGCGTCGGATTATTCCTCTACTGGGTCTTTCACCGTGTCCGCCGTTTGCGCAGGCAACAGTTGAAGACGATTAGCATCTCGCTCCTCGTCTGTTTGATCGTCGGGGGAGGCGCGTGGTGGGTGTTCGCGGAAGATACGTCAAGTGCCCCGCCACCAACGCGTCAGATCGTCACGCAAGGAAAGAGTGAAATCGTACCGACGTTCCTCGTCCACGGTCTATTCGGGACGGAGCGGACGTTCGTGCCGATGATTCAAAACTTCACGAATAAAAAAGTCGCCGATGATGGTGGTCGATGTGACGTGACTCGTTCCGGGAAAGCAACCTGTAGCGTCAACCCCTCGCCGACCGGATACCCACTTGTCCGAATCGTCTTCGCCGATGATGAGGCAAGTCTTGCCGATCAGCAAAAGTGGTTGAATGCGGCGATTGCCGCTTACGATGCGAAACAAAAAGCGACCTTTTCCGATATTCAGCTCGTTGGGCACAGCATGGGTGGTGTCGATGTCGTCGCCTATACGGTCCAAGAGGAGATGCCGTATCACGTCCGAAAAGTCGTGACGCTCGACTCACCGATCGCCGGCTCCGATTACGCGAAACTCGGCTTGACGCTCGCGCCGCTCGGCACGAATACGAACAGTCCTGCGATCCGCGATCTTGCGAAGGGCTCACCAGCGATGAACAATCTGACCCAAAGGCTTGAGACGTGGCCACGCGACGTACTCGTCTATTCATTTGGTGCCAAAGGAGGCGACTTCAATCTGATTTCGCTAAAGAGTTCGTTTGCACTCGAGAAGTTTACGGATAACATCCAGACGAAATCATACAAATATGATCACTTCACAATTCATCGCCGGGAGCCGGTCTTCCGCGAAATTCGCAATTTCCTGTTTAAAGAAAATCAAGTCACGGAGGAGGAACCATCATGAAACAGGTCGTCATCGTCGGCGGAGGAATTGCCGGTCTAACGGCTGCGGCATTGATCGCACAAGAAGGACATGCTGTTACGGTACTCGAGGGAAGCCGTGAATGGGGAGGATCAGCCGGGAAGTTCACACGCCGGGACTTGACGTATCCCGTTGGAGCGACCCTTGGGATGGGATTTGAACCGGGTGGTATTCATGCCCGTGTGCTCGATCATCTCGGAGTGACGCACCAAGTCGAGTCGCTCGATGTCGTCATGACGATTCGCATCGAAGGACGATTGATTCATTATTATCAAAATCGCGATGCATTTCTAGCCGAATTGACGTCACATTTTCCGGAGCAAGCATCGTCGATTCGGGCGTTCTTTGCTGAAATCGAGCAGATACACGAGGCGATTCGACCATTGATGGCAGAACTGCCGGCATTGCCACTTCAAGATTTAGCTGATGTCAGGCGGTTAGTTCGACATGCGAAAAGTGTCGTCCTCTTACCGTATTTTCCGCTGACGATTGGTCATCTGTTACGAAAACATCAACTAGCGGATACGTTGTTCGCACAAGTGATCGACGGGATCTTACTCGACAGCATGCAGACAGGGCAGGAGGCGTCAGCTTTGCTAGGGGCTGTCGCCTTATCGATTTATCATGAAGGTGCCTATTATGTTCCGGGCGGATTATACCGGCTGGCTGAGCAATTGAAAGAGACAGCCGAGGCGAGCGGAGCGACTTGTCTCCTTGGGCGAAAAGTCACGTCGATTCGTAAGACACCAGATGGGTTCTTGATCGAGGACCGTCGCGGGCGCTTGACGCTTGCTGATGCTGTCATCTGTGCGGTTCCGCTTGAAGGCATCCGAGAAATCGTCAGCGCGGATATGCGACGAACGTTACGACGGACGTACCAGCGACAGGAAAAGCTACAGCAATGGGCGACCTTTACGTATTATGCGGCGATACCAGAGTCGATCACTTTGTCTGACGAAGCATTCCGGCAAGTCCATGATCCGTCCCTACCTTCAGGTCATGCCTTCATCTCTCTCTCTCGTCCGGATGACCGGTTACGTGCACCAGCCGGTCAGCGGACGCTGACGATGTCATGCCATGTTCCGATTGGTACGTTCGATAAGACGGACCGGAAACGCTACGACGAACAAGTCGAGAAGATGTCGGCAATCTTCGAAGCCATTCTTGAACAACAGTTTCCAGGTTTCCGTCAACAGGCAATCGAACGTCATCCGGGTGGACCCGGTGCGTGGGTTCGCTATACGTTCCGTCCGGACGGTGGAGTCGGGGGATATCCGCAACGTCCGAGTACGAGTCTCTTGTTCGCAGCACCGTTTCGAACAGGCATTGATCACTTCTTTGCAATCGGCGACACGATCTTTCCGGGTGCCGGGACGATCGGGGCGACGACGTCCGCGATTCATGTTGCCCGACAGTTTGATGTCAGATTATGAGAAATCATCGTAAAATGATGAAAGAAGCGACGCATCTGTCGCTTTTTTCACATTTGAGGATTATGATGAGGAAGAGTCGGGAACATGATATCCATGAACAGAAAGAGAGAAGGAGTGAAGAACCATGGAGACATTCGAGCAAAAATGTCAGTCGTTCATTCAGGAACGACGACCTGAAGTCGGTCCGATTCAATTCGAGTCGGCGCGTACGTTTCTCAATGCACGCGGTTTAAGCGTTTACGAACGGATTTATCAAGGGAAAGAGGAAGTCCGATTGGCGTTCGTCGAGCAGACGAATGGTCAACAACTCGTGTCATTAATGGAAAATACATTCGGCAACGGACTGGTCTATTTTGTCTCAACGGCAACCGCGACATGGGATGGCGACCGTTTTGGTGAATACACGTTTTAAGTACATAGGGAGTCCCAGTCGATGACTGGGGCTCTTTCGTGTCGAAACCTAATCCTTGTCCCGTTCGTAAGGTAGATAAGTGACTCAGTTGAAGGAGGAAACGATGTGTCATCACTTGAACAACCTAAAACATCGACACGGCGGCTTGCGACCGTCTCGTTGATTTTCATGGCGGTCGGATTCGTCGTCTCATTGCCATTTAAAGAAAATGCGTGGGTCTTTTGGCTCCAGAGTGGTTTTGAAGCCGGACTCGTCGGTGGGATTGCTGACTGGTTCGCGATCACGGCGTTGTTTCGCCATCCGCTTGGCTTAAAGATTCCCCATACGAACCTGTTGCCGAAAAATCGGGAACGGGTCATCGAATCAATCGTTCATATGCTCGAGACGGACTTGCTCAATAAAGAGAGTATCGTCGCGAAACTCCAGCACATGACGCTCGCAGATCGTGTCATCAAAATCTTACGTTCGATTCTCGTTCTGCCTGCTTTTCGAGCGACCGTTACCGAACTATTGGTCGGTCTGATCCGGAAATTACCGAAAGAGGCGATTCTTGAGTTTGCGAATACACGGGTGACGGAGACGATCAAAGCGTATCCGTCAAAACGGCTAGCTGTCCGAGCGATGGAGTTAAATGAGGAACGTCGACTCGACGAGTGGCTGATGGATCAGCTACTCGGTTATGGGCAACGTCTGCTCGAAGACCCCGTCATCCGCGATCAGATTGGGCGCCTTGCCTATACGGCGATGATCGACCAAGAAAAGAATACATTCTTGCGGGTGACGGCGCGAACCGTCCAAAAAGTCTATTCAGAAGAAAAACTCAGTCTTGTCATTCAAGGTGTCTTGTTGACGGTCATTCAAGATATGCGACACGTCCATCACCCGAATCGTTTAGCGATTCTTGATCATCTGCGTCGTAACTTGGCACAGTTGTCGATTGATGAAGAGCGTCTAGCGAAAATCGATGCTTGGAAGGCAAGCGAGGTCGACCGGTTTGACTTCGTTCCGGTCATTGAACGCGCGTATGATGCTGGTTTGATCGAACTCGAACGCTACTTGACGTCAGATGCCTTCTGGACGGAACGGGCGATGCCGATGCTTTCGCGCGCTTTAGACGACTGGGAACAGCATCCGACGTTCAAAGATAGCAGTGATCAATGGATGAAGGAGCAACTCGTTCGTTTCGTCGAACAAAATCACCAAAAAATCGGTGGACTCGTCCGCGAGAACTTAAACCGGTTCGATACGGAGACACTGATTCATATGATCGAGGATAAGGTCGGCAGTGACTTGCAATGGATTCGGGTCAACGGAGCATTGTGCGGATTTATCATCGGTTTGATTCTCGGTGCGATCAAGGTGTTCGTCGGATGAGCCGATGGACATATGATGTGACATTGTCGGAAGCATTTGATTTTAAAGGAATCGTGTCTCGTTTGACGGAAGACCCGTTACAAATCGAACAGGATGGGCGACTCGTCGTTCCAGTCTTCGTCAACGATCAGGCATACATCACGATGATGGAAGCCATCGATGGTTATACGTTACGGATTGACGGTTCAGGACCGCAAACAGCGGTGCTGACGCAACTCAATCGGCGCTTTCGACTCAATGAACCGAATCCTGCGCAGCGTCTCAAGGCGACGTCGTTACATGCAATCGTCGAACGGTTCGGCGATGAACGACTCGTGCTTGATCATTCACCGTTCACGGCCTTGATTCGCTCGATCATTCATCAACAGATCAATCTCTCATTTGCCCATACGTTGACGGAACGTGTCTTTCGAACATTCGGAACGGTCAAGGACGGGATCATCCTTCCGCCGACACCGCGTCAATTAGCGGCAGCGCGTCGCGAAGACTTGCTTGCTCTGCAACTATCAGGACGTAAAGTTGATTATCTGCTTGGTGTAGCGACAGCAGCGATTGATTATGATGCATTGATGTCAGCCGACGATGCAGAAATCGCTGAGACGTTGATTGCACTGAAAGGCGTCGGACCATGGACAGTCCAAAATGTCCTGATGTTCGGGTACGGTCGTCCGGACCTTTTTCCGGCATCAGACATCGGGATATTACGGGCTTTCGAACGGTTGCTCGGTTACCGACCGACGGTGGAAGAAGCGACGCGACTGGCAGAGGAATTTGCCCCTTTCCGCAGTCACGCCGCCTATCTATTATGGCGTTCGATTGAATAAGGAACTATTCTTGTCACTCTATCGCGAGAACGGTATAATGAATGCGACAGAACGAGGAATCGTTCAGAATGCTAAGGGAAGCGACGTGTTCGCTAACGATAGAGGGGACGAATGTGGATGTATACAGATGAACAAATCATCGAAAAAGCCAATGAAATCGCCAAAATGATTTCAGAGACACCGGAAGTAGAACGATTTAAAGCGGCAGAAGCCAACATCAATGGAAATGAAAAAGTCCAAAAGATGATGAAACAAATCAAGTTCCTTCAAAAAGAGGCAGTCAACTGCCAACATTACGGCAAAACAGAAGCACTCGCACGTGTCGAAGCGAAGCTCGATAAATTGTTCGCTGAGCTCGATGAGATGCCTGTCGTCCAACAGTTCCAAGAAACACAAGAAGAAGTCAACGGACTTCTCCAATACATCACGGTGACGATCTCGAACGGGATTACGGATCAAATCATCGAAGCGACGGACGGAGATGTTCTCGCTGGTAAGACAGGTAGCGGCATGGAAGCAGAAAACAAAAGCGGCGGTTGCGGCTACTAATCACGAAATGAACGAAAAGCCGACGGACATCCGTCGGCTTTTTCTACGAATGAGGTGGAAGAATGGAAGCAGTACACAACACTCCGATGATGAAACAATACTTCTCGATCAAGGCGGACTATCCGGATGCCTTCTTGTTTTATCGGCTCGGAGATTTTTACGAATTATTCTTTGAGGATGCCAAAAAGGTCGCCCATGAGCTGGAGTTGACGCTGACGGCGAAAAACGGCAAGAACGCGGAACATCCGATTCCGATGTGCGGCGTGCCCCATCACGCAGCGAACGGCTACATCGAACAGTTGATCGAGCGTGGTTATAAAGTGGCACTTTGCGATCAAGTCGAGGATCCGAAGTTGACGAAAGGACTCGTCAAACGCGAAGTCATCCAAGTCATCACGCCGGGAACGTTGATGTCCGCCTTGACGGAAAAAGAGAATCGGTACTTAGTCGCGGTCGTCGAACAGGACGGTCGCTTTGGGATTGCTCGCGGAGATGTCTCGACAGGTGAGAGTGCCTTGACAAGCGTTGCGACACTCGACGGTGTGGTCAAGGAACTGAGCATCATCCTGCCACGGGAAATCATCGTCACGACAGAAGAACATGAGACAGCACTCGCACACTTACGGATTCCACTGACGCGTAGTTCACGGCGCGAGACGCATCCGCACGGCGACCGTGCGATTGATACAGCCCAAGCGGAAGCCTTTGCGGTGCTCTATGCCTACATGCACGATACACAAAAACGAGCGTTGACACATCTACAACCTGCTGTCGTCTATGAAGCGAGCGACTTCATGCAACTCGAGCCGAATACGGTCAAGAATCTCGAGCTCGTTCGCTCGGCACGGACAGGAGATAAAAAGGGTTCGTTGCTTGGTCTGCTTGACGTGACAGGTACAGCGATGGGTGGACGGATGATGAAACGGTGGTTAGAAAAACCGTTATTATCGGAACGCGTGATCACGGAACGGCTCGACGCCGTTGAAGAACTGTTGCAACACTATTTCGAGCGTCAACAACTAAAAGATACGTTACGCGAAGTCTATGATCTCGAGCGACTCGTCGCGAAAGTTGGGTATGGAACAGCGTCTGCGCGCGACCTCGTTCAATTGAAGTCGACGTTACGGCTGATTCCCCGCATTCAATCAGCGCTTGAGGAGATGATGAGTGAACGTCTCGGTCAACTCAGTCTCGGACTTGATCCGCACGATGAGTTGAGCGATCTACTCGATCGTGCGTTCGTTGAAGCCCCACCGATCTCAACGAAAGAGGGCGGAATGATTAAGGCTGGTTATTCAGCAGACCTCGACGAGTTACTCGTCGCCTCAAAAGACGGCAAGACATGGCTTGCGACACTTGAAGCCAGTGAACGGGCAGCAACCGGTATCAAGACGTTGAAGATCGGCTACAATCGCGTCTTCGGTTATTACATCGAGGTCTCACGTGCCAATGCCAAGCTGTTGCCGGAAGGACGGTATGAACGGAAGCAGACACTTGCCAATGCCGAACGTTATATCACACCGGAACTGAAGGAAAAAGAAGCGTTGATCCTTGGTGCGGAAGAGAAGAGTGTCACACTCGAGTACGATCTCTTCTGCGGGGTGCGCGATGAAGTCAAAGGACACATCGAAAGCTTACAACGGGTCAGTCGCCGGATCGCAGAACTCGACGTCCTCGTCGCACTGGCTGAGATTGCTGAGACGCATGACTACGTCCGACCAATCACGACGACGGGACGAACGGTTGATATTCAGCAAGGACGTCACCCGGTCATCGAAACAGTTTTACCGCGAGGTGAATACGTCGCGAACGGGATTACCTTAAACGAAGGACGCGAGATGCTGTTGATCACTGGACCGAACATGTCTGGTAAATCGACCTATATGCGACAGTTCGCCTTGATCGCCTTATTGCATCAAATCGGCTCGTTCGTACCAGCTGCTCAAGCGGAACTGCCGATCTTCGATCAAATCTTCACGCGGATCGGGGCGGCAGATGACCTCGTCAGTGGACAGTCGACATTCATGGTCGAGATGGTCGAGACACAAGAAGCCTTGACGCGTGCGACGGACCGGTCGTTGATCCTGCTAGATGAAATCGGTCGCGGGACCTCGACGTACGACGGGATGGCACTCGCACAAGCGATCGTTGAACACATCGCCCGGCACGTTGGGGCGAAGACGCTATTTTCGACTCATTATCATGAACTGACGGTGCTTGAAGAATCGATTGATCGATTAGCGAATGTTCACGTTCGTGCCGTTGAACAAGATGGGCGTGTCGTCTTCTTGCATGAAGTACGCGACGGAAAAGCCGACCAATCGTACGGAATCCATGTCGCGCGGTTAGCTGATTTACCGGATAGTCTGATCGAGCGGGCGCAAGTCCTCTTGTCCGAGTTCGAGCAGGCAGAGCCTGTTCCGGTCGTAGCACCTGTCAAAGCTCCTGTTCAGGAGGAGCCGGTTGATCAACTCAGTCTGTTCTCAGAAGCGGATCCGCTGCGTGAGACGATGGCGAGTCTTGATTTAATCAATATGACGCCACTCGAAGCATTGAATACGCTGTACCGCCTACAAGCCGAAGCAAGAAAGTGAGGAGAATGCAGTGGGAATCATTCGTGAATTATCCGATAGTTTAGCGAACCGGATCGCGGCGGGAGAAGTCGTCGAACGCCCGGCATCGGTCGTCAAGGAATTGGTCGAGAACGCACTTGATGCCGGTGCGACCCAAATCGATGTCGAACTCGAAGAAGCCGGAATGAAACGGATGACGATCCGCGACAACGGGCATGGCTTTTATCCGGATGACGCTGAACTGGCTTTCGTCCGTCACGCGACGAGTAAGATCAAGGACGAGCATGACTTGTTCCGGATCAAGACACTCGGATTCCGCGGAGAAGCACTTGCCTCGATTGCGTCCGTCAGTAAAGTGACGTTGAAGACGAAACGTGAGGATGCGGAAGGGATTCAGGTGACGCTTGAGTACGGGACGGTCGTTGAACGGACACCAGCAGCAATGAACCGAGGAACGGAATTGACGGTCGAGCATCTCTTCTTCAATACACCGGCACGGCTGAAGTATTTGAAGACGACGCATACAGAACTTGCGGCGATCACGGACGTGCTGAACCGGATGGCGTTTGCTCATCCAGACGTCAAACTTCGGGCTACCCATGAAGGAAAGACGTTGATCCAGACGAACGGATCAGGAGACGTCCGGCAAGCGCTGGCGAGTGTCTACGGTCATCAAACGATTCAAGGAACGTTGGTCGCCAAGGGCGCGAATGCCGATTATCAATTGACGTGTCATCTCGTCAAACCGGAAGTGACCCGTGCCTCGAAGAATTACATTACGTTGATTCTCAATGGACGTTCGGTCAAAAACTTCGCTCTGACGCAAGCGGTCTTGAACGGTTACCATACACTCTTGCCGATCGGGCGGTATCCGATTGCAGTCATCGAGGTGACGATGGATCCACTCCTGATCGATGTCAACGTTCACCCGGCGAAACGAGAAGTCCGTCTTTCAAAAGAGATGGAGCTCTGCCAGTTGATTCAGGAGACGATCAAGATGACGCTCAGCCGGGAGACACTGATTCCGAAAGTGACGCCACCGAAACCAAAAAAAGATCCGAGTAGCCAAGAAAAACTCGATTTTTCTTATGTCGCGGAACCAGTCGAAGAGACGTCATCGCGAGCGGTCTGGAATTATCCGATTCCGAAAAAGCCGCAAGAAGACGATCGATCACCTGTCGAGAAATCATTACCGTTTAGCAACGAGGATGATCTATTCGAGCCCATCGCACCGGTCAAGCAAGACTTTGTCGAACCGATTGAGGAACCAGCCGCGCGTCCGCGCTTTCCGCATCTCGACGTCATCGGTCAACTTCATTCGTCCTATATCGTCTGTGCCGGGGAAGACGGGATGTATATGATTGATCAACATGCAGCACAGGAACGAATCAAATACGAGACGTATAAGGTCATGTTCGGTCGACCACCGGAACAGAGGCAACAATTGCTCTTGCCGTATACGTTCGAAATCTCGTCGGATGATATGAAACGGATGGATGAGGTCCTGCCATTGCTAAAAGACGTCGGTATCGAGTTTGAAGCATTTGGTCCACAAAGTTTTATCGTTCGAGAAGTTCCGACCTGGTTCCCGTCCCATCGGCAGGAAGAGACGATTCAGGAATTACTCGATGAAGCCTTGATGAAGCGAAAAATCGATCTTGAGACGTACCGGGAGGACGCTGCCATCATGATGGCATGTAAAAAATCAATCAAGGCGAATCATCCGTTGAACGATGAGATGATGCGCCGATTGATTGACGATCTAGCGAAAACGGAGATGCCGTTCACGTGCCCACACGGACGCCCGGTCATCATCGAATGGACAACGTATGAACTCGAGAAGTTATTCAAACGGGTCATGTGATTAAGATGAGGAGACGATCCCATTCAGGTGTCGTCTTCAGATTGAAGACAAGGCGCAATTTTTCTCTAATGAGAAGGATTGCGCTTATTGTTCGTCTCGAATCATTTATTGTACTGATACACGACTGACTGGTTTTTGTTTGTGCTAATACAAAAAAAGGTGTGGATTTTCATGAGAACGGTTACTTCAGTAGATTAACTAGATTTCATTGATTGTTGAAGGAAAGAGGCGGATAATAAGACCCGAAACTGTTAACAAGGGGACCTTTATCATGCTTTCACGCGTTATGCGTATCATTCAAATCATTGCTCAAATCGCACTTATTTTTTGTTTTTCACTCAGTGGGGACTGGGTGAGCGAAACTTTCCAGTTACCATTACCCGGTAACATCATCGGCTTGATTCTTCTATACGTGACGTTAAAAAGTCGACTGCTTCCTCTCGTTGCCGTCGAACGGGGCGGAACCTTTCTGCTGTTCGTCATGCCGTTATTCTTTGTCCCAGCATTGTCTGGAATCATGGATTATACGGCATTCCTTCGAACATCTGGTCTTCAAGTCGTGTTGATCGTCGTCGTCAGTAGCCTGCTGACGTTAGTCGGCTCGGCTTATATCGTCGATCGCTTGGCACACCGGAAAGAGGCGGTGACCCCACATGAGTGAGACATTGTTCTGGATCATCCTGACCATTCTTTTATTCAGTGGTGCAATGTTTCTTTACCAACGTCATCCCCGTGTCTGGACGTTACCGATCCTGACGGTGACGGCTGTCCTGATCGTAATTCTCGTCTATAGCGGCGTCTCACATGCAGAATACATGCAAGGGGGACAATACTTGTCGAAGATGCTCGGTCCAGCGATCACGGCGTTTGCGATTCCGCTCTATCGTGTCCGACATCACGTCCGGCGTTTCTTACCGGAAATCGGACTTGGTGTCTTGCTTGGAACCTGTATTGCAATGAGTTCAGATTTGTTACTCGGTCTGTTGCTTCATCTCGAGCGGACGACGAACCTTGCCTTGTTACCGAAATCGGTCACGTTACCCGTTGCCTTAGCGATCTCACAAAAAGCTGGCGGGACGACGACGCTGACGGCAGCCTTCGTTTTATTGACCGGATTAACGGGATCCATCGTCGGACCAAAATTAATGACGGGCTTGAAGATTCGGCACTTCGTCAGTCGCGGAGTAGGCTTGGCATCGATTGCCCATGTCATGGGCGCGACGAAATCGATGAGTCTTGATCAACGCGAAGGGGCGGTCGGTCTGCTGACGATGGTATTGACAGCCGTCTGTGCCAGCGTCATCGCACCGTTTTTAATCACATGGTTATATGGATGAACACTCTGTTTTTTTAACGGAGTGTTTTTTTGTAGCCGATTGAAACTTGTCGACCGTTTTAGCAGTATAGTACAACAGAAAACAGGGTGGAGGAGAAGATGATGATTATTTGGATTAACGGTACATTTGGCGTCGGGAAGACGACAGCAGCAACTGGGTTACAAAAGCGCTGGAGCGGCTCACATATCTTTGACCCGGAAGAGACAGGTTATTTTCTACGGGCGCAACTGCCGGAAAAGAAGGACGATTTTCAGGATGAGCCGTTGTGGCGCACGTTTAACCGCCAGCTCCTCGAGCAGCTCGATACGGAAGATGCGCGGATTATCGTGCCGATGACCTTGACGAATCCAGCGTACTTTCAGGAAATCATCGGCACGTTACGAGCGAACGGTCATGACGTCCGTCATATCGCCCTGATGGCGAAGGAGGCAACTGTCAAACGCCGCCTGATCAGCCGCTTTGAGCGTCCAAACTCGTGGGGCGGTCAACAAGCGGAACAACGACTAAGGCAATTATCCGATCCGCTGTTCAGTCAACAGATCGAGACGGATGATCTGACGAAAGGGCAAGTCATCGATGCGATTGCTCTCGTGACTGGGATTGGACTCTCGCCTGCCCGATCGTGAAGGGTTCAAGAAAGAGGTTTCCGGGAATCATTAGATGATAATACATGAGGAGGAAACCATCTTGAACGAGGGGCAACTTATTGCTAGGAGGATTTATGAACATGAAACACTGGATGACTGAGAAATTGGGCAGACAGTTGATGGCGATTTTTTATAGTGTCTTTGCACTAAGTGTCATCACATCGGTTGCCAGTTATTTATACGTGGATAATGCAGACGGTCGGACGAAGGAGCAAGTACTCGACCAGTTACAAAAGACACAATGGTTCTGGTTCTTGAACTTGATGATTTTTTTATTTTGTCTATTGTTCATCGTCCGTCCGTTGATACATCGGGTGACGTCACAGCTCCGCGAACTGAACGTCAAGAGTCGTCGTCTTGCGGAAGGCAAGTCGATTTCGCTCGAGCATGATGTCGACAGCCATAATGAAGTCGGTCAATTGACGGCATCGTTTTACCAGATGGCACGGTCGATCTCATCACAACATGCGGAATTGTCAACTAAGAATCAAGAAATGGAACACAATCAGGAAATATTGAAGCAAAAACAGAACGAGCTTGAGCGCGCCTTGGAAGTGACCCGGACAAACGAGTTGCATCTACAAGATCGTAATGAATTAATCGAAACACTTGCGTCAAAAGAAAGTTTATTTGATTACTCCTCTGTCATCAGTACCATCGTCCGGTTGACGAAGACAGAGTTTGGGGCATTGTTACTGATTAAGAATAATGAAATCGCTCAAGTCGTTCCAAAAGAAATGACGGAAGAACAACAAGAAAGTCTGAAGACAGAATCGTTACTGTTAAAGCGAGTTATGATTTCAAAAGAAACCGCACATTCCTCAAAAAAAGTTGCGAACGATGATCTCATCAAGTATCCGTATCACGTTTATGAAGGTGTCATTCCGATTATGGATCCTGCAAAAGAAGAATTGATTGCCTGTCTTTATCTAGCACGGTTTGACGCACCATTCAACCAGCAGGATTTAGCGGAACTGGAATCGTTTTCGAAACAAATCGCGATCTCATTGATGCGAATGTCACTCTACGAACAGATGGAATACGAACGAAAAGAGACGGCACAGCTGTTGAATTCCGTTCGGGAAGCGATTCTCTATATCAAACACGAAGAGAAGACGATCTTAGGGAATCAGGCGTTATTTGATATCTTCCAGTCGTTACAAGTCGAAGAAGACAATGATTCGATGACCTTCCTTGAAGTTCGACCGGAGACGATGTTCGAACAGATGGACCAGAAGGAAGCGTTTGAAGCATACTTTGAAGAAGTCTTATCGGGTGAGATTCCGGAGGGCATGTTCTCCTTATCAATCGATCAAGGTGAATACTTCATTCAAGTTTATGCCGAAGCGATCGCGCATGGGGAACAGTCGAAGGGAACGATTCTTGTCTTCCGTGACGTCACGGCTGAGACAGAAGTCGACCGTGTGAAGTCGGAACTCGTCTCGACGGTCTCGCATGAACTAAGAACACCTCTTTCCTCGATTTATGGCTTTACGGAGCTCATGTTGAAACGAGATCTCGATCCCGAGCGGAACAAGCGATACTTGCAGACGATTCACGATGAATCGAAACGTCTGACTGATCTTGTCAGCGACTTCTTGAACGTCCAGCGGATGGAGTCAGGAAAGCAAGAGTATGACAAACAGATCTTTGACCTGAAGGAAATCGTCAAAGAACAAATTCAGTTTTATCAAGCGGCTACGGAACAACACAGTTTGCAGCTTGATTTAAACGATGAACAGGACTTCATGGTCGAGGCAGATGCAAACAGCATGAAACAATTACTCGGCAACCTCTTGAATAATGCGGTGAAGTACTCACCGGACGGCGGGGATGTCGTCGTGACGCTGACCCACCAGCACAATCAGATTGAACTCAGCGTTCGTGATTTCGGAATCGGGATTCCAAGTCATTCGATGCCGCATCTATTCAGTAAGTTTTATCGCGTCGATAACTCAGACAGCCGAAAAATCGGCGGGACGGGTCTTGGATTATCGATTTGTAAGGAAATCGTTCGCGCACATGACGGTAACATCGAGGTCGAATCGATTCTTGGAGAAGGAACAGTCTTCCGAGTTAAGTTGCCGAGTGCGACGGACGCGTTACTCGAAGCAGAATGAAATGATGAAGAAGAGGCGATATCTTGCGTCTCTTCTTTTTTGTCGTGCCTCGTGTGAGATTCGTCCAAATCCATGCGTTTGGCTAAAGCGAGTAAAATACAGATATTTAATCAATAAATCGAACAGATTGATGACAGAACGGCTAAAACAGTTGAAAAAATCGTAAGTTGTGCAGGTCTTGCGAACGTTTCTGAACTCTCGCTATAGTGTTTACAAAAAAGCGTGAGAGGAAGAGATCGATGCAAAGCTTGGAAGCGTTACTCACACCATCTCAAGATATCGAACAAGAGAATGCCAACATTGATGGAAAAACACCACTGGCGAAATTACAACGGATTGCCGGGGAAGCAGCACGACAGATGATGCGGCGACAACTCGAACCGGATGTCCTGCAGGCGCTTGACGATAACATCTTATATATCCATGACGCCGATTATTACGTGACCGGGACGACGACCTGCGCCCAGATCCCACTCGGTCAGCTACTTTCAAACGGATTTCAGACGACACACGGTTCAATCCGTCCAGCGCAAGATATTCGTTCTGCCCTTGCCCTTGCGGCAATCATCGTCCAGGCAAATCAAAACATGCAGCACGGCGGACAAGCCTTCGCGACCTTTGACGATGATCTAGCACCGTTCGTCGAGAAGACCTACCAACGCGAATGGAGCAAACTAAATGACCTCGTCCCCCTTTGGAAACGACGTAAGCGAGAGCGGCGCGCGTGGCAGGAGACGTACGAAAAGACGTTTCAGGCATGTGAAGCGTTCATCCATAATACGAATTCGATGCATTCGCGCGGCGGAGGACAGGTGCCGTTTTTATCCGTCAACTACGGAACGAATACGACGCAAGCAGGGCGGCTCTTCCAGCGTGCCTTGCTGACAGCGACGGAACGTGGACTCGGAAAGGGCGAGACGCCGATCTTTCCGATTCAAATCTTTAAAGTCAAACAAGGCGTCAACCTGTCACCGACAGATCCGAACTACGATTTGTTTCAACTTGCCACTCGCGTGACAGGAAAACGATTGTTTCCGAACTTTGCGTTTCTCGATGCACCATTTAACCGTCAGGAGCAACCGGGAGGAGCAGAAGTCGCGTATATGGGGTGTCGGACGCGTGTGTTTGAAGATCGGGAAGATGCACCGTCTGTCACGGGAAGGGGAAATCTATCCTTTACGAGTATCAATCTCGTCCGCTTGGCGCTTCAGAGTCAAACGGTCGATCAAATGTTCGAGTCTGTTCAAGACATAACAAGACTTGCATGCCGGCAACTCATCGCACGTTATGAGTTCCAGGCAAGCCAAACGGCTGACGCGTTTACATTTTTATATCAGCATGTCTGGAAAGACGGTGAGACGTTAAAAAGTACGGATCCTGTGGGTTCGGTCCTCAAGCACGGGACGTTAGCGGTCGGCTTCATCGGTCTCGCGGAATGTTTGACCGTCTTGACTGGGAGTCATCATGGTTATTCCGAACTGGCGCACCGGATTGGTCTTGCGTTGATTCAAGCGATGCGAACAGTCGTCGACAACTATGGTGAGATGACGGGATTGAACTTTAGTTTACTTGCCACTCCGGCCGAAGGGTTATCCGGGAAGTTTACACGCCGTGATATCAGTGATTTTGGAGAGATCGAAGGAGTGACCGATCAACCGTATTACACGAATTCCTTTCATATCCCCGTCGACGCGCCGGTGACGATCCGTGAGAAGATTCAACTCGAAGCTCCGTTTCACGCCTTATGTAATGGTGGACATATCACCTATGTCGAAACGGATGGTGCCCTTGCTGGAAATCCGGAAGCGATTGAAGACATCGTTCGTTTGATGGCAGAGGCTGGAATCGGCTATGGATCAATCAATCATCCCGTCGATCGTTGTCTAGATTGCCGAACGGAGCAGACGATCGAGGATCAGTGTCCGGTTTGCGGGAGTAAGTCGATCGAACGGATTCGACGCATCACAGGATATCTCGTCGGGACGCTGGACCGCTGGAATGAAGCAAAACGGGCTGAAGAGCAGAATCGGGTGAAGCACGATGCTACGCGTTCTTTCCCTTCTTCCTGACTCTGTCGTCGACGGTCCTGGTTTACGAACGGTTCTGTTTCTTGCCGGTTGTCCACACCACTGTGTCGGCTGTCATAATCCATCCTCCTGGGATCCGGCAGGTGGAGTAGCTTGGACGATTGACGAGACGGTTGCGCGGATTCAAGCGATCGGTCACCGGCGTCTGACGATATCCGGTGGGGAACCGTTATTACAAGCGGTAGCGCTCTTTCGGCTACTTGAACGACTCGGACAAGACTACGAGATACTCTTATACACAGGCTACATGTTGGAAGATATCATCAAACAGCTAGAATGGCATCCTTTGTTGCGCCAACTAGACGGATTGATTGATGGTCCGTTCGTCCTATCAAAACTTGACCGAACGATGAGTTTTCGCGGTAGTACGAATCAACGGATCTACGATCGACAGCAGCTAAACGAACGTTTGGACTAAACAAAAACTCCCCCATCTTTTCAGACGGGAGAGAATCAAATCATGCATATTTTTGTTCTTGATCGACGGATTCGACGACTGCGAGTGTCGTTGTCCGTCGTTTTTTGATGAAGAACGACAAGATTAAGGCTGCGAGTGCGAGTAACGTCGCGATGAAGAACGTATCATTAATTCCTTCGATCATCGCCTGCATCTGCAACCATTCCGGATTAGCGGCTTCAGGTTGTGAAGCGAATTCCGGGACATGGTGTTTCGTCCGTGATGTCATGATCGTCACGAGCAGACCTGAACCGATCGCACCCGATACTTGTGACAATGTGTTGTTCAATGCCGTACCGTGGGGTGTCAAATGTTGCGGAATGTGGTTCAATCCGTTCGTCATGACGGGCATCATGACCATTGAAATCCCAAGGAAACGTAGCGTATACATGATGACGAGAAACGCATATGACGTATCCGCAGCTAGCTGACTGAACGAGAACGTTGTTAGAACCGTCAGTGATAAGCCGATGATAGCAAGGATCCGAGCACCGAATCGGTCGAACAGACGACCCGTGATCGGTGACATGATCGCCATGACGATCGCACCCGGTAACATTAAGAGACCAGAGTGAAACGGTGAGATACCGCGAATCGTCTGGATGTAGATCGGCATCAAGATCATTGCTGAGAACATCGACATGTTCAAGACCATCGAAATCCCTTGTGATAAAGCGAACATCGGATACCGGAAAATCCCGAACTCAAGCATCGGTTCTTCGAGCATGAATTGACGTATAATGAAGGAAGTCAGGCTGATCACACCGATGATCAATGATCCGATGACCGTCCAAGACCCCCATCCGGCAGAACCGGCGGAACTGAAACCATACAGTAAACCACCGAAACCGAAGCTTGAAAGGACCAGTGAGAACAAATCGAGTTTGAGTGAACTTCGAACTGTCTCTTTCTTCAATAAGAAGGCACCCGTGAACAGCACGAGTAACGCAATCGGTGTGACGAGATGGAACAACATCCGCCATTCATAATGTTCAAGAATCCAGCCGGACAATGTCGGTCCGATCGCTGGTGCGAACGTAATGACGAGTCCGAAGATGCCCATCGCTTGCCCGCGCTTCTCGATTGGAAAACCGGTCAAGAGAACGTTCATTAATAGTGGCATCATGATCGCAGAACCCGATGCCTGCATCATACGTGCACCGAGTAGAAGCGGGAAGATGTGTGCTTGTCCAGCGATGATCGTACCAAGTGAGAACAGCGTCATCGCTGTCAAGAACAGTTGACGTGTCGAAAACTTCTGGACGAGGAATGCCGACGTCGGAATCATGATTCCGTTGACGAGCATATAGCCCGTCGTCAACCACTGGGCGGTGCTTGCCTGAATACCGAATGAGCCCATGATCGACGGTAAGGCGATGTTGAGTAAGGTCGAGTTCAGGACCGCAACGAACGCACCTGCCATGAGGACAGCTAAAATTAAATAAAGTCGTGATGATTGCTTGCTTGATTGCATTTCGTTATGCTCCTTTTGTACTATGAGTCTAAAATGTTAGACTTGAATTCTATGACTGACTTGGCTATCTTACCAGCAGAAGTCGAATGAGTTCAAATTATTTGCTTCATACACTAAAATAAGTGGTTGTCGAACCAATTATGAACAGAAAAGGACAAGACCATGAATCCAAAAAAGAAACAATTATTAGATGCTGCCTATCAACTATTCGTCGAAAAAGGTTATCAATCGACGTCCATTCAGGATATTCTCGAACATAGTAACGTCTCTAAAGGGACGTTCTATAATTACTTCTCCTCTAAAAATGAACTATTCATCGATGTATTCAATACTGTTTTTGAAAAGATGCGAACGGCGCGTAAGGAAATTCTCGTCGGACGAGATGTCTCGGATTATGAGACGTTCATCCAACAAGGTAACTGTTACTTGGAACTGATGCAAAAGTATAAATTGTATACGTTGTTCGAAGAGGCGATTGCTTCAAATGAAAAAGAACTGAAGACGTTCATGGAGAATAACCGTCTTCTTGAAATCGAGTGGACGTTTGAGCGGTTACGTGATTTATTCGGTCAGACGAAAGAACCGTATCTTCTAGATTTAGCGGTCATTTACACGGGGATGTTGCAATATGCGATGTATTTCTTCCGTCAATCCGAGCCGAACACCCAACCAGAACGGGTCGTCCGATATGTGTTCAATCGGTTGACGCATCTCGTCGAAGACGTCAGTCGAACGGAGGAACAGTTGATTCCGCCAAGATTCCTATCGGTCTGGCTTGATCGTCCACAAGATGAAGTCGTCATTCGGAAGGATTTATTCGAAAAGACGAGTGCGCATATGAAACGTTTGATCACCTTGTCTTCGATTTCCGAAGAATCAAAGGAAGCACATGAAGAAGTTCTCGATTTCATCTATGAAGAACTACTTGAACGGAAGAAACCAAAAATTCATCTTCTGCGTCGTGCACTCGAGACGATGGATGAAGATCCAGTCTTCGCGGGACAGGAAATCATGGCGACTTATAAAGCGATGGTCGATGAGATTGCCCGCATTCGGACCAAAACTTCCTAAAAAGGTTGCTTTTTGAAACTTAGCCGATTACACTGAGACCATTCATATTAGAAAAGGGGTCTCAATCATCATATGTTTACTCAATGGAAAAAAGAGTGGTTCTTGCAACCAAAAGCGGATTTGCTGTCCGGAATCGTTGTTGCTTTGGCACTCGTTCCGGAAGCAATCGCGTTTTCGCTGATCGCTGGCGTTAACCCGATGGTTGGTTTATACGCTTCCGTCATCATTGCGATCGTCATCTCGATTGCCGGTGGTCGTCCCGGAATGATTTCAGCTGCGACCGGTGCGATGGCACTCGTCGTTGTCCAACTCGTCAAGGACCATGGTGTCGATTATTTACTAGCTGCCGGTATCCTTGCCGGAATTCTACAAATCGCGTTCGGATTTTTAGGAATTGCTAAGTTATTACGATTCATTCCTCGATCCGTCATGGTCGGATTCGTCAATGCTTTAGCGATTTTGATTTTCTCGGCACAACTGCCGCAGTTCGAAGGACAGAACTGGATCATGTACGCAATGGTCGCAGCATCACTCGCCATCATCCTGTTATTCCCACGCGTGACGAAAGCGATTCCGGCACCACTCGTTGCGATTACGATCATGACAGTGTTGACGGTCGTCTTCTCACTCGATACACGAGTCATCGGGGACATGGGACAAATCGAAGCGGCGTTACCAAGCTTCTTCTTACCGGATGTTCCGTTCTCGCTTGAGACGCTGCAAATCATCTTCCCGTATGCTTTGTCACTTGCATTCGTTGGTTTGATCGAATCGTTGCTGACGGCACGAATCGTCGATGAGATGACGGATACGACATCAAACAAAGCAATGGAATCACGCGGACAAGGGATTGCGAACATCATCGCAGGTATGTTCGGTGGAATGCCGGGCTGTGCGATGATCGGTCAATCGGTCATCAATGTTACGTCCGGTGGGCGCGGTCGCTTGTCGACGTTGACAGCAGGTGTGTTCCTGATGCTGTTGATGTTTACGATGAACGATCTATTGATGACGATTCCAATGGGAGCGCTCGTCGGTGTCATGTTCTTCGTTTCGTATGCGACATTTGACTGGGGCTCATTTAAGATGCTCAAGACGTCACCGAAGAGTGATTCTGCGGTCATGCTCGCAACCGTTCTTGTCACCGTATTGACGCATGACTTATCGATGGGCGTTCTTGTCGGGATCTTGCTTGCTGCGCTATTATTCGCGTCAAAAATTTCTCGTATTCAAGTCGAGCGCAAGGAGCAAACAGATCGAGTCCGTTATACAATACGTGGACCGTTGTTCTTCGCATCGACGACGACATTTTCAGAACAGTTCCAGCTCGAGGCTGATCCATCGTCCGTCATCACGCTTAATTTCTCAGCGTGTCACTTGTTTGATGATTCCGCTATTGAAGCAATCGAAAACGTCGTCTTGAAATACGAACGACTTGGCAAAAAAGTCGAACTCGTTGGATTGAATGAAGAGTCGCGGGCTCTTGTTGATCGGCTCGCTCAACGGATTGCGTAAAGATTAAATGAGAAGGTAGAGATAGGGAGAAGTAGCCGGAGCAGTGTCGGCTACTTTTTTTAATCTCTGATATATCGATGAAAAGTGCGTCCATTGATTGGGTTCGCTATACTTAAAACAAAAGGGGGCAATTAGAATGAAATGGTTTCGATTTGAGCAAGACGGAAAAGTAGGCATCGGGGTTGAACGGGATGGCTCTACATATGATGTGACGGCACAAGTCTATACGGATTCATTGCTTGAAGTGATTTCACGTGAGTTCGATGTTGATCTTGATTTGGATATCGCACCGTTACTTAAAGGGAATGTTCGCCAGCTCGCACCGTATGTACCGGCACGTAACGTCATCTGTGTCGGCAAGAACTATGCCGATCACATCAAGGAGATGGATACGGCGGGAGCGGGGAAATTCGTCTTATTCACGAAAGCACCGACATCGATCGTCGGTCCGTTCGAATCGATTGAGCGGCATGCGGATTTGACACAGCAACTGGATTATGAAGGAGAACTCGCCATCATCATCGGCACAACGGGGCGTGATCTGACACCTGAGAATGCACTTGATCACGTGTTCGGCTATAGTATCGTCAATGACGTGACAGCGCGGGATTTACAAAAAGAACACGTCCAGTTCTTCCGTGGTAAATCGCTTGATGGGTTCTGTCCGTTCGGACCGGTCATCGTCTCAGCGGACAGCTTTGATCCGCGTGACGTCCTCGTCGAGACGCGCGTGAACGGGCAACTCCGACAGTCGGGATCAACCGCGTTGATGTTGCGTGACGTTGTGACGATTTTAGTTGAAGTGTCGCGCGGAATGACGCTTGAAGCAGGGGACATCATTGCGACAGGAACTCCAGCTGGTGTGGGTCACGGCATGAAACCACCGGTCTACCTTCAGACAGGGGATGTCGTCGAGGTATCGATTGAAGGAATCGGTCGCCTGCAAAATGAAGTCCAGTGAACGAAGATGACCGAAATGATTGAATTTCATTCACCGCTTTCCACATTACTTTGGAAAGCGGTTTTTTATTTTGCGAAATACATAGATAATTTGAAAAATGATTGATTTTATTCGATAAAACAGTCATCATATGACCGTTTTTGATGTATAATGAAACTATAAGGACGGTTTAATGTCGAAAAAAGTCGTATTTTGAACGTTTTATAGAGAAATTATATAATTTTTGAACGTTTTTGATTGATTTTTGAATGTAAACGCTTTATATTATAGATGTGGAGGGAAACCTTATGTTAACGAAAAAACGCCATCAACTCATTCTCGAATTACTAGCTCGAGAAGAAGTCGTCAAGATGCAAAAAATCGTCGAGCAAACCGGTGCCAGTGAGTCTACGATTCGTCGGGATTTATCACAGCTTGAGACAGCAGGTCATCTGCGTCGGGTGCACGGGGGCGCGACAGCGAACCATTTGCAAATTGAGGAACCGAGTTACTTCGAAAAGAGTGACAAACATGTCGAAGAAAAGGAACGGATCGCACGAGCGGCCGCTGACCTGATCGAAGACGGCATGTATGTCTACCTCGATGCCGGAACGACGACGCTTGCCATCGTTCCGTATCTCGAAGAGAAGGCGATTACGGTCGTGACGAACAGTCTTCCTCTAGCGAACACGTTACTCTATCACCGTATCCCGACGTTCGTCGTCGGAGGTCAACTGAAGCATTCAACGCAAGCACTCGTCGGTTACAACGCACGTGAAGGAATGTTGATTTACCATTTTGATGTCGCGTTCCTTGGGATGAACGGTGTTCATCCGACACAAGGCTTCACGACACCAGATCCGGAAGAGGCACTCGTAAAGAAGACAGCGATCGAGTTAGCAAAACAATCGTATGTACTCGTCGATGAGACGAAACTGGATGCAATCAGCTTCAGTCGGGTGGCGTCCTTGCAAGCGGCGACGATCATCACGACGACATCCAGCGAGCAAGAAGCGAAATACAGTCAATACACAGAGGTGGTGAACGCGAAATGATTTATACACTGACACTCAATCCATCCATCGACTATTATGTCACGTTACCGGTATTTGAGGCAGGACAAGTCAATCGTGTCGAACAGGCGGAAAAAGTGGCCGGAGGGAAAGGAATCAACGTCTCTCTCGTCCTAAAAAACTATGAGGTAGAAACACAAGCACTCGGATTCCTTGGGGGAAGTACCGGACAATTCATCCGGACAGAACTCGAGAAACGAGGCGTGTTAACAGACTTCACACCGATTCAAGATGAGACGCGGATCAACGTGAAGATTCGTGCCGATCAAGAATCTGAGCTGAATGCAGCGGGACCGAAGATTCAACCGGAAGAGCTGGAGCATTTATTATCCCGATTCAAGACGATGCAAGCCGGTGACATCGTCGTCTTCGCAGGCAGTATCCCAAGCAGTCTGCCGCATGATCTCTATCGTC
The DNA here is from genome assembly GCF_964277885.1 of uncultured Exiguobacterium sp. Classification (NCBI taxonomy): domain Bacteria; kingdom Bacillati; phylum Bacillota; class Bacilli; order Caryophanales; genus Exiguobacterium; species uncultured Exiguobacterium sp. The sequence continues at coordinate 1,755,664 of NZ_CAXYJR010000005.1, read as the reverse complement.
ATATCGCGACGATCTTGAATGAACGGAACGTCCGCTTCGCCGTCGATACGACGAAGGAAGCGATGCTTGAAGTCTTACCGCTTGGTCCATTTTTAATCAAGCCGAATCACCATGAACTCGGTGAAATTTTCGACGTCGAGATTACGTCGAAGGAGATGGCCGTTCCATACGCACAGCAGCTCGTCGAGCGTGGTGCCGAGAACGTCGTCATCTCATTTGCAGGAGACGGAGCACTGCTCGTCAATCGGCAAGGTGCCTACACGGCAAATACACCGGCAGGAAAGCTCGTCAATTCTGTCGGTGCAGGAGATTCACTCGTCGCCGGATTCGTCGCCAGCCATGCGCTCGGTAAATCACCAGAAGAAGCGTTCCGCTATGCGGTGACGACTGGTAGCGCGTCTGCTTATTCCTTCGGTCTTTGTACGAAGGAAGATATTGATCGTCTCCTCGTAGATGTTAACGTCGTTGAACTCATTCAATCCTAAAAGGAGTGTGACTACTCATGAAAATTACTGATCTCTTGACACGTGATACGATTCAGCTCGATTTACAAGCGTCATCTAAAGCCGCTGTCATCGACGAACTCGTCAACGTCCTCGATCGGGCAGGAAAACTGAACGATCGCTCGGCATATAAAGAAGCGATTCTCGCACGGGAAGCGCAAAGCACGACAGGTTTAGGGGAAGGCATTGCCATCCCACACGCAAAAACAGCAGCAGTCAAAACACCAGCGATCGCTTTCGGTCGTTCGGCAGGTGTTGACTACGAAGCACTCGATGGTCAACCAAGTCGGTTGTTCTTCATGATCGCAGCGGGTGAGAACGCAGATAATGCGCACCTTGAAACACTTTCGAAACTATCCGTTTATCTGATGGATATGAACTTCCGCGATACGATTCTTGCGGCTAAAACAAAAGACGAAGTGATCGCAGCGATCGAAGCGAAGGAACGCGAAGAAGAAGGTCCGGTTGACGTCTCAAGCGACAACGTCGACCAAGACGCACCGTATATCCTTGCTGTCACAGCTTGTCCTACAGGAATCGCACACACGTATATGGCAGCTGATGCCCTTCGTCAAAAAGCGGAAGAGATGGGTGTCCGCATCAAAGTCGAGACGAACGGATCGACAGGAGTCAAGAACGGTTTGACACAACAAGACATCAACGATGCGACAGCGATCATCGTCGCTGCGGATAAAGCGGTTGAGATGGATCGCTTCAACGGGAAACACGTCGTTGAAGTACCGGTCGCACAAGGAATTCGTAAACCACAAGAATTGATTAACCGTGCCGTCAAACAGGACGCGCCTGTTTACAAAGCAAGCGGTTCAAGCGAAAGTTCAAAACCAGCTCGTGGTGGATTCTACAAACACTTGATGAGTGGGGTATCCGCGATGTTGCCACTCGTCGTCGCTGGTGGTCTCTTGATCGCGATCAGCTTCTTCTGGGGCATCAACTCCGCAAACCCGGATGATCCATCGTACAATGAATTTGCTGCACAATTGATGACGATCGGAAAAGCCGCATTCGGTCTCTTGATTCCGATCCTCGCTGGATTCATCGCGATGTCGATCGCTGATAAACCAGGTCTTGCTCCTGGTCTGATCGCTGGGTTCCTTGCAAGCAGTGGTAACGCTGGTTTCCTCGGTGGATTGATTGCCGGTTTCCTTGCTGGTTACGTCGTTCTCTTACTCGTTAAAGTCTTCAAAGGTCTCCCGGCAGCTCTTGAAGGAATCAAACCAGTCTTGCTTTATCCATTGTTTGGTTCATTCATCACAGGGATGATCATGTTGCTCGTCATCAATGAGCCGATCGCGCAATTCATGAAATGGCTCACGGATTCATTGAACGGACTCAGTGGCGGGAACGCAATCCTCCTCGGTATGCTCGTCGCAGGTATGATGGCAATCGACATGGGTGGTCCAATCAACAAAACAGCATACGTTTTCGGTACAGCTGCTCTTACAGCAGGTAACACAGAAGTCATGGCAGCCGTTATGGCAGGTGGGATGGTTCCACCACTCATCGTGGCTTTCTCATCAACATTGTTCGCACGTAAGAAATTCACACCGCAAGAACGTGAAGCAGGTATCGCTGCTTACGCAATGGGTGCATCGTTCGTCACAGAAGGTGCGATTCCATTCGCAGCAGCCGATCCACTCCGCGTCATTCCGTCAAGCGTCATCGGTTCAGCGATCGCTGGTGCGTTGACAATCGTCTTCGGCGTCTTGCTCCCGGCACCACACGGCGGTATCTTCGTCTTCCCGCTCCTTGATGGTCCATCAGGTACAGTTATGGCAATCGTCGGTTACGCAGGTGCGATCCTCATCGGGTCACTCGTCGGTGCGGCAATCCTATCCTTCCTCAAAAAACCGCTCGTTGACCAATCGGTCGCAAAAGCGGAAATGACAGAAGGAACAGGTACGAAAGCATCATAATTCACTCAAATCCTCTCCGTTTTCAAGCGGAGGGGATTTTTTGTTGAATTTTGACGGCTAACGGTGAAGAATAGAGGGCATACTGAATAAGAAGGAGGGATGGACATGGGTGGACAATCCTTACAAATCGGACCACGGACCATCAAGACAGGTCTTGCAGTCATCTTGGCGCTGTTGATCAGTAATCTGTTCAACCTTAGCCCGATCCTGCCTGCAATCTCGGCAGCGACGACACTCCTGCCTTCGGTCTATCAGACATGGAAACAATTTCTCGAGGAAGCAGAGGCCAACTTGATTGGTGCCTTTTTGACGTTACTCGCACTTTGGATTTTAGGGGATAATCCGGCGAATCCGCTTGCGATCGGAATCGTCATCATGGCAGCAATCTCGATCTTGCTTGCCTTTGGTTTTGGGCGGACGATTCCACACGTCGTCTTGATGATCATCGTCATTCTTGAGAGTGTAGCGACCGCGACCGAGCCACTTTGGCAAGTCGTCTTGATCCGTTACTTGCTCGTCATGCTCGGGATCGGCTGTGCGCTCGGTATCAATGCGTTGATCTTCCCGCCGCGCTACGGCAATGTCTATTACCAGAAAGCGACGAAACTCTTCGAGAAGCTGCTCGTCGTCACGCGAGCGATTGCCTTTGAAGGCAAGGTCGCCCCGTATCGTGCGGCAATCGATAAGATGGGACGTTCGCTCCTTGAGACACAAAATCTGTTCAACCTACACAAGGAAGAGATTCGAGGAACGCGTCAGAAGCACGCCTCGCTCTTACGGAACCTGTTAATCCTCAAACATATGCAATCGTGCCTTGAACGTGGTGTCGCGACGGCAGAGCGCTTCAGAGAGCGAGAGAAGGCACTCGACTCCATCGCGGACGATCTTCGGAGCGAGTTGTTCTATCACTTGATGCATATCGCTCAGCGCCAGGAGAAGGTCTTACTGACATATGATCTCTTGTTGACGGAAGAACCACTTGCGATGGAGGATCTCGTCAAAGAGAACATCGCCTTCGTCAAACACTCTTTCCTGGACCGCGATGAACTCGAGGAAGAAGTCATCATGGAAATCTTACCGATCGTCGTTTCGATGAACGAGTGGATCCAAGAGCTTGAGGCATTCGAAAAACGGCTCAATGGTGCGCTTCGTCGTCACATCACCTCACTGACGATCGAACAAAAATCAGTCCGTGATAAAACATTTAATCGATTTAAACGTAAAAAAGCCATTGACGAAAGTAAAAAGTAAGCGTATAGTCCTCCTTAACGATACTTTACTTGCTAAAAGCATAACAGTATAACAGCATAACAGAACGAAAGATTAAGCGATGATGAAACCGAAGTAAAGACCATCTCCCTGTTTCAGAGAGCACGTGGCGCTGCGAACGTGTACACAGATGGTGTTGAATTACAGTTTCTGAGCTTCTTGCGTAAGCGAGCGGAGCACACCGTTATCCCAATCATGAGTGACTCAGTCGATGACTGGGTAATCAGGGTGGTACCGCGGCTTTCGTCGCCCCTGTCGAACAATATGTTCGGCAGGGGCTTTTTTGTTATCTCACATTCATTCAAGGGGGAACTCATATGTCTACACCAATCATTCCAAGTCACTTACGTCCACACGTCGCACCACAGCACTACGAAGACTACACACCAACGGATCATGCCGTTTGGAGATACGTCATGCGACTGAATTTAAATACATTACAAGATACAGCACATCCGGCATACCTCGAAGGGCTTGCTGCATCGGGTATCAGCCCGGAACGGATTCCGGATGTGCGTGAGATGACAGCGAACCTAAGCCGTGGAGGCTGGGGAACAGTCGCTGTTGATGGTCTCATTCCTGGCGTCGCCTTCTTCGATTTCCAAGGGCACGGTCTCTTGCCGATCGCGACTGACATCCGGAAGGTCGATAACATTCTTTACACACCAGCGCCAGATATCTTGCATGAAGCAGCGGGGCACGCGCCAATCTTGATGAACCCGGTCTACGCGGAATTCGTTCGACGCTTCGGTGAGATCGGGGCACATGCCTTTAACCATAAAGCTGAGCATGATGTATTCAAGGCACTAAAGAAATTGACGATCGTCAAAGAGAGCCCGTTCTCGACGCCAGCCGACATCGAGCAAGCTGAAGTTGAACTCGCGGAGACACGGACACACGTCAAAGGGATTTCGGAAGCGAACGAAATCTCACGTCTGTTCTGGTGGACGGTTGAATTCGGTCTGATTGGTGATATCGACAACCCACAAATCTATGGGGCAGGTCTTCTATCATCTGTCGGTGAAAGTCGTCACTGCTTAACGGACGCGGTCGTTAAACATCCATTCTCGCTTGAGAAGGCACTTGCGACGAAACATGACGTGACGAGCATGCAAAAAGAACTCTTCGTTTGTGAATCGTTCGAACAGCTCCGCGATGCTCTCGAAGAATTCGCACAGTCGATGTCTTACATCCGTGGTGGTATCCACGGACTGACGAAAGCGGTCGAATCAGGTAACTTATCGACGCTCGTTTTCGACAGTGGTCTCTCGCTCGTTGGTGTTCCTGAAACGCAAGAGATTCACGATTCGCTGCATCTCGTCAAACTAACAGGTCCAACAGCACTTGCTGCGAACGGTGAAGTGTTGACAGGTCAAGGACTGGCAGATCATCCGGAAGGCTTTACACTCCTTCACGGCAAGGAATTGAACGAAGTATTGATGCAAGTCAAAGTCGGTGAACGTCTCGACTGGGCGGAAGGAAATGTTCACGTCACTGGGGAGATCACAGCGATTCAAAATGTCAATGGAAACCGGGCGCTTGTCGTCTTAGAGGCAGCGACGCTTGTAAACGACGGGAAAACGATGACGATGGACCGGATGGAATTGATCGTCGGTGACATCACGTCAGCATTCCCGGGAACGGAAGTTGAAGCACTGAAGCCGATTCCGGAAACGGTCGAGTTCGAACGAATCGAACGTCCGTTGACAGCGGCTGATCCGATCTTCGAAGTCGTCCGCGAGATTCGTGAAGGACGTGCCGGTCGGGAACGGTTGCCGCAACTGATCGACCAGACACTCGTACAGTTACCGGACGCTTGGTTACTCCGTCTTGAATTACTCGAGTTAGCGGATGAAGTCGATCAACCACGTCTGATTGCAGATCTCGAGCGCTTAAAAGCGACGTCTGAGCAGCGAAATGAATTGATCACGCGTGGGATGGCCTTACTCGACGTCGTTCATCAATGAGTCGAACTCCGGTTCTGAACCTGTTAGAATGGAGACATTCGGTAAAAGGGGATGATCGGTTATGACAAATTATTATCAAGACGTAAAGGAATTCCACCGTGTGTTTTCACACCCTGGTGCAATGACGCCAACACCTATGACGGTCGATCGTGGAATCAAACGTTCGACTTGGACGGCGGAAGAAGCGGTCGTTGAGTTCCTGCATCAATCGGCGACGAGTGAAGCGGAATTTCTCGAAGCGATCGAACGTTTCAAGTCAGGACTTGATACAGCGGTCGAAAAATCGCTCCAGATGAAACAACCCAAAACAGATGTCGAACGGCTCGTCGGACAAGGAGATGCCTTGACGGACGCTCTCTACTTCATCATGGGAAGCTTCGTTGAGATTGGGCTTGATCCGGCTCCATTGTTTGAGATCGTCCAGCGTGCGAACATGGCGAAGCTTGGACCGGACGGAAAACCAATCTTCCGGGAATCGGACCAAAAGGTCATGAAACCGGAAGGCTGGCAACCACCAGAACCACAACTCGAAGCAGAAGTACGTCGACAAATCGCTGTAGCTTCGAGTACGTCGAAGGCTTGATTCATGACGATAAAAAGAGAGGGATGACTGGTCTGCGGACCGGTCATCCCTCTCTTGTTGTATCTATTCACTTTTGACTTGATAACGTGATAAATCAAGTTGACGGGCGGTCAGGAATTCGACACCTTCTGCTTCAAGCGCCAGTCGCTGTTCATCGCCTTCAAGCGATAGTTTTCCACCAGCAGCAAGCACACGGTACCATGGTAGACGTTCCGTTTTACTCATACTGTGAAGAATCCGCGCTACTTGTCGTGCGCTACGCGGATGGCCAGCGAGTCGAGCGACTTGCCCGTACGTCATGACCCGACCAACAGGGATCGAACGGATGATGGTCAGGACATCTTGCGTGAATGGTGTCATGTTTCGTCAGAAGCGACGACGTACTGTTGAATCTTATCGTCTTCATCAAATCCGATCGTCACATCGATGATGCCTTGCTGCAGGCGAATCTGCAGTTCGAGACGGTCCTTGATGTCGTCTGCTTGTGCGATCGTCAACGCCGGATCGACCTCGATCTCGACTTCGACATGGAAATGGTCGCCTTCTTTAATAACTTCAAGCTTACTAATATCCTTGACGTCAGGATCCTTCATAATTAGTCCGCCGAGACGTGCTGCCATCGTCTCATCGGCTTCACCCAGTGCACCAGCTGCGTTTTGCAAGAAAACATTTCCGACGACGTAAAACATCATCAGTCCGATTAGGATCGAAGCGATTCCTTCTGCCTGATGGAACGGTGTCACATGCGAGATGATGACGGCAATCATCGCGACGACGCCACCAGCCGTTGCGACCAAATCTTCCAGGAACACAAGGCGTGTTGCGGGTTTCGCTTGTTTGAGTGAGCGGAAGCTGTCGAGAATCAAACGTGGTCCTTTCGAGTCTAACTTCGCATCGTGTGCGATCTCTTGCATCGCTTTGACAAAAACGCCACTCTCCAAAACGACACCAGCGAATAAGACGGATAACGTAATCCAGAAGCCTGTTGATTCGGTTGGTTCAATGATATGGGCGATGCCTTCATGAATCGTTTCGTACGCCATGATACCGACGAAGAGGATGGCACCGAGCAAGACGAGATTGACGAGACGACCGAAGCCGTTCGGGAAACGTTTCGTCGGTGCCTTTTTACTGAGGGCAGAACCGATGAAAACGAAAAATTGGTTGGCAGCGTCCCCGAGCGTATGCATCATCTCCGCGAACATCGCGACATTTCCCGTCAGGACGTAGGCAATTGCCTTGATGATGGCGATGATGGAGTTAACAATGCCTGCCGTCAGCGCCGACCGGTTTCCCCGGCGTAATAATGTAAAAAATTCTCCCATGATTGTACTCCTTTTAGTTAAGTTACGTATTAGTTCATTTTATTATGTTACATCATTTTGAGAAAAACGACTATCTTCACATGAAAAAACCCACGCAAGTTGCGCGGGTTTAACTCGTCAAGACAAGTCGACTGTCTTATTGATTTCGTTCTCATCGTCTTTGCCGACGACTTTCTTCAATACTTGTTTGACGGACTTCGTCGTGTTTCCCGTTTCCCAGTATTCAGCAGCTTCCGTGTTGACCTTGATCAAGACGACTTTCGGATCTTCGTATGTCGTTCCAAGATATGCTTCATAGCGTGGGCTCCAAAGCTCTTTTTTTCGTTCGATGTCTTCGACGAGTTCTGCTGTCCCACGAATCGAGACGTATGATTTGTCGACGTACGCGACGTTGACACTCGGATTCTTAAGTAGTTCTTGGTACTTGTCTGTCTCTTTTGAAGTGAGGAACCAGAGGTCGCCATCAAATTCGATATCCTGTGTCTGCATTGGACGCGATACGAGCCCTTCTGCTGAAATCGTCGTCAGCATCGCTGTTTCGATTTTATCAATCAGTTTCTTGACCGTTTCGACTGCTTCTTGATTCGTAGTATGGGTTGACATGTGACTCCACCTCATTCGTTAGATTTTTATGCTCACTTAGGCATTGTTCCCTGAATTTCAAAATGAAAACGTCCCCATGACGGAAAGAAGCAGTTTCGTTGCACCGTACAACGAGGAGGCGTACAGTGTAGGTACGCATTCGAAAGAAAAAGGAGAGACATACATGAAACTTAGTATTTTAGACCAATCCCCGGTCTCTAAAGGACAATCCCCATCTGATGCCTTACACGAAACAGTCGAGCTCGCAAAAATCGCGGACGAACTCGGTTATCATCGTCTGTGGGTATCTGAGCACCACTTCGCGAAAACACTGGCGGGTTCAAGCCCGGAAGTCTTGATTGCCTACATGGCGGCGGTGACGAAACAGATTCGTCTCGGTTCAGGCGGTGTCATGTTGCCGCATTACAGTGCCTATAAAGTCGCAGAGAACTTCCGTGTCCTTGAAGGTCTTGCACCGAACCGGATCGACCTTGGACTCGGTCGGGCACCGGGCGGTATGCCGCTTGCGACACGTGCGTTGCAAGAAGGATCGTCACCACGTTTTGGTGGAGCCGATTACGGCGAACAACTCGATGATCTCGTCGATTACTTGAAAGACGGAGCACCTGCCGGACATCGGTTCGCGGGACTCGTCGCAACACCAGAAGTCGATACGACACCAGAAGGCTGGTTGCTTGGATCAAGTGGGGGTAGTGCCTTGAACGCCGCACAACGCGGATTCGGATTTGCTTTTGCTCACTTCATCAATGGACAAGGTGGACAAGAAGTGATGGACTACTACCGTCATAACTTCATGGCGACGTCGTTCAATGAGACACCACAAACGCTCGTCTCGATCTTCGTGACGTGTGCTGAAACGACGGAAGAAGCAGAACGGTTAGCTTCAAGCCTGGATCTGTCACTACTCTTACTTGAAAAAGGGGTCTCGTCGACAGGAACGCCAACTCCAGAAGAGGCAGCGGCGTATCCGTATACGTTCCAAGACCAATTCCGAATCGCTGAAAACCGGAAGCGGATGATCGTTGGTAACCCGGAATCCGTTGCAAAACAATTGCAAGAGCTCGCTGATTCGTACGGGACAGACGAAGTAATGATCGCTTCGATGATCGCTGACAAGGAAGCAAAACAACAATCATTAAAATTGATCATGGATGCCGTCAAAGCGACGGTCTGACCGATACGCACGTCCTTTCTCACGAAGTGAGGGAGGACGTGTTTTTTGCGTCTGCTACAGGAATGCTCTCGGATAAGATGTCTTTACGAAGTCGAAGGAATCCGAATGATGCAGCACCGAATAAGCCGACTGTACCGACTCCAAGTAGCACGATGATAGATACATGATCACTGAGTAAACCAAACAATAGGGTACCAATCGGCATCATCGCCATCGCGACCGATTCCAGCACGCCGATGACACGTCCGAGGTATGCCGGATCGGTCTGTTTTTGAACGATGAGCTGTAGTGGAATATTCATCCGTAAGACGAGCATGCCGTCGATGAACAATAGAATCATGAAAAAAGGTAGTAGTAGAGCAGGTTGAACATAGCCGAGTAGGGCAAGTGCAGGAAGCGCATAACAAGAGGCGATTAAAAAGAGCGACTCGAATATCGTGCGTAACGGACGTTTCACCGTAAAGCGAGGTAAGGCAAGAAGCAACGAAGCGACAAGAAGACCGGCACCGAGTGCGGACTCGACCAGTCCAAACCGAAATGGTGTGAATTGCAGTCGATCGAGCAAAATGATCGGTAACAAGATTTCAAAAGCGACAAAAAAGAAGTTCAGGACGATCGCCATCAGGACGAGTGTCGTCAAGACTGGTTGACGGAACAGATAGCGGTAGCCCTCTTTAAACTCCGAGACGAAAGACAGCGTATCGGTAGTAGCTAGAGGAGAAGTATCCACTGCAAGAAAGCGGAGGCGGCTATTCCACCAGGCAGCAGAAGCAAACAAGAGGAACGGTAAGATCAAGAATTGCGTGATGGAGACAGTGGCGATAAGCAATCCCGCAACGAGTGGAGCGGTGATCGTTGAGGTCGATTGAATCGTTGAGAAGAGCGCGTTCCCGCGTTGTAACTCCTCTTCTGCTACAAGTCGCGGTAACGAGCTTGATAAGGTGACGGACAGGAACGTTGACAGGCTCGTCAAGAGGACACTCGCAACGATGTAATGAACGGTATGTAGAGGGGCTTGTAGCGAATAGAGCAAAAGTCCAAACAAGACGAGTGCACTTAAGCTTTCGGTCATGACGATGATTCGTTTGCGGTTCCAGCGATCAGCAAGGACACCAGCAACCGGTGAGAGTAAAATTCGTGGCACTGATCCTGCAAGCAGGACGAGCGCAAACTGAAAACCAGACGATGTTTCCCGTAAGACGGTCAGTCCGGCGACGAAGGTGAATAGACTAGCCGCAAATAACGAACAAAACTTTCCAAATAAGACACGCTTTAAATTAAATGACATCATGTTCACTCCTTTAGAGTTAAATTTTATTGAACTTTAGTGTAGGATAAAGGAGTGGAAGAAAAATGTAAAGATAAAGTTCAATATAATTTAACTTTTATGATAAAAGGAGTGACCAGTGTGTTAGGGGAACGTATCAAACAGATCCGAAAACAGAAAAAAATGACACAAACGGACGTTGCGACCGGCATCATCACGAAGTCGATGCTCAGTATGGTTGAGAATGGGAAGGCGACACCGTCTGTACCCGCATTACAGGCGATTGCTAGGCGATTACAGGTGACAGTCGAAGAATTAATGCTCGATCCGCGAGATGTTCAGATGCGGGAACTCATCGAAACAATCCGTTCACGGCATACCCCATATTTTTCAGACGAAAAAATTCAGGAACTTCTAGAACCTTACTTGGTTCCGGAAACGACTTCCTATTGGCAAGGGCAGGTCTACCATAAATACGGCGATGCCCTCCGAGCGTCTGACCCGGAGCTTGGTTTGACATATTACGAGAAAGCAGAGCGAATTTTTCAACTGCTCGGTCGTCAAGATGAGCAGTTGCTCGTTCAGATCTCGACAGTCTATTTTTTATTCAATCTCAAACGGACGAAGGAAGCGTACGAGCTGATCGAAGCAATGGATGTACCACGCGAGATTCCGCTGGCGCCGAAAACCTATTTAAATTTCCAAATCCTTCGTGCGCTACGGGCGAGTTTGTTTGATGATCATTACGCAGAAGCGATTGCCTTATTGCGTGAAGGTGTTCAATACATGCGGGAGCAAGACGTCTATTATCATGTCATTTCGTTTCAACGTTTCCTCGGACTGTTTTTATATCTAGAAGGGGAAATCGAGCAATCACAGCAAGAGTTTGATCGATTGGAACAATTTTTTGCCTTTAGTGAAACGACTGCCGTCGGACGGATCGAAGTCGATTTGACGAAAGGACTCATCGCGATTTTTGAAAACGATACAGACGGCATGCAAATGGCGTGGGAAAAACTCGTCACTGTGGCGATCGACGACGCGAAGCATTACATCGGACAACTCGAAGTCCATCTCCTTGTCAACGGCATTGAATTACCGAATCAGACGCTTCAGCAGAGCGTCGATAAGATATGGGCGATGCAAGATGCGTGGCTTGCCGCAAGTGGATTCGACCAAGCGATGATGTTACAGACGCTTGTACTAGCGATGCAACGAGGAATTGGTCAGGAACGGCTGGAGGATGTCTTGCGATTGAAAGATAACCTTCAAAGTGAACGCCTCAAAGGCGATCTTGATCGAGAGATACAAGCGTTGGTTAAGGTTCAATGACGAAAAAACAGGCATGAAGCGAGTGCGTTTCATGCCTGTTCGCGTGAGGATGTCGTTCTTCTGAAAATCAATAAGACGCATGCAAGTGTCGAAACGACGAGATGCCCGATGTAGACGTCCCCCGTCTGGATATAATGCAAGAACATCGAACCACCAAAAATTAATAAGGCAAGAAAGAGAAGTCGGACATAAAATGTTTTGTAAGACAAGCAGACACATCCTTTCTATATCCAGTATATCCCAAATAAAAGTGGTAACACAAAAAAACATCCATCCCGAAGGATGGATGAAGGATGCCTTAAAGTGATTTAAAGCCTAACAGTTTTTGAGTCCAGTAGCGCTCTGAAAGACGACTGATACCTAGAGCAGGTTCATTCGCATGAATGAACTGATCATTGTTCAGCATGATGCCGATATGTGTTGGACCAGCAGCATAGGTGTTTTCGAAGAAGATGATATCGCCGCGTGCTGGCTGACGCAGCTTCGAAAGCTTCGCCCCAAGATACCGGTCATCGTTCCAGTAACCGTTGACGTTCGTCCGTCCGACAGAATAGCCAGCGGCATTCAACGTATAATTGACGAAGCCAGAGCAATCGAATCCACCGTTGACTGGATTACTAGATCCCCAAACGTAAGGGGTTCCGAGATATTGTTGCCCGATTGAGATCGCGCGTTCCATCAATGTCGAACCAGGGACGGATGTCACAGGTGGTGGTGTGACCGGAGGCGTCGTCGTGACGGAGCCCGTCGTGATATAACTTTTTGCGACATAGTAGAGTCCTGTTCCAATCTTGATCTGATACCAGCCGCTATCTTTTCCTGTCGTTTCACCTGTGACGTTGACAGTTGACGCATGCGCGACTTGTGTGAAGATGTTTGAAGATGTTGAGGGTAGCGTACGTACATTCAGTCCTGTCGGTGCATTGACGCGATACGTCTTCGAAGCATCAACCGGCGTCACAGAGACTCCGGGAGTCGTCGGTGTTGTTGGTGGCGAAGCTTTTGTTGAAACTTTGACATAGGTTGAGGCAACATACGCTTCTTTTCCGTCGAGCTTGACTTGGTACCACGAATCAACGGCACCTGTCACATCAAGAATCGTCTCGTGTGGTAATGTTTTGTAGATTTTAGCGCTTGTCGCTGCGGCAGTCCGTGCGTTTAGTCCTTCCTTTGCGTTAACCGTATAGACCTTCGAACGATCAACCGCTTTAATGACGTTCTTGACGGGTGTCGTCGTAGCAGGTTTTGACGTAGACGTTACTTTCACTGTCTTTTTATCAACTAATGATGCATGGATAAAAGCTACTTGCTTCTTATACGTGATTTGATACCAATCACCAGATTTTTTCTTAACAGTCAACACGCTGTTCTTTGCGAGTTTGCCGAGTGATTTTGAGCTCGTCGTTGCTTGTTGACGGACATTGACAGCATCGGTATTCGTTATGTAGGTCGTTGATGTCGTAGTCTTTACTGTCGTCGCTTTGACGTATGCTGAAGTGATAAAGGCTGGTTTTGACTGGTAACGGATTTCGTACCAGCTGTTGACTTTCTTAACTGCTGCCAGCTTTGTCCCTTTTTTCAGTGTCGTGATGACCTTTGCGGAAGTTGAGGCAGCCGAGCGAATGTTGACGTTATCCGTCAAAGTTAAAGTCGTTGACGCAGCAGAGACAGGTCCGCTTGAACTGATCAAAGCAATCGTCGTGAGAGCGAGAAATGTCTTCTTCACGTGACATAGCTCCTTCCAATAGAAATAGGTAAAAATCGTTGTTACCATTTTGTCATAAAAAATGACGATTCCCCTGATTTTAAAATATATTTTTACTCTAAAAAACTATGCGATTGTTTTAAGCAAAAATGAATAGTTCGATACAGTATTTTCAAAAAAGTTCGAGTACACTAGGAGTATTCGGAAGGAGGCTACACATGTTACGCCGTTTTTATCAGTATTATATCCCGCACAAACGATTATTCTGGCTTGATTTCATATCTGCCTTATTCGTCGGGGTGTTAGAACTTGCTTTTCCACTCGCTGTCAAGTGGTTCATCGACTCCTTGTTGCCAAACGGTGAGATGAACTGGATCATTCTCGTCAGCGTCGGACTATTAGCACTTTACATCATCAGTACGTTGATGCAGTTTGTCGTCAACTATTTTGGGCATAAGCTCGGAATCAACATCGAGACCGATATGCGTCGTCAACTGTTCAGCCATGTTCAGAAACAGTCGTTCCGTTTCTTTGATAATACGAAGACGGGGCATATCATGAGCCGGATCACGAATGACTTGTTTGATATCGGGGAACTTGCCCATCACGGTCCGGAAGATGCCTTCATTGCCGTCATGACATTGCTTGGTGCATTCTCGATCATGTTGACGATCAACGTTCCGCTTGCCCTCGTGACGATCATCGCCGTACCGTTCCTGATCTGGTTGATCAGTTATGCGAACGTCCGAATGAATAAATCGTGGGACCGGATGTATGGGAATATCGCGGAAGTCAATTCACGTGTCGAGGACAGCGTCTCCGGTGTCCGCGTCGTCCAGTCGTTCACAAACGAAGCTTACGAAATCGAGCGTTTCGAAAAAGACAACGCGACGTTCCGGCAGTCAAAGATTAATGCGTACAAGGTCATGAGTAAGAGTCTATCCGGCATCTACTTGACAACCCGTTTGATGACGCTCGCCGTCTTAGTCGTCGGTGCCTATTTGACGTACCGTGGCTCCTTGTCTGCAGGGGAACTCGTCGGCTTCATTCTCTATATGAATATCCTGCTGAAGCCAATCGATAAGATCACGGCATTGCTTGAGATGTACCCGAAAGGAATGGCCGGATTTAAGCGATTCCTCTCAATGATTGATGAAGATGAATCGATTCCGAATGTGCCAGACGCACTCGTTGTTGATCGGTTGAATGGTGGCATCGTGTTCAAGGATGTCGCGTTCGGTTATGAAGCCAATCGTCTTATTCTAGAGAATATCAATCTGGCAGTCGAACCAGGTCAAACCGTCGCGTTCGTCGGAACATCGGGAGCAGGGAAGACGACAATCTGTTCATTGATCCCACGTTTTTATGATGTCTTAGACGGAGCCATCACGATTGATGGAATCGACATCCGGCAGATGACGAAGGAGTCTCTGCGGCAACAAATCGGGATCGTCCAACAGGATGTCTTTTTGTTCTCAGGGACGATCGCTGAAAACATCGCTTACGGTGATCTGAATGCGACGCAAGAAGACATCGTGCAAGCAGCAGAACGTGCTCATCTCGGTCCGATGATTGCGGATCTACCTGATGGATATGCGACACAAATCGGCGAACGCGGACTCAAACTGTCGGGTGGACAAAAGCAACGACTCGCGATTGCACGGATGTTCCTGAAGAACCCGCCGATTCTGATTCTCGATGAAGCAACGTCTGCGCTTGATACGGAAACGGAAGCACTGATTCAAGAATCACTTGCCGAGTTGTCTGAGAACCGGACGACACTCGTCATCGCCCATCGCTTAGCAACGATCCGAAATGCCGATAAGATTTTCGTCGTCACGAAAGACGGAATCGTCGAAGAAGGCTCGCATGACGAGTTGATGGATCAAGGTGGTTACTTCTCCCGTCTGTTAGAGAGACAACGAGTGTGAATCGATTTTGAAGAAGGGAAAGCAATGGACATGTTCCGTTGCTTTTTTTGTTCGTTCAAAAATAAGGTTGTGTAAACTAATTTTAGGGAAAACGATTTATAGAAAAGAAGGTGAGGTGGAAAGATGTACGGTCAATTCTGTGAAAACTACGACGAGAGTTATCCCGTCTTGCGGGAAGAGACGTCACATGATTTCCATCGTTTTTTTGCGCTGTCGTATACCATTCACGATACCGTCTTTGAGCAGACTGTCTACGAACGTCTGATGCGAACGATCAAACAAAAGACAACGCGTTTTTCAGCGCTTCGGAGTCGCTATACACCGTTGCTCGTTGCCCATGTGCAACTCAATAGCACGGATCCTGATGTCCTCATCGAAGAAATCATCGTTGCGGAAAAGAAGATTAAACATCGATTGATTCGTGATAAAGGAGTCCGGCCCTTCTTTGCACTGAACGAAGTGCTGAACCGTCGACAAGGTATTGATGCCTTTCCCTACATGGAACGCTTGCATGCGACACGACCTCATCTAAATGCTGCGAAACAGTATGTCGTGACATCGACCTTGCTTGAACAGCAGCCATTACCAGAGGAATTTTTAGAGCGTGTCGATACATCGGAAGAATGGCTCGCGCAATATATGGAACGGACGAGCGAACGTGTCATTACAGCGCAAATCTTAGCTTCGCATCCGGATGCGTCAGCACAACAGGAACGAATCATTGCGTGGAGGGAGCTGTTAGAACGGCGCGAAATCATCATTTGGGATCGTTTGATGCCACTCCTTGCATTACTACCATCGATGGAACGCGTCGACTGGATTTACGTGACCCGCATCGTCGACCGGGAACGGGCACGGAATCGTTTTTCAGATGAGGTCAACTGGTTGATTGCCTTTCATCTCTTACTAGCTAAATCAGGAGTGACACGGGTTCAGGCTACGTTATTATTACTTGCGGCACTCGAGTTGACGAAAAAACCGTAAATGAAAACGAACGAGGAGTGGCGCATGCCATTCCTCGTTCGTTTGGTTTATCCTCAAGTGACTTAATCGAACGTCGTAAACGTCGCATGTCGTTCGACCGGATAAAGTTCCGTACCCGCGACCGCGTTTAAGATCAATTGGTTCCGTGAGACGGACATGCCGAGATTGTCAGCTGCTGGACCATGTGATAATTCTAAGTTAGCGGTTGCATACAGATGATGTGCCGTCTCGGTCGAACGCACGATTTGGTAGTCCGCATCGACTTTCCAAGCATGTGGTGCTTCGAACACGATATCAAGTCGATCAATGAAGCTTGGAAGGGATGGCGAAAAACCGGTCGCCGCGATGACAGCATCTGTTTTAGACGAACGTTCATCATTGAGTTCTTGGTGTTTCATCGCGATCGTGAACCGTTCATCGTACGTGATCTCTTTCACTTCAAGATTCGCGCGAATCGCGACTTTTTGCTGTTCCTCTTCCGTCAAATCATAAAGGTGAGCATAGATTGATTGTAAAGTCTCAGGACTGATGCCGTTCTGAGAACGGGCGAACTTCTTGACCGACTCTTGTCGAACTGCGAGTGGGAGCTGATTGAAGTATGTCACATAACTCGGTGAAAAAATTTCTTCGCCGAGTTTGCCGGTCTCGAGTGTCTCAAACAGTGTCGAACGCGCGATCCACTCGAGTTCAGGACGCTCTGGAGCAGGTGTCGTCAAGAGATCGAGGAAGATCTCGGCAGCGCTTTGACCAGATCCGACGATGCTGATTTTTTTTCGTTGTAGCAATTCTGCTTTTTTCATGACATATTGCGTATTGTGAATGACACGCTCGTCAAACGTGTCCGGAATCGCAGGTTTTGAACCGGTTCCGATGACGACGTTTCGTGCTTCGAAGGTTTCCCGTTTACCGGTCGTGACATCTTCGACGAGGACCTCGAAACTATCACCAGTGTCTTGCACATCGACGACACGGGTTGAAAATCGTAAATCGTCAAGCTGTGTCGCAACCCAACGTAAGTAATCATTGTAACCTTGTCTTGAGATTAGAAGTTTTTCGTAGAAGTAAAACGTATGAAGACGGTGGATCGACCGTAAGTAATTGAGGTAAGAAAAAGTGCTCGTCGGATCAGCAAGTGTGACGAGATCGGAGATGAAGCTTGTCTGCATCATCGAGTCTTGGATCATCATACCGGGATGCCAGGAAAATTGTTCACTTTCGTCAAAAAATAACGTCTTTAATTCCGTCGGATGCGCGAGTGCACTCAACCCTAAATTCATCGGACCAATACCGATGCCAATTAAGTCATACATAGAAAAAGCCTCCCAATTCGATATTGTTCTAAAACAATACCCGAAAAGGAAGGCGAACGAAACGTCAGACTGAAGGTTTACAGCTGGTCGGTCGTTGTTGTTTTGGTTTCCACTGTCATCGTTTTTCCGTCACGAATGATCGTCAATGAAAGTGGACCGTCTGATTTGATAAGTGCCGTTTTGATGTCGACGAACCCTTTAATCTCAGAGTCGTTGATTTTCGTGATGACGTCACCTGTTTTCAGTTTAGCGGCAGCAGCTGGACTGTTCGGTTCGACGGACATGACGACGACACCTGTTTTTTGACTGTCTGGTAAGTTGACTTGATCTTTTAGATAACCGGCAGGAAATGCGGAGACATCTTGTAAGGAAACACCAAGTGTTGGATGTTCAACTTTACCGTTCGTCTCAAGTTGTTTAAGGATTGGTAACGCATCATCGATTGGAATACTGAAACCGACCCCTTCAACACCCGACTCAGCGATTTTCATCGAGTTGATGCCGACGAGTTGCCCTTGTTCATTGATCAAGGCACCACCAGAGTTACCAGGATTAATAGCGGCGTCCGTCTGGATGACCGTCGTATTGAAGTCGTCTTGACCATCGTTATTCGTATCGACCGGTACAGTCCGGTCTTTTGAACTGACGATTCCGCGGGTAACGGAGTTTTGGAATTCACCTAGCGGATTACCGATCGCTAGAACGGTCTGTCCGGCTTTTAAGTCAGCCGATTTACCGAGTGTGATGACGCCTGGAACATCGTTTGCGTCGACTTCTAATACAGCTAAGTCATACGTTTCGTCACTACCGAGTAATTTAGCGTTCAGTGTTTTGCCGTTGTTAAGCGTGACATCGAGTTTCGATGCGCCATCAACGACGTGATGGTTCGTGATGATGTATGCTTTTCCATTCTCCTTTTTATAGATGACACCAGATCCTGAGCCGGCAGCTGCTTCTTTTTGTGACATCGAATTACCAGTTTGATAATTTGTTACCGTCACGACGGATTTCTGGGCAGTGGCGACTGCATTCGTCACTGGATCATTTGATGTCGTCGAGACTTGTTTCGGCATCCCGTTTGAGAGTGGTGTATCCGCGACCTGTTGTTCTTGGTCGAGCAAGATTGGAAACGCAATCGTCGCCGTCAGAACGGCACCGATGATTCCTCCAGTCAATCCAGGTAGTAGTCCTTTTGTTTTTCCAGCCATAAGTCGTCATCCCTTCCTGTATGATTTCTGACTTCATCATAGCAAATGAAGTGACTTATCACCTGATTACGGGAGACATTCCGAAATGACTCATCATTCCCCATAATTCGACGACAATTTCTAAAAGTTGAGATAATCGGGTCAGTTCGATACACTGAAACTGTTTCGAAAGAATCCGTAAAGTGGAAAGAAAGAGAGAGTGAAAGATCATGCTATTACGTCTAGTCTATGGAGCTGGATTACTGTTTGCGGGAGTTGGTCATTTCCGCAACGAGAAGGGGTTCGTCAGCATCATGCCGTCGTTCATTCCGTTCAAACGCTTCTTCGTCCAAGTAACAGGTGTCATCGAGATCGCTTACGGTCTCATGCTGTTGACAGGAAAAGGAGTACATCTCGTCCGTAAGACGCTACCTGCCTTCTTGTACGCGGTATTACCGGCAAACGTCAACATGGCTGTCAATCCGAAGCCGATTAATGGAAAACGTCTTCCGTCTTGGTTGCTTTGGACACGGTTGCCGCTCCAATGGGGCCTCGTCTCACTTGCGAAACGTCTGAAATGAATCGGAACAAAAAGCCGCCACTTGGGCGGCTTTTTGTTTTAGAAACGTTTATTGACAGCAAGTAATGCGGCTTTTGCAATCTCTTCGTAGGTAGAGTCGTTCGGATGGAACTGGTCGCTTGATAAATCACGTTTGACGTCGCGGACGAGATTGAACGTGTCGATGATCTCGACGTCATATTCGATCCCTAGCGTTCGGGATTTAGCATTCCAGTCTTGTACGATTGCATCGAACGCTTCACCGTTTTCCGTCGCGCGGAAAGGATTATAGAGTCCGACATAGAAGATGACAGCATCCGGGTTTTGTTCACGCAGGATCCGGAATGTCTTGTTCAAATTGTCTTGGGCTTTCGTAATCGTTGCAGCCGTTTTCTTCGCATTGAAGTTTGAGACACCTTCGCCACGATTGAACAAGTCATTCCCACCAATCGTCACCGAGATGACTTTCGCTTGACTGATCGAACGTAGTACTTCTTTTTGTTTGAGTTGTTTCAATAAATCTTCCGTCCGGGCACCACTGACAGCAAGATTCTGGAAACGCTCGACCGTGTTCGCTTTGACAAGGTCGCGTCCGACAAGAGCAGCATAACTATTACCGTTCGATGCTCCGACACCACGCGTCAAGGAATCACCAAGCGCAACGTACGTTCCGCCTTTTTTGACAGGTTCTTCCTTCGTCGGTGTGAGGACGGCACGCTTCGGTGGTTTGACGACGTCACTATAGGCGTTGACGAAACCGTAACCGAACAGCGCGGTCAGTAAGAGTGAAACGGTTAAAAACAGGGGCCAGCGTAATCGCTTCATGAACGTTCCTCCTTCTAGGTTCTATCCTGATTGTAGCAAATGTTGAAAGAATGTGCGGAAATGAAGTGTTCTGACAAGTCAAATGATTCATTATTCCGCTAGAATAGACAATAAGAGGTGAGAGACGTGAAACCAACAGTGAAATTAGAAGGTGTAACAAAGGTGATCGGAAAAAAGACGATCATCGATAATATCTCGTTTGAAATTCAACCGGGTGAGGTCTTCGGCTTCCTTGGACCGAACGGGGCAGGGAAAACGACGACGATCCGGATGCTCGTCGGACTGATCAAACCGACGTCCGGTAAAATCACAGTCTGTGACTTCGACGTCCGTAAACAGTTCGTCCAAGCGATGGAGCGAATCGGTTCGATCGTTGAGAACCCGGAGTTGTATAAATATTTGACGGGTCGCGAAAATTTACAAGTCTTCGCCCGGATGTTACCGAATGTCGACGAGGCAAGGATTCAAGAAGTCATCGATCTCGTCGATTTGACGGCGCGGGTCGACGATCAAGTCCGAACATATTCGCTCGGGATGCGTCAGCGTCTTGGCATCGCACAAGCATTACTCGGACGACCAAGCGTCTTGATTCTCGACGAACCGACGAATGGTCTCGATCCGATGGGAATTCGGGATTTACGTCAATTCATCCGCCGGCTCGTCGAGGAAACGGGACTATCGGTCCTCGTCTCGAGTCATATCCTCGCTGAAATCGAGATGCTCGCCGATCGTGTTGCGATCATGAGTTACGGTAAAATCGTCCAAGTCGGAACGGTCAAGGAACTAGTCGAGTCGCTTGCTCCTGGCGTTGACTGGCGTGTCGATGATGCCTTCAAGGCGAACGAGATTTTATCGGCTTCTGATTTAGTCCAAGTATCCGAAGTCGTCGATGCGAATACGGTCCATACTTTGATGGATGCTAGTAAAACCCCGGCACTTAATAAGCAGCTGCTCGAAGCAGGTGTCGAAGTCTGGACGATTGAACGAAAAGTCCAGACGCTTGAAGATCTGTTCATCACATTAACGGGAGGCGATCACATTGCGTAATCCGAACATGGTCGGTCTCGTCCGAAATGAAGTCACGAAAATCGCTTCGAAGCGTCGTTTTGCTGTCGTTGCGATCATCCTTGTTGTCCTCGTCTCAATGTTTACGTACGCACAGTACCGAGACATTCAAGAGCAGATCAAAAAGCAAGGAACACTTGATTGGCGGGTTGAGCTTCAACAAGATATCGTCGATACACAGAACCGACTTGCTTCTAGCAGTATTCAAGACGAGTTCCGTCAGTTCCTGGAATTTGATTTAAAACAAAATCAGTACTATCTCGATAACGACATCAACCCAAACTATCCGGGAGCCCCGACGTTCATTCGGATATTCTTCTCGCAAGGATTGACGCTGATCTTACCACTGTTCATCATCGTCATCATGGCGGATATCGTCAGCGGGGAACAAAATGACGGAACGATCAAGACATTGCTGTCGCGACCGGTCCGGCGCTGGAAGATTCTCATGGCGAAATGGTTGACGGTGTTACTTTATACATCGATGCTGATGGCATTGACCGTCGTCGTCTGTTATGCGATATCTGGGATCGTCCTCGGCTATGACGGCTGGACCGCACCGATCTTGACCGGATTCCAAGCCTCACCGAGCGGTACGTTTTCAACCGAATTCGTGCATACGTTACCGATGTGGGAATATCTATTAATGGCGGTCGGTCTAGCCTGGATCGTCACAGCTGTTGTCGGAACGATCGCCTTGATGGTTTCTGTTCTCGTCAAAAACACAGCGACCGGAATCGGGATCATGATGGCAGTCTTGATTTCCGGTACGTTACTGACGACACTCGGTTCGAGCTGGACGAGTTCGAAATATCTCGTCAACGTCAACTTTGGGTTGATTAACTACCTCGACGGTCAAGCCCCACCCATCGAAGGAATGACACTTCCGTTCTCGCTTGCTGTCCTCGGTTGTTGGACGGTCGCGGCACTAATCGTTGCCTTCTGGAACTTCACGCAAAAAGATATGTATTAAGACAGACGGGTCCACCTGAAAAGGCGGACCCGTTTTTCATTATTTGTAAGGCGGTTTGTCGTATGTTTCCATTATTTTTTGATACTGAAGCTGCGTCGGTAACGAAGCGTCGAGTATCAGAACAGGAGAAACCGACCGTTCCATTTGATGTTGGTGTTCCGCGAACGTGCCAATCATCTTGGGGTCCTTCGCCGTATGATACGTCCGGCACCAGTCGAGGAACTCATTGGATCCTGAAAAGTCAGGATAACGTGCTGCTTCGCGTGCGATGAGCCGTTCCATCCGGATCGATTCGTCGAGCGACAGGAAGACAAGCAAGTCTCGATTGGTGAAACCATCCGGGTGCCAGGCGAAGACGGAACCTGAGACGACATAGTCACGGTAAGACAGTATATCGGCTTCATACATCGAAAATCGCTCGGAGACGTCACGTTTTTCAGTGAACTTCGTATCTTTCCAGAGATAATGGTCAGTATCAATCCACGCAATCCTTTCGGATTGTGCAATGAAGGCGCCTAGTGTACTTTTTCCGGTGCCAGACCCACCAATGATTTGAATGCGCACGAAAACCACCTCCTTTCGAAATAATCGCCTAACACGAAGAACAGGCCCGGGCATGATGCCGGACCTGTTCTGTGGAAGAAGGAAATCTTCCTATGTCGCCTCGTGCAAGCACAAGACATGGAATCGAGAGGCAGTGCCTCTAATAGGAAGCCGATGCAGGTCAGCCTCCGCGCTACGTACCAATCGTACTTTTATCATACTGATTCCAAGAATTGGTGTCAAACCTGCTCGAAAGGGTTTACAAACTGTTCAAAAAGTCAAAAGAGAGAATAACGATGACTAGAGGAGGAACGACCATGGCAGATTGGGGCATCATGCTGACAGGCGTCGTCATTTGTGGGTGGTGCATTTTTAGTGCCATCTACGACGATTTCATCCGTCGCGTATAAGACGAGTAAACGTGAACCGTCCGAGTGGGCGGTTTTTTTCATGGATTTTTTTAACCCGAGTAAATGGCTATGGTACACTCGAAGCAGAACGAAAAGATAGAGAATGGGTGAGAAAAAATGAAGAAACAACCAGTCATCGTCATCGTCGGACCGACGGCAGTCGGAAAAACGAAGACAGGCATTGAACTAGCAAAACGACTAAACGGAGAAGTCTTATCGGGAGACTCCGTCCAAGTCTATCAAGGGATGGACATCGGATCAGCAAAAGTGACGACAGAAGAGATGGAAGGTGTGCCGCACCACTTGCTTGATCTCGTCACACCAGACGACGAGATGAGTGTAGCGCGCTTTCAGACGGTTGCCCGAGCGACGATCGATGAGATCGCGAGTCGTGGTAAGTTACCGATCATCGTCGGTGGAACAGGGCTTTATATCCGGTCGATTTTATATGATTACCAGTTCACCGAGCAGGCGGAGGATCCAGCCTTACGGGCTGAACTCGAAGCGTATGCGGCGACACATGGAGCGAATGCATTGCATGACCAGTTGAAAGAACTCGATCCGGTGCGCGCTGAAGCGATTCATCCGAATAACATTCAGCGAGTCGTTCGGGCGATTGAGGTCGCGCGGACGGGTCAGACACAAACGACTGGTAGTAAGCCAGCACTTTACGAGAGTCTGTTGTTCGTCTTACACATGGAAGACCGCGATCGCTTGTATGACCGAATCGATCAGCGGGTAGATTTGATGGTCGCTAGTGGACTTCTAGAAGAAGTAGCGCGCCTAAACGCTGCCGGGTATCGACAAACGAAGGCGCTGCAAGCAATCGGTTATAAAGAAATGTTACCGGTTCTTGACGGGGCACCACTTGAACCTGCCGTCGACATGCTAAAACGAAACACGCGACGTTTTGCCAAACGTCAATTGACGTGGTTCCGTCATCAATTTGATGGCGTTTGGGTAGATATGGGAAAGTTTTCATTTGAAGAAACGTTCAAAATTATCTATGATAGAACTGTAGAGTTTCTGAAAGCGGTTAAATAAGAGTTGCCCGAAGACAGAAACAGATAAAAAGAGGGGGCACGGGGAATCATGAAAGCGACATACAACATTCAGGACGTCTTTTTAAATCAATTACGGAAAGATGCAGTCCCGACAACGGTTTTCTTAATCAGCGGATATCAATTACGGGGGCTGATCAAGTCATTCGATAACTTCACAGTCATCTTGGAGTCGGAAGGCAAACAGCAATTGATCTATAAACACGCAATCTCGACGTTCGCACCAGCGCGCAACGTGACGTTATATGAGCAAGAAGAGACACAAGAAGTCTCTCGCTAATGAAAAAGACGACCGGGGGGTCGTCTTTTTTTAGGCGTCATTCAGGTGTGACGCTTTGCAAGTGAAGCAAAAATAATAGCTGCTTCACTCCATCATAAACGTATCATTACAGTAATGGTGTCAGTTCCTCGACTGCCTCTTCATAACGTCGAAGTGAGACATCCTTATAAAGACACGTCTTCTGCAGACGTTCTTCCTTCGTCATCTCGTCCTGATACGTTTTTAGAATGAAACTGTTGCGTAACATCGACGGCGTCAAGATCCGTTTATTATCCGACCGTTCATTCAGCTGACGCATCATCTTCGTGATCATGACGATCGACAGTTGCTTCGGTGCATTCTTGCTGTAGACCCAGCGGAACGTCATCCGGGCGAAGTCAAAGGCGACGAAAAAGGGATCGGTGCTGTGATAACGCGGGCGGACCGGTTCCGGAATTGTCTTCAAGTAACGCAGCATGATGTCTTGATCCTCCCGCTCGAGGTGAAGCAGGTAACGATTGCCGAGTCGGTCGTGGACGGTCATCTCTTGCTGGGCGAAATTGAGGTCATGCATCTTCAAACCAATGATGTGATGAACACGTAAGCCGTAGCGATAAAACAATCGAAGGATCAGTTCGTTTCGATCGATTAAAAACGGACGTGCCTTCAATTGATGTTCCGTCAATCCACGATCAGATTGATTCGTCCGCACCAATTGCTCGTATTCCTTAAAAGAAGCGACATGTTTTGCCGTCAGTTCGTGCGTCGGTTGTGCGTATTCGATCAGCTTCGCTTTCGTTTGCCGAATCTGGTAATTGACTTGATTGATAACAGTGACAATTCGAGCGACCGTCGCTTGTTGGTAGAGTTTCTCTTCGATCAAGTACTCATTGATGAACGTCTTCCACGTCTCGATCGAAATCGCCTTGAAATCGTCGATTGTCTCGAGTGGTTGATCGACATCCGTCATATAGCGATGGACTTCGATTAAATCATAGCGATAGCGTCGGACGGTCGAAAGTTGCCGTCCACTTGTTGTTAGATAAAACAGGTAGCGTTCAATGAACTCTGGAAGCGTATACGACTGTTCGCGTGCCATCGTTTTCCTCCCTTTCCTCATGGTGTTTCTTCCATCATAAACCGAACGGATGTTTCCTGTCCAAAAAAGTTCAGACGAACCGGTGGCTGTGGTATGATAAGGGGCGCAGTACGTCTTTACTCGTGAAAGGAATGATATTATGTCAGAACGCGTCATCGTCGTTGGTTGCCAGCTCCCCGGTGTCCCGGACCATGTCTATGAAGAATCGGTCGCGGAGCTCGAAGCACTCGTCACGACTGCGCATGGTGTCGTCGTCGGTCGTTTGGATCAAAAACGACAAGCGATTGACCGCCGTACGTTCATCGGAAAAGGAAAGGTTGAAGAACTCGTTGCCTTAGCGGACGAACTTGAACCTGATTTAATCATATTCAATGCCGAGGTCACGCCCGGTCAGATGAAAAATATCCGAATCGCCTTATCGGATCCGGAAGCCATCAAATTGATCGACCGGACGCAGTTGATCCTCGATATCTTCGCTGGACGTGCCCAGTCGCGCGAAGGGAAATTACAAGTCGAACTGGCACAGATGAGTTATCTGTTACCACGCCTAGCCGGGCAGGGCACACAACTGTCACGTCTTGGCGGCGGAATCGGAACACGTGGACCAGGTGAGTCGAAACTCGAGACGGACCGCCGTCATATCCGTCGTCGCGTCGATGAGATCTCAAAACAACTCGAGACATCCGTCGCCCACCGTGCCCGTTACCGAGAACGTCGCAAAGAGAACCAGACGTTCCAAATCGCGCTCGTCGGATATACGAATGCCGGCAAATCCACGATCTTCAACCGGTTGACACAAGCCGACACATACGAGAAGGATGAGTTGTTCGCGACGCTCGATCCGTTGACACGTCAAGTCGATTTGCCGGAAGGCGGGCAAATCCTCCTGACGGATACGGTTGGTTTCATCCAAGATCTCCCGACGAAGTTGATCGCGGCGTTCCGCTCGACCCTCGAGGAAGTGCTGGAAGCCGACTTGATCCTCCACGTCGTTGATGCATCGAGTGAGCATTACTTGAATCAGATGCAGACGACGAACGATGTCCTCGATGAACTCGGTGCCGGTGACATTCCGCAGCTCGAGGTCTACAACAAAAAAGATCAACTGAACCGCTTGTTCACAGGCGGAAAGCTGTTGATTTCTGCCCTTGATCCGCAGGACATCGAGCGTTTGATCGAAGAAATCGAACGCTCGATCAGTGAAATCCTCGAGTATCTCGAGATCCGCATTCCGGTTGACGGTTTTGCCCATTACAATCCGGCGAAGGAAGTCATGATGAACTTGAAGGAATCATTCGAAGAAGATGGTTCCGTCATCTTAAAAGGTTACTTGCGGAAAGATACGCGTCTATACGCGACATTGAAACAATACGAGGTGTAAACATGTTTTCAGAATTAACCCATTACGAAACGCTCCGTCCGCTCATTGATCGGGCGGAGGAACAGATTGCCCCGTACGTCAAGAAGGCGCAAGAGGTCGCGGAATACAATCAATTCCGTGTCCTCGATGCGTTCCGACGTCACAAAGTCAGTGATTTTCACTTCATGCCGTCAACAGGTTACGGCTACAACGATGAAGGACGCGATACGCTCGAACGGATCTATGCCGATGTCTTCGGTGCGGAAGCGGGTCTTTGTCGTCCGCAGATCATCAGCGGAACCCATGCAATCGGTATCGCATTGTTCGGTTTGTTATTGCCAGGCGATGAATTGCTTTATATCACGGGAAAACCATACGATACGCTCGAAGAGATTGTCGGAATTCGTGGTGACGGACGCGGTTCATTAAAGGAACTGGGCGTACGGTATGATGTCGTCGAGATGAAAAATGCCGAGACGATCGACGTACCGGCTGTTCTCGAACGGATCACGCCACAGACGAAGGTCGTCGGGATTCAGCGTTCAAAAGGCTATGCGACGCGACGCAGTCTGCCGGTCAACGAGATCGGTGAAGCAATCGCCGCCATCAAAGCTGTCCATCCGCACGTCTTGATCTTCGTTGATAACTGCTACGGTGAGTTCGTCGAGACAATTGAACCGACACACGTCGGAGCGGACTTAATGGCAGGGTCGTTGATCAAAAACCCGGGTGGCGGTCTTGCGAAGACCGGCGGTTATCTCGTCGGTCGGACCGACTTGATTGAACGAGCGTCGTTCCGGATGACGACACCAGGAATTGGCGCTGAAGCCGGTCCGTCGTTATCGGCACTTCCAGATATGTATCAAGGCTTCTATATGGCACCTCATACGGTCAGTCAAGCGTTGATGGGCGCGATGTTCACGTCGAGCATGCTTGGTCAGTTTGGCTTTGATACGGCACCACACCATACGGCAGAACGGACGGATTTGATTCAATCGGTCTCGTTCCATGCACCGGAGCCGATGATTGCTTTCTGTCAGGCGATTCAAGCGGCTTCACCCGTCAATGCGCATGCGCTACCGATTCCGGATTATATGCCGGGATATGCGGATGATGTCATCATGGCAGCAGGAACATTCGTACAAGGCTCATCGATTGAGTTATCAGCGGACGGTCCGATCCGTGCGCCCTATACTGCGTACGTCCAAGGTGGTTTGACGTATAGCCACGTCAAGATTGCCATCATCTCAGCCGTCAATCACTTGATGGAAAAACAATTAATTCCAGAAAAAAACGTTTAATACTAGAATATCTCGTGAAAAGACCTCTGAACGACTTCATGTAAAGCGATTAAAAAAAGTTGTGTTAACTTTTCTTACATCGCTTGACAAGTTGCCTGACAGAGGTTTATTCTCATGGAGTAAGGAAAAAGGAGGAACCACATGGCAGACTCATCACGCCAGTCCAAGCCACTATTTCCCATCGGAGTCGTTCAAGAGTTGACCGCGCTATCTGCCCGCCAGATCCGATACTATGAAGAACAAGGACTGATCAAACCGGAGCGGACAGAGACGAAGCGTCGCCTCTATTCGTTCAACGATGTCGATCGTCTGTTGTCGATCAAGGAATACCTGGATCAGGGACTGAATATCGCAGGGATCAAATTGATTTTTGAAAACGATCTCGTCAAACGCGAACGCGTTGCGGAGAGCGTCGTCGAGACGCGTCCGGAACTATCTGACGGCGAATTGTATAAACTCCTGAAAAATGAATTGAAGGAAGCAGGACGACATGGAAAGACGTCGCTCATCCAAGGTGAGCTCGGACGTTTCTTCAAGTAAGGACCTGTAACCATATAAAAACGAATCGGAGAGGGGATTTGTCACATGACACGTCGCAACATTACACGAGAAGACATTTTGAAAATCGCTAAAGCTGAGGATGTACGCTTTATTCGCTTACAGTTCACAGATATCCTCGGAACGATCAAGAACGTTGAGATTCCAGTAAGCCAATTGGAAAAAGCACTTGATAACAAAATGATGTTCGATGGTTCATCGATCGAAGGATTTGTCCGGATCGAAGAATCAGATATGTATCTCTTCCCAGACTTGAACACATGGGTCGTCTTCCCATGGACAGAAGATGGAACAGGGAAAGTTGCACGTTTAATCTGTGACATTCACAATCCGGATGGCACGCCGTTCGCAGGAGACCCACGTGGTCAGCTCAAACGGGTACTTAAAGAGATGGAAGAGCTCGGTTTCTCATCATTCAACGTTGGACCAGAGCCAGAATTCTTCCTCTTCAAGAAAGATGAAAAAGGTCGTCCGACACTTGAATTGAACGACCAAGGTGGATACTTCGACCTCGCACCA
The DNA here is from genome assembly GCF_964277885.1 of uncultured Exiguobacterium sp. NCBI lineage: Bacteria > Bacillati > Bacillota > Bacilli > Caryophanales > Exiguobacterium > uncultured Exiguobacterium sp. The sequence goes on along the minus strand of NZ_CAXYJR010000005.1, from coordinate 1,726,058 downwards.
GTCGACCTTGGAGAAAACTGCCGTAAAGAGATCGTCATCGAGCTCGAGAACATGGGCTTTGAAATCGAAGCATCACACCACGAAGTTGCTCCAGGTCAGCACGAAATCGACTTCAAATATGCGGATGCGATCACGACAGCGGATAACATCCAAACGTTCAAACTCGTCGTCAAGACGATTGCTGCGAAGCACAACTTGCACGCGACATTCATGCCAAAACCACTCTTCGGTGTCAACGGATCAGGAATGCACGCGAACATGTCGCTCTTCAAAGGCAACGAGAACGTCTTCTTCGATGAAGGCAACGAAGACATGCAATTGTCGGATGATGCACGTGCCTTCACGGCAGGTATCCTCAAACACGCTCGTGCGTTCACAGCGGTTTGTAACCCGACAGTCAACTCATACAAACGTCTTGTTCCTGGCTACGAAGCACCTTGCTACGTGGCATGGTCAGCACGTAACCGTTCACCACTCGTCCGTGTTCCTGCAGCACGTGGACTCTCGACTCGAATCGAAGTTCGTTCAGTCGACCCAGCAGCGAACCCGTACCTTGCGCTTGCGACATTGCTCGCTTCAGGTCTTGACGGAATCAAGAACAACTTGAAAGCACCGGCTCCAATCGACCGTAACATCTACGTCATGGACAAACCGGAACGCGTTGCGAACGGAATTGATGATCTTCCATCAACACTCAGCCACGCACTTGAAGTCTTGAAAGCGGATGACGTCGTCATGCACGCTCTCGGCGATCACATCGCAGAGCACTTCGTCGAATTGAAAGAAATCGAATGGGATATGTTCCGGACGCAAGTCACGGAATGGGAACGCGATCAGTACATGGTCTTGTTCTAATCCAACTCAAGCACTTCTGGACTTCTGTCCGGAAGTGCTTTTTTCATAGCGCCGACAGGGATTGAGTCAAGAATGTGGAAAGATACAAGAGTACAAAGAAAGGGAGACGATACATTATGAAAAAAGGATATGAAGGCAAAGAGATCACGGTCTATTTTGATTCGGAAGTCTGCATTCACTCTGGTCATTGTGTACAAAGTCTACCAACTGTCTTTGATGTCAAGCGGCGTCCTTGGATTGAAGCGGACGGTGCACCGGTTGAAGACGTCATGCGCGTCGTCGACGGTTGTCCGAGCGGTGCCTTATCTTACGAACGGAGGGAAGCGAATGGAGCTGAAACGAGCGGAACGTAAAATCGAAGCCCATCAGGAAGGGGAAGTGATTGGGGAAATCACTTACAGCGATACGAATAACGGCATGTGGATCATCGATCATACGTATGTCGATCCCGCGCACCGCAATCAACAGATCGGGGAACAACTCGTTGCCGAGATCGTCAACTGGGCACGGGAAGCAAACGTCAAACTGCTACCGTTATGTCCGTTTGCGAAAAAAGAGTTTGAACATCAATCGGATTATCAGGACGTACAAGCAAATACGTGAACACAAAAATCTCCTCCAGTCTCTCAAGACCAGAGGAGATTTTTTCGAGTCATTGTTTATGATTCCTGATCTCCGTTTTACGAGAAACCATCAGCGTACAGAAATAGGCGATGACGTACAACATAATCAGTCCTTGTTTTAGCAGATAAGGTAGATCCATTTGACTCGCGATTACAAAGATGGTGCACAGCAATATCAAATAGGGTATAAACTGCTTATTTGGCATATCAAGACCTCCTTCACCATCCAATTTATTTCTATATTAAGGATTACACAAAAGATGCATCGAAATAGACTAAAGAAGAATGACTTGCTTATAGATATAATCTTAGAAACGCCATGGTGACGACACCAGTCACGACCGTCCAGGATAAACTTTTACTGAAAACCGCGACCGCCATCGTCGGTAATGCTGCGAAGACATGAAGCGTCGAAACCGTCGGAAATGCCTCATCTTGAGCGATGAGGAGATTCTGAAAAAAGAGGGCACCAAGCAGGCAAATCGGAATGAACGAGAGCCATTCTGTTACAAGACGCGGTAACGTCAGTCCATGAAGGACGAGAAACGGTAAGACGCGTGGAGTCCAAGTGACGAGTCCACAAGCTAAAAAAAGAGCAATTAATTCTGGGCGGATTTCCATCGTGTGATCACGACTCCTATACTTGCACCACCGAGCGTCGCGCAAAGAACGGCGACTTCTGGAGAAAAGTAGCGCATGGTTATGTAAAGCAATAGTAAGACAATCAGTAAAAGAAAACTATTCACGGCAATACGGGAACGTTCCCCTTCAAACTGTAAGTACAATAAGCCGATGAACATCGCTGTCAGGGCAAAATCGAGACCGAAGCGCTCGGGATCTGGTAACCAGCTGCCGACAAAGGCGCCGAGTACGGTTGCGACGATCCAACTAAAGTAAGCAGTCAGATTCAAGCCATTCATGAAGGACGGGGAGAGCTTCTCTTTTTGGGCAGTGTTCATCGCGACAGCGAACGACTCATCCGTCAGTAGCGTTCCGGTACCGAGGCGGTCGCGAAGATGACGTGTCTCAACATGTGGCGCAAGCGTCAGACTCATTAACAAGTGCCTGAGATTGACGATGAACGTCGTCAGAATGATGGCAGAAGCAGGACTATTTAATAGTAAGAGACTCGTGATGATGAACTGAGCGGCGCCGGCATAGATGAAGACGGACATGAATCCGACTTCAAGAGGGGATAAGCCGGAGGCACGACCAACGATCCCGGCTGAGAAGCCGATGCCGATATATCCGAGGACAGTGGGTAGACAGGCACGGACACCTGCTTGAAAGGCTGATGACATTCGATTCCTCCTCTTTTTTAAGAGCATAGCATTCATGCGGGATATCGTCACCAACTGGTCAATATTTTCATCATTTTTTTCGACATATTCGACTTGATTTGGTGGTAAAGACTAAGTGGTACGGCAAAATCAGTTAGGTAAAGGAGCGTTTTTCATGCACAAATTAATGAAAGATTCAAACCGGTTCGTTTCAGACATGGTCGACGGACTCGTATTAGCTCACCCTGATTTGTATAAAAAGGTCGAAGGGGTCAATGTCGTCGCGCGGAAAGTACCGCTCGATGGAAAAGTCGGACTCGTTTCTGGTGGGGGAAGTGGGCATGAACCGGCGCACGCTGGATTCGTTGGTGACGGTATGCTTGCAGCGGCTGTTTGTGGGGAAGTCTTCACGTCACCGACACCGGACATGGTGCTTGAAGGTATCAAGGCAGCCCATGGCGGAAAAGGTGTCCTCCTTGTCGTCAAGAACTACTCGGGTGATGTCATGAACTTCGATATGGCGAAGGAACTCGCTGAACTCGAGGACATCGAAGTCGACACGGTCATCGTCAATGATGACATCGCGATCAAAAAGGAAGAGGATCGTCGTGGTGTTGCGGGAACGGTCTTCGTCCATAAGATTGCCGGAGCTGCGGCTGCAGAAGGGAAATCATTGAGTGAAGTCAAGGCAGTTGCTGAAAAAGTAATCAAGGGCGTTCGCTCGATCGGAATGGCACTCTCGCCATGTTACATGCCGGAGAGTGGCAAGCCAGGCTTTGAGTTGCATGATGACGAGATGGAAATCGGAATCGGGATTCATGGCGAAAAAGGACTCGAACGAAAAGCTGTCGCTTCCGTTGATGCGATCGTCAAAGAGTTGCTCGATCGTCTGACGAAAGAGGTACCAGACAAAAAAGTCGCCGTCATGGTGAATGGGATGGGTGGAACACCAGAATCCGAACTGTATATCACGTATAAATACGTCGCGGAAGAACTTCAGGCACATGGTTACGAGATTGCCCGTTCGTTCGTCGGAAACTATATGACGTCGCTCGAGATGCACGGATTCTCAATCACGCTCTTACCAGTAGATAATGAACTGCTCGGTTATCTCGATGCAGAAACGAAAGCGATTGGATTCTAATTTAGATAAACGGGGTGTACAAAGATGAAGTTGACGACGGAACAGTTGCGAAGCGCACTTATCAAAGCAGCGGAACAGATTGAACAGCACAAGGATGAATTGACGGACCTTGACCGGGAAATCGGTGACGGGGACCACGGGATCAATATGTCACGAGGCTTTCAAGCAGTCCAAAAGACGTTAGAAGAACATGGTGAATATGAGGACTTAGGGGCTCTATCGAAAGAAGTCGGGATGACGCTAATCAAGACGGTCGGTGGAGCATCCGGTCCTTTGTACGGCACGGCCTTCGTTAAGTTCGCTGGTGCGTTCAAAGGAAAAACAGAAGTCGAAGGTGCAGAACTCGCGGATGCTTTCCATGAAGCGACGGAAGGTATTAAATCTCGTGGGAAATCAGAATTTGGTCAAAAGACGATGGTCGATATCTGGACACCGTTCCAAGAGGCGCTTTCGCAAGAATGGGATTTGAAAGCAGCAATCGATCAAGCGCTTGCTGATACGAAAGCGCGCATCGCAACGAAAGGACGCGCATCTTACTTCGGTGAAGCGACGGAAGGCGTCCAAGATCCAGGTAGTCTATCGAGTGCATTGTTGCTCGGCGAAATCGCGGAGGTGCTTCATGGTTAATCTTGTACTCGTTTCCCATAGTGAAAAACTTGCCACTGGACTAAAGGAACTGTTGGCAGAAATGGCGCCGGATACGACGGTCTTAATAGCAGCCGGTCTTGAAGACGGTAGCATTGGAACGGACGCGACGCGAATCGAAGAAACACTGAATACGCTAGACGATGATGGAGTCGTCTTAACGGATATCGGTTCTGCGACGATGAACACGGAACTGGCACTTGAACTATACAGTGGCGAACGGACGGTTCGGTTTATCGATGCACCACTCGTCGAAGGTGCGTTTTTAGCGGCAGTCCTAAGCGGTCAATCCAAATCCGTTGACGAGATTGAAGACGGATTGAAAAAAGAATTCGGTAAATAATTGATGAAAGCCCTCTTTGCAATAAAGCCAAGAGGGCTTTTTTATACCATCGGATATCAAAAACCCGGTCCCTCTGCAAAAGGGACCGGGTTAATTGTCTTATTTCGATGGCTTGAAGATCATTGTTGCTTCCACCGCTTTTTGCCATCCAGCATAGCGTTGTTCACGATCGTCTTCTTTCATCTCTGGTTTGAACTGGTGATCCAGCTTCCATTGTTGTTTGATTTCCGCTTTATCTTTCCAGTAACCGACGGCTAATCCAGCAAGGTAGGCTGCACCGAGTGCTGTCGTTTCGTTGATTTCTGGACGATCGACAGGAACACCGAGGATGTCCGATTGGAACTGCATCAAGAAGTTGTTAGCTACAGCACCACCATCGACACGAAGTGTCTTCAGTTCGATACCAGAATCTTGTTCCATTGCTGTCAACACGTCGCGTGTTTGGTAAGCGAGTGATTCAAGCGTTGCCCGAACAAAGTGCTCCTTATCAGTTCCGCGTGTTAATCCAAAGATTGCTCCACGAACATCTGAATCCCAGTACGGCGCACCAAGACCAACGAAGGCAGGAACGACATAAACGCCGTCTGTCGAATCGACTTTCGTTGCGTAGTCTTCTGAATCCTTGGCGTGCTTCAACATACGGAGTCCATCACGGAGCCACTGGATCGCAGAACCAGCGACGAAAATAGAACCCTCAAGCGCATATTCGACTTTTCCATCAACGCCCCAAGCAATCGTCGTCAGGAGTCCGTTATCAGAAGAAACAGCTTTCTCACCCGTATTCATGAGCATGAAACAACCTGTTCCGTATGTGTTCTTACCTTCACCTGCTTCAAAGCATGTTTGACCGAAGAGTGCAGCTTGTTGGTCACCAGCGATTCCGGCAATTGGCACTTCGTAACCGAAGAAGTGATACGGTACTGTTTTATCGTAGACTTCACTCGATTGACGAACTTCTGGCAACATCGATGCAGGAACACCGAGGATATCGAGTAACTCTTCATCCCATTTTTGTTCATAAATGTTATACATCAATGTTCGTGAAGCGTTCGTGTAGTCCGTGATGTGCGTTTTTCCACCAGACAGTTTCCAAACGAGCCACGTATCGATCGTACCGAAGAGTAATTCACCGTTCTCCGCTTGCTGACGCGCACCTTCAACATTGTCGAGAATCCATTTGACTTTCGTACCAGAGAAGTAGGCATCAATCAAGAGTCCTGTCTTATCACGGAACTTCTGGTTTAAGCCTTGTTCTTTTAAGTCATCACAGATACCAGACGTTTGACGTGATTGCCAAACGAGTGCATGATAAACGGGTTTGCCTGTTTCTTTGTTCCAGACGACCGTCGTTTCACGTTGGTTCGTAATGCCGATTCCAGCGATTTGCTCAGGTTTGATATCTGCTGTTCCGAGTGCTTCTGCCATGACAGCAAGAATCGAACCCCAGATTTCGTTTGCATCATGCTCGACCCAGCCTGGTTGCGGGAAGTATTGTTTGAATTCCCGTTGTGCCGAGTTGACGATTTTCCCATCGTGATCGAAGATGATCGCACGTGAGCTTGTCGTACCTTGGTCGAGTGCTAGGATATACTTGTTTTCCATTTCGAAATCCCCCTTGAGCGGTATGTGTTAGTGAAACGTGATCTTATTAGTAGATCAATTGATAGATGAACACGGCAAGCGCTCCACCGATGATTGGACCGACGACTGGAATCCATGAGTAGCCCCAGTCAGAGGAACCTTTATTCGGAATCGGTAGAATGGCATGCGCGATACGCGGTCCAAGGTCACGGGCTGGGTTGATGGCGTACCCTGTTGTACCACCAAGCGATAGACCGATGACGACGACGAGTAAACCGACGATGAGTGGTTTTAAGCCATCACCAAATGTCGTTAAACCGAGTGCCAAGATTCCGAAGACGAGAACGAATGTCCCGATGATTTCAGAAATCAAGTTCGACGGTGTATGACGAATTGCTGGACCCGTTGCGAACACACCAAGTTTTGCAGCTTGATCATCAGTCGCTTCAAAATGTTTCATGTAATGAAGCCAAACGAGAATGGCGCCGATGAAAGCTCCGACAAGTTGTCCGGCAATGTAGACAGGAACGTCTGCCCATGGTAAATCAGAGTTCAAAGCAAGTGCAATCGTTAAAGCTGGGTTCAAGTGCGCACCACTCTCAGCAGCGACGAATGCTGCTGTCATGACGGCAAGACCCCAAGCGAACGTGATGACGATCCATCCGCTGTTTTCCGACTTCGTCTTTTTCAAGACGACACCGGCGACGACACCATCCCCGAGCAGAATGAGGATCATCGTACCGATCATTTCTAGTACAAAGTTATTCATGCAAAAACCCTCCCTTTGGATTAAAGCAGATAATGGTCTTTCTACTTTAAATTACTCCGATTTGAGAACGTTTTCAATACATATAATTGAAATATAGGAATGGAAATTTTTTATTTTGATGTTTAAAGATACGAAAAAGTGGATAAGAAAACACCTCGTCTTGCCTGCAAGCAAGCAAAAGAGGTGTTAACGACGACGCTTTTTTCTTTTTTTAGGTCGAAACCAACTACTGGAATAATCTAGTAGAATATGAATCGTACTCGCTATCATGATGCCGATGACAAACGCAGGCAGGGAAGCGAACCAAGAATCGATGGTCTCTGACGCGATGATTTGAAAATACAAGCTGAGAAATAATAAGGGGATCACAAGTGCAGCGCTATAAAGGAGTCGAATGACATCCCCGATGATCAATCCGTGTGACCAAATTGAGCGATGGGGCATGATCTTGACATACGGCATCCACAGAACTCGAAATGGTCCGAAACGATAATAGGGTTCTGATTTTAAATCGAGGTCGGGTGACAACCAAAGGGTACCGACAGCGATGCCGATGGCGGTCGGTAACCAATCCGTTTGTTGCGTTGCGACCGAATACGCAACGTAACCCGTCAATGCGACGGTATTGACGGTATCATGTACATTTCCTGAAGGCATGAAAAAAGACCAGTCGTAACTGGTCCCTCCGTCAATGAATCGTCCGATACACGCCGATTACCTTACCAAGAATGGAGACATTATCGAAATACATCGGATCCATCGAGTCATTTTCTGGTTGTAGACGTACCTGTTGATCTTCTAAGAAGAACCGTTTCACCGTCGCTTCGCTATCTTCGGTCATAGCTACGACGATTTCTCCGTTTTCTGCTGTGTTTTGTTGGCGTACGATGACACGATCGCCGTCAAGAATACCTGCGTTAATCATCGATTCACCATCGATCGTCAACATGAAGACTGTTTCATTTCCTACATAATGTGCAGGAAGCGGGAACTGTTCTTCGATATTTTCAATCGCTGTAATCGGAAGGCCCGCTGTGACTTTCCCGATGACGGGAACATGGACAATGGCTTCCGTGATTTCTTCAGGCTTATCAAGCAATATCTCAATCGCACGTGGTTTCGTCGGGTCACGGCGAATCATTCCCCGTTTCTCGAGTCGATCCAAATGACCGTGTACCGTCGAGCTAGACGCGAGTCCGACTGCTTCTCCGATTTCACGAACTGATGGTGGATACCCCTTCAGTTTCACTTCAGAGACGATGTAGTCGAGAATCTCTTGTTGGCGCTTAGACATTTTCCGCATACGAATTGCCACCTCTTTCTGGATTGAAGTTTGAAATGTAAGAATATATGTTTCTAGATTCACTATAACATAGAACAAATGAGCGTACAAACAATTGTTCGACATTTTGTGTTGACCGAACACGGGTTCTGTGTTTATTATGAGTTATGCGAACAATTGTTCCGAGAACATTTATTCTAACTCATTCATTTCATATTTGGAGGGATTCATGATGATTCATTCGATTCGTACTCATGCTTTTTCAATTCTCTTCTATGCCTTAAGTATTGCCTTCGTGATCTTTTTACTCATACCACGTCCGGATGAAAAGGTAGCGCAATTGATGACCGCTTCCGTTACGGTCGATGAGAACGCTACAGTCGAACAAATTGCAGAAGTTTACAATGACGGTTCGATGTCAGATGAAGAATACGTCAACTGGTTGATCAAAAATAATGATGTCGAGACAAAACATGTCATCTCAAAAAGCAAAATCGTTGTACCAATCGCACAACAATGACAAAATGGAAAAGTTGTGAAAGAACGAACAGGGATGTGAGGTACGATGAAGGTCGTGATTTATTGTCGGGTATCGACCGAAAAAGAAGCACAAGATAGCTCGATTGAACGCCAACGAATGGAGCTTTCGAAGGTCGCGTCTCAAAAAGGGTTTGATGTCGTAGATATCGTCTCTGAAAAAGAGAGTGGATATGATGTCGATCGCGAAGGGATGCTGACGGTTCTTGATCATGTGACACGTGACGCAGTAGATGCAGTCCTCGTGACGGATGATACACGGATTGGTCGAGGGAATGCGAAAATCGCTATTTTGCACACGTTTAAAAAGCACGGTGTTCGGTTGATGACACTTGATTCTGATGGAGAATACCAGCTTGCTGATGCAGAAGCAATGGTCCTTGAGATTGTCTCGCTGGTGGAAGAATATCAACGGAAATTGCATAACGCTAAAATCGCGCGTGGCATGAGGCGAGCGGTCGAGCAAGGTTTTCGCCCGGAGCGTAATCTCAATCGTCAAGGAGAGAACGCTGGGCGTAGTCGAAAAGACGTACCGATCGAAGAAATCGTACGCCTCCGAGAACTCGGACTGACGTTTTCAGATATCGCCATTACGCTTCGCGGGATGGGACATGATATCTCAAAGGCGACGGTCAATCGTCGATATCTTGAATACCGCGAAATGACGCCTAGCCCGGAATGAGAAGCAAGTAACCTGTCGACTGACACGGTTAACTTGCTTTTTTTTGTAAGCTCTTTTACAGTAAGAATACAATTGAACTACTCAAGTTTGAGTCATAGAGAAAGAGGGATTCCATGTTATCACAAGAACAATTAGATCGAATCAATGCATTAGCGAATAAATCAAAAGTCGAGCCGTTATCGGAAGCAGAAACAGCAGAACAAAAAGAGCTACGTGCTGCGTATCTCGCAGCATTCCGTGGATCGTTCAAAAACCAACTCATGGGCATGAAGATCGTTGATGAAGAGGGCACGGACGTAACACCTGAGAAATTAAAACAAGCACAAGAAGAAGAACGGAATAAACAATAATCGTTTATTTCTTCTATAGAAGAAAGGAGGTCTCCGTCAGGTGGACCTCCTTTTTGTTGGAGTGGTTAGATGAGGAAACATTGCACGATAGCAATACATCTTAATAACGATCTTTCATCAATTCATGCATCCTGTATGAGTCGATAGAACGGCTATAGATAGCGCATTTATTTTAATGTGACATACTATTTAGAAAAGTTGTATCACATTTAAGAGTGTGCTAAAATGAGTAGGAATTTGTGAAAAAGAGAGAGGATGATTGTTTTGACGAACATGACGACAGTAGAACAATTAGCAATTAATACGATTCGTACCTTATCGATTGATGCCGTACAAAAGGCGAATTCGGGTCACCCAGGTATGCCAATGGGAGCAGCACCGATGGCATTCTCGCTTTGGGCGGATCATATGAACCATAACCCTAAAAATCCAGAATGGTTCAACCGCGACCGTTTTGTACTTTCAGCCGGACACGGTTCGATGCTTCTCTACTCACTCCTCCACTTATCGGGATATGATCTATCAATGGATGATCTTAAATCATTCCGTCAATGGGGATCAAAAACACCAGGTCACCCGGAATACCGTCACACGGCTGGTGTAGATGCGACAACAGGTCCACTTGGTCAAGGGATCGCAATGGCAGTTGGTATGGCGATGGCAGAACGTCATCTTGAAGCAAAATACAACCGTGACGAGCTCAACGTCGTCGATCACTTCACATACGGAATTTGTGGAGATGGAGACTTAATGGAAGGTGTCTCAGCTGAGGCGGCTTCACTCGCAGGTCACCTTGGTCTTGGTAAATTGGTCGTATTGTACGATTCAAACGATATCTCACTTGACGGCGATCTCGATAAATCATTCTCTGAAAACGTCCAGAAGCGCTTCGAAGCGTACAACTGGCAAGTCATTCGCGTAGAAGACGGAACGGATATCGATTCGATTTCGAAAGCGATCGCGGCGGCACAAGCAGAGACGACAAAACCAACATTGATCGAAGTCAAGACAGTCATCGGTTTCGGTTCACCGAACAAATCAGGTAAATCGGCTTCTCACGGTGCACCACTCGGTGAAGCGGAAATCAAATTGACGAAAGCTAGCTATGTATGGGATCACGAAGAGTTCTACGTCCCTGAGGAAGTCAAATCATTGTTCGACGAGCGGATCGTCCAACGTGGTGCTTCTGCGGAAGACGCATGGAACGAAACGATGAAACAATACGAAGCAGCGCATCCAGAATTGCATGCGGAACTCGTTCGCGCAATCGCAAACGAATTGCCAAGTAACTGGGAAGCAGATCTTCCGACGTACGACTTGTCATCAAAAAAAGCGACACGACAAACGAGTGGTGAAGTCTTGAATGGCCTTGCGAAGAACGTTCCGACATTGTTCGGTGGTTCAGCTGACCTTGCAGGATCAAACAATACAATGCTCAAAGGCGAAGCAGACTTCGATATCGACCCGAGCGGTCGTAACATCTGGTTCGGTGTACGTGAATTCGCAATGGCTGCGGCTGTCAACGGTATGGCACTTCACGGTGGCGTCATTCCTTACGGCGCGACATTCTTCGTCTTCTCGGATTACCTCCGTCCAGCAGTCCGTCTTGCTGCGTTAATGGGACTACCATCAATCTTCGTCTTGACGCATGACTCGATCGCTGTTGGTGAAGATGGTCCAACACACGAGCCAGTCGAACACTTGATGAGCTTCCGTGCAATGCCGAACGTCACGATCTACCGTCCAGCAGACGGAAAAGAGACGATCGCAGCATGGAAAACAGCGGTTCAAGCAAAAGACAAACCGACACTTCTCGTCTTGACGCGTCAAGGTCTACCAGAGCTTGAAGGTACAACGACGGAAGGCGCTGAAAAAGGTGGTTATGTCATCGCTGGTGATGTGACGAAAGCTGATACGCTCTTGATCGGTACGGGTTCAGAAGTTCACCTTCTTGTCGAAGCACAAAAAGAACTGGGTGAATCAGCAGCTGTCGTTTCGCTTCCATCATGGGAAGTATTCGAAGCACAGTCAGCAGAGTATAAAGAATCAGTTCTTCCGAAACACATCACGAAACGTGTCGCGATCGAAGCAGGCGCTTCACTCGGTTGGTACAAATATGTAGGAACAGAAGGACAAGTCATCGGAATCGATCGTTTCGGCGCATCTGCTCCTGGAGACTTCCTCTTGAAAGAATACGGCATGTCTGTTGAGAACGTTTTAGCGACAGTCAAACAACTCGGATAATCTTTTCCGGAAAAACGGGTCCGATCTTACGTCGGGCTCGTTTTTCATCTATTATCATCTATGCAAACAATTGGAATTATAGTATAGTAAAAAGCGACGTTTTAAGTTAGAGGAGGAAGCAACTTGGCTACATGGATTTGGATTTTAATTGCCCTTCTTTGCTTGGTAGCAGGTGTCGCCCTTGGTTTCTATATCGCTCGTCGATACATGATGAACTACTTGGAGCAAAACCCACCAATCAACGAAGATATGATTAAGACATTGATGATGCAAATGGGTCAAAAGCCATCACAAAAGAAAGTCAACCAAGTGATGCGTTCAATGAGTGGTTCAATGAAATCACCTAAAAAATAAGTTGTACGAAAGGGGGCCAAACGGTCTCCTTTTTATTTGCTATTTTTTAGAAAGAGAACTAATCTAAAATGTGAGACTATTTCAAATAATCATAGGATTTAAAAAGGGGGGAGACTTGAATGGGAGTCTTCAAGAAACTCGGTTGGTTTTTCCGACGAGAATGGAAAGCGTATAGTCTTGGGGTCATCTGCTTGATTTTTGTAGCAGGATTAGAACTCATTCCACCGAAGGTCATTGGATCGACAGTCAATGGTCTGAGCGAAGGAAGCTTGACGAAGCGTGATTTGATTCGTCTCGCCGGTACGTTGCTACTCATCGGGGTTGCGACCTATTTCATTCGTTATTTTTGGCGTTTTCACATTTTTGGGGCATCGATTCGCCTCGGACGCTTGTTACGTAGTCAACTGTATGGTCATTTTTCAGATTTGGATCAATCGTTCTATAAGAAATACCGGAGTGGAGATTTAATGGCACATGCGACGAACGACGTACAGGCGGTATCGATGACAGCGGGGGCCGGTATTTTAACGCTCGTTGACTCGGTGACGATGGGGAGCTTCGTCATCATTACAATGGTCACGACGATCAGTTGGAAATTAACGCTCGTGTCACTTCTGCCGATGCCGCTGATGGTTTACTTGACGTCACGCTACGGGAAAATGTTGCATTCACGTTTTCATGATGCGCAAGAAGCCTTCTCCGATTTGAATGATAAGGTCGCGGAAAGCATTAGTGGTGTCCGCGTCTTAAAAGCAACAGGAGAAGTTGAGTCTGATGTACAGACGTTTACGGATCTATCCGATGACGTCGTCCAAAAGAACCGTCGTGTCGCAAAAATCGATGCGCTGTTTGACCCGACGATTTTTGGATTAGTCGGTCTATCGTACATCATCGCGGTCGGTTACGGCGCCTATTTGTTACAACAAGGTGAGATTCGAATCGGTGACATCGTCTCATTCACTACATATCTTGGTTTATTGACATGGCCGATGCTTGCCTTCGGTTGGTTGTTCAACATCGTTGAACGTGGTCGTGCTTCTTACGACCGGATCGAGCGGATGCTTGCAATCGAACCGGAAATCAAAGATGCGAAGGAAGCGGCGACGAGTGTCTCGTCACCGGAACTCCATGTCGGGATTAAACGATTCATCTATGATACGCAACCGGTCTTACAAGACGTCGATGTGACATTGGAACCCGGGAAATCGCTCGGAATCGTCGGGAAGACGGGTGCTGGGAAATCAACGTTTGTCCGTTTATTGTCTCGCGAATATGACGTCAAACAAGGTGCGATCATGATTGGCGGACGAGACATCAAACAATTGACACGGGATACCGTTCGACGTCAAGTGGCGATCGTTCCGCAAGATCATTTCCTGTTCTCCGCGTCGATTGCCGATAACATCGCCTTTGCAAAACCGGACGCATCAATGGAAGACATCATGGAAGCGGCACGCATTGCGGCAGTCCATGAGGACATTCTCGGCTTTAAGGAAGGATATGCGACGATGGTCGGGGAACGAGGAGTCACATTATCCGGTGGTCAAAAACAACGGATCTCGATTGCCCGGGCATTACTAGCAGACTGTCCGATTTTAGTGCTCGATGATGCGTTGTCTGCGGTCGATGCTAAAACGGAGGAAGCGATCATCCATCACTTCCGCACAGCGGATCATGACCAAGCACAAATCATTGTTGCCCATCGTCTGTCGGCTGTGTCACATACCGATGAGATCATCGTCCTCGAAGACGGTCGGATCATCGAACGGGGCACGCATGAGCAGTTACTCGCTCATGACGGTTGGTATAAAGAGACGTACGATCGCCAGCAACTAGAATCACTTGTCGAACAAGGAGGGCGTTCCGAATGAATCATGATATCAATGAAAAAGCCGTCCTGAAACGATTGCTTGATTTCGTCAAACCGTTCAAAAAGCAGGTCAGCATCGCCTTCATTCTGCTGTTCATTACGACAGCGGCAAAACTCGGGGGACCGTATCTCGTCAAGATTTTCATTGATGAATACGTCGCACCGGGTACGTATCCGGTACAGGAAGTCGCACTTTTGTTTACAGCGTACTTGTTACTGCATACGACAGGAATCATCGTCGATTACTTACAAGCATTCGAATTCCAAAAGATCGCCTTACAAGTCATTCAACGCTTGCGTATCGATGTCTTCCGACACGTCATGCATTTACGACTTGCCTATTTCGACCGGACGCCTGCCGGGGTACTCGTTTCTCGGATCACGAACGATACGGAAGCAATTAAAGAACTCTACATTGGTGTCTTATCGACATTCGTTCAAAGTGGGGTCCAGTTGATTGGAACATATATCTTCCTCTATCTATTAGAGCCGCGACTCGCGACGATTGCGTTACTGTTGTTACCGCTGTTTTATTTCATCGTTTGGATTTACCGGAAGTATTCGACGAAATATTACGCGGAAGTCCGCGATTTACTATCGAAAATCAACGCCCAACTCAATGAATCAATCAACGGGATGGCGATTATCCAGCAGTTCCGTCAAGAAAAACGATTGATGGCGGAATTTGAAGAGACGAACGTCGCCCACCAGAACGGACGTTATAAGAACTTGAAACTCGATAGCTGGTTACTACGACCCATCATCGAATTGTTACTGGCGATCTCGATTGCGACACTTGTGACGTACTTCGGTGTCTTGTCATTCTCGCAAACGGTTCAAGTCGGTGTTGTTTATGCCTTCATTAGTTACATGGAGCGGATCTTCCAACCAGTTCAGCAAATCATGCAACGCTTGTCCGAGTTTCAGCAAGCTGTCGTCTCGGCAGACCGAGTATTCAAGGTCCTCGATACAGATGAACCAGAACCCACGAAACAACTCGAAGGGGAGGCGCGTGTGTCAGAAGGACATATCGTTTTTGAAGACGTTCGCTTTAGTTATGACGGTGAGAAGGATGTCTTGAAAGGGATTTCGTTTGAGGCGAAAAAAGGACAGACAATCGCTCTCGTTGGTCATACGGGAAGTGGCAAAAGTTCAATCATCAATATCCTGATGCGTTTTTATGCCTATCAATCGGGTCGAATCTTGATTGATGGTCAACCACTCGAGCAGTTATCGGAGGAAGAACTACGACAGCATGTCGGACTCGTGTTGCAAGATTCATTCTTGTTCACGGGAACGGTCGCGGACAACATTCGATTATTCGATAGTTCGATTTCCTTTGATCGTGTCGAAGCGGCTGCGAAGTTCGTTCAAGCGGACGGATTCATCAATCAACTGGACCAGCAATATGACAGTCCCGTTGCGGAACGGGGGGCGACGTTCTCAGCTGGGGAACGTCAGTTGATTTCCTTTGCGCGCACGATGGCGCGGGATCCGAAAATCCTGATCCTCGATGAAGCAACCAGCTCGATCGATACTGAGACAGAGGAGAAAGTGCAAGTCGCACTTGAACGGATGCGTCAAGGGCGGACGACGATTGCCATTGCCCACCGTCTATCGACGATTCAAGATGCGGATCTAATTCTTGTTCTTCATCAAGGGGAAGTCATCGAGCAAGGTAATCACCAAGAATTGATTGCACAAGATGGTCTGTATAAGAAGATGTATCAACTGCAATCCGGTCATGTCACAGTTTCTTAAAAAAATAGCCATAAAAAAAGCCTGCCAGGCGGTCTCGCCCGGCAGGTTGTTTCATTTGATTAGTAGACAGTAACTGTGACGTTTTGGCGACCCCAGTTGAGTGCTTCTTGTTGTGAACCAACGAGAAGATCAAGACGGTTACCTTGGATTGCGCCGCCACGGTCGAGTACGATTGCTTCACCAATGCCTTCGATGTGCATACGTGTACCGATTGGGTATTGTGAAGAGGCTGCTACGATACGCATACCATTGTACGTGATCGTATTCGTGACGTCATAACCGCTTGCTGTTAACGCACGGCCATTGTAGAGTTGGCTACCATTGTTAGATGGATCGTTCGTGTAAGCACTGACGTTCATCGTCACTTTTGTACCTGATTTTGCAGGTGTTGATTGTTTTGTTGCAGTTGCTGGTTGAGCAGCTGCTTTTGGAGCTGGCTTCGCAGCTGGTTTAGCAGCCGGTTGTGCTGCTGGTGCTTTAGCTACGCTACCAAGTGTTGTATATGCACTGTGTACATAGCGTGTTTTACCATCGATTGTTGTTTTAATCCATGCACCAACTTTTCCTTCTACGTTAACTTTTTCGCCTTTGTAGAGGTTACCGACGTCTTTCGAGCTTGTCGTTGGTTGTGTGCGGACGTTTAGTACTGCCGTAGTAACTGTCGCTTTTTTAAAGTCGAATGAGCCTGCTGCAGACGTATATGCGCCATGAACGTAACGTTTTTGACCGTTAACTGTTGTTTTGATCCATGCGCCAGAACGTCCTTCGACATTTAATGTTTGACCTTTATATACATTCCCTACGTCTGCTGATGCAGTTGTAGGTGCTGTGCGTACGTTGAGTACTGGTGTATTTACTGTTACCGTTTCTGAGGCAGCCTCTGTCTCTTGGGCAAATCCTACTGATAGAGCTGTTGCTGCAAGACCGGCAGCGAAAACTGCTTTTTTCATTATTGATGTCCTCCTGACATATGCTGTGTTTACTGTTCCTACTTTACACGGCAAAACTGACCTGTGCGTTTACAGGTCAATGTCATTCGAGTTACAAACCGAGCTTGTATGACAACAAGATTGCAAAAGGGCGGTTTTTGTCATCGATAGGACATACTGATTATGAAAAAAGGCTGTCTATAGGTCTTTTGAATTACTATTGCTAAATAATTCGAAAAATTCAACAGAAAAAAGACTCGAAAATAGAAATTATGTCATCCAACTATCGTTTAGTGATAAAAAAATGAAATGGAAGACATGTAGTTCAATACTTGACGATTGTCGTCACCCCGAACGCTGACAGATAGGAACGATGGTACAATTCCTGCATCCAATCGTTAGCGGAAAGTTGAAACGTGCCGTGAATCGTTTGGTACGTTCGCTGGCGAATATTGATTTCGATCGGCTCTAGTAGCGGAGTGGACGGTAGATGGTCATGCATGCTGTCATTTTGATTTTCGATATAGAGCAACTCTAAGACATCTCCTTCTTCCATATAACGCTCTAGGTAAATCATGAACTCCCATTGATCGGCGCCTTCAATCGTATACAGGTAAGGCATCGTGAATCGTCCTCGCTTCAATGAGACATATTCAAGCGTTTCGACTTCATGTACGTATAATCGAGGGAGATCGTCAGGTATATGGAAGGAACGTGAACTGGCTAAGAAAGTCAAAGCGGACATAAAGCACCTCCATCAGAAATAAGAAGTCATAAAAAAGTCAGCATTCACACTCGAATGCTGACCAAATCAATCATTAAGATAAGAGCGGCTCATTCGAACCGTGAATGGTGTAGTTTTGGACCGTCCGTGAATATTCTAAAAGTAGGACGTCGAGTTCATGGCTAAGTTGTAAAACACGCGGGGAGGTAAAGCTGGACTGGTCAGCTTGATGATATAGTTCGCTACGTTTGGCTTCGATGGCTAACGTCAATAGTTGTTGTGTCGTCATAGCAGTCTCCCTTACATTGGTGTCGTATCCATATTCTAGCAAGTCCATTTACGAGGTGCAACGAGATTTCAGTAAAATCGACGAAATGTAATTTTTTTGTAATTTTGGCGGACACGAATCTTTTGCAACTTTCTGTGAGATAATAGGTGCTAAATGCAGAGGAGTTTGGCAAAATAGAGGAGGAACTTCTTCTATAGTAGTAAAGAAAGGGGATGCTCAGATGGAGCTCTCATTATGGTTAGCGTTCGGAGCCGGTCTGTTATCATTTGTCTCTCCGTGTACGCTGCCGCTGTATCCTGTATTTCTCTCCTATATTACAGGGGTATCGGTCACGGATTTGAAGGAACGAGGGGTACGGGAAAGACAATCCTTGTTTCATACGTTAGCGTTCCTCGTTGGATTTGCAATGGTTTTCGCTGTGCTCGGACTCTCGACGTCCTTGTTCGCAGATGTCTTCATCACCTATCGAGATACGTTACGGATGGTTGGGGCACTCGTCATCTTCGTGTTCGGTGTCGTCCTCGTCGGGTTATGGCAACCGACATTCTTGATGCGTGAAAAGAAACTGAATCTTGGGGAACGAAAAGGGGGATACGTCGGAACAGTGCTTGTCGGAATCGGTTTTGCGGCCGGTTGGACACCGTGTACAGGTCCGATTCTCGCAGGAGTCATCGGATTAGCTGCGACCAATCCGAGCCAAGGCATGTTTTACATGCTTGCATATGTTCTCGGATTCTCGATTCCATTCTTATTAATGGCGTTCTTCGTTGGTCGTTCGCGTCTATTCGTGCAGTATAGTCTGAAATTAACGAAATTCGGTGGAGCTTTAATGATGGTCTTCGGTGTCATGCTGTATTTTGATGGTCTCAGTAAATTCGCAGCATGGATGAGTGACATCGTCGGTTTCACAGGATTTTAATCAAGGAAGTGATCAGATGATTTGGATATCAACTGGAGTAGCGCTCATCATGGGATTGCTGATCAGCTTCATTCGCGTGAAGGCATCAGCAAAACCGACGAACGCTAAAAAAATCTTGATCCCACCGTTTGCGATGTCAACGGGAATGCTGCAGTTTTTATACCCGGCATCCCGTCTGACATGGACGGAGGTAGCGGAAGCATTGCTCGTTGGAGCCATCTTCAGTATCTTTTTGATTAAGACATCCAATTTTTATGAAGCGGAAGGGCAAATTTATTTGCAACGTTCGAAAGCATTTTTCATCGTCTTATTCGGTATCTTACTCGTTCGGACGGTTGCGAAATTTTTCATCGGAGGACAGATTGATATCTTCGAGACGGGTGGGATCTTTTATCTCGTTGCCTTCGGAATGATTGCACCTTGGCGCTTCGCGATGTATCTAAAATACAAACGGGTGAAATCGGGCACCGTACCGGTCGCGCATTTACCTCACTAAAAAAAACCGCTGAAGGAGACTTCGGCGGTTTTTTCGTGCATCCTTTAATTTTGGAAATATAATGCGTAGTCTCGCCAGTCGATGGCGTGCTCCGTCAAAGCTTTTTTCAAGAATTTATGATCGCGTTTCGGTGTCGCAGAAATATACCCTTTGACGACGAGTTCAGATGTCATCTCTGTCGCCCGTTCTTCGAGTGCGAACTGTCCGATCCGCCCGGCAATTTTGCGGCGGGCGACATCACGAAATGCCGATGGAACCGGCATGACGAGAGCATTCAATAATTCCATCGTCTCATCCGTCCAAAGGTGTCGTGTTTTGTCGATGTACTCATCTTCCCAGTCCATCATCGATTTACCGTCTTCTTTCGGCAACTTCTTGAGGAACTTCCGGAACATGAAAAACCCGCCGATCGCCATGAGTGTAATCATGATAAAGCCCCAGAGCAGAATCCCGTTCATGAACCATTCCATGCGCGACTCATCCCCCTTTCACATCAAATATAGATTAGCATAAATCAGGTGGACGTGCTATGATGAATGACGGAGAAAGTGAGGCGAAAAAATGCTGCAACCATACGTACAATTGGACGAGACCGGACAGCCCCGTAAAGGTGTCTTACCTGAAACAGCGGACGGTCGGATCGTTGAATTCTATTATGATACGAAGGGTGAGGAAATCACAGTCATCTTCGTCACCGTTCCGGCAGAAGATGCGAGCCGGAAGCGTGCGTTTACGGTCGGGAAAACGTTCAAGACGGTCTCGACGCTTGAAGATTTCACGTTACTTCACTATGAATGGGCAAATGACCAGATTTTCGCGACACTCGAGATGTTTGCGGATGGGTCGAAACGTCAAATCGACGCTTCGAGATTGCTCGACTATTAAAAAAGAAGGAGATGCGGATTGCCGCGTCTCCTTCTTTTAATATTCAAGAAATATGAAGTCGGATGACCTTGTCATGGAGATCAACCTGTCCACCGATCGGGAACGTAAACAGAGGACTCGTATGTCCAAAGTCGACATTCGCAAGGACCGGTATTTGTTTTAGTGATGGGTAAAGTGAGATTAAATAACGCAGATGTTCTTCCGTCATCTTCGTTTCGAGTTGGAAGCGTCCGAAGACGATTCCGCGAACCGTCTCCGCACCCGGTTGCGCCATCAACGATGCGAAATCACGGGCGAACGTCGCTGGGTGGACTTCGTAATCGTCTTCAAGGAACAAAATCGCATCCCGTAAATCGGGAAAATGCGGTGTGCCTTGCAGGAGATTTAACGTACAAAGATTCCCACCGAGCAGTCGACCGCTTGCTTTCCCATGAGATAAAAGGATTGGTCCATTGTTCGGTAACGTGATGACATGTCCGCGATCGTTATCGCGCCAATGAATGGATGGCTTGATCGTAACGGGTTCTGTTCCAAACAGCACTTGTTTGAAGTAATCGATCGTATAGGCGTCGCGGTCCCGAAAAGCCCGTAACATCGGTCCCGAATATGTCACTAAGCCGGTATTCGTCAAAATGGCGTGACTGAGCGCCGTGATATCGGAGAAGCCACAAAGGATCTTCGGATGTGTCCGAATCAATTCGTAATCGAGTAAGTCGACGAGTTCATTCGTACTGAACCCACCGCGAACGCATAGAATCGCATCAACGTTCGGATCCGCGAACGCAGCATGAAGATCAGCAACCCGTAACTCAGGATCACTGGATCCGAACGGATTGACGGCACGCGCATGTTGACTGATCGAAACCCGTAAGCCGAGCGATTCGAGTGTCTCGATTGCACCATCGATGATCTTCATCTCGACCGTCGAGAGGCTAGAAGCGGGTGCGATTAAGCGGACATGAGAACCATCCATCAATTTCTTCGGTGTTAACGTCGGCAGGTGGGCAGCGATGATTTCCAACCGGTTACCGAAGGGATCCGCCGTGAAGAAACGACGGCGTGGCGCAAGGCGTGTATCATGCTCAACCGGATAACCGGCAGCTTGAAGAGCATCGCTCAACGCTTCGAACGCAGCGACAGTTAATCCAGGATGCGCTTTTTTTGCAGGAGCGAACGGTTCCTCGATACCGAGGTGAATCGCTGCACCGTGCTCTTCGAACCAGACACCACCACTGGCTTGAACACCAGTCGGTTTTTCGACTTCCTTCATATGTAAAAGCCCGGCATAAAATGCGCGGGCGCGATCTTCTTCGTTTTCTGGCATAGCGAGCTGGACATGATCTAACATGAAGACACTTCCTTTACGAATGAGATTCAGGCAACGAACTGGGTGATCCGTTTCAGTTCACGCTCGACGAGATTCAAGTAAAAGACACCTTCGATCCGACGATCGAGAGATTGAGCAATCTCATAGAGGTTCGTTCGGAGCGCTGCGAGATAAGACGCTTCCTCACCGAGCGATTGCCGATGGGCAAATGCATAGTGAGCGAGTAAGAACTGGAGATATCCACGGTCGGTCAAGAAGGGGATCAATTGTTTTTTCTCTTCCATCGACCACGTGTAGTTCGTATCGTAATACATCTTCGCATACAGATGATACGGTTCATCACCACCTGTAAAGAGGGTTTCGCCACGTTTAACTTCTTCGATCAAGCGTTCGCTCCAATCAAAGCGTTCTTTTTTACGACTGAGAAATAGCGGGAGAATATATGGATGTGCCTGATCTGGCATCCGTGAACAGCCACGTTCATGCCGAAGTGCTGCATAAAGTAGCAAAGCACGATCTTCGAATCCGCGCTCGATCGCATACGTCATCCGGCTGAAAGCTTCACAGGATGGACAATCGCTGAGTTCGTCGCTTGGCGCGTCGACCCATTCCGATAGATAATGATCGGCTTGTTCCTCGTCACCGAGTTTGCTATAGACCATGAAGCTGATATAGTCACGTGTCCGAATAAAGCCATGCGCATCACAGAAATCGATGAAGCGATCAAGATCTTCTTCGAGAAGCGAGACCGTCACGTCTTCTTGTTCTGCCATATAGATCAAGTAGGACTTGTAGTTCCAGTACAAATCAAGTTCTTGTTTTGGAGTTAGTGTCATCTCATCTTTTCGGATCCATTCCATCAAGAGCGTGAAGGACACAAGAAACGATCGGAAGTGTCCTAAATCAAACTGATTTTGTGAAAATGTCCATAAAGAGAGGAAGCGGAGTGAATCATCAGCTGTTTCCTCAAAGATGGCCCATAAGGCCTCACCGCGTGCAACGGAGGGTTCTTCTTCCTTTAAGCGAAGATATAAGAGATGGAGTTCTTCTTGAGGGTTCATCTGTACCCCTCCTTTCTTATATAAGTATACCACGAGCGTTTTGAGAAATCGCAATTGAGCGAGGACGGAATAAAAAAAGATTCCGAACCCGCTCAATCGCGGTTCGGAATCATTTCAAGTATTTGTGGATGAGTTTCAGCTGTCGGATGTAGCAAATCATGTACTGTGTAACCATTGAGTACTTGATGGAACGCCGCAATGGCATCATCGAAAGCATCACGTGCTGGATTGAGCGAAGGAATCTCGTGAATGCCTTCTTGCGGATCGAGAAAATGAACGGTTGGTTCAAACAGTTGTACGACGTCACCGATATGAATTGCATCCGGAGGGCTCGCTAATCGAAAACCACCTCCACGACCACGGACAGATTCAATCAGACCACTCTGTCCTAAACGATAGACTACTTTCATCAAATGATTCTTAGAAATGTCGTAACAATCCGCTACTTCCTGGATTCGGACTAAACGATCGGGATGGGCTGCTGCGAACAGCAGGGACCGAATCGCGTAATCCGTATAACGTGTCATGCGCATTTTCATCACCTACTTAACACACATACTAGGGGGGGGCGCAAGCATTTACAACTTTCAATGTGCAAAAAATAAGATGCATTTTAGAGATTGTTTTTGAGAGTGGATTCACGCATAATGGACGGTGAAAGGTAGGTTAAATTATGCATTTCGATCAGGCATTACACCTTTTGCAACAGCTCGGTCCATCGATGGAGCAAAAGGGATTGCGGATCGCGACGCGCTTCTATGACTCGCTCGAGGCGACGTACGAAGAAGAATTGCGCGCGCTTCGAGAAGCGGGGGCTCAGGACGGAACTCGCGCATTACGGATTTTACGCCTGAGTCAATTATTGAATCAGATTACAAACCAGCATGAATCGAGTGAACTGTTTAAATTGATTTTACTGAATGAAATCGATCAGACGAAATCGTTTCTGTTGACGTACCCTGACATCATCAGTCGTGAAATTCTTCAAGCTATTCAAATCGAATATGACCTTAAAGAAGATGCACCTTTACTTCAAGCATGGGCAATTGTTCACCATCAACTCGTCGATACGTGTCGGCATTTTTGTAAATACCGTCATGCTGAAAACTGGCGTCAACAAGATATTTTGTTGATTGCAGAAGAGCATCATCTCGGAGCCGTCATCGACGAAGCTCGGCATGCACTCCTGACCGGTCGAAAAACGACATTGTTACATGTCTCAGCTGAGGAACTGGCAGAACGAATGTTAGCGAATGTCCTTTCTTTGACGACGAAAGGAATGGTCGTCCATCATATCCGTCAAGACGGTTGGGAACAACAGATGCACGAATTCTTGACGATGATCACGGCGAATGATCCGATCGTCTTCGTCAGTGGATCAACGAATTTCATTGAAGAAATCCAGCAACGACTTGATCCGTTACCAGTCCTCTTCGGTCCGTTCGTAGCGGCAAATCAATTACCATCTTAACGAGAAAAGCGATGTGTAACGCTCTGACAAAAGTCGGAGCATGACACATCGCTTTTTTTTTTTAGGCGGATTTCGTTAAGCGTTTCGCGCGTTGGATCGACCGGTCTAGTGCGAGATAGACCCCACCTGATACACAGCAGAGCAGTCCGACGAATCCGAGCGCAAAGTCACCTTTTCCAGTATCAAGGAATAACGATCCGAGAAGCGGTGCGGTGACGCCGCCGATTAACCACTGGAGACTCGCAGCACCGTTGTACGTTCCGCGGAGATGTTCTGGTGCAATCAAAGCGATGAACGTCATCTGCACAGGGGACATGATCATCTCACCGAGCGTATAGAACGCATAAATCGCAAGCAATACCGTCACGAGCACGACATAATTCGTTCCGAGTGAGAACAGATAGGACGGCACGAACGCGAGGAAAATCATACCGATGCCGAAGATCGAGGCGCCGAGCAACATGACTTTTCCGAATGCTTTCCCTGATAAGCGAGCAGCGATTGGGAACTGGAATAAGACGACCATGATCCCGTTCAGTGCCATCAAGTAAGGAAACGGATTTTGTTTCGTCGGCAAGCCCGGTAGTGCCTCTTTCAAAAAGACCGGTAACATACTCTCGACGAGGGCGAATCCCATCGAGATGAAGACACCCGCACCGATGAAGATTAAAAAGACATGGTCTTTCCGTAATACGGTGAGTGGGGACACTTTGACTTCGTCCGTCTTTTCGATATACTCCGGTTTCGTTTCTTCGATGAAAAAGTAGAGAACGAGTCCGTACAGGAAAAAGACGAAAGCGGCAGAGTAGAAGATGAGTGAACGGTCGACGAACAGGACGGCACTTCCGAGAAGTGGACCGAATGCGGCCCCGACGTTATGTCCCATCCGGAGCAGACCGAACGATTCGTTCAGGCGTTCTGGTGGTGTGACGTCCGCGACCATCGCGCTTGCCGCGGGATGAAACAATGAACTCGATAAACCGAGCAACGCGTTCAACGCGAGAAGCGGTCCGAATGAATCGGCGAACGAGAAACCGATCAAGGCAATGACGTCACCGATGATCGAGAGGACCATCAGTGGTTTTCGACCGAATTTATCAGCGAAATGACCACCGAGGACGGCGCCGACGAGTGACATGATCGGTCCGGTCGCCATGATGACACCGACCAAGAAGTAGGAATCGAGTCGATCCGCGTAATAAAGAACTAAAAATGGTGCGATCATGAACATCATGATCCCGGTGATCGTTTCCCCGACGAACCGGATCCAGATGTTGCGATCGAGCTGTTTAAGTGCGTTAAACATAGTGAAAACCCCTTATATTCCGTTTTTAGACAATAGAAAAGACGGATACGCACAAATATGGGCATACCCGTCCTGATATAAGAGGGCAGCATGTACGTATACGCATACGCACACCCTGCTTAATTAAAAATTAAACGATTGGGTGACGTACAGTTGTAGCCGATACAAAGACAGTGTGGACAGATGTCCGAGCTTGATGGAATACCATTGTACGTCTCCTCCTTCTGTAATAGTGAACTTCCTAGTCATCGTAAAGAAGAAGTAGAGGAATTGTCAACTTTTAATCTGAAAATTAAGTCAATGAAGTGAAATGGACGAGACCTTGAAAATTCGGTATGATAGACTAGTTGCGAAAAAGATTGATCGGACTTTTGAATATATCGGTGAAAGGAACTACCATACATGACAAACATTCTACAAACGGAAGTCGAAAAGCGTCGGATTTTCGGCATCATTTCCCACCCGGATGCGGGTAAGACGACATTAACTGAAAAATTCCTCCTGCACGGAGGAGCGATCCGTGAGGCAGGTTCTGTCAAGGCACGGAAAAACTCGAAATTCGCGAAATCGGACTGGATGGAAATCGAAAAACAACGCGGAATCTCCGTTACGTCTTCGGTCATGCAATTCGAATATGACAAAAAGATCGTCTCGATCATGGATACACCAGGTCACTCGGACTTCGGTGAAGATACGTACCGGATCCTGACAGCGGTTGACTCAGCGATCATGGTCATCGATGCGGCGAAAGGGATCGAGTCGCAAACGAAGAAACTGTTCCAAGTCTGTCGGATGCGCGGAATTCCAATCTTTACGTTCATCAACAAGATGGACCGTCAAGCGCGTGATCCACTCGAATTGATGGAAGAACTCGAAGAAGTCCTCGGTATCCCATCGGTTGCTGTGACGTGGCCAGCTGGTTCAGGTCAACAGTTTGAAGGGGTCTACGACCGCGTCAAAGGACAATTCCATTGTTTCAAGAACGATCGTAAGACGATCGAACTCGGCGAGGAAGGTCTCGCAAACGAAGAACTCGCGACGACGATCAACTCGGAAATGTACGAGACGTTGATGGATGAAGTCGACTTACTCGACGGCGCAGGTAACGAATACGATGAAGAATTGATCGCAAAAGGTGAGTTGACTCCGGTCTTCTTCGGATCAGCACTCGTCGATTTCGGTGTCACACCACTTCTTGAACATTACTTGAACTTGTCTCCTTCACCGACACCACGTGAGTCGAACAAAGGGAAAGTCGAACCGGCACAAGACTTCTTCAGCGGTTTCGTATTCAAGATTCAAGCGAACATGAACCCGAACCACCGTGACCGGATTGCGTTCGTCCGGATTTGTACGGGTAAATTTGATCGTGGAATGGATGTCGTCCTGACACGGACAGGCAAGAAGATGAAACTGTCGCAATCGACACAATTCATGGCGGATGAGCGGGAAACAGTCAATGAAGCGTTCGCAGGAGACGTCATCGGGTTGTACGACTCAGGCAACTATCAAATCGGTGATACGATCACGAACGGTGATCCATCATTGCAATATGAAGCACTACCAACGTTCGCGCCAGAACTCTTCTTGAAGGTCTACACGAAAAACGCCTTGAAGTCGAAACAGTTCCAAAAAGGTGTTGAACAGCTCGCGCAAGAAGGTGCGATCCAGGTCTACAAAACGGAATACAACGAAATCATCCTTGGAGCAATCGGACAACTCCAATTCGAAGTCTTCGAGCACCGGCTCAAAGGTGAGTATGGCGTTGACATCTTGAAGGATGCTGCGAACTTCCAAGTCGCGAAATGGATCAAGCCGGCTGAAGTCGCTGCCGTCAAACAATTGACGGATTCACGGACGGTTCTCGTCTACGATCGTTGGGAAAATGCCGTGTTGTTATTTGCGAATGATTTCGTCTACGAGCGATTCGTTCAGAAAAACGAAGGAACAATCACGCTGGTCGATTCACCGCAACAACTCTAAGTTTTTGACGGACTACTTTTCGAAGTGGTCCGTTTTTTCGTCCCTGAAATCTCGTTTGATGGCAAGCGAACAAGGGTAAAAATAGAGCGTGTTTGAATTCATATGAAAAAGGACGGTGTCATGTGATGGCGAAACGGTTTGTTGGAATCTATCAGGATCAATCGAGTCTG
The DNA here is from genome assembly GCF_964277885.1 of uncultured Exiguobacterium sp. Taxonomy (NCBI): domain Bacteria; kingdom Bacillati; phylum Bacillota; class Bacilli; order Caryophanales; genus Exiguobacterium; species uncultured Exiguobacterium sp. The sequence goes on along the minus strand of NZ_CAXYJR010000005.1, from coordinate 1,698,178 downwards.
GAACGAAAAATCGAGGAATTGAAACAACAGGGGCATCATGATTCGGATTTTTCTGTCGTCGGTCGAGATGATGCGGCAGACGAAGCATCGGGTGCAAGTTGGATCGATCAGGTCAAATCAAAATTTTCTAAAGAACCACCGCTCCGCGAGACATTAAAACGTGTCGGACATTCGGACGATGAGGCAGAACGGCATTACGCAGAAGTCGAGCGTGGCGGTCTTGCATTGTTCGTCAAGGATCGAGATCACGATCACGATCATGACCACGACCATGACCACCATAATCACCATGACCACGATCATGATCATGACCATCGGCACGATGATAACAAGGTTGAAAATCCGGGGAACAATGCCTATGAGAGCAATCACCGCGGGGACGGTGAGAAGAGCGACCGGGCGAAATGGAAAGCAGACGATCTCGACTAATACCTAGAAGTGAAGGCGCCATACCGGTGTTCTTCACTTTTTTTCGCACTTGGAGTCGTAGGGCAAGATGTGTGAGGAATCGAGGTGCTATACTGAGAGCATCGAAGAGGTGATAAGACATGAAAAAAATAGTGACAGCTCTAGCAGGAATCGGTCTTGCCAGTGCTTGGTTCATCAACCGATACCCGGTATTCGGGAAACGACCAAGCCGTGCAGAGCGGCGGAGTTTTGAGCGATCAGATCGTTTTGTCGACGGGAAATTCAAAAATGAGATGGATTTCCAGTTGAAGATGGAATGGGACTCGATGAAAAGCATCTTAAAGGATTACGGACGAAATATTCCGAATCTGCGTCCTGTCAAAGCGTTACCGACACTTCCGTATCAGCGGCGGCAAGACGATAGTGAAGCACCACGTGTCACATGGTTCGGACATTCGGCGTTTTTACTCGAACTTGACGGGCAAACAATTTTCTTTGACCCGATGCTCGGGCGCGCACCGTCACCATTCCCGAAACTGGGTGGGGGACGTTTTCAAATGACGCAGACCGTCGATCTCGAACGCCTTCCGTTAATCGATGTCGTCGTGTATTCGCATGATCATTATGATCATCTCGATTATCCATCCGTCCTCGCCTTGAAAAATCGAGTTGGTCACTTTATCGTACCGCTCGGTGTCGGCAGTCGTCTCCGTGGATGGGGCGTTTCAGCGGACCGGATCACGGAACTCGACTGGCATGAATCGACGCAAGTCGGTGGTGTTAAACTGACAGCCGCTCCGTCGCGGCATTATTCAGGGCGAAATGGTCTCGATCAGTTTTCGACACTGTGGGCGTCATGGGTCATCGAAGGCTCGCAAAAAGTCTTCTTTAGTGGTGATAGTGGATACGGTCCACACTTCAAAGCAATCGGCGAACAATATGGTCCGTTTGATTTGACGATGATGGAATGCGGGCAATACGATGTCCGGTGGTCCAATTCGCATATGTTACCGGAACAAACAGTTCAAGCACATCGTGATGTCAAAGGTCGCGTCTTGATGCCGATTCACTGGTCTGCATTTATCCTCGCGTTTCATGCCTGGTTCGAACCGGTCGAACGGTTGCTCACGGAAGCGAAACGCGATGAGATTCCGGTTCTGACACCAATGATCGGGGAGAGTGTGACACCCGAGAGCACGACACGAAAATGGTGGCGGGAAGTGCGTTGAGTAAAATAGCTTTTTGATTTTAATTGAATGAAATAAGAAAAAAGCAGCCTTTTCGAATCACATCGAAAAGGCTGCTTTTTTAAATGAATAAACAGAAGAAATGTTCATCCTCGACTCTTACAGGAAAGCGAGGATGATGATATCGTCTGGATCGTACAATACTCTTTAGCTCGCCAATCGATCTGCTTGTTTCGCGCGACGAGAACGTACTTTTTCGATGATCTCGAAACCGAGCACAAGCATCGTTCCGACGAGTAATCCATTACTGAGGAACGGACGAAGTGTCAAAGGCAGAACTTCCGCGATGACGGTTGATTGTAACAAGATACTGATGCCGATGACGGCACTGATCGCAAACGCATGGCGGCGACGACTGTTCTCCATGTTACTTTCCGCTGACTGCCAAGCAATCAGGAACATGTGCGGCAATGTCGCAAGCAACGCGGCACTCGCAACGCTACGTGGTAAGGTCGCGATGATTCCGATCAAGCTTGGGAAGAAACCGATTAGTGCAATGACGAGCGAGGCAATCAAGAACGGACGACGTTTCCGGCTTCCCGTTTGCGCGATGAACCCGCTCGTAATGGGTAACGGAACTGGTACGAGCGTCGAGAATGTAGCAGCGAGTAAATGAATGACGCCTTCGATTGATAACCCTTGGTGCAGACGTCCTTGTTTTTGAAGCGTTGCTTCGACGGCGCTTAAAGCGGCAATCAAATTGACGACGAGCAAAATCGCGAACGGAATCGCGACAAGAAATGCACTACCATCAAACTGTGGCCATCCAAACGGTAACGCTTGCGGTGGTGCGAACAAATTAGACGACGCAGGAAGCGACGGACGGCTGACGAGCCAACCGACGATGATCCCGATCATCAAGGCGAACGGACGTAAGCGACTCGGTCCGAATTGGCTGAGTCCGAGCACGAGCAAGAACGTAATGATACCGGCGAGACGTGTTGCCTCGACGGCGAGGACGGCACCGAGCATGACACCTGTCAATTGAATACATAATAAGAGCAAAAATGTTCCGCTGACGAGCGGTGTGAAGACGGGTAATAAGTATTTCGTCCATCCTGTCAAACCGAGGATGATGAGGACGACGCCAGCAATGACGACGGCTGCCATCGCAATTGTAAAGGCCGTTTTTGAATCGACCGGTAGTGCGGCAATGACGACGAAGATGCTGACCCATGATCCGGCAGGTCCCGATACGATCGGAAGCCGGTGGCCGAAGGCTCCGTGTAGGAAACAGGCAATCCCGCCTACAAAGAACGACCGTTGGACAAGGGCAGCTGTCTCGACTGAAGAGAGGTCGAACAGACTGGCGACGACGATTGGTAAGGCAATCGTGTTCGCGAGTAAAAAGACGATCCACTGGAAGGTAGAAGTCGTTTGTTTCATGAAAAAGCTCCTTTCTTAAACTTCAGATATTCCTGCATCATAGCATATGATTGATGTTATGATTCATATATCTTTATACATGAAAACATATGAAAGAGATGATGAATATGGATTTACGCCAGTACCGCTATTTTTGTGCGGTCGTCGAGGAACAATCCGTCACGCGGGCGGCGGAGCGCTTGCGGATGGCGCAACCAGCCTTGACGCAGCAAATCCGGCGGATGGAAGAAGAGCTTGGCGTTCGTCTGATTGAGCGGGCAGGACGCGGGATCCGGATTACACCGAGCGGCAACCGCTTATATGAACGAGCAGTTTCTTTACTACAGTTCGAGCAGGAGACACGGATGGAAGTGAGCGACATCGAAGCCGGGCGAACAGGGATTTTGCGAATTGGTGTCAACACCTTATCAGCCAGTCGGCTCGTCGAATGGATTGAACAGATGAAACGACGACATCCTGGCATTATCTTACAAGTCCACCAAGGAGAATCGAGTGCGCTCATCGAACGGTTGAAAGAGCGGTCGCTTGATGCAGCATTCGTCCGTCTGCCGATTGATGCGCAAGGGATCTCGATTGAATGGATGGAAGAAGAACCGTTTCATCAAGTCTGGCATCCGGATCACCCAACTGCGAACCTCATCATTCCGAGTCAAGAAGGACTCGGTGTCTTTCAGACGTTAAGTCAACGGCTCGGCGTCGTATCGCAAGAGACGTGTTCCGATGTCTTGACGCTGATTGGTCTTGTCCGCAGTGGACAGGCGGTGACTGTATTGCCGGAGAGTACGTTGCGGGAACTGGATATGACAGGACTGCACCAGACATACTTATCCGGTGCTGCAAGTACGACAGCCTTCGTCTGGTTGACGGAGACGGGACCGACGACACTGACAAAACAATTCATTGAAATCATGCAAGAAACAGCAGAATAACTAAATGGATAGGACAAGAAAGGAACGATCGTATGAAAACGATTCAAGGCACGTATGGGGAAGCGAAGATTTTCACAGATAACGTCGACGACCTGACGATTAAGCAGGTCGCAGCTATGTTAGAGGAACAATTTGCGACAGACAGTCGCGTTCGAATCATGCCGGATTGCCATGCTGGAAAGGGATCTGTCATCGGAACGACGATGCATGTGACGGACGAGGTCGTACCAAATCTCGTCGGTGTTGATATCGGTTGCGGCATGTTATGTACACGACTTGCTGAACAAGAACCAATCGATTATGCGAAACTTGACGCGACGATTCAGCGTCTCGTTCCAAGTGGCATGTCGGTACGGCAAAAAGCCCATCCATTATCAGAGCAGGTACCGTTTGATCAAGTACTTGCACCGTTCAACGAGACACGGGCACGATTATCGATCGGTACACTCGGTGGAGGAAATCACTTCATCGAACTGAATCAGGATGCAGCAGGACAGCGCTATCTCGTCATTCATTCTGGTAGTCGCAATCTTGGAAAGACGATTGCCGAACATTATCAAGCAGAGGCGGAAACGGCACGCTTCCAATTTGACGCGGACCAAGTCATCGCCGAATTAAAACAACAAGGGCGCGAGTCGGATATTCAGGTGACCTTACAGCAATTGAAGGAAAAGCGGTCTACGTTTAACAAAGATTTAGCATCTGTTTCCGGAGAAGCGATGAAGCGCTATCTGCATGATCTCAAGATTGCGCAACGATACGCGGCACTGAACCGTCAGGCGATGACTGAAGTTATTTTTGAAGCGATGGGGTGGACGGCTGCGGATCAGTTCGATACGATCCACAACTACATCGATCTTGACGCGATGATTCTACGAAAAGGTGCCATCTCTGCAAAAGCCGGCGAGCGGGCAATCATTCCGATGAACATGCGTGACGGCTCCTTGATCGTCGTCGGAAAAGGCAATCCCGATTGGAACTATTCCGCGCCACATGGAGCAGGTCGCATCATGTCGCGGTCAAAAGCATTCAAAACAGTTGAACTGGATGCGTTCGAAAAGGCGATGACCGATGTCTGGTCAAGTTCAGTCGTCGCATCGACACGTGACGAGTCGCCGTTCGTCTATAAACCGATGGACGAAATCATTCGCAATACGAGAGAGACAGTCGACGTCGTCGAGATCATTAAACCGCTGTACAACTTTAAGGCGAAGTGAAGTATTTCGCCATAGGAGGATATTTTTATGAAACGTCGAGTGAGAATGTTAATTCTGTTTTCAAGTTTGTTTTTAATCGCTGGATGCACGGATGAGGAGGGCACGACGGAACAGAAAAAAGTAGAAGTCCAAACTACTACGCATACGAATCAAACGAAACACGCCATCTTAAATCCAGCTCAGTATGAGAGACTGTTCAAGTACATGAATGAACACTTGGCGATGGAGCAGTTTCAGTTGAAGGCAAGTACTATTGGTGCAGATTTCACGGTTGTCGATCAATCCTTGAGTTTTGGGAAGAGACGTTGGTTAACGGTTGACGGAACGATTGATACGCCGTCGACACAAGAAACACTTTATTTTGAAAATCAAAAACAAGATACGCAGTTAGTGATTCATTTTGCGTATACAGATCAATACATAGGCAATGATGTGGTTCAGTATCAATCAAGCGATGGTTACAAAGGGCTCAATCAAAAGCTGTCGAATCAATCCGATCTCATCATCATCAGCTACAAAAATATCCTCATATCCGTACAACAAAATTCTTTACAGAAAGTCGATTCAGACACGACACAGGAAGCAGCAAAACAGGTGATTCACGAATTAAAAAACGCTCCCGTTTAAACACGAGAACGTAAAGACGACAACTTTGATTTGATTAGACCGTACCATCCGGCAAAGTTTCACCTGTCCGGCGAATCGTCGCTCCGAGTTCAGCGGCGATCGCATTGACGGCTTCTGAATCTTCGTTGACCTCACTGATCAAGATGACACCGTAATGGTTGGGGTTGATCTGATTCAGCGTCCGGTTGAATAAATCAAACGATTCCCGTTCGTTCTTTTCATCCCGGTTCGCACCAATCAAATAACCAGCAACGGAACCGACGAGCATACCGAACGGACCACCGACGACACCGATCGCCATGCCGATCAATGAGCCTTTGAAGGATTGGTCCTGTTGCGTGAAGTCGATCGCATCGATGAAAGAGAAGCCCTCTGCTTCGTCACGTTTTGCGAGAACCATCTGATCCATCTCGATTTCCTTGATTGCTTCGAGATCCTTAATCATCGCAAAACCTGTTTTTGCTTTTTCTAAATCACTAAAAATGATTGTCGTAATAACGTGCGTTGCATCGCTTTTATATTTCGCCATAATAAACGCCTCCACAAGAATCGGATATCGTACTACACTTTTTAAGTACCCTGAACATTCTAAATGGAAACGCGAGACTGGAAATATGAGAAAAACAGGACAACAGAATAATTTTCTAATATCAGCAATAAGCAAAACTTATCGAAAGTCTTTTGTTCTTTCAAATTGTAACGGAATCCATATTATACTATGATAGAACTGTACAAGTAAGCGGTATCAGGGGCTTGATGTCGTGAACACTTAAAGGGGGAATCACCATGAAGCAAACAGATGTGTCGCAAGATGTCTTTGGCGCACGCCGTTCGTTTGAAGCAAACGGTAAGAATTATCAGTACTATAGTCTTGAAAAATTGGAAGAGCTCGGATTGACGGAAGTCAAACGTCTTCCATACTCGATTCGTGTCCTACTCGAGTCAGTACTTCGTCAACAAGATGGTCGTTCGATCACACGTGAACACGTCGAGAACTTGGCGAAATGGGGAACAGCTCAAGTTTCGAACGATGTCGATGTTCCGTTCAAACCGTCACGCGTCATCCTTCAGGATTTCACAGGTGTTCCAACGGTCGTTGACCTCGCGTCACTTCGTAAAGCGATGCAAGATCTCGGTGGAGACCCATCGGTCATCAACCCAGAAGTACCAGTAGACCTCGTCGTTGACCACTCTGTTCAAGTCGATGCTTACGGTTTTGCTGGTGCACTTGCAGAAAACATGGATCTCGAATTCGAACGTAACGAAGAGCGTTACAAATTGCTTCGCTGGGCGACTTCGGCATTCGATAACTATCGTGCTGTACCACCCGCAACAGGGATCGTCCACCAAGTTAACCTCGAGTACTTGGCATCTGTCGTCCTTGAAAAGGAAACAGCAGACGGTACAGTTGATGTGTATCCGGATACACTCGTCGGAACGGACTCACACACGACGATGATCAACGGTCTTGGCGTCCTCGGTTGGGGAGTCGGTGGGATCGAAGCGGAAGCGGGCATGCTCGGGCAGCCATCGTTCTTCCCAGTACCAGAAGTCATCGGTGTACGCATCACAGGTGAGATGCACCCAGGAACGACAGCAACAGACGTTGCTCTTCGTGTAACGGAAATGCTCCGTCAAGAGAATGTCGTCGGTAAATTCGTCGAGTTCTTCGGTCCATCACTCCACTTGATGTCACTTTCTGACCGGGCAACAATCGCGAACATGGCGCCAGAATACGGTGCAACATGTGGATTCTTCCCAGTCGACACAGAAACATTGACGTACCTTCGTCTGACAGGTCGCGATGAAGAATTGATCGAAAAAGTCGAGAACTACTCGAAAGCAAACGGTTTGTTCTACACGCCACAAAACGAAGATCCAACATTCACGAAAACAGTCGAACTTGATCTTTCAACGATCGTTCCTGCCCTTGCTGGACCAAAACGTCCACAAGACCGGATCGATTTGACGGATGTTCATACATCATTCAAAAAAGCGTTGACGGCTCCACAAGGAAACGCTGGATTCGGCTTGGCGGAAGAAGAAGCGAACAAAGTCGCTGTCGTTCAGTTCGAAGACGAAGCAGTTGAAATGCGTACTGGTGACGTCGCAATCGCTGCGATCACGAGCTGTACGAACACATCAAACCCATACGTCATGATCGGTGCGGGACTCGTCGCGAAAAAAGCGATCGAACTCGGTCTTTCGGTTCCGAAATACGTCAAGACATCACTTGCGCCAGGATCGAAGGTCGTTACGGATTACCTCGAGAAATCAGGACTCCAAACGTACCTTGACGAACTCGGCTTCAACACGGTCGGTTACGGCTGTACGACATGTATCGGGAACTCTGGTCCACTTGACCGCGCTGTCGAAGACGCGATCCTCGGTTCAGACTTACTCGTTTCGTCTGTCCTCTCCGGTAATCGTAACTTCGAAGGTCGTGTCCACCCGCTCGTCAAAGCGAACTACTTGGCTTCACCGCCACTCGTCGTCGCGTATGCACTTGCAGGAACAGTCGACGTCGATATCATGAACGCGTCACTCGGAACAGGCAAAGACGGACAAGAAGTCTTCTTCGCTGACATCTGGCCATCACGTGATGAGATTCAAACGATCATCAACACGGTCGTCACACCAGAAAGCTTCCGTGCAGAATACGATTCAGTCTTCACAGGAAACGAACGTTGGAACAACCTTGATGTGCCAACAGGAGATCAGTACGACTTCGACGGTGAGTCGACGTATATCCAAAACCCACCGTTCTTCGAGAACTTGGCGAAGGAAGCTGGTCAAGTCGAAGCCCTCAACGGACTCCGTGTCTTCGGTAAGTTCGCTGATTCGGTCACGACGGACCACATCTCACCAGCCGGTTCATTCTCGAAAACGACACCAGCCGGTCAATACCTCGTCAACAAAGGGGTTGCACCAAAAGACTTCAACTCATACGGTTCACGTCGTGGTAACCACGAAATCATGATGCGCGGAACGTTCGCGAACATCCGGATCCGTAACCAAGTCGCACCAGGTACAGAAGGTGGCTTCACGACGTATTGGCCAACAGGCGAAACGATGGCGATGTACGATGCTGCGATGAAGTACAAAGAAGATGGCACAGGTCTCGTCATCCTCGCTGGTAAAGACTACGGTATGGGTTCTTCACGTGACTGGGCAGCAAAAGGAACGAACTTGCTCGGCGTCAAAGCCGTCATCGCGGAGAGCTTCGAGCGGATTCACCGTTCAAACCTCGTCATGATGGGTGTTCTTCCACTGCAATACGTGGCAGGCACGACAGCTGAAACACTTGGTTTAACAGGTGAAGAAGCGATCAGCATCGCAATCGATGAGTCTGTTCGTCCGCGTGACATCGTTAAAGTCACGGCGACAGCGGCAGACGGAAAAGTCACTGAGTTCGAAGCGATTGCTCGTTTTGATTCAGAAGTCGACATCGATTACTACCGTCACGGCGGGATCCTTCCAATGGTCCTTCGTGAGCGTCTCCAACAAGCATAAGGGGATCAATTAAAGGTGGGGGAAACCCCGCCTTTTTTGACGAGAGGAGAATACGATGAATCGATTCAAGAAGTGGTTTCAACCAAAGAGTGAGAATCCGTTACCTATGCGTGACGTGACGCTAGAAGAAGTGAAGCAGGCGACGCATAAGTTTGAATCTGAACTACCGAAAGGAACGAATCGGACGGTTCTCCTAGATGCTGAGCAGCGAATCGATTTGACTCAATTGGAACATTTACTAAAAGCGCGCTCGACACAAGTGTTCTATATGTCACGGGAAACGTTTGCTATCATGGAAGCAAAAGACCGTGAACTCGTCTATGAGATGGATCATGTCCAAATCGCTGTGGATCAGTACTTACACCACGTCAAGAAGTTGCCACTTAAAGCCCATACGAAGACGATGCAGGTTGATTGTGCGAAACTTTTTCAAGAGGGTTATTTGCGTGAGATGCCGCATCATAGTTACTATCTCGTCGATGATTCACTCATCGTCTCATTGACACCAAAAGCACCAAGACCATGAGAGAGGACGGACCGAATCGATTCGGTTCGTCTTTTTTTGATGATCACGACGATTTTTGTCATTTGTTCAAAAGTCTGACGAATTTACTCAGAAATCGTGAAATCTTGGACAAACCCTTTGTATTTCCCCTTTAAAACCGATACGATGATAGGGAATAGAGACTTGAGCTAGGAAGGTGTACATGGCATGACGAAACGAACGAGCACGTGGATTGCAGTAGCAATCGTGGCAATGGCGATCCTCCTTGCCTACAATTTTTATCTCTTGAACAAGACGCAGACCGCAAGCGATGAAAAAGCCGCGACGGTCAAACCGTTTTATACGATGACACGCATTCAATATGTCGAGAAGAAACTCGCGACGAAAAAAGATGAGCTCGAAGCCCGGACATATGAAGTCGTCTTTGACGACAAAGGGCATTTCCGGACGGAAGTCGTAGACGGACCTTCGAAAGGATCGCTCGCGATCTGGAACGGTACGATGTTCCGTGAGTATGATGCGACAGGGAAGTTAGTCAATGAGACGAAAGCGGGTAAGAGCGTCAGTGCGCCGCGTCCGTTCCTCTCTCGCGGATTCAACGAACAGATTCTCGCCTTCATCAATAAAGGTGACTTTGGACAAGTCGAGGGAGAGGCAGACATCGCAGGGATGGCTGCGGACGTGTACGTGAAAAAAGAACCATCGAGCACAGTTCCGGAAGAATGGATCAAACAATATCCATCAATCTTCGATAAAGAAAACAACCAGGAACAAGCGACGTATTATGTTGCTTCCGACCGTTCGAAAGTACTCGGTGCGGAGTCACGCAATAACGGTAAACTGTTCTACTCTGTCAAGATGAAGAGTTTTGAGACGATTGATACGTTCGATAAGGATTGGCTAAAAGCAAAATAAACAAGAAACGACCGGCGATGACGCTACGAAACGGTAGCGGACAAAGTCGGTTTTTTCGAGACGCAGGAGGTTCAACATGGAAGCATTCTCGAAAGAGGAGATGTTCAATCAAATCAAGGCGTGGGAAGAGGGCGCGAAAGTCGAGGAGGTGCTTGCCTTACGTTATGCTCAAAGTAGTCGGCTACTTGGAGAAACGGAAGCACTCGTCCGGATCTTAGCGTTACTCGTCGAGCATCGCTATATCATGACAGGACGACTGGACGCCTTAGCTGAGAGCTGGATGCAAGAAATCCGTCAGCATGGTCGCTTGCCAGCTCGTCTGGAGCAGTTATTGACGGAACAACAACTACAAAGTACGTATCAGCGACTCGTCGCGCACACGTTCCCGACAATCCGTGAGACGGACAATGCGAACGCAAAACGCTCGGCGACGAAGGAACTGATTCTCCAGGCGAGCCAAATCGTCGAGGAGACGGAACAAATTGTCGAACTAACGGAGCGATTACGCCGGTTAGATGCCGGACGCTGGACGGAACTGTTCGAGGCTGGAACGGCATTGTTGCGTTCGAGTGCAACGCTTGAGCAGACGGCGCAGACGTTCGTCGACAGCTTACAAGAACGCTTCTATTCCCGGGAAGCATTCCGTGAGATGACGGAATTAAAGGCGACGACGATTCAGGATCTCAAGCGTGTCGTTGCCCTACTTCCCGTCGAAAGTAAACAAGTCGAACGGTCAGCACTCGAAGAACTCGACGCAATGATTGGCCTTGAAGACATCAAACAACGGGTCCACCATATGTATCGTTTCTTGAAGTACCAACAAAAACGATCGGAAGATGGCTATCGTTCAAGTGATCAACCATCGCTACACATGATCTTAATGGGAAACCCGGGAACCGGAAAGACGACGCTTGCTCGTCTGATGGCGAAAATCTATCACGAGCTCGGACTACTCGAACGCCCGGAAGTCGTCGAGACGGACCGTTCGTCACTCGTCGGTGCGTTCGTCGGACAGACGGAAGAACAGGTCATGAGTAAAGTTCGTGAAGCCGTCGGAGGGGTGCTCTTCATCGATGAAGCCTATGCTTTAAAACGTGCCGGACAAAGTGGGAACGATTATGGTCAGGCCGCGATTGATACGCTCGTCGCAGCGATGACGAGTGGGGAATATGCTGGGCGATTTGCGGTTGTGCTTGCCGGTTACCCAGAAGAGATGCGGGATTTCCTGAAGGCGAATCCTGGACTCCGGAGTCGTTTCCCGGAATCAAATCATTATCTACTCGCCGACTATACGGATCAGGAGCTGCTCGCCATCGGACGCTCGATCGCGACCGCAAACGATTACGTCTTGACGGAACAAGCAGAGCGGGCGTTGCTCGGACGGCTTGAGCGAGAGCGCGTCGACGCCAGTTTCGGAAATGGACGCGCCGTCCGTAATATCGTGCTTGATGCGATCTTCAAGAAGGGATCAAGCCTTGGAGAAAGTGCCAGTCACGAAGACTTTGCCTTACTCGAACAAGAAGATTTCGAGATGGTGCAAGAACCTGACGCAACCGTTGAGGAACGGATCGCTTCGCTCGTCGGATTGTCTGATCTCAAAGATGAACTCAAACAAATTGAAGCGTTGTTATCGATGCAAAAACGCCGTCGGGAAGCAGGATATAAGGTGTTACCGGTCGAATTGCACGCAGTCTTTAGCGGCAATAGTGGGACCGGGAAGACGACCGTCGCCCAGCTTTATGCCGATGTCTTACGACAATGCGGCTATTTAAAACGCGGGCACTTGAAAGTCGTCAGCCGGGCGGATCTCGTCTCCGGTTATGTCGGACAGACAGCGCAAAAGACGCGTGACGCGATTCGAGATGCCCTAGGTGGTGTCTTATTCATTGATGAAGCGTATGCGTTAAACGGTGGAGCGAATGACTTCGGGAAGGAAGCAATCGATACGCTTGTAGATGAAATGACGAAACATCAAGACAATCTCGTCGTCGTTCTTGCAGGTTACGAGCAACAGATGAATGCCTTGCTTGCGAGTAATCCAGGATTAAAATCTCGCTTTAAGCGATCATTCCACTTCCCAAATTATTCGCCAGACGAGTTGATTCAAATCATTGAAGGATACGCGGCACGGTTCGGATACGAGCTGACGGAGGACGCACGATCGACGCTTACTGAGAAGATTGATGTCGTTCCGAACGGAAACGCACGGGCGGCAATCACGATCGTTGAACAGGCGATTGCGAAACAATCGATGCGATTAATTGACAAAGTTAGCTTGTCCGGTTCAGAATGGTCCTATCTTGAAAAAGAGGATTTTTAAGGGGGAAGCTACATGCATACGATTGAAATACCTGTCCGATACGCCGAGACGGACATGATGGGCATCGTCTATCATTCGAACTATCTCGTCTATTTGGAACTCGCACGGACGGAATTGATCCAGTCTTTGGGTCTTGATTACAAAGAGATGGAAGATGCAGGTTACGTCTCCCCGGTCACGAATGTCAATCTCGATTACAAACGCTCGTTGACGTACGGTGATACGGCGGTCGTGACGGTCTGGATTGATCATTATGATGGACTACGGACGATTTATGGGTATACGGTCAAGCATCCGGACGGGAAGCTGGCAGTATCCGCGAAAACGACACACGTCGTCGTCAAGAAGGAAAACTTCCGACCGATTCGGTTGCCGAAAGTGTTCCCGAACTGGCACGCCATCTATGAGAAGATGAGCGAAACGGATGCAGCTCTGTTGACGGAGGCGTAAGATACAATGAAAGCGGGATCGATTTAGTGAATCGGTTCCGCTTTTTCGATTTAATAATAAAGTCAATCGATAATTTTTAGTACTTGGTACTAAGGACCGATGACAAATCGAATATCATTTGCGAAAATGAAGAAGCTAGAGTAGGATGTGGTCTAATCCATTCGTCTGAACAAGGGTCGACGGATAAAGCGATTAGCGGTAACATAGAGAAGCATAAAAAGAAGAGGGGTCTTACTCATGAAAAAAATCGTAACCGTTAGTACGTTAGCGCTTCTCCTTGCAGGATGTAATCCTGGGGATCAGCAAGCGGACGATACGACGAAAACAGAACAAAAGTCAGATGAGACAAAACAATCAAACGAACAAACGAAAAAAGAAGACACAGCAAAAGACACAAACAAAGACGAAACAAACAAAGATGAAACAACGAAAGATGAGACGTCAGAAGAAGCAAAACAAGAAGACAAATCATCCGAGGAGACGACACAAAAGGACCAAGGGTCTTCGGATGAGACGACAAAGGATGAGGCAGAGAAAAAAGATGATTCTGCAACATCTGAGAACAAGACAGAGGACAAAAAAGACGAATCGACGGATAAACCGGATAGTTCGTCTCAGGATCCTGAGCAAGAAAAACCATCAAAACCAGAAGATGAGACACCGGACGTCGATAAATCTGCAGATGCTAAAGCCGATCTTTCGCTTGGAATGCTCGTCGTCGTCAACAAGAAATATAGCTTGCCGATCGACTACAAACCGTCGGATCTCGTCGTCCCGAACGTCAGCTTCTCATACTCAGGTGTACTTGAGCAGAGCTACATGCGAGCTCCAGCTGCGAAACAGATGGAAAAGATGTTTGCCGCTGCTAAAAAAGAAGGCGTGACATTAAACGCTGTCAGTGGATTCCGTTCCGGCGCACGCCAAAAAGTATTGTATAATAATTATGTCGCACGTGACGGTAAGGCAGCTGCCGATCAGTATTCGGCGCGTCCGGGTCACAGTGAACACCAGACCGGTCTGACATTTGATATCTCGTCACCGAGCGTGGGCAACGGATTAACGGCTGCTCTTGGCGATACGAAAGAAGGAAAATGGATCGCGAACAACGCAGCGAAGTACGGATTCATCGTTCGCTATGATCGTGGATTCCAATCCCGAACAGGATACACGTATGAACCATGGCACATTCGTTATGTCGGTGTCGATGTCGCGACACAAATTAAAAATAACGGACAGACTCTTGAGGAATATATGAAAGTCGGTCACTAAGAGGTTGGAGGTTGACTATGATTGAAATCATAGGGATTTTGGTTCTTGGCTATCTGCTCGGTTCGATTCCGTTCGCATTACTTGTCGGGAAATGGGGACACGGAATCGATATTCGTCAACACGGTAGCGGGAATCTCGGAACGACGAATACGTTCCGTGTCTTGGGGAAAAAGGCAGGAATCATCGTCTTGATCGGTGATCTTGGAAAAGGAGCCGTCGCGAGTCTTGTTCCAATCTTAATGGGCGCGGATGTGCATCCGCTGTTTGCTGGATTAGCGGCTGTCGTCGGTCATATCTATCCGATTTTCGCAAAGTTCAAGGGCGGAAAGGCAGTTGCGACGTCTGGTGGGATGTTGCTCGTGACGAGTCCGATTCTCTTCATCTTTCTGCTCGTGTCCTTTTTGACGACACTTCGCCTGAGTCGGATGGTGTCGCTCAGTTCGATCGTAGCAGCAAGTGTCGGGATTGTTGTTTCCATCACCATCGGCGTCTTGACGAACGACTGGATCGTTCCGACGTTCTTTACGGTTCTTGCGTTGTTCGTCATCTTCAAGCATCGTGATAACATCCAACGGATTCGCCAAGGAACAGAGTCTAAGATTCCACTCTTTGCAAAGAAATCGTCTGAATGAACGAATGAAGACGCGTCTGCTTCTCACTCATCGAGAGGCAGACGCGTCTTTCGTTTGATGAAAAGTCGGATAACGGACGAATTCAACGACATTTCATAGGAACTACACGTTTATTTACACCGGATTTACAAGACCTTTACAGACGTTCGCTACACTAGAACTAGAACTTGTCTGTAAAGGGGGAAGCGCACGTGTCGTTGTTAGGAGAAGAGCGGAAATCACGCATCATGGAATGGCTGGAAGAGGAAGGGAAAGTCATGACGAAGGATTTGATCGAACGTCTCGATGTCTCGGGAGAAACGGTACGACGCTACTTAGAGGAACTGGAACGCGAACGGCAATTGAAGCGCGTCTATGGAGGTGCCATCTATCAAGGAGGAAAACGGGAGACACCGATCTCGCGGCGGACGGATCAGTTGTCTCGTCGTTTAGCACGCTATGCGAAAGGGTGGCTCAGTGATTATTCCTGCATCTTTCTCGGGCGAGGCGAACCGGTTGAGCACTTGTTACCTTATTTAACGGGAAACGCGACGATCGTCACGAATTCACTCATCGTCGCCAGTCACTTGGAGCAGTGCCGTAAGACGGGACCGTTCACGGGGGAAATTCGGTTGTTAGGTGGAACAGTCGATGCATATGGGCAGACGGTCGGGGTCGAGGTATTGCAAGCGCTGGATGCCTATGCCTTCGATGCTTGTTTTTTGTCGTTTGATGGAGCGGAAATCGAACGGGGATTCGTCAGTGATGATATCGAGTCGTCACTCATCCAAAAAGCGGTCATCAGCTGTACGAAAGATGTCTATGCGTTCTTGGCCAATGACGAATTCCAAGGAAACCGAAAATATAAGGTGGCGGAGTTCCGACGTGCGAAAATCGTCCTTAGTCCAGCTTCCTATCCGCCATCATGGGAGATGAAACTGTTCAACGAACGCGTGAACTGGATGGTTGTCTCATGATACACTGATGCGGGAGGGATGTATCATGTTAGAAATCATCGCATCGACCGTAGAAGAAGCGGTCGCAGCAGAACAAGCCGGTGCACAGCGAATTGAGCTCGTATCTGCCTTATCCGAAGGGGGATTAACTCCGAGCTACGGACTGATTCGCCAGGTCGTCTCGACGGTTGAAATTCCAGTTCACGTCCTCGTGCGCCCACACAGCAAATCGTTCGTCTATTCGAAATCAGATGAGGAGACGATCATCACGGATATCGATTTGATCCGTGAACTCGGCGCAGCCGGAATCGTCGTTGGCTCATTGACTGCAGACGGTCGCATCGACGAAGGTTTCCTTGGTCGTATTATCAAACATAAAGGGGAGCTGTCATTGACGTTCCACCGGGCAATTGACAGCAGTCGTGATATTTTCGAAGCGGCAGAAGTGCTCGCTGATTTTCCGGAAGTCGATCGGATCTTAACGTCAGGTGGCCAAGCGACGGCACTAGAAGGTAAAGAGACGATTGCGCGCTTGATCGAGGAACATCCGGACCTGATCATCTTACCGGGATCCGGTATCACACTTGAGAATGCAAAAACGCTTCTTGAGGCAACGAAGGCGTCCGAGCTACATGTGGGATCGGCTGTCTTACAAGACGGTGTCATTCAAAAAGAAAGTGTCAAGGCGTTGACGCGACTTCTGGGCTAATCCTATATCGCACGAATCCATTTTTCAAATCTGATGAGATGAGAGAAATGGATTTTTTGCGCTCGTGACGACTTTTCGACGATTCGCTTCAAGCAGATGAAAAGCAGAGTGGGATAACTAGGTTTTTCAAGGAAACTGGGCTAAAATCAAAAGTGGAAATAGTGGATATGAAGGAGTACGACATGAACCCTAAACAATTGAAACAAGCTGCTCTTGGTACGTTAAAAGGACGTTGGTTGGTCGGATTAAGCATCTCGATCATCTACTTCCTCATTTTTGCACTCGCTGCAAGCCGGATGTCATTTGACCAAGATAACATTGATAGCATGGTGCGCTTCATTGCTCTGAATATGGTCGTAACGATCGTCCTTGCACCGGTGACAGTGGGACGAACAATTGCGTACTTACGTTTCACGCGCGGAGAGTCCGCGGGAATCGGAACGTTATTCGAAGGATTTTCTTCGTTTCGACGTGCCTTCCGGACGATTGCCGCGTATGCAATCGTGACGGTATTGGTTTATGTCGGATCATTTTTGATTTTACCGGCATTGTACTTTTATCTAGCGTATCGCCTCGTTCCGTACATTTTGGTCGATCGACCGGAATTGTCGTTTTGGCAAGTCCTTGGTGAGAGTCGTCGGATGATGAAAGGACATAAGCGTGAACTGATCATGCTTTACTTGAGTTTCATCGGCTGGGGTATCCTCGCATTACTTAGTACTGTAGGTGTCATCTTCTTGACGCCGTACTTCGATACGACGATGGCACACTTCTATGAACGCTTGAAACCAACACGTCAATCATCCGTCGAGGGATGAACGTAAAAAGCCTGTACATTACGTCAGTAGACGTAGCGTACAGGCTTTTACTTATTCCACGGAAGCGCGTGAACGCTCGGCGAGCAACAGATAAAGTGCTTGTGTACCAGAATCGGCATGACCCAGCTCAGCAAGTTGTTCATATAAATCCTTCGTCAGTGCAAGACCAGGTGTCGCGATGCCCATCTCAGCGCCGCGTTCGAGGGCAAGACGCATATCCTTGATGAAGTGCTTGACGAAGAAACCAGGTGAGTAGTTTTCAGCGATAACGCGTGGAATCAAGTTTTCAAGACTCCAGCTACCCGCTGATCCAGATTTGATCGTCTCGATGAATTGCGTCGGATCAATCCCGGACCGCGTGACGAACAACAGCATTTCCGCTGTTCCGATCATCGAGCCGGCGATCGCGATTTGGTTAGCGAGTTTCGCCGATTGTCCTTTACCAGGGCCACCGAAGAGTGCAATCGATTTTCCCATCGCCTCAAATAATGGCTTTGCTTGTGCGAACGCCGCTTCTTCCCCACCGACGAGAATGGCGAGTGTCCCGTTCTTCGCACCGAGGTCACCACCCGTGACAGGTGCGTCCAGTGCCTGAAGACCGCGTGCTGTCGCTTCCTGCGCGATTCGTTCTGCAAGAGCCGGACTTGATGTCGTCATATCGATTAGAATCGTTCCGGGTGCCGCATGATCGAGAATTCCGTCTTCGAAGTAGATTTGTTCGACGTCTTGCGGATAACCGACGATCGAGATGACGACGTCGACATCCGTGACGACGTCTTGAATCGTATCGACGATTTCGACACCATCTGCTTCAAGGACGAGTCCTTTCTCTTTTGTGCGATTGTATCCTTTGACTGTAAAACCTGCCTTGCGCAGATTGCGGACCATTCCTTGTCCCATGACACCTAATCCGATGAAACCGACTGTCTTCATACGTGATTCCCCCTTGCACGTTCCGTGCCGATGAATTGTTGCGTTACGAGCTTATTATACAATGGATTGTCGACGACGAGGCGATCATGTGTCCCGATGCCGGAAATCTGACCGTCTTCAAGGACAATGATTTGCTCGGCATGACGGACCGTCGCGAGACGATGGGCGATGACGAACGTCGTCCGTCCGACCATTAATCGCTCGAGTGCCTCCTGAACGACCCGCTCGGACTCGGAGTCAAGACTAGATGTCGCTTCGTCAAGCAACAGGATTTCTGGATCACGCAGGAGTGCGCGTGCGATCGCAATTCGTTGGCGTTGACCACCGGACAACTTGACACCCCGTTCTCCGATTTCTGTCGCATACCCCTCCGGAAAACGTTCAATGAACGTATCGGCATTCGCCATCCGTGCAGCCTCACGGATTTTGTCTTCACTGACGTCTTCTGCAAGACCGTAGACGAGATTGTCACGTATCGTTCCTGATAAAACAGGTGAATCTTGGGCGACATAGCCGATCGCTTGGCGCCAAGACGATAACGTCAAATCAGTGATGGATTGATCTCCGAGTCGGATCTGCCCGGACGTCGGTTGATAGAATCGCTCCAGTATCGCGAATAATGTCGTCTTCCCGGATCCACTCGGACCGACGATCGCTGTCGTCTTGCCGCGTGGTAACGTAAAGCTGACATCCTGTAGGATAGGCGTCTCATTGTATCCGAATGATAGGTGATCGACCGTGACGTCCGTAAACGGACGCGGCGCAACAAGCGCTCCAGGCGCTTCTGGTGTCTCATCGAGAAGCTCGATGATTCGCTCGGTTGCTCCACGTGCTTTCTGTAACTTCGTGATGAATTCAGTCATCGTCACGAGCGGCGACATGATTTGGAATAAATAGAGCGAGAAGGCGACGAGTTCACCTGCTGTGATTTGGTTCGTCGCAACGCGGTAAGCACCAAAGCCGATGATCAAGATCAACATCGTCGTCAAAGTGACGTTAAAGATCGGCAACAAGAGGGCTTGAATTCGTCCTTCCTTGACGCCATAATAATAAAGATTCTCAATTCGAGTTTTCCCACGGTCGAGCTCATAGGGTTCAGTCGCTTGCGATTTGACGAGTCGGACTTCACCGAGCATCTCGGCAAAAAAACCGGATAACCCTGCGAGTTCCTTCTGAGTCTCACGAGATATCTTATGCAGCTTCCGCACGAGCGGGATGATGATTAGTAACGTCACGGGTACAGCGATGACCATGACGAGTGTCATTTGCCAGTCGAGGAAGAATAGGACCGTGATCGCCCCGATGATCGAGACGAGTGATGTCAGCAGGCGGACAAGTTGCTCCGACAGCAATTGTTGAAGAGTCGTAGCATCACTATTGAGTCGCGAGACGAGTTCACCAGATTTCGTCTCATCATAGAATGGAATCGATAGCGTCAGTAGATGCTTCCATAAAAGCGTTCGTAAATTGGCGACGATCCGTTGACCGACGATCTGTAACCAATAGATTGACAAGGCATTCGCGACGACTTGGACGACGAAGACGATCACGAACAAACTGATCAGCTGTGGAGTCAGTCGATCGACTGTAAACCCGTCAATCAACGTTTTTAAGAACCAAGGAATGGCGAGGGCAGCCAGCGCTTGGATGACAGAGACGGAAACGGCAGCGGATAATAATCCGATCGGGGGTTTCGTTTTTTTCAATAACAGGTAAAAAGATTGGAACGTCGCAGCGTTCATTTCAACACATCCTCTCTTTTCCATTGTCCGAAAGAACGAAGAAACGGTCAAATGGGAAACGCGACTTGACAAGAAATCTTTTGGTTTGTGACACTGATAGTGGAAACAATAAGGGAGGATTCAGATGTCTATTTTCGTAGATGCGGACGGATGTCCCGTTGTCGATCTAGTCGTTCGACACCGACAGGGACGTGACGTCTTTTTAGTTTGTGATACAGCACATCAGATGATGCGGGAGGGGGCGACGACGATCACGGTCGGACAAGGACCAGATGCCGTCGATTACGCAATCGTCAATCGGATGAAACGCGGCGATCTCGTCGTGACGCAAGACTACGGTCTAGCCGCACTCGTTTTAGCGCGAGGGGGGCTCGCGCTCGATCAAAATGGTCGTCAGTTCACGAACGATAATATCGATTTATTGCTCCACACACGCCATGTCGGACAACAAATCCGACGAGCCGGGGGACGGACGAAAGGACCGAAAAAACGGACGCGCGATGCGGACCGCGCATTTGAAGAAGCATTTCGTACATTAGTGCAAACCAGCATATAAGCAAGACAGTAATCGAACTGTCGATCAAATAGGGACCATGCTATAATTTGTAACAGGAATGAATTTAGAAAGGAGGATACACGTTGAAACGAATCTTACGCGACCACTCGAAGGACCGTCCTTACCGATTGCGCCAAGGAACGGTTCCAGCATCAGCTGAGGCACGACTCACATCACTCGATCAACGTGAAATCAATCGATTACAACAGAATTTACGAGAAGTCGAACTGAAATTAAAGCAACGCAATGAAATCATGGAAGCGTTAGCGACGCAAAATGTCGAAGCGGCTTGTGAAACTGTCTTGACGATTCTGTTGCAACTGCTTGATGTGGAAGAAGGGGCCATTCTCTTGTACCGTCGCGAACAGTTGAATCATTTCGTCGCGCAAGGCATCGACGAGATGGAGTTGATTGAAAAAGATCTCGATCAATATTCAGTCTTACGCCGGGCGTTCGTCATGCGTAAATCGGTTCAATTACCACTTGGCGATCAGTTCGAATCGGCGATCCCCGTCCAATCTCCAAGTAACGGACAAGTCGTCGGGTTACTTTATATTCGTCATGCTTTTCCTCAGTTCAACCTAGAGCAAGTCGGGGACTTACTTGATCTATCACGAAAACTCGGAATGACGCTTGAACGCCATCTCCTGTTCCATCAGATGGAGCATGAAAAGATCAAGACGTATCAGCTACTGGACTCGATTCGGGAAGCTGTCCTATACATCGAGAGTAGTGGGGAACAGATCTATGCGAACCAAGCTTTGTTGAACATGTTTCCACCGAAGCTCGTCAATCAGGCGCAAGGATTCCGCCACGCCTACGAACGGGCGACGTCGTTGTTTGAACATGTCGATCAGCCAGACGCACTCCATGACTACATCGGTCAACTAATGAATGGAGATATTCCGGGAGAAACGATCGAACTATCAGCATTTCGGGGAAACTTGCTCCTCAGTGCTTACGCTGAGCGGATTGCAATCGCGAACGTCGAATGGGGCATGATGCTCGTCTTGCGTGATGTGACGAAAGATAAGGAACTCGACCTCAAGCAGGCAGAGTTCGTCTCGATCGTGTCGCACGAGTTGCGGACACCGCTCTCTTCCATCATGGGCTTCACTGAATTATTGATGAAACGAGAAGTCGATCCGAAGCGACAAAAGCGGTATTTGCAGACGATTCATTCAGAAACCGTTCGTTTGGCGGAATTGATCAATGACATCCTGGAAATTCAAAAAGGAGAAGACTCGACACATGGCACACAAAAAGAACCGCTTGATGTGAAACAATTGATGTTCGAGATGAAACCACTGTTTGATCTCGCGAGTCGCGCACATCGTATCAGTGTCCAATTTGATCCGGGATCCTATACGATTTCAGCAAGCAGTGAAAAGATGAAACAGTTGTTCACGAACTTGATCATGAACGCGATTAAATATTCACCTGAAGGTGGCGCAATCCGGATCAAAGGGTCAAACCAGTCGGATCAATTACGGATTGAAATTTCAGACGAAGGGCTCGGTATACCAGAGAAAGCTTTACCTTATATCTTTGACAAGTTTTACCGAGCAGATAACTCGGATACACGTAAAATCGGTGGAACCGGCTTAGGGCTCGCGATTTGTCGCATGATCGTGCTTGATCATGGGGGAGCGATTTCCGTCCAATCGACGGAAGGAGAGGGCAGTACCTTTATCATTCAACTCCCGCTCGACGCATGACCGACAATCGACTGAGAAAGGAGGAAGACACGGTGAATAACTCACACATTCGTTATGAAGCATTGCATCCGCTCGTCGAGGAAATTCTTGAAAAACTCAGTGAACGGATCGGCGTCAATACGTTATTTTTTGCATTAAATGATTCATATAGCAACTTTGTCGTCAAGGCCATCAATCAAGAGCGACAATTGATTGAAGAAGGCTCGACCCATGTCTTCCAACACGTTCTCTGTAAGCTAGTCGTCGATGAAACGGATGGAAAGGTTTCAATCAGTGAATTGCTCAATGACCCGTTGACGGTCAATCATCCGGTTACGAAAGCACTCGGGAACGGAAGTTTCATGGGAGTGGCGATCAAGAATGCTGAGAATGAGAAGATCGGGACGTTATGCGCCTTCGACGATCAACCATTTGACTTCAAGGAGCAGGATATTGCACTTGTGGAACATTACGCTGACATCATTAGTAAATCAATCAACGTTGAAACGTATGTCATCAAAGACGCTTTGACAGATGTCTATAACGAACGCTATATGAATCGTTTAATTTCGAGTGTGACGATTCATCCAGCTTTCTTGATGGTCTTGAACCTCGACCGTTTTCATGCGATCAATGCTACGCACGGTTACCGGATAGGGAATGAAGTGTTGCGTGAAATTGCAAGTCGTCTAAAATATGTACCGTTACCGAATCATGTCGTCGGACGGATGGATGGTAATGAGTTCGTCGTATTGGCAGAACTTGAGCAAGAGCAAGAATTCGAACAGCATGCAATAGACTATGCCCGCATCGTAACGGAAGCGATCGAGCAACCAATCGTTGGTGTCGCGGACGAACCGATTCACGTGACGGCATCGTCTGGTGTCAGTCTCTTGACGGGTGACATGGCGAGTCGTCAGACGCAGATTTATGCAGCGGAAGCTTTGATGCAACAAGTCAAACACGACGGAAAACGACGGACTTCGTTCGTCAATCCAAACCGGCATGCGGAACAGCACCCGTTTGCATCGGTCCTTGAATCAGAGCTGTCGCATGCACTGGAACGGGGGCAGTTCGAGCTTTATTACCAATGGATCGTCGATGCGAAACAAGAACATTATGTCGCGGTTGAAGCACTTTTGCGCTGGAACCACCCAGTGCTTGGCTTCGTCAGTCCGACGGATTTCATTCCGATTGCTGAGAAGATGGAGATTTTTCCGGACATTGGTCGATTTACGATCTGTCAGGCAATCTTGGATCAACGTCGGCTAGAAGAAACGTTTGGTCGTAAGATTTCGGTCGCCGTCAATCTATCGGCAAATCAGTTCGAGTCGGATCAACTCTTTTCCGAGTTAATTCGACTAACAGAAGAGTCTTACTTCCCGGATGAGCGTCTCATTCTTGAAATTCGTGAGGAAGTACTGCAAACACGTCGTCGTTTTGCGATCAAACGCTTGGAACAGTTACGCCAAGCAGGCTATCGTCTGACCGTCGATCATTTCGGTAGTCATTATGCGTCACTCAATTCGTTGTTACGCTTGCCTGTCCAAGCGGTCAAACTCGATCCAATCTTTACGCGTCGTCTCGTTCAAAATCAGTTGGAGCGCTCGATGATTCGCTCTGTCCATTCCTTGACGTCGACGTTGAACATCGCGCTCGTGATTCAGGAAGTCGAAACACCGTCACAGCTGCAGCACATTCAAACGTTAGATGAATTGTTGTATGTGCAAGGATACGAGGTCCATCATCCTCAACCGATCGATCAACTACTTGTTGAGGATATTATACGAGGACGTGCTGAGGTTTAACCGTTCTTCAGTCGGGAATACCTTAAAAGGTAGAACAAGTACATTTTAAGGGGGATGCCAAATGGCTGATCAACACGATAAAGAAACGGATCCGATTACTTCAGGTAACCGAATGACGAAGGATGAGATTGCGGGGCGTGATCCGCAAAACCATGCGGAGGTTCCAGAAAAATCGAAGGATGAAGAGGAATCGAAGCATCAAGAGCAAGAAGCAGATCAATCAAGTGAAGAAGCTTCGAGTGAAGAGGCACCCGATTTGTCCCATGCTTCAGATGAAGATGGCGATGTCCAGCCGTCTGATGATGACAACCAACAAGATAAAGAATGACTAAAATGAAAGGCAATCGACGTTCGGCAGTAATGCCACGCGTCGATTGCCCTTTTTGCTGTATTGTTTTTGAATTTTATTCGCCACCCCCGCCGCCGTCACCGCCACCATCAAATCCTCCGTCGATCCCGCCGTCCGTCGCATGGGACGTATCGGTCAAATCAACAGGGAAGAGTAAGAACGGCATCACATCGGCACTGTCCGGCGGGAGAATTGAAGATGGGAAGAGCTGTTGCAGGATCGTTTGTTGACTCAAGTATAATCGGATTGCCGTCAAGTAGACTAAGTCCTTCCGATACTTAAAATGTAAATCAGACCGTAACGCCTCTGCCATTTGTTCGAGTGACGAAGCGTGAACGGTTGGATCACCGAGTAGCGCGAGCATACCATGAAAGGACAGGGGCACGTGATGCTTACGATGTAATTTACGGGACGCCTCTAATTGCGCGAGATAACGATCCCACTCATCCTCTGGTAATAAAGCGAATAACAAGGCGACGATATACGTCTGTTGGGCGCGACCGAATCGTCGTTTCAGTCGTTGATAGACTGTTTCGATACGCGAGGCGAGTTCGTCTAACTCACCGCGTGTCGCGGCGTGAAAATAGACGAAGGAGGTCAATAGCGGTGACACGATGAAACGATGCTGTTTTTTGAGACGAGCATATAACTGAGCGGTCCGCTCGAGTACCGCGTCCTGTGGAGAAAGACGACTGATGAACAGGGCAGTGGAGTATGCATTCAAGGGATGCGACAAACGATGCGATTTAAAATAGCCATGAATCGACATCATCTCAGCAATCCGGCTCGGTGCATGAGTGTCAAAGGCATGGATTTTCGAAGCGAGCAGTAATGCTTGTGTCGTTTGCGTACGTAGTCGTGCCGTTAAATCGTCTGCCGTTTCAAGTAATGCGCTTGCGGAAACCTGCTCTGTGCCGATCGTCCGATCAAATGCCAGTTCGATTAGAATGCCATCCTGATACGTTCTGAAGTCTGGTGCGATATGATCCAGCTGTCGCAAGAAAGTCGTCGCGATCTCCATGACTGTTCCTCCTTTGCCTTTTCTTCTAGTGTATCACGCAGTGGAAGCGTTCTCTTATTTTTTCAGTTGAGTGTCAATCAATCGTTCTGCTGCACGCCGGTACAAATTACTCATATGAGCCAACGCTAAAATCTGTTCCAGTGGGTCGGTCGTCGAGGCGGTCAGAGCGTCTTGTTCGGTGACGAAGCGGGCTGTATTTCGTTCCGTCAGTTCGAGGTAATTGCGATAAAACCCTTCAAGATCGAGTTGATCCTGTTCGATGCCTTCGTTTAAGGGAGTAAGCATCGTCTTGATATCATTGATCGAAAACGAACTTTTCAATTGATAAATCAAGCTGATCAGAATCAAGTGTTCCTTTGTATACTTTTTATTCGTGACCGGAAAGAATAATTTCTTTTTGGCATAATTGTTGATCATCGTCTTCGTCAAAATCGTCTCGTCTGCACTTCGCGTCGTTTCCTCAAATGTCCGCTCGAACAGTTGGATGACTTGATCCATATAAAGATCGATATTCGGGATATCTTCGAGCCGTAATTGACGATCTTGTCTCGTGTCGTCAGAATGTGTCATAAAAAAACCTCCAAAATCGCTAAAATAGGACTTTCTACTTCTCCATCATATGATAGAATACGTATATAACGCCATGTAGTATTCAAAACTACATATCAGGGGAGGAACGAAAGTGAAAGCTTATATGAGAGAACCGATTAATGGATTAACGCACCTTGGAGGGGCTGTCTTTGCTTTTGTCGGGTTACTGGCACTTGTCATCAAGGCATCGTTAGAACGGGGGGCATCACTTGCGATTGTTGCAGCGATTATTTTTGGGGTCAGTATGATGGCGCTCTATGCCGTCTCAGCGACCTACCATATGGTGCTTGCGAGTGACCGGGCGATCGCGATCTGGCGTCGGTTGGATCATTCGATGATTTATTTGTTGATTGCCGGGTCTTACGCACCGTTTTGTCTCGTCAGTCTGAACGGTCCGACCGGTTGGGTCTTGTTCAGCATCGTCATGTTGATTGCAGTCTCTGGAATCACCTTTAAATTGGTTTGGTTCAACAGTCCACGTTGGTTATCAACGACGCTATACATCGGAATGGGTTGGATCATGGTATTTGCGATCACACCACTCGCGCAAGTCTTATCACCGCTTGGTATCGGATTATTGTTCCTTGGTGGTATCTTCTATACGATTGGTGGCATCATCTATGGGCTGAAGCCACGTATCTTATCGTTCAAACATCTTGGATTCCATGAAATCTTCCATATTTTCGTACTACTTGGTAGCCTAGCGCATTTCCTATGTGTCTACTTCTTCGTCTTATGAGGATGTCCTCCTTCAGTCAATAGCTGAAGGAGTTTTTTTGTGTCTGATGGAAAATACAGGAGAAGTCGAGTGTCCTCACGAATGAAAGAACGAATAGATCACGCATAGGAGGAAAAGCATGAAACACACACGATGGCAATTAGAAAAACTCTACACGATTAACGATGTCAAAGCAGGAATTGCTACGATACAAGCGGCGTTGACGAAACGTCCGGCAAATGTGGCAGAACAGGTCGAGCGTTATCAGCAAGTCGCGCGCGACGTCGAGGAATGGAGCGACTTTATTTATTGTCTGTACGCTGAAGATGTCTCGCGCTCAGAAGTCCATCCATTGCTCGAAGAGATTGAAATCGTACAAGCGATGGTGCGCAGTGAGGCAGCAGCACTCGATACGAAGATCGCCGCACTGTCACAAGAAGAGTGGGAGGAGCTCGTCACGGGTTCACCATACGTCTTTTTCTTAAACGAACGCCGTGACATCCAGTCCCGTCGTGCACCACTAGTGCAGGAACAATTATTGCAGGATCTCGGTGTGGATGGGTTCCAAGGCTGGGGACAGCTTTACAAACAGCGTTTCATGGCATTACGCGTCGACTTGGACAAAAAGCAGGTCACGATCGGTCAAGGGCTACACGAAGCGATGTTCGCACCTGACCGTTCGGCTCGTCTAGCGGCAGCGACAGCAGTTGACACCACTTGTGTCGAAGAAGCTGACCTGTTTGCGACGATTCTGAACCGGATTGCCGGCTTCAGATTGCAATCCTACAAGATGCGGAACTGGGAGCAACCATTGACTGAGTTGCTTGAGCAGAACCGAATCTCGGAAGCGAGCCTAAAAGCGATGATGGAAGCACTCGATCAACACCGCGACCTCTTTCACGCCTATTACGCCCGAAAGATTGCCCAAGCAGATCGGGTGACGGGAGAATGGCATGATTTTGAGACGAACACCTATCGCTCCGCGCGTCACGTTCCGTTTGAGATGGCACAGTCGATTGTAACCAAACAATTCAAACGATTGAATCCGCAGCTTGGCGCCTTCGCGGAAAACGTGTTTAGTGAGGGATGGGTCGATGCAGAGAATCGTCCTGGAAAAGCAGAGGGCGGATTCTGCGCTGCCTTTCCGATTGCCAAGGAGAGCCGGATCTTTATGACGTACCGCGACAGTTATCCGGATGTCGCGACGCTCGCTCATGAATTTGGTCATGCCTATCATAATTATTTACTGCAAGACGAACCCTATTTAAATCAAATCAAAGGAACGAGCATCGCGGAGACGGCTTCGACGTTCATGGAGAATCTCGTGCTCGATGCTGCCATCAAAGAGACGACGGAACGAGAAGAAGTACTCGCTCTCCTAGAGGTCAAGATCCGAGAAGGGCTGAAATATGCCAGCATCGTTCCCGGCATGTTCCGGTTCGAGCAACGTTTTTATGCGGAACGTCAACAAGGGACGGTCAGTGCCGAACGGTTAAGTGAACTCCTGCAAGAGGAAGAACGGTTAGCCTATGGTCCAGTATTGCCTGAACCGGCGCGATATAAATGGATGTACATCAGTCATTTATTCAATCCGAATCTTGCGTTCTATAACATTCCCTACACGATCGGTTATCTGCTCAGCAATAGTCTGTATCAGACGGTTCAAGCGGATCCGAGTCAATTTTCGGCAGTCTTTGAAGCGGTCATGCATGATTCCGGTCAAGCGACGATCGATGAGATCGTTAACCGTCATCTCGATGCTGATCCGACATCTGTCGCGTTTTGGATGGAAGCCCAGCAACCGCTCGTCCAGGCGATTGAGCAGTATCTGACGTTAACGGAATCCTCTCTCTCCGTCGATTGAAGACGAATCGAAACGGGAACAGAAATGTAGGGAGGGATGCGGATGTATGAACAGGAGAAACAATTAGTCGCTGAGGCAGCACTAACTTACGTGAAAGACGGGATGATAGTGGGTCTTGGGACGGGCTCGACGACGGAACGGTTCATCGAGGCGCTCGGTCCACTTGTGCAGGCAGGTCTACAGATTCGGGGCGTAGCGACGTCACTTGCGACGGTACGACTCGCGGAACAGTTACACATTCCGTTGATTGATTTGGAAGAGGGAATGGAAATCGATGTGACGATCGATGGGATTGATCAGATTGACGGACGCTTTCAAACAATCAAAGGTGGTGGCGGTGCATTATTTCGCGAGAAAATCGTCGCACTGATGAGTCGGGAATTGCTCTATCTGACAGATTCCTCGAAGTTCGTCCATCATTTAAGCGGACCGTTACCGGTCGAACTGGATCCGTTTGCGTTACCGTATGTACGACAACGGTTGCGTGATAAGCATGTATCCGCAACGTTGCGGCTGAAAGACGATCGTCCCTTCGTTACAGATGGAGGGCACGTGATTCTTGACGTAGACTTATCAGCCATCTCGGACGTCCGATTGTTCGCAAAAGAAGTGAAGAGCTGGTCTGGTGTACTCGAGACGGGTTACTTCGAGCGACAGCCCGATCATGTCCTGACGGTCGAAGAGGGAAAGGTCAAACGTATCGCGCATCCACGACTACGTGACGGCGGTGGATTGGTTTAAGGGAAGAAAGAAGGAAACCGTATGGGCTTGAAAAAACGGTATTTATTCGGAGCAGGTGTCATTGCCGGTGCGAGTCTACTGTTATACAGGAAGCGGGAACAGGGAACACAGACAGATGCGTTACGTGACTATTTAGCGCATCTCGATCAGGATCCGAGTCCAGATGCTGCGAAGGACCCGGATGAGGTCGGATTGACGAAACTCGATTCGATCTATCGAGCCGAGTGGCAAGCGAATGGTTTTCCACGTTCGCGGACGGAGCTAGAGGAACTTGAAAAATAACAGCAATTAGCTATGAGGTATTTAAACGGCTTAAGTCCAGGATTTGAACGGGCTCTAGCCGTTTTAATTGTAGTTGCAATAACATAGCCGTATATTTAGAAAAAGTTTTTTAAGAATATGAAAGTTTTTTTAATGAGTTAGTAGCTCTTTAAACGAAGAAAATCAATTCGTCTAACTTCTCCTTTAAGGATTTCAGAGTATACATCGGATCATTAGACATCAAGCGAAACGTGCCATATACGTCTTCCGAAATAAGAACTTTAACACGTTCCCTTTCGCTGTTCTCAGTTATAAAAAATCTACCATCTGTTATAAGGGCTTCACCAATCGGAATCTCTAAATTATCGCTTACCGAAAATAACGTGACATCTCCCATGCGTTCAGTGATTAAATTGATTAAGAAAAAACATTTTTTAAATTTTTGAATGGTATCAACGTCTATTTTAGCGAATTTATAGCTATCTCCTTCACCTATCCAGCGGATAGATAAATTCTGATCTTGGCAGTACTCTGTGACATTTTCTCGATAAAATAATGAAATCTCATGTAGAAATACAACATATTGATTTGCATTTTTTTCGAAATGAACTGTAGCGATGTTTCATCCATGTTTCCTAAAAGATCCGCGTAATAGGTTTCAGGAAAAGAACTGTTACATTTGATTGGTATGTATTGATGAGTTTCGATCCCATTTAATGTTTGCAGCTTAATTTTCATTCATTTCTCCTCGCGTATATTTAGTTAAAATAGCGATATGTTATATCAGGATGTAGCTCTTTTATTCGAAAAGAAAAATAAAAGCATACGTATGGAATCTATAATGTATAGTATGAAAAAGGAAATAATCATGCTGATCCGTGAGGTGGATATGTGAATAAAGGACTATTAATACGATGTTATATTGCTTGTTTTATACTGTTTATCACGACAATGCTAATTGGTCGCTATGAACTCAACACAAATATTTTTATGATTTTAACATTTGGAGTTATTCTGCTCGTACTTAATTTACCTATCCGGCAGTTGGATCGGTATAACAGACAATCGTTATCTTACTGGGCATTTGTTTTCAAAATGATAACAGGTGCTATTTTAGCGGCTGTTGTATGTTTTTTCGTTATGGTGATGATTACTCCGTAAAATCATTTTACGTATCTATTCATTACAACGATGTTTGAAAAGCTTATCATGTACTGTGCAGATTGAATTCGTTCCTTACTCGAAACACTCATCTCAATAGCGTTAAAATGACCTGATTGCTACATC
This sequence comes from uncultured Exiguobacterium sp., assembly GCF_964277885.1. NCBI lineage: Bacteria > Bacillati > Bacillota > Bacilli > Caryophanales > Exiguobacterium > uncultured Exiguobacterium sp. The sequence goes on along the minus strand of NZ_CAXYJR010000005.1, from coordinate 1,666,730 downwards.
AGGTCATTTTAACGCTATTATTTTATTCTAATAAAAGCCCAGAGATGAGTACAGTCGCACATACTAGGAAAGACCAGATTAATATGTTTCTAAGTCGATTAGTTGCGATGTCATAGGTTACAAATAATATCATATAGATACTAATCGAGAGTGTTTTTACAAACGTGCTATATGTGGCACTATCTTTAAGTATAAAAAGCACGATACTTACTATAACAATAGATAGATTGACACCAATTACTAGTACTCGAAAATTTGGTTGCTCTACTTTTTTTGTAAAGGAAATAAGGATCGTAAGACTTGCAATAGCAAGATTGGTATACATTAGTATTTCGTTCATACTGTCTCCCTTAGTTAGATTTCATCGATAATTAACAAAATTGAATGTTTGACAACACTTTAGGTACAACGATATAAGATGCAGTCTTTAATTAATATATCATTTTCATTCCATAGACATCTAAGGATTCTAGTTTATTGAACGACACATTAGAAGTGTGTCATTTAATAGACGTACAAAGGAAGAGTCTTGACCACGATTTAAAAGAGAACTATCTTACTTTAAATATTAAAAAAAGTGAAAAACAGCACTCAAAATCTCTTTTCCTAAAGCACGGTCTGGTAAGATGTGGATTGTATCAATCATGATTCAAGGAAAAACATTGTTTTCGAAAGGAGATTCATTGAATGAAAACCTTTTTTAAACATCAACATAGCTAGTTTTTTATATGCCATCGCTTTATTCGTTCCATTACAATTCATGCTAAATATCAATCGAATCATAAGACTTACTGATATGTCTTCAAGTATGTTTTGGACTCTGAATATCATGATCGGATGCATCACTCTAATCAGTATTCCATTTTTAATTAGACGGATCACCTTCAAGTCCACTCTACATAAGTCATTTGAACGAATCATCTGTCTTTCCTGGATCGTCTATTTTGTTTTATTCACATATCTCATAAGTAGGATTATTCCAGTCACGAATGAGGGAGACATGCCAAGCCCTGGTTTAGGCTTCATTTTAATCACCATTGTATTAACATATCCACTTTTTGTAATAGTTTCTAAATTTCTTATAGTGGATCAAAAGTCGATGAAGGATTGAAAAATTAGCAATTTGAAAGAAAGGAATGATGTTATGAGGAGTCTACTGCTCCCGAACATTTTTTACAGATCTTAATAGAAGGATGTAAGATACATAAAATTCCATAGCATTAAGGAGAGCGTATTTTGAAAAAACGATATTTATATTTCTATTCGACAGTCATTGTATTAATCGGGGGAAGCTTGTATTCGTATCAAGCAGGATATATCCCTTATACAACACCTTATATAGATAAAGAGCATGAGAAGTTGATGGATGCTAAGACCGTCAATTCAGTCAATCGAAAAGACTACATCGATAGATCGATGCGAGATATGGCTAACTTTGCACCTTATTCGACGGGTGATTCCATTACAAAGAATGTGACCATGAATGAACTGAGGTCGAAGATTGATACGATGCACCACATCGAAAAATCTTTCCAATTCAAGTCGAATGATCCAGAATCAAAATCCTTACAAAAAGTAGCGAAGAACTATACTACTTATATTGAGGCGCTTGAATATGTTGCAAGCAATATGCATCGTAAGGAATCGATGAACGTCGATCAAGCAAACTATCTGAAGAGTGCTTGGAATGAGGTCGTCGCACCTGTACATCATATAAAAGATGAGGTCGATCGTTCTCAAGAAGGAGAGGCCGTCATGTTTGAAAAAGAAATCACTTCAGTTTGGAATTAATATTGATGGGGTTTAGGATGGATAAATTTGAACGTTTCGAATGACACAGTTAGATTACGACCTTATAAAGCTAGAATCTATAATATGGATTAAATGATATACAATCTAAACAGCCCTAGATATAATGATCCAGGGCTGTTTTCATGCGTTTTAATATGTAAGCGACCCAGCAATGATCAAACCGATCGAAATCGATAAGAAGAGGAGCAGCAAGCCGACTGCTTCGTTGTTCGCATCAATCTCTTTCGTCATGCTCAAACGTGGGATTAGTAAATCCGCGAGATAGAATAAAACGATTTGTAAAACGATCGCAAGTGCACCCCACAACACCATATCGAGAATGCTGACAGAGTTCGAAATACTCGAATAGAGGACGATGGCGAGACCAAGAATACGTCCACCGAAGGCGTAGACGGCCGCTTTCTTCCCGTTACGGATGAGTTCGAGTTCCTTCGATTTCGTCGTCACCTCGAACAGGACAACACCGATGGCAAGGAGTACGGTCGCGACACCGATATACGAGAGCGTTGAAAGGAATAGATCACTGAATGTCATGCTGGTACCTCCATCATGATTTTTTATTTTTTTTGCGTTGTTCGTATGCAACATACAATTCAAGCAGTGCTCCGACGAGAATACCTGCTGATACATACAAATAGAAGTTGTCACCAATGAATCCGAACACGAGTCCTAAGAGAAGACCGATCAGGATATAAGGACCTTTTGTTAACTTCATATCAATCACCTGCCTCTACTTTAAAGGTAGCGGATTTTAGAGGTGACGTCCATCGTTATTCTTGGAAGCTGACGGCAGATTCTGCTGTTGCTGAAAACAGGATGACCTGGTTTCGCCCTTGTTGTTTTGCTTGATAAAGTGCGGCATCCGCATCCGGTAAGAGCTGATCGATTTGAGAGGTCGTCTCATCAAAAGCCGCTAAACCAAACGATGCCGTGAGCGGCAGGTCAGTCGTCGTTAATCGAAACGGACTGGAGGCGATCCGTTCACGTAATTGTTCTGCTAAAGGAATCACTTCAGAGAGTGGCACGCCCTCAAACAGGACAGAGAATTCCTCGCCACCGTTACGGGATAAATACCCGCTTTCTGCCACTCCATCGCGCAGTCGATTGGCGAACTGCCGTAGCACTTCATCACCTGCTTCATGACCGTACGTATCGTTGACGTGTTTAAAATGATCGATATCGATCGTCAGTAACACGATGGACTGTTTGCTCAGGATCAATCGTTGTTTGACATCTGTGAAGTATTCATTGAAGGCGCGTGAATTATTTAATCCCGTCAAAAAGTCGAGTTGTGCTTTTTGCTTGAGCATCCGTAACGACTGTTTCGTTAGGCGGATATCACGAATGATCAGCAGGGCAAGCCAACTGCTGATGAACGATGCAGGAATGACGACTGCCATCACTTCGAGTAAGAGAATTTGTTTTGGTAAGACGATCCATAAGACAAGGGCGTGCAAACTCGTCGCATATAGTGTCACAAGTGTGAACGTCCGTTTTGCATAGGAGGGCATTTCGCGAACGATTAAGCTCGTTCCTAAAGCAACGGCGACAATGAAGCCGAATGCGGTGAAGGCTGCTAGATTCGTTCCTAAACTGAAACGATAGATAATGATTGCAATCGTCACGATCGTTGTCGGGATGGCGCCACCAAAGTAGGCAGCGACGACGACCGGAATATGACGCAAATCAACCATGACGCCAGGTGCTGCTTCAATCGTCATCTGCATGAGTAGTAACGAGATGACACTTAGAGCAAGACCGTACAATACGCGTGTCAGCCGTGGGGAGTCACGTGTGATCGGGAGCGGTGATAATTTTCCGAGCAGATAGAAACCAGCCATTAATAGCGTCACGTTATGCAAAACGTCAAAAAGGATGCTTTTCATGAAATGTCCATCCTTTCAAATAAAAGTGCGTACTTAAGAGATACATACGCCATAAAAGGGTTAACTCCTGTTTGCCGAAAAAATAAACTCGACAAATTAATTGTGTCTATAATGTGAACTTATGATTTCTATAAGCTGAGCTTATAGTTTAACGGAATTTAATTGACCTCCTTGATACTGCATTGTTAAATGATGAAGAAGCGATATGAAAGCGCTTACTAAATTTGAAGGAGATCTTACTCATGGAACTTGTCATCATTCTTCTTGCCTTATCCTTATTGATGTTCGTTGCCTATCGTGGTTTTTCGGTCATCCTATTTGCTCCGATTTGTGCCTTGTTCGCCGTCTTACTAACAAACCCGGACTGGGTGTTACCCTTCTTCTCGAATATCTTCATGGAAAAGATGGTCGGCTTCATCAAAGCGTACTTCCCGGTCTTCCTCCTCGGAGCGATTTTCGGAAAAGTCGTTGAGATGTCCGGCATCGCGGAGTCGATCGCAAAGACGATCATCCGTATGATCGGTGCGAAGCGCGCCATCCTTGCTATCGTTTTACTCGGCGCCATTCTTACATACAGCGGCGTCAGCTTATTCGTCGTCGTGTTCGCTGTCTATCCGTTCGCTGCGAACTTGTTCCGCGAAGCGAACATCCCGAAACGCCTCATCCCGGGAACAATCGCACTTGGTGCGTTCACGTTCACGATGGATGCCTTACCAGGAACACCTCAGATTCAGAACGTCATCCCAACGACGTTCTTCAAAACGGATATCTACGCTGCGCCGATCATGGGCTCAGTCGGTGGATTGTTCATCCTAGTCGTCGGCATGTGGTATCTCGAGTCACGTAAGAAAAAAGCCCATCAAGCAGGTGAAGGATACGCTGGATTTGAAGCAACGGCTGCCAGTGCCGCACCGCAGATGGAGTTGAAGAATGAACCAGAAATGACGCTCGAGACGGATCGTCAACCGGTCTATCGGCAAGTTCTTGCCTTCGTTCCACTCGTCCTTGTTGCCGTTATGAACAAAGTCTTCACACTTTCGATTCCGAAATGGTATCCAGAAGGATTCGATTTTTCGGCGATTGGTCTAGAAGCATTCGGAAAAATCGAGACACCAGCCGTTCTTGCGATCTGGTCCGTCCAAATGGCGTTATTGATCGGAATTCTCGCAGCCATGCTCTATGATTTCCCAAAGATCAAGACGAACTTCCAAGCTGGTCTGAACATCAGTATTGGTGGTGCGCTCTTAGCGGTCATGAATACAGGTGCTGAGTATGGATTCGGTGGCGTCATTGCGGCGTTACCAGGATTTAAATCCGTCTCAAGCGGAATCTCGGAGACATTCACGAATCCGCTCGTCAACGGAGCCGTTACGACGACGACGCTTGCCGGCGTCACTGGTTCCGCATCGGGTGGGATGGGGATCGCGTTAAGTGCGATGTCAGATAAATATACGCAGGCGATTACATCGGGTGGCGTACCACCGGAAGTCATGCACCGTGTCATCTCGATGGCGTCCGGCGGAATGGATACGTTACCGCATAACGGTGCCGTCATCACGTTACTTGCCGTTACGGGGCTGACGCATCGTCAGTCGTATAAGGACATCTTCATGATTACGATTCTCAAGACAGTGACGGTCTTCTTGATGATCGGATTGTATAGCTTGACTGGTTTGTACTAAGTATTTTTAAAGGGGGCATCATCAGATGAAGCAGGGGAAAGTATACGCATCATTCGCGGAAGCAACAGCAGACATTTTTGACGGGGCGACGCTAGTCGTAGGGGGCTTCGGACTCTGCGGAATCCCGGAAAAATCCATTACCGCGTTACAAGAGAAGGGCGTCAAGGATTTGACGGTCGTCAGTAACAATTGTGGCGTCGATGATTTTGGACTTGGTCTCCTCTTGCAGACGCGACAAATCAAGAAGATGATTTCGTCGTATGTCGGGGAAAACAAGACGTTCGAACAACAATACCTCAGTGGCGAGATTGAAGTCGATCTCGTCCCCCAAGGTACGCTTGCGGAACGTATCCGTGCCGGTGGAGCTGGTATTCCTGGTTTCTATACACCGACTGGCGTCGGCACACCGATTGCCGAAGGAAAGGAACAAAAGGAGTTCGATGGGAAAACATATCTCCTTGAAGAAGGGATCGTCGGCGATTTTGCGATCGTCAAAGCATGGAAAGCAGATCGTCTCGGGAATCTCGTCTTCCGGAAGACGTCACGTAACTTTAATCCGATCGTCGCGACAGCCGGAAAAATAACGATCGTCGAAGTCGAAGAACTGGTCGAAGTCGGTGAACTTGACCCGAATGAGATTCATACACCTGCTGTCTACGTCCAGCGCATCGTCGTCGGAACGGATTATGAAAAACGCATTGAACGCCGGACTGTCCGGGAAGCTTGAGGAGGAGATCGATATGAAAACGACACGAGAGATCATCATTGAACGCGCGCTTCAGGAAGTTGAAGACGGGATGTACGTCAACCTCGGGATCGGGATTCCGACATTGATCGCCAATGCGATTCCGGACGATATGCATGTCATGCTGCAATCCGAAAATGGACTGCTTGGCATCGGACCGTATCCGCTTGATCATGAAGTCGATGCCGACGAAATCAATGCCGGTAAAGAAACGGTCACGGCACAATCTGGAGCTTCTTATTTCGATAGTGCCGAATCGTTCGCGATGATTCGCGGTGGGCACATCGACCTCGCGATCCTCGGTGGGATGGAGGTTGATCAGAACGGTGACCTCGCGAACTGGATGATTCCGGGCAAGATGGTCAAAGGCATGGGCGGAGCGATGGACCTCGTCAACGGAGCGAAACGCGTCGTCATCATCATGGAACATGTCAACAAACACGGCGAATCGAAAGTCAAACAGGCGTGTACCTTGCCGTTGACAGGACGCGCCGTCGTCAACCGTCTGATTACGGATCGGGCCGTCTTTGATTTCACACCGGACGGGATGGTCTTGATCGAGACGCTGAATGGTCATACGGTCGAAGACGTCAAACAAGTCACGGAAGCACGATTCACGGTCAGTCCGGAACTCGAGCGCGTGACGGTAGGGGAGTGAAGCAGATGGTTCAAGGAGATATCGTACTCGTCACAGGTGCAGGAAGCGGAATTGGTCTTGAAATCTCAAAGGCGTTCGCTGAGGCAGGAGCGAAAGTCGTCGTAACGGACGTTCGCGCGGAAGCAGCAGAGGAAGCTGCGGCATCGATTCGCGGAGCTGGTCATGAGGCGGTCGGCATGACGCTCAACGTCACCGATGAATCACAGGTCGAAGCCGCCTTGAAGCAGACGGTCGAACAGTTTGGTCGACTTGACGTCTTGATCAATAACGCGGGTCTTCAACACGTCTCACCAATTGAAGAGTTTCCGACGGAGAAATTTGAATTGATGATCAAGATCATGTTGACGGCACCGTTTATCGCTATCAAACATGCTTTTCCAATCATGAAGGAACAAGGCTACGGACGGATTCTTAACATGGCATCGATCAATGGTTTGATCGGTTTTGCTGGGAAAGCGGCGTATAACTCGGCGAAGCATGGATTGCTCGGCTTAACGAAGGTCGCAGCCCTTGAAGGAGCGGAACACGGAATCACCGTCAACGCGATTTGCCCTGGTTACGTCGATACACCACTCGTCCGCAATCAGATGGAAGACTTAGCGAAGACGCGTCACGTCGAGCTTGAGAAGGTACTCGAGGAAGTCATCTATCCGCTCGTTCCACAAAAACGTTTGCTCGCCGTCGAGGAAATCGCGGATTATGCATTGTTCCTCGCGAGCCGCAAAGCAAAAGGGATCACGGGACAAGCGAACGTACTCGATGGAGGATATACGATTCAATAAGGAGATGGAGCAGATGAGTGAAGCAGTCGTCATCGTCAGTGCGACGCGCACGGCGATCGGGAATTTCAATGGGAGTTTGAAGGACGTCAAAGCAACGGAACTCGGTGCGACAGTCATCCGTGCGGCACTCGAAAAAGCAGGTGTCGCTGGGAATCACGTTGACGAAGTCTTTTTCGGTAACGTCCTCTCAGCAGGACTTGGTCAAAATCCAGCACGGCAAGCGGCACTCGCTGCCGGATTACCAGAGACATGTCCAGCGATGACCGTTAACAAGGTCTGCGGATCCGGTCTCTCAGCCGTCCATCTCGCGTATCAGGCGATCAAGTCGGGCGAAGCCGATGTCATCGTTGCTGGTGGAATGGAGAACATGAGCCAAGCGCCATATGTCCTATCGGGCGCACGGTCTGGACTGAAGATGGGTGACCAACCGCTCGTCGATACGATCATCCAGGATGGACTTGAGTGTGCGTTTAATGACTATCACATGGGAATCACGGCAGAGAATTTAGCCGACGCCTATGAACTCTCCCGCGAAGCCCAGGATCAGTTCGCGGCGACGAGTCAGCAAAAAGCGCAGACGGCATTAGCAGAAGAACGGTTCGTTTCGGAAATCACGCCAGTGTTGATTCCACAACGAAAAGGCGATCCAATTCGTTTTGAACAAGATGAGTTTCCGCGCGCGGGCACGTCTGTCGAAACACTCAGTCGTTTGCGCCCGGCATTCAAAAAGGACGGAACGGTCACGGCAGGCAATGCATCTGGCATCAATGACGGAGCTGCCGCACTTGTCATCATGTCCGCGACAAAGGCACAAGAACTCGGCGTGACACCACTCGTTGAGATCGTCGCGAACGGAACGTCTGGCGTCGACCCGAGCATCATGGGAATCGGTCCCGTCCAAGCGGTCCAAAAGGCACTCAATAAGGCGGGATTGACGCTTGAGGAGATCGATGTCATCGAAGCGAACGAAGCGTTCGCGGCACAATCTCTCGCGGTCGATGCGGAGCTACAGTTCCCGCATGAGAAGCTCAACCGCAATGGCGGTGCAATCGCGCTCGGTCATCCAATCGGTGCGAGCGGGGCGCGGATTCTCGTTACGCTGATCCATGAACTCGAGCGGACGGGTGAGACGCATGGTCTTGCGACGTTATGCGTTGGGGGCGGTCAAGGGGTGGCGACGATCGTCAAAAAATACGAAGGTTAACTAATAAAGCACGAGACGAAGGAGATGCATGCTCCCGTTGTCTCGTGCTTTATTGATTTTAGCGAATCGTTAATTTTTTCTTGTAACTGCTTTTTTCAAGAATTTGCACAGATGACATCCGTGACCATTTCTTCAAGGAGATCTCCGGATGTTGTTTTACGAAGTCGGAGACGATCATGTAGCCGAGTCTGTATTTCGTGAACGATGGAATTTGTTTTTCGTAATTTCCAAAGAACAGATCATCCGTCGTCAATCGTTCCGCATTCAGCTCCGAAATCACATGCTCCAAGGAATGGTCAAGTAAAGGGGCAATCGCTTCCGATGATTCCATTGGATAAAGCTTATGGGCAAAGAATTCCGCTTTTCCTTCGAGGATGATGTAATCGAGCATTGTCGCACGATTCGGCTCATCGAGTGCAACGGTGTGATGGTATTCATGCGCCGTCGTATTGCGTAATGACTTTTTCGAAAAATCCTTTAAGAAGAACAGACTCATCGAATTGTTTCCTTGAGAGACACCGCTGACACCACCATAATGTTTGGCATCATCATGTTCGATTGGTGTCGTCGGGGAGACGAAGACGACGAGCTTCTCATCCCGTGGAAGTTGTTTCATCGAAGTCAGGAGACTGGACTTGATCTGTTTCATGATGCGCTGATGGTGTTTTTTCAAATATGTATTCATCAATTTTAAGTCCTTGATGTTTTCCGAAGGCTGTTCATAGAGGCTAGGAACAGGCATGGCTTGGAGCTGTTCTTTTTTGATGACGTCACTTTTAGCGCCCAATACATATTTTTTATATAGTGCCTCATTGTCCTCTGGATGTTTCAAAACCGCTTGAATATAATTGTCATATGCCTTATACAAGGGAATGATTTGAATCATTTGTTTCTCGTGCGTAAACGAGATGTCATATGTCTCTGGTTTTTCGGCAGCCGGGGAACAACTACCAAGTAAAAGGGTGGCGCTAAGAAGATAGATCGATTTCATGGGAAAAACCTCCTGTTTAATTATCCATATATTTACTTTATCCAAAGGTTGTTATTTTTCCTACTACGTCAGATGAACTTATGAATCCGGTTTCATGCTTCGACGCACAGACGTAACAAATTCTTTAAACTAAAGTTCCATCAAACTTCCTCTTTAATTTTCAGAATATTCTCCAGATAAACTCCTAGCACGAGCTCTTAAACGTATGTTATCCTTTCGAACGAAGTACTTTATCTGCTTAGGGAGCGGATGAAGTCGGAAATCATCAGTGGGGGTTTATTATGTCTAAAACTGTTCCAACATCATTTATCATCGTCATCGGCATGATGCTCTTCGCCTTATTCTTCGGGGCAGGAAATCTTATCTTTCCGCCGATGCTCGGACAGCTCGCAGGGGAGCATGTCTGGGTCGCTAATGCCGGCTTCCTTGTCACCGGTGTCGGTCTACCATTGCTTGCGATTCTCGCATTCGCGTTTTCAGGGGAACGCGATCTACAAGCGATGGCGTCACGCGTTCATCCTATGTTCGGAATCGGGTTCTCGGTCATCCTCTATCTTGCAATCGGACCATTCTTCGCGATTCCTCGTGCCGGAACGGTCTCGTATGAGATCGGAATCAAGCCGTTCTTCAGTGAGTCGACGAGCCACTGGCCGCTGCTCATCTTCACGGTCTTGTTCTACACGGTTGCTTGTCTCTTATCGTTGAATCCAACCAAGATCGTCGATGTCGTCGGGAAAGTACTGACACCGATCAAGATCACGTTCATCGGTCTGTTGATCGTCGTCGCTGTCCTTCATCCGATCGGAAGTTTTCAGAATCCTTTGAAGACATATCAGTCAAATGCCTTCTTTAATGGTTTCCAGGAAGGATATATGACTCTCGATGCGCTCGGTGCCTTCGTCTTCGGGATCATCATCATCGCAGCGATCAAGGAAAAAGGTGTCATATCAAAGCGGCAGTTACTCTTGATTTGTACGAAAGCGTCATTGATCGCAGCAGCCTTGCTAGCAATCACGTATTCGGCGCTTGCCTTCATGGGTGCTTCAAGTGTCTCGGAAATCGGACAACTGGCGAACGGCGCAGAGATCTTGTCGGCTGTGTCGGATCATTACTTCGGTGAGTATGGGGCAATTTTGCTCGGTCTGATGATCACGGTCGCCTGTATGACGACAAGTGTCGGTTTGATCACGGCCTGTGCATCGTTTTTCTCGGCACTCGTGCCAAAAATCTCGTACGTCAAATGGACGATTGGTCTATCGGTCTTCAGCGCACTCGTTGCGAACATCGGTCTGAATCAATTACTTGCCGTCTCAAAACCAGTCTTGATGACACTTTATCCACTGGCAATCTGTCTCATCTTCCTGACATTCTTGCATCCACTCTTTAAAGGTAAACCAGCCGTCTATCAAGGGGCGCTTTGGATGACATTCGTTGTCAGCTTGTTTGATGGATTGAAGACAGCAGGGATTAACGTCTCAGCTGTCACGAAAGTGTTCGACGCGGTATTACCGTTTGCTTCCGTCAGTCTCGGATGGGTCGTACCAGCCATCATTGGTGGAGTGATCGGAGCTGTCGTCGGTAAGAAAACAGCGGAGACACAATCGTCGTCGCGTGTGGCTTAAATTAAATCCCTTCACTCAGATTACACTGGGTGAAGGGATTTTTTTGTAACGATGAAACGTATTCTAACAACAGTTGTTGACAAAAACCGGTGGAATAATGCTATAGTGTTAACGAAAATGATATTCATTATCAATTAGAAGGGGTGATAGGTGATGTTCATTCAATTAAAAACATTCAAAGTCAAAAGAGGAAGTGCTGTTGAAATGATCGAGCGTTTTTCAGGAAAGGGAATCATCGAGCAACAACCAGGATTCCTCGATTTAAGTGTCTTACATAAGAAGCGTACAAAAGAGGAAGAAGAAGTTCTTGTCCTGATCCGCTGGGAATCGGAACAAGACTGGAAAGCGTGGGAAACGAGTGAGGTACACCTTGCCGGTCACCGAGAAAGAAGGGGGCAACCAGGTCCTTCCTTCATTCTTGACGGTCAGCAACATTACTATGATGTGATTGGATTTAAGACAGCAGATCTATGATCGACACAACAATAAACAATCACGTAGGCAAGTGACAGAAAAGTATCTCGAAGACTTTCTTTCATATTGATTAAGATTGAACGGACACGGCAAAGCGTCAGATGGTACATGTTTTTTAGGAGTGAGTTGAAATGACAGAATCACTACATACATTTCGAGTTAGAAAACAAGCTTTACAGAAAGGAGGACAATTAGCGATACGACCGGGCTTGATTGTCGTTATACAAGGTGTTGGCTTTACCTACACGGAAAGAAAACGTTTAGAATCGGGCGAAGCTTGTTTCATTATAAAACCAGGTGAACGATTTATCGTTCAGGAAGGGCATTGTTTATTGTATCAATTAGAGGTTACATTGACGCCATTTCCAGTCTATCGTCAACCAACTGATGAACTAGTAGAGTGTTTAGAACGAATGCGCGGATGTCCAAACACAATGACCGGTTCTCTTAGACAGCATCGTTATCTGTATCAACTGCTCGAGCAATTAAGTGAACGTCGTCATGAGCAGACGTTTGAGGAAGTGACGTCCCAGTGGTTAGAAGAACTCGGAAAATCACGAACAGTCAGTGACTTGGCAAATGAGTTGAACATGTCACTGCCGACATTTTCCCGCCAATTCAAAAAGCACTACGATCAATCACCAAAGGAACTGATTCATCAATTGCGGATGCAACGGGCGAAGGAGTGGATGATTGCACATCCAGATTGGACGATTGCTGAGATTGCAGAACGTGCATCAATCAATGATGAATTTTATTTCAGCCGTCTCTTTAAAAAACGTGAGGGACTATCACCAAGTCAGTACCGGAAACGGTTGATTCCACGGGTCGGAATCTGGAGTCAAGCGTTGTTACAAGATCACTTATTGGCACTTGGCATTCAACCTGTCATCGCACCGTCTTTTCCGACACAATATCGTTCGAACGGTGTGCCAGACTATTTAAATGAACTCGAAGGTACACGACTATACGACGCGTCAGTAACGATTTTACCAGAATGGTTCGAGACCTCAAATCTCGATCTCGTTTTACGGACACCGATACGAGGTGAATCACCACCTATGTTGACGTCTTGTTCGGTCATCGATATTTCGAAACAAACTTGTTGGAAGGATTACTTATATGCTGTTGCTACGGCAACCGATACGCTTGAGCGAACGACTGACATCATCAACGAAGTCGAGACGCTTGAAACAATTGTGAAGCAGCAGTTCGAATTCAATCGGAATGTGACATGGGCAGTCATTTGGATCAGAGACTCAGAAATCCGACTGTACGGACGAACAGGACATACGATGTTAGATTTTCTGTTCAGTGAAATCGGTTTACAAGCCGTGGAAGGACTTCCGCACACCGTCTACATGACAATCAGCTTAGAAATATTACAGCAGTTGGATCCGGATGGTTTGTTCATACTGTGGAGTCAACCTGCAGATGTAGAACGAATTCGAGGAACGGCGGAGTGGCAAACCCTTCGTGCCGTTAGGACTGGGCGTATATTTTACCCAGACAGTGTCGATTGGGATCCGTGGGGACCACTTGGGAGAATGCATATGTTACGTCAATTGCATAATTATATCAGCGATAGTAACTGTATTGTTTGTCCATGAAGAATGAAAAGAAAATCCATGTCACTCACCATTGATAATGATTATCATTACAGATGGAGTTCATAATGAGGCAGAGAATGCTGATTAATGAACCTAAAAAGTCGTTGCCTTGTTGTATGGATGTTAGAAAGGATCGTTTGTTTGATTTTGTGTTAAATCTTACGACGATATGTGACTTCTGGCATTTAATCGATTATGAAAACGGATTGAAGGAACTTGAAAACGTTTTACTTAGAATAAGTGCGTATACGCACCATCAAAAACGGGGAAACCCGTTTTTCTATTGATGTGGAATGAGAATGATTTTCAATAAGAGGAGGAGTAGAGCGTGCGAACATGCGAAGAACAAATCAAGCGATTAGCGACCGAGGTGACGCTTCAATCGTTCATGAACAGCTACATCAGAGAAGTGAACCTGGGCGAATGGGTCAACGAACGACCGTTTGATGTATCTGAGATATCCTCTTTTTATTGGATGAAACCGTATCTCATCGAAATCAAACGTCGTTCCATCATCGGACGTCACGAGATTGGAAGGATCCGTGAAGAGACAAGTAACGGATGGCGGGAAGTTTCAGCCATGTCCTGTATCATCACTTGTTGCATCAAGCTTCAACAAAAAGACCCGAATCAAACGGACTTACTCTTTCGCGTTCTTGACAGTCACCGGACAGTACAATTGATTTTAGAGGAACAACTGGACGCACAAGAGCAAGAGACGTTCATCGATTATGAACAACGCTTGTGGTGTGGTCATTGGTTCCATCCGACCCCGAAAAGTAGAGTCGGTATGACCGACTGGCAACAAAAGGCGTATGCGCCTGAATTCCGTCAACCGTTTCAACTTCACTATTTTACAGTACATGAGACATTGGTCGAAGAACGTTCAGGTAGCTACGAGACAATCAGTCAGCTGATGGAAAATCAACTGGGTGATTCGATTCAAGTGACAGCGCAAGAGCGACTCGTTCCGATTCATCCACTTCAAGCCGAGTATCTGTTGCACCAGCCGACAGTCGAGCAATGGATTGAGAAAGATATTATTCGTTATCATGGCGCATCTGGACCACTCTATAACGCAACTTCGTCGATCAGGACCGTCGAAGCACTCGACCGAAGTCATATGTTGAAGTTATCCATCCCTGTCCAAGTGACGAACTCAAGACGCGTCAACAAGCGACACGAATTAGAGGCTGGTTATCTGATGTATCGCTTGTTTTGTCATCTGTCTCTGCCGGATACGTTTGACCTTATTCACGATCCTGCATATTTAGCGATCCGGACTAAAGAAGAGACCGGATTCGAAGTCATTTTGCGAGAGCCAGCACCTCACGCGGTAAATGTTGCGGTACTCGTCCAACCGGCATTACCGAATTCAGAATCGCTCCTGCTGCGGCTCATCCGGCAGTCGGGATCAATCGCATCGAAACATGTCACTCGGTGGTGGAAACAGTACCTGGAGTTGACGTTAGGAGCGATCGTTACACTGTATGAGGAACAAGGAATCGGACTCGAAGCGCATCAGCAAAATAGTCTCATCACATTCGAAAACGGATGGCCGGTTCGATATCACGTCCGGGATAATCAAGGCTATTACTTAGCAGACACGAATCGAGATTCCTTTACTCTGCTGGAACCGGAACTGAAGCATACGACGTTGTTCTACACAGAAGAAGTCATTGCTGAGCGTTTGACGTACTACATGATTTGGAACCACCTAGCGAGTATCATCGACCGATTGGCAGCAGACACATTATTAAAGGAAGAAGTTGCTATCGCGTTACTGCACGAATGGTGTCAAGTACGAGTTAAAAGTCTAGAAGGGCGAGGCAAAGCTTGGCTTTTGATGTTGTTAGAATCGCCGACACTTCCATACAAGGCGAATTTACTAACACGCCTACAAGGACTCGATGAACTCGAAGTCGAGGGAGAACGGGTTTGTTTTGTCGACTTGGATAATCCGCTACGGGAGGGCAACTATGCTTTACGACAGCAAAACACGCATCTGCAAACAACTTCTTGAGAGTCTGTTTTTTGAGCGGATTCTTCCTTTTACTGAAATGAACAACGGAACGAAGCATCGTTTTACATTCCACATAAAAGATAGTGAAGTGACAGTTGAAGGAAAACGCGGTCCTTTTGATCGAATACGGCTCGACATCAAGACGTTACGCTCATCGAAGTCATCTGGCGTCAACGACTGGTTTGAGCATCTCTTGACGCAGTTGCCGATCTCGGATGACTTTCAGGAAGAGTTACGACGTACACATGATTTCGATGACTTGTCGCAGCGATATCGTCTACCAATCCACCGAGCAGGCTTGAATTTTGAAGAGTTGGAGCAGACCATCATCGAAGGGCATCCCTATCATCCTTGTTATAAATCAAGGATTGGCTTTTCGCGAGCTGATCACGAAGCATACGGACCTGAAGCGGGCAATCGATTTCAGTTGCACTGGATTGCCTTGCCTTCTACGCTCGTTCAAGGCAATGGAATCCTACCTATTCCACTGATCCTTGGAAAACCGCTTCTACATATGTTTTTAGTCAAACTGGAAGAACTCAATCAAACCGATTATCAGATTCTTCCTGTCCACCCATGGCAATGGTCACGTATCAAGCAAGAGGTGGTACAAGTCGGAGGTATCGACTTAGGCGAAGGCGGGGTATTCGTGCAAGCGACGCAGTCGATTCGAACCGTTTTTTGTCCAGGTCATCCCGAACTACCGCATATCAAATTGCCTCTCGACTTGAAGCAAACGTCAGCCGTTCGGACTTTTTCCGTGCCGAATGTCGTGGCTGCTCCTGCGGTATCGGATTGGTTGAAAAAACAGGCGAGTGAATTGCCGGTGACGATGCTATCTGAATTTGCTTCCTGCGTCAGCTCGAGCGGTCCACTTACAGGTCGGGTCGGTTGTGTCTTTCGAGAAAACGTCTTGACGTATGTTCACACGGAGGAACGGGTCATTCCTTTGACTGCACTTGCTCAAATCGAGGTGGATGGACGACATTTTTTAGGTCCGTGGTTGGAACGATATGGTCATGAACGGTGGCTTCGTCGATTCTTCGTCGTCTATCTCGAACCAGTCATCCGACTCGTGATCGAGAAAGGGATCGGTGTGGAAGCTCACGCTCAAAATACGTTACTTGTCTTACGGGACGGATGGCCGGAACGGATCATTCTCCGTGATTTTCATGACAGCGTCGAGTTCGTCACCGAGTTACTCGACGATCCATCGGATGTACCCGACTTTAAGAGGCTACATCCTGATTTTGATGCACCGCTCAACACCTATTACGAAATGTCACACCCGCTTGCCTTACGCGAGCTGCTGTACGATACATTATTCGTCTACCATTTGACGGAACTAGCGTATCAACTTGAACAGACGGAGAACTTGAGTCAAGCGACGTTCTTTGATTGGATTCATCAGACGATTGAGAGATTGCCGATTGATCGGGACCGATTAGAACGAATCGGATGGTACGAACAAAGAGTAACGGCAGAAGCCTTACTGGCACCACGGTTTGGTTTGACGAATCAAATTGATGTAAAAAATTCACTAGTTCAACGAGGAGAGGAAGTCAATCATGCTATGGATTGAGAAAGAATGGGTGACAGAAGAAGAATTGACGACACACGAACTGGTGAAGCAATCGTTCATAACGGAAGGGAAGACCGTAGCCATCTGTACGTCAGATACAAAAGCATGGTTAGCCCTCTGTCTTGCGATGCGACGTATGAATGGAACAATTCTTCCCATTCATCCGGAGACGCCTGTTTCTGGTGCTGAGCGTCTAGCGATACAAGCCGGATGTGGCTATTTGATTTATCAAGAGACCATCATTCCGCTTCCGGAAGCGGAAAAACGTGCGGGTGGATTGATTCAATTCAGTTCCGGTACGACGGGGCAACCAAAAATCATTCACCGGACATGGGAGTCGATCGAGACGGAACTGAATGCTTATACGAACAGTTTTCCGCTGACGACGAAAGCGACGATCATTGCTTGTCCGACGACGCACTCATTCGGATTACTGTGTGGAGTGTTCGCGACTTTAAGACGCGGAGCAACACCAGTCATCCTACAAGACTTCTCACCACGTCATGTGCTAGCAATCCATCGTTTGCATCCGGACGCGATCATCTATACGGCACCGGGACTGGCGTATGCGATGAGTTTGTTCCCGGAATCCGTTCACGCAGTGATGATTTCCGGGATGACATTACCAGAAAAGTGGTTCCGTTCGATTGAACGGAAGACACATCATTTGCTTCAACAATATGGCTGTTCAGAAATCGGCTGTATCGCACTTCATCCGAATCCGCCGAGTCCGCAAGCGATCGGCTTTCCACTAGATCATCTTGAGATTGAAACTGGAACGAAGGAAAAACCAGCAGAATTAGTCGTTTCGCAACAAGGCGTACGGATTGGTACGAAGGATTTAATGTACGTTGAAGACGGGCTGCATTTTCTTAGCCGACTCGATGAGATGATCAATGTGTCTGGCTTATCCGTCTATCCCGGGGAAGTCGAAGATGTCTTGTATCAGCTGCCAACCGTCGAGGCTGTTGTCGTCTTTAAACGAATGGATGCGTTCCAAGGAGAGCGCGTTTGCGCTCAACTCGTGACGACGGCATCGGAGGAAGATCTGAAACAACATTGCACGCAGCATCTCGCACCTCATCAACGACCGACGGAGTGGCAACTCGTTGAGCAAATCGAACTGTCTGCGAATGGGAAAGTGAGTAGAAAACGATTGGGGGAACAAACATGTCCCGTTTAACGATTGCGCAATTCGAAGATATACTGATCGAACAGCTCGAATGGTCATCATCTGTCGCTGTCTCGACAACAGACTCTCTACGAGATGATCTAGGACTGGATTCGATGCGCTTGATTCATCTGTTGCTTCACCTTGAATTGGAACACGGGTTAGTGATTCCCGATGAGCACATGTCAGCCCTGCCCAAAATGCGAGTAGAAGAGTTGATGTCTGTTTTACAGGAGGTCATTCATGATTAAAGTACACTGTCTCGTCAGTTGCGTCTGCGAGACGATCAAACGATCGGACGCGGACCACCGTCCCTATTACTTTGGCGTGTGGGATTCTTCGTTTTCCTTGTCAGCCGATTATGTCCTCTCGCATCATGATGAAACAATTAACCATCAGGAGATGCTTGTTTGGTATGAACGTCTTTACGGAATCCCAGTCGAAGAATGGTACGATCACAAACAATCAAAAGAAGAAAACATCACTCAGCTGATTCAACGGATTGAACAGAAAAATAAGGACGAGTCAGTGATCGTCATGTTGGATTTAGCTAGTCTACCTGAGCGCGAAAATAAATTTCACCATGATGTGTTTCCCCACTACGTCATGTTAGAGGCGACAGAAGATCCGGAAATATGGAACATGCTTGATCCTGATTTCCGGTATGAAGGTGAACTAGAAAGAGAACGTATTCTTGCAGCGGTACGCCATCCTGCTGTCGCTGGTGGATTTTCGTGTCGAAATACGGATGTTCGAATACCAGACGCGACGACGGTAAGTGCCTATTTCATGAGTTGTCTAAACGTACATCATCCATTGACTGAGGCAGTCAAACGTGTTGTGCATCACTATCGTGAACAGCCTGAGGGATTACCGAATGCCTTAAAGCAGTTACCTGTCATTGCCATTCGAAAATATGCCTATGAGCACGCATTTGCTTATTTATATGAGGCGATCGGACGCGACTTGCAGACATCTGATTTTGAAGAATGGACGGATGAGGTTGAAACACTTGTCAATCAATACTCTGTCATCCAACATCGGGCTGTCAAATATGCTGTAACGCGTCAACCGGAAGTGTATTTAGAAATCGAACGAGTGATTGAAGAACAATGGGCACGGGAGAGTGCCATTAAACGGCAACTCGTCGACACGTTCCATGCGTATCAACGACAGGAGGGGATTGAACATGAAACTCGCACTCTGTACGATCAGCTATCGGCATCATCTGCGTTCATTTAATGATTTGATCGATTTTGCTTCAGAAGAACACTTTGACGCTATTGATATTTGGGGTGTTCATGCTGAACATTTAAGAACGGAAGAAGTCGATCGGCTGAAATCGTCCCATCTGAATGTCAGTATGTTAAGTCATTATTTAAATTTAAACGCACCGATGTCAGAACTACTTGCGGAGACAAAACGACTCTCACGATTAGCGACACGAATCGGAACGGAGCGTATCCGCATCTTTGCGGGGAATGAGGCGAGCCATACCTTATCCGATGCCAAATGGGATCAACTCGTTTATCGGTTGAAGGGGATTTGCCGTGTCCTTGATTCTGCAGGACAGCGATTATTACTTGAATTTCATCCGAACACGGCAACAGATACGGTAGAGGCAACGATACGTTTATTACAAGCGATCAACCACCCGGCATGTCGGATCAACTTTGACGTTTTACACGTCATCGAATCAAAGGCAGATCCCGTCGAAGCATACTTCAGACTCGCATCGTATGTGGATCATCTACATTTAAAAACAGTGGCGAATGTTGATCAGTTCTCAGTCTTTGAACCGACGAATGTCTATGCGGCAAGCGGATCGCGGGAAGGGATGGTTCCATTGTTTGAAGGTATCGTCGATTATCACCAGTTCTTTGAAGACGTTTCAGGTCATCTCGATCACTTGACGGCAAGTCTCGAATGGTTCGGTCCTGATCCAGACAAGCGTTTAAAAAGTGATCGACTTCTTATTGTTCAAGCACTTGAAAGAGTACCCGTTTTGTCAAAATGATTCGACTTGATGGGGTTTAAACGTAAGCGGAAAAGGCAATTCCTCTACTGTATGTCATTGATCATCGTGTCCCTTACAGAAAGGATGTTGAAACATGTCAGAACGTGTCTTCATTAGTCCCTCAAAGTATGTCCAAGGAAAGGATGTCATTGACCGGCTCGGTACATATGTGAGCCCGTTCGGTGAAAAAGCGCTTGTCATCGCGGATGATGTCGTCTGGGAAATCGTCAAGGAACGTGTCGAGCATTCGTTGTCCGGCGAAAACGTCGGCATCGAGAAAGCGGACTTCAGTGGTGAAGCCTCACGGCATGAAGTGAAACGAATCGCTGAGCAAGCACAAGCGGCAGATGTCCGGTTCGTCATGGGTGTGGGAGGCGGAAAAACGCTCGATACGGCAAAAGCCGTCTCGGATGAGCTGAACGTGTCCGTCGTCATCGTCCCGACGCTTGCTTCGACCGATGCCCCGACGAGTGCCCTCTCGGTCATCTATTCTGACGAAGGGATTTTCGAAAGTTATCGCTTCTATAAGAAGAATCCCGATCTCGTTCTCGTCGATACGAAGCTGATCGCTCAAGCACCAGCGCGTTTCTTTGCGTCTGGAATTGCCGATGCGCTCGCGACGTGGGTCGAGGTCCGGAGTGTCGTCGCTTTTGGTGGACAGACGATGGCAGGAGGACGACCGACGATTGCGGCACAAGCGATCGCCAAACGGTGTGAGGAAGTCTTGTTCGAGCATGGACGCTTGGCGTATGAATCTGTTCAAGCGCAAGTCGTTACGCCGGCACTTGAAGCCGTCGTTGAGGCGAATACGCTCTTAAGTGGACTCGGTTTCGAGAGTGGTGGGTTAGCTGCAGCTCATGCGATCCATAACGGGTTCACGGCGCTTGACGGTGAGATTCACCACTTGACACACGGAGAGAAGGTCGCCTTTGGTACACTCGTCCAGTTGGCGCTCGAAGAACATCCACAAGAGGAGATTGAACGCTACATCGCGCTCTACACGGATCTTGGTCTACCGGTGACGCTCGAAGACGTCAAGCTAAAGGATGCTTCTCGTGAAGATATCGTCAAAGTCGGCGAGGCGGCGACAGCTGAAGGCGAGACGATCCATAGCGGTTTCAACGTCACAGCGGACGAAGTCGCGGATGCCATTATCGCAGCTGATCGCTATTCGAAAGCATATCATGCGAAACGGGCTTCTTCTTGATGACTTATTTTAAAATCACTTTTTCTTTTTAGAAAAAGTGATTTTTTTGTGACTCGAATTAAAATGATATAAGTATAAAATTGACAATATTAGATAGTGTTGGATATGATATAATGCCATGTACATATAAAAAGGTACCTCCAATGAGGTACCTTAAAAGTATTTATAGGAAAGCGAGTGGGTTAACACTGCTTGCTGCAGATGAACCGCTATAGACGTAGTTTCCACGGTGAATCTCGAAGTGCAAGTGAGATCCGAATGAGTTACCAGTGCTACCGACAGCTCCGATGTTCGCACCTTTCGGAATCGATTGACCGACGAAAACAGAACGTTTGCTAAGGTGAGCATACACAGTTGTGTAAGAAATGCCGTTCACATTATGTTCGACCATGACATGGTTGCCATAAGCTCCCTCATATGACGACTTGATGACTTTTCCGGCAGCGGCTGCTTTAACTGGAGTTCCAGTCGGTGCTCCGAAATCGATGCCGTTATGGAATGTGTAGCCGTACTTACCGCTAGCATTTCCATATCCTTGCGTGATTGGTCCGCTGGTCGGACGCATGAATCCAGTCGACGAAGAGAACGATGCCTTTTTCGCTGATTTACTAGAAGTACTGTACTTCTTGACGTAACCAGAATAGACGTAGCGTTTTTCGCCTTTATGCATGATTTTCGTCCAGTTCCCTGTCCGACCGAGGTATTTGAATGTTTGACCCGCATTGACGCCGTCGACGATGCGGTGTTTTAACGATGGGCCAGTCCGGACGCGAAGTCCGTCTGCTTTAATCTTTACTTTATACGATGAGCCAGAAGCGGCTTCAACTTTACCTATACCCGTAGCTGCAAAACCTGAAACAACGAGGGCGCTCATTGCTAACGTCGTGATTGTTCGTTTCATGAATGTTCCTCCTAAGTTGAATATCTAGTGTTGTCGTCGGAAATGACATCTATAGAAGTGGATGCGTTTAGTGTGTATTGAAGTGAGTGATGCGGTCATTTGACTAACGAGAGTATAGCATTCAACTATCAGACAATTGTATTTCAATTCGATTGCTAAAATATATTCTAATAACATTTGTTGTAATGTTGAGCATTCATTCAATTCGAAAATCCTTTAAAATCAAGATGAATTTATGTTACAACGAGATGAATTTGATGACAAAATGCAATCATGGGAAATGATGAGAAAGTATGGGATATAACTAAACAAGAGAGTGGGAAATAAGATGGACTTAACGTTTACAGTAGATCAAAAAAAACTTAATATTCGCGCGGTAGCGTTGCTCATACAGAATGGACATCTATTGATTCACCGGCAAGGAGAAGATGAATTTTGGTCCTTGCCGGGCGGGCGCGTGCAGTTTGGTGAGAGTGGTGCAAAAGCAATTGAACGTGAACTAATTGAAGAACTAGGACAATCGATCGAACCACCGGTCTTTCGTTTCCTGCATGAAAACTTCTTTGATTATGCGGAGCACCAATTTCACGAACTAGGAATGTTTTATGAAGTAACGTGCCGTGAACCGCTACCGCTCTCAACGGATGACTTCTATGGACCAGAGGGTGAAGGATTGACATATCGATTCGTACCGTTCGAGAAGTTAGATCAATATACATTGTATCCAAGTGAACTCACACATATGCTCCGAACAAGTACATTCCCGACACTGTTGACGAATGACATCTGACTTTTTTAGAAAAGCGTTTACATATACTTCGCAAGGGAATCGTTGAACATATGATTCATTATGTCAGCGATGAGGGAGTGGAACGTTTATGAGGGAAGAGCAGTTCGAAGCGTTACACCAGGAAGCACGAGGACAGACGCAGGAGAGACAGCCGGGCATCGAATATGTCATGAAACCGGAACCGATCTACGATGATCCAGATTATGTCGGTTCAGGTAAGTTAAAAGGAAAAGTCGCTTTGATTACCGGTGGGGATAGTGGAATCGGGCGTGCTGTTGCCGTCGCTTTCGCCAAAGAAGGAGCGAATGTTGCGATTGTTTACTTAAATGAAGGGAAAGACGCTGAAAAAACGGTGGAAACCATTGCATCATACGGCGTCAAAGCATTAAAGATCGCGAAGGATATTAGTCGACCAGAACACGCGAAACCAATCATCGATACCGTCATCGCAGAGTTTGGACAATTGAACATTCTCGTTAATAATGCCGGAAAACAATTCCCGCAAGATGACTTTCTAGCCATCACACCGGATCAACTCCGAGAAACGTTCGAGACAAATGTATTCTCGATTGTCTACCTGACGCAAGCCGCATTGCCGCATCTAAAAAAAGAAGACACGATCATCAATACCTCGTCCGTGACAGCATACGCCGGTGCACCAACGTTGATCGATTATTCGGCGACGAAGGGAGCAATCGCGACATTGACGCGTTCACTTGCATCAAGCTTGATCAAACAAGGGATTCGGGTCAATGCCGTCGCGCCCGGTCCGATTTGGACACCGCTCATTCCAGCGACGTTCACGAAGGAAAAAGTGGAGGCACACGGGGAAAACACGTTAATGAAGCGTCGGGGTCAACCGTCTGAGAATGCAGCGGCCTATGTCTATCTCGCCTCCCGCGATTCAAGTTACGTCACAGGTCAGACGATTCATATCAACGGCGGCGATTACATCACGTCTTAAGGGGGAGATCAAGATGAAGAAGAATCCGAATGAAGTGCCAGAACGTGAACCGAATCATCAACCGGACGAGATCCCACAGTCACCACCGAGCGAAGTACCAAATACGCCACAGGAGGACCCAGTCCGTCAGCCGGAACCGGATACGTTCCCGGAACCGACCGAGATTCCGGATACACCGCAGGAAGATCCGAATCCCTATTAACGAGTGAAGTGACCACCATCCAAAATCGGATGGTGGTTTTTTCGTGATAAAGAAGACAAACTATCTTGACAGTCAAACTGTATGGTGAGTATGATACAGAAGAGAAGTGTATTATTGTTTTAATACATTAAACAGGAAAGGGAGGTCTACCGATGCAGTTCGATCAAAGAAGTCCGGTGTACCTGCAGGTCGTCCGTTGGTTCAAACAACGAATCGCGACCGAGGAATTGCAGAGCGGGCAAGAAATCCCGTCCCGCCGCGAAATCGCCGCACAGCTCGGAATCAATCCGAATACCGCACAAAAAGCATACAAAGAGATGGAGGAGCAGCAATTGATTACAACAGAACGGAATGTCCCGAGTAAGATTACACGTGATCCACAAGTCGTCCAAAAAGTACGTGCCGAGATGCTTGAAGAAGCCGTCTCTGAATTCATCGATGCCGTCAAAGCGATTCAAATCCCACTCGATGAGGTCGTCTCGAAGGTCGAGACCGTCTATCAGGAAACGGAACGGAGGAAGATCGATGCTTGAAGTCCATGGCTTACAAAAGAAGTACGGGAAAAAACCGGTTCTTCAAGGAGTCTCGTTCTCGGTTCCGATGGATCAACTGACGTGTCTGATCGGTTTGAACGGTGAAGGAAAATCGACAATCCTGAAGGCAATCGCAGGTCTCGTCCCAGTCAACGCCGGAACAGTTCTCGTCGATGGCGAGGTCAATCGAAACAAGATCGCCTTCGTTCCGGACATCCAAACGATGCCCGGCTACATGACGGTCGGAGATGCGCTGACGTATATGGCAGATTATTACTCCGACTGGAACCAGGCGACAGCGGATGAACTGATGCGGATCTTCCAGCTGTTATCGACAGATAAAATTACGGACTTATCAAAAGGAAACCAGGCGAAGGTCAGTTTGATTCTTGGTTTTGCGCTCGATCGTCCTTACTTACTACTCGACGAACCATTCGCTGGGATCGATCTGTTTACGAAAGAACAGATCGCAGGACTATTCTCGAGTCACTTCATGGAAGGACGCGGTATCCTGATGACGACACACGAAATTCAGGAAATCGAGCACTTGATCGACCGGGTCGTCTTCTTACAGGACGGTCGAATCATCGATGAACATGAGACGGAAGAGATGCGGGAACTGTACGGGAAATCGGTCCAGGACCGGATGCGGGAGGTCTATCAGCGATGAAACAATACATACAATTGACGAACGAAGAGATTAAGCGGAGTTTTAAGCTTTATGTGATTGTCGTACTTGCTATGGTAGCAATTGAGTTAGTATCAATCGTTGCCCAAGTCATGTATCACGCACGGAAAGTCGAGAATTTCATGGAACTTAATCGAGTATCTGTCGCAGAAGCACTGAAACAAATCGATACTCTCGGATACTCTGAGGCGTCCTCTTTCTTTAGTTATATGATTTTGATTGGAATGGCGATTGTTGTCATCCATGCGATTCAAATTTGGTATCGGGATTGGTTAGGAGAAACAAAGTATATTTATCGATTATTGATGCTTCCAGGAAACCGAGCAAGCATTTTCTTCTCAAAATTGACGACAGTCTTTTTAATCATCGTAAGTTTTATTGGCATTCAGTGGTGTGTATTGCAATTAGGTTTTTATCTGTTTGATTGGTTGATTCAGCCGGAATATCAAAATCAAAGTGACTTAAGTCCAGTCCGAAACGTGATGAACGATTTTTATACGATGAATCTGGTCGACTTAGGGATCATTCTCGCCATTTCACTATTCATCGTCAGTTTTATTTTCTTGTTGGTTTTAATCGAACGTTCATTCCGTAAAGGAAAAGCCATTATCAGAATTGGACTTGAAACTTTTGTTCCTGTTGCTTTAACGATTGGTATATTAGCGCTTTTAGATGAGACGCGTTACTTACTGGAGACAGAGGCGATGTTTCTTCTGATTGGGTTAAGTCTCTGTTACTTCGTGTACATGATCTGGAAAAGTCTTCGATTACTACAACGAAAAATTACGGTGTAAGGAGTATACTATGCGAACCTATAAATATATATTGTGTTTGGGAGTCATTTGTATTTTGACACTTGGAGTCTACATCGTGTACTCTTCTTCAACAGAGGAGCCTACATTCAAAGTTCAAACAATACAGGGAACTCCAAGTGATCCGTTGGTGAAGCAACTTCAATTCAAATTCAATGATCCTGAGAGTTATAAAACAGATTACGAAGTTACGTTAAAAGGAGAAATTGAAAAAAAGCGAACGAATTATTTGTCTGAATTCGCAAGAGATTACTCCGATGTGACGGATGCCCCGCGTAGTTTCCGGCATTTCATGAACCAAATCGAATTATCACGATATGAGCAAGACAAAGAGGTATTTGGATTACACGTCAATGAAGATGGATCATGGGATCTACAATCATGGAAACGTGGCACGGAAAAGGTGCAGACTGTTTCTTTACCAAAACCGGCAAAGACCGAAGGGATCTACTATCAACCATTTCAACGAACGAAACAGAAGTTATATGTCAAACGAATTGGCGATGTTGTACAAAAACAAGGTACAAATCATATCTACGTGATTGATTTAAAGAAAAAAACAGTCCAACTTATGGATTTACCATTTCAATTAACAGAAGACGATGAGGTACTCGCCATCTATCAGAATCGCGTCTTATACCGAAAGATGACTAATGATGCTAAGACAAAAGTTTATCTGAGAGACAACACAACATCGACACGATTAAAGTTTCTTGAGCGTGAAGAAATGTGGGATATACGTCTGATAGATGAAGGTGCGGTTGTAGGGATGACAGAGAACATGACTGAAACGAAAATCAAATGGTCGACGTATGACTTACGAACGAAGCAATTCACGCAGCATCGTTTTGATTTACCAAAACGAGATTTAAACGAAGTACAGCGCTTTGCTTCAACTACTCTTGATAATGGTTTAGTCTATGCTCTCATTGAGACAAAGAAAAATGGCACATCTATCCTTGTTTTAGATGCACAGACTGAAGAAGTTCGATACGACGGAACAATCAAATATGACATGCCTAAGAGTAACCTTCAACTCAACGAGATGACAATCAACTGAACCACGAAAAAATAGTGAAATATTTGAAACCTCCTGTTTTCTTCCAACGTATAAAAACTATACAAAGGGGGAACTCACATGCAATTTTTGATTTTTGTCGTATTCGCAGGTGCTATGTACTGGTTCTACTACAATTTCTTACTCGGATACCGCAAGAAAAACATCACGCTGACGTTCGACGATCGCTATTATTCACTCGACGAACATGTCGCAGCAATCGAACAAAAGCTCGCAACGGATGGGCACTCGGCGCGTTATCTCGGTGATCGTCGCTTTGAAGTCGATGGAAAACCTTATCTGTTCCTCGAGCGGACAGTCTCAGTCGGCGGGGTTCCGACACAACAGACGATTCTCGAGCAACAAAAAAAATAACTCTCCCGCACGCGGGAGAGTTTTTTCGTTAGACCGGAATCCGATCAAGGGGATGCGGTTGCTGTGACGAGCGATACCAGCGGATGATCCAGTGATCGATGCCGATGTAATACGCAAAGCGTCCTGCAGCAAGTAAGGCGATAGACGCTGCTAAGAAGACTGGATTCAACGCAATCGTCCCAGCGAGTAAGTAATTGAGATTCATGATGCTTCCGACGACCAGTGCAGGAACTGTCAACAGACTAAGAATCAACAGAATCCCGACGACGAGTTCCGCGAACGGAATCAAGGCGTTGATCAGCCCGACGTTCGGTAAGGCGAGTTGCTCGATCCACGTCGCATACCAGGAACTGACGAGTGCGTCTTCGCCCGTTGACTTCGCGAGCGCTCCTTCGAGAAACGGTTTTGCATCGAAGCCATTGATGTACTTACCGATTCCAGCGATGAACCACTGGATTCCGAGCCAGAGTCGGATGACCGTCAATAGACCGAGACCGATGATGTGTAATACTTTCACTTTCAGACACTCCTCTACTACAACATAGTCCCCATCATACTGAAAAATCATCAGCGAGATGGGGACTATCATCATAACGTCATCGAACCGTCATCGACCTGTTACAAAAAAGGATAAGGTAACGGTTTCATGGCCGTTGATCGAGGCGATGACTGATTGTAGTCAATAAAGCAGCAACGAGCGCGACCAGTCCACCGACGAGTGCCGTGTTCATCATCGGACCGTTCGCATAGACGATGCCACCGAGTGCCGAACCGAAGGCAATCCCGACGTTACTCGCAACCGGCATCAATGAAGCGGCTAGTCCTTTCGCTTCTGGATTGAACTTTTCAGCGAGGTCAATCAAGTAGATTTGTGTCGAAGTCGTCAGTAAAATCGACATCAACGACATCAAGGCGATGTTGAACAGACCAAGCGGAAGGGATGCTGTCGTGAAGTATAATGCAGCAAGGACAATCGCTTGTACGACGAAGACGAACCGTAAGCGTCCCATCGGATTTTTGCTAGCAATCTTGCCGGCAAGAATGTTACTGAAGATCGAAACGACGCCGTAAGCGAGCAGGATCGGACTGATCCATGTCTTCGCAATCCCGAGTTCTGTTTGCAGGATCGGCACGAGGTACGTGTAGACGACGTAGGTTGCCCCGAATCCAAATGACGGAATAAAGAAGGCGATCAGGATTCGCGGATTAGCGAGCAGTCCAAGCTGCTCCTTGATTGAACCGGAACCCGTCGATTGTTGGACCGGAACAATCTTCCATACGGCGACAAACGCAATCAATCCCATGACTGTTGTCAGCCAGAACGTGGCTTCGAAGCCAGCATGTTGACCAATAAAGGTTCCGATTGGGACACCGAGGACATTCGCGAGTGTAAAGCCACCGAAAATGAACGAGACGGCGACACCGCGCTTTGCGACGGGAACTCCGTCACTTGCGACGACCATCGCGAGTGAGATCAAGACACCAGTCAGGATCGCTGTCAGAATACGTGTGGCAAGCAATACTTCGTAACTTGGAGCAAAACTACTGGCAAGATTCAGTAAGACCCAGGCGAGTAAGAGACGTAAGATCAGGCGACGTCGTTCCAGATGACCGGTTAGCGACATGACGATCGGTGTACCGATTGCAAAGGAGATGGCAAATGCCGAGACGAGCGTACCGGCTGTTGCGATCGTGATATCAAGAGCTGAGGAGATTTCAGCGAGGATCCCGACGATGACGAATTCGCTTGTTCCGAGAACGAATGTCAGGAGCGACAACGTGGCAATCAACAGCCAATCGTGTCGACTTAAACGAGTAGTAGGTGACATGAATAATTCCTCAATTCTGGCGCTTGCGCGCGAAACTATGAGTAACAGAATAGCATGAAACGATTTCGTCGGGTATCGCAAAGCGAGATTTCGGGAAAAGAACCATTATTCAAAATAGCGTGTGAATTTCCAGGAGTACTGTTTTTTGCGTATACTACAGAAGAAGACTACTTATAAAGGAGTGGAAACGATGCAAGCGACAGTGACATGGAACAAACAGATGGGATTTAGTGGACAGACGGAATCAGGGCATCATCTTGCGATGGATGCAGCACCAGAGAACGGTGGCGAAAATCAAGCGCCGCGACCGACTGAACTACTGCTACATGCCGTTGCCGGCTGTACTGGAATCGATATCGTCTCGATTTTAGAGAAGATGCGCTTGACGATCACCCATTTCGAAATGGATATCGAAGGAGAACGGGCAGAGGACCATCCGCGGCGTTTTACGTCGATCTCGATTCATTACCGGCTCGAAGGTGATCTCCCGGAAGATAAGGTCCGTCGCGCCATCTCATTATCAAAAGATAAATATTGTTCGGTCTCGCAATCCCTGAACGCTGAGATTTCCGTCTACTATTCGATCAATGGTGTCCGGAGCGAGGATCCTTTGTGAAAAAAGTCGTACTGATCGGTTGTCTGTTGCTTGCAGGGTGTGCGCAGGAGACGACGGAACCAACGAAACCATCACAACCAGAAACGAAGCAACCGACAGAAGAAAAGAAACCGAAGCCTGAGCCGACGAAAGAAGAACGACAACAAGCAAAACTAAAGCAGCAATTGGCAACGATGTCGGCGTCCGAGAAGGTCGATCAACTGCTCTATATCGGAGTCGCCGGCACGGAACTCTCAGCAGCTGACCGAAAACTGTTGCAGACGCATGCGATTGGTGGGGTCTTACTACTCGGTGGAAACATCACGTCGGAAGAACAACTGTTAACGTTCACGCGTGCGATTCAAGAGACGAATCAAAAACCGTATGCGTTCGTCGGCATTGACGAAGAAGGTGGACGCGTCAGCCGGGTACCGGATCAACGATTACGTCTACCAACGAATCAACGGATGGCGCAAGGAGCAGATGATGCGAAAATGGAAGATGTCGGACGTACTCTCGGACATTTGTCACGTTTTTATGGCTTCAACATGGACTTCGCACCGGTCCTCGACGTCAACAGTAATCCGAACAACCCGATCATCGGCGACCGTGCGTTCAGTGCTGATCCGAAGATCGTCGCGACGCTTGGTACGGCCCTGATGCACGGGATGCAGGAGACGGGAACGATTCCGGTCGTCAAACATTTTCCGGGTCACGGCAATACGAGTGTCGATTCCCATGTCGGGCTACCGAAAGTGACGGCATCAAAGGAAGAATTGAAGCGGACGGAACTGTTACCGTTCCAAGAAGCGATTCAAGCAGGCGCTGAGATGGTGATGGTCGCCCATATTCTCTATCCCGCGTATGACAATCAGCATCCGTCCTCGCTCTCGAAGCCGATCTTGACTGACCTCTTGCGTCAGCAACTCGGATTCAACGGTGTCATCATCACGGATGATCTCGTCATGGGAGCGATCACGAAACAATATGGTCTCGCGGAAGCGGCACGTCAGTCGCTCGTCAACGGAGCTGATATGGCAATGTTTTCAGAGGCAGGTGCATACGCAAAAGTTCATGCTGAAGTAATGCAAGCTGTCAAAGACAAAACGCTGACGCCTGCGATGCTCGATGCTAAAGTGATGCGAATCCTGAAGCTGAAGCAGACGTATGCCGACAGTCAAGAGCAACAGCGACCAACGAAATCGGAGTTGATTCAGCAAGTGAGAGCGCTCAACTAGGACTAGCGAAGCAAAGCGACTCATGCTAGACTAATGGGGCAAGCCAATTAAACACGAAAAGACACTAGGGGAGTCTCCCAGCAGACTGAGACGGAAGTATCCGGACCCTTTGAACCTGATCTAGTTCGTACTAGCGGAGGGAAGTGGCTCGAAACCTTAGATATCCTTAGCGCTTCAGCGCATTTTCGGACCACTCCCTTCAACATCGGGAGTGGTCCTTTTTCGTATGGAAAGGAAGAGCATGATGCGTTTACATCTGATTTCGACGGGATCCATCCATCCGCTTGACGAAATAAAGACCTTTCAATCCCTTCAACCTTATACGGATCAGCTGCATCTACGTGAACCGAACTTATCGGCAGCAGAATTGCTTGATCTAATCGACGCGCTCCTTGCGCATGGTTATTCGCCTGAGCAGTTAACGGTTCATGACCGTGTCGATGTCGCCCATGTCGCCGGCATCGGTGTGCAGTTGACGCGCCGGTCCTTGCGTGTCCGTGATGTCCGACGTCATTTTCCGAATCTCGTCATTGGGAAATCGGTCCATTCATTAGCAGAGGCACTGGCAGCAGAAGCGGAAGGAGCCGACCGACTGCTGTACGGTCATATTTATTCGACAGCGTCGAAGCCGAATGTGCCGCCACGGGGAATCGACGCCTTGAAGCAAGTCGTCAGCTTCACGACGAAACCGGTCATCGCGATCGGCGGGATCACCCCAGAACGCATGCCTGAAATCGCAGCGACCGGTGCAACCGGAATCGCTGTCTTATCGGGTATTCTCGGTCAAGCGGATCCACTCGCCGCCATCAGGCGTTACCAGGGGGTTCGCGTATGACGGATCACATCATCATCGGTGGGGGAGTCATCGGTTTGACGCTTGCTTACAGTCTTGCCTGTCAGAACGAATCCGTCGTCGTCTTAGAACGTGGAACATGCGGACAAGGGACAAGCCGCGCAGCTGCCGGGATGCTTGCGACGGACATTGAGCTGAGAGCAGAATTGCATACACTTGCCGCACGTAGTCGTCGTCTGTATCCGTTGCTTGCACGTCGTCTTGAGCGAGAGACGGGTATCGATTGTGGGTACCGGGAACAACCGTTTTTGTTGAAGCGTGAGGGACGCGAGCATTTATTTTCGTCTGTCGGTCAAATCGATCCACGACAACTGACGACTGCCTTGATATATGCCTTACGAAAGCGCGGCGTATTGATTGAAGAACAAGTGGACGTCACGTGTATTGAGGAGAGTGACGACTTCATCAAGGTCGAGTCGAATGCGAGAACGTGGACCGGGCGAACGGTGACGATCGCTGCCGGACGCGGGTCGCAAGCCTTGCTCGATACAGCTGGTATTTCGATCGCGACATATGGGGGCAAAGGGGAATGTCTCGCCGTCCGTCTCGCGGGTCAGCCGTTACGCTCGATTCTGTTTGACGACGCTGTCTACCTTGTGCCAAAAGCAGACGGACGAATTTTGATTGGTGCGACCGAACTGCCGTACGATGAAACGGTCGGTGTCAGTGTCGCTGGGATCACGTCACTGCTTCAAGCAGCAGAACGACTGTATCCACCGATTCGTGACGCGGTCGTCGAAGAAATTTGGTCCGGTGTACGACCACAAACGGCGTCCGGCTTGCCATATATCGGAGTCGCCGATTCATCCCGTCGGATCTTCCTAGCGACGGGGCATCATCGGCATGGCATCTTACTCGCACCGGCGACGGCGGAAGTCTTGGCAAATACATTACGGTTGATTCAGAAGGAGGAAGTCCGATGAACATTACGATTAACGGCAATGACCACACGATCGAACAGATTGAGACGATCGAGGACATGCTCACGCAACTCGGCTTAGGGGAAAAGCTCGTCATCGTCGAACAGAATCGACAAATCATCGATCGTACGGCATATGGTCAGACGGTCGTTCGAGACAATGACACATTTGAAATCGTTCATTTCGTAGGAGGAGGATAAACATGCTGAAAATTGGAGAAAAGACATTTGAATCACGGTTATTACTCGGAACGGGGAAATATACGGATGCTACAGTACAGCAGGAAGCAATCGATGCGTCCGCCTCACAAATCTTGACGTTTGCCGTTCGCCGGCTTGATATTTTTGATAAACAACAAGCGAATTTTTTGGAGTCGCTTGATTTAACGAAGTACGATCTACTACCGAACACGGCTGGTGCGAAGACAGCAGAAGAAGCCGTTCGGTTGGCGAAGCTTGCGCGGGCATCCGGTATGTGCGACATGGTTAAGGTCGAAGTGATCGGTTGCGACAAGACGTTATTACCTGACCCGATCGAGACGTTACGGGCTTCTGAAGAATTACTTAAAGAAGGCTTCATCGTCTTACCGTATACGTCGGACGACGTCGTCCTTGCACGACGACTCGAAGAACTTGGTTGTCACGCCATCATGCCGGCGGCGTCACCAATCGGCTCCGGGCAAGGGATCCTCAATCCGCTCCATTTGCAATTCATCATCGAGCAGACGACGGTGCCGGTCATCGTCGACGCCGGAATCGGTTCACCGACCGATGTCGCCTATGCGATGGAACTCGGTGCGGACGGCGTCTTATTGAACTCCGCTGTCGCCCATGCGAAAGATCCGGTCAAGATGGCGCACGCAATGCGACTAGCTGTCGAAGCAGGGCGCCTTGGTTACGAAGCGGGACGAATTGAGAAGAAACAGTATGCGGTCGCGAGTAGTCCGACAAGTGGATTGATTCGATGAACCGTTACTCACGGCAAACTCGATTTCAACCGATCGGGGAAGCGGGACAAGCACGCTTAGCTGCAGCAAAGGTACTGATCATCGGCATGGGGGCGCTCGGAACGGCGTCGGCAGAACAACTCGTTCGCGCCGGTGTCGGCGTCGTCCGAATCGTCGACCGCGATTATGTCGAGTGGAGTAATCTACAACGCCAACAGCTGTATACCGAGGAAGATGCGCGTCACATCGTACCAAAAGCGATTGCCGCAAAAGCACGGCTTGAAGCGATCAATTCGACAGTGGCGATCGAAGCACATGTAGTAGACGTCGACCGGGCAGCGCTGACATGGCTTCTCGATGATATCGATTTAATCATCGATGCGACAGACAATTTCGATATTCGTTTGCTGATGAACGATATGGCGTTATTGCGCTCGATTCCGTGGATTTATGGTGGTTGTGTCGGCAGTTACGGAATCACGTTTACCGTCCGTCCCGGGGAGACGCCATGTCTGCATTGTCTGCTCGATCAATTACCGCGAGATCAGGAGACGTGTGATACAGCAGGGATCATCGGACCCGCTGTACAGATGGTCGCATCCTTGCAGGTGGCGGAAGCATTGAAGTGGCTGAGCGGACAGAAGGACGCCATGCGGACTCGCTTGCTTGCATTTGATGTCTGGTCGAATACGTTCCAACAAATCAACGTTCAGTCACTGAAGCAAACGGAGTGTCTGTCGTGCGGAATCGAACCGTCCTACCCTTACTTATCGGATCAAACGGTTCGTTTCACGGCACTGTGCGGTCGGGATGCTGTTCAGATACGGGGAGACGGACAACGGGATCTGGTACAGTTGAAACAACGTCTCGAGCCGATTGTTGCGATTTCTGCTCACAATCCCTACTTGCTCGCGTTTACGACAGACGAACATCGGATGGTCGCTTTTCGGGATGGTCGTGTCTTGATTCATGGGGAGGGCGATCTCGTCAACGCGAAGCGGCTCTATCATGCCTATTTCGGCTAATGTTCACAAAACAGTAAACTAATTTTTCAAATGCATGTTTTAAATGTTTGAAAAACAGGTAAATAAAACTTCAGACGTAAATCGGTCTACAGGTTTTGAACGTGAAGAGGAGTGATTCAGATGAAACAAGAATTCGATCCAATCAAGGATCAAGCACAGACGGAAGACGCCCAAGCAGTTGTTCAGCAAGCCAACTGGAATCCGGATCGGTACCGGACGAACTTGAACCCATTCTATCTGTCACCTTGTAGTGTCGAACGTAGAGAAGACGTGCATCAGGATGCATCGAAAATTCTCGAAGTCGAGACGTCGTCGCCCCTCCAACAACTCTTTGAACACAATCAAGCAACGCATACATCCGAAAAACAGGGGACGAAATTCAAAACGGGCATCGTCGTCGGTGTCGGTGCGATCATCGGTGGATCCGTATCAGTGATTCGTTCCGTCCAACGCTTTAGAAAACAACGGACGAAGTAATACGCTCGTTGTGAAAGCGCAAAAAGCAGGAGGCATTCGCCTCCTGCTTTTTGTGTTCCAAACGGATGTTCGTCGCAGAACGAACGCTCGCATGCTACACTTAAGCTACTATATTTAAAAAGTGAGTGTGATGAAGATGAAATGGATACATACTGCCGATTGGCATCTCGGCAAAATCGTTCATGGCGAGTCGATGCTCGAGAACCAGCGAGCGGTCCTAGCCGATTTTTTGGCACTCGTCGACCGCGAACAACCGGATGCGATTGTCATTGCAGGTGACTTGTACGACCGCGCTGTACCACCAACGGAAGCCGTTGAACTGCTTGACGAGACGCTCGCTGCCTTGATTCTCGATCGAGATATCCCAGTGGTTGCGATCAGTGGAAATCACGATTCGGCTGAACGGTTAAGTTTCGGAACGACGTTACTCCAACGGGCCGGTCTACATCTCGTCGGAAAACTAACGCCGGTCATTACTCCGGTCACGATTAAAGGAGTGTCGTTCTATCCAGTGCCATTTGCCGATCCTGCAACGGTTCGGTACGTGTACAAGGACGAAACGATCAAGACACATGATGACGCGATGCGGACGATCCTTGCCGGATGTATTCCGGACGGACCGAGTGTCCTCGTCGGTCATGCCTTTGTGATCGGTGGACTCGAGACGGATTCGGAGCGGCAATTGTCCGTCGGAACAGCAGGACAGGTCAGTGCAAGCCAATTTGCACCGTTTACGTATACGGCACTCGGTCATCTGCACAATCCGCTTGCGATTCAATCCGAGACGGTTCGCTACAGTGGATCGCTCTTGAAATATTCATTCTCGGAAGCCCATCATGTCAAAGGGGTCGATGTGTTGACGTTGAACGATGCGGGTACCTTCGATCGTCGGTTCGAACCACTTGCACCAAAACGTGATTTGCGGGAATTGACTGGAAGTCTCACTGAGCTGACAGACCCGGCGTTCGTCGCGACACAAGACACGGACGATTACTTAAAGATCAATCTAACGGACGGCGAAGCCTTAATGGATCCGATGGGCAAGCTGAAGAAAATCTATCCGAACATCCTGCACCTCGAGCGAATCGGATTCATTCGCGAGAGTACGCGGGCAGTCAAGGCGTCGCGGGAACAAGTCAAGGATGCATCCGTTGCAGATCTATTCAGTGAGTTTTATGAAGCAGTTCGTGAGAAGAAACCGACGGAAGCGATGCAAGCCGTCCTGAAGGAGGAAGCGACATGCGCCCAGAACGACTGACATTACGCGCCTTTGGACCATTTGCTGGTGAAGAGACGATTGATTTCACGGCACTTGCCGGACGGACGATGTTTGTCATCTCCGGGAATACCGGAGCAGGAAAAACGACGATCTTTGACGCATTGACGTTCGCCCTGTATGGCGAAACGTCAGGCGGCGAACGGGAAATGAGCGAACTGCGAAGTCATTTTGCCGTGCCCGAGCAAAAGACGGAAGTTGAACTGGAGTTTACCCTTAAAGGGGAACGATATCGGATCATCCGCCAACCAAGTCAACCGCATCCGGTCAATAAAACCGGTTATTCGCATGAAGCGGAGCTCGCTCGGTTCGACGGGACGACGTGGAAACCGCTCGCGGTCAAGATTCCGGAAATCAAACAACGCGTTCAAGAATTGATCCAGCTCGACCATAAACAGTTTTCGCAAATCTTATTGTTGCCGCAAAATAAGTTCCGCGAACTGTTGATGGCAGAGTCAAAAGACAAACTCCAGATTCTCAAGCAGCTGTTTAAGACGGAACATTACGGTGAGTTCCAGCAACGTTTGCACCGACAAGCGCTCGATCTTGCGGCACGCATCAAGGAAACGAAGACGAAACAATGGGCTAAGCTTGAGGAACTACCTGTGCAAGCGAACTGGAGTGAACTGACGGAAGGCGACATCCGGTTACGGATGGAGGCGTTGACGACCGAACGGGACGAATGGTTAACTGCTGCACGTCAAGCTGAAGTGGAGACCCGTGCGATCGTTGAGAAGAAAACGACGCAATTGCAGCAAGGCGAGCAACTCGAAGCAGTTTTCCAAGAGCAGGAGCGACTTCAACAAACGGAACAGTTGTTACTAGACCGCTTACCAGAAATCAAGCGGATGCAACAAGAAGCAATGGCGGCTGAACGCGCTCAAATCGTCGCACCGATCTATGACCAGTGGCAGCAGGATCAAGAACAATTGACGCAACTCACACGTCGAAAACAGGAAACCGAACAGCAACTCATCCGCTTAAAAGAGCAACAAGAGGTCGTTCAAGCAAAAGTAGATCGATTGCTAGCGGAGGAACCACAGATCGAGCAACTCAGTCGTCGTCTTGAAAAAATTCAAGAAGAGCGCGAACGCTTGGAAGCAGAAACGGCTTTACGACAACAACAGCAACAACTAGTAGAACGTTTGAAGCTTCTGGACCCAGAGCCATTACGGAAGCAACTCGAACAAGCACGGACGGATCGAAAAAACGTTCAAGAACAACTGCATCCATTGCAAAACGTTGGAGCAGAGCGCTTACAGGTGCAAGAACGGCGCTTCATCCTGCAACAGCTGGCGACGAAGATGGCGGAACATGACAAATTGGAAGCAGAACGGCAACAGCTGATCGTCCGCGGCACGAGCGTTCGGGATCAAAAAGTGGCAGCAGCGCGCCAATACGAAGAAGCGCGCAGATACGAACGGGAACAACTGGCTGCTGAACTTGCCAAAGGATTGACAGACGGGACGGCTTGCCCAGTCTGCGGCAGTACGTCGCATCCACAGCATGCTGTCGCCGTCGCAAAGGAACTATCCGTCGATGTAGCGCAACAGCGATTTCTTGAAGCCCAACAAGCGCATCAAGAATTGCAAGCCTCTTACCGGACGGTTGCGGAGCGTCTGCAGCAACTGACGACCGAGATGCAAAAGACGAGTGAAAACGAGTCATCTCATGCGGATGTTACAGCACAGCTTCAGGAAGTCGAACAGACGGAAGTCCGATTAGCGGCAGCGCAGACGGAAAAAGCGCGTCTTGAGACTCGTCTGCAACAACTCGAGCAATTCATGGACCAGCTACAACTGAAGATCGATGCAATGATCAAAGACCGGACCAGCATTGAATCGGAATTGGCACACTTGACGGGTCGCCTAAGTCAATCAGGAGAGTCCGAGAAATCGCTACCAGCACTCCGTGAGGAACAACAACAAGCAGAAACACGTATTGAGCAGTTCAAACAAGTCAAACAGCAACAGTTACGCGAGAAGGAACAGCTCGATCGTGACTTCGCGCAACACCAAGGTCGATTGCGTCAATTGACTGAGGCATCTGCTGAACAAAACGACCGATTAACGAACCGTGAAAACGCATTACACGCAGTCCTGGCAGAAGAAACGTTTTCGACGATCGAAGCCTTCCGTGAAGCGAGACGGTCTCGTGACGAACTCCGTCATCTCCAAGAACGTTTGGAACAAGACCGTCTAGCGCGGCAGGAATTAAAGTTGAAACAGGAACAAGCCCGCTTGAAAACGGAAGGTCAAGTGCGTCCGGACCTTGAACAGTTGCGGATGGATGTGAAGACATCGTCGGTCGAACTGGCGGAGCGGACTGACCGACGTGTCGGGCTCGAGAAGGAACGCGCACATATCGATCAGTTGATGGCAGCTTGGGAGAACTTACAACGCCAGATTGAGGACGAGGATGCGAGATACGGGGTCATTGGTGAACTGGCTCGCGTTGGTGTCGGGGAGAATGCACAACGGATGACGTTTGAAACATACGTCCAGACGGCATACTTCGATGAAATCCTATTTGCCGCAAACCGGCATCTGCACGAGATGACCTCTGGTCGTTTCCAGCTCGAACGGAAAACAGAGGCGGGAAAAGGACTCAAGAAATATGGACTAGATTTAAATGTCTTTGACGCGTACACGTCGCAAACTCGTCACGTCAAGACGTTATCCGGTGGAGAGAGCTTCAAAGCATCCCTTGCGCTTGCGCTCGGACTGTCGGAAGTCGTGCAAGAAGCCAGTGGTGGGGTATCGCTTGAGACGATGTTCATCGATGAAGGATTCGGAACACTTGATCCAGAATCACTCGAACAAGCGATCGAGACGTTGCTCTCGATTCAAGCGAGCGGTCGGATGGTCGGAATCATCAGTCACGTCCAAGAGCTAAAGTCACGAGTTGATGCGAAAATCGAGGTCAAGCAAGGAAAAACGGGGTCGACGATTGCACTAGTCGTCGAGTAAGGAGCTAAGATCGATGGAAACACGAAACATGGTCACGAAATCACAAATCAAAGAAGCGCTACGCGAATTAGGTGTGACGCCCGGTATGAAACTATTCGTCCATACGTCACTCAAACAAATCGGTTGGATTCCCGGCGGCGTACAAGCGCTGATTGAGGCCTTACAGGAGGTCGTCACGACCGAAGGCTTGATTATGATGCCGGCGCAAAGTACCGATAATTCAGATCCGAAAAACTGGAGTCAACCCGCTGTTCCTGAGGAGTGGTGGGAAACGATCCGCCAGGAAATGCCGGCATATGACCCGGAAAAAACGGTCACACGCGGCATCGGTCGCGTACCGGAGGTCTTCCGGACGTATCCCGGCGTCGTCCGAAGCGATCACCCGATGTGGTCCGTCACCGCTTGGGGAAAGAATGCGGCGGCGTTCGTTGCCGATCATACTGTAGAAAATGGCTTCGGTCCTGGTTCACCGATTGAACGCTTCATCGAGACTGACGGTCAAATCTTGCATATCGGTTCCCCTTGGGATACGACAACCGTCTGGCATTACGCGGAATACGGTTTGAATCGTCCGGACGTCGAGGATGGCTGTAAAGTCAAAGAAGGAACGACGGAACGGTTCATTCATTACCGACACCGTCAAGTCGATAGTGATGCGTTTGGTCCGATTGGCGAAGCGTTAGAAAGTGCCGATTTCGTCACATCCGGTCTGATTGGACAGGCGAAATCACACCGCATCGATGCTAAAGCCTCGATCCCAGTCGTCATGTTGCAATTAAAAGCGCTCGATCAATGGTTATTCTGAAACTTTTCCGGGAATCAAACGTAATAGAAAAACAGATACATTAAAAGGAGTGAATACAATGGCTTCACGTTTTAAAGTTAACCCGGCATTACGCCGTGGATTCGATACGGCACGTGTCGAAGAGCGTCCGATGACAAAAAGTGGAACGATGAGTAAGATTTTCTTGCTGCTCGCTCTTGTCACGGCAGCAGCTGGAGGCAGCTGGTTCTTCCTCGCAGAAAACCAAGGATTGTTGTTCCCAGCCTTGATCGGTGGACTAGTCATCGGTCTAATCCTTGCTTTGATTATCACATTCAAACCGGCGACGGCACCGGTTCTCTCACCGGTCTATGCGATCGTTGAAGGGGTGGCAGTCGGAGCGTTATCGTTGATGTTCGAAAGCATGTACCCGGGAATCGTCGGGAAGGCAGTCGTTGCGACATTCGTCGTTGCGTTTGCGATGTGGTTCGTCTACTCGACAGGCATGATAAAAGTGACGCAACGTTTCCGTTCTGCTGTCACAGCGGCGATTCTCTCAATCTTCGTTTTGTACGCGGTCAATTTGATTCTCTCACTATTTAGTATCGATCTCCCATTCATGACAGGCAGCTCACCGATTGCGATCGGTGTCCAGTTCGTTATCGTCATCGTCGCATCCTTGTCACTCGTGATGGACTTCGATTTCATCTCACAACAAGTCCGTGCAGGTGCACCGAAGTCGATGGAATGGGTCGCGGCATTCGGATTGATCGTGACGATCATCTGGCTCTACATCGAATTACTCGATCTCTTATATCGCCTCGCAGCGCGGGATTAACAGCAATAGACAAACCCTCATTTCCAACACGAAATGAGGGTTTGTTGTATGTCATACATAGGAATGGGATAAATCTTTAGAGGTATTCAAATTTTAATTCGTAAGCTTTTGAAGGTTTGAATTGTTTCCTGGCACTTCTGATAAAAAGATAGCATCTTGCCATATCCAGTTATTACAAGTAAATATTTTAAAATCCAGTAATATCAAAATTTGATAAATCTAATTTTAAACCTTTCAGCTGCTTAATTAAAATATCAAATTTTATAATATCTTTATTTCTTGTATTCTCAGGAATAGCCTCTGGATTGAAAATTCTCATTCCTTCTTCAATCCATTTTTTTCGATACAACTGAAATGCAACATCTAAAAATTCTTCGGGTATTGTTATAAAACCATGGATGACATCATGATCTTCGCTAAACCCGTATTCAAATCCACAACAAGGACATATTTCATATGTTTTTGAATACTCGCCATCTACAAAGAGTGGTTCTTCTAATCCTTCAAATCCACAAACTAAGCATACATGTAATGTATTCATTTCATAAACCATACTCCTTCGCGAAAATTTGTATCGGTAATATTTTTAACCCAGTTGGAACTTGTCTATTTATTTAGAGGCTTAAATTTAAATAAAAATAACAATCGTATCTTCATTGCCACTTTCTTATAAATGGAATCCTTCCTTAATCGTTCGCAGTAACACACGTGCACTAGGCGATAAAGTCGCCTCCTTTTTCCAAATCAAATGAACGTCCGAAACGACGGGAGGGTCAAGTGGGAGAAAAGTTAGATCGGAAGCGGTCGTATCGATGATACCATCGATTGCTAAAGCATGACCCACCCCTTGACGTACGAGTAAGGACGCATTGAATAACAGATTATATGTTCCGATGATAGGACAATCCTCAAGCGTTAGACCACTCTGCTCACGGAAATACATATTGAGTTGTGTCTGCTCGGATACGAGTAACGGAAGGGAGATGAGTTGCTCTCGCGAAATCGTATTAGATTGTGCGATCGAGGCATCGCGACGTGTTAAGATCCCCCACTGGTCCTGACCGGGCAACTGTAAGGAATGAAACGCGGATACATCAAACGGAGCAATGACCAATCCGAAATCGAGCAATCCCTTTTCGAGTCGGTCGAGTACATCATTTCCATTGCCGCTATACATACGAATCGTTACATCAGGATGAATGGCGTGTAAGTCTCTAAACGCTTGCAAGACTGTCGTCAGTTGTTGTGTTTCGCCACCACCGATATGGATTTCGCCCGTTAGTACTTCTTTTGTGTTGAGGTCGACCAATACCTTATCTGCTAGTGTAACCATTTCGCGTGCGCGCTCTTCAAAGAATCGTCCCTTTTCAGTCAAACGCAATCCCTGTTTCGAGCGTTCGAACAATTCGACCCCAATCGTTTCTTCGAGTTGTTGCAGCTGACGCGATAATGCCGGTTGCGACAAACGAAGGATCCGTGCCGCTTTCGTAATGTTTTTTTCTTCGACTAAAGCTAAAAAATAACGCAGTTGCTGTAATTCCATCATTTCACCTCTATCCATGCAAAAAACGTATAGTTTATTACTTGATATTAGCATTAGACATGAATCATTGTCAGCCGTAAGATGAGACCAAGCGATTGAAAGAAAGGAGGATATACGATGACTGAACTGCAAACCTATGTAAGAGAACATACAATTCTTCCAACGGATCCGGTCCTTCAGCACATTCACGCGATTCAAGATGAAATCGAACCGGAATAACAGCGATTGAATCAAGCAGTCTCACAAGAAGAGCGGAGGCAGTCACTTGGTCTCATCACAGGACAGCTAATCGACGACTCCGTCAGAATCTTAACACCCGTCTATACGGATTTCGGACGGCATCTATCCATCGGCAAGCACATTTTCCTCAATCGAGGTGTCATGTTCACAGATCTTGGGTCGATTCGGTTAGACGATCATGTCTTGATTGGTCCATTCGCACGGTTGCTGACTGTCAACCATCCGGAAGCACCGACGAAAAGAGGCGGCGTTGAGACAGCACCGATTCATGTCCGGCGTAATGCTTGGATTGGTGCTGGGGCGACGATTTTGCCTGGCGTGACAATTGGTGAGGATGCGATCGTCGCAGCGAACGCCACGGTTACGCGTGATGTCCCGCCTCGTACGATCGTCGCAGGTATTCCGGCGAGAATCATTCGAACGGTCGAGATGTCGGATGAGTAGATGGTACGGTTG
Source organism: uncultured Exiguobacterium sp. (assembly GCF_964277885.1). Classification (NCBI taxonomy): domain Bacteria; kingdom Bacillati; phylum Bacillota; class Bacilli; order Caryophanales; genus Exiguobacterium; species uncultured Exiguobacterium sp. The sequence goes on along the minus strand of NZ_CAXYJR010000005.1, from coordinate 1,622,974 downwards.
TCTGCTTGCATTTCTTTTATTAAGTGGATGTACCGATACGAAAGAATCGTCACGACCGAGCGATTTAGAACAAAAGGAGTTGAAATCCGTCTTGCTTCAAATCGATGAAACAACCGTCCCGATTCGTTTTGTGGACAATGAGACAGCGATGGCATTGCAAAAAAGATTGCCGCTGACGATGCAGATGAAAGAGTTGAATGGGAATGAAAAGTATCATTACGTTCCATTCTCGTTACCGACGAATTCAAAAAATGTCGGAACGGTCCAAGCGGGAGATCTCATGTTGTATGGATCAGATTGTCTCGTCCTGTTTTACGAGACGTTCCAGACAGATATTCCATACACACGAATTGGTTGGGTCGAACCGAATCGACTACCAGAACTATTATCAGCTGATACAGTACGTGTTCAAATGAGCACGCAACAATAAGCAAACAAGAGAGGACGTCATCAACATGGCCATTCAAGGAAAAGTCATTATCATCACAGGAGCAAGTTCAGGTATTGGAGAAGCAACGGCACGCTTACTTGCACGAAAGGGAGCAAAGCTTGTCTTAGGGTCACGGCGCAATGATCGACTGGCGAAACTCACGGATTCGATTCAAGCAGAAGGTGGGGAAGCAATATACCAAGAGACAGACGTCGTGAAACTCGAGGACAACCAACGATTGATCGAAGCAGCATTGACGGCGTATGGTCGAATTGATGCGATATTCCTTAACGCGGGGCTGATGCCGAGTTCTCCACTATCTGCTTTACAAGTAGACGAGTGGAATCAAATGATCGACGTGAACCTGAAAGGTGTCTTGAACGGGATTGCGGCTGTCATGCCGACATTTACCTCCCAACGTGCGGGCATATTCTGACGACCTCATCCGTAGCAGGTCTTAAGGCATATCCAGGTGGAGCCGTATATGGCGCAACGAAATGGGCAGTACGTAACTTAATGGAAGTCTTACGGATGGAGTCGGCGCAAGAAGGAACGAATATCCGCACAGCGACGATTTATCCGGCAGCGATTCATACCGAATTGCTCGAGACGATCTCACACGGAGAGTCCCTGGAAGGAATGACGGCACTATATGACCAATACGGTATCTCACCAGAGAGTATCGCGCGGATCGTCGCCTTTGCGATTGATCAACCAGAGGATACGAATGTGAGCGAATTTACGGTCGGTCCAACGACTCAACCGTGGTAAAAAGGAGGAGTACAGATGTTTCCACTAGGCGAAAAGAACGAAGCGTATCAAGAGGTATTCACAGGTATCAGTTATTTAGCACCACTTGTCGACGAATCATTACCCGTTTCCGTATCACATGTGACGTTCGAGCCGAAGACGCGGAATCATTGGCACATCCATAATGGAGGATATCAAATTCTCCTCGTCACGGAGGGGAAAGGCTGGTATCAAGAAGAAGGAAGTCCCGCTCGACATTTGCAAGCAGGAGATGTCGTCGTCACGCATGATGGTGTGAAGCATTGGCACGGGGCAACACGATCTTCCTGGTTTTCGCACATTGCGATCACTGCTGGGACACCAATCTGGCTCGAGGCAGTTTCAGACGAACAATATGAAGTAATGGAATGAATAGAAAAACCATCTGAACTTCGCTGTCAGATGGTCTTTTTGATCATATTCCGTGCTCGCTTTTTAGTTGATCGACATATTGTTTTGCCTCGAGCAAAGACGATCCGAGCGTCTCTCGAACGCGTTTGACAGCTTCAATGGTCTTTCCTTCATGAAGCAACTGAACCAGTTCGACTTGTAACGCTGCTTCTTCTAGTGACACCTCATTCAGACCGAGGTGCTCCTCGATCCGTTGTAGCTTCTTGAGAATCGTTTGTTGACGGCGTTTCGCTTCGTCCGCTTTTTGCGATAAGGACATCCAGATGAAGAATAAGACGATCAGTGGTGCGAACGTGACAACAGAATTCATAGTGAACACCTTCCTTTATTTCACCGTACCATAGGACACCTTCTATAACAAATAGTGGAAAATGGTATAGAAATTGATTATGCTGATAAAGTGGAAAATAAAGGTTTAATATGGAAGGGAGATAAATCTAGTGGACCATGTGTTGTTGACATTCTTACCGCTCTTGATTCAAATCGGACTAATTGGCATACTGTTCTTTTTTGGAACGTTCAGTCTATTCTTTTTTGTTAAACGCAGTTCGTATCACAACAGTCGTTATTACCGACTGACGCGTGAACCGTTTTTACGCATCGTTCGTGATAAGGGGAAATGGGGCGAGTACTTGACGACACGTCAACTCGATCAAGTCTCCGGATACGGCACTTATGTTTTTAATACATACTTACCGCGTGCGCGTGGAGAAGGAACAACGGAGATCGATGTGACGTTCATCCATGAAAGTGGCATCTATGTGCTCGAATCGAAAAACTACAGCGGGTGGATTTTCGGACGCGAGCAGGACCGTCAGTGGACGCAGCAGTTCCAGAATCGCTTCAAGCAACGGTTCTATAATCCAATCAAACAAAATGAAGGGCATCTCAAAAGCATGCAACGCTTCTTAGAAGGAACGGACCCTGCATTCTTTCATTCCTTGATCGTCTTCAGCGAACGCTGTGAACTTAAAAAAATTACCGTCGATTCGGCGCATGTCCGTGTCTTGAAACGAAACGTCTTACGCAAGACGATCGAGCAACTCGCGACAGAAAAGCCGTTGACACCGAGTCAAGTGGATACGATCGCAGGAAAACTCAGGGTTCATTCACAAGTTGATCATGCTACGCAACAAGCGCATATTGATGGGATTCGTCAACGTCAGGTAAAATGAGACCGTTGACGGATTTGTTCTCCTTCAGGTATAGTGGATAAATAATAAGTAGTGCAACTATATGGAGATGATGGGATGAAAGAATCGGAATGGTCGCTTGGTATGCAATTATCCCGTAGTTATTATGCGTTCAAACGTGCTGCTGCTAAACGGATGGAAGCATTCGGACTGACACCAGAGCAGTTTTCTGTTCTGAGTGAACTCGCTAAACAAGATGGTGTTTCGCAAAAGCAACTGGCACTTGTGACAGAACGTGATCAAACGACGATTGGTAAGATTCTCGATAAGCTCGGTAAAAAAGAATTGATTGTTCGGACGCCGGATCCCCGGGACCGTCGCGCGGTTTTACTCTTGATGACACGAGAAGGACGCGACATCGTTGATCGCCTCGGACCAGAGCTCGATCAGCTACAACTCGAAGCGTTCCGTGGACTCTCCCGAGAGCAAATCGAGCAATTAAAGGAAACACTTGAGACCATTCACCGGAATGTGACGTGAATGGTTTTCCTTCGGATGTATAGTTGCACATGATATTATAAGTAATGCATATAAAAGGAGATCGTAATATGAAAGCATGGAAAGATGTCTGGTCAATGACACAAACGAAAGTGGGGCTCGTCTTCGCGATTGTCGTCCCGCTCTTGTTCCTCGTCGTCTGGATGACTGGTTACGAAGGAACGACGGAACGACTCGATCAATTGAACGTCGGAGTCGTTGGCGAAGTGAATGACCCGTTCGTCACATCACTAAAGGAAGCACCATTCACGGTCCAAACACTCGCGACGGAAGCGAAAGGGTTGGAAGCACTCGATGCCAATGAAGTCGATCTCGTTCTACAAAAGGATGATGCTTCACGTCAACTGACGGCACACGTCAGCCAGACGAATGCCGAATTCGCGAATGCGATTCTCGAGCGGGCAACGGAAACGATCGGCAAACAGCTGAATGGTGAGCCGACGTTCACGACATCGATCGTCACAGAACATGCCGTCTCGGATTTTGCCTTGTCAATGCTGCCGCTCGTTCTCGGATTCGTCATCTACATCGCGATGATGACGATGGGGATACAATTTAATCTCGTCAGTACGATTTTAAAGAGTCGTCACACAAAATGGGATCTCTTTTGGAGTCGCCAACTCTTGCACGGCATCGTCTTACTCGTCGTACCGTTACTCCTCGTCTCAATGGCGCATCTATTGACAGATATCACGACACCGTTCGTGAAGTTATGGGCATTCGAGCTCCTCGTTGTTGCGACCTGTATCGCCGTCACGCAGATGAACTTTGCGATATTCGGACCGGTGGCGCCACTCATTAATGTCGCCTTGATTCCGTTCCAGTTGATGACTGCCGGAAATATTGTCCCGGCGAAGATGCTGGCACCGTTTTATCAATCGCTCGGAACGTTCTTACCTGTTCCAAATGCCGTCTCAGGATTTGGTCGGTTATTATTCATGGATGGATCCGTTGAAACGCAATCCCTGCATTTATCATTACTTTTTGTTGGTAGTTTCTTGGTGACATGTCTAATTACAGCATGGAAAAAAGAGGGCGTTGCACAACGCGCAGTAGTTTAAAAAGTATAAGGATGAGTAAGAATCGAACATGTCTGGGCAAAGCTCAGACATGTTTTTGTTGTCACAAGATACAAAATAGGATATTTTTAGTATATCGGTATCCGATATAACGGAAGACGTAATAAGGAGTGGGGAAATGACACGCGCGGATCAAGCGACAGCATTAACAGAAGCGGTCTATTATATTTTACTTTCGCTCCAACAACCACGCCATGGTTATGGCATCATGCAATTCGTGCAGGAGCTGAGTAACGACCGTGTCAAGTTAGCAGCCGGTACCTTGTACGGGGCACTTGGCAGTTTAGTAGATAAGGGGTGGATTGAATCAATCGACCAAGAAGCGGGTCGAAAGAAAGAGTACATCATGACGACTCAGGGACGAGTGAGATTACAGCAAGAGCTAGATCGACTAAAAGAACTCGTGCGACATGGACAAGAAACGATGGGAGTGGAGCAAAGTGAGCAATAAAAAAACGGTCTATCGCTTTTATGCTGATTATGCGAAAGAAGAAGTGTGGTTAAATGAGATGGCGAATCAAGGTTGGTATTTACAACGGTTTCGACTCGGTCGTTATGTATTCGTCAAAGGTGAACCTGACCTGTATACGTATCGAATCGAATTGTTAGAATACATGCCGAAACATCCGAAGTCGCAAGAGTACTTTGAATTTTTGGAAGAAATGGACATCGAAGTCGTCGATACATCATTCCGCTGGGTCTTTCTTAGAAAACGGACTTCGAATGAACCATTTCATTTGTACTCTGACTTTGACTCGCAAATCCATCACGAACACCGGATTATGCAACTCTATAAGGTCGTGCTTTTTGTTAACATCATCGCCGTACTTATTAATTTGTTCAATCCGATTACAGACACGATGATCTGGTTCAATCTTGCAATCGTAACAGGTCTCTCATTTGTGATGCAACGCCATGAACGTAAAATTCGGACGTTGCGCGCATTGCGTACGATTGCAGAACAAGACTAAATGCATTCAAGCGGACCATTTCATCTTTCACGCTGCTAAAATGAACGTAAAGGGTGTCTGAGTTGAAGTGAAAGTTTGGAAAATAGATCAATTCCCCCAACAGGCTTGTAAGAAAGATACAATGTACCGTTTTAACATTGTATAAGTAAAGAGAAGAAATGATATCAATTAATAAATCGGGGAGTAATGATTAGGATGGATAAGCTTATCCAAAAAAATGGATGTTTTTTAACCTAGTATGTTTTGTCAGTGGAAGTATCTTTTTAGCAATCTTTTTGAAAGTGCAACAGGATCGCGCAAATGCAAAAGTTCTACCGCATTCTTCGATTACAGCCATCGATTTCAGTCCCCAACAAGACAACGTGATGTTGGTCTATCCAGGACAGGGACAAGGGAAAACGAACGATCCTGAACTTGCTTACAGTTCGATTGTCACGATCAACATGAAAGGAAAAGTAGTAAACGAACGACAGGTTCATGATCTTCATTTTACGAACTTGACGCTTGTCCAAAAACCGAGTACGCCGAATGTGTTGTATGCCTCTGGCGCAGGATATCCGAATCACTTCCATACGTTCGATTTTACGAAACGACGGTTTGTTCAACATAATGTGACGTATTTCAAACACAATCCCATGATGGAATCGATCAAACACTTTGGTCCGAATACATGGTTCAAGACGTTGAATTCATATAAAACCGGGACGCAGCGCTCGTCTCAAGGAACAGGATTTTCGCACACTTTTTCTAATTTTGATACAAAAGAAACCTATGAGACGCCTGCGCGATTCGAACCAGGAAATTCGATGATGATTGACCTAGAGCATCATCTAGCTTATGCCAGTGTTGGTAGTGAAGAAGAAAAAGCAGCGATGATTTTTTTGGATAAACGGACTGAAAAACCAGTCGTATATCGTAAAAGAGATGAACCATATGCATACTCAGCACTTTATGGAAAGGATGATACGGCATACTTCGCTAGTACGGATGGCTGGATGATTCGGATCAATGAGGCAGAGGAACAAACCGAGCGATACTATCCGTTTCTTCAGAATACGAATTTTGATAGTACTGATCCGATTCGAATGATTGATGCAACACAAGGGATTCAAGTCGTTCAGCAATTTTCTCGTGATAATCAAAATCGGGATCGCCACATCCTAGTCAAATGGACGTTCGGTCAATCATTCTCGGTTCAGGAAATCAAACCGAATTTTTGGAAAGCAGACAAATGGTACAAGTACTTATATATTCATCCCAAGACGAAAAAATCATACTTCATCGAATTTGATCCTGAACACTCGGATAAAGGAAAACTGCTCATAACGAATCAAAAGTATGAGTTGCTTCACGAGATTCCGGTGGAAGGACCGATGGGAATTGATTTTGTAATTGAATGAAAAGTAAAAGCGTCATGTAAAATCGCGGGCATCCAAAAAAGCTCACGTCTCAATTTCCGAGACGTGAGCTTTTGTATTAGAATAACTCGTTGATTGGTGTGTCACCTTCGAGCAGTGTGACGACTTGATTCGACGCCTTGTCGTGACCGATTGCAGCCAGAATAACACGTGCGACATCCTCGCGCGGAATTTTTTTAGTTGCTTGTTCGGACGGATCCGTCGTGACGTTTCCTGTGCCGGCTTCATCGGATAGTCCGCCTGGGCGAAGAATCGTGTAGTTGAGTGATGATTCCTTCAGGACACGATCCGCGTAGCGTTTTGCAATGTAATACGGCTTCATGCTGTCGGACCATGTTTCCGGCGAATCGGCATTCAAGGCACTGACCATGATGAACTGTTTTGCCTTGATTGCTTCCGCTGCTTCAATCGATTTGACGGCACCGTCGAAGTCGATCAGCATCGTCTTGTCGGCTCCTGTGTGACCGCCGGATCCTGCCGTAAAGATGATGATATCTGATCCTTGTAATGCTTCCGTGATCGTCGCGACGTCCGCTTCAAGATCGAGATGGACCGGGGTATGACCTAATTTCTCAAAATCACTGAACTGGTCCTTGGAACGTAATCCTACTCTGACATCGTGCTCCGAATCCTGCAGTAAGCGAGCAGCGTGACGACCTACTTTACCATTTGCACCAATGATGAAAATCTGACTCATGTTCCATTCCTCCATTTCACGATTTGATGATTCTGTTTCAGTATGGAAAAGACGAAGCGATTCTGTAAAGAGAGACGACTTGTAGAACTGTAACCGTCATCAAAATATCTTTTTAACGCTTTTATGCATAAAATCATCAAATTATCTTGAAATCACGTGTAAGTGTGGTAGGATAATGACTATTACCCACACCGAAAATCATTTGGGTTAAATTGTAGCAATATTCGGTGAATGGGCAACGACAAAACAGAAAGGAGAGATACGATGAGAAAGAAACCATGGCTACTGGCAGGACTTGTTTTGACAGGCGTTGCCGCTTGGACGATTTGGAATCAACAGACGGATGCCAAAGCACATGACATCTTCGAAGACCACAAGCTGGTCGTCGGGACGACGGGGGATTATAAGCCCTTTACATACTGGAACGAGGAACGGAATCGTTATCAAGGCTTTGATATCGATGTCATCCAAGCGTTCGCCAAAGCAGCAAATCTTGATGTGACGTTCGTCAAGACGACATGGCCGACATTATCGGAGGATACGAAATCAGGCAAGTTTGATATCGCTGTCGGTGGCATCACGAAGAAAGTCGAGCGCGAGGTCGTCGGAGACTTTACATCGTCGTATTTCTCCTTTCAAAAAGCACCGCTTGTAAAGAAGAAAGATGTCGAACGCTTGAATTCGCTCGCTGCAATCAATGATCCAGCAGTCAAAATCGGTGTCAATCCGGGTGGCACGAACGAAGCGTTCGTGAAGAAGCATTTTCCGAAAGCAGATGTGACCGTCTTTGAGAACAACTTGGACATCCCGAAAGCCGTAAAAAGCGGACAAGTCGATGTCATGGTGACGGACGACATCGAGGCGTTGCATTACGCGACAGGACTCGATCTTGCGGTGCCGAAACTGACAGAGGCATGGGAACCAGCCGAGATGGCATATTTGATGAAACCGGACCAAAAACAGCTTGGAGACGTTTTCCGAGTCTGGATTGAAAGTGCAGAAGGGCAAGAACAGGTTGAACAACTAAAGAAAAAATGGAACATCGTCTCGACGCGTGAGACGGTCGGAGCGAAAGGAGCGGGAGCACATGAGTAAATGGGGATGGATCGTCGTCGGAGGTGGCGTCCTGTTTGCGAGCTTATTGACGCTATGGCAATCAGAGCAACCACGACGTGTACAAGCGAAGAACGTCTTTGCGACGAAAAAAATCGTCGTCGGAACGACTGGGGATTACAAACCATTCACGTACTTGAACCGGAAGACGAACGAGTATGAAGGATTCGATATCGAAGTGATCCGTTCTTTCGCGAAGACGACCGGTATCGATGTCGAATTCGTCCCGACGACATGGCCAACGCTATCTGCTGATCTTGCTAGCGGAAAATTCGATATGGTCGTCGGGGGCGTGACGAAGAACATCGAGCGCGAGATCATCGGCGACTTCACATCGAGTTATCTGTCGTTTCAAAAGACACCGCTCGTCCGTAAAGAAGATGCTAAGCGTCTTGCTTCGATCGAACAAATCAATCGTCCAGACGTGACGATTGGTCTAAATCCAGGAGGAACGAATGAACAATTCGTCCGTAAGACGTTCACGAAGGCGAACATCGTCATGTATGAACAAAACCTCGACATCCCGCATGCGGTTGCCTCAGGTGAAGTCGATGTTATGATCACCGATACGGTCGAGGCGATTCATTATGAGGCGCTCGACAAGCGACTCGCAGCACCAAGAATTCAAGAAAAATGGATTCCGGCGGAGAAGAGTTACCTTGTTCGAGAGTCGGAAGGGGACGTTGTTGATGTCTTCAATCTGTGGATGCAATCGCACGAAGGTCAAGAAGAGATGGAGCAATTAAAAGAAAAATGGCAAGTGGCGTCTTAAGTGAGTCGTGTCTCCTGACAGCAGGAGGCACGATTTTTTCGTAACAGGAATTTGACGGAATAGAGCGAACCAAAACAAATATGAAGAAGCAAATCAGATTGTAGCGTAATCGTAAGAGATTAAAATAAGGCACCGAATCTGGTGTCTTTTTTGATTCGAGAACAGAAAAAACGGGAAAATCTTGGACATGACTTTGAATTCAGGGAAAGAAGGAATGAAGATGATTCATGTCGAGAACTTGACGAAAACGTACGATGGGAAGGATGTCGTCAAAGGCATCTCGTTCGACGTTCAGGCAGGAGAGATCTTTGCCTTTTTAGGACCGAACGGTGCAGGAAAGTCAACGACCGTCCAGATGCTGACGACGTTGATTCCTATTTCCGGTGGTCGGGCGACGATTCAAGAATTTGATATTGTCAAACAAGAGAAACAAGTTCGATTGCAAATTGGGGTCGCCTTACAAGATACCGGCATTGATGAAGATTTGACTGGACTTGAGTTACTTGTCCTCCAAGGTAAATTATTCGGATTGAGTCAGATAGAAGCCAAAACACGGGCAGAGGAATTGCTACGACTCGTCGGACTCGATCAAGACGGCAAGCGTCGGTCAGGCACTTACTCCGGCGGGATGAAACGACGACTTGATCTCGCTTTGACGCTCGTGCATCAACCGACCGTCTTGTTTCTCGACGAACCGACGACCGGACTTGACCCAGCGAGTCGTTTGCAAATCTGGAACGAGGTCCGGCGATTAAACGAAGAGTTCGGAACGACGATCTTTTTGACGACACAGTATTTGGAAGAAGCCGATCAGCTAGCCGACCGAATCGCGATCATCAATGAAGGGCAACTGATTGCGGAAGGGACGGCAGCTGAGCTGAAGGCAGCAAACGGAGAAGAACGGATCGAATTGACACTTGCGGAAAAAGAGAACGAACGAATCGTCTTAGAGACGTTTGCCGGTCGTCAGGAAAAAGACCGTCTCGTCATTCCTTCGCGGGGAACGGAGACACTGCGCGAGGTCGTCCGTTTTCTCGACGAACGGAAGATGATTGCGACGTCACTCGTCGTCAAACAACCGTCACTTGATGATGTCTTCATTCGTTTGACCGGACAAGCTTATAAGGAGGAATCGTGACATGATTCGAGAAACGTGGTTTTTGATGCGGCGAAGTCTACTCGTCACGTTGCGTAATCCGTTTTCCTTCATTCCAAACTTAATCATCAGTGTCTTTTTCCTGCTCGTCTACACGAGTGGGCTCTCTGGAATCTCGAATTTACCGCAGTTCGACGGCGTCGATTATCTGAACTTCATTTTGCCTGTTTCGATTGTTTCGGGTGCTGTTGGTGGAGCAGGGGGAGCCGGTCAAGCACTCGTCAAGGATATCGAGAGCGGTTATTTTGCACGACTCTTATTGACACCGGTCTCGCGGACGGCGATCGTTCTTGGACCGATGCTTGCTGGAATGTTGCAATTATTCGTTCAAACATTACTGATCTTCGGGATGGCATTTTTGCTTGGTCTATCGATTCCAGTCGGTGTCAGCGGCTTTTTCTTGACGATCTTACTCGCGCTTGGCTTCGGTCTTGCCTTTGCCGGTTATTCGGTCGGTGTCGCTTTGAAGACACGGAATGCACAAGCCGCCCAAGCCGGAACACTTTTATTCTTCCCGTTGATTTTTCTGTCGACGACGTTTGTGCCGAAAGACTTGATTGAAGCCGAATGGCTCAAGATTGCTGCGACGATCAATCCGACGACCTATATCATGGAAGGCATGCGTAGTGTACTGACCCGTCCGGAAATCGATTGGTCAGTCTATTGGCAAGGTTTGATTGTCGCTGCTGTTCTCAGCATTGCGATGGTGATCTTTGCTGCGTTGAACGCACGCGGAGCATTGAAAAAATAGGATATTCTTATCCAATTTAAGGGTATATATTTGAGGATTCGACGATTAAAGAGGAGGGGTTCAATGAGGCGATATGCGTTGTCACTTTTATTATTAGTAGGTCTCCTGGCTACTGTTCTTGTCTTGTATCAAATGACGTTTGACATTACGACGTCTATTCTTCATTTCTTATTGGTTCCCGTATTGATCATTATGACGCTCTTGAATGGAAGAAAAAATTTCTTGATATTGATTAGTTATGTTCTTGTCATGGGTTTTCTCTATCTCATTTTATCGTGGTATAACGAAGCATCAAACGAGCAACAGTTGTCCTACATCGGACAACACCTCTTATCCTCAGTCGGTGTCTTTTTATACTGGTTGTTCTTACGGCAGTTACGGAGTGTGTTCGAAGAGAATGCATCGCTTCAAAAGCGGGTTGCTTTACTTGAAGGGTTCTCCGCGTCACCTCAATTGCTCTCTTACAGTGAATTTTTAGACCGAACGGATTTCTTGATTGCGGGTGCGAATCGTCGTCAAGAACAAAATATGTTGCTTCATCTTCAAATTCCATACGCTAGTTTAAACAAGAAAACAATCATGCAACAATTGACGGATGCTGGACTAAAGGTATTTCGCGCTCATTATGACGTCATGTCGCAACGAAACCGTCAGGAATTCATCATCTTTCTGCAAAATACCGATCATAGTGGCGCGGAGATCGCATGGCAACGTTATGAGGATGAACTCCGTCAACGCTTTACGGTACTTGATTTTCCGTTTCAGGTCGAGATTCTTCCTGTACGATCATCTGTGGAAGAGACGTTGAAGCAACGGAAGGTGGTAGATCAATGAACCTCGTCTTGAACGTCATCATGGCGATTTTTTGGTTACTTTTACTGTATTATTCTTATCTGACGATTGCCGGCATTCTCGATCGATATGGAAAAAAACAGCCGGTCACTTTAACGGAGTATCCATCTGTCGCTATTTTGATCCCCGCACATAATGAAGGCATCGTCATGCGTCAAACACTTGAGGCGATGATGGGGATCGAGTATCCAGGGAAACTCGATGTATTTTTACTCGATGATCAGTCGCAGGATGAAACGCAAGAGATTGCTAAGGAATTTACGACGATGTTCAGTCGAGTCCATTACATCCATGTCCCAAAAGGTGAACCAATCGGAAAATCACGTGTCCTGAACTATGGGCTATCGATCACGGATTCCGAATATTTCTTAATTTTTGATGCGGACAATCAACCGAAAGCGGATACTGTGACACGACTCGTTGAACAAGCGATGACTCAAAAGAATGCGTGCGGAGCGGTTGGAATCGTTAAGACGATCAATGCGACGACGAATCTGTTGACGCGGATGATTGCAATCGAGTTCCAAGTGTTTCAGTTGATCATGCAAAGTGGTCGTTGGAAAGCATTCAAGACGGGATCGTTAGCAGGGACGAACATGCTGTTGAAACGGGATGTCATCGAAGCATTAGGTGGATATGATCCGTATGCACTGGCAGAGGATGCGGAGTTGACGATGCGGATCACGGCACTCGGTTACACACTTCCTGTCGTCTACGAGGCGGAGACGTGGGAACAAGAGCCGGAAACGATGAAAGTATACATGAAGCAACGAACACGTTGGATGCTCGGAAACATCTATTTATTAGAAAAATCACTTCGGACACGAGATTTTTGGAAAGGAAGCACGCTTGTCCATTCCTTGCAGCATATCATGACGTACCTTCTCTTCATCTTCTTATTGTTAATCTCTGATATCGTCTTGATACTCGGGTTGTTCGGTTACGCATTTGACGAAGCGACGACGCCACTTATCATGTTTTGGTTCATGACATATCTTGTCTACACGATTCAAATCTTAGCGGCGCAAGAACTCGAAAGAACTGCCACCCCGAAGAATGTCCTCGTTGGGTTGATCATGTACTTTACTTACGCCCAATTATTCGTCATTCTTTTATTCCGTGGAATGTATGCTTATCTCAAAAGTAAGGTACGCAAAGAGGTCATCGTCTGGGATAAGACGAAGCGCGTCAAAATCGAGTCATGAAAAAAGGACTAGGGGTTGGCCTACTCATCATGTTGTTAGCGGGGGGAGTTTGGTATTTCGTGCAAAAACAAGAGGATGATATCGTTCAACTAATAGAAGCGGACTATATGCAAGACGGTATCATTCGTGCCTATGATCGTACGGATGCCCAACGTCTGTCGGAGAGTCTGGGTCAGTATATGCAATATGTATTATTGATCGATGATGAAGAGCGATTCAAAGAACAAGTACAGATACTAAACAATCATTTTTTAGTTGAGCGCGGATCAGATGTATATATCAAATGGGAGTTGGGTGAGAAAACGGCAACGAATGCTTGGATTGACGACATGCGGATTTCGGAAATGTTAATCCAAGCTGGAAAGCAATTTAATGAACCAGCATATTCAAAGCTTGCGAGCCGAATCGAGACAACTTTACTCAAGCGGCAACGAATAAACGGTAAAATTGTTGACTTTTACGATTGGGATTTAAAACAGGCAACGGATGTACTCCACTTGAACTATTTAGAACCGTCGGCACTGAAACGATTGAAAGTACTCGATTTTGCAAAAGAAAGAGTGGTTCAAGCGAAACGAGAAGGTCCATTTACGGCAGAACTCTATTTTGCAAATCAAAATGAATCAAAGTGGGCAGATGACAAAGTCGTGAATATGATTGATCAAGTCTTGATTGAACGATTACGCGTAGGCGTGACGGGTGAGTCAGACGCGTCTTTTCGATCGTTCATCTCTAAAGAACTGAAGAAGGGGAAAGTATATGCGCGGTACGATCGTTTATCAGAGACACCGACGATGAAAGACGAATCAAGCTCCGTCTATGCTTTACTCGTACCTCTTTTGACTGGTAAAGAACGTTCTTTTGTACTCAATCGTCTGCAAGAGATTGAGACAACGAATGCTAAAGAGACGCACGTGTTTGACGTTCTGAATAAAGCCGTCATTTTAAAAGAATTTGAATAAGAAAAAGCTGGAACGAATTTTTCCGTTTCCAGCTTTTAGTTTGCTTGTGATTACTTGATATCGCGTTTTTCTTGCTCTTCTTTCGACGATTTGCTTTTTGCGTCGAACTCTGAACGTGTCATGACATCTTCGACATGCATGTTGATTTCGACGACATCGAGTCCTGTCATATCATGGACTGATTTTTTGATTTTCGTTACAGCGTCTTGGAAGATCGATGGGATGTTTTTGCCGTACTCGACGATGACTTTTAAGTCGAGTGCGACTTGTCGTTCGCCGACTTCTGCGTCGATGCCTTTTGTGATATCTTCCGTGCTCCGGAAACGATCTGTCAATCCACTCATGAAGCCACCGCTCATTGAGAGGATGCCTTTGACATCATTTGATGCGATACCGGCGATTTTTTTAATGACTTGATCTTCGAATGTGAGTTTGTTTTCGCGCACTACTTCGTTTTCGTTTTGTTTAGTGTTGATTTCGTTAGCCATGAGAAATCTCTCCTTTTAGTGTAAGTTGAATGATTTTTTATTCTCTGTATGCTCAATCCCGTTGAAAGAATTGAATCCATCCCTCGACATCTAGCGCATTATCCCGCCACTGACCAATCAAGTAACCGATTGTTGCGAATACGATGATCAACAACGTCGGTCCAAAACCGATCGTCAAGAACAAGGTGGCGAGGATCAGTCCGACTAGCCCGCCGAGTAGACGGTAGCGATACGGACGAAGTGCTTCGCTCGTTTTCATGATCTTCCTCCTCTCGTATCTTAGACGACGCGTTCAGACGTTTTTGTCTTCGTGTCACTGATCCGGACGCGCGTTTTCGTTACAGGTAGTTCAAGCAACGATTCGACTGCATGTTTGGCACGTTCTTGAATATCTTTGCCGATAGTCGGCAAGCCCTCTTGACCAAAGACGGAACAATCAACTTCAAGAGCGACGGTTTCTTTTTTCGAGTGAATGTCCGCGTTGACGCGTGGAGAACGTACGCCGTTGATACCACGAATCGACTCGAGTGCTGTTCGTTCAATCGTTTGTTTTGAGATCGTGATGTTTCCGTCACCCGTTTGAATCAGGAGACGTTGTCCTTTTGAACGACTGAGTAGTCCAGTGAATAATAGAATGACAAATACGAATGCTAGGAAGCCACCAAGTGATAAAATCGTGTAGCTATACCATTGTTGATCTTGCCACTGTTCAATCAAAGGACTGAGTCGTGGAACATCATAGACGCCAAGTACTAATAGACCGACGCTGACTAAACCGAGAATGCCGATTAGGACGAGTAGAAAACGATTAAATCCGTTCATGTTACACCTCTCCTTTCTGTCGTTAAAATGTTTTAACGTGATTGTTCTACACATGAAATATTATGTGTATGGTGAGAATATTCCCGCTCAAACGAACTCGAAACATAAAAATACACTTTTGTAAAAAAGACTATTTATTCTGAAAATTAATCTGTTTATTAGAAAAATAGTAGATAAAATACGGCTTTATGCATTAAATTCAAGAATGTTATGATGTCCGAAGGGATTAAGCGTTCGCGAAAAATGTTTATCATGAATATTATTTAATGTCAATATAGAAAAAGATAGACATCAAAAACTCCTCTCATGCGGTCATGAGAGGAGAAATAGACGCTTATTTTTCGATTTTCGGTACTTTTACAATGTAATAGACCGTACTTAAGATCAAGAAAGCGATCCCGATCAAGATTGAAACGCGTGTCTCATCGTTGAACAACATCCCGACGAGCACTATGATAAGTGCGCCGATTGACAGATAGTTCGTCACTGGTGCACCAGGCATCTTGAACGGATGTGACGCTGTCCGTTCACTTTCAAGTTTACGATACCGGATATGACTGATTAAAATCGCGAACCACGGTACCATCCCTGGTAGTACCGAAGCACTGTAGACATACACGAAGATGTTCGTATCCTTCCCGAGAACGAGTGGGAGGACGATGTCGAGAATGACACCGAAGAAAATTCCGATTGAAATGGCGAGGACCGTATAGAGTGGAATTCCACGTTTGTTGACTTTCAAGAAGAAAGACGGAACTTGTTCTTTTTCAGCCAATGCGTAGATCATCCGACTCGCGCTGAAGATTCCTGAATTACAACCAGATAAAGCAGCCGTGATGACGACGAAGTTGATGATACCGGCAGCGATCGTGACACCGACCTTCGCAAATGTCGCAACGAACGGGCTTCCGAGATCGGACAACTCGTTCCACGGATACACCGTGACGATGATGAAGATGGATCCGACGTAGAAAATTAAAATGCGCCAGACGACACCATTGATCGCCTTCGTGATGTTCTTCTCTGGATCTTTCGTTTCTCCAGCTGTCACGCCGATCAACTCAACACCGATATAAGAGGCGAAGACGATCGAGAGCGCAAAGAAGAAGCCGGTGAAACCATTTGCGAAAAATCCACCGTTCGCCCAAAGGTTTGAGAAGCCGACCGGATTTCCGTCATTCCCTAGACCGAAGAAGATGATGCCAAATCCAGCGACGATCATTAGAAGAATCGTCATTACTTTGATTGAGGCGAACCAGAACTCGAGTTCACCGAACATCTTGACGGAAGCGAGGTTCGCAAGCGTCAAGAGAATGATGACGACGACCCCTGGAATCCAAGTCGGTAGTTCCGGCCACCAGAAGCGTAAGTATGTTCCAACAGCAATGACTTCACTCATCCCGACGACGACCCAGTTGAAGATGTTACTGCTTGCTGTCAAAAAACCAGCAGCTGGATGGATATAATCGTTTGCGAACTTTGCGTACGATCCACTATGAGGATGGGTGTAGACCATCTCACCGAGTGCCCGCATGATGAAAAAGATAAAAACTCCGGCTAGCATGTACGCAAGTAAGACCGATGGACCTGTCCAAGCGATCGTACTGGATGCCCCGAGGAAGAGACCCACACCAATCGTTCCTCCGAGCGCAATCATTTGTACCTGTCGTGCTGTTAAATCTCGTTTCAAATTCGAACTCATCATTTCCCCCAAAAAAATTCTGTGACGTCATAATGTTCAGACAACTTGTCGTAAGAACTATAAAGCTGAGTATACTATCCTCGGATAGGACACGGCTAGTCTTTTTGAAAATTTGAAATAGAGTTTTCAGAAATTAGATAATTATGAAACAAACATGTAACAGCTTTCATTCGCCCATGAGTAGAGTATCAAGTCGCTGACCTAGTCTACCAACATACAAATGCTCAGCGGTCGCTAAGACAATCAAATCATCACGCATTGTAAGGTCGCCTGACAGGGAAATTCCTTGTTCGGTCATGAAACGAATCGAGCGAATGCTTTTAAAAAGTGTTCCGCTTCGTTCCAGGAGTTTTGCTTCCTCAGTGTTTGTGGCAAGTAGATAGTCACCGTACCGGGCGAACTGAGAAAAGGTAATCGTTGGTGCCTCACAAACGAGATCGTCCTCTTGATCAATACGAACGAAACGATAATCGGAATAATAAAAAAACCAGACCTCTGTTGAGGAGCAGACGTTCAAAGCATAACAATCATCGATCGGATATTGCCGATTTTTATACTGCACTTCCCCTGTATCGTCAAAAGCGACCAGACCGAAGGCACCGTTTGAACTGGTCACGGCATCAGCATAGATACCTTCATCAAAATAACTGACCCAAATCCAGCCTTGTTCATCGATTTGCATGTTTTGAATACCGTCGTCTAAACAAAAGCTATTCAGTAACTGACCTTGAGGATCATAGATAAAGGCGTTCGGCAACCATGTACCGTCGATATCATCGTCACAACGGGAAGCGACGAGTAACAGACGTCCATCCGGAAAACGATCAACGAGAGAAAAGTCGATGTCGTTTCTTTCGACGATCGTCGTCTTTCGCCAGTCATCCTTCAATTGATGAATGGAAAGAACGTGCTTTTCACGAGATTCATTGATTGTTTCTTCAACGATTAAAATATGTCCGTCGACAGTGATGCCAGTCGCAACCGGACGTCCTGTGCGATAGGATGCAGTCAAACGACGTAGTGGAAAATGGGCGAGCGGGGATGTGAGCATGGCAGGACCTCCTGTTTGTTGTAAAAAAACAGTCCGTCGACAGACAGACTGATTGATGGTTTAAACCGACCGTTGACGGCGTTTATAGAAGAAATAGACGATGATTAAGACGACAGCAGCAATCAACACACCATTCGTATATGGTGCGGCGACTTCCTTGATCGAGCGCCAGTTCGTTCCGAGCGTCTCCCCAAGATAGAGAAACAAAATCGACCATGGAATGATGGCAAGAACCGTGTAAAGTGAAAACTTCGTTTGATCCATTTTTGCAAGACCAGCCGGAATCGAGATGGCATGGCGGACGACAGGGATGAAGCGTGCGCCGAAGATGACACCTTGACCGTACTTCAAGAACCAGCGTTCAGCTAAATCCAGATGATGTTCAGAAATTAGAATATACTTTCCGTACTTTAGGATCAATGGACGACCGCCGTAGCGAGCGAACCAGTATAAGAACAGTTGCGACAGCAATCCGCCAATAACAGCGGCTACGACAGCGAGCGGCCAGCCGATCGTTCCTTGAGAGATCATGAATCCACCGTATGAGAGGACGATTTCGCTTGGTATGATTTCAATCATCAACCCGAGGGCGATACCGAAATATCCGAGATCGGCAAGCGAAAGTAAAATCTGGTTGACGATTTGAGATAACACGTAAGACAACTCCTTTATAATCAGTACATTCTTTTATTTTAGAGAACCAACGATCAAATGAAAAGGAAAAAAACGGAGACAATTTAAAAGACGGATTCGCCATGAACGCGAACCCGTCTCATTTTTATAATACGACCGCAGCGATCGTACCGAAGATGATCAAAGGAATATTGTAGTGCAGGAACGTCGGGATGACGGTTTCCCGCATGTGATCGTGCTGACCATCTGCATTCAGACCACTCGTTGGTCCGAGTGTCGAGTCTGACGCGGGGCTACCAGCGTCACCGAGCGCACCAGCAGTCCCGATGATAGCAATCGTTGCTTCTAAGCTGAAGCCGTACTGAATGCAAAGTGGAACGAAGATGGCAGCGATGATTGGAACAGTCGAGAAACTCGAACCGATGCCCATCGTGACGAGAAGACCGATCAAGAGCATGACGAAAGCAGCAACGAGTTGGGAATCACCCATTAATGCTTTTGAGTTCTCTACGAGCGGCTCGATATCACCCGTTTTACGCAAGACGTTCGAGAATCCGTTTGCTGAAATCATAACGAATCCGATGAATGACATCATCCGCATACCACGTGTAATGACGTCATCTGCTTCACTGAATCGAACGAGACGAAGCAACAAGAAGAGAATCAAACCAGTCGTCGCAGCAAGAATCATCGATTCTGTCTGCAGTTGAACAATCAACGTCGCGATGACGACAACACCACTTAAGATCAGTTTCGTCTTCGTGATGACCGGAATTTCATAATCGTCCGGGGCGATATCACGAATTTCATATGTCCGCTCTTTCCGGTACGTATAAAGACCGATCAAGAGACCGACGACCATTCCAAGTGCTGGAATCGCCATCGCTTCGATGACGGATGCACCTGTTGTATCAAGACCATTGGCTTTCAGGTTTTTCAGCAAAATCTGATTCAAATAGATATCTCCGAATCCGACCGGTAAAAACATGTACGGTGTGACGAGACCGAATGTCATGATGATCGCAATCCGGCGTCGGTCGATCTTCAACTGAGAAAAAAGACCAAGCAATGGTGGAATGATGATCGGAATGAAAGCGATGTGAATCGGTAAAGCATTTTGTGAACTGATTGCGAGTAACAGAATCGCAAACAAGATAAATCCTTTTAACTTTTTGACTGAAGCGGCACTTGCGTTACCGCGTGAACGCTCGATCAATGCGTGCGCGAGCGCATCCGGTAAGCCCGTTTTTGAGAGAGCAACGGCAAATGCGCCAAGCATCGCATAGCTAAGGGCGATCTCGGCCCCGTCGCCAAGACCACCTGCGAACGCTTCGGTTGTTTTCGTTAAATCAAGCCCACCGACGAGACCACCGGCAAACGCACTGATGATCATCGCGAGCACGATGTGGACGCGGAAAATCGCTAAGATGAATAGTAAAAAGACGGCAAACAATACGGCGTTAATCATTCAGTAAAACCACACTTTCTTTTGTTATCACTGCACTATACTAAAGTATCTTACAGCCATGTTGGAACACTGTCAAGGGTAAAAGTCTGACCTCGTAGAAAAGGACTTCACAATACACTTTTGCGCTTTTCATAAAAGGTCACACTCTTTTATACCCGGAAGTATAAGGTGAAAAGCGCATGGATTACTCAAAAAAACGTGCCATCCTTCTCTGTTACGAGAAAATGGCACGTTATCTTTAAGTTCAGACGACGTATAGCATCTGAATCTATTTGCGTTTCTTCTATAGAGAGTGATCAGCAATCGACGACGTCAAGTTTACCAGTTCCTGGATCGATGACGAGTCCGTGGACGTTCGTCCCAGGTGGTAGTAATGGGTGGTTCTTCACAAGGTTGACCGAGTGGGCGACGCTTTCTTGAACTGACGTGAAACCACGCAACCATTGATTCAAATCAACACCAGATACTTCGAGTGTGTGAAGAATCTGTTGGTCGATGCCCCGATCCTTCATTTCACTGATCATGTGTTTAGGATCAATCGTGCTCATGCCGCAGTCGTGGTGACCGATGACGACGACTTCTTCAGCACCAAGAGCATACAACGCGACGAGAATCGAGCGCATGACGGAACCAAATGGGTGCGATAGGATAGCACCGGCATTTTTGATGATCTTCGCATCCCCGTTCTTAAGACCAAGTGCGTGTGGGAGGAGTTCCGTCAAGCGGGCATCCATACACGTCAGGATGACGACCTTTTTGTCTGGGAACTTATCCGAGACGAACTGCTCATACTGTTTTTCGGCGACGAATCGCTCGTTGAAGGCTAGCATTTCCTGTACAACTGACATTCAAGTGTCCTCCTTTAGTGGTAGCTCTTAATATGTACCCCATATCAGAATACAAGATGATGAAACGGCTATCAAGTCACGAAAATGCGAGGTGTGACAAATCGCACACATTTATGTACATGAAGCAAAACGATGAAAAAGAAGAATTTACAACAGTTGTAAACGCTATCAAAGGTGTGAGGGAATTCACAGGATGGTCATGCACAAAACAGGAAAAAGGGGTTATGATTGATTTGTGAAGGAAAGCACAAACTATTGAAAAACAGCTTGGCATTCCTGACATAATGGTTGGCAAATCAAACTCAGATTCGTTCCACGACAGGGAGGAAACCACTCATGGCTGTGAAAGAAAAAACAAAATCGACGGTAACGCCGGTCGAACAAGCAGTTGGACAAATCGTTGAAAAAGGGCAACGTGCATTACAAGAATTATTGACATTCGATCAAGAAAAAATCGACAAGATCGTCCGGGATATGGCACTTGCCGGACTCGAACGGCACGTCGAACTCGCTCGTCTCGCAGCAGAAGAGACGGGACGCGGTGTCTTTGAAGATAAGATGATTAAAAATATGTTTGCGACAGAATACATCTATAACAGTCTACGTCATGAAAAAACAGTCGGGATTTTAGAAGAGGATGTCCAAAACGGCATCACCTATATCGCTGAACCCGTCGGTGTCGTCTGTGGTGTCACACCGGTCACGAACCCGACATCAACGACGATGTTCAAAGCATTGATTGCGATCAAGACACGCAACCCGATCGTCTTCGCGTTCCACCCATCGGCACAACGGTGTTCCGTCGAAGCAGCGAAAACACTCCGTGACGCAGCCATCAAAGCCGGGGCACCGAAAGACTGTATTCAATGGGTCGAAGAACCATCACTTGAAGCAACGAAAGTCTTGATGAACCATGAAAAAATCGCCATGGTCCTTGCGACAGGTGGAGCAGGAATGGTCAAATCAGCGTATTCAACAGGTAAACCGGCACTCGGTGTTGGACCAGGGAATGTTCCGTGTTACATCGAACAGTCTGCGAAAGTCAAACGGGCAGTCAGTGATCTCGTTCTCTCAAAAACGTTTGATAACGGGATGATTTGTGCGTCTGAGCAAGCCGTCATCGTCGACCAAGAGATTTATGCGACAGTTCGTGCGGAAATGGAAGCACTCGGTTGTTACTTCTGTACACCGGAAGAAAAACAACGCCTTGAATCACTCGTCATCAAAACCGATACGTGTGCCGTCAACGCGGACATCGTCGGGAAACCTGCGACATGGATCGCAGAAAAAGCCGGCATCGATGTTCCGGAAACAACAGTCATGCTCGTCGCGGAACTCGAGCACGTCGGAGCGGCAGAACCACTGTCTCATGAAAAACTGAGTCCGGTCCTCGGTGCGTACCGCGTTGCATCGACCGAAGAAGCGTTCACGATTGCCGAACAGATGCTTGAGATCGGTGGTCTCGGTCATACGGCCGTCATTCATACGACAAACGATGATTTAATGACAGCGTTCGGACTCCGCATGAAAGCCTGCCGGATCCTCGTCAACAGTCCATCTGCTCATGGCGGAATTGGTGATCTGTACAACGAGTTGACACCATCACTTACACTCGGTTGTGGATCATACGGGAAAAACTCTGTATCTGAAAACGTGACAGCGAAACACTTACTCAACGTCAAAAAGGTGGCGAGACGACGC
This sequence comes from uncultured Exiguobacterium sp., assembly GCF_964277885.1. Lineage (NCBI taxonomy): Bacteria > Bacillati > Bacillota > Bacilli > Caryophanales > Exiguobacterium > uncultured Exiguobacterium sp. The sequence continues at coordinate 1,599,964 of NZ_CAXYJR010000005.1, read as the reverse complement.
GTGAACATGCAATGGTTCAAGGTTCCTGAAAAAATCTACTTCGAAAAGAACTCTGTTCAGTACTTGCGGTCGATGACTGACGTATCACGTGTCATGATCGTGACGGATCCAACGATGGTACAGTTCGGGTATGCCGATAAAGTGATTCAAAACTTACCGCAGTCCGTCAGTTACCGGATCTTTGACCAAGTCGAACCAGATCCATCCGTGACGACTGTTCAGACAGGTGCTCAAGCGATGCGTGACTTTAAACCCGACTTGATCATTGCTCTCGGTGGTGGTTCAGCGATGGATGCCGCAAAAGGAATGTGGCTCTTCTACGAACAACCGAATGAAACGTTCTCGAACTTACGTCAAAAATTCCTCGATATCCGCAAACGGGCATATCAATTCCCGACACTTGGTCGTCAAGCGAAGTTCGTCGCGATTCCGACGACTTCTGGTACAGGTTCAGAAGTGACACCGTTCACCGTCATTACGGATAAAGAGAAAAACGTCAAATACCCGATTGCTGACTATGCGTTGACGCCTGACGTCGCAATCGTTGATCCAGAATTCGTCATGACCGTCCCAGCTTCAATTACTGCTGATACCGGAATGGATGTTTTGACGCATGCGACAGAAGCATACGTCTCGGTGCTTGCGAACGACTACACGGATGGACTGGCACTGAAAGCAATCAAGATGATCTTCGATTACTTGCCACGAGCATATGCTAACGGATCAGACGCCGAAGCACGCGAAAAAGTGCATAACGCGTCAACGATGGCAGGGATGGCATTCGCGAACGCCTTCCTCGGCATCAACCACTCGATCGCGCACAAAATCGGTGGCGAATTCCATACACCACACGGACGGACGAACGCGATCCTGATGCCACACGTCATTCGCTATAATGCGTCACGCCCAACAAAACTAGCAGCATTCCCGAAATACGAATCATTCGTCGCCGATGAACGGTATGCCGACATTGCACGCTACCTCGGTCTTCCGGCAACAACGACGGAACAAGGGGTCGAATCACTTATTCAAGCAGTTGCCGATCTCGGACAACGTCTCAACATCAAGATGTCATTCAAGGCGCAAGGCATTCAAAAAGCAGACTTCGAGGCAAAACTCGACAAGATGGCAGTCGATGCCTTCGAAGATCAATGTACGACAGCGAATCCGAAGATGCCGCTTGTCGCTGAGTTACGGACGATCATGGAACAAGCGTACGAAGGCATCTAATAGAGAAAAATACCATGGCACCTGATCGTTCAACCGGCTTCTCACTGTGAGAAGCCGGTTTTTGTTTTGGGAATCAGTGGAGACAGTCAGAGAAAAAGTGGGATATAATGGCTGTTGAATGAATTTGATGTTTTTCGTTTCGCTGTAGCAGGAATATTCAAACATCAGACATTAAAAGGAGGAAATGGGATGGAGTCAAGGCAAGAAAGGAAACAACGACGGTTTTCCGTCTGGGATGTCCTGTTTGGCGTCCTCATCGGTCTCATCTTTTTCGGTGTCATCTATGGCGCAATGGCATTTTTGACTTCACAAATCACCTCATCCTCAGACTATCAGGATCTCGTGACGCAGATGCAACAGGCGGACGTCTCCTGGAAAGATGCAGACATCACGGTGTCATTGATGCTTCTGTTCGTCGGTGGGCTATCGATCACGATGCCGAGTGCGGTCCGAGACGGAATCATCAATCAGGTGCTCGATGCGAGTTCTGCCGGCGACGTCTTATCGTTGTTTGGGATTGACTTAAAGCAAGTTCTTGCACCACTTACGTTTGATGTCTCTTACGGCACGTTACTCTATTCCGTTTTTGGCATCGGTTTGATCGTCCTGTTATTTTTGGTGTTACGGATTAAGGCAAGTCGGCTCGGGTGGACGATTCGATCGATCAGTTTCTTCTTAACAGTCGGGATCATCTGGTTCGTCCTTGCTGGACGCGGAAACGACGTGCCATTCCTCTCGTTACAAGACGGCTATGCGATGAGCGGGATCTTACCGCTTCTCGTCGTCAGTTTGCTTGGTTGGATGGCGTTCTTCCCGCAAAAGTTATCCGGTTTGACAGCTGCCGGTCGTGCCAGTTTGCTGATTTTAATGCTCGCAAGTACACTTCAACTCGTCTTTACGGTGCAGGACGAAGCGGAATATGACGGTGATTCCTCACTACGGACAGCACTCACCGTCGCGAGTCTGAACGCCGGAAGTGGCGGGATGTACGACTGGATCCACGGCGGTCAGGTCGTGTATCAAGCAGATGTCCTTGGAGCGAATGCGGAAATCCCGGTCTCGATGTTAAACGGAGAGACCTCAACGGATCAGCTCAATGACTCGATTCAAAAAGTCGTCGATGGAATCGACACGGACCGGGTGACAGAACAATTGTTGACGTTACTCGGTGGAGAACGTCCGGATTTGTCATCAACACAATTGAAGCTCGACCCTGTTGATTACGGTGTCGCGCGGCAGACGATCCAAGCGATTGATGCGGAATCGGCAGGAGCGACGCCACCGAATGTCTCCAGTGAGAGTGCGTACTGGGTGCTGTTGCTCGTAACGTTCGCGATCTACTTCGTCTGTAGTATCCGAAGCTTCAAGTCGATTATCGATCCGTTCGTCTTTGCGATCGCGATCGGTGTCATCAGCTTCATCGTCAGTCAAGCTTCATACGTTCAGTTCGCGATGAAATGGCGCAGTGACGTCTTATTCGAGTTCGCTCAACAGACGGCAGGCTGGACCGTACTATACGCCGCAGGACTTGCGTTACTTGGTGGAATTCTTGGTTATGTCGTCCGACGGAAACCAGAGAAAACGGTGTAAGGGACGTGGAGTGATGAAGCTCCTCCACGAGGAGATATACCCTGAGTGGGGATGACGAACGTTGCTGTCATGCTCGCTTTCCGTAGGCGAGAGGTAAGTCGCGTATCCTAAACTACGACCGGATCTCACCTGACCCTGACGAAAGCGAAAACCATGCTTTCTTTCCCTGTAGGAGTCGAGAAGGAACAGTTACGTTCTACATCAAGCATAAACGATACGTTTTCAGGTTCATGTCCTGGAATGTATCGTTTTTTCGTGGTTCATCTCATTTCATTTTCACCCCCCCTTTTTTTACCATTCACGCTTGATGTGTAAAGGTAAAATCAACAATGTTAAGCCAGTATTTGGAATTAGTTAAGAAGGTTAAATAAGACGGATGTCCGACCTATTTGAAAGGACTATTAGCTATAATCGAACCATGCTAAATTAATGAAGCAGTCAAAACATCCTGGGGGGAAATTTAAATGAAAAAAGCTACAAAGCTCGTCATCGCGTCGACCTTGATCGCACCGATGCTCGTACCGGTCGTTCAAGTCAAGACACTTGCTGCTGACAATAGTGTCGTCAAGTTACGCTTCTTAGAAACAACGGATTTACATACGAACTCCATGAACTACGATTACTTCAAGGATGCGCAGGACGAAACGATCGGTCTCGTCAAAGCAGCTACAGTCATCAAGAAGCAACAAGCTGAAGTGGGCGCTACGAACAGCTTCTTGTTTGATAACGGAGATACACTTCAAGGAACGCCATTCGGTGATTACGTGAAGAATCAGTACGATAAAGGAAACAAAGGCAAACACCCGATGTACGAATTGATGGAATACCTCGGTTATGATGCAGTCACGCTCGGAAACCATGAATTCAACTTCGGGCTAGATTTCTTGAAGTCAGCGATGAGTGCTTCGAGCGGTTCAATCAAGTTCGTCAACTCAAATGTATTGGATGCAGTTACGAAGAAGCCAATCGTTTCAGACTACAACAAAGATGGAAAAGATTATCAAATCATCGAACGTCAAGTCAAGGATCAGAACGGTGACATGAAAACAGTCAAAGTGGGTGTGTTCGGAGTCGTCACGCCACAAATCATGGCATGGGATGCGGGGAACCTGACAGGGAAAGTCACAGCAGAAGATATCATCCCTACTGCAAAAGCAACAGCGAAAAAATTAAAAGATGCAGGCGCAGATGTCGTCGTGGCACTTGCACATACAGGGATCGGGGATACAGTAGATCAAAAAGATGGTGATGAGAACGTCGGATACGCGTTGACAAAAGTCGCAGACATCGATGTCTTGATGACAGGTCACCAGCACGGGAAATTCCCAGCAGCCGATTCAGCGTTCAACAAACTACCAAACGTTGATGCAACGAACGGATTGATCAATGGCAAGCCAGTCGTCATGGCAAACACGCAAGGTAAAAACGTCGGAGTCATCGATCTTCAGTTGAAGGAAGTTGACGGGAAATGGGTCGTTGATACGTCAGGTGCGAAACTAGCGGACGTGACGAAAGACACGACAGCTGATGCCGGTGCCGTCAAGTTGATCGAAAAAGCACATGAAGGAACGCTCGCTTACATTCGTCAAGAAGTCGGGACGATCAATGATGATATCCAAAGCTTCTTCGCTCTCGCGCAAGATGATGATTCCGTTCAGTTCGTCACGAACGCTCAAAAATGGTATGTCGAGAAACAACTTAAAGAAAATGCCGATCTTGCGAAATATAAAGATCTCCCGTTGTTGTCAGCCGGTGCACCATTCAAAACAGGTGGTCGTAACCAAGTCAACGCGTCCGATTACACATTGATTAAAAAAGGACCGATTGCGCTCAAAAACGTCGCCGATCTCTATGTTTACCCGAATACACTTGAAGTCGTCAAAGTAACAGGTGCTGACGTTAAAGACTGGCTTGAGATGTCAGCCGGTCAATTCAATCAAGTTGGTGCTGAGCAGACAAACTTATTGAACAAAGATTTCCGTAGCTACAACTTCGATATTCTCGATGGCTTGACATATGAAATTGATATCACGAAACCGGCGAAATTCGACTATAACGGTGTCGTCGTCAATAAAGACGCAAATCGCGTCCAAAACATCAAGTATCAAGGCAAAGCGATCGCAGACGATCAAGAATTCCTTGTCGCGACGAACAACTACCGAGCAGGCAGTGCGACGTTCCCGGGTCTTGGTGGCGGAAAGAATATCGTCTACAAATCAGCCTACGAAACACGTAACGTCATTTCGGACTTCATCAAAGCGAAACAACCGGTTGATTATAAAGCCGATGACAACTGGTCACTCGTCGCAAGTAAGCCAACGACGGTCAGCTTTGATTCAGCGGTTGCAGCTGCACCGTACGTCAAGCGGTATGAAGGCATCACGAACACAGGTGAAACACGTCCAGGTGAGACAGGTACGTTCCTCAAATTCAACATGAACGTGCCGATGAAAAACTTCAAGGTCTCGGCAAAAGCAGTTAAACCAGGTGCGAAAGTCGTTACTGGTCAAGCCGTTCCAGGTGCAAAAGTCATAGTCAAACTTGGCGATAAAGTCCTTGGAACAGCAACAGCAAACGAAGCGGGTCAATACGAAGTCGTGACACGTCCGCTCAAATTGCGTGACAAGTTGACGATCGTCTCTGAACTCAGCTTCATGAAGACAGAAACGAACGTCACAGTCGGAACAGGTGTCGTTGCGACACCAGCGATCGATAAAAAGTCAGCAGTCTACGGTTCAACGGTCCTCCGCGGTAAAGCAACGGAAGGTCTTGACGTGACGCTCTATAAAGGATCAACGAAGATCGCGAAAGCGAAAACGACGGCAAGCGGCTTCAAGATTGCGGTCAAGAATGGTCTAACGACAGGTACGTACACGGTCAAGTCGACAGACATCTCGAACAAGATCACGAAAAAGGCGTCGTTCACGATCAAGAACACGTATCCGGTCAAAAAATGGTCAGGCAAAAAGACGTTGACAGGTAAAGTCGAAAAACGACAAATCGTCCGCCTCTACCAAAAAACAGAAGCTGGTTATCAATTGATCGCTCAAGACGTGGCGGATCAGCACGGGAACTATGTCTTGAAGATGCGTAAGGCATTGACGAACGGTTCGTACAAACTCAACATCTATACAGCGAAAGATCATCTCGATCAGTCACGTTACTTCATCACGAAGTAACATCTCACTCGGATGTCTGCATATGCAGGCATCCGTTTTTATTTGATTAGATACGTGCGTTGTGATAGCAGAAACCGTTTAATGCGTTCGTACATGATTGCTTGCTCGACTGTTAATTGATTCGTCGCATGCGACATGTAGAGTTGTGACGTAACGGTAAACACATCGTCTGTGATGAAAGGGAGTCCCATTTCGCGGCAGACGGAGACGGGAACGAAGCTGAAATACCGTTGCTGGCGTAAGGCGAGTTGCAGCGAGACGTCATCAATATAGTGCGAGGTATCGGCATAGATGTTTAGTTCCGCCATCTTCAATTGGATGAAGCGGTTGTAGTCCTTATTGTGGGAGGGAAACAAAAAGGCAGTCTCTGTTGCATCCGTATAGAGTGCTGTAATCGCTTCTTTCTCTGAATAGGAAGCAGGGTAGGTGATGACGATCTCCTCTTCCACGATTGGTTCGCTCGTAATGAGCGGATGCTTGAGTTCCATAAAGCTGATCGAGAAATGGAATTCTTGATGAAGCAGACCGCTTAAGATGTCGCGATTCGAGAGGATGTCCGAGTTGAACAAGGGCGCCGTCTGCGGTAGGAGAAATTCTCGTAGAATCAATTGAATGAAGCGACCATGCGAACTGGCAAGACTGAGTGGCGTTTCGGTAGAGGCATCATTTCGCGCCATGCGTTCCTGGACACGTGTTAGCTCATGTTCGATTTTTTCGACCGACTGCAGCAAGAGTCGTCCATTGTCGGTCAAGCTGATCGTTCTACCTTTTCGATGAAACAACGTCGTGTTCAATTCACGCTCCAGTTTTTTGATCGTCGCACTGAGGGCGGGTTGGCTGATGAATAATCGTTCGGCAGCACGCGTCACGTTCAATTCCTCCGCGACGTGACGAAAATAATTCAAATGTAAGAGTTCCATGATATCCTCCCAACATAACCTATAGGTTATTAAAATATATAAATATATATATTTCTGTTTATGATAAAACCAGTATATCGTAAATACCAGAGGTGATAGAAATGAAAATCGGAATTTATGGAGCAGGATCACTAGGAACCATCATGGGAGCTTATTTGAGTCAACAGTATGCGGATGTCGATTTGATTGATACGAATCGCGCACATATCGAAGCGCTAAATACAACAGGCGCGCATGTCATTGGACCAGATTTGACGCAAGCCGTCCACGCGATTCATCCAGAAGACATCACGGAGATGTACGATATCGTATTGTTGCTGACGAAACAGGTCTACAATGAACCGGTCCTGGCGAAAGTCCGGACGATCTTGAAGGAAGACGGTATTCTCGTCTCCTTGCAGAACGGTGTACCAGAAGAATTCATTCAACAACAGATTCCACGCGAACGTATCATTGCGGGATCCGTCGAGTTCGGAGCGACGTACGTCGGACCAGGCGAGTCACGTCTGACATCGGATTACGAGCACTTCAAGACATATGCGATGCAAATCGGTGAACTGGATGGGAAGAAGACGGACCGGATCATTCACTTGAAGGAAATCCTTGATCACATCGGTGGAACGGAAATCTCTGATAATCTGCCGGGAACGAAATGGTCAAAACTCGTCATCAATAGTACGTTCAGTGGGTTATCCGCTGCGTGTAACGGTACGTATGGCGACGTTCTCGATCATCCGGTCTTGTTACGAACAGCGATTCATACGATGCAGGAAGTCGTTGAAGTCGGTCACGCCCACGGCATCACATTCGCGCCGATGAGTACGTTTGAGCCGGCAGCTTACGCAACACTAGACGATATCGATGAAAAACTGAGCACCGTGCCACAATTGATGCATGGGTCGCGTGACTTAGAAGCAAGCATGTTGCAGGACTTACAAAAAGGGCAACCGACCGAAATTCGTTTCATTAATGGGATCGTCACGATGTATGGCAATACGTACGATATCAAAACACCATTCAACTCACTCATTCAAGAAATCGTCGAAGAAGCCCAAGCCGCGAAGACGGTTCCAGATTTTGAAACAAGTGTCGCACGCTTTGCTGCATTATTAAACGCATGAAGGAGGGATTCAGATGAGACAGGAAGATGTAAAAAATATCGTCGCGACACCGATCAATGCACCGGTCTTTCCGGCGGTCGATATCTTCTTTCGGAATCGGGAATACTTGAACATCATCTATGAGACGGACATCGAAGCGTTACAAGCAGTCGTTCCGGAACCGCTCGAGGTGCTGAGTAATCAGATCAAGTTTGAGATCATCAATATGCCGGATAGCACAGGTCTTGGGAGTTATCTCGAGTGCGGGCAAGTCATTCCGGTTCGGTATCAAGGGGAAGTTGGTGAGTTCTACCTCTCGATGTATGTCAACAATCAGCCGGCAATCGCCTCTGGTCGTGAAGTAGCTGCGTTTCCGAAGAAGTATGGTTCACCCCGGCTCTATCTCGACAATGATGTACTCGTTGGTACGCTTGACTATCATTCGCTCCGCGTCGCCCAAGCGACGATGGGATACAAATATGTTCAGATGGCGGTCGAAGAGGCACAATCGATTGTCGGTGCGCCGCAGTTCATGCTTAAACAGCATCGTGGTTATCAAGGTGAGTTGATCATCTCTGAGCTGACACGGAGTCAAATCACGGATCTTGAGATTAAAGAAGCGTACCGTGGACCGGCGCGGCTCCAGTTGTTCGAACATGTCATGGCACCTCTCGCTGACTTCCCTGTTCGAAAGATCGTCGATGCCCAGCATATCATCGCTGATCTTCGACTGGGTGGACCTGCGAAGCTGTATGATTATCTGAAGGATTAACTCTCATCAAACAGTATGTGTAACGAAACGACCTCCAAAGCGGATGGTCGTTTTGTTTTACCCCAAAAACTGGCATACTGAATTGAGAGGGGGAAACGACCATGCGACAAGTCATTGTGTTACCGTATCAATCAGAATGGGCGAGTGAATATATGCGAGAAGCGGACCGGTTACGAGAGGTGTTCGGAGCACGTCTTAAGCAGATCTATCATATGGGGAGCACATCAGTTCCGGGACTCGCAGCAAAACCGATCATCGATATCTTACCCGTCGTCGATGCGCTCGAGGGGATCGAGCAGTTCGACGCACAGATGGAAGCAATCGGTTACGAGGTGAAGGGTGAATTCGGGATGCCGGGGCGTCGGTACTACCGAAAAGGTGGCGACGAACGGACGCACCATATTCATCTCTATGCGACGGGAAATCGAGAAATCAAGCGCCATCTCGTTTTTCGGAATTACTTACGTACCCATCTGGAAGAAGCTGCTGCTTACGGAGCATTAAAGAAACAATTAGCAACGACATATCCGCTTGATATCGAAGCCTATATCGCCGGTAAGGATGCGTTCGTCAAGGAACTCGAACAACGTGCGATCGCTTGGGGGAAAGAGTATGACTGACTGGGAATATGCCCTTATTCGCCATGTTAGTGTTGGTGTGAAGACGTCGAAAGCGCTGTTTGAAAAGATTGAAGTGCAGGACTGGGACGCGCAACCAATCCCCGGGAAACGGACCGTCGGTGAAGTCGCTGTCCATCTCGCTGTATTACTCGAAGCCGATTTGATGCTGGCAGAAGGGGCTACGGCTGAAACAATGCAGGCGTTTTATGCGACACCGGTCCTGCGAGATCAGTTATCAGAGCGAATCGATCAAGCGTTTCAGGTCTATCAAGAAAAAGTCACGGCCGGTTTTTCGACGCGTCCGACGTACTGGGGAGTTACCGACTCGATGAACGGCTGGACGATTGAGGCAGCTGTGCACCTCTATCATCATCGGTCTCAGCTATTTGATTATTTGAATATCCTTGGGTACGAGCTAAAGATTTCGTTATTTGAATGAATGGAAGTAGGGATAGTGTATGGAATATATCGTAGAAACATCAGCCGGCCGCTTCGATACCCGACTGACAGGAAGCGGGGACGTCACCTTCGTCCTCGATCACGGGATGATGTCGAATCGGCATCAGTGGGGCTGGTTACGAACTGAATTATTGAAACGGGGACGGGTCTTTGAATATTCGCGTCTCGGATATGGGCGGTCAAGTCGTGGTAAAAACAAACGGCTCTTTACGCATCAAGCGGATGAGTTGGCAGATGTTTTACGGATATTACATGTCGAAGGACCATATGTCTTCATCGGTCACTCGCTCGGAGCCTATATTTCGCTCGCAAGTGGACGCCTGTTCGCAGACGAGACACGTGGTATCGTCTTGCTTGATCCGTCGCATCCCGATGTCGATGCGGCATTACCGAACTGGTACGAACGAACACAAGAGGAGTGGAATCGATTCCTCTATTTCCTTAGTCACGTCCGACCAATCGCCTGGATGATTCCTGACCGTCTCGGCAAAAAGATGTTCAGTGTCTTACCGGAAGCCGACCAATTGCCAATGTGGCGGCATTTTGCGGCACCTGGACATTGGCGGGGAACGCTCGACGAATGGCAAACGGTCGAGGAGAACAATCAGATGATTCTTTCGTTGCTTGAAGACGTAACACAGCCGGTTCTCGTACTGTCTGCTTCGAACTGGGCAGGAGGCATGCCGGAAAGTTGGTTGAACCCGGCATTGACCGAACAAATCAATGCGGCTCACGCTGCGTTCGCCGATAGTTTACCGAACGGGATGTATCATGTGATTGCGGATACAAATCATTATACGATTGCCGGGTTTTCACACGAGGCAGCGGAGCGGATCACAGATTTAATCGGGACAACGTGGGATTTACCGATTCAAAATTAAGTATAGAGAAAGTAGACAGAAATTTGCTGAGATCGAAGATAGTATAGTTTTCCTAAAATAAGCGTCGCGCCGCTTCACTTCGTTGCAGGATCGCTCCTACTTGTATTCCCCTAGGAAGCGATTCCGAGCAGAATATCTGACACTTCATCCTTTTTAGTACGAAAGGGCGAAGTGTCTACCGTTTAAGTCGATACTTGTCGGCTTTTTTATAGAATAAAATAAATCGAAATCATTCCGATTGACGTCAGGGGAAAAGTCAGTTACTCTATAAAACGTAGAGATTACGTTTTAGAGGATGAATGATGATGCAACCGATATCGATCACGGTTTTATCCGGTTACTTAGGATCCGGTAAAACGACATTATTAAACCATTTACTACATAATCGCGAAGGGCGCCGCCTCGCGATCATCGTCAACGACATGAGTGAGGTCAACATTGACGCGGCATTGATTGAGCAAGGCGGATTCTCGCGGACGGAAGAGTCGTTCGTCACACTCTCGAACGGATGCATTTGCTGCACGTTACGCGATGATCTTTTGCTTGAAGTCAAACGCCTCGTCGATCAAGGGGATATTGACGGTATTGTCATCGAATCGAGTGGTATCTCAGAACCGATTCCGGTCGCCCAGACTTTCACGTACGAAGATCCGGACAGTGCAATCGATCTAACGCACGTCACAAAAATCAACGCGATGGTCACGGTCATCGATGGATACCGTTTCCTGAAGGACTTCGAGTCTGGTGAATCGTTGATTGAGCGGAAACAGGCCGTCGATGAGACAGACGTGCGCGAAGTCGTCGATCTACTCGTCGATCAAGTTGAGTTCGCGGACATCATCGTCTTGAACAAAGTCGATCGCCTGACACCGGAAGAACGCCATACCGTCATCGGCTATTTAAAGGCATTAAATCCAGTTGCCCGCTTGATCGAGACGACGTATGGTCAAGTTGATCCGGCAGAGATCTTAGACGTCGATTTATTTGATTTTGAACAAGCGGCAGCAAGCGCCGGTTGGATCCGCGAATTGAATGCGGAAGAGCATATACCGGAAACGGAAGAGTACGGAATCAGCTCATTTGTCTACAAGCGCGACGTGCCGTTCCACCCTGAGCGCTTGCTAGCCTTGATTGAAGACTGGCCGCAAGAAGTCGTCCGGGCGAAAGGCTTTTTGTTCCTTGCGACACGTCCTGAGATGGCACTATTGTTCCACCAAGCAGGATATGCTTCGAACATGGAATACGCTGGTCGTTTTGCATCAGACGAAGATCGACGGACCGAGCTCGTCTTGATTGGCATCGGACTGGAGCGAGAGAAGCTCGAAGCGCTATTCGATGCGTGTCTCGTCCAAGCTGACGAAACAGACTGGGTGTCATTGAACGATCCAATCCCTGGTCGTGAGATGTACGAAGACACATTTTTATAAGAGGTCAATCTTTCGAGAAATCGTATCTGCGATTTCTCTTTTTTGTTATATTTTCATAGTGAATGGGGAAAGAATACTAGTGAAGGTATGTTAATTGAAGGAGGAAAATCTGTGCGCAACCGGATTTTACAATTCGCACTTGTATTTTTAGTCGCCGGCGGTATCATTTGGGGACTATATCAACTCGGCTATTTATTTTATGTCTTAACGATTTCAGCGACGGTCGTGCCGCTCGCCGTCATCATGATCATCTTCATCGAGAATCGGACTGCGGAATCAACAATCGCTTGGTTCCTCGTTCTGATTTTCTTACCGATTCTCGGAGTCATCATCTGGTTGATGTTCGGTCGGAATCCACGGCGTCGCCGCCGGAATCGTCGTTCGCATGACGAACGGAAATTGCTCAAGCAAGCGATTCGACCAGTTCGGTCGCTTGCTGTCAGTGAGTTGCCACCGAATCACTTGAAGCTCGCGAACACGATTCGTAACTTCGGTGGCGGCGGGGTGGACGTTCATACAGCAAGTGACATTTTGACGAACGGCGAAGAGACGTTCCCGGCGATTTTGGAGGCGATTCGTCAAGCGCAGCATCACGTCCATATCCAGTACTACATCTATCGTAACGATGAGACAGGTAAGGCAATCCGGGAAGCATTGATTGAGCGACTCGAAGCCGGTGTGACGGTGCGGTTCATGTATGACGGACTTGGAAGTTATATGCTCGGTGAGAACTTCCTGCGTCCGCTACGCGACGCGGGAGCGCATATCGCAGCCTATGATCCGATTTCGAGTCCCTTGTTCATCTTCACGGCGAATTTCCGCAATCACCGGAAAATCGTTGTCGTTGATGGTAAGGTCGGCTTCACTGGTGGATTGAACGTCGGGGATGAGTACGACAGCAAGAGTAAGAAGTTTGGGTTTTGGCGTGATACGCATCTACGACTCGAAGGACGGGCCGTCAAGGAATTACAAGCGACGTTCCTCGACGACTGGATCTATGCCCAAATTGAATCGGACGACACATGGGAGACGTTTGCGGGGGATGAGTCCATTCATCAGTACTTCCCGAAACATGACGTAGCGTCCGACGGAGCGATTCAGATCGTCACGAGCGGACCGACGTCGAAGGATCCCGCGATTCGCAATGCCTTGATTGCAGCAATCATCTCGGCACAACGTTCGATCTGGATTGCGACACCGTACTTGATTCCGGACAATGAGACGATGACATTACTACGACTTGCAGCACGTGCTGGACTCGACGTCCGTATCTTGACGCCGGGTAAAGGCGACAGCTTTACGTCTTATTACGGGACCCGGTCTTACTTCGGACCACTCTTGAAGGACGGCGTCAAGATTTATACGTATAACCGTCACTTCATCCATGCGAAACTGTTTCTCGTCGACGGGAAGATTGGTGCCGTCGGAACGGCCAACATGGATATTCGCAGTTTTGTCCTCAACTATGAACTGATGGCGTTCCTGTACGACACGGAAAGTGCGGAACAGCTCGAGCGTGACTTCATCGCTGATTTCGATGTCTCAATTCAGTTATCATCAAACGATTACGTCAAACGTCCGCTTCGCTTCCGCATTTTTGAGTCGCTCTCGCGCTTGATTTCACCTTTATTATGACGCAACGTTTCGCATCGATTTTCAGGTGCGGGACGTTTTTTTGATTGATTCTTTCTTGAAGTGGGAACATGAACTCTTATACACTAAATGTGTAATCGGTTGCACACTACTTAGCCTGGAAGGAAGTGAAAGGGGCGCAAGTCCCGAACCCGTATGCGAACAATTGATGAATCCCATTTCTACACGCGCGACATGAAACCACAAGCACGACCAGACGCCATCATCCAAGGAGATGTCTACCGTTTCACGGTCTTGACGAGTCGGATGATCCGACTCGAGTACGCGGCGGATGGGCAGTTCGAGGATCGACCGACCCAAACGGTCTTCAATCGTGATTTTCCGGTACCTGCTTACCGCATCGTCGAAAACGAGGAAGAATTGCAAATCATCACCGAGCACGTCCATCTGCATTATACGAAGGGACCGTTCGCTGCGAACACACTCTATATCGATGTCTTAGGGAACTTCAGTACCTACTACAGCCGCTATACGTTCGGCGGACCGCTCCGGACGTTAAAAGGAACGGCACGGACGCTTGACCATGCGGACGGCGTCATCCCACTCGAGGAAGGGATTCTTTCACGGCAAGGTTACGCGGCAATCGACGACTCGAACGCGTTCGTCCTGACGGAAGACCACTTCGTCGAACCGCGACGCTCCGGAACGCATGATATCTATTATTTCGGATACGGTCACGACTACAAACAGGCACTGCGTGACTTCTACCACCTGACAGGACCGACGCCGATGTTACCACGTCAGGTACTCGGCAACTGGTGGAGTCGCTACTGGCGTTATAGTGAGAAGGAGTATAAGGATTTGATGACGCGTTTCAAGACGGAAGATATTCCGTTTTCGGTCAGCGTCATCGATATGGACTGGCATATCACCGATATCCCGGAACGCTATGGAAGTGGTTGGACGGGATACACGTGGAACCGTGATCTATTTCCGGATCCACGCGGTTTCTTACAGTGGTTGAAGGACGACGACCGGATGGTCACGCTCAACTTGCACCCGGCGGACGGTGTGCGTGGGTTTGAGGAAGCCTACGAGGCGATGGCAGTCGCGATGGGCATCGATCCGGAATCGGATGTCCGAATCCCGTTTGATTTCTCGGACCGGACGTTCATCGAGAACTACTTCACGAAGCTGCATCATCCGCACGAGGCGGATGGCGTCGACTTTTGGTGGATTGACTGGCAACAGGGTGCGAACTCAAAGATGAAGGGGCTTGATCCACTTTGGATGCTCAATCATTATCACGCACTCGATATCGCTCGCGACGGCAATCGACCGTTAATTTTCTCAAGGTACGCGGGACCCGGAAGTCATCGTTATCCGGTCGGTTTCTCAGGCGATACGATCATCTCGTGGGCATCGCTCCAGTTCCAGCCGTATTTCACGGCGACAGCGTCGAACATCGGTTACGGATGGTGGAGCCATGATATCGGAGGTCACCAGCGCGGAGAAAAGGATGATGAATTATCGACACGTTGGCTCCAGTATGGCGTCTTCAGTCCGATCATGCGCCTGCATAGTACGATGAGCATTTTCAACGGGAAAGAACCATGGCGTTATTCGACCGATGCGGCGAACGTCATGAAGAAATACCTGCAACTAAGGCACCAGCTCGTGCCGTACATCTACACGATGAATGCCCGTAATCATTTTGACGGCTTGCCACTCGTCTCACCGGTGTATTATGAGCATCCGGAAGATGATCAAGCATATAACGTCCCGAACCAGTTCTACTTCGGAACAGAACTGATCGTCGCGCCGATGGTCACACCGATGCACCGGAAACTGCATATGACGGCAACGACCGCTTGGTTGCCGGAAGGCGAATGGTTTGATTTCTTCAATGGTCACCGGTACCGTGGCGGCAAACAGATCCGTCTGTTCCGTTACCTCGAAGATCAAGGCGTACTGGCAAAAGCCGGTGCGATCGTTCCACTTGGTCGTCATCTCGAACAGTCGAATGCCCTGCATAATCCAGAGGATCTCGAAGTCGTCGTCTTTCCGGGAGCATCGAATCGGTTTACCTTGTTCGAAGACGACAGCACAGGTGTTGCGCACCGCGATGGTGTCAACGTTGAAACGACGTTTGCGCTCGACTGGGGAGCGCGTGAGCTGACGATCGCGGCACCAACCGGACATCGTGATTTACTACCGGAAAATCGGTCGATTACGTTGATCTTACGGGGAGTTCGTGAAGGATACGTTCAGCGCGACGGGGAGAGTCTGACCGGTGTCTATGATCATGCGACACAGTCACTTCGTGTCGAACTTGGCGAAGTGACGGATACGATCACGTTGTCGCTCCAAGTCGAGATCTCGACGAACGAGAACAAGATGGACCGGTTGTATGTATTCCTCGATCAAGCGGAAATCAGCTATGACCTGAAGGATCGTCTCTACCGTCTGCTGTCACAAAAGCTCGACCCGGTCAACATGATGCACCAGTTGCAAGCACTCGAACTCGAGAAGGATCTCGTCGACTGTTTGCTTGAGTTGATGTTGTCTTAAGTGCTAGAAGGAACATGAAGGAGCTGGCGCCGGTATTCACCATTCGATAGGATGGTAGATACCGGCTTTTTAATATAAAAAAACCCTTTCCGTTATGGAAGGGTCTATTGTGTCATTTACGACGCAATTTTTTCGCTTTTTGTTTCATGTCGTTGTACGTGATCATTGGGCTATCGTCCATCGTCAAGCGCAGATGGTTCGGTTCGCCTTTGTTCGTGATGCCGGAGCAATAGAGGATGTCTGCATATTCATTGAATAGATCCTCATAAGCCGGCAGGTGGTGCATCAGGCGACCAGGCGATCCCCAGCCACAGAGGACGACGCCATTTTTCGCTTTGACTTCAGCAAGTGTCTTCGCGACGAACTCATAGTTCGTCTCATCGAAGCTCGCTTGCGCGAAAGGTAGATCCTCGCTGACGAGCAGGTCTGGCATCAAACTGATGATGTCGTATTGTTTAACAGGATCACTGACATACTTCTTCATCAAATTGTACGCACGTTGTGTCGTCGTTCCAGAGAGAAAGGCGTCCGTCGTCCGTGGTGTATAGATTAAAGCGGCGACGTGCGTACCTTCTGCGATGTCGTCAAAGATGTAGCTGCGTAAATAGCGTTTCGTCTTGTCTCGATCAAACGTCGTCTGGACGCGGATCGACGATTCCTCAATCAAGAGTTCGGAAGAATCGGCTGGTGTCATGGGTGGTGCCTCCTTTTAATTGGTCAAACGTGAGCTGATGCGAAGGAAGAACGCGAGTGTCTTCTTCTTGAGGTCGAGGTCGTTCGCATCGATCGCCTCGACGTGTTGCTGGTAACGATCATATTGGGCGAGCACGTCAGAAACATATTGTTCACTGCGATTGTATTCAAACAGTGCTGTCGCGAGCGTGTCTCGGTCCGATGTCGTTGTGACATCGTGTTGTTTCAGGTATTTCGCTGCCGTGTAGGCGCTATCGACGAGACTCGTTGGGTCAGCTTTGCCGTCGCCGTCCGCGTCGACTCCGAGACCACCATATTTTTTGATGGCTTCAGGATCCGTGACGTCGATGCCGTCATGCTCGATGTCACCGAGCGACGTGCCGCCTTTGTATCCCCAACCGACCCATGTTTTCGGCATGAATTGGAACGGGCCGATGGCGCCAACGGACGATTGCATCGCTGACGAGTTCGAAAAGATCGTCTCGACGCGATGAATGGAGGCGAGCAGCTTCCAGTCGATGCCGTAACGTGCCGCGGCTTGTTCGTAGATGTCGATGTTCTCGGCAGGTACGCCATGCTGTCCATAATACGTACGATACATTTCATTTTGAACACGTTCCCGATTTTGCCAGTAGATGAAGCTACTGACGATGAGGGCGAACAGTACGAACAAGATGCTGATTCGAAAAACTTTTCGCATGTTGTTCTCTCCTCTATATAGGATTCCACTGAATGGTATCATATTTTAGTAGGGTCTAATAGCACTTTCTGTGACGGGAGTGTGGAATCAAAAAAGGAGTCGAAGTCATGTATCTCTTCGTAAATGGATTTTTACTCGGATTGCTCGTCATTCTTTCGATCATAGCAGCGGTCCGACCGGTCGATTTGACGATCGTTCCTCGTAAGGAATTCTACCCCTCGATGGTTCAGTCGAGCGGCATCTTATGTCTGTTGCTTGTCGGTGGAACGCTGATTAGCGGCACCCGGTTGCCGGAAATCGGCTTGACGTTTTTTGTTCCAAGGGGTCCGGTCTGGTACGCGACGATCGGAATGATCGCCTTTCTCTGCATCGTCTTACTTTTGACAGCGACCGTTCCAGCGTTTCGCAAACGTTTGTTGCCGCTTTATCAAAGTGAAGCAGAACGACTGATTTTACCGCGAACGAAAGAGGAACGAACGGGGTTCCAAATGGTCGCGCTGATGGCAGGAGTGACGGAAGAGTTGATTTATCGCGGATTTCTCTTTCATGCGCTCGGATTATTTTTACCGTTTTCAGACGTCAGCTTTGTCTGGATCGGTGCCATCCTGTTCGGTTTCGCCCATCGTTATCAAGGGTGGTTCGCGATCCTCGTGACGGGGCTGATCGGGGCGGGATTTGGTTACTTATACCTAGCACTTGAGACACTCTGGCCGCTGATCATCATCCATGTTTTGATTGATCTCGTTGCCGTCTATGTCTACAAGGACGATGTTAATTCCTGACATCGTCAAAAGACGTTGAGTTTGATAGACTGAATGTCAAGCGAAGTCATCGTTTAAATTGGTCAGATTGACGGTTGCAGAATAGGTCAAATGACAGGTAGAATGAGAAGGTAAACGCTTACACATCAAAAGGAGATGGATGAAACCATGCGAACGATCACTTCCACTGGCGAGCGAAAGAAGACGAGTTGGACATTGAATATCGGCAATCAGCCACATTTGATGATGGATGGTGTGACAGAACAAACGCTTGATGCCGAACAACGTGTCATCTACGACGAATTTTTGATTCCGACGACGGACACTTTGATTCATCGGTTCAAAGCCCGCTTCCCGAACCATCTCTGCGAGAACGGGTATGATGTGTATGGCGCTGCCGCTTTTGACGAACAAGTCGTCGAACTGATCTCGAATTGGTTCATCGAACTGGTCACCGTCTTAACAGCGATGCAGCGGACGAAAGGCATTCAGCATGTCCAGATTGAAGGCGGTGTCGCAAAACGGACCGACTTCTTACCAACCGTGCGTCGGACATGCCGGGCACTGGAGTCGACGATTGATATTTATTGAAGTACCAGTCACGTGTTCAGAGGGGACGTCCATCAGGGCGTCCTCTCTTTTTTTGATCAACGAATCGAAAGAATCAGACGTCGTGAAAATAAAGTGCAGTTTTTCTTTTAACGAGAAAGAGTGCACTTTTTTTGTTCATATCGCATCGTTTTCCTGGGATACGCATCCCACCGTTTCACTTCGTTACAGGGTCGCTCCTGCTTGTTTTTCCCTAGGAGGCGATTTCGAGTGAGCAAAACGTCTCTCTCTTCTTTCGTAAATTAAAAGCAAAAAACGAAGTTGAAACAATCTAAGAGTCAGACATTGATGTCCGGCTCTTTTTTTCATTTTCTGGATGATACCAGGAAAAAAACAGGTTGACGCTAGACTGTATGGCGTGTACCATACAGTTAACAGATGTACTATTGTCTTAATACAATGGTGATAATCAAGGAGGGAAAGTCTAGTGCTTGAAGTGAAAGGGTTACAGAAGCGATACGGACGAAAAAAACACGTCTTACGTGACGTGACGTTCTCCGTCGGTCTAAACGAAGTGACATGTCTGATCGGCTTGAACGGGGAAGGAAAGTCAACGATCTTAAAAGCAATTCTCGGTCTGATTCCGGTGGATGCCGGGACGGTGACAGTCGATGGTAAAACATCACGCGACCAAATCGCATTCGTGCCTGATCTTCAGACGATGCCGAGCTACATGACGATCGGACAAGCGCTCGCGTATATGGCGGATCACTATCCAGACTGGAATCCTGAGACAGCGGAGCGGCTACTGCAGACGTTCCAACTGTTTACGACGGATAAGATGGCGAATTTATCAAAAGGGAACAAAGCGAAGTTCAATCTCGTCTTAGGATTCGCCCTCGATCGCCCGTACATATTACTCGACGAGCCGCTCGCGGGAATCGATCTCTTCATGAAGGAACAGATTGCCTGGATTTTCTCAAGTGAGTTCATGGAAGGGCGGAGCATCCTGATGACGACTCACGAAATCGCCGAGGTCGAGCAAGTGATTGACCGAGTATTGTTCTTACGGGACGGGAAGATCGTTGAGATCAAAGAGACGGATGAGTTACGCGGCCGTCATCATCAATCGGTCCAAGACCGGATGCGGGAGGTATATCAAGGATGAAACGCTGGTTATTATTAACGAATGAAGAACTGAAACGAAGTACAAAACTATTGGTATTGTTGATTTCAGGGTTGATCGTTGCGGAAATCGCGTCACTGCTCTATCAGATTTACGATTATCAAAGCACGATCGAGAAAACGATGCGGATTGAGCAGATATCAGAAATGGATGCGATTGCACGAGCAGGTGGTGCGTTGACCTTCGCGCAAGCAACGAATTTTTACGATTCAATCATTGTATTAGCGATGGGGATGATTGTCCTGTTCGCGTTCTGGATTTGGTACCGCGACTGGATGGGCGAGACGAAGTACATCTACCGGCTACTATTGCTTCCGGGATCACGCCGGGCGATTTTTGCATCGAAAATGGCGACACTCTTACTTGTCGTCGCTAGTCTGATTGGGATTCAGTGGGTCTTGTTGTTGCTTAGTCGCACTCTCTACTTATGGTTGTTACCAGATGCTCAACAAGTCACAGCCAGCATCAACGAATACTCCTTCTACATGAAGCTGTTCTACACGATGTACCCAACTGATATTTTATTCATCTTACTAATGACATTCATCGTCATCTCGTTCGTCTTCATGACAGTATTACTAGAGCGGTCATTCCGAAAGGGGAAAGCGTTTTTGATCGTCGGATTACACGGGATTGCGCTGATTGGTGGTTATATCATTTTAGGTGTAGCATTGTCAGCTATTTCGAGCAGTCTGAGTCAATTGCATACGCAATTTTATTTTGGATACGTTGTGCTCTTGACGTTATATGTGTCGTACAAAAATCTGCGGTTAGTTCAGACGCGCCTATCCGTCTAAAGGAGAAATCTCATGAAACGATATCGTCAACTTATGATCTATGGATTAATCATTCTCGTGACAATTGGAAGCTACATCGGCTATACGCTGTCGATCCAAGGGGCGGACCTGTCGCTTGAGACCGTCAGTGGAAAACCTTCGCAAATTGAAAATTTTAATTTACGTTTACAAACGAAAGGTATGCGTTCGACGATTTATGATATCAACGCCGAGGGGGACATCGAAAAACAGTCAAATTCTTACGTTGGACAACTTTTCCGTGAAGATAAAATAACGGACTTACCAGACAGATATTATAAATTTGCGACACAAATGGAAACGAATGTCAGCGGAGATGAACAATCGGAGTATGCGATTCAGATTAAACACAATAAACTGCAATTTAAGATGTTTACGTTCAAAACAGAGGAAACGTTTGAGAAAACATTTCAATATGATACAAAACTTGAGACAGGCAGGGACTTACAAGCAAGTGTCGTCGATAAGCAGGCGATGAAGGTTTATATCCAACTCGATCGCGTTGATCGTCCGATGGAAACAAAACTCCTTGTGCTCGATTTATCAGGAGACCGAGTCGAAGAAATCGTTCTTCAAAAACCAGTAGCGCCTAAAAACGCGCGTCAATTTTTAGCAATTCATCAAAATGAGATCGTCTATACGGAACAACCATCTGATAGCGATGAAGAGAACACGAAACATTCTTATTTCCTTGATGATGGGAAAAGCGTTCGGTCCATCAAGGAGTTAGATCAGCAACAAATCGGTTATACGCCTTATGCAAATGGTCGTTATCTGATTGGACTCCGTCTGCCAGAAGGAGAGACAAAACGCATCGAATGGTCGACGTTCGACTTGGAAACGAAACGATTATCCGAGCATAGCGTAAGTAGTCCGCTTGTTTTGAAAAAGATTGATTGGTTGGATTCGACGGACGAGATGCAGCTTTATCTCTCATCGGAGACGAACGCTGGCTTCCAAGTGTCCGTGATTGATTTGAAGAATGAGCAATTGATATATCAGGGAGAAATCAAGGATGCGAATCGCAAAAAAGGAACGAATATCTACGATTTTTCAGTTCAATGATCAACGAATACAAAAACGCTTCACACCGGAAAAGTTGTCCGGTGCGAAGCGTTCTTTTTTTCGTTTTGACTAGGAATCGATACGTGTTAAGGCGAAAGCATCAAGACGTGAAGTGTTTCTCTGCCGCTTTACAGGCACGCAATAAGGCATCCTTGAAGAAACGATCTTCCTGCGAAGCGAGCTGTTGTGTCGCTTCCTCGTCTCCGCGCAGGGAGCGGGCGAGCATCTGAATGACCTTGACCCAGCGCCGGACGTGATCGAGTTGCGGACGTCCCATTGCGACGTATACCGTGAACCAATCGTTCTGATCGCGACGGATCATCCGTTGGAACAGTGATTTCGCGAGATCGACTTCTTCGGTCTTCGGGAGCTCATTCGTCTCGAAATAGCGACGTAACGCGGCGACGGCAGTCGCATACGCTGCCTTGACGTCTTCCGACGGCTGATGTTTACCGTAGTCGGATGTCGACAGATGAAGTAAGGCAGGTTTTTTCTCGACACCCGTGATCCAGGCGGAGATCGTCTTATTGCCTTTATAGGCTTGACGGTTCGCGACCGGAAGCTTCGCCGTGACGTTACCGACTTTTCCGATCAAGGTCACTTTGTTGTTGCGATCTTGGATTTCGGTCACTTTCATCTCGACCGTATCCCCCATTTCATGAGGAATGGCTTTCGGCTGAAGCTTTTCTCCTGCCGAGAGCGGCGAACGCTTGCGGATCATCCGCAATGCTTCTTGCTCAATCCGGTCGTCAAGCGACCACAGATGTTCCGGTGGGACGTTGCGGAACCGGCGACGTCGGACCTTGATGTACTGGTCAAGCGCGTCAGCAGCTTGCTCCCGCGTCGATTCACCACGTGCGACGGGGCCGATGATGTCTCGGAGCGTAATGGATTCGAGACGTTCCATGATGCCTTCGAACGGGATGAGTTCCATTACGTAGAGACTACAGACGACGAGTTCGCATTCGCGAGGAGTGAGTGGGCGTTTGGCCATAAATTGACTTCCTTTCAGCTGGTTGATGTTTCTAGTATACCAAAAAAAAGCCATCGTCACGTAATCCCGTGACGATGGACTGAAAAAGCTTACAAGACGAATGCCGATTCCGAACTGTTTTGCAATTCGGCGGACGCGAGGCGTGTGACACCGTTCATGAACGGGTCATGGGCGACGAACAAGTCGCCGATTGCTTTAATTTCAGCCACGGTCGCATTTTCCTTCGCACCAGCGATCCGTAAACGATACGGTTTTTTCGTCACCGTATCGAACGTTAGGACGATCGTATGTTCCATCAATGGTCACTCCTTTCATGAAATGTAGAGGATGGGTTATGCCTTCAGTAAAGCGTAGTCCCGGCTGATTTCCGTCAGCGCGTAACGTCCGTCGATTAAGCTGCCGATCGATTGCCCGATCGAAGCGACGACGTCTGCTGGAAGATTCGAACGTAAGCCGTTGTAGCGGCGGCGAGCGACGACGGCATCACCGTTCGCTGTCACCTTGTCCTTACGCTCGAAGACGATGACGAGACTCGTCTTGATCTCTTCTGCTTGTGTCATGTGTATCACCTCCTTCGCCCTTATTGACAGGGGAAGAGACCGGATTGTTCGAAAGGAATGAAAAAAACATGGTCTGGTTACGTTTTTTACGAAAAGTCTCGTTTCTACGGATGCGAACGCTCGGGTATGCGTCCTTGATCTTCGTCTTCGGTGTCGCAGGCATCATGTATGCGCTTGAGCCGGAGACGTTCGGGTCCTACTTCCGCGCTGTCTACTGGACGATGACGACCGTCGTCACGGTCGGATACGGGGACTTCTTTCCGAACTCGGATACCGGTCGGATACTGACGATTTTCGTCTTCATCTTTGGAATCGGGATCGTCGGGGGGCTGATCTCTAAGCTCGTTGACGGCGTACAATTGATTCGTAATCAAAAGGAAAGAGGGTTGTTACAAGTGAAGGAAACAGGGCATACGGTCGTCTTTGGTTACAGTCGGCGTTCGAAGCACGTCATCGAGTCATTGCTCGAACATACGGATGTCGTCCTCGTCGACGACTTGGAGAAAGAGCCGTTCAGTCACCCTCGGTTCCATTACGTCTGTGGTGATCCGGCACTGACGTCGACGCTCGAGCGAGCACACATCGAAAAGGCGGTCCGTGCGATCGTCCTCGCGGACCATTCGATTCCACCAGTCCATGCTGACGGACGGACGTTGTTGATTGCCTCAAGCATTGAACGTGCGAACCCGAACATCTATACGATCGTCGAGATGATGCTTGAAGAACACCTTGATAGCTTCGAACAGGTCAAGGTCGATGAGGTGTTGCTTGGTGACGAAACGATTGCCCGAATGGCGATCCTCGCGTCTCATCATCCTGGCGTGACGAAGGTCGTGACGGATCTATTGACGAAGGACGGTGAGGGCATGTTCTCAATTCCAACTCGACCGGAGTGGGGGACGTACCGTGATGCGTATCATGCCTTGTTAGAAGAAGGAGTGACGATTTTATCGGACGGGAAACGACTTGATTTGAATCGACGGCTTGATGAAGTGATTTCGAAAAACGGGACGTTGATTGTCCTCTGCTCGGAAGAAACGGCGAATCGAATTGGAGCGATTTAGGGAAGAAAGGATTTAATTAATCTTTTTTCGGGTATAGTAAACAAATTTACTAGACGGAGGAAAAGGATTATGACACAACCACAACCAGAATGGATTCAAGAATTATTCGAGACGGTCGATCAAGGCGAAATTAAAAATGCGCCGAAATTACTCTATATGGCATTAACGCTCGAACCAAGTTATTTTACAAAAGCAGTTAGCCGCTTCAATCAACGACTGGAAGTCGAACCATTAACGGATGTTTCGGAACTACTGACGGTCTACCGTCAATTCTTCCTCTCCGCGAATCCGTCAGAGGAATACTGGTCACTTGCTTGGAACGAACTCATCCAGACTCTACAACATATGATCGATCGACCAGAAGCACAGCAATTACTTAAAGAACATGTTGATTTACTCGACTGGTGGTCAAGTGAATCGTTGCTGTCGCTCCCGAGCTGGTTAACGATCTTAGACGTCGCGGAACGAATCGACGCGCTCGATCAATTTAGCAGTTATCTTCCAGATATCTTTGAGAGTTACGCGCTCGAGACCGCGAAGGATGAACCGTTCGCCCGGCTTGCCTGGTATGCACTCGCGAGCAATCAACAAGAGTTGCTTAAATCATTTCGAGACCGGATTGAAGCGGGTTCGTCGAAAGAAATTCAATCGCTGCGACAACCTGATCTCCTCGATCAAATTGAAACGACACGGGTCGTTATGTTAAAGTCGAAAGAGAACGAGCCGATTGAATTAACATTTGATCGAAAATGGACATTATAAATTATCGAAGAAAAAATGACACCTAGAAGCCGCACGAATCCAATCCGAGGGGTGTAGGGATGATTCACGTCAATTTACCGAGTGGTGACTATGTCGTGTTAGTAGAAATAAATCGTGAAGTGCTACTGTGTCATTCCATCGAAGAAGCGGAACAAGCACAACGTGACCGGTATGAACTGGTCGGACGGATGAGCGAACGTTTACCGGCTGAAGTGATTGGACCTTCGATCGCGGACTTCGTCCGCTTTTCGACTGGGTTCATCGGTGAAGAGGTGACATGGAGCGAAGAAGAAGAAGCCTTCTTTTGTCAACAGTTCGAGACGTTCGACGGTTCCCCGTTAGGTGAAGATTTGACGGGCATCGATGCGACGCGTTGGCGTGCAGTCCTTGCGCGCTATTATGCTTACGTGACGATCGGAAAGATCATTCCTTTTGAAGTCAGCGAAGAACCGGACGGAACGGTTCCGCTTTAGTCCAAA
The DNA here is from genome assembly GCF_964277885.1 of uncultured Exiguobacterium sp. NCBI lineage: Bacteria > Bacillati > Bacillota > Bacilli > Caryophanales > Exiguobacterium > uncultured Exiguobacterium sp. The sequence continues at coordinate 1,573,994 of NZ_CAXYJR010000005.1, read as the reverse complement.
CGATTCTTCGATCGGCACGTAAACAGAGAAGGGCAGGGTACCCATGAAAAAACAACTTGCACTACTCACGCTAGCGGCAGTCGTCGCCATGCCAACGTCTGCCTTTGCGCAGTCTCAATATGTACAATATGATCCAACCTTTACGGAACAGCAAAAGCAAAACTGGTTCGCGAAGGAAGGACTGACCGAAATCCGTCCACTTAAACAAAAAGGATTCTCCCTCGTCGAGCCGCTTGCGCACCTTAAGGAAGAGGATATCGATGCGGACTTGATTCCGATCACGGACGTCAAGAAAGCGACGGATTCCGCCCAATTCCAACAAACGTATCTCGATCAGTCACGGATACCGACCTACTGGAAGTACAGCCGCGGGAAATCAGATATCCGAGTCGCGATCATCGATGATGCGATTGATACGAAACACCGGGAGTTTAAGGACGTCATTTATAAAACGACGACGATCTCGGGCATCCGTAAACCGGATGATCACGGAACGCATGTCGCTGGGATCGTCGGGGCACGGGAAGACGGGAAAGGGATTGTTGGTGTCGCATCCGGTGTTAAATTGATCGGAGCCGACGTATTCGATGGTGACTTTGCTGCGTCGATTGATATCGGTGACGGTATTCTTTACGCGATAGCACAAGGAGCAGATATCATCAACCTATCACTCGGGCAATATGAATTTGACCCGTATATGGAAGCTGCCATCAAGAAAGCGGAAGCGAAGAACATCCTCGTCGTTGGAGCAGCGGGGAATGATGGACGTAATAAAGTCCTCTTTCCAGGTTCGATGAGTCAAGTCGTCGCCGTCGGGGCTGTTGGCACACTCGGTCGAGCGTCGACGTTCTCGAATTACGGCAAAGGACTTAACATCATGGCACCGGGTGAAGGTATTTATTCAACGATCGTTGGGAATAAGTATGGTTACTTAGACGGAACATCGATGGCGACACCGGTCGTAAGTGGAGTACTGGCGCTCGCGAAATCGAAAAATCCATTCGTCTCGAATGAAGCGATGCGCAGTAAACTGTATGCTGCTGCAACCAAAAAAGCAGGAGATACAAGTTCACATTACGGAGTCGGTCGCTTGAATGCCGGAATGTTAGCGACACTTCCTGCGCCAATTTCCAAAGTATCGCTACCTTCAACAGTCAAACCGAATCAACTATTCGCGTTTTACTTTGACGAATATTCGAATGCTATAACGACGACTCGTCTTTATAAAGATGGAAAAGTCATTAAAACGTTCACCCAGTCGAAATTAAAAAACGGAACGCATAAGTTCACGTATCAATTGAAACAAAAAGGGTCGTATAAACTCGTTTTCAAGACGAGCGGTGGACGCCATACGCGAACCGTCGAACGCTTGCTGACCGTCAAATAAAAAAAGCGCCTCCCACTGAGTGAGAAACGCTGTACGAGACCCGGGGATTACTTCGGGTCTTTTCCTTTTTTATAGACGGGCGTCGGAGGTGTCAATGCCTCTCCAGTCCACGTGATCATCGCTTCCATCTTGTATCCTGTGTCATCCTCATGGACGAACGACAGGCGACTGGAATCGATCAATTGATATAAACCATAAGCGACCTGGTCGGCCCAAGAGCGTAACGTCATTGCCTCATCATACAACGGGATTTGCTCAGGGAACCGTTCATTCATAAGCAAGATATCGTGTTGATCGAAATGATAGCTACGTTTTGAGAGTGCATCGGGCGCCTTGACGTTGAACGGCTCGAACGCGTGGATGAGCTCTCCTTGACGATAGAAGGCGAAGATGCCGTTTCGCAGATGAAGTGCCTTGATCTCATCGATCTCGATCAGGAATGTCAACTTGCGAACCGTTCGCCGGTTCGTACCAGAGCGTCGTTTTTTCATGCTGCATGCCCCCTTCTGAACTCTTGTACTATACCGTGAAATGAGGCAGGGACGCAACTTTTTCGTTTATAAAACGAGAATTGCCTCTTGCAGTAAAGCGGCATCTACGCTAAACTCATAAGCAGTGACTATGTTGGTTCGGACAATCGCGGGGCATTTCGGTGCTTTGAGGAAAGTCCATGCTCGCACAGCCTGCGATGGCTGTAGTGATCGTGCTACACAAAAAGATAAGTGTAGGCAGCGTCAAGCTGACGGCAGAAGGAACGCCTAAGTCTTCGGATACGGCCGAAACTTCTTGAAGGTGCCACAGTGACGGAGCTTCATGGGAAACCATGAGGGTGGAACGAGGTAAACCCCACGAGCGAGAAACCCAAATTTGGTAGGGGAATTTCCGGAGCGGAACTGAACGCGAAGGAGAGCGTATGCAAATACGGAGATAGATGATTGTCGCCTGCGTGTGAGGGTCAAACCGTTTGGAACACTAAGGAACAGAACATGGCTTACAGGACCACATAGGCTGTTATTTTTAAGTTGAACGAGAGTCCAGGTCCACCCTGGGCTCTTTTTTTATTGCAATGAAACGATCCAGTGGAAGAAACAATAAAGGAGTGAACGCGATATGGCAAAACGCTTAGTCATCGCGACAGCGGCGATGGGAATCGAAGCGCTCGTCGCAAAAGAAGTCCGTGCGTTAGGATACGAGTGTACGATCGAGGACGGAAAGGTCTACATCGATTGTGAGATGGAGGACATTCCCCGTTTGAACATGTGGCTTCGGACAGCGGACCGGATCAAACTCGTCGTTGCTGAGTTCCGCGCGACGACATTCGAAAAATTGTTCGATCAAGTCAAGGCACTGCCATGGCACGAATTGATGCCGTGGGATGCGAACTTCATCGTCAATGGTCGTTCGGTCAAATCGAAGCTCTTCTCAATCCGTGACTGTCAGAAGATCACCGAGAAAGCAATCGTCTCGCACATGCAAGAACAGTACAACAAAGGGACAGAATGGTTACCGAAAACTGGTGCGAGCTATCCGATTGAAGTCGCTTTGTTAAAAGATATCGCGACATTAACGATCGATACGTCAGGCGACGCGTTACACAAACGCGGCTACCGTGAGTTCCACTCAGCAGCCCCACTCAAAGAGACGATGGCAGCAGCGATGCTGATGCTGACGAACTGGAAGCCGGACATGCCGCTCTACGACGTCTTCACTGGTTCAGGTACACTAGCGATCGAAGCAGCGATGATCGGGCGTAATATCGCACCAGGGATCAACCGGGAGTTCGTCTCACAGGAATGGAAATGTATTCCGAAGAAGGCATGGTTTGATGCGATCAACGAAGCGAACGAAAAAGCGGAGTGGGACAAACCACTGAAGATCTACGCAAGCGATGTCGATCCAGAAATGGTTAAGCTCGCGAAAACAAACGCAGAACTTGCAGACGTCCGCGATGCGATCAACGTCATGCAACGCGACGCTGCAGACTTCAAACCAAAGGAAGACTTCGGTGTCATCATCGGGAACCCGCCGTACGGGGAGCGTCTTGAGGACGCACGTGAAGTGCATCAGCTGTATCGCAAGATTGGAACAGCGTATAAAGAATTCCCATACTACAGTGTCTATATGATCACGTCGTATGTTGAGTTCGAAAAAGCGTATGGTCGTCCAGCAACGAAACGCCGGAAGCTCTATAACGGGAATATTGAAGTTCAGTTTTATCAGTATTATGGTTTGCGTCGGAAAAGACCGCAGTCTTAAGCCGTTTTCAGAGGGTGAGAGGTCGTCATTTCACACTCAGTTCCCACTTTTTAATTTTTTTCGCCAAAATTTCACGAGCCGCTCGGTTGAGCGGTTTTTTTTGTTGTCCAATAATGCCGTGAATTGATTGACAGTATTTTCCTGTAATGTATGAGTTACATGGGCATACGTATCCATCGTCGTCTTGGCATCCGCGTGATCGAGTCGCTCCTGAATGACCTTCGCATGCGTTCCCACTTCAAGCAGTAACGTCGCGTGAGTGTGACGTAATCCGTGCAGATTGGGTCTTCATCGTTTCGCCAACCAAGCCGGACTTGATCATACTTCTGTTCCCAGAGGATTCGCTTCAATTCTTCGATGGCGACATTCGAGATCGTGATGACACGGACCTTCTTTCCCTTCGTCTACGCAAAGAATGACCGCCCGAGCTGTCGTCAGGTACTCGGATAGCTGTTGCGCTGAAAGAGTCGCCATGTCCTTGACACCTTCCTTCAACTTCGCCACTTCCGAGAAGGGACTTGAGGTATGTTTCGTGAAGCCCATTCGTTTCGTCCATGTGAACAGACCGACCATGATTGCGCGACGGGAATTGATCGTCGATGCCTTCAGTCCTTTTTTGTCCTATTCGACGATCAGCCGTCACTTCCTTCGATTGCATCTTCTTGAACCAGTCAGGGATTCCCTTGACGATGTTCTCTTACGAATGATAGATCGTCTCTGCCTTGCTCAGTCGGACGTGATCCTTAAGCCATACTTTAAGCATGTCTTCGACGCGTCGTGTGTTGATGACCTTCCGGATGGAACCGTCCCGTCGTTGACGCAATTGATCCGTGACCCAAAATTCGACTTCCTGCTTCCGTTCGGTTGTTTGTAGATTTTCATGTTGTAACTTCCTCCTCTTGCGTACATATGTTCTATTCATGTCTGTAAGAGAAGGCACCTGAGTGCCTACAGTGTACTACGTTCATGATGCTTCTTCATCCGCATACTTCATTATAAATGTAGTGTAGGCGGAGATATCTGTTTGAGTGAGACGTTTCATTTCATTAAAATTCTGTTTGATCTCTCGTGAGAGTTGAGCAGCATCGGAATAATCTTGCTGGTCTATGCTTTGGAATTGGAGCTGCAAGCGTTCATAGATCCGGTTTATCTCATCTTGATTTGCGGCCAGTTGCTGTGTCGTAGCCGTCACGTCGTCAGGTGCATTCGTATTCTGAAGCTTCGTGAGTTCTCTATTGATTGGATCAATCATTTCTTTAAGCGAGAACAGTTGCGAAGAGATAGGGGCAGTTACTTTATCACCGCTTGTTCTGACCATTTTGTTCAACTCATCAATTTTGAAAGCAAGTTGATCATTCATTTGCGAAACGTTGTATATACTAGGTAAAATCGTATCTGTATCATAGACGACTTCTGTCTGTGCGTCAGTATTCCTTTCTTCCGTCACGGGTTCTGCGACAATTGGTTCTTCCTTCTCTACGGATTCTGATTTCTTAACGACATCATTCGTAGCACCTAGGTGCATATCATATCGGGAATCATCCGCGTTTTTAAAGTTGATTGGTGAATTGATCTTGTCACCCAAACTTTTTTTGAGACCTTGGAAAACGCCAAGGTGAATCCAATAACCATCCGCCTTCTGGAAGAAACGTTCGCGATCGACTAAGACTATATCTGAAAAATTATCAAGATTCATCTGATCAAGTGTTTGGCGGGTGTAATAAGATTTCAATACAGGTTTAAGTTCTTCGTTCCCATTGTCGTCCGTCATGACCGTAGACCATTCGAAAGCGAACAAATCGAAGTTCTTGTTTTTGTAAAGATCTTCTAACAAGCAGATTGAGTCGAGGGCATAACTTTCGACCATTGTGTTTTCGCTCCAAAACGCAGAGTCTTTATACTGGACGATTAACGTCTTGTCTTTCACTTTCGCACCAGTGATATCTTTACTATATTTTTTTAGTTCGCCACCAATCGTCTTCGGCGTGGCATGTTCGAGGTCTATTGTGACTTCCGGTTTCTTCCTCTCTTTCTTATCTTCTGCTGATACTTCTTTATTGCTCTTCGGATCTTCCACGGTCTGATTATCATCCATATTAAAAATGGCAATACCGAAGATAAGGAAAACAACCGCGAGCAAAATACCGTTCATGCGTCGCTGATTCAACCGCGCGCGCTCTTTGCGTTTACGTTCTTGTCGTTCCTCGTGCGAATACTCTTCGTCCATAAAATATCCTCCTTTATTCATTCTTAAATTCCGATAAGTTCCATAAATGCTATAAGTATTAACAATTATTCTATACTAAAGTGGTTTCCGATATGACGTCATTTTATGGGATATAGTAAATATCATTCGATAAAGTCTGATCATTAGTTTCGAACGATCTCTACCAAAGATAAGAAGAAATGTAATAGTTTTATTGTGTTAATTCCATTGTTATCAGTATTATTGTCTCCGTCGAAAGAAGACCGCAACAGTAAGCTATTCTCGATATCTACAACACCATCATTGCACTATCACTACACAATGAACCCGAAATATGACTCGTAGTAAAAACCGCTCAATTGAGCAGTTTTTTTATGTTTTTAAAATTGCTGGTTTTACTATGAATAAGGTATAAAGTTCCTGAATAAACAATTCATCTGACCTGTTCTCTTAGTTCTTTAAAACTATTTCGATAAATAAGTAGGGATATTAGACTAGTCTATCGAAAGTTATCTTTAGAAAAAATCTAATGAGATTAAATTCTTTAAAAAAGACTTTGAAGTGGAGGGAACATGTTGGATAATTTTTTAATGATATCGTCAACGATTTCAGCTCCGATTGAGACCGTATGGCGTCTATGGACAGAACCGCAACATATGATGCAATGGTATCGATCGTCGAATGGCTGGTATACGACACATGTCGAGAATGAATTGACGGAACAGGGATATTTTAAAAGTCGAATGCAACGTGAGGGCAGTCCAACGTTCGTCGAATATTTAGGTACGTATCAGGAAGTTTCGCCCTTGGAGCATCTGCGCTATCAATTAGAGGATGGACGACTTGTCGAAGTCATGTTCATTCCGTTGCGCCATCGAACGAAAGTGATTGAAATTTTTGAAGACGATCATGTGAATGACCCGGAAGCGCAACGCGCATCGTGGCAAAGTATCCTGGATCGCTTCACGAACTATGTCGAGGCAGGAAACTATCTTCTCGTTGATCAGTTGAATCCATGAATACTCAATTAAAAAATGGCACAGTGCCTTGTTAAATCCATTCTTTGATCAGTCAGAATTGAGGGGTGGATTTTTTTGGTGTTTAGAAATGGTGTAATGAAACTATATGCTCTCATCTGAATAAAATATATTATTTTATATAATTGTTAAATGATGTAATTTAGAGTATAATATATACATTTTATTTAAAGGTGGTGATATGATTGGGAAAAAGGAGGTCGAATTATGATTAGAAAAGTATTGCTTGTATTTTTAACAATGTGCTCCGCAGTAGCATTATTATTCATCGCATCAAAAAATGCGGTAGGAGATCATGTCATTTCAACAGAAGAGCCCGTAGCCTTTCGTATTTCGGTAATCATGACCATCGTGTTATTCTTACCACCACTCATTTTATCGTTTTTTAATCATTCACTTTTAAATATCATCAACGTGGTCTATCAATCCTTTATTGTTCTAACATTTATCGGATTGATGCCAATTGGCTTCATGATTCCAAATGGGATGACAACAACATTATTTTCGTTCATTGGAACGACTTTAAGTGTTTTCAGCATCTGGAGTATTTATAAATACCGCTCACCACGTACTTGAATACACGCGTCTTATTAAAGTAAATGAATGATATCAAAGATGTATGAGTGAAGTAGCATGAGGCATACATAATCTTGAAAAGCGTTCAAAACGAACGGTATTACACAACGAATTATCTTTGGAGGAAATGAAAGATGTGGATCATACTGGGTTTAATGGCGATTGGATTTACGGCTTTGAATATCATCTTTTATTTAATCGGTAAGGACTATCGTTTCCTGATGTTGTTTGGACTGAGTTTTACCGCACTGACGCTGTGCGCGGAATACCGACTCGTCGCGGAATTCGTGGCACGGGAGGACTGGGTAGCGTTACAAGACGTCGTACCAGGCATGGAACGGGCACTGTGGGTGTTGACGTTCATCTCAATCGGTTTAAATGTATTGCCACTTTTGCTCGATCACCGAAAAAGTCGAACGCGTTGACGAATTGAATAGGAGCTGAATCGTGATGAGCTATACCTTTTCACTGCTGACTCAACGACAGGCGGAACAGATCGCCTACGAGTGGCAGTATGATGGACCGTTTGCGTTTTACGATATGCCGAATGACGAGGAAGATTTAGTAGAATTTCTCGATCCAGCAAAGCGAACGGAACATTATTTTGCTGTGTTGGATGGGGAAGAATTGATTGAGTACTATGTATTCGAACCAAAAGCAGACGTCGTTGACGTCGGGCTTGGCATGCGACCAGACTTGACGGGACGAGGAAATGGAGTGGCATTTTTAGAAGCCGGTCTTGCGTTCTTAATAGATCGGTATGCACCTAAACAAATCGAATTAGCTGTCGCGACATTCAACGAGCGGGCGATTCGCTTGTATACGAAAAGTGGCTTCCTTCCAGTCGAACGGTTCCAACAAGCGACGAACGGTGGAAGCTATGAATTTTTAAAGATGCGTTTACAACCTGTCCACTCGATGAAACTTTTTCCTGAGTCCACCAGTAGATAAGGGAGAAGGGGGATGATCTGATGGTACGTTGTACGAATTGCCAGTATACGTTCAAAACGAAAGAAGTGCTTGCTGTCGGATTTGCGAAACATGGGAAAGCGTGTCCGAACTGCGGCGTGAAACAATACATTTCGAAAGACTCGTAACATTACTTATCGCTCGGTTATATCAGTCTGTTATTTGTCTTGATTCTACCGTTCGTCATCAAACTGAGCGATAAAGAAGAAGCGATTTGGTAAAGCATTACGCGCATGCCTGTAAACGACAGGATACGTGCTTTGTTTTATACTCAGGGCAAAGGGGCTGGGAATCATGCAAACCGTATATGATGCAAACGTACAAAACGCAGCGGGCGAGACTGTTTCATTAGGTGACTATGCGGGGCGTGTCCTCGTGATCGTCAACACAGCAAGCAAATGTGGGCTCGTCAAACAACTTGGCGAACTACAAGCATTGTACGATAAATATGACGAACAAGGAGTCACGGTGCTTGGCTTTCCGTGCGATCAATTCAATCAGCAGGAATTCGCGAGTCAGGAAGAGACGATGCAGTTCTGTCAGCTGAACTATGGTGTGACGTTTCCGATGTTTCAGAAGATCGACGTCAATGGACCAAATGAGCATCCGCTTTATACATTCCTAAAGCGAGAACGCTCCGGTCTACTGTCGTCGAAGATTAAATGGAATTACACGAAGTTTTTAATCGATCGCCAAGGACGTGTTGTACAACGTTTCAGTCCGATCGATTCCGTCCAGTCAGTTGAAAAAACCTTATCCTTATATCTATAATCCAAGTAACCGTCCGGCGCGAGTCGTTGGGCGGTTACGAATGAATGCGAGAGGTACATATGAAAAGCAATTCTGTCTCAATCAGAAAAATGCAACATACTGATTATGAAATCATGTCTCAATGGTTAAGTACAAAAGAAGTGTTAGAGTTCTATGGAGATATGAACGCACCATTTACGTTACGACAAGTGATAGATAAATACGAACCGAGAGTAAATGGAGACATACCTATCGTTCCCTACATCGTAGAGTTAGAGGATGAACCTATTGGATTCATGCAACGTTATTTGATAACGGACGAACAAAAAGAGGTATTTGGATATCCTGCGAATTTTATCATAATTGGAATTGACCAGTTTATTGGTTATCCTGAACTTTTTAATAAAGGTATTGGAACGAAAATGATAAAGTTATTCGTTGAAGATATCGCTCGAGATAAGGAAGTAAATAGAATTATTTTAGATCCTGACGTATCAAATCTTAGAGCAATTAAAGCCTATGAAAAATGCGGGTTTCAGAAAGTAAAAAAAATCAATGAAGATACGTGCTGGATGATGGAATATACGATTGACCATCCATAATCTGCTCCTATAAATGTTCATAGAAAAGATCCACGAAACGACTGTCCGTTTCGTGGATCTTTTCTATGAAAATGGTTCAGGTTATTCAACGATGAGCGAATCAAAGGAATACGTGACGATTGCATCGCTGCGTTTATGTCCGAGATCGGTCAGAACCGGTGGACGGGGCGACAAGACATGAAAATCCTGCTCGAACGCCCGGAGCCAGTAATGGACCCAGTCTTGTGCAGGATCGAGATTCATCGAATTACGTGCAAACGTCAGTAGTTTTGAATCGGTCAGCGTCAGGAGTGGAATCGGATTGATCTCGACCTCTTCTGTTAGTTCATAGAGGTCCGGTGAACGAAGCAAAATCGCATCCGCCTCGAAGGTCAATCGGAAGTAATTACAGCTGTAGTCGCCGACGATGACCATCGTCTCCTCCGTATGCCCACGAAAATGAAAGATCAATCGGTTTCCATTTGCGACATCGATCAAGAACTGATTGAGTCCGATGTGATAATCTTCGCGAAATTGTAGTTTCTCAAGCGTGATTTCTTGCATGATTTAGCCTCCAGTCCGAGTTTGTCGTTCTTCTGTCAAAACCGTTTGGCGCGCTGCTAGGCGTGACGAACCGATCAATAAGGCGATTCCGAGTAACAATAACGAGATCCCGAACCAAGCCGTGCCACTTAACTGTTCGCCGAGGACAAATACACCGAGCAAGGCAGCGGTCAGCGGTTCACCGAGCGAGAGCGTGACGGCAGTCGACGATGTTACGTTCGATAGTCCTTTCGCGAATAACCAATAAGCAAACCCAGTCGCAACGACGCCAAGATGAAGGCTGATTCCGGCACCACGTGACGTGAACAACCAGGAGAGGTCGAATAAGAAGAGCAAAGGCGACAACAGTAAGGCGCTTGTTGAGAAGATGACGGCAACGACTGACAGCGGTGCGTGTGTCTTGACGAGATCTCGACTGACGAACGTATACCCGGCAAACGATAGTCCGGCACCGAGTGCAAGGACGATTCCGATTGGATCAATTGCGACTGTTGCTTGATTGTTCAAAAGCAACAGACAACCGGTGATCGATAGTCCGGTCGATGCCCACCACAGCAACGCTGGACGTTTCTTTAGGAACAGCCACTCGATACAGCCAGAAAAGATCGGCGCGCTCCCAATCGCAACGACAGTACCGACGGCGACACCGGTCATCAAAACAGCCGAGAAGAATAGCGGTTGGTAAGCCGCCATGCTGACGGCAGCGAGTAAAATCGTTCGCAACGGCCAGTCGCGTAACGTCAGCGTTCCTTTGAAGAGAACGGGACAGAGTAAGAACAGTCCACCGACAGCCAGACGAACGGCACCAATCGCAATCGGATGTGCATCTTCCGGCGCAAAGGCTTGTGAGGTCCCTGTCGTGCCCCAAAAGATCGCAGCGAGTAATATGAGTAACATCGATGATGATTTAGACATGGGTCACCTCTTCGAATGCATTTTTTGAATGATATTAGAACGAGAATACCACAGAAGGAGTAGGGTGGAATACACCAAATAATTGAAAAAATGGTATGGTGTAAAGGGTGAAGTTGTATGATTCACGAATACGAAGAAGAAAAGGATGGGACGCATGCAAGAAATGAACCAAATCGAAGCAATACTTGAAGTCTTAACTCAAAAAATCAATCACGGATCGACTTTCATTCAGCGGCGATATGATACTGGAGTCGCTCAATTCAATTTGAATGACCCGGTGACGGAACAGGCGATTCAGTCGTTTGAAACACAGTTCAAGCTAACACTACCAAGTGAATACAAGACATTTCTTCGTTTACATGACGGAGCGGAGTTGTTCATGATTCAAGGTCTCGGCATCGAACTCTATTCACTTGAAAAAGTCATTGAAATGACGATCCAGGCTAAAGAGGACGACCTGATCAATGAAGACTATGATCACTTCTTGATGATTGGCGAAATGAACGAAGGATATGTCTTAATTCATACGGAAGATGCGAAGACGGATGAGACACCCTATATGCACTGGATGTTTCATGAGTTGTCGACAGAGGAGACAGACCCGATCGGACAGAACTTCGGCACGTTCCTTGAATATGCGATCATTGCGCAAGGGGATATGTTCTGGGAGTTTAAGGATTTCTCGATAGCAACAGATGATTATTATGTAGAGGATTACAATTCTGAAGAGGAAGTGAGCAAACCTCGACCGATTCAGTTGGTCGACTCGGTTCGCGTTGAAATCGTGTATCCGATGGCGAAGAAAAATGCTTATTTCTCAGTTAAGATTTTCGAAGGGAAACAAGAAAAAGAACGTCTTAGTAGTAGCTACGACTCGGATTCGCGCTTTGAAAAAGTGATGCAATCGGTTCTGGAATATCTAATGGCAGAGAGATTCCAGTATTCGTCGATCATGGTCTTTCAAACAGAACACCGTTTTTGGCAGAACGAGGACGAGACGGGTGATCCGTTGATTCGCAACCATAATCCGCAACGTCAAGGACTACAATTCGATGGATATCGTGCCTTCGTTGAGGAGCAACCACGACCACTTCCAGGGTGGGAATGATACAATCACTGTTTGAATTCGATGATTTTCACCATCGAAACTCAAAATAAAGTTTTATCTTGTATCCCCTCATCTTTCAAAAAAGAATTGACAATGAACTGGATGAATCTGTATGCTAATCAAAATTACATAATCAAGGCAATGACGAGAAGAGTAGGAAGAAATTGACGGTGCCAAGCGAGTCCGAGATGGTGAGAGCGGATGACCGGGTTTCTCTCTGAAAAAAGCCTCCGAGCTTCGTACGGATTCCGATATGGATGATGCTACGATGGGTTCTCCCATTATCGAGAGCATGTATGATTGTACATGTGAAGGTTCGTCTGGTGACAGGCGGACGAACAAAGGTGGTACCACGGGAAGCTGATTCTCGTCCTTTAGGCAACTAACGGGCGAAAATCAGCTTTTTGTCTACTACTGGAGGAATCATCATGCATTGGGCAGAACACACTGCAAGAACCATCATCGAACGTCAGCCGGGTAAAGAGACATACGTCTGCGCTGCCGGGATCAGTCCATCAGGTCCCGTTCATATCGGCAATTTCCGGGAAGTCGTCACGACGTACTTCGTCGCGCGTGCACTGCAAGACCTCGGCAAAGACGTCCGTTTCCTGTTTTCGTGGGACGATTACGATCGTTTCCGCAAAGTACCCGTGGATGTCGATCAAGCATTTACTCGATACATCGGGATACCTTATAGCGCCGTTCCAGCACCGGATGGATCCGATATGAGTTACGCGACGTACTTTGAACAACAATTCGAAACGATGCTGAAAGCGTTCGAGATCAGGCCAGACTATCGGTATCAACACGAAGCCTATACGTCAGGCACGTATGCTGAACAAATCATCCACGCGTTTCGCCATCGTCACGCGATTTATGACATCTTGATCGAACATAAGACAGCGGCTGGATCCGATGCTGAGCGAGCAGCGTATTATCCGGCGACCGTCTATTGTGTTGCTTGTGGAACCGACGCAACTACAATCGATACGTTCGATGAAGATGAAGTTACCTACGATTACAGCTGTCGATGTGGTCATACGGCAACGGTCGATATGCGGACGGAACACCGGATGAAATTGAACTGGAAGGTCGATTGGGCGATGCGCTGGGCGCATGAAGGCGTCGATTTCGAGCCGGGTGGAAAGGATCATTCAGCAGCAAACGGGAGTTACACGGTTTCGTCCCGGATTGCGCAAGAAATTTTTCAACAGCCGGCACCGCTCTATCTCCCGTATGAATTCATTCGCCTAAAAGGGGACTCGAAAAAAATGTCGAGTTCAAGCGGTGGTGTCTTGACTCCGAAAGATCTACTCGCCGTCTATCCACCGAGCATTCTTCTTTTCTTATTTGCGAAACATCGTCCGAATCATGCGTTTCATATCGGTCTAGATGAAGATGTCTTACGCAATTACAGTGAGTTCGAGCGTTTCGTCGCATACTCATCGCGTCAATCCGAAGACATTCAGCAAAGTCTTCGTTGGAGTTATCATGCAACTGCTCATCCTGTCTCATTTACTCAGTTGACAATGATTGGTCCGATGGTTGGTTTTGAACCTGATTTAATCGAAAAAGTATTTTGCGTGAGCGTTCCGACTGAACAGATTGCACGTGCTCGGACTTTCGTTACGCAATGGTGTCCGGATCGGGAACTTCAAGTCAGCTCTGTTCCGAATCATGAACTACATGCGCATCTGACGAAAACGGAACAGAACTGGATCCAACAATTCGTCGTTGCTCTCCGAACGAATGAAGACATCCTCGCTGCCTTCTACCGTCTGACAAGGCAAGCTGAGAAAAAGGAGACGCTTCGCCTGCAGAAACATTATGCGACGATACTCTATCAATTAACGATCAATCAAACCTACGGACCACGCATCCCGTTACTTGTCGCGACGATTGGACGGGAGCGAATGTCTGCGTTACTGGACTTTACGAATGAAGAAATTATGACAAGCAGGAAATCAAGGGACCGAGCCTGAAAAAAGGGAGAGACCTTATTTTTATAAAACGAAATTTAATTTCAAAATTAAATAAATAATATTGAATTAAAATTTCTTAATTATATAATAAAGGGAGGGAAGAGAAAGGGTGAAGCAGATGTTAGATCAATTAGCAACGGAACGTCGAAATGAACAGACGATGCAACTCGATGAGATGACTGTCGAGGATGTCTTACAGGTGATGAACGCTGAGGATCAAACGGTCGCGACGGTCATTCGGGAACAAATTCCTGTCATCGCGGAAGTCGTCAAACATGTCATTGCATCATTCAATAACGGAGGACGCTTGATTTACATCGGTGCTGGTACGAGCGGGCGGCTCGGGATTCTCGACGCGGCAGAATGTGTACCGACGTTCGGGGTCTCACCAGACATGGTCGTCGGTTTGATTGCTGGCGGCGAACGCGCGTTAATCAAGGCGGTCGAGGGAGCAGAGGATAGTCGGACGCTTGCCGTCGACGATTTGAAAGCGCTCCAGCTAGAAGCACGTGATACGGTCATCGGGATCGCTGCGAGCGGTCGGACGCCGTATGTCATCGGCGGGCTTGATTACGCAAAGGGAGTCGGAGCAGTGACGGCAGCGATTTCTTGCAACACGGATGCGGTCATCAGTGGGCACGCGCGTTATGCGATCGAAGTCGAAACAGGTCCGGAAGTCTTGACGGGATCAACAAGACTAAAGGCTGGTACGGCGCAAAAGCTCGTCTTGAACATGATTTCGACGGCGGCGATGATCGGTATCGGCAAGGTCTATCAAAATCTGATGGTCGACGTCCAGTCAACAAACGAGAAGCTCGAGATCCGGGCAAAGCGGATGATTTGTGAGGCGACAGGAGTCGACGCCGTAACGGCGGAGCGTATCTTTAGTGAATCGCACGGGCACGTCAAGACGGCGATCGTCATGATTCTCGCGAATGTTCCGTACGCGGAAGCCGTCGAACGATTACAGCAAGCAAACGGATTCGTCCGAGACGCACTCTAAGGGGGAAACACGATGAAGAAGGAAGAAGTGCTGGCACAGGCGATACTCGAGCACGTCGGTGGAAAAGACAATCTCCGGCAACTTGCGCACTGTATGACGCGGGTACGCTTATCGTTAAAGGATCCGACGCAAGCAAATATCGATGCCTTAAAGCGGATTGACGGCGTCATGGGGGTCATCGATGACGAGACGTTACAAATCGTCGTCGGTCCGGGAACAGTCAATCGGGTAGCCGATCACTTAAGTCGCGAGACGGGACTCGCGATCGGGGAAGAGTCCGTTGATCCGAATTTGACGCCAGAAGAACGAGCTGCCGTCGAACGGCAAAAAGTGAAAGCAAAACAACAGTCACCATTCAAACGCTTCTTGCGCCGAATCGGGAACATCTTCATCCCGCTCATTCCGGGTCTTGTTGCTTCCGGTATCATCAACGGTGGTGCGAACTTCGTGAAAAATGCGGGTGTCGATGCAACACAGACATGGATGCAGATTTTACTCTTGATCGGTGGGACGGTCTTTGCATATCTTGCAATCCTTGTCGGTTGGAATACGGCGAAAGAGTTCGGCGGAACGCCGGTACTCGGGGCGATTGCCGGTGGGATTCTATTCAACCCCGTGCTTGCGGACATCACGATTTACGGGGAACCGCTCGTTCCAGGCAGGGGCGGCTTGTTTGGTGTCATCTTCGCTGCGTGGTTGATGACGTATCTTGAGAAACACATCCGTCGCTTCATGTTCGCATCGATCGATATCATCTTTACGCCACTGTTTACGGTGCTGATTGTCGGATTCGCCTCGCTTTATGCGATCATGCCAATTGCGGGACTGTTGTCAGACGGGATCATGAAAGCGATCAATGCCGTACTTGAGGTCGGTGGACCACTCGCCGGAGCCGTGCTGGCTGGCTTCTTCCTGCCACTCGTCATGGTCGGTCTTCATCATGGATTGACACCGATCCATCTCGAGTTCTTGAATACGATCGGCAACACACCACTCTTACCGATTCTTGCGATGGCAGGAGCGGGTCAAGTCGGGGCGGCAATGGCGATTTTCGTCAAGACGCGTAATCCGCGCCTGCGTAACATCATCAAAGGTGCGATTCCAGTCGGCTTCCTCGGAATTGGTGAACCGTTGTTATACGGGGTCACGTTACCACTCGGTCGTCCGTTCGTAACGGCATGTCTCGGCGCAGCAGTCGGTGGTGCCTTCCAAGCAACGATGAAGACAACGGCGCTTGGAGTCGGCGTATCCGGTTTATCGTTGACACCGTTGATCGACAACGGGATGTATTTGACTTATATTGCGGGCCTCGTCATCTCGTACGCGGCAGGATTCCTGTTCACGTACTGGTTCGGTTTCAAAGAAGAGATGGCAGACGGAATTTAAGGTGTTGACCAGCAGTTGAATCCTTCGAAAAAGAAGGAATCAGCTGCTTTTTCTCTAAGTAGAGAAGAGAAGGAGTGAGTCGATGAAAGGATTATCAATCTATTTAAGTGAACCGATCACAGACGAAACGAGCGAGTGGCTACAGCGGATGCGCGCTGTTGGCTTTACGTCACTCTTTACATCGCTACATATTCCTGAGGACGATTCTTCACTGTACGTCGAACGTTTGCAAGCGCTCGGTCGCTTAGCAAAGACACTCGAGTATGAGCTCGTGGCGGACATTGCACCGGCGTCGCTCGCGACGCTCGGCAAGACATGGGAGACGGCAGCGACGTTATCGGACTGGGGTGTCACTGGACTGCGTCTTGATTACGGCATCAGCCCGTTGCAAATCGCGACGTTATCGAACCAAATGATGGTCGCGCTGAACGCCAGTACGTTAACAGAAGACGAATTAACGGAGATGAAAGCACAGGGTCTGCGAATCGATCACACGGAAGCGTGGCATAATTTTTATCCGCGACCGGAAACAGGACTCGACCGGGCATGGTTTGATGCAAAGAATGCTTGGTTGCAGGCGCAAGGATTACGGGTCCAAGCGTTCATACCGGGTGATGGAACACTTCGTGGACCGTTGTTTGAGACGCTACCGACACTTGAAGAACACCGGCATGCGTCACCGTTCGCCAGTTATATCGATTTAAAATCGACCGTCGATCGAATCCTCGTTGGAGATCCACGATTGTCGGAGGCGACAATCCAGCAATTTGAAGCAGAGCAAACCGGAGTCATCGTACTGCGGTCAGTAGCGAATGGACAGCAAGCACAACGAGATACGGAAACGAATCGTTTTGATCCAGCGCGGGATGTCATTCGGTCCGTCGAGTCGCGAATGAGTCCGTCGACCATCGATCTGACACCGCAAGACCCGTCTGTCCGTCCGCTTGGAACCATCACGATCGATAATGAAAAATACGGGCGATACGCGGGCGAGGTTCAAATTATGAAACGTAATCTACCTGCGGATGAGCGAGTCAACGTCCTCGGACGAGTGATTGAGGTCGATCAACCATTGATCGCACAGCTTGGTCCAGGAAGTAAGTTCCGGATCGAATGGGTCATGCCATGAAGCGGCTCGTTGCGGAACGACTCGCTTATCTGTACCGAGGGGAGCTGTTCACGGTCATTACGATTTTACCGCTGAGTTGGGTTGGCAATCGTGTCTTTCCTCGACTTCAGTTATTTGAACTCAGTTCCTTTTGGATGTCGTTGTTTTTGTTTGAGTTGTTGTTGATTCAAGGAGCTTGGTATTGGTACAGCAAGTCGAGACAGCTGAAGGAGGAAGGAACGTCGATCACCCCGGAATCCGTCGTCCGACGATTATTCCTTTGTCGTATCCTCAATTTGGCTTTGATCGTCCTGACAGCGTGTGCATTCGGACTCGATTGGATTCGCTTTCAATCGGATTTTCCAGTGTACGGATTACGAATCACGTTGTTTTTATATGTCTTTGCAATTCTTGAATATATCAATTATTTCCATATTCAACTGATGTACGATAATCGGTCGGATGTGCAATACTTAATACGGAATAGACGTTTGAAACGATCGGCTTTATATAAGGATATACGACGACTTCGTCAAGTCGTCTAAGGGTTCATAGAAAATAGGAGGGATTGTATGATCGATATGCTCATTCGTGGCTATCGAAAGTTACGGAAATTAAGAGGTCGTTAATAAGGAGGATATGATCGATGAAGTGGCTCAATCGACCAACACGTATTAAAGAGGAGACACCATTATGCTTCATGACGGATCCGGATACGGATTTTTGGCGCAATACCCATTATCAGTTTAACCGTCTGACAGGTCATGCGTTGTTACAGGATGCTCCAAACGGAGAGTTTAAATGCCAGATTGAAGTGAAGCTAAACCCGAAAGCGACATATGACCAAGCAGGGATTTTACTGTATGTCAGTGACGACCACTGGGTGAAGGTCTCGGCTGAGTTCATTCCGGATGGTCCATCGCATCTTGGTGCTGTCGTGACGAGCTTCGGGTACTCGGACTGGTCGTGTCGGGACGTCGACAATACGCTGTTTGACGCACCGCTTGTCTTTGAACTCCACTACCTCAATCAAGACGTCACGTTGTATCACGTAACAGGAGAGCACAAAGAGCAACTCCGAATCGCACACTTACATGACGTGACGGATTTGAAGATTGGACCGTATGCGTGTAGTCCGGATGTAGAAGCGGCAGGGTGTGAAGTGGAAGTACTAGATTTCTCATTAGAGACAATCCTTAAATGAAACATTAAAAAAGTGGAGCGATGGTGTGCATTGCTCCACTTTTTTATATAGCAACTTTACTGCTTAACGGACGTTGCAACCATGAGATCAAAAAAATATTTCGCTTCATTTGTCTTATGAAGACCATACCATGCTTCTAACGTTTCAGGTGTGAATACATCGAGTGCACGAATCGTTTCATAAGCAAACTCTAATGCTGCCATTCCTGACGCTGTGATTAACGAGTCATCACGGACAACTGGAGTATGTTGATAAAAAGATTCTCCGGAATAATTCGAGCAAACGGATTGTAAGTAAGACAAATCGTTACTTGTATGGAGTCGCAGATTTAAGAATCCACTCTTTGCTAACCCTTCAGTCGCACCGCAAATCGCAGCGATGAGTGTTCCATTACTCAGCGCGTTGCCTACTTTATTCAATAGAGGGTCATGAAGAGGCTCTTGCCACGACTGTCCACCTGGCAGGATTAAAGCATCCATTGAAGTAAGCTCTAATTGAGAAACCGTGATATCCGGTAAAATACGGAGTCCTCCCATTGTCGTGATGGGTTGTAGGGTGGGTCCTACTGTAACGATATTTAATTGTGTAGCATCTGTTTTGAAATATCTTCGTGAATGTAACTCTGGCATCACGAACCCATATTCCCAATCTGAAATTGAATCGAATACATATAAATAGACAGTTTTAATCAAGATAATCACTTCCTTTACTATATGAGATACATTTAGTATAGAAAGGTTATCCTGACAACTACTGTCAGTGAAAGTAAATCATTGATGCGAAGCGATCAATTCGTGTAACCGATCAATGATTTTACTTTTGATTTCAACAGGAGAAACGACCTGTATCGATGTTCCATAAGCAATAAGGAGACTCGGGACTTGTTCGTCTAAAACGCTCATCTCAATCATAAAAACAGCACGGTTTTGATTTTGTTCGATTAAACAGTGCTTAAAGTACCAGTGTTGGCAAATTGAATCGATAGTAGAGGTGTCACCGGAGAGGATTAGTTCACCTTGAGTTTCTCTTGGATTTGGTAGTAAATCGGTCATAAAAGAAGACTGAACATCGAAATCATCTGGAATATCGAATTGATCCGTCGTCACATTGAATTTGTGAATGCGGTCGATTTTAAAATGACGAATTGCTCCTCTTAACTGACAGAAGGCAGTGACGTACCAAGCGTGTTTCCAATAAGTTAGTCTAAAAGGATTGATGTCACGTGACTGAACATCTTCATTGTTCGCGCGACAGTATTGAATATGTATGGTTGTTCGACTGCGAATGGCTTGATCGATTTCTCGTAATAAGATTTCGGCTCTCGACGACATTTCGGGTTGATAGGGAATTACATCCAAGAGCGGAGCACTTGTCGATGGTTTTAAAGCATGCTGTTTTATTTTTGAAATCGCACGTTTTAAAGCTGTATTACCATAGTAACCGGCTTCTTCTGCAAAAAGAGCAGCGTGATATAAAGACTGCTGCTCTTCAGCATCGAAGAATAAAGGTGCTTCTATGAATTGAGTTAACAAGCTGTATCCGCCATGATGACCTGCTTCGGCAACAATCGGAACACCACTTGCGGAAAGCGTATCAATATAGCGATAGACGGTCCGGATATTGATTTCAAGTTGTTCGGAGATGTATTGAGCCGTTATTTTTTTTCCGGATTGTAGCATCCAAAGAATTACTAATAGGTGATCACTTTTCGCCAAAAGATATCCTCCAATCAATGATTCATCAAAACTTAGCTGCTTGTTCCGGCATCTGTCCTGTATATGACGATTGTGGTCTGAAGATCCGGTTATCTTGCGATTGTTCGAGGATATGTGCCGTCCAGCCAATGATACGGCTAGAGGTGAACGTCGGTGTGAACAGTTCTTTTGGAATGTCGAGTCCTTTTAAGACGGCTGCCGCGAAGAATTCAACATTCGTATACAGTTTTCTACCCGGTTTGTATTCCTCGAGTAAATCGATCGCTGTTTGCTCCATCTGTGTAATCAGGTTGAACCAATCGCTCTCTTGCGCGAGATCTTTTGAGACGACTTTTAAGGCTTCTGAACGCGGATCGCGTGTTTTGTAGACGCGGTGACCAAAGCCCATCAGTTTTTCACCTTTTTCTAACTTGTTCCGGATCCACGGTTCGATGTTGTCGATCGTTCCGATTTCATCAATCATCTCAATGACTTCTGACGGGGCACCACCATGAAGCGGTCCTTTCATGGAACCAATCGCGGCACAGACACCGGAAATCATCTCCGATTCCGTCGAGACAACGACACGGGAAGCGAACGTTGAAGCATTCATACCGTGTTCAATCGTTAGGATTAGATACGCTGTCAACGCTTTAATCTCAACGTCACTCGGCAATTGCCCTTTAATCATATAGATGTAATTCGCGACGTGATCAAGTTGTGGATTCGGTTCGATGAAGGCAGCACCTTGATTTTTTTGATATTTATAAGCGATGATCGATGGCAGGAGTGCTGTTACGTGCATCGCCTGATCAATTGTCGGCGGCCAAGCGAATGCAGGTGTACCGAGTGCCGAGATCGCTGTTCGCATCGTACTCATGACATCCATCTCGTTCGGCAATGTATCGAGAATCGTTTTAACATAAGAAGGAAGTTCACGATAGCTCGTCATCTGTTCCTTGAATGTGACCAATTCCGATTCAGTCGGGAATTCACCATTCCAGATGAAATACGCGACTTCTTCGAATGAATAAGATAATGCGAGTTCCTTTGCCCAGTGTCCGCGATAAATAAGGTGACCTAACGTTCCATCGACTAAACCGATTTGTGTTTCAGCGGCAATGACGCCTTCGAGTCCTTTTTTGTATTCCATCTTCAACACTCCTTTTCTATTACCTACAGTCAGTATGACGTACGTTACTACTAAATCACCAGTAATTTGAATGCGTTTACAAAATTATTCTGAGGAGTGGTAAAAACTAAGGTATGTGGGAGTCAGCAGTTTATACCGAATGTTCCATCTTTTTCAATATATCCAATATTTCTTGAGACACTTGGATTTTCTATAGTTTCTCATACCTTAACGTAACTATATGCGTACATACTATCTTTTATCAAAATGTATATCGTAATCCAAGGTATGTTTTAGATGTACTCATTAAAAAAAGACTAGGACATCTACATTGTCCCAGTCTCTTTTATATAAAATGTGAAGAGATCATACTCCTAATTCATTATGCATGATCTCTTCGTTTAAATAGATAGATCAGTTGTAATCCATCGCTTGGAAATCCACTAAATAAACGAAGTGGTAATAGATTGAAGATGACGAATATAGCGGACATGCGTACGAAAGCTTGTAGGATGTATTGTATTGTCTCATTATGCAATAGAAAAAGGATTACGCTCCCGATCACAACACAGATGAAGTTAAACAATACACCACCTAGATAATAAAAAGATTTTTGCGTGCGATTTAACGTACTGATAGGGCCGCCCGGAGTATATAACCCTTCCCAAATGTACTTTCTAGAAATAAAGAAATGTCCCAGTTGAAAAAATGGTTTTCCTTTTCCTAATGCAATGGATTTAATCGGAATACCATAACATCTTGCAGCGAACGCATGACCATACTCATGAATAATCAAACAAGGAAAATAGAAAAGAAACATGATGAAGTTGTAGAGTAAAACATCCATATTCAGTCACCCTTTCATAAACTCATGTTACAAAATATGGATGATGGTTTCAAGAGGAGAGTATATACGAAAATGAGCAAACGACACCACTGTGTGACGTTTGCTCATTGATTTAAAAAGATATTAGGTACTCGCTATCAGCATCAATAGACGGCAATCGGACCATACGGACCTTCGATGATTTCAAGACGGGTCTCAAAGATCTCGGATAATAGCGCTTCATTCATGACTTCGGCGACCGTTCCGAAGGCAGCGATTTGTCCGTCCTTCATAGCACAGATGTGATCGGCATATTTCGCGGCAAAATTGATGTCGTGTAAGACGGTGATGATCGTCCGTCCGAACGTATCAGCGACGTGCCGCAGGTAGCCCATCATCTGGACCGAGCGGGCGATATCAAGGTTATTAAGAGGCTCGTCGAGTAAGACGTATTCCGTTTCCTGACAGAGTACCATCGCGACATAGGCCCGTTGCCGCTGCCCGCCCGATAATTCGTCGAGATAGCGGTTCTCAAGCGACGTCAACTCTAAGAAGTCAATGTATTTCGAGATGATTGTTTCATCGTCTGCCGTCAAGCGACCTTGTGAGTAGGGGAAACGTCCGAAGCCGACGAGCTGCCGGACGGTCAGCCGGGTTACGAAATGATTTTCCTGTCGCAAGATGGTGATGATCTTTGCTAAGTCTTTCGATTTACTACTTGTCACATCCATGCCAGCGACTTCAATCTGCCCGGCATCGAGATCAAGCAAACGACCGATCATCATCAACGTCGTCGATTTACCGGCACCGTTTGGACCGATCAACGCCGTGAATCCGCCTTTAGGGATCGTTAAGTCGATTGGACCGATTCGAACCTCATCCGTATACGATTTTTTAACTTGTTCAAGTGATATCATAGCGACCTCTTTCTAAGCAACACGATAAGGAATATCAGTCCACCGAACAGTTCAATGATGACGGAGACAACGCTTGGCGTGTTGAAAATGTGATACATGAAGAAATAAGCACTTGTCAAAATGAAGAAACCAATCGCAAATGCCATCGGGAAGACGTATTTATGATCGTACGTCGCAGCGACCTGATAACTGAGTGTCGCCACTAAAAAGCCGAAGAACGTCAACGGTCCGATCAATGCCGTTGACATCGACATCAGGAGTGAAATCAGAATCAAGAAGTAGATGACACTGCCACGATGATTGACGCCGAACGATGTCGCGACCTCTTTTCCGAGTGCGACGACGTTGAGTCGTCTTGACGAGAAGAAGAGCAATAGACCGACGATGAGGACGACCGGAATGACAATCGGGAAGTAAGACGCGTCGGCATTCGTGACCGAACCAAATAATCGTGCTTGTAAGATATCGAATTCGGACGGTGCAAGCATCTTTCGCATGAATGACGACAGCGAGTTCAGACCTGTGCCGAGAATGATTCCGACGAGTAACATCAGCTGCAGGTTCGCGTATTTTCCGGATAACAACCATCCGTATAATAAGAGACTCATCGCGAGCATGATCGCGACCTGTGTCAAAAAGGCGCTCGTGCCGGTAAAGCCGACAAGTGCTCCCGCACCGAAGAAAAAGATCATCGATGTCTGGATCGTCGAGTAGAGAGCGTCAAAACCAAGCTGGGATGGTGTGATGATCCGGTTGCTCGTGACCGAATGAAAGGCGACGGTCGCGAGACTTTGGCAAATTGCCGCGATCGCCATCGTGATGACGGCGGTGATCCGGCGTGCGACGACCGGCCAAAAGGACGGAGAATCAAACGGAACCGGATTATTGTAGAGCAAGAGACCGATCGTACTGAGCACTCCGCCGCTGAGGAACAAGATTAGGAGAATCCAGTAGAGGCGCTCGAGTCGTTTCGACTGAAACGCAGACGCCCGGCGATTGGTTTCACGTGTAACGCTCGGTTGAATTCGTGTATGTTCCTGTTGTCTAATCGCGGTACTCATCTCACACCTCCAGTCTTCCGTCGACGTAACAGAATGATGATGAAGACGGCTGCCCCGACCGTTCCGAGAATCAACGAGACCGGTAGCTCAAACGGACGGATGATCGTGCGTGAAATCAAATCACTGATTAAAATCGTCGCCATCCCAATCAGACAGACCCACGGCAAATTACTACGGAGATCGTCACCGCGAAACATCGAGACGATGTTCGGAACGATCAGACCGAGGAAGGGCAGATTGCCGATGACGGTCGCGACGACACCGACGGATAGGGTGATCAGCCCGGTCGCGATCAGCATCAGTCGATTGTAGTTGACACCAAGACTCGTCGCGACGTCTTCGCCGAGTCCGACGAGCGTCAAGCGACTCGCGAGAAAGAAGATGCAGACCGTGACACCGATGATGATCCAGAGGTATTCGTAGCGACCAATCTGGACGGATGCGAACGAGCCGACGAACCAGCCTTCGATCGCTTGGCTGGCACGGAAGAACAACCCGAGAAACGTCGATATCGCGGAGATGACGGCTCCGAGCATCAGTCCGATGATTGGAACGATCAACGATGACCGCAATCGGACTGAACGGAGAAACCAGAAGAAGACCATCGTCCCGATGAACGCAAACACGATGGCTCCGCTCATCCGCATCATCAATGACGGTGCCGGAACGAGTAAGTAAACGGCTAACAAGCCGAGTCCAGCCCATTCGATTGTTCCCGTCGTCGTCGGTTCAACGAGGCGGTTTTGCGTGATCAGTTGCATGACGAGTCCAGCCATCGCCATCGCAGCACCGGTCAGCATCAAGGCAAGTGTCCGTGGAACACGTGTGATCCAGAACATATCGAAATCGTTCGCGGCACTCCGTAGTTCGTAGACACCCGTGAAGAGAGACGCGGTTGCGAGCGCTAAGACGAGACATAAGGTCAAGACGAACGGCTTCGTCCAAACGACAGAAAAGGAAGGTCGAGCGGATGGCTCAACTCTTCCATTCATTTGTTGCTGTGCGTGTGCCATTACTTCTCGAGCGCTTTCGCGATGTCAGTGAAGAATTCCGAGTACGTCTGGATTGATTCGTTCAAATACGTATCTTTCGGTGCGTAGACGATGTTATCGTCTTTGATTGCTTTCGTTTTCTGCAGGGCAGGTGCACGGTCGATGACATCTTGCGCCGGTACGGCACCTTCTGCGTTTCCAAGTGGTGCGTCACGATCAAGGACGAGTAACCAGTCCGGGTTACTTTGAGCGATCGCTTCGACTGAAACTTCATCCCCTTGGTCGTTGCCCGATTTTTGTTTGACTTCGAGGGCTGGTTTCCAGTCGAACAAATCATACATTGGTCCGAAGACACGTCCACT
Organism: uncultured Exiguobacterium sp.; assembly: GCF_964277885.1. NCBI lineage: Bacteria > Bacillati > Bacillota > Bacilli > Caryophanales > Exiguobacterium > uncultured Exiguobacterium sp. The sequence continues at coordinate 1,547,978 of NZ_CAXYJR010000005.1, read as the reverse complement.
CATTGGAGCCGAGAAACCGATATCGCCGCCAGAGACGATGACCGACATGACGCTGTCCTGTCCGTTATACGATTTTTTAACGTCTTTAATCGATTGCTCGAGCGTCGTCACGAGCTGGTCCGCTTCTTGTTTTTTATCGAAGATCTGTCCGAGCATCTCTGTCGTATCTTCAAGACCTTTGACGAGTAATTCACCTGGCGTACCAGAGTCTTCCGGTAAAGTGATGTCAAGGTCGATGACAGCGGCGTTCGGGACGAGTTTTTTGATGTCTTCGTAATGATCAGCGAAACGTTGCCCAACGATGACGACGTCCGGATTAACACCAGCGATCGCTTCGAGGTTCGGTTCAAAGTGCATGCCGACATCGACGATATCCTTATCTTTCGCATACGGTGACTCAGCCGGGAGCAGTCCGACTGGTGCTGCTGCGAGTTCGACATCCCACGCGGCAAGCGTCTCGAATGTCCGGTTGTCGAGTGCGACGACTTTCTTCGGATTAACCGGAACGTTGACCGTTCCGTGAGCGTCCTTGATTTTGACCGTCTTCGGTGCTTCCGCGCTCTTCTTCGTGTCTGCTTCTCCTGCGTTCCCGCATGCCGCTAGTAAGACAGCAAGCGAACTCACGACGAGTGGTGTTTTCCATTTCCTCATGATGATTCAGCTCCTCTTGTTTAATTTGATAACGCATGAATCACGGATTAAGTAGCAGATGGATTATGTAGTTCTATCTGAGTCATCTGTTCTTAATAAGTGATAATGATTATCATTGTCATGTTCACCGAGAATGATAGCAGACGATTTTAGAAGACGCAACGCTCATTTCCAGCCAAATGGCTGTCCAAATTTTTACCTTCTATAAACTATACGAAAATAAAAAAATGATAATCTTTCTCAATTAGGACTCGGAAATAGGACCATCAGACGCTTTTAACGAAAACAGGTTTAACCGACAGTAAAAAGAGAAAGTGGTAATAAATGTAACCTTTTCGTTTTTTAAATCAGAGACGCTACAGAAGCTGACTTCGAAATGAGGTGCTGTATGAATCAACCATTTGAAGACTTGAAGATGTATCAAAATTTTGATGAGCTCGCAGATGATGTCCTCGATTTCGCAAAAGAGATTCTACCGGACCAGATGCTGTATTTATCAGCAATCGAAGCAGGGCAACAACGGATGTTGAAAATCGCGAACGATAAAGCGGATATCCCGATAGTGGAAGGCATGCAGCTTGAATTGAACCAATCGTTATGTAAACTGATTGATTTCGAGACGAAACAGCCGGTCGTCCTCGAAGATATTCCGAACGCGGAACAACTTGGCGACTGGCGAAAAGGTCTGGAGGAGGCTCACGTTCGGTCCTATTTAGGTATTCCGATCGTCTTGACGAGCGGTGAGACGTTCGGAACGTTATGTGCGATCAATAATCAGGTCAGCTTGTATGAGCAAAAGAATGTTCAGCTATTGCAACGGATCGTCCGGTTGTTTTTGTACTACTTGGAGCTTGAGCGTCATGCTTGGAAAGACGCGTTGACAGGACTGCACAATCGGAGGTACTTAACGAAACAGTTCGAGGAGCATCGCGGGCAGACAGGAGCCGTCTTCTTCCTTGATTTAGATGGCTTTAAGCAGGTCAACGACGTTTATGGACACGAGACGGGGGACATCGTCCTGCAAGAAGTCGCACAACGCTTGCGACAATTCGTACGTGAACAGGATGATGCGATAGCCGTGCGACTAGGAGGCGATGAGTTCATTCTGCATTTTGGACATGCTGATTCGAGGGATGGCTGGGAACGACTCGCAGAGCGGATCGTCACTGCGTTAAGTGAGTGGGAAACGGACTACCAGGTGTCGACGAGCATCGGGATCGTGATGTATGACGGTGAGTACCGTCCAGAGTTGCAAGCCTTGTTACAACAGGCAGATGCCGCGCTATATGCCGCTAAGTCGTTAGGAAAGAATACGTATCAGTTCTATGAGTTGGCGAAGAAATGAAAGAAATAAAAAATGACCTGACGCTTCTGAATCTTCTCAGAAACATTCAGGTCTTTTTAGTTGCCATGAAGACGATAGACGATCCGAATGATGTCCTTTTTCGGAAGATCAGGGTACTTGAGACATAACTGTTCGACACATGTCACGGGATCGACATCTTCTAACAAGCGGATGGCTTCTTGGACGATTGGCTCATGTTGTGCGCTGCCTTCAGAAGACGAAGCAGTCGAATCGCTCGATTGATGAATCAGGTAAAACAATACCGTATGTACAGATACCAGCACGACTTTTGTCGCGAGAGAAATCGTGATCGACGCAACGTAGAGGTCCATCCAAAGTAAGACGCTCAAACTGACGGAACCGTTCACGACAGCAAACAGTATGTTCGAGAAACGACGCTTAAACAGTCCGCCAAGCGCACGCATCATCCCGTCGAAGACGACGCTGACGACCAGGCTAGCGAGATAGAAACATACGAGAAACACTAGACAACCAACGAACGAGTCGTAGGACACATCTCCGACGTATAAAATCAGTCCATCGATCATCAGTAAAGGGAGCACTAAGAGCAGACTGAGCAACACAAGCGAGACGGAGGAAACCAGTCGTGACATCCTATCATCCTTTCCGTGCAATTGATTTCGTTAGATAAGAAACGCAGCATCCAAACTAGAATACCGCTTTACAAATCTGATTACAATTATTGACAAAAAAGAAGCGTACACAGAATGTTACTCAGTTATGCGTGGAAATCCTGTTAAAAAGCGCCGTTACGTCCAGTTAAAAGCTGGATTATCCATTGACAATCCTTCCCTTTCCCTCATACAATTGAAAATGATTATCAATACAAGTTGGGAGTTCTGCCTACCATGAACGTTAACCGTAAAAAATTACTGATTTCTACCGTCTCGATCCTGTCTTTGACATCTTTATTGATCGGCTGCTCGAACCCGGGCGAGTCGACAGGAGAGCGAAAAGATAAAGATACATTGACGCTCGCGTGGCCACGCGACGTCGGAACGATGAACCCGCACGTTTATAACCCATCACAACTGTTCGCACAGTCAATGATCTATGAACCACTCGTCCACTACGGAGAAGGTGGAAAGCTCGAGCCATACTTAGCCTCGTCTTGGAAGATTTCTGAAGACGGAAAAACGTATACGTTCACGCTCCGTGACGGCATCAAGTTCTCGGACGGTTCGAAGTTCGACGCAGCGATCGTCAAAAAGAACTTTGACGCGATCCTCAAACAAAAAGCCTTACATAGCTGGCTTGGCTTCATCACGAAAATCGAGAAGACGGAAGCTGTTGATGCGAAGACGTTCCGCCTGACATTATCCGAAGCCTATTACCCGACGATCCAAGAGCTCGCGGTCGTTCGCCCGGTCCGTTTCCTCGGAGAAGCGGGATTCCCGGAAAACGGCGATACGTCGAAGGGTGTCAAAAAAGAAGTCGGGACAGGTCCATGGATGCTTGACGAATACAAACCGGATCAGTATGCGACGTTTAAGGTCAATAAGAACTACTGGGGTCCGAAGCCGAACATCGATCACATCAAGGTCGACATCATCCCGGACGCGGAAACGCGTGTCTTAGCACTCGAAAAAGGACAGGTTGATCTGATTTACGGTGAAGGGGCGATCAGCATCGATGCCTTCAATCAGTTGAAGACGGATAAATCCTACAAAACAGAGATGTCCGAACCAGTCGCGACGCGTCTCCTCGTCTTGAATACGAAAAATAAGCGTCTGTCTGACGAACGCGTCCGCCAGGCGCTCCAGCACGGGTTTGATAAAGCCGCTCTCGTCGAAGGGATCACGTCGGGAATAGAAGCACCGGCTGACTACCTGTTGCCACCGAATATGCCGTACACGTCGAACCTAAAAGTGAAGCAACGGGATTATGACGTCAAGGAAGCGAATCGTCTTCTTGACGAAGCAGGTTGGAAACTGCCGAAAGGTGAAAAGGTTCGCGTCAAGGATGGTCAACCGCTGCAAATCGGGATGATGTATGATGCGGCCGAGCAGGTCCAAAAGGCGATGGCCGAAACGTTACAATCGGAATGGTCGAAAATCGGCGTCGAGCTGAAGACAGAAGCCGTTGAACTGCCGGATCAAGTTCAGCGCTTTAAAGACAACCGATTTGACATCAACTTCTACAGCAACTTCGGTGCACCGTATGATCCGCATACGTTTGTGAACCTGATTGATACGGATGGCTTCGGCTTCAAGGAAGCGATTTCGGCTTATCCGAATAAAGAACAACTGTTGCAAGAAATTAAAGATGTCTTAAAAACGACAGACGAGTCGAAACGTCAGAAGATGTACGCCGACATTCTGCCATCACTCCAAGATCAAGGAGCATTGATTCCAATTTCGTACTTGAAGAAGATGGCGGTCTATCAGTCGGACGTGACGAACTTCCAGTTCCCGGCGAACCGGGATGAGAGTCCATTTGCTCGGATCGGCATTAAGTAAAGGAGGGATGACATGGGGGTCTTCCTCGTCAAACGCATATTATCCGTCATCCCGATTTTGTTACTGGCGGTCTTGATTCTGACAGGGTTGATTCATTTGTCACCGGTTGATCCGGCACAGGCCTATCTGTCCGCTGCTCATATCCAACCGACGGATGAACTACTCGCTGCCAAACGAGCAGAATTCGGACTCGATCAACCGTTCTATCAACAATACTTCGATGCCGTCATCCGCTTGGCGCAGCTCGATTTCGGCACATCGTATCTTTCCGGAAAACCGGTCCTTGAAGATGTCTTGCTCCGCTTACCACCGACGGTCGAGTTGGCATTAACGAGTCTACTGCTCGCACTCGTCATAAGCATCCCGCTCGGGTTCCTTGCTGGGATCAAGAAGAATGGTTTCTTTGACCATCTCAGTCGGGCAATCGCCTTCATCGGGGCTTCAATCCCGTCGTTTTGGCTCGGGTATCTGTTCATCTTCTTCTTTTCTGTCCAGCTAGATTGGTTCCCAGTCGGCGGAACGGGAAGTGTGATGCACTTGATCTTACCGGCATTGACGCTCGCCTTTCCGTTGATTGCCTTGTATACACGATTGCTCCGTGGCAGTGTGATCGAATCATTGAACGAACCGTATGTCTTGTTTGCCCGGACACGTGGATTAAAGGAAGGACGGATTCTTGGGAAACACGTCCTTCGGATGGCAATTCCGCCGATGATCACGGGTCTTGGGATGAACCTTGGGAAGTTGCTGACGGGAACGATCATCGTCGAGACCGTCTTCTCGTGGCCAGGATTCGGTCGCTACTTCATTGAAGCAATCTTTGATCGGGATATGCCGGTCATCCAAGGCTACGTCTTTCTCGCGGCACTCGTCTTTATCGGTAGCAGTTTGCTCGTCGACATCATTCAAGCCGTGCTCGATCCACGCCTAGCGAAAAAAGGAGGAACGGTATGAATACTCCACTTCCAGCAACGATGATCCGGTCGCGGTATACGCCGCTTCTATATCTCTGTGCCTTCGTCTTAATCGGGATGGCAGGCATGGCGTTGTTCGCGCCATGGATCGCGCCGCATGATCCGAACCTCGTCGACCTGACGCAAAAGCTCCATGGGCCGTCGTCAGCCTATCCACTCGGAACCGACCAACTCGGACGCTGTCTCTTGTCGCGTTTGATTTACGGCGCGCGGATTTCACTCGGCTGTGCCGTGTTGATTTTCGTCGCCTCACTTGCGATTGGATTGTTCGTCGGAACACTTGCCGGTTACCGTGGTGGTTGGGTCGACCAACTCTTGATGCGCCTCTGTGATGGTGTGATGGCATTTCCGAGTCTGATTCTCGTCCTCGGTCTCGTCGGTATTTTCGGTCCAGGTCTCAAGCAGGTCATCATCGCCTTGATGCTGGTCCAGTGGGTCTACTACGCGCGAATGTTCCGCGGAATGGTCATGACGCTGAAGACGGAAGCTTTCATCGCCGCTGCTCGCGTCAACGGTTCGTCTTCGTGGAAGATCATCCGGACGCACATCCTGCCGAACATCTTACCGCCGCTGCTCGTCATCGGAACGCTAGAGATGGGCTGGGCGATCATGGATATCTCAGCGATGTCATTCCTCGGTCTTGGTGTCCAGTCACCAACTGCCGAGTGGGGAGCGATGATTCACGAAGGAAAATCGTACATCCGGACGAATCCGGAATTGATGATTTATCCGGGACTTGCGATCATGCTTGTCATCATCAGCTTTAACCTAGTAGGAGAACAGTTAGCAGAACGATTCGGTGTGTCAAAAACGATGAAATGAGAGGAGGTGCCCGTATCGAACCGATCTTAGCTGTCGACGGTCTGACCGTCCATACGAAACAACAAGTAACATTGATCGAAGGTGTGACGTTCTCAATGCAAGCTGGACAGATTCTTGGTCTTGTCGGAGAGAGTGGTTGCGGAAAAACGGTGACGAGTCTCGCCTTGATGCGTCTGCTTAATCCACAGACAACAGACGTCACTGGCGATATTCGACTGAACGGAACATCAATTCAATCCTTATCAGAACGCGCTGTGCGAACGATTCGGGGCGGTGAGATTGCGTTCATCATGCAAAATCCGATGAGTGCCTTCACACCGGTCTACTCGATCGGGCACCAGATGATCGAGACGATTCAGACTCATACACGTTGCTCCAAACGTGAAGCGAAACAACAAGCGATGACGGCACTCGAAGAAGTCAATCTGACGGACGCCGCCCGGTTGCTCAAAGCTTATCCATTCGAACTGAGTGGGGGAATGTTGCAACGGATCATGATCGCCTTAGCTGTTGCCCTGCGCCCAAGCGTCTTGATTGCCGATGAACCGACGACGGCACTCGATGTCTTTAATCAAAAGACGGTTCTTGAATTACTCGAACGGATGCGGGCGACTTACGGAACGGCAATCTTGCTCATCTCACATGATCTCGGTGTGATCGCTGAACTTGCAGACGATGTCCTCGTCATGCAGCAAGGACGGATCGTTGAGCAAGCAGATGTCTTTGATTTGTTTGATCGACCGCAACATCCGTATACACAGTCCCTTCTCGCCCAGCATCTAGGAAGGGAGGCGTTCGGATGAGTTTACTACAGATCGATCAAGTCTCACACGTCTATAAACGCCGGTTTCGACCAGCACAGAACGTCTTACATGATGTGTCGTTGACGCTTGAAGCGGGACGTTGTCTTGGACTACTTGGGTCGAGTGGTGCCGGCAAAAGTACGCTCGGGCGATTGTTGCTTGGGCTCGAACGTCCTTCAAGCGGCACGATCTGGTTCAACGGTGTCGATCGGCATGCGACAAAACGACCGTTTCAAGGAGATGTCCAAGTCGTCTTCCAGGATTCATTCGCCGCCGTCAATCCAAAGCTGACGGCGGCCGATATCATCGCCGAACCGCTTGATAACTTCATTCGTTTAAAGGGTGAAGCACGGCAACAGCGACTTGTCACGCTTATCGAACAAGTCGGGCTCAAGGCAACGGATCTGACGAAATATCCGGCGCAGTTTAGTGGCGGGCAACTGCAGCGAATCGCGATTGCGCGAGCGATTGCTGCTGAACCACGACTGATCGTTTTAGACGAAGCAGTCAGTAGCCTCGACATGGTCAACAAACGATTGATTCTCGCACTGTTAGCTGACTTGAAGCGGCTACACGGCCTAACATATGTCTTCATCACGCATGACATTAAAGCTGCCGAGCAACTTTGCGACAGCTTCGCGATTTTGGAGCAGGGACGTCTCGTCGGGTATTACCCGAGTTTAGCAGCGTTCGATGCTGCGACGGATCCTGCCGTCGAACGGATGCGCCAAGCAAAACTTGCCGTGCATCCAAGGCAACGAACGATTCGAAAGACACAAGCAAACAAAGGATAACGGACGGCTGAACGGCTCCGTTATCCTTTTTGTGTTGTAGCGGTAAATCAATAAGCCGTTTTTCGGAACCGAAGTGCCGACCAGCCGAGTGTGAGAAGAATCCAAATGAGACAAGAGGCGACACCGATTAGATGAGACGAAGAAAAAAACGATGTGTGCGATGGGAGCGACAGAAGCGCACCAGGTATAAAGAATAGAATGTCTGGTTTTAATGAAGAAAGTGCAACAAGTAGTAAGGAAACGACGAGCGACAAGATACCGATTGGAACAGCACGTCGCAAGAAAGTGCTGATCAGAAGCGTCAGACTGACGACGAACAACGTCCAAAGACTAAAATCGAGAATGATGCGAAGTGCAAGCATTGGCGAAAGGAATCCGAACCAATAGACGGTCAGACAGTAGGACGTGAGGGCACCAATCAGCATCCCGAAGAGACTGATCATTCCGTGACTGAACCATTTCGACAGGAGATAGACATTCCGAGAGACAGGGCGCGTCAGAATGAAATCCTGCATGCCGGTTTGTCGGTCTGAAGCGAGCAGTCCCATGAAGCTCATGATCAGGACGATCAAGCCGAGCTGATTGAACTGCCCGTGGATTGTTGCGCTGAAGACGTCAAGCGATCGCGGGGCAGGACGATTCGGATCAACGATGATTCCGTCCGCGTTTCCGACGTGTGCGAGCAAGACATCCATGTACATCAACAGCAACGGTTGGGTCACGCCGAGAGCAATGAAGAACAGCGGTAACCAAACGATCTTCCATTCTTTCCATGCTTCCAACCACTCAATCCATGTCAGCGTATAAAAGGTCCTCATACGTCTGCCACCATGTCGAGGAACCGTTCCTCGAGTCCGATCGGTTGATAGGCAATCGAAGCAATCGACCATCCTAGCTGAATCAAGGTAGTCGCTAACTCTGAGAGATCAAGTGGTTGCTGTGCGGAGAACTGATAGCAGCATGGGTTGATTCGATCAATCTCGACTCGTGGAAATAGTGTCGCAGAAAACGACGAGACAGGGAGAAGCGTCTCGACTTGAATCCGGTATTGATCCACGTTGCGTTGATTATCGAGCGGCCCCAATAATTTTCCGTGTTTAATGACGAGGAAGCGATCGCAACACGTCTTTGCGTCTTCTAACAAGTGCGTCGAGACGATGATTGTCATTCGTTTCTTTAAGCGGAGAATTAATTGATTGATATCATATCGACCACTCGGATCTAGGGCGGAAGCCGGTTCGTCAAGAATCAAAAATGTCGGTTCATGTAAAATCGCTTGGGCGATTCCGAGACGTTGGCGCATGCCGCCGGACAGGCGTTCGACGATTTCTGTTTGTTGATTGTGGAGTCCAACTTCATGTAGAACGGCTGGAATCCGCTTATTTAACGTTGCGCGATCAAGCCCCGACAAGCGTCCGAAGAAACGTAGTGATTGTTCGCACGTCATCCAAGACTTGAAATCTGTTTGTTGTGATAAGTAGCCGATCGATTGTTGGTGTTGACGAATAGGGCGCGAAGACATCGTGATTGAACCACGGTCACTCTCGATCATGCCGCTCAGACATTTCAGGAGTGTCGTTTTTCCGGCACCATTCGGACCAATCAGTCCAAGACATTCATGTTCGTGAATCGTAAATGAAATATCGTTTAGGATAAGACGTCGTTGAAGTGAAAGCTGGAGATGAGAAATCTGAATCATACCGTCATCCTCCTTCCGAGGACGAAGTAGAGAATCGAGCCAATCGGCTGGACGAGGAGAATGATCAATAACCAAGTAGTCGGTGTCGCAATCCGGTCCTTCCGTCTGAACCAATCGATACAGGCGCAGCTGAGTAGAATCAGATTGATGGAGAGGTAAATCAATAATAGGGGCAGAAGTCGTTCCCAGTCGATGTGTGATAAGGCAGAGAAATCTGTGTTCATAAAAACCCTCCTTTTCTATTATCATTATCAATAATGAAAATAGAAAAGTCAATCCTACATCCGAATCATCGTTAGTTCTCAATCAGTTAGAGCTATGATAAACTTCTCTTATCAAAATTTTCCAAATGCGATTTGAAGAAACCGGTTTATAAAGAAAGACGAACCATGTCATCGAGGAGGACAATATGCAGATTTATCAATTCAAAAAAGAGGTGGGCAAGGAAATCACAAAATTCGATTCAAACTTCGTGATGTCACGGATCATGCAAACGGAAAAAGTGACGTACATCGGATGCATCCATTTAGACAAGGATGGCGTGGTCGGTTATCACCAGGCTGTCGTGCCGCAACTTCTATTAATCGTAGAGGGTGAAGGTTTGGTAAGAGGAGAAACAGATGACTACATAAAAGTTCAATGTGGGGAAGCCGTGTTTTGGAATCAAGGAGAATGGCACGAAACGAAGACGAATAAGGGTTTAACAGCGATCGTGATTGAAAGTGAGTCACTCGATACGTCAGCCCTCGTTTCCGTATGACGAAACTAAGCTTGATACATAAAGAGGCTGACTTATGCGTCAGCCTCTACTCTTATTCCGTACACCATTTTTCTAATTCTTCGAGACATAAACGTAACCGAGCATTTATCATTTCTCGATTCCCCATCTGTTGCGTAGTTTTATAAGTGAGATGAGGCTGATGTAACATGTCGTAGTGCTCATACGCTTCTTGCAATATCCATAATGTATACTCATCCTTTAATCGTTGAATTTGAGTGGTGCGTTCGTCTCCAACCACGTTAAAGTAATATCCACTTATGAATCCGTCAGCGATTTTGTTTAGAACATTACTTTTTTCTTGATAGGCTTGATTTATGTATCGTGGAGCATTTGAGAAGGCTGGTAACAAAAATTTGTAACAAAAAACAAAGTAAGCCGCGTATTTCAAATCAAAATCCAATCTTGGAAACGGGTCAATGAGTGCAATGTGTTCATCACTTAATATTAAATTTTCTGGTGTTACATCTTGATTCACGAGCGAGATGTTTTGAACCTGAGTTCGTCTCTTTTCAATTAAAGCATGTATATGCTGACCGACTTTTTCTTTATCAAAGCAAAGATTAGAGTGAATAAGCGTATTTAAGACGGTTAAGACGTGTTCATTTTCTTCCTGCCATAATTCATCCCTGTTTTTTGAATCGCTACCTCGTAAAGTTTCCCCTTGCCAGTGCAATTCCCCGAAACCCGCAATAGAGGTTTTTTGGTTGTGTATATGATGATAAATTTGTCCTAATTTCGTACCGTAAGAATGGGCTTTATTCTGATCGAGTAACAATAAATCTGTTCCACGACCCATGAACGTTTCTAATGTAAATACTGTGTCATCTTCAATAAAATACTCATAAAAGTCAGGACAGACATTTTGATCACTTGTATTGGCATGTGAATAATAAGCTTTCGTAGACTCATACTCTGTAGTCAACTCTTGTTCATCAATTGCTTGTAATTCACCGTACGCTTCGTTCTTTTTTATACGAATCACAAGGTCTTGATCGTCTAACCTAGTTACTCTATAAACAGAGTGCCAAGCTCCTTCACCAATCTTTAGAATCTGTTCTTTATGTACGTTCTCGAGATTCCACTTGGTGAAGGTGTTGTTTAACGTATCCATTACCGTTTCATCAAGGTCTTCTTTGATCCGTTTCATGGTCTCCATTTCGCTCCCTAATAAAGTTGTGTCGTAGAAACACCCTCCTGAATTCGGAGAGTGTCTACGGTAAGATGACGAGTGAGACGGTCCGTTCAGTTGCCTGGTCTTCTGCCTCCAGGTGATGATATTTTTCGAGTAGTGCCCGCATGTCTTGTTGAAAATCATTGAAGGTTTCATCCGTCAGGTGCAATTTCGCAATTGAGAACGTCGAGAGGTCTTGACCTTGCGTTTGAACGGTCTGTTCGAAGTAGGTTTGGTACTGCTGCAAGACATACATGAAGTAGAACGAGACGAAATTCACTTTTTCATCGTACGTCGCACTGTTCCAGTCCGCTTCGCTGATCTGGTAACCGCTTGTATTCAAGGCATAGATTTTTTCCTCGACTTTTCCGACGCGCTGGGTGGCGACGACTTTCAATAACTGATCGTCTATCATTGCATTGACTTGCCGGTACAAAGTAGACTGCGGTACATCCGTTAAACGTTGATTCAGTTGCATGATTGATAAGCCATTTTTGAGATCAATCAATTCGAGCGCAATCTTAAAACGGACATGATTTTTAAATAAATTAAAGTTCATCACGCATCTAACTCCTTTATCACTGAAATTCTAAAACTATCTTATCATGTTTTTGGAAACATTCTTAAAAATGATAATGTAAAAAGAGGGAATTTAGTGTATCCCTTGAATGATTTATATTAGAGTATGTTTAGAAAGGAGTCATCATATGAAAAATACAAGTTATCGCTACGGTACATATGCCTTGATTACAAGCTTTTTCTTATTCTTCATCGTTCAGATGTTTCGAGCGTATGTTGAGTTATCGCCAGAATTTTTAGGGGGAAACCTTGGAGAGTACGGCTTAACATATTTTCCGATAAGTGCATTGATCCTTGGACTCGTCTTATTGATTCACGGCTGGTGGACTGAAGATGAGAAAAAACAGCGTCAAAAGCTAGCTGCAAAAAATCAGCAACAATCGAATGAATCGGTGTGACATCATACCGTTGATACAGAAGACCGACAACGCATTTTCGTTGCCGGTCTTTGTCGTTTCATACCATATGCTTTATTTCGCAAAACGCTTAATCGCGAACGGTCCGATCGGTTCAGTCGTTGATCGTTCCATGATTAATTCACTGAGTACTTTTCCGACTAAGCTGCTGAACTTGAATCCGTGACCGGAAAAGCCGGCGGCGATCGCGATATGCGGATAGTCCGGATGCAAATCGATGATGAAATCTTCGTCTGGCGTCATCGTATAGAGACACGGTTTGCCGTGAGCTAAAGTATCGATTGAGGGCATGAACGTATTCGTGAACTGTCGTAAATCAGCCAGATCACCCGTCTCTTGACCGAAAGGACGGCGTGGTTGATTCGGATCAACCGGGATGCCGCCGTCGTGGCGTCCGATTTTCAGACCGGCTTGAGCGATACTTGGAAAACCGTAATAATAACCGGCGGGTGTATCAAAGGCGAAGGCAGGGAACACCGCGTCATTGAATACCTCTTCCACTGCTTCGAACCAGGCGAACGTCTTGCGGACGGGGCGCAGCGGTAAGGAGAGTCCAGTCTGTTCGAGCAACGGACCAGACCAGGCACCGGCTGCGACGATTAACGCGTCAGCCGAATAGGTGTCTGATCCGACGGTTACGTCCACACCATGAGTGTGGGCGGTAAGCGTCGTCACTTTCGCATTCGTCCGGATGTCGACACCGTTCGCGACAGCAAGATCGCGGTATGCTTCAATACAATCCTCGCACTTCAACACACCGGACGTCGGTTCAAAACAACCGATATACTCGTCGGGCATCGTTAAGCCGGACCAGCGCGTTCTCATTTCGTCAGCCGTCAGGATCTCAAGCGGTAAATCATATTGCGCTGCACTCCTGATGATCGTCTGCATCGCATGGGACGAGCGGTGACCAGCGTTTAAGACTCCGGTGTTCAGAAACAGGCTCCGACCGCTGATCTGTTCCAACTCGTACCATAAGCGTTGCGCGGCTAACGCCAGCGGGACATAAGCTTCACCTTCCCCGTAGGCATGACGAATGATCCGAGTCTCCCCGTGATGGCTCGCTTGATCATGTGGTGGATTGTGAGCGTCTAATAGTAAGATGTTTTGATCGGTTCGAGAGAGATAGTAGCCGGCTGCCATCCCCATAGAACCGGCACCGACGATGATGACATCATAATGGGACATCTGGTTCGACTCCTTCATATGTAAGTTCACACCAGTATAGAGTGAGAACCAGAAAAGAACAAATGAAAGATTAAATCTCGAAGCGACGGGCTTCCTGTTCTAAATGTTCTGTTCGTGCATTTAAATCACCAACGAGCGTATGGAGCGTCGTGATCGTCGCAATCATTTGTTCAGACGCAGCGGCAACTTCCTCGTTACTCGCCGTATGCTCTTCCGCGACAGCGGCAATTTCCGTCAAGGCATTGCGGATGAACCGTTCTGCCTGCAAGACGTCTTCCATCTGTTGCGTCATCTGCTGTGTTGCCGTTGAAACGTGCGTGACTTGATCCGTCAACCGTTCGAACGTCGTATCCGTATCAAGGACGATCTGTTCACCGGCTGCTGTTGCTTCGACCGTCGTTTTAAAGCTATGTTGCATCTGCTGCGCACTGGCTTCGATTGACGTGACAATCGTTGCGATCTCACTGACACTGCTAGCGACATGGCTCGAAAGATTCTTGACCTCGGTCGCAACGACAGCGAATCCTTTGCCTTGTTCACCAGCCCGTGCCGCTTCAATCGCGGCATTAAGGGCGAGTAGATTCGTCTGTTCGGAAATTCCGCGGATGATACCGACGAGCGTTTGGATATCTGATGATTGCTGTTTCAGTAGATCAATCTGTTCAGCAGATTGCGTGACATGCTGATGAATGTGACGCATTTGTTCAACAGAAGTAGACATTTGCTCCCGACCGACTCGTGTCAGTGTTGCCATCTGCTCCGTCGTTCCTTGAATTTCAACACCAGACTGATTCGTCGTCTCAATCAATGTTGCGAACCGATTCATCTCGTCATTCAACGAGAGTGTAACTTGCGTCTGACTTTCGGTTCCGGTCGCGATTTCCGACATCGTATGAGCGATTTGTTCGGAACCGTCGAGTACTTCCGACGTACTTTGGTCGATCGATTGACTCGTCGTCGAGACGAGGGTAGCCGTCTGTTTGATGTCGACGATCATCGTCCGCAGCATCTCGTTCATATCACGAATCGAGATCGCAAGCGCATAGATTTCGTCTTTTGAAGCAATCGTCAAATCGGTCAATGTCTGTTTTGCCTGATCCAGTCGTCCCTCAGCAATCAAGGCGGCGACTTTCTGTAACGTCTCGAGCGGACGTAATTTACGACCGAGGACGATGTAGAGCAAGATAAGGGTTATCGTCAACAGTAGGAGCATCAAACCGATGAAAATCGGAGCGTTTTGTTGCAATAGATCGGTCGTCAGAGCATCGACTTCCTTCGCTGCGATATCGGTTCCAAGGATGCCGATGACGTTGCCAGTCGAATCTTTCAAGGGGACATAGACACTGATGTACTGTCCGTAGATTGGATCATCAATCACGTCCGTCGTATGTGTTTTGCCCTTTAGGACGTCTTGCATTTCGGCAACGGTTGCACCACTTGCCGGGGCATTGATTTTCGCAGCCTTATCTTTTGGTAAACCATCGATTAATAATCGAACCTTATTTTGGTCGATGCGTGCTGTGTATGTATATAAGAGTCCATTTTGCTTTCGTAACGTATCGAGTTCTGTTCGTAACGTTTCGTATTGTTCGGACGCGACAGGCGATTGTAGAAATTCGCTGTAAGTTGCCGTATCGAACGTTTTACTGATGCGCAGTGCGTCCTTTTCAGCGGTCGCTTTCAATGTTGAGACTGCCGTTTGTTTCGTATTGAAGTATAAAGCTAGACTACTAAAAACAAAAAAGGCAATCAAAATCAAACTAATCATTACTAAAAGGCGCGTTCGGATGGAATGGTTCTTGGTTGTGTTCTTCACGTTCAACTAGTCCTCTCAACTCATATTTTCTATCTGTAATTCATTTATCGGTCGGTAAAATACATATTAAACAGGACCTTTTGACGATATTTTTATGAAACTGCCTGCGGAAACATTGATTTTCTTAAAAAAGGATTTGTAGAGAATGATTCAGGGCACATAATAGTTAGAAAAAAATATAAGTTGAGGGAAGAGGGATTGAGATGGAAAGTGAAGTTGATCATCGAATCAAGGCAAGACATGTATATGAAAATGAATTACGAAGACATGCGGTCAGCACGAAAAAAGCAACCTTCCGATTGATGACATGTCTACGTTGCCAATCGAAGATACTGTTGAAACAGGGACATCAAGATAGTCATCAATGTGACGTGAACGTATCTAGCTGACACGTATGAGAGGAGGAGTTGGATGAAACGAGAGCAACATGTCACGCCACATCCTAAAGGTGGCTATCAAGTGAAAGCTGCTGGTGCGACTCGAGCAACAAAGCGATTTGCTACACAGAAAGAAGCGATTGCAGAAGGGCGTCGGATTGCGAAAAAACAGAAGACGGAGCTTGTCATTCATAACAAAGAAGGGCAGATTCGCGAAAAAGATTCCTACGGACACGATCCATTTCCACCACGAGGTTGAGCTATCATATACGACACGTTCTGAGCATCAGAACGTGTTTTTTAACGATTATCGTGTCAAATGTTTTTGACATGAGGATGGAATTTCATTACAGTAGAGATGTAAAAAGAATTTGACACGTCGTGGAGGAATGGACATGAGAAACCACATTAAGGAGCGACGTCTAGCGGCAAAATTATCGCAACAAGAACTGGCTGACCGCTGTCAGGTCAGTCGGCAGACGATCAATGCGATTGAAAACAACAAGTATGATCCGACTTTACAATTAGCGTTTAATATCGCTAAAGTCTTGCAGACACAAGTCGATCATCTGTTCATTTCAGAACAGGAGGAATGGGATGTCTAAGAAAAAAACGGGTTTATTTTTAGTGACGCTCGTGATACTTGCGAGTCTTACTATCATTAGTATGATCTTCGAAAACAATGTAACGTTCTTCTCCATCGTGCAATTGGCTATTCTGATGATCATGTTCTTCTCGTATTTTACGTGGGCACGTTCAGGAGAAGACAGTCGACCGATACCGAATGATGAACTTGGAGAAAAGATTACGATGGAGAGTGGGCTCGTTAGCTACAAAATTCTGATTGTCCTGATTTTTGGATTCATCTGTCTCGATTACTTTTTACATGAATCAGCGAATCTGTTATTGATCGTCTTGTTCGCGATCGGACTGACACTGTTGCCGATCATAGAATTTTTAAAAGCAAGATCTTATCGATAAAACGGTATAAAAGTCGTTTAGACGGATTCACCCATCTAAACGACTTTTGATATTTCACAGATTATCTTTTTAAGACGGCCAATCACTCCGCAAAATCGAGTACATATACAAATCATCGAACTGACCACGCGAGTTTTCATATTGACGCAGCAAGCCTTCGCGCTGAAAACCGAGTCGTTCAAGTAATCGTTGAGACGCGGTGTTTGCTGGTAAGACAAGTGCTTCGATACGATTTAAAGAGAGCTCCTCAAACCCATATGTGATGACTGCAAGTGCTGCTTCTTTCGCGATGCCTTGTCCCTGATAGGCAGGATTCAACTCAAAACCAATTTCTGCCCGCTGATGGCGTGCCGACTGATTCAAGAATCCGCAACTGCCGATGATGACATCGTCTTCTTGTAACGCGATCCCGAACCGGATGCCTGTGCGATCGCGACGAATCGAAGCGTACCAGTCAATCTCTTCAAGCGCGTCTGCTTCTGATTGAAAGGGGTCGAGCCCCATCTGTTTGACGACGTGTTCGTCTGATAAATAGGCGAGGACACTCATAGCATCTTCGGGTAACACTTCGCGTAAGACGAGGCGGTTCGTTTTAAGCATTGGGAAAGTATGTAACATTCAAAAAACTCCTTTTCAAGAAAATGTAAAAAGCTGTTGTGCAGTCTTTAATTCATGTGGTAAGATTCTCCACAACAAGAGCATATCATTTCGTTGACGAGAAAGAGTAATGATTGTCCCTCTGCCTTACAGAAAACCGGGATTGCTGAGAGCCGGTAGCCAGATCAATCATGAAGATCCTCTCTGAGAAGTCACGCTGAACCATTCAGTAAGCGTGACCGGATGTCCACCGTTACATGGAATGCACATGATAGTGTGCAACTAAGTGCTGTCGAGAATAAGCATTCTCGACGGAATATGGGTGGTATCGCGGTGAAGTCCGTCCCTGTCAAAGGGGGCGGACTTTTTTGTATTCTCTTAGTTATCAACAAGGGAGCGAACAAGAGATGACGTCACAAAATCAAGCAGAAACCGTACAACAACGTGAGGAGCGTGTTCGAAACAGATGGAAACAAGACCAGGTCTTTGCACGATCGATTGAACAACGCACGGAAACGGAATTCGTATTCTACGAAGGACCGCCGACTGCGAACGGCTTACCCCACGTCGGTCATGCACTCGGACGAACCGTCAAGGATACCGTCGCCCGCTATAAGACGATGCAAGGATTCCGGGTCGAACGAAAAGCCGGCTGGGATACACATGGACTACCGGTCGAACTCGGGGTCGAGAAACAACTCGGCATCTCCGGCAAACAAGCGATCGAAGACTATGGTGTTGAAGCATTCATCTCCCGCTGTAAGGAAAGTGTCTTCTCCTATGAAACACAGTGGCGTGCATTCACGGAAAAACTCGGCTACTGGGTCGACATGGATGACCCTTACGTGACGATGGAGGACGAGTATATCGAGAGCGTCTGGCATATCCTTGGGACGATCCATGACAAAGGCTGGTTGACGAAAGGACACCGCGTGTCACCTTATTGTCCGAGCTGTCAGACGTCACTCAGTTCCCATGAAGTCGCGCAAGGCTATCAGGACGTGACGGACTTATCGGCGACGGTCAAACTTCCGATCGTCGACATGGAGCAGATATTTCTGCTTGCGTGGACGACGACACCTTGGACGTTACCGGCAAACGTCGCGGTGGCGGTTCATCCGGAATTGACGTACGTCACGGTAGAGTTTGAAGGAGAGCGATTCATTGTCGCTAAAGCGTTAGTCGCTGAACTGTTCTCGGAATCCGTCGAGGTCGTATCCGAACAGCTCGGTGCGGAACTCGTCGGTTTGCGTTATGAACCACCGTTTGATTTCGTGACGCCAGAGAACGGTCATACGGTCGTCGGGGCGCCCTTTGTCCAAGCGACGAGCGGAACCGGACTTGTCCATCTTGCTCCAGCGTACGGGGAAGAGGATTACCGGGTCGTCCGGGAAAACGGTCTGTCATTCGTTAATGTCGTCGATGCTGCTGGGTGTTACACGGATGCCGTTCCACCACTCGTTGGTCGATTCGTCAAGGAGTCAGATGTTGCGATCATCCAGATGCTCGCGGAACGGGGACGCTTGTTTGCGAAAAAACGCTATACGCACAGCTATCCGCATTGTTGGCGATGTGACTCACCACTGCTCTATTACGCACAAGACAACTGGTTCATCGAGACGACGGCCGTCAAGGAACAACTCCTTGCGAACAATGCATCTGTGACGTGGTACCCCGATCACGTCAAGGAAGGGCGGTTCGGAAAGTTCCTTGAGCAACTCGTCGACTGGAACATCAGTCGCAATCGCTACTGGGGCACCCCGCTGAACGTCTGGGAGTGTGAAGCGTGTGACACGACATTCGTTCCAAAAAATAAGGCGGACTTGTTGCACCGGACGACATCGACGGAATCCGTCGAGTTGCATAAACCGTACGTTGATGCGTTATCGGTCTCGTGTCCGACGTGTCAGGGTGTGATGCACCGGACACCCGAAGTCATCGATGTCTGGTTTGATAGCGGAGCGATGCCGTTCGCGCAACAGCATTATCCGTCACGGATGCAAACGCTTAACCGGTATCCAGCCGATGTCGTCATCGAAGGCATCGATCAGACACGGGGCTGGTTCTACAGTTTGCAAGCGATCTCGACACTCTTCACGGGACAGCCTGCTTATAAGCGTGTCCTTGCACTCGGTCACGTCCTCGATGAGAACGGGCAAAAGATGTCGAAGAGTCGCGGGAATGCCCTCGATCCGGTGGCGTTGATCGAAGCATATGGTGCTGATAGCCTGCGCTGGGCGCTACTCGTCGACAGCAGTCCGTGGAGTGCGAAACGGTTTGCTGAGCGGATCGTCCAAGAAGCAAAATCAAAGCTAGTCGATACACTGGATCACGCCGTCCAGTTTTATCTGACGTATGCCGAACTGGACGGATTTGATGGCTCACGTCCGCAAAAACGGACGCGTCTTGACGAATGGTTGCTCTCGCGTGTCCATCAGACGACGCAAGACGTGACGGATGCGATGGACGATTATCAATTGACTCAAGCAGCACGGAGCCTTGCGCAACTCGTCGATGAGATCAGTAACTGGTACATCCGCCGTTCGCGGGAACGTTTCTGGCAAGCTGATTGGTCGCAAGAAAAACAAGCCGCGTACATGACGCTCCACTTCGCACTTTCGACGACGGCACGACTACTCGCTCCGTTCACGCCGTACCTTGCTGATGATGTTTATCAGCGATTAACAGGGATGAGCGTGCATGTAGCGGATTATCCGGTTGCCGATCGATCGATGCTCCGACCTGATCTGGAATACGAAATGATGCAAGTTGTCTCTGTCGTCGAGTTAGGACGACAAGTACGTAATACGCATGCCTTAAAAGTCAAACAACCGCTTGCTAGCTTAAGCGTCCAATCGAGTGAAACCTTTTCGTGGGCGGACTATACGGCAATCATTCAAGAGGAACTGAATGTAAAAGACGTCAAAATCGTTCCGACGACGCAAGCGACGACACGGTTCCGTCTGAAACTGAACTTCCGCGCAGCCGGAGCGAAATTCGCACAGCAAGCGAACGCGATCCACCAATGGCTACAACAATTGTCTGCACAGGAGACTTCCGACTTGCTCGAGACCGGAAGATTGATCTATCAGACCGCATCAGGCGATGAAGTCGAAGTGCGTCAAGCGGACGTCATCGTCGAACCAATCGTCCAGACGGGCTTTGCTGCTGCGACGAATGGTGGACTCACCGTGACGCTCGATACACGAATCACGGAAACACTGGAGCAAGAACGCTGGATGCGGGAGCTCGTCCGTTATATCCAGTCGGAACGGAAGGCACAAGCGTTATCGCGGGACGCCCGAATCGATCTCGTCTTGTCGGTCGATGCGACGTTCCAACCGATCGTCGAGACGTTTGAGCCTTTGTTATTCAAACATCTTGTCTTATCCTCCGTGCGAACTGAACCGCTACAAGGAGCAGGGGATGTTCAGCTAGGCGGACACGATGTCGGTGTCTCGTTCACACCAACGAAAGAATATTGTTAAGGAGAAGAGCATGATTGCATTAGAAGCATTAAAAGGTCGACTCGTCGACGGTTTGTTAGAGGTCCAAAAAGAAGAAGGGGAAGTAGCCCGAGAACGTTTCATTTTTAACCGAGGAGCAACGGACGAACAGCTCGCGCTGTTACCTGCGTGGACGGCAGACGACTATCAGACGTT
The DNA here is from genome assembly GCF_964277885.1 of uncultured Exiguobacterium sp. Classification (NCBI taxonomy): domain Bacteria; kingdom Bacillati; phylum Bacillota; class Bacilli; order Caryophanales; genus Exiguobacterium; species uncultured Exiguobacterium sp. The sequence continues at coordinate 1,526,842 of NZ_CAXYJR010000005.1, read as the reverse complement.
CTTATGTCAACATAACGGGGCGAAGCTCTTTCAACACGAAACGTTATCGTACAACGATGGATTCGAACTCTTTTCAATCGAGGATTGCCTAACGTATAGCGAAATGTGGGAATGTCCCGAAAACTTCTTGGTGATCGGTGCAGGACCAGACGGGGAGTGGATCGTCTACGAGATGAATCGCCCAGCAGGAAATCGGATTTGGAGTGGGGAATTTCTTAATTTCGAGGAATGGGAGGAAGACGCGATGCCGCTTGGCTTCGAGCGATGGCTCGACTACTTGATCGTCGCGCAAGGCACGCCATTTTGGGAATGGTTCCGTTAAGAGAGGAAGAGGTTCAGTGGACATTCAATTACAGACAGCGTCTCTTGCAGACGCTGCGAGGCTTCATACGCTTCAAATCGAGGCGTTTTCAGAAACGCTTGAGCGGTATCAGGATTTTGCAACGAATCCGGCGAACGAATCGATCGATCGTGTCATTCACCGGATCACGCATCCGAGCAGTACGTTTCATCAAATCATCGTCGACGATGTCGTCGTCGGCGGGATTTGTGTCGTTGCGAAAGCAGCGAATCGCTACGCCATCAGTCCGATGTTCTTAGATCCAGCCCGTCAAGGTGAAGGAATCGCCCAACGCGCATTACAGCTCGTTGAAGCAGCGTATCCAGCTGCAACGACATGGGAACTGCGGACGATTCGCGAAGAGACACGTAACTGTTATTTCTATGAGAAGATGGGCTATCGATTGACGGGTGTCAGTCAACCGCTCAACGAACGGGCGACACTCGTTTCCTATCAAAAATCGGTTTCGGAATGAGCGGGTTTTGTCGGAAGGAAGAACCACCACAGATTCGTCAAAAGAGCGGCAAGGACGGCAAAGTTAAACAGATAAAGGCAAAAGAAGAAGACGAACTCACCGATGTCCTCAAGGTTAGCTAACGGATTATCGACCAGGTATGATTCGTGACTAACGCCGAAGAGGAACAAAGGAAAGAAGACATAGAAGTATCGTTTCCAAAAGAATGACGCACGACCTGTTTGAGACATAAGAGCACCTCCTGAAGGAATGGCACGCTTCTTCCAGTCAGAAGAAGCGTGTGTTCGTTTACGATAAAGAGGGTGTACCGACGACTTCGACGTGGCGCGTGACCGTATCAAACAGGCGTGTCCGCGTATCGTTATGAGACAACAGCAACGGTTCACCGGTCTCGTCATAGATGAAGGCAATCGGAATCGAAAAACCACAGTTGCGGTACGAACCATCGGCATGACTCGTTCCGATCATGAGCGCTTGTTGCGCCTGACTGATACTACGTGCTTCACCGGACCACTCAACGTACTGTTCTTCACTGAACATGCCGACGCCAATCGGGTTGAAGATGAGATCGAGTCCGGATTCCTCGCGTAGTCCGTCTTTTCCTAAGAAGATTTCGCGACAGAGGACGTATCCATAGCGGAACGACCCGTCGTTTGCTGTTGAAGGCGTGTAAAGCGGTCCGGCTTCTGGTGTTTTTGCGCGATCAAGCAGAATCGTCCCGGTCGCATCGATGATGACAGCGCGATCGAGATTCGCTTCATCTTTGTAACCGAGGACGATGGCTGTTTTGAACTGTTTAGCAAGGTGTTGCACGCGTTTGAGTTCCGTGACCGTACAATAGCCTTCTGGGTAGACAATCAGATCGATTTCAGGATAAGCGGCGATTTCACGTTCGAATTGCTCAAGTCCGGTCTCGCGTTTTGGTTGAGCGATTAATAATTTCATCAAAACATCCTTTCAGGTATAAATATATCTGAAAAATCAGACTTTCCATTCGTCATGATTTTACCATTAGTGGTAAAATAAAGTATATCGAATTTGATAAATTTTACGGCAAATGAAGGAAGGTCATCAGCTTGAACATTTCAAAAACCACTCTTGTGACACGCCATCTACCGGCAATGAAAGATTTTTACATAAACGAGATCGGATTCCCGCTCGTTTCGGAAACGAATGAGTCGTTTACGCTGCAAATCGGTACCGATCAACTGACATATCAACAGACGGACGATGTTGATACGCAGTACCATATAGCGTTCAACATTCCGGAAAACGTCTTCCAACAAGGAAAAGCGTGGCTCGTAGAACGGACACCACTCTTGATCGAAGATGGACAGGACGAGATTTATTTTGACTTCACGGACTCGCATTCCTGCTATTTTTATGATCCAGATGAGAATGTCTTGGAGCTGATCGCGCGGCATCAAATTAATCCATCTAAAGCGGAACCGACGTTTGATGTTTCCGACATCCTCGGGATTGGTGAGATGAGTCTGACAGTGAAAGACGTGCTTGAAGTGGGTGAGCAGTTAGCAGAGATCGGCGTTCTCGAGCGACGGGAACGTCCGCTCAACGGTGCGTCACTCAACTTCCTCGGACCGGTCGCAGATGGAACGCATATCTTGCTCGTCCCAGAAGGACGGACATGGTTGTTCTCACCGAAGACGGCGAAGGTCAGTCCGATCGAGATGGAACTCGACGGCAGACATCGGGTCCGGCTTGACGCAGCGGGTGTATGGCATCAAAGTACGGTGTCTTCATAATTCATAAATGTAAAAAGTGAGGGAAGTAAGATGAATAAAGCGGTGAATGCGAGTATCGCGTTCGGATTATTGTTGTTCGTATGTGGTTTCTTTTTTCTGTTTGGCTATTTGACCCGGTCGATGCCGATTCAGCAAGGCGGTGACCCGGTCATCTTACCGGTCGCAGCACTCCTCGTTCTCCTACCGTTCGTGATCCGTGAAGGCATGCGTGTTTTGACGTATGTTATGTTGACACGTCGACAGGTCTGCGTACTCATCTTATTTGCAATCAGCGGAATCATACTTAGTAGTTGGATTGAGGTGCAACAGAATGTTGCCGCAATCGATTTCCGTGCCCTCTTTACGATTCATACATACGTACTGTTCGTTTCGAGCATCATCTTGTTGTGTCTCCTATTGACGGGACTCAAACGAATGCGCGTCCGAACGAGAGTGATCTAAATAGAAAAGGACTGAATGATATGGGATACATCACAGAATTACGCAAACTCGTTGGCACACGACCGCTCGTCATGGCAGGAGCGTGTGTCATCGTCGTCAACGATAAACAAGAAGTCTTATTACAACTTCGGCAAGATAACGGTTGCTGGGGACTCGCTGGTGGAGCGCTTGAGATCGGGGAGACGCTCGTAGAGACAGCAAAACGAGAATTAAGGGAAGAAACCGGTCTTGAAGCGGAGCAGCTCGAATTATTGAACGTCTATTCGGGTGATGCGTTTTACTATAAGTATCCGCACGGGGATGAAGTCTATAATGTCATCTCGGCATTTCTGTGTACGGCTTATACCGGTGAAGTGGTTCGGGATCCGTCAGAAGTCGCGGAATTACGCTTTTTCGCGATCGACCAGCTACCAGAAAACCTCAATCCACCGGAACGACCGATCTTAATGGAGTATGTTCAGAAACAACAGACAGCGCATCACGTCTCCATTTGAAGCAAAGGATAAAACAAAAATCTTGAATGAACTGTTCATTCAAGATTTTTTGTTGCACTGGGACGCGTTTCAGCCTGTAGCATCAAGAGGACACGAAAAGGAGGAAACGCGATGCGATGCTTTGCGATTGATTTAGATGGAACGTTATTGAATAAGAAACACAGAATTTCGGCGGGAAATCAGGTAGCCATCAAGAAACGGCAGGATAAAGGAGATATTGTCATCATCGTCACCGGGCGAGCTGCCTTTGATGCACGACGGATTCTAGCGCAACACGGACTGGATTGTCCGATCATTGGTGCGAACGGGGCAGAGGTCGAGGTAGGACAAGGTGGACGGTATTTTTTGAACCGTTCTAGCAGTCGAACGATTTGGGAGATCGTACGATCTACAAACGTATTCATACATATTTATCTACAAGACAACATCCTGTTACCGCAGTTTTCGCTTGCTTCTCTTCAAGGAGGAGATCGTGCGTTTCAAGAAGCGATTCAAGCTCAATTAACGCAATACGGTGTTGAGGAAGTTGACGAAATCGCAATCGATCAATTGGACGTCATCAAATTCATGTTCGTCTCACCTGACACATGGCAGCTCGAACACCTCGAGCAGCAACTCCTTCAGCTGAAGATCTGTTCCGTGACAAGTTCAGGTACCTATAACTTAGAAGTCATGGCAAACGGCGTGACAAAAGGGACTGCCCTTCAAGACATTGCGAGAGCGTACGCGATGACACCCGAGGACATCATTGCGATCGGTGACAATCAAAACGATCTACCGATGTTCAAAGTGGCGGGAACATCGATTGCCATGGGAAACGCTGAAGCATCTGTCAAAAGCAGAGCGACATACCTTACCAGTGATCATGACGAGGACGGTGTAGCGGAGGCATTAAACGGCTTAGAACGATGGGAACAAACGAAGGAGGAACAGCATGGCGAACATCTCGGACATCGCTAAACAAGCGGGCGTCTCGAAATCGACGGTATCCCGTGTCTTAAACGGTCATAAGCATGTATCAAAAGAAAAGCGACGGACCATCTTAGACGTGATGGAGCGACTGGAATATAGTCCGAACGGAAATGCGATCAACCTCTCACGCGGTAAGACGAATACGATGGGTGTCCTCGTGCCGCGTGTCGGTCATCCGTTTTTTCATCAATTAATCGAGGGAATCGGTCAAGTGTGTATGGAACGAAACCACACACTCCTTGTCATCCAGACGGAACATGATTCAGCAAAAGAAGAAGCGAGTATACAATACCTTCGCGATAAGCGGATTGACGGATTGATCATTGGCGCCATCAGTCAGCCGCAGTTACTTGAGACGATGCGGACGGTTGGACCAGTCGTTGCCTGCGAAGACCATCAGGATATCGTGCCGTCGCTCTCTTTTAACCATGGAAAAGCGATCATAATGTTGCTGCAGCATGTAGAAGAACGAGGAGCACAAACAGTCGGTCTCTGTCTTGGAAATCCAGATAGCGGAGTCGGAAGAGTCAGGCGGGAGGCGTTCGATCAATATCTCAAGACGTCTACGCTCCGTCATGAAATTCAATGGTACGCGGATCGGTACTATTCTTTCGAAGACGGACAAGCACTGGCAGGTCAACTTCTAACGATAGACTTACCAGACGCCATCATCGTCGGCAATGACGAAGTCGCAGCGGGTCTCATCCATCAATTTCGCAAGAATGGCATTCGGGTGCCAGAGGATATCGCCATTACGGGATTTGATGATGTACCAATTGCCAGAGCGCTTGAAATAACAACGATCCGACAACCGGTTGTAATGCTTGGCAGACTGGCAGCAGAACAATTATTGGATGACGCGCTGAATCAGAGTGAAAGCGCTAGTTCTTTACTGGAACCTTCTTTGATAATTCGACAAACGACATAAGAGATTGGGGTTATACAGATGAATAAGGAAAAAACCGGTGCGACCGCTACCGTGATGACGATGTCTGACGAACGAGTCCGTAAGTACTTTCAAGCATCGATTGAAAAACAACGGATCACTCAGGAATTTCGCATGCTCGAAGAACTTGAGCGGACGGCCATCCCGACACCAAACGTATATGCCGTTGAATTAGAAGATTCGCCTTTCATTGAGATGCAGCGGATCGACGGCAGCGAAATGTTAGAGTTGTTTGAACCGGAGCGAATAACAGATTTTCTGAACAATTTCGCGACATTACATCAACGGATTCATCAGCAACAATCGCGTGCAGCTCCAGAATGGTATGATGTCACCCAACAAAAAGTGCATCATCTGCAACCTGCGTTACGCTTGAAGGCGGAACGATTGTTAGAGACGCTTCACATTCCGCAACAACAAGGATTGCTCCACGGGGACTTCCATTTTCAGAACATCCTCGTGACAGCAGATGAAACGTTCGTCGTCATTGATTGGCATGATGCGACAACAGGTCCACCGATCGCGGATGTCGCGCGGACGTTGCTCTTACTGCGAATAGCAGGTGAAATAACAGTGCCGGACGAGGTGCGACGATATGTCTGTCGCGAATACCTCGACCGCTATCAAGCTGTTTCGTCAATCCAGCTATCGAATCTTGCAGACTGGATACGACTCATGGCCATTCTTAGGACGCTTGAGCAAGTTCCGGATGCTGAGCAAGAACGAATTAAGGAACTGATTGAGCATCCGGATCTTGTCGCGTATTTTAGGTGAGAAGTGAGAGATAGCGATTATTTTTCGACATACCGCATTTTTTCCGATTCCTGAATACTAGTCGATTTCGCAAATAGGTGATCCGTTACGATGACGACGACTGAAAGCGTGAGTGCAAGGGCACCGATCCAGGGCAAGTACTGCAATAAACCATTCGTGACTGCGATACCGCCGATCCCGGCACCTGCTGCCATTCCGATTTGTCCAAATGCGCTATGCAGGCTTAAAACGATACTTGCAGCAGCTGGTGCCAACGTGATCATTCGTAATTGAATCGGTGTACCGGAGGACCATGCCGCTAACGCCCAAAGGATGAGGAGGATATAAAAGGCAGATGCAACGTGACCCATCAGTGGGAACAGTAGTAGTACGATGGCATGCAGTGCTGTCCCACCTACAAGCGTCCAAAACGTGCCCCATTTATCCGTACTGATGCCACCGAGCTTAGAACCAAACGCACTAGCGATTCCAAACAGGAACAGCGCTGCCGTGACGGCTTGATCACTCTTTTGGAAGACATCTAAAAAATAAGGCGAAATATAGGTAAAGACGATGGAATAAGAACCTAACCATAGGAACGTAATCAATAAATAAGCAGCGATTCGTGGCTGTATGAAGAAGTGAAGTTGTTCGCGTAACGGAACCGGTTCTTCTGCGACCGTTTGAGGAATCCAAAAGAATGTCAGGAGCGCCAAGATAAGTCCAATGATTCCAAGGCCAGCGAAAATGACATGCCATTCATAATGAGCAGCAATGACGCGACCGATTGGAACACCGATAACTAGTGCCGTACTATTACCCATGACGACAGTTGCGATAGCGTTTCCTTGTTTTCCTGATGCGGCAAGGACAGCAGCGAGCGTTAATAGCGTGACTTGAATGACACCGGCACAAAGTGCAGATAAGATTCGTGCGCTCATCAGTAGCTCATAACTGGATAAGAAGGTAATTAATACGTTGATGATCGAGAACAAACTGAGCGCATAGACCAGTAATTTTTTTCGTTCGAGTCGTGCCGTCAGAGCAATCAAAAAAGGAGTACCTGCTCCGAAGGCAATCGAGAAGACCGTGATTAACTGTCCGGCAGACGAGACGGATATTTGATTGGAATCCGCGATGCGATCCAATATACCGGCAATGACATATTCTGATGTCCCGTTTAAGAAGCTGATGATGGCAAGTAAATAAATTTTCCCCATGTGTTTCATTATAGTTACACCTCACTGTTTCTGTTTCAATTCGTATCCCGTTTCATTTAGACGTTTGAGAGGTTTCATCTATCCAAGTTGATTTGTGATACTTGGTCATAGTACAGTAGCGATTATGATAAATAAAATGCATCTTTCGCATAGGGGGTATACCAAAAACGTTATGAACAGAGCACAAATCGAATTGATTCTTCAAATTGCTGAGACAGGAAGTTTTACAGCGGCAGGAGAACAGTTACACATGACACAACCAGCGGTCAGTCGGACAATTGCGTCAGTCGAGGCACAACTTGGAACGAAACTAATCAAGCGGGATAAGAAAAAAGGACTGTTCTTTACAGAGGTAGGCGAGTGGGTTCTCGTTATTTTAAGACGTATCAATAGTGAATTTCATAAAGTGGATGAATTGATTGCATCGGAACAAGGTCTAGCGATCGGAAAGGTTCATGTCGGGGTTTATAAAACGGCGTATACACGTTTTTTACCAAAAATCATCCGAACGATGGATGAGCGATATCCGGGACTGGAAGTCAAACTGTGGGAAGGAACCGTTGACCAAATCAAGCAATGGTTGCGAACCGACTGTGTAGATGTCGGGTTCATCACGGCTACAGACGAGGAATTTGATCGTTTTCCTTTTGTATCAGATGAATGGGTCGTTGTGTTACCGGAACACCATCGTTTAGCACATCAAGTATCAATCAGTCTACTCGATCTGTCGGAAGAATCGCTCTTGATCGAACAGATGGAGACGAAGCAACAGGTGCAGATGTTATTTCAGGATCAAGGTCTTGTACCACATGTGCGATATGAGATGCAGCACCTCGAGACGGGACTTAAGATGATGGAAGAAGGACTAGGTGTAGTCATTACGACACGACAAAGTATCGCTGGATTATCGAGCGAAAGTCTAATTCGTCAACTGGAAACGACCGAAACGCCAGATATTAAAATTGCAGTACGAAATAAGAAAGAGATGTCGAAGGCGACGGAAGTATTCATCGAAACAGCGCAATCGTTGTTCGCTGAAACGGTGGACCGTCCATAACAAATCGTAATGAGCTAAAGGAGAAATATAATAACATGCATCGACATATCGTTTCGATTCAAGGCGGCATGGCATCAGGGAAGACGACACTTGCGCGAGCGCTCGAGGACACTTACCCGGAGTTACATGTCTATTATGAAAATCCATATCCGATCGTTCAAAAACGAAAAGAGCTCGGTTTAGACATCCGTACCGAAGACGGATTCGTTGAGAATCAACGCTTGTTCATTCAAGCGGAAATCGAACGATTTCGCCATTTTCCCGATGGACACATCATATTAGATCGTGGTCCGGAGGATCTTGAATTCTACACGCTTCATTATTCACAGATACATGGGCATGACTGGGATATGGAATCTCGTTTAAAGACGGAACTTGAAGCATTAAGAGAATGTCGGTCCGACCAGATTCTTTATTTACAGGCACCAGACCATCTCTTACAAGAGCGGCGCGACGCTGATCAAGAAAGAACTCGTCAATCTTTTGAACAACATCAACCGCTTTGGGCGATCGAAGAGAGATGGTATGAACAATTTTCGGTATATCCGATTGATACGACAGCGAAAACGGCGGAACAAGTCCGACAAACAGCGATGCAGATCCTTGCGTTTAAAAAATTCATATAGAAAAATTTGTTCACTAGGTAAAATCATCTTGGCGCTGTTCAAGATGGTTTTTTCGCTTTCCTGAAGCCGGTTGTTGTAAAATGAATTAACGACAGAGTTGATAAAGGGGCGAACCGACATGGGGAAGCGATCCATTCAAGATGCAGCCTTTCTAGGGAAAAAGAAGCAGGTCATGCGCTGTATCGAACGAGGGGATGATCTGAATGAGTGGGATGAAGAAGGGTTCGCGGCACTACACTGGGCAATCCAGGAAGGACACATCGCGATCGTCGCAATGCTGCTCGACCACGGAGCAGACATCAATCTACCCAATCAAGATGGAATGACGCCGCTACACATCGCATTGTATGACCAGAAATCTGAGATTGCCTTGTTATTAATGAAGCGTGGCGCCTATTTAGATTTAACAGGTGATGGATTTACAGCACTACATCTAATATCAGGTCGGTCTGGCAATAAAAAAATCCTGCGTCACTTGGCTCAGGATATGGAATTGTTACACGAACGAACTGAAGAGGGTGAGGGAATGACGCCTCTACACATTGCCGCTCAGGCAGGGAAGGCAAAAAAAGTCACCTTATTGCTTGAAGCGGGAGCTGAAATCGAGGCAGAGGGAGAAGGAGGTGTAACCCCATTGTATCTCGCGGTGACACATAACCATCCAAAAGCCGTTAAGGTGTTACTCAAAGCAGGAGCGGATCATGAGACGAGCCCATCAGAGGACGGGGCGACGGTATTGACGCTAGCTAGCACGAAGGGATACGAGCGTATCGTCCGTATATTACTTTCTTATGGAGCAAATCCGCTTCACCGCGACGCTTCAGGACACTCCGCGCGTGATAGTGCCATCGAGAACGAACATCATCAAATTGCGGAGATTTTACGCCAAAAAGAGATCGATGCGTTGTCTGAGGAAAAGAATAAGTGAACGATGGACGATTAAACAGGAAACATCTGAGGATGATTCCTGTTTTTATTTTTAAAGGATTTTCAAATTGCTTTGTCAAAATAGAGATTAAGAGAACACTTATTCGTCATTGAAAGGAAGGATGTATCATGAACACAATCGATTGGACAGTATGGAATTTAAACGAAGTGAGAAGAAGAAGCGTCAAAGTCTGGCAGTCGATTCCTGAAGATAAACTGAACTGGAAACCGGATGAGAATGCCATGACGTGTTTCGAGATGATCCGTCATGTGTTAGATAGCGAGTATTATTATTACTTAGCGTTACAGAACCGAGGCAGTTTATCGTCGTATGAGTCCCCGTATGAAGCACGCGACTTCGTATCCGTGCAAGCAGAATTAGACTTTGCGGCAGTCTATCGTGAGGAATTCATGACATATGTCGAGCAACTACCGGAATCAGATTTAGCGACGGTTCAGATCAACCGTTCCGAATCGGGATATGTGCGTTCGCTTGGAGATATGTTGCTACGAATTGCTTATCATGAAGCGGTACATACGGGACAGTTACTCGATTACCTGAGAACAGCAAGTATCGAGCGTGTACGAGTATGGGATTGATATGGATGGATACGAAAATAATGTTTCTGATAAAAAATAGAGGAGAACGATGAAATGATTGGAATCAGTATCGCAACCAAATGGGAGTTCGACGCAACACTAGCGTATTTTCGTGTCTCGCCCGAAGAAAGAATTGCCTATCCGTACGGTGAATATTTCACGCGAGAGATGAATGGAAAAACGCTCATATTTTATAGTACCGGCGTTCGAAAAGTAAACGGTATCGGTGCGAATCAATATATGATCCTCCGCTTTACATTGACGAAGGTCATCGTTGCTGGAACGTGTGCCGGGATCGATACCAGGTACGACGTACTTGATATCATCGTTCCAGATCGTGCTGTTCAATATGATTGCACGGTTAAAGAGATTGAACCACTGATCAAACCCTCGTTCGTCGTCAATCTCGATGTATCGAAGTATGGTAACGACTTTTATCTCGGAACGATAGGAACGGCAGATCGGGCTGTCGTCATGTGGCGAGACTATATCGAACTGCGGGATAACGGATTGACGATTGCCGATACGGAAGCGGGGGCAATCGCGTACATCTGTCAGAAAAACGGGGTTGAATGTATCATCATCAAAGGGATATCTGATTTTCCAACAGAAGAAAAAGAAGAAGATGTGGTTGAAGCAAACGTTGAACAGATGCGGATCTACATCGAAAATACGCCGAAAGTCATGACGAAAATTTTTTCCGATTATATGGCACGATTCATCTAAAAAACGCAGAATATCTGTTCGATGATGAACGAATAATCTGCGTTTTCACATGTAATGCTTTCGTTTGTACATCTTATGTTCGATCCAAGTCCAAATACGAGTTGCGAAATAGAGATCAGCAATCGCACCGATTGCCATTGTGATCAACATGAGGATGCCACTCGTATCAAAAGTAAGTAAAGGTTCGAAAAGCGTAAAGATGACAGCTAACACAAGTGGGATCGTGATACCGATCCAGATGGAAGAAAATAAGAGTGCCTTCCACATTCGAATCATCCTTTCTTACAATGATTTGTTTAAGTATATCAAATAATGAGTAGGTAAAATGGAAATAAAGAATAGAAGATGAAATGGATTGATGGGATTCGGAACAAAACGACGTTCATAAATCCGGATGTACGGTTAATCGACTATTTTGTTCCGCCCCCTAATCCAATAAAGGTAATAAACAAACCAACTGTGAGGGCTATAGCAAGTACGATGTTTTGATATAGACCAGCTGGAAAAAAATCAATGATGAAGAGTAGTAAAAATAGTGATGCAACAATCAGTCGCGCATTTCGCACAGAAGAATCTAACGAACGCCATTTGATGAAAAGTAAGATGTACGCTAAAGGTGCAATTAAGTAAGAAATAATAAAGAAGGGGATTCTTCTTAGATAATAAGGTGATTTTTCTTCCTTATCTTCCATTTTTATCACTCCAAAAACGTATTTATTTGACTTAACTATAGAATAGATCAATTAAAAGTCATGCAACGGAACGCTGCAGACTACTTACATCGGTTTCTAACGTAATCTTTCATCGGTGCACTTCTTTTCCACATTTTCTAATCTTCTTGTGACAGTATAGTTCGATGACACCGTATTTTTGAAAAAGGGTCGATGATTCTCTTCTTTGAGGAGAGTCATCGACTCTTTTTGATATAAACAATTAAAAATTGGTCTAGTCTGATGAAAGTTACTTGATTCCAATGTTCTCAAGGTATTTTTTTTCAGAGTCATCGATTTTACGGCTGATTTGTTTCGTGTATGTTTTCCGCGCGTGAGTTGATCCATCTTTCTGATAAATGGCTCTTTCTCCTCCAACTGATTGGTCGTAATAGATTTCAATGAGGCCTTGATCCTCATAAACGATGGCGCCCGTTTCACCGGTGTTTCGCTTTAGTTGTCGATCAACCTGTTGCTTCTTCAAGTACTGATTTTCAGATTTGAAGACTTGATTGATAGCTACATCATATTTCTGTTTTGCTTTCTCGCTAGTCGTATTTCCGTCTTGATCATAATCACTACATCCCGCTAGGAAGACGAACGAAAAAAGGAGGAAAGCTAAACGTTTCATTTTCAAGTGCGAACACCTCCGAAGTACACGGTTTTGTACTACCGATAGTGTACATCAAGGAAACACTTCATATGTAGCGTACTTGAGAAATAGGGAAGTGCCTTAGGACAGGTACATTATATTTCAACACCTAAGCGTCGCTCCTCAAACGATACGCTATGTAAATCTTCGATGAGAATCTCATCCTTGAATCTCGAATAATGACTGATCACTGTATCCATTCAATTCCACCCATAAAGAAAGAATAAGTACCGTATAGAGCGTAATAACGCTGACATAAAAGATCTTGAATTTTGAATTGTAATCACAAAAGAATATATCAACTGCATTTGATTTAAATTAATAGCGAGTACGCTGATAAGAATTAATTAGAAAGAAGAGGAGTTTAATGATAAATAAAAATTCCCATAAATGGTTATGACTTTTATAATGGAGTGGAGAAATTGATTTTTTAAGAAAACAGCTATTTAGGAAAAATTATAAATTTCATCGACTTATTACATAAAGGATTGTGTGACAATATGCAACTCATCAAACACATGAACGGTCAGAATCATTTTTGGCTGTTTGAAAAGGATGGACGGACACTTTACACGTTTCACGGCATCATGGGAGAGAGGTTGACAGAACCAATGAGCGAGCAAAAGTTCTCGCGCTTTTTTAATCTGGATGCCTACATTCGAGAACTCGTAGCGGAGAAAGAAAAAGACGGATACTCGGTCGTTCAAGAAGCGGATTACCACGAAGTTGTCGTCGAGATCTTTTGTCAGGATACAGAGTATGACGTCATCTTTGAGCGTCGCTCGAGCATTGAAGAAGACCTCAATGAATTTCTTTTTGAAATCGGCAACGGGTATTTTGTTGAAGATGAATATGGTTCAGAAGCGATCGAATTCGTCCTTCATATCTTGGAGCCGTCTTATATCGTTGAACCCGTCATTGATTATTTCAAGGACCAGTTTAATCTGAAGAAAATCCGAATGGGGCAGGCAAAAGTTCATTACGGCAGACGCTTGACCGGACTTTATCCCACAGGTAAGAATTTTAACCGGAAAAATTGAACGATGACGACACAGATTGGAGATACAGTATGAACGAGCTGACAATCGACGAATATTCTTTTCAGTCGAAGAGTATCCAACGTATGCTTCAGATATCCGAAATCAACGTGCTTGGTCCATTGCAAACTATCTACGAAATCATGTGTTATGACCATACAGTAGGTAGTTTTACCAGTGAATTGACGGAGGAAGTATTATATGACACGCTGGTTCGCTTCAATCATTTTCCTTTATATATCACGACTAATTTTGATGAGATTCGAGAAGATGAAATGGACCTCTTAGAGCGTTTAAAATTGCGACCATTCGTTTGCCACGAACATCCCCGGTACGAAGGCGATCATCGACGTACCAGTTTTTATTGTTGTATCGAAGTGTCGGATGCGAATGATCTGCGTTTCGTCTTAAAAGAGTCCTTCTTTCGAGCTGCTTATAGTGAAACGTTCCTCATCACGTTCGCTCGACCCACATTTGAGTTAAAAACCTCTGGAAAATGGATTTTTAAAGAAGCGAAATACACGCATGTAATTGATGCACGTGATGGATTGCCGTTTATCCTTCCATCGCATGATGCGCTCGGTTTCATGTGGTTTTCGAATGGAGATGCCTTTCAAACCGTCGATCAGCTTAAAACAATCCTACCGACGGATTATCAGATAGATCATGTTTTAAATACCTATAAATAATTTAATTTAAAATAAAAGGAGTCATACAGAATGACATATCAAAGTGGATTACCTGGCATTACGGAAGAGAGACTAGAAGAAGTAGAGGCAGTACTCGGCTTCGAGCTTCCGAAAGAACTACGAAACTGCTACAAGCGCGAAAACAAGTTCAATGTCGGTGAATGGGAGTTTCATCCGATCAAGGACGAGCAGTACATCAAGCGAACATGGGACGACCTTGTTCGTGTCAACACGACGGATGCGGAGGACTATCCATCCGGTTTCTTACGAATCGCCAGTGACGGAACAGGTGACGAACTCGGATATCAGTTACCGGACACAGAGACGATCGTCTTGTGGGACCACGAGGAACAAGAGTTGTTTTCAGTAGCACCGACGTTGAATACGTTCGTTGAAAAGGAACAACAAATGGAACAGAGTGCGGAACAAGCAGAACTTTTCTTAGAGACGGTTCTTGAAACGGGTGCTGTCTATGGTCTATCAAAGTTGGAACAGTCGGGCTGGGCGTACTGTCCGTCGAATCAAGAGGAAACGGACGTCCTATTATTCTTTTCGACGGAAGCGGCGGCGAAAGCGCTACAGACGAAAGAATGGGCGAACTATCATCTGATTCGCTTAGACCTGGATTTGTACATGAATGGCTGGTTACCGAACATGATTAACGACGGACTGTATTGTGGCTTGAATTGGGGACCGGAGCTCGTCGGACTTGAGCTAGATCCAGAAGATGTCCTAGCAGATCTGGAGGGTTAACATGATTCAGACACTCAGTAAACAGGTGGATGGCATTACGTACTTTTGGTACTTGTATCGTGATGGTCGAACAATCCAGATCTATCACGGTGTCACCGAGCAATGGAAGTTGGATCAAGATGTCAGCGATGAGAAGGAAGAACAGTACTCGACGAGGCGTCAAGCGAAACGACGGATGGAGGAACTGATTGCCGAGAAACAAGCGGAAGGATACAAGCAGGATGATATTTACGGGATACAACCTGGACGAAAGGAACGCGAGAAGTTTCGACGACGGACGTCCTGGTTCGCCTATCTTCTGGTGGGACTTGGTCTGTTTCAGTTCGTGACACCGTTCTCTGTCTTACCAATTGTAGTATTTGGAATGGGTATTCCCTTGATGTTTTTAGCTTTTATTGGTAAAGATTATCTTCCTACATGGCTTCGAATTGTCTGCTTCATTAGTTACTTTTTCATGCACGTGATTCATCAGCAGGAATCGTACATCCCGTATCTTTTCCCGGTTCTTTCGATAGGCACGGGAATACTATTATGGTTTCATCTTCGAAAAACGAGACAACAAATGAAAGTAGAGCAATGACATTTTTAAAAGGAAATGAAACATGTCGCTTCTAGATAAGTTATTACAAGACCCTATCGTTTCTGATCTACCACGTCTTCACACCGCTCTTCTTGCCAAAAATCATGGCTTACGCAAAGAGTGGTTAGTACATATGGATAGATTCATTGAAGAAGCGAATACGTGGAACTTCGAGCGACAGCGGACGTTTGTGAGTTGGTTATTATCTACCTGTGAAGGAGAGACAGACGCTTCGTTCCTCTTGATTCATCCGCTAAAAGAACGTCTTCTAAAACCGACTTTGAAGAAGTGGATGAAAGAGTTGCCGGATGACGTCCGACCGTATCGCTGGTATGGTCTTTTCATTGATGAAGATGACCGCTTCATCTATTTACAAGAGGCGATTACACGTGGGGGAGGACAAGAGCAGTTAGCGATCGAGAGAATGATTAATCATCTTTTGTACGGATTATGGTATTCCTTCCATCATCTCGATGAAGATTTGTATTTAGGAGAAAAAGAGGAAGATGCTGCAATCTTAACAGAGGCTTGGTTACTAATCGAGCAACTCGATGATGCGCTTTTCAAATCGGAATGTATTAACGAATGGCAGAAGATGAATCAAACCTTAAACGGATTGGATTCGTTTCCGGCAAGAGCAAACCACTGGATTCATGGAGTGGCGGATGCAACAAGAATTAAAGGGTTGAGTTACAACAACGCAATGACCTCAGCTATTTAGAAAGGGCGGAAACGCGTGGGATGCATTACTCTCGGAAATCGGCAGATGATGATATAAGCGATGAAAACGATCATGGTGCCGTACATACGAGCATATGGATTCAGAGGAAGCTATCCTCATTTTAGACGTAAACAAGACTCCTTTCAGGAAATCTTGATGATCTATATAACGAAATATAGTGAAGATTTTTATATGGAAACGAGTATCGTCCCATTGACTGGTTATGTCGATTTTGAAGGGGACACGATTCTCCCAAATAAAGTGAAAGTATCTGATTTAAAAGCAGAAGAACGGTTTGTCGTCGGAGCTGATTTAATTGAAACGCCTGACGGTGATGGAAAATCTTTCGTGATGAATGGGCTAACGACAAAACAAGAACATGAGGACTTAGCGAAAGACGCATTAACCTACCTGAACATCGAGGATCCGAGTTGGATGAAGAGAACTGTCGCATGGCAGAGAGCGCTCTATCGATCGTTTGATGAAGAGAAAGAATGAGCGACTATCCGTTCCGGTATGATAGAAATCTGTAAGAAGGAGTGATGCACCATGAAAAAGCTAGGCACGTTTACAAGTCACAAAGGGAATTTGATCGTCTCGGATCCGGCTTTCCTTGAGCCGGATGTAGAATATAACGTGACAATTCCAGTTGAACAAGGTTCGATTTGGACGGTCTTCTATGACGAAGATGAGTACGAATCAATTAATTTGCTTTACCTAACAATGAATGAAGAAACGAAGATGGCTCCATCCGATTTCGAGGCGTTATCCGATCTAGTCGTCGTCGATTCAGCGCAGCTCGTCGTCATGAACACAGCGGATTACGGGAGACGGGAAGCCATCGATTGGGAGATTCGAAATACGCTAGAGTTCGACAAAGAAATCGACCCGTTCTATATCGCGATCTCAGACGAAATGATGGAAGAAGAGATCTTCCTGTTTCCGTTCGGTGCCGCCGTTCAGTTAATGGGGGACGGACACTATGAAGTCCTCGTCCGACGAGAAGACGGTAACGTGACAGGTGTCGCAATCGTCCTCGGGGAACATGAGGCTTTTGAAGAAAACGATGACGAGGAAGACGTGTCACTAGAAGACGTTGAAATGCCAATCATCAAGAAAGAAAGACATCCATCAGGAGCTGATGATGGGTTTCTGGCGAATGTGCTAGCTTCCATGGAGAGATTCTATGAAAAAGACCACAAAAAACTAAAGTACAGCATTCCAATCGAGGGGCAAAAGGTAAGGCATGAGCTTTGTTTGTATGATCGCTTACCAAAAATTCAAAGCTACCGAGTGTCCGTGGAGAGTCCTTGTCCAGAAGCCCGCATCCAAGCATTCGAGACCAATCATTTTGCGATTCCGGAGTGGTATAAAGAGATTTTGAGAGTCTGTAACGGTATTCGTTTTTCCGAAGAGTTGAACTTATACGGTATACCGCTGACGAGCTGGAACGGGTTATCGCATGAGATCCAATACAATCTCTCGGTTAGTCTTGATGAATACGCGTTAACCGAGTTCGATGCAATCCGCGACAAATACTTCTTTTTTGGTTCGTCGTTTAAACAGGACGAATACTATGCGGTATTGAAAGAGCGTCCAGACGAAGCTGTCTATCGCTTCGACTATAGAACGTTGAAACTCAAACCGAAGGCAACGACTTTCCAAGATATCGTCCGTGATGCGTGGCGCGCGTGTAATCTAAAAGCACTCCATAAAAGAATGTGAGGATGATCTCATGAAAATAATCTATTCCCATGAAGACTTACTCGCTCTCGAAGATCCCTTTGAATATGAAGTGGTTCTGCCGATTCGCATCAGAGAACTGCCGGCTTCCGTCATCGAAGAGGAGCTTCCGGATAGCCGCGAACAACTGAACCATCTTCTGAAAGAGGGCTATACCTTAGTCGTTCAAAAATCGCGAATTCCGAACCCTTCCGTATTCACGGGGTTACACGTGATAGCAGAGAACACGGTCATGAAATTATGTTTCTACGAGGCGAATCATTGTGAGGATGCGTTATGGGATGTCCTGTCCGAGAATGAATACAATCGGCACTGGGCATATTTTTTACTGAAGAAAATCGAAGGTGTCAGATTCGAATTGCCTTATACGAATGAAGCTCAAAGTTCGCTGAAACTGTCTAATCTCAAAACAAATGAACTCGTACATCTACGATTTGAAACCAATCAAAGCGTAACGTGTCAATGGGAATGAAAAAGGAGATACTTCATGAAAACGTATCTTGAAGAGCATAGCGATGCGACACGCATCTTTCCATGGCTTGCGGATGCGAGTTCATCAATTCGCTGTTTATGTGTGGTCGGTGAGATGCTTTTGTTTCCAGAAGACATCGTTCAGTTCAAACAAATCAGTAGTGAGATGTTCCGTGATAAGCTAAAGCAAAAGCATGCGTTGAGTACCTATCGTTTTTATGTAGTAGTGTGTGTCGGAAATAAGTTTCAGTCCAAAAGAATCTTTGATTACTACAAGCTGTGGCGTTTGCTCGAACGAGAAGAGACGCTCGATGGCTTCACCTCCCGAATAGAAGTGCCAGTTCAAGTCGGAGAAGAACCATATTACGTTGGGATTTCTGAATTTGGTCTCGAACAGCTTTCGAGAGCCATTGAAATGATTAGTGATTCTCCAGCTATGTATACCATTATTTGTGCGAATCATGATCGACCCTTAAACTGTCAGGAGTTACTTGATCAGGTGTTCGACATCGGCTTAACAGAAAGTGGAGGGTTGCCAGTCGTCGAGATGGTCATGACACTGACCGCACAAGGTTATACCGTCTGCACGTGGGGAAGTTCGAGTGAAGAACAGGAACTACAGTGTTTTTATACGGCAGCCTTCTTATAACAAGGTAGAAAGAAGGAATTCGATGAGTCTGCGTGGCGTATCGTTTGAAATTCCGAATGAACCGGGACGTGTTTTGCTCGATATACTAAGTGCGATCGAGATGAAAGCGTATGACTGGTTTCTTCGTAACTTTGATTTTCCGATCCAAACCATGGACGGGGACTTGTATGACAGTTTAGAAGAGTTTTCAAACGATCAGAAAGCGACAGGACATGAACTAGCGAAATGGCTAAGGGGACCAAGCAATTACCTAATCTTTGCTGAATTGTTTGCATTTCAACGTGGTCAGACTGAAGAAGTGGGAACGACGTATGAGTGGTTTCAGGAAAGCAATTGTCAAATCGCGATTTTAGTGTATGACTGCACATACGTCGATATCTATTGTAAAGAGCAGCACGTATCTGAAGCGTTTTATGAGAATGCGATGAAACGTGGGTATACCGGAATCAAGTGGGTGACAGATGACAATGATCCTCGGACTCGTTTGTCGGTATGAGCAGAATAAGACACTGTTCAGACGAATAGATGTAATCGGTAAGCGTTCAAGATGAGAGATATGAACTACGAACTGTTGATAAAAGGAGAGAAAAATCATGAATCAAGAGATGGAAGAGTTTGTTCAAGCGGTCCATCGGACGGTCGTTCAGGGCGGTATGGCAGATTATAAGGACATCTATGAAGAAGAAGTCGATCCAAACGTCAATGACTATACGGCCTGCATCGCGTTTTACCAACATTCGAGCGAAGCGGATCAAAAACGAATGAGACAGATGATGGAACAGACGATCATCGATACGGTTTCCCATGTATTTAGTATCATCGATGGGAGTTCAGGACTAAATGGATCTGCGCTTGAAGCGAAACTGGCACTTGTCCGAGTCGACGAAGCAGGAGATCCGGTCGATACCGTAGAGACAGATGGTGCATTGCAAGATACGTTTTTAGGCTACATAGAAGATCGTGACTTGAACGCATTGTGATGGAGGGAGCGGAAACCACTCATGATCCAACTGACAAAACAAAACGGCTCGGATACGCTCTACCAAACAATTTATACGGAGGAACGCCTCATCGTTCAACATCAAGGAATCGTTGGAGCGTGGGTGAAAGCAGAAAACGTAAAGCAATTGCGTGTCTCGCGCTTCAAACGATTAGGTGTACAGATTTTGCGGTTGGTTGAGGAGTTTGAACGTCAAGGTTATCGCGAGCTAAACGAAACCGATTATACGGAACTGGTTGTCCAGTTTTCTTATGAAGAGGATCAGGAAGAAACAGCGCTCGAGCGACGTTACATGATGGAAGAAGTAATCAATGATGGTTTGCTTCATACGGGGAACGGCTACTGCGAAGGGGGAGATATCGGTAGCGGTACGACGAATATCGTTTACCATGTCCTTGATGTCGAGGCAGCCATTGCACTAATTTTTGAAGAGACGAAAGCACGCGATGTACAAGACGAACCAAAAATTGCAGTACAAGAAGGAGCAGCGTACACCGTTCTATATCCTCAAGGAGCGCCGTTTGAGCTGATGGATGAAGGTAAACCATGGAGCTGGATTCCGATGACGCATGTGGAGGATGAGAAGGTGTGGCACGTCATTGATCAACAATTTCAGTTCGCACCCAGTACGACAGTTTTCCCCTCATACCATGCCCCGAGTCCGTTCATTACATATGAAGTGGATTACGAGAAACGCGAAGAGATCGAGCAAACGTTAAAGCGTATTCTGACCGAGCTGACCGTTGAAGGAGAACGCGTGATGGCGCTCGATTGGAATCATCAAGGATACTGGATCGACCCAAGACGTCCGTTTCTTCGCAATGAAGAAGGAGACTGGATGATTCCAGCAGTTCCAGATGGCGATTACTCCTTTTTCATCGCTCGTGATTTTCGCTGGGGATATCTCGGTCATCCCTGGGAGGGTAGCATCACGTTGTTTGGAGAAGATCTAATCTCTGCGTTTCAAAGAACGGAGAATTTTTCGAATGAAATCCGAAGAGGATAAAAGGAGGACCGGAAGTGAGAACACCATACGACGATTATCATGGAACCGCATTATGGCAGGTCATCTCGGAGATAATCAATGAATTAGTCGACAATGATGATCTTGAATGGCGGACGACGCATGAACATATCGTGGGCTATCTTTGTAGCAAACTAGAAGGTCGGATGAAAAATGAAAAATAAGAATGGAATGCTGGTTGAACGAGACGAGTGGATCGATGTGTTCCGGGAACTGCTACCACGCGACGATTGGCAAGACCTCGTCCGTCTTCAAGTAAGTCAGCATTGGTATCCGGTTGAAGTAAAGTTTCTGGAACGACCACTCAAGCAGAATCCGAACATCGGTGATTTTTCGGATTGGACGGTCCGATCTCACATGATTATGACCGACGACTCACAGCTTGAAAGATTTCTCGAACACCTTGTCATCGAACAGCAGGAAATGGCGACTGAAGCAGAAGTGACGCTCATTATCCAAAAACAAGGACAAGGAATCGTCCGAGTCACGAACGATTGTGTCTCGATGTATGGAGTCGCATATGAAGAGCTCGATAATGCAGGAACAGAGTATGAGAACTTTTTCGATGCAGTTTTACCGAATGCCTCGTTTCCAGTCGAGGTCGTCTTTTGTGGTCGGGATGTTTTAGAAAATGACGATTCGATTCACGTGTTGACGTTACACGACTCCAATTGGCAAGCGGTATTTGAAGAATGTTTATTGCATTTGCTGAATCGAAAAGAATTCACGCCAGGATTTTTTTCGAGAGATGCACGTCCCGCACGGCAAACGCTTGAAGACTTCATGTCTGAATTCTCGTTATTGATGCCCTATAACTTCATCGTGACCCGCGATGCAACGAATCGATTTGGCATGCTCGATCACTTTTGTACGAATGGAAAGATTGCTCATTTTGGGAATATCAGTAGTACAGATGAATGATCGTAAACACGTGAGACATAATAAAAACCGCTGTGGATCAGCGGCGTTATAGGTGATTTACTCTTGTGCATAGACGATGTCTGCGATGGCATGGACCTGAGCAAGCGTCATTTCGGAATAGAATTCGATCGACAAAGGATGATCCGTCGGCTCGAGTTCAAAGAAAGGAAGTTGACCGGTTCCTTCATCATGGACCATCACTTTTAAGTTGACGGTATCCGGGTAAGCGGGTAGATCACTTGAAAACCAGCCGAACATCGGCTCCTCAATCCGAGAACGTTTTTTCTCGATGAAGCGAGCGAAGTTGTCAGGACTCAGGCTCACCCATGTAATCCACCAGAAGGGTTCGTCTTGTCCAGCAATCGGGAGTTCAAGAATGCCCTTCACGAAATAATGGGGACCGTCCAGTTCTAAAACACACCACGTATCATGCATCTCGCTTTTCGTTTCTTGCTCTTTCTCAGACATTTGTTCGTAGTAGACCGGTCCGAGTGTTTCATATTCAGTCGGGAGTTCATCGTGTCTCTCGCCACAGATGGCGCAAGGCAGAAGTTTTTTCACTGGAATCACCTCTAAGTTGGGTTATGTATGTCTCGTTGTCTAACGTTAGAAGAGAGCATACTTGTAGTGTAACACCCGTTAGTAGAGAATCCTGATGAAGACCGTGACAATCCAGAGAAAGTGAGGGGATTAACGTGCACATTTACATCGAAGAACAGCAAAATCATGCGAAGACGATTAAAGAATATCATCTGACAGTGAAAGGACAAGACCGAATCACATCCATTTTTTCTTTCGAGTATTATGACGATGATTCAAAAGAAGATGAAGTCATCTCTTACGAAATAGTGTTAACCCAGTTATTCTCGCGGTTAAATCGTTTTCCAATATATCTCTCTTTTGGATTCCATGAACTGACTGATTTAGAAAAAGAAGATTTGCTGTCTACGGTTAAGCACAAACAATTACCGTATACAGAGATTCTAATCACTAAGCGTGAAAGATACATGACCGTCGAAGTGAATCAACCGAATGACTTATTGCAAATACTAGCGAAGACCATTTCATTGGCTTGGAACAACGGTTACTATTTGATTGCTTTCACTGATGTATTGAAGTTTGAAACGAGGAGAGTAAGACGCTGGTTGATCAAAAAAGAGAGAGTAGTGCCAGTAATCGATATGACGAAACCGACGACATTTTTTAAAACCGGCTTTGATTTCGAGAATGTCCTGATCTTTTCGAATGAAACAGATTTCGATGCGTTAGAAAAAATAGAAGCACTGTTTCCAGAAGATGAAATCGAGCGGTAATAAAGTGATTGAGAGAGGAGTGGAATCGTGTTATATGTCTATTTTGAGAAGCATATGAATCACGCACAAGTGTTCAAAGACAGATACTTGTACGTTGATCGACCGGAACGTATCGATTTCATCTATTCGATGGGGTGTCTACCGGATATGGAAACTAAAAGAGACTATCAAGGCGATTCAAATCGAGTCTTAAAACAATTTTTGACGCGTCTCAATCGCTACCCGATTTTCATCACGTTCGGTGGAGGTTTTACGGACGAGGAGGTCGAGCCGTACTTTCAAAAGCATAATCTATCGTATACAAAGGTTCGACCAAACAAGAACCTATACTATCACGTTCAAGTGCATGACGCGACCGAACTGGAGTTATTGCTAGATGAGACCTATTGGTATGGGGCTGTGAACGAAGACTTTTTTATATCGTTTACGAATCTCCTGACGTTTGAGCGGAGAATGGTCAAAGGATGGTTTTTCAAAAAAGAACGTATCGTTCCCGTCATTCGTGTGAAAAAAGAGATGTCGTTCATCACGATGGAACATGATTTCATGGGCTATTATCTGTTTTCGAATGAACCCTGTTTTAATACCGAGGACAAGGTGAAAGCCATCTTTCCTGACGACGGTACCATTGAATTCTATTGATGAAACCAGCAACTCGATTTAGTTGGATGATGTAGATGGATCAAACAGAATACGTGGAGGGATTTCCATGTTATACATCGATTTCGAAGAACATACGAATCATGCAAAAGTGATCAAAGACCGTTATCTCGACATTGATCCACCGGGTGCTATTAAGTCGATTTATTCGATGGGATGTCTTCCGAATGACGAGAAACGAGACTATCAACATGATTCCAATGAAGTACTGAAGCATTTTTTGACGCGTCTAAATCGCTTTCCAATATTCGTCACGTTCGGCGGTGGTTTTACCAATGAAGAAGTGGAACCGTTTTTTCAGAAGGAAAACCTATACTATACAAAGATTCATCCAGATAAGAGCAGTCTTTTTTATAGCGTTCAAGTGAACGATGCGAGCGAACTTGAGCGTCTGCTGGACGAAACGTATTGGTATGCGGCTGTGAACGATTTTTATTTCCTATCCTTTATGAATCTCCTGACGTTTGAACGGAAAATGGTCAAAGGATGGTTCTTTAAAAGAGAACAGATTGTTCCCGTTATTCATGCGACGAAAGAGATGTCGTTCATCACGATGGAGCATGATTTCATGGGCTACTATCTATTTTCGAATGAAGCTTGTTTTGATAGTGGAGACAAAGTAAAAGCGTTTCTTCCTAAAGGGGAAGGCATCGACTACTATGATTGACATTCATAGGAGCGATATAAAGGAGGAAGATCATGTTTGGGATTAGTAAGGATTTAAAAGAAGTGCCAGAAAAGGAAAAAGAGATTCTCCTATTTCCGAGTCACGTCCAACGCTTTTTAAGAGAAGAGTTCGCAAGTACCTCCAATCGTTGCAATCTCTTAATTAATCTCGATCCTTACAGCGATAAGTTGTTTAGAGCGAGAGAAGTGAACGAGTTGATTGGAATTTGCGAGCTGCTTATTCAACGCTATTGTATACCGAAGGAAGCGTGGATGATGAATCAAGCGAATCATTATGCGAATGAGCCGTGGATGATACATCAGTCAGATAAACGAATCATGGAACTTCATCATTTTTTAGAATTGTTGAAGCGGATGTGCATCGTGTCGGTCTATCAAAATACGTTGATTTGCTTTTGTGGAGACTAAACGATTGAATGTTGAAGAATATATAAAAATTGGAGTCTTGAAAAGTGAGAAAAAAGTTAAAGATAACGGGAATCATAGCAGGTGCAAGTCTTTCGATATATGTCGTGTGGACGATCTATCGACTATTTTTCTTGGTTGATATCAATGTTGTACCAAAAGAAGAGTATATCTCGAAAAGTAGCTCGCCTGATCAGGCGTACACGATTCGCTTTTACCGCGCGAATGGTGGCGCGACGGTGGATTATGCGATGCTCGGCATTATGGAAAATAAGAACGGAGAAAAGCGTAGAATGTACTGGGAGTATCCTTGTCGCGAAATAAAAGAAGTGAAGTGGACGAAGGATACGGTGACAATCAATGGCACTAAAATCAAGATATGGAGTAAAGTGTACGACTTCAGAGAGGGCATATACGAAGCAGACTAAGAGGAACATGAGGATGATGATATGCATTCAGCAAATTTTGGCGTACGACCACGTGACGTAGTTGTTAGAAACCAAGCATGGATGAAAGACGCTATTTACCGATTGCTTGGTTTCTTCAACAAATAGCGAGGTGGTGGACCGAAAGATTGCTCCGCTTCGAAATACGCCAACTCGCCTGGAATACAGGAAATGATCGAGGCGAATCCAAAGCCGATGGCGTGTTCGAGTGCCTCACGGAGAGGTAACGTTTTCCCGCTGATCAGCTCGTTTTCTGATAGACAATAGCACGTATCCGGTGCACCGTGCTGCTTCAATAAATCATATGTATCGTCTGGCCATGAATTAGGTGGTTTGATTTCAATCAAATAATCATTCTTCAGCATGCTTAAATACCGGTGATCTGCCATATCTCGTTTTTTGGGCGTGAACAGTTCATGCAGTACGCGCTCTTGAACGCGCTTGACGAAAAACGATTGGACGAGCACTATTTCTTGTTCTTTATCCATGTTTTCAGTTCCTTTCTACTTAATCTATCGTACCGAATCCATTACATACACTCATTGAATTCATTTTACATGACAAGGAGCCAATTTATGAGCTACCTATCTGCGGGATACTATCTTATTCTGCCAACTCCTCGAAAAGAATACATGGACAAAGCTGTTGTCCATGAGTCCGTCCTATCCGTAAGTGAATGCATCTGTACACACTATCCTGACATCAGTATCTTATGGGGAGACTCGGAATTAAAGAAAGACCGTTATATGGATCAACTCGGTCTCTCACTTACCACCTTTCAGTTACTCGAACAATGGATAGAAGAACATCGGAAGACAGGAGATATGTTGTTTCCTCAAGTGTTCTCTAACTTGAACGCTGCGCAAACGTTCGTAGATCGTTTTTTGAACCATCTTCCTGACATACGTATCATCAGCCTCGGTTTGCCTGAACAGTATAAAGTGGATTTTCTTGAAGATATAGCGGCTTTTAGTAGTAAAAATTCAGAGCCTTATGGAGTAGAAAAAATGGTATCACAACATCTCAGCCCTGACACAGACGGTGCCAAAAAAATCGGGTACGAAGTGTTAGGATTTGATTCGGGATTATTTCATTCGTATTTGTGTAACGGACTGGAACGCGATTTCGATCATCAATTCAACAATTCACTAAACAGCCGTGGTTTAATCCATACGTTCGAAGAAGCGGATCGTTACTCAGACTATTGTAATGAATTAGGCGAGGCGACAGAAGCAGTCTTATGGCTTCCGTGGGCGATTTTTGAATATGAACGCAGTAATTAGAAGCTAGTAATCATAAATTTTACTGGAGGTTTATTTAATGAATTATCTTGATCATTTAGAAAAGCATTGTGGAGAATTCACGGAAGCATTTCCAATTGAGGAACTTGAACAAAAGAACGTTCAAATCTTGAAATTCAAAGATGCACCATTTAAGGAAACCTATACGATTGCATCCCTTGGATTACTTTTTCATCCACTACAAACGGAAGATGATTCACTGATGCATCAAGAAATAATGATGTCAGCGGAACAACCAGACGTTCAGGACGAGATCATTTATTTACTCTGGCAATTGGCTGAGTACGCTATGAGAACAGGACATGCATTTAATGCAGCAGAGTATTATCCACTCCCTGAAGGAATATTTGAAAAGTATCAGTTCTCCTCTGTTTATGTTACAAGTCCTGTGTACTTTGATGAATCCTTCTGCCTATTTGAAACAGATTCTAATGTTGGGAATGAGCCAGATACCGTATTGCCAGTATGGTTCGTACCGATTTTTGAATCCGAGGAGAAATATATTGAAAAACACGGAGCGGATCAATTTGAAGATCTTTTGTTTGAGACAGATGAGTTAGTAGATTTTAACCGTAAACCTTTAATCTAAAGAAAGTAAAGAAGCAAAAACACCTCTGATGTTAGTACTTTTTTAAGTGTACTATTCAAGAGGTGTTTCGTATTTCCTCAAAATTTAAGACTAGATCACTTTAAACGTACGTAAGTTCTAGTCATCTTATTTATAGATATCCCTACGATGTCCGATTTCAAGAATCAAGATTATGACTTTTTCATCTTGGATGTCAGCAATCAGACAATAGTCGCCGATGCGATTCCGCCATTCACCTGAGTGATGGGATATGAGTCCTTTACCATGACGACACGGATTATCCGTTCCAACAAGGTTCTTCTTGATCCAGGACATAATGATCCGCGCTTGTTGAGGGTCCATTTTCTTGAGAGATTTTTGAGCCCCGCGCTCGAACTCTACATTATAAGCTGTCATTCTAAATCAAGTTCCTTCATCATGTCGTCGATAGAGATCGCTTTTGATTTTTTACGGTGCACTGATATGGAATCATGATAGAGTTGTAAATCGATTTCGCCTTCGATGTAGTCGAGGACGGCATCGCGAACGAGTGTAGAAATCGTGATGTTCTTTGCCTTCGCATATTCCTTGATGAGTCGTGCATCCTCTTCATCCAGACGTACAGAAATGGTACTCATGATTATCAACTCCTTTGTAATACATTGAAATACAAATTAAGGTTTTAGTATATAGAATTAGTCGATAATCTTGAATAATGACTCCTTGAAGGCTGAAATTTGAATTGTAAATATTTCAGATGGGTACGATTAAATCTAAAAAAGTGAATGAAATTATGTTCAAATTAAAGTAAACATAGTCATTCATCTTCAATTTGACCATGTTTAGGAAGGTGATGATCATGATAATTCCTTACATTCTCCTCGCTTGCGAAAAAAGGATATGCATCCAGAAGGCGCCGTGTATTTATTACAAGAAAACAAAGAGTGTTTTGAATTGAAGAAAGATCAAGGTACAGATCTGTTTAAAGCATCTGTACCTTGATCTTTTTTGTATAGATATTGGACCATATTAAGATGTTATTGAGTGCGATAGAGAAATTTTCCTACGACACGTAAGCTGTTCTTGTTATTTCATCTATCTGTTTTTTATGGAATATATCAAAAATATACTTTTCTCACTGAAGTAACTTTTGGTATTTGTATCCTTTCAAAAGATCAGCTTCACCTTTAAAGGACCATTCCTCTATTTTAGAATCTGGATGTAATTTAAAATAATGATTGAGGATATCGTGTCCTAAATTGTAGTTACTCCACCGGGGGATGTCTTTTTGAGGACTACCGCCTACGAGGTCCTCGTAAGTAGCTTCACCAGTTTGAATCAACTTTGCGACATGTTTGATTGTCGTATCATCCATGGGTTCATCCCACGGGGCCTTCACATTTTTTAAGACTCGATCAGCAAAAGCATCTGCTTTTCCCTCAACAATGACCGAATCGAGTAATTTATTCATCTGATATTCTGGTCTATCTTGAAGGATTAAATGATGGTATTCATGTGCAACGGTATAGGCGAGAGCATCCTTATCAAAATCTTCCGCCAGATAGAGCACGACCGCATCTTTGTACGTTCCTGCTGCTACTCCACCCATCGGTTCGGTCATCGTCGTATATTCCGAGTTAATCGGTACGATGAAAATCGTACTCTTTTTCTTTGGAAGGACTTTATGCGCAGCAGTGTAGTTTTTTGTGATGATTTTTTTAATCTCGTCTTGTCGTTCTTCCAGAGCATCGATTCGATCAAGCAGTGCTTGCTGATAAGCAGTCGATTGCAGCATGAAGAAACCTTTTAAAGAAGTAGTATCAAAATCTTCTTTTTCACCCGTTTTATCGATATCGTTTAGAACATATTTTATGTAATTTTGTTTACTCACTTCAATATCATTATCTTTTAGTGAAGCTTTTAAGTATTTTTGATAGGGGGAGTAAAGAGGAACGATATTCACTTCACTGTCATTGTTGATTTCAATGGACTCCGATTTAAATTTTTCGCTTTGACTTTCTTCTGAACATGCGGTTAAAACGACTAAAGGAACACATAAAAAAGGTATAAGTATTCTTTTCAACATATAATCATCCCTTCAACACATACATGAATATCCTGTAAAATTATTTAAAAATAAGTAATCACTTAAATAAATATAGCACAAAGTTCCTTTGTAGTAAAAATATGTAATTGAATAGTGAAGGAATTTTTTATTCTATCAATTCATCGAAAAGAGAACATGGACAACCCGATTGTCCCTGAATCCGTGCTATCTGTAAGTGAATGTATCTGTACGCACTATCTTGATACCAAAAATTAGATTTCATAACTATCGAAATGTGCTTTCACGATCTTGACAAATTCTTTGGAAAGAGGTGTCATTTTGTCTGATGACTTGACAATTAATCCGAGATGTCTCACTACAGGAGGGTGTAAGGGTAACAAATGAACATGAGTCTCTCGTTTAGAAACTGCAAGGTTTGGCATAATACTAATACCTAATTTTCCTTTCACCATAGACAGTACAGTTTCATTCTCCTTGCTACTATAAGAGGTATGTAATGAAAGACCAGCTTTACGACATTCATCCTCGATAAGGACTTCACATCCAGAACGTAACATGATGAATGATTCCTCTTTAAAATCAGCTATCGTAACAGTATCTTTTTCTATAAAAGGGTGTCCATCATATACGACAGCAGACAAAGGATCTTGTGTCAGTGCTATACTCTCGAAACCTTTAACTGGTAATGCTGTGAAACCGAAATCCACAGTACCTTCCTCCACCCACTTTTCAATATCATCGTAGCCACCCTCATATAACACCAATTCAACATTCTGGAACCGTTCTTTGAATATAGAAAACAGGATCGGTATAAATGCAGCAGTAAAGCTCGGAAAACTCCCAACAGCAATCTTTCCTAATTCTAATCCTTGTAAAGAAGAAACTTTTTGCTCTATATGAGCCATATTTGTCACAATATTACGTACGTGTGGAATAATATATTCCCCTGCAGTGGTTAACGATGTACCACCTCGTCCTCGATTCAAAAGTGTTACTCCTAGTTCAGATTCCAGTGTTGTAATGTTATGACTTACTCCAGATTGTGTCAGTCCAATCTTTTGACCTGCTTTCGTAAAACTACTACTTTCTACTACGTTTAAAAGCACTTCTAGTTGAAATAAATTCAATGTACTTCACATCCTTTTCTATATTATACATGAGAGATACAAATGATTAGAATGAAAAACATTCATTTTACTTATTTTATTTTTACAAATACACTAAAAACAGATAGATTGAATCAAAAAAATAAAAGAATTGGAGAGTGGATGTATTGATGAATCAGAAGTATGAAAAGATCCTTTCACCTTATACGCTTTCAAATGGAGTAACTTTGGCGAATCGAGTCGTTGTTGCACCGATGACCACTTATTCAGGAAATATAGATGGAAGTGTCTCTTCCGAAGAATTGGACTACTATAGCAGAAGAGCGCAAGGACCAGCTATGTTTATTACCGCGGCTGCAACCATATCATCACTCGGAACTAGTTTTCCTCGTCAAATGAAAGCATATGGGGAACACAATGTACCAGGTCTTACGCAGTTGGCAAATAAAATAAAAGAAAAGGGAGCAAAAGCAATCCTTCAGCTTCATCACGGAGGAAGCGAAAGTCTCATCGGATACATAAGTGAAAGGCGAATGGTTAGCCCAAGTGGTATCGTGGCAAGCCTTTACAAGGATTCAAGCAATGATTACGTTCCTCGTGCGTTAGAACATGAAGAAATTTTAACTACTATTCAGGATTTTGGACGAGCAACGGAGATAGCTATACGTGCAGGGTTTGATGGTGTGGAAATTCATGGAGCCAACGGATATCTAATTCAACAATTTTTTTCGGCATATTCCAATCTTCGAACAGATATGTGGGGAGGAACATTAGAAAAACGGATGTCTTTCCCGTTAGCTGTTATTGAAGAAGTAAAACGAATCCGCGATCAATATGCGAGCAATAATTTTATTATTGGATATCGCTTCTCACCAGAAGAACCAGAAAAGGATGGTTTGAATATGGAGGAAACGATCGCTTTTGTAGATCAATTGTCTAATCAAGGCTTATCGTACTTACATCTTTCAGTCAAAAACGTTTGGTCCATGCCTCGAAGGGGTTCGAATCAAACAAAAACAAGAGCAGAGATTTTTCGTGATGTGATTGCAGATAGAACAAGTTTTCTGTGACTCGGTTCCATATACACACCAGATGATGCCTTGGACGTATTAGAACAAGGAATTCCTTTATTTGGATTAGGAAGAGAGTTATTAATGGAACCAGATTGGGTTAAAAAACTAAAAGCAGGAAGAGAGGAAGAAATTCGTACGACCTTGTCACGCGATAATCAACAAATGCTCTCCATTCCGGATGAAATGTGGAAAAATATTCTTACACGTGATGGATTGCCTGCACAACGATAATAAATGTGTAAGCAAAAAGGGGAAATAGTGGTGAACAAAATTGCTTTGTTTCAACTAAGTATAGCTATGACTATCTTTGGATCAATTGGCTATTTTTCAACTTTTACAGGTCTTCCGGCAATTGAATTAGTGTGGATTCGATGTATATGTGCTGCTGTATTTCTAATAATGGCATGGATCGTATCTGGACGATTTAAAAAGGAAGGATGGAATAGGAAAGACCTGATATATATTGCTTGTTGTGGTGTGACGAATGTTTGTAATTGGGTGTTTCTTTTTAAAGCATTTGAGAGAACGTCCATTACAATTGCCATAACCTTATATCACTTAGCTCCTATTATTGTTCTTGTAATGGGTAGCCTTTTCTTTAAAGAAAAAAAGACGAAACTCATGTATGTATCTATGTTAGTTTGTTTTATTGGAACATTAAGTATTATAGGTATCGATGGTGTACGGTTTGCTTCAGAAAGCTGGAAGGGGATCGTCTACAGCATCATCGCAGCATGTTTTTACGCAGCAACGATGTTATTAGGAAAGAGTATTACAACAACTAGTGTATATGTGACCACTTTTATTCAAATGGTGATAGGTCTGATTGTGTTACTTCCGTTCATTCATTTTAATAACTATACAGCAATTGATGCTTCACAGTGGATGTATGTCACTGTAACCGGAGTTATTCATACAGGAATAGTATATTTACTGTTTTTCAATAGCATTCGTCATTTAGCCACAACAGTTGTCTCTTCTATGGTTTTCGTCGACCCTGCAGTGGCTATTGTATTAGATGTTTTTTTCGGAAATGTGTATTTAAGGTGGACACAGTTATTCGGTATTTTGTGTATCTTTATCGGATTGTTCTACTCGCTTAAAGCTAGCAGTCATATTGCTAGTATCCCAGAAGAGAACTATATTACTCAAACAGAAAAAGTAAGAAGGCAGTAATCTAATATTCTTTTAAGAACCATTTTTCGTTTTAATGTATTTATGTAAATAATCCTAAGAGACATATGAATGTATAAGGAAAATCTATTCCGTAAAATTTGGAATGGATTTTTTGTTCACTTCTAAAACTTAACGTCATATTGAAACAAAATCCTTAATCTTATCACTAAAGAGCTATTTTAAATTTTTATAATAGTCATCTAACTAATTTGTCATTTTAAGTAAAAAAATATATGAAATTAATGATAAATCATCTATTAATAGGTAAAAATAGTTTTGAAACTTAGTAAAGGAAAATATCGTATTTATTAGTTGTATAATAACTTTATGAAAACATATTGAATTACTAATTGAAACAAATACATATGTCGGAGGAGAAGTCTATGGTGTTACCGTTTCTTGGTCTTGCTGTCGGATCATTTTTGTTAACGTTAGGCATCTATTTCATCCGCTCGAAGCATGCGAAAAAGACACCGTTAGAAGGACACGGGGATAGCGTCGACACGGTCGATTCATTCGTACTCAGTATCATTTTGTCAATTGGCGTCATCCTATTTTGTTCGTTGACCGTCAGACATTACGGTTACGTCTGTGTCTTTGGTGGACTGTTCATACTATACGCTGTCAGCGCAGCATGGTGAGACCTATAGGAATATAGAAAGCAAGATAAAGGGAGCTCAAATCATGATTCAATTAGTCAAGCAAGTCGACGATCATGTGCATCACATCGTTTTTCACCAAGAAGGACGAACTTTATTCTGCCGGGAAGGTATTGCCTGAAAAGAGCAGGCAATCGATAGCGAGGGCATGATGCAAACGAATGAAGAGTCCGCAACGAAGCGGACTGTTTTCAAGAATTCGTTCCTCGCATATCGTCAGAAAAAAGTATGGATACGTGAAAAATCAGGCGATGGATACATCCGTTTACCTTTTGCGCTGTCTGAAGTAATGGATTTTCGAGTCGACCGACGAATCATAAAGTTGCGCATTTTAAGCGCTCTATTGATCTTGTTCAGTGGATTACTGACGTTGACTGATATCTTGCCGATTCCGGGATACATAACACTCGTCGTTCTGATGATTTTCTGGCCGATTGATCTCGAAGGGAAATCTACACGTACTCGCATGTATCGCTGGTCAGGAGCACTTTTCATGTTCGCGTTAGCGAGCTCATCGAAAAACTATTTATTACCGATCAATCTCTCGATTAACGGAGCGGTCTGTCTCATCTCAGGATTCATTCTCCTATTGTATGCTTCAGAACAATTACAGGAACTTACGACGAAAGGAATCACATATCATGACGAATCAAAAAGCCAAGGTGATTGAACTCAAGCGTGACAATGGTCAAACTCAAACGACCGATTAATGGGTCAGTTATCGAATGGGGCGCACGCTGTATCAGGTATCCGTGCAAGAACAAGCGGATGGTCAAACGGATGAAGGGGAGGTCATCAAAGAACGTTTTCCGCTCTACTTTGGGATGAAGAAACGAATGCTAGAGTTAGCAGAAGCGAAAGAAGCCCTTGGGTTTCGACCGACCGTTGACCGAAGAAGAGAAAGCAGTGCCCGTCATCGAGGAAGAGGAAGCGCAGCTCGATCCTGCTTTCTTTAAGCCTGCGATCCGATACGCTTGGTTGATGCTTGGTCTCGGCATTCTTCTCTTCCTCCTTCCTTCGCCGATCCTGAACGGAATTGCGTTCGGACTCGGCTTATACGTTTGGCATGAGACGTTCGGACAGCCAGGAATGCCGCGCAGCTATCAGAGGTATTTCCACGGAATGCTCGCGGGATTGACGATCTTACAGGTGCTATCGGCGGTTGAATTGGAGCGCGTCGCGCAACCGTACTATGCGACGATTTGTGTGCTATCTGCGCTCGTGTTGGTGTTGCTCGTCGTTCAGCACCGCTTGAAAGAGACTGATCACATCGGTCAGGTGGAAAGTATTCGGGTTAGGAAAATAAAGGACTATTCTGACGTGGATCTTTAAAAACTCCTTTGCTTAACTTTTAGAAGGCTAGAAGAGTCTGTATTGCTGTAAAATATAGGTATCACTCGCATTTTATCAGCCTATTGAAAAGGAGAGTAAATCATGGATGTACAATGGAACGATAAGACTATCCTTGAACTCATACTCATCGTCTGGGTGATTGGAGCTATCGTCATTATCGTGAGTCAGGCGCGGAGTAAGAAAAGCTTGAAAGCTAGCTTAATTAGCGGAACGATCATTAATCTTCTTTATACGACGGGCATTTCATTACTGTGGTTTTACACGATTGCTGTCGATGGGATCAGTCAGGTGTTAGTCGTCTATTTCTTTGTCGGCATCTTTACAATCTTTGAGTTTCTGTTCGTGATCGTTTTGTTGATCGTAAAACGCAAAAAAACAACGATCTCTTGATTAGTAAGGTAAGGTTAGTTAACACTAAAAAATCTTTAGTTTACATAATAAAGTGGAAGAAGGCATGTGTCTTCTTCTACTTTTTTTTGTAATTATGCAATCGATTGCATTCGTATGCTTATGTAACACCTAATAAAAGGAATTATATTTCTTGCAAAAAACTAGTTTTTATTTCACACGATTTATGCAAAAATAGAACACAACAAACTGCGAGAATTTTTAGAAAAATGAATGACTAGACTATTCATCCTGTTGAGTAGAAGAGAGAAGTCATCGTTTTTCGAATTCTAAATAACTTATTTTTTGTAAGCCTGGAGGGGAACGTATGAAAGTGTTAAAGATGTGGAACCAAATCAGTTTAGTGAAACAAATCGCGATTGGCTTGATCGTGGGTATTATTTTAGCCGTCACGATTCCTGAAGCGGCGAAATCCTTGACCATTTTTGGAACTTTATTTATTTCTTCTCTGAAGGCAGTCGCGCCGATCCTGGTCTTTTTCTTAGTTATGGCATCAATCGTGCAGCATAAAAAAGGACAGCAGACGAATATGAAATCAATCATTTTCTTGTATCTGCTCGGGACGTTCTTAGCGGGAGCCATTGCGGTCATCGTCAGTTTCCTTTTCCCAGTGAACATTCGATTGACAGAAGGTGCGGAACAATTGGCTGCTCCGGGGAACACGGTTGAAGTTCTTCAAAAACTCGTCTTGAATATGGTCGATAATCCAGTCAATGCGCTCATACAAGCGAACTACATTGGCATTCTGACTTGGGCGATCGTGTTAGGAATCGCTTTAAAGAATGCGTCCGATACGACGAAGACATTTATCTCGAATTTTTCTGACGCCATTGCGAAAATGGTCGGATGGGTCATCAAACTTGCTCCTCTTGGTATCATGGGAATCGTCATTGGCTCTGTTACGGAAAACGGTCTTTCTTCATTGCTCGATTACGGGAATTTATTATTGGTATTGATTGGCACGATGCTTGTCGTAGCACTCATTGTTAATCCTCTCATCGTGTTCATCAACGTTCGTCAGAATCCATATCCACTCGTCTTCAAATGTATCCGGGAGAGTGGGATTACCGCTTTCTTTACACGAAGCTCAGCTGCAAACATTCCGGTCAACATGGAATTATGTAAGAAACTTGACCTCGATAAAGAGACGTACGGGATCTCGATTCCGCTCGGTGCCACAATCAATATGGCGGGGGCGGCTATCACGATTTCTGTCTTAACGTTAGCAGCGGTTCATACGCTTGGTATCCCAGTCGACCTTCCGACAGCCATCATCTTGAGTGTTCTCGCTGCCGTTTGTGCATGTGGCGCATCCGGTGTCGCTGGCGGTTCGCTCCTCTTGATTCCGCTCGCATGTAGCTTATTCGGGATTCCGAATGATATCGCGATGCAAGTCGTAGCAGCCGGTGTTCTAGTCAGTGTGTTACAAGATTCGTTTGAGACAGCACTCAACTCGTCAACAGATGTCTTATTCACGGCGACAGCAGAATATCGAAAACGACTTAAACAGGGAGAAACGCTCTCCATCAATCGTCAGTCGATGAATGAAGATGTATCTGAAAAAGTCGTCAACGGTTGATTAGCTTCTCTATTATTAGCATGATCTAAATAAGAAAAGGGCATCCCAACTGAGGATGCCTTTTCTTATAGACAAATTAACCTTCTCCTAACGCAACATACTTTTTAAATTTCCCTTTGAAATTGACTAGCAAAATGTCATTTCTTTCTTTAGTAGAGTATAGAGCGGTACCCTTAGAGAGTTTCGTAGCAGTCCCATTATCAAAAGCGTCTTTATCCGAACTTCTTCTTTTAATTTCTCCAACTTTTTCATTCTGAGTGACTTCGGTTTTTTCTGCCCATGCTACATCTGATTTGTAGATCGTATCATCGAATTGAAAAATGTCTGCTTTAGCATCTTCGTTCAATACTTCGGATGCCGTCGGTTTTTCACTAGTACTTTGCATATTCTCTTCATTATTACAACCAACTAATATCCATACCGTCATAATCGAGAAAGCGAATAACAAAACGACTTTTTTCATGATATAACCTCTTTCCCGTTTTGTAAGTTATTCCATGCCGATACACGTTAACGTCAACTGCTCTTCACGGTTGCCATCCCATTTGATTCGGACATGGTACGTGTCAGTATCTTTAAAGATTTGTAAGGCGGCACTCGTCTCAAAGGTGGCGCCATCTCTTTCGGTTCCAATGAAGCTTTGGAAATGGCTAGAGTGTTTAGCATGTCGACCATCTGACAACTGACTATCGACAAACTAAGTCACAGGTTTCTGTTGGTGCTCCATTCGTTTTAAATCTTGTCCAATGTATGTCAGGGCATAGCCCTCACTTACCCGGTAAGATAAAGGACGTTCTTTGACTTTCCGGACATGAATCACGGCGTTCCAGGATTCGCCTTTTGCCTGAAAGATAAGGTGTTCGGGTTCAGATATCGCTGAAGCACGGTGAATACCATAGAGCGTGAAAAACGTGAGGAAAAGTAAGCAAGCAATTAATAAGGTTCGCTTGAATAAGCGCTTGGACATGAAGGTCACCTCTATACAGCGGTTTCCTTTAGTCTAGCAAATTCGGATATCTGTTCTACTCAGGATTCTATAAGAAAAGGGAATCTGTTTTCAGGATATCCAGCGTCCGATCTGCTCCCCCATCTTGACGCGACGTTCAATGCCTGGTGCGAGTTCGACAGTGTCCGGCGGCAAGACGAGGATGACGGTCGAACCGAACGAGAAGTAGCCGAACTCTGCTCCACGCTCCATCAGTCGTCCTTGATGTGTCTGAACAATTGTATTGACGTTCAGCGCACCGACCATGACGTGCTCGATCGTGCGGTGATCGACTTGCAGACGCGTGACGCGGCGATAATTACGTGTAAGCGGACGTTTGCTGAATCTTAGCCCCAGGTCATTGACGGGTGCCGATTCTCGCCCCAGTGTATAACTCGTCGTGATTTCGCTCGTGACTGGCGAATGGACACGGTGATAGTCGGTCGGACTCAAATAGAAAATCAAGGCGACACCGTTCGCGTAATCCTCGGCGCGTTCGCTCGAGCCGATCAGCTCAGTAACGGTATAGTCCTGTCCTTTAATTGTAAACCGACTATCTTGCGTTAATGTCGGGACGATGGAGAGGACGGCGTCACTCGGACTGACGAAGGCATCCGGCGCGGTTGCGATTGGTCGCATACCGGGACGTAACTTGCGTACGAAACAATCGTGTAGCGACGTGAACGAATCGACAGACTTCAGCGCTTGATCCGTCTGAATGTGATAGGTTCGAATGAAAGGACGGATGAGCGGTTTACTAAAGCGACTCATCGCAAACCGTTTTAGTTTATTCGCGACAACTGGTCGAGCATTTAAGTGGACGATTGTATCAAAGATGGCTTTCTTCATGAGGTAAAACTCCTTTAAGTTGTAATCTACCTCTTAGGATGCGGTCGAATTCTTTTTTTAGTAGGAGTCGTTTTCTTAAGTTTGCCTTAAGGAAAACACGAGCCAAAGACGCAGCACGTATCAGAACATCATAATTTTCGAGTCAATAAATAGAGTAGAGGTCCGAACGCACCAATCGCGAGGGTGATGATTGCCCAAAGCGGAAAGCTTCGTCCGGTACGACGTGTATCATGGCGGAGCCAAACGATGATGAAGAGGGCGCAGAGAATCAGGTCGACGAAAATCTGGAGCGTCGCCGTGTTTTGTGTCGCTTCCGCAAAGATGCCAAGTACCCCAAAGTCAATTATCGAAAACGCAGTTAAAACAGCGAAAGCGATCGTAATGACGAGCAATAAAGGTTTCGGGATGCTGTCTACAAATGAAGCTTGAGATTCTTTCATAAAGGATCCTCCTTTGAATGTAGTGTTCACTACAAATAAATGTAGCATTTACTACATCTATGCGTCAATCTACTTAGTTGTTGTATGATGAAAAAGGAGAAGGGAGAATCGATCATAATGGATAAGTTTGAACAGAAGCGACAGGATTATACGCGTCAGATTGCAAAAGCGACGTTAGCATCAAGCATCAAGGAAATGAGTTTGAAGAAGATGGCGACCGCTGCCGGGACGAGTGACCGGATGCTGATGCATTATTTCAAGGATAAACAAGACATCGAGACCACCATGTTGACTGCGATCAGCCAAGAACTGATTGATTTACTGCAGCAACCGGATCTAAAACTCGAGTTCACGGCATTCGTCCGTTTTCTAAGACAAGCGATCGATGAGCCACGAATCAAACCATATTTGAATCTCTGGTTTGAGATCACCCATCTCGCAACGAGTCAGGGGGAGCCGTATACGTCAATTACGCGGACGATCGGGGAGTCGTTCGACGATTGGATTAAACAGATCTATGTGCCATCAGAAGGAGAAGATGTCGAACAGCAAACTGCGTTGCTCTTCGTCTTCACGGAAGGACTCGTCGTTTTGAATAAGATTGGTTTACAAGACCGGATGGACGCGGCGGTTGAAGCGATGGTCACACTGTACGATTCGCGACAATGAGTCGTGTGAGTGAACAACATCTGTATTTGATGAAATGAAACAGGCTCTCTATCGACACGAACAATTGCGTCGATAGAGAGCCTGTTTATATAGCAGCATCTTTTCTAGTCAGACATTACGATCGAGTTGGATATTACCCCATTTTGCTAACTCTTGAACGGCAATCGAAAGTCCCATTCCATTCTCCGTCAACGAATATTCGACGCGAGGAGGGATGACATTATACTGAACACGGTTGATGACCAAATCCCGTTCCAGTTCTTTTAGAGACTGGGAAAGCATCATGTCCGTAATGCCAGGGATTTCACGCTTTAGTTCGTTGTACCGGACGACTCCGTTTAAAAATAGCGCCCTGATAATGTACGGCTTCCATTTTCCACCGATGATGTCCAAGCTCGTTTTGACTGGACAAATCTTTAATTCTTTCAAAGGCTCATTGGTTGGCATGACGACGTTTTTCACTCCTTACTCAGTTTTTTCTAAGTGACTCATAAAAAACTGCATTCTTGTCGACGTTCTTTTTCGGTACTAGGATTATAGCATACACCGACGTCGATCGAAGAATACCGGTGATCGAAAAGGAGGCAACACCATGAACGCTATGGACGCAATCATAAAAAGAAAAAGCATACGTCATTTTACGACCGAGCAAATCAAAGAAGAAGAATTGAAGCAATTGATTCATGCAGCAAATGCAGCACCAATCAGTGGAGGAGGGCTTCCGGATTCGGATTCAGCCCGGCATATCACAGTCATTCAAAATCCAACATTACTGGATACCTTATCAACCGCTGTTTCGAGCATAATACCCGTTCCGCAGCCGTTCTATGGAGCACCCACCTTGTTGATTGTCTCGGCACCACAAAACAAATACCAAGCAGAGCAATTGGACGCAGCATTAGCACTTCAAAACATGTCGATTGCTGCGACGAGTTTAGGGTTGAACTCTGTCACGATGAACGGTGTCATTTACGCCTTAAATGCAGAAGCAGAGTTACGACACGATCTGAAAATTCCTGATAATTTTTCACCATTCATTGCCCTGGCGGTTGGATACACAGATGATCCATCTGTTAAAGAACGACATTTCCATGACGACAATGTGAGTTACCTTTAATTAATCAAATCTAACAAAAAAGGGAGATGGAAGATATGCCACTCATTACAATCGAAATCGGACCGGTCACGAAAGAACAAAAAGCAGCGTTAGTCAAAGAACTTGTTACGAAAGCAAGTGAAATTACACATGCACCTGAGGAGAGCTTCTTGACGATCATCAAAGAAAATTCATTCGATAACGTCGGAAACGGAACACGGTTATTTTCTGAGGTCATCGCAGAACGAAACTAAAACTGAACCTTTCAACAGACTGTAAGTGCAGTGTATTTAATGGACCGCGATTTCTTCTTTTAAGAAATCACGGTCCTTTTAGCATATATCGCGATCAAAAGATTGTGATGGCTGAATACAAAATCAACGTACACATGATGACGCGAAACGCGAAATCGTATCTTTGAAATAACGAACGAAACAACGAGCCACTTCCTGCCCAAAGCAATAAGGCGATCCACCCGAGAATGATGGCATACGACGTGTATTGAACGATTTCTACAGTAGACGTGCTGTGCGGCAGAATGAACGTCGATAAAGCGGTTAAGAAAAAGAGGATACTCTTGACGTTGATGAGTTGGAACAACAGACCGGATAAAAATGTCGCTGGCACGGTATCGATCTGACTGGCTGTCTGTTTCGGGAAACCAATCTTATAGGCAAGGTAGACGAGGTATGCGGCACCGAGCCACTGCAGAATCGGTTCGATCATAGGTAAGGTCGCTTGTAATACTGTCGTCCCTAATGCGCTGATCAACCCGAGTATCATGAACCCCAGTAAGATTCCGGTATTAAATCGCCAAGCACCACGAAAACCGAAGTGGCTCGATTCATGCATGACTAACAGATTACTTGGTCCAGGTGTGATGGACGTAATGATGACATAAGATAAAAAAGCAACAACATTCATGAGAAAACTCCTTTTTCGTTCTATTGAATACTTGAATTATAGTGTAAGATGTCAAGATCGATAAATAAAATTGAAATAAAAAATCATTCCATCAGTTTTTTCGATGGAATGATGAAAGGAGAGTCTTAGAATGGAAATTCGCCATTTGATCAGCTTCTTGAAGATCATTGAGACAGGGAGTTATACGGCAGCTGCGAGTGAACTGGGCTACACGCAATCGACAATCACGTCCCATATGCAATTGCTCGAGCAAGAAGTAGGTGGTGCCGTGTTTTTCTATGCCAATCGTACACTTCAGCTTACACCTTTAGGTCAGGAAATCATCCCGTTAGCTGAAGACTTACTAGCGACACATGAGAAAATCAAGTCGATTCAACAACTGGATCCCTTTGAAGGCGTCTTGAAGGTCGCTGCGCCAGAGTCACTGACGATCTCTCGTCTTGGTTCCGTCTTACAGACGTTCATGACAGCCTATCCGAATGTCAACATCATTCTGTCGAATGGAACTTGTAAGGAAAATCAAGACGAACTCTTACATGGACGGGTCGATGTCGCCTTGATGCTGTATCCAATGTTTTCCGCTGAACGTTGTACGCATGATGTTTTGAAAGAAGAGAAGATCGTCATCATTGGTCATCCGACGATGCCGGATCATTTTGACGCGATTCGATCTTCCGCTGACACATACGTCTATCTGACGAATGAAGACGGATGCAGTTACCGAACGATGTTTGAGGCGTGCGTCAGAAACCAAGACATCTCGTTTCAGACACAGGAATTGTGGAGTATCGGGGCAATCAAGAAGATGGTGATGAACGGTCTAGGTTTTGCTGTGTTACCGTATGTGACGGTAGCAGATGAAGTGGAGGCAGGTACGATAAAAATCATTCACCATGATGAGACGTTCGAACCGATGTATGCCCACCTGCTCACGAAACAGTCGAAGTGGGGCTCACCCGTGACACGCGCGTTTCAGGAAATCGTCCTCGACCAATTCACGAAGTCAAAGTGAATCGAGTATCTCGACCCAGACTTGATAAAAGATTTCTTCATCGAGGTGAACCGTTGCCGAACGTACGCGATAGTCTGGGTTTTCCGCTAAATAAAAAGCAAGAATTGTTGCGACTTTAAAGTCAGGGGTGCAATAACCGGTGATTGACCGACCATGGATCTCATTCGTGATCGAGTCCGCCCAGACTTCAGCTTCACGGAATGTTTCGAACTGAATCAACTCTTCCTTCCAACGAATCGCCATCTTCCTGTCCTCCTCTACTGTAGTTAATGTTAGTATATGGAAGAAATAGCGTGTTACTCAAGGGGGGAACGTCAGACATGAGTCGTTTTGGAATACATCGGGAAGAAATTAATCCGCCGCTCGGTGCCGCCTTCATCGGTTATCACCGAGAAGTCGGTGTCGCAAGCATACACGATCCGCTATATGTCACAGCGAGCATCTTTGAAAGTGAGCAGACGACATCGGTTTTCGTCAGCATCGATAACATCGGTTTGCTCGTCGGAGATACCGATACCATCCGTGAAGGCATCGCGGACCGTCTAGACGTCTCAAAGAAACAGATCACGGTTGTCTACACGCATACGCATTCGGGACCAGCGACAGCGGGAAACGAACCGTTGACCGTCGCCTATAAAACGATCTTGACGCAACAAGCGATCGTTTCTGCCGTCAAAGCAAGCGAAGCGATGCAGTCGGTCGA
Source organism: uncultured Exiguobacterium sp. (assembly GCF_964277885.1). Lineage (NCBI taxonomy): Bacteria > Bacillati > Bacillota > Bacilli > Caryophanales > Exiguobacterium > uncultured Exiguobacterium sp. The sequence continues at coordinate 1,483,072 of NZ_CAXYJR010000005.1, read as the reverse complement.
GATGGGTTGGGGTGTGACGTCTGGAAAACTCGGCGTCAACCGACGGGAGAAAAGGAATGGTCACGCGGTGATGGGAACGGATCCTATGGGTGCGACGGATGACCGAATCGGGACACTGTTGGTTCGCCGTGTTGATGATGAGTGTCTCGTCGGAGCCTTCGTTTTCTGTACAGCGCATCCGAACGTCTTGAAATCAGATAGTGTCGTCTTATCCGGTGATTACCCGGGCGTCGCTCGAACGATACTCGAACAGGCACTCGGTTGTCCAGTCATGATCGTCCAAGGGGCGACGGGAAACGTCAATGCGAAATATCGTGGTGACCTAGCAAGTCTACAGAAGATGGCGTTTGCTCTAAGTGGACACGTCTTAACGACGATTGCGGACGTGTCGTTTCAACCGTTAACGCACCACCGGATTCAGTCGGTGATTTATCCGATGCGCTTAACCAAAGTACCGGCTACGGACGTATTGCAAGACATGGCAACTTACGCTGAACAGACATGGGGCGTCAGGGCAGCACCATGGTTGGAGTACGTTCAAGAGCAATCGGGAACAACACTCACCATCCCGGTCGAAGTTCAATTGTTTGAACTAAATGATGGTTCGTTCTCAGGCATCCCGATGGAGCCGTTCTGTGAGACAGCGCTACAGATAAAGCGATTCCGTCAAACGGAACTCGCCTTTTTCGGAGGCTATACGAACGGTTATATCGGTTATTTGCCAACTGCGGAAGAACATCAGTATGGTGGGTACGAAGTGGCAATCAATCCCGTCGTCTACGGTCCAGTGACGGGTCTTTGGATGCCGCCTGTACCGGAAACAGCGAACGACATCGTGAGTCACATCCGACAACTCTATGAAATGAACAACAATCCGGCTTCTCTCGTCTGAGAGGCCGGATTGTCTAGTTACGATTTGATTTTTTTGATGATCCAAAATAAAGCGAAAACAAATCCGCATGTTAGGAAGATGAATAAAAAGAGCAGAATGAGTAAGTTAGACATTTGTAGCATCGGAGACCTCCGTGAATAGGTATAACATTATTTTCGAACGAGTCGAATGATATTAGGGTAAAATACCATTTATTGGAAAAACGACTTACAGAAGCGGTTTTGCGGATTTTTTCTAAAAAATGGATATGTTCGAAAGAGCTATGAGCGATTTAAATGGAACTCTGACCGAACCTTTTGAAGTGCATGTTGATAGAGTTCCGTTAACGAACAGTCGAGATGACGACGCACCAATCGCTCCATCATCAAAGTGCCTCCGTCGCGTAATATCGCAGGTAATACCGATTCCGTCACTGATTTGGAATCGATCGACTGGATGCCAAGGGCGAGGAGATATCCGAACGTATACGGAAAATTATAGAACGGTAGATCCGTCACGTAATAATGCGGGGTCCATATCCAGGCGCTTCGCGGATGGTGCAACTGGAGTCCACCGAATACTTCATCATACGTATTCGCCATCAAAAGAGAGAAATCGATGTCCTGTTGTTTTTGGTGCGCCTCATATAGCTGCTGCTCAAATAAATAACGGACATCAAGAAACAAAACGTTCATCATGCTGCGGCGAATCCGTTGGTTCCGAACATCTTCTTGCAAAGCAGCGTCCCCAATCTGATCGAGATGATCAAGGACAAGCATCTCGGCGAACGTCGATGCTGTCTCAGCGATTGACATCGGATAACTACGCAAGAGGGATGGAGCACCGTGCAACACGTGATTGTGATAGGCGTGCCCTAGTTCATGGGCGAGCGCAAGTAACGAAACGAGACTCTCATCGTAGGCGATCAAGATGCGAGATGCTTTGGAAGTTGGAAACGAGGCGCAAAAGGAAACACCATGCTCTTGATCTGGAATGACTTGTATCCATTGTTTCTCGAAGCACGATGTCGCGAACAAAGCCATCTCGATACTCGAAGAAGCAAAACTATCGATGATGAGACGACAAGCGGTTTCCCATGAAAACCGTTCTGTACTCTTTTGATGCCATACATCATAACTGTTCCAGGATGTCGCTTGCGTCAGCTGTTGCATGGCAGAGTGAAGTGACTGACGTTCTTGTCGGACAGTTGCCCACATCTCGTGTAAATCCTCGACCTGTAAGTGGTTCGCTGTCGCTGCGACATGCAACAATCCCTCCGGCGTCGGTGCGAGCTGTTGAAATCGGATCGAAGCGATTTCACGATAGAGTTCTTCGAATTCATCTTGCTGAAGTCGACATGCTTCCTCCAATCCGTCAAATCCAGCTCGACGAATCACCGGATCAGCATGACTTCTCAATTGAATTGCCTCTGATAGCGACAGTGGTTCCTCGCGTTCTTCAATATGTACTTTTAATCGTTGTGTTGCAGCTGCGTATCGTTGTCGCAGTGGTAAAAGATCTGCGACAACTTCAAGCGGTGGTATGTTTCGCCAAAAGTAAAACAGTTCGCTTAAAGAAGCATCTGTCACATCAAGTAGGATCTTGTCGAAGACATCGATGGAAGCTTCGTGTAAGTAGCAGTGAAACGCATCTTTAGCTTTCATAAAACGTTTTTTATAGTCATGAAGTTTCTGTAAGGGCCATTCTACCGAAGGAGAATCGACACATGTGATGTACGAATCGAGCTCAGAGCAGAGCGCGAGTCCATCTCCTACTAATGTACAGCGAAGAAGCGGAGCTTGATGAAATTCAAACGTATCAAGCCGCTGTAGCATCTTCTCCATCTGTTCGAACTCTTCTTTAAATCCATCTGAAGGGGTGACAGGCGTTAAATCCCAAGTAAGGGAACGTGACATATATGATTCATTCCTTTCTAAACAAAATGACGTATCCAAATCAATTTTTTTCCTTATAATGGTAGTATAACCTAGTGCTAAAAAGTATGAAATCGAATCCTACAAAGCATGAATAACCAGTGATGAGTGAGGTGGAGGCGAATGAAGAAACTGATCGGAACAATCGTGACGGTGTATCTCCTGTTGAGTGTACCCTCGCTGTTAGGAATCGGACGCGTCATTGATTGGGTACCTGAAGCAACAACATTGCAGATCATTCATGTGACGGTCGTGGAAGCTTTAACAGAGGACTTCTTCCTGAAAAGTACGATCGCAATCACGATTAGTCTCTTTATCCGAACCTTTTTAATCAAGCGAACATACACATGATGCCATCATCTTTACCTTGTCACATGGCGTTATTCGTTCGTATACTTAGTTCAACTACATATCAATTGGTTTTCTAGGGTTCCGTAGCTATCAGCTGGACTGGTCCGAGAGAAAACGTATGATTTTCGAATCATATACACGGAAGGAGAAAAGCCTGGGAGATGTCTTCACGACGTCCCTCGGGCTTTTTCTCATGAAGAGGAGGAATAAAACATGAAAGTTTATGAACAAGGAGCAGTAACCATTTACCAGAGCGCACTTTGGAAAACGACGAGCACGATCTACGAGGGGGAACAATTCATTCTGCTTGTCGATCCGACATGGTTGCCACAAGAGGTCGAGGAGATTCGAAGCCATGTCGAGCGAATCCGCCGAGAACGGCCATTGTACCTTTTATTCACGCACGGCGACTTTGATCACATCATCGGCTACGGTGCTTTTCCGGATGCTCAGGTCATTGGAAGTGAGAAGATGCAACATCATCCGAAAAAAGACTACAAGTTAGGATTGATTGCTGACTTCGATCGCGAATATTATATCAATCGATCGTATCCGATCACGTTTCCGACGATTGATCATGTCATTTCAAGGAATGGTCAACAGTTGATGATCGAAGAGACGTCATTAACGTTCTACTTGGCACCTGGGCACACCCCAGACGGACTTTTTACTGTCATTGAACCAGCAGGTGTCTGGATTACAGGTGATTATCTATCGGATTTTGAACTACCCTATCTATTTGATAGTGCCAAAGCATATCTGAAGACACTGGACCAAGCAGAGGAAATCGTTGATCGTCATAGCATCAATTTATTGATTCCCGGGCATGGTGCCTGGACGACTAATCCGAACGATATGAGAGAACGGACACAGCAAGGGCGCGCTTATCTAACGCGATTAATCGAAGCAGTACGGATGGACGATGCCTTGATGATGGAGCAAATCGGGCAAGAAATGGACTATCCGTCATCCTTTACAAGAGAATGTCATCAAGAAAATATCGCAATCATTAAGAAGGAACTAGCATTCCTGTAAGATAGGGGGGATTTCCATTGAAATGTGAAACTTTTTAAAAATGATTACGTTTATTAGGTATAATCGGTCTACTAAAAGGAGAAGGTATGATGAGAAAGAGAATGGGCGCCATTGCTCTAGCGAGCGGCATGCTAATACTTGGTGGTTGCGGAACAGCGGCAACACAAACCGATCTATTTGAACAACAAGGTACATATCTAGGGGATAACAGTAGCGTACGAGACATCGTCCAACAGCTACCGCATGGCGATCAGTTAAAGAAAATGGAACTGTCGACAAAGGATAAACCGTATCAACTCACGTTACGTTATGCTGGATACGAAGAAGGACAGGTAGAACAAAAAAGTAATCGTACGGCAATCTACAATGCAACAGCACTGTTCACATTGATTCCGAATGTCGACCACGTCAACATGACGATCGAGGATGCTTCGTATCACTTTACGAAACAACAGCTGCGCGATTGGTATGGAAAAGACTTTACGGCGTACGATAATGAGAAAGCGCTGAAGGCGTTCACGAAACCTTTTATCGAAGATTCGAAGAAAGTAAACGACTTATTGAACTAAATCGACTGGCACGCTCTTAAACAGGAGCGTGCTTTTTTTGTTGATTTATTCCCATAAGTTGTAAAAAGTACTTTGCATAACAGAGTAATTCAGTTTATCGTTAAGGTACTGATGCATCCAGAATAAGGAAGGGGTTGGACGGAATCGAGATTGATAAAGAGTTATTAAAGGGGCATGTCGACACAATCATATTGTCGTTGCTAAACGAACAAGACCGATACGGGTATGAAATCGCGAAGACGATCCGGCAAACGTCAGACGAGCAGTTCGAACTGAAAGAGGCGACACTCTATTTGTCACTCAAACGACTTGAGAAAAAAGGATTCGTCACATCCTATTGGAGTGACGAAGCAGCAGGAGGCGGGCGGCGTAAATATTATACGCTGACGACTGAAGGAAAAATCCTTCTTTCGAAAAAACGACGTGAATGGCGTTTTCTAAAGCAGCTGCTCCCGAAGTTTCTTGAAGAGGGAGACGGTGCGCTTGAATAAACTCGATCATTTCGTCCATGACTTGTATCAAGATGCGGATGTGACGGATCCGGAAATCATCGACGTCATGGAAGAGACGCGAAGCCATCTCGAACAATCGGTGCGAGACTTGATGATTCAAGGTTACTCAGAAGAAGAAGCGACGAAGCTTGCCATGTATCGCTACGGTAGCAAGGAACATGTCGATCAGCTCTTGACGTGGGTCTATCGAAAAGAGCGGACGTTCGCTTCGTGGTTGCTCCGCATCGGAATCAGCATCGCCGCTGCAACGATAGTGTTCTTTATCGGCACGATAATGTTGAGCCAGCATCAGTCGCTCACCTATGCGGATGCCTTTTATGGCAATGAACGCTCGATCGAAGTTTATGAACGTCTTCTAGAAGATCATCTGTTGCTGGTATCGATTTCCGGACAAGACGCGGCGTCCTCGCGAGACTTCACCATTCATAAATCGATATGGTTACCGGAGTTGTTCATTTCACACGGCATGTATTTGATTGACGAACAGCACCTGACGACGACAGAAAGTTTTGACGTCACGAAATTCGGTGCCGTGCTCGCGCTGATCGGCATGACGATCTATCTCGTGACATCGGTCATTTGGAGCATCATCAAGCTCCATCATGCAGGACGATTGCATCTATTAAGTATCGTCTCAGTCGTATTCTTTAACGTCCTGGGTTATTGGTTTTGGGCATTACGAAAATAGGAGGGGTCATATGTTGCAGCAAATCAAGCTCATTTGGTCGCAAGCATTCACGGTGAAACGATGCGTGTTATATCTTCTGATCATTCTCGGGTTACCGGTGCTTCAATTCAGTTTCATTTATGAAGGCTATCAGTTCTTCTTACCGATCGAAGTGTTCGAGGAGACGCTATCAGGAACGATCCCGATGCTGTTTCCGGTACTAGCGGTCTTAATTTTCTTGCCAATCTTCATCGCTGAATACAAGGATAACTATCTTACATATGTTCGAACGCGTGCGAGTCTAAAGGATTATCTTCTTGCGGTCGGTTTCGTCAATGCGATGCTGACAGGAATCGTATTCTTTTTAATGACAATCGTGACGTTCGTCCTCATTCATTATGTCGAACCAATCATCGGTCTCGTTGACTATTGGTCTCTCAGCGAAAAGACGTATGAGACCTCAAATGCATTTTCGTTCTTAGCGGACATTCATCCGTTACTCTATGCCGTCCTCTATGCTGCTTGGATTGGACTCAACGGAGCCGCGTATGCGACGCTTGCTTATCTGTTGATTTTGGCGCTCGAACAAGTCTATCTCGCAATTTCGTTACCATTCGTCGCTTATCATATCTTCAATTTTGTCGCGGGTATCATGCAAGCACCACAGTTCTCACCCATCAGTACAGTCTTTCCGTTCAATATCACAGAACAACCGCTTTGGACGGTGTTCGTGCCGTTTGCTATTTTGGTTGTCGTTAACATTACGCTCTATCTGACGATGATTCGACCGAAACCGGAGTGGATCTTCCAATCATGAAGAGGACACGAAACATTTCGATTGTACTGAACAGTCTATTCATCCTCGTGATCAGCTACGTCGCATGGTATAGACGACAAAAAGTTCTGTCCGAGGCACAAGAATTCAGCAAAGACGTCAACGCGTGGGACATCACATTTGCGATTCAAAATGATATGTACCTAATACTCTTTTTCCTGATGCCGTTACTGCTGTTCCTCTCGTTTCGAACGATTGAACAGCAGTATGAACCGACGATTTTGATTCGGGTTGGCTCATTTCGGAACTGGGTGTACTACTCGATAAAATGGTATGTACGCGCTGTCCTGACACTGTTCGGATTCGTCTTGTTGCTGAGTTTTCTTTGTGCCGTTGATCAACCGTTTACGTTGCAGTGGAGTCCATATAGTCAACTTGCAACGAGTGGTAACATCAGTCATCATCTCGTTACGACTTTCCGCTCACCCCTGTCAGTGATTTTCTTACAACCGATTCTGTGGTTGCTTGCAAGTATCGTTTTACATGGATTGATGTGTCTTATGTTTCTATTGCATGAAAAGCGTAATGGCCTGTTGCTTCAGGCGGCAGGGGTAGTGATCTGGTGTATCTTTAGTTTTAAATCATCGTTTGGAGTAGGGGAGTTCTTTTCACCCGCTGCGTATTTCTCTGTCGGGGCTGTATCCAATATAATGCAACCCTGGGTGGCACTCGTTATCCTCAGTCTCGTGATCGCACTGATTTATCTACTAACACAATGGATTCAATCGCTCCGTCAACTATTGACTTCGCAAAAGGAATTATTACCGTATCTCGTCTATGCGATGCTTGCTAGTCTGTACATCTTACTCAGTAGTAGTCGAGCGTCAACTGAGCTGCAAACGATTGGTGATCTGTTCGTCGCCGTGTTTTACGGTGTCAGTGCGGAGGACAGTTCGTTTCTGCAACTCGTGTCACATCTGATACTTTTTTTCGGACTCGCTTACTTAAGTCAATTGCGTCTGCAGGAACAAATGACGGCAATCGGACCATACACGTGGATGCGTTACCAACGACTCGAGAAATGGGCACTGCATGTCTTCGTAAGGGAAGGGCGTTTTTATCTACTTGCTCTCTCACTTCTGATTCTCGGAACGATGGGGATCGGAATGCTGCAAGGCGTATCGCTGTCGCTTTCGACTAGTCTTTTATCGATTTCATCGATGCAATTGTTGCTGCAACTGTTCGGCATCTCAATGCTACAATTAATGCTTTATTCACTCTTCAGCTTCATCTTGCTGTGGCAATTCCCAGATGGATACGCGATGCTCGGTTTGTTCGGCGTCTTATCGGTTTTCTTACTGCCGAACTTCAATCGGTATGGCATCTTTCCGTCCGGATTGAATGGATTCGCTCAGTTGCAGTCGTTTAGTCTGACACATCTCTTGATTGTCTTGTTGATCTATGTTGGGCTTTCACTTGTCTGGTTATATGTTCTGTTTCAAAAAAGCATACGAATATAAGGAGGACGTATCATGGAAATGATCAAGCTCGAGCAGGTCACGAAAGGGTATCAAGGTAATCCGTTATTTGCAGACGTCGATTTGACGATTCAAAAAGGAGACATCGTCGGCATTACGGGACCGAACGGTTCAGGAAAATCCGTCTTATTCAAGATGATTTGCGGCTTCATCCATCCGGACGCGGGAACGATCACCGTCCGGAATGAACAGCTCGGTCCGACACGACGCTTTCCGGAAAACGTCGGCGTCATCATCGATCGACCGGGTTATATCGCGCATAAATCAGGATTTGAGAACTTAAAGCAACTCGCAGCGATCCGAAAAGTGATCACAGATGCTGACATCGAACAAGCGATGCGGACCGTCGGCTTACAGCCTGGCAATCGTCAGAAGGTCAAACAATATTCGCTCGGAATGAAACAAAAGCTCGCAATCGCGCAAGCCATCATGGAACAGCAGGATATCTTGATTTTGGATGAGGCATTCAACGCACTCGATCACGATAGTGTCTTGCGTCTGCGGGAACTTTTGTTGTCGTTCAAAAAAGAAGGGAAGACGATCATCTTGACGAGTCACAATCAACAGGACATCGACGCACTTTGTGACTCTGTCTACCGGATCAATCAAGGTCAGCTCGAACAGGTCGGCTAACACAAACAGGGAGTGGATCCGTTGATCCACTCCCTGTTGCATTACGATCGATTATTTTCCTGGTTTCGTCTTATAGAAGCTGTAGAAGACGCTGATCAAGATGACGAGGACAATCGTTCCGAGCGACATCCAGATTGGCATTTTGTAGACATCACCGAGAATCATCTTCGCTCCGATGAAGACGAGCATGAAGCTGAGACCGTGTTTCAAATAGTAGAAACGATCGATCAAGTTCGCGAGGACGAAGTAGAGACTCCGGAGTCCGAGGATCGCCATGATGTTCGCATAGAAGATGATGAACGGATCACGCGAGTACGCGAAGCTTGCTGCGACCGAGTCGACGGCGAAGACGATATCTGATACTTCGATGAAGAGCAGTGTGATTAAAAGCGGCGTGAAAAACAGCTTCCCATCAATTCGTTTTGCGAACTTACCAGACGAGATGTCTTGCGTGATCGGTAAACGTTTCTCTAACCAGCGAATCGTTTTGTTGTCTTCAAGCGACGTCTCTTGCCCGATATTCTTGTACATCATCCAACCTGTGTAGACAAGGAACGCGCCGAAGATGTAGTACACCCAAGCGAAGTTCTCAAGCAACGAAACACCAGCGACGATGAAGATGACACGGAAGAAGATTGCACCGAGAATTCCCCAGAACAAAACTTTGTGCTGATACTTCAATGGAATCGCAAAATACGCGAAGACGAGTGAGAAGACGAAGACGTTATCAATCGCGAGAGCCTTCTCGATGAAATAAACGCTCGTATATTCGACAGCAGCAGCGCTACCTTGGTCGATATAGAGCCAGCCTCCGAAGGCGACGGCAATCGCGATCCAGACGAACGTCCATGTCCAAGCCTCCCGAAGCGAAACTTCATGTGCCTTGCGATGGAAGACTCCAAGGTCAAGGGCGAGCATGATGAAAACGATGGCTAGAAAAGCAATGAGTAGTGTCAACAGCGCTTCCTCCTTTAAGGTGATTAGTTATCTTGAGTTAATTATAAGTTCATAAGAACTCAAAAGTAAAGAGGGAAGTGTGCTCTTTTTTGAAATTGTGAACAAAATCAAAAAAGCACTGCTCAAACGAACAGTGCTTTTAGTAGATTACGTGAGTGGTGGGAAATGTGGTACGACGTATGTTCCAAGTTCATCGATGACGTCTTCCGCTGAGCGTTCACCGTCGAATAGGGCGAAGAATAAATGATTGACGCCAAGCTCACGGTACAATTCGAGCAACTCGATTAATCGATTGCGACCGATCCGGAAACCGAGTCGAATCGGTGTTGCTTCTTCATCCGGATCGGCAGAAAGGTCGAGATGCATCGGCATCGAAAACGGGCGGAACGTTGTGGTACCGGCTGCTTGACTGGCAGCACGCCATTGTTCGATGGCACGCGCTTGTTCGAACGGACCTTGCGGATAATACATCCAACCGTCACCGTTTTTTGCGAGCCAGTCCATATCCTGCTGTGCGAAACCCGTGATCATCGTCGGGATTCGTTTCTTCGGGCGTGGCACGAGCGTCGCACCACGGACTTCTCCATACGTCGAATCGATTTGCGGATAGTCTTCGTATAAGGCTTGTTCCATCACTTGTAATGCTTTCTTGAACTGAGCACCGCGGCTCGGATGATCGACACCAAGTCCATGGAAATCGGCTTGTCGGTCACCAGACGAGACACCGAGAATCAAGCGTTCCGGGAATAACGCATCAATCGTCGCGACTTCTTTTGCAGAGCGTAACGGATGACGGAGCGGCAAGACGAGCGCTGACGTTCCGAGGGCGATCTGTTTCGTCTGGCTAAGGAGATGCGTTCCGTAAATCAGCATGTCATGAATCTGTCCGACAGCCGGATCAAGAAAATAAGGATCCTTTAATAAAACGTCGCGTAACCAGAGTGTCGTAAAACCATAGTTCTCTGCTTTTTGTGCGAGCTCGACTTGATTAACAAGCGTCGGCGTTCGCATCTTGAAATTCTCGAGCGGGACGTGGAGACCGAGCGTGAGCTCGCCCTCCCGGTACATCCGCTGATAACTTGCATGATCGTTAAACATAGTAGTCCTCCTTATTGATGTTCAAGACGACGAGAAATAGCTGTGAGGATGACGGCAAGGATAACCATGATCCCGCCGACCCATGGTGTGTGGACGAGACCGATCGTATCGGTGACGAGACCACCAATCGTTGCTCCGAGTGCGATGCCGATGTTGAAGGCTGCGATATTCAAGGCAGATGCGACATCAACTGCTGCTGGGACATATTTTTCAGCCAACTGGACGATATAGAGCTGGAGTCCAGGGACGTTCATGAACGCAAGAAGCCCCATTAAGATGATGCCGATGATACCGGCAACCTTGAACGGAATCATGAACGAGAGAGCAATCATGACGATGGCATGGATAATGAACATATAGAACAACGCTTTAATCGGATTACCGTTCGCGAGTTTTCCGCCGACCGTATTTCCGATCGCAACCGCGATTCCGTAGACGAGCAGAATGATACTGATTAAGCTCGGACTGATTTTCGTGACGTCCTGCATGATCGGTGTCAAGTACGTAAAGGCGACGAACGTTCCACCGTAGCCGAGGGCAGTGATCAAGAAGCCGAGCATCAAGCGTCCGTTCGTCAACAATTTAAACATGTCGGAGAACTTAGCAGGTGGTGATTGTTTCAAGTCTTTTGGAATCAAGAAGAAGCTTGCGATGATCGCGATGATTCCGAGTGCGGCAACCGCGAAGAACGTCGCGCGCCAACCGAATGATTGACCGATGAATGTCCCGAGTGGCACACCTGTAACCGTTGCGACTGTCAGACCTGTGAACATTAAGGCGATGGCACTCGCTTTTTTATGCTCCGGTACGAGCTGGACAGCAATCGTCGCACCGATTGAGAAGAAGACACCGTGCGAAAAGGCAGTGATGAAACGGGCGACGATCAACAATTCAAACGTCGGTGAGATCGCGGAGATCAGGTTACCGGCGATGAAGACGACCATCAATGCCATCAGTAATGTTTTTCGATTCATCCGGTTCGTTAGTGCTGTCAAGATCGGCGCACCGACGGCGACACCGATCGCGTAACCAGAGATGATGAGACCAGCGAGTGTGATACCGATATTTAAGTCACCAGCGATTGCTGCGAGCAGTCCGACGGGAACGAATTCCGTCGTACCGATCCCAAAGGCGCTGATTGCTAAGGCAAGTAGGGCAAGTCCGCCGTTTCTTGGGACCTGTTCCTCCTGGATCTGTGAGTTTAATTGATTCATGGGGATTCCTCCTAAAAATGATTTCAGTAGGGATCGTGTTCAGTGGGCCCGACCGAACATGATCCGATTGACATGACCCCAGCATAACCGGGGTGTTTCCTTTCGGGAAGTACGTACTTTAAAGTGCGATAGGCACTAAAAAGTACCCTACTCCTTCATTTAGATGCAAGGTCTAAAAGGAGGTTGTACTTTCCGTTGACAATTGCTATCATATAGCCAGCTAATCTGCTTGGGAAGTACGCACTTTCAAGTACGATAGGCACTAAAAAGTACCTATGCTCTTAACGGAATCACGAAAGGATGGAACATATATGCCATACAATATCCCGGTCGAAGCAACCCTTGAAGTCATCGGTGGAAAGTGGAAGGTCGTCATCATGTGTCATTTGATCAAAGGCGAGCGTCGGACGAGTGAGCTCCGCAAGCTGATGCCGACGATTACGCAAAAAATGCTGACGCAACAATTGCGCGAGTTAGAAGAAGACGGCGTCATCATCCGGACGGTCTTTGAACAAGTTCCACCGAAAGTCGTCTACTCGTTATCCGAGTACGGCTGGTCGCTGAAGCCGATTCTTGACGCGATGTGTGCATGGGGAGAAGGACATATCGATTTGACCGGTGGAGAGGTCATCTCGTCATGACGAACAAAAGTGAGTCTCACTCGAGACTCACTTTTTTGAATACATATACAAGGTGAGGAAAAAGATGGAGCAATCAATCGTTCAGTTCGATTCGATTACAGTAAGTTTTGAGGATAAAGCCGGCAACCGCCAGTCAATCGAGGAGTTTGCACAAGGATTCGAGCACGGCATCTTGTTTTTCGGTCATCCGCCGGAAACCAATGATATCAAAGTCGTCCTTGATCTGAAGACAAACTTTGGTGAACGGACGTTTCGATTTAACTTTTGCCGGATGGACCGGGCAATCGGTCATTATCTAATCGATGGATTGGTCTGGAAATGGGTCATCTTGTGGGAATGGTATTACCAGGAGAGTTATCAAACGGGTGAGTCCTACCATATCAATCGTCCAAAGGAAGGACTTCGTGATTTTTATCGACAAATCGATGTACAAAATGAGACCTGTTCGAATGATTATTTAGAGTCAGGCATTCACGAGGAGGACGTATCATTTACGGATAGTTATACAAATTTTGAGAACTTAGATTGGGTCACCGAAGGAGATCCGATTAATACATTAGAACGGATGCGGAACCAAGGTGTCTTTTTCGAGTATTATTTTAAAACCTGGATTGATTTAGAGCATTCATTGCCCGCGATTCGACGCGTCATGGATGAATTGTATGCATATACACCTGAATAATGCTTAATCAAATAAGACCGCTCCCTCTGTCATTGACAGAAGGAGCGGTGTTTTGGTTAGAACGCTTTACGTTGACCTTTTAGAATCGTCTGTTGCAGAGGACCAAAGTCCCCTGGAACCGTCCGTTCCATGAACAGATACGGTTTTCCATCAACGATGAATTTGTGATCGCCAAGATACTCGAAGTGGCGACCGTCATCCTTTAATCTTCGCTTAACAGCTTGAATATGGTCTTCATAATGGATGAACCGTTCATTAAACGTCATGACGATATTTCCTTTTTTGAATCCGAGTAAGAAGACATAGTAGAACCAATAGCCAACGAGACAAATACCAACGGCCAATAACAAATCAAACATGTGTGTCGAACTCCTTTCGTGTATACAGATTTTTACGAAACGCTCTGTAAAAAGATTCAATCAATTTCAATTAAAAGTAAAAAAGTATTCATCCGAAGATGAATACTCGTTATTTTTGAGCGATATATCTCTTTTGATCGAAATCATATTTAAATTCAACGATCATCCAATCATCACCCGTTGGATTTCGATACGAGTAAAAGAGAGATGTCTGTTTTTCTGGATATTCGACTGTATTGTCATTATAGGCTTTTCCGTAGAGCGATTTTGCGACGTCTGTCGCGGTCATGCCAAGTTTTAGCTTTTTGTAAGATGTATACTCCTTAGTCGCTGCATCGACAGAATTAGGTGCGAAAACAGCACCAATCATCGAGAGCGTGATCAGAAGCGCGAAAAGTACTTTCAACTGAATAAGATGTAATTTTTTCGTACGTGCCATCATGATTGTGTCTACTTTAATGAGTTTATTAAAAACCGTGCGTTTCTTTTCGTTTGAGATACCAGAGAAGTCCGAAGGTAATGAAAAAACCAATCGCACCTATGATTCCGATGAACAGGAAATCAATGAGATCATTACCTATATTCTTTTGAAAAAAATAGGATGAACCAAAAATCGCAGTGGTAATCATGAAAATGTTGCGTAGATGGCGTAGTACTTGGACGATCATGGATAACCCTCTTTCTTAGTTTTTCGTTCGACGGATCTCGGTCGCGACAATCGAGTCCTTTGCAAACGTCACTTGAATCGTATCACCCGTCTGAATGGCAGCCGTGTTATCCGTTTTGCCATAGACGATCGTGTCCGTTGTGACGCGAATCTCTGTTAATGCATACTGCTCGTCCGCATGTTGTTCACTCGGAGCGACGAATAACGTATCCCCTGTAATTTTCTCGACGATTCGTGCATCGTTCTCGTGTGTACAGGCACCAAGCGGCATACTAAGGAATAAAATAAAAGCGAAAAGACAACGACGTGTCGGCATGAACCAGGCACCTACTTTCGTCAGTTAATAGGGTTAGAAGAAATCAAAATATTATATAAATTTTACCAATTATGAAGCCGATTGATGCGAATCAAAAAAATATTCTTGCTCTGGAATGAAAGGAATTCAGGCAGGAATCGGCGTATGATTAAAGAAATACCATCATCTCGATCAGAGGAGGCATTACGATGAAGGCAGCCATCTGTACCCGCTACGGATCCCCGGACGTCTTGCACATAACAGAGGTACCACGTCCGGTTCCAAAATCAAACGATCTACTGATTAAAGTACATGCATCTGCCGTCCACTCCGGAGATCGTCGCATGCGTGCACTGGATGTTCCGCTGTTAGGGAAACTTCCAATGCGTCTAGCGATTGGTTTCAAGCGACCGCGACAACCAATTCTTGGCGTCGTTCTTGCCGGTGAAGTCGTCGAAGTCGGTCAAGACGTCAAGCAGTTCCAAGTCGGCGACCGTGTACATGCCTTGACGGGATTTGGCTTCGGTGGATACGCCGAATATGCATGCGTGTCTGAGAAACGTTGCATTGCAAAAATGCCGCAGCATGCATCATACACGGAAGCGGTCTGTCTCCCGTTCGGTGGTACGACGTCGCTTCATTTCTTCCGGAAACTCCAAATCGATCAGATGAAGACGATCTTGATTTACGGTGCGTCGGGCGCTGTCGGGACGGCTGCCGTTCAGATCGCTAAAGCAAAAGGACTGCAGGTGACGGCTGTCTGTAGTGGACGAAACACGGAAAGGGTCAAAGCACTCGGTGCCGATCACGTCATCGATTATACGAGGGACGGTTACGATGGATTGTTGCTCAAATTTGATGCCGTCTTTGATGCATCCGGAAAGATCAATAAGACGCAAGCGAAAAGACACGTCAAACAAAACGGTACCTTTGCATCTGTCGCGGGGCAGGGTGTGGCGAGAGAACGGAAAGAAGATCTATACTATTTAAATGAACTGTTTGAAGCGGGACGATTTAAAGCCGTCATCGACCATATCTATTCGCTTGATGAGATCGTCGAAGCCCATCGTTACGTTGACTCCGGACAAAAATTCGGTAACGTCGTCGTGTTAATAGCAAACGAATGATTCATCGAACCACCTGGGTCAGGTGGTTTTTTTATGTTTATCCAATATATGTTAAAATAAAATGGGCTATTTTAAGGATGGGGGATATAGCGATGATGAAACAGATTCATGCGTTTGAGACAAAAACGGACTATGACAAATACGAAGCGGTCACGCATCGCTTTCAAGCACGGTTAGACGAGTATCAAACGATCTTACAAGAGACGTATCAACTGATCGACGTGCCGAAAGGAATTGTTTGGACGTCAGCGGAACTCGCGACGACCGTCTTATCGGACATTCCGATTCCAGCATTTACGAATAAGGACTTGATCTACATATCACCAGATGTTACAGAGTGGCGAACGTTATTTTTATCCCAACTCGACGGGAAGGACGTACCACATATTCGAGCATTCTACGAAACGCTCGCGGAAGATCACGTCTTGACGATTGCTGGTCATGAACTGACGCATCACTTGGATTTGTTCGTTGATGAATTCGACGATGAGAGAGCAGACGGGATCTGGTTCGAAGAGGGAATGTGTGAGTACCTGCCCCGAAAGCATTTGTTGTCGGACGAAGCATTCAAGCGAATTACGACAATTGAGACAGAATTGGTCGAGCTCTTTCAGGAGGAGTATGGAGCGCGCTCGATTGATCAATTTGGGAGTGCCTCCTATGCCGGTAGTCTGTCGAGTATCATGTTTGATTATTGGCGGAGCTTTCTCGCGATCCACCATCTTATCGAGGAACGGTATGACGGGGACGTCTTACGTGTTTTTGAAGCATATCGGAACTGGCATGAACAGGGGCGGATCGTGCCGCTATCGGAATACTTCAATCTTCAGACGGTAAGACGCTAAGCTGTGTTTGTAGTGGAGGAGGGCTTATGAATCGTTACAGTATTCTTTCGTTATCTGCATTCATCTGTTTTTGTTTCTTATTTTTCCTGATGAAGAGCGGAGGCAGTCTGAAAGGGTTTGGAAGCGTCTATATCCTACTTCTGTTTATCGTTCCGTTAGTCGGCGTATACACAGGGTACAAAACGAGGCATCGAATACTCAAGTGCGGATTCGTCGGCATCCATCTCATTACGTTCTGCATGATGTCATATTTACTGTTACTGGCTTACGATATTTCGGAGTCATAAAACAGATTAAATAAAAAAGTCAGCTGATTCCATCTAAAAAAGGAATCAGCTGACTTTTCATGTTATGTAGTGCGAAACAAGTTATCATCGCGAACTCTAGTTTCGCTTCGGCAAACTAGTCGTCTTGCCCATCTCAACGACTCGGTCGTCTTGAAGACGATATAGCAAGTATTCCTCTTTTTGGAGCCCTTGACCACGGACTTTTACGGCAATCTTATAGCGTTTTTCCTTATCGCGGTGTTTGTCGTCATAAGCAGAGTGGAGTGAGACGACACGAGCTGGACCGTATTTTTTATCGACATAAGTCTCAACCTTAGTGCTGACGTGCTGCTCGAATCGTTCATCGTATCGGACGTCTAAGTAAAACAGCAGTCCTCCTAATAGGAGTGAGACAATTAAAACGTTCATTCCGACTTTTCTCAATTCATCACTTCCGATCGTTCCATAGCATTAAGCCTAGAAAAGCTGTTACAGATGATCGAAAGACGATGCATCATAACAGCAAATGAATCATTAATTTGAAAATCTACATCAATTGAGTGATTGCTTTAGAGATCGACTCCAACTAATTTAAGAATGATGACGATCGTGATAGCTGAGAGTGCAAAAGAACCGGCAAAAGCAAGTTGTTTTTTCAAAGGGATCTCCTCCTTATGAAAAGTTTACCGTTAGTATGTCATTAAACGAGATATATGTAAAATTAATTCCAAATCATAACGCGATTTCTTAATACGATGTTTCATTAAGAAAATGACAATATCCCTACTCCTCGTTTCATCAAGGCAATAGGGATATTTTTTCATGTCCACCAATCCGGTGGAGTGTATCTCGTTAAAAGATCTTTCTCGACGAGTCTCTGATTCACATAAGACGTGACGCTTGGAAGTAGCGCATCCATGTTAGCAGGGTGCACCATGACCTCAACGGATGAACCGGGTGTGATTGAATCAAGGATCGCAACCGAAACGCCCTCTCCATAAAATCGATCATCGAATCGATTCGTTAGCCAGAGATCCCGGTGCTTCTCGTTCCCAGCAGCACGGAACGTCGTTTGATATTCGTTAGCGAGATCGACGATGACGGAATCAATTGCGGACCAGCCGTGGATATGATGGTGACTGTCTAAGTGATGCAGCGACAGACCTGTAGCAAGAAAAGCTTCAATCTGAGCTTTCCATTCCAGGTAGACGTCTTCGGGATTCGGTGGCTCTTCCTTCAAAAAGCGACTCGTGAAACGGAATGTTCCGTCCGCTTTCGTTAACGACTGACTCGTTGGCGCGAGCGGTTTTCCCCAAGAGAGCACGAGATGTACGCCGACATGCAGGTCTGGGTGTTGCTGACAAAGTCGAACGGCATCTTCGACCGCATGTCCGTTCATCATCAGCGTCGTTGAATTGACGGGACCGTTGAGATGACTCTCGATGATGCCTTGATTGATACCCGTCGTCAAACCGAAATCATCAGCATTGACGATTACACGCGTCTTAGGCATGCGTCGTTCCCGTCAGCGAGAGTGCTTGATCAAGCACTTGATCGCCCTTCATCAATCCGTATGCCATGTTGTCAATCACGGCAACCGGCACGTTAACTGCTGAGCGGATTTTATTCTCGAGGTAGCGGACTTGCGGACCGATTAAGATGACGTCCATCGTCGTATGATCCTTTAGTCGTGATTCGGGGACCGCTTCAATCTTTGCATTAAGTCCTCTTGCTTCAGCTTCCGTCCGCATTTTTTCTACTAGGATTGAGGTGGACATGCCTGCTGAGCAGACGAGTAAGATGTTCATTTCGTTTCCTCCAGTCGGTTGATTCTAGTGATCATGTCGATCATCTCGGTCGCCAATTCCTTGACTGTCATTGCCGTCATCAGATGATCTTGAGCGTGGACGAGTAGAACACTCATCTCGTTGCTCGTTCCTCGTGCTTCTTCTTGCAACAGTTCTGTCTGAAGTTTGTGTGCCTCAAGAAACGAGGTCTCTGCTTCCTCGAGTTTCGCTTGGACAAGTGCTTCGTCACTGCGTTTGGCAGCAGCAAGTGCTTCAAACGCACTCGAGCGTGCATTTCCGGCATGTAAGATGATCATGAACGATAGTTGTTGGATCGATTCTGTCTTCAACTGATTTTCTCTCCTTCGTGGACGTTGTCTTTGTTTCGATTGATTTCGGCAGTCATGGCGCGAGCTCCTGCTACGACGAACGGGATGTAAATGAGTGTCGCGAGCGTTAAGTTGAACACCTGAAGTAGGACACCGCGAATGCTACCACCGGTGACAAGGTATCCGCTGATGATCGGTGGTGTCGTCCATGGTACGATAGCGACCGTCTTTGGAACCATTCCGGTTGATAGTGCAACATATGAGACGACCGTCAAGACGACTGGTGCAAGAATGAATGGGATCAACATGACCGGGTTGAGCACGATCGGCATACCGAAGATGACCGGTTCATTGATATTGAACAGACCAGCTGGTGCTGATAGCTTAGCGACTTGATGATAGGGATGATTGCGTTGTTTCCTTACGACGATGAAGATGGCAAGTAGTAGTGACAAAGTCGTACCAGAGCCCCCCATGAAGACGAACGCGTCGAGGAACGGTTTTGTTACCGTGTACGGGACGTCATAGGCTGAGGCACCAGCTTGAAAAGCAGCTAGGTTCTGTTCAATCAGCGGCAGGTAGATCGGCTCGATGACTGACCCGATGATGTTCGTGCCGTGTAGACCGAAGAACCAGAGGACATGGTTCAATAGGGCGATAATTAGAGCAGCGGCGAGCGAATCACCGAAGCCTTGAAGAGGCTGCTGAATTGCTTTGAAAATGACTTCGAAGATACTGAGTTCGAGTTTTACTTGAATGAATAACTGAATCGCAGCAACGACCGTCAAGATGATCACCGAAGGAATCAAGGCTTGGAACGAACGTGTGACACCACCTGGCACACCCTCCGGCATTCGGATCGTCAGCTTCGTATGGATGAGAAGGCGGAACGCTTCCGTCACAAGAAGCGAGACGATGATGGCGACGAATAAGCCTTGTGCACCGAGCCAAGCGAAGCTAAGTCCCCAATCCTTCGTGACTGGAACGAGCATGACATAAGAAGCGATTGACAGGATACCAGCGGCGAGACCGTCGATATCGTAGGAACGTGCCAAGTTATAGGCGATCGAGAAAGCGACTAGTAAGCCGAGAATCGCGAAGGAGGCATTCCAAATGTTGCCGCCAAGCCGTTGCCAACTACCTTCACCAAAAGCATTGTTCATCGAGCCGACGAAATCGAGCGACCAGCTACCGAGCTGGATCGCAGGGAAGTTATTGATCAGAATCGCGAGTGAACCGACGATGATGAGCGGCATGACAGAGACGAAGCCATCACGGATAGCGACAAGATGGCGCTGGGAACCGATCCGTCCGGCGATTTCAATGAACTTATTCATGAGAGAACCTCCTTAAGTTGGAATTGGGGTAGGTAAGAATGATGTGCGCGAAACAGCTCTTCAAGTAAGGCATCGATCCGTTTTTCGTCTTGAATCAATGGATTCATCAGGGCAGCCAGATAAGCATCCTCGTACTTTCCTGTGATGGCTGCTTGAATCGTCAGTTGTTCGAATGTCTTTAAGTTCGTGATCAGTCCACGGACGGGGAGTGGCAAGCTACCGATTGAAAGTGGTCGTGGTCCGGCTTTTGTGATGACAGCGTTGACCTCGATGACCGCCTCTTCCGGTAAGTCACGGATCGTCCCTTGATTCAGCGTATTGACGGTTTGGATATCACCACGGTCGTTATAAAGAGAGTCCATTAAGTTACATGCTGCATCCGAGTAATAGGCTCCACCGCGTTGCTCAAGCTCCTTCGGTTTCACGTCGAGCGATACGTCTCGGTATTGTTCGAATAGGCGGCGCTCGACTTCTTGGACGACTTCAGCGCGTGTTCCGTGCTCTTCGTAAGCCTGTAAATCTTTAGCGAGCACGTCACGCGTTTGGAAATAATACTGATGGTACGGGTTCGGTAACATCTTGATCGAATTCAGGAACGACTCCGACCAACCGAGTCCAACGATATTCGCTGGGGAGTAGTCATTTCCTTGACTTAACGCAGCAAGAACGTCTTCTGTCCGATCGACACCATTTACCGTGACCTGTCGACCAAAGATGAAGTGATTCAATCCGATGAATTCGATCGAGACGTGCTCGACGGGGGCGTGCAGGATTTCAGCAACGGAATTCCGCATATTGAACGGGATGTTGCAGACACCAATCACCTTCTGATGTTTGGAATGTTTTAGAAGTGCTTCGGTCACGATTCCTGCAGGATTAGTGAAATTGATTAACCAGGCGTTGGGACAAAGTTCGGCCATCTCGTCAGCGAGTTCGAGCAAAACAGGAATCGTCCGGAACGCTTTGAACATACCGCCAGCACCATTCGTTTCTTGCCCGATGAAGCCGTGCTTCAGTGGGATGCGCTCGTCAAGCGCCCGCGCCGTAAGACCCCCGACTCGAATTTGCGTCGAGACGAAGTCGGCTCCGCGGAGCGCTTCTTTTCGATCGAGCGTCCAACGAAGTGCGATCTTCACGTTAGACTTGTCAATCATCCGTTGGGCGAGTTGACCAACGATTTCAAGCTTCTCTTTTCCGTCTTCGATATCGACGAGTACGACCTCATCGACCGGAAAGGAATGGTGACGCAAGATGAAACCTTCGATGATTTCCGGTGTGTAGCTGGAGCCTCCACCGATGATGACGACCTTGAGTGGCATGTTGTGAATTCCTCCTCATGAAAGCGATTTCTTTTTGTTGTAACAAATGTAACAAATAATACAACTTAGAGCAATATAAAAATACAAATAAAACAAATTAAGATTTGTATTTGCATTTGTATGATGTCTGTATCACAATAAAGGCACAAAGGATAAGAGGAGGAGGTGGCGGTATGTCGCAATCGACGTTACAGACGGCAATCAAAGAAGAGTTATTGTCGCGAATCAAGAGAGGCTATTACGAAGAAGGAAAGAAATTCCCGACGGAGTATGTACTTTGTGAAGAGTTTGATGTCAGTCGGACGACGGTTCGGGGAGCATTGAATCAGTTGACGCTTGAAGGATATCTGATTCGACAGCAAGGGCGTGGGACGTTCGTCGCTGGTAAAAAAGTGCGACAGACGTTGTCGCATACACCGAACAATTACGCCGCTCAGTTAGCGGTGCAAGGTAAGCGGGGCGAGGTGTCGTTGATTCAATTGTCTGTCGTCTCAGCGACCGACGTCCTAACGGAAGTCTTTCCTGTAGAAGAGCAAGCGCCCATCCAGAAAATTGAACGGATTCGTCATGCTGACGGTGAACCGACACAATATGAGATCTCATATATCCCGTGGTCGATTGCTCCAGGGATCACGAAGGAACAAGCAGAACATTCGTTGTTTGATACGCTATCGAAGGTCTTCGATATCCAAGTGGCGAAAACGACGGAGTCACTCGAAATCGTCTTAGCGGATGAAGCGATCAGTAGTCATCTGAATTGTCCAGTCAATGCACCGTGTTTCTACATCGAAACCGTAACGGAGGATCAGGAAGGACAGATCATTGAGTATTCACGATCCTACTTCCGCGGGGATAAAACGAATTTCGTGATTGAACGTTCGTATCGTTAAATGGAATAGCGCTGTTGTTGAGAAGCGCGAAGAAAGGTTGAATCCATTCACACATCGAAATGGATTCAACCTTTTTTTACATCGTGATTTTGATCGAACTCATGACATACTAAGTAATAGTTGAGGCTGTTGGGAGAGTAAGTAATCGTTTTCGACGTAGCGATGGTGTGACAATGACGAATCGTTCATATGAAAGAGCGTCAACTGTCGACTTTCGAAGTCAACTTCTTCTATGTAGACAAGTTCTTCGCTGATTACAGCATCATTTGTTTGACGCATAGCTAAAGGGGTTCTCTCCCGTAGAGCAATGAATAAGATGACGGTCATCTGATTCGCCTTAGGAACGAAAGTCTCATTATGGAGAGTGATGGATTCGTCAATCAAGAGACAGAGAACGGGATTCAGGATGGGTAAAGACGTAGGCTGGATCATTTCTTTTTGAAGGTGCTGCATGGTGGACCTCCTCATAATAAGAACGTATGTTCATATTATGAGGTGTAGCTCCATTTTTTGCAATCTTATTTAAGGTGAATTCCTCTTGAATGTATCATCCATACCCGTACAAAAAATAGCGAATTTTTTGTACGATGACTTCTACTGTCGGTGACAGATCAAGTTTTTTTAAATGGGTATGGAGAGATATTTATATGTCTTGAGATAATCGAATCATATCTGTGCACCGAATCCCGTTTTCAATCATGTCCTCTTCGTAGTGCTTCAAGAAGAAGTTCATGTCGACTCCGACGATCCGGAATCCACATTTTTGATAAAGCGCCAACTGCCCGATGCTTGAATTGCCTGTCCCGATTTCGATGGTCGTATATCCCATCGTTTGTGCTGCGGTAATAGCATGTTACAAGAGATATTTTCCGACTCCCTTCCCTTGGTAAGGCTCATCAACTGCGATATTTACGATTTCAATCGTTTGCGGTCTTGTCGGAAGAAGAACAAACACACCGATTAGTTGGTCGTTCTTTTCAGCTACGAAAAAACGGCCACTTTTTAAATAGGACTCGACTATTTTCGGAGATGGGTCCGCTACTAGTAAGAGCTC
Organism: uncultured Exiguobacterium sp.; assembly: GCF_964277885.1. Lineage (NCBI taxonomy): Bacteria > Bacillati > Bacillota > Bacilli > Caryophanales > Exiguobacterium > uncultured Exiguobacterium sp. The sequence continues at coordinate 1,459,320 of NZ_CAXYJR010000005.1, read as the reverse complement.
CATCGGGGGCTTCTCATGAACGGACAATTGACGGATGTTCATGTTCATAACTGTACACTCCTGACGAATTCGTTTAATGAGTTCACTTTTCTCAAATACTTCAAATTCAATGATCTGATATGAAAGGATTCAGTTATTCTTCTGGATCAGCTTCTTCGATGTTAAGACACTCCATGACGGTTTGTCTTCTTCGTGAATTTTTATAAAAAGAGTTCATAACTGTCGAATGGATAGGGGCTTCTTGTAGGTCACACAAAAACTGACAAACTGTAAAGGAGACCAAAATAGAGTGATAGCGCAATTCCAAGACTTAAATAGAGTGTATTCAAAGCATCGTTCGTTTTTTTGATTGCAAACACGAGTAACCCTGAAAAGAGAAGACTCGTCATGAATAAAGTAAAGGCGGTGATGGTCGGTTCAAATTGTACTCGGCTGTACACTTGATCGAGACTCGGAAAAAGGAACGCTGATAATGTTCCGGATCCACTCGTCTTTAACGTGTCTTGTATCGAATGCGGTGGCTCTTGTTGTCCTAACCAGGCTGTCGCTGCGAATAGTAGCAATAGCAAGATCCCTTCCATCCGCATTCTTGACCGGCGGATGTGAAACGGTTGGTCAGGATGCGCATAACTCCATTTTCCGTTCGAGAAACCAAGTATCAATATAGGAAGGATCAAGACATGTTTCCATAACAGGGACTGACCATACGGTAAAATCCAGGATTCTGCATAATCACCGATCGGGATGACGACGGACATCAGATAGATACCGGAACCAATGATCAGGACGACACATAAGATGATGAGTGGTTTGAACCACTCCAGGAACTGCTTCCAGTTGTGAGCGGTTTTACTCGAAATCCCCAACACGAGTAATCCTCCAGTCCAGACAAAAACGGACAGCGAATGGATCGTATGGACGACGATTCCTTGTGCACCTGTAATACTTGAAGCATGACCAGCCCATGCCAATGTCACGACCATGAGGAATAACAGGAATACTCCGAGAGAAAAACGACCTTGACGAGTCGAAAACGTGACAGTAAACAACAGGAGACATAATACCGTCATGAAAATCCAGGCATGTCCGACTTCGAAAGTAAAAAGAACGGATCGAAGCGTCATCCATAATCCGATATCCTCATATAAATAATAGACGATGCGGATGACGGATAGGGAAAAAAACAAAGGCATCAATAGAATGAAGAGGCGAATGCGTCGCACAGGAAACGAGATATCAGGACGATATGACACCGGAATCAACGGAATGGAAAAGTATCCGATTAACAGAGCAAGACATCCGTAGAGTAGTGTATCGCTGATGACATAGAGAATAATCATCGTTTACGACCACGGAGGACGATGCGACTAAAGAAGTAGATGACTAGTACGAGGAAACCTCCAGCAATCAGAAGGGGTGAAACACTACCATCATCTGCTGAGCGCATAGTCTTTGGTTTGGGTCGTACTTCGTCTTTTGCTCGTGAGTCCGGTGCCGTATCTGTTGTCGTGCTTGTCTTCTCTTTCGACGCGACAACAAAAGAATAGGTGCCATTAATCGGATGGCCATCGGTACCGATGATTTTCCAGTCGACACGATACGATCCGGATGTCAACGGACGTTCCCAAGTCATTTGCATTTTTCGACTTCCTTGGTTGTATGTGCCTTCAAGCGGCTTCGAAGCACCTGCTGGGTACACTCGAAGAGAACCTCCTTCTTCGATGTTTGACTCAAAATTCAACACGATCGTGTCGATCGGCTCGACGGTATCATTTGCTGCCGGGTTCGATGATTCTAGTCCGGTATGTGCGAATGCGTTCATCGGATAACATACGAAAAATCCGAATACGAACGCGAAGAAATACAGTACTTTTTGCATCTGTTCGACTCCTTTCTCTGATTGAGTATGTATGAGTCCACTCATTAAGAGAGGGACTCAACAAATTTTGACGCTTACATTAGTAAATGCTAATATGATGATAACATATTAGCAATATCGAATATGAAAAAGGAGTGAACACTTTTGGAACGGTTACTCGATCCACTTGAGATGAAGGTCCGTGTCGTCCACGGATTTTCCAATAAAACACGTTTACAAATCTTAGAAAGCTTAGCAGAAGGGGAAAAGACGGTCACGGAAATCGTGACGGCGGTGCAAGGAAATCAGTCGAATATCTCGCAGCACCTCGCGTGTTTAAAGGGATGCGGTCTAATCCGAAAGCGGACACAAGGGAAATTTGGTTATTATTCTTTACGAAACGAGACGGTTCGGGACCTCTTACGATCGTTCGGGGATTTGACACTCGAAATTGGTCGCGAGTCCGCTTGTTGTGAACATCATATCGAGGGGGAATGATTGATGGCAAGCTCATGTTGTGATGGTAACGAAGAAAAGCAAAGTGGTACGAACCTCTCGCAGAGTAAGACCTGCTGTAGCTCGAACATCGTACAGATAGACGATCCTGTAGGAGAGAAGGTAGAGAATTGCTGTAACGGTGCTTCATCCGAAGTAGCGGGAACGACCATTCGAAACGCACCGGCAACGGAACTTCAAATAACAGAAGACGGTTGTTGCGGTACGAAGCGAAAAACGGCATCACGTGACGATGGGATACAGAGAACGAATACGGCGACATCGAGCTATCGCATCGAAGGAATGGATTGCCCGTCTTGCGCAGCGACCCTTGAGAAAGGACTGGCGACGCTTCCGAACTATCAAAACGTCTCCGTCAACTACGGTGCCGGACGATTGAAGCTCGATAGTGATGGGGAGCTAGATGTGCATCAGCTGGAGACGGCAGTCAATAAACTCGGCTTTCAATTAGTCATTCCTGATCAAGCAAGCCATCGAACGGAGACGTTCACCGTATCGGGAATGGACTGCAGTAGTTGTGCCAAGACGATCGAGCAACATTTTCAAAAGATCGCGGACGTACAGACTGTCACGGTCTCCTTCCCGCGGGGCGAAATGGATATCGCACATCAGCTGGATGTGAGAACCGTACTACAGGAGTTGCAAAAGATTGGCTTTGATGGACAAGTGAAGGGCAAGAGACCGGAGACGACTGCGAAACGATCGTTTGATGGTATCGCATTAGGGATGTCTGGTGTGCTCATCGGAATGGGGCTCGCGCTTCAACTACTTGACGTCGCCTATCTTCCGAATACGTTCTACGGCATCGCTTTATTGATGAGTGGATGGAAGGTATTCCGAAGTGCTTATTATGGTTTGCGTGCCCGATCGCTTGATATGAATGTCTTGATGAGTGTCGCGGCAATCGGGGCAGCACTCATCGGGGAATGGCTGGAAGGAGCGACGGTCCTGTTCCTTTTCGCGATCGGCAATCTGCTTCAAAATCATTCGCTTGCACGGACGCGGAACTCGATACAGACGTTGGTCGACCTTGCACCTAAAGAAGCGTTCGTCTTGACGGCAACAGGCGTCAGTCGTCAACCGATCGAAACGGTACGTGCTGGCGAGCAGATCCGGATTCGACCAGGGGATCAGGTGGCACTAGACGGCAAGATCGTCAAAGGGACGACGACGATCAATCAAGCTCCGATTACAGGTGAGTCGATTCCGGTCGACAAAAGGGAAGGGGATCAAGTATTCGCCGGGACCTTGAACATGGACGGCTCCTTCGACATGATCGTCGAGAAGACCTATGAACAAACGACGCTTGCTAGCATCATTGAACTAGTCGAGGAGGCGCAGGACAATAAGGCACCAAGCGAAGCCTTCATTGATCGATTCGCCAAGGTCTATACGCCATTCGTCTTTTTGGGGGCGCTGTTGGTCATGGTCATTCCGCCAGTACTCCAATTCGGTAGTTGGGGCGAATGGTTCTACAAAGGACTCGAATTGATCGTCATCGCTTGCCCGTGTGCACTCGTCATCTCGACGCCTGTTGCGATCGTGACTGCCATCGGAAATGCTGCTCGAAATGGAGTCTTGATTAAGGGGGGTGTCTTCCTTGAGCAAGCTGGAAAGATCGAGGCAGTCGCTTTTGACAAGACTGGAACACTGACGAAGGGCGAACCTGTCGTGCAAGAATTCCAAGTATTTTCCGGTGAACGGGATCAGGCGTTGCGTATGGCGAGTTCACTTGAGCGGCATTCGAGTCACCCCTTAGCGAAAGCGATCGTAGCATTCGCGACGAAAGAGGGCGTCGCACCGATTGAGGCGGATACGATGATGAATCGTGTCGGCAACGGCGTGACTGGCGAATTCGGTCGCGCGACGTATCATATCGGTGGAACGAAGTGGTTTGGTGACATGGGATACGATGTCGATTTGCTAGACGTGGACGTCTCGAAACTTGAGCAACAAGGATATACAGTCGTATGGCTTGCCGATGAGACACATCTATTGGCGATGTTCTGCCTCTCGGATGCAGTTCGAGAAGAGAGTGTTGATGCGTTACGTCGTCTGAAGAACGAACTGGGAATCAAGCGCCTTGTCATGGTGACGGGTGACAATGAGGGAGCAGCTACGCATATCAGTCGAGCACTACCACTTGATGAAGTCCATGCGCAACTCTTGCCGCAGGAGAAAGTCCACGTCATCGACCATTTGAAAAAACAGCAGTTCCGGACAGCGATGGTCGGGGATGGGATCAATGACGCACCAGCCTTCGTCACGGCAGATTTAAGCATTGCGATGGGGGGAGCCGGAACGGATACGGCGCTTGAAACAGCAGATATCGTCTTGATGGCAGACAATTTAAAAAAGCTTCCGTATACGTTCGATTTGAGTAAAGCGACGTTGACGATCATCAAACAAAACATCGTCTTTTCGATCTTGATCAAAGTAGTAGCGATGTTGCTCGTCTTCCCGGGATGGTTGACGTTGTGGATGGCAGTACTCAGTGATACAGGAGCAGCTGTCCTCGTCACGTTGAATGCCTTACGCTTACTTCGGAATCGTCAACCGTGAGGAAACGGCTTGAATATATGATTACCTGAAAAGAAACACCTTACTCCCGAACGATACCGTGGAAGTAAGGTGTTTTCAGTGATTCGACAAAAATGACTTCATCGATGATCGTAACGGTTTCTCTTTTGGAAGGGGATGTTGCCCGTTCATCGATCATCGAACAACCGCTGCCGCAACAAATGGGGGAAAAGATATCGTAGATCAATGTTGTGACTCATATGGAGAGGAAGTAGAGGGACGAGTGTGAAGAAATACGAGATACCACCACTTTAGTAAGTAAGTGAATAAGAAGACACACATCCATGCCCACGGTCGTAGCGTCATCAGTCCTTCGTAAAGGTGTCCGAATTCTGTCGTCTCAACGCGGTACATCGAATTCCAGATGAATAACGCGTACAGAAAGAAGATCGCTAGACCCGCTCGAACCGATGCTTTTCTTAGAAACACATGCTTGATGGTGACGAACGTCGTACTAAAAAGCATAATAAGAAAGAAAGCATAGTATAGTACCCAAACCCACATGTCATTGGTTGGCCCCATTGTATAGACCTCCTTCTGTTCAGTTAATCATGGATACGCTGCGTACGTTTAAACCGAGCTGTAAGGATGACATCAATTAATAATCCTCTCAAGAACCAGCTGTTCAGCTTCAGAATGTAGATCACGGACAGTGGAACGTGGAGAAAAGTAAGGGGAGTCAAAGGCGAAAACCTTTCCATAGGATCATTCGTCTCCGATGGAGTGGGATACGAGTCATTCGACTTGAATCAAGAAAGCGGACACACCACTACCGTTTTCGTTCCAACGTGCGTTGATTTCATATGTGTATGTTCCTTGGTCGGTCGGTGCCTTGAAATATTCATTTTTAAATGAAACCTTTTCGCTTTTCGTTTTCGTGTCCCAGCGAACGATTTTCAGGGTGTCTGGTTCACGTTCGAAGGAAAGATGAATCTTTTCGTTCGGTGATACGATGACTGAATTGCTTTTTTCTGTCATGTGCAATGCATTGACATAGATCATATCGACACATCGACCACTGAACAAACTGGACCAACAATAAGAACCTTGGACGGTCGGAACCTGCTTACCGTCTATTTCAACATTCGGGTCATAGGGTTCGGCACGAAACGGTTCGAAATAGATGAAAAAAGTGATCAAGACGATTAATGAGCCAATCAAAATGAATTTAAGGATACCGGTTCCTCCTTTATGGGATGATCGTTTCGAATCGGAAATCAAGATCCATCACGTCATTTATCATGAAGATGAATGCTAGTATAAAATCATTTTCCACAATAAACTATTGAATCCCTTCAAATGGATTAAGGAATTTTGAGAGAACTCGTATCTCTTTGTAATGGTTTGATGCAATGAAAGGCTAGCGGTTCAGGCATCAGTCACCTGAACCGCTAGCCTTTTTGGAGATGACATCCGAGCACTTGTAGAGCAACGGATCTATTTCGTGAGTCATCCATTCGAAGGGATGGTACCTTAAACGATATGCAGCGATTGTTCGACTGAATGGGGTCATGCGATGCATCCTCTTGTAGAGGTCAGTTTTCTTGAACGAAGGATGGAAGAATCAATACTTCTCCCAATGGGTTTGATAATCGAGGATATATTGACTCAGGGGAATCGGCTCGGTACCTGTTACCTCGCGGAATTGACGGTTCGTTCGTTTCGTGAGTCCGAGACTAATCGGAAGGTGTAACATGATGACTTCATTGACGTAGCTTTTCGGATATCCTTTTTGGACCATCTTCATTTGGAAGAATGGAATCGAAGGGTTCGTGTAACGGATCGTCTTTCCTAAGAGTAGCGTCATCAGACTCGCGATCTCATGGAAACCGAAAATCTCTTCACCATGCAACGTATAGACACGATTGAAATGGGGAGCAGGATGTTCGAGGCAATGGATGACGAACGTCGCGATATCCCGGATGTCGATCATGCTTGTCTTCCCAAGACCAGCGGGCGTAACGATCTGCTCGTGAAATCGGATGTCATCACGCATGAAGAGATTCAAATTTTGCATGTAGTATCCGGGACGGATGATCGTAAACGGGATACCGGTCTCTTGAATGATCTTTTCGATCGTATGGTGAGGTGTCAGCGGAAAGACTGGAACATCCTTGAACGAGAGATAAACAATGTGCCGGACTGAGGTGAAGCGCAAATAGCGCAGAAAGAGATGGAACTGTCGTGTTGATACTTGGGACGGATACATCAAAAAGAGTTGATCGACGCCTTTTAACGCTTGTGAAAACGTTGAGATATCGGCGTAGTCCAGGTGACGATAGTGAAAAGCATTGCCGAATTTCTCTGAAGCAGCTGCTGGGTCGATGACAGCCGCATGAAAGGGAATATGTCGCTTCATCATTGCATGACCGACGGCTAGTCCAACGTTTCCTGTGAATCCTGTTACTAAAATCGTCATGTGTAACGTCCTTCCTGTACACTTGACTGAACTGCAGTTTGATGAGAAGTAAATCATGATATGTCTAAGAAAAAGTGAGATGGTAAATCGTCCGCTAATTGCTTTATCGTAACTTGATTGAGCGTATTAAAGAATGAAATCAGTGCCGCATCTAATAGTTGATCTAACGCACGTACCTGATAACGCGTTCCCGGGAAAAGCGGACATTCGAATAATGCGACGACTTCTCCGACCCGGACAGTATGACTCAATGGAAGGAGTTGAACACCACCTTCTCGTCCAGCATGGGTTCGTAAAAGACCTGCTCTTCCTAATATTGAAATGATTTTCGTAAGATGCTCGTACGAGATGTTACATTGAAGCGAAATATCTCTCGTCTTTACGTATTCTCCTCTTCGTGTCATCGATTTTGAGGTGTGTGTTAAAAAAAGTAATGTCAGCAAGCCGTGTTCCGTAGCACGTTTCAACCGCACGATCGCATCTCCTTTCATTTTTGACTGACGATGATATCAGACAATCAAGAGACAATATCGCGTCATGGAGGAAAAGGGCGCTTTCGTCATGTAAACATGCGTGTAGGAATCATCGAATGTGATCAAAGCAGAAATGAGGTGTGCGCGAATGTACCGACAGGAGAGACTTCGCCGTTGAGGCGTAATCAGTTCATCTCTTCGAGAGTCGAAGTCGAGCAACAATTGCAATGGGTACTCTGTGAATATCGTCACCTGACAATGAATACCGAGCCTGTGATAATAATCGACGATGCATTGACGAACGAAAAGCGCTCGTTCATGAGTAATCATATGCTTTGCCCTCCTCTTCATCTACCCAATCGGATAGGTGGTCTTTTATATATTGCCGAAGGGTGATCGGGCGTTCACCAATCAGTTCTAGAAAGTGGTTATCCGTCTCATCCGCTAGACCTAATAAGATCGGAACATGAAGTTTGGTGATTTCATTGGTTTCTTCGTAAGACAATCCATGTTGCATCATAAAGGACCGGAAAAAATCAATCGACGGGTTCGTATACATGATCTCTGTTTCAAGTTCTTCTCCGAGAAGCTGGGCGACTTCGTAAAAATTGTAAGCCGCTTCACCGCTGATGGTATAGATTTTATTGAAGTGAGTGGCTGGGTTTTCAATACACGTCATCACGACGGTCGCTACGTCACGGGCATCAATCATGCATGTCTTACCAATTCCTGCCGGTGCGAAGAGGTGTGCATGATCTCGTAACATATCTCGCATGAACATGTTTAAATGCTGCATGTAGTAGCTAGGACGAATGATCGTGTAGGGAATGTCGGTTTGGCGAATGACGACTTCAATACGATGATGTGGCGTGAATGGGAGGGATAGAGCGTCTTTGGCTGAGAGGTAGACGATGTGTTGCAGGGCAGTCTGTCTGAGATAATGAATAAAATATTCGAATGTCTCCAAGTCCGCGTTTGCAGGAAATTCGAGAAAGATTTGATCGCATCCTGCGAGTGCTTCTACGAACGTCGAGGCATCCTGGACATCGAATCGACGAAAGTCAAAATGCTCTCCATATAATTCGGAAGCGGCTTGTGGATTGGATACCCCGATGCAAAAAGGCTGTTCTTCCGTGCGAATACGTTGGCTGACGAGCTGCCCGATCGGTGAAGAAAAGTCCGTAATGAAAATCATGGGAAAATTCCTTTCCTCTCTTAGATGAACGAGGCAACACTGATGTTGGAAAGTGGTAAATAAAATACTTGTATTAGTTATATAATACCCTAATTATCCTTCAAATACTTGATATATGATAATTACTTCTAAAAACATAATTAAGTATTCCATTTATTCAATATATGAACCTTAATAATCAAAAAAATTAATTATAAATACTTATGTTTACATATCTAGGTTTATTATGAATATTACTTGACGTAAAGGCTATCGTAAATTTGCGCGTATGTTTCCTTGAGTGACCTAATCGCATTCACGTCTGTTCTGATGACATCCACTACAACAGTCGATACATACAAAAGGAAATCCGAGTCAAAGAAGACGATGTAAGCTGGTATGTGCCCTAAATAGACGTTTAAGCAGTAGGAGATGATTTCATCTAGCTTTATATGTTTCACATGTGCGTATACGACACCTGTATGAGCTACTTCATCTTCCACGATATACTCTTTCCAGTTTCGAATCGTGATCGATGAGCCTACTCGTGCCTTTGCTAAGTAGCGCAGATGATGATGGATGTATGCAGCAACGAATAGAAGGTGGATGGATCTGTCTTCTTGAAAATCGTCTGGAGAATTTCTTTTAACTGCGAGGCGTTTAGATCCTCCATTAAAAAACGGATACTGCGTTTTGGTGTTGACTGAAAATAGGGTGTTGGTTTCCTGATATCAAACTCGATCTGGAACTGTGATAAATCAAGCATAAAGAAGTCTCCTCATTCTATTAAAGTTTTGATGACGAATAGGGAATGTGACGGATGAAGGCATCCAGCTGAATGTCGAAGTACGCTTCAAGATCGAATCGAAGTTGCCTTTCTAAATCAGACAAGCACATCACTAAGGTGTCGAGAGGAAAAACAGCGTTCATCCGTTCGTCGCCCCATATCGATTGAATGCGACCTTGATCCGTGGAAGGGACCATCGATACGATTGCCCCTTCTTCATCATGATCAAATTCCACCGAGTAATAAGAGAAGGTAGGAATGAAGGTCGACGTCACCAATCTTTTCCACCGATACAACGATTTATAAAACTCGAAGATGGATAACGATGTTTCGAGATATAGTGCATGATCAATGATGATTTTGACATTCGCTTCAATCGACAGAATGGTGGGGATGTCCCTTGCTGAAGCATTTGAAATAGCGTTCGGTGAATTTAAAAAATCATACGTACATATGATTTGAGAAGACATGTTCATCACTCCGGTTCAAAAATTGACATTAGCTGAATACTTTATTTCGTTGCCGAAACGGACGAATCCCTAGAGCAATCGAAGCCCCGATGCAACTAAATAGACACCCGATGATTAAAGGAAGAGACAGCGTCGATTCACCGATCAATACGGAGGCAACACCGCCGATTAGCGGGAATAGTGCCACCATATGGCCGCTCTTCGCACCACCGATCCGTTCGACGAGTTTCAAATAAAACAGCCACGCAAGAAACGATGCGATCACGGTTAAATACAGTAAAGCAGAAAGATAGGTGACGGTTGTCGGCAGCGTAAGGGTGTTCCTTGAAACCAGACGATGGCGCCCATCAGTAGACTCGCGACAGTAAATCCAATCGCGTTGGCATGGACCGGGTTGATTCGTTGCTTTGCGTTCCGCGCTGAACTGGCGTCACCTACTGACGTCAATAGCGTGCCGACCAATGCGATCAAGACCCCTTTCAAATCGGTCAGTCCATCGATGCTGCCTATACTCGGAACGATCAGGACACCGACGCCGATGATACCAAAACATCCGTCAATCCAAACGCGCGCATGTAGTGTCTCTTTTAAAAATAGACGCAGAGCAATCGGTGTCAGAATGACCTTGAGTGAGAAAATCAACGTCACGATGGCGGCAGAGCTTAACATCGTCGCGTAATAGAGACATAAGTAACTCAGAGCGAAGTTACAGAATCCGAATACGATGATGAAAGGCATGTCCGTCGCGGTAGTTTTGTTCGTTCGTTTAACAAATAACGCGAATAGGATGAAGAGAACAGCGGTCATTGCTAATCGATAGGTCAAGGATACTTCCAAAGCGACAGGCGTTCCTTGAATTTTGACGGCAATGAAATTCAGTCCCCAGACGATTAAACAAAATAGATACATGAAATATGTCATAGTAAATCCTCGTTTATGTATTTTTATTTCCAAATCTTTTCCTGTCTATCATCTTAACAAAAATGGAAGTGTAACAAACGATTTCAGTAAAAATCATCTGTCAGCATAAACAAAAAATCACTGACCATCATATGACAGCCAGTGATTGAATAGATGAAAGCGTCAATCATAATTTGATTTTGACGGTGTAGAGATAACCGGTAAATCCGCCATGTACATTCATAACGAAAGTGTTCTCAGTTTTTGGAACGATGTAGATGACGTCGATTTTTGAGTGTAAAGGAGCGAGATATCCTAAATTATCTGAATAGGCTTTTTTATTGTGATTGATCGTTTCTTCTGGCGTATAGCGTTTCTCTTGACCATCAATTAAGGGGAAAGTAGATGGTTTGTAGTCGATGTAAGAGTCAGCTGAATCTTCACCTTCTACTTGTAACTCAAGCGTGACAGAAACAGCTTGTTTGGATGATGGTAAATCAGGAAGTTGAACTCGTTTAGCAGAACTAACCTTGAACCCATGGTACTTCATTACATTAGGATCACCTGGGTAAGTTTGCTTTCCACCTTCATCCATCAATTTCTTGATGACATCTGTATTTGTTTTTTTCGACTGTTTCTTTTCTCCGGTCTTTGCGGTGGTTGATGTACCGTCAACAGCATTGACTTCAATTTTGACGGTCGTTGGTTTAGCGATGGCTTCGCTTGTCGCGAGAAGCACATACGTATTTTTATCACTTGGAACGCGGAACACAAGATCGACGCGAGAAACGGAAGGCGGGAAATAGCGATAGCCGTCCTTCCAAGCGTCTGGGTTCCGGTTCTCATAATCGACAGCTTCGTATACATTACCGCTTGTATCCTCTAACGTGAATAGATTTGGCTTATAAATACCATATCCGCCATCTGCGTCTTTATCCTTGTAGTTCTCAAGGATGACGGGAACGGTAACATATTGTTCATCAACAAGAGTTGGTAATTTCAACTCCTTTGGAGGTGATAGGAGAAGTTTATCAACATGGAAAATATTGCTTTTTGTTTTAGGATCTCCCGGATAGGTTTGAACGACTCCACGTTCCATTAGTTGATCGAGCTTGCTCGAATTGACTTTTTTCGTAGAGAACGCTTTCTTTTTCTTGTCTTTTACATCTGCCAATTTCGTTCCTGTCGTCTTGACCGTTGGTGCAGCTGTTTGTACCGGTTTCGTAGACGCAGGTCCTTCTTCTGTCGTAGCAAAGAAGAACAGGGAAGCGACACCAACGACAAGGGCACCACCAACTGCGGACAAGGCGAGTCGGAAGCGTCGTTCCGTCGCTTTCGTATTCGTTGCGACACTTCCAATCGCAGCATTTGGTGTAATGCTGACGGCGCGTTGAGCGGGTAAGAGGGCACCGAGAACTCCCGTGATGGCAGGAATCAACAACATAACACTCAAGAAACCGAGCTCACCTGTTGGGAACTGGTTATAGACGAAGCCGATCATCGCAAGGGCAATGAGCAAACCGATGATTCCAGCAAACAGTCCCGTCATCAATCCTTCACTTAAGACGAGCGTCCGGATTTGACCGTTCCGCCAGCCGGTTGCCTTCAAGACAGCGAGCTGACTCTTCCGCTCGTTGACGTTTTGCCACATGATCTCGGTCGTCGTCAGGATGGCGATGAGTAAAGCGACACCCATCGCAACATAGTGCATCGTGCCGACTTCAAGGGCAACGTATTCGCCGAGCCATGTCGCATATAAAACACCTTTCAGTCGGAAGGTGATGAATAGGAAGAAAATGAACAGACTCGTCGGCAAGGCGATCGCGATTGTCGAGAGGATCGTCCGTTGCCAATACGTTGCAAGTTGGTTGATGCTCATCCCAAGGACACTTTGTGCCCGGACGAAGCGACGACCTTTTGAGACTTCACCAGAACGCATACTTTCGAATGGTTGAATCCGGCGGATGAGCGTCATTGGGACGAGCGTACCGCCCCAGTAAATCAATAGACCAGCAAGTCCAATCAAGATGATTCGTGATAAGGCAATCGGATGATCCGTCGTCAGCCAGAACGAACCGAGGATCGTCCAAGAGATCAAGGCGACGAGTGTGCCGAGTAACGTTGCTTCTAGGAACAGAAGCTTCGAGAGCTGACGTGGACGCCAACCGAGCGACAGTAAGATCGCGAATTCCTTCTTGCGGGCATAGAGTAAGATGATGTTTGAACTAAAGACATAGACGAGTGCGACAGCGATGACACTAGCGATGATGCCGCTCATTCCGACTTTTGCTTCTTGGAAGATGGCCATCGATGAACCGAGTTTGATCCACGGTTGCTGGATCCAACCGAGTGCCGATTCACCTTTTAATCCAGGGAGGTATGTCAGCGCGAGCTGTGGCGAGGAGCCAAGCGTGACGTCGGTGATCAGACCGGTCTTGTCCTCGATCTCTTGAGCAACAGCTTTCAACTTTTTCTCACTCGTCGCGTTCATCGTCTCGACACCTTTGACGTTGACACGAATGGCAGAGATGGCTTTATCACCACGTAACTTAAAGGCGGCGTCAAGCGTCGTCAGCATCGATGGTGGTTTCGTCAAAAAGTCATACGGATCGTTCGTCGGTTTGACTTCTCGGACTGGATTGACCGGTTTTTCATTCTTGTCCATGACCCATTGGGCTTTCGCCGGGAAATAGGTCTCCATCGGCAGTTCCGTCAATGGGTCTTTCGAAATGTTCAATTTCTTCGGATCAAAGACACCAATGTAGTTCAAATGCATTTTCGGTACTTTATCAAGGTTACCCGTACCGTCACCGAAAATACGAGCTTTTCGATACATCGATCGTTTCGAAATCAGAACTTCTTTTGCAACCTCTTGAGGCGTTACTTGATAAGTAAATGGCCAACGTTTGGCAAAGGGGCTAGCAATCGTTTGATACTCGACGGACGATGGTTTTAGATACATCCAGTCAAAGCCACCATTTGCATTTTCCGGAACCTTATCTTCGAGAATGTTCTTAATAAGTTGCTTAGATGCTTGCTCTGTCGAAATATAGTATTCCTTCGTATCTTTAACAGGAAGCGTCTTGAGATAGGATTCGCCACCTTTTTTCATGATACTGCGCACCGTTTCAACCATTGAATCTTTGACGAGCGGAATATCGACTTTCTCGTAGCGATAGGTCCGCGATGCATTGACGTATTCCTGACTGTTCATGATCAATGGGATGTCCCAAACACCGTCACCATAATCGTTCACGACATCGTCCTTCGTGAAATAACGACTATGCGTAGCCTTTTTGGTTGCCTGATCGAGTCCGACGAGTTGTGCTTCTGCTTCCGGATCAATCCCGGCAAGCATCACTGCACTCCCGTAACCGTAGATGGGAAACTCGCCTAGTTCTTGCGGTGAAATATCTCGATTCAATCCGTCACTCTCAGGAGGGGACCATCCTGCTCCGGCAAAGAACGACATAGACTCTGTTTCTTTTTTTAGTCCAGTATCTTGCATATCTTTATATGAAATCTTATAAATGCCTGGTTCCTTGAAGTTGTAGGTGTCCTTCACAGCATCCGTATAATAGTTCCCGATCATCGCAATTGGTGCTGCGACCTCAACATCAGTAATCTGTTTGATCGTCTCGTACTGCTTGCGGGTGATCCCGCCGTCGAGTCCGCTCATATAGTTCGGCTCAAGCAGGTTCAAGTCTTCCGTCACACTCCGGCTGCCTTCCGGACGGACGACGATATCGTACGATGAGCCCCAGCGTTTTTGCAGTTCATCGACGACCGTTCCGTTGTTGGCTTGCGTCGTACCAATTAAATAACTTAGTCCGGTACTGACGATCAGGACGCCGACGAGGAGCAGAATGAACCGTTCCTTGTTGCGCCACCAGGAATTCCAGATAAATCTCAACATGTACTATCCCTCGCTTTCGTTTGATTTGAAGAAAATTGTGTAATGTGACCTCCTTATCATTTATGTACATATCCATATATTTCTTTTTATTTTTCCATTATATACAAATAAAAGTGAATTGACTAAAAAATCTGTTAATTCGATATGTTCGTTTTTAATCGATTAGAAAAAGCACCTCACGAAGGAGGTGCTACATAGGAGTGATGCTTTTAAGCATAGAGTGGGCTACATTTCCGCATGATGATTTCGTCGAACAAACGCCCTTCATAGGATACAGCATCAGGAATCGTTTCTACGATGTCAAAGCCAACTTTTTTATACGAAGCGATGGCTCGCTCATTATGCGAAAACACTTCAAGTTCAAGTTGATGAAGTCGAAGTTCCTCGAAACAAAACCGGATGATACACGCGATCGCTTCTGTCCCGTATCCTTGACCGGTCCAGGGGAGGGCACGCATCGAAATACGAAAGCCCGCTTGTTTCAACTCTGCCTCAATGTCTAAAATGGAACATTCACCAATCACTTCACCGGAATTCAAACAGATAGCGAAATCGAAGCGCGATGGATCAGCTTGAATCGAAAGAATGTGCTGCTCGATCTGTTCAATCGAAAACGTTGCTGTCGTACCAGTCAAATAACGTAATGTCTCATCCTGGGTTTGTTCGAATAAGACGTGTGCATCGGTCACGTCAATCGGACGGAGGAAAATTCGTTTTGCGGTCAGGTTCATGAATACCTTCCTTTCTCATGACGAAAGCTTGATTGTTTCGTCCGTTTCCGTCGTAAAATAATGCCGTTTCGTTCGATCCTGGACGATCCAAACGATCCATCCACCGATAAGCAGAAAGCTGACTGCAGCGACGGTATACGTCAAGCGAATTGAGGTCTCAGCATAGAAACCAATTAACGCCGTCAAGAGAATGACACCAGCTGACTGGACGACGTGGATGCTACTGAGAAATCGTCCCATCGTTTCGACCGGAATGTGCGTTTGAGCGAACGTCATGAAGCCGGTGTTCGCAAACGCAAGGGCGAACGTCAGCAAGAAAAAGCCGATTGCTGCCGTCAGGAACGATGTCGCTGTGGCAAAGATCACATAACCGATCGGTGTCATCAGTGCTCCGAATTGAATCAAGAAGCGGAGCGACAAGCGATGCGTGAAGGTCGCATTGACGGCGGAGCCACAGATGATGCCAATTCCAGCGATACTGACGAGAAATCCATACGTGCTTTCATCTAGCTGCAACACGATCGTCGCAAACGAGGCTTCGAGCGAATCAAGTCCGCTCATCAGGACGATCATCAGCGCATAGAAGGCGTAGACGAGCGTGACATAGCGCCGCGTCCGTGCAAACTGAAGCGTCTCTTTCCAGTCTGCAAGAATCAATTGGAGTGAGAAGGACGTCGCTGGAGTCGCTGCCTGGCGGACGTCAGGCAAGACGAATAGCAAGGCAGCAGAACACAACAGCGCTCCCGCATTCAGGATGATTGCTGTCTCCGGAGAACCGATCAAAAATAAAAATCCAGCAATCGACGGTCCGAGAATAAAGCCGGCTGATTGAATAAAGTTCTTCAACGCATTGAACCGTTGGCGACTCGTCTCCTGGACGAGCTTCGTCATGTAGATCAATGACGATGTCTCAAACAGTGTGTTGCCGATGTTCAGGATAAAGACGAGCGCATAGAGGACATACAACGAATCGATCAGTGTCAGTGAAAAGACGAGCCCGGCACGCGAGACGTCAAGCAACACGAGCAAGCGGCGCTGATTGATCCGATCGACGACACTACCGGACCAGAGGCTCGTCAACAGTGCGGAGATCGGCAACAGAATATAGAGAACGGAGACGGCGAACGCTGATCCCGTTCGTTCAAGGACAATTAAGTTCAAGGCGATGAAGTAGATCCAAGCACCGACGTTCGAAACACCGACACCAAGTAATAGCAACCCAGGGTATTTCCAATTCGACATATGACACACTCCTTTTTTATTGTGTTTTAAGCCAATAAAAAAATCCCACCTCCAAGACGTTGGTCTTGGGGACGAGACTGTACGTGTCGTGGTGCCACCCCTGTTCGCGAGACCGTCACCGGTATCGCCTTCATCGGTACGACCGTTTTCAAACGGCAAATACCTGAGCTCGATAACGGGAGCACCCGTCACGATATCCCCGATTCGGTTCCACCGTGCTGCTCAGAGGCTTGGTTCGGTCAATGGCTGATGCTCCTTCCCACCAATCGGAGCTCTCTAGGAAAAGCCGAAATGACGTACTGTTCTCTTCGACGCGTTTGATTCATGTGATTTGTCTCATCCTAGCATATACAGAATGAAACCGTAAAGATTTTTTATCATTTTTTTACAATTATTGAAAAAGGTGCATAGGTATCAAAATTTGAAAAATGATTATTGTGGTAAAAAATGTAACAGGTTGTATGATACATTGGAAGGGTCACGCGTTCGCTTTCAAGAAAGTCGTACGAAAGGAAGGAAATGAAACCTTTGATTTTTTTCATATCTCCACTCCTTGTTCTTACCGGAGCTGTCTTTTTCACGACGTTCCGTCCAGTCGAGCAAGCGATCTATTTCTTAATCTTATTTTTACTAACCTGTCTGTCAGCGATGACATTAGTGGAGCGTCTCGTCAAACGTCATGATGTGATCCGACGACTAAACACGATCCATCCACTTATCGGGATTGTATTGGGTACCCTCATGCTTGCCGTATTCATTGGTTGTATTTTGTGGCTAGCTCCATCACTTACGCAACCAAGTCTCGTTGGTCTTCTTGTCTCGTTCCTTTTCATGTATGGCGGGATGTTAGTCCTCGGTTTCATTGTCAGTTGTTTCTTCGAAGGCATTACGCGTCAACCGAAGGATCAATTGATTCGCCCAGTCTTTCTGTTCATCGGAACAGGATATCTCATCTTGACCGTCTTCGGAATCTTGCAACTGTATCGTCAAACCGGATGACAGCAAACCCCACTGAAGTCATGAGGCTACAGTGGGGTTATTGTATTCACTGCACTTTCAATAAGAATCCGAATTGTCCGTCTCCTTGTTTCCAGCGCGAATTTAATTCATACGCATAGAGACCGGGTTCTATTGGGGCGTTGAATTGATTTTTTTTCAAAGCGACGGGGGCCCCCTGTTTTTGATCGTTCCATTGCGATAATTTCACGCTTTTAAGATCACCGGATAATTCGATACGGACGGATGCTCCAGCAGAGACAGTAACTGGCGTTTTTCTCTTTGCTAGGTCAAGACCGTCACGGTATGTCTTATCGACACATTGACTGCGGAGTAAGCTATTCCAGCAATAAGACCCTTGGACGGTCGGAACATCCTTTCCGTTTGCCTTAACTTCAGGGTTCGGTGGCGCGCCACGGAACGGTTCGAAAACGATGACGCAAACGACGAGGATCAGTAGAACGGCTAACGTAAAAACACGTTTCATGAGGCACCTCCAGTTGGTTTGCTTTATTTTACCAAAAATAGAGCGAACCCGAGTGAAGAGGTTTTTAAGGAAAGACTATTATTTCTTACATTTTACGAGTACACTTGTCATCTTTTTTCAGAGAACAGTTGTAGTCGTTTGTTCAACAACTCCGCGACATAAATCGTTCCATCCGAACCGACCGCGATGTCGTGCGCAATCCGGAGTTGTCCCGCTTCTTTGCCCCATGTACCGAATCGTTTCTCGATCTTTCCTTGTTTGTTCAAGATGACGATTTGGCTTTGCGCGTTCTTTTTTTGTCCATTTAGATAGTTTCCACCATCGGCGACGTAGACTTTACCGTTCGCACCGACTTCGATCCCGTACGGTCGACCGAGTTCTTTTGACGACCACGTATTGATGTGTTTGCCATTTCGATCAAAGACTTGGATCCGGGCGTTGTCCCGGTCCGCCACATAGAGATTCATCTCATCGTCGCTACTGATTCCATGCGGCAGATTGAACTGTCCGTCTTGTTTGCCTAGTTCATTGACTTCCCATTTGACTTTTCCTTTTGGATCAAACATGATTATGCGACTATTCCGGTAGCCGTCAGATATGGCGAACGAGCCGTCCTTGAAAACGGTGACGTCTGTCGGACGAGCGAACGTCTTTTCATCTAGCTGAAGCGGGATGCTTGGCAAGACGTTTCGGATGCGCAGACCGACTTCCGTGAACGGACCATATGTGTTCCCGAACGTTTGCAAGACTTTGCCGGACGCATCGAGCTTGAAGACTTGGTTCAGGCTGATGTCGGTAATCCAGATATTGTTTTGGTCATCGACTTCAAGACCGTGCGGTGACTTGAATAGACCGGCGCCTAACCGCTTCTTCACCTGCATCGTTTTTCCGTCGAGCACGATCAATGTCGGTTCTGTGATGTAGGTGTCATCGCCGTATGAATTACTACCCCGGTGTAAATAGTAGACGTCACCGTTCGGAGCAACAGCGACACCGCTTGCTTCACCGGCAATCGAACGATCGCGCGTTTCTAGTGGCCAAGCGACCTGTCCGCGATACGTCGTATCTTTTGGGATGGATGGATGGATAGTTGTCTTTCATGACGGGGTCCGCGCCACCTCTCGACCAGGAAATACCTATTACCGTGATGGTTGCTAACGTCCCTATAAAGATCAATCGTTTTATCATGCATCGTTCCTCCAGATGTAAATTCGTCTCCATATTATATCTAGATATTAAACGAGGACGAATCGTTCTATAGGAGGAGACAGCGGGTTACGGTAGCAGGATATTAAAATCAGGATAGATGGGTAAAGAAGAGAGATATCATATGGAGTGAAGAAAGTGAGGCAAAAACATGAAGGCAGTCACCGTAACGGGGCATGGTGGGCTTGAGCAGCTCGCCTATATCGATCAAGAGACACCACAACCGAAACAAGGCGAGGTACTGATTGCAATCAAAGCTTGTGCCTTGAACAATACAGAAATCTGGATGCGAGAAGGCGCCTATGGTGCGGAGAGTGAATCCGGCTGGAAAGCAGAAGGTGTCAAGTTCCCCCGGATTCCCGGTTCAGACATTAGCGGACGGATTGTCGCGGTCGGAGACGGTGTCGCCGAGACGGAAATCGGACGCGACGTCGTCTTGTTCCCGTTCACGGCGAGTGGAGAAATCGCTGACGAACAGAGTGCCGAGGACTTATCGTTCATCGGTTCCGAGTACGACGGCGGATACGCGGAGTATGTCTGCTGGCCGCTCGCACTCTGTTACGACATGCCGCTTGCTTCCTATACGGACAGTGCGGTCTTCTCGGTCAGTGGATTGACGGCGTGGCACATGGTCGAACAACTTGACTTACAACAAGGACAGACGGTACTTGTAACAGGTGCCAGCGGTGGTGTCGGTTCACTCAACGTCCAGATTGCGAAACGGGTCTTCGGAGCCTGTGTCGTCGCACTCGTCGGTGACTTGAAGCTGACGGATCAATTGCAAGAACTCGGAGCGGACCTGGTCGTCTCCTACCGTGAGCAGGACTGGGATCAGCAGGTCATGCAAGAAGTCGGTCCGGTCGATGCGATTCTCGACGTCGTCGGCGATGCGGTGTTCAAACAAGGACTGGATCTGCTGAAGCGCGGCGGAACGTACTGTATTTCCGGATCGTCCGGGGGGCAGGTGACGTCGCTCGATTTTCGGACGCTTTATTTAAAACATATCCGCCTACAAGGATCCGTCCTTGGCAATCGCCATGACTATGAGAAATTACTGGAGGCCGTTCGGACGCAGACGATTCAGCCCGTCATCGACCGGACGTTCCCGCTCGCTGAAGCGCGAGAAGCCCAAGCGTACTTTAAACAAGCTGGTAAATTCGGCAAGGTTGTTCTGCTACCATAAGAGAAACCGAACAAAACGAGCTATCCTCTTCCTGTGATGGAAAGGATAGCTCGTTTTCGTATCGTTAACGATTTGGCAAGATGTAAAAAAGCGTGACGGTCGAGCTGACAGGCTCATCTTCCGTATAATCGATGAATTCCTCCTGTGATTCATGAATCGTATACCGGTTGCCCGGAAAGAGTTCCGTTACCCAGGTCGGAACGTGTGAAGCGAGAGGGAACGACTGAATCCGCTCAAGTGGGAATGGGGTTCCGTCCGGATTCGTCGTGTGGACATGTAGTGCGTCTTGTGAAGCATCCTCGAGGACAATCGTTATGTAAAGCTGATGTTCAATCTGTTTTTCCGCTAGTTTTTGTTGCATGTCCTGCATAGCGCTCAATGCAATCCGAAGATGTGCTTTACGAATACGCAGACTCGCGTTGCCATGTCCATAAAAGTCAGGATGCTCGTGCCAGTCGTTAAACCAAACGTCTGAATCAATATAGGAGGGAGAAGAAAAACTGTTGAATTCCAGTTCGAGATTTTTAAAATAACGGCGTTTGCCGCGGAATTTTTTCATGAGCAATGTACCTTTCGTTAAAGGGATTTTTTATTTTTCATAAGTGAAATAAGGCGAACACACTAAAAACGGGTAAATAAAAACCAATGACTTGAATGGTGTGACTCGTTTTTAAGTGACGAATGATTGCGCGGACGTTCCCGGTGTCGTAATCGCCACCGCCTTGCTGCCACCGTCTATAACAGCAGTGCGAATCAGAACATGACCTACGCGCTCGGTGCAGATATCTGTTTCTGTAAAACTGTAGTTTTATTTTGATCGCGACGTTGCTCGGTGTCAAATAGCTTCTACGGACGGATCAAAGTTTACAACGAATCGATTATTTCCTGATCTCTGACTTGAATCCACTTGATCCTGACCAACTAGAGAAATTGTTCAATGAACGTGCGCCGTGATGACGGAACTGAGGAGGAGAGAGCATGCTGGCGTTCTTTATTTTGATCCGAAATTTTTTTCATGTCATTCGTATCTTATTCAAGCAAGAAGAACAGAAGGCATTGATGATCATGGTCGGGGCACTTTTTTTGATTGGAACGGTCTTCTATCACAATGTCGAACAGTTCAGTATTCTGGACGCCTTTTATTTCTCCGTCATGACGCTCGCAACGGTCGGATATGGGGATCTTGTTCCCCAAACAGCGTTCGGTAAATTGTTTTCGATCGTTTACGTCATGCTTGGCGTAGGTGTTCTCAGTGCCGTCATCGTAAACGTCAATATGGCATTAAAACAATATCACCGGGAGAAGAAAAAGGAGCAGAAATAAAACCGGATCTGATGTACTTCTTGCAATGATCCGCGGAGCAATCGTTTAGTTCTAAATAGAGAAACTTCTAACGAAGCATGATGGAAATCCTCTGTCATTATCCGATAAATAAATTTATGACTTACTAAATTATTCGTTATTTGTCTTATAAATTGAATAAATCTATACTTTTTAAGAAGACCAAGCAAAAGGAGAAACCACATGATTGATTTTGAATGGTATCGCAGTTTCATTCACGTTTATCAACAACGTTCCGTCTCGGCAGCGGCAAGAATTCGTTTTTTGACGCAACCGGCGGTCAGCCAGCATATCGCGGCACTAGAAGCAGAACTAGAGACATACTTGTTCATCCGTGCGCCACGGCAAATGATTCCGACGGACGCGGGAACAGCCCTCTATACACAAGTCGTCGGATTGATTGATCGGCTCGAGGAATTATCGCTTGAGATGAAGTACGAAGCAGGGGAACAACCTCGTCCGGTCTTGAAATTCGGGGGACCTACGGAATTCGTCACGCATGGGATCGTGCCGAAGCTACCGCTCGATGTCGCACAGTTCACGGCAGTCTTTGATTTGACGGTTCCTCTTTTGCAACGCTTGCTTGCGAATGAGCTCGACTTCATCATCGCAACGAAGCGGATCGATGAGCCGGGCGTCCAGTACGTCCCGATTGCTGACGAACGCTTTCATTTGATCGCCCCGATTGGCTACGATGCTCCGGAAGCGGATCTAAAGGAATGGATGGACCGTCAGCGCTGGATTAGCTACGGACTTGAGCTGCCGATCATTCGTCGGTACTATCAGACGCAGTTCGGAGAACGACCTGGGATCCGTCCGGAAATGATCTTACCGAACGTCGATGCGATACTAAAAGCGATCGAAGCAGGACACGGGATTAGCGTTTTGCCCGATTATCTCGTCGAGGCAGCGGTCAGTGCTGGACGAGTACAGCGGATTGCGCCGGAACGATTCGCGACGAATCAGTTATATGTCGCCTATCGAACGGACTCGCGCCACAATCCGGTTTTGCAACAGGTGATTAAGGCGTTAGGTTGAATCGTATGAAAAAAGTCCAATCCACAAGCAAATGCTGAGAGGATTGGACTTTTTTTGTATGAATTACATATTACTTTGATACGTCATCTAAGAACGTCACGTTTCGATCAACGACGAGATTGGCACTGTCTGCTCGATAGGCTTGATAGTGCGGTGAGGCGACATGCTGATCGAAAGCGTCTTGATCACGCCATTGTTCATAAAAGTAGAAGACGTTCGGATTGTCGATGGCGCGATGTGTCTGATACGTCAGGCAGCCTGCCTCGGCACGCGAAGGCACGATCACACCTTCGATGATAGAAGCGAGCTGTTCGCCTTGATTCGGATGCGCTTCGATTCGGGCAATCAGTTGAATCATCGATAGAACCTCCTATGAAAAGAGATCCTTCATCCAAAGGATCCCTTGTTTCGATTAGTTGAGTGTAATTGATGACGGCTTTCGCGACCGCAATCGTGGACTGTGGATTTTGACCCGTGACGAGGTTTCCGTCGACTTGGACATTTTCCGTGAAGTTGTCAGCCGTGATGATGTTCGCACCAAGTTCACGAAGACGTGTCTCAAGCAAGAATGGCATGTAGACGTCAAGGCCTGTCGCGCGTTCTTCTTCATCCGTGAACGTTGCGATCGTCTTTCCAGCGACGAGTGGTGTTCCGTCTGAGAGTGTCGCACTGACGAGTCCAGCTGGTCCGTGGCAGACCGCAGCGACCGTCTTGTTCGCTTCAAACAATGTCCGAAGGGCGTTGTTCAAGGCATCACTTTGTGGCAAGTCGAACATCGTACCGTGTCCACCTGGCATGAAGATTGCATCGAATGCTGAGAAGTCTTGGATTGCTTTTAAATCAAGTGTCTCTTTCAAGAGTGGAGCTGTCGCTTGGATCTCAGCTGGGACTTCCTCTTCTAGGCTCCGTGCGTCGATTGGTGATTCGCCGCCGTTCGGGCTTGCGACCGTGACGGTATATCATGCGTTTTTGAATTCGATGTACGCTTCCGCGAACTCAGACAACCAAAGTCCTGTTGCGTGACCTTCCTTCATTTCTTTTGCGTTCGTGACGACCATTAAGATGTGTTTACTCATGATATGTTCCTCCTTATTCGTTTGCCGATTGGCTACGTGATTAGAATACGCCCAACTCTAACGAAAAACAAATTAATAAAAATAAGCTTATCGATAAATAAATTTATAGATAAAAATAACCAGATGATTAGCACCATCTGGTTGATTAAATTTCGGACGAGGGACGTAAAAGTGTCGTCCAATAATACATCCCCTGAAAGAGGATTAGAAGTAAGGTCAGGAGCATCACGAGTAGCAACAAGAGGGGAGGGAGAATGAAGAAACTTCCGATGAGTAGGCATGTCAGCAAGAGACGGAGTTGGAGAAAACGTCTCGTCATTCGAACAGACACGGTATCCTTTTGCCCAGTCAATCCGATACCACCGGTCGTCCAAATAAACAGCAGAGTCGCGCTGAAAAAGAGCAGAACAGCATCCGGATCAGTTGCGACATAACCTGAAAAAGCGCTACGGACGAGCAATAAAGATATCACGATACCAAGGTTCCACATGCCCCACCAATAGACGTGCCAGGCGGTCGGATGATACAGGCGGTAGATGACTTGATCGTAGTAGATCCAAAAACAGCAGACGAGATAGAGGAAGAGTAAGAACGGGAACAATAAACCTTCTCTTGCTGCCAGCAAGTCGATCACGCCAAGGACACCTTCTCCGAGGACAAGCATCGTAAAGAGGCCGAACCGCTCAGGCAAGTGATTGCGTGTCAACTCGGGAAGTTGTTCGTGAGCACGTAACGTCCACAGCGTCTGAAATAACTCAATGATTAAAGCAAGGAGTACGAGCGGTAAAAATGCAACCCAATAACTGAATGTGACGAGGAGCATCGCGGTGCCATGTCCGAGCAATAAAATACGGAAGGTTCTTTTTTGTGCCTCTTCCGTCATCTGGACAGTACCCCACATGAATAAGAGCCAAAGACGTGAGAGGATAAAGCTTAGGATTAACCAGCCGACATGTCCTTCGACGACATGGTGAACAGAGTAAGCGAACAAGCCAATCGGCATCATCAAGACGATCAAGAGTAGACGATGGCGGCTTGTATTTTCCTCGTAACGATCGGAATAGAACGTCGTACTGCGCCAGACGATCCAAGGCGCGATGAAAAATATTAAGAAGAGTAGAAGCGTCGACATGATGCCTTCGGATAGATGCGCTTCAACGAAATGAATTGCTTCGACGAGTGACGCGATGAAAACGAGATCAAAGAACAGTTCAATCCACGACGCCTGTCGGTGCCCAGTCGTCGTATGAATCGTTGGTCGTGACCATTCGTGCATGTTCAGCCCCCCTTACGCTTCAAGCAATTCGATGACACGCATTGCGACTTCCTTTCCCGATTCTTGCTGTTGCCCGGTGATGAGATGCCCATCGACGACTGAGAACGGTGTCCACGGGGAGGCGGAGACGAACACCGCACCAAGGCGCTTCGCTTCCTCCTCGATGCGAAACGGCATGACACGCATGCCTGCTGCTTGATCGGCTAAGTCTTCTTCCGCGTTGGTAAAGCCGGTCATGCGTTTGCCTTCAACGAAAGGTCTGTCCCCGTCTTGTAAATAAAGTAATAGACTCGTACCGTGACATAGTGCCGCTGATGGTTTTCCTGCACCATAAAAGGCGAGAAAGACTTCATGGAGTGAAGTGGCTTGTTCAAACGTAAACATCGGGGCTTGACCGCCAGCGACGAGAATGGCATCAAATCCGGTGAGGTCCAGATCATCGATGCGCGGTGTCGTTGACAGGCGTGTCAAAAATTCAGGATTGTCCCGATACGACAGCGAGAGTTGATCATGAGCCGAGTAACCGCTTGGATCAGTAGGATCACTGAGTGCATCCCAATCGACTTTACCACCATCTGGACTTGCAATCGTCACGTGATACCCGTGTTTTTGAAACGTTTCCAGCGGATGAGTCAACTCTGATAACCAAAACCCGACCGGCCATTGTGTTGTCGATGAGACGGTTAGATTCGAGACGACGAGTAAGATCGTTTTCATGAAAAAATCCTCCTGTTCGTGGTGTGATGGATGACTTAATGTCATCGTATCAAACACGTTCAGAAGGACAAGTACGCACATTAAGGTGAGTGGGGTGCTTTATACTGCATCCCCCATTGTTGTAAGGCACGTAGAATCGGCTCGAGGTCACGTCCCTGATCCGTCAGACCGTATTCGACGTGCGGTGGGTTTTCCTGAAAGTCATGACGGAAGATGAATCGTTCTTCTTCAAGCACCTTTAATGTATCCGATAAGACTTTATGGCTGATGCCGGGAACGAGACGTTTCAATTCACCATACCGACGATTTTTTAAGAACAGTTGCCATAAGACTAACACTTTCCACTTGCCCATCAAGACGTTCATGCTGAGCTGGACCGGACAGTCGAATTCACGCGTCTGATAGAGAAAACGTGCCATGTGAGACCTCACTTTCGGATGGGAACTTGAAGTGAATGTTCGATGAGAGATGCCGTTGCCAATGCTAATGCTTCATCGGATAAGGTGCGGACGCCGGACAAAATGTACGGGGGTAAAAACGTCATCCCCGTCAAATTCGCCATCGCTTGAAACGGTGTCGTCAATTGATCAAACGTGAAGCGATTTAAACCCGACGGCTGGTAAGCTTCCGCTGGACCGCCCGTTGAAAAAGCGAGTAACAGTTCCTTCCCATGCAATCGTGTACCAGCTTGACCATAAGCCCAGCCGTAAGCAAGTACCTCGTCTTGCCATAACTTGAGTAAAGCAGGGCTACTATACCAATAAAACGGAAACTGGAGTACGATCCGGTCATGCTCCATCAATAATTCCTGTTCCCGTTTTACATCAATCTTAAAATCAGGATAGGTGGTGTACAGATCATGGACCGTCACGTTTTCTTGCTGTTGAAACGCGTGCATCCACGTTCGATTGATACGAGAGTTTGTTAGATCCGGATGGGCGACGATAACGAGTGTCTTCATTGTTGTTCCTCCTTGTAAATACGTTCGATTGTTCGTTCTTGGCGCAGCTCATGTAAGGCTTGCGCAATATACTGTGGTGCAAAGTAGGTGTCTTCTTCGACGAAACCGGCAATCGTCAACGTTCCGACATGGATCGATTGTTCCTTCAACTCGTCATGCAAGCTATACGCGAGATTTCGAAGTGCCGCCTTACCGAGCGATAAAGAAGCGACGTCGGCAACAGGTGAGAGGGCAAGTCCACCACCTGTCAGCAGGATTGATGCGTCAGGTGATAAGTACGGGAGTGCCTCATTAACGCTGTTGAGTGCACCGATGACGTTAGTGTCGAAGTCGGCGCGTAGATCTTCTGCTTGTAACGTTGTCGGACGTCCTGGTGTGTTAGCTAGGGCGTTATAAAGCAGGACATCGATCGAGCCATGAATTCGTTTAATGACTTCAAATTGCGCCGCAAGCGAGACGGTAGTTCGTACATCCGCGACATGAGCGGTCGCATCGTATCCTTGATCTGTCAGGCGAGTGACGAGTGATTGAAGACGTTGTTCATCCCGCGCCATCAGTGCGACGCGATAGCCGTCCTGTGCGAAACGAAGTGCCGTATGATATCCGATTCCGGGACCGGCGCCAATGATTACTATGGTCTGTTGTGTAGTCATGAAAACACTCCTTAATAGTTGTATATACAAACGTTAGGGTAAAAAAACTCAAGCACGCTCAAGTTTTTCATTTGCTTCCCGAAGAGATTTACTCAGTTGCTTACTCTCGTCCTTGCCAAGAATCACCGCATAATCAGCGAATAACTGCTTCAACGATTGACGAAACGAGCTGTATACTTCTTCCCCCTCTGCCGTCAAGCGGACGTGAGATTGTTTCCCGCGTGACGTACGATGAATCCATCCGAGTGCTTCGAGTTTGTCTAAGAACCGTGTGCTTGTTGAGGGGGCGAGTGATAAGCGCTGACTTAATTCCTTTTGTGTGATGTCCGGATGGAAATGGACGACGAGCATCATGTAGTAATAAGAGGGTGCGAGCTCACCATCGATGGCTTGATCAGCCAATTTTGCGAGATTACGGGCAAAGCGGCTCGATGTGAAATAGAGACAGTAGGTCAATAAGTCTTCCTCTTCCTGATTCAATGACATGAAACATGCTCCTTCCATAACGTTTGTATATACAACTTAAAGCGATAAAAGCAGGATGTCAAGAGAGACATCCTGCTCAGGTAGTCGATTCACTTTAAGACAGGTTGGAACGTCGTACTCCGCGTAGCGACGATCACACTAGCAAGACTTGCGACTGTTCCAAAAACAGCGACGATGATCGTCGAGGATCCGTTCGGAATCAAGAAGCCGACGGGGATCAGTCCGACGAAGCTGAAGACGATCAAGGATTGATAGACGATATTGATGATCTTCAGGACAGGATGTTCGAAAAATGATAGGACGAGCGGTGGTAAGAATAAGAAGACAATTAGTCCAATCGCGAGGTAAACCGATAACGGCTCTTCAAACGAAATGGTGTTTCCAGTTGAGTGGCGTGCAGCGATAAGGGTAGCGACGATCGCGATGCATAAGGTCACACAAACGAACGTTAACCGTTTTAACATATGAACCCCTCCTTTTTATTCCGATTCCATAATAAACCATTTTTCAAATAGAAGACAATCTTTTTCCGGACGTCCAGTAGTGACGAATCGCTTCGATGATGACGTCAGGGCTATCCCAGTGTAATAGATGTCCTGTCTCCGGGACAAAATGGACCGTCGCTTGCGTCATCTCATGTAATCGGTTCGTCGCCTGCTGACGGATCGATGCTTGATCTGTCGGTAACGTAGCGACGTACAACTGAATATCCGTTGGTGGAACGTCCGGTAGAAAATCAAGAACATCCTCGTGGTGAAGTGCACGTACGATTGCAGCAGCCGTCTCTCCTCGGGCATGCCAGTGGAATCGTCCTTCCTCCATCCGAAGGAGATCGGCTCCGGCTTGATCAAGAGACGGGGAGCGACGGGCGTTTGGGGCATAAACGGCAATGTCCAAAAATTCGTCCCATGTCGAAACGGAATCCTCGAAGTCTTGTTTATAAAAAGCCACTTCTTCCTCTACGGAAAGACCGTAGAGCCGTTTACTGTGATAGCCGCCGTCAATCAGGATCGTGCCAAGCACACGGTCCGCATGTTCAATCAAATAATAAAGCGAGAGAACACTGCCCCACGAGTGCGACAAGGCATAGAACCGCTTGATATCAAGGATGTGTAAGACTTCGTCGATCCAGTCCGTAAAGGGTTTCATGCGATAGTGTAGGGGATCTGAGAAAGCTGGTGTTTTGCCGTGACCGGGTAAATCAATCGCAATCAGACGGAATTCGTCCGCGAGCGCTTCGGCGATTTCGATGAAGCTGAGACTCGTACTGCCGAGTCCATGGAAGCAGACGATCGTCGGAAGCTGTTCGTTTCCCCATTCCGTAATGTAGACGGATTGTTGCTGACAGGTGATCGTATAACGTTTCATTTGCCGTCTCTTTTTTTCTTTTACTGTACCATGAGGAGAATGTTGGGAATTGAAAAATAAGGAAACTTTTTTAAAAGAGTAACGTAGAGATAGAGGACACGTCAAAAGCGTAAAGGAGAATTATCATGGAAACCATCATCACGATACTCTTAACAGTCGCCATCTTATATGGACTCGGTGTCCTTGTCACGAAAGTAAAAGAACGCTTGCGTTAATCAAAAATATATCCGAAGGAGTCCGTCATGTTTCCAATCGTAAAACAAGAATTCACGAGCAGCTTCAAAAGCGTCAAAGCGATTTTGTTGATTCTTTTTCTGACAATCACGTCCGTCTTCACAGCATCGTATTTGACGAGGCATCCGGAACTGCTTGCTGGCGTTAATCAACCGTCGGCTTATACTTCAAGCATTAAGTTCTTCATCCTGTTCTTCGGATTTCTATTCGTGGCTGCGTTATCACACGACATCATCAATCGTGAAATCGAGACGCGGACGATTCGTTTACTGGTCACGAAGACGTCGCGTCTGCGAATCATTGTAGAGAAGTTTCTCGGATCGTTGTTGTTTTGGTGCGCGACGCTAACGATCAATTTCCTCATCGTCTCACTTTACGCACAGCAATGGTTCTGGATCGATTATCTGACGGTTCTGATCGTCATCCTATATATCACCAGTTTCAACATCTTTTTATCAACGATGATAGCGAAGCCTAGTTTGACGATGTTTCTCGGTATTTTTCTCGGGATCGTCGTACCGATCATCGGTCTCTGGTCAGCGTTCTCGGAAAAATGGTATCTAATACCGTTTCAATACATCTTGCCATACCACGCTGTCATCATGTCTGGGACGCTTCTACTGTTACCTGTTTTATGGAGTGGATTGTTTTTGACGATCTCCTATCTCACGTTAAAGCGAAAGGATTTGTAACATGAAAGCGATTGAAGTAAAAGGGTTGAAGAAATCGTTCGGTGCGAAGGAAGTCTTACGAGAGGTGAATTTGACGGTCGAACGAGGAGAAATCTTTGGTTTTTTAGGTCGTAATGGCGCTGGGAAATCGACGTTCATTCAAATTATGACCGGGATTACACAAGCGACAGGCGGAACTGTCGCACTTCTCGGTGAATCCGCTGATCGACTAGATGCCATCAAACAACGGATTGGGGTCATGCCGGATACATCAAATCTGTATCATGATATGACGGCACGTGCGTTTCTTAACTATATGGCAGGATTATCAGGAGTTCGCATCACGAAGCGAGAAATTGGACGATTGCTTGAACAAGTCGGATTAAGCGGAACGGAGCGACAAAAGATCGGGAGCTTCTCGTTCGGGATGAAGAAAAAGATCAGTATCGCACAAGCGCTCACCGGAAATCCGGAATTACTTTTTTTAGATGAACCGACGTCCGGTCTTGATCCAGAATCGGCGATTGATATCCAGCGATTGTTGCTTGCATTAAAAGCGGAAGGAAAAACGATCTTCTTAACCTCGCATAACTTGAATGAGATCGAAAAGATGTGTGATCGTGTCGCCATCATGGCGGAGGGAAGAATCGTCCGCTTCGGAACCGTTGCGTCCTTACAAGAATCAATGAGGCAGGAGATTCAAATCCGTATTCGGACTGTTCCGCGATTAGAACCATCGCATTTGCCAGCATATGTTCGACTTTTGTCGCAAACCGATGACTGTACACAGCTTGATTTATCGACGGAAGAGGATATTCCAGAGTTACTCGTCATGCTTGCGAAACAAGACGTCAAAGTCTACGAGGTGCAGATCGAACGTCAATCATTAGAAGAGATTTTCTTAGCGGTCTGACCGACTAGCCTCTGATTCTGTCTCCGGAACATCTTCGAGTAAAAGACGCCCCCCGTCATTCCACTGACCGTACATCTGATTCCGTTTCGTTTTTTCAATCAACGTCTGCAGACGTTTTTCATAGAGAACGGGATCCTTGCGTACACTTTGAATCGTATCGATCCGGATGCGTCGATAGAGCTCCGGGAAGTCATTAAACTGTTCATAAACGACCGGGTCTTCTTGTAGGCGCGCTTGGATCGTGTCATCAATGACGAACGCATCAGCACGCATGTCTGGTAGAGCCTGTCGTCCGGACGGTTGCATCAAGCCGAGGCGCTCTAAGCGACGGACTCGTTCCTTGTTCAGTTCGGTCCAGTTACTGTTTTTTCGACGCGGGGTGAATCGTTGCGCCAGTTCGCCGTTTTCGGTCTTCTTTGCAATTCCATCAATCCAGCCAAAGCAAAGTGCCTCTTCGACGGCATCGAGATAAAGTAAACCGTCCCCGATTTGTTTTCGACTGAGAATCACCCAACAAAAGGCCGCGTGATCTGCGTGTTTCGTCAACCACTGTCGAAAGCCATCGCGATCGGTAAAGCGTAAGACATTCGTGATTTCCACGTTCGTTCCTCCATTTCAGATAGCAGTGCCCCCTCATCGTCACGCAAGGGGGCACTTTTTTAACGCAATGGGTCATGATGAAAGACACAATTCCGACCACTCTTTTTCGCTTGATAGAGGGCAGCGTCTGCCTGCTGGATCGTCTGCAGAAAGTTATGAGTCTCAGACGGTTGATGAGTTTGGCGAGACACTCCGATCGATAACGTCACTTGCAGCGGTAACGTCGCTGATAACTCATACGTCCGTTTCGCACTGGCTTCACAGATTTGTTCCGCGAGTCGACGCGTCTCTGGCAACGAATGCTCCGGTAACAGCATCATGAACTCTTCTCCGCCGAATCGTCCGAGCACACAAGTTGGGGGACAATAGGATGCAAGCAAAGAGCTGATTTGCCGTAAAATATGATCACCGCGATCATGACCGTAAGTATCATTGACCTGTTTGAAATGATCGACATCGATGATCATGATCGAAAAGTCTATCTGTTGTGATTTATAACGTTGGACCGTCTCTTCTAAACGGCGTCGATTATCAAGCCCTGTCAACGTATCCGTCAAGGCGAGACGCCGATGCATCCGAACTTGATTGAAGTGCCAACGGACTTGATGCAAGATGCTATGCAGCAGGAAACCGGCGCAGCCATTTCCGACGAGAAAGATCGTCATCGCCGTCACGTCATTCGGTCGGACATGATGGACGTACGGTAAACAGAGAATGAGTGCAATCGTAAAGATGATTGGAAACGAGATGAATCGATCCGGAGCTTCATTTTGTAAGTATAAGACGACGATGCTGACGGTAAGATACGTACCAACAAGCCAATAGGCATGAGCGGAATCAAAAATGAACAGTTCAAGGGAAGCAAAGACGAGGGTCGTGATGAAGCCGCTACTGATGCCTCCATAGATGAAGGCGATGACAACCAAGGTGATCGATAAGTCGAATTGAAATCCTTCAAAGGTGATGGCATTGTGGATGACCCAGTAGCCGGCACCTGTCGCAAGAATCAGTACTAACAGATTTTTCTTCAGCCAGCTGTCGAACGTGTTTCGAAACTGAAATCGCTTAAAAAAGAACAGAGAGATGAGCACGAAGAAAAAGGTCAGAGCGACATTGAGGATAAGATGGTTCAGTGTATTCCACATGTTCGTGTTCCTCTCGAATGGGTTCTGAAAAATAACTAAAACAAACTGTTTAATAAAGTAAATATTTATTCTGTACAATCAACGATACCCTAAAGATGTATGAAAATATCTTGATTTCCGTATCTTTCAAAAAAATCAAATTTCTTATACAGAATCAATAATACTCGGAGATTTTCTCACGCGATGATTCGACGAGATAATCAAGTGAGACGAAATTACGAACGAATGCATACGAGCCGATTTCCTCGATCGATACTCCTAATCTCTCTGCCTGTTGATTGCGGACGTCTTCTGATGATTGCAGAATCTCGAACCCTGCCGCTTGCATCCGCTCCCCGTCGAATTCGAGGGTGACGACATCTCCATCCTGCCAATCACTCTTCAATTGATGAAAGTGCGTTTGATACACTTCGCTTGGAGGATCGACCTCAAAGGCGATCCAGCCTGTAGGTGCATCGATTTGGAATGTCGGTGACAACCCACCGCGCGTCACGATTGATTTCATGTGATGCCGGTGTGTCATGTGACGTAATAGCATGGTCAGACCACTCCTTTTTCTCTATTATTACGCGACTACGTCAGAATATCGAGAAAAATTTTTAAAAGTATTGGAAGAATCTTGGATTTATCTGGTATACTACATTTTCGGAAAGCGTTTGCACAAAAAGGGGGAGAATACATGCAACCATATGCCGTTAAAGCAACAGGACTGACGAAACACTATCAAATCCTTCAACGGGAACCGGGACTGCGCGGGGCGATCAAAGCACTCTTTCGCAGGACATACCGGACGAAAGAGGCGGTCAAAGCGATTGATTTGACGATTGAAGCTGGAGAACGGGTCGGCTACATCGGTTTCAACGGTGCCGGGAAATCGACGACGATCAAGATGCTCGCTGGAGTCTTACGTCCGGACGCGGGGAACGTCCGGGTGTTCGGACTTGATCCACACGCCAATCGCGTCAAGAACGCGTCACAAATCGGAGCCGTCTTCGGTCAGCGGACGCAACTGTTCTGGGACATTCCGGTCCAAGAATCGTTTGAGCTGTTGAAGGAAATCTATCAAGTGCCGACGTCAGAGTTTGCCGAGACACTCACGTGGTTTCGGGAGAAGCTTGATCTCGCACCGCTCCTAGACGTACCAGTCCGACAACTGTCGCTCGGACAAAAGATGCGCTGTGAATTAGCCGCAGCCTTTCTGCATCGACCAAAAGTTGTCTATCTCGACGAACCAACGATTGGACTTGATATCGAGATCAAGGAGACGATTCGTCATTTTATCCGCGAGATGAGTGATCGCTGGGGAACAACCGTCATCTTGACGACGCACGACATGCAGGACATCGAGGAAGTCTGTGACCGGGTGATCGTCCTCGACGACGGCAAAATCATCTATGACGATACGATCGATCAGTTAAAAGCATCATTCAGTCACGAGCGGACACTTCGAATTACGCTCGAAGAACCGGTATCGTTTGTTTTACCGACGGCGTTGATCAATCGTGTGATTGTGTTTGAGACGGATGAGCTGACGTACGAGCTCGCCTTTGACGACCGAGAACTGTCAAGCGGTCAAGTCATCAAGGAAATCGTTTCGTTGTACGCCATTCGAGACGTCTCCGTGTCCGCCCCGAAGATGGAGACGTTAATCCGCAAGCTCTATCAAGCGGGGATCAGCGCATGAAAATTCGTAAATATACCGCATTGATGCGGTCCCAAATCAAAGTCGATCTCGCCTACACAGCCTGGTACTGGGCAAGCATGTTCAGTGTGACGATGCGCTTGTTCATTCTCTATTTCTTCTGGCAAGCCGTGTATGCCAATAAGACCGATGTCTCCGGTATCTCACTGTCGACGATGCTGACGTATGCGGTGCTTGCGACGATGATCGATCAGTTCCGCGGGGGTGCCGGACGCGATCTTGCCCGAATGATCAAACAAGGGGCAATCGCAATCGAGTTACTGCGACCGTATCACTTGCTCGATAAGTTACTCGCTCAAGATATCGGCTCAAAAGTCTCGATCTTGTTCCGCTCGATCCTACCACTCGTCCTCGTCTCAATCTTGTTCATCGGGGTGGATCGACCACAGTCGTGGTTGGCAGGCATCGCCTTCGTCGGTAGTGTCCTTTGTGCCGTGTTGCTCGCGACATTGATTGATCTGCTCGTCGGCATCTTTGCGTTCTATACCGTTAACATTTGGGGACTATCCGTCCTACAGGACGCCGTCATCACGATCATGTCCGGTGCGATCGTCCCGTTGACGCTATTCCCGGACTGGTTTCAGACGATTAGTCTGTACTTACCATTCGCTTCACTCGTCTACGTCCCGGTCGCGATCTATACGGGAGAGATCGCAGCAAGCGGCATCCTGCAAGCGTTACTTGTTCAAATTGGTTGGATGATTGGATTCTTCGTCATCTTGCGAATCACGTTCGCGCTCGCGATCCGGAAAGTGACGGTGTTCGGTGGATGAAACGATACATAAAACTCTACTGGCTGTATGCCAAAAGTCATTTTAAGGTCATGATGGAATACCGGATCGATTTCCTGATCGGTGTCTTGTCGGTCTTTGGTCAACAGTTCGCCTCACTCTTTTTCCTATCGGTCGTCTTTCAGCATATCGAGACGCTAAACGGCTGGGACTTTTACGAGATCCTATTCATTTACGGGATTGCCTTTTTAGGACGAGCCTTACACCATATCTTCTTTGATAATTTGTGGACGATCGGCTGGCAGTACATCCGGACCGGGAATCTGGATCGGTTGTTGATGCGCCCGGTCAATCCGTTGTTTCAAATCATCGCCGAGCGCGTCCAACAAGACGGGTTCGGTCAACTGTTGATTGGTGGTGGGGTGCTCTATGTTGCTTCCGATCACCTCGACATGATCTGGAGCTTCGGTGATGTTTTGATGTTGATCGTACTTGTTCTTTCGAGCGGTTTGCTCTATATCGCGATCAACCTGTTTTTCGCGACGTTCTCGTTCTGGATGGTCGACAGTTTACCGGTCGTCTCAGCAGTCTTCAGTTTGAGTGATTTCGCTCGTTACCCGATGACGATCTATTCGAAGGTCTTGATGTTCATCTTGACCTACATCATCCCATTCGGCTTTACTGCCTTTTATCCGGCGATGTATTTCTTTGGCGGAAGAG
Organism: uncultured Exiguobacterium sp.; assembly: GCF_964277885.1. Lineage (NCBI taxonomy): Bacteria > Bacillati > Bacillota > Bacilli > Caryophanales > Exiguobacterium > uncultured Exiguobacterium sp. Next base: position 1,422,750 of record NZ_CAXYJR010000005.1, on the reverse strand, counting down.
GGTATGGAGCTATGGCGATCGCGACACCACTCGTCGCAATCATTGCCTGTTTAATCGCCTATCGGTTCTGGTTGTTCGGACTGAAGGCATTTGCGAGTACCGGCTCATGATGAATGAAAGCCTTGGAGCATGCATGAAGTGCTTCAAGGTTTTTTTGACGTGTCATCGTGCCTGAGGGTTGATACAAAAACACAAAGCGGTGCAATGCTGTTCGACATTAACTGCGTAATGCAAATCGTGGCAACCTAAAAATAATCTTAAAATAAGAGAGAATAACGCATTGCCTTAATTCCTAAAAAAGGAAATTCCGAGTATCTCGATTTTGTATAATTAAAGCAAACACTGTATCAAATACGAATTCTAACTAAAAAGAGGTGTAGTGAGATGAGAGTCGTAAGGACAGAACGATTAATAGTCGCTTTGAGCATATTTAGTGGACTTCTCGTATCTTTTGGTCGCGCGATGCAAGTCTATCCGCAACAAATTAGCGGGAATGGGAATCTAGGTTTTGTATCGCTCTTACTTCTTCTATTACTTTTTCCGATGGGAATCGTTCTCGTATTGCAATGGGTGAGGGAGTCGCAGCTTCGTGTTTTGTCTTTAATCGGTTTATCGATCAGCACGATGATCTATCTCGTGTGTGGCATCATTTATCAAATTGAACAGTTTACGCAGTATCAACTGTTGGTCAAACAACAAGTCATTGCAGATCGTGGAACGACCGATGGTGATTATTTAACGAGTATTACGACGGTTTTTTCGCCCTATATGAATAGTCAATTCTTTAACGGAAATACTTTTTTGATTTACTGGGCAAGTGTCTTGTTGATAGGAAGTTTGATCGCCTGGTGGACGCGAGAAGACTGGCAAACGTCTGAGTCGGATTAATAAATCGTATGATATGATTTTTACTAACGAAATACAAAAAGAGTCCTTCTCTTTACTGTACTTTCAGAAAAGAGAAGGACTCTTTAATTTTGCAATCACAACTACTCAAAAATGATCGCTTTGCATCTTATGCAACAACTGATCGAACGTTTCGTGGTCTTTCGATGTAAAGGCACGGAAATACCGGTCGTCGATTTCTTCGATTTCAGGAGCCGATTTTTGAATCAGCGCTGTACCATCCTTCGTCAAGAGAATCCGCTTTTCCCGGTTGATCCGTTTTCGAATGACGAGGTGTTCTGCCAGCAACTTTTTGACCGTTTGTGAGATGGCACCACTCGAGAGCTCGAGAGTTCGTTCAAGTGATTTTTGCGTTGCACTCTCCTGATGATACAGAGTCATCAATAAATCGAATTGTGACTTCGAGAGACCTTTTGGTTTAAGTACATCGTTGACTTCTTTCGAATAACGGCCGTGGAGCCGTTGAATGGCGTTCCAGTGCTGCATCGAGGATTCGAATGCGAAGGTCATATGTTTTCCTCCTCTTCTGTCATGCGGGATTGAGCTTATCGAAGAAACGGATTAATTCTTCTTGTTGTCGAGCCGTTAAGGCGGCGAATTGTTCTTGTTGAAAACGTTCGTAGGCGGGCATTACTTCCTGTAGAATGGCTGTTCCTTTTTCCGTCAACAGAAGATAGTTCGTCTTCCATTTTCGTTGACGGGTGATCAGTTGCCGATCGAACAGTCGCTTGATTCCGTGTGAAATCGTGCCATCGGTCACTTGGATCCGTTCGGCGATTTCCTTCTGGCTCGTGCATGATGTCGTGTGTAAACAGCGTAATACCTCGAGATTCGTATGGGATAAATCCCAATGTTTCAAGAAAGCATTGACGCGCTTGATTTGTTGATTATGGTAAGTCGAAATCGTATGCCAGCATGTCATGGGATATGTCTCTGTGGTTGTTGTCATGAGGAACCTCTTAAATGTAGAATGTGTTGCTGATGAATTACTTTTACCATACCATATTAAAAATATGTAGTGCTACTAGTTTGAACGGAAACCCATCACTTCCCATCATTCGTCAAAAACCATATGAAAAAGACCTGATCCAGTCAGGTCTTCTCAAGAAGGAACATCGTTCGATAGGATGAGGTACGAATCCGTTAATTGGAATCCGTATTTCGTAAAGCAGGTCTCGGAAACGCGACCTTGCAAAGTGATGGTAGCATAGTCGCCGCGAATGACGTAGGCGGTATATTTTTTTTCGATATCATGAATCAAGGATTCGAGAAGTAGACCGCGCTCTCCTAGTCCTTCCTCACGAACGTTGATTTCTAACAACCTAAACGTACCAAATTCGATATTCGACGTTCGTTCGGTTCGTTCATGGAGAACGGTCAGGAAGGAGCGTTTGGAAATGAGTGAACGATTGTTAGGTGGCTCAAGAATCGTGACATAATAACTGAGTGCCGGAGGACGCAAGTTACGCGTGACTTCAACGATTTGACGTTGTTTATTATAAGCAAGACCTACGATTTGCTCCTGCGGATGACTCGGCATGGTCAGTCCTTCCTGCTCACAGACGGTTTGCCACTCGGCTTCTGGGATCCAGACAGCCTCTTCGGTTTTCGCTAAAGCTTTAAAGAACTTCACGTTGGACGGATGACCTCCTATGTAAAATGACTAACCCCATCATGCCTGACAGGTAGACAAAAAACGAGTTACAATCTGACGACAAAAATGTCTTCCTTTGCTACCAGTATACCTTGAAATTTCATTTTGAAACAGACTACATCTGATCAAATCCACTGTCTATACTGAAAGTACTAAGTAAGGAGGCGAGCATATGAGAACAGTCGAAGGTCCTTATTTTCACGGTACGAAAGCCAATTTGAAAATTGGGGATAGGTTGATCCCAGGACATACGTCGAATTTTCGCGAACAACCACTTCAGCATGTCTATTTCACAGCGACACTCGATGCGGCGAAGTGGGGCGCGGAGCTCGCACGATCTGACGCTCCGGAACGTATCTACCTCGTCGAGCCACTGGGAGCGTATGAGGATGATCCAAACTTGACAAACAAACGGTTTCCAGGCAATCCGACCCGGTCGTATCGTTCGACGGAACCTGTGAAAATCATCGCTGAGCTCGGGTCGTGGGAACGGCATACAGATGAAGAAATTATGGCGATGAAAACATCCCTGCAGCGGTTACGCGCAGAAGGGAAGGATACGATCATTGACTAAACGAACGGGGGAGAAGATTTGTCTGTACATGATTTCAAATCGATCCAACCGGCGAACGTGATCGTCAATAATCAATTATTAGTCAATCACTTGCATGCCATCTGCCTGAATCAAGAGGACGAGCGATCGATCACAATCTTGGAAGATCCATTCGTTCCACCTGTCGAAACAATTGTTGGCATCAAAACATTCTATGAAACATTTTGAGAAGGACGTTTTGATCGTTGAAAAGATGGGGGTCATGAAATTGCTTCGAAATGAATAGAGAAATTAATTGAATTTAAGATAAGTACTACAATTGATTCTTTTTGGCATAATGCACTGCAAAGTGAATAGGAAATGGTACAATATGTTAAAAGGGGGTCATTCGAGTGTCTCGCTTTAAACAAGAAAAGAAACAACCACTTGATCATCTCCGCGATGGTGTTGATCAAGGTCTTGGTAGTGCTGTACCCCGTGGACAAAACGATGGGATGCGTGGACTTGAGATGCTCGCGGTGCTTGTCGTTCTCGGTGGAGTATATTTCCTGTATCAATGGTTCATGTAATGCAAAACGCATCGTCCTATACAGGATGATGCGTTTTATTATGTATTATCGAAGTTCTTTTTTGATTTTTCGAAGTGAGATACGAGACAAGACCCATTCTAACAACTGCATCGCTAAAAAAACACAGCAAAACTTAACGGGGATCTCCATCCATCCCATTAGATCATGTGGCATACCATCATGAACCGTCGTAATGATGGATAAGAAAAGGCTGGTCAACAAATGTTCTAACGTATGTTTTCTCATTTTCTTCTTAAAGGACGTCTCATCATAAATATCTTGATCGTACACTCCAGCGAATGCCATGCGAATAATGCCGTATACAAGATATGCTCCAATTATGAAAAAGCTAAATCCCCACTCTGCAATCGGACGTTCTAACACCACTCCACGAATGACGATATCAAGTAAAGCTAAGAAGAGGACAAAGATTCCTGCTTCGAAAAATACTTTTGTACTCTGTTGTTGAACGCGCTCATCCGTTTCCTTTTTAATGCCAAAGAATTCTAACCACTTATTCATGCTGTTCCTCCCAAAATAACGTATTTAAATCTGTTTGTAGGGCGTGTGCGATGTCTAGACAAAGTCGAAGACTCGGATTGAATTTATTCGCTTCAATCAAGGCGATCGTTTGTCGTGTGACATGCACTTTCTCTGCTAGTTGACCTTGTGTTAAGCCTTGCTGCATGCGAAGTTGTTTCATCGGACTCAACGATGTAGACATATCTATCCACTCCTTTACAAATATTCCCTCAGCTAGTGTGTCATATATAGATGACATATGCAATGTATATATTGCAAAAAAGCATCGCCTTTATAAGGACGATGCTTCTTTTTGTTCAATTTCACTGACGATATCATCCAGTGTGACGTGAGCCAGTACCTTCTCAAGTGCGGATTGTGCGAGCTCGAAGATGGGTGTGACCGTCGATTGGATGTTTCGTCCAACCGGACAATCTGGATTTGGTGCGGCATGGACACCGAACAGTTCCTTATCCGGAACGACAGCGACGGCTTGATAAACGTCAAGTAGCGTGATCCTAGACAACGGACGGGCGAGTCGTGCACCGGCGACACCCGGACGGACCTCGATCAAATCGGCTTTCTTCAACATGCTCATGATTTTACGGATGACGACCGGATTCGTATTGACGCTGCCGGCAATCAAGTCGGATGTCATCTTCTCATCGGTCGCAATCAACGAGAGAATATGAATGCCGACCGAAAAACGTGTACTGATGGCCAACGGATGACCCTCCTTTTTAAAAACATTGTTCTCTCATTATACGTCGTATCGTTCATTTGGCAAGAAACGGGGAATAAAGACAAGGATGTTGACAAATGATTTATTTGTAACTATATTGGTTACATGTAATCAAAGTAGTTACATATCAAAAAGGAGGAATCATCATGAACATTGGAATCATCGGAGCAACGGGTAAAGCAGGACAATTGATTGTACAAGAAGCGATCGAACGCGGACATGACGTCACGGCAATCGTCCGTAACGCTGCAAAAGTAACCGCAGACGTCACGATTCTCGAGCGTGATGTGCTCGCCCTGACGAAAGACGATTTGAACGGATTTGACGCCATCGTCAATGCATTTAACGCAGCACCGGGTGAGGAAACGAAGCATATCGAAGTCGGGCGTCATTTGATCAACGTGTTAGCAGGAAGCAAGACACGACTATTCGTCGTCGGTGGTGCAGGAAGCCTGTTCGTCGATGCCGAGCATACAGTACGTGTCATGGAAACACCGGATTTCCCGGAAGCGTACTATCCAACAGCTTCGAACATGGGGAAAAATCTGATCGAACTGCAAGGACAGCAAGACGTGATATGGACGTATCTCAGCCCCGCTGGATTCTTTGATCCAAGTGGTCAACGTACAGGAACGTATACAGTCGGCGGCGAGCAGATGATTCTGAACGCAAAAGGGGAAAGTTACATCAGTTACGCGGACTATGCCATCGCGGTAGTGGATGAGCTTGAAAACGAACAACACCTCAACGAGCGCTTCTCGGTCGTTGGCGAACAAGGGTGATGAAGGCAGACCGACGCACCTAGTCGGTCTTTTTTGATGGATAAAGAAGGAAATACAGCGGAGGACGGATGGCGAAGTGGCACGGTTTGCCTAAAATAAAGATAGAAACGACTAAAGGAGTATAATTCATGATGCGAAGAATGTTTAGTATCATCAGTCTGTTAGCCGTCTTGATCGTCTGTACATCGTCTACGCAACCGTCCCGGTTCGAACGTTCGGAACCCGTCGCTACGATTGAGGATCATTACGCAGGACAAATCAATTGGCCGAGTGAAAGTGATCCGTTGCTGGAGATTCAAGCCAAACCATGATCTACATATTGCCGAAAAAAGCCCGTCTCCTTGAAGAAGACGGGCTTTTTAATGACGTTAAATGACAGTCATTGCGTTCAAGAAGACGAACAAGAACGTGATGCCGCTCGTTAAAATCAAAAAAGGGAGGACGATCAGTAACTCGAGGTGCGGACGAATGCCGTGATAGAACAGAAAGAACAGTGCTAAACAGGCGGTCGTGATGGTCAACGCAAGTGAGGCGATCAATTGATGAAGGGGTTCGACGAATGGAATGAGAGACGACCCTGTGACCGTATCGAATGCTAAACCGAAGGACAATAAAATGAGTAAGTATAGAATTGATTTTTGACGAAACATGCGACATGTCTCCTTTACTGAACGATATATTCAGTATAGTACCTAACACATCGTTCTTACCTAACAAAAATGTAAGAAAGTGGCTGATTTCATACAATTGAATCCGTCTTGTACAGTATTGTCAAACGTGTCATCAAAAAGTAGAGGAAAGCAGCGCTACTCGCAATCGCTTGAAAACAAAGCGGTTGAAACAAATCTTTGAATACAAGTAACAGGACGCCACCGATTAATAAGGCGATGCCTTGATTCAGGAAGAGGTGTGTTATAAAAGACAGCGGTCGTGAACGGAAAGAGAAGTAACGAATCGCGTCGGTCAAGATGCCGCCGACCGTGATGACAATCGCAAACGACAACAATGTCTCAAAGACACCTTGATAATAGCCGGCGTTTGTATCGGGCATAAGGCGTGGTGATGATGGGAGATGTTGATACAGCATCAGAAAAATCCAGTTAGTCATCAGTAGTCGAAATGACAGACGGATCATGGTGTTCCTCCTTTCCGGTATTTATAATGATAGACAGTCGAGAAATCAGTACATAGGTCAATGCGGTACATACGTTAGTAAAGACTAATGTTAAGGGCAGTGGAGTCAAGACAGAAGTCATGCCATTCAGGATACAAGCGCTTCCGATATGGATGTACAGCTGAGACATCCAAGGCAGGGACCGTTTTGAAAACAGAAAAGAACAGGCGACTTCAGCAAGTACGATTCCACTGACGAAAAGTAAAAGAAATGCATCCGTGTGTGTATTCATCAGCTGTTCCATTCGAGATACGGTCGGAACAAAACTTGCTATCGATCCTGATAGCATGGAGAACAACCAGTAACTGAGTCCGATTCGGAAAAATAAGCCGGAAAGGGACCGACACAACGCCGGATATTTTCGTGACATTTCGGAAATAAGGAAATAGATTAACGTCATACCACAACTGATTAGGACGAAATTGTTTGAAAAAGAATGATCCAAGACAACAGAAATCAAAACAAAACTGAACAAAAGTGCGACCAATACGGTCGAAAGAAATACGCGAGGCACTAGCTGCATATAAAATGAACCCAATTCCATATATTAGTACTTTTAGTATACAACAAAGGTAGAGAGTTGCGTGATTTTTTATCGACTATGTTATCTTATGGGAATAGGGTTACACAAAGGAAATGAGAGGAACACTATACCATCGACCGGTCGTGCTAAAAGGAAAGGACATTATCATGCGAGAACGTCAATTGTTCTTGATTGGGCTCATTTTGTCGGCTTGTTATGTCGTGCCCATGATTCTGCTTGGACAGGATAGTCATGTTCGCATCCACGATAATCTGGATTCAAATGTCGTTTGGTATAAATGGTTAATCGAAACTAATAGCGTTCATGCGGGGATGAAAGCGATGGTTCCGGGGTTGATGAGCGGAGTCGTCTCTCGCAACGCGTTCGTCAGTTCCTTTTCAGGCATCATCTGGTTCTATGAATGGTTTAGTCCGTTTACAGCATATGTCATCAGTCAACTCGTCACGCGACTGGTTGCTTTCATCGGGATGTACCTCTTACTGCGAGATTATGGACGAAACCGACTACCGTTATATATCGTCGTTTGGTGTGCGATTTTATTTGCCTGGACACCGTTTTGGCCGTCCGGAATGCTCAGTACGCTTGGAATGCCCTTATTGCTTTGGGCATATTGGAACCTGTGGCATCAGCAAAAACGACGCGTCAGTCTGCTTGTACTTTTTCTTGTTCCCTTCTATTCCAGCTTTGTCTTAGGAATTTGCTTTTTCTTATGTGTACTCGCCATCTATCATATCGTCAAAGAGGTGCGTGCGCGCTCCTTCCATCGTCTGTTTTGGGTGGCATTCATCGGTCAGACGCTACTCTATCTGCTCATTGAATATCGACTGGTCTACTCACTTTTATGGGAAAGTGAACCAACGAGCCGAGAAGACTTTGAAGAAGGACGAAACGGACTGCTGGCGACGATGCGGCTGGTGCTGAAGCACCTTGTACTCGGGCACACGCATGACCGAGCTGCGCAAGCACCGATTCTGTTGTTGACGATTGGAGTGGTCGTCATCTTGTCTTGGCGTCAGAACGGTCAACTCCCGCGACGGATTCGTCGATTGACATATCTGTTGATTGGATTGTCCATCTGGTATGCCGCTTGGTTTTATATAGGGTGGAATCCGCTGAAGGATCAAATCAGTCTATTGCGGACATTCAACTTCTCGCGCTTTCATTTTTTACAACCGATGATTTGGTATGGTGTCTTTTTCTTGTCCCTGGAATGGCTCTGGCTTCATGTAAAACGCCGGTGGGTGAAACGGCTGTTGATGGCACAAACCATCGTTCTTTTGCTCTGGCATCCGGAAATCATCTATCGGAACGAACCGAACTATCGTGCCTTTTATGCGACAAATCAGTTTGACGCGATCAAACGTGAGATTGATCGTCCGACATCAACGTATCGCGTTGCCTCACTCGGGCTTCATCCAGCGATTGCCCAGTACAATGGACTGCAGACGATCGACGGATACGTCAATTTTTATCCGCTCTCCTATAAGCGGCAGTTTCGTCGCATCATTGAGGGAGAATTAAATAAAAGTCCAACGTTACGTCGTTATTACGACACATGGGGAAACCGCGTGTATGTGTTCTCAGCAACACTTGGAAAAGATGACATGATGACGTCTGATCGTCCGAAAACGATTGATGATTTACAGCTCAATACACGTCAAATGAAGCGGATGGGGGCATCGTATCTGATTTCTGCCGTGACGATCAAAGATGCTCGTCAAAAAGGGTTCGTCCGCATCAAAACATTTCGTGATCCTCAATCGGCATGGACACTTCGACTATATCGGATTCGTTAAGAGGAGGAAGAAAAGATGCAAACGTATGAAGCTCCAACAGTTGCTTTCATCATTCCGTGTTATAACGAAACGGACGTGTTGCCGCTCACGATTCGAACGTTGCAGTCGTTACTCATGCAGTGGAAAGAGGAGCGGTTGATTGCTCACGATTCGTTCGTCTTATTCGTTGATGATGGTAGTAAGGATGCGACATGGGCGTGTATCACTGCAATCCATGAACAAGACGATCAGTTCCATGGTCTGAAGCTTGCCCATAATGTCGGACATCAACAGGCATTATTTGGTGGTCTGAAGGAAAGTCGGACGCAAGCCGAGTGTTTCATCTCACTCGATGCTGATTTACAGGATGATTTAGGAATCGTTCCCGCTTTCTTGGAGCAGTTTCATGTCGGTCATGACATTGTCTACGGAGTGCGAGCGGATCGCTCGTCTGACAGTTGGTTCAAACGGACCAGCGCTGAAGGATTTTATCGCGTCATGAGCGGACTTGGTGTCGAGACGATACCGGATCATGCCGATTACCGTTTGATGAGTAGACGCTCCGTCGAGACGTTATGTGATTTTCCGGAACGCAATCTGTTTTTACGGGGAATCGTTCCGACACTCGGATTCAAGACGACGACGGTATCGTATCAACGCCAACGACGCCAAGCGGGGGAATCAAAATATCCGCTACGAAAAATGCTACATCTCGCATGGGACGGTATCACTTCCTTTAGTGTCCGCCCGATCAAGCTATTATTCCTTATCTCCGTGTTAATGCTGATCGTCTCAATCGGGTTCGTCGGGTATGCCTTTTATCGGGAAATGATCGGGGAGACAATCAATGGTTGGACCTCTTTAATGATGTCGATTTGGTTTATCGGTGGGTTACAACTGTTTGGGATCGGCTTGATTGGTGAATACATCGGTAAGATTTATCAGGAAGTCAAGCGGCGTCCCCGGTACGTCGTCGAGGAAAAATGCCAATGATTGCAACGTTCGGACGTTTTCTCCTTGTCGGCATCATCAATACGATCGTCGGACTTGCCATCACGTTATTTCTGTATCATTTCATGCGAGTTGGCTACTGGGGTGCGACGGCAATCGGAAACGGCTGCGGTATTCTCGTCAGTTATCAGTTGAACCGACGTTTTACGTTTCGCCAGGCGACGGGCGGCTATCGCTACTGGCTTCGTTTTCTGCTCGTCGTCGTGCTGAGTTACCTAATTGCTTATCGCGTGAGCTTAGTCATCGTTCATCATTTATTCCCGACACTTTCCGAAACAATCGCCATCTTGATCGGGATGATCTTATACACAGGGTTGAACTTTATCGGACAGTCGGTTTGGGTATTTGATGAGAACTCCAAACAGACGCCCGGTCCACGTTGAGGGAGAGGGCGTCTGTTGATGTCAGAAGACTTTGTACCAGTATAGTGTCCAATCGATGTGTGGATTCGCGAATTGTTTCAGCGTATCGACACCCCCGAGCTTGAATCCGTGACGTACATAAAACCGACAGGCAATCACGTTATCATGCTGGGCTTCCAGCGATAGACCAACTAACTGTTTCTCTTTCGCCCATTGTGTAGCGGCGTCGAGAAGTTTTCGACCAATGCCATGCTGACGATAGTCACTTCGGACAGCGATGTTTTCGATATAGGCGAACCGGTTCCAGTCCCGGTGCATTCGAATCTGTCCGACGCACGACGAACCGGAAAACGCGAGCAAGACGATTCGGTCCGCACTATCGATATAGGACGTCCAGTCGAGTTGATCATCTGGAAAGCGAATCGACTGCGGTCGATCGAAGAGCTGTTCTTCATACGACCATTCGCCATCGATGAACTGAGGCGAAATGTATCCGATGACGGGAAAGGTATCGTTTGCATCATTGACGACAGTGACTGTCGACGAATCAAGCGGACGGATGCTGATTGTTAGTGGATTTGACATATAGACCTCCATTTTCTAGGTCGAAATGCGTCAGCGTGTGTAGACCATTTGACCACCGAGGTGACCGGCGTAAGCGAGAAGTCCACTGCCGATTAACGCAACGATCAGGCTGACTGCCAACCAGACTTTTCCTTTTGAGCGATAGCTAAGTAATAGAAATAACAACGAAATGCCAAATGTAATCAGGCTGTATAAAGCAAAGTTCTCATGCTGATGAATATCAGCTCGTTCTAAATTCCACTTGTCGATTCCGAATTCTTCAGCGCCGTCTCCCGTAATATAAGCAACGATTCCGGAAAGTAATCCAACGACGAGTGTGATCAAGGCGAACAACTTAATTCGTGTCCATTGCAGGGAACACAGCAACAGCAACGTCGCGAATAACAACAGTCCGATCGGTGCATGCACGACAAGCGGGTGTAACGGGATACCATTCAGCATAAAAAGAACCTCCTTCAATGAGTTAGGTGCATTCTACCAAATATTAGAAGGAGACAAGTTTCATTTTTAAACAACAGGGTCATGCATCACTGCTTGCGATGTAACACGCGTCGAAAACCCCAAAAGAGAATTACGATGACAAGGATGACCCAAGTTGCGTGACGCATGACGAGTTGGGCAATCAAGGACCAACGTTCTCCGAGCAAAACGCCACTCCACATGAACAAGAGAGACCAGATCAGAAATGAAACACTCGTGAGTCCTGCAAACGTCAAGAAGCGGATCCGTAAAAATCCAGCGAGACAGGCAAACAACGTCTTCCAAAGCGGGGAGAGCAATAAATAATAAGTTCCTTTCTGATGAAAACGATCTTCAAACTGCGTCAATCGCTCACTGAAAGTTGGAAACATCCGTGTTAAGCGGAATCGGACGGGTGGTCCACCTAAGTATGCAATCGCATACAGCATGCTTTGGGAGGCGACGAACGCAAGATTTGCAATCAGGAGCATCGGTAAAAAAGCGACAATTTGAATCGAAACGAGATATCCGGCATACGCCAGGATCAATTCAGTCGGGATGAAATGAGCGAACAACGCAAGAATGATTCCAAGATAACGATACTGCTCCATCAGTTGTTGCCAGTGCATGCTATATCCCTCCTTTAATAGTTCTTTACCATTTTAGAAAAAGATGAACCCTACAAAAGGTCTAAACAGAGGAGAAAAGGGAATTTTTCTTCGATACCGAATACATAGTCAGAAGACAATGAAATCAAATAGAAAGACAGCAGTAGAGGACGTGACAACATGAACATGGATACAGTCAATCAGTATCTCGATGCCTATGGATACGGTGTCATTTTCATCTTTTTATTTTTTGGCATCGTCGGGATTCCAGCACCGGAAGAATCGTTACTCGTTCTGATTGGCATCTTAAGTGGTCAGAACGAAGAACGATTGATCTATTCAATCTTGACGGCATACGCTGGAACATTCGTCGGGATGTTGACGGCATATGGGGCAGGACGTTTCTTCGGACCGACCGTTCTACGATACGGTCGATTCATCGGATTGACGAAGGAACGCTGGGAGCGGGTATCAAAAGGCTACATGGAACGCATCAATCGAACGATCATCGGCGGTCTCTATATTCCAGGCGTGCGACAGATCAATCCCTATTTTGCGGGTATGAAGCGAATTTCATTTGGTCGGTACTTTTTTGTATCGGCAATCGGTTCCGCGCTTTGGGTCGTACCCTTTGTCTTGCTCGGTCACTTTGCCGGTAAGACATTTCATATCAAACCGGAAGTCGTCCCGTATTTCGGACTTGCCTTACTCGTATTATTCCTGCTCGGAGTGTTGTTGAAAGGGCTCAAGCGAAAGCGACTTGAAAAACGCGTCGTTTCAAGGAAAAATCAAGCGGGAAAAGAAGACTAAACGATACTTCTTTTTGAAGGATCGTCGGAACAGTTTGAAGGAGTGGACAAACGATGCAAAAAATAGTGATCTTTCCTTTTTTAAGGATGCGATCCGGTCATCATCTTGTTGCCGAAGCCATCGCTGAACGATTGCAAGGACCAGGGATTGAAGTTAAGGAAGTAGAATTGCTCAGTACGATCAGTTCGTTCGCGGAATGGGTGACATCGAAGTTTTACCTGAACTGGATCCGACACTTCTCAAACGGCTATAGTCGTTTTTATCATCAGCATATTGCCGGGCGTTCGAGTAATGCCCGGTCGACAGGGTGGACGTCGCATTATTTTCAACAACAATTGTTACGGATCATTCAAGAAGAACAGCCCGATGTCATCATCTGTACGCATGCGTTTCCGTCCTATCTCTTGAACCAATTGAAGGAACGAAACCTATGTGATATACCGGTCATCAATGCCTATACCGATCTGTTCGTCAGCCGCGTCTGGGGAAAGACGCATATCGAGTACCATCTGTTGCCGAATCGTGAGGCAAGGCAAGAATTGCACGAGCATCATGCAGTACCCGATGAGCGCTTGTTCGTGACGGGAATTCCGATTCATCCAGTCATTTCTGGCGGTTCGTTCATTCGATCGACACAGTCCCGTAAACAAATCCTTGTCGCCGGCGGAAACGGTGGGCTCGGTCAACTCGAGACGTTGCTTGCGCAAATCGAACAGTGCGTTGAAGCAGATTTTCATGTCTTATGCGGAAAGAACCGGATGCTTTATAAACGACTAGCCTCGCGACGTCATTCACATATCCATCCGCTCGCCTATATCGATTCACGGGATGAGATGAATCGGCTGTATGATCGAATGGATGCGATCGTCACGAAGCCGGGTGGTGTGACAGTCAGCGAAGCGTTCGAAAAACGTGTACCGCTATTCATTCAACATGTCCTACCGGGACAAGAAGAGATCAATCGTACGTATTTGATGGAGAAAGGGCTTGCGTTCTCCTTTAATCAAACGGATTCACTCGCGGACGTCATCCGTCGGACGCTTGAGAACCCGGACGTCATGCATGTTTGGCAACAAGCGATCACGCAGTATCAAAATGATCGCGTCATAGCCGATCAGCGATTTTTCGCGGAACGAATTGCGGGTTGCCTGCAAGAGCGTCGTCAAAAAGTAAATGGATAATAAGGGAGTTAGTTTACATGCGTTCACGTCTTGTCACAGCGGGAGTTCTCGCGACACTTGCCTATACGGTCGTTCCGTATATGGCGTCACGCGTCTTTGGATGGCGCGTGACGAAATCACTGGACTCACGATCCGTCGCCTTGACGTTCGATGACGGTCCAGACCCTGTCTATACGGCAGAGCTGCTTGATCTCTTACAACAAGAAAGCATTCAGGTGACGTTTTTCGTCGTGGGTCATAAAGCAGAAGCGCATCCGGACCTCATACGCCGGATGCATGAAGATGGACATCAACTCGGGATCCACAATTATGTCCATCGACCGAACTGGTCGATGCGACCATCAACGGTCCGGACCGGCATCGAGCGGACGGCAGCAATCATTGAACGGATTACCGGTGAGCGTCCGACGGTCTATCGTCCGCCATGGGGGGCACTCAATGCCGGAGATGTCCTCTGTCCTCCCGCTTACGAAATGATTCTCTGGTCGAAGATGGCGGAGGACTGGAAGCTAGAGGGCGGGAAGGCGAAAATCAAACGGCTGCTATCGAATGTGTCAGAAGGCGACATCATCTTGCTCCACGACAATGGGGATACATTCGGTGCGGATCCACAAGCACCGGTGCAAACGATCGCGGCGCTGAAAGAACTCTTACCGGAGTGGAAAGCACGCGGCTTACAGTTTCGGCGTATCGATCAAGCCTAAAAAAAAGAGGACTTACCAGTTCCGTGGTAGGTCCTCTTTTGCATGGATTAAGCCTTGCGTGACATGTCGTCCTCATCTTCTTGACGATGATGGAGGATCAAGCGTCGCACGACGAACGAGCGTAAGAATAGGATGAAAGTGATGATTGGAAGCAGTAACCACCACGATGGCGTCAAAAATAAGTCATCGAACGTCGTGATCATGACGAAATGACGCCCGATGTACAGCCACATGAAAAAGGAACTGACGAATAGAATGGCTTCAGAAGTCGTCATGAACTCAAAATCAGTTTTCATCGAACCACTCCTTATGGATGGGATTGGATTATTTTACACTATCCACCATATCACAAAACCGATAACAATGCTCCAACAAACGAATACGAATGCTAGACCATAACATTGGAGCAATGGAAAGGAGCGAGGTCCTTGTTGTTCAAGTCGGCGTCGTGCTTGTGTCAGAATTTCTTCAGGAATCGAACGTATGATGAAGTAGATACCGAGTGGAACGAGCAAGAGATCATCGAGCAGACCGATGACGGGTAGAAAATCAGGTATCAAGTCGATCGGACTGACAGTATAGGCGATCAAGGCAACGATTCCCCACTTGATATGACGAGGTAAACGAGGATGTTCGATCGCGTAAGAGAGGATGGATAGTTGAAGCTTCATCCGTCTAGCGACGTGTTTCATCCGCTCTAACATAAACGGTCACTCCTTTCTTATGAGCGAACTGGTTCCCGTTCCTGTGTCGTGACAGCTGCCTCGCCATCCCCTTCATACAGAATGACACGATTTCGTCCTTGTTCCTTCGCAGCATACAAGGCTTCGTCAGCTAAAATGTTCATCCGCTGAACGGCGACATGTTTCCCGTGAGCGATTCCGATAGATGCCGTGATGGCAATTGACGGGAATCCATCGAGCTGAAAGCGGGTGTTCGCGATCCGTTCCCGAATCCGGTTAGCGACCTTCGTGACTTTAGACGGTGTCAAATCATAGACGAGGACCATGAATTCTTCGCCACCGATGCGAGCCGTGATATCATGCGGACGTGTCTCTTCCTGCAAGATGCGTGCGAACTGTTGCAAGACGAGATCACCGTTCGCATGTCCATACGTATCATTGACATGCTTGAAATGATCGATATCGAGCGCAAGCACATTATATACACGTCCCTCTGCTTCAAGCAACGCTGTCCGTTCATCCCAGACGCGGCGATTGTAGAGTCCCGTCAAGTGATCGAGTTCGGCCGATTGTTTATAACGCTTTACCTGCTCGTTGAGCAACTGAAAGTCGATCGTCAGCAGACTCGATAACAGTCCGACCGCAAGTCCGATCGTCCATGTCGAAGCGAGTAAACGAAGGGCAGCGTCACTGAAGCCGAGATTGATCGAGACAGCAATCGATATCATGAACAAGGCCCAAACGTTCATGATGAGATTTTGCAAGAATGGTCGATGGAGCAACCGTTTATGAATAAAGTACATCCCGGTGCTGATGCCAAGAACTGCGAGAAACGCGACGATTGCTTGCGGAGTCCAGCCGAAGTAGAAGCGAGAGCAGCCGATGATCAGTGTCGCGATGATCAGAGGCGAGCGGACGCCGTAAAAAGCGAGCAGGACGAGCGGTAAATGACGTAAGTCCATCCGCAACGATTCGTTGACGGCGATTCCTTTAAACATCAATAACACGCCAAGCAGTCCGGTTGCAAGACCGACGATGAGGGACTTCAGACTGCTCGATGCGAGACGTTGACTATAGATGATTTTAGCGATCAAATAAAAGCCGGTGAAGGCGATACAAGCGTTCAATAACAACTCGGCAATGAACATGACTTTCACATCCTTGAGTGTGATACTTTCACGATAGCAGTTTGATAAAGGATGTCAACGAGAGAGTCTCAAAATTTTAAAGATTCAGGTAAAGACTTGCTTGAATGAAATCATTTGGTAAAATAAGAGAGCTTCAGGGAAGGAGAGGGATGAAGTTGGCACCAAAACGTCTGACGATTGAAGCGCGAAAATTAGACGGACGTCCACATTATTCGTGGAACGGATATGTCCTTGAACAGACAAAAGACTATCTGCTCGTCGCGAATACGCCAGGGCGGATGCTTTTTCATCATCGTCGCGAAGCTGTCTATACATACGATAATTTTAGTCTCGAGTTTTATCCGCTAGATGCGGATTTCACGGTCGGTCTTGATCTAGAACGGACGGGAGAGGTGACGTACTACTGCAACATCTGTCTTCCGCCGGTTCTTCAAGAAGAGACCTTATCGTTTATCGATCTCGATCTTGATCTCGTCCATCGAAAGGGAGTGTGGACGGTCGTCGACGAGGATGAATTTTTAGAGAACCAACAACTGTACAACTACCCGCTTGATGTGATTGAACGCGCCCGTACTTCGCTAAAGACCTTGCAACGACGAATCGCGCAGCAACAGTTTCCGTTTGACGGCTTTTTGGATTCATTCATCCCGACTGTCCTGCAGATGAAAAGAAGGGGGAATGAGACATGAAAACGATTCGTTGCCATCGCGCGTTCGGTGTCTATGGTTTATTGATGAAGGAGGATGCCTTACTCGTCATCGATAAAAATGGTGGACCGTATATCAATCGTTATGATTTACCTGGGGGAAGCCTCGAAGAAGGGGAGACGCTCGCTACGGCGATGCGCCGTGAATTCACAGAAGAGACGGGACTCGAGGTGGCACTTGAACGACAGATCGGCGTCGCTGACTTCAAGCTCCCATGGGACTGGCGGGACTTCGACGAAGTGCATCATATCGCCGTCTTTTATCTCGTCCGACAGACCGGTGGAACGCTTGGCATCCCTGAGCAATTCGTCGGACAAGACTCGCTCGGTGCGCGCTGGGTCAAAGCGAGTGACGTCTCGATCGATAACGCGTCACCGCTCGTACTCGAAGCGTTTCGCTGGATCGAGAAACAGCAACTTGATCTCGAGGCACGACGTTTTTCGAGTTGGAACGTCTTGAAGTGAACAGGAGCGCTCTTCGTTAACGGAGAGCGTTTTTTATGTCTGCAACGTCAAAAGGTCAAACCGTCAGGAGTGTTGGTCGGATCAAGCCCATTGTTTGATTGGTTCGTATATTTTTTTTTCGAACAATCCTCGACTTCTTCCTGTCATATCTCCTAGAAAGGAGGAATCACCATGCATGTCCCATATCTTAAGATTCCCCATACGCTCTTACGGAGCGGGACGGCATTCGCGTCAGTCCATGAAAAGATGATCTACTTCATCCTTGAAAGCTTCAGCGGTCAGGATGGGCAAGCGTTCCCGTCCTATCAGACGATCGCAGACGCTGTCCCGTGTAGTAAATCGACGGTCAAGTCGTGTATCCAGTCCTTGATCGCAAGCGGTCGGATCGAGAAAGTCGAACGGTTCACGAAACACGGGGGACAGACCTCGAATGCTTACCGTGTCCTGACCCGTGTCAACGCGCCGTCCCCGGCGAGTCAAGAGACGACTGCCCCCGAGGTTTCTCTCGCCTTCGAAGAAGAAGTCTTGAAGAAAACGACTTTAAAACAGGAACTGGTGCAACAGTACGAGTCGAATCTTGGCAAAGCGACACCACGAATCGAGCAAGAATTATTGCTACTTGCGAATGAACATCCGATCGAGCGCATCCAGTACGCGATCGAAGAAGCGGCGCGGGCGAATAGTCGTCATTTTGGTTACATCGAACAAGTCGTCAAGCGCCTTGCGACCGGATCCGCGGTACGTCCGAAACGAATAAGCAAACGGTCAAGTAGAAACAACTCATTATTTCAATTACCAAATTGGGTAGAACAGGAAAAAGCGGCGCAACGAGCATATGAAGCACACCATAAGAAAAAACAAATCATACCGGACGACGCCGAAATCGCTGAATTATTACAAGCGCTGACAAGGGAGGGAGCCTGATGCAGCTAGAAGAATTACTCCGACGTGCGAATCAAAAACTATCCGTTCCCGGCATGCATCCGTCTGTTGTCCGGATCGTGCGTGACGTGATACGAGAGCTTTATCCGTATGGAATCAAGCTCGGTATAGCACAAAGCTTTCGGAGCATCGCGGAACAGAACGCATTGTATGCAAAAGGACGGACGACACCTGGTCCCATCGTGACGCAAGCTCGCGGCGGTCAATCGAACCATAACTTCGGTGTCGCAATTGATGTCTTTCTTTACGAAGACGGGGCATTGTTCCTTTCTCCGCCAGATGCCCGACTCGGACGGATCGTTAAGGCGATGAAGCGGCACGGAATGGACTGGGGAGGCGACTGGTCTCGATTTCCCGATTACCCACACTTTGAACTGTACGATCATGTCAGTCTTGCCCGCCACCATGTACCAAAACCGGGACACTATCTACGCGAACGAATTCAAGCGCCGGAACTCGTCCGAGCGATCGAAAAACGATTGGGTCTTGTGGTGACAGGAGTCTTTGATGAGCGATTGACGAAAGCCGTTCGAACGTTCCAACAGACGTATCGCCTTGTCGTTGATGGAATTGTTGGTCCACTCACCTGGCGTCGTTTATTTTCGGTGGCGCCATGATTCGTTTTCAAGCGTGGATTCGCCTCTTGATTCCGCTTTATGTCTTTCTTGAGTTGATCTTACCGACGCTCGGTTTTACAGCATTGCCAGTGTCGTCAAGTGACGTCGAGCGATTCGTGACGGGGCTAATCGGACTAGTTGGTCTACTCGTCGCTTGGTGGAAGAACAATGACGTGACTGAACGGGCGCTAAGACGTAGACAGGCACAGGAACAACTGGAAAGCACATCCATGACCGATTGAGTAGGATGGAAGCGTTTGGAATGTGTCGGCAACGGGCATTATTTCATACAAACGACTAACAGTTTGATTTCAAGACACTGATATACGAAATAGACGCTAGTCAATTAGATAGAGAAAGAAAGGTCGGTCTTTTTGTGAAATGGTCAACGTTGCAGCGGTATTTGTTTTTAGCACTCTGTGCGCTTTTACTTACATGCGTTTGGAGCTATCAAGCTTTCCTGAAAATCGAACGAGAGAATGCACGCATCTTAAATGAGGCGATCCCGATCTCGACGGAAGCAGCTGAATTGTTTCCGGCGTTACTAAATCTAGAACTCAGTGTCCGAAGTTATATCCTGTCACCGAACGAAACGGATTTAGCACAGTATGAACGGACGCTTGATCGGCTAGATCAGACGATCAAGAGGCTGAACCAACTCGATGCGAACCATCCAATCATGCGGAAACTCGTCCGGACAGAGGCGATTCCACGAATCAAGACAGCAACCCGGTTTTATGATGCACAACTGGCACTCGTTCGAAGCGGGGATCAAGCAGCCGCTGAGGCAAGACGATATCAAGGGATGCAATATATCGAGACATTTCGTCCAATCGATACTCGTTTACGGACAGACGTCAATCGTATCATTGCCGAAGCAACGAATCGCTCCGAGCAAGCATCAAGTGCTGCGAAGTGGGTCATCGTTGTCGTCGCAAGCATCGCGGTTCTTGTCTTGATTGCCTTCATCCAGACATTTCGGATGGAACGTAGCAAGCGTGCCTTGATTCATCGCTCCTTGCACGACGCCTTGACCGGTATCTCGAATCGACGGGCGTTCGATGAACGATTGGAACACCTCCTTGAGGAGGCGAAGCAACAGCGAACACCGATTGCGCTAATTTTGATTGATGTCGACGCCTTTAAATCCTACAATGATACGTACGGTCATTTAAAAGGAGATGAGTGTTTAAAGGAAGTCGCTCGCGTCTTGAAACGTCAAGCGCATCACGGTCAAGTCGCACGGTATGGTGGGGAGGAATTCACAGTCTTATTGGCGCGTGGAGCAGAAGAAACCCGGCACATTGCAGAACGAATTCGTCAGGACATTCTTGATTTGAATATCGTACATGAACGGTATGAACCGCTCTGTCGGGTCAGCGTCAGTCTCGGTTTGACGTCGCTCATACCCGAAGCAGAGACGACGGAGAAAGAAATCATCGACCAAGCCGATCAAGCGTTGTATCGGGCGAAAGAGAATGGACGCAATCAGATCGGTGACATGGCAGGATAATGCATAATCAGATGGGAATGAAGAATGGTGATTCAGGTAGGAATTGTCTTTGAAACAATGCACGACATGGAAAACGCTGCTCGAACGGTCTTGGATGCATTTCATTCAGACATACAATTTCTTGGATACAGTTACGCGACGGATATCGAGGGATCACATTGGAGCGAGGAAAAAGGTCTTCCGAAAGACTGGCGTCTATTGCTGAGTCAACATTACGGGAATGCCTCACTCGTCTTCTCAGCGTACCATGGTTTAAAAACAGTACCGGTTCGAATGACGATTGAAAAAGAACTAGACTGTTTCGGTTTTCGATTCGGTTTCCAAGAAGAGAATCTAACTGCTTGGTCACTCGATCAGCAGGAGACAATTTTCATGGAGGATATGCAGAGGATTGCAGATCAATCGAATGCTTTATATGCTTTTTGTGATTTTGATGCAGAGATCGAGCATCCGATAACGGAACGGGAACGCATCAACCGAGAATATGCGATCATCTATTGGTCCAAGCAACAAAGTTTTTTAAAGAATGCGTGGAAAATCGATGGTTTTACAGACCGACGAACATAAAAATACCCCGCGTGAGAGTTCGCTTCTCATACGGGGTATTTTTATGTTCATTGTAAGATGACACAATACGATCGATCGGAAATGAGAGGGGCGGATATGACATAGACCGTCTTAACGGGTTCACCCCCGACGCGCGCATCGAGTTGTGTGAGTTGGGAACGGATCTTCCGGCTCAAGCCATACCTGATCTCTGTGCTAAGTTCGTCAATGTCTTCCTGAACATGCAAGAGAAGCTGAAAGGGTTCGAGCGAAAAAATCGAAAAATTACAAGAAATTCGTGGATCCTCGAATTTTTCATTTAATTCTTTCTTAATGTAATAGGCTTCTTGGGCACTGATCATCCTCTCTCACCTCACTCTTCTAGTTGAAAGATTCTATCTACTATAGTCTATAATACCCAGTTTCTTGGTAACTAATCGTTCGTTTTTGAAAAAAAGTCAATTCAATCGACGAAAAGGTTTGGAAATTTATTTCGTGACATCATATTGAACGTATATAAAAAACGTCTTGCTCCATTGAGCTAGACGTATGAATGGTACGTTACGAGATTGAGGGATGGGTGTAACATCTTCGCAAATAATGTTCCAATTCCTGAGTGAAGAAGGTGAGCTGATGAGTCGAGATATCTGGGATTTCACTATACCTCACCTCAAAATAAAGTGGATCAACAGGAGAAGGAAAGGCGATACGATCGAACCACTCGGTCACGGTTTCGTATGTTCGTCGTTGTAATGAAAGTGGGAGTTGCTCATTAAAACGAACAAGTTGTCTCCGAATCGAGTCGGACGGCAGGTCTTTTGTCTCATAAATGAAGATCGGGAATCGTGACGGAAGCATAGATCCTGATGAAGCAATACGAGGTCGACGCAACCACTGGAGATATTGCCAGAAAAACCACCCACAAAACAGGAGAACGAGACACAATATGAGAAGATAAGGAGGTGTCGTCACGGAAGAGTCAAATCCAGTCCGGAACCATGGAGCTGGTGGATTGGATGCGCTCGTCGTGACCGTGCTCTCACCATAAGACGTTCTTTCTTCGATCGTATCGAAGATCGATTCCTTTGTACCACAACGGTCGACGCAATAGGTATTCGATGCCGGAACGATTCGTCCAAGCAGTGACGTATAGAGTGATGGGACGATTTGTTGTACCGCAAGCAGCAGTAGACAGACGAATGGAATAAGAAGCAATAGGCGAGTACGAAACGTCTGCACGATAAACACACCTCCTTTGACGAATACATTCAACAGACTTTCGCTACACAGTATAGCAAAAGTAGAAAGGGAATATTTTGATTTTTTCAAAAAATAGTCATTGATTTAGAAAGGGATGAACGAGATGGATTTACGAACGAGTTACCAGGAAACAACGAGACGTTTAGATGGACATGGGAGTCGGACGGTCGGCGTGTTACAAGAAGCGTTGCAGGGCGTTGCTGCCAATCAACCGAGCGACATCTATGGCAACGGTGAATTGATTAAGGTGTTCGAACGCAAGATGGCAGAGTTACTCGGACATGAGGATGCGATCTTTTTTCCGAGCGGTACGATGGCGCAACAGATTGCATTGCGCATCTGGTCGGATGAACGGGATAATCGCAAGGTCGCTTACCACCCGCTCTGTCACCTCGAGATTCACGAACAGGACGGCTTAAAGAAATTGCACGGGATCGAACCAGTGCTAGTTGGAGAAGCGGATCGGTTGATGACGATAGATGACGTCAAAGCTTTGCCGGACGTCAGTTGTCTGTTACTCGAACTGCCGCAACGCGAACTCGGCGGATTGCTTCCATCGCGTGAAGAACTCAATGTGATCTGTACGTATGCCCGCAAACAAAATATCCGTCTTCACTTGGACGGTGCCCGGTTACTTGAGGTCTTACCGTATTATGAGGCAGAAGCGAAGGACATCGCGCAACTGTTTGACAGTGTCTACATCTCGTTTTATAAGGGACTCGGCGGCGTCGCAGGAGCAATCTTAGCCGGTCCAGAAACGTTTTGCCAAGAGGCACGGGTCTGGAAACGCCGTTACGGCGGTGACTTGATCAGTCTATATCCTTATATTCTGTCTGCTGATTTTTATTATGAACAACGAAAAGACCGCATGGCAGAGTACCATGCGGCCGCAAAAGAGCTGGCGGTCAAGTTGAATGCGATACCAGGTATCTCAACTCGCCCCCTTGAGCCGGTCTCGAACATGTTTCATCTCTACTTTAAAGAAGAAAAATCAGTCGTCGAGGAAAGGTTGATCGAGATCCAGTCGCACGGAAAAGTTGGTATCGCTGGCTATCTAGTTGAGAAAGATAGCGGCTGCGCGACGGAAGTCAACATCGGCGATAGTTTTCTCGCGTTAACGCCTGACGAACGTGAAACCGTCTTTCGTCAATTGACGGAGGCGTTCTCAGAGGATTGAACAACATCAGGAGCGGGAATCGTAGGATGAAGGCGACGATAAGTGTCGACTTTTTCTGCGATCATTCGCTCCGTTTCGTGTAATGCTGCCAGTTGTGCTAAGACGTTCGCATGGTGTGCCTCAAGCAATGCGAGCCGTTCCCGCGTCGTATCCTGCTCACCGTGAGCAAGGAACAGCGTCACGTAAGAACGGATTTGCTCAATCGGCATATGCGTTTCACGCAAGCGCAGGACGAACCGAAGCCATGTCACGTCTTGGTCGTCGTATCGACGTTGACCGTTCTGACGCTTCGGATACAGTAGCCCTTCTTTCTCGTAATAGCGAATCGTATGGGCACTCGTATCGGTCAATCGACTGATTTCAGAAATCGTATACATACATCTCACCTTTCTGCTTGACTTAGAGTTCACTCTAAGGATTAGACTCTCACTATACCAAATCAAAAAGGGGATATGCTACATGAAGTACACGGTCATTACAGGAGCAAGTTCAGGAATTGGATATGAGACAGCAAAACTACTCGCAGGAAAAGGGAAATCACTCGTCCTCGTCGCACGACGGACATCAGAACTCGAAAAACTTCGGGATGAAGTCAAACAAATCTCACCAGATAGTGATGTCATCCTCAAGTCAGTCGATCTTTCTGATAACCAAAACGTCCACGATCTGTATGAAGGCTTAAAAGAACTTGAAATTGAAACATGGATCAACAATGCCGGATTCGGTGACTTTGATCTCGTCCAGGAAATCGACCTTGGGAAAATCGAGAAGATGCTTCGCTTGAATATCGAAGCGCTGACGATTCTTTCGAGTCTGTTCGTCCGCGATCATCATGACGTTGAAGGAACGACACTCGTCAATATCTCATCAGCAGGTGGCTACCGGATCGTGCCGAATGCGGTCACGTATTGTGCGACGAAGTTCTATGTCAGTGCCTATACGGAAGGTCTCGCGCAAGAATTGCAAAAAGGCGGCGCGAAACTCCGAGCGAAAGTGCTCGCACCGGCTGCGACAGAAACAGAATTCGCCGATCGTTCGCGTGGCGAAGCAGGATTCGACTACAGCAAGAACGTCAAGAAGTACCATACAGCGGCTGAGATGGCAGGCTTCCTGCATCAGTTGATCGAAAGTGATGCGATCGTCGGCATCGTCGACGGTGAGACGTATGAGTTCGAATTGCGTGATCCGTTGTTCAATTACGCAGGGTAAATAAATAACAAGCAAGGTCCCTTTCTCGAAAATGAGAAAGGGACCTTTTGATGTAAACATAATGCATACGAACTAAAACGAATGAATCACTTATTTTTTAAGAATTTTCTTGACTAGTTTCCATACAACATAAACGACTGCACCTATGATCAGAAGATTCATCAGAGCGCCGACAATCATGAATTGCCCCACGAGTTAACCACCTCTACATACTTTTTTAGAGCGATAAGCATCCTATTTACGTTTTCGCTTTGAAAATCTCAAGCTGATAAAAAATAATGCCATCAGCACGATAGCGATGTTCACAGCTAACGTTAATCGCTCATTTTCAATCACTCGACCATTCAAGAGATTCAAGATGATAACAAGCATCATAAATGACAATAAAAAGTATTTTATGGATTTTTTTATCATAAACTGCTTCCTTTTTTTGTGGTCTTATATTAGTTTATACATATCTAGTTTTTAAAACAAGGGGAATGGAATCTGGAAATACGATATTTTTCTTATTTCTACTCGGGAGTGATGATATGAAACGAATGTATGTATGGATTACGATAGTGATGATTTTAGGAGTGGGCATCATCGGTGCTTCAGCCTATAAGGTGTTTTACTATGATGAAAAACAAGAGGTCACTCAGGAAATCGATCATTATTTGAAGCAACAGAAGTATATGACATATGTGAAGAACAAGAAAATTCGATACGATACGAGCACGGGTGAGTTCATTGCACGGGTCGTGTTCCAGGATGAACCGGAAAATGAATATGAGATTTATCGATCGGGATCTCATCGCTTTAAAGTCACGGGATTCAAAGATGGCGAACAAATTACGAACAAACATGAAGGACGGTATATTTCAGAGTATTGACAGCGAGTAGTCAAGAATGGGAGTGAGGTGACAAAATGAAAAACATGGTCTTTTTAGGAAGCGTCGTTGCGCTACTCATGGTACTCTTTTCACTTCATTACGGGCTACATCTAATCGATGATACGACGCTCAAAGTATCGCTTTTGGTTTCGCTAATCGTTGTACTGATCGCGCGGAAGAAATGGAAGATTTCGTTTTAATGGGAAATTGATTCGGATGACAAAAGAAAGAGTGTTTGGAGGAAATGATAAGTGAAAGTCAGTGAATTTTTTGGTTGGAAAATCAGCTTGGATGATGAACTGTATGCCGTCATTGATGAGAAGGCGAGAAAAATGGTAGTGATGGGGGATTTCATCGAACTGACTGCGGTCTTGTGGTTGGATCAAAAGAACATCTTACAATTAAAGCCGACATGGGATTGTGTCATATCCATCGATGATGCTACAAAACAAATTATGATTCGCTCGGCAGAATCATTGAACATGAAAGAAGAATGTTAAGAGGTACATAAATCGAGTCCATTCATGAGCTACCTGAATGGACTCGATTGTTATATAAAGTACATTGTCTTCTTAAACTTATGTTGAGCGGAACTAGTCATTTCGATATTCCGCCGGTCGTATTCAGTCGTCAGTACATGATTCCCAACGATTTCATAGTAGTATGTATAATCCGATTCATTCGTGTATACGACAAAATGAGTGAGAAGGTGGTTCTATACGTTTTTAGATGAGGAGTGATAGGCGATGGAAAAGAATAAAGATGAAATACCGTACTATATGAGAAACGTTCCTTTTTTCTTTCTCACGG
The DNA here is from genome assembly GCF_964277885.1 of uncultured Exiguobacterium sp. NCBI lineage: Bacteria > Bacillati > Bacillota > Bacilli > Caryophanales > Exiguobacterium > uncultured Exiguobacterium sp. Next base: position 1,395,861 of record NZ_CAXYJR010000005.1, on the reverse strand, counting down.
CACTTCTCGCACCGGTAGCAGTATTACTTGTACTGCTCAATTGGGATAAGCTCTCGGCACAAATGAGAAATAACCATTTAACCTTTTCAATCTTAATGACCCTGTTATACATCTCAAAAATACTGCCTGATGGTCTGTTTAAAATCATATTCGCAGTCTTTACGTGGACGTTGATTTTATTCGTGACATACATCTACTTCGGTGGCGGAAGAAAAGGAGGGAAATCATGAGTAAGTATCATCTATCAAGCATTCGGTTAGTTCTCATTGTCGTCATTACATCGTCAATCTTGTATTTTGGATTCGACTGGGAACTCGGTTATGGCATTATCTGGTTGATCGGTTTAGTAGGATTCACGATTTATCGCAACTTTGAGGCTGCTCGTAATGAGAAAATCGAAGCGCAAACGAAGAGCGATTGATTTCATCTGAAGTCCATCGTTCTTTTTAAATATGACCCCACCGAACTAAATCGTCGAGATAATCACGATACGATTCTTCGACTTCTTCTTCTGTCAGCTCTCTGGCTCGAATGACGAGGTCTTTTACGACAGGATCGGCAAAATGTGCACCACCGACGAGAGCATATAAGTAAGAGCCGATTACTTCGGATTGATTCCTAACCAAGAATCCAGTGATATATGCACCGTCAAGGCTCTCTAAGACGATATCAACCCGGCGTCCTTCCATCTCATCGAGAAGCAATTGAATGTAGTCTGCTTCTTTCTGATTATCACTTCGATATCGTCGGTTTCTCCTTTTGTTATCTTGAATCTCCCACTCGAAATCGTCTAATTCACTAGGCGTAAAAAGCGAATCCAAGATGGCAACGTCATCAATCTTTAGGCAACAAAAGATGGCATCGTATTCAAGTTGATCGTCATTCACTAAATCCGAGATATCGTCTTTCGGTATTTCGATTGCATTATATCGCCGGCATACGCGTTCGATGACCGTTTCTTTTTTAAACGTCAACTGTTGCTTTCGGTGTTGGAACTTGTGAGATGCTTTTACATAATCCATGCTGTTCACCTCCGATAATAGTCTGATCTTCTCCAATACATTAGTGTTCGACTGCATTTTAACACAAATAGACCGTTGGATGAGTCCGACGGTCTACGCTCGTTATTTGTCGTACTATAAAATACACTTTATCGTATTAGATCATCTTATATCCCATCCGTTTTGCCTCGATGAAAGCAGAAGCAAGAAAGGCGAAGACTCCCCCAAAGGATCCATGCTGCACCACGTCCGACGAGTAAGGGATCCGTTCCATACAGAGATGTGCCCCCACGTTAGAACGATTCCGTCTAAAAACGTCGCCACTTACAGTCCGAGACTGACTCCGGGCACCATCTGTTCAGCACTTAAACGAGCGACTTTTTTTATGATGATGACGGAAATCCACGAGACTGGTAAAGCGATCAGGAAAGTAATTACGTTTCCAGCGTTTTCGAACATGCCGATTTCAGATCCGAATCTGACTGACAGGGCACCGACGAACCAGAATGCTACACCGAGCACAACTAAGAGGATAGCTTGCCCTTTCGAAAATAGAGGGACTTGTTATGTGTCATTTTTATTTCCTCCTTTCGAATGTAGTGATAACTACATTTTTTGGTGTAGCATCTACTACATTTTTAAACAAGCGCATAACATGTCGCCCGTGAATTTCCTCTCGTTTTCGAGAAAATCAACTTGAATAATCGCCGATTCAGCTATAAAAAAGGTCAATTGATGACGATATATAGGTACAGATTATTATTTTTTTAAAACTGTCTTAGTACATGAATGATACATAGAAGGAGTTAATGACACCATGAATGAAACCTTACCGAGACCATTGCGCTCACCAGCAATCTTATCGAGCCTTGAATCAAACGTCGCGATGATCTGTTTTGATCGCCAACGACGCGTCGTCGACGTCAATGACTTGTTTGCGAAAACGATGAAATATAAACGAGACGAGATGATTGGCTTACAGCACCATACGTTTTGTACACCAGAATTCGCGAACAGCCGTGAATATCAAGACTTTTGGACACGCCTGTTTTCGGGCTTCAGTACAGCGGATAAAATCAAACGAGTCGATGCCCGGGGCGACATCTTGTGGCTTGAAGCAACCTACATGCCGATTTTTGAAGGAGAAGAGGTCGTCGGCGTCGTCAAGATCGCCAGTAACATCACGGACCGGATCGACCGTGTGCAAGGATATGCGAAAAGCTTCCAGACGCTTGCTGAGGGATTGAATTTGCAATCGGTTCAAGGATCAAAAGAGGGCAACCAGCTTCAAGAGACGATGACTACGATCGCGAGTGAAACGGCAGAAAACCAACAGACGTTCGAAACGCTGTATGACCAAGCCATCGAGATCACGAAGATTGCTGATACGATCAAGGAAATTGCTGCCCGGACGAACTTGTTGTCTCTGAATGCGGCAATTGAAGCGGCACGGGCTGGGGAACACGGTAAAGGCTTTACAGTCGTTGCAAGTGAAGTCAAAAACTTATCGGATTTAGTCGGTAGTGCAGTCGTCGAAGTACGGACGAATACGGAAACGATGAACCGTCAAATCATGGCGATGATGAAAAAGATTGAAGCGTCCCATCTCGAAGTCGCGTCGAGCCTTGCGACGGTAAAAGAAACGATGCAACGCTTTACCGCAATCGAAGAGGTCGCACGACAACTCGAGCAGCAAACCGAGGATTTTCGGTCGTTTATTTAAAAAAGGATATGGAAAAAGCGATGGCAATGGGCCATCGTTTTTTTGTTTAGTCAGATGAGTCGTTTTGGAAGAGTAAAGGCGTGGGATATAACACATGAGCCCGTTGACCACAGAACGGAGGCGCGTTATAATTCAAATAGACGTTTGAATGTAAGGTAAAAGGAGGCAACGTCATGGCACATGATCATCACCACCATCATCATACCGACAATAAAAAGGTACTGGGCCTGTCGTTCCTGATCATCACTGCGTTCATGATCGTCGAGGTCATCGGCGGGATTTGGACGAATAGTCTCGCGTTGTTATCGGACGCAGGGCATATGCTCAGTGATTCGATTTCACTTGCGATCGCTTTGTTAGCCTTCCAGTTCTCGAGTCAAGCACCGGATGCGAATAAGACGTTCGGTTCAAAACGCTTTGAAATCTTAGCCGCAATCATAAATGGCGTGACACTGATCGTCATCGCTCTCTATATTTTCATTGAAGCGATTCAACGCTTCATCGATCCACCCGCTGTCGCAACGACCGGGATGCTGATCATCAGCGTCCTCGGATTGCTCGTCAACATTCTCGTTGCCTGGATCATGACACGCGGCGGTGGGCATGAACATAACCTCAACATGCGTGGTGCCTATCTGCACGTCTTAAGTGACATGCTCGGATCCGTCGGTGCGATTGCAGCTGCCCTTCTGATCATGTTCTTCGGTTGGGGATGGGCGGATCCCTTGGCGAGTGTCATCGTTGCGATCCTCGTCTTACGGAGCGGCTATTACGTGACGAAGGCATCCGTTCACGTCTTGATGGAAGGAACGCCGAGCGACGTCGACATCGATGAGGTCGTTTCGACGATTCAGACGAACGAAGCCGTCCTCGGACTACATGATCTGCACATCTGGTCGATCACGAGTGGCTATAACGCATTATCGTGTCACGTCGTCGTCAAAGAGGACATGACCGTCCGGGAGTCAGAGTCAATTCGCGAACAGATTGATCACGATTTGAAACACGTCGGTATTAACCACGCGACCATCCAGGTCGAGACGGATCAGCACGCACATGGCAATACGTTGTATTGTGACGGCAAACACGAATCGCATACGCATTAAAAAAACGAGCACGCGTCCAAATCGGACGTGTGCTCGTTTGCTTATGCTCAAATGATCGGCACCGTTGGTAGAAACAGCGTCGCGAACAGACTGATACTCAAGAACATCGAGTATCCGAAAAAGGTCGTTTTGGCATTTCCAGCAGCTCGGTTACCTAAGTACATGAAAAAGACGATGGATAAGAACGTCAAACCCGTCAATACGGACGAGTGGTGTTGATCCGGCGAAGGAGCAAGCGACTGGACAAGATGCGCGAGACCAAGCGGCAGGACGATCAAAAGAAAGTAGTAGCCTAGACGTGCCTCAGATGGGACGTCGACCTGTTCCTGTTCGGTTTCATAGTCATAACGCGTTTGCGTTTTCATGGATCTTCACCTCCCTATGCGTTTAGTATAGCGAATGAACATGTCGGCTCTGTTACAGACGGGTAAGAATGCCTTAACAGACGATGACGATGTGATGACGAAAAAAGAATGGGCAGCAATTGAGAAAAATTGTAAGATAGACAAGAAGTCGTTTTAGGAAAGGAATAAAGCATCATGTCACGTGCGTTTCGTTTTATGTATGTCTCGGATTTGTTATCGACCGTCGGGACGAGTTTCGTTTATATCGCGATTTACTGGTTGAGCGCGGAAGAGATCAGTGCTTCTGGCGTCGCCCTGATTGCGACTGGTGTCTTTTTGATTCGTTTTCTCGTCTCAACGTTCGTCGGACCATGGATCGACCGATTCGTCAGTGCATCGTTGTACCAAATGTCGTTGCTCATTCGATTGTTTGCGCTTGGGGTCGCGTTAGCGGGAATCGGTCTGACGAACGTCGTCCTACCGTGGTTACTCGGCTTACTCGTCGTGCAGACGATTCTGCAAATCATTGGTGGCAATGCCGTCTTCACATGGGTCGTTGATTTGGTCGAAGATGACCAATTGCCGCAAGCGAATGCGTATCTTGCAACGATTGAGCGGATCGGTACGCTGAGCGGATTCTTGCTCGGTGGGATGATGATCGCCCATTTCTCGATCGCGAGTATCTTATGGCTCGATCTTGGTCTACATCTTGCCGCCTGGTTACTCGTTAGACATATGACAGGGCAAGTCGTAGAAGGGGCACGTCAAGGATCGTACCGTGAAGCGTTGCGCGAAGGGATCGGTCACGTCGTGCGTGACGGTCGCCTGAAATGGATCCTTGGTTGTGCAATCCTTGCAAACTGGATGATCACACCAATGAATACTTTACTTGCACCATATGCCAAGGATGTCTTGTCGGGAAATGCCCAGACGTTTTCTGCACTCGAACTGGCGACGGTGATCGGGGGAATCGCGATGTCGCTCCTTTACGGAAAATGGGTCGCCTCCGTACGACAGGATAAGCTGTTTCGTTTTGCCGTCGTCTTGCAAGGTCTCGCGATTGCGATCGTCGCTTATGTCTCATTCGTCCCAGTGGCTGTTGGTGGGTTCATCTTACTCGGGATGGCGCTGACGTTATTCGGGATTCCGTTTGCGACCTTGTTGCAGCGCTCGACGCCTGCGCATTTGCTCGGACGGGTCCGGACGGCGATGGTCGCAGCATCAACGGCATGTTCCGCGCTCTGTTACGGATTGTCGTCGTACTTGACGTCGTTCTTTAGCATCTCTTTCGTCTTCCTGTTCTTTGCCTTAAGTGGTCTTGTCATGACCAGTATCTGGTTGCTCCTTCATCGTACCGTTTCCTTTGCTGAGGAACGACAGGACAAGGTCGGATGAAATATCCGCCTTGAGGTGGAGGTAAGCGATTTCGCACTCTTATACACTAGAGATAGAAATGAACGATGAGGAGTGGAGTCGATGGAGAGTTTATGGATCACAGCGTTATTGTTTTTGATTCCGATCAGTGGGATGACGGTCTTTTTGAATGTACTATGGCGTCGAATGGAAACGGAAGGCGTTTCGGAGTAATCATGAACTAAACAGTGCGCCTGCTTACCGAGATTAGATCGGATAGCAGGCGCTTTTTTCATTTGAGTCATGACTGGTCGTAGAAGAATAACCTCAGATTCGTTAATTCAGCGATTCGCGTGTAAACTGATGTAGTAAGTAGTTTTATGATGTTTCAATAGAATATAAGGGGGATGAATCACCATGAAAGCAATCATTACAGGTATGAACGGAACGGTAGCACCTGTCGTTGCGGACGTCTTAGCAAAGCACGACATCGAGACAGTCGCCTGGGACCGAACGAAAGTCTCGACGACTGACGAATCCGCGATGCGCACGTTTTTAGAAACGGAACGACCAGATTATTTCTTACATATCGGGATGGGGTCCGTCAGTTGGACGGAAGCGCTCGTTCGCTTGTGCCAAGAATATGCGATTCCATTTTTCTTCACGAGTACGGTATCTGTTTTCTCCGATGACGTGCCGGCACCGATCGAAAAGGACGCAGTACCGGATGCGACCGACGAATATGGTGCCTACAAGATTGCTTGCGAGCAAGCGATTCAAGCACTCGATCCACAAGCGAAGATCGTCCGGATCGGCTGGCAAATCGGGACGGAACCTGGTTCGAACAATATGGTCGACTTCTTCACGAACGATATGAAACAGCACGGCGTCATTCGAGCGAGTCGCAACTGGTATCCGTCGAGTTCGCTACTTGAGGACACGGCAGAAGCGCTCGTTACGATTTTACTTGAACACGAAGCAGGTCTCTATCAGTTGAACGGTAACGATCGCTATTCGATGTACGACTTAGCGCGTGCCTTGAATACGCTTCACGCAAAAAACTGGACGATCGAACCGGTCGATGAACCACGCCGTGATAACCGAATGGCGACGGACGTCGTCTTGGTCCGTCCATTGTCAGAACGATTGCCGCTCTAATCAAACATCCCGCTCTCCTTGACGTGTGTCAAAGAGAACGGGATGTTTTTTATTGCGCAACTGGTGTTTCTGCCGCAAAAGCAAGCGTTGGTCCAAAGATTTCGTAATGCAGTTTATCCGGTGACGCTTTGAAGTGCTCAATCACATATTGAATCATTGCTTCCGGACCACAGACGTATGTCGAATCCGTGATGCTTGCGATGACGTCTTTCGGTAAGCGTCCCGCTTGATCTGTTGCCTGATGTTCCGCGTAACGAACGACGCGCACTCCACGTTGCTCGAGTAAGGCGAGTTGTTCTGTAAACGGACGATTGCGTTCATCTTGAACAGCGTGATGTAACGTCACGTCACGTCCGGTAGCTATTGCTTCCTCTGCCATCGCAAGCATCGATGTGATTCCGATGCCACCAGCGATCAGCACGACGGGTTCGTCTGACGCATCGAGTGTAAAAGCACCCGCTGGCGCACTAATGAACACCGTGTCACCGACTTGCGCTGCATGTAAGTAGTCCGAGACGATGCCTTCTCGTTTGACACCAATCGTATATGTCTCCGTGTTCGATGCCGTCGTCAGACTGTATTGGCGATTGTGCCATAAGCCATCTTTGTCTTGAATCCGTACCGTGATGTATTGCCCGGCTCGATAAGCGGGTAGTGGACCGTCCGTGCTGAAGGTCAAGGCGCGAATCCCATCCGCTTGTTCCTCGACATCCGAAATCTCAACTGTCTGATATCCGGAAAATCCTTTTGCTTGTTCATCCTGTGCGTAAAGTTCGGCTTCAAGCGTGATGAACAGATTGGCAATCTCCCCGTATGCTTCTCCCCACGCGCGCAAGATGTCTGGTGTTGCGGCTTCTCCTAAGACATCTTGCATCGCTCCAAGCAATTCGTGCCCGACGATGGGATACATTTCCGGTTTGATTTGTAGACTACGGTGTTTATGGAGCACAGGTAATAAGACCGGCTTTAACGTCTCGAGTTGATCGATGTGAGCAGCAGCGGCATACACGGCGGTCGCGAGTGCTTGCGATTGGCGGTCGCTTCGTTGATTCGATTGATTGAAGACGTGTTTCAGTTCCGGATGAGCTTGAAACAAGCGCTGATAAAAGACTTTCGTGATCGCGGCACCGTGCGACGCAAGGACGGGAACCGTCGATTGAACGATTTGAATGGTAGAGGTTGATAACATAAGACCACTTCCTTTTCGCTAAGTAATGAAGACAGTCTTAGTATTTCGCAGCCTCACCTTTAATACAACATTTAAAATACTAGATTAAAGAATACCGTGCGCTTTGTCACAAGCAGGTCAAGATTTCGTCAACGATTCGTCACGATTGGTTGGAAATCCAGAGCTTCGAGAAGTCAAAGTAACCGAACGAGTCGATCGTGATGTTTTGCAATTCGATCGGATACGGAATCAGTCGTGTATCGTGATAGAACGGGATGAAATACGATTCGTCGATTAAGTAACGCTCAATCGATTGGTGGATCGGGAGCCAGTCTTCGAACGGTGTCGCATCGTATTGTTCAATTGATTTCAACATCTCTGGCATCTGCTGAAACAGTCGGATTGGTGGTGAGAATGTATTCGTCATGAACTGATAGAAGGCGTACTGGATATTTCGCTCAAACACTTCGGCATGGACGGCGAGATCAATCGTATCGTAAGCGTGAAAATCCGTGATGCTCTCTTCAAATCCGACTTCGACAAACTCATACGGAATTCCGTCCTGATCGAATCGCTGACAGAGCCAGCGGGTCACCTTATCTGTAAAATCTGTCAGCTTGATTCGGATCGGTTGCGTGAACAAAACGGCAGGACCATCCGGGACAGTATACGGTTGACTATAGGACTCAAGAAAACCACAGTCGTTCGGTTGTGCCCGTTCATGAAAGTCATGAATGCCACCACGAACTTCTGCGACGAGTCGGTGGATATAATGCCGTGCGGCTTTTGATTCAAACGGACCACCAGCACGTGGATGGAGCAAGACGAGACCAAAGCCAGACTGGGTCGCAATCGTATCAATCGGACTGGAGTCAGAAGCCGATGTCCGGTAGACCGGGTCATATTGCTCCGGCATCTGGATGAACTCAATCCGGTCGAGCAGGGCACGGATACCGAAGTAATTCGGGAACGCTGTCAGAACGGTTTTCTTGTCGTCATGTTGCGTCAGTTGGAATGGTCCCGTCCCGACACCGTCCTTGATGATGCTCGTATGTATCGAGGCAAGTTGCGGCAAAATTGAACTCCGGTGCTGATCGAGTGTGAGGTCGACCCGGTACGGACCGTTCGAGACGATCTTTTTCACGTGCCGATAGGAATAAGCGTAAGCCGGATAGGCGATCAAAGCACGCAGACTCTTCGTCACTTCCTTACTCGTCAGGAGTGAGCCGTCATGAAAGCGGACGTCCTTCCGTAAGAAGAGACTGAGCGTCGTCCCGTTCCAGACATAGTGATGCGCTAGTTCACCTTGAATATTGCCGTCGACATCGATCGTAAACAGCCGGTTGAAGACGTTCTGAACGAGGTGGGCACTATGGATATCGGCTGCTTCTAACGGGTGTGTCGTTAAGAAATTCCGTTTTCGCGGAATCAATAACGCATCAGACGTCGTCTGTGTATAGCCGAATTTTCGTTCCAGTTGCCGCATGAAGCGTCCTGCTTGCGCTGGCGACCAGTCCCACGTCAATTCCTCCGTCACCGATTCGATCGAGTCACGATCGATCCGTTCGAGCATCCGTTTCGCATACTCTCGTTCGACGTGGCGTAACCAGACGAGTTCACTTAAGTTGCCCCGTCCGCGACCACTCGTGTAACCAATCCAACCGTCTTCCTGCCATTTATTGAGATATCGTTTCGTTTGTTTAGGACTGAGATGGATGGCGTCGGCAAGCGTCGCAATCGAGTAGTGTCCATTTCGGCAAGTCTTCCATAACATAAAAAGATAAGCATCCATCGTCCTTCTCCTCCTTAAAAGGGGACATCTTTTTTTAATGACGTCCATTTTTCCTGTGTCTTGTCTTGTTTATGATACAGGTAGAGAATGGAAGGTGACAATATGAAATGGAAAGAAATACCGAAACCAATTAAAGTACGTCTCATCACATCGTTTTTCAACCGGGCTGTCTCGTTCTCCATCATGCCGTTCATGGCCCTCTTGTTTGTCCAGGCATTCAACGAAGTCATCGCCGGTGCATTTTTGATCGCGATGGTCTTCGTCAGCTTCATCACGAATCTACTCGGCGGATATCTTGCCGACCGCTTTTCCCGCAAACGTCTGCTCGTCACGACGTCTGCGCTCACAGCGCTGACGTTCATCACGATGACGATCTCATTGACACTCGACTGGATGCTGTTGTTCATGGTCATTTACGCTGTCTTCTCGGTGACGAGTAATCTTGGTCGGCCGGCAATGGGGGCGATCATCATCGATGCAACGACGAAGGAAAATCGCCAAGCGGTCTATGCGCTCGACTACTGGTTGATCAATCTATCGATCGCCATCGGTACGGCACTCGGGGGCTGGCTCTACGTCAGTAACCAATTGCTGTTGTTCTGGATCTTAAGCTTCACGTCGTCCGTTTTACCAATTGCATACTTTCTGTTTCTTGACGACACACCAAGGACATGGCAACGTCAAAAACTTCGTGGTGTCCTCACGGATATTTTCACGAGCTATCAACTCGCTTGGCGGGACCGTCCGTTCGTTAAGGTCGTTTTCGGTTCGATGTGTATCTTAGCGGCTGAGTTTTCGATGGGCAGTTATGTCGCCGTCCGACTCGCCGATTCGTTTGAACCGTTATCATTTGCCGGGTGGTCGATCAACGGGGTTCGAATGATGAGTATCATCAACATCGAAAATACGTTACTCGTCGTCACGTTGACGTTCATCGTCCAGCGACTAGCGAAGCGTTTGTCTCCGCGCCGGACGCTCGCTGCGGGTCTCATGCTGTACACGATCGGTTACGTCGTCGTGACGAGTGCCAACAGCATGACGGCACTGATGGTCTTCATCTTCATCGCAACGATCGGCGAGTTGCTCTACTCCCCGGTTTTGAACACACAAAAAGCGAATATGATGCCAGCCGATCAACGTGGGGCGTACTCTGCGTTCGCTGGAACGTCGTTTGCTGGAGCGGACTTGATTTCTCGGTCGACGATTCTAGTCGGGACCTTCTTGATCCCGTCGATGATGAGCGTCTATCTCGGATTGATTCTTTTGACGGGCTTCGGATTAGTTTATACAAGCCTGTTCGTGAAGGAATCGGTCGAACGACAGCGAAACGTATCATAATAAGGGGGAATACAGATGAACTTACCAGATACGATAGAAACACCACGGCATCTGTTACGCCGTTGGCAAGACGAAGATGCAGCCGCATTATATGCTTACGCCAAGGATCCGAATGTCGGACCGAAGGCAGGCTGGGCACCGCACGCATCGCTTGACGAGAGCCAAGAAGTGATCGGCATTTTCCAAGCGTCACCTGGCGAATATGCTGTGACTGATAAGGAAACGGGGGAAGTGATCGGGAGCTTCGGTTTTCACTTCAATCGTCGACCGGACGAAGCGATCACGCATGACCGTCAAGTCGAAATCGGGTATGTCCTCGCTCCTGACTATTGGGGAGAAGGACGGATGCCGGAGATCGTCGAAGCGATGCTCGATTTCATCTTCCGGGAACTGCCGATCGATGTCGTTTGGTGTGGTCACTTTGATTTTAATGACCAATCACGCCGTGTCGTTGAAAAACTCGGGTTTACGCCTGTTCTTGACCGACCATTCGTCTTAGAACGAATTGACGGACGGACCGTGACGAGTCATGTCTACAACTGGACGCGTGAGCGGTATGGAGCAATACAAGGGAATTGATCACTATATAAAATAAAAAGGCGTGCACCGGTGCACGCCTTTTTATTTTATATAGTGATGTCTAAATAGACATTAAAAACGAATACATTCTGTTATGGCTTAACTTTCATATCTTCATACCAAAAAAGAGAATAATCCATCATCAATGAGGGTTCATTTTGCTGCCTTAACATGGTAGTAATGTTCCCCAGGTGATACGTACCGTGATTGGCTACATGTAAAAGAATTTCTTCAAAAGTCGTTTCCCGTGGACCAGACCAAGGATTATTTACATGTATCGTCATAGTAAGAGTTGAGTTCTGATTTAAAAATAGTTGATACTTTGATGCTATATTTTTGAATGCTATTTTGAATTCTTCAATTGTATATGCATCAGTTAATGGTAATTGACTCATCGCATCTTGTAGCGCTTGTTGAAATTCTACTTTTTCTAAAACATGAATCCACATAGTATCAACTGCAAGAATATGACTAAGTGTTTTAGCGATTGTCGGATAAGAGCTTTTCACCTCTTTATTTAATAGATTTTCAGGTAATGCATCCATATGATCTAACATCAACTGCATCGCCCAGTTGTGATATTCATACATCGTTTTTCCGGCATTCATGCAAATCGCTCCTTTAATTGTAGTAAGAACTGTCTAACTACGTTCATTATAAAAAAGGATATATGACATCTGAGTGTCATATATCCTCATATAGATTAACTATTTTTTTGGCTTCATTTCTTAATATGTCTTGTAAGTACAAGGGATGAATAACAACTACACCTGATCTGAAGCTTAATAAAATGTTGATTAACCATTCCGCATGTAAAGGTGAAGGTAACAATAAAGTCATCGTAACACTACCATCTTCTTCAAAAACCATCGATTGATGCTGAAAATGGTTTAAGACTACATGAATGGATTCAGGATGAATTCTTAACGTGATACTTTCCCGTGCGGGTTTCACGACAGCTCTGTCTCCAGGAATGGGATGGTTATCCTGAATAGATGTTGAAAGTCTTTGAAGGTTGAGCATATGTGACACTTTGAATTCGCGGTAATCATTTCTTAAATAACAATAAGCATAAAGGTACCATGTACGAAATTTATATCGTAGAAAAATGGGATCTACTTCTCGAATGGTCTGTTCCTTTTGAGCACTGATGTATTGAAACAGAACTCTTTTTGATTCTTTGATACTCTTTTGAAGATCAATTAAGAAAGTAGGCTCAATGGATTGATCAGCTAAATCAATGTGCAAATGGTTATTTTGTTCTTCTGTCGTAAAAATCGATAGCCGTTCTAGCGTATTTTTTAAATCTTGATCATGTAATTGCGCTGATAAACTTTTCATTAAAGATAGAACATCGACCATAGAAGACGCATTTAAAAAGGTCTTATCCCATTTATAATTCTCAATAATACCGAAACCTCCATTAGTTCCATGATAAGAAGTAACGGGAATTCCAGCTGCACTAATGGTTTCAATATCTCGATAAATCGTTCTCTGAGAGACATTTAATTCACTAGCTAATTGAGCGGCCGAGATCGTAGAGCGATGCAGTAACTTAAATATGATAGTCAGTAATCGTTCGAGTTTCAAAAAATTCTCCTTTGTATTAAGCACGACTATAGTTTGAACCGTCATTCCATACAAATAATTACGTTTAGTATAATTGATTTATTCGTTCTATGGAGAGATTAAAAAGTACTTCGTAATGAATTGAATCAAAATCCAAAGAAAAAAGTATGCATCGCGCATACTTTTTTGTAGAGCATGACAAGAGATCTCTGCTAAAAATATATTATGGAGATACGGGACGCTTGAGCGTTAACAATTCATCGTCGAGTGACGCGAATGACTTAACACAGCCGCATGAGCGTCTTGATTTCCAATATTATAAAAGTGAATAGCAACTGACTCTTTGATGAAATCAAAAACACGTTCTGCGACGAACTCAGATGGCACTTCTAAGAAAAAATCTTGAATAGACTGGATAATTTGTTATTGTTCTTTACTAAATGGATTGAACATAACGACACTCCCTTTATTTTTGTTGATCTCTGAATGATCTAAAAAAATTACAAGAGAATGTATTTTAAAATCACAGTCTATATTTTGTCGTAAAAAAATGTACATGCCTTCCTTTAAAATGTTGCTTTTAATTTCTGAAGCATCCCATCCCAACCTTGGTCCATAAAGTTACGGACACGACCTTGTGGCTGATTTGCTTTCGGCACAAGGTCATCAGCGTTTTTCCATCCACTGTGTGTCACAGTGAAAAGGGTAAGGTCGTTCAATGGAGTTAGGGAGAAGGTCACGATCCATCCATCTTCATCCCAACTAAACGATAATTCTCTTTCTGGTTGTACGTTTAATACCGTGCAAGGAGACGGACCAAAAGGAGATTGAATATGAAACACACATCCCGTTTGTGCGACAAGGTCGTTTGGCATAAACCATTTAGATAAAGAGCGAGCCGTCGAGACATTCGCCCATACCTGTTCAATGGACTTGTTGATCTTAATGGAATGTTGAATATCTTTCAAAGATTGATTCATCGTTTACAACAACCTATTCTTTTTTAATATATTTTATTCTAATTCTATCCTCAATTTTTTCTCAATGATATACAAAAATGATCTTAGCGCTGAGGTCATTTTAAGTATCAAAACCAAATCGTTTCTTCAGTGCTTTGAGACGTTTGACTGATCTTGTTTAGATTCGCGAATAAAAGCGACTGTCATTGTAATAGCAGCAACAACATATCCGACGAGTACAGAGGTCAATTCCGACCAATCAAATACAGAACGGAGAATGATTTGGGGAACAAAATAGACGAACAATGCAATCGGTAAAATGCATGTCTTTGTCTTCCATGCCGTGACGAGAATCCAGATAATCAATAGGGCACCAAGTAACCAACCGACGCCTGGGGATAACGTGATCTTTGGCGAATCGATAAGTCCGTTGACAATCAATAATCCGATGATTAACAGAAAATGAACGCTACCATGGATGCCATAACGCATGATGCGAAGTCGCGCGCCATCACGTAAAGCATCTTGACGGAAGAGAAAAGCTAGGGTAGTCAGGTAAACGGCGCTAATGAGTAGAAAGCCACCGACGAGCAAGATGCTGAATGCCGTTGTACCATTCAAGAGGTTTTGGAGATAAAGAAAACTGGATGCGCCGAGAAAAACTTGCAAGACGATCCAAAATGCTTCTTTCGGATCGAACGCCATCTCTTTCGAAATCGACTGGATATAGTCTGCAGGACTCTCACCGGTGATGGCACGAACCGATTTCCCGTCCGCTTCCGCTTCGATCAGGTGATCTTCGAGTTCATGGACGATCTCATTCGTCGCCTGTTCATTTTTACCTGAAGCAAGCAGGTATACCTTTAAGTCTTCCAAAAACCGGGTTGATTCTGTCGATAGGGTCATCTCATTCGTCCTCCTTTAAAATCCTTTCGACACTCGTCGAAAGGTGGTGCCATCTTTGTTTGAAGGCGGTGAGTTCTTTAACACCGCTTGTCGTGATCTTATAGTACTTTCGCTTCGGACCAGACGGGGAGACGCGTGAGGTTGCTTCAATCCAGTCCAGTTTTTGCATCCGGATCAACAAAGGGTAGATCGTTCCTTCGCTGATGTCAGCAAAACCGTATGCTTTGAGTTTCGTCGCCAGTTCATAGCCATAAATCTCTTCTTCCGCGATCAGCGCAAGTAAACAGCCGTCAAGAATCCCTTTTAACATTTGCGTCGATGACATCCGCATCTTCCTTTCACTACTTGGTATTACAAGGTAATGATACGCTAAGCTATTTTGTATTGCAAGGTAGTGAAGAAAAAAGATTCATTTCTCTGAAAAAAAGGTAAATCAATGATACAGAAGAAAGGTCGATCGTTTGAAATGGAGGTCCTGATCATGGATAAGCGGAACACCATCGTCTCGGCAACCGTCATCTTCGTCATCATGGGTATCGTCATGGCTGTCTCGGCATTTGGCTTCGGCATTCGTTACGGTGATCCAGAGTTGTTACGGATCGCGATTTTTGGTGAAGTCGCAACAGCACTCTTTCTCGTCTGGTACATTCGTCGTCATGCCACGTTTGCTGCCGTCGGGTTTTCGAAACTGCAAGCAAGAGGGCTCGTCTGGTACATTCCGTTACTGTTGATCGTTCTCTTTCAAGTCGGACTGATCGTCAACGCCCTGTTCACCACGTCACTTTCGTCGTCGGTGCTTCAACTCGTAGGGATCGTCTTCCTGACGACCTTATTCGTCGGTTTCAATGAGGAAGTCTTGTTTCGGGGCATCATCTTACGCTATCTTCGACCGAACGAACATCCGTATCGTGCCGTCCTTATCAGTGCGCTTCTGTTCTCATCTTTCCACTTGCTTAATTTGATCGCCTTGATTCCACCGGCAGCGATGTTGTTCCAACTTGCGAACACATTCGTCTTTGGTGTGTTCTTAGCGATCATCGCACTGAAGCTGAATAACCTCTGGCCATTAATCATTTTCCATGCGTTGTGGGATTTCGCGAGCATCGCAGCGGATGTCGTGAACGTCAATTTAGGCATCACTCCTCTTTTGACACAAGCTTATCTACTTGTCGCGATCGTCATTCAATTGATCTTGTTGAAATGGCACGATCTCAGTCACCTGAATGGACCGATGAATCCACGTAACGTTTGAATAGCTGACTCTCCGTTGTTTGACGGGGAGGTTTTTTGAATAAAGCTAGTATCAACGATTAATATGTAATATATTACTTGTATGAAACCTACAGATGATTTAGCCATTGCACGACTTCCTCTCAGTGAGGAAGTGTATCGACGTTTACAGCATCACATCATCACTTTACGCCTCGCCCCAGGTGAGAAGGTGAACGATCAAGTGCTCGCGGAAATGTTCGGTGTCAGTCGGACGCCGGTTCGCGAAGCCTTGAAAAGACTCGAGGAGGAGGGATTGATTTTTGCGAAACGGGGCTCGCGGACGATTGTGACGGAGCTTGACGCTGAACAAGCACAGCAAACCTATCCAATCATCGCGACGCTGCACGGGCTGGCAGCGCGTCTAGCGGGACTGCAATTGACGGAAGACGACTTGATGGAACTTCAGACGATTCATCAACAGTTCACGACGGCAATCGAACAACAGGAGACGGAGACAGCACTGACGTTAGACGATGCCTTTCACGATGTCTTTGTGTTGCGCAGTCAGAACGTTCAGCTACGGGAAACGATTCGCCGATTGACGCCGCTGATCCGCCGGCTCGAATACGCCCAGTTCGATCGACTCGGTCGTCAATCGATTGCCGATCATGCCGCGATTTTAGTTGCATGTGAACAACGGGATATCGAACAGCTCGTTCAGGCGACGGAACACAACTGGAACGGGCTCGGTCGTCTACTCGTCTCGACCCTAAAGGAGGAGCGCTGATGCGACCAATCATTTATGGGATCTTGGCGGCGATGTTCTTTGCTGTCACCTTTATCTTGAATCAATCGATGCAAGGAGCAGGGGGGCACTGGATCTACAGTGCGTCGCTTCGCTTCTTCTTGATGTTACCGTTCTTTATCGTCATCGTTTTGATGCGCCGAGGCATTGGGCGCGTCATACAAGCCCTGCGAACAGATATCGGCTTTTGGTTACTGTACGGAACGATTGGTTTTGGGCTGTTTTACGGTAGTATCTGTCTCGCTGCCGATCATGCCCCGGGCTGGCTGATTGCCGGAACGTGGCAATTGACGATTTTAGCCGGACCGCTGCTTGCCCCCTTGTTTAAGCAACGGATTCCATGGTCGGCTCTCAAGTATTCCGTCTTGATCGTCCTTGGGGTCGTCGTCATGCAGTTATCCGTTGCTGGAAGTCTATCGCTGCAATCCTTACTGTTCGGTGCCTTGCCGGTGCTAGTCGCTGCGATTGCCTATCCGCTCGGGAATCGCAAGATGATGGAACGGTATGGAAACGAGCTCGACGTCTTTGAACGGATCCTTGGGATGACGATCGCGAGTCTACCGTTTTGGATCGTGCTCTCCGTAATTGCTTACATACAAGTCGGCTTACCGAGTGTCAGTCAAGTAACCCAGTCTGGTTTCGTCGCATTATTCTCAGGCGTCATCGCGACGTCGCTCTTTTTCTACGCGACGTCACTCGTCCGGACGGAACCGGTCCGGTTAGCCGCGATCGAGGCGACCCAGTCGTTTGAGATCGTTTTTACCGTTCTCGGGGAGATTTTGTTTCTCCATGCGGCACTGCCGACGGGACTCGCGACATTCGGGATCATCCTCGTCATGCTCGGGATGACGTTGCATAGCTTGAATCAGGCGGAGCGGACGCTCGTCCGTCCTGCGAAACGAAAAATCAATTGAGAAAGTAGGCTGTCAGATGGTTTTAACAGGTACACTCGTCAATACCGTCCTGATCATCATCGGGACGTTGCTCGGATTGATGTTCCACCGGATTCCGGAACGGATGAAGGAGACGGTCTTGCAAGCGATTGGTCTAGCCGTCGTCGTGCTCGGGATCCAGATGGGGATGAAAAGCACGAACTTTTTAATCGTCATCGGTAGTCTTGTCCTCGGGGGAGCAATCGGAGAGTGGTTCCGCCTCGATGAGAAGCTCGACCGGATGGGAGCGTGGCTCGAACTCAAGATCAGTCGCGGTCGTCCATCGAATATCGCCGAAGGCTTCGTCACCGCGACGTTGATTTTCGTCATCGGGGCGATGGGGGTCCTCGGTGCGCTCGACGGTGGACTGCGTCAGGATCACGACGTCCTCTATACGAAGGGGTTGATTGACGGCTTCACGGCGCTCGTCCTCAGTTCAACGCTCGGGATCGGCGTCATGTTCTCGGCGATTCCCGTCTTCCTCTATCAAGGGGCGATTGCACTAAGTGCCGTTGCGATCACGAAGTTCATTCCCGACGCCGCGCTGCAAGAATTCATCTTGGAGATGACGGCGACCGGTGGGGTGATGATTGCAGCGATTGGTCTCAATCTAGCCGGAATCACGAAGATCCGCGTCGCGAACTTGTTACCGGGCATCGTTATCGTTGCTGTCATCGTGACGGGCTTACATCTATTCTAACGAGACATCCCCGCCTGTCCGAAAGGACGAGCGGGGATGTTGTGTTATGTCTCAATTAATTCATGTGTCTCGTATGCCGTGATTGTATGGGCATCGTAATGGAAGTCATGCAGTAATGGGTGTTCGGTCGACAAGGCAATCGGTAGGTAGTGCCGGAGGTTGCTGATGACACCCATGTTATCGTCGCTTAAAATCCAGTCGAGTGCTTTCCAATCGAGGATTCCTTCAACTGTCATGACCGGTGTTGGAAATGGACGATCTTCTAAATCAGCCAGGTAGAGGTACATACCAGATGTCTCTTCCCCATGTAAGCGGACGATGCCTTTTGGTGTCACTGAAGTGAGCGTAATGCCCGTCTCTTCAAATGTCTCGCGGATGACGGCGGCTTCCGGTGTTTCGCCCGGTTCAATCTTACCACCGACACCGTTCCACATGCCCATCGCCGGACGTTTTTGCCGATTGACGAGTAAAAAGTGGTCCGCATGGCGGATTAAACAAAGTGTGTAACGATCCATGATTTACGACTCCCGTCCTAAAAAGTGTGTGTTGTACAGCATTTCGAATTGGGTGGGACCTGCGACCGGTAACTCGGTTGTCGTCGTTTCCTCAATCCGTAACGTCCGCTCAGTCAACGTCTTTTGTCCGCGCGGCGTCCGCATCGCGACGAGGCGACCTTTGTTGAACGGCGAAGCGTCGCTTTGCTGGATGATCTGTTCCATCTTCGATAAGTCATCTGCTGTAATGGATGTCTCTCGGTCGAACCGGTATCCGGTCACAAACTCCGCTTGTCCCGTTCGCTTCATCTCGAGCGTATCGTCATTAATTATTTGGTAACTGCCGCTCGCGGAATGAACGGTCTCGCCATTCAACGGAACCGGAACGAGCGGTAAATTAACGCCGAAGCCGGTATCAAGCAAGTGCGTTTCATTCCAAATGATCGCGACATGAGTCGGTCCGGTCGCTGACCAGGCATCCGACTTCGTATCGTAAACAGTCGCTTGCACGAGCCGAACGGGACAATTCCGCTCCTGCAGGACCCGGTGCAGCAGTCCGTTTAAGTCATAACAGACACCACCGCGTCGTTCTGTCAGAAACGTTTCGATGAAGCGCTCGTCGCTAAACGGACGGATGCGTTTCTCAAGGACAGTCGTATTCTCGAACGGTAACTGGTAGGCGAAGGCTTCGAGTAAGTCAGGTAACTGATCAAACGTGATTGCATCGAGCGAAAACTCAATTCGCTGTTCTAAGTCTTTCATCCAATCCATCTCTGATCCCTCCTTTGTTCACTACCTGATTATCCCATATTCCTTCAGAAAATGTGGATTTCAGTCTATATTATCTGAAAATAAGGATTTCCCTTTTGTTCAATGGAAATCTTTGATATGCTGAGACAGGATTAATTAAGAATGATTCTCAATGTCGAATCACGAATTAAAGGAGGTCTCATTATGAGACGGAAAACTTGGATGATAGCGTTGACGCTCCTCGTGTTGAGCAGTTTGATGCTTGCAGCTTGTTCAGGTCAAGCAGAGCAATCGAACGAAAAGACGCGGACGATCACGCATGAAGCAGGAAAAACGAAAGTACCGGAAAAGCCGAAGAAGGTCGTCGCGCTCGAATTCTCGTTCGTTGATGCGTTAGATGAACTCGGCATCACACCAGTCGGAATCGCACAAGAAAACAAGACGGATGTCTCTGGATTACTCGGAAAAGACATCTCGTTCACGGAAGTCGGTACACGCCAACAACCAAACCTTGAAGTGATCAGTTCCTTGCAACCGGACTTGATCATCGGCGACTTCAACCGTCATAAAGGAATTTATAAGCAATTACAAGAAATCGCACCGACGATCATTTTGAAGAGTCGCAATGCGACGTATGAAGAGAACATCGATTCGTTTAAGAAGATTGCAGAAGCGGTCGGAAAAACAAAACAGATGGATGACCGTCTCGCCCTGCATGAAGAACGCTTGAATGCAGCGAAGAAAAAGGTTGATCCAAAAGATGACCGGAAAGTCATGGTCGGTGTCTTCCGCGCCGATTCACTGACAGCACACGGTGAGACGTCGTTTGACGGTGAATTACTCGAGAAGATCGGGATCGAGAATGCTGTCACGAAAACAGCGGAACCGACTGTGACGATCACATTAGAGCAGATGGTCAAGTGGGATCCGGACGTCATCTTCATGGCGGAAGCCGATCCGAAGTTACTGAAAGAGTGGAAGGATAATCCGCTTTGGAATCAGATCACAGCGGTCAAAAACGGAGAAGTCTACGAAGTCAATCGTGACCTCTGGACACGTTACCGTGGTCTAGACGCTGCTGAACAAATCGTTGACGAAGCAATTCAATTGCTCAAACAGAAATAACGAACGACAAAAAGCCGGAGCAATCTGGCTTTTCGTCTTGATGAAAGGGGAAACATCCGGTGCAGCGGAAACGTCTGATTTTCGTACTTATCTTACTCAGTGGCTTGGCCGTTTATAGTAGCTTGTTCTTTGGTATCACACAGATGAATCCGGTCCACTTAGTGCAGGAGTGGATCAGCGGCACGACCTCTAAAGCGGGACTCGTCTTGACGAATCTGCGCTTACCGCGGCTCTTACTCGGATTGTTGCTCGGAGCAAACCTTGCCGTCGCTGGAGCGATCATGCAAGCCGTGACACGGAACCCGCTCGCTTCACCACAAGTCTTTGGGGTCAATGCCGGTGCGTCGTTTCTCGTAGTCTTAAGCCTGCTCATCTTTCCGTCACTTGGAACGGCGAACTTGCTTTACTTCGCTTTTGCCGGTGCCATGCTTGGTGGTTTGCTCGTCTTTTCATTCGCTTCGATTCGCGGAATGACGGCGTTAAAACTTGCTCTCGTCGGGATGGCAATCCATCTCTTGTTGACGTCGCTAACGAAAGGCTTGATTTTGTTCAACGACCGGATTACGAACGTCTTGTACTGGTTGTCTGGTTCGCTCAGTGATGCAAGCTGGCTCGAACTCCGGATCGTCTTACCGTGGTCGCTTGTCGGTTTGATTCTTGCGGCAAGTCTCGCGAAGTCGCTCGCCGTTTTCCAACTCGGGCAAGACGTCGCGGTCGGACTCGGACAAAAAGTGACGCGGATCCGTCTGCTTGCCGGCATCAGTGTCGTGTTACTCGCAGGCGTAACGGTCGCCGTCGCCGGAGCGATCGGCTTCATCGGTCTGATGGTGCCGCATATCACACGTCGACTCGTTGGCGAGGACTACCGAAACGTCTTACCCGTCTCTGCCGTCATCGGTGGTCTGTTGTTGACGTACGCCGATGTCCTGGCGCGCTTCATTGCCTATCCGTATGAATCACCAGTCGGCATCGTGACGTCATTGCTCGGGGCACCTTTCTTCCTTATCTTGGCACGTCGACAGATGAAAGGGGGATTAAGATGAGAGAGATGCGTCGGATTCTACTTGTCGCAGTTTTAGTTCTTGTCACGAGCTTCGCCTTATTGTCGGTCGGTTCGATTCAGTTATCGTTAACGGAACTCTGGCAGTCGTTCTTTGGTGGAAAGGATGCCTTCATCGTCCAAAATTACCGTCTGCCGCGAACGGTCCTCGCCTTTTTAGCAGGAGCGAGTTTCGCTCTTGCCGGGATCATCTTACAAAGTGTCATCCGTAATCCATTGATCTCACCGGACGTGATCGGAGTGACGAATGGAGCGTCTCTGTTCGCCGTTTTGACGATCGCCCTCGTGCCGGATGGTCCGCTCTTGTTGACACCGATCGCCGCCTTTATAGGAGCAGCACTCGTCATGCTGGCGCTGATGATGCTAGAGCGGGGAGGAAACGCCTCCCGCAGTTCGTTTGCGTTACTTGGTATCGCCGTTAGCGCAATCTGTGCCTCGGGAACAGAATACCTGTTGATCAAATTTCCACTCCAGACGAACGATTCACTCGTCTGGCTTGCTGGGAGTCTGTTCGGGAAAGGGTGGCAGGAAGTGTTGATCTTAGCGCCTGTGCTCGTCGTGATCGGTGCGATCCTCTTCTATCGACACCGTCAACTCGATGTCTTATCACTTAGTGAGGAAGTCAGCATCGGTCTCGGCTTACCAATTCAGCGGACGCGGCACGTCTTCTTGGCGCTCGCTGTCGTCCTAGCCGGTGTTGCCGTCGCAACAGTCGGTGCGATCGGCTTCATCGGTCTGATTGCCCCACATATGGCACGTCGTCTCGTCGGACATAAACATCTCGCCGTCTTACCGATGGCGCTGTTACTCGGTGGAGGGTTACTCGTCGTCGCTGATGCGCTCGGTCGCGGGATTCATCCGCCGCTTGAAGTGCCAGCCGGATTGATCACGGCGATCATCGGTGTGCCGTATTTCCTGTATCTTTTACGGAGAGAACGGACGGCATGATGTTCGATCTACCAAAAATGGAGTCCTAGCGATTACGCGAAGGACTCCATTTTTATGAAAGGAAAGAAGTACGCACCTGACGAATCATGGCAACATCTTTCTATATTTATTTGGCTTCAAGTTGGTTTGATTTTTCTACTTCCTCTTTATACTTTTCTAAAAATTCATCAACTGAAATGTTATTAGCGTTTGGATTCGATTTAATTGTTAATTTACTCGAAGAAATCGATGTGCTTTGATTGTCTACATGTGATGGAATTTCAAGTACCAATTGATCACCTAAACCCGTTTCAAGACCACTTTTTCCGAAGTTAAACGTTCGTGTGACATACGCTTCAGCATAATTTTTTTGATTCTCTGAATAGACTTTGACATCAGAAATGTTGTATTTGAATGAATTCAGCTGAATTTTATCGACTTCCGTAGTGGAGAGAAAAATCAATACAGCCTCGTCCCCTTCAGATAACTTTGAAAGGTTAGTATGCGCTAACGGAGTATTGCTTAAAAAATCTGCTTTTTGTTGCTCAAGCACTGTAGTGAAAAAATTGAAGGCTTGTTCCTCGGTGATGCTACTCTTAGATTTTTCTTGTGCAACATTAGAATCGGCAATCGCATTACTCCATAAGAAACCAGCATATAGGATGATACCTAAAGTGAGGGATGAAAAAATAGTTTTTTTCACGATCGCGACCTCTTTCTATTGTTTGATTCATGTTATTATATAACAAAAAAAACCAAAAAAGGAAAGGGTATAAAAATGAGTAAATCGAATTTTAAGAAAAAAAGGAAAAAGAAAGTATTGGCACTATTTTTAGGAGTTATAGCCCTCATTGTATTACTCATGCCGGTACTATCACCTATTCTGTTTACGGATGCTACGCCTAGAGGTGCTCTAAGACACGAATTGTACAAACAAGGCTATTACTATCAAAATTACTTTGCAATTATTACGGAACAAGACCCGGTGGCGGAGCGATATCATATGTTTTGGTACGACTGGAAAAGTGAAACGGGAGGAACACCTTTTATCTGTTATTCCAAGAAAGTAAACGCGGAAAAATATGCTGTTTCTTGTGGTACGGGTCCTTAATTGATATCATAAACAATTTGATCAGGCTAGCAGTGCATCGTATTTAATCGGTGTCAGGTAGCCTGATTTTTCTTTACTTCATTGTCCGTCATAGAGATGTCTTTATGCAGAGCGGATTTCTGAACTTAGATTCAAGAAGATTTCTTCCAAGGATACTTCCTCGACTTCGAGTCGATACACGTTAACCTGTTGCGAGACGAGGTAGCTATTGATATTAGCAATATCGTGTTCACATTGGACGTTGACGTCTTTCGCAAGTGTCGACAACTTGGTCTGCAGATGTTGTCGTGTATCATTGTCGAGCGGTGCATGTTTTACATGAACGGTGATGTTCTTCTCATGGTGTTCCCGCAACTCATCCATCGTGCCTTGCGTCTGAATTGATTTATTTGCATAATGCTTATTAAAGTGTCCAAAATATTTTCTTAGTCTCGATATAGTTCCTTTAAGAGAAAACTTGACTTTTGAAAGAGATCGTTATTTTTCAATTTACTACTTTCGTCATTTTAAGGTCATGATTTCTAATACATTACATGAATATACGTTAATTAATATAAAACGACTCCAATTCATACGGTGATATTCTTCCACCCTTCTATTAATAAAAGGAGCAAATGACTTTAAACTCCTCATCACAGAATCTGTGAATAGATAAGGATCATAGATGATTACATCACGCTGAATTCATAAATCTCAATTCGAAAATAACTATAAAATTGAAGTGTGAGTAAGAATAGAAAAACAGACAGTGAAAGTATAGGAAAAGAACAAATAACATGATAATTAAGAATATATTACATAATCTAAAAAAAGTGAGTGGAAAAAATGAAGCGTAAAACGATGACGTTCTTAACAGCACTGAGTGTTACCTTAACCAGCTCCTTTATGTACGAGGCATTTGCAGAGGGAAAACAAAAGGCACTGACTCCACAACAAAAAAACCAATATTATCAGCAGTATGCGGTTATTCTTCGTACTATTAATTTGCATCATCCAGATACAGATTTAGAACTCGTCGACCAAAAATCCTTTAAGGAAAATGATTGGGTGGCGCCGAACCGTTTTCGAAAGATAGCGGAAGATCGAGTCAAAGTAAAGTTCGCATCGACGTTCGATTTCTCAAAGAAAGAATCCACATCTAAGTCAAAAACGATTCATGCGAAGGGTACATCATTTGCCATTTCGATCACTGGTACATTTGATACCGAACTTCGTGAGGAGGCAGGAAGGCAAGTCTTTAAAACTATTACGTCTATGACGTCAACCGCTTCATCGAGTAAGGGGACATGGAGACAGCTTGGATATACCGCTACTTTGATGGATGGCGGAAGAACATACGATGTGACGGTCGGTGGAGAATTCATTCAACATGGTATTTCTTCCACACATAACATTCCTCTGGAGTTTTATTGTAGTGCAGAAGGTGTAATCAATTAGTTCAAAGTAGCAGGGGAAGAGACATTGATATGTATCCTATTAAGCAGTAAAAAAGAAGCTTACATGATGTGTAAGTTTCTTTTTTATTGCTTTTGTACGTGGAGGAGAAGATTCAATCGACTTGTGATTTCGACATTTTTTCACAAAAATCATACGTATGATATACTAATTTATGTAAAATTGTAAAAGAGGTGAATGACATGGGTGATAAAACACAAAAGATCTTACGGATGTGGCTGAGTATTCCTAGATGGATGCGTACTTCCGTTCCGGTACTCCTATCATTACTTGTTGTGCTCGATGCCATTTTTAAAGGAGTAGAGATGCTGATTCATCCTACTTCACTCTCGATCTCACTCTCGGATTTACTGATTTGTTTCATTCCTTCTCTTGTATTAACTGTAGTGATTATTAAAAATACGAAGTAATCGACAGAACACTCATATGTATAAAGGAGATGAGACGATGGATCCGCGTAAGAAAAAAGTATATTTTGTTGGATATATTCTCTTTTTAGTCGTGTTATTGATAGATTATTTGTTCGTCCCAAATACAGAATTTTATTCTGTCTTGTGGGTTCTGCTTGGTCTTTTCTTGATATTTAACATTTTTCTGTTCTTTTTTAAACCCAAAACGGATTGAGAACGAGCTGAAGTCATTTTTAGCAATTCGCTGCTCTAAAAAATAGCTATATTCGAATAGATAGGATGTATACAAAGAGGGTGATCCATTTCAATAACGGAATGGATCACCCTCTTTGCTTTGATGAAAGGTAAAAAAGGTAAGTGATGTGTTGCTTACTCTACTCCATCTAGAGCAGCAGCTCCGATGACGCCTGCCTGTCCTTTCAATTCGGCAAGACGGATATCGACTTTTGAACGAAGGGACGGATATACGAGTTCGCGAACTCGTTCCAGCACCGCTTCCCAGTATAAATCAGCAGATCCCGTAACACCTCCTCCAACGACGATGACTTCTGGATCAATCGTGTGAATGATGTTTGCAAGTCCAGTTGCTAAATGATTAATAAAACGATCCCGCTCTTGCGGATGGGCGAGTAATCGCTCGATGGATGAGACATGTCGATTTGAGGCACGTGATTGTAGTGCTGTACCACTAGCATACCCTTCAAGAGAACCTTTGTTCAACACAGGATGCAATGGACCCGATGAGTCGATAATCGTATTACCAATCTCACCAGCGTATCCATGTGCTCCACGGATCAGTTGTTTCTTATAGACATAACCTCCACCGATTCCTGTACTGACGGTCACATAAAAGACAGATGATGAGTGACGTCCCGCACCGTATAACGCTTCACCGAGAGCCGCAGCATTAGCATCGTTCTCGAGCAAGACGGGTAAGTCGAATGCGGAGGAAAGTGGAGTAACTAAGTCGACTTCATCCCATCCTGGTAAATTTGGTGGAGATAACAGAAGTCCAGTCTTCGTATCGAGTGGACCAGGTGCGGCAATTCCGATGTTCGACAGGTGGAATTCCTCTGAAAAAACTTGAATGGCGTACTCGATATTTGAAAGCGTCTGGGATGGACCTGTCGTAGGATTGGTCGGAAATGATAATTGTTTAACGATTTTATTTTGATCGATTACAGCGACACGTGTTTGCGTTCCACCGAGGTCGATACCGATTCGATGAGGTGTTGTCATTTTAAGAGAAGGACCAGTGATCAAGACGATACCGTTTCCTTTGATGAGAAATGTATTATTTGCCGGAAGAATCGCAGTCGCTCCGACAGACAGGAGGACATGGTCCAATTCAATCGTCCCTTCGATGACCGTAATGACGCGAAACAGACAGCTTGCTTCTAAGGTATATGACTGTCTGATCGTCCATTCTTCGACAAAGAAGTCGGGTGTTTGTGTCAATCTTTTTCGAAAAGGAGTGAGCATGACGGCAGGTTCCGTGTACTGGAAATGAGGAAAACGAATGACGCGACGGGCTTGTTCAAGATGAAGAGGGCGTACCTTTCCCGTCACCGGATCAGACCGATCGTAATCAAATAGTCGATAGGTCGTATCTGAATTTTGTTGAATTTCAAGGACGACACATCCTTTTGTCAAAGCGTGTACAGTGCCAGCAGGTACATAGAAAAAATCACCTTTTGCGATTGGCACATACTGAAGAGACTGCAATAAAGTGCCCTGATGAATGGTCTCATCAAAGTTGTTTGAAGAGGTTAACGAATGACCATAGATGAGGACGGCGTCTTCTGGACAATCTAAGATGTACCAGCATTCATTTTTACCAAATGGCTGCTGCTCATAACGATTGGCATCCTTGTCGTTTGGATGGACTTGAACGGATAAATCCTCCGAAGCATCGATCCATTTTACCAATAGTGGAAAATCAGAGTCGGTCTCCATACCAAAGATTTCAGGGTGATTTGACCATAGTTCTTCTAAGGTGAGTCCCGTCATTGGTCCAGTCTGGACGCGTGACATGCCGTTTGGATGACTTGCTACTGTCCAGACTTCTCCTGTCCGTTGTTCTTTAGGTATCGAAAATCCATACTCTTGAAGCTTCTGTCCGCCCCAAATTCGTTCTTTTGAAAGGGGAGTAAGATAAATCGGTTTTGTCATACAAATTCCTCCTTCATCTTATTTTCAATAACAACTCTACACTTTTATAAAATAAAAATAAACAAATTAATTATCAAGTATAGACATGAATAAATTAATCCGTATAATCAAATGTGTAAGCGATTACAAAAGGAGGAGATTGTTGATGAGAAAAATCATGTTGGCGTGTAGTTCAGGAATGTCGACGAGCATTTTGGTGTCGAAGATGCAAGAACATGCGAAAGGACTCGGAGAAGAAGCAAAAATTTGGGCAGTCGGACAGGATCAGGCGATGAAGGAGATGTCTGGTGCGGATGTCATCTTGATTGGACCACAAATGCGATTTCTACTATCAAAGTTTCAACAAGCGACAGACAAACCGGTCGAAGTCATCGATATGATGGCGTATGGAATGGCAGACGGAAAAGCAGCTTACGAACAAGCTGTAAAATTGATGGGGTGATCGATATGCAGACGAATGAACAGACGATGGAACAAATCGCGTTCACGATGATCTTACACAGTGGAAATGCGAGAAGTACGATTCGTGAAGCGATCGAAGTGTATAAAGATGGCACGTTTGAAGACTTCGATCAATTATTATCAAGTGCACGGGCTCAATTACAAGAAGCGCACCAAGTGCACTTTAGTCAGGTTCAAAAGGAAGCAAGCGGTGAACCAACGACGCTCTCCTTGTTGTTATTACATGCAGAAGATCACCTCATGTCGACGCAGACGATGCTTGATTTAACGACTGGACTCATCGAGCTCATGGAACATAAGTTTTCCAAAAAATAATAAGGAGTGTTTAAGATGACTGAGAATAGTAAGTGGTTTGATTTACTAAGTCGTTTTTTGATGCCGATGGCGGCATTTTTAAACAATAGCCGATACTTACAGACTTTACGTGATGCATTCATGCTTGCTTTTCCGATTACGATGTTTGGTTCCTTAATTGTCGTCGTCGCGAATTTACCGTTCCTTGATAAGTTCATGTCTCCGGGTGTACTAGATGCCTTTAAGACATCACTTGGAAACGCTCCATCCGCCACAATGGGCATCATGTCATTGTTCGTCGTATTCGGTATCGGCTATTATCTTTCTAAAAGTTATGAGGTCGAAGCTGTATTCGGTGGTGTCATCGCACTTGTTTCATTTTTATTACTTACTCCTTTCTTTGTCTCAGTTGAAAATGTTGCCGATCCAGTTGGCAATGTCATCCCACTCGACCGTCTTGGCGCAAAGGGCATGTTCTTAGCCATGATCACGGGATTCCTAGCAGGAGAGATTTACCGCTTCATCGTTCAAAAAAACTGGACGATCAAAATGCCTGCCGGTGTGCCGACAGCTGTCGCCAAATCATTCTCAGCTCTCGTCCCGGCATTACTTACGCTCACCGTATTCCTTGGCATTAACATTGCCGTCACTTCACTGTTAGATACGAACTTACACGATCTCATCTTCAATCTTGTTCAAAAACCACTAGTTAATCTAGGGAACGGACTCGTCCCGACGTTAATCGCCATCTTCTTCGTGCAACTGTTCTGGTTTTTCGGACTGCACGGACAAGTCATCGTCAACTCGGTCATGGACCCGATTTGGAATACTCTGTCCCTTGAAAACTTGAATGCGTACACGTCGAACGGAGAAATTCCAAACATCATCAGTAAACAATTCATTGAGATCTATACGGTTGGGATCGGGGGTTCCGGTTCAACACTCGCTGTCGTTGTTGCCATCTTGTTATTCATGCGATCAAAACAGATGAAACAAATCGGAAAACTGTCAATTGGACCTGGTATTTTTAACGTCAACGAACCCATGATTTTTGGACTTCCTATCGTCATGAACCCATTGATCATGATTCCATGGATCGTCGCACCACTGATTACGGTGACGGTGACGTACTTCGCGATGTCAACGGGGATCGTCCCCCCTCCGACCGGTGTTGCGGTACCGTGGACCGTCCCGATGTTCATTAGTGGAATGATGGCAACCAATTCGTTAGCTGGTGGATTGCTACAATTAGTCAACTTTGCAATCATCATGGCAGTCTGGTTCCCGTTCCTCGTCTTCATTGACCGTTTGAATTTGAAAAAAGAACGGGAAGAAGCGAATACTACACAAGAGAAAAACCAACAGATCGGATAACGTCTACCGGATGAGTGAAAAATAAGAGATAGGATGTGCTAACAATGAATCAGATAGAGAACAAGGCGACTACCATTAAAAAGTATGATTTTCCAACAGATTTCTGGTGGGGGACAGCTGCCTCTGCGACACAAATGGAAGGAGCCGCCTATGAAGGTGGAAAAGGACCGAACATTTGGGATCACTGGTACGAGGTCGAACCGAACCGCTTCTTTGATGGCGTCAGTGCTTCGATAGCATCTAACTTTTACCATCAGTACAAGCAAGACATCGCCTTGATGAAGGAGCTCGGGCACAATTCGTTTCGACTATCGATTTCTTGGTCCCGTCTATTTCCAACGGGAGAAGGAAACATTAATCCGGAAGCGGTCGATTTCTACAATCGTGTCATTGACGAGTTGATTGAAGCAGGGATCGAACCGTTCGTCAATTTATATCATTTCGATATGCCGCTTGTCTTACAAGAAAAGGGAGGATGGGAGAGCAGGGAAGTCGTGATGCATTATGTTGCGTATGCCAAAACCTGCTTTGAGCTGTTCGGTGACCGTGTCGGCAAATGGTTTACCCATAACGAACCAATCGTACCGGTCGAGGGGGGCTACTTGTACGATTTTCATTATCCGAACGTCGTAGACTTTAAGCGAGCAGTCCAAGTCGCCTATCATTCGATTCTATCAAGTGCCCTTGCGATCGAAGCGTACAGAGATACACAACAAACAGGGAAAATCGGTATCATTCTTAATCTGACACCCTCTTATCCGAGAAGTCAAAATGAAGCAGATCGACAAGCCGCGCATTTAGCAGACATCTTGTTCAATCGTTCCTTTCTCGATCCGTCCGTTTTAGGTACTTTCCCTGCTGAATTAATCGAACTGTTAAAAGAGCAGGATGCCCTCCCGGCGATGGCTGAAACGGACCGACAAAAAATCGAGACGTACACCGTTGATATCCTCGGCATCAACTACTATCAGCCGAGACGTATCAAAGTAAAAGAACATCTTCCGAATCCGAAAGCACCGTTCATGCCAGAGCATCTTTTTGATTATTATGAGATGCCGGGACGCAAAATGAATCGACATCGTGGTTGGGAAATTTACGAAAAGGGTGTATATGACATTCTGACGAACTTACGTGAGAATTATGGAAACATCGAGTGCTTCATTTCAGAAAACGGGATGGGAGTGGAAGGAGAAGAACGCTACCGAGACGCGGACGGTAGGATCCAGGATGATTACCGGATTGATTTTATCGCGGAACATCTGAAATGGGTGCATCAAGCTCTAGAGGAAGGATCGAACGTCAAAGGGTATCACCTTTGGACGTTCATGGACAATTGGTCGTGGAGTAATGCCTATAAGAACCGATATGGTTTCGTAGGTGTCGATTTGACGAATCAAACGCGTACAGTAAAAAAGAGTGGTTACTGGTTCAAGCATCTCATCGAAGAAAATGGATTTGAAGGATAAGAAGAGAGGATCGGGGTATATCTAGCCCTGATCCTTATTTTTTGTTATATTATATGTATATGTCTATACATGGGGTGTTGTCATGTCTAATAAAAAGAAACCAAAGTATGAAAAAATTGCAGATGAATTACGAGAACGGATTCTTCATGGCGGATACAATGTGGAAGAAGCGATGCCAGACGAGATTCAACTAGCAGAAGAGTTTGAGGTCAGCCGGATGACAATGAAACGTGCTTTAGAAATCCTCGTACTTGAGGGGATTATCTATCGGCAACGAGGACAAGGGACGTTCATTTTACCGTCAAGCTTTTCCCAAGGACGAATCAATGTGTTAAACAAAGAGTCACAAGGGTTGACGAAGCTACTCGGGGAGCGGGCCGTCAGAAGTGAAGTGCTTCAGTTCGAGGTCCGTTTTCCAGAAGCCGAGGTCGCACGCCATCTGATGATTGAGAAGACCGATCCTGTCTATGAGATACGGCGTGTTCGATATGTTGACGACGAACCATACGTGATCGAACATACATTTATGCCGTCTTCATTGATTACCGGAGTGACGCGAGAAGTTCTTGATAGTTCGATTTACCGGTATATCCAAGAAGTACTCGGTTACACGATCACGAGCTCGCATAAGATGATTCGGGCAGACAAGCCGAATCAATGGGATCATGAATATCTCGGGAACGAGGAGACAGATCCTGTCATCGAAGTGGAACAAGTCGTATTTCTCGGTAACGGAAAACCGTTCGAGTATTCGTTTTCACGCCATCGTTATGATAAGTTCGTCTTTACGTCTGTCCATATCGGCAGATGATAAGTTTTAATCTGTTTGTGGCCGAATTATAAAGTTTAAATTTTAGACTTTTAAAATAAGGGAGAGAGTCTATGTTATCTATTTCATTTATTCCAGGAAAGCACTATAAACGTGCTGAAATACACGATCAGTTTGGCGGAAACCGACAACGTGGCATTAGTGCTTCAGCGAAAGAATCCATTATTTTTATCTTTTCCGGGGCAAGCGGTACACAGTATGGATATTCGGACGGTTGGAATGAAGAAAAGACATTGTTTATGTACAGTGGTGAAGGTCAAGTTGGCGATCAAACATTTACAATGGGGAATAAAGCGATACGTGATCATGTTAATCATTCAAAAGATGTTTTACTTTTTCATCGGGAACAAAATGGTTTATATCGATTTGATGATCAGCTAACGTTAATTGATTATGAACTAAAACAAGCGCTCGATCGAGACGGGCATCCACGGGAGATCATCCAATTTATTTTTGAATCAGCTACGATTATGAAGCAGGATCAACTCGAGTCGGAACATCATCTGGAGAGTAGTGTAATAATTGAAGATTCGCTTGAAAATTTAAAAACATTGGCTCTTCAAGATACGTCGACAGGAGATGAGTCGATTCAAGTCAAACAAATAAAGGTCAGAAAACGATCAGAAGCGATTAAAGTATATGCACGAAAGAGGGCAGCAGGAATATGCGAAGCATGTGAACAACCTGAACCATTTGAAGCGAGTTCGGGATCATCACTTGAGGTACATCACATGTATAAATTATCGGATGGTGGCCCGGATCATCCTGAACATGTCGCAGCAATTTGTCCGAACTGTCATGCTCGCATTCATCGCGGAATAGATGGTAGTACGTATAATCAGGAATTAATAGATAAAATTGATGCAAAGGAAAATCCTTTTCGATTCAGACGAATTTATTAAGATAATTTTAAACGAAACGAATAAACAGATGGGCTTCTAAAGTTCATCAAAGAAGTCTATATCTTGTACAGATGTAGGCTTCTTTGATGAATGCTATATCAGTTCTTGAATACGTAACACGTGTTTAAGTGTATGCCATGTTTCTTCTAACTCAGGTTTTTCAGGAATATAAATAATTAGTCCATCTCGCCCTCTCGTCAAATTGACACGATAGGCATTGCGCTTAATTTGAAGCGGATCTTTAACAGATCGTTGAAAATGCTTTCCAGTCCATATCTCATTTTGTAAATAAAAATCGTTATCCCATTCTAAAATGGCAAAATCTAATTCAAGACCTTGCGATTGAAACTCGGTTATCGAATACTGTAATGTTTTGCAGTAGTAGTCAGACGTAGGAACGGTAAAATATTGTGCGATTTTAGAAGGACGTTCGTACCGCTCATTTCTAGGTAAGACCGGTGTTTGTTTTTGATGATCCGCTCCACCTGCGCATACAACACCGACTGTTTTAGAGTCATCTGAATAGAGATGACGCGCTACATACTTTGCTTTTTCTAAATGACGGGTTATTCGAAGATGGAAGCGAGAAGAATCAAGGTTTTCAAGAAGACGAGCTGCCGCTTCAATCTCTCCTTGTATAAACTGAATCACAAACAGACTATAGGTCTGCGCAGCATGTGTACGCAGGGACGTATCGAGGTGTAATGTCTCCGTTGTTCGTACGTGCAGTGCATGTCTAAAAGTTGTCGCTTCGAACTTACCATGAACAATGACGTTCTTATTTTCTAAAGCGTGATTCCATAACGCAATACCGCCTTCTTCTCCTCTATAAATTTCTTGCCCTTCCCCGACCAATCCGATCGTTACACTCCACTTTTTATTTGTTGTTGCGATTTCCATAATGATATCCGGTTCGCTCATATTCGGTGCTGGATATGGAGAACGTTCAAACGATGTATTCACTTGATTTTGATCCCAAGCACGTTGCGCTTCATCAAAGATTATAATATGTTCATGCGGAACACGACTGTGTTTGATATAGTCCATCTTGTAGTTATATAACCGCTGAACGAATGTACTGTTTTGAAGGGAATGCTGCAAGACATCAACTAATGGCCCGTTCCCTGAAAGGTATACGGCATTTTCATACTCATGAGCTAAGCGTAATCCTAAATACGTTTTCCCTGCACCAGGTTCCCCAGTAACGAGAACAAGGTGATGCTCGTTATGATCCTTAGCTTTTTGAATAATCTGCTGAAGCGAGTGATGAATTATTTCAAAATTACTACTATCTAATGCACGAACACGGGGTAACGGTTCGTTTTTCATAATTGCACTAGCTGCTTCGAGCATTGAAGGGGATGGAGAATAGTAGCCTTGTAACATATCATGAATACTTAAGACAGGTGACTGTTGTTTAGCTGCTAACCGCCTTAGGATTTTTAATAAGCCATA
Organism: uncultured Exiguobacterium sp.; assembly: GCF_964277885.1. Lineage (NCBI taxonomy): Bacteria > Bacillati > Bacillota > Bacilli > Caryophanales > Exiguobacterium > uncultured Exiguobacterium sp. The sequence continues at coordinate 1,360,930 of NZ_CAXYJR010000005.1, read as the reverse complement.
TTTCGCTGCAATGAAAATATTAAAGGATTCATGAAAATGGACATGATCACGATTGTCCTTCGTTAAAAATAATATACCGGAGACGGTTACGGGTTGCAGTTGAATGGCTGAATGATAGTGTTCCAAGTCGCGAACGTAAAGTGAGGTCTGGATGCATTCCCCATCCGAAATTTGATGATAACTTTTACATTCAATGACAAGGACTTGATCATTAACGAGTAGCACAATATCAGGTCGCCGACCGCCACCACGAAATAGCTGGTATTCAAATAAGAGTTGCGCATTCAACTCAGGTACTTCTTGAAATAAGTCAACGAGGCATTGGTACGAATCGATCCAAGCGCGTAATTGACTATCTGAAGCATCTGGAATTGAATGCTGTAAACTCTTTAAAAATTGATGTGGATCGATCTGTATAAAATCTTGAATCGTACCACTCCACCCAACTGTCATATTTATCACTCCAAACGATGTGAATTATAGAAAAACAAATGCATACGTAGATAACGCTATCGGTTCTTAAGAAATGGGCAATAAATGAAGTGGACCTTTTTTATATAGATATATGGAAAATAAATCTATATAATCCTTTTGTAAGCAATATATAAAATAATAAGGTTTTTAGGAATGTAGGAATATTCCACTACTGACTAAAATGAGATATCACTTCCTCATGATGTTTAATGCACGATCTGTAAATAAAAATAACGTGAATTGATCTTAGTACGACGATGACTTCTATGACATAAAAGCGAATTTTCTTGACGAGCGTCAAAGCGACTAGAGAACAATCCTAGTAAACCTATATTTAAGGAGGTAAATAATTTTGAGAATATGTATAGCGTTCTTTTTTTCAATGCTCATTTGTTGTGTATCAGGGTGTGTATCCGAATCGACGCAGCCGAATGAGAAACCAAAGTCTACTATTCGAGAAGTTAAACTAGCGAAAGAACAGCATGCAAAAATCATTACGTTGTACCCAGCCTATATCGACTACATCACAAAAGTTCAGAAAAAGATGAAGGACACAAACGTCACGGACGAGGACCTCCAGCAAATCTTCGATAAAACCGTCCGTCGGGAGCTGGATCGCATTCAGAAAGAGCAGGATATCTTTCTTGATTTTAAGGGGTTCAAAGACGTGTTTACCGCCACTTCCTATTTGAATGATTTAAAAAGATTGACGAAACGTTTGATGCATGAAGAGAAAGAAAATATGAAATCTGTTCATGAGGCACTCCAGAAATCAGCTGACCACCTTCCTGGTAAAGATAAGATTATTCTGATGCTCCCATTGTCGGAAGAGCATCGATACGCCGCAAAGGCGACGAGCGGGCTGATGGGTTTTGCGATGAGCGATGGTAGTATGGTGATTATGTTAGGCGAAGAGTATACGCATGAGATATTAAAGTACGTTGTTGCACATGAGTATAATCATTCCATAGTGAACGAACATCCTGAAATCAGACAACCAAGTTCTATCGACTATCTCATATTCGAAGGTAAGGCGGAGGTGTTTGCGCAAGAACTTTATCCTAAAGCGCCCCTTATAAAAACGGAGCAGATAGCTGCCAGCGATAAAAAGAAGATACTCGAACAGGTTAAGAACAACTCCTTAAGCTATGATGAACTTAGCATTGGAAATGAAGTGAAGGAGATTCCTCGATTGACGATTTATAGCTTAGGAACGGAGTTAATGGCAGATTTTCGACAAAAAAAATATGGGCAGACACTGCAAGAGTTTTCATTAACACCCGTTTCAGATATCATTCATGAAGGAAAGTTTAAGTCGGTTCTTGAGTAAAAATGAGAAGGTGTATTTAAAAAAACTGACTTTTGCAGTGAATAAGTAAATACTTTGAACCTAAAAGGTCAAAACGCTAAAAGCGACCGAAGATATAATGGAGGATGTGAAGAGCATACTCTCAGATAAAGTTATGATGAAAAAGTTGCGCGACGATCTACTGAATGTTTAAGAACGTTTTCTCTCTTGCATATACTCTAGAGGAGCATTCTTCTTAGACAGTCATATCTTTGTAAGAGGTTAAACATTCGATACCCTGTTCGATCTATTCGATTTTATGCGAAGATTCCTAAAAAATTCAAGACAGATAGTACAAACAAAATTAAAAGAACTGTCATTAAAATAAAGGCTAACACTTTACCTATACCTCGATTACTAAAGATAGCAGCTAATAATGCAAGGATCAGACCACCAATGAGGATGGCATCGCCCCAAAATCCATTAATCGGGAATGTAAAAAGTACCAAGAAAGTAAGAATCATTAATCCGACAGAAATCCAGCCAAGTTTTGCTCTCAAGAAAATACCTCCTTTTATTTGTATAAATTCCATTATTAGTATACATAAAAGAGTGATACTAAAATGATTAGAAGTTTGTCTTTCCATCTATATGTATTAGAAATTTATTGGTGCTAGTTTGAAATGAATCACTGCCTCTAGCCAGTCGAAATCTTTGTACAAAAAAGAAAATTATTTGTATAAACAGCTTAAAAAAATTCTTTTGCAGTTACTTAACACGTTAAATTTGATTATCCCCTTTTACATCCTTCGTAAATTTTAATCAGACTGATCCTTCTTATAATGACAAGAGTTTTTGGTGAAAATCATTAAAATAAACTTACTTTTTAATACAAATAGAGGGTCGTATGGTAGAGTGATGGTGGTCGAGTATTAGCTACGAACAAAGGAGATTTGAAGATGTTGTCTTGGCTCGGTATACATAAGGTAGAGAAACAAAGACGTCAATTTTTTGGGAATATTGAAAAGCGGACTACAACCTTAGTTTTGCTGACATCTGTGTTGGTTTCATATGGAATCAAGATGTTGTTTACGTATTTAATTCCATTCGCATATTTGATGGATCCCATCGTTTCTGTTTTGCCAGGAATAATAGGAGTATTGGTTGCTGTACTATATGTATTAGTTCTAGAGAGGCGACTTCAAGAGAAACACAGTGAAAATATTAAGCAATAAATAACATAAATTAATAGATTCATGCTTGGAGGTACTTATCATGTTTACAGTCGAAAACTATATTGATTCAATTGAGATCCATCTTAAAAAGCAGTCAGGTTTAGTGGTAGATCAACTCAAGAAAATCTTTTCTTATCCGTTCTCAAAGGACATCGAAGTACTGGACTTCACAGCATTCATTGAACCGACTAGATTTGAACTTTCGGTCATCATGTTCTCAATGGATAAAGAAGCAAATGAAGTATTTAACGAAGGAAACGATTCAACTGTTTTTGCTGGGAGCGAAGATGTATTACAAGAAGTCGAATATTACCAAATCAACGACAGTCAACTCGATTCTTTTTTTGATTTTCATGAGAAAAATGAAGAAATATTAATTCCGAGAGAACAGAACGTTTTTGCACAGTGGTTTAAAAGATGTTGGGAAAAAGCTGGTGGAGCGTCACTAGATCTTCCATCTTACTTTACTTTGCACGATAGTGATGACTCTCTTGATTTAAAAAACAATTGTTGGATGGATGCTGAAGAAAAATGGTCTTGAATCACGAAGAATGTCTATAGAGGCATTCTTTTTTGTAGATTAAAATCAATCAAGCGAGATGTTTTATAGTTTCTTGAATAAAGGAGATGTAGAGTGAAATGAATAAAGCCTTAATCGGCTCGTTCCTATTCGGAAGTATTTTTCTCTCCGCATGTAGCGAACATAGCGAATTTCAGAATAAGCCAATACATGAAATAATTGATCTAAACGTTGCTGTTGTAGGACGTTTTCCGACAGTCACGACTGAACCGAAAGTCGAAAAGATATCACTGTCTGATTTAAAAGGTGATCTAAAAAAGTATGACGCCGTTTTCATAGACAAGAAGAATTTACAAGCAGCATCTAAAAAAGAATATGCTGCTGTCTACAAAAAAGCCGGAGTTCCTTTTTTCTTTATCGGGAGTAAAAAATCGTATGAACCTTTTGTTAATCCGGATATGTCATATAAGGATGAGATTGAAACCGGTAGTAATAGCTATATCACAGCGGTCTATTATAGAAAGGGAAAATTTGAGAAGAGTTGGGAATATAGTGTGCATAACCCAAAACCGAACCAACAAGAAAGAGAGAGCATTTTTAAAGAGATCTATAAGACGATTCTTACAGTAGATCACCCTGCTTCAGACGGAACAAGCAGTTCATCGTAAGATGTTAATAAGATGTTAATTAGTAAAAAGAATAAACGTAAGAGGTAATAAAGATATGGGTATATCATTCTTTAGTAATAATAGAAGGAGCGTTACATATGTCGAAGTATGCATTGAATGACTATGCTTTTCAAGGGGAGCTAAAGAAGGTCCGGAAAGCGATCAGAAGCGGAGCGGAGATCGATTTGCTGGATGAGGAAGGATACAGTCCGCTACACTGGGCGATTCAAGAAGGGCATCTGGATATTGTCCGGCTTTTGATTGAGAGCGGTGCTGATCTTGAAAAACAGAATCGGGAAGGGTTCTCGCCCTTACATATCGCGCTTTTAGATAATCAAACGGAGATTGCGATTGAAATCATTCAGCAAGGAGTATCATTCGAGATTAATACGGATGGGTATAATGCGTTGCACGTGGTTACGAGTAAAACTGGCAATTCAAAAATTCTTAAGGCGCTCGCTCGTGAAACACAATACATCAATCAATTCGATGGGGATGGAGATGGATACGCGCCTCTCCACTATGCGGCACAAGAAAATAAAGTGAAGTGTATCAACGTATTACTTCAAGCCGGGGCAGATGTGAATTTGCGCACGGTACATGGATTCACCCCATTACACACTGCGGCGGGAGAAGGAAATGCCAAAGCTGTTAAAGCACTGATTGAGGGACAGGCGGAAGTGGAAGCTGAAAACCCGCTTGATAGTCACGCGACGCCGCTGATGTTAGCAGTTAGTTATGATCATGCTAAGGTCGTTCACGAATTACTACAACATGGAGCAGATCTGAATCATCAGGATGCCAATGGAAAAACGGCCATTGATTATGCGAAGACGTATAAAAATAAAAAAATCCTCAAGCTCTTCAATGGAGTGCATTGATGGATCGATTGTCGTTCTCTTCTTTTTGAGTCTAAAAAGAAGGGTTTTTTGTATGGATCGCTTCTTTCATATCAAAACTTCTTAACAAAGCAATAGAAGAAATAAAAAATAAAAATTCCTAAAAATGTATTATGAAACATATAATATATGGTATGGAGTAATTTTTGAAAAGGGCATTTCCTTTATGTCATGAAATGGGGAAATATAAAATGAACGAACTGCTCATGTTTTCGTATTCCGATCATCTGTCGATTCAACGAGAGGTCGAAACGACGCACCGAAAAGCACGTGTCTTAGAAGATCGATTCGTTTATCCGGAAGAGAGACGACCATCGTGATTGTCGGCCATGATGGTACAACGATTTATCTGCTCTCGAACGAAGAACACTTCGCCTATGATCTTTGGGCGTACTGGGCAAATCGACTACGACGACAGTTACCAAGCGATACTGTGATTCGCCAGCTCAATGGAGAATGGTTCGCGTATCTATAAAAACGGTAGGAACGTCATGCAACTCATTAATCAATTCGACGGTCAGAATCATTTTTGGCTGTTCGAGAAGGATGGACGGACACTCTATACGTTTCAAGGAATCATGGGAGAACGCTTGGAAAAACCACTGAGCGAGCAAAAGTTCTCGCGCTTTTTTAATTTTGATCCCTACATTCGAGAGCTCGTAGCTGAGAAAGAAAAGGACGAATACGCAGTCGTTAAAGAAATCGATTACCACGAAGTTGTCGTCAAGATCTTTTGTCAGGATATAGAGTATAACGTCATCTTTGAGCAGGGTTCGAACATTGAAGAAGACCTCAACGGATTTCTTTTTGAAATCGGTAACGGGTATTTTGTTGAAGATGAATATGGTCCAGGAGCGATCGAATTCGTCCTTCATATCTTGGAACCGTCTTATATCGTTGAACCCGTCATTGAATATTTTAAAAAGCAGCATAGCGTGACGCGGCTTCGGATGGGGCAGGCTAAAGTTCATGACGGGAGACGTTTAACCGGACTCTATCCTGAAGGAAAGAACTTTAATCGCAAAAATTAGAATTAAAAATGTATAAGAAGGAGTCATATAGATGACGGTTCAAATCGGATTACCTGGCGTCACAGAAGAAAAATTACAAGAGGTAGACTTCTTACGGACAGATCTCAAGACGAGACAGACGTCCTGTTATTCTTTTCGACGGTAGCAGCGGCGAAGGCGTTACAGACGAAGGAATGGGCGGACTATCACTTGATTCGCTTGGATTTGGATTTATTCATAGATGGCTGGTTACCGAACATGATCGACGATGGACTGTACTGTGGATTGAACTGGGGACAAGAGCTCGTCGGACTTGAGCTGGACCCAAAAGATGCCATAGCAGATTTGGAGGGTTAACATGATTCAAACACTCAGAAAACAGGTGGATGGCATTACATATTTCTGGTACTTGTATCGTGATGGTCGAACGATACAGATCTATCAAGGTGTCACCGAACAATGGAAGCTGGATCAAGATTTCAGCGATGAGAAGGAAGAACAGTACACGACTAGGCGCCAAGCGAAACGACGGATGGAAGAACTTGTTGCCGAGAAGAAAGCGGAAGGATACAGACAAGATGATATCTACGGGATGCAACCCGGACGAGAGGAACGCGAGAAGTTTCGACGCTGGACGTCAAGGCTCGCCTATGTTCTTGTGGCACTTGGTCTGTTTCAGTTCTTGACACCGTTCTCTGTATTACCAATTGTAGTATTTGGAACGGGTATTTCCCTGATGCTTTTAGCGTTTCTCAGTAAAGATCACCTCCCTATATGGCTTAGAACTATTTGCTTTATTGGTTACTTTTTCATGCATGTGATTCATCAGCAGGAATCGTACATCTCGTATCTTTTTCCAATTCTGTCGATTGGAATGGGTACACTCTTATGGTTTCATCTTCGGAAAACGAGACAAAAAGAGAAAATGGAGCAATGACATTTTAATTAAAAGGAGTCGAAACATGTCGCTTCTAGATAAGTTACTGCAAGACCCTTCCGTTTCTGAGGCACCGCCTTTATATAGTGTTCTTCTTTGATGAAGATGACTGTTTCATCTAACTTACAAGAAGCGCGCGTGGAGGAAGACGTGAGCAGTTAGCGATCAAGAGGGTGAATGAGCATCATTTGTGCGATTTATGGTATTCCTTCCATCATCTCGATGAAAATTTGTATTTAGTAGAAATAGAGGAAGATGTAAAATCCTTAAAAGATATATCCTTTAGGCGATGCGATTATTTTATGTGAACGATCAAAAATCCATGAAGTACAGTATTCCAATCGAAGGTCAGAAGGTGGAGAACAAGCTAAATTTGTACGAAAATTCATCCTCCATCCAAAACTATCAAGTGTCCGTGGAGAGTCCTTGTCTAGAAGCGCGTATCTAAGCATCCATGACCAATCATTTAGCGATTCTGGAGTGGTATAAAGGTATTTTGAGAGTCTGTAACGGTGTGCGTTTTACTGAAGAGTTGATCTTATACGGTGTTCCATTTCCGAGACAAGTCCGACGCTTTTTAAGAGAAGACTTCGCAAGTGCGTCCAATCGTTGCGATCTTTTGATTCAACTCGATCCATACGGTGATAAGTTGTTGTTAGCGAGAGAAGTGAACGAGTTGATTGGAATTTGCGAGCTGCTTATTCAACGCTAGTGCACATCGAAGGAAACGTGGATGATGCATCAGTCAGATAAGCGTATGAATAAATTACTTCAATTTTTAGAAGTGTTGAAGCAGATATGCATCACGACCGTCTATCAGAACGCGTTGGGTAGACTAATTATTTGAATGGTGAAGAATATATAAAAATTGGAGTTTTGAAAAGTGAGAAAAAAGTTAAAGATAACTGGAATCATAGCAGGCGTGGGTCTTTCGATATATGTCGTGTGGACGATCTATCGACTATTTTTCTTGGTTGATATCAACGTTGTACCAAAAGAAGAGTATATCTCAAAAAGTAGCTCGCCCGATCAGACGTACACGATTCGCTTTTACCGCGCGAATGGTGGCGCGACGGTGGATTATGCGATGCTTGGTATCATGGAGAATAAGAACGGAGAAAAACGTAGAATGTACTGGGAGTATCCTTGTCGCGAAATAAAAGACGTGAAGTGGACGAAGGATATGGTGACGATCAATGGTACTAAGATCAAGATATGGAGCCAGGTTTACGACTTTAGAAAAGGTATCTATGAGGAGAGGTAAAATAAATCATTTTATATAATTGAAACAAGCAATATATTCTCACTAATCGTAGTGAAATAACGTTGCTTATTTTTTTATTATTCTAGAAACTTTTGATAGATGTAACTTTCTAAGAAATCGTCTTCCGTTACGAACGTTCAATCTTTTGTCGTAGCTTCGGATAGTATGAAATGTAATGATCGATGATGTCTCGACAGAGACTATAGTTACTCCAGAGAGGAAGCTTTTTTCAGTATTATCAACTACCATATCTTCATAAGCAGTTTCGTTAATTTGTATCCACACTTTTGATGATGCGCTCAGTAAAGACATCTTCAGTATTGATGGAATCCAGTACGTTATTCATTACATGTGAATAAAATCAACAAATTGTGCTTATGATATTTGAATGAAACTCAGTTTGATCGTAGAACGTAGATGGATAAGTAAAACGACATCTATTAAAACAAGAGTTAGGAGTGCATGGTCTTGAACGAATCCATCGTTTATTTCGTAATCTTTGTTCCCTTGGTAGTGTTTGCTGTCATGTTATCTCGTGGAAAGGGTGCCTCATTACTTGCAGGATATAATACGATGTCAGAAAGTAAAAAGGAAACATATGACGAAGTCGCCTTATGTAAATTCATGGGTAAGATCATGTATGGGATCAGCTTTAGCTTATTATTGATTGCATTCAGTGAGATGTTTGGATCTTCATTTTTCGTCATAGTAGGATTCGTGCTACTCTTATTTTTTATAGTTTTTGCAGGTGTGTACGCGAATACGAAGGATCGATTTAAAAAAGATGTATAACTGCTTTCACACCAGTAAGTTCTTAATCCTTTAAATCATAATGTAAATTAGAAAACGTACGGCTAATCTTAACATCGAAGTTTATCAACGGTTGTACATCATTTTTTTGTCGATAGAGTTCTTTCATGAATTGTAAAAAGATGTAGCGACATGTATATAAATCGTCTCCTCCATCTTCTCGCATCGCTGCGTAATCAATCTCCTCACCTAGCGAATCATACATGATCGTCTCAAACTCGAGATTCGTATGCCACATAAAGTCTAAAAATCCCTGTACGACTGCTCTTTTATAAACGTCTAGTGAAACAGTAGCCAAGTGTTGTTTTTGATAATGAAATTCTACTCGTTTTTTTCGATAGAAAAATCGAAGAATGAAATGCGTAGAAATTTCTTCATTTTCATATGGAAGTGACCAATCGAACTTTTCAATGTCATGCAAATCATTCGTGGCAACACTTTTTATCAACGCATGCCAAAATTGGAATAGCTCGCTCACGTGTGCGTTAAAAGGAAGGGGCATTCCCTCAATACAAAAAGTGACTATTCCTGCAGGATATCCGCCAGCTCGACCAAAAGCATAATTAAAGACATCGTTTTTGATGAGATCAGTCATCTTTATGTAGCCCGGATAGGTTTGATGCACATCTAACTCTTTGGTTTCAGGCGGAATTGTAATATAGCTTTTAATTTCAAGATCCATCAAAACATCCTTTCTGGTATTTCATTGCGGTAGATCATTTATACAAAATTGCTGTCGTCGGTCACTAAAACGTACTATGATTCTTGAACATTGTAAGAAAAAATATGTAATGGTAAATCGGTCGTCTCGATCGTTTCGATCAGTATCCATCCGAATTTTTTATAATATGCTGAAGCGTTGTCTGTTTTTAAATAAATTGTTGGGATCTGTCGTGATTTAGCGTAGATAATTAATTGATTGATGAGTTGCTGAGCGATTCCTTGATTCCGATAAACTGTTTCAACGAATAAAGAAGCGAGCCAAGGCGTATAGGCTGGTCGTTCATTCAAGTCATTTTCAAATAGGGAAACGGTTCCGATACACGTGACATCATCTAAGGCAACGAACGTCACAGGATACGACTCATCTGATTTTTTGTCTAAAAAGGCTTTTATTTGTTCATAGGGTGTCGTCCCTTTTTTCTTTTGAACGAATTCGGTATGAATCATTGTGGCAACTACTTCTAATTGTTCAGGATGATTCGATAATGTATCAATGATCATCTTCGCATCCTCCTTTCTAGATTTGTTGTATCGATCATTAAATTAATCCATCCTGCAACAGTTATTCAAAACAATACATCTGTCCTCATCAGAATAAAGGAGTTTTAAAATGAACTTAGAACAATACTTGCAACAACATTTTGGGAAGGTGAACTTATTTGATCGTTCCTTTGTCAAGAAGGATTTAGTATTCCACGTAGATTTAGTTAAGGATCTTTATCAACTAAAGGATAATTTAGATGAAATCAATGAAGAATACTTCAAACAGGTATACAAAAAATCAAACGAACTGTTTGAAGATGTATTCCGAGAAGAGGAGTCCCTTTACTTCATCGTGCATGTGAGAAGGGAGCGCGGTAAATATCAAAAGTCAGCGACGAAAGTGTTTCGTCATTTAAGACGTAGAGAAGATAAATACAACATAAAGTTCGTAGAGAAAGTGATTGATGAAGAAGAACAGGTATCCGAATATACCGTTTTATTATCGAACAAAAACGCGTTAGATTATAAGCGTTTAATCAAAGCGATCTGCCATCAGGATTTCCCAACGCTGCAACCAAGATTTCGTCAAACATATACATACTATCCGGAAGTCTTTTTCGTAAACATAGAGCGAAATATCGTCATGAATATCTATGATGATCGCGGTTGTTTCTTTTTGTTCGGTGATACAGCAACGTATGACATGTTCAAGAATAAATATCGCAATGATATCAGTTAATCGTCAACCGTTTTTCATCGTTTCGTGAAACAATCAAGCTAGTGCTAAAAAACCGATCACTGAAAAAATAAATAGCACCAATAGAGAAGTGAGCAATGTTAATGCGAGGATTTTCCTCGTATTTCTTAGACTAGTGATGGCGCACACTAGCGCAAGCACTAGTCCAGCTAACATATAGTTCGTACCCCAAAAACCATTGAACGGTAAGAGCTTAACCGTCAAAAAAGTAAAAACCACGATGCCAATCGAGATCCATCCTAAATACTTTCGCATAAACTACCTCCTAGTCAAAAGAATGCGCATAGTCATAATTTAGTTCTTTTTTAGCATATCATTACAAATGTTTACAGAGAAAGAGTTTTGTAATCGTCGCTTAAAGATAACCTGAATGAAATACGTGTCAGACAACTGTTCGTCACGGGACCGACAAACAATCCCTCACTCTAATCAGAATGAGGGATTGTTTCGTTTCATCATTAGATTGTCAACTCAATCACATTACCTTCCGGGTCCGCGATCGTACTTTCATAATACCCGTCACCCGTCGTCCGAGGACCGTCAAGATGTTGTACACCGGCATCCTGTAACCGAGCTGTCCAGTCATCGACTGCTTGTTTACTGCCGAGCGAGAAGGCGAGGTGGGCATACCCGAGCGCATTCATCGTCCGTTCCGTGATATCCGTCCGTTGCATCAACTCAAGACGCGCACCACTCGAGAACGTCAGGAAATACGATGTGAACCCTTTCGCCGGATTATGATACCGCTCGCCTGCCGTAGCATCAAAATGTGTTTCGTAGAATTGACGCATCCCGTCCAGGTCTGCCACAAAGAGGGCGATATGTTCAATCTTCATCTCCATTCCTCCTTTTTCAAGACGCTTTTGCCAATCGCTGTCTGAATAACATCCGGTTCAAGCCTTCCGTAGCGACCAGCATCAAGAAGATGAGACTGATCGTAAACCAATGGAACAACGATAAGGAGTAGGAAGTCGCCAGCCATCCGAACAATGGCGGCATGAAGGTACTACCGGTATAAGCGAATGCCATTTGTACCCCCATCAGCCGTTGCGCCGCAGCCTCCCCGAAGCGAAACGGCGTCTCATGGAGCATTGCCGGATAAATCGGTGCGAGACCAAGCCCGACAAGTACGAAACCAAGCGGCATCCAGGCAGCGGGTGCGAGGATGAAACAGGCGGCTCCGACGAATGCCGTCCATTGACCGACACGAATCAAACGACGATTCGACCAGCGTAGCGACAGAAAACCACTGATGAATCGCCCCGCGGTGATGCTTCCGTAATAGACGGAAATCCACGTCGCTGCTGATGTTACGGAAAAGGACCGGACTTGGACAAGATAACTACTGCCCCACAGCCCGACGACCGCCTCAACCCCGCAATAAAAGCAAAACGCTGCGAGAGCGGCGACCAATCCGCGTGGTTTTCCGGATGATGTGTTCACGGTCTGAACCTGTTCAGACACCTGTTTCGGAGCCCGTTTCCAAAGCGGTAAACTGACGATCAAGACAATCATCAAGACGAGTTGCAATGCGCCGACGACGAGGTAACCTAAACGCCAGCCGGAATCGAGCAATACACCAGCCATGATGAGCGGACCAGCTGTCGCACCGATGCCCCAGAAGCAATGGAGCCAGTTCATATGATGTGCTTGATAATGGGTGGCAACAAAATGATTCAACGCCGCGTCGACGACTCCAGCACCGAGTCCAAGCGGGATCGCAAGGACGAAGAGCCAAATCAAGGACGGAGCAACGAAAAAACCGATCAATGCCAGTGCCGTCAGACCAGCAGAAGCTGCCGTGATCGGACCCGTTGAATAACGTTCGATCAGACGACCGCTAAACAGACTCGAAACGATCGTTCCGGCAGCGATCGTCATGAAGAGCCAACCTGCCATGTCGAGCGGTGCGTCGAGATCGAGCCGCATCACGGGCCACGCCGTACCGAGTAACGCATCCGGCAGACCGAGACTGATAAAAGCGAGATAAATCAAAGGTAATAGTAGACGGGTCATCGGGCGAGACCTCCTAACGGGATTTGTTTAATGAACGACTGGATGCTCAGTTGCATCAAACCATCTAAATAATCGGTTTCCCAGTCGCCTTGCCGCAACTGAGGTAATTTGTCGAGCGGAAAGCGCTTGGCGCATCGTTCCGTCAGCCGTGCTAATCCGTCATCCGAGACATCGGACGCTGTAAACAAGATGACATCTGGATTCAAAGTGACGCTAAACGAGAGGATGATTCGACTTAACGCTTCATACCAGTCGTCAGAGTGCGGTGCAGTCGTCGCGAGGACTTGACCGACATTTCGATTCTCGTCAAACGGAATGAACGAGATCTCTCCAGCGAAGTGATGCGCTCCGCGGATGACATGACCGGAAAAGGCGACGCCAGCGCCCGGTCCGTTCGTCCCGAGATACACATAGACAGTCGTCTCGTTATCAGAAGCTTGGGCACGGACCGCAGTGTTCATATCATTTTCGACGATGACGGGTCGCCCGAACCGTTCCGTCAGTTCTTGTTGCAAAGGACGACCGTCTAACGTCGGATAATCCGGGGCGAACAGGATCGTGCCGGTGGTATCAACGGCACCGGCAACACCAATCGCAAGCGTTTGAACATCTGGATGATCGTCGAGTAATGTTGATAGCGTTCTCAATAAAACAGATCCATGATTCGTCGAATCGAAGTTCAGGCGATCCGTTGCGATCACATGTCCACCAACGTCGTGGATGCGATACTGCAGATACGTGCGTTCAAGATAAAGAGCGAGTCCTTGGAAGCGATCCGTGCGATAGCGATACCGTTTTGCCGGACGCCCTCCGCGAACCAATTCAAGTGGTGTCTCTTCAATTTCCCGAGCAGCGATCATCTGATCGATCTGTTTGCTCGCAGTCGGAAAACTGACATTTAAGACGTGTCGAATCGCTGGGATTGTATCTAAATGCTCGACTAAAAAAGCGTGACGAGTGCGTGAAATGAGTTCAGTCAATCAAAGACCTCCAATCTACATCACTTATTAAAATGATTTAATAAGTTTTGATTTGAGTATAGCAGGTCGGAAGAAAAAGACAAGTTTAAAAAAGAGGTGTAGGATATGAATATTTAAAGAAATCACGTTTCATCCTATCGTTGTCTGGATATAGTAAAAGAAGATAAAAAATTTTAGTCATATATCTTTAATTCATACTATTCCGATTTGTAATATCTTGGATAGCTTGTAACAGGAGGTAGATGGCGAGAGGAGTTTGTAATCATGACCACCCAACTTTCAACCGACCTAGGATCCCAAGATATTTTAGCCTCTCTGCGAGATAATGTCGCAATGATTCGATTCGACCGGCAACGTCGAGTCGTCGATGTCAATGGATTGTTTGCAAAGACGATGAAGTATAAACGAGAAGAGATGATTGGGATGCAGCATCATCTCTTCTGCACGACGGAGTTTGCAATGAGTGACAGTTACCAAGCATTTTGGCAGAAGCTGTTTAGTGGCTTCAGTACGGCAGATAAAATTGAACGCATCGATGCGCATGGTCAATCGATTTGGTTAGAAGCAACCTATATGCCGATTTACGATGGAACGGAAGTGACCGGTGTTTTGAAAATTGCCTCCGATATTACGGATCGCCAGCAGACGATTCAACAATTCGCGACTTCGTTTGACACGATTGCTAGTGATTTGAATACGCGATCGACGCATGGTGAGCAGGAAAGCGAAGCGTTACGACGAACAATCGAACAGATGGCCGAGACGACCCGTGATAACCATCAGACGATTGAACGGCTGCAACGCCAGGCACAGGACATCACTCAAGTGACCGAGACGATCAAAACAATTGCGTCACAGACGAATCTCTTGTCACTGAATGCATCGATCGAGGCAGCGCGAGCTGGTGAACATGGAAAAGGATTCAACGTCGTTGCAACAGAAGTCCGAAATCTCTCAAAGCTCGTCGAACAAGCCGTCGTCGATGTCCGGCAAACGACGCAGCGAATGAATGATGAACTGCAGCGGATTGCCCGTGCGATGACGCAAGCAACGTCGGATGCACAAGCAAGTGTCACCGTCGTCTCGGAAACGGTCGATCGCTTCCATGACGTTCAGAGTGCGGCATCGACGTTAACGAAGACAGCGCGAGACTTTACAAAAGCCATTTAAGTGAGAGACGGCATTCCGATAAACGGAGTGCCGTTTTGTATAAAAAGTATCCCTTTACCTTGGAATAATATGTTAATATACTACAAAACGAAAAGGGAGCGAACTTCTGATGAATATCCGCACTGCTCGTCCTGACGATTTTCAGGCCTTGATTCCATTGTTTCAGCAAATCCACGATCAACACGTCGCCTTACGACCCGATCATTACCGTCCGCACGAGATGCCGGTCCCGGAAGACTTATTTCTGTCGCAACTCGAGAATCCGAATTATGCATTACTCGTTGCGGAACAAGATGGGCTTGCCGGTGTGATCGTCCTAAAGGAAGACTTCGTCGAAGGAAGCGGCTTCGTCTTCGATAAGCATTACTTACGCGTCATCAGTCTCGTCGTTGCGGATACGCATCAAAAACAAGGCGTCGGGAGACGATTGATGCAAGCCGCTTACGCGCATGCGGAAACGATTGGCTGTGACAAAATCGAACTCGGCGTCGATGACGCTAATCAGGAAGCGATCGCCTTTTACGAGGCACTCGGAATGGCTGTCCGCTCGAGACGAATGGAATGGAACGTGACGTCAAGCAGGGAAACGACGACTTAACGTCAAACAACAGGTACTAGAAAGGGGAGAGGTCATGTTCAGATTACAAGTATCCGATCACGTATCGCTTCAATTGATCGAACGGCACCATGCGGAAGGATTGTTCGCCCTCGTCGATGCCAATCGCGCACATCTCCGCGAATGGCTCGGTTGGGTCGATGGTGCAACAGAGGCAAGTACATATCAGGAGAGCGTCATTCCGGCATGGCTGCAACAGTTCGCCGATGGTAACGGCTTTACATGCGGCATCTATCTTCAGGACGAGCTCGTTGGAACGATCAGTTTACATGAAATTAATCGGCATCTCGGACAAACGTCGATTGGCTATTACTTAGGAGAAAAGGGACTTCGAAAAGGCGTCATGACGGACGTCGTCCGGTTCGTCACGAACTATTGTTTCGAGACGCTCGGTTTGAACCGCGTCGTCATCGAGTGTGCGACCGGAAACATCCGGAGCAGACGGATCCCGGAACGACTCGGGTTCACGAAAGAAGGCGTCTTACGGGACGCTGAGAAATTGTACGGAACTTATCACGACCTCCAGGTCTATGCGATGTTACGACGGGACTGGTCGAAAACGCAGGAGGTGGCAGCATGCGCATCGAGCAAATGAGTCAAGCGACGTATGAGACCTACTTACCAGTCGCGATTGAAGAATACGCGGCAGAGAAGTGTCGTGCCGGTACGTGGTCGGAGAACGAGTCGCTCGAGAAGGCAACACAAGAATTCGCAACATTGTTGCCAGAAGGTCTGAAGACGAAGGATCACTACTTATTTACGTTTCGTGACGAGACAGGGAACGATCTTGGAATGGTCTGGGTCCATGTGACAGAAGAATCACGCGGACGTTGTGCTTTCATCTTCGATGTCAAGATTACGTCTGAAAAACAAAATCAGGGCTATGGCAAGGAAGCGCTCCGCTTACTAGAAGTGATGTTGAAACGGATGAACGTCAAGAAGATTTCGCTACATGTCTTCGCGCATAACGAACGGGCGATTCATGTGTATGAATCGCTTGGGTACGAGAAGACGGATTATCATATGTCGAAACGTCTCGATGACAGCCATTAAAAAAACGTTCCTCTTGCGCGAGCAGGAGGAACGTTTTCGTTTAACGCCATGTCTGTAAGGTATTCGCGAACTGGATGTTCGTCTCCAGTTCTCCCGTGATTTCGTTTGCTGTGAAGTCATTGCCAGCGAGCCAGTCGGCAAAGTCGAACGTGACCGGCTCCTGATCACCACCGAGCGCGAACCAGACCTTCAACTCTTCCGGGAAGTAGGCGGATGTATGAATCGTTCCTGCCCACTGGGCATATAAATCAGCGAAGACACCTTTATCGGTATCGTTCAAGAGTCGAAATGCGGACTCGGCATCTTGAATCATATGTTGATGCGTCTTCAACTCCATCATCCGACGTTTTGAGTCATCCAGATGATAGCGGTTTTCGTGTTGCAGCAAATCGAAGTGATTGGTGCACATGTTCGATTCCCGCACTTGGACGTCGCGTGCCGTCGCCTCGATGACGAACGAACGCGCCGATTTATCGTGGACGACATACGTGAACGATCCGCGATGCGGAATCTCCTTGACGAGTGAGATCGCGTCGTCGACCGACGTACACATCTCGAGGATGATCCGCCCAATCATGAAGCTGACGAACCCATCTCCCGGACGGCGACGGTTGATGAAGTTATAGCCCATCGCAAGCCCATGCTCATTCATCCCGTCCATCCGACCGGTCACCCGAGAGGCAGGACCGATGATTGCTGAACCGCCATCATTCGGTTGAAAGACGGAAAATCGACCGTCATACGTCATCGGATGGTAATCATAGTTGCGGACGAGGAAATTATCACCGGTCATGATCGAACAACCACTTTTCGGTCCTTCGACCCGGTAATGCCCGAAATGCAGTAACGTATCTGGCAATGATAGTTCAAGTTCGTCCTGGAGTCCAAGTAACTCATCCCAAATATGCGGGGCGTAGCGAAGGAACATCTCTTTCGTCTCGACCGGATCGACTTGAAAGCGCGGAACACGGATCTTCCAGTTGTCCTCCCGGTTATGGAGCAACTGGTTTCGTTTGACGTAACGTCCTTGTTCGCGACCGAACTCATAATGACTGCCGCGAAATTGCGTAATTTCATTGGCTACACGTTGCATGGAATACATCCTTTCTTCACCTGCTGTATGCTGATTATATCGAACATGAGAGAGAAAGTCGTATGGCAGGGCTTTGCTTGAGCACATCAAAATGAAGGAATATTGAAAAATCAGTCAACTATTTTCATCCTGAACCGATAAAAAAATGGGAGGGGATGGAATGAAACACATGTCAGTCAGACGGAAGATTCAAGTATTGATTGCGACGGCGATTGTCGCGATGCTCTTAATCGCAGGAGCCGCGTTATATTTCTTGAATCAGATGTCAAATGCTTCACGAACGATGTATCAAGAAAATCTGATACCGATTCAAGAGGTGGCACAGATCCGAATCGATACAAGGGCACTTGATTCCTTTTTAGTCGAGATGATTTTAACGAAGGACGAGACTCGAATTGGTGAGCTGCAGGCGGATATCGATACGCGGCAGGCGCAGATCCGTTCATCGCTCAATAAGGTAGAAGATACAGGACGATTTACTGTACAGTCAAAAAAACAATTAGAAGACTTAAAGGATAACGTCCTAGCCTATGATAACGGGATGAGCATCGTTCAAGATGCCGCGACGCGAAATGAGAACGAAGAGGCCTACAAAGCCTATTCGGAGAGTTTGGAGCAAGTTCGGGATAATGTTGCACGTTCAGCGAAGTCGTTGATGGCTTCGATGACGAGACAGGCGAAGGATCTGAATGCTCAAAATCAGTCAGAAAAACAGACAGCCTTTTACTTAATGCTCGGGATTATCTTGTTAGGTGTCGTTCTATTCGTAGGACTTGCCTTATATATCACGCATCTGATTACCCGTCCGATTCGTCGATTGCAAGGCTGGATGGATCAATCGGGTAACGGTGATTTGACGGTCCGTGGCGATTATGACTCAAAAGATGAACTGGGACAATTGACGACGTCCTTTAATGAGATGATCGCGTCACAACAACAAGTCGTTTTAGAATTAACGGGAACAGCAGAGCGTGTCGCTGTCGCTTCAGATGAACTCAGCGTCAATGCGGAATCGACGACGAAAGCAACCGAGATGGTCGCTGTGACGATGGAAGAGATGGCAAGTGGTGCGAGTCAGCAACTGCACCAAGTGTCCGATGCATCACGGACGATTGAAGAGTTGACGACGTCTGTCCGTTATGTCGCCGGAAATGCGCAACAGATGACGGAACGCACGGCAGATGCGATGGAAAAAGTCGCACTCGGTGGTCAGGTCGTCGGAACACTTGGTACACAGATGGGACGGATTCAAGAAGACGTCTCGCGTCTCAGCCACGTCATCGATGGTCTTGGTAACCGATCGCAGGAAATTGGTCAAATCACGGACTCGATCAAAGGTGTCGCGGCGCAAACGAATTTGCTCGCGTTAAACGCAGCAATCGAAGCAGCGCGCGCAGGCGAACAAGGACGCGGATTCGCGGTTGTCGCAGCGGAAGTCAAAACACTTGCTGAACAATCTGCGATTTCGGCAAAACAGATCGAGTCGTTGATTCGTGTCATCCAACAAGAGACGGAAGCATCGGTGGTCTCGATGGAAAAAGTCTCAACCGAGATGACGAGTGGGATTGCTGTCGTCGATCAGGCGGGCGACTCGTTTGCGCAAATCGAGACAGCCATTACCGACGTGACAGGGCACGTCGAGGAGGTATCCGGTGCCGTTCAGGAAATGGCCGCGGCAAGTGAACAGATTGCTTCAGTCATGCGCACGATTCAAGCAGTGACGGAAGGAACTGCTGCCGGAACGCAAAACATCTCCGCTTCGACCGAGGAACAGATGGCGTCGATGGAAGAGATTGCGTCCGCGTCCCAATCACTCGCAACGATGGCGGATGATTTGAAACACGTTACCGGACGATTTACCGTGTAAAATTAAAAAGTGACGGCCTCGATGGAGATATGATCGAGGTCGTTTTTTTGTAGGAATAAATGAGAAAAGAAGGGGATTCATGGAAACGCGTCGTATGTATCTGAATACTATATTTTAGGAGGCATACATATGAACTTTCAATCGTTATCGACAAATAGACTGGATTTGATTCGCGTTACGGAAAGTCACGTCGATGCTTTGTATACGATCTTATCTGATTCCCGCGTGACTCAATATTATGGTATTGATCCGCTCACGTCTCTTGAGGAAGCAAGTTAGATCATCCATTCTTTTGATCAAACGTTTTCTATGAAACGGGGAATCCGATGGGGAATGATCGATCGTTCGACGGGACAATTCATTGGAACGGTCGGACTCAATAACTGGAGTCCGTATGCAAAAAAAGCCGAACTTGGATTCGAATTACATCCAGATTTTTGGCGACGAGGCTATGTATCGGAAGCTGTTCAAGAAGTCATCCGGTTTTCGTTCGAAGAATTGGCGCTTCATCGGTTAGGTGCGGTGACATTTCTTGAGAACGAAGCGTCCTATCGCTTACTTGAAAAACTTGGGTTTACGTTTGAAGGCATCTTACGCGGCTATCTCTATCAAAGCGAAAGGTCGCATGATGCACGGATGTACGGTCGGTTACGAACGGACGTTATCACGTCTCAGGTAAAGATTGAAGAAACTGTTTGACAGCACGACGGGACGTCAAATGAATGATTTGTTTATCGGACAGCGCTGTAAGCTTTGAAAGGATACTCGGTCGCTTATCGATCGGGAACCGCCAAATCCATTTCAAAAAATCAAACGATAGTTTCTCCGGACAGTCTACTGCCATATCCGGTCGACCGATCTTGCGGTAGCGCCACGTTCGTCTCAGTGCCCGGTACAGACAGAGAGTCCGTGGTAGATCAAGGAAGATGATCGTATCGGCGGCATTGATTCGTAAATCAAGTGTTCCACCGTAGTTGCCGTCAATGATCCACGTATCGCGTGACGTCAGCGTGTGTTGAATCTGGAGTTGCTCCTCACGCGAAACCGCCTCCCAGTTCGAACGCTACAACAAGACGTCAAGGTGATCAACGGGATACCCGAGTTTTTCTCCAAGCGAGCGGGCAAGTGTCGATTTACCGGATCCACCGGAACCGATCAGGATGATCTTTCGCATGCAATACCTCCTATTTTTTGTCATAGGAGTTGATGATATCATGGTTTTCTATCCAATCATAGAAGAAAAGAAGTGAATGAGATGGTACCTCGTTTCATACTGGAAGGGATGACGATCGTTTTTACACTACTCGTAATCGGCTGTGGTGTGGTACTCCTTCCACCGCGATGGAAGCGGTATGGATTAATTTTACTTGGTTTGGTGGCAATCGGGTGCAGTACCTTTTGGTACATCCGACCGACGCTCGTCAATCAACAGATTGCTGAGAATACAAAGCTCGCAAAAGTAGAACTAGCACGCCAGTTTCCAGGGGAAGCATACACGATGAGACCACAGAAGTTTTCGTATGAATCGTCAGCAAATCCATATATGATTGAAGTTGAATTCGCGAATGAACCGAACATGATTTATATGTTGAAATTCCGTGAAAAAGATATCGAGTTAGCGGGTTATGTCATCAAAAATGAAGATATCTCCTATGAACAACAACATCAGTTCAAATAAAGACCGGATGCTCAAAACATCCGGTTTTTTGATTAAGAGGATTTCAAATTTTTCGTAGTAGACATCGTCTTGACAGCGAAGAAGGCAATCAGACCGAATCCGACCTTGTTGATCAAGTCAGCAAAGTTATAGAGCAATTCGCGGACGAGTTGCACCTCGATGCCGGGTGCAAACAAGGTAACGGCGTAACCGACCGGATAGATCGCCCACCCGATCAAGATGAATAAGCGCATCTGTAGCAAGGCTTTACGAATCGGTGCAGGTTTATCTTGCGCAGCTTTCGTGACGTTCGTGAACAAGAGAAAAATAATATAAAACCAAGCGATACAACCGACGACGTATGCCCAAAGACCAAGTGGTGTGAAGCCACCCGCTAGATTGATGGACGACTCGCCGATGTAGCCACCGATGATCATGATGATGTCGGCGATGACGAGTTTCGTTAACAATGCGCGTCCTTTTCCTTCTTTTAAACCAAGCAATAACGGAAACTTGATCAAGAGGAGGGGGGTCGTCACGAGCCAGTCGATGTAACGGATTTCAGTCGGAAAGCCATCGATTTCCGACAATAATCCGGAGTCACCAACGGCTTGCTTCATGAAATAGTAATGGATCGCGGCGACGAACGTGACAAGGGCGGCGACTGTTGCAGTCGAGCGGTACTCGGGGGCGAGCGAACTCCGTTCGACGAGAAAATAGAGCGTACCGGCGGCCATTCCGACGAATCCGACCCAAAACATGTACTGGGTCGCAAGGACGAGAAGATTGACGTCTTCCATGTTGTTTCGACTCCTTTTCGTAAGTGGACACGACCTTTCATACTTATATTTTACTGACGATACAAACTGCAGACACCACGTCGAAACGCTCTAGATGTGCTTTCTAGCAACGGTTTGACAACATTTTGACACACTTGAGGAGGAATAAAGGATGATGATTAAACGAACGGATCATAACAGTCTGAACGTCGTGAATTTAGAAGAAGCGATTCATTTTTTTTCGCTTTGCGGACTCGAAGTACGTGGACGATGGGAAATGGAGGGGGAGTTGCTCGATCGTTTGTTGAATCTAGACGGAGCAAAGACGGAATGTGTCGCTCTTGGATTACCAGGTGAAGCAATCTGGCTCGAACTCGTTCGTTTTGAACGACCAGTTGAGACGTCCACTATCGTCCAGCCCGTTTATGCCAGCGGATTGCGTCATCTCTGTTTTGAAGTGATAGAGTTCGATGTACTCCTCGAACGGTTAGCAGATCATGGGTATCAACCGATGGGGGACGTCGCAAATTACGAAAATGAGTATCGCCTATGTTACGTAAGAGGACCAGAAGGCGTGATCATAGAGCTAGCAGAAAAAATCGATTCCGTATAAACACGAGATCGATTTTTTATTTCTTATTGTATAACCAAATGGTTATATTATATCCTGATTAAGAAAGGACGGGAATCTCATGACACGAATTGATCCAGAAATAGAAACGATGAGTCAGTATCTCAAAGGGTTAAGTGATCCGGTACGGCTCGACATCTTACGGCGATTACAGGTGCGCGAACACTGTGTCTGTGATTTGACCGCGGCATTCGATATTTCACAACCCGCGATCAGTCGACATTTAAAACGACTTCGAGAACAATCGATCATTTCCGAACGCCGCGATCGGCAATGGATCTATTATCGCTTAAATCGGGAACATCCTTATTACGGTCAACTGGAATGGATGCTAAGACGGCTGGATACAGCAGATGTGCGCTCCAGTTCCTGTACCGTATTAGAAATCTAACAGAAATGAAGTGAATCAATTGACAGCATCACAATGGCTTGCGATCGGAATATTTCTGATCACCTTATTTTTAATCATCAAACAACCAAAAGGGATCGGCATCGGATACTCAGCGATCGGAATGGCGATTGTCGCACTTTTAACGGGCGTCGTCGAACTGGGAGACGTCGCGACCGTCTGGGGGATCATCTGGAACGCGACGTTTACCTTCATCGCCTTGATCGTCATCTCGTTGATCTTAGATGAGATTGGCTTCTTTGAATGGGCCGCGTTACATATGGCCCGGATCGCCCGTGGTGGTGGTCTGAAACTCTTTATCTACATGACGTTACTCGGTGCTCTTGTCTCGGCCTTGTTCGCGAATGATGGTGCTGCCTTGATCCTGACACCGATCGTCCTCGCGATGGTCCGTCATTTGAAGTTACCGGATGCGGTCGTCCTGGCGTATGTCTTCGCCTCCGGCTTCATCGCTGACACGGCGAGTCTTCCGTTCGTCATCTCGAACCTCGTCAACATCGTCTCGGCGGACTTCTTTCACATCGGCTTTACGGCGTATGCGGCGCGGATGGTCTTCGTCAACGTCTTTTCAGTCGCGGGAAGTCTGCTCGTCTTGTATCTCTATTTCAAGAAACAGATCCCAAAACTCTATGCTGTCGAGGATTTGGCGCAACCGACGTCTGCGATTCGAGATATGCGGATGTTCCGTGCTTCGTGGATTGTCCTTGGTTTGTTGCTCATCGGGTATTTCACGAGTGATGCAATCGGCATTCCGGTCAGTCTCGTTGCTGGTATCATCGCCGTCTTCTTCTTATTCCTGGCGCAAAAATCACCAAGCGTCCCGACGAAGAAGGTCCTTGCCGGTGCCCCGTGGGCGATCGTCTTCTTCTCGCTCGGTATGTATATCGTCGTCTACGGTCTGCGCAATGCTGGACTGACCCAAGTCCTTGCGGAGTTGATCGAGTGGATGGCGACGAACCTCGCATCGGCGACGTTTGGAATGGGCTTCCTTGCCGCTCTGTTGTCGTCTGTCATGAACAATATGCCGACCGTCATGATCAATGCGTTGTCGATCGAGCATACTGCAACGACAGGTGCGATTCGCGATGCCTTGATTTTCGCAAATGTCATCGGGAGCGATCTCGGTCCAAAGATCACGCCGATCGGAAGTCTTGCAACCTTACTGTGGCTCCATGTCTTGCGCTCGAAAGGGGTCCGGATCGGTTGGGGACAATATTTCAAAATCGGTACCGTTTTGACGATTCCGACGCTCGCCATCGCGTTGCTCGGGCTCTATATCAGCTTACTGCTCTATTAAAAGGAGGACGTTTCTATGACAAAACTACTTATCATCGGTTCGGTCGCTGCCGGCACATCGGTCGGGGCGAAGGCGCGCCGTAACAATGAGGAATTAGAGATTACGATCTACGACCGGGACGAGGACATCTCCTATTCCGGTTGTGGCATTCCCTATTTCGTCGGTGGTGAGATCGCTGAACTTGATGAATTGACGCCACGCGACGCGGCGTTCTTCAAGAAACGATATAACATCGACGTCAAGACGCGTCATAACGTCGAGGCGATTGATCATGAGACGAAGACGGCAACGATCCGTCATCTGGATTCGGGTGAGACATTCACGGATACGTACGATACGCTCGTTTTCGCGACTGGTGCATCAAGCATCATTCCGCCGCTACCGGGCGTCGATCTCGAAAACGTCTTCCCGGTCCGTAACATCCGCAATGCGGAAGCGATTCGTCGTTACGTCGACGTGCATGCGCCAAAGCGTGCTGTCATCGTTGGAGGCGGATTCATCGGACTCGAGATGGCGGAACAGTTGACATATCGCGGAATCGAAGTGACGCTCGTCGAACGGTTGACGCAAGTCATGCCACCGCTAGACGTCGATATGGCAAAACGCGTCAGTGACCATCTCGAAGCGAACGGCGTCACCTTGCGACTCGGTGAGTCCGTTGCTTCGTTCGAAGGGGAGAAGACGGCTCGCGAAGTCGTTCTTGCAACTGGTGAGACGATCGAGACGGATTTCGTCATCCTGTCGGTCGGTGTCAAACCGAACACGCAACTCGCGCAAGAGATCGGTGTGACGATTGGACAGACGGGTGCGATCGCCGTCAATCAACAGATGCAGACGAACATCGAAGGCGTTTATGCGGTCGGCGATGTCGCCGAGAGCTTTTCGCTCATCACTGGTCAACCTCTTTACCGCCCGCTCGGTTCGACAGCGAACAAGATGGGGCGGATTGCTGGGATGGTCATCACTGGTGAAGCAATTGAACACCGCGGAATCCTCGGAACGGGTATTTTCAAAGCATTCGATCTGACGGTCGCCCAGACCGGATTGACTGAAAAAGAAGCCCGCGACGCCGGGTATGATATCGAAGTGTTACACAACATCAAGCCGGATCGACCGGAATATCTCGGTGGTAAGGAGATGGTGATCAAGGCGATCGCAGACCGGAACGGCGGTCGTGTCCTCGGTGCTCAAATCGTTGGTCCGCAAGGGGTCGATAAACGGATCGATGTCCTTGCGACCGCGATCAGCTTCAAGGCAAAAGCGGAAGACTTGTTCCATCTTGATCTAGCCTATGCGCCACCGTTCTCGACGACGAAGGATCCCGTTCTCTATACCGGAATGGCCCTTGATAACGCGATCAAACGAACGGCCCGCCTGAAAACACCAAACGCTTTGATGGAAGAGGTTGCTGCGGGTAAGATCTTCCAAATCATCGATACGCGATCGCGCGCTCAGTTCGAGAAGAGTCATGTCGACGGGGCAATCCATATTCCGCTCGGTGAGTTACGTGAGCGGGCGCAGGAACTTGACCCGACGGTACCGACAATCGTTTACTGCAATAAAGGTGTCACTGGAAACGCGGCACAGAACGTCTTGAAGAATCTTGGGTTCAGGGACGTCTGTAACTTATCCGGTGGCAATCAAAACTATCAACACATCAAGTCTTGTCTCTGACAAGGAAAGTCTTCGCGAAAGCGGAGGCTTTTTTTGTTTACTTCGGATTAGAATCAGGAAAGGATTAAGGACGAGGAACATGGTCAATTCAAAAGGGGAGGATGAACGGATGGTACGCGCCTTATTTTTGAACTGCACATTAAAAGCATCACTAGAACCATCGAACACGGAAGCGTTGATTCGTGACGTGATTGCGTACTGGGAGCATGAGGACGTCGATTCAGAAATCGTTCGAGTCGTCGACCATCGAGTTGCATTCGGTGTGACGGAAGATGAAGGGAACGGCGACGAATGGCCGGCACTCTTCGATAAGGTCAAACAGGCAGATATCGTCGTCATCGGGACACCGCTGTGGCTCGGTGAAAAAAGTAGTGTCGCGACACAAGTCATCGAACGGTTATATGGGGGAAGTGGTTTGACGAACGACCTTGGACAAGCCATCTATTATAACAAGGTCGGTGGTGTCATCGTTACCGGCAACGAGGATGGAGCAAAACACGCGTCCGCGTCCATCTTATACGGTCTGTCACACATCGGATTCACGATTCCGCCCAATGTCGATGCGTACTGGGTCGGTGAAGCAGGACCGGGACCTTCTTACATCGAAGCCGGACGCGACAATGACTTCACGAAACGACATGCCCAGTTTTTAGCTGCCAATTTGTTGCATCTTGCCCGACTCTTGAAAGCACATCCGATCCCTGCAGAAGGGAACGTGATGGAATGAAGGTACGTCATATCACAGGATACGGTGTTGCGACGTTATTTGCGATGAGTCTAATGCTAGCAGGATGTGGGAACGACGAAACGTCGACGGACAAGGTCGAGGAAGGAGCGACGAACTCGAATACGACCGATGATACGATGAAAGACAAAGATACCGTCACGAAAAACGCGGAGACGGATTATGGGTTCACTAGCCTATCAATCGAAGCAGACGTCGATGGGGATCAGGACGCGATCGACATCAGCTATGATCGGGAAAAAAACGGTACAGAAGCGGAATATCAGTATAAGGGTGAAAACAAGCGTGGAGACGCGGCGATGACGGAACTCGACGCGAAGTTCAAGAACTTGAAAGTCGATGCGGACACATCTGAGAAAGAAGTCATTGCAGAAGTGGAGCGGGTTTTTGCGATTCAAGATGCATCCCGTTTAGAAGTAGAGATCGACTTCTCGGATGGTACCGAAAAAGAGTATAAAAAATAAACGACGGGTCTGCGCTTACAAAGAGCGTAGACCTGTCGTTTTAGTGAATCGTCAGATGGGCAAGAACACCATAGTGGTCGCTCGGTATGACGTGATGCGTCAATCGTTCATGCCCGATCAATTGAACGTGTTGTAAAGTGACCGGTGCCGGTGAGCGTCGACACAGTAACCAATCGTACCGGGCGGGTGTCGTGATACCGTCATTCTTTTTGGCATACGGATTCGTCACGGGATCTAAAGTCGTTGCAGCGAGTTGACCGGTTCGCGTCGCGAAACTGTCAGCAAGATCGACCCACTCGTGTAATGCGACTCGATGCAAGGGAGACTCCGGAAAGTCATTGAAGTCACCGGCTAAGAACTCGATTGTCGCCTCGTCGGTCTGTGAGGCAATCCATTCGTTGACGAATTGAAGTTGATCGAGTCGAATGTCTGAAGTTCGCCAGTTGAAGTGAATGTTCGTCACTGCGATACGTTTCTCGTTGATTACGAAAAGGGTTCGAGCCGCACAATGGTGTTGTACGACAGAAGTAGTTGCACAACTCACCTCATGATGATCATGAGGAAAACGTGATAAGATAGCGAGTCCTTCGTCAGGAGAATCGGGATAATCATTGAAAATCAAGTACGGATATCCGGTCGCTTGAGCAAGATGTTCGGCAATCGAGACGAACGGTTCATCCGGATGAAACGTCGACATGACCTCTTGCAGCAGGAGGACATCTGGTTGATGTCGATTGATTTCCGCGCACAACGCCGCAAATCGTTCCTGACGTTTGTGTGGATGATGCCAAATGTTGTATGTCGCGATCGATAAGGAGAGACTCATAATGCTAAGCCCATCAGGACAGTATCATAATAACAGCCATCCGACAGCAACCGGTCATGTCTCAATCGTCCTTCCTCTTGGAATCCATGGCGTTGGTAGAGTCGGATCGCCCCGTGATTCGTCTCGACGACTTCAAGTTGGATTTTCAGAAGCGACTGCGCCTTCGCCCAGGCGATCATCCGGATTGTCAACTGGGTACCGATCCCCTGTCCCCAATCCGAGCGAAGGACACCTAAGCCGAATGATGCTTTATGGGCAAAGCGTTTCAATTCGAATCCGCGACACCTGGCGTAGGCAATGATTTGTTCCTCTCGTTCGACGACGAGAATCCGGTCCAAAACTGGTGAATCTCGTAACTGATCGACGAAATCGTTTGCTGTCATTACCTCCTCACCGGGCATCCGGTCGAAGTATTCTGTTTCCGCGTCAAGTGCTTCGCGGAGAGCAGCAAGTGCCTCGGCATCACTAGGACGAGCGGGTCGTATGTTGTACCGTTGCGTATCGAACGAGTGGTGCATCGTCTGCATATGTAAGCCTCCGATTTAGATAGAATATGCTATCATTATGGCAGGAATGGTATCATTTGTAAAATTAAGGAGGGGAACAATGTGGATATCTAGTCGGGAACGAAAGAGGACAGGGCATTCGTCCGCGAGCAGCTGATTGTCTATAATCGGCAATACGTTCCGAAAGCTCTATATGAACAATCTGGAGACTTGTGTTACAGAGCGTATAATGCAGCCGGCGATCGCATCGGTGGGATTACCGATATTTATAGCTGGCAACATATACATGTCCAGTTTTTTTGGTGAGTGAGTCAGCGCGACAGGCAGGTATCGGCACCCGCCTGCTGCAGACAATCGAAGCATATGCCAAGAAAGTAAGGTGTACGAAAATCCTTCTCGATACGTTTGATTTTCAAGCACCAGACTTTTACCGCAAACATGGTTATGAGGTGTATGGACGTCTAACTGATCATCCCGCTGTTGGACAAACTCAATATTTTTTCGTCAAACGGCTTTAACGACGGATATGGACAATCCATGCCGTCATATACGTGATTGTTCCAACCGAGAGAATGAGAGCGATCGCATAGAACGGAAATGCTGGGTACCGTTCAAGTAACGGTTGTTCAAACAAAAAGGCAATCATCAGGACAGGAAGGCTGATCATAAAAGCGACGTACGCTGCGCGGGTCGCCTTACCAGTGATTTGTGCTTCCCGCTCATCCGAGTCAGAGAATTCTGCAGTTGATGTCGACCATTTAGAAAGTGAACGGGAACGATCCGTTCGTGAGAGATAGCCGATGCCTGAGACGATGATGGCGATGATGATCAGTGGCAGAATGATACGGAGGTCGAGCTTGAGCGACAGACCGGTACCGGATACAGGATCATCTTGAAATAGTTTCAGATTAGCATGAATCGCACTAATGAGATAAGCAGCTAAAAAGTAGAGACAACAATTAAGTAAAGATTGAGTGACGACACGTTTCATTTGGAATCCTCCTCTAATTGAAATAATTCCTCCACCGGTCGATCGAAGACGCGGGCAATCTGCATCGCGAGTAATAGCGATGGGGTATAGCTTCCTTTTTCAAGCGAGATGACGGTTTGGCGTGTCACGCCGATTCGTTCAGCGAACTGCTCTTGTGTCCACTTATGCTGTTGACGATATAGGCGGACATGGTTCGTCAGTTGCATCTGACGACCTCCTTTCCAGTTGTTTACATTGTAAAGTCTGTTTTACATTTTGTAAAGTAGACTTTACTTTTTAGACGTGAAAAAACCAATGCGTCGATTCGATGCATTGGTGTCGTCGTTCACGATGGACATTCGCTCTATCTTATTAAAAGGATGCGTCACCAGCGAACATCACATGACATGCGGCGTTAAAATGACAGCTAGAAGACAAGCGAACGTCGTAATGGTGTGATGACGACGTAAGGACAAGGGAAGCGAAATCAGCCCTGCGATTGTTACACCAGATAAGATCCACCCTAAAAGAAATTCCGAGTCAGGAGAAGCGACTGGAATGCTCAATAAGTAAGCTGTCGCGTGCGGAAAGAAGCCGATGGCATCTAACAGGATACCGCCAATGACACCAATCAGCAGTAAGCCGATCGACAGACGAAATAGTGCTTGACGTTTAATCATATACATGCTCCTAATCTGTTTGGTTGACGCAAGAAATCCTACTGTTGCGCCTATTCAATATATTTCTACAAAAAGCGATGAATTCCTTTCTGTTATCTATCCCTGAACTTTATCAAAAATCCTTGCTTCTGCACATCAAACGGAATATTCAGATAATTATCGGGTATCATCATGAAAACACCATCGCCGATTCAGTGGAGAGGAGAAGAGAAGATGATGCCTGAACTGATACCGGATGACCGGGAGCTCGAACGAAGGATTCGGATCGTCCATCTGTTGCGGAAAATGGGTAAGACGGACGATGCGATCGCCCGATCCTTGTATGTACCGGTCGAATGGGTTCAATCGATTTATGAAGAAGACAACTGGCAGCAGGTGCAATCATCCTAAGGCAAGGACGTTTCGTCCTTGTTTTTTCGCGTGTTCCGGTATACTAAAACAAACATCACGAAACATCACGAATAGAGAGGTTGAATCGAAATGAACATCGCCATCATTGGGGCGGGAATTAGTGGACTGTTTCTCGCGACGCGATTGCAGGAGCTTGGACACGACGTGACGATCTATGAAGCACGTGACCGAATTGGTGGTAGAATCGAGACGGTCGAATTTGAAGTTAATAGTCGAACATATGCGTTTGATCTTGGACCGACTTGGTTTTGGCCGGACAGCGAACCACTGATGGTCGATTTGATTCATCGGTTAGACTTACCGACACTGGAACAATATGCGACGGGAGCGCTTCGACTGGAACGGGCTGACGGAATCGAGTCGCATTTGGTTTCGAATCAACCGACGGCGTTTCGCCTTCGTGACGGAATACGCTCCGTAGCTACGGCACTTGCTGCACAACTCAGACCGGGAACGATTCGACTCAAGTCTCCCATCAACCAGATTAATGTCACGAACCGGATTGTCGTCAGTTCAGGAAGGAAGAGTCAACCGTTCGACGAGATTATCCTCGCATTACCACCGCGTCTAGCGGCAAAGCTATTGTTTACACCAGCTTTACCTGAAGCAGTCCTGGATGAACTCGTTGCATTACCGACCTGGATGGCGCAACAAGCCAAATGTCTTGTTCTCTACGAAAGACCGTTTTGGCGTGGTTCAGGTTGGTCCGGTCAGGCAATCAGTTGGACCGGGATGGTGCAGGAAATTCATGATGCTTCCCCACTAGACGGACCAGGAGCGTTGTTCGGTTTTTTCCGGACGCCAGCACGTGAACGACAGGAATTAACCGAGGTTGAAATCAAGGAATCCGTCATTGAGCAGTTAGCTCGATTATTCGGTGAACAAGCACGTCAACCGATTGGCTGGTTGTATAAAGACTGGTCGACGGATATGTGGACAGCAACACGAGCCGATGCAGCACCGCTCTTAGAGTTCCCCGCGTATCATTCCGTTGATTTCGGTGCGGAACATACGACGATTTCCTTGATTGGAACAGAAACCGATTCAAGTCACGGTGGGCACTTGGAAGGTGCTTTACGATCCGTTGAAATTTATTTAGAAAAAGGAGGAGGAGAAAAATGATCGAGACGCTACATTATGATGTGTTCACGATGACTCCTGGAGCAGGTAATCCAGCTGGAGTCGTCTTAAACGCCGATCAATTGACTGAGCCGGAAATGCAACGAATCGCTCGTAAGAATGGCTTTACCGAGACTACGTTCGTCCTGTCTTCAGAGCAAGCGGACTATCGCATGCGCTACTTTGCACCGGAACGGGAAATGGACTTATGTGGACATGGCACGATTGCTGCATTGACGGCAATTGATTCAAGCATAGGTTTACCTGCTACATGTCAAATCGTGACAAAGTCAGGCATCTTGCCTGTGATACGTTTAGCGAACGGTATGTTTCGCTTACGACAAGGGCAACCTCGATTACACCGGTTTAACGGTGACGTAAAGAAAGTTCTGGCAGTGATTGGTCTCGAATTGAAACACCTTGATGACCGATGGCCAATTGAATACGGCAGTACTGGGAACTGGACACTGCTCCTCCCAATTCGTCGACTTGAGGACTTTCATCGGATGATGCCAGATAATCAACGATTTGCCACCGTGTTGACTGACTATCCTCAAGCATCGATTCATCCCATTTGTCTTAATACATATGATGCGGAGGCAACTTTACACGGGCGTCACTTCTCCGCAACGGGAGCAGGTAGTATTGAAGATCCGGTCACTGGTACGGCGAGTGGTGTAATGGGTGTCTATTACCGAAAGTTCATCCAGCCACTTGAAGCGGAAACAGCGATCATCGTCGAGCAAGGTCATGAGATGGGACGTCCAGGACAGGTAGGAATTCGTATCTCAGGCGAAGGACTTGATCACAACGACTGGAAGGTCGAGATGGACGGAGAAGCCGTCTTTGTCGGCGTCAAGAGAGTGGGAGAGGAAGAGACAGATGTTGAAACACTTCATTTGGGATTTTGACGGGACCCTGTTCGATACATATCCGGTGCTGATTGATGTTTTTGTAGAGTTACTTAAGGACGAAGGACGAAAGGTCGATCGAGAACGAGTCGCTGAATTGATGGCAATCTCGGCAAAAACGACGTATGAGACGTTTGATGTGTCTGAAGCATTCATTCTGAACTACAAGCAACAAAAGAAAATGATCGAACAAGAACAATCTGAACCGTTTCCCGGAATCTACGAACTGCTAGAGTCGCTATCGGCAAGGGGTGCGACGCATCATATCGTCACCCATCGCGGAAGATCGATTCATGCGTTACTTGCAAAGTATGAGCTGACGCATCATTTTCAAGACATCCTGACCGGAGAACATGGCTTTGCTCGGAAGCCGGATCCGGAAGCTGTCACGTACTTGATTCATCGATACCAATTGGCTCTAGACGAGACGATCATGATCGGCGATCGGGAACTCGACGTCTTAGCCGGACATCGTGCCGGAATCAAGACGTGCTTGATTAGCGAACAATCCAATGAGACGGTTGCGACCTATACTGTATCGTCGCCAAATCGATTACACGAACTCTTGTTGACATAACAAACAGCCCCGCTTCCAGTGTTGGAAACGGGGCTGTTTGTTTAAGAGGATAATCGATCCGATTCGGTTGCTTCCGTGCGTGGGGTGCGCCAGAAGTACGTCAGTAAAATACCGATCGCAAGCATCACTGTCGCGAAATAAAACGGATAGTTCAAATTGACGTCGAACAATAATCCGCCAACGATCGGTCCGAGGATGTTCCCGATACTCGTAAACATCGAGTTCATCCCGCCGACGAACCCCTGTTCATCTCCGGCAATCTTCGAGAGATAGGTCGTGACGGCGGGTCGCATCAAGTCGAAACCGACGAAGACGACCATCGTCACGAGAATGATAGAGATATAGTTCGTCACGAATGTCATCAAGACGACGAGCAGTGTCGAACCGATCAAGCTGTATCGAATTAAGCGAATCTCACCGAACCAGCGTGTCAAACGATCGAACAGTCCGACTTGAACGATGACACCGACGATCGCACCGAGAGAAATTGCGAGCGCAATGTCCTTCGCTGTAAAGCCGAACTTCCGGTCGACGAACAAGGCGAATAACGACTCGAACGAGGCGAGACCGAACGACGAAATCAACAGGACAAGAAAAGCGATGAAAAAGAGCGGACTGAAGACTTTCCGAAAACCGGTCTGCTGTTTGACCGTCGTTGTCTCGTAGTGACGTTTCGGTTCTTTAAGCGTAAAGACGGATAACACCATCGCAGTTAAACCGAACGCGGCAGCAAAAAAGAACGGTGTCCGCGAACCGAGATCAGCGAGGAACCCACCGATCCCCGGTCCGATGATGAAACCGGTCGAGATGGCAGCAGACATATATCCGAGTGCTTTCGGACGAGTCTCGTTCGTCGTGATGTCAGCGATGAATGCCGTAACGGCTGGCATGATGAAAGCCGCACTGACACCACCGAGAATCCGTGACGCGAATAGGACTTCGACGCTTTGACCGAGACCGAATAAGAGCTCGGACATACTGAAGATGAACAAACCGATGATGATCATCGGTTTACGTCCGTACTTGTCGACGGCACGTCCCGCGAGTGGTGAAAGAATCAGTTGCGCAAAGGCGAAGGCGGAAACCATATACCCGACCGTCGCCCCGGAGATGTTCAACTCGTTCATGATCGTTGGTGTGACGGGAATGACGAGTCCAATGCCTAAAAAGGCGATGAATAAGTTGAGCAGGAGTGTACTTAAAATCAATGTATTGTTTTGCATAGTTCACCTCAATAGAATTAAATCGTTTTTGACATACCACGCCAGACGATCGGCCAGACGGCTTGTTGACGAGCGTGAAACGCGTCGACACCGTTGTAGACGAGTTCCGTCAACGTGCCTTCAGCTACCGTCAGATAGGCGAGCGCGGCACTTTTGTAGTCCGTCGAATAGAGAATTTGCTCCGTTCGGTCTCGTTCCCGTAGTAGACGCGTCAATAGATCGTGCAGTGAGTCGAAGAACGGATTGAAGCGGTCTGTCATCTCTTGTTCGAGCTTCTCCGGTGGGAAATAAGCGGCTCGAAGAATGAACCGCATCAGGATATCATCCTGCTGCTCCGAAATGAACCAATCGAAGAAACCGTGCAGCGATTGCTCGAGCGGCTGTTGCCGAGTATTCGTGAAATATGTCGCGAAGCGGCGCTTTTGTTCTTGCAAGGCATACGTCGTCGCTTGCAGGAACAGGTCGTCCTTCCCTTTATAATGCGCATAGATGGACGGTTTTTTGATAC
Source organism: uncultured Exiguobacterium sp. (assembly GCF_964277885.1). Classification (NCBI taxonomy): domain Bacteria; kingdom Bacillati; phylum Bacillota; class Bacilli; order Caryophanales; genus Exiguobacterium; species uncultured Exiguobacterium sp. The sequence continues at coordinate 1,325,680 of NZ_CAXYJR010000005.1, read as the reverse complement.
CAACTTCTGTTGCGATCTCTTGCAGCGATGCCCCTTCATAGCCGTGTGCGGCAAAATGATGGATGCTCGTCAGTAACAATTGTTGGGCTTTCACATAAATCACCTTCCTAACGGTCGTTAGGTAACAGTGTAACAGTAAATTTCAAATAGAGTCAATCAGATGGTCTTACCGCACAAAAAACTGACTCCGCGATGGCGGAATCAGTGAGTGAGAAATCATTATTTATTCATGACACGACCGCGTGTTGCGACGCGTGAGCCGACGATCCCAGCGAACGATGTGAAGATGAGTGTCAGAAGGAGACCGACGAACGCCCAGATCGAGATTTTCGATGCCGTTTGTGTCGCTTGTTCCGTCTGCTTGCGAATATCTTGAACCGTTTTCTTGAGGTCAGCGGATGTCTCGTCAAGCGTTTGTTTCGCATTGTTGATTTGTTGCGTCGTTTCTTTTGTTGCCGTGTTTAAACCATCGACGATATTTTGCGTCGCTTGATCTGCCTCAGCACCTGTTAAATCCGTGTTCTTCGCGACAGCATCAGCGATTTTCTTTTCATCGACGGATTTCTCGATCTTTTCAGCACGTGCTGTCAACGAATCACCAAGATCTTGAACGATTTTGTCGAAGTCTTCTGGTTTTGTGATGGCGTCTTTACCGGCAGCCGTGACGTCATCTTTGACGGCATCAAGCTGACCTTGCAGATAGTTTGGTTGTAATTCCTTGATGTCTGTATCCTTGAGAATTTCTTCGACGTTTCCATCAAGTTCTTTCGTATCGATATTTGAGACGTTCTTCGTGACGGAGTCGAACCCTTTCGTCGCTGCATCCGTTGCCGTCGACGCGACAGATCCGATGCCGCTACCAGCAGCTCCACCGACCGTTCCGAGTAATGAACCGACCGATTGTAATGTGTTGACTGTCGTGAACGTCAATAGGGCGAACAAGAGGATGACGCTTGTCGACCAAGTCAAGAATCCATGAACGAGACCGGCGCGCGCTGACGTTACACCAGAGACGAATCCAGCGACGAACAGTGAGATGAGCAATGACAGAATCGCCCAAATGATCAGACCAGTTCCGACACCATCAAACGGATTATTCGACGTGACGTCTGTGACGCCAAGTCCGATTGCCGATCCAATCAGACTGAAGAGAATCAATAAAGATAAGAATGATACCACACCTGCAAAAATTGAACTCCATGAAATGTTACGGCCCGCTCCGTCCGCTTCCGCTCGGAAGTGGGACGAAAAGCCTTTGTTTGTTTTTTCCATAATACACACTACCTTTCCCCAAATTGATCTTTCACGTTCGAGATGTTCATGGATATAAAAGCTTCATCTCAAATTTCTTACGCGCATAGCTCTTATATTTCCGGGAAGTGACAAAGAGAAACCTAGTATTACAGGTACATGATTAATGGTCGTCTGAACTTCAACGAAGTGATATTGGTTGCGTTTGAAGAAAAAGCATCGTAAACTCTTATCAAGTGTCACGTTATACTGTACAGTTTAAAATCAAAAGGAGGTGATCCCCCGCTTTTAGGGGGATACAAGTTGGACATCGTCTTAACACTGAATTTGTTGTTGCTCGTCATATTGATTGGTTTGACCGCGTTTTTCGTCGGTTCGGAATTTGCTGTCGTCAAAGTCCGGATGTCACGTCTCGACCAGATGGTGCAAGAAGGAAAAAAGGGAGCAGTACTTGCGAAGAAGGTCGCAGGAGATCTCGATTATTACTTGTCGGCCTGTCAGCTCGGTATCACGATCACTGCACTTGGTCTGGGTGCACTCGGGAAACCGACCGTCGAGAAATTGTTGACACCGGTCTTTGATGAACTTGGTGTCGCCGTTGCGCTGTCAACGATTCTCTCATACAGTATCGCTTTCATCTTCGTGACGTTTCTCCACGTCGTCATCGGAGAGCTCGCACCGAAGACGCTCGCGATCCAGTATGCGGAACGGATGACGTTACTGCTAGCTCCTTCACTCTATATATTCGGAAAAGTCATGTATCCGTTCATCTGGATCATGAACGGTTCGGCCCGTGTCCTCTTGCGGATGTTCGGTGTGAAACCTGCCGGTCACCAACAAGCCCATTCGGAAGAAGAGTTGAAGATCATCATGGCTCAAAGTTTTCAAAGTGGTGAGATCAATCAATCGGAACTCGCCTTAATGCAAAACGTCTTTGCGTTTGATGAGCGTGTCACGCGCGACATTATGGTGCCACGGATGAATATGATGGTCATTTCGGACGAGATGAGTTGGGAAAATCTATTACAGACGATGTCTGACAATCCGTATACGCGTTACCCGGTCAGTGAAGGAACGGATAAGGACCGGATTAGTGGTTATATCAACGTCAAGGAAGTGCTCGCCCATCACGCGGTACAAGACGAACGAGAACTTGCATCGTTCCTTAAACCGTTGCCGGTCGTTTCGGAAATGACACCGCTGCAAGAAACACTCTTGAAGATGAAGCAGACACGGTCACACATCGCTCTCGTCATCGACGAGTATGGTGGGACATCCGGTTTGATCACGATGGAGGACATTTTGGAGGAAATCGTCGGTGATATCCGTGATGAATTCGATGAAGCGGAGCAAGCCGAAATCGAACAGTTACCGGACGGCTCGTACCGCTTAGCGGGTACTGTCCTATTAGTTGAAATTGAAGAACGATTTGGTCTTCGGTTCACTGAAGCAGAGTCGGTCGACACGATCGGTGGATATATCCAATCACGGACGGCTGCTTTTGAAGAGGGAACGATCGTCACAGATGAATCGTCTACGCTTGAAATCTTGCGTTCTGCCCAATATCAGATTCAGGATGTCAAGTTGACCTTGCCGTCAAGCTAACAGAAAGACCCGTTTTGCTTAGAAGTTCAATCTACTAAGCAGACGGGTCTTCTTTATTGCGCGGAAGGGAGATTGGATTCTGTTAACGGTAACTTTTCCTTCAAATACAGAGAAAAAGCATCTTCCGATAAAGGACGCGCATAGTAATACCCCTGACCGATGTGACAGCCGACGGATTTAAGATACGAGTGCTGCGCCTCGTTTTCGACACCTTCTGCGATCATCGTCAGACCAATCGTTTGTCCCATTGAGATGATATGTGGGAGTAAAGCAGCTCCACCAGTTGTTTCCGGACAATCGTCGACGAATGATTTATCAATCTTCAGTGCATGAACTGGCAGTTGATGCAGGATGGATAAAGAAGAGAAACCGGTTCCGAAGTCATCGATGGCACAGTGAATTCCCTGATCGCGCAACGAATGTAACATCTTGCTGCTATCTGTGACGTCTTGTAAGACGCTCTCGGTAATTTCGAGTTCCAGATAAGCTGGAGATAAGTTCGTCTCAGACAAGGTTTCCTCGATCATGTTCAGGAAATGTTGATCCTTGAACTGGGGAACGGAGATGTTGACGGCGACGATTAGCGGATAGCCTTGCTCATGCCAGTCAAATGTCCTGCTGCATGCCGTCTTTAGAATCCAGCGTCCAAGAGCGATGATGTGACCGCTCTCTTCAGCAATCGAGATGAATTCGACGGGAGAAATCAAACCAAAGACTGGATGATGCCAGCGAACGAGTGCTTCCATACCGATTGGACGGTTTGTCATCAGATCGACTTTTGGCTGATAGACCAGTTGGAATTGATTGTTCTCGATCGCTGCGGGCAGATCCATTTCTAGCTGGATCTTCCGATTGAACCATTGGTGGAGTCGTTCATCATACCGGACGCAGTGCATTGGTCCTTGTTGTTTCGCTTGAAGAAGTGCCGTATCAAGACAAGAAAGAATGTTCTGGTGCAAAGAAGTGTCTTCGACGAGACAACTACCAGCATGGACGGTGACTTGAATCGAATAACCGCGAATTCGGAACGGGCGCTCGAATTGGTGTAATAAAGCCTGTTCAAGAGCGGTCAACGAATCATTTGTCGCGTATGGAAGGATGAGCGCGAACTCATCCCCACCGATTCGGTAGATTTCCAGGTCATCGTGACGCAACAGCCGAAGTCGATTCGCCGTCTCAATCAAGACATGGTCACCCGTCGCATGCCCCATCGTATCATTGACGATCGTCAAACGATGTAAATCCAGCGAGACAGCCGCAAAAGAACGCGGTAAGTCGTTCGTAAGCCGTTCGATGAAGTGTTGCCGATTCGCGAGCTGTGTCAGCGAATCGTGGTAAGCGATGAATGAAACTTCGTTTAGCAATCGATTGTTGCTCCGTAACGTAAAGATTTGCCGACCGAGAACAAGAAAGAACAAGAGCAGCCAACCGCTCGATAGAATATTGAGGTACCAGTCATAAGTCGATAAGACGAACCCTGTCAGTAAACCGATGCTGACATAAGGCAAGATGAAATCGCGTTCCGTTACCGTTCGTTGAGAACGAAAGAGTCGTTCTTGTTGCGGATGCTGTCTTCCTTCTAAATGACCACTCCATCCGATGGACAAAAGCGCGATGACCCAGAAAACATCGACGAGATGTTCAAGAAACGGACTATTGTTAAACGTAAATACGGTAAGCATGACATCACCGCACACTTGAAACAAAAAACCAACGACGAGAAAACGGTGATGCGGTTTTCCTTGGTTATAACGAACATGGTAATACAAAATTGCACTGAAAAAGAGGAGTAACACATCAGCAATGAGAAATCCGAAAGTGGAGATCGTTCGCTCGAGCGAGGGATTCAGGATCTCAAAATAGGGTTGCAATAAATAATAGTCGCTCATGACGAAAGCCGTCGTCATGAACACGACCAAATTGAAGATGTAGTTCTTATTCGTGAAGTTCAATCCGATGCTACGCATCTTCGTGATTAGCGCTAAAACATAGTTGAAATAAGACGAACACCAAAGAATGGTCGAGGCAATCGGTGCATCGACCCGTCCGTCTGTTAATTGAAGGAACAGCCATAGACCACTCCCGAGAACGTGTAATAAAAGACCCGCGAACAAAAAACTTAGAAAACGGAGGTGTGGATTGCGCTGTTCAATGCGTGCGCGAATCATCCAATAGGCGGCAATCAGACCCGCCATCATATGAAAGACGTTGATTCCAATCAAGTGTGCCCACTCTTCAGCAGGTCCAAAACGAATCCAACCATAGAAAACGAGGAATATAGGAAAGACGATGAAAGAGAAGTAACGCCACATGAGTTGAACGGACCTCCTTAAGTTAAAAATCGAGAAGTGTTATATAGGTATCGGTCAAATTTTCCATTTTTTGAAGGGTGCTTATCTAGAAGGCCTGAAGAAATCAAGGAGTGTCGCACATTAAAAATATCAATCATGACGGGATGTTCCATATGAAATTGTTGGATTTTCGAATGATAGCCATTCAAATGTCATTTATAGATGACGATAAAGAAAATGAAGTCCATCTATGAATGAGGGAGAGAAGCATATGAAATGGTTCGCGAAATCAACATCAACGTCCTTCGATGCGCGCATCGAAGGCGAACGCGCTCATGTCGTGTTGCATGTTCCGACATCCTTGCATGAACAATTACGTTTAATCGGACTAGAAGCAGTCGATTTACAAATTGTCCGGGTCATCCGCGAAGATGTATCCCGTTGGATGCCGAGCATGGTCGACGCGTTCTATGAGGAACTGGTTCGTGTTCCGTCTCTCCGACATTTGATTGAACAGCATTCAACGCTTGAACGATTGAAAGGTACTCTCGCTCGGCACATCTTACAAATGTTCGATGGTCAGGTGACGATGGACTACATTGAAGCCCGACGCCGAATTGCTGAACGGCATGTTCAAATTGGGTTGCATAATAAATGGTACATCGCTGCCTTTCAGAAAGTCTGGAATGTCCTCAGTGAAAAGATTGATGGCAGTGACTGGCCGGAAGCAGACCGTGTCCGGATCATGCGGGCAGCCGGGAAACTCTTCAACCTCGAGCAACAGATCGTCATGACGATGTATGAGGAACAAATCGATGAGGAGCGCCAAGCGATCGCGACAGCAAAACGGCACGTCGGGGATGGCGTTCAAAAATCGACCGAAGAACTTGCTGCGATGAGTGAGGAGTCGTCAGCGAACTTTCAGGAGATTGAACGGCACGCCAAACACGTCTCGACGACGACCGACGCGATATCGATCCAGTTGACAGAAGCGGTCGGTGAGGCAGAAGCAGGTGTCGTTCTTGTCGAAGAGGAGACACGACGCTTCCAGGATGTTGTCGCGGATTTATCGCGGACGACCGAACAAGTCGCTGAACTGTCTCGTCTGTCGCAGGAAATCGAGCGAATCGCTGGAATGGTGACGACGATTTCTGATCAGACGAACCTTCTCAGTTTGAACGCATCGATCGAAGCGGCACGTGCTGGGGAGATGGGGCGCGGGTTTACCGTCGTTGCGCAAGAAATTCGGAAACTCGCAGAAGAGAGTAAACAGTCGGCAGCTGAGACGTCGCGCATCGCCCAAGAAATCACGCAAAAGATGCTCGTCGTCTCAGAGCGGATGGGAACGACGGAGACGGCGGTCGTCCGGACGACGATAGAGATGCAACAAGTCGTCCGTGCCTTCTCACGGATTTCGGAACAAACCGACAATGTCTCGCGGCAAATTCATGAATTATCGACCGATACGAAGGATGTCGCCGGAACGATCGAAGGCATGCGTAAGATTGCAGAAGCGATTGCCGAGACAGCGGATGACTTACAAGAAGTCGCAGCAACTCTATAAGTTAATCCTCCTTTCTACAGGAAAGGAGGATTTTTTTGGCGCTTTATGGAAAAATGAAAGGGGAGGTGTGGAAGGGTTATGATTCAGAGTCTACTATTGATTATTTTATGCTTTTTCGCTTTGATTGGACATTATCTGACGACAGGGGAACTCGCCCCACGTGAGTTGTATGGATTACTCGGTTTAACGGGCGTCGCTTTCGTGATCGGTGGAGTCGAATGGTGGCAAATCCGGCGCGATTTACGTTATCGGGGAGTAGAAGAGGGAGTATCCGTTCGCTTAGCGGACCGGGCGAGCCGAAAGACGAATACGGTCTTTCTCGCGCATGAACGATGGCTAACGTTCTCACGACGTTATGCCACGTGGTGGCAGGCAATCCTTGCGCGCTTCGAAAAGTTCGAATCATTTTTTCTCGACGTAACGTTCGAAGGAGACGGGGAACAATTACAAATTAAAGAGACGAAAACAGAGTGGCTCCGTAATACGACACATTTTGTGATACGTAAAGACGGACGCGATATCGGAACGATTCGCACCGATGCGGCACTTCGTCAGCAACTGCAGCTGAAAGAAGTCTTGCTCGTCTCGTATGCCGGTCAGGAGTATCAGATTCGGTCCTCGACAGTCACGAGAACGATCAACGTTTATCAAAACGGAGATTGCATCGCGTCGGGGTCACGGCACGGGGCGCAACTCGTCTTTGACTGTAATACGAACGAACGTCTCTTAGCCGTCGCCAGTATGATCGTCTTTCGACTTGTTTATTCGAAATGATTTTATTTCAAATACCTAATTGAGAAAGGAATTATTATGATTCAATTTCAAGGAAGTCCAGCATTACAGACTGAACGACTACGATTACGGAAGATCCAACTGGCTGACACAGAAGCTATGTTTCAGAACTGGTTATCGGACGATCGTGTCATGCGCCATTTGATCAAGGGACCACACGATACGATGGCGCAAACGAAGGCACGCGCTATGGAAATCCTTTCTTCCTACGAAGAGGACACCTTTTGCTACTGGGGGATGGAAGAAAAGCGAAGTGGGACGTTGATCGGTGTCATCGATCTATTCGCTTTTGATGCGGCGACGGATCACTGTGAGGTCGGCTATTGCATCGGATTCGACTGGTGGAACAACGGATACGGTAGTGAGGCGTTAGCTGCCGTCCTTGCCTTCGGTTTTCAAGAGATGCAGATCCATAAGATTTCTGCCGCCCATAATATCGACAATCCAGCTTCCGGACGGATCATGCAGAAGGTCGGCATGATTCAAGAAGGAACGGTACGGGCGATGATCCGCAACGCGGCAGGGGAGTATAAGGATTGTGCGATCTATGGGTTGCTTCGTGAAACATATGACTTACATAACAAATGAGGTGTGATACGTTGCAAGAAATGACATTGTATCGAAATTTTGACGAACTGGCAGATGATGTATTGGAATTAGCGAAAGAGATTCTACCTGATCAATTGTTGTATTTAACGACAATCGAAGAAGACCAACAAATGATTTTACGGCTCTCGAACAATCATCGACGAATCGAGATTCGGGCAGGACAAGTGTTCGAGATGGAACAGACACTATGTCGTCACATCAATTTTGAACAGAACGAGCCCATCTGGTATGAATCCGTCAGCGATGACGAGCGCTTAGAAGATATACAGGACACATTAAAAGCGTTACAGATCGAGTCCTATCTCGGGATTCCGATCAGCTTAACGAATGGTCAAACCTTTGGTACGTTGTGCGCTGTCCATGATGAAGCAAGTCAGTTCGAGGAGAAGAGCATTCAACTTCTCCAACGGATCGCAAAACTGTTCTCGTATTACTTAGAGCTCGAACAGTTTGCTTGGAAGGACACGCTAACAAAATTGTATAACCGACGTTATTTGACGAGGCATTGGGATATAGAACAGCAACATTCCGGTGCGTTGTTTTATCTTGATCTCGACGGATTCAAGCAAGTGAATGACGTGTATGGACATGAGACCGGCGACCAAGTCTTGATCGATGTCGCAAAACGGTTACAAGACTGTACACGCGCGCATGATGACGCGTTTTCTGTCCGGATCGGGGGAGACGAGTTCTTGATTCGCTTCACTCAACAGATGACACGATGGGAGTACGAAGGGATTGCGCAGCAGATTTTACAACAACTTGGAACATGGCAGACGCCATATGCTGTCTCGACCAGTATCGGGATTGTGCTGTTCGATGATGAAACCGTTGAGCTTAAATCAATCATTCAACAGGCGGATCATGCGCTATATGCCGCAAAAGGAGCCGGTAAGAATACGTTTCGCTTTGCGGAGGCTGTCTCATTCGTCGTCCAATAACCAACGAAAAAACGCGATGTTTCCTCACAAAGAGGCGCATCGCGTTTTACGTTAACCAGTTTTTCGGATCGATTCGAATAAGCGTCCTTTATAGACGTCAGCAATCGTATTGAGGAACGTCTCACTCAACTTTTTCGGGAAGAACGGTTTTACATATACATAGTGATACGCCTTCTTTAAATCATCCCATTGTGTACACGGTTCCGTTTGACGAAATCGAGCGACATCGATGATGCGGGTTCCGTTTGCCGTCAAAAGGATATTGCGTAGATGAATGTCTGACGGATTGAGTCCAACGGCGCGTGCGTCTGCTAGCGCTGCATCGACCGTCGTCAAGACGGATTCCGGGATATAGGTTCCGCTGACAAGGCATTCGAACAACGTCTGTCCCTCGATGTATTCGAGCACGATATAATCGGAACCATAAGCGAACATCTTCGCATATGTCGAAAACGTCGTCAGTTGTTCATAAATACTGCCTTCTAACTCAGCGAGAGGACGCAATGACGGATAGAATTTCTTGATGACGCGATCGGTATCACGAATCCGGAACACATAGGCACTACGACCAGTACCAATCCAGTCCAGCTCTTCTGGGAGATACTCGATCGTACAGACCGATCCCTCCTTCAACTGAATCAACTCGGCTAACTCAGCGTCTGTCTTCAAAGTTGCCACTTCCTTTCGCTCTCTTTGATCTTATGTTCATTATACGCTCATCTGACAGGAAAAGTTTCAAAAATCACTTGTGTGTGAAAGTTTTGAACATTATGTGATATGCTAAAAATGCTACACCGTTACATACTTCAAGGGGGTCTATAATCATGTCAACAACACAACAATGGCGCGACCATTTCGATGGTCTTCGCGCATACGAAGAAGCCGTCGCATTACTTTATTGGGATATGCGGACATACATGCCGGATCAAGGCGCAGCGAACCGTTCCGCGTCGATCGGATTCCTCTCGACAGAGAGCTTCCGTCGCCGGACAGGCGAAACATATCAACAATTATTGGCAGCAATGGAGCAAGAGACGCTGACGGGTATCGAAGCGATTTCGTTCGCAAAAGCAAAAGAAGCCTTCGATCGTGATTCAAAGATTCCAGAAGCCGAGTACCAAACGTTCATCACGTTGATCTCAGAAGCGGAGAGCGTCTGGGAGAAGGCGAAGGACGCGAACGATTGGTCGATGTTCGAACCATATCTCGAGAAAATCGTCGCGATGGAACGCCAATTCGTCGAGTACTGGGGCTATGACGCGCACCCATATGACGCACTTCTCCATGATTATGAGCCGGGGATGACGGTTGCGACACTTGATCCATTGTTCGCAGAACTCCGCCAAGCGATCATCGGTCTGCTCGGTCAACTCGAAGGAAAAGACTTCCCGACGCTTGACTGGTCCGCGGACCGCGAGACACAGATCGCCTTGAACCAAGAATGGTTACGCGATATCGGTTACGACTTCACATCTGGTCGTTTGGATGAGACGGTCCATCCGTTCCAGACGACGATCAACCGGAAGGACGCACGCATCACGACGAAATACGATGAGAACGACTACCGGAACTCGGTTTTTGGCACGATGCACGAAGCCGGACACGCGACATATGAGCAAGGCATCGAACCGGAACTCGATTCACTCGGTCTTGGTGACGGCGCATCGATGGGGATCCACGAATCACAATCACTGTTCTTTGAGAACTTCATCGGACGTAACCAAGGTTTCCTTGAAGCACGGTATCATGGTTTACAACAAGCAATCCCATCACTGGCTGACGTCCCGTTCGAACGTTTCTATGCCGCAGTCAATGAAGTCAAGCCGTCACTGATTCGGATTGAAGCCGATGAATTGACGTATGCCCTTCATATCATCATCCGCTATGAGCTGGAAAAGCGTCTGATGACGAAAGAACTTGAAGTCAAGGATCTCCCGCAAGAATGGAACCGTCTCTATAAAGAGTATCTCGGTGTGGATGTGCCGAGTGACGCTAAAGGGGTCTTACAAGATGTCCATTGGTCAGGTGGCTCGTTCGGTTACTTCCCAAGTTACGCGCTCGGTCTCGTTTATGCGGCACAGCTGAACGAAGCACTTCGTCGTGACGTCGACAACGTCGATGGTCTAATCGCAGCCGGAACACTTGCCCCGATCAAAGGCTGGCTGAAAGAAAACATCCACCGTCACGGGAAATCGAAGACACCGGCTGAATTGATCGAAGCAGCAACGGGTCAATCGATCTCAGTCACACCGCTCGTCAACTACTTGACGAAGAAATACACGCGTGTCGTCGAGGCACTCTGATGTTATGGTTCGCACACCGCGGTGTCAGTGACCGTTTTCCGGAGAACACGCTCGAAGCCATCGCTGCTGCGATCGAAGACGACGTTGATGGGGTCGAGTTCGATGTCCATTTCTCAAAGGACGGTGTCGGTGTCATCATTCACGATGAGACCGTCAACCGGACGACGAACGGGACAGGACGTGTGATTGACATGACGGTCGCTGAACTTCAGGCACTGGATGCCGGAGCACGTTTCAAAGGGGAACCGATCGAGACGAAGATTCCGACGCTTGACGAAGTGCTAGAAATCCTCGCACCAGCGACGCTACGGCTCAACATCGAGCTGAAGACGGATACGATCCGCTATGACGGGCTTGAAGCATATGTTCTTGAACGTTGCGCCGCGCACGGCATCGCAACCGACCGTCTGTTATTCAGTTCGTTCAACCATTATTCGGTTGCCTTGATCCGCAAGCTCGATCCACGCATCGAGACGGCGATTCTGTATCCATATCCGATTTATCATCCGGAAGAACAGGCCCTCCGGATCGGAGCGACCGGGATCCATCCCGATTACCGACGCGTGACGGAGGCGGACGTCGCGTTCGCTCACGCGCAAGACGTCACGGTCCGAGTCTACACTCCGAAGACGGTCGACGATGTCCGTCAGATGCAAGCGATCGGTGTCGACGCTGTCATCGTCAATGATCCAAAAGGAATGCGCGATACACTCGAAGGATGAGGAGGAGGAAGGGATGCGCAAGGAATACGTATTCGTCATCAGTTTGTCGCTCGTTGCTTTATTCGTCGGTCTCCAGCTTGGCTTTGCCCGCTTGCCGGAACCAAAACCGAAGCAAGTGACGACGACACCGATGCGTCCTGCGGATTATCAAGCAGGACTTGCGTCAGCGAAACGGGAATTGAAGCAGATTCAACGCTTCACCTTGAAAAGCACCCTTCCTGCGAATGGAACGACGGTGACCTGGATCTATGAGACACCGTCCAATGAACGGATTGCGGTTGATTGGTACTACGTCGAGAGTTATCCGGAAGCCCAAGTCCAGATGACGCGAAACGAGACGTCCCGAATCATCTCGTATGAGCGTTATTTAATCGTCATCCGACCGATATACGGGACGGTCGTCGATAGTGAACTCGAACAATTCGCACTCCGTTTTACGGGTTACTTCACGACACAACAACAGGGGGAAAACGATGTCAGGTAAAATCATTCTCTTGATTGGTGGATCGGGCAGCGGAAAGTCTTCCCTGATCAAACGTCTACGGACGGAATATGCACATGTCCGGTTCATCCCGTCCGTGACGACCCGACCGAAACGTCCGACGGAGATTGATGGAGCAAGTTATCACTTCGTCGACGTCAAGACGTTCCAGCAACTGATCCAAGACGACGGCTTCATCGAATACGCGCATGTCCACCGGGCGTGGTACGGAACACCGCGTCAAGCGTATATCGATGTCCTCGAACAGGATCAAATCGTCATCAAGGATATTGATCCAAAAGGGGCGGCGAACTTCAAGCGTCTATTTGGAGATCAGGTGATCACGATATTCGTCTCGGTTCCGCCTGATTTGATGAAGGAACGACTATTGATGCGCGGGGATACACCGGAGTTCGAAGCGCGACTCGTTGATTACGAGGAGGCGTGGAAAGAGCGCGATCACTACGATTATATGATTGAAAACATCGATTTTGAGACGGCGTATGCTGATCTGCTTGAGATCATTGCTGTCTACATTCCACAGGCATGACAAAGAGGACGCAAGATGCGTCCTCTTTTTGATGTCAGAAAGGAGTCTTTATGCTACCTGATCATCCGTTACTAATCGGTATTGATAGCGTTAAACGTCTTGCCGGACGCTCGCATCAAGCCGTCTGGTCCGTCAAGACGACAACAACACACTACATCGTCAAGGTCGTGACGAACCCGTCAAATCTTCAATATGAACGAGAGGCAACCTTGGTGATCCCAGAACAACAGGGGATTGCTCATGCCTTACCGCTTGCGACCGGGCGGACTGCAACGACCGCGTACGGCATCTATCCGTTCCTACCCGGACAACCCGTCCAAAGTGTGCTTCTCGAGTCGCCGGAATTAGCAGCCCGACTCGGTCAGGAGACAGGAAAAGCATTGAAACATATCCATGAGGTACCTGCTCCCAGCGTGATGACGTCTTGGAGCGAACGTTGCCAGGCGAAACATGACCGCTACCGCGCAGCGATTGATGGGTTGCTTGAGCCAATGTGGATCGAGCGTCTTGATCGATTCATTAGCGAGCGGATTCCGTTACTTCAGACACGTCCGAACCGGTTGCAACATGATGATGTTCATCTCGATAATCTCCTTGTCGAGGATGGGCATCTTTCCGCCTTCCTTGATTACGGGAATCATGATTATGGCGATCCGTGGCATGATTTCGTTAAATGTGGTCTGTTTCAGGTCGAGACGAGTCCAGTATTTGTCCGTCACATGATCGAAGGGTATTTCGAGAACGATGTACCGTCCGACTTTTGGCGAATGTATAGTCTTTACATGGCGATGGTCGTCTTTTCGGCAATCGTCTGGGCGAAGCGTTTCGATGCAGACGGGTTGGAGGCGATGCAACGACGCGTTCAGCGAATCATTCGGGACCACGATGGATTTCAGCGTGAAATGCCGCTTTGGTACGAGACGTAAAGAAGTCATCACCAAAAGCAACGGGTCCGTCTCTCACTCGAAGAGAAACGAACCCGTTGCTTTTTGTGAATCATTAAATGAAAACGCGGATTACCACTCGAAGCCTTCTTCACTATACTTGCCGTTCGAATTGAAGAATTGTTCTTCTGTCTTACCGTTTACCGTACTCGTATAAATGACGTAGACGTCGAGATGATCATTCTGATCCGCCATCTTTTTAGCGGCTTTCTTAGCATCGGTTTCATTCGTATATGTCTCTGACTTACTTGCCTTGCCATGTTTTTCTTGCCCTTGCTCTTCGTAACCTTCTACGGTCCATACTTTTTTTGATGACATCATTAACTTCCTTTCCTGCCAAAAGCGAGTCCGCTTGGCTGTTACATTATGCTGTGCAAAACGAGCACTCGTCAACCGTTGCTGTTCATTCTTTGACGATCTCGTCCAAATGATCGGCATAATAACGGATTGCCCGGTCAAATGTCTGGATCGAGGCGTCCGACGACGTCGTAGCAAGACTCTTTAGCAACCGACCGACAGCCTGATCGGCTTGACCGAGATTGTACTCCGTCATCGCGAGGAAGGCTTGCAGGGCGTGAACTTCCGGGAATTCAAGCAATGCGCGGTGGAACACGTCTGACGCTGCTTCGAACTGACCGATGACGCGATATGTACTGCCGAGTCCGACATATGCCTGCAAGCGGTCCTCACCGGCAAGACCGAGCGCTAGGGCTTGTTCATAATAAGGAACTGCAGCGTGCTCCTCACCGAGACTATCATGACACCATGCCATCTGATAGAGAACGGTCGGGTCGTTAGGTGCCATCTCGACATAATGACGAACGACTGCCTTTGCTGCTTCATATTGCCCCGTCTGCCGTAAGTGTTGCACCGATTCAAAATCAAACATATCGTTTCCTCCTTTTGCATGCATTAAAAAACGGACCCGATCGTCCTGACCGGATCCGTTCGATTGAACAGCTTAGACTGTTTTTTCAAGCTTCGTCAAGAGCGTCCGGAACAGTTCTAGTTCCTGATCCGAGAAATCCTCGAAGACGTCTGCGAGATAATCCATCTTCATCGATTCGAGTTTTTCGTAGAGCTCGATACCTTTTGGTGTGGCACGGAGTTCGACGACACGACGATCGAGTTCACTCCGCTCACGCGAGATCAACTCTTTTTTCGTCAACTCGTCTGCTAATGCCGTGATCATGCTCGCTGAGAATTGGAACTCTTGCGAGAGGGCAGAGGCGATTTGCGGACTGTTCGCACAAAGGGACTTCAAGATAAAGAACTCATTGCGTGTCAAGTACGTCGTGAACATGCTACGCACGTCCTTCTTGATCGCGCGGTAATTCATCCGTAATCCTTTTTCTGTATCAACGATCAACTGATCGCGTTGTGCTACTTCTAGTGTAGTTGCCATGTATCCTTCACTCTTTCTATACCGTAGTTTCTTTCACTCGTGATTTAGTATAGTGAAAAATTTTAGTTTAATCAATATTTTTCTCTTGAATCATCTGTTTCGACAACGCGGGCGACTTGGGCGACGATTTCTTCGACGTTGCGTAACTCCGGATAGAAACGGCGGAAGAAGTAGTCGATTCGGTGTGTGTCCTCGCCAGCGATCGTCAATGCCATACAAATATAGGCGATTCCGATTCCTTGACGGGGCAGGAATGGATTCGGCATGACCTTCGCACAACGTAAGGCGAGCGGACTGTGTGTCGAGACCGCTTCGATCAGTTCCCCGTACGTCCGGATATCGACATAATGGAACATGCGGATGAGTTCGTTGATCAGTTGTTGATCGGAATCGAGCATCATCTGTGACGTGACGAGTCGTTTGTCGAGTTCGTTGATGACCGGGGAGTGATCGATGAAGTAGTTCAAGTTATCTGCTGTGATCCGGACTTGATGCGGATCAGACAAGATTTGCTGGACGGTCTCGTCTTCGAATTGTTTCAATTGTTTCTTAATGTTGACGAATTCCTGATCGGCGATCTCGAGTAATCCTGCCACCCGACTGAAACTACGCCGGACTTCTGCTGGAACACTGTTTGGATTTTTATATCCGAGGTCATGCTCGATCTCTGCCCACGCGTGCTGGAGGATCGAACGGATTTGGATTTCAGCCGTATAGTCCTTGAAACGACCATACTCACTCAAGGCAAGTCGCTGATCGCTGAGTGATGCGACGAAGTGAACCGAGAGGTAGCCGAACTCGGTCGTATCAAGCAACGTCGATTTGTCGACGGATTGATCGCGATCGATCGCGAACTCATTCTCGATGATACGTGCCGCTTCCCGGACGTCGTCATGGAAATAGGTGACGATCCGGATTCCGGTTAAGTCATGGACGTCCTTAAGTGAACGGTATTTGTTCGGTTGTCGTAAGACTTTTTGATATAGACTCTCGGAGTCCTTCGTCCGGGCGACGATCGAGTGATATTTGATGCCTGCCGCGTCGAGCAGCTCGGACAGGAGCATCTTCAACTTGTCGGCATACGCATCGTATTCTTCCTTATCGTTGACATATTCAAGCATCATCGTATTCAAATCTTGTGATTGCACCGTTTCGCACCTTCCTCATCCTGTAGTTATCTAGCCATATTGTAGCACTCTGCTTCGTTAAACGCACAGCAAGACCCTGTTTGAAGCAATACGATTCGTGGGAAAAAGACAAGTAGTACGTGTCCGGGAGGAGATTAATCATGGAAATAGTGGATGCCCGTGCTTTACCCGCCGATCATATGGATGTCTTGCATGTCACACCATCGTCGATCTATTTTCGACGTCGTATTGATGACGCCCGTTACCACATCAGCCGGTATGATCTTGAAGATCAAGAACAAGTCGATCTGACGCCACAGGTTTTGACGGATCATGGACCAACCCGACCGTTCGTACGGAACGGAAGAGTCTATTGCTTGAACGAACATACGCAAGAACAGGGCGGGGAGACGGAAGTGCTCGTGATCGATCTCTTGTCCGGTAAACGGGAGCAGATTGCGTCGTTTTATGTTGAAGGAGATTTGACCCTCTACTGGGTGCTCA
This sequence comes from uncultured Exiguobacterium sp., assembly GCF_964277885.1. Classification (NCBI taxonomy): domain Bacteria; kingdom Bacillati; phylum Bacillota; class Bacilli; order Caryophanales; genus Exiguobacterium; species uncultured Exiguobacterium sp. The sequence continues at coordinate 1,308,591 of NZ_CAXYJR010000005.1, read as the reverse complement.
ATGAGAACTATCTTGTATTTTTACAGACGACGGAAACAACGTCTGCGTTTCTGTATGACGTCAAGGACGAATCGCGACAAACGATTCGTGATCCACGGCTCTACGGGATGACGGAGAATTACCGAGAACTCTATTTCTTTCTCGTGACGCTTGAAGAGAAAGAGTACATCGTCTGTAACGCACGGCTTGATGAGTTCTCGTTTTATGACGCTCTTGAGAGTGGTGTCATCTCACCAGAAGATCCGATCGACCACTCGGAAAGTCTCTTGATTGCCCCACTGCCGACTTTGATTGAAGAGATCGAACGGGGTGTTGAGCACTTATCGTTCGCAACCTTGTTGAAGTTAGAAGGGGAAGGGGATACCGTCCAGTATCTCGGAGAACAAGAAGGGCATCTCATATTCAGTGCCTATACCGATCGTTTGAACGAAGAAATTTTTTACCGGATTGACACGGAAGCGAGTGTCGAAGAGGTTGCTCGGATTCAGTGGAGTGACTATGAACCGCTTGATTTTACCTATGATGACGTCGAGTCGACGATCTTCATCGTCAATGACCGGTCCGAACACCATCATGAAGTAATCAACTTACGCAACGGTGCCCGATTCCTCGATAAGGAACCATTCGAACGTGTCTTACGTGGACGTTTTTATCTACACGAAGCGATTGGAGAAGACGCGGAACCAATGGTCACAGTTTATGACGCAGAACACAATGAACGGTATCGTTTTGAGGATGCTTATTATGTCACCGTGTCTGGGGAGCTCGTCATCTTATCGGTTCATCAACTATGAAAAAAGAACGGTTGTTCTTTTCGTGAGAGCAACCGTTCATCATTAAAAAAACATAATTATTTCAACTACCAAATTAATCATAAAAAATAAAAACCAGCCAAGAGTAAACCTCAGGCTGGCTATAAATGCTACACTTATTCTGCGTCAGTCGTACGTGTGTAGACGTCGACTTGGATGTTTCCAGCAGTTGCACGTGAGTAAGGGCAGACTGTATGCGCGACTTTCGCGAGTTCAGCTGCTGCTTCTTCCGAGATTCCGCGGACGAGAACATCGAGTTCGACAGAAAGCATGAATCCGTCAGCTGCTTCGTTTAATGTCACGTGTGCTGTGACTTCACTGCCATCATGTTTGATGCCTTGTTTACGAGCGACCATGTTTAAAGCAGAGTCGAAGCAAGCAGAATATCCTGCAGCAAAGAGTTGTTCTGGGTTTGTTGCTTGTTTTTTCGATCCTGGTACCGGCATTGCGAGAGCGACGTCAAGGATTCCGTCCTCCGATACGACGCGTCCGTCGCGACCTCCGACAGCTGTTGCAGATGATGTGAACATTGGTTTCATGTGTGTAACTCCCTTTCGTTGTTGAATTCAAATAAGTAGCTTACAATTAGATTGTATACAATTTAAATCGAAATGCAACTCGTTTGCTCACGATAGGAGGAATTTTTTTATGAACCCGTTAGCGTTAGACGAACAACTCTGTTTTCCGTTCTATGCGATTTCGCGTGAAATCACGCGTCGTTACCGTCCATTACTTGAACCACTCGGTTTGACGTATCCGCAATATCTCGTCATGCTCGTCGTCTGGGAAGAGGAGGGACAGTCGCTTAAAGCCATCGGCGAACGTCTCCACCTCGATTCGGGAACACTGACGCCATTACTGAAGAAACTTGAAGCAGCAGATTTGTTGCGACGTGTCCGTAAGCCGGAAGATGAACGGCACATCCAAATCTTTTTGACGGATGCCGGCCGAGCGTTACGGAAACAAGCAGAGACTGTTCCGCTTGATCTCGTCCGAACACTCGACGTCGATGAAGAAGATCTTCAAGTCGTCAAAGCGGCACTGAATCGGCTGGTCATGAAAATGAGCGACCCGGATTAACCGGATCGCTCATTGTCTTATTTACGGCGGAAGCCTTCTTCTTCAAGATAGTTCGCTGCTTCCTTATACGAGTTGAATGCACCATCTAAAAGGTCACCAGCATAGACGAGCCACGTGTCGATATCTTCATTGAGTAACGTCAATTCGAACTGGTTATCGTTGACCCATGTTTCTTCGAGTGTTTCGACCGATTGGACCGTCGAGAGTGCTTTGATTGCATCTTCTAATAAAAGGATTAAAGCAGGTTCTGAGAATTCACGGATGTTGACGAACCCTTTTTCGTCCGTTTCATAACCCGGCAAACCAGCGGCATAAACGAAGCCGTTTCCGTTCGGATGCAAATGATAGACGAGATTCTTCTTCTCATACTGACTGTCCGGGAATTGGAAATTGACGCGCTTCAGTGAGACATCTTTTCGGACGAGTTGTGGGAAGGTCTCAATGATTCGTAGTTTTTCTTCAAAAGTTAACATGGTTCCTCCTTGGTGTTACAGTTCTTCACTTCTATATATGCGATGAAATCAAACAAAATGTCAACCGCTGTCTGAAACCAAGCGACGTATTTAACCGTAAATGGAAACGAAAGGAAGTGTTTTTTGATGTCTACTGTACAATGGCATGCATTGCCAGAGCGATCGATTCGCGCAGAACGGCTCGGGTTGTTGCCGTTACACGCATTGATCGCCGTCATTTTGATCGGAACGACGATCACCCAAGTGATGTGGCTCGACCTGACACCCTGGTGGATGGGCGTCGTCGGTCTGCTTTGGCTGATCTATTTCATTCCCCGTATCGTCTACATACCCGTTCTTCGTTTGAAGTATATGCGTTATCGCATCGATGAGGAATTTCTCGTCGTCCGCCACGGCATCTTTTTCCGTCGAGAAGTCACCGTACCCCTCGTCAAGGTACAATTGATTGATAGTCAAACGGGACCGATCCTGCGTCGCTATGATTTGATCACACTCGATATCCGGACTGCTTCCGGCTTCGTCACGTTGACACGACTCGATCGTGCGCAAGGGGAGGAACTGCGAATACAAGTCGAACGCTTCGCGAAACTCGAGGAGCGGGAGGAGGAATCATTATGACACGGCGCGTCCACCCGCTGTTTATCGTCATGTCGAGTATCTCAATCATCCGTTCCCTCCTGATTCCGTTCGCCGCTTTGATTTTAAACGCGATCCGCAAAGGCGAGATCAACACCTATACATGGATCGGTGTTAGTGTCGGCATTCTATTCGTTCTTTTATACGGGATCGCTTCCTGGTATTTCTATACGTTCACGATCGATACCGAGACGATTCGCGTCCGCAAAGGGATTTTCCAAAAAAGTGAGCGGACGACGCAACGCAAACGGATCGAGTCAATCGGCATCCAACAAAACGTCATCGAACGACTACTGCGTCTTGCGACGTTGACTGTCGAAACGTCGTCTGAGAGTGGATCACCGGAAGTCGAACTAAAAGGAATCCGGCTTGATTTCGCGAAACAGCTGAAGTCGTCGATCAAAAATGAGGAGCAGATCACCGAGGAGCAACAGAAGGAAGTCGCCTATACGATTCCCATCCGCGATTTAGCTTTAGCCGGAGCCTTATCGGGACGCGTCGGACTAGCACTCGTCGGTATCTGGACTGCCTATCAGTTCGTCGACCGGTTCATCGATCGATACATCAATCGTTTGTTTCAGGAACTGTCGCATTTTTCCTTACTCGTCTTAACGACACTTGGACTCCTTGTCCTGCTAGTCGTTTATATCGGTTCAATCATCGTCTATATTTTGAAGTACGGTTCGTATCGTGCCGTTTTGCAAGACCGGCGATTGTTGATCGGATACGGGATGTTAAACCGAACCGAGGTGGCGTTCCATGCTGATAAGATTCAAGCGCTCGTCATTCAGGAAAGCTGGATTCAGCGGTTGATCGGTCGGGCGAGCCTGTCTTTGCATATCATTTCGGCAACAGGCGAGAAGGAGCGACTCCTACTGCACCCATTCATCCGAACGAACGAGGTCGATGCGTTCCTTACGACGTATCTGCCACGCTTTCGCCAGTTCAGTCCGCAACATGAAGTCGCACCGAGCGGCTTCCGCTACCGGGTTCGTTGGCCGTTGCTCGGTTATACACTGTTGTTTACTGCACTGAGTAGTGTCGTCATCATCGTTCTTGATTCCTCGTGGCGTTTCTTGATTTTGCTTTTGTTCCTTTGGTTACCGGTCTACTACTTCGCTGTCCGCAGCGGCTATCGAAAAACACGATTCGGCACCGGACACGATCTCTTGATGTTACGTAAACAATGGGTCCAAAAAGAGACCGTCTACACACCACGACTGAAGATCGAGGAGTTGACTTGGTCTGTCTCCCGTTGGCTCGAAGCAAAGGAGATTGCCCGAATTGAGATTCAACTACGAGGCAATACCGCCTTCAATGCGCTCTATTTCGAACGAACGGATATTGATACCTTACAACGCTGGTATAAACAATCGTTCCTTTCAACGCCGCTAGCAGGGGAAGCTGAAACCGACGACGAATAAGGAAAGACTCACTGTCGGAAAGGAAGCGAAGTGCATGCGCAAATGGGGAATCGGCATCGTGTTGCTCGTTACGATCCTACTACTGTTTATCGTCTATGACGGATACCGGATGCAAGAAACATTGATTGGTCAGTCAGACGCTTCTCCGATTCTGAAGACGACGAGAAACGGACAAGTGACGAAAGACGAAACATGGTTTAAAGAGACAAGCGAGACACAGCAATGGTCGAAGGACGGGGTCGTCCGCTTCGGACGTTATCTTCCGGTTGACGGTAGTAAACAGACAGTCCTCCTCGTCCCGGATGAGATAATGTTTTCACAGATCGGTGTTTATGCGCTTGCCCGCTATTACCATGAGAATGATTTTAATGTCTTACTTATCGAACGGCGCGGGCAGGATCGAAGCGGTGGCGTCCGGAACTACGGTTGGCTCGATCGACTGGATGTCTTGGAATGGACGAAGCGCTTGCTTGCTGAAAATGGAAACGATACACGAATCGTCTATCACGGACTCGGTGTCGGCGCAGCGACTGTCTTACTCGCTTCTGGAGAGACCATACCGACACAAGTCCGGGCGATCGTCGCTGAAGGAGCTTACGCCCGGCTCGACGATTGGTTCAGCCTACTCGCGGATGAACAGATCCGTTACCCGGCATTGCCGTCTTTGACGGTCGCAAGCATGTGGAACAAGGGCGAGCAGGATTTCTTTTATGGCGACGTCTCGGTGACTCGCCAAGCAACGAAGAGTCGGGTTCCGACGATGTTCATTCACGGACTAAAGGACGACCTTGTCCCGGTCCGGATGATGTATGAACTGTATCAAGCGAAAACGGGATTAAAGCAATTGTATCCGGTTCGCGATGCCGGGCATGACGAGACATATACGATGGACCCGGGCAACTACGAAAAACGATTACGCTTATTCTTGCAACCATACTTGCGGGAGACGTAAAGAAGGGAAGAGTGAAGCATGCAGACGACACAATCATCCTATTACTGGGTCGGATCCGACGAACCATTCGTCGATACACAGCAGATCGACCAAATTGGTCGGGTAACGCTCGGACGATTCGGAGGCTGCTCAAGAAGCGGTCAATATAAAAACGAAGACGGGGCTGCCATCTTGATCGGCGACGATTGGGAGATGACCGTCGTCTTAGACGCTCATAAGACAGCGGATAGTGCGGCACTTGTCTTACAGCAGTTGGCACAACACGAGTCACGCATTCGGACTGATCTTGATGCACCACTTATGGAAGCATTCCGACGAATCGAGACGACCGTGCTGGATCTACTTCAAGATCCGGACTTTTTAGCGGCGTGTGCGATGTTGCAAGGGGAAACGGCTTGTTTGATCGCCGTCCGCAAAGGACGTTTCATCTGGTGGTTCTCCGTCGGTGACGTCGTCTTGTATCTGTTTCACCCGGAGTTGATGAAGATGGGACAAGCCGCCTTGAACCAGCGTCAATTCTATGAATGGATTGGACGCGCGAACACCTTTGCGTTACCGGTCCCGAGTTATACGCGTGGCGTCCGCGAGTTGCGGCAGGGGGACAACCGATTGTTCGTGACGACGGATGGATTGCTTGAGTGTCCGGGCGCTCCGTATGTCGACGCGACGCAAATCGGTCAAGCCTTACAATCAGGCGGAGTCGAAGAACTCCTTTCGACGATTGAAGCGAATGGCGTGCGCGACAGCACGACCGTCGTTACATGGACCGTCACAATTGACGAACGCGTCACACAACCAAGCGATACATAACACACCCCGCGCTCCAAGAGGAACGCGGGGTGTGTTCATTCTATTTCAGTTGGTTGCTGCTGTTGCTGATCGAGTTCGACCGGTTCTTGGTCAACGGGTGGCTTCGCTTCAGCCAACGGGAAGGCGATGCCCACACTTGTCAGCAAGGTGATCAAGGCGGCGCTCGTCAATGTTTGACGCATGGTCCGACACGTCCTTTCTGTCTGATTCCGACACTATATTTTAATAATTCTGAACATTCTTCATCGTTTCGTCAAGCAATCTTTTACTTCCACTACGTATTTTTCCCAAAAACCCAGTATACTTAAACATGAAAAAGGGGGAAATCGATTGAAATTAACGAAAGCTAACACACGTCTATTAGAAACCGTTTTACCACGATTGAATCTGAATGTCGCAGAACCGGACCGGACGGAGATCGAAGACCGTCTGCGGGCAGACATCTACGAAGCCCAACGGAAACAACGACCATTCGAAGAGGTTCATGGTCTATCCGTCGAGGCACGTCTCGATCAGATGATTGCCGAGTTACCGCAGCGGCACCGGATGGAGACGCAGAAACGCTGGACACGCAACTACGTCTCGTCGATCCTGATGTTTCTCTTCATCGAAGGAATTGACGGACTGTTCCAATTCGCCTTAATCGATTACTTGTTTTTCTCGATAATCTCCTTGTTCTTGATCGACGCGATGTCCCAAGTCATCACGGCACCGAAGCTTAAACAAGTCAAGCCGCGGGTTTGGATTCAATTCGTCATCAGCTTCATTTTATTTTCAACCTACAAGGCACTACTCGTGACGGTCTTCCCGGCACCGGACGTCTTGATGCAAGTTAGTGGATTGCCGTCCTATATCATTGGCATTGCGGGACTCGTCGGTCTCTATATCTACTGGTCGAAGAATCCGTTACGAAAACGCGGCGCGTAATTCGCGAGAGGGGGATGGTTGCGTGGAGTTCACACATTGGAAACGACGACTGCAAGATCATTTCGAACGAATGGGCTTTTCCTTGTTGACGGAACGCTTAGCATCGCAGGACATGGTCAAGATCGAAGCGACACATGGTGCTTTCCTGTTCTTTCCGGTGACGATCCATCTGTATGAGCGGTCCGGCTGGAAGATGGTCGCCTTTGAGGCGAAGACGGAGGAGGAGCCGCAACTCGTCGAGCAGCAGATTGCTTCGTTGTTCCAACTCTTAATGGTGACGTTCCAAGAAGAAGATCGCGAGTTCCTGCTCGGATTTCACGCGAATACAGGTCGTTACCTGACCGATCGCAACGCACCTGCCGGTCGGCTCGTCCGTCTGATCGAAGAGTGCTGGTATGACGGTGACGTCCTCCGAGTCGAGACGTTTGATCCGTTTCCGGGACTGTTCGTCGCACCACCTTTTGCCCATCAAAGTTACGCCTTCATGCCGGAAGATCGGACGTGGCGTTTGTCTGTCGGACGTACCGGACGTCCGGCGAACGATTATCGATTCGATGGAACGATTCTTGCGCCGCACCGGTTACCGGAATCGGAACTGTTCACGATGACACCCCTGTTGGCACCGCTTGAGGACGACCATGCTATCCGGAGCCTGCTCGAAACCGAACGACAGACGATTGCTGCGTTTCACGAGCGGGCAACGGCGACGATTCGGGCGTACGACCCATCATTTGGTTTTGCTTGGCGCGGGACGCAGACATTTTTCCACGGTGTTCCGGTCAATCCATTCGCACAGCGCTTGTGGCTCGAGAACGGCTTGACGCGATACCGGATTCTACAACAAGGTTCGACGCGATTGCTTGCCTCCGGTGAGACTTGTGACGCTGTCATCGAAATGCTCGATGATGCCGTCAGTAGTGAAGAACCGGATGGTCAATCCGTCAGTCCGATTGGTCAACTGATCCTTGGGATATGGCAACAGATCGAGTCGGACGAAGCGACGTATATCACGAACGTCGATTGCCGCGGCATCTCGCGTACACAAGCCGATAATCGTATCCGCCACGCGCTAGCAAGACAAGAGACAATTGATTGGGTGCACCGGGCACCAAACGAAGATGACATTTGTCGCTTTGCCGGTCTGGCATTGACCTTCCCGCATCGTCCGCCAGGTGTCGTCACGATTGAACGAACGGAAGTAGAATAAAACGAACAGGCACGTCCGCAAGTAAGCAGACGTGCCTGTTCGTTTTTTATTACGCGTGCTGTGACAATCGATTAAAGACGACGGATAGACTGTAATAGATCATTGCTGTCAGAGCAGCGATCGTAAAAGAGAGCGGCAGATCAAACGCATCCTTCGTCGAAAAGATAATCAGAAGACTCGCGATCACGATTCCGTACATCCCATAACCGACAACCGTCGGCACATAGGCAAGCGTCGTCGATGACCGGTTGATGATCATGCCAATGATAAAGTCGAGTAAAAAACCGGATACCAAGATGATTGGGAACGCATATAAGACATAAAACAATAATATCGAACTAAACGAATCATATAGCGTATCCGGCGACTGCTCTGCTACAGGTGTATATGAGATATACGTTAGGACGGTGCAGACGAGGGTAGTCGTCAAAATAGCCGCAAGTAATCGTTTCAACATAACGGTTCCTCCTTTATTTTCCTTTTTAAGTATACCAATCGAGAATAAAAAAACACATCCTATTCAAGGATGTGTTCACAACGCATCAAATACCCAGTGACATGATCAGCCGACGAACGTCTTGATCCGCTTGTTTGGGTGTCAAAATCAACAGTTGATCATCTGATAAGACACGTGTCTGTCCGCGCGGAGTTAAGATTTCGTCTTCGCGAATGATCGCGACGACGAGGACATTTTGCGGCATCTCGATATCCTGAAGTGTCTTTCCGGCGATCACGCTCTTTTCTGAGACCCTGACCTCGATAATCTCCGCTTGCGGATGAGTGACCGTCATGAATTTCAGGAACGGTTCGACCGTCGTGTCGCGCTGTGTCTCAAGCCCCATTCGCCGGACGATCCACGGCAATGCCGTTCCTTGCAAAAGGGCAGACGTCATGACCGTGAAGAAAACGATATTGAAAAGAAGGGGCGCTTCTGCGAGACCACTTGAAAGCGGATAGGTCGCGAGAATGATCGGAACAGCGCCCCGTAGACCAGCTGCCGTGATGACACTCTGTTCTTTGACCGTATACCGAAACGGCAACAACGACAAGACGACGGCAAGTGGACGAGCGAGCAGGATCAACGTCAAGACGATGACGGCCGAGACGAACAATGTCCGGGGATCGAGCAATTGTTTTGGGAAGACGAGCAGTCCGAGCATGATGAACATGCCGATCTCTGCTAAATGCGACAAGCTGCCACTGAATCGTTTGAGCGTCTCGCGGTAAATCATGTCATGATTGTTGATCCAGATCCCGGTCAAATAGACGGCGAGAAACCCACTGGCGTGCAAAATCGTCGCGAGACCATAGGAGAAAAGCGCACCGCTAAACAGTAAGGTCGGATACAAGGCGGACGATGGTAACTCGATCCGGTTCAGCAGTTGCGTGACGAGATACCCGATTGCTAGACCAACTATCGTCCCGAGTCCCATCTCGTAGATGAAGGATAGAATACCCGCACCGATCGAGAAGGATTCCGGCGCTAACGCAAACGATGTGAATAAGATCGTCAGGAAGACGGCCATCGGATCATTCGTTCCGGACTCCGCTTCGAGCGTATGTTTGACTTTGGCATCGACCGGTCGTCCACTGAGCAGGGAAAAGACAGCCGCCGCATCAGTCGAACCGACGAGCGCGCCGATCAACAGCGCGACCGGCCAAGAAAAATCAAGCAATAGATACGCAACGATGGCAATGATCCCGGTCGTTGCAAGGACCCCGACGGTCGCAAGCGACAGGGCAGCGGGGAGAATTTTCCGGAAGTGTGTCCACTTCGTGTGCAAGCCACCGTCAAACAGAATCAGGACGAGCGCCATCGTCCCAAAGAGACGAGCTTGCTCGAAATCACCAAAGTTGATGATTCCTGTGACATCTGACCCTGCCACGATCCCGACGACGACGAACAGAATCAACGTCGGTACATTTAACCGGACGGCGAACTTCGTCGTGATGATCGCAATCAATAGTAACGTTCCTGCGACGAATAAGATCGTCCCTTCTTCCATCCGACCACCTCTTTCGTGATAACGTGTTCTCATTTTAGTATACGCCACTTTTTGAAAATTTCGAAAAATATCGTCAAAACGAGGTGTACAAACGAAAAGAAAAAGGAAAACTAGAAACAGAACAATTTGCGTTTAAAATGGAACACCGAGGAGGAAAAGGAATGAACATCTGTATCGTCACGGGTGCCAACTCCGGCATGGGGATGGTCACGATTCAAGAATTACTGGAGCGGGGAGATCGTGTCATCGCAACTGTCCGTTCGCAGAAAAAAGCGACGGCACTTGTACAATTACTACGTGAACATGGTGTATCGCATACGCAATTGGAAATTGAAATCGTACAACTCGATCAACTCGATTCCGTCCGTCGTTTCGCGGATCGATTGTTCGACATGGTAGGTCGAATCGACCGTTTGATCCTGAACGCCGGAGTCATGGTACCGCCGTATCACATCACGAAGGACGGCTTTGAATCACAATTCCAGGTCAATTATTTGAGTCACTTCTACTTGATCGAGCGCTTATTGCCGTTACTTGAGAAAGGAAATGATCCGCGCGTCATCTCGATCTCATCGCTCGCCGGTGAAGGTGGCTTGATCCGGACCGACGTCGAACTTGAGGCGATCGCACACGTCAAAAAAGAACATTATAGTCCGATGCGTTCTTACCGCGAATCGAAGCTCCTGCAAATGATTCATATGCGTGAACTGGCTGAAAAACACGGCGACCGGATCACGTTTGTCAGCGTCCATCCAGGAATCGTTAATACGGATCTGTTCTACCGCGGCAAGTACGGTAAAGTGATGAAGGCGTTACTCAAGCCGGTCGCCCAAGTCGGATACTGGACCGGAAAGCTCTATACACCAGAATACGGTGCGAAGACGGCACTCTATCTCGCAACAACCGACGATCCGCTCGAAAACGGTGGGTATTACGCGGATTCTGCACCCCGTCTGAGCAATCCGATCGTCGAAGACAACGAGTACCGGGCGCAAGCACGGAATTTGTCGCGTCGCTGGGTTGAACTCGTCTAATTATAAAAAAACGACCGGCTCGTGGGAAGCCGGTCGTTTATCCGTTGTGACGACTGGGGGTCAGATCACTCCTAAAGAATACGTTACATTGAAATAAAATTGTGGAATATGAAAAAAATCACAAAATAATGGGCAACCGTGAAATCTTGAAGCAAAATGGTTTTCTTCTCGCTGTACATTCGTTAGGATAGAGAAGAATTTTTTGTAACAGGAGGAATAACATGATACGACAAGCTACATCAAAAGACGTTCGAAACATCGCAACCCTACTTGAGCAAAAAGCGCTCTCCCTCAAAGCCAGTGGCAGTAGCCAGTGGTCTGCTTATTTGGAGCAAGACATCGGGCAACTCGTCGCGCGTGATTTAGAAGCCGGTCGCCTGTATGTCTTTGAGGATCAGAACGAGCTGCTTGGTTCCGTTGCCCTGCTTCCTTCGCTCGAATGGGATCAATCCTTGTGGGATGATGTAGAAGGTCTGTATATCCATCGAATCGTCGTCAGTGACCGCGCAAAAGGACGTGGTGTCGGTCGGAAACTACTCGAGCATACGATTGCTGTGACAGAGGATGAAGGAGAAATCCTACGACTCGACTGTGTCGCTTCAAACGAATTTCTCAATGCCTATTACACGTCCTTCGGATTCGTCCATCAAGGAACACGCGACGGCTTCTCGATTTATGAGTATGAACGCATCGAAGCGACGGCTTGAAGCGGTTCAATCAAGACAACGGTCGTTTCGTTTGGTATGGTAATAGAAAAAGAACGGTTCAAGGAGTGATCGGATGCGATTGAATATCGGCTTCATCGGCTTTGGAAAAAGTACGACCCGTTACCATTTACCGTACGTGATGATCGAGGACAACTATCACGTCACCTGGATTTACAATCGGAAGGAAAAACCGGAGCTGTTCGCCTCCTATCAGGATCGACTGCCGGATGCCCGTTTTACGACGGATCTGTCTGAGATGCTCGCTGACCCGGCACTTGATGTCGTCGTCATCAATACACCACCGGCGACACATTTTGAATACGCATTGCTCGCGTTGCAACATCAAAAGCACGTGCTCGTCGAAAAACCGTTCACGGTGACGGAAGAAGAGACGCAGCGTCTATTTGCGGAAGCACATGCGCAAGGGGTCAAGATTCTCGCTTATCAAAACCGACGTTACGACAGCGACTTCCAAGTCGTCGCCCAAATTATCCGTTCCGGGAAACTCGGTCGTCTCGTCGAAGTCGTCTCACAGTTTGATTTATTCCGCCCGGAAGCAGCGTCAGCGGACGTCCGTCATGAGAATGGCGCGCTTTACGGACTCGGCGTCCATACGCTCGACCAAATCATCGCCTTATTTGGAAAACCGGACAAGGTCGCCTTTGACGTGCGCAGTGTTCGACTGCCGCATAATCCAGACGACGCGTTTGCGATCGATCTCTATTATCCGGAGCTAAAGGTCAGTGTTCGGACAAGTCATGTCGCACTTGCCCCGGCACCCCGGTGGATGTTACACGGAACGAACGGCACGTTCATCAAACAACACGTCGACCGGCAAGAGCTCGATTTAAAAGCCAACTACTTCCCGGGAGAAGAGGGGTTCGGTGAGGATTCGGAAGACGATTATGGTCGTTTGATCTATCACGATGAACATGGTCATCTTCAAGACGTCCGGATTCCGAGTCCTGTCGGTGATTACGGCAAGCTGTATCGTGCTTTTTACCGCAGTATCGTCGAAGATGCACCACTTCCAGTCAAGGAAGAAGATACATTGTTCGTTGCCTATTTACTCGAACAAGCATTTGCGCAACCATCACCATATATTTTAACGATTAAAAATTAAATTTTATTTTGATTTCAGAAAGATAACAACTCGACTGTGCCCGTAGGCATGATCGAGTTTTTTTGATATAACAAACAAGGGCCTTACTCATTTTTCAGATTTTTCTAAAGAAATGTTGATTATTTTTTCAAAAAGTTGGGAAAAGGGGAACGAGTCACCAAATTACATCATAGGGGGTCTATCATGAAACGTTTTTTCTCTGCACTGCTGATCGCAGTCATCTTCGTTGGCGTACTCAGCCCTTCGCTCATTGCTGAAGCAGCGACGAAATTGACCGTGACGACGGATGTCTTGCGCGTTCGCGAAAAACCATCGACGTCGAGTAAGATTATCGGAAAGATTTATAAAGGAAATGTCTACAGTTCAAAAGGCATGTCTGGCAGCTGGTACAAAATCAGCTATAAATCCCGTACCGGCTACATACACAAGGATTTCGTCAAATCGTCTTCGTCGAAGTACACATCGACCGGGACGAAGTATACGACGGTCGGAACGCTCAACGTCCGGACAGGCGCTGGTTCGAAGTATAAGGTCGTAGGACAGCTGAACAAGGGCGTTGCCGTTGCGACATACGGGACATCGGGCAGTTGGACACGAATTCTTTATAAGGGAAGCTACCGTTATATCTCGACGCAGTACGTCTCGAAGTCAAAACCATCAACTTCGACAAAGAAGTTGAACGTTCCATACTACAACCAATTTTCACTCGGGTATCCGTCAGGCTGTGAGTTCGTTTCACTAAAAATGGCACTCGAATACAAGAAAAAAGCCGTTTCTGCTGCGTCACTCTATAAGCAGATGCCAAAAAGTATGAAAAATGCAACGTATAAGAACGGGAAATATTACTGGGCAGATCCACAAAAGATGTTTACGGGGAACCCAGCCGGTACGCTCGACTACTACAAGAACTGGGGCATCTATCCGAAAGGAATCCTTCCACTTGCGAAAAAATATCGCAGTGGTGCGGTCGATATCTCAAAACAAGGGGTTTCGAAGATTGAAAGTGAAATCCGTAGCGGAAACCCGGTCATCGTCTGGGCAACGGTCGATTTCAAGAATCCATACGGCTACTTCTCTTGGATCAAACCGGACGGTAAAACATTTACAGGCTACCGTAATTATCACGTCATGCTCGTGACAGGCGTCTCAAGCGGTGCGTTCTATGTCTCGGACCCATACCGTGGAAAGTACAGTGTCAGTCGCTCACAGTTCACATCGGTTTTCAATAAAACGGGACAATATGCATTATCTGTTCGTTAAACCCTCATCCGGTCGCTTCTATGCGACCGGATTTTTGTCATTTCCAGGCATATGACTGCGAAATCTATTGTAAAATGAAGGAGTTCACCTGCTAGGTGTGTAAAAGTATGACAAACTATCGATGAAAGGAAGTGAAGAGATGGAAGATCCACGGATCACGCGTCTCGAACAGGAAGTCGCGGCATTACGCCAACGAGTCGCCGTCCTCGAAGGACAGCACACTTCACCTGTCGCATCTCAATCGGATGAACCGGAAGTGAGCACGGTTGCTCGTCCAGCCCCGCGTCCTGCCTATACGAAACGCAAGTCAGTTGTACCTCAACCGACATTTAAGGAAAAACGCTCCCGCGAAGATTGGGAACAGGTCATCGCAACCGTTTGGTTACCCCGGATCGGAGCGATATTCGCCGCACTTGGCGCTTTGTTCCTCTTCTCCTACGCCTCCGTTGCCGGATTGATCAGTCCGCCTGTCCGGATCGGAAGCGGGGTCTTGATCGGTCTGCTCGTCATCGCCCTCGGAGAATACCAGTATGAGAAGAAACGACGTGAGCTCGGAATCGGACTCGTCGCAACCGGGACGATCGTCGCTTTGGCGGCACTATTCGCCGGGATGGCCTTATATCAATTCTATCCACCGTCTTTAGCCTTCTTACTTGAGCTCGTCGTCGTCTTCATCGCCTATGGTCTGATGCTCTGGATGCGATCGCAAGCTTTGCTCGTCCTTGTTTCCATCACTGGTTTCTTATTACCGTATCTACAATTATCGGAAGATCCGAACTTGCCGCTCTTCTTATTGTACGAAGTCGTCCTCTTCGCAATGATCTTCTTTGCCGTTGACCGACTGAAGGTCAAAAAAGCTTTCGTCTTCGCTTGGGCGATCTTTACAATCGCACTCGCATTTGGATTGCTTTCGTTAACCCTCTCTTGGTACGACTATGACAACGATGCGCAACGACTCGATGAATGGTCGGTCTTGCTTGCGGCACTTTTTGGTTACGGTGCAACTTCCTTCGTCGGTCGCCGCATTCAATTCCATAAAAACGTTCCAAGCTGGCTTGCTGGTGGTGTCGTCTTACTGACGTTACTGATCCTCGATTGGTCGTTTGGAGCGCTTGTCGCAATTCTGTTCGCAGGTATTGCTTATGTGTTCGCTGAACGATTGAAGGATACCGCTCAAAACGGTGTTGGTCATCTTGCTCTAATCGTCGCCGTCCTCTTGATTCCGGCCGATGCCCTCAGTTGGACGTATCAACTGCGCTATTTCTTGATTGCCGGGTTGATCGCCGCATTTTGGTTCGTTCCGCGGGCGCGAATGCCGCATCAATGGTTATTTAACGTCGGATTATATGTCGTCTTCATCTTTTCAGCCGTCGTTGATTATGAATCCTATCAAAACCTAGGTCTGTCCTACGCCATGACTGTTCTCGCGATGGTCCTAGCTTCGACGGCGTTCGTCTTACTCCTCGTTCAGACGCATCATGATCCGGTCTGGAAAGGGTCGTGGCAATTTGTCTTACTTCTAGCTGCGATCGGTGTCTTTACGACCTATACGTTAATCATCATGGAGTTACCGTTTTATCGTGGTCTTGAGGAAACGGCGCGTAGCACGACGTTGTCAGCTGCTTATATCGTTCTCGCACTCGTGCTCGTCGCGATTGGTCGTATGCGGACGTCATCGACGTGGCGTTTGTCCGGATTGTTGCTACTGACGATCAGTGCCGTCAAACTCTTGTTATTCGATTTGTCGTTCCTGAGCTTGTTCCAAAAAGCGTTCGTCTTCATTGGTTTCGGGATCGTCACGTTCATTATTTCACGGACCTATTTCAAGAAACGAAAAGAACAAGCCTGATATAGCGCTTGAATCGGTTGAAGTGAACCGGTTCAAGCTTTTTTTATTGCACAAAAATTTTTATTGATAACGATTATCATTGTCGTCTATACTGGATAAGGAACTGACTTAATCATTCACAGGGGGAACCATAGATGAAACAAGCATTATTGATGACAGGCGCACTTGCAATCGTCTTAGCAGGTTGCAGTGAAGCCAAACAAGCGGAGAAACCAGCACCGAAAAAAGAGAATTTCGATCAGGTCGTCACCGATTACCGGACGTATGCAATCAATGAAATCGATATGTTCGTCCGTGAGACGGAAAAATTCACCAATGCCGTTCAAGCAGGCAAACTCGAAGAAGCGAAAGCGTTGTATGCCCCGACGCGGATGTATTACGAACGCGCAGAACCAATCGCCGAAGTGTTCGGTGATCTTGATCCGAAGATTGATGCCCGGGCTGGCGATGTTAAAGCGTCGGAGTGGGGTGGCTACCACCGGATCGAGCAAGGATTATTCGAAAAGGGCACGACAAAAGGTTATGAAGCGTACGCGAAACAATTGATGAAGGACGTCCACTTACTGCGGGCGAAGGTCGAGACGGTCGAAGTGACACCAGAATTACTCGTCACGGGGGCGACCGATCTGTTAAACGAGGTCTCGACGTCAAAAGTGACAGGGGAAGAAGACCGTTATTCGCATACGGACTTATATGACTTTGCGGCAAACGTCGAAGGTGCTGAAAAGATCTACGAACTGTTGAACCCGGCGCTGAAAAAACAAGATGCGGCGTTATCAAAAGAGATTGCGGCTCGCTTCAAGGATGTCCACGCGTTACTTGACGAAAAGAAAAAGGGTGACGGCTACGTTCTCTATACGAGTCTCTCGAAACAAGACGTCAAGCAGATGAGTGTCGCTATCAATGAACTCGCAGAACCGCTCTCGAAGATGGGCATCGTACTGGAGGGATAAGCATGAAACCAATCCAAGAAGGCGTCACGCGGCGTGACGTCCTGAAGGTCGCAGGCTTGACGAGTCTCGGAGCCGCCCTGTATGCCAGTGGTCTTGAGAAGTTTCTTCCGCGGACTTTGACTGTGGAAGCGAGCGATCAAGAGCCGTTCTACGGGACGTACCAAGCAGGAATTCTGACGCCACCGCAAAATCACGTCCAAGTCGTAGCGTTTGATATCAAGACGGAGCGACGAGATGAACTGGTTGATTTATTGAAACGCTGGACCCGGTTATGTGCAAGACTTGCTGCTGGGTTACCATATGGCGACTCTGAGTCGCGTTATGTCCCACCGGAAGATACGGGGGAAGCGGATGGTTTATCGGCCAGTCACTTGACGTTTACGTTCGGATGCGGTCCGAGTCTGTTTGATGGTCGCTTCGGCATCCGCCATAAACGACCGGATGCCCTTAAAGAGTTGCCGACGTTCGATCTCGATCGTTTGGATGAAAAATGGAGCGGAGGCGACCTCGTCGTCCAAGTGTGCGGTGATGATGCGCAAGTCGTCTTCCATGCAATCCGTAACCTCGTCCGTGTCGGTCGCGGAACGGTCGCGATGCGTTGGTCCCAAGCTGGTTTCCAGCGCAGTAAAGCAGCAGATGCCTCTGGTGGGACACCGCGTAATCTATTCGGTTTCAAGGACGGTACGGGAAATCCTGACGTCTCGAAGAAGCAGGTCCGGAAAGAAGCGCTCTTTTGTCAGTGGCAAGACGGAACGCCGTGGTTGACGAACGGCTCATTCCTCGTCGTCCGTCGTATCCAGATGCATCTTGAAGTCTGGGACCGGACGATTTTGAAGGAGCAAGAACGGACCTTCGGGCGCGAGCGTGCTTCTGGGGCACCACTCGGCTCTACAGACGAGTTCGCTTCCGTCACACCATCGAAACGCAGAGAACGGGGCGAAGCCGCTCTACCCGTTGACTCGCACACGGCTGTCGCCCATGGAGACGGAAAAACAGCGATTTTACGCCGTTCCTATTCGTATCAGGACGGCATCGATGAAAAAACGGGTGCCCTCGACGCTGGACTACTCTTTTTATCGTATCAGCGCTCGCCAAAACAATTCATCGAGATTCAGCGTCGTCTTGCCGCACAGGATCGACTGAATGAATACATTACGCACCGTGGTAGTGCTATCTTCGCCTGCTTCGGTGGAATCTCGAAAGGAGGCTACATCGGTGATGCGTTATTTGCGTAATCTTGTTTTATTCCTTGTACTCCTTGTAGCCGGTCAACACGCGCTACCTGTCCATGCTGCTTCGACGGATGATTTGTATGTCGCGATCGGACAAGCGCTGTCTGCCGTCTCAAGTGAAGATCGAGCAGCACTGAATCAAGCGATTGATGAACTGAATCAAGCATCCAATGACTTACCTGACCAGCTAGTGGCAATCACGAAAGCTGTCAAACAGGTCGATGCGAAACGGTCAGAAGCGTTTCCGGAAGTCCGTGAGCAACTGACGGCACTCTCTGCTGCCGTCCGGAAGCAGGAAGAAGCAACGCAACCGAAGACGGATCCGGTTGCAAAAGCAAAAGTGAAACAACTACTTGTGCTGACTGAAGAAATGCGTCAGGTCAAGGCGAGCGACCGTCCGGCAGCGGAGCAACGATTGTTGACCGCTTGGGCGACGCACGAGAGTCTTGTCCGGAATGACAGTGTCGGTCACTATGGCAACATCGAGATGGCACTTGCGTCGATCCGAATCGCAGCGGCTCGTGATTCCGCGGATACGAAGGAATGGAAAGCCGCACTTGATCAGTTCGACACGGCGGTCCAGTCGTTCCTCGACGGAGAACAGGTCAAAACGAAGAAAACAGGACTGCAGTCACTGCTGACACCGCTTGAAAAGGCGCAAATCGCACTTGAGGAAAATGATCTTCAGGAGGCGAAAGAAGCCCTTGAAGAGTTCCTCAAGACATGGCCGCGAGCGGAAGGTGAGGTCCGGACACGTAATGAGGGTCTCTATTCCCAGCTTGAATCAGATGTACCACTCTTACTTGCTCGGCTGACGCCTGAAAATCGACAAACAACGGCACAAGAACTCCAGTCGTTTGAGAATGCTATCGCACAATTACAAACGAAGACGCATTATACGTTCGTTGATGCAATGCTCGTCATGCTACGGGAAGGTCTCGAAGCGTTATTGATCGTCAGTGCGCTTGTTGCTTTCGCAAGGAAAAGCCGTTCAAAACAAGAAGGGAAGGTTTGGGCAGGCGCAGGGCTTGGTCTGATTGCAAGCGGTCTGTTGGCGCTCATCCTCCAGACCGTCTTTCAGGCCTCGTTTGCAGCGACAGGTCGTGAACAAATCGAAGGCTACACAGGAATCGTTGCGGTCGTCGTCATGTTGTTCGTCGGCTACTGGTTGCACTCGAAAAGCGCCGTCGCGAAGCGGAAACACTTTTTATCGACGCTTTCGACGACGTCCTTGTTCTTTGTCAGCTTTTTGACGATCTTCCGAGAAGGCGCCGAGACATTGTTGTTCTATATCGGAATGGCACCAGCGATGACGAAAACTGCTTTGTTGTCCGGGATTGGCCTCGCAATCGTCATCATCGGACTCGTCTCGTATGCGGTCATTCAGATCGGTGTCCGTTTACCGATTCATCGTCTGTTCCAAGTTGCATCGTGGTTGATTTATCTGATGGCGTTCAAGATTCTTGGTACGAGTCTACATGCGTTGCAACTGACGAACGTTTTACCGATCCATCCAATCAATGGTCTTGCAACCGCCGGCTGGATTGGCTTCTATCCGACGCTTGAAACGCTCGTACCGCAAGTCATTTTGATTGTTTTGATTGCGTTGTTTACGATTTGGCAAAAACGGCGTGCGTCTTCAATCCAGACTGCCGCTTGATTCATTTTTCAATTTCAGGTTTCAACTATTATGTTTCGGGTATAACTTCTTATCAGCAGCTTGCTGCATGAAGGAGAGGGATTTTTATGCTTGAAACACGCATCGTGCGAAACATGACCGCTGTCGACGCAGAAGTGACGAGCCTCAAATCAAGTGGCTATTCGAATAAACAGATTTACATCTTTGCGAAAGACGAAGAACTCGCGGAACGCATCGCAAATGATACGCAGACGTTACCGTATCGTGTGACGAAGAAGTCGTTCTTCGAGACATTACTGTCAGCCGTCCGCAGTAACCGAAATGACCGGATTGCGCAGTTGTCTGAGCTCGGCATGACAAAAGATGTCGCCGAGGACTTAGAAGATGAAGTCCGGCACGGTCGGATCGTCATCGTCGGTTCGAAGTCCGATTTACTGAATCCAGCGTTTGCGGCGTCTTACGTGACGGATGAAGCAACCGATTACGGTGCCGGTGTTCCGAAACTCGAAGATGAGGAAACGACGACGACGTTACCCGCGGACCAAAACGTAAAGTTAAAAGATGAATGATACGTAAGCCTCCTGTTTCTCAGTCTAGAGCCAGGAGGTTTTTGTTTAGCCTTCTCTTGGAAGGGAATGGGAAAGTGGAGAGGAGGAAAGACGATGCAATTCTTATATACCGGTTATTATGACGCAGAACGGATGGATGCCTTATCGAAGGAAGAAATTGACACCTTGATGTCCCGTTGTGATGAATTGATGAATACGTTCAATGAGCGAGTCAACGTCTTATCAGACTGGTATCCCGGTTTAACAACTCATGCATTCTACTGGCGAGATGGTGTTGTGCAGACGAATGATGAACCGGATCGCTCGCATGGGGAGCAAATCGGCAGTTTGATCGTCTTTGAAGCACGTGATTTGGATCAAGCGATGGAACTGGCTTCTCTTCATCCGACGACTCAAGTCGCAGAAGGGGAATCATACGGGTGGCGCGCAGAAGTCCGTCCGTTAAGTACTTCTTGATGTACGGATTATGGACGACGTTTACGACTCAATCCGGACAACGCGACAACGTCATTGCCCTGTTGCTTGAAGCTGCGGCTTCTCTTGCGACTCATCCGAGTTGTCTTCACTACATCATCAGTAGTTCTGACGAGCCGGATGTCTTGCATGTCCGCGAAATTTGGACGGATGCCGGTGCCCACCATGCGTCCTTAGCGTTACCGGTGACACGACAGTTGATTGAACAAGCACGCCCGTTGCTCAAGCATGTTGAACGTGTGCTCGAAGACCACCCACTCGGTGGTAAAGGGCTCATGTAAACCAAAACCCCTCCTCTAATCGAGAAGGGGTTGAATGCTGTTAGGTTGTCTTCCACTCAATGTCGATGACGTCCGACGCTCGCACCATCCGGCGCATACCTGTCGATGTGACGAGTTCGATCGTTCCGCGATCATGAAAAATCGCTTGGATCGAACCAGATACCGTATCGAGTTGTTTCAAGCGGACATGGACCGTCTGTCCTGTCCGGACGGCGCGTTCCATGATGTGTTGTAAGGAAAGGCGATCACGAACAATCGTCTCTTCTCGTGATTGATACAGATGTTCCAAATGAAGGATATGCTGGCGTGAAGTCAGTTGTTTCCACTTGCGATTCGATCGTTTTTTAGATACGAACATGGCTGACCACCTCCTGAATTGAGTCGTACGCTAGATAGTCGTGCGCTCTGCTTCAGTTATTTCCCTTCACAAACAATGCTTAAACACGTGCTCCTGCCATTTTTTCACGAAACGCCTCGATTGCCGCAATCGCTTCTTTATCGTGCTCGACCTCACCTGGTGCATTCCCTTCGGCAAGAATCGCTGTTTCAAGCGTTGCGCCAAGGAATGATGCGATATGCTCAAACTGCTTGACGAGCGCTTGTCCTTTGACGCGTGGATTATCTCCTCCGACCGCAATCAAGTGGAATCGTTTCCCCGCCATCCGGCTTTTGAAGTCAAGTTCTTCGTCGCGCAGTGACTCGCTGAATCGGTCGATGAATAATTTCATCTTCGTCGACATCGAGTACCAGTAAATCGGAGTGATGAACAGGATGTCATCGTGTTCAAGCATCTTTTCGACGATTCGGCGATAGTCATCGCCAATCGGCAAAAAGCCACCGTGATGACGGCGGTCTTCGATCGGCTGAATCGAGACGTTTGCCAAATCAACAGCAACATGAGGGATTCCTTTCAACGCTTGTTCCCCGAGCCATTCACTGTTTCCTTTTCGTGAGCTACCAAAAATCGTATACATATCGTGCATCTCCTTTTGAATTCGATTGTTTTATTCTATTCCAAACTTCACTGTCAATACACCGATATGCTCACAATTGGTTTTGAATGGGAGATTTGCGGAAAAAGACAAGAAGACGAAAAACAACTAGGGGGAGGAACGGTCGAATGGAGAGAAGTACGCTCATAGCGCTAGAAAAACACTTATATGCCATCCATCTTGAGATGGATGGACTAGCGCGCCTTATTACGAAACAATTGATTCATTTGAGCCAAGTGGCTGCATCCGTCGAACATTTTCGGCGGATGAGCTTTGATATCTATAAACATCGGACGTCACTCGAACAAATTCCGTCACAGGTTTTATATGAGACGGCGCTCGATTACGAAGATTGGCTTGATGAAGAGTTTGATGAGATTCCTGTCAGCTGGCAACTGGCGACGAAAGAAGAGGAGGCACTCGAGCAGCTCTGGTGGTTCGAGTTCTCACGGATCCAAGCGGAACTTGAAGAATGGCTCAGTCTCTATCTGATTCGCCGGATTCGAGAAGATGTTCGCTACATGCCACCGGTGATCGAGAAAAATGCCTATGCTTTATCAGAAGATGCCCGTCACGTCTTTTGGCGACTTTTGCAACGTTCCGTCGCGAAGCCTTCATCAAAGATTAAGGCCAATCAATTATCGTGCCGAATGGGAATCGCCGAGATTGCACGCTGCGCCCGCCTCAACCAAGACCGGACACGTCGTGCCATCGGTGAATTGACGAACCGGGGACTGGTCGCGATCGAGGAGGACGACGAAAAGTTGAAGATGCGACTTCGGCTTCAAGTCATCTGATTGAATGCGATGAATCGTTCAATCATGCGTTCATCCCGACGCGCGGACGGACCAATCCAGATGAGATGACCGGGACTCTTTGATTCGATGAACTGCGCGTGAGGAATATTCCGTCGTGCGTGTTCCGCATGTTCGAACGGCACAGCACGGTCTGACTTCGAATGGACGATCAATACCGGACACGTGACCGCTTCGAGTCGCTCTCGTCCTAAGTCTTGCGTGATGTCGAACAATACGCCCCGTCCCGGACCGTTTTGAAGACCAACCTCGTACAACAACGAAGCATCCGTCTCGCTAATATGGGTACGGATCGTTTCGCGTGGTAAGAGACTCGTCATCTCGACCATCCGGACTGCTGCTTCTTCAGGAAACTTCCGAATCTTATCCTTCACATACGTCCAAAGTCCCCATTGAATGAACTGCAAAGGACGTTGCAAAACCGGTTGGGCGAGTAGGCGATGGTATGGAAGCGAAATCCGATGCGTCATCGCACACGCTAGGACGAGGGCATGAACGCCTGTATCCATTCCAGCAAGCGCGATGGCCGTCGGTCCACCGGCTGAGATGCCATACACTGTATAATGCTCGATTTGACGGGACGCAAGCCAGCCGGCATAAAATGAAGCGAGTACTTCTGGACTGTCTGCAAGCTCAAGTGGTGTTCTTCCGTACCCCGGACGCGATGGTACGATGACACGATATCCTGCCGCAATTAATTTTTCGACATGATAGACTTCCCGGTAATCCGACTGCGTGCCATGAATTAAAAGAATGACTGGACCATTTCCACTATCTCGATAATCAAAACGCTGACCGTTCCATTCTGCGATGTAATGCATCCAAATTCTCCTATCTCTTAATATTTACCATATTATTGTTAATCTCATTTTCGTTTTCATGTATACTGTAAAGTATAACCAAACCATTGTGACTTAGGAAATGAGGATGCGTAGTGTCAAATGAAAAATTAACGAACCGTGACCGTTTACTTGCTGTACGAGAAATCTTTGAGCGTCAGTCGGATGAAGATCATACGTTGACGCTCGAAGAATTAAGCATAGAGCTTTCGAAACGAGGTTTGATCGAGAAGTTATCCCGAAAATCATTGAAGGATGATATTGCGGCACTTGCCAAATCAGGTTTTGATGTCGTGGCAGAGGAGACAAAGAATGGCTTAGCTATTCCGTATCATCTCGTCAGTCGTCCCTTCGAGCATCATCAACTCCGATTGCTCGTCGATGCGATCGCTAGCGCGAAGTTCATCTCAGAAAGTGAAACGGCTGCGCTCGTCAAGACGATTCAATCCCTTACGAGTGACAAGATGGCGGATTCACTGCAGCCCGTGCTACATACTGTCAAAAAACCGAAAGGAATGACGTCTCGGTCAATTGATACGATTCAGAAAGCAATCAGCGATGGTGTAATCATCAGCTTCCAGTATCAAGGTAAATTCAATGAGCGGACGCGGAAGTTCGAGTTACGAAAAGACGGTGAGCATTATCTCGTCTCTCCGGCTCATCTATTGATGGATAATGGAAATTATTATTTGATTGGGCGCGATGAACGCATCGCGGAGATCCGGACCTATCGGGTTGATCGGATCGTCGACTGTAAACTATTCGAACCGATGGAAGAACCGGTTCAAGTTGAGCCAAGTTACCTTAGTAACATGTTTAACATGTATGGGGGAGAAAATGAGCAGTTGACGCTGAAGTTCCAGGAGAGTCTGATGCCGACCGTCGTTGATCGTTTTGGGACCGATATTCGTTGTCGCCGTCTCGACGCGGACTGGTTTGAAGTCAAAGTCGACGCGCTGTTCTCAGAAGGGTTCATGATGTGGTTGATTCAGTTCGGCAATCAGGCTGAAATCATCGCCCCTAGTGAAAGACGTGAAGCGTTTAAGACTAAGGTTCTCGGTCTTGCGACGATGTATCAAGCTAAAACGACCTCATCCTAATAGGATCAGCAAGGTTCACGCGACCGTGGATCTTGCTTTTTTTCATATCTCCATTAAATTTTTGTCGTTTTTTGTCGGATATTCATATTTGAATATTTTAAGCGATAAGTTCCAGTTACTATTAAAAGTATCTGATACTTATGTAGGAGGAACGACATGCAACAGATGGAAAAAAGTCAACAA
This sequence comes from uncultured Exiguobacterium sp., assembly GCF_964277885.1. Lineage (NCBI taxonomy): Bacteria > Bacillati > Bacillota > Bacilli > Caryophanales > Exiguobacterium > uncultured Exiguobacterium sp. The sequence continues at coordinate 1,283,214 of NZ_CAXYJR010000005.1, read as the reverse complement.
AACGGGAAACGAAAGTTAGCTGCTTTTCTTTCCTTCGTTTGTCTATCCTATACATCTTGGTACTTATTCTCACTTTTTGTCTTTCATCTCGTGTTTCCTGAAGATGTCGTGACATCATTGGATATCGTCGTGTTCGGCTTTAGCCCGATCATCGCTCTCGTTGTCACCATCGGTTCGTTACGCCTGATTGAACGGCGCATGAAACCTAAATTCACGCCACTTCTCTTCATCAGCTATACACTCTCGACGAGCATTTTAATCTATTATTCGATCACTAACGCACTCCTGCCCCGACTGTGACTTGCAACTCTCCAGCAATTGGCATATGCTACGCTTATAGCTTGCTAGGTAAGGGGGGATACGATGAACGCACAGTATATCCTCGACTGGATGCCGCTCGTGATTCCTGTCGGTGCCATCGTCTTTATTGTCGTCATTGCGCGTAAAGCTTCGAAAATTGATACTGAAAAGTAAAAAAGACTCCGTTTAGGGAGTCTTTTTTTGTATGAATTGTGATACTTTATTCCTGTGATTCCCCTTTTTTTACAAAAAAAATATCCGCTCTTTTCTATGGTATAAAGGTACTAGGTCACACACCTAATATGAGGAAATCATGGAGGATCAGATGAGACAGAAAACCGTCATGACCTTAATTGCTTTAAGTATTCTCTTTACTGTATGTCTACTTCAAAAACCATCGGTAACACCGGCTGCGAAATCCGTCGACCTCGACATCGCTGTCGTAGGTCATGCTCCGGTACTTCAAGGTGAACCTCGATTTCATGAGATTGAACTGCGAGCGATGATATCTGAAGAAATTACCCAACGATATGATGCCGTCATGATCATGCCGAGCTATCTCGAAGAAGCAGCAGAACGAAAGTATGCTACTGTCTACCGGAAGGCGCGTATTCCGTTCTTCTTTATCGGCTCCCAAAAATCAGTCGAACCGTTTCTTGATCCCAACCTCTCCTATGAGGAGGGCATTTCGGTATCGAATCCGACGTTTGCGGCTGGTATGTTCTATGATGGTACACAAGAGACGATCTGGTTGTTTGGTGAGGGGATCGAACGACCGAATCGTTCGGAACAACTACAAGTTTATCAATCAATCTTTCAGGCGATTGAACAGAGTCGTTTCGCAAAATAACGCTTGAATGAAATAGACCGAAGTACTTGGAAGAATAATTACTTCCGAGCGCTTCGGTCTATTATTCGTCAATCGAGTTGCTTCGTCGGAGCTAAGACGATTTCTCGGATATTGACATGTTGTGGTTGCTCGAAGGCGAATAAGACAGTATCCGCGACGACTTGCGGATCAAGTCCACCGTCGATCGACTGTTTCCATTCGTTATAGCCGTCTTTAATGACGTCACTTGTCGTATGACCAAGTAATTCCGTCTCGACGACCCCTGGTGCGATCGTCATGACACGAACGCCATGGGACGCGACTTCGCTCCGAACGTTCTCACTCATCGCATGGACGGCGAACTTTGTTCCGACGTACGCGGCGTGGTCTGCGAACGTCTTTTTACCAGCAATCGAGCTGATATTGATGATCGTACCGGTCTTCCGCTTCACCATCGAGGGAAGGACGGCTTGTATGCCATGTAAGACACCGAGCGCGTTGACATCAAACATCTTTTCCCATTCTTCCGCGTCTTGTGTTTCGATTTGACCGAGTAACATCCGACCTGCATTGTTGATGATGGCTTCGACCGGTCCGAACGCTTCCGTCGCGTCTGCTATAGCAGCATCGAGGGCTGCTCGATCGGTTGCAGCGACTTGGCGGATCATGACATTGTCTGAAGCAAGGCTCGCCAGACGATCGATCCGTCGTCCGAGCAATAAGACACGGTACCCTTTCTGAATGAACGTTTGAGCAATCGCATGCCCGATTCCCGACGTAGCACCTGTGATGGCAATGAATCCTGTTTTCATGATATCGTCTCCTTATTTGATATGATAGATTGAAGATAACAGAGGGAAACCATTCCGAGAAGTACGCACTTTTAGGTCAGTCGGTTACCTTGTGGTAAGGGAGGGAACGGTATGCCGTATTTAAATGAGTTCGATGCAACGATACGTCAGATTCAAGGCAAGTGGAAAGTGATGATCTTGTACGAGCTGCATGAAGAAGGTGCGGTACGGTTTAATACACTCGAGCGTTATATCCAGGACGTCTCACCGAAGACGCTGACACAGCAACTGAAGCAACTCGAACAAGATGGCTTGATTACGCGAACCGTCTATCCGGAAATTCCACCTCGCGTCGAGTATGCCTTGAGCGAGAAAGGTGTTTCCTTGATTCCCTTACTCGATGCGATCTGCGACTGGGGACTCGCGACGACACCACGCAACCAATTGATGCGGACATTATGCGACGAAGCCCCTGCTCCATGAGCAAGGGCTTTTCGTTAACGTTCGATTTGTTCGCGTACTTGACGGCGGAACGTCTGGATGTCGTAGGCTGGTTCACTTGGACTGAACTCGATCCCGTCAATCAGACGAGCGTTTGATGACGCATCTGGGAACTCGATTCGCGTCAACCACTCTAGCGTCGTCTCTTCATGGCGTCTCGGGAAGGCTTGCTCGAGTTGGGAAGCAATCTTCAGGAGCGGATGATGACTATGCCGCTTTGGCGCATGTGTCCGTATCTGTCTGGAATGCTTAACGGTTTGTTCTCGCTCAATCGCTATGACTTTTCGCTTCCGGATGACATAAAGCGTGACTGTAACAATGATGACAGTCAGAAGCGTAATCACGATCCAAACCCAATCTGCTGTTCCGGCTTGGACGGTTGCTTGCTTCACTTCATTAACGTCTTTAATATTTTCTTGCCCCATTGTCCAGCTTGTCATCTTATCCGCTTTCCGACCAAGTGGTTCCGTCCAAAGGAACAGTGAACCGAAGGCTTCAAATAACGGACGAATCGCACTCGTGACGGATCCGACGAGGGCTTCTTTCGTAAGCCGGAAGACGATTGCGATGATCAGCCCTGCACTAAGTACGATAGCGATCGTCGGGAAGATACGTCGCCACTCTGTCATGTACGTGACGACGAATGGGTATGCGACGACGAAGAGCAGGAGTAAAAAGCCGCCAAGCGGTGGTGTCATTCCCGGGAACAATACCATAACGACACCAATGACCATCGCACTCGTAGCATAACGCCACGCTGAATCGATCGTATCAAGAAACGCGGTCCAAGCGACGAAGATGAGGGCTAAGATGCTAGCTACGGGAGAGAGGAAATATAATGATCCCGCTACGAGTAGCTGTAATCCGATTCGAAACGAGCGGTGCGGCACGAAGGCGAGTGCCGGAAAAGCGAGTGCTAGATAGAACGGAACCGGTAACAAACTCGCAAGGAATATCCACCAGAGAATCATGCGCTCACTCCTTTCTGCCGGTGACCCAGATGAATCTCAGCCGTCGTCGATGGCACACTCCGTTGCAATCGCTTCGTGAAGTACCGGCGCTCGAGCGGTAGATCGTATTCGGAAATTCGAGCGAGGCATTCCATCGTCCGTAGGAATTGATGTTTTCCCGTCCCAGATGGAACATGGTACCACTGACCGGATCGATTGACCATCGAGATCCAGAGGCTGTAGGAAGCCCCTTGTTTCTCAAGTTCACGGATAATCGTCGCGGCACGCGATAAGAGTTTTTCGAAGTCCGAGCGAAGGGCGAGTCCGTCTGCGGACAAGCCATCGACGATCACGGCATAATCATGGTTACGTTTGCGGTCATACTGATAGGAATACAGTTCGTTCGTCTTCGCATAAGCGGACCAATAGATCGATTTCGCGTCTCCAGAGTAGGGAACGACGGAATGGAAACTCGAGCGATCGGTGAACGGACTCGAGCGATCAATCGTCTCACCGGGAATCATCCGCTCATTCCACTCGACGGACGCTGGCGCGAAATCCGGGAAGACGTGACCCAACTCCTGGATGTTGAGCGTGATATAAATCGTCATTACATGAAACGGGTCCGAGATCATGATGTCAAACGATTGAATCCGAATCGTTCCCCGCCGTGCAGCGATGACATCGATCGAAAACGGAATGGTCGTCTGTTTACCAACATAGAGGTGTTGACGCCAAAATTGACTACTCGCATTAGGAAGATTGATCTGATCCCCGAGTAATCCGGAGATCGTAATCCGACCGAGCGGTAACTTCGTCGGATTCGTCAACTCGAACGGAATCTCGAGCGTTTCTTCCCGGAAGGCACGGACCGTCTCAAGAAGTTTGACGTGAATTCGTTTCGCGACGTATTCGAGGTAATAGGGCATCCCCCAGCCGTATAGCGTATAAGCGAATAACAAAGCCGCAATCCAGATAGGACCATACAGACCGACGATGATCCCGCTTACGCCCGTCATCGTAAGAATGATGAGGTTAAAGCCTTTTGGTATGATCAATTGCATCGCTTACACCTCAGTTGGGACAGTGAGTGAATCGAGGACCTGTTCGACGAGACGTTCGTTCGACAACTTCAGCGTCGCTTCGAGCGTCAAGACGAGACGGTGGGCAAGCAATGGCGTCGCCAAGTGCTTGACGTCCTCTGGTGTGACGTATGCCCGTTCCTGCATCCAAGCACGTGCTTTTGCAGCTTTCAAGAGTGCGAGCGTCGCCCGTGGACTCGGTCCAATTTCAACGTCTCGATGGGCACGGAGTGCGTCACAGACGTCGAGTAAGTAGTTTTCGACGCTATCGTCGATCGAGACGGCGACGACCTCTTCTTTCCAGTCATTGAGCTGTTCGAGCGGAATCTGGATTTCGGCTGCTGTTAAGTGTACCCCACGTAATAATGCCTTCTCCGCCTGACGTGTTAGGGGAGCGAACGACAACTTGAACAAGAAACGGTCGAGTTGGGCATGCGGCAGCGGGAATGTACCGTGTCCATCGAACGGATTTTGTGTCGCGATGACAAGAAAGTGTTGCGGTAACGTATAGGAAGTATCCCCGATCGTCACTTGTCCTTCCGCCATTGCCTCGAGCAATGCTGACTGTGTCCGCGGAGTCGTCCGGTTGATTTCATCGACGAGGACGATATTCGCGAATAGCGGACCAAACCGTTGTTCAAACGATCCTGTCAGCGGGTTGAATAACTCCATCCCAAGTAGATCGGTCGGTAACGTATCCGCTGTACATTGAACACGTGAGAACTTCGCTTCGAGTGTTTGCGCCAGTGCTTTTGCTAGTGTTGTCTTACCGGTCCCCGGACGGTCTTCGAGCAACACATGGCCTTCTGCGAGCAAGCCCATCAATAAATGATCAATCACATCGTCCTGACCAAGGACAGATTGTTTGAGTGATGTCCGTAACGTTTGAAACATAGATGATTCCCCCTTTAAGATACATCGTATTTCTAAAGTGTACGAAAATTCAGAAAAAACTGCTAGTGATTTTCCAGGAATCGCGCATAAAGAAATACGTCTATCTTTTATACTACCAGTTTCATCCAAAAGTTTCGTGAAATATCAAAAAAATTGAAACAGGATAATGAAGTCACTTAGCGAATAAAGTACATAAGGTTGCTAAGAGAAGGGGGAATGGACTCATGAAACAACACACTACGGAATCCGACACCACTCCAATCGATCAACTTGATGTCGCCCATAGTCCGCTCGATGATTACCAACGTACCGTCGCTGGAGGACCTCCGAATCGTCGAGCATTTGCTGCGATTCGTCGGCTCCCATTCGGATTACGTTTGCTGACGTATATAATCGGTTCTTTATTCACAGCAGGCCTCATCGCTGGTCTCGTCATCGGTCTACTGGGTTAAAAAAGACTCCCTCATCGTTCTGAGGAAGTCCCATCATTCTTCAAAGAGATCATCCATCAACTCGGTGATCTCTTTTTTACGTGCGTTCGTCTCATCGCGTAAGATCCGAATCGAACGCCCACTCCAGTCTAGTCGGTCACCAATCGTCGCATGGCGCGGTAAACGACCTTTCGGTAACGTGATCGTCTCGCGGTCGTCGGTTTCGCAAATCGCTAGATCGTCTTCAAAATCAGCTAGGGTCAATCGCATCTGATGCACCTCCACGTCTCGTTATTCCGGTCGTAAATCAGTCCGGTTCGATTCCTTGATGCCGTCACCAGTCGAGATATACTGGATCGTGCCACTTTGATCGGTTCGGTCAATCGTGATCCGTTCCTCTTTCAGCTCCTGTAAGACGGAGGGACGCGGGTGACGGTAAGCATTATCCTGCCCGGCTGAGATCAAGGCACGCTTCGGATCAACGGCTTGTAGGAAGGGCAGGGAGGACGATGTGTCTGCTCCGTGATGCCCAAGCTTCAAGACATCGGCGCTAAGATCGGCATTTGACTCGAGCAATTGTCGTTCCGTCCGGATCGGAGCGTCGCCCATGAAGAGGAATCGGTCCTGTCCATGTTCGACCCGCAGGACGGCACTCCAACTGTTAAGATCCTGTGTCCCGTCCGTTAGGGGTGCAAGGAACATAAAGCGTGCGGCTACACTCGGTATCTCTAGACCCGCTTTGACGGCTTTGATCGTCACCCCTTCGCGTTTAACAGCAAGGAGGAAATCACGGTACGTCTCCGTCGTATGCGTGACACGCGGGGCATAGACGCTGTCGACTGGAAAGGCATCAAGTACCGTATCGAGTCCACCGATATGATCGGCGTCCGGATGTGTCGCGATGACTGCTGTTAAGCGTTTAACACCCAGTTCTTGCAGGTAGCGGACGACATCCTCGCCTTTGCCGTTATTCCCACCGTCAATCAAGATCGCGTCTTCCTTCGTCCGGATGAACGTGCTATCTCCTTGACCGACGTCAAAACCGTAGACCTCCATCTGTCCTGCGGTCGGAGCAGGGGGCTCTTCGTCCCGTGTCGTATAGAAGATGATGATTAAACAGAGTGCTAACAGAATCGTTGATCCCCATTTCAACATGTCGGTTCCTCTTTCTCGAACAGATACAGCATGCCGTTACGCGGATGACCGAACCGTGGCCCCCGGTAACCGCGCCGTTTCAAGGCAGTACGCATCAAAATCATCATACCGCCATGCCCGACGAGTAAGACCCGTTCATCATCCTCGAACATCAGTTGATTCAACAGGACCTCAATCCGTTCATTCGCTTCCTTGATTTCCGCTTGAATCCGTTTGCTGAACGGGGCTGCCAGTCGACCGAGGACCGCCCAGCCAAGAAACGGTAACCGGAGATTCGAGCGAATCGTCGGAAACGGTACTTCCCGCAGTAGATCCGTCACGATGATCTCTTGATCGTAGACGCTCTTCGCCGTCTGGACAGCGCGTGGCATGCTACTGGCATAACAGACCGTCCAGTCGATCTGACCGAGCTCGACCGGTTGAATATCGATGTCTGACGTATCATACCGTTCAATCCATTTTTCAATATCGCTGGCGCTGATCCAGCCTTTCGTCGGGTATCCTTCCGTCACCCGGTGATGTCTCACTAATCCAATTTGTTTCATGCTTCGTGCGACGGTCCAAACCGTCTCCCTCACTTTCATTCATCGTTTAGAGTGCGACGCGAATCGCGAGTCCACATAAAATCGCACCTAAGATACTGAGCAAGCTCCCGATGATGTAATATTCCGCAAAGCGGCGGTCTTCAAACTGTTTAAAACGGGCCAGTGCCTTCAAAGCAATGATGAAGCCGATGGCTCCGGTTGCGTTCGTGACGACGAGCAGGGTGATGATCGCCCGTTCGACGAGACCGATATAACGCCCGATCCCATTCAATTCCGTCGTATAACTGCGGGCAGAATCTTCGACTTCATGTGTGACAGTCCGCGAAACGCCGTCGAGTTGCTCCTTACGTGTCACTTTTCGCTCGAAATGCGCTTCAATCAACCGTGGGGCAAATGGCGCGAGCATCAAGGCGATGCCATGACCGAGCAACTCCGTCGTCACTAAACTAAAACATAGAATCCAGAGGACCTGCTCGGGTCGCGTGAACGACAACGACCAATCGATCGGAACGAACACCCATGTCAAAGCGATGATGGCAGTGATATGTAACGCTTGATCAATCCAGTACGCCGCTGCTTGCTTGACGCGACGTTTGAGCGGGGAGGCATCGAGTAGGGCGTGAAACACGAGAATGCTGCCTCCTAGCCATCCGGCGATGTCGAGGGTTAACTGCCCTCGAATAACGAAGAACGCAAGGACAAATAGCATCAGAGCCGCATGAACGGCAATATGTTGGAATAAGATCCGTTGGTGTCGGTGTTTCAGTAGCGCCATCCGTCTCGTCTGTAATGGAAAATCAGCAAGTAGGTGGACAAGTATAAGGCTAAGTAAGATGGTCACCGAATCGCCTCCCAGACTTGGAATTGCTCCAGTGCCTGTGTCAAGGCAGCTTCAAGACGCTTCCGTTGCTTACGCTGCGAGCGGGAAACGAGTTTTGCGACATTCGCGCGGGCATCTTGTTCTTTAAAGCCCATCTTCAGACCGATCTCTTCATACGTATCATCTGGATATTGATCCATCAACCGGTGCAGTTCAATCTGACGGTCCGTCTTCCCGAAATACGCCGGATAAAGCATCTCGAGATAGCCATTCAGCAGGGCGGTCGGTAAGTAGGGCGGTCCAGCAAACGCAATCCGTGACGGAAGCGTCTTCGCCTGTTCTTGCGCTTCAAAAGCGTGAATGATCGCACTACCATTGGCTTCTTCAGCTTGGGTCGTCGAAATCGTCTCATACTGACCAAATCCAATCCCGATGTAACCTGGTAATTCTTGATTCAATAAGTGCAGAATGACCGGATAACTAACCGGATAATCCGCAAATACCGCTAGTAAGCTATCACCGGATTTGATTTGGAACGGAACGATACTCGTTGGAAATGCCGTATTCAGATTGTTCGCGAGTTCTCGGAGCGCTTGAAGTAATGCTTCTTTGCTCGGATAATCGCGGGAGCCTTTGACATCAAACGACAAGGCAACAGCTTGCATGACGATTCCTCCTGTTCATTTGTTGCCATAATCATGGAAACATTTGATTTGTTACCGTTAAAAAGGTAACATTCGCGGTGTTACTGTTATTAGAGTAACAAAGAATGAAGAAGAAGACCAACAGGACGATAGACCGATTTTTACACGACAGGGGGGATGGATGAATCTGACTAAAAGATTATTTTTTTATTCAAGTTAACATAACATATATTATCAATAGTTATAAGATTTTGTCTCATAATCAGGGTAAACTTAAGATAGTGAGACAAAACAAAAAAACACGGAATTAACCGTGTTTTCGACAATCATACGGACGTGTCCGTTCCAATCGATGAATCAAACGATCCAGGAATATATGATGGCGGCGTTCAAGTTGCGTGATCCGATCAAGTGGCAACCACGCGAAATCAAAGAAATCACCGCAATCCTGACCGTCACCAGCCACACAATGTGTCCAACGGTTCTCTTGGCATTCGATGTGCGCATGGTAGAAATACGTGTAATGCACCCGCATTCGCTCTGGGTACCGCATCTCTTCTTCGCCGATGTACTGGACGGATGCTAACGAGAGACCACTTTCCTCAAGCGTCTCACGGACAGCCGCTTCTTTTGCGATTTCAGCATCTTCGATCGTACCTGCGGGGATCTGCCAATCACTCTCAGGAGCCGATTGTGGATGAAAAACAAGTAGTTCCCATCCGTTAGGTTTTTCCCGAGTGATATAGATTGCTACTTTTTCGCGACGTCTGAATTTCATCTTCATCACCTCTCCAAGGTCGGCAGATTGCACAACAAGCAGCTAAAGGGACGGTCCCGTAGCTGCTTGATCAATTGACGCTATAAGCAAAGCTGCGGAGACGCGTGACCCGACGCTTGTTCGTGACGAATCGTGACCTGACTATTTCTTCTATTGTAGCCGTTATTGGTCAGTGTTTCAATTTGTAAACGATATTTATAGCGATAAATCTCAAAATTCGGAGCGTTCGTCTCAAAATCACCCTCTCCTGCTCCGCTAGATCTAAAAAAGCTCCCCCGTTATCCGGAGGAGCATCGCTTATCGTGTATACCAGTCGAGTAAGGGACCGAATTTCTCTTCATCGTAGGCAAATGAACCGTTTGATAAGCGGTCGAGGAACGATAACGAACCGATTTGGATCGTTTTCTCCTGCTCTTTCCCGCTGAGGACCAATTCTTTCGCTTGTGTGACGTCGATCAATGCTGCGACTTGGTGTGGTTTCGATTTCAAATCACGGAGCAACTGTAAGCCACGGAGCGCACGGCTCGAGACTTGGAACTGATCCGCGAGGCGCATCTTCTTCAAGGCACCCCGTTGCGTCAAGAGGACGATCTGTGGTGCTTCCTTGAAGCCAATTGCACCCGCGACGACATCTTGATCCTTCAGGTTGATCGCTTTAACACCAGCAGCCCGGACACCAACGACCGGAACGTCATCTTCCGTGAACCAAAGCCCGAAGCCGTTCTGTGTCGCAAGGAACAGCTCGGTTTGACCCGTTGAGACCTGCGCGTACAAGACTTCGTCGTCTGCCTTCAGACGGACGCCTTGAAGCGGTTTTGACTTCCGCTGGGCGTTGTAGTCACTCAGTTTCGATCGTTTAACCATCCCTTGACGAGTCACGAACAAACAATGCTGTGCTTCGTCGAACGAATGGACGAGATCCGCTGAGAGGACCCGGTCACCCGGTTCGAGTGGGACAAGGTTTGCGACGTGTTGACCGCCATCCTTCCATTTCGTATCCGGTAATTGGTGGACCGGAATCAGCAAGTAGTTCCCACGAACGGTCCAGACGATCAAGTGGTCGGTCGTCATCGCTTGCCCTTGGAGCAACGGACGATCCTGTTCCTTCAAGTCCGGTAAGTCGTTCGAGGCCCCGAATGAACGGAGCGACGAACGTTTGACGTAACCGTTTTTCGACAGGAAGACCATCGTTTCTTCGACAGCGATCATGACTTCCGTCTTCAGCTTCAGTTCTTCAACTTCCGCTTCGATCGTCGAGCGACGTTTGTCCGCGACTTGTTCCTTCAAGACTGTCAATTCCTTGATGATGAGACGATTCCGTGTCTTTTCATCGTTAAGGATCTTCTCAAGACGAGCGATTTCCTTCTCGAGTTTCGCAGCTTCTTCCTGCAACTCGACGATATCGGTATTCGTTAACCGGTACAGCTGGAGCATGACGACGGCTTCCGCTTGGCGATCCGTAAAGTTGAAGCGCGTGATCAGCTTCTCCTTCGCGTCTGCTTTGTTCGACGCAGATCGGATCAAGGCAAGTGTCTCATCGAGGACAGAGATCGCTGTCATCAAGGCAGAAACGACTTCCTGACGGCGTTTCGCTTGTTCGAGATCAAACGCTGTCCGGCGGATGACGACTTCCTTGACGTGTGCAAGATACGCATCAAGTAGTGTCAAGACGCCCATTTGCCGCGGTGTCCGTTCATGGATCGCGACCATGTTGTAGTTATAGGCAATTTGTAAGTCAGTCTGTTTGAGGTAGAAGTGTAAGACACCTTCTGCGTCCGCTTCCTTCTTCAACTCGATGACGACCCGTAAGCCGTCGCGGTCGGTCTCATCACGGACTTCAGCGACACCTTCGACCTTTTTATCAAGACGGAGTTCTTCCATCCGTTTAACGAGATTGGCTTTATTGACCTCATACGGGAGCTCCGTGATGACGATTTGCTGACGACCACCCCGCAGTGTCTCAATCGTTGAGCGCGAGCGGATGATGACTTTCCCGCGTCCTGTCTCGAACGCCTTCTTGATGCCGTCAAGCCCTTGAACAACACCACCAGTCGGGAAATCAGGACCTTGCATGTGCGTCAACAAGTCATCGACGTTCTGAACCGTACCGGAAATCCGACCAATCGCAGCATCGAGGACTTCTCCCGCGTGGTGCGGTGGAATCTCGGTTGCATAACCAGCGGAAATCCCTGTCGAACCGTTCATCAGCAAGTTCGGTAGGAGTGACGGTAAGACGAGCGGTTCTTCCGTCGTATCATCGAAGTTGAGCGTGTAATCGACGGTCTGTTTGTTGATCCCGTCGAGAATCAGACTCGAAACTTTTGATAAACGGGCTTCCGTATACCGCATCGCTGCCGCGCTATCGCCGTCGATCGATCCGTTGTTCCCTTGCATATCGATCAGCGGGTAACGGAGTTTCCACTCTTGGCTCAAGCGGACCATTGCTTCATAGACCGATGAATCACCGTGCGGGTGATAGTTACCGATGACGACACCGACTGTCTTCGCTGATTTCCGGTAGGCCCGGTCGAACAGGTTGCCTTCTGTGTGCATTGCATACAAGATCCGGCGTTGAACTGGTTTCAGACCATCCCGGGCATCCGGTAAGGCACGATCTTGGATGATATATTTCGAATAACGACCAAACCGGTCGCCGACGACTTGCTCGAGCGACAAGTTCAGGATGTTTTGTAGATTAGACATGTTCGTTCACACTCTCTTTCGTCACGTGCTCATTCTCGATGATCGAGAGGTCTTCCGCGAGACCGAAGGCGACATTGTCCTCGATCCACGTCCGGCGGTGCCCAACGTTATCGCCCATGAGGACCGAAACACGTTTTTCAGCAACAGCAGCATCGTCGATCGTGACCCGAATCAATGTCCGTGTCTCAGGATCCATCGTCGTTTCCCAGAGCTGTGGTGCATTCATCTCCCCAAGTCCTTTGTAACGCTGGATCATATAACCTTTACCGAATTTCTTCGTCGTTTTCTTGAGTGTTTCTTCGTCCCAAACATATTCGAACTTCTCCGATTTGCCTTTTCCTTTTGAGACGCGGTAGAGCGGTGGTAAGGCAACAAAGACCTTCCCAGCGTCGATCAACGGACGCATGTAGCGGAAGAAGAACGTCAACAGCAAGACTTGGATGTGCGCGCCATCGGTATCGGCATCGGTCATGATGATGACTTTGTCGAAATTACAATCCGACAAGTCGAAATCGGCTCCGACACCGCCACCAATCGCGTGAATGATCGTGTTAATCTCTTCATTCTTCATGATGTCAGCGAGTTTCGCTTTTTCCGTGTTCAAGACCTTACCACGGAGTGGAAGAATCGCTTGGAACGTCCGGTTCCGTCCTTGTTTCGCAGAACCACCGGCAGAATCACCCTCGACGAGGAACAATTCATTCTTATCCGCGTTTTTTGAAGCAGCAGGCGTCAGTTTTCCGTTCAAGATGCTCGAACGTTTCTTCTTTTTCCCGTTTCGTGCTTCTTCGCGGGCTTTCCGTGCTGCTTCACGTGCTTGTGCTGCGCGGATCGCTTTTTTGATCAATAGTGTCGCCGTTTGTGGGTTCTCTTCCAAGTACGTTGAGAGACGACGGCTGATGACAGCGTCACAGCTCGTCCGTGCTTCCGGCGAACCGAGTTTCGACTTCGTTTGTCCTTCGAATTGGAGGAATTCTTCTGGAATCCGGATCGAGACGATCATCGTCAACCCTTCGCGGATATCGTTTCCGTCAAGGTTTTTATCCTTTTCCTTCAAGAGCGTGTTCTTCCGGGCGTATTCATTCATGACCCGTGTCATTGCCGTCTTTGCGCCGACTTCGTGTGTTCCACCGTCGCGTGTTCGGACGTTGTTGACGAACGACAGGACGTTTTCCGAGTATGCATCCGTGAACTGGAAGGCGATATCGACTTCGATCTCGTTTTCCGTACCTTCGAATGCAACCGTCGGATGGAGCGTATCTTTATCATCATTCAAATACTGAACGAATTCGCTGACACCATCTTGGTACTGGAAGATATCTTGTTTATCGGACCGTTCGTCCGTCAGTGTGATCTTCAGACCTTTCAGCAAGAAAGCGGATTCGCGTAAGCGTTCTGCGAGCGTATCGTAGTTGTATGCCAACGTACTGAAGATCGAGCCATCTGGTTTAAAGTAAACGCTCGTTCCTTTTTGACGCGTCGTACCCGTTTCCAGCAACGTCGTCTTCGGCATCCCGCCGTTTTCGAACGTTTGCTCATATTGTTTCCCGTCACGGAAGATCGTTACTTTCAAATCCGTTGATAAGGCGTTAACGACCGACGCCCCGACGCCGTGTAAGCCACCGGACGTCTTATAGCCACCTTGACCGAACTTACCACCAGCGTGTAGAACGGTGAAGATGACTTCAGCAGTCGGTTTTCCCGATGCATGCATCCCCGTTGGCATCCCACGTCCATGGTCACGGACGGTAATTGCATTATCTTTATGAATCGTAACGTCAATTTGTTCCCCAAATCCTGCGAGCGCTTCATCGATCGCGTTATCGACGATCTCGTAGACGAGATGGTGAAGTCCACGGTGATCGGTTGAACCGATATACATACCTGGGCGCTTCCGGACTGCTTCGAGTCCTTCGAGCACCTGTATGGCATCATCATTGTAGTTATTTAAGTCTGTCGCCATTCATTTCACCTCAAAATTCAAAATTACGACGTCGTTTTTACAAACGTTCGTTCGTTATTTCGAGTAGTCTGTCTCTAATTGTAGGCATCTTCTTGCTTCCTGACAAGCATAACCTGTAAAGCGCATGAAAAAAGACACCTTCACGAACGGGTGAAGATGCCTGAAATCGTGCGATAACTCACAGGTATTGATGCTCGATTTTGATGCAACGATTCTCAATATATGGAATTCCAGCGCCAAGTGCAAGACTTTCGGCTTCGACACTCGAGAGACCGAGCTGATTCCAAATCATACCGACGTCACCGTGAGCGACAGCATCTTTAGCGACGTCCGCTAAAAACTCAGACCGACGGAAAACGTCGACGATATCGATGTGCCCTGGAATGCTCGCAACACTCGGATAGACTTTTTGACCGTTCCACTCGTTTAACGTCGGATTGACTGGAATGACTTCGTATCCGTGTTGGACTAAGTAGTCAGCAATCCAGTTCGCCGTTTTTCCGGAATCACTCGAGACGCCAACGACGGCAATGCGTTTCGCATCCTTCAAATATTGACGTGCTTGTTGATCGGTAATCATCTAGAACTCCCCCTTATGAAAATAACTCTTACCTAACACTCTATACCCGAACCAAGATGAAGTATGCGAAATCGAGCATGTTTTCGACGTTTTTTAGAAATCGTCTTGAAATCAAATGAGTCGACCGATGACCCGTCGAACACCTTCTCGATGCAACTGAGAGCGAAATTGAATATTCATTCTTTTTTGATGATCGAGGTGACATAATACTATTATTGTTATTAAAGAGCATATTGTAGCTCAAAAACGATAAAAATAGATTAAATTCTCACGTGCATCGAGTTGACCAACGACCCGTCTGATGCATTGTCGATGCAACTGAGCGCTCTCTGTCTGACAATTTAACATTGCGTGAAATAGTTATTTCACGCAAACAAGTGTCTGAAGTACCAACGTTTGGTATACTACTACTAGAGGGGTGAATGTCGAATGAGTTTATTTAAAAACCTAGGAAAAACGATACATAAAACGACCGTTTCGGCTACAGCACCAGCGATTCCCGGTTACGAGCGGATGCCACGCTTCATTCAGTCCTATTTGGATCAGTTAGCAGCAAAACATTTCTCGTTAGCGACGATGCGCCGCTACGTCTACGACTACGAAGCGTTCTTTCAATTTGTCGCTGTAGCGTCAGGTGAAGAAGTAACAGCGCGGGATATTCCGCTTGAAGCATTTGTCGAGATCGATGCAGCAGGAATTGAAGCTTACGCTGAATACCTTGCCTTAACGAAACAAAATGCATCAAGTGTCATCAATCGGAAGTTATCAGCATTACAGTCGTTGTTCCGTTATTTGGTCGATACAGGGCAGTTGTCGGAAAATCCGGTCGCCAAAGTCAATCGTCCGAAACAAGCAAAACGGGAACCGGTTTATCTGACAAAACGCGAATGGGATGAATTGATTCAGTTGTTACCATCAAACGTCGAGATGAATGCCCGGGAAGCATCACATTATGAACGCGATCGCGTCCGCGATGTGACGTTGTTCCAACTGCTCGGCTATAGTGGGATGCGCCTCAGTGAGATGACCCAACTCGTCTGGAACGATGTTGATTTCCACGAAAACACGCTCCGCGTCATCGGGAAAGGTAACAAAGAACGACTGATTCCACTCGCAAAACCAGCTCGGATTGCCTTGCGCAAATACGCGATTCATTATCAGATGCCAACGAGCGGCGCCGTGCCCGTCTTCCAAAAACACGGGAAACCACTCAGTCCACGGGCAGTCCAGCATATTTTGCAGCGGCACACGGAACGATTAAAACCGGTCCTACCCTTTTTAGAGCGCAAAAAAATTACACCGCATAAATTGCGGCATACGTTTGCGACACGTCTTGCGACCGGCGGAGTCGACGTTCTGACGATTCAGCAGCTACTCGGTCACGAATCCGTTGCGACAACACAAGTCTATGCCCATATCGGTGATTCCGAGAAAAAGCGCGCTGTCGATTTATTTGATGGTGAACGATAATAATATTATGTTAACTAAAGGAGGGATATTATGAATTACGGGCTCAGTGAACGCAAAATCAAACAGATGTCTGATGCTTATGCCTTTCGACGGGGAAAGAAGTATGTCGCTGCCCGTAAGGTCACGTTGCACAATTACCGGATGGGTGACGAACTGATTGAAGCAAGCGTCGACGGTGAAGAACGATTCACGGTCACCGTCCGCGTCAAAGCGCACGGTGTCGACGCTGGATGCAACTGTCCGTCGCTTGCGATGGATACATCGTTTTGTGGACATATCGTCGCCGTTTTACTGGCGATGCATCATGTACAGGCGCACGGTACACCGGCGCCGCTGTCACCGCAGATTCGTCCGTTCTCGGCGATTCAAGTCGATGACGCTGGCGCGCGCCATTATTTACGCAGTCTCACACCGGATCGTCGGGAAGCGATTCATTTCGAACTGACCGGACCTGTCGTGACGCTTAAACGATTGACGGACAATCAACAGCATCAACTGTCCCTGCCCTACTTCGATCGGTTACTTGAACAGACGGAGTATTTGCAGCGGGTCGCAGATGTTTCGTTCAGTCCTGATTTGCAGGAACGAATCGTTTCCGGAACGCCAATCGTCAAGTTACATCTTGACCGAACGGCTCGGGAAGTCGAAGTCCGTGTGTCGTTTGATTATCAAGGGATTCAGCTGAATCCGCTCGACGAGACGATTTACGCTGGGCGCGATCAAGTAACGGAACAAAGTGTCTTACGCTTCTTACGTGAATTCCAAGCAACGCCACGTGACACGCGCTACATCATCACGCGTGACGCCGCGCAATATGCCTTTCTGCGGAGCCTGCTTGACGAACGGGTCGCGCTCGGTCAACTGGAGTTATTTGCAACACAAGCGATCCGGACGACGTTACCAAAAGGACCGTTTCATCCGGGGATCGAAGTCGACGTGACGGACCGCCTCGACTGGCTCGTCTTCAACTTTTCGATGGACGGGATTCCAGAAGATGAGCTGAAACGTGTCCTGAAGTCGCTCGTCTTACAAAAACGGTACCACCGCTTGAAATCCGGACAGTTCGTTTCTTTAGAAACAAGGGCTTTTCAGCAGTTACAACGGGTCCTCGCTCAGATGGAAGCAAGTGAACGCGATTTACGCGATGGTCGGATCGTCTTACCTGCTGTCCGGAACATGAAGCATCTAATTGGCGCTTCCGTCCTCCATCTTCACGCTGATTTACTCGAGAAATGGCTTGAATTAAAATCCGGACAAGGATTCCGGCTCGACTTGCCGAATTCGTTAGAGTCACGACTCTATCCGTATCAACGGACGGGTATCCAATTTCTGAAGAATCTGGACGCACAAGGATGTCACGGGATCCTAGCCGATGAGATGGGGCTCGGGAAGACGATTCAAGCGATTGGTTATATCGCGACGATTCCTGACCGTCGTGCGCTCATCGTCGCGCCGGCGTCACTGCTCCGCAACTGGGAAGCGGAACTGAAGCGCTTTTTACCCGATCGACCAGTTCATGTCGTCACCGGTTCTCAAGCTAGCCGACTCCGCGAACTGGAGCACTTACCTGACGATACGGTAACGATCGTCTCCTATACGACGCTTCGGACCGACGTCCGTCGTCACCCTGTATATGACGTCGTCTTCTTTGATGAAGCCCAGCACTTGAAGAATCCGCAGTCGCAAACGGTCAGTCAACTGCGGCATCTGCAAGCAAAACGACGGTTCGCCTTAACGGGCACACCGCTTGAGAATCGGCCGCGTGATATCTGGTCGATTTTCCATGTCTTGTTTCCGGAGCTACTGCCGGATCTAATGACGTTTGAGAAATGGTCGTTTGATGATATGCAACAGTTCATCCAACCGTTCTTATTACGGCGTGAGAAACAGGATGTCTTACAGGACTTACCGAAGAAACAGATCGAGCATCATTATGTCGAGCTCGGTCCGAACCAAAAACGCTTATATGCGTCGTATCTCGCCAAACTGCAACTGGAGACACTGCAACATTTAGACGAGACGAAACGCGAAGATCGTTTGAAGTTACTGGCTGGGTTAACGCGTTTGCGGCAAATTTGCAACGATCCAGGTTTATTCGTTGAGGGATACACAGGGGAAGCAACAAAACGAACGCGTCTACTCTCATTGATTGCCGAAAAACGGGCCGCCAGAAAGCGAATCTTAATTTTCTCGCAGTATACACAAATGCTCGAACGCATTCGCTCGGATCTTGCGCAACGGCATCTCCCCCACTTCCTGTTGACGGGTGAGACACCACTCGAAGACCGGGTGGCGTTATGCGATCGGTTCAATGACGGTGAAGTCGATCTCTTCTTAATTTCCCTGAAAGCCGGCGGAACAGGACTGAACCTCGCAACTGCTGATACCGTCATCCTCTTTGACAGCTGGTGGAATCCGGCCGTCGAACAGCAAGCTGCCGATCGTGCCCACCGGCTTGGACAACAATCCGACGTGACGGTCATCAAATTGCTTACACGCGGGACGATCGAAGAAAAGATGACGGAATTACAAGATCGAAAAGCCAAGATGGTCGATGCCGTCCTGACGGCTCCAGACAGTGATGCCTTGACCGTCAAAGAACTCGTTCATCTCGTAGAAACAAAGGAGGAACATCGGTGATCCTTGATCTCCTGCTTGGTTACCTTATCGGCAGTATTCTTGGCGGTACGCTCTGGAAGTACGTCAGTCGTACCGATTTGGCTCAGGTCGGTTCCGGAAATATTGGTGCCCGCAACGCCCATCGCGCCGGTGGGCTCCCGGCCTTTTTATTCGTCTACCTGTTTGATGCTGCGAAGAACGTTCTTGCACTACAGATCACAGACGCATTTTATCCTGTCGCTCTTGCCGTACTCATTGGCCACTTGTTTCCATTGTTTCATCCGCGACGGGGCGGTAAAGGGTATGCTGTATTTTCCGGCATCGTCTTCGCCATCACGCCGTGGGCATATCTTGCTGGACTAGGCATACTCGGTCTGTCTTATCTCGTAACGAAAGATAGCGTCAAAGCGGGGCTGGTTCCGGTAGTTCTGCTCCCGTTACTCCCCGTCTACTTTGACGCGGGACCCATCAATATCTTGTGTACCGTTGCCGTAAGTCTACTTGTCCTGTGGGCTCATGATGCACTTCACAAGCCAGTCATTACATAAGGAGGACGTCTCATGATCGACTTTTCCATTGCCACCGCTTCGGACGCGGAAGCAATCCATGAATTAAACTACCTCACCTTCACGGAAGAGATTCCGCAACATCAACCAAATACCGAACGGAAACGGATTGACCGGTTTCATGATCAAAATACCTATCTGATCGGCAAGGAAGACGATCGACTCGTCGCGATGATTGCTATTCGGAAGCATCGCCCTTTTTCGCTTGAGGAAAAAGGCGTGACGCTAGATGAGACACTGACGGACCCAGCGGAAATCCGCTTACTCAGCGTTCGTCCCGAATACCGCAATAGTCGTACGTTCATGCAATTGATGCGCTTTTTGATGGTCTACTTGGAACGGGAAACGATTGATCATGTCTATATCAGTGGTACGACACGGGAAGCTAAACTATATGCGCGGTTCGGCTTCACACCAATCGCAGCGACGCTCGGTAGTAGCGATGCCCAGTTCGTACCGATGTTGTTGTCGCGCGCGACATACGAACGATCCGTCATCGCGGATGTCTTACGTCCTCTGCATTTTCTAGCCGGTCCGGTCGAAGTCGCTTCGACGGTCCGTCAAGCGGCGCAACAAGCACCGCGTCCACATCGGACGGCATCGATGCGTCAGCTCGATCAAGATTTACGGGACCGAATGTGTCAGTTGCTGGATTTGCCACATGTCTCGATGGCTGTTGGCAGTGGCACCCTCGCTAACGACATCGTCGCACAACAACTGAGTGGACATGGGTTGATCCTAAACGGTGGTGAGTTCGGTCAACGCTTGATCGATCACGCGGCACGAGCTGGGAAGTCCTTTGATGTCCACTCGCTTCCACCCGGTCACCCAATCGAATTAGAACAGCTCGCGAGTCAACTGCATCAAACGGAATACGACTGGATCTGGTTGACGCATTGTGAGACGTCAACGGGCGTTCTCTACGATCTCGATGCGGTAAAAGCGCTGTTAGAACAACGAACCGCACTCATCGTCGATGCGATCAGCGCCGTCGGAACCGGGCGTTTCTCGTATGCCGGCTGCAGATTCGTCACGATCGTCTCCGGAAAAGCAATTGGTGGTTTACCGGGTCTTGCGTTCATCGGTCACGTAGATCGCGTCCTACCTTCTCCACGTATTCCACGTTATCTGGATCTCGGACTCTATGCGGAAGGTATCGCCTTTTCCGGCTCATCGAACTTGTTGCTTGCTTGTCAGGCAGCGCTCGATGCCCTTGATCTCGATCAAGCAGCCATCAAGATGACCTATCTCGAACAAGCCGTTCGCGCGACTGGTTTTAACCTTCTTGCAACGCAAGAAGCACAGGCGCCGGGAATCCTGACTATCGTCCATCCGTCGGCAACCGCTTTAGGAGACGCTCTCCGGATCCAGGGCTATCATGTTCAATATGAAAGCGACTATCTCGTCCGTAATCAATGGCTTCAAATTTCGACGATGGGACAGACGACGATGCGGCACATCGAACGTCTTGTCCGCGCGCTGGTCCGTGAAAACCAACGCATTATCATAAAAAAAGAAAAAAATGAAAGACCTCTCAACCCTTGATTTCAAGCGGTTTGGAGGTCTTTCGACTTTAAAAAAATAAAAAAAGAGGTTTAAGGATTTAAAACATAGGGGTATAAACTCACTAGCACCGCATCAAACGGTGACTTACTCACACATGTTTCTCAATATCAGCGTAATGACCTGGGAGAGAAATGCAAAGTCACGAAAGCGTCAGATTCAAATGAGTCTGAAACCGATTGTCTTAGCATATTTAAATTGTTCAGGACTTGTCCTGCTCCTACATTCATTACCTTTTGAGGGCTATACCAAATTCAAGGGGGAAATGAACATGTCAGTTAAATTAACAGTCGAAAAACGCGAGGTACGTCCACGCTCACTCCGTAAACAATTACGTCATGAAGGAAAAGCTCTTGGTGTCGTGTATGGTTACAAAGTGGAAAGTACGCCAATCGCATTCGAAGAAAAAGAACTCATCAAGATCATCCGTGAAAACGGTGAAAACGTCTTGATTTCACTAAAATTAGATGGTAAGAACGTTAACGTTCTCATTAACCGTCGTGATATGGATGTCTTCACACCAACAATCGACCACGTCGAATTCATCGCCGTCAAAATGGATGAAGAGACAGAAGTCGAAGCAGACGTCGTACTCGTCGGGGAAGCAGCTGGCGCGAAAGTCGGTGGATTCCTATCACAGACACTCTTTAAAGTAACAGTCGCAGCAACACCAGATAAATTACCAGAGAACGTCGAAGTCGACGTCACAAACCTCGAAATCGGCGATTCAATTTCTGTAGCTGATCTTCCGGAACAAAAAGATTTCCGTATCGTCACTGAAGGCGACATTCAAGTCGCAGCTGTCGTTGAGTCAACGCTTGAACAAGAGCTTGAGGAAATCGAAGAAGCGGAAGCTGAGGCACAAGCTGAAGCTAGTGAAGACAACGAAGCGGAAGCTACGGAAGAGTCTTCAGAAGAAGCAAAAGAAGAGAACGAAGACAATAAATAAGTCGTTTAACGATACGCCCTTCGTGGCGTATCGTTTTATTGTGTCTTGACAATAGACAGAAGATTGCCTAAAGTGAACAGCGTATCATCTATTACCATATCCACTAGGGGAGCCCATTTGGCTGAGACGATTTACTTCGGACCCTTCGAACCTGATCTAGTTCATACTAGCGTAGGAAAGTGGAGCGATCACATCCAATGACTCCTGCTGCGCGCAGTTTTTCTGAGGACCGCTCTCTTTTTTTCGGAGGGCGGTCTTTTTGGTGTCTCCCCCACTTAAAGGAGGACGAACACGATGCAACACTGGAAAATGAAAGAAATCATGGTCATGATGATGCTCGCCGTCGCTTGCGGCGTCATCTATCTCGGTTGGTCAACACTCTGGTTACCGATGTCTGCGATCTTCGGACCAGTCGGTGCCAACTGGATGTTTGGGATCTGGATCATCGCGAGCCCGCTTGTCGCAGCAATCATTCAAAAACCAGGTGCCGCCCTCATCGCGGAAATCGTCGCGGCAGCTGTCGAACTGTTCACGGGTAGTCATTTTGGTTTATCGGCTCTACTGATCGGGGTCTGCCAAGGACTTGGTGCGGAACTCGTCTTTGCGATGACGCGTTATCGCCGTTATGACACATCGACATTGATGTTATCGGGTGTTGGAGCCGCGATTGGTAGCATCGTCTATAGTCTGATCGCGAACGGATTCGGTTACTACACGACGACGACGTTGCTTGCGACAACTGGCTTACAATTGATCAGTGGTGCATTACTCGGCGGCTTGCTCGCAGCGGTTCTTGTCCGTCGCCTTGTAGCGACCGGTGTCTTGAACGGATTTGCGGCAGGACGTGCGAAACGGGAAGTCGCATGATTACTGTCGACGATCTCAGCATCCGCTATCCGGGTCAAATGAAGTCGGTGCTCGATCATGTATCGCTAACGATCGAGCACGGGACGACCCTTCTGCTTGGACGAAGCGGGAGTGGCAAGACGACACTGCTTCATGCCCTAGCCGGACTGACACCAGAGACGATTGAAGTCGAACAGACGGGAACCGTTACCCGGTCCGGTTCGGTCGGAATCTTATTCCAAAACCCAGAAGAACAGTTCTGCATGGAAACGATTGGACGCGAAATCGCTTTTAGTTTAGAAAACCGGTCGATTTCACGCGAAGAGATGGAGGAACGCATTGAACGCTTACTCGCACTTGTTGGTCTCCCTCTCCCCTTCTCGACACCAATCGCGAGTCTATCCGGGGGGATGAAACAACGCCTCGCGCTCGCTGCGGTCCTGGCACTTGATCCGACGATCTTATTACTCGATGAACCAACGGCTCAGATTGACCCGATCGGGCAACACGAGCTGATGGCGTTGATCTTTCGGATTCAGAAAGAACACGATTTAACGATCGTCTTGATTGAACACCAACTCGATGTCTGTTTGCCATATGTCAATCAGATCGTCTTACTTGAGGACGGATCGGTGACTGCAACGGCACATCCACAGGATTTGTTTCCGCAGGCGTATACGGAGCTTCAAGCGAAAGGGGTCGCTGTTCCCTCTTTGTATCCGTATACGTTAGAGACGTTACCCATAGATGGACCACAAGCGGCGCGACTTCACGTGCTTCCCTCAGTCGCTACAGCAGGCACTGCCTTGTTACACGTCGCTGCATTATCGACGAAAGCACCTTACCCGCTGACCGATGCGACATTTTCCCTAATGACGGGAGAATGGGTGATGTTGCTCGGGGCAAACGGCTCCGGGAAAAGTACGTTGCTTGCAACACTCGGTCGGTTGCTCTCGCATCAAGGAACATATCGGTTCCAGGAACGTCCGGCTCAGCGTTACTCCCGGCGACGCTTTTATGAGCACGTCGGCTATGTCTTCCAACAACCGGATCTGCAGTTTCTCAAACTGACGGTCGAAGCAGAAATCGACTGGAGTCACCGGGCAGCGACGAGTGACGAGCGCACAACTTTACTCGAACAACTGGAACTCGCATCCGTCAAACAGCAGTCACCGCTTGCGCTTAGTACAGGGCAACAACGACGACTCAGCGTTGCGACGATGCTCGGGCAGACGAAGGATTTGTTGTTGCTCGATGAACCGACGTTCGGACAGGATGGATTGACGACACGGCGGCTCATGGAACAGTTGTTGACGGAACAACAAAACGGAACGACGCTCGTCATGGCAACACACGATATGGAACTCGTCGCCCGATACGCGGATCGTGTCCTCGTCATGGAGCAAGGCCGGATTGCTTTTGACGGGCGTCCGAACGAGTTATTCGCTGACGTTCCGTTACTCGAACGCTGTCAGCTGCAACGTCCACTTTCGTACCAATTCCAGGAGGTGAAGCGCAATGCAGACAAACGCGTCACCGTTCGCTAAACTCAATCCTGTCATCAAGGGGAGCGGATTGTTTTTGATCATGTTTGCCTTGATTGCAACGAATGACTGGATCAAGACGTTGGTGTTCCTGAGTTTTGCTATCGCCTTGCTACTCCTCTCCGGATGGGGTCCCGTCGATTTCTTGAAACGGCTCGCACCTTACAGTCTATTATTCTTATTGACGTTCTGGATGATGGCAGCCTTCGGCAAAGGTACGAACACGCTCTGGTCGTTCGGTTGGTTTCATGTCACGTCGGAAAGTGTCGTGCACGGCTGGTTACTTGCCTTACGGATGGCGACGTTCGTCTGCTTAAGTTTCGCTTTCGTCACGACGACCGATTCGACCCGGTTCGTGATGAGCTTGATTCACCAGGCAAAGGTATCGCCTCGCTTCGCGTACGGATTTCTTGCCGGGATCCGTTTTTTGCCACAACTGGTCGAAGAAGTCCGCGTCTTGCGGCAAGTCCGAATGATTCGAAACGTGCACAGTCGCTTTCCTGGTGATGCGTTCCTATCAATCGGCTTACCGCTCTTCTCGCGATCGATCCAGCGGGCAGAACGGATGGCAATCGCTTTCGAAGCCCGTCATTTTTCAGCAGAGCGGACATATTATGAAGTGCCAGTCGTTCAGCGCCAGGATATTATCTACCTCGTGGTCATCCTCCTGTTCATCAGTCTTGTCTTTTGGCTATGATTACCGCCACCCGTATCCGGGTACATTCTAGCAAGACAAATTGAAGGAGAACGACATGAAACGAATCCTCTTGATTGGTGCAGGGCACGCTCACCTGCATTGCATTACCCACGGACCCACAGAAGACATCGAGTGGCTGATTTTAAATGCCTCGACGCATCAATATTACTCGGGTATGTACTCCGGGCTTGCTGACGGAACGTACGACATTGATGAAATCCGTGTCGACGTCGCCTCCTTGTGTCGCGCCTATGATAAACCATTCATCGAGGAAACCGTCATCAAAATCGACCCTGTTGAAAAAATCGTCTTCGGTGCATCCGGCAGACGCTATACCTATGACGTCGTCTCGACGAATATCGGCTCGTTCGATTGGTCGGAAGACACGACACGATTATCGATCAAACCGAACTACCGGTTACCGGATACATTAAAGCGTCTGCAACAAGCAAAGTGTCCGGTCGTGATTGGAAGCGGTGCAGCGGCCGTCGAGATGGCGGCGTCCTTAAAAGCGGCGGGTGTGCCGATTATGCTCATCACGGATCCAGAGTTACTTTCAGGACACCCCGCAGCGGAAGCGATTGCGAGACGGTTAAAAGAACTCGATGTTCATTGGATTCGAGAACGGCCACTGAACGAGGCGTCTCCTCTCCTCTTTTCACATCACCCGCCAATCGAGTCGGATGCGCTCATCCGCTTGACGGGTGCGAAAGCTCCGGCATTGTTTGCGGACAGTAAGCTCTATACGGAAGACGGATTCCTACTTGTCAATGAGCAGTTGCAAGCGCTCGATCATCCAAGTCTGTTTGCTGCGGGTGATGCGGCGACCCTCGTCGCTTATCCCGATATTCCAAAGAACGGCGTCACAGCTGTCCGGCAAGCACCGATTCTGCTTACGAATCTCTTACGGTACGTCCAGGAAGAAGCACTCCAAACGTATCGTCCGCAAACGAACTACTTGACGATTTTATCGATGGGACCACGTCATGCGGTTTCCCTGTATGGTAAATCTTACTCAACTAATCGACTTGGTTGGTATCTGAAACGCTGGATCGATCAACGGTTCATGCGGAAGTATCGCCCTTAAAAGTATGCGCCGGCGCATACTTTTTTCTGTACATAAACAAGCCATGGACGGGTGTCCATGGCTTGTTGGATTAGACGGTTTGATTTCCTTTGACGTAAGAGAGTAACGTTTCGTTGAATTTCTCTTGTTCATCAAGCAACATGCCGTGTCCACTCTCTTCGAAGACTTCAAGTCGTGCCTGTGGGATTTCCTTTTGCATTTCTTTCGCGAACTCGAACGGACAAACTTGGTCTTTTTTACCGTGGATGATTAACGTATCGACTTTGATGTCTCCGAGTTTTCCACGTAAATCTTCATCACGTAAGGCGATTGCTGACTGAATCGTACCATGTGACGAAGCGGCGATGCTAAGACCATGGAACCATTGTTGAAGCGGTTCTGGATGTTCCTTCGCAAAGAAGATTTCCCCAAATCCTTTGAGCATCGACGGACGATCCTGTTTCGTGTCGGCAATCAACGCATCGACTTCTTCTTTTGTCATTCCGTATGGATAGCCATCTCGCTGTGTAAAGACAGGGGCTGCAGCTCCTGCGAGAACGAGCTTACTGACTTTTGAATCCCCGTATTGCAAGAGATAGGACAAGGCGATTCCTCCTCCCATCGAGAAGCCAAGCAACGTGACATTCGTTAATTCCAGCTGTTCGATGACTTCATTGATATCGGACGCCATCGTCTTGTAATCGTATCCCGTTGCCGGTGCATCTGATTTACCATAACCGCGATAATCGATTCCGACGTAACGGTATCCTTCTTCGACGAGCAAATTCTTTTGATACTCGAACATGTTGTTGTTTGCCGGCCAGCCGTGTAAAAAGACGACCGGTTGACCCGATCCGACGTCCTCGACGTAAATCTTCGTGCCATCAACTGCTTGAATAAATGTACCCATCTTAAAACCCCCATAGTAATAGATTGACCGTGCATGCATCTATTATTCCCGAGTCAAGAGATGTCAAACATCTTGATGTTAAAGTTTTATAGAAAATTCTGTCTATTATTGAAATTATGGTAAAATATAGTCATTAGGATGAAGGAGGTTTTTCATGAGACGCTATATACATACCGGTATTCTCGCAGGCGCAGTCCTACTTGCCGGATGCGGTAAAGAACAATACTTAGACCTTACATATGACGCCAATTACTGGAGCGGTATTTCGACTACCTTTAATGGTCAAGAGATACCGGACCTCCCGAAAAAACAAACCGCTGCTTTGTTGAAGGGTTGTCAGCAAAAACCTGACATGAAGCGCTTACCTGACCGATACGTGCAACACGAAGGATTCGATTTGTATTTTCTTCCTGCAAATATCCAAGGACGTGAGTTCCAACACGTTCGTTTCCTATCAGATGAAAAAAAAGACTATCTGGCCTGTCAGCCGATACGCCATGCGGATTATGCGGTCCATCAGATTAAACGAAGTGATTATCCATTCGTCAATTGGTCGAAAAAACCGATAGAACCTAAATCAACAGTCGTTCGTTTTGAAGACGTTCCAAAAGAGGTGACGGATCAGCAAAAACAGGAAAATGAAGAAAGTAAGCAAACGAATGGACTGGGGCGTTATCTTTTCCCATCGTATCAACTAATAATTCCACCGGAGGGACAATTCGTCGTTTTTACGAAGGAAAAAGACAAAGAAGAAACACTCTTTTCATCGACCGAGCCCCTGACTGGCCCTGGATTGAACCTAGCTTTTCGTGTCATTCCCAATGTCGGATTGCAAAGCTCATCGATCGAATTACGGATTAGTGGTGGTTATACCGGAGCGGGACCTAGCATTCAAGAGTTCGTTAAAGGTCAATCGTACCAAATCGAGCGAAAACAACTTCCGAACCAGCTTTCTGTAGGACAGACCGTACACTTCGCGACCGTCCGCAAAAAAGACGAAGGTAAAGTCGTTCAGGAAACATCGATTTATTTACGTCTTAATCAAAACTATAAAAAACCTGTGAACCACAAAAATGGATTTCTAGATCAAACATCAACTGGATATGTTGGATTCATCCATCAATCACCGAAAGAGCTTGTAAAAAACGATTATAAATATATTTCAGCGATTCCGGATAAATTAGCAAAAAAGATTGCTCAGGAATTAAAAGAAACTGACGTCATGGAGCCACAAGGCACAAAACTAAAGCAGAAAAAGTTAACGTTGATTCGCCAAGGGAAAAGCCAAACGTTTGAATTATTCGAACGAAAGCGATCAAAAAAGCTTGAAATCTATGTCGTCAAACCAGGATCAAAGAACGGTGCGAAGCTGTCGGGTACGACAAGTGAAGCACTTAGTGAGGTGCTTAACAAATGAATAAACGTTACTGGACCGGACTAATACTCGGTGCAACGCTTGCGTTAAGCGGTTGTCAAAGTGATACCCCCAATTTTAAATGGGGTTACTTATCGCAAATGTATGACGGAGGGCAATTCAACGAAAAAGAATCTCGCACCTTGTCAGCTAAAGAACGAACTGTCATCCAAAAAACGTGCGCGTCTAAAGTGAGCGATGCACCTACTGATTACGCTGTCGGCGATATCTATTCCGTCATGATGACGAATCCGTTCGAAGATTATGAAGGTCAAACCGTTCGTTACGTGAAAGCTGGAAAGAAGAGATATTTATATTGTCAGACATCGTTTAAAGGCGGGTACTATCCATTACCAAAGAAAGACGATGTCTTCAAGAAGACTGCTCTGACTCCACAACGGAAGAACTTTAATGTGAAGCCTACTGTATTAAAAAAAGACGACTGGTTTAATCCTGATGAGAAGATCGCAGATCATTCTGCTCGAACATTAGAACTTCCAGGATCAGGTTACCTCGTCATCGAGGCGACGGATGTCACAAAAAAAGATACACGTACGACGTCTTTCGTATATACGAATTCTTTGACACCGTTCACCCGTGATGTCGATCTCTATCTCGTCTACAATCAACAATTCGGTTCGACATACGACGTTTCGGTTCGAATACCACAGTTGTATGGTGGACGGCGTGCGGAACACCCGATCCATTCAATGAAACAACCAGGAAAGGTCCGATTCGTTCCGGGTGACGGCACACCAGAACATTATGGAACGGTTGTCGCAACGGAGAAAAACGGACGCGAATTCCGCTACGAATTATCGATTCGCCATACGACGGAACAACCAACTGAACTCCAAGAGCCGAATCAAACAACAGATGATCTTGTTGCAGATAACCAAAACGAGACATTGTTCCATCAAAAACAGTTTTCGCATATCCGTTTTGAAGAAGATGATCAAGGAAATCGTATTTCGGAAAAAGGCCTCGATTGGGAAAACATGATTATGATGACGAGTGATGAATCCGGGAAATTACAAAAAGCGATCAAGACGAGTGAACAGGCTGATGTACGAGGAAAACGGGCGAAGTGGAAATACCTGACGTTCCGAGAAGGTACAAAAGGACAGCAATACGAAGTCTATCTCGACAAGCGTGTCAAAAAGACCGACATCTACTTGAAGGATCCGAAACGTGACGTGTCGATTCATCTTTCGGCGACAGGTCGTGATATCATCCTTCCTTTGTTCGAGCAATACGAAAAATGAATCACGTCATGAAGACGAGATGCTGTAGCAAATAAATCAAGGAACACCAGAAGATAAAAGCAATCCCCTCTCGTAACCACTCTTTACGTGTCAACGGTTCACGTAAGAAGGAGACGCAAGCGAACAGTAAGACGAAGAAGTAGAGATAAATGAATCCACCGCTCGTCAAGAAACCAAAGAGCAGGATCATACCACAGAGGATGGAAAGACTAGAGACGACAGGTTTACGATAGACCATGCGATACCACCTCGTTTCGTCTATTTTGTTAGAATATACCCAGATTACGGGAAAACAATCTAATATATTATTACAATTATTACAGACAACACCCCTGAGAAGATGCCTCTCAGGGGTGTTGTCTTTATTCTGTTGCGGCGCTGTGGTCGGCGACGATCGCATATTCCGTGACCGTATTCGACGTCACGAGCGGTTTGACTTCAGAAGTTCCGTTATCCCGCTTATGATGAACACCTTTGTACGCTTGACTCTCCTGCCATGCATGAAACGCTGCTTGATTCGACCAGGTTGTCATGATCGTGACGATATCTTCTTGTTCCTGACTGATATCAACGAGGACCTGCATCCGGTGAAATCCTTCTATCCGCTCAATCCCTTTCGTCGTCTTAAAACGTGCTGAGACTTGATCTGCCGCACCTTTCACGACATGTAACTGGTTCATGACAATCCACATATTTTTTCCCCCTTTTTTCGTATACAGTATACTAAAAGTCACGGTTCTTAGAAAATAAGGATGCGTTATCGCTTGATGACGTCAAGCGTTGGATCGTCTCTTGTCCATCTACGCTCGTCGCGATCATCTCAAAGTAGAGCGAATGCGGGAAGGCGTCCGGTAACGGTTGGACGGTATGAAAACGTTCCTGACCTGCGACTGATAGTGATCGTCGCATCGGACGAAGTGGTGCTTCCCCATCAGCAGTCGTCTTATAGGGCTCGAACCGGATCGTTTTCATTTGTTTTGAGGCATTCATGCCGTAGGCGACAAGATACCGACCTTCCGGCGTCGTCAGCAAACGACCCTCGAACCAATCCGTCTCCATCGTCTGCTTGGCGCGAATGATTCGATCGATTCGTTGTACTTTGTCAGTTTGTTGCAGGAGCAAAAACAAGCGGTCGTGTTTCGCTTCAAGATACGCGACGGCATAATGCTCAGACAAACGTTCGACGAAGTAGACATCACGCGCTTCGATCGGCGTGTTCGTCATCTGTGTATATAACTTCGTGACCGTTTGTGCCGTGAAGGAAGTCGTCTCTTGACGTTGGGACATCCCCGTCAACGTCCCGAGTAGTACTCCCATAACTAAGGTGAACAGGAGTCGCCGTTTCATCGGTCGACCTGCTTGACGAGCAGGTGATAGCTGGCACCCGGCGGATAATTATCGATTCGCCCGACTTCGACGAATCCCTGTCGCTCATAAAACGGAAGCGCTTGGAACGAAAACGTCTCGACGCGGATTCGCTGAACACCCGCTGCTCGTGCCCATTCCTCCAGTTGACGGAATAACTGAGTACCGAGTCCACTTCCCCGTTCCTCTTCGACGATGAAGAACCACTCAATATGTAACCAGCCCCAGTACATTTCCCCTGAGATGCCGCCGATCGGTTGATCGTCACGCGTCGCAAGTAATGTGACGGCTTGTGTACCATCGGAGCGTTTCGTCGCATGAAATGGTGAACGCTCGACATTGTGTTGACGCACTTGTTGTCGAATCCAGTCTTGTCCGTCCTCATTTTCATTGAGTTGAATTTTCAGCATGTCTAAACTCCTTTCTTGTTATAGTAGTAGTGGAGGTGAATACGATGGAACCTACATTCCAGATTGATTGTACGAAGTGTTTTGGTTTATGTTGTACCGCACTCGCTTTTTCGAAATCTAGTGATTTTGGTCATGACAAACCGGAAGCAACACCGTGTCGTAATCTTGACGCGGATTACAGCTGTCGCATCCATGACAGGTTACGCGATAGTGGCTACAAAGGCTGCACCGTCTATGATTGTTTTGGTGCCGGACAACATCTGTCACAGCAGACGTTTCAAGGCGATGATGCACCGAAGCGACGCCAAGCAATCTATGCTGCCTTCCCGAAGATGGTTCATTTGTTTGAAATGATGTGGTACATAACCGACGGGAAACGTGATGTCACGCGTGACATCCACGATCAACTCGATGAGACGCTTGCCGCACTGACCAGGTACGCGGCATTACCTGCGGATCAATTTGAACGGCTTAATCTCATGTCTATTCGTCAAACCGTCCGACCACTCCTTGAAATGATCGCTTCTCGTGTTCAAGTTCAGTATAGCGGAAGACGCGACCAGACACCACGCGACTGGGTCGGAAAACAGTTACCCGGGCGTGATTTCTCAGGTATCAGTGTTCAGAATCAGTGGTTGCTCGCGACAAACCTGTCGAGTAGTAACCTGCGCGGAGTCAACTTTCTTGGGGCTGATTTGCGAGACTGTAACGTCAAGGACGCCGATCTGACGGATGCACTCTTTTTGACACAGGCACAAATCAATGCGGCAATCGGTAATGCCGCGACACAGTTACCGCGTCGCTTACTCCGTCCGTCCCATTGGCGTTAAACAAAAGCGAACGATAAGGAGGCACGTTCTCGGTCAATTGATCCGAAAGCGTACCTCCTTTTGCTTGTTATCGTTTATCGAGCGTAAAGCCGTCAAAATAACGCCCGCCGAATGGTGCGAGATAATCGTCGACTAATGCGATCACTTCTCGTCGGTCATCCGACTGATAGTACAACTCGAATGCCATCGTATGTCGACTAGCATAGTCTTCGTCAAACTCCGCAAGAGCACGAATCGCCCACTTCCCTTGTCCGATATAGCGACGATTAGTGCGAAGGATGAACTCGATGCTCTGTTCATATAAACGAGATGCAATCGCTAGACCTTCTGCGCGGTTCGTCACACTCTCGAAGTCGTCGAGCACATCACTTAAAAAATAACGTGCGCGCTCTTGTTCCGAATTCGTCCACGCAACAGGTCCGTCCGCTAATTGTTGAACCGCTTCCCTACGAATAGACGCAAGGTGCGGATGATCTTCGATCGTCCAACTGTCGGCGACCATTCGTTGCAGGGACGGGCGACCACGTTCCCGGTCACTCTCAAAAAACGGCTGAATCGTCTCGAAGGAATGGACGAATGCTTCGACCGGCACACCGTCGTGGATGAACGATTCCCGGTACGCCTGACGTCGACTTGCTTCAAAGATGATTACATCGACATCTGATTGTGCGGTCGCTTGCCCTCGCGTATGACTGCCGGCAAGTAAAACGGCACAGTGATCCGGATAACGTGACGCAACGAGCGGCATGATCCAGTCGCACCACTCCATCCGTGTCCACTCAGTCTTCAACTTGTTCACCAATTCCGGAAAAAACAGCCAGTTCGTCACCCGGTACAGCAACGATCGTTGCGTCGGCCCGGTGTGGCGCGAGGCCGATATCGATCGTCCACGATTCATAATATGTATCCGATCCGTTCAAGACGAGCGTTTGTCCGTTGCTAAACGTTAAGAATAAGTGCGGTGCCGTCTTGCCGATCCGCACACCGGTGATCCGTTCCGCGTGAAGCGAGACGATCAAGTGCAACATCTCTTCCTTTGTTGCATGGCGGACGACCCAGTCCTGTGTCGTCTCGACATCGCCATAAAACAGACGATCGGTCTCGATCCGTAGTCGTAGTTCAGGCGCCGTCGTATCAAACAAATTGATGAATTCGAGCGTGACATAGCCTGCGACGTGGACCGTCGCTAATTGTGTGCCGATGAAATAGGTCGTCAATAGCTGACGGGCGAGTTGATGATCTTCTTTGTTCATGATGAGCACCTCATTTAAAAAGAATGAATGGTATCGGGATGAGTCCGAGAAACTTACTTCCACTCAATTTACCACAAATTAGTCGATCCGAACATGAGAAGAAAGGCATGTTTTCGGTTTTCTGCGGCACGACGATAAGAATACGGTATACTGATGAGGAACTGACGTCGATCGTGATCGACAGAGAGGAGCTTCATCCATGCAATATTTCTACATGAGACCCTATCCGGATGATCCAGACTGTTCTTCGCAACAAGCGGAAGCCGACCTAATGAATGTAACGACACGTGTCATCGAGACGCATGATTCGGCCAAACGCCGGACGGAATTAGAACAGATGCTTGAAACACTTCAGACAGGAGACGAAGTCATCGTCACGCATCTTTATATCTTAGCCGACTCGACGCGGCACTTGATCGAAATGCTCGAGCAGATGGAGACGCGTGGAGCGACATTATGGTCACTCCGCGAACAGATTCGGACGAGCGAGCGTGCCTCGTTGTCATTTCTTGAAACAGCGCGCCATCTCGTTCAGCTGCAAAGTGATGTCATCAGTATGTCGACGCGTGCGGGACTTTCAAAAGCAAAAGAACAAGGCAAGCAGACCGGTCGACCGCGGAAGCCGGATGAAAATGTCCGCCGCGCGATCGCGATGTATCAAAGTAAAAACTATTCACTCGCTGATATCCGCGAACAGACCGGTATTAGTAAAAGTACGTTGTACCGATATCTCGAAAGCGAGACAATCGACGCAACGGATAAAGGCTGACTCCATCATGGAATCAGCCTTTTTTTTCAGCTATTTTGCTTTAAGGTGTTACCGAGCCATTTTTGGAGGGCTTTTCCGCCTTCATAGAACGAGCTGTCTCGTAATTCATACGTATGACCACCTTGTTCAATTAAGTCAAGGAACGTATTCCCGACGTCCCGGTTTTCCCATTTCCGCTGATCCGTCAAATACTTGAAACCGAAGTTACATTCGACGTTGAAGATGATGTGGAAGGGTTCCTTGAACGATTGGACGGCACGAATCATCTCGATCAAGATCATCCGTTTCGGTGACGACGCTTCGAACGTATCGAACAGCGTCGTCCGGCGTCCGTGAAACTCGATGACGCGGATCGCGCGACCGGTATCCGCTTTAAAATCATAACTCGTCCGGATCGAGACGATGATCTCGCGTTGGTCTGGTTGTACTGGCATGGTGTATCGCTTCCTTTCTCTCGGTCGATTATAGCATGGACCTGCTTGAATTTAATAGCTGTCAACGACTCAGTCTCAAGAAGGATTGTCGTAACCCAAAATTTGTCTTATACTAAAATTACCAAATACATAAAGGAGCGTTTTCGTGAAACAACTATTTTCGATACTCCTCTCGGCGAGTCTTTTGTTCACGGGTTGCTACTGCACTCTCGACGAACGGACGGACGAGCCACACTTCAAATCGCGTGCCCGCTCCATCTCCTCGTACCATACCTTCGACATCGAATATGCGAAAGGATTACGGAAGGAGCAAGTCTCGAACCGAACAGTCACCGTGACGGATTCGAACGGTGAGCGGATGCAAACGGAGATTGAAGTCCTTGACGGCAAAGAGATCCGAATTAAACCACCTCGCACGGGATACAAAAAAGGACGTCGCTACATCATCCACATTCGAGATTCGATCGACGCCCGGAAACAAATCCATACGAATACGATTCGGGAACGAACCTTCACTGTCGACCGCTGACAGACAAGGTTCTTTTTTTATTTGGATCGAGCCGGAAAGACGGTGTAACTCATCGAGATGACCCCATCGATCACGAGGACGAGTCCCCACAATTGTAACGTCCGTAAGAGACTCTCCGTCTGCTCAGCATCTCCCAGCCACAGGATCATGGCACCGAGTAACGCCCCACCAATCAAAAAGGCCAGCACATGCCGATAGAACCCATTTCGCTCTTTACGCGCCTTTGAAATTCGCTCCCGCGATACTTGTTCTCGCAGGATGAACCGGCGATACCTCTCGTCCGCCCAGGCAATCATCTGCTTGCCGAATGCGAGTGAGACACCGATATAGATCGCAGCAAGTCCGTGCGCGAGCGTTGCGGTACTGCCGCGACTTAAATCAAACACGGTTAAGAGCAGTAAGACGATATCAATGACCGGCGACATCGCCATCAATCGAAAACCGAGTCTTTCGCGCCTGAATCCATAACGTACGATCAGTCCAGCGACGATGAAGACCCAAAATAAAATCTCACAACAGACAATTGCCCAAGCGACGAGTTGCATATCAATCCTCTCCTTTTTAATACGACTGTATCATAAAGATAACATCTCTTTCATAGTTTGACTAGTCTTTTTAATACATTCGTGCTAAAAAGATGATATACTCAATGTATGCCAAAACAAGTCAATCACGAAGAACGCAAACGCCTCATCGCCGAAGCAACGTGGCGCACGATTTCTCAAGTCGGTATTGAACAAGCAAGCGTCCGGACGATCGCCAAGGAAGCGGGACTCTCGCTGGGTGCCTTGCGGTATTACTTCACGACCCAGAACGAGTTGCTTCGTTTCTCGATGGACCTCGTCCAAGAGCGGGTCCAAGCACGCATCACAACCATTTTCGAGAAAGGAGGAACCCCGGAAGAAACGTTATGTGACGTCTTACTTGAGGTCTTACCTTACGCACCCGAGTATCAGCTCGAGATGCAAGTTTGGTTTCAATTCATGATGTCCGCGTATACGTCGCAAACGACGGAAAATCCGGATGATATCTATCATATGGTCCAGGTACTGTTGACACAGATCCCGGACGGTACACTCCGAGCGGGTTTAGACATTGCGCTTGAGAGTGAACGTCTCGCAGCACTCGTTGACGGGTTAGCCTTCCATGCTCTGTTTCGACCGGAACGATTACCAAAAGAACGCCTGCGTCATGTGCTCGTCCATCACTTGAACGCCCTCTTCGTCCGTCCTTTAGCGATCGACGACAAATAACCCGCTGTTCCCTTTGCGCACGAGGGAAACAGCGGGTTTTTCATCGTTTTGCTTCTACGAGAATCAACGATAAGGAGCGAATCAAGAAGAACGTCAAAAACGCTGCCCAGACGCCCTGATTTCCAAAAGTCGGTGTCAGCAGGAGGACGACCGCAAAACCAATGCCTGCTTGAATCATCGAATTTCGGACGGGTGTTGCTTCAACCCGTCCGGCAAAGATGCCTTCATAAATCATCGCCCAACCGGCGAGAAGCGGTAGGATGATGATCCAGAAGTAATAATCGCGCGCTGCGTTTAGAATTGCCTCTTCTGAAGTGAACAACTGAAGAAGCGGTGTCTCAAGGGAAAGGAGCACCAGTGACCAGAAGACGACCGAGTAGAATCCGAACGTCTGTGCCAAACGGACACTCGTCCGGTATGCTGTCTGATCCTGATTTCCTCTTGCCCGACCGACGAGAACGGTTGACGCATGACCGAGTCCACCGAACCAGTACGAAATCAAATACTGGATTTGTAGCAGAATCGCGTTGGCTGCGAGGACATCCGGTCCGAATTGTCCTCCAGCACGTGTGAACCAGCCGGTAACGAGTAGAAGGAAAATCGTGCGAATGAACAAGTCACGATTGACTTGAAAGAATTGACGATAGGCTTGCCACGCCGTCAAGGCACGCCATTCATCACGTGTCATCGACAAATGACTACGGATTAGGTACAGAGCACAGACGACGATGCTGATCTCCGCGATGACGGTCGCAACCGCAATTCCAGCAACTCCGGCATTCAATCCGTAGACGAAACCGATATCGAGAACGACATTGACTCCTGTACTGAACAATTGGACGAACAAGGCGTGCTTGACCTGACCGGTACCGATCAACCAACCGAGTAACGCATACCCCATCAACACGAACGGTGCGCCAATCATCCGGTATGAGATATACGTCTTGACCGCACCGAGCAAGTCAGCGGGTGGCGCAAGTAAGTACAGTCCGATTTGCTCGAGCGGCTGTCGAAACAACAGGATAAGTAGACCGATACAAGCTGCTAGAAACAACGGTCGGTAGAGGGACGTCCGTAAGGCATGCCCGTCATTCGCCCCGCTGGCTTGAGCGCTGAATCCTGTCGTACTGACTTTTAAGAAACCGAACAACCAATAGATCGTATTGAAGAAGACGGCTCCGACGGCGATACCGCCGATCGCCCGTGGATCACCGGATTGACCGATGACGACGGTATCGGTCACGCCAAGCAAGGGTGTCGCAATACTTGAGAGAATCAGCGGATAAGCAAGTAACCAGTAAGTTTTGAGTGTCGGTTGTGCGTTCACCATGTTCCGGCCTCGACGAATCGTTGGGTATACGCACCACCTAATTCCAATCGATCAATCAAATCAACAGCACGACCGTCACGTAAGACGAGTATTTCCGAACAGAGGCGCCGGATGAAGTCGATATCGTGCGAGATCAGTACAAGACTGACACCGAGTGTCTGTTGCAGGCGTTCTAGTAGCTCGATG
Organism: uncultured Exiguobacterium sp.; assembly: GCF_964277885.1. Classification (NCBI taxonomy): domain Bacteria; kingdom Bacillati; phylum Bacillota; class Bacilli; order Caryophanales; genus Exiguobacterium; species uncultured Exiguobacterium sp. The sequence continues at coordinate 1,244,980 of NZ_CAXYJR010000005.1, read as the reverse complement.
ATCTGTGCGCGAGAGACGACATCAAGTCCCGTCGTCGGCTCATCCATCACAATGATGTCGGGTTCAATCGAAATCGCGCGGGCGATCGCGGCACGCTGAATTTGTCCCCCACTCAATTGATGAGGCAATCGATCGAATAACCATTTCTCGACCCCGACAGCAAACGCGAGGGCAGTCATGAGATCCTCTTCTGACGTAGCTGGGAAATGCCGCAAAATCGGACGATGCTGACGAAACGGTTCAAGAATCGATTCCCGTACCGTCCATTCTGGATTAAAGGAAGCGAGAGGATGTTGAAAGACGGCTTGAATAGCTCGTCGCTCGTTTTGTTGCCCATTCGGAAATACCTTTCCATGCAAGGAAATCAAACCATGCGTGGGTTTAAGAAGACCGAGGATCAATCGTCCGAGTGTCGTCTTGCCACTCCCCCTCTCACCGATGATGCCAATCGACGCCTTTTTCGTCACGTGAAACGAGATATTCGACAAGATTGACTGATCCTTTATCTGATAAGTAAGATCTGTTACGGATAAGACTGGGTACATGAACTCTTCCTTTCTTCTAGTGACGTACGATGTGCCTGCATCAAGGCAAGCGTAAATGGATGACGACTTTGCTCGATCATCTGTGGTGTTCCCGTCTCGATGATTCGTCCATCCTGCATCAAGACGAGTAGCTGTCCATAATGTAAGGCAGGTCCTAATTCGTGGGTGACGAACACAATCGTTGCCCCGTACTGGTGTTGGTACTCAGTCAACCAGTCGAGTAAACGCCGGGTCAAGACGGGATCGAGTGCCGTCGTTAATTCATCCGCTAAAATCAACCGTGGTTTTAAGGCAACGGCAAACAGAATCGCAAACCGTTGTAATTGCCCACCACTCAACTCTGCTGGATACCGATCCAACCAGGTCGGGTCCAACTCAAGTGTTCGTAAGACGTCATTGATATAAGGGTGATTGATCTTGCGCCCATGTGCGCGAAATGTATCCCGTAACATCTGACGCATCGTTAAAAACGGAAGAAACGCATCGGTATACTGCTGCGGTATGTAACCGATATCGAGACCACGCCGAAGCGGTTCGTCCGAGATAACTTCTCCGCTTGACGAAATTCCGTCCGGCAATCGATCCAGTAATCGTTTCAACAAGAGCGTCTTACCGCTCCCGCTCGCTCCGACGAGACAGATGAATCGATGAGCTGGTAGCGATAGATTCACGTCATGCAGAAGGACGTGTTTCGCCCGAACGTGTAAGCTCCGAATCTGAATCATTTACGTATCCTCCTTTTTTCTTCATCCACCGCGTCCATCCCATCGTCGCGACGACGGTCAAGACGATGCAAGCACCTGGCAAAAGCATGAGCCGGGGTGCCGAACTGAAATAGGGACGTCCTTCATTCAACATCGCTCCCCACTCTGGCAGTGGTGCTTGGACACCAAGCCCGATATAAGAGAATGCCGATAAGAATAAGATGACTTTGCCGACATCCAAACTCATTAACACGACGACTTGCCGAATGATAGTCGGAAGGATGTGGCGTCGCAAGATCATACTGTCTGTTAACCCGTTGATGCGTGCCATGCTGATGTATGGCTTTTGCATCGTCTCGGTCACGAGTGTCTCGCTTAATCGAGCGTAGGAAATCCATTTGATGAGTAAAATCGCAAAGATCAAACTTTGAGGACTGGCACCAAATAATCCGGCGATGACAAGTGCTAGAACGGTGTCCGGAAAAATCACGAGACCATCTTCTAATCGATGAATCAAGTGCTTGAGTCGTCCATCATAAAAACCGGCTAGACAACCAAGACAGGTACCGATGCATGCTGTGAGCAACACCGTAAGTAGGCTGAAACCTAAGGATATCAAACCAGCTAAAAAAAGACGAGCTGCGAAATCTCGTCCTAAACCGTCTGTTCCGAGCCAATATTCGAATGAAACAGGCTCAAGTCTTTTCGCTACGTTTGTTTTAAATGGATTTTTAAATACGGTATATGAAATAAATAATAGAAGACATCCCCAGAAAATAAGCCATCTTTTTTTCATGTGTGTGTTCCTTTCTGCCAATCTGGTCGTAACGCCCAGTTTAGCGACCGGATACCTTGATGCAAGACAAGAATGACTCCTGTCGTCAGCAAGATGTACCCTTGGATCAGTGGGTAATCGCGTTGTAGAATCGCATCGACCATTAACTTACAGACACCTGGATACGCGAACAGGACTTCGAGGACAACGACACCTCCGGCAAGACTGCCGAGCGTCAGACCGAACACGGACAGGACCGGTGGCACACTGCCGCGTAACGCATAACGCCAAAGGATCGTCCGCTCGGATATCCCACGCATCCGTGCCAACTCGATGTACGGTTGGCTCAGTTCACGGCGTAGATTCAGTCGAATCAATGGAATATAGACGCTCGCAAGTGGAAAGCCGAGCGATAGAGCCGGGAGGACGAGTGACGTCATCCCTTCCCGTCCCATCACAGGTAACCATCCGAGACGGACGGCAAACAGATCGACAAGCAACAGACCGATCCAAAAGCCGGGCACAGCCGCTCCGCTCATGCTGACAAGGTGCGCGAGACGGACTACGCTTCGGCGCGTCGTCAAGGCGCTACCGATTCCAAGGGGTAAAGCGATCAATAAGGCGATGGTGAGACCGCCCAAAGCCAGCTCCCCCGTCACGAGATAACTCTCTAACAACATCTCGATGACCGGTCGCCCCGTCTGTAACGAGTTTCCGAGACGTAAGGTAAATATGTCTTGCAGCCAACGGACGTACTGGACGAGCATCGGCTGATCGTATCCTAATTCACGGCGCGCGGCCTCGATTTGTTCGGGCGTTGCTGATAATTCATCGATATTCAATAACGTCAAGACCGGATCACCCGGCAGTAACCGTAACAAGACAAAACAACTGAACGTGATGAGTAGAGTGAATAGACTCAGCGATAGCAGTCGTTTGACGATCGAATGCATCAATCGGTCACCTGCAACGTGTTCGTGATCATGTAGTATTCACTCTTTTCCGTTTTCCATCCTTTGACGCGTTTGCTGTCATAGGCAACAAGTGTTGAAGGATGGAGCAAGAAGCTATTATAGCGTTTCTCGTCGACATATCGCGCGATTTGCTCCGCAAGCCGTGAACGCTTCTCGATCTGAATCGTTTCATTCAACGTCTCGATCTGTTTCGTCAACTTCGGATCCGCGACACGACTGAAGTTCAGTCCTCCGTTCGGATGATAGGTCGCGTTCAAATAGTAACCAGCATCCCCACGCGGAGCTGTCAGATTGCTGTACGTCGCGATATCCCAGTCCCGGTTACTCGCCATGTATTCTTCCGGAACATCGATCTGTTTAATTGTGATCGTCACGCCAATCTTTTTCGCGTCATCTTGAATGACTTGGGCGATTAACGGCAGGTCTGGTCGAGCCGCATACGTCAATAAGGTCAGTTTTAAAGGACGGCCGTCCTTTTGCATCCGTCCGTTTTGTTTTGTATACCCGGCTTGTTTGAGCCATTCTTCAGGCGACTTCTGCACTTGTTGCGGGTAATCCGGAGCAAACGGGAATGACGATATGAACGGACCACGTGCTGGCACCGCATATCCTTGGAGGACGTGATCGACGAGCTGCTTTCGATTGATCAAAGCATCCATTGCCTGTCGGACTTCAAGCGATTGCATCGGACCGTTCGCGACATTCATTGTCAACTGATGGACACGGAACGTATCCGTCGCTTGGACTGTTAATCCTTCAGACTTCAACTGCTTGACACTCTCGATTTCCGGTCGATAGACGATGTCCGCCTGTCCGGCACGCAAAGCGTTCGTCCGTGCGCTAGCATCTTCGTTGAAGACAAAATCAACGGAATCAAGTTTCGCTTGTGCTTGCCAATAGGACTTGAAACGTTTTAACTCGACTTTTGTTCCTGGAGCAAACCGCTCGACTTGGAACGGACCGGTTCCCATCGGTTCCTTCGTCACCCCGCTCGCTTTCGTGTCGATGATTGCTGTGTTCGGATTGACGAGTTCCGAGATGAACTCTGGATATGTCGTCTTCGTTTGAATGAGCAGATCGGGTCCGTCCGTTTTGATCGTCTCGATATTCAAGGCATTCTTGACACCTGGATTTTCGTCGATTGAGCGTTCGAGAGACGATTTGACGGCTGCCGCATCAAGTTGTTTCCCATTATGGAACGTCACGTCTTCCTGTAAGACGATCCGCCATGTTCGCTTTCCTTCGTACGACCATTTTTTCGCAAGCCACGGCTCGACCGTCAATCGTTCGTCATCAAGACGGACGAGCGTCTCCGTCACCCTTGAGCGAAGCGGAACATAACTACTGTCGCGATGCGGATCGAGCGATTGTGTCGCGAAGTTATAGACGAACGTCAAATGGTTTTGCTCTTGTGGCGTATCAGAAGCAGCACAACCGGCAAGTGTCAAACCGAGGAAGACGCTACCGATAAGGCTCGTTGTTTTATATGTAGATATTGTTCTCCACCTTTAATTCGGAATCATTACGTTTTACATCATATCGTAACGATTCCGATTTAACAAGCGCCTTTTCTATTTCTCTATATTGAATTCGCCATCAAAAAATACCGAATCCACAACAAACGAACAGCTCGTGTGATTCGGTAGCGGTGTATTTCTTATAAGACGTCGACGAATTGTTTTGCCTGACGCTCGAGTTGTTTCGCTGAATCAGCCAATTGATCGAACTCACTGACCGTATGTTCGAGTTGCCCCGTACTGTCCTTGACCTTAGACGAAATCCGCTCGATGCTGTGCGAAACGTCTTCAATCCGTTCAACAATCCCTTCAATGTTGTTCTTGATCTCCCCGATTGAGTGGGACACTTTATTCGACAGGTTTCGGACTTCGGTCGCGACGACATCGAACCCGCGCCCATGTTCACCAGCACGTGCCGCCTCGATCGCCGCATTCAAGGCGAGTAGATTCGTCTGCGCCGCAATATCACGGATTGTCTTGACGATGTCGGTGATCGAGTTCGCATCCTTTCGTAAGGCAACAAGGCTCGACAAATTCTCGACAGACTCCGCCTCGACTTGTTGGACGGTCGCCAGCACGTTCAGACCATCCTGACGACCACTCTCCGATTTGACCGTCAAGAACGCGGATGTCTCGTTGAGTTCAGCCGCCATCCGTAAAACATCCTGTTGGCGAATCGTAATGTCCGATGCAATTTTTGAGACGCCGACGACCCGGCGTCCGTCATCTGAATAGATCGGCATATACGTTGCTTCGAGCCATTTCTGTTGCCCATCAGCAGCTCGGCGTTCAATCTTGTCCTGATACGTGATGCCCTGCATCAATTTACGCCAAAACAACTCATAATCTGGACTGTTGACGTATGCTGGAAAGCAAAGATCGCGATGGTATTTACCGATTAGCTCTTCCACTTCATAGCCCATCGTCCGTGCAAACAACTCATTGACGTATGCGACTTTCCGTCGATCGTCAAAGCGAATGATTGCCAGATTTTGCTCGATTGCCCGAATGACTTGTGTGTCGGTAACGTGTGCTGCCTGTTCCTGCATCGACATGCCGATTCCTCCCTGGATTCAAACTAATGGCCATAATGATCCTATTTGTCATATTATCCCTTATATCGACAAGTTCCTGCTAGTTTAAACTCTAATCTAGTAAATAAGGTATTTAATTCAATATGAACTCCATCCTCCATCGGCAATGACGATTGCTCCGTTGATGAAACTCGCCTCGTCAGATACGAGGAACAATGCCAATTTTGCAATCTCATCCGGCTGACCGGCACGAGGATTGAGTCCCATGCCGAGCATCGCGCGTCCCATGCCGAATTCATTCAGGTTCGTCATCGATTGGCCGATGTTCGTCTCGACGGCTCCGGGTGCAATCCCGTTACACCGGATCCCCTCTCCGGCGTAAAAGAAGGCGGTATTCTTCGTCAAACCAATGACGGCATGTTTAGAAGCGGTATAGGCTGCTCCTGCCCGGGCACCGTTCAAACCGCCGATCGAGATGTTATTCAAAATGACACCACCTTTTACTTCCTTGAAATGCTTGACCGCTTCGCGCATCAGACGCATCGTTCCCGTCGTATTGACGGCGAGAACGTGATCCCAGCGTTCATCGGAGATGTCTTCCACTCCCTCCATCCCGTCCATGATACCGGCATTGTTAACGAGAACGTCCAGTTTTTCGAATGCATCGATTGTCTGTTTGATCAATTCTCTTGCCGCGCTAGGCTCGGCGATATCACTTACAACAGCGATCGCTTCTCCACCCGCTGCCTTGATGGCAGAAACGACCCGTTCAACGGTGTCTAACCGAATGTCCGCCGCGACGATCCGTGCGCCTTCTTTTGCAAACAATTTAGCCATGGCTTCACCCATTCCTGAGCCAGCTCCCGTGACAATGATCGTTTTACCTGTTAGTCGCATCGTGAATCATCCTTTCGTTTATCGTGATACTAATCTATTCCCTAAAAAGGCTCTAGTTTAGTTAACCGTCGTGTCGATTCCACGAAAAAAGACCTGACGCTTTTCGTCAGGTCCTGCAGTTAATGCGTTGCAACTGTTTTAATGCGACATCGACATTGAGACGCTTTCCGGTTTTCTCCGATTCTTGGAACATGCTCGGATTAAATAATCTAAATTGATGGTTGATCCAGTTTTGTCGATAGATTTCGTGTGCTTGTTTTATGATTTCTTCGTCTGACAACTGTTTCATGTCTATTTCCATGCAGTCAAAATCATCTACACCAAACTCGAAACCACAGCTTGGACAAATTTCGTTACTCCCCGCAAAGTGTTGATAATATGGTGGATCTTTAATTTTATCGCACCCACACACAGGACAAATATAATACGGATCGTTTGGTTTCAAAGATACGATGCCTCCTTAGATAATGATTATTCTTATATCTATCGTACCCCATCTAATCGTTACTTTAGAGAGGAATTCATGTTATGAACACATAAAAAAAGACCCGACGATTTCGTCGGATCTTTTGACTTCCTTATTGCAGTTCGCGGCTTTTTTCTTCTTGTTCGCTGTTCGATTTATTTTTCGCTTCAAATTCAGCGCGTGTCATGACGTCCTCGACGTGCATGTTGACTTCAACGACTTCAAGTCCTGTCATGTCGCTGATTGATTTTTTGATTTTAGCGACCGTCTCTTGGAAGATTGACGGAATGTTTTTACCGTATTCAACGATGACTTTCAAATCGAGTGCGACTTGGCGTTCGCCGACTTCCGCACCGATTCCTTTCGTGATGTCTTCCGAACTCCGGAGACGATCCGTCAGTCCACTCATGAATCCACCACTCATTGACAAGATGCCTGTCACTTCATTCGATGCGATTCCTGCGATTTTTTTGATGACTTGATCTTCGAACGTCAATTTATTCTCGCGTACCACTTCGTTTTCAGTTGTTGTGTTTACTTCGTTTGCCATTTGAAATCTCTCCTTTTGAATGTGTAGTTAGATATATATGAATCAGTCCCGTTGAAAGAACTGAATCCACCCTTCGATATCGAGCGCACCATCGCGCCACTTCCCAATCAAGAATCCGATCGCTGCGAAGGCAACGATGAGGATCGTCGGACCAAAGCCAATCGTCAAGAATAAGATGGCGAGGATTAGACCGACAAGTCCTCCGATCAGTCGGAACCGATACGGATAAAGTGCTTCCCTTGTCTTCATGTTCCCTCTCCTCTCTTAGACGACACGTTCCGATGTTTTCGTTTTCGTGTCACTGATTGTGACCTTCGTACTCGTAACTGGCAACTCGAGTAAGGATTCGACGGCTTGTTTAGCGCGTTCTTGGATATCCTTCGCAATCGTCGGCAGTCCCTCTTGTCCAAAGACCGAGCAGTCGACTTTTAAAGCAACCGTCTCTTTTTTCGAATGGATATCGGCATGGACACGCGGTGTCCGTACGCCACCAATCCCACGAATCGACTCCAGTGCCGTCCGTTCAATCGTTTCCTTCGAAATCGTGATCGTTCCGTCACCCGTTTGAATCAACAGACGTTGACCTTTTGAGCGGCTGAATAATCCTGTGAATAATAGAATGACGAATACGAATGCTAAAAACCCTCCGATGGATAGAACGGTATAGCTATACCATTGCTGATCCTGCCACTGCTCAATCAATGAACTGAGCCGTGGAACATCATATACACCGAGCACAAGCAGCCCGACACTGACGAGTCCGAGTATGCCTATGATGACGAGCAAGAATCGATTGAACCCATTCATCTGCACCTCTCCTTTACGATTGTTAACTTCTTTCACCTAGGTGATTCAACACATGAATTATTATGTGTATGATGTGTTTATTCCCGTTCATTCGAACCCGAAACATTTACATACACTTTTGTTAAAATGTTCATATATTCTGATTTTTCAGACTATATTCGGTGAAACAAGTGGTTTATTTACTATATTTAACGAAAAAAGACCTCTTTTAATTAAAGAAGAGGTCAACGATTCATTTATTTATCATTACACATATATCCTGTCAATATGTTTTTATCTCACCTTTCATTTCACTTCAATTGGAAAGGCGAAATCGCCACCCCCTTCTTTCCAGTCGGCTGTAATCTGGTAAACGTATCGTCCGGGAGTCGAGGGAACTGTGATCTGCCCAGTCTTCTTATACGTTTTAATTTCTTTTTTATCCTCGACCGACCATAGAACAATCGTGACAGACTTCGGAGTTGGTCCCTCTTCAAAACGAATCGTCAAGCGATCTTCAGGCTTTGCTAGCGTACTCGGATCGTCTTTTACTAAATCGATGGCTTCTGCCTTCGCATCCGCTATTTCTCCGCGAAACATTCCTGACCAATCGTAGGTACCGATAGACACCTTCACGTCGCGACCCTCGATGGTTACAGTAGGTTCTGGTGGTTGATGCCGAAATGGATCAAGCGATAAAAACCATCCGATTGCCATTGCAATCACGATCAACCCGATCCATACATAGCGTTTCATAAATAAACCTCCTATACGATGTTTTTAAATCAACAAAAGCGGCAATACCTTTCAAAGAGTACGTTATTCAGAAGGAGGAGTTCAGATGATTCAGGATAAAGTTGTCATCATTACAGGGGCATCAAGCGGAATTGGGGAAGCAACCGCAAAGGAACTTGCGAAACAAGGTGCAAAACTCGTTCTTGCTGCACGCCGGGAAGATCGTTTGCAAGAACTCGTCAAAGCCGTTGAAGCAGAAGGTGGTCAAGCCGTCTATCAAGTGACAGATGTCACGGATCGCGAACAAGTCGACGCACTTGCTAAACTTGCAAAAGATAAGTTCGGCTCAGTGGATGTCATCGTCAACAATGCGGGATTGATGCCACTATCACACCTCCATAAGAATCAACAGGATGAATGGAATACGATGGTCGACGTCAACATCAAAGGTGTCCTCCACGGAATCGGCGCCGTCCTGCCGTACATGCGCGAGCAAAAAAGCGGACACGTCATCAACATCTCGTCTGTCGCAGGTCACGAAGTCATGCCGTCAAGTGCAGTCTATAGTGGTACGAAATTCGCTGTTCGCGCGATCACGGAAGGTCTTCGCAAGGAAGAATCGGTCGACAATCATATCCGCGCAACGATCATCTCACCGGGAGCGGTCGATACAGAACTGAAGGACCATATCTCGGATGAAGAAATCAAACAAGGGATTGGTGACTTGAAAGCGATCGATGCGAGCGCGATTGCGCGTGCCATCGCTTATGCTGTTAACGAGCCAGAGGATGTCGCGATCAACGAGATCTTGATTCGTCCAACGGCTCAACGTTAATTGAATGTAGAATTTATTAACAGGACCCCTCATTAGCCAAACAGCTAACGAGGGGTCCTGTTCTGTTTAGAGTAGTCGTTCCGCAATGAGCTGGTACGACTGTAATCGTTTTTCTTGATCAAAGGCATTGTTGATCAGTAAAAATTGATCCGTTTGATAACGCGTTGCTAATACCTCTAGCTCACGCTCAACGACATCCGGTGTCCCCACAATTGCTCGTCGGCGATCTTTGCGGATCCGTTCTACTTGCACGTCATTCCAGACCTTTGCTTCTGTCGTCGTAAACGACGGAACGATCGAATTCCCGAGTCGGACACCTTGAATCCAGGCATCCTGTGTTCGAGCGAGACGTTCTGCTTCTTCTTGTGTCGGAGCACAAATAACGAAAACACAGACGATGACGTTCTTCCCGCCTGCCTCGCGATATGTCGAGAGCGTCTCTTCCCAACGATCCGGATTGATGAAGTGACCAAACACGAGACCACGATCTTGTTCGGCTGCAATTCGCGCGCTACGTGGCGACAGACCCAGGATCGAAATTGGTGACGGTTTCCGGTCACGTGGTGTCGTCTTGACGATCCGGTACGGGTGTCGATTCGATAGACTGTCTGTCAAGAAGCCCGCCGTCTCATCGACGAGTCGACTAAACTCAGCTGCCCGGTTTTCTTCGCCATCCGTCAACGCAAGTCGTGTCCGCTCACTTCCACCAGGCGAGTTGCCAATCCCGAGTTCAATCCGCCCTGGATAAAACGCATCAAGCGTCGCAAAGCTCTCGGCGACTTTCAGCGGATGATACTGCGGTAACAACACGCCACCTGAACCAAGCTTGATTTTTGAAGTCTTCGCACCCATTCGGGCGATGAACAACTCCGGTGCCGCACTGAGCAAACCGTTCGTATTATGATGTTCGGCGAACCAGTACCGTTCATAACCGAGTCGCTCGGCTTCTAAGACGAGTCGTTCCGTCGCTTCCATCGTCGCTTCGACCGTATCGCCCTCATGTAACGGTACTTGATCCAGTATTCCTAGTCGCATCACGCATTCCTCCTCTACCCTTTCAGTGTAAAGCGTGGAGGAACGGAGTTCAAAAACGAGGCTCAGATACGCACGAGACGATCTTCGATGATGACGCCATCTCGCATCTCGATCGTTCGGTTCGCCCGTTCGGCGAGTGCCGGATCGTGGGTGACGAACAAGACGCCGCAGCCTTTTTCTTCGTTTAATGACCGTAAGAGATTGAAGATGATTTCTCCCGTATCCGTATCGAGGTTCCCTGTCGGCTCATCGGCAAGCAACCATTTCGGTTCATGAACAAGTGCTCGGGCAACGGCGACCCGTTGTTGTTGTCCACCGGAAAGTTGCGACGGCAAACTGCCTGCTTTATCAGCAAGACCGACTTGTGCAAGTAACTGCTCGGCGCGTTCTTTTTTATCATATGGTACTTTTCGACCGAACAAAGGTGCCATGACATTCTCAAGCGCCGTCAGCGTTGGAATCAAATGAAACTGTTGGAAAATGAAGCCGATGTTCTCGAACCGGAAGTCGGATAGTTCTTTGCTGTTTAATTTGTTGATTGGTTTTCCATCGTAATGCAACTCCCCGCTCGTCGGACGATCGAGTGTCCCGATTAGACTGAGTAACGTCGACTTTCCAGAACCTGATGGTCCGATGATTGAGATGAAGTCACCTGCTTCAAGCGTCACTTCGATGTCTTGTAACGCATGTGTCTCGACACCGTCTCCCGAAAATGATTTTCCCATCTGTTTGCATTGAAATGTTCCTTCCATATGTAACCCTCCAAAATTCGTGATAACGTATAATTCAAGAATTTATTGGGAATTCCTTCTAAATGAAAGGAAATAAAAAACAGCACTCTTGAGGAACAAGAATACTGTCAAGAAACACGTGGTTGAATGGAAACGAAATTTTTACGATAGACGATCTCATACGGTAAAACGAATAATAGACAAGCAAGAGCCGTGAACTGAATCATACTTCCGGTTGGTGGTAGCGGAGACAGCGATGCATCATGCCACGCTTCATACAAACCAATGAAAAGAAACAGGACGACACTACTCGTCGTCACGTAGATGAGTAAACGAAGGGTCAATGGATAATGACGGACGATCCACAACATTGGTAAACCAAAGATAAAATAAGATAACGTCATCGCAAACGTTCCGAACTGATAGACGATCTCAAAGTCGATCGTCGTCAAGAACGAATACGCTGTGAACGCTAAGAACGAAAGAATCGTCACAACAGCCGCATAACTGATCCAGCGCATACGGTTGGGCTCCTCTCCTAAATGTCGTTCCTGTACGCGCGATCGCAACAGAAACCGGATATGTACAATTAGTGTAGGCAGTCCGATTTCATTTGTCAATTGTCTTCAGATTGACTTATTCAGTCACTAAACGATTGCACTGGAAACGGATTCATTGAATAATGGAAAAAAGAAACTAGGAAAGTGAGGTTTTACCGATGGAGGAACAACTCACGACATTTCGTGATCGCTTTGAATCTACTACTAATTACCACGATGGTCTTTCGTATGACGTGCTCGAGTCTCGCCTGACGTCATCCAAACGAACAGCCCTCGCTTGGATGGAACAAACAGGCGGCGAGCCGAATGTCGTAACTCTTAATGGACGACTCGTCATCGTCGACACTGCCAAAGAGAGTCCAGTTGGTCGTCGAAGTGTCTGTTTTGACGAATCCGCTCGACTTGGTCGCAAGAAAAATGCGCCCGCAGCGAGTGTCGAGTCGATGATTGAGACGCTAGAGGTGAACCTCCTAACACCAGAGCAGTACCAAGAACTGCAGACGCAGTTTTCGTTTGACGAAAAAACCTCCAGTTGGCTTAAGACGCCAGACCTGATCCGTCAAAAAGGCGGTGCCCTATACGGAGATCGTCGTTATGAGACGACGTTCATTTATCACAACGGAGCGGATTCCTATTATGCGAGCCGAGGATTTCGTGTCTGCATTGAGCTAGACTAATCCAAAAACACGCTACGATTGGAGTAGCGTGTTTTTTTGTAAATTATAGGTAATAAAACCCAATTATGATATGATGGTCGATGAGTAGAGGAGGTGGACGTCATATTTGTATTGGGATTGATTGTAGGTGGTCTTATCATGTTGATCAGTTTCCGGTTATTCCGCCAGCAACAGCCGGATACGATCGCATTGTGTAAAGATATCTTCTACGTGTTTGAAGTGCAGCCGGAATATCGATTTCGTTATATCAGTCCTTCCCTCGATGACCATACGGGGAAAGGCGTGGCAGCAGCCAGCTACATGGATCCAGACGAGTGTTTCGCGCGGATTCATCCGGAAGACATCGAAGTCTTGATGTCGAAGATTTCGGGCGATTGTGACTACGATCAGCCGTTTCGGCAACGCTGGCGGACGAATGACGGGACGTATGTCTGGTTCGAAGAATATGCGACGCCGATTTACGAAAATGGACAGATCGTTGCCATCCAAGGAGTGATCCGTAACATTGACGAGCAGTTGAAATCACAACAGGCATTGCTCGATCAATACCGGATCGATGCCTTGACTGGTCTAGGGAATCGCCATGCCTTCAACGAGGCTGTCCGCACGCTCAATCAAGAGAAGACGGCGTATGGGGTGATTCTGCTTGACTTGAATGAACTAAAAGAGCTCAACGACCGGTTCGGTCACGCGGTCGGTGATGCCTTGCTTGAACAAACAGGACTTTGCATCCGCCGCTTGACAGACCATGGCTACCGGATCGGTGGTGATGAATTCGTCTTGATCGACGATAGTCCGTCGATTGAGCTGTTCGAGGGATTCGTCGAACACGTCCGCTCGACGTTCGCGACACACGAAATCGGGCTCGCAATCGGCGCCGTAAATACGACAACAGGACGCCGTGTCGACGACGTCCTGCATGAGGCAGATGAGCAGATGTATCAAGAAAAGATGAAAAATCGCTTAAGTCGTCAGCATGGATTGATGGGCTTGAAGCAATAAGGTGTTGAAGCGTTCCGGTTGATCGAGATTCGCTGTATGCCCGGCTCCCTCAACTGGTAAGACGATGACGTTCGGCACGTGTTCCGCAACGAACGCGGTTGCGTCGACTTCGTATGTTTCATTCGTTCCGTTTAGGATGACGACCGGTAAGGTGATCGACTGCAGCATCGTTTTCGTCAGTGCCGGGAAACGGAATGTCATCAAATCAAGGACTGCCCGCGCCGTCGTTTTCCAGGCAGGACCATGCAACTGTTCGAACTGTTCGGCAATTTCCGGTGCCTGCTGTTCGAGGTCGAGAAAGAACTCTCGTTGCTTGCGCATCAGCGGTTCCATCGCTTTAGGAATGAATGGTGAAAAACCCGTGATACATACCCCTTCGAGTTCATCCGGTGGGTCAAGTGCCAGTTGCATCGCAAGCGTCGCGCCGAGCGACAACCCGAGAATCCATCCTGGACCTTCCTGTGCCATCCGTTCGCGGATGGCACGTGTTGCTTGTGATAAGTAATCGTCCGTTGCCGGTCCCGTCGTCATTCCGTGACCAGGCAGATCAATCGGAATGAACGTAAAATCATCCGCTAAAGCGGATAGCTGTGGTGCAAAGTGTGTTGCTGCCGTTCCCATTAAACCATGTAGTACATACATACGTGTCATACGGTAAACTCCTTCGATTGATGTAGTGTCAATATCGCGCTTGCGATGACGTCCGGACGATCGCGATGCAACAAATGCGATGTTCCCGGAACGAACGTCACGTTCGCCTGATAGGATAGATTCACCTGTCGCTGAATCAATTCCTGCCATTTTTCTTCCATCCGCTCCAGTTCGTCTTTTGGAAAACCAGCAGCACTCATCGTTTCGATCGACTGCGCTTTGTCCCGACCAAGAACCGTTAACGGAACACCGAGATCGCGCATGCGTGGTTGAAGATCTTTCGCATCACTTTTCCACTGCGAGATGATCGCATGCATCGACCGGTAATACGCTGGGTTCCAATCCGTACGGTCATCCCCGTCCGGGAAACGGTCACGTAAATCAGTTGCTTTTGATAGTTCCGCGAACCGATCGATCCAGACGGCGTCATCTCCTTCTCGGTCGAGCATCGGTGTATCCAGCTGATCGAGTTCTGCTAAATCAACGGACGTCGCATCCACGAGAACGAGACCGGCGACACGTTCTGGATGATGTAAAGCAAAAGCTTGCGCAACAAGACCACCGTAGGAATGACCGACGAGCGTGACCGGAGTCGCAATATTCGTCGCGTTAAGAAACTGATCAATTTGCCGTAAGATGCCGGTCGTCCCGTCGATGTAATCGTCCGACCATTCGTGCGGATGAAAGCTGACGACGCGGTAGTCCGGTGTCAGTTTCGTCAGAATGTCCGCCCAGTCCTGATACGTTCCGCCGAGCGAGGGTAGGAGTAACAACGGTCGACCTGTCGAACCGTCGTCATAATACGTCACTTGTTTTCCCTGATGTTGAATAATTCGTTCCATTATAATCACTCCTCTATACTTTGAAAGATGGTGTTTACCTTGATTCGTGCTTTATTGTTTGATTTAGACGAGACGTTACATGACCGGTCCGGTTCTCTTCCTTATTTTCTTCGGGACCAACATCAACGTTTTCCTGAAGTTGCGCCTGTTCCGATCGACGACTACATCACGACGTTCTTGGCGCTTGATCAAGAAGGACGCGTCTGGAAGGACGTCGTCTATACGGAAATGATTCGTCGCTTCGAATTGTCGCTTTCTGTTGAAGTACTGCTACACGACTACGTGACGCGTTATCCGATCTTCGCACGGAGCTTTCCGGGAGTCGACGCCTTTTTTGCGCAATTACCGCCTGATCTACCCATCGGCTTACTGTCGAACGGTCGGACGACGTTCCAACGTGCTGTCTGTGACGCAATCGGACTGTCTCCCTCTTTTACGCAGATCGGGATCTCGGAACAAGAAGGCGTCCGTAAACCGGATCCGACATTTTTCCTTCGCTTAACGGATCGTTTAGGTGTTCGCCCAGACGAAGTTCTTTATGTTGGCGACCATTACGCCCACGACATCTTACCGGCGCGCGCCCTCGGCATGCAGGCGATTTGGAAGAACACAGGCGATGTTCCGTTGACCGACAAGCAATTTTCGGACTGGTGCCAGCTGCCTGCTCCACTCCAAAACCTGATACGAAAGGAGAACCAGCCATGACGGAACAGATTCGCCGTTTCCAACCTGACGATTTTGAGCAGATTCATCGATTGAACGCATTAGAAGGGTGGCAGGATCTCGTTGCTGATCAAGAGCGGACCCGCAACGCGTGGATGAATGCCAATGCCGCTTTTGTCCTTGAGTCTGACGGAGAAATCCTTGCCTATGTCCGCGCTTTAACGGACGGTTCAGTGACGACGTTCGTCTGTGAGCTCCTCGTAAGCCGAAACGCACGCAAGCGTGGGTACGGACAACAGTTGCTCGATCACTTGCAACTCACCTATCCGACGCGGATCGATCTCCTGGCAACTCTTCAGTCTGCTTCCTTTTATGAACAACAAGGATTTCGTGCTTTCCATGGTTTCCGTAAATCACGATGAAGCGAGTGATTTCGAATAACTCGTGCTCGTTACGCTATAGCCCATTGCTTGATAAAAGTGATGGGCTATAGCGTTCCGATCGATTGCCACTGTTCAGCAAGACGGTAGTTGCTCCTCTTGCGTGCGCCCAGTCTTCCGCTGCTTGGATCAAGCGGCGTCCGATTCCCTGCCGACGATACGTCGCATTGACGACGAAAGTAACGATCCGAACATAGGTCGTATCGTGCTCGAACGCTTGCGCCTGAAACAGACCGACGCAGCCGAGAAGCATATCGTCGTCTTCTAACACAAGCAATTCATAATCCGGATGACGGGTGACCCGCGAAAATCGTTCGCGTAAGACGTCCTCGCTTGCCGGATAACCAAGTTGCGTCATCAATCCGACCAATTGTGGTAGATCGTCTGTTGTCCAAGACCGGATGGTCATATTTCTCTCCCCCCTTATCGTGTGGGCGACAGAATCATCACCCGTTCTCGACCCTCTTCCTCACCGACGACTAACACGTGCTCAGATACCGGATCATCCTTGATTTGATAGACGGTAAACGCATCAAGGTTCGACGCAAAATCAGATGTGTCCTGTTCTAGTTTCGTATCGGTCAAGACATCATCCGTGACCCCAAGTCGTTTCCCTTTCAGCTGTTGCCAGTCTAAATTCGTCATCTCTTTTGCTACTTTGTAAAACTGTTCATCATAATACATGCCGACGACCATCGATTGCGACGATTGCTCGGGAACGGTCTCATGCAAGGAGCTGAAAGCGATGATTGTCAGACCTGCAGCAAGGCAAACAGCTCGTACCGAGCGCCGGCGCCGTTTTGCTTTTCGGATACCCTGAATTGTTCGTTGCCTGACGGATGATGGTACGTCGATCAAGAATTTTGGCTCGTGATTCATAGACTCATCCCCTTCTGTCGTCGTACTTTCTCGAGTGCGCGGTACAACGTGCTTTTGATCGTACTCAGTGGCACGTTGAAGGTTTGCACAATCTCTTGCAATGACAAATCTTCTTCATACCGGAAGTAGACGATTGATCGCTCGGTCGGCTCGAGGACATCCAGTAAATCGTCCAAGTACAAGCGATCGACGAGACGCTCTTCAAACGACGTCGTTTGACTCGGTTCGATCGCGAGCGGCTGAAACGACGCTCGATGTTGCTGGAAAGCGCAATTCATCGTGATGCGCGTCAACCACGTCTTAAAATACGAAGCATCCCGTAAACTCTTTCGCCCACGCCATGCCCGGTACGCGACCTCTTGGACGTTCTCAAGCGCTGCTGCCTCCTCTTTCAGATAAATGAAGGAAATACGGTACACATAGTCTTCTTCTGCGAATAAAGCTGCTTCAAAAGCAGCTTCGGATAATGCTGTACCTGACTTTCGAAACACATCGGCATCCTCCTTTTTGGCAATCACTCCCCTATTAGATACGCAACACGTTTAAAAAGTTTCATTTTTTTCAAATTTTTCTTATAATTCCCTTTTCTTGCATGAATGAATTCGATAGGATGGGAAGCAGAGAGGGTGATGAACGTGTACAAGAAACTCATTGCTTTACCGGAGCTTACGCATCTCGAAGGGGCGGTCTCCATCCACCATCAAGGTGAACAAATCTTTAGCCATGCTAACGGATTCGCACATCGAGGCTACCGCGCATCGAATACAGAAACGACACGATTCGGAATTGCCTCAGGAGCGAAACTCTTCACGGCGGTCGCTATCTTACGATTAGTCGAGGAAGGAAAGGTTACACTCGACGAACGCGTCGCGACGATTCTACCGGACATAGGAATCGATCTAGACGGTGTGACCGTGCATCATCTGTTAACCCATACATCAGGCATCGGTGATTATTTTGACGAAGCGACGATGACCGATTTCGAGGAGGTTTTTCAAGATTTCCCGATGTACCGTTTGCGTCGTCCCATCGATTTTTTACCGTTGTTTCAGGACCAAAAAAGACTGTTCACTGCAGGCGAACGTTTTCATTACAACAATGCGGGATACATCCTGCTCGGTCTCGTGATCGAACAATTGGCGAAACAACCCTTCGCGGATTACGTGACGAACGAATTATTCGCTCGGGCGCAAATGACACAGACTGGTTACTTCCGACTCGACTCGCTACCGGCAGATACAGCCATCGGTCACATCGAGAATGAAGACGGAACGTGGCGAACGAATCACTATGCGTTACCGATCATTGGCGGACCAGATGGCGGCGCATTCCTCACAGCATCAGACATGGAACGTTTTTGGCGAAGTCTTCTGACGCATCAGTTGCTGTCTGAATCGATGACTGCGCAACTGTTTCATCCCCACGTCAAAGTTAACGATGTTGCGTCTTATGGTTACGGCGTCTGGCTGAAACGACTCGATGCCTCGCACGAGAAGTGGCACATTATGGGTTACGACCCGGGTGTCAGCTTTCATTCCGCCTATTATCCACAATCGGAAACAATCGTCACCGTCTTATCGAATACGTCTGACGGAGCCTACGCGCTCGTTCAGGCCATCGAACAACTTTTACTTGAGAAAGGAATCCATACATGAACCTTTATATCGCTTCTCGCTTTGATCACACGTTGACCGTCCGCTGGCTCCGCGATGAACTCCGCTTGCGTGGACACGATGTAACATACGACTGGACGATGAATGATCGGGCAGAGGATCCTGAAGCATTACGAAAGATTGGTCTTGCTGAATTCGAAGCCGTGCAACAAGCGGACGCCTTCGTCCTCGTGTTACCAGCAGGAAAAAGTAGTCACGTCGAACTCGGGATTGCGCTCGCGACGAATCGCCCGATTTACTTATGCATGCCGGATGCGACCTACTTCACCGGACCATTGGCCAGTACGTTTTATCATATTGGACAAACGACTCCCTGCTTCGGAACGAAAGAAGATTGGCTCGCGCAGATTCTCGCTGATCGCTTACCGGAAGAACAACTGACATCATGAGGACCGTCCTGTTGACGATTGGACCGACCCATGCCGGGAAAACGACGTTCGCACGACAGCTTGCTCAACGTCTACCAGCAAGCCTTGTCATCGATCAGGATCTTCAAGCACGCTTTTTGCTCGAACATTATCCGGACCTCGTTCCAACAGAAGGACCGAATCAGATCAAACATGACTTGACGGGATGATTGATCGAACAGGCAATCACGTCTTCCGTCGAGACGATCATCTTATGTAATGCCAACACCTCGCGGATTGGTCGGAAACAATTATTAGATTCTTTCTCCCGTTCGACGTTCCGCTCGATCCTCGTCTGGTTCGATTTACCTGAAACAACCCTTAAAGACCGACTAACCCATTCGACACGTGATGGACGGGAGATTCGTGGCAATGCGTAGTACCATGACATCTATCAACGGCAACGGATTGAGCCGCCAGCTTACCGTGAGGCCGACCAAATCGTTCATCTTCGTTCGACGGAAGACGTCGAAGTATTCCTTGAACACATCACGAATCACTCGTTTGATTCTTTCTTTGGTGGTGTATCGATACCATGATGTTGACGTAACGCACGGTTGAAGTTCGCAATTAAAGCACTGATCATGCCGATCGCAAGTAAAAAGACGACTGACCCCATAACGGCTTGCTGTTCCTGTTGCTTAAAGAGTATTCGTAGCACGTGGTACATATTCTTAAATACGATGAAAAACGCCAGCATGAGAATCGACCTTCTTTCGGCTTTTTGATAGTCGATTCCCGTCTCGTGACAAAGACAATCCGTTTCTTTTAAACGGATTCATAATGACCAGCCGATAGGTAAGCAATCACAAATGAAAATAAGAAAGTAGGAATGATAATGTCTGAAGAACAACGATTGACTGGCGGAAATGTCTCCGCTGTCTATAGAAAAGGAAACTATGTCTATCGCTCACAAAAAGAGAACAGCAAAAACGTCCAACGGTTATTGCGCCACTTAGAGACTAAACGTCTATCCGGCGTTCCCCGTTTTGTCGGTATCGACGAACAAAATCGAGAGACCCTGACCTTCCTCCCTGGTGAAACGGCCGATTATCCGCTAAAAGCATACATGTGGCATGACGACGTATTAGACGATGTTGCGCATCTGATGCGCCAGTATCATGACGCGACAGTCGACTTCGACGTCTCACCGGACTGGGCACCGTTGCTCAATACCCCGACTCCACACGAAGTCATCTGCCACAACGATTTTGCCGTCTACAATACAATTTTTCAGGATCAAAAACTGAGTGGCGTGATTGACTTTGACCTCGCAGCACCCGGTCCACGTGCTTGGGATATCGTCTATACGCTCTATACGTTCGTTCCGCTTAGCAGCAGACGACAAGCACCTGACGGATCCGTTCTTGCTTATTCACCAGAGCAGGATGACACACGTTTCGCCAAGCGAGTGAGTCGGTTCCTTGATGCGTATGGCTATGAAGGACCGCGTTCCGAACTCCTATCCATGTTATTGTTGCGCATCGAAGCCCTCTATCTGTTGATTGATCAAAGAGCTGCGGACGGTGATGCTGCCTTCATCAAGATGAAGGAAGAAGGTCACGACACACATTACCGCGCGGAATATCGTTTCATCGCGGAACATGGGGATAAGTGGTTTACCAATACAAATAACTTAAGCTAACACATACTAAAGGAGCGCAACATTTCACGATAACATCGTGTAAGTCCGCGCTCCTTTTTATCTGTCAACATTCACGCGTCTCGTTCGCCGTTAACGTAACGGTCACGATTGCGCCTTGCTCCGACTGATTCCTAATCGTCAACTCACCGTCATGTAAATCAATGATTCGTTTAACGATCGATAATCCAAGACCATGTCCTTCATTCGCTCGTGACTGTTCGCCTTGATAAAAGCGATCGAACACGTACGGTAAGTCCTGTTCTGCGATTCCTGGTCCTTCATCGCGGATCGTGACGCGAATGTTCTTTCCTTCACTTAAGGTCACTTCTAACACTCCCGACTCGGGCGAAAACCGAATCGCGTTCTCAAGCAGATTGAGCCAGACGTGCTGCATCAGTTCCTCTTCCCACTCGACGGACACTTCTGGTAAATCAAGCTCCAGTCGAAGTGATTTCTCCGTCCACTGTCGTTCCAGTAGTAAAAGACATGTCCGAAGTTGTTCATCAAGGCGATACCGTTTCCGCTCGATGATCGTCTGATGATCAAGCCGCGACAAGCGGACGAGATTTGACGTCAAGCGTGATAGACGGGTGCTCTCTTGCTCCATGATTGTCAAGTACTGCTGCCGTTTATCCGGGTTTTCTTCTGTCTGTAACAATTTAGAAAATCCTTGAATCGAAGCAATCGGTGTCTTCAGCTCATGCGAGATCGAGGCGACGAGATCCTTTGCGAGATGGTCGTTTCGTCGCAGTGCTTCGGTCATGTGGTTGAAGTTTTCAACGAGGAGTGCGACCTCATCACTTCCACCTTCCTTGATCGAGACATCATAGTTCCCGTTCGTCACTTCAATCGCCGCTTCACTGATACTACGAATCCGTCGTGTCACGAGCGTGACGGCAAGCCAGGTCAGTATGAAGGCGACGCCGATCGTGATGACGATACCGATTCCAGCTGACGTTCGTAATCCGTCAAGGATGCGTTGTCCGGCAATCGGTGTCGAGACGAGATATCCTGTCTCGGTTTGGCGAATGTATTGCGACGGTTCGAGCCACGCCCCATCGATCGTGATTTCACCCTTTTGCTGTAACTGGTCACGTTCTGACGATGACAATGACTGTACTTGATTGAGCGACGTGTATTGTGTCGTCTGAATCAAAGACTGATCCATGTACTGACTCGCCTCAGCGAACGACAGATTTTGGTCTTGCATCAATCGTTCAATCTGATCCGTTCGTTGTTGCAATTGATTATTTAGGTCTTGATCGACTTCTTGGAACTGGAACCAGACCGTCATGATGAACGGTAACAGCAGTGGTAGTAACAATAAACCGAAGAGGATGACGAAAAAGCGACCGGAGATCGAGCGGATGAAGCGTTTCACTGGATCACTCCCTTATAACCGAGTCCCCAGACCGTCTCGATCGTAAAATCATCATAGGCGCTGAACTTGTCACGCAACCGCTTGATGTGGACATCGACCGTCCGACTGTCGCTCTCGACATCATATCCCCAAATCTCGTCCATCAACTGCTGCCGTGTAAAAATCTGCTTCGGATGTGCGAGCAAGCGATAGAGCAGTTGAAACTCCTTTTGTGGTAACGGTATCTCACCATGAGGCGTTACGACCGTTGCGTCTGTCATCCGTAGTTGCAGGGCACCCACGATTAATTCTTGCGCTGCTACGATCTTTGACCGGCGTAACAGCGCTCGAATCCGCAGTAACAGTTCGTCCAAATCAACCGGTTTGACCATATAATCATCAGCACCGGTCGTGAACCCGGCTTCCTTATCCTGAAAGGAATCCAGCACCGTCAATATCAAGACAGGTTGTTCGTATCCTGATTCACGCAGCAGCTCAACCAGTTCGATTCCTGAAACGTGCGGCATCATCACATCCGTTACGACGAGATCGACGTGTTGTTGATCCAGTTGATCGAGTGCGTCTTTCCCGTCTCTCGATTCAATCACCGTAAAGCCGGCGGACCGGAGTGTCTCGCCTAATAGTAGACGGACATTCCGGTCATCTTCGGCAATCAAAATCGTTACCATCGTCCTCCTCCTTCACTTAAACATTTCGTAAGGCTTCGATCGGATTCAAACGAGATGCCTTTCGCGCTGGCATATAACCGAACAAGACACCGACACCGATCGAGAATCCGGCGGCAAGCAGAATCGTGCTCACGGAGAGTGTGAACGGTGTACTGATCATCAGACTGACGCCAAATGCGAGCATCGCTCCGACAAGAATGCCGATCACTCCACCCATCAAGGACAGCAGAATCGATTCCAAGAGGAACTGAAGGCGGATTGTACGTGGTTTCGCACCGAGTGCTTTTCGTAAGCCAATCTCCGTCGTTCGTTCCGTGACCGAGACGAGCATCATATTCATGATGCCGATCCCGCCGACGATCAAGGAAATCGACGCAATACCCGTCAACAAGAGCGAGAGCATCGTATTGATTTGGTCAATCGAATCGAGGGCTTCATCTAAGCTGACGACGTCATACGTATCGTCGCGTCCGTTATAGAACTGGTACAGCTTTGCCGTGACATCCCGTTTGACGGTCGCGACGTCAGCTGCGTCCGTCTTGAAGATATCCACTTGCTTAACGGCTGTCACCCCAAGCGTCCGCAGGGCCGTCGTATAAGGAATGACGATTTGATCGCCATCCGCGTCACTGACACCGACGATCCGGTAATTGAGTCCATCGAGCTTGATCGTCTTACCGATCGCAACCTGACCCGGATAGAGTGTTCGGGCGACGGATGGACTGACGACAGCGACATGCGTCTGTTGTTTTACATCACTGATGACGATGCCACGTCCTTGCGGGACATCTTCAGATTCCCGGTAATAGATGTGATTTCGCCCTTCGATCGTCACTTGGTCAAGTGAATGATTTTCGACACGGAGGTCCCGGACCGTCGAGACGGTCGGTGAGACACCGCGTGTTCCTTTAATCGTGTTTAATTCTTCCAGTTGTGCAGGTGATAATCCTTCTTTCAACGGCGTCTCTGTCGTTTGGACCGTTAATTTATTGGCACCGAACGACGCGACCTCTTCATTGATTGAGGCTGTCGCGCCGTTGACGATTGAAATCAAGGCGATGATCGATGCGACACCGATGATGACACCAAGCGTCGTCAAGAACGACCGCATCTTATGATGCCAGATATTCGACCATGCCATCCGTAACGTTTCGCGAATCATGTCGTCACCTCCGTCACCTGACCATCTTCGATCTGGATGATTCGGCGGGCTTGCTTAGCAATATTGACATCGTGTGTGATCATGATGATCGTCTTCCCTTCCTCCGAGAGGCTCTCGAACAACTCCATGATTTGTTTCCCTGTCTTTTGATCGAGCGCTCCGGTCGGCTCATCGGCGAGTAAGATCGTCGGTCGCGTCACGAGCGCCCGGGCAATCGCAACCCGTTGTTGTTGACCACCGGACAATTGACTTGGTAAGGCATCGGCTTTATCTGTCAATCCGACACGTTCCAAGAGTTCAAGTGATCGCGCGCGGCGCTCTTTGCGCGAGACGCCGGCATAGATGAGCGGTAATTCGACGTTTTGTAAGACACTCATGCGCGGTAGCAACTGGAACTGTTGAAAAATGAAGCCAATCTCTTCATTGCGAATCGTCGCTAGCTGGTCTTCGGATAGATCGTGGACGAGCTGCTCCTGCAAGCGATAGACGCCGCTTGAAGCGACATCGAGGCAACCGATGATGTTCATCAGCGTTGATTTTCCTGAACCCGAAGGTCCGAGGATCGTCACATACTCACCAGCCTCGATCGTCAGCGATACTCGATCGAGGACGATGTGACGATTGGTTCCTTCGCCGTAAGTTTTTTGAATTCCTTGCAAGTCAACGACCGGCATCAGGACGCACCTCCTGGTGGAGTTGGAAGAAGACCGGAACCACCGTCTTCACTCGGCAGGAAGACTTCGTCTCCGGCGAACAATCCGTCCTTGATTTCAATATCCTGTCCGTCCGTCACGCCCGTCTCAATGTATTGACGAGTCGTTTCCCCGTCTTTTTTCACATATACATACGGACGATCCGACTTCGAATACGAAATGACATCGAGCGATAAGACAGGTACATCTTGTGCGAGTTGATATGGTAAACGTCCCTCGACCGTCATGCCGGGTAACCAGTTTGACGAGCTCGGTACCGATACCTTTGCATTGAAATACGTACTTCCATTTTCCGTCACAGCTTCCGGACTAATCGATTCGACCTTCCCTTTGATGGTTTTATCAGATGCATCCGTCTGTAGTTCAATCGTATCTTCAACTTCAATCCGTTCGATATCTTGTTCATCAATTTTCAGACGAGCGATCAACGCTTTGTTGTCTGCAACAACGAAGAGGACAGTATTCGGGGCATAAACTTCTCCTTCCGTGACGTCAAGACGAACGAGTTGTCCGGAGCGAGGTGCCTTGAAATCTACTCCTCCTTCGACGCTGACGATCGTTTGACCCGACTTAACGGTATCTCCTTCTTCAAAGCGAACGTCAGTGACACGGACATCACGATCACTGATGACCGTCTGTCGATCTTTCGCTTCAAGCGTGCCCGAGAAGTAGAAGAATGTTTTTAATGTCTTTGACTCGACGACCTCCTTCGTTCCTTGTGCCTCTCCTCGTCCTAAAAAGAGCGCGGAACCGATTAACAGGAGTACCAGGATGACCCCTCCACTGATCCATAACCATTTCTTGCGTGTTCGTTTCATGTTAAATGCCTCCCTTGATTGGTGTTAATCCGATCATAGGGAGAAGTTATGAACCAACTATGAACAAATGTAAAAAAAGTGGTTGGGTCAAAAATAAAAACGTAATAGACAAAATTTTCTAAAAATAATACACTGGACATAACCAAATTATGTAAAAGGAGTGGTCATATGGATATTACCTTTCAAGATATTTCGCATACATTCGAACGAAGCGGTGTCCGGACCGATGTCTTACATCAACTAAACGGTCAGTTTTCGCAAAGTGAGGTGACGGCACTCGTTGGTCCATCCGGTTCTGGAAAATCAACGTTCCTGAGTCTCCTTGGTTCGCTTGATCGCCCGACGTCCGGGCAGATCCTCTATGACGGGCAGGACATCACGTCTTGGAAGAACAAACGGTTATCGCAATTCCGCTCGCAAGAGATCGGCTTCATCTTCCAGCAGTTTCACTTATTACCGGCACTGACGGTGTCCGAGAACTTAAAGGTCGCCTTATTAAAGCAAAAGACCTCTTTCAATCAAGAGGAGCGGATTCTCGAGCTGCTCGAACGGGTTGGACTCGACGATAAACGGAATGCTCTACCGGCTCAATTATCCGGTGGACAACAACAACGGGTCGCGATCGCCCGTGCCCTACTTCATCATCCGCAATGGATTCTCGCGGACGAGCCGACCGGTAATCTCGATTCCGTGACCGGTGACGCAATCTTCGAGTTGTTACTAGAGCTGCATCGTGAAGCCAAATGTGGCGTTTTATTTGTCACACACGACCTAGAACTCGCCGAACGTGCTGACCGGATTCTCTTCATGCAGGATGGACGAATCGTCGAAGATCGCCGGAAGCGTACGGTGCAAAGTGTTTAAGTACTGTTTAAAGGGAGGTGTCTCGCGTTGCACACGTTTCGTGCCAAATTAATCACGAGCTTTATCGGCTCACTTGTCGTTTTTCTGTTGCTGTCGGTATCGACGCAGTCTGCGTATGAAGCGTTTCGGAATGCGGACTTCTCGGAACAGGAGACGACGATCGTACGAGATTGTAATCATGATGACTTATCAAAACTTATTTTCAAAAAAAATAGTTGTACACTCGATAACACAATCGACGAAAATTCTGAAGGTGAAATTTTAGGTATAAGTACAGGTAAAACGGAAAAAGTGGATGGAACAGCACGTGGAAAAGCCAATGCTACCAAGTCGCCAGGCTTTTTAGAATCAGCCGAAGAACAGGCAGGCTCTAGTTTTTCGATCATCCTTCTCTTGTTGCTTCTTGTCGGAAGTTTCATCATTTATTTTGTAATCAAAAAACGAAAGCGACTCACAGGAAAACATATTTTAGACATTACGGAGACTATGGAAGATCAATCAAATCTTTCTTTCAAGAATAAAACTTCGTCTACAACAACTCAGTCGATACCTACTCCTCCTATAGAATCACTGCGCCTGATGCTATTTGATTTTAACCAACGATTACCACGTGCCCTCAAGCGACGAAGTCACGAATCGTTGACAGACTGGACAGAGCGCATTCATCTGGTGACGCCACTCTCCCCTTATTTCGTCACTCGCTACGCGGCACAAGCAGAAATAGAAGCACTCGATGCACAAGCGATTCACCTTTTCGAACAAGATCTTGCGCGTTATTTAAAGACGCAGCTCTCCCAATAACAAGCAAAGGAGACTACATATGTTACGCTTTGTCATCAATCAATGGCGTCGGCAGCGTGGGAAGTTCATCCTGACGCTCGTCGGTGCGCTCATCATCAGCGCTGGACTCAGTCTGATGTTCAACTTGACCGATTCAAGTCAGGGAACGGTCGAACAAACATTACAAAAGAAATGGTCGTCTGCGTATGACATCGTCGTACGACCGAAAGGCAGTCAGCTTGCAAGTGAGTCGAATGATTTACTCGAACCGAACTATTTAAATGGTATCAATGGTGGAATTTCCTTTGAACAATACCAACAAATCAAACAAATGAATGCGATTGATATTGCAGCTCCGGTTGCTGTCATGGGGTATGTAAACGCTGTTACTTCGTTTAAAAATGTATTGAAGTTTCCAAGCGAACCCGGTATGTATCGTCTAACAGAAACGAACTTTATCGAAAATGGTTTTACGAGAGAACGTCAATCACATAGTGTCATCCATATCTCTCAAGGTACGAAAGTAAATGTTCCGAAAAATGCTTCTTTTTTCAATGAACCCATTGAAACGTTTAAAAATGCAATTGCAAGAAACCCAGTATTGATTGTTGGAATTGATCCTGTTGAGGAAGCTCGACTTGTCGGATTAGATAAAAGTGTTCGCTCAAATAAAAAGTCTAGATATTTCAACAGCACAGATCAACACCAATCCGGAAACTATCCGGACGAACACATCATACCTGTCTTAATAAATCCAAACTCCTTTAATAGAGGAAGCTATGAATATACAATCGAAAAATTAGATGCCCCCTTTAAAACAGAGCAGGATCAACAGAAGCTGATTGATAGTCTAGTAAAAAAACAACCGAAGCGTTCAGTTCTTCGTTCAGCGTTAACTACGTATCCTGCAAAAAAAATACAGCATCTCGAAATTCCAGCATCTAAAGTGGAAGAAAACTACCTTCAAACACTTATAGAAAAGACAAATTCTACGTATGTTGATATGGCAAGCGCTGAAGGAGCCCAACTACTATATAAATCTGGACCACTCTCGTTTAAGCCAGCCAATAGTCCATATCCAAGTCGCTGGAAGACTGCCTATGAAGTATCGGCTTCGCCAACTGAGATCAAAAATTGGACATATGGAAAACAGTTTTTCCCTACAAAAGGTTTCCGTTCCCTTGAATCCGTCGGACGTAAGATCAAAAAACCAAAACCAGGTGAGTTGGATACCGTCTTCCCATACCTTGCATTCAATGTCGTCGGACTATACGATCCAAATAACATCAAGGTCTCAAAAGATCCACTGAATGAGTTACCCATGGAAACATATCGTCCCTCGTCTGCTGATCTTGTTTTAGATGCGAAGAGCGAACCTGTCAATCCTGCAAAATCAATTGATACATCTGGTAATCCCGTCGGATTGTTGACAAGTTCTCCAAACATCCTAACGACGATTGATAGTGCACGAGCAATCAATGGCGAACAATCGATTTCCTCAATTCGTCTGAAAGTGAAAGGTGCAACGACCGTCAGTGAAGAATCAGAACAACTGCTCCAAGATGTGAAACAACAAATCGAGCGAGAAACCGGTCTCATCGCTACAATTACAAAAGGTTCATCTCCTCAACCGGTTGTCACAAAAGTCGTCGATGAAGGTAAGACGCTCGGTTGGATCGAACAACCATGGATTCACATCGGTGCCGCAATGACGATCTTCCGTGAGACGAGCGTCGGTTTCTCAGGCGTCATCTTCGCAATGCTCGCGGTCGCGATTGTCTATGTCCTCGCGACAAGCTATGTCTCGATGCTCGCCCGCAGAAAAGAGTTCGCTGTTTTACTGGCACTCGGTTGGCGGACGAAGGATCTCTATAAAATCGTCTTGATCGAGGCGGCGATCCTCGCTGGATTTGTCTCGACGGTTGCCTTAATTGTCGAAGGGATCTTCTCATATGTTCGTAATGAAGCGATGAACGGCTGGAGTCTTCTTTGGATCGCGCTGTTCAGTCTCGTCATTTACCTGGCTGGTGCGACCTGGTCGGCGTGGACGATCCGTCGCATCTCACCTTATGAAGCGATCAAGACCGGCGAATACGCGAAAGCCGCTCGCGTCGGACTGAAACTTCGTTCGACCGTGACACTCGCATTGAAGGAACTGATCGGGAAATGGAAACGGAATAGTTTATCCGTTCTCTCAATCGCTTTACCGACAGCTCTCTTGACATTCTTCTTATTCGTGACGTTCCACTTACAAGGTGTTCTCTATACATCATGGCTCGGTCAATTCGTCGCTCTGCAAGTCGGACCAATGCATTACGTGACGATGGGTGTTGCGATCACGATCGCTATTTTAACGACGGGAGAGATTATGTGGCAAAACGTCACCGATCGCCGCGCCTCACTCGCCGTCTTAAAAGCACTCGGCTGGACGAACGGCGCGATCCGTCAATTGATCGTCCTCGAAGGCTTCCTTGTCGGTCTCATTTCCGGAATCATTGGACTGATCGTTGCCTATTCGACGATTTATGTTTTGTACGATCTCGTACCGTGGAATGAACCGTTGTTGATTGGCGTATCGCTCGCCTTACCGATTCTGTTCGGTGTCATCGCGGCGTTCATTCCAGCACAATTAGCAGCACGTGTTCAACCGTATCAAGAACTGAAAGATGCTTCGTAATCAAAGGAGTTGTACACATGAATTCTATTCAGGCAATATTTCTTGACCGAGACGGAACGATTGGTGGAGATGCTACCGTCCACTATCCTGGAACGTTTGCGTTATTTTCTTACGTTCCTTCGCTAATCGAACACTTACGTAATCAAGGGATTTTACTGATTGCGTTTACGAATCAACCTGGTATCTCAAAAGGATTCGCGCGTGAAGAGGATTTTCGAACAGAATTACAGGGCTTCGGCTTTGATGATACGCTGATTTGTCCGCATGCAGCGGAAGATCATTGCACCTGTCGCAAGCCATCACCACATTTATTATGGCAAGCACAAGCAAAACACGATCTCCGACTCGAGCAATGTGTCGTCATCGGGGACCGCTGGAGTGATATGGTGGCAGCTGCACACGCCGGTTGTATCAAAATCTTAGTCCGAACCGGTGCCGGAGAGAGCTCCATTCGTGATTACGCTGACCGGATGGATCAAGCAAACGTCGACTATATTGCCGACGACTTGACGGACGCGATCGCTTGGCTCGAGACGCAAAACTAAACAAACAAAAAGGCGCGCTTCCGCAATGGAAGTCGCGCCTTTGTTATTTCTTCGAACGTTTCGATTGCGAAGATGTGAGGATATTGTGCGCTAACACAAATATGAGTGCAAATCATGTCGTAAGTATTGTACCACCGCATCCTTTAGATGATACTTTGATCGTGTCATTCCTGAAATGTAACAATTACTAGTCATATTTTGTGACTCATAAAGTATGTGATATCGTTTAAAAATTGATTTTTCTCTTGTAAATTCAACATGTAACTATTTTTCTCATCATAACGAGCTACATAATACATATTTGGATTAGCTCCAAGTTCAATTCGTTTACACCATTCATGAAACGTTTCTGAACTCAGTCTTTTCAAATTCAGAGGAAGTGTTTGATTTAAACGTTTGACAGCTTCTCGTATAGCATTATTTAGTAAAGTCTCTTCATCTTCATAAAAGTTAGTCACATTATGATTTATCATTGTCGTTTCTTCTGATCTAGATTGACTTAGATAGGGGTTTTTATTAAATAGGACGTTACGCTTTTTCCATGATCGAAGTCCGTATAAATAAATAATGATGAGAGCTATTATAAAGAAATAATATTTCATGTTTTTAATATTCTCGACGACGTCATTTATAATTTTTTCTAACTTTGATTTTTTTAATTTCGCCGCTTTCACATCTTCCTTAAATAAGTATACTTTCGGATCTACTGAATTTATTTTTTCATTTTTCCCCTTTGTATCCTTAGGCGCGTATCGTGGTTTTAGTAAATTAGGAAGTATTTTGTCTGCAATTCTAAAGTATTGTCCTGAAGAAGCATCAAGAGATTTTTTTTGATAATAATTGTATGCATATGAAGTTGATTCTTTAATAATACATATCAAAATAATAACCAATAGTATGTGTACGACTATGTTTTTCAGCATGACTTAACCAATCCCCTTTCAACTAACTAAGAAATACTATAGCAATTGTCTCAATATTATGAATATTTATCGTATAAAAGGTAGAATGAAAATTTTAAGGATAGCATTCTCTCTTGCATGTCGAAAGAAGATAGAAGAATGTTTGCGAACTGGTCGATGACGATCAATTCGCAAACATTTAATGGTATTGCAACTGCAAATTAATACGTAGTTTTTGCTCTACCTAAAATCTAGACGTAGATTTTAATAAAACTCTCTTTAAAAAGTAGATAGTTTTTATTATTTCAACTGTCTATTTTTGAGAGAGCATATCACAATGGAAGTCGCGCCTTTGTTATTTCTTCGAACGTTTTGGTTGAGAAGATGCGTAGACACTAACCGCCAACACAAATAAGATTGAAAACCATGTCCAAAATGACATGTCACCGCCTCCTTTAAATGATGCGTAGGTACTTTAACTACCTTCTTGTTCTTACCAATAAATCCCTTCACCCATTTATTAGCAATTTTCCGTAATAGATAAAGCGCGTAAGTGATCTTTGAACAGTCTTCGCCATGAGAATGATATGAATACTTCCGAATGACACGTTTACAGCTAGACTAAAACTTAGCATGTTGTTTCCACTTATGTTTCAATGCGTCTTATATTTAATCTACTATAATAATGGAATCCTCTATATTTTTTACCCTTACAATTATGTAATAATTTTCAATAAAACTTCATTTTTAGTAGATTCACGTTACACTGAACGTACGAAACAGAGGTGAATACGTTGCAATTAACATTCGAGTATATGCCTTATTATTACGATGATGATCATCAGTTGATTCCAAATGATTTTTCAGACCCTGATAATCTGCGCTTCGTCATCGAACAAGACTACACGTCAGCTTTTAGCATCTTTACGAATCCAGACGATGAATCCTCCTCGTTTGAAAGTTCATTTCTTGAAGAGTGGTTTCATCGATTACAAGCTTTCCCACTATTCGTCTGTGTAGAGGTGAATCGTTATGATGAAGAAGAGTTTGAAGCGTTATGTCGCTTTTGTTCAATTACATACAACGATTTGACACCACTTGCGGACAAACGTTTCATCGTCGCTGAACTGAAGCATGCCGAAGACTTTCAACGATTGTATTCTTACATCCATCCCCACGCGAGTTGGAATGATCTCGTTATCTGGTCGACCACACCAAATGTCTTTCGGATTGAATACCGAACGCACTATCACTCCGAACGACCAGAAAAAACGGTCATTATCTCCATGCAGGAAAACATGTCCGTCTTTGCGTTCAGCTACGATGCAGATGTCGTCAATGTTGTCTCGAATCAACCGTTTTTCGAGACAGCCGATCGCTTATTCCAAACCTTACCTGACTTCGTCATTCCGACTTTAGATGACGCTACTGAAGACTTACAAGAAAAGGAGTGAACGAGTTGCACCCATTAACGAAAGATTTAATCTCCCATATCCAAGATAAATATCAACTGAACGACTATGTCTTACATGAATCCTTCTATCGCCGTGAAAAAGTTCATGGTGAGACGCAGTATTTGCTTGAGACATGTTGGTTCCCCATCAATCACGGTCCATGGTCTGAAGACGAGAGTTATCCGGACGGTACGATTGAGATTCAAGTCGATACAGTTACACGACGAACGACATCAATCAACAAACTTTGTGATGTCACGATTCATTCTCTTCCAGAGGACTTGCGTGATTCAGACACACAGACTGCCTGGCTTGAGCAAGAGTTAGGAATGACGTACGACCAGGAGTTCATGTTACTGAAGCACCAAGATTCGCTGTATCAGTATGTCAGCTGCCAAAATGGAATTCGTCTCTTCCCTGATCTGTTCATATCGCTTGAACTAACGAATGAAGGAGCGCTCGATTCTTTCAGTGTCTATGGAACCCCCGCGCTGAGTCACAAGTATCCGACTGAACCGTTCACATTATCCCTTGAACAAATGGCTCCCATCATCTCGCAACAGTTCCGGAGTTTTTCAGTTCCTAACGAACACCAACGCAAACTAGCATATGCGATTGAAGAAATCTTTGTTTCTGAGGACGGTTTGCAAACGTATCCTTTGGATCATCCAGACACATCAGCTGTCACGGTAAACGAAGTCGTGACATGGAACAAACCGTCCACGTTCTCCTATACGCGCAAATTGATTAAGCGGCGAAACGCTGTCACGGCAGTCGATGCCGAAGCTCAAGCATCACACCCGGATTACCGGCCGTTGACTGACGAGATGTTGAAAACCTGTCGGTCGATTGCTGTTGACCTCATCGCTGCGGAGTATCCGGATGAGTCCGGAGCGTGGACGATTCAAGAAATTAATCGGGATTTTCCATTCATTAACATAGTAGTACGCCGGACTCGTGACGACTCAAATCTCGCTTACAAACGTCGTTTGACGATTCTCCTGATGGAAGATACTTACGAAGTCAGCCTAATCGTTGATAACAAAGCATTTATTGATCTCTATCATGATTCGACACAAGAATTGCCTGATAGCGTTCCGGAAGAAGTTATACATCATGCACTCATGCCTTACCTGACATTGAAACCGTATTATGTCTTCGACCGGGTACTTGATCACTATGTTCTCTGTAGTTTGATTGACTCGAACCACGCTTACTTACCGACAACAAATGAGGTCGTTTTACTCGAAGACCTGTATGTCATTTCAGCCACTGATTGATTCGCTTTTTTACTGCTTGCGGAAGAACGAGGCTTCTCAGCTGTTCGAGACGCTTACGGTCCACTTCCTGTTTTGTAAATACGTCTTCAATCATCGTGACCTTTTGATCCCGCCCCGGAATCAGTTGATAGATGACGTACCAATCGACGAGTGCCATGAACGGAGGTCCAACTGAATCGATCGATTGTTCAGCAAACGGATAGACGAACACGCCCTCGTCATGGCGAACCTGTAGTCCGCTCATCAGATCGAGATCGATTCCTTCGATCATAAATTCTTGGAATACTTCCGTTTCATAGAGTGACGTCTCGTCTTGTTCAACGACAGTTCCCATCTCAGATAACAATAGGACTGCACGTTCGGCGTCTTCTAATGCGACGACGAGATCGATGTCACGTGGTGTAACTGGCAGTCCATGATGTGCTAACAACAATGAACCCCCGATGCCGAAGCGAATTTGCTCTTGTTGTAATGCCTTAACGATATAGGCTAATACTCCCTGTAAGTTCATCGCCGGAACCCTGCTGCTCGAAACGGTCCTTCCATCGAAATCGTAAAGATGATTCGGGCAATTTCTTTCGGTGATGTCTCGTTTGGATGGCTCAACCAGGATTCGATGACACCGAGATGAGCGGCTGAGAGATAGGCAATGAGATAATTTTCTGGAACGAGCCGTTCTCCTTGTTCCGGTAGTCCCGAGAACAGAATCTGTTGCATGTAATCACGGACCCGCTTTCGAAACATCCCGTCACTCGTCGGACTGAGTAAGATTCGCATCAGCGTTCGGTGTTCATAAAGAAACGTCAGAAACGGAATGATGCGTCGGTACGGTGAGTCCTCCGTTTTGTTGATCAGGACGAACGGAATCTCCCGTTCAAACGTCGTTTCGATCTTTTCAAAAATCTCATTCGTCATCCGTTCGAGCAGTTCGTATTTATCTGCGTAATGATGGTAGAACGTCCCGCGGTTGACTTCAGCGCGTTCCGTCAACAACTTGATCGTCACGGCGTCAAAGCCGACTTCGTCGATCAACTGAAGGAACGTTTCGCGTATTCTGCGGTCAGTCCGAATGATGCGTAAATCCTGTTTTTTCATCGAAATCGCCTCTTTCTTCAACAGTTTGTCGGGATGTGTCGCTTAAGCGACAGATGGACGTCAACTGGTCATTGCTCCCAGTTTCTCTCCCTTTTATAATGAAATTAATCAACACGTTGTTCAATAATTATTTTATAAAAAGGAGGGAGAATACGATGGATTTACGACTGAACGGTTTATCAAAATCGTTTCATCAACAGAACGTCCTCCAACAGATTGATCTTTTAATTCCGTCCGGCGAGATTTGTGGCTTGCTCGGTCCGTCAGGTTCTGGTAAGACGACACTGATTCGTTTGATGATTGGTGCGATCCAGGCAGACACGGGGACAATTCAGATTGGTGAAACTTCGATGCCCAGCTTCAAGATGTTATCGCAGATCGGTTTCATGCCACAAAACGATGCTTTGTATGAGGATTTATCGGGGCTTGCGAATCTACAGTTTTTCGGTTCCTTATACAACATGTCCCGTCAGGATTTAGCAAAACGCATCGAGGAGGTCTTGACACTCGTTGATTTAACGAATGATCAAAAAAAGCTCGTTCGCCATTATTCTGGTGGGATGAAGAAACGATTGTCCCTCGCCATCTCAATCTTGCATCGTCCGACCGTCTTATTCCTGGATGAGCCGACCGTCGGAATTGATCCCGTGTTACGTCGCCAGATTTGGAATCAATTCCAAGCGATTCGTGCGCAAGGTACGACGATTGTCGTCTCGACCCACGTCATGGATGAAATCAATGAATGTGACCGGGCAGCATTGATCTATAACGGTCGAATCATCGCCTACGATCCGCTCGACCGTTTGCTCGCACAGACTGAAAACGGTCAGGTCGAGGAACTGTTCCTGCTCGCTGGAAAGGACGTGACGTGATGTGGCAACTCGCTCGACGGGTCATCCGTCAAACGTTGAACGATAAACGAAGCGTCGGACTGATTTTACTTGCTCCGTTATTAATCTTCACCTTAATCTATTTTCTACTTGGAAACGATGATTACACACCTGTCGTCGCCATCAGTCAAGATGTGCCGGCTCCGGTCTCACAAGCGATCGAAAAACAGGATCTGTCGATTAAAACGTATAACGGCAGCGATGCGAACGCCTATCTCAAAGAACATGAAACGGTCGACGTCGTTTTAGACATGAAAGACAATGAGCTAGCGTTGAACCTCCGCGAACCTTCAACGAAAAGTTCAAAGGCACTACGCGAGATTCAAGCTGGACTGGCGACCCTTCAACCGACAATGCAACTCGAGACGAACTATCTGTACGGAGATGTCGATCAATCAACCTTTGACGCGCTCGGTTTCGTCTTTTTATCCTTATTCTCGTTCTTTTTCGTCTTTATCTTATCGGCAATGGCACTTGTCAAAGAACGCAGTGGTGGCACACTCGAGCGGTTGATGATGACACCGATTCGCCAGACCGACGTCATCTTCGGCTATACGCTTGGTTATAGCGTCTTTGCCTCCATTCAGGCAATTCTTGTCGTCCTGTACGCGACGACCGTTCTTGACTTACCGTCTGAAGGTTCGATCATCTGGGTCTTCCTGACGATGCTTGGACTTGCCGTCGTCGCGGTCTTGTTCGGGGCAACGATTTCGATTTTTGCCCAGTCTGAGCTCCAGGTCGTCCAGTTGATTCCCTTTACGATCATTCCGCAGATCTTCTTCTCGGGTTTGATTCCGCTCGATCTGATCCCGTACGGACTTGGTAACATCGGATATATCACCCCGATTTTCTACGGAGCGAGCGCGATCAAGGAAGTACTCGTCTACGGCAACGGGTGGTCCAGTATCTGGCCGTACTGGCTCGGACTATTTCTTTATGGAGCAGCACTGTTCCTCTTAAATATGCTTGCTCTTAATAAGTATCGCGGACATCAAAAAAGACACGGCTGATTACACGAGCCGTGTCTGATTTTGCTCAAGCTGTTCAAGGAAAACAGTCCGTCGAGAGGAATCGAGTGTCTGCTCCGGAATATCAGCATACCGAACGAGCTGATATATCTCTTGCGGAACCGAGACCTCTAAACGTATAAACCACTCCGTCAGCGTCTCATATGTCCGCCGTTGTTGCGATGGAGTAAGTGACCGATTGAAAGCGCGCACCGCTTCACGAATTTTTGAATCAAGAATGCGTTCTTCTGATGAGGACTGGACTTCAGGCGTAAGCGGAAGCGATAGAACGGTTCGCTTCGGTCGATGACTTGATAGGAATGACCACTGCATGCGGTTGAATCGTTGTCGACGATTCAGGTAGATGATGACTAAAACGACCATCCAAGGAGCTATACGTGCAATTTGATTAATCGTATCTGTCAAGAAACCTTTCCCAAGCTCAATCGGTTTTTTCTTTTTAGGTTCTTTCCGATATCCTTCGTGCCCACTTTTTAAAGAATCCGGTTGTTTAATGATGTGTTCTTCTTTCACATAGATGACTTTTTTAGTCGGTAAAATCTTGCCCGGAATATATACCCAGTTTCCTGTCGATTGATCAATCGGCGGATCGATCAATGCTTGATACGATAATTTTACACCCATGACGCCTAAAAATAGGACTAGGCACGTCAAAAAAGTCATTCCAATGATTCGATATCTCATTTCATCCTACACCTCCAAACCGAATTGAAATCCGTGACACAAGATCTTTTCCCATATGTTACCATGAAAGGAGGCGATTCAGATGAGTTACGAAAAAGTATTTCAAATGCCGATGTTGCAGCTGTATCAGGTATACCGTCAAAAAGTCGAACGTAAGCAACGGACACAAGAGGAACTCGATGACGTGCTGTTCTGGTTGACCGGACACACGAAACCAACTCTTGAACAAGCCATACAAACCCAAAACGTCGCAGCCTTTTTCGAGCACGCACCCGCCCTGAATGAACGTCGTTTTTTAGTCACTGGCGTCATTTGCGGGATTCGTGTGGAACATCTAACGGATCCGCTCATTCGTAACATCCGGATTCTCGACAAACTCGTCGACGAACTGGCGAAAGGAAAAGCGTTATCTAAAATCCTACGATAAGGAGGAATGCTGATGTCTACTTTACTCAGCACACTGGCGATCCTCGTCATGGTGACCAGTGTGACCTATTTCATCGTCTATCAAGTTAAACGAAACAAAGGAACCCATCGTTCCCCCGTCTATCGACTTGTTTTTAGTGGTCTGTTGGTCGGCTTGATGGTCAGTTATTTTTTGCTGACGTGAGTCGTGATTTTTAGTTTTTAATTTTAACAATAAAATCATTAATACAGTATTTGAAATAATGAAGGGGGTATACGCTTGAAACTTCGAAAATGGATTCTTCCACTTTTATTGCTTACCTGTCTCGCATCACCGAATGCTGCGACGTCGTATGTAAAATGGACGGTCGCTCCAACGGGTCACTATCTCGAACGTCTTCAAGCGGCTGACATTCCTTATAAAGTCCGCCAACACATGCTTTACATTCAAGAAAAGGATCTGCGCCGCGTCACGTCGTGTTGTACGTAACAGCCATCCAAAAACCCCTCATTTCGAGATGAAATGAGGGGTTTTTATAGTAACTAATTAGCGGATTGTTTTTAACGCCGTTGCCCACGGAATGACTTGATCGAGCATTTGGTTGACCGATGTTTCTTGAACGGCTGCCGCTTTTAAGACCGATCCGTTCTCGAAATCCGTGAACAAGGATAACGCCGGATGCACC
The DNA here is from genome assembly GCF_964277885.1 of uncultured Exiguobacterium sp. Lineage (NCBI taxonomy): Bacteria > Bacillati > Bacillota > Bacilli > Caryophanales > Exiguobacterium > uncultured Exiguobacterium sp. The sequence continues at coordinate 1,205,925 of NZ_CAXYJR010000005.1, read as the reverse complement.
CGGACATCGGCAATCAATAATTCACCGAGGATACCGCGCAGGTGTTCTGCTGCCCGCGCTCCACCGACGGAACCGTAAGAGACGATCCCTGCCGCTTTATTGTTCCATTCGACTCGTAAATAATCGAGCGCATTCTTGAGTGACGCTGCGATTGAGTGGTTGTATTCCTGGACGATGAAGACGAATCCGTCTTGTGCCGCGACATCCTTCGACCAATCAGCAGCACCAGACGCATCCCCGTCCTTTTCACCTAGGAGCGGTAATTTGTAGTCGGCGATATCAAGAATCGTATAGTTCGCATCCCCCCGTTGATCCGCGAGTTGTTTGACCCAGTTCCCGACTTGTGGGCTGAGTCGTCCTTCACGTGTGGATCCTAAGATGATACCAATGTTTAATTTCTCCATTTTCATTTCCTCCTCTTGTTTAGATGCGGTTAGTTACGTTATCGTAATGTTCTCTTATAGGTATTCTTTTTCGATTTTGCGCGTACTCCGGACCGTATCGATCGGACGGACCATTTGTTCGATCTGTGCGCGTTGCGGCTCGAGGAATGGTGGTAATGATAATTTCTCCCCAACCGTTTCGTATGGCTCATCCCCCATGAAACCAGGACCATCTGTTGCCCATTCGAACAAAACACCGCGCGCGACACGAGCATAAAGGGACTCGAAGAAGAAGCGATCGACGTAACCGGACGTGTTGAAGCGTAGCTGTTGCATCCGCTCGATCCATTCTTGTAAGGCAGCCGTATCTTCAACACGGAAGGCGACGTGGTGCACTGTTCCGAATCCTTGACGTCCGCTTGGTAGAACGACGTTGTGCTCGACGATGACTTGGGCACCGTTTCCGCCCTCACCCATCTCGAACAAGTGCAGTGAACCCGCTTGATCGACTTCGCGCATCAACATCGCTTGTTCGAGTACCGCTTTTAAATTGTCGAATTCCGCGATCCGGATATGAATTGGACCGAGCCCCGTGATTGCGAACTCGAGGGGTACCGGACCGTTTTGCCACGGTGTACCGGAAGCGACACCTTGATTATGCTCGTCAGAAATCAACATGTATTGTTGCTCATCAAAATCGACGAACGAGAGCGTCTGCTTGCCGAATTGTTCTTTGATACCACGGTGCTTGACGTCGTATTTGTCAAATCGTTTAATCCAGTATTCAAGTGCCGCATCCGTTGGAACACGAAACGCCGTCTTAAAGATTTCATTCGTTCCGTGTGACCCTTTTTGAATACCAGGGAAATCAAAGAACGTCATATCCGTGCCGGCAGATCCTTTATCATCGGCGAAGAATAAGTGATACGTCTGGATGTCATCCTGATTGACGGTCTTCTTGACCAATCGCATTCCTAGGACATTCGTAAAGAAGTCATAGTTTTTCTCGGCACTGCTCGTAATTGCCGTCACGTGGTGGATTCCTTTTAGTTTATTCATGAAAAATCGCTCCTTTAATGGTTATTATCTCGAATTCGAGATATCAGTCTAAAAAATTTTTACTATTTTTTTGCTTGATAGCCGATCGTTTTGGCAGTCTCGATGAATGCTTCGAGATCAGACGGGGCTATTCCTTGAAATACTTGATTGATCGCTTGCTCGTGCTTTGGAAAAATAGCTTCCATCAGTTGGTGTCCTTCAGAGGTCAGTTCCGCAAATGTCACACGCCGATCCTCTGGACATGCTTTGCGGACAACGTAATTCTTCTTTTCGAGCTTATCGATGACATAGGTGATGCTACTGCTCGTGATCAAGACTTTTTTCCCAATCAATTGAATCGGTTGCCTGCCCCTGTGAAACAACAACTCAAGAACCGAAAAATCCGTTGGGTTCAACCCCCATTGCGCAACATCCTTCTTGATGACTTCATGTAACGCATCGACTGCGCGCACCATGACCGTCAATGCCTTCAAGTTTGGATTCGGTCGTTCCATTTCGTTCACCTCTTTTGTATCTTCAATTCATATATCTTTAATTCGAGATAAATATACCATCTCGATTTTTGTTCGTCAACTGTTTTGACTACTATTTATATGAACTTGATGCGTAGCAAACTAAAAAAACTGAGCCGAAGGAAAAATCGACTCAGATGCGATGAATCACATAGTTTTTTAAATAGCATAAATATTAGACCCAATCAACGAGATCAGCGATGGCTTGACGCGTTTGCGGGTGCGCCGGTGCTTCATTTCGATAACCGAACGCGACCATGACGGAGACATTCAGATTATCCGTCAGGTGTCCTTCATCACGTAACAGCTGTTCGACGGCTTTTTGGTCGAATCCTTCCATCGGGCACGAATCAATCCCGATCTGTGCCGCACTCGTCATCATGTTACCGAGCGCAATGTACGTTTGTTTTGCCGCCCAATCCCGCATGGCACGCTTCGATGACACAAGATCGAAGTCGGATTCTTGGAACTGACGATAAAAGGAATGACGACCCTTTTGAGCTTCAGGCGTTAATCCGATCACGTCCTGCATCATATGATTGATGTAAGGCGCGTCAAAATGCATGTCCTGTTCATTTCGAGCCAAGAGGATGACGAAGTGGCTCGCTGTCTCAAGTTGTCCGGCAGCGCCCCACGCAAACGGTGCAAGCCGCGCACGAAGCGACTCATCCTGAATGATAAGAAAACGCCACGGTTCGTAGCCAAACGATGATGGAGAAAGACGTCCCGTTTCGAGGATGAAAGCAAAATCATCTTCCGGAATCTGTTTGTCCGCAAATCGTTTTGTCGCGTGGCGGAAGGCGAATGCCTCGAGAATCTGTTGTTTTCGTAAATCGGTAGTCGTTTTAGTTAACATGTTCTAGCCTCATTTCGTATGATAGTGACATCTGAAGTGTATGCCGTTTCATATCAAGCGACAAGTACGCACTTTGAAGTGACATACTATCAATCATGTAACTAAAGGAGACGATCCACATGCCAATCGAAGACAGTTGTGTGTTTCTAAATACCTATTCTTGCGCGACAGCAGCGACGGTCGAAGTGATCGGTGGAAAATGGAAAGCCATCCTGATCCATCAACTACTTGACGGTCCGCTTCGCTTTTCAGAACTGTTGAAGACCTCAGAATCCATTAGTCCACGTATCTTGACCTTACAATTACGAGAACTCGAGCACGATGGGATGATCCAACGCGTGACATACGCAGAAGTACCACCTCGAGTTGAGTATTCGCTTACTCCGCTTGGTGAGACACTTCGTCCGCTCGTCCTGATGATGAAACAATGGGCGACCGAACATATGTCAAGCGTGCTCGAACATCGTGCTGCAGGAGAACTCGTTCGATGACGTTCTCACTATATGAAGCGCATCTACCGGTATCTGATTTACATCGATCGATTGAATTTTACGAATCACTCGGATTAACCTTTGATCATACTGTTGACGATCGAATCGCATTTTTATGGATTGAACCCGGAAAAAGTTGGCTTGGACTTTGGCTTAGCGAGCACGCGAACACACCGTATCATCCTTCCATCCGACACATCGCTTTAACTGTTGATATCGACTTTTTACGGAATGCTCCGGGTTGGCTGCGCGAGCTCAAATCGAACCACGCGCTGCATTTGGATTTGGACCAGATGAGCCCTTCGCGATGACACATACGGATTACGCCCATGCCAAATTGCATTTCAATGATCCGGATGGCAATAGTCTAGAATTCATCTGTCACTTACCGAATCCGAAACGACTATCGAAGAAGATGACACTCCTAGAGTTCGAGACGCTAACGTTCACTTAATGTAACGTCCATACAACGCGTGTCCTTCTCCTAATCGATAGTAATCGGTCCCAGAAAGAATATACGCCGTATCGTCAGGTAATCCGATCGCGTGATCCATTTGAGGCAGGTGTTCCTGAAAACGGGTTGCCCGTTTTTCCTGGTTCAAGTGCGGACAGAGACAACCGCTCAGCCAGCCTTGGCCCGTATCCAGACAATAGTCCGTTCTGTCTTCACTCGTACGGATCCCGTATTCCATCGCATAAATCGCTCCAGCGCTGACACCGACGTACCATGTTCCGCGCTTGACAACTTGCTTGAGCAATACATCCATGCCTTTTAGAGCAAGCGTCTGAACGAGTAATGGATAATTGCCACCACCGACATAAAGAATGTCGGCACGTTCGATTAATCGTCGTTGCGTCGCCATGGATTGTACGTCGTCAAACAGCATGACGATCGAGACGGTTGCTCCAAGTGCTTCATATGTATCTCGAAATTGTTGTTGGTATAATGATTCATCCCGACTAGCCGTCGGCAGGAAGACGATATGTGGCACGTGTTTTGTCAGTTGAAAGACATGACAATTGATGAATTGATGAGACGAGGCAACCAGTTGACCGCCTCCGATTAGCATGAGATTCATCTTTTTTCTCCTACGGAACGACATTTAAGAAAACAGGTTTTTTCATATCGTATATCCCATAAACGGCACTGGCGTCGACAGTCGAATCCAGGTCGACGGTTTGCCGTAGACCGATGCGTCATCGAGAAAACGTTCTAGTGTTGTAACGGACGCCGTTTGCAACTTGACCATGAAGTTATAGCTACCGGTCAGCCGGTGACACTCGACGACTTCAGGATGTCCTTTACAAAATTCAATCAAGCCTGCGCAGCGTGTCTCTTCGAACATGACGATCGCGAGTAACCCTTGCGCGAGTGCTTCCGGATTTATGACAGCGCGGAATCCTTCGATGATTCCCGCGTCCTCCATTTTTCGGACCCGTTCGATGACGGCAGGTGCCGATAATCCGATCTGACGTCCGAGTTCCGACCATGGAATCCGGGCATCGTCTTGCAGAATCCGGACAATCTGTTGATCAATTTGGTCCATTTTTCATCTTCCCTTCGAATTAAAACCACTTTCTTCAAATTAACATGGAATCAAAGGAAAATATAGCCTTTTTCTATGTTCTCCTACTGTGCTCATCAAAATGCTTTTCTTATACTAGTAACAGGAGGTGATACTTATGGAACCAACCTGTGTCCGGTGCCAAGAAACGATTGAAACGACGGTCTATCAGTGCTCGCACGCTTGTACATTTTGCGAACCGTGTACGAAAACGCTCGATCATATTTGCCAAAACTGCGGGGAGATGCTCGAACCCGTCACACCAGTCGCGACTTAAAAAGACGGATGCCTCGGCACCCGTCTTTTGTCTATTTAGATCGTCTCTTGTGATTGCCGCTCGGCTAAGCGCCCTTTTGCTTGTTCTTGATACGGCTTGATCGCCGACTCCCCGAGTGCCTTCGCTAGACCTCGTGTTGGAAGATTGACATACATCGACTCATAATTGCTAACTTCAAACGTCTCATGGAAGATCCCGACCGCTTCTGATGTCCGTGCCTTCTGATTGAATCGTTTCCACGCCGTCAAATGACGGGAACCATGGGCATATGCCATCAATTCTTCCGTCGAACGCCAATACTGAATCAACGTCACGGAACGCCAACCGACAAGTGACTCATGCGAAATCAGACCGACATCGTTTGCATAACACTCTTGTAGCATCGGTCCCATCGCCTGGACCGTCGGCAACCATTGCCGGACGGAACGCAAGCGATTGATTCGTAAACCGATGATGAACACGACGACGTCTTTGTTCGGAGTTGCAATGATCCGTTTCATGTCAATTTCCTCCTTCAAGGGTCTCAAGGGAAGCGTCACACCAATCGAGTAACGCACGTGTCTTCCGAATGCCATAATCAAGCGTCAATAACCAATAGACGGCATCATTCGAGTCCGGATAAGAACGAATCATCGCATCGATCGCTTGATACGTCTCAAGCCGTTCTTCGAGCAATCGTGCATGCTCTTGAATTTTCTGCAAGGTGACCTCTTTTGAAGCATGTCGAGCGAAGTATAGCTTCAACAATAGGTCATTCCGTTGCACCGGCAATTCGACGGACGGTTCAGCGACCCACCGCGCGAGCTCCGCATGTCCGTTTTCCGTCAGGGCAAATTGTTTCCGTTCCCCATCCGTGACCTCTTCAACGATCAACCCTTCCGCCTCTAACCGTTTCAGCGTTGGATAGACTTGTCCGAAGCTGATTTTCCAAAAGTGATTCAAGCTCGTATCGATCGTATGTTTCATCTCGTAACCAGACGTACATCCGCTTGCAAGAAGTCCGAGAATCGCATAACGGGTCATGTTTTCTTTTGGCATCGGTCCCTCCTATATCTAAAAGATACTATCTTTTAGATATAGTTCCCGTTCATTCAAATGCCAAACAGGAAATTTACTGGATGAAGCAGGAATTTACGTTTTAAGTCCGAATTCTTGTTTACATACTTAATTAAAAAGGAGTTTACATATGACATTCGCTAAAGCCTCGATTTTCCTCAGCCTAATCGGTCTATTTATCGCCTCTATGATTTTCCCACCGCTCAACTGGTCGTTCGGACCGAACTCGATGCTTACGATCCCAATCGGACTTGCTATTTATCTGTTCGGGATTGGATTCGGAATCGTCGCCATCAAACGACGCGAATCGGGAATCCTCAAATATGTCAGTCTCGCCTGTGCCGTTCCGCTTGGTGTGTTATTACTGCTCTTTCTCGGTTTCATCTTCAGCGGGCAGATTTAATCATTTTACAATAGTTGTTCATGAGACGTTTTCCAGCCTGCATCGAATGTCAGCTGATGGATTGCTGGACTCCCCATCGTCTTGAGCCACTCATTTGCCGGTCGTTCAGTGTAGTGTTCGAGCACTAACGCCAACACGAGACCATGCGTCGCGACGACCACTCGGTGGTGCGGGTGGGTTTTACGTAGCTGATCGATGGCTACTAGAGCACGATTACGTGCTATTTGATTCGACTCTCCGCCACTTTGCGCGTAATCGTTATTTTGAAATGATCGCTTCAACAGTTTTTCTAGCCGCTCAGGCGATAAACGTTCGTCTGTTTCCTGAAAACGCCGTTCCTGAAACGCTGCCTCGTAGATTCGCAAACCTCGTTGTTCAGCAAGTGGGCGAACGGAGTCTATCGCCCGTCGCATCGGACTCGAATAAATGGCGTCAATCGGTATCGCTTCAAAGAACGCTACGAGTTCCTGCGCTTGTTCTTGACCTGCATCCGTTAATCCTCGCCCTCGATCACTGCCTGTTTTAATCGATTCGCAATGGCGAATGAAATAGAGCATCGTCATCGCCATTTCATCCACTTTCCTTCAGAAATCACGTCCACATTCGCACCGATGACACGGATCGCTGTCGCGTCGTCGATTGCGTAAGCTGGATTCGTCAATGTCTCAGCCCATGATTCGGCAGCTTGTAAGTGATTGTCTGGTAACTGCGGATGATCGAGGTGCGGGAAAATCGAAAAATCAACGAGACCTAATGTTGCGTCCGATTGCTCCGGCGTCTTTTTCCACCCAACGAAATCCGTTCCGATTCGTGGCGTAAGCACCATGCTACCGGCGCTCATCCCGACATAAACACCGGTCAGTTGCGGTAATAGTCGATCGAAGCCCGATTCGACGAACCAGTGATGTAGAAAGAGTGGATCACCACCATTAACGAGAATGACATCCGCTTGTTCGACCGCTGGTTGCCAAATTGCTGGATCAATTACCGAGACCGCTGATAATTCCAACAGACCGACTGACTTCCATCCTAAATCGACCATCGGTGCCTCATCTTTTCCTTTAATGAAGTTGACAGCGAGGTCCGTTCCTCTGCCTAATGCGTAGGAAGCTGTCGTGATCGCGATGGCATTGCATTCCTCAATTGGTTTTCTGAGCATCTCACGTAACGCGTTGTGAATCGATGGATTTTGTATCCCACCAGACGTTAATAAATAGTCCATCATGTTACCTCCTTTCCTTTGCTTCAGTTTACAATATTTGTTTCTTTCTGGTATCCTTACTTTTATTCCCACCAGAATAGGAGGAATCATATGTCTTTCGATTCAATGACGTTATCTGAAACGACGTTACACTATCGTCTGATTCTCGGAACTTCCGATCAACCAACGTTTATCTTTGAAAATGGATATGGACAAGATCTTTCAACCTGGCAACCAATCATGGATCAAGTTGAAGGACTTGGAACGATCTTGATGTATGACCGTACGAACATCGGTGGTAGTATGCAGCATGATTCCGAGACTAGTCGCCAGAGCGTGAATCGCCTTCGCCGTTTGATCGATACCTTATCTCTCAAACCACCCTTTATTCTTGTGGGTCATTCCTATGGCGGCACGTTAGTTCGACAATTTGCATCGCAATATCCAAGTGAAATAAAAGGTCTATTGCTCATCGATGCAACACCAGAATCCTATATTCAACGCTTCTTACCAGTGATGCCAAACACATTCCAATCCATATACAAAAAACAATTCATGCTCGAATGTACATATGAAGATTTTAAAAAGAGTATTGAAGCGACGAACGTCGATGTCCTCTACCCCTTTCCAGTCGTTGTTCTGTCTGCTGGTAAAAAGGATCATTATTCGCGTGAGGCGCAACTATTGTGGCACGAATTGCAACGACAAACTGCTGCACAGTCGATCCAAGGGTTGTTGCTCGAAGTTCCAAACAGCCGGCACTTCATTCAACAGGATGCCCCCCATATTGTTGTCGATGCGTTACATCATTTGACTTCAGGTAATTCTTAAGCTCTTTCCAAAGGAACTATTTCCCATTTCCGAACGTATACTTAATATAAGCTTGATTCGACACACTGACTGGAGGCACATATGTATTCGATTCCTAGCTACTTCATACTCTACTTAAAAATCATGCTGACGGATAAGATTCCGGTCTTTTGGTCGTTGATTTTCCCGTTGATTCTCGCCTTTGTCTTCGGATCACGACTCGACTTCACCGAGAACAGTTTCCTCTCGTTCCTCGCGCTCTTTTGGGGCTATATCTTGCTCTCGATTTACGTGAACAGTATCGGACTCCAACTTGCCCGGATGCGGGAATATGGTTTGATGAAGACGTATATCATGATTTCCGGTAGTAAGATTGGTTGTATTCTCGCACTCGTACTCGTTCAGCTCGTGTTTGCAGCCGTTAGTTTGACGGTCTTTACGACGATCCTGATGCTCGTATTCGGCTACTTCTCACCTTTGACGTTGTTACTCGCTTATCTCGTCTTGTTGCTCAGCATCCCGCTCGCTTTTGCAAGCATTGCCTTGACGATGCTTCCAGCAAAGATTTCGAGCATGTCGACATTAATCAACATCGTCATGTATCCCCTGTTCTTGTTCGCCAGTAGCCAACCGGATCGCTGGTACAGTTACTTGAATCCTTTTTATGTCATGAAAACACTTGGTCTCGCCGTCTCTGAGCACGTTACGGGAGCATCGTTACTTTTCTTGATCGTCGTACTCGTCGTTTATCTGTTACTTGGTCTATTCTCTGTCAAACGCTTTAATCTCATGTCATTACTGACCCGATAGGAGGATTCAGATGCACGTTCAACACGTACGCTTCAACTATCCGAAATCACCTGATCTGTTACACGATGTCTCCTTTTCACTTGTTCCCGGGAAACTGAACGTCTTGATCGGGATGAACGGTGCCGGGAAAACGACACTGTTTGATTGCATGACCGGTGCCTTACCGATCACGTCCGGAGAACTGGACTTACCCGTTATCTCGGACATTCTCTATTTGACGCAATTCATCTATTACTCGGATGAATTAAAGGGCAAGGATGTCGCCGTCTTCGTCGGTCGGCTCGCTCGTTTGAAAGCATATCGCAAGCAAGAGACCTATACGCGTCATCTAAAACAGCCACGAGAGCTCGATTTATTCGCTCATCTGTGGGAGATGAAAATCGGTAAGATGTCCGCTGGCGAAAAGAAATGGTTGTTTGTGACCCTGTTGACGACAGTACCTCGTTCGCTCTATATCTTTGACGAGCCAACAAGTGGGGTCGACCCGGCAACACGGCTTCATATCATGCGACGCTTCGAGCAGATGACAGCAAACGGTCAAACGTGCCTCTTCTCGACCCATCAATTACATGATCTATTGCATACCGATGCCCATGTCATCTTCCTTCATCAAGGTCGTATTTTGTACGAAGGCGACTTCAAGGATTGGTTGAACCGATTTGAGACGACAGATCCGGACGTCGCGTTCGTCCAAATGCTTGAACTAGCAGGGTAACGTTAACCACCTCTCTTTTGGAGGTGGTTTTTTGTAATATTTGAAATATAGGTTTTCGAAAAACATGCACAGGATATACACATTATAAGAAAGGAGGTCGTCCGATGAACTTCATTTCCGGTCAAGCATTTATCACGATGATGGATTCACTTTTCAACGAAGAGGAATGGAATCGACACGTCTTATACATCACTGCGAATTCAGCAGCGATCCACTTACAAAAACGATCTACCACCATGCTCTCGCATCCTATGGAATATCAGATTTCGTTTTTCGTGCATTTACCAACGCTAGAAAAACGACTGATCGTCAAAACGAATCAACAGGAGACGCGTCAATTTTTCTTTGATTCAATGGCTTCCATCGATTGTATGTGCACTAGTTTAATGCCGAGGACGAATCCAGAGCGATTCAATGAGGAGGAAAACGTTCATGTCCACCAACACTCTTGAACAACGCATAAATGCCGTCCTCGATTGTTTGGCGGCCGCAAAGGACTACCAACGCATCGCCGGACGGCATGATGTGTCGTATCAACAATTGTATAACTGGGTCCGGCGATATGAGAGCGGCGGTATTCCTGCCCTAACGGATCGCCGTGGTCGGAAGTTACGAAGCGAACGATTTACTTCGACTCAGCATACGCCTTGAATCGATCGAGGATCGCCTGCCAACCCGCTTGTTGCATCTCAGGCGGGTTGATTGTTTCGGCATCAAATGATTCGACGACTTCAGTTTTTTCCCCGTTCCGAGAGAAGTCGATTGTCACCTGACGACCATCCTCGAGGACATACGCAATACGTTCGTAAGGAACGATTGTCTCGTATGTACCCGTAAAATCAAATCCCATGCTACCGTCTTTTGCTTCCATTCGATTCGTGAATTGACCACCGACCGTCAAATCATTCGTTGACGCCGTCGTATGCCAATCGTCAGACGCTGCGTTCCAGCGTTTGATGTCTTCTGGTGCGTTCCAGATCTCCCACACGGTCTCGACCGGACGGTCAATCACAGCTTGAATCGTTAGTTTTGTCATCTTTATTCCTCCTTACTAATTGAAGTTCCCTCCCTATTTCGAGGACGATTAAATGAATTCCTTGTTATTATCGATTAATTCAGGTATTATTTTGAACGCTTTGTTTTCCATACCATGAACAATAGAATCGCCGGAACGAGACAGATGATTGCGTCAGTAACGGTCGGTAGGCGTAATGCCGGACTGGTTAAAAAACGAACGCCTTCCTCTATCCAAACTGTTAACATCAAGGCAGTCAATGCTCCGACCGCCACCGTCTCGGAATCCAAATCCAGTTAAGTTAGCGAGTAGTCGCTCCGACACCTTCATTTTCATTCCACCTTTCGAAGGGCTTTCAAGAAGCTTTGTTCCGTTTTATAAGAGGCATCGCGCCACATGAATCGTTTCGTATGATGAAACGTATTTTGTTTGAACTGGTTACCTGAACTCTTTTTAAAATAGTGAGCGACACTCAAGGGACCGTCAAATGTGTTACCGATGATCGTGTTATCGTGAACGTCATACTGGACGAGCAATTGACCACCTTCGAGTCCTTTCGTATCATTCCCGATCAGCTGATTTTTCTCGATCCGGACGCGTTTTGTACCGCCTCGCTTCGTATCATACCCACCGATCGAAATCCCGGTGTAGATGTTTTGCCGTATATCATTCTGGCGGACGATGACATTTTCTGCGTACCGCCCAGCATGTTCACTCGTCACCTCGATCCCAATGTCACTCGCTTTGACGAGATTCTTCTCGATCGTCAGATTTTTTCCACCATCGACGTAGATACCGGCTGCGCTGTATTCCTTCCCGTAAGCAGGATTGCCGTAGCTTGACGTCCGGTATACCTGATTTTCCGACACGATTCCTTCACGGACGTAGTCATCTTTCTTCGACCGGGCGATTCCTTCGTATCCGATCAAATCAATGCCAATGTTGTCGTTATCTCGTAAGACGTTCTTCGTCACGTGGAAACGTTTGACATTACCGTTTAAGACGAGGGCTTCGCTAAAACCGAGACGATTCTGCTCGACTCGGTTACCGGTGATCGTCAGATGACGAATCGCTCCCGTTCCGTAGACGGCGATGCCGTGTGCATTCCCATCTTTCGCGAGTGTCTTGATGTGGCGAACCGTATTATCCTTCAACGTGATGTAGGATCCTGATCCCGTGACCAAAACGCCAATCGGTGTTGCGTCCGTTCGTTTCGACTGAACGGCTTCGATCGTCAATCCTTGGATTGTCACGTATTTTTGATCCTTAATCTGGATGATCGGTAAGGTTGCGTCCCGATCTTTAATGTTTTCCCCATTTAAGACGACTCGTTCTTTTTTATAATTCCGAAAGACGATTGGATGTTGTTTCGTTCCGCTCTGTCTAACGTTTAGTGCCTCGTGATATGTTCCCTTTCGCAAGTAGACAGTCGTACCGGCAGTCGCTTGCTGTGTCGCCTGCCGGATCGTTTTAAACGGATGTTTCAACGTGCCGGTATTTTCATCACTGCCGTTCGGTGCGACATATAACGATTTTGCCGTCGATTCAGCCTCTTCACCCGTCGAGGCGCAGCCAACGAGGAGCACGGTCGCTAATAACCATTTGCCTTTCATGATTTCCTCCTTTATTATGCAAGAAGATTTTTGGTATAATATAGGTTATTTTTCTAATATTTTAAATTTTAAATCCGATTCATTATGCCTTTGGAAAAGAGGAATATGTCATGAAATATATGCTTTTATTCATCCTGCCCTTGTTACTTGCTGCTTGCACAACGGAAGCAACCGTTCTTCCAAAAGAGACCGTTCCTGTCAAGAAGTCTTCCTTTTCAATCACACCCTCTACCGAGAACGATGAGTCGCAACAACGGTGGATATTTTTCTTAACTGGTACACTCGATCGCCCACTCCAGCTCAAAACAATCCAATTTGACGATACAGAACCACCTGAAGTGCTGATCGACAAATCAATTCCTGTCGGTACATACGATCGCACGCCGCTTCAGTTGACGTATGATGTGAACCTGCTCAACGATTCGCATGCCTTCACCTATTCGCTTGATGCGAAGAATGGTATTCCTGGGACGAAAACGGTCTATACCTTACCTCAAAATGTCCAGACTGACAGCGGTCAATTCAATGATCAGAAACAGACGAATGCTTCGTTCTACCCCTTACTCCTCAAACGCTATACGACAGGAGAATCGATCATCGGTCGCTCGATCGACACGGTATCCTCTCCTCACCTAAAAGTCAGAAAACAGGAAGGTGCGATATTAATCTATTTGACGAGATAAGGCTACACGAATCGGAGTATCCCTTGTAGATACTCCGTTTTTCACATTGTTTTCACATGTGACATATCTGCTGCAAGTCGAATTACGGTTTCTGTTTCATCATACTCAACGATCGTTAGACTTGTGCCATGGATGAACGGCGGATCCCATAATGAAGCAACAGGTTTTTGTTGCAAATGCGTCAATAAAACCTTCAGAAAAATACCGTGCGTGACGATCAAGATATTTTCGTCGGCATCATGTACGGATAGACGTTCTAAAAACGAAATGATACGCTGGCGAACCTCTTCAAATGACTCTCCTGTCTCAGGGATATATTCATGGGGTGTCTCCCAAAACGCTGTATGCGAAACCGGATAAGAGGCACGAATCTCCGACACTGTCTGCCCTTCCCAAGCGCCCATATGAATTTCACGCAGTCGTTCGTCGACCGTGACTGGAACTGATCCATTGAGTCCGATCAGTTCTAATGTCTCGATGGCGCGCCCCGATGGACTGACGTACTGATGTGACATCTCAATCTGACGCAGCCGTGCGCCAAGTTCACACGCATTTTGCCTTCCCTTTGCCGTTAGCGGTGAATCTCCCCATCCTTGTGTCCGCTGCTCTAAGTTCCACTCTGTCTCACCATGGCGAGTGATATGTAAGATTGGCATCTTTTGACCCTCCTCGTTTCTTGTATATGGAAAGTGTATCAAATCCAGTCTTTTCGTACCATTAGCTGGATAGAAAATATTGCCAAACAAGAAATCAAGAAGATATTTCGTTATGATGAATAAATAATGAAAAGGAGGAATTTGATGAATCGTCAAGAGATGCTTGAAACAGTGAAACAGATTCGATTGGAAGAAGAGCGCCCACTCCTTAAGCCCTCACATCCACCACATGCGGAGACGACGACGCACTTCGTTCCGACCTCGATCGGCGATCTCCGTTTATTACTCCACTCACCTCTCGTCGACTCCCACCCGTTACCTGGCTTCATCAGCTTACATGGGGGCGGTTTCATCACCGGAACGCCAGAGATGGACCAGCCATGGAACCTGTTTCTCGCTGAGACCGCCAATTGTCATGTTCTTAATGTGGAATATCCTCTAGCCCCGGAGCATCCGTTTCCTGTTCCGGTCTACGTCACCTATGAGGTCGTTCAATGGATTTTCCAACATGCTGATACACTACACCTTGATGCGACGCGCATCGCGATCGGAGGGCATAGTGCCGGTGGGAATCTTGCGACTGCCATATCGTTATGGAACGCCGAGCAGACTCATCCGGTTCCGCTCATCGCTCAAATCCTGGATTATCCTCCGCTCGATCTTGCTACGGATCCGGCGGACAAGCCGTTCTTTGAGGAGGCGATTCCCTCTGAACAGGCACGTCAGTTCAATGCGATGTACATCGCACGACAGGAAGATGCGTACCATCATCTCGCTTCACCACTTTATGCTGCTCAACTCGAAACATTACCGCAGACGCTCGTTTTGACAGCTGAACACGACTCGCTTGCGCAGGAAGCGCGGGAGTACGCGAAACGCCTTCAAGCAGCAGGCGTCTACGTCGAGCATGAGGAATTTGCGGGACAACCGCATGCGTTCACACATCATGGTGACGTAGGCATGGCGCTACAGGCGTGGCAACGGATTGCTGATTTTCTTCGGCATGCCTTTCAATCTGCTGAACGTTCGTAACGTTGGCTCACGAATTCATGAACAGCAACAGTCCCTCACTCCATCGAGTAAGGGACTGTTCGGTTTGCCGTCATTCTTTTTTATTGTCTTCTTTCCACCACAGGGCATCTTCCGGATTTTTTGCGACTTCATGGACTTCCTGTTCCGAAGCAACGGTCGGATGTGATCCTTTAAGCGCCTTCCCTGCCGTGTTCTCAAAGAAAAAGAAGAACGTAATAAAGCCGATGACGCTAACAGCTGTAAGATAGTACGCAGGCGCAAGAGGGTCCTGTGTCGTATGCACGAGCCAGGTTGAGACGAGTGGGGTCGTCCCTCCGAAAATCGACACCGCAATGTTAAAGGTAACGGAAAGCGTTCGGTACCGCACATCGGAATAAAAAATACTCGGCAGCAGGCTTGGCATCGTTCCCTCGAAGATTGACAAGAAGAAACCAAGGATGAAGATTCCGATACCAACGTATAACAACCAGTCTTGCCCGATCAAGAAAAACGACAGAATCGATGTAAAGGACAATCCCGTCAATCCAAATAGTACCAGCCGTCGATTGCCGCGTCGATCGCTCAAACGACCGAACGAGAAAGCGAGCGGGATCATGATGATCATGACACCGGTGATCAACATCGTACTCGTTGCACTCGGTAAACCGATGATTTCATCCAGATACGATGGCATATAGGATAACAACATATAGTTCGTGATGTTATAGAAGGCAACGGCGATGAAGCAAACGATAATATCTTTCCGGTGTTCTTGAACGATTGTCCGAAACGTCGCCTGTTCCTGCTCACTCTCATTGATCTCGTTCTCGAAAATCGGTGACTCATCCAGATGTCGCCGAAGGTAAAGACCAAATAATCCGAGTGGTGCACCTAAGATGAAGGGAATCCGCCATCCCCAAGACGCCATTTGGTCGTCAGACAAAGAAACGAACAAAATGGTCGCTAACACGGAGGCAAGAATATAGCCGGCCAATGTTCCGATTTCAAGACCACTGCCGTAAGCACTCCGGTGTTTATCGGGTGAAGATTCGGCGATATAGACCATCGCTCCAGCATATTCACCACCGGTCGAAAAGCCTTGCAACACCCGTGCCAACAGTAAAAGTATTGGTGCCCAGACACCGATTTGATCGTACGTTGGCAGAAGACCAATCAACAAGGTCGAAAATGCCATCATGACAATCGTCGTCGTCAACACGACTTTTCGTCCCAGACGATCGCCCATTCGTCCAAAGATCACTCCGCCGAGTGGTCTCATCAAAAAGGCGATCGCAAATGTCGCGAACGTAAAGACGAGCTTTAACTCATCATTTTCCACACCACTGAAGAAGTTTTGACTGATAATGACGGCGAGGTAGGAGTATAGACCAAAATCAAACCACTCCATCGCATTACCGATTCCGGTCGCATAGACACTCTTTTTCGTTTGTGCCGGATCAACGACGTTGACCTGTTCTCTTCTGAATCGCATGCCGTTCTCACTTCCTTTTCTATGAATGCGTTACGGTTAACAACTCACCCCACCTTCGCGATCATCGCTTATTTTCATTATTTTCAACATATGATTGCATGGGTAAGATTCCCCCTATCCATGAACGATAAACGCGCCTTGACCTCAACCATATACAATTTCTAACTAGGTCTTATATAAAAAAAGACCCACATTGGCGGGTCAAAAAAGTCGTTCACTCGTTCAATGGCGGACGATCAGTAGATCGAATGTAAGGTTGTCCTTGGCTGTGACACTTTTGGTGCTCATTCGTTTTTTAATCCATTTATTCAACGTGAAAAGTTGGATCGGTCAGCCATCCCTTTTCAATGACACGCTGACGGTAGATTTTATATCGATCATCATCATTTTGAAAAGCGGGCGTCGGTCGAATGATGCGATCAGCGAAATCGTTCGCACCATAAGGAAGATACAATTCGAAGTCTGGTCGTTTCGTCACTCCGATCGACGTGACGGTCTCGGGGAACTGTGAAATCGCATCCTTCGCGGACTTATATGGTGGTAATCCATTGATCAGATGCATGCGCGCTTGATTTTTAACGGACCACGGTACATCCGATAAGCGTCTTAGCTGCCCTTCATGACGCTTTTCCGTTACTTCCGAAAGATCGATAGGATCGAAATAAACGATATCGATATCCGGTCGTTCATATCGATTCTCCTCCCATACGATAGAGCGGACATATCCCGCGCACATCCACCAATCAGGTAATTCTAATGTTGCCACTAGCGTTAACATCTCTTGTAACTCAAGATCGTCTCGTAGTCGTTGATTAATCTCTTCTTCACTCAATCTCATCTCCTCCGATTCGTAGGACGATTTTTCCTTGATACTGTCGAGATTCCATCAACCGATGCGCTTTTTGCACTTCCTCTAATGGGAACTCATGAATCATTGGCATCTTCAATTTATTTTCTTCAAATAACGTCAAGACATAGGACGCAGCAGTTCGAATACGTTCTGGATCCAGTTGACGTGTCGTGCCAAGACTAAATCCACGAATCGTCCGGCAACTCGCATGAACGTCTGTCGTCGAGAGTTCACCCGCTTCTCCACTACTATTACCGAATTGTACGAGTGTTCCGTAATACGCGAGACAGTCAAGACTTTTTCGTGTCACGTAACCGGCGACAGAGTCAAAGATAACATCTGCTCCCTTATCGACCGTCAATTCCTTCACTTTTTCAGAAAAATCATTATATGTAAAGACATTCTGAATACCAAGTGCATGAACATAAGGTATTTTATCAGCATGTCCAACAGTAGCAATCAATCGTGTCATTCCTTTTAATCGCGCCAATTGAATCAACATCGATCCGACACCTCCAGCGGCACTGTGGATGACGATTGTATCCTTCAGTTTCACTTGTGCGATCTGCGTCAACAATATCTCGCTTAAAATCGAAGTCAACATTCCTGCAGCAGCATCACGTAATGAAATCGTTTCAGGTAAACTATAAACTAACCGTTCGTCGGCACGGACTACTTCCTTATATGATCCATCTAATACAAATGCCATGACTCGATCCCCTACTTTGATCGCGGAAGATGGATCCGCATCGACGACGATACCTGACACATCCACTCCGAGAACAAATGGAAAGGTTCCAGTCGCCTTGCCACCACGTCGTTGTTTGATATCTGTGAAATTGACTCCGGTCCATACCGCACGAATTAAGACTTCTCCAGATTGTCGAATCGGCATCACGACATCATCCATCTGTAGCACGTTTACATCACCGTATTGTTTTTGAATGACTGCTCTCATAATTCTTCCCCTTTCACTTCACTAAGGTTATTTTACCTTATTTTATCAATCAGGTAATCGTTTCCTTATTTTTATCCTATTTTTGGTTATTTATCTTGTTTCCATTCCTTGTAAATAGTATATTTTATATAAATATTCTGACTATTCCATCAAAAAGGAGTGTTTTTATGTCAAAAGCTCGTAAAACGATTCCTCTACTGATTACTTCTCTTGCCCTGATTGGTGGTGGAGGCTGGTATTGGTCATCCCATCAGGACAAACCAGTCAATGTCACTTCGCAAACAAAATTAGCTGGTGTGAACGAGACGAAGGAGAATCGTATTTTAAACATTGACGAATTGATGAAACAGGGACTCGTCAAAACCTATCCGGGTGATCCTAAACTAAAAGCGAAGACGTTCCGTGCCGAGTCACTTCTTCCTTCACCACCAAAAGAATTGAACCTGAAAGAGAAACCAGGCTATCGTTATGTCACGATTCCGCTCGTTATGCATGACACGTCCGATAATTTCGGAGCTTACAGCGTCTATAAACCAAACTTATTCGTTCTCAATGATGGCAAAGGACACGAGTACGACGTCGTCGATTACGTCAATCATAATCCGAAGGCGTGGAAGAACAGTCATCAATATTACTCTCCACATCGCGCTCAAATCGATTTAGTCTATCAAGTACCAGAAGAAGCGAAGACGTTCGTCTTATTCGCTGCTTCCGATGCATTCCCGAAAACGCATACGATTAAAATCGAACTGTGATCCATTGCGCTTGCATGAATGTGCAAGCGTTTTTTACATAAGAATACGATGAGAAAGGATGTATGGTATCATGCTACGTTTCATCTGGAATTCGTGGTGGCGCAACAAGGAACGATTCATTTTATTACTCGTTGGCGTCCTCGTCGTCAGTACCGGTTTGAGTTATTTGATCGGGACGACACAAGCAAATAACGGAACAGTCGTCGACGAACTGCAAAAACGTTGGAAGTCTTCCTACGATATTGTCGTACGTCCTCCAAATAGCCGAAGTGTGACGGAAGACCTCAAACTACTCGAACCGAACTATATGAGTAGTCTGGATGGCGGAATCACGATGAAGCAATATAAGACGATCCAAGATATCTCGGACGTCGAAGTCGCAGCTCCGATTGCGATGATTGGAAACCACTCTACAAATGCACCTGTTGGTACGCATCGGTTTGACGATTACGGTGTCTATAAGTTGACGATCACCGATAAACAGAATACCGGTCTGAACGTCGAAAAATACTCTACCGTTAATTATCTCGCTGCCGGGTGGACACCGGATGAAAATGCAACACGTTCCGGCGTCTCACCTGCTGTTCTGGGTGAAGATCCGTTATTAGAATTTGGAAGTGCGACGATGATTGCCGGAATTGATCCCGAAGCAGAAGCTCGCTTGATCGGACTAGATAACGCGACGATTAGTGGAAAACATAGTCGTTACTTTGACAAACAAGACAAAGCAAACGTCGTTGATCCTGAACTCGGAACGGTTGAGATGCCCATTTTGATGAACGAGCGGGAATATGTCGATGCGTCCCGGACGTATACGTATGAGAAATTAGATCTCCCGCTTATCAATGACTCGATTCAAGAAACGATTCAAGATGTGACGAAGCGTGGTGGTGAAAAGTTTTTAAATACGCTACAGACAACTGACGCTCCTGCAAAAACATATTCATTCTCAACGCAGGACGTTCAAAAAACGTTAATCCAACAGATTATGACGGACTCGTTCCCTGAGCTACCGTCAGGAAATTCCGAATGGCTAATCCTAAAGCCGTCACCAATTAGTTACCAGTCCATCTCTAGCCCCTTTGCGTCGCGCTGGCCGTTTAGTTATCAAGTTGAACCGAAAAAAGTCGAACCGGATTCATTACTAGCGAAACGAACGATGTACCGGGAAGCACGCATGTTCGGGAAGACGAGTGACGATTGGCCACGGATTCGATTAAACTACATCGGAGTCTTCAATCCGAAAAAACTGAATTTATCGAAGGATCCATTGACGGAACTACCGATGGAGACGTATTTCCCTGCAAAGGCACAATGGGTCATGGATAAGAACGATCGTCCAGTTAATCCCGTCAAGGATGTCAAACCGACGAATGATCCGTATGACTTCCTGACGAAACCCCCTTCGATGTTGACGACGCTTGATGCCGCCTTCAAGATTCGCGGTGAAAAAGCGATCTCTGTCATTCGCGTCAATGTCAAAGGCGTCGATCAGATGAATGCAGCGAGTGAGCAAAAGCTCCAAGACGTCGCGAAAGAAATTGAGGAGAAGACCGGTCTGATCACGGACATCACACTTGGTTCATCTCCGCAGCTCGCTTTGACTTACTTACCAGGACTCGAAAAACAATCGGCCCTCGGATGGGTCCAACAACCGTGGATCAAACTCGGTTCTTCAATGACGATTTTCCAAGAGGCGAAGGTCGGCATGTCTGGCGTCATCGCTAGTGTCATCGCGGTTGCGCTCGTCTATGTCTTTAGTTCAAATATCATTCTACTCTATGCACGCAAAAAGGAATTCGCGATTCTATTGTCTCTCGGCTGGCGTCCACGTCAACTCTCGAAGTTATTGTTCCTTGAAGCGACGCTACTCGGATCTCTCGTAGCGTTAATCGCTTGGTCGATTCTTGGTACGTTTTGGTTAACGACTGATCATCCGATCGCCTTAGGACGAATTCTGTTAATCGGCCTTGCTGGTCTACTCATTTACTGGGGTGGTACGCTCGTTCCAATGGCATTGATCCGCAGAATCAAACCATATGAGAGTATGCGATCCGGTGAAGTCTCTCGTTCGCGCCGATTCGTTCGCTCACAATCGATTTTTGGTATGAGCATGAATCAACTCTTCACGTATTGGCAACGAACAATCCTTTCGATCATTGCGATCGCCTTGCCGACGAGTCTGTTCATCTTCTTCCTCTTCGTGACATTCCGCTTAAAAGGAGTGCTCTATGCGACGTGGCTCGGTGAATATGTTGCCTTGGAAGTCGGTACGATGCATTATGTCGCGATGGGTGTTGCCTTGTTGATCGCCATCTTGACGACGACAGAAATTCTTTGGCAAAACGTCAATGAACGTCGCAGTCAACTCGCTGTCTTAAAAGCAACAGGGTGGCAAGACGGATTGATTCGACGCCTCGTCTTATTAGAAGGTTTGCTGACAGGGTTATTAGCCGGAATCGTCGGTCTTCTGTTTGCCCTAGTAATGATTTGGCAAGTATACCGTCAATTCCCGACAACGGAACTCGGTTTCTTGTCTGCTACGATTCTAATTCCACTTCTGACAGGGATCATCGGTGCAATTTTGCCAGCACAGCGCGCTGTCCGTATCGTTCCAAACGCAGCGATCAGTAACATAAGCGTCAATTCTAAGGAAACAGAACGTCGTTTCAAGCTAGCACTCTCATCCATTGGAGCTGTGTTAATCATCGGCGTCCTCTCTCTTTTCTTGTTCGCGACGAATGAGGATCCGGTTGAACAAACACCTACAGCGAAAGCTCCAAAAGTCGTTACGACGGGAAGTAAGATTTCGGATGGACTAACAGGTTCAAAACGTCAGCTTGAAGCGACGAAAAAAGAAGCTTCCGGGGTGATTGAAGAGACGATGGCAAAAGGAACGATTAAGACGTTCCCAGGAGATCCGGCTGTTAAAGATACAAGTTTCTGGATTGGAAAATTGTTGAAGCAACCGCCTGCTTCCCTGAAACTAAAACAGAAAAAAGGGTATCAGTACATCACGGTTCCGACGTTTTATCAAGATCTCTACTATCGAGAAGCTGGGGAAGAAAGTTACTATTTCCCGAATCGTTTCCGGATGACAGGAGTCAGTGGTGTCTATGAACCAATTGATTATGAAAACAAAAACGAAAAAACATGGAAACAAGGTATAAAATATGTAGCACCTGGACAATCACATGTGAACCTTGTATATCAAGTACCTGAGGATGAGAAAGAATTCGTCATGTTCGTTTCTGGAGAAAACTTCGCAAAAACAATAACCGTTAAAATTGATTTAAAGAAATGATTAAAAACAGCTCGTTCTCAACGTATGCAACCATACGTTTGAACGAGCTGTTTTTAAATGCGTATCAACACAATACCGCCAAGCATGACAAGTAGACTGACGATCTGTACACCTGTCACGGGTTGTTTTTTTGCACCGAACCAGCCGAAACGGTCAATCAATAGACTGCCGGTCAGAAGACCAATCGTCACGATCACGACAGCGAGTCCTGTACCGACGAGCGGAACAATGAAAGCATTACCGGCAACAAACAATGCACCGATCAACCCACCGATCCAAATCCAGGCAGGTAAGGGTTGCGAGCGATCGATGTGCCACTTCGTTCGGAGGATCAGATTCAGCAACAGTAAGGTGATTGTACCGATGACGAATGAAATCAAGGCGCCTTTGACGGCTGACCCGAGAACACTACCGAGATGACCATTGATCGCTGTCTGGGCAGCACTCATCATACCCGTTAGAATCCCGAGCAGACGCCAGATAAGCAACGATTTTTCTGATGATGCTACCTGTTGCTTGCGCCGTCGTGCAAAATAGTCACCAAGTGCTACCGTCCCGACGACACCGAGTAACACAAATACTGCGCCGATGATCCGTGTCAACGAAAGTATCGTGACGTTCGCTTCAAACAATCCAAAATGATCAATCAACAGTCCCATGATGACCTGACCGAAAATCGGCATGATGACCGTTTGGACACCTCCGAGTCGCGGAAACAGTAAGATGTTTCCGGTCAAATAGATGACGCCAAGCAATCCACCAGCCCAAATCCAGAACGGTTCATCGGCAGTAGCTGTAAGACCTGTGAGATTCCCATCAACGAGCAACACGAGAATCAGTAAAAAGAGTGAGCCGATCGAAAAGGAAATCAGCGAAGCGAGAAACGGCGAACCGACGACGCCCCGCAGCCGTGTATTAACACTCGTTTGAACTGGTACGAGCAGACCGATGATAAATCCAATGATGATAGCAAGCATACGAGGACCTCCTTCTTCATGTGCCCCTTCATCATACGGTAGTCGAACACGCGGAAGCGACAGGAATGCTCAAAAAGGAGCCGGTTCATCGACCGGCTCCACGAATTAGATCTTTTTCCACGACTTCGGATACGTTCGCAATTCCTTCTTCGTTGGATGCTCAGCATCGAGACGTTTTCCGTTTCGTTCAAGAAACATATCGGATACGAGCAAAATAATCGCAAGAACGACATAGACAGCAAAACTGAGGAAGAATGGCAAATCGAATACGATGATCAGCGGGAAGAATAATCCCATTAAGATGACGAACAAAAAATCGGTCACATACTGCCATTGAATGATTTTTTTCATCTGAGGTTCTACCGTTAATGCCATATCACGTTCGACTTCTTGCGAGTGAATCCGCGCAATCCACACTAGTGCTACAAGTAAAAAGAACAATGGCCAGTACACGTCCCGATTGGCGACGACTAATAAGATACTGACTCCGTACAGCAACGAGCTGTACAAACGTGGTTTGACGAGTTGACGCTTTTCTTCTTGAATGAACGCGATGCGTTCTGCTTTTGTTTTCATTTAAATCCCCCAACTGATGTGACGTATCTTTTTAATCTGATCGAACCGTCCGTGATCGACCGATGTACTCGACTTTATTTTGAAGTACACGATACATCCGGTATTCTCCCGTCGGTGCAGACTTCAGCTGAACGGCAATCTGATGACGTCGTGATTTCGATGATTCCGACGCTACGAAGTACGGTTTGACCGATGCGATATCATCACGTCCGAACTGCTTCGTCACGTGTCGAGCGACTTGCACTTCAACAATTTGCTCATAGGTCGCATCCCGTTCACCTGCGATCATCCACCAACCGACACCGCTAATTACTACGAGTAATAGAATCGCCCCGATCGTTTTTCGCATTTCGATCCCCCCGGTTCACTTGCCCTTACTTACTGTTTCAATTCGTGAACGAGGTTTTCCTGCTTTCGTCGGGTGACGAACCAAGCGATGCCTATGACAAGCACTATCAAACCGGCACTGGTTCCGGCAATCGTCGGTACATTGAAGTAAAATGATCCCGCATCATCAATCCGTGTCATGAAGAAGGTCGCACCAAGTCCGCTGATCAGTCCAAAGGTGATGCCACTCCCAATGAATAAGAGCATTTGAATGAGTGTCAGCTGCCGGAGCTTGTTCCGTGTCAACGCAATCGTTCGTAGCAAGGCATACTCGCCTCGTTTTCCACTCACGAAACTGAGTAAGGCGTTCGCAAGTCCGAACCAGACGGATCCACTCATGACGACGAGCGCAATCAAGAAGACGAACCAGCGTTCCGTCGTTTGTTGCTCCGCATCACGAAGCGCGTCAGATAGTCGATTCACTTGCAGTGTCGGATAACTTTCTGTGATCTCTGATAATGTTGTGGTCACTTGAGCTTTCTTTAACTCGTACGGGACGTCGATAAAGACATTCAAGATTTGATCGTTTGGTTGCCGCAACTGCTCGTTCCGCCAATCCACGAGGACATCTGGTGATATCTTCTTTTCGATTCCAACGATTCGGAATTGACCGATCGAAACGCTTCGTTCTTGTTCCCCGTCCCATCGCCCGAGCGGCAACATATCGCCTTTTTGAAGACTGTGTTTTTTAGCGAAGGTCCGTGAGACGATGATTCCTTCTGTGTCATTCGTTTGTTCTCCCGCTAAGACGTCAAGACGACGATAGTCCGTTACTTCGTATTCGATCGAGACATCTTCTTGAGGCAATTGATATTCGAGTGAATTTCGAGACGACAGGAAGGTCGCTTTTGCGCCAGGTAGTTCCGTTTCAATTTGTCGAATCAATTGTAGCGGGTTTCCTTGCGATCCTTCATCTAAACGACTCTTTAAGACGACCTCCGTCGGATATTGACTGATGATGTACTTCCGCTCGTTTTGTTGCACCGTCTCAAGGAACGTCGAGCCGATGACGACGATGATCATCAATACTTGAACGATCAGCATCAACCAGGCATTTTTCCGAAGTTGCGGTAACACGCCCCGGAAGGCGACGAAACTCGTCGGTCCCGCTAACCGACGAACGATCGGTTCCGCTCGATGGAGCACCCCCATTAAGAGGAGTGGCGTCGCAAGATACATCGTCAGTAAAAAGGCGACAGTTGCACCGAGCCAGGCGATCGCCCGTGACCCACCCGTACTAGCAATCACTTCAGCGAATAAAACCAAACTGACAGTCAATCCACTACTAAACAGGACGAGACGTTTTCGTCGGGTCGGTCGTGCTGCCGTTTTTAGATTATCTCGTAAGACGTGGAGTGGTAACACATCTCGTTTTCGGTAAGCCGTACTTGCGAGCAACAGCAGAATCAACAAAGCACTACCGAACGTGACGAGCATCAAGAACGCTCCCTGTTCAATCATGAGGGAGACAATCATTTTACCCTCTATCGGCCATACGAGTTGACCAAGTAATGGGAAGCAAATACTGCCTAGAATCGTAAGCGTCATTCCGGCTAAGACAATCAATCCAGATTGAACGAAGAACAGCTGAAACAGTTGGCGTGTCGTCGCCCCAAGCGTCCGCATGATCGCAAATTGGACAGCATGTTTACGTAAATATAAGTCGAAGTTCGCTATCAAGATGAAGCCGGACACGACAAGGATCAGTACTGACAAGATTCCGATGTAGCCGTTCAGCGCCGGTGAGAGCGCTTGCCCTTCCGAAAGTTCAAGTCGGAGCTTCGGATTCGCTTTGACGAGTGTATCGGCATAGTGGACGAGATCCGTCTCTTTTTTTAGATTGAGCAAGACGGCTTTCGTTTCGATCGAATGGTTCTTCTTCAGATCAGCATACGAAAGCAAGACTTGATCGTGCGAGACTTCCGGTGTTTTTGAATTTGGTAAAATCTCACCGATTCGATACGTCGCTTCTCCGACGCGAAGCGTTTGCCCGACACTACGATCCAGCGACGTCGCGAGTCGAGCTGACACGATCGCTTCTCCCTGTTTCAATTCGTTCGTGAAATGATACCGACTTTTCGTCAGGGCATCCGAATGAACTCCTATCGTCTCCACGTCGGCCATCGCTTGACCAGCGACGCGCGCTGTCGTCTGTAAGATCGACTCTGCGCCCAAGACATCGTGATCCTTTTTAAGTTGCTCAAACACGGTCTGATCCGTCCGCTCGTCTTCAGGTGTATATTTGACCGTCAGATCGACTTGACCATATCTTTGTACACGATCTGTCTCGATAGCGGCTTGATTATGTAGTAAAAAAATGACCATCGTTAAGACAAGACCAATCGAAATCATGACGCTTCCGATTGAGGTCACTAAAATCATCGGACTTTTACGGTACAGTCGGTGGGAAAGACGGAAGAGATGTTGTCGTTTCATACAGCCCCCACGAACTGCTCGTATGTCTCTAAGATCGGCGCCACGTCTCCGGTCGACAGCTGATCGGCAACAATCTGTCCGTCATGGAAATACAGCACCCGCTTCGCATGAGCAGCTACGGTCGCATCATGGGTCACGAGCAGGATGCTCGTCTGTTGTTCGCGATTAAGTTCTTGAAGCAACTGCATGATTTCAGCAGATGTCTTGAAATCGAGGTTCCCCGTCGGCTCATCCGCTAAGATGATTGGTGGTCGACTGATCAAGGCACGTGCGATGGCGACACGTTGTTGTTGCCCACCCGACAGCTCTTGCGGTCGATGATTGTTCCACTTCGTCAGTCCGACTCGTTTGAGCCAAGTGTCTACCTCTTGATTGATCGTTTTATCATCCATCCCCTTCAGCATCAATGGTAAGGCGATGTTCTCCTGAACTGTCAAATCATCGAGCAGATGAAACGATTGAAAGATGAATCCGATGTGCTGTTGTCGGTATAACGTCGCAGCAGGTTCAGTGAAGATGTCGCGTTGCCGTTTTTCCTTTAAGGTCAACGTTCCGCCGGTTGGCGCGTCAAGCGCTCCCAGGATATTCAACAGTGTACTTTTCCCAGAGCCACTCGTGCCCATGATGGCAATGAATCCTCCTTCCTCTAACGTAAAGCTGACTTGCTTCAACGCATGGATCGTCTCCGTTCCACGTATGTAGGTTTTTGATAACCGTTCGACTTCTAATAAAGCTGACACGCATATCCCTCCTTAGTTGTTCCGTCTATATCATAACCATAATAAGGATTTTTTAGAAGTAAATGCAAAAAACTCCTCATCTAAACGATGAGGAGTTACTGGTTATTGTCGGACATATTTCAATGGAATCAAATCTGCAATTCGGACTTTCGTCAATTGATCGTCGATCGTTAAGAGGACAAATGCGTCCGGTGCATAGTCGAAAATCAATTCGCGACACATGCCGCACGGACTGACGACGCGAATCGTTCGGTCCGTCTCATCCGAATAGGGATGTCGGACGGCGACGATCGTCTCAAAATCCGTCAATCCATCCGTGATGGCGGAACCGATCGTGATGGCTTCCGCGCACACCGTCACCCGTCCGATATAGGCTTCGACATGAACACCCGTTTTCGTCGCGCCATCTTTCGTCCGCACCGCAGCTGCGACGTGATGTTTATCGTCAGCGTAACGGTTTCGAATCGTTTCGGTTGCTAGTTCGACCAGTTGCAGGTCGGCTTCTGTAATCGGATAGGTCTGCATAATGTGCTCCTTACGTGTCTTTTTTCTTATAGGTCAAACCGATGAATTGTGCTTTTTCATTGAATAGTCGACGGTAGGATAGAAAACCAACGAGGACCGATGCCATCGCCGCCGTCGTCAAGATCAGGAATAGAATCAATAGTTGATAAAGGACCGCTTCCATTGGATCCGCGCCACCGATGATCAACCCACTCATCATCCCTGGCAGTTGGACGAGCCCCATCGTTTTTTGCGCTTCGATCGTTGGAATCATACTTGTCCGGATTGCGCCTTTTAAGCTCGTATCAATCGCTGTCTTCGCATCTCCACCGAGTGAAAGAATCAGTTCGATGATCTCGTCGCTTCGTTCGACCTCGTCCTTGAACTTATTGAGGAACAATAAGGACAAGATCATACAGTTTCCGATGACCATCCCGCTGATTGGAATGACTTGCTGGGCTTCGAACGGAATGATTCGTAACCCGAGCAAAATGCCCATTGTCAATGCTTCGACCGCAATCAGTGTGAACAAGATGATCCACTGGATCCCGGGAATCCCGTCCCCTTTACGGATGACGTTCAGTGTCGCTGCACCGATCATCAACAGAATCATCAGTAACATGAAAATTGGACTGCCGCTTTCAAAGACGAACGTCAAAATATAACCGATGATCAAGAGTTGGACGATCGATCGAACGGTTGCGATGAGGATGTCCTTCTCTAGACCAAGCCGTAACGTCCGCGCTAAGACGAGGGGGATCAAAATGAAGATGAGCGAAGTCGCCAGTTGGAGATAACTCATACCGATTCCCCCTTCAAGAACGCTTGCGTCTCTGCTTGACCACTTGAAACGAGTTCCTTGAATGCACCAGACTCGATCAATCGTCCTTCCTTTAAAAACCAGACTTCGTCGCTGACCCGCTTGGCTTGCTCTAAGTCATGCGTAATCCAAATGATCGTCGTCTGTAACTTCTGCTGTAAATCAAGAATCAGCTTCTCAATCTCCTGTACCATCCGGTAATCGAGACTTGCCGTAATTTCGTCAAGCAACAGGACGTCCGGTCGATTGACAAGTGTCCGCGCGATTCCAAGTCGGCTTCGTTCACCACCCGACAAATCTTTGACCGGTCGCTCAAGTTCGACGGATAGGTCAACTTGTTGTAGCAAGCGTTCCGCCTCTTCGCGCGGTAACGATTCACCAAAGATCGATTTCGGTAAATTGATATTATCGTAGACGGTACCTGGAATCATCGGCGCACTTTGGAACGCCATTCCGATCCTTTTGCGGACATCGAGCAGATTCATCTGCTCAAGTGGTTCGCCTCGAAAACGAATTTCGCCGCGATCGGGAGAAATCAGTCCATTGATGTGTTTCAATGTCGTCGATTTCCCGGCACCACTCGGTCCGACGAGCGTCGTAATGACGCCTTCGCGGAACTCACCTGTTATTTCGTGTAAGATGTGTTGATAGCTGACTTCGTGAAACGTAAGAATCGACATACCGTGTGTTCACCTGACTTTCTACAAGTTTCGGGTAATGCTCCTGTAGTGTTGTACCCGAAAATCCGTCACGTTAGTACGTCAAGCGACACTTCCTTACGCGTGGATGATTTCTCCAGCAAAATCATACGGTACCGTTCGACCAGCAAAGAGCGATTCTTTTGATGCTTCCGGTAAATTGAGGTGTTTGAACGCTTCTTCACGATCCATCCAGACGAGTCCGGAAATTTCTTCTGGAACATTCGTCTTTAATTGACCGGAAGTGATTTCTCCCGCGAAGAAGAAAAAGAGACAATGTTCCCCCGCTTGCGGGAAGAATGCTTCTGCCAGATGGACGATGTCACTTGGTATGATTGTAAATCCTGTCTCTTCCAGAACTTCACGCGTGATTGCCGTATGTAGCGTTTCGTCGCGCTCGACCGTTCCACCGGGCAATGTATAGTAGTCACCATGATCGCCACGATTCTCGACCATCAATAATTGATCACCGGTTTCATTAAATAATGTCGCATAGACGATGTTTTTACGGATATTCATGTTCGTCCTCCTATCGTTTTGTACATCTGCTATTTCTGATCAAAGCGTGTTGTTTTTATTATGTCTTTTCTAGCTCATTTGTCCAAATTTCAATTTGACCCTGTAGGAACGCCATCAACTCTTTCATTTCCGCATCACTTGGTAAGAAGGATACGCCCGCTCTCGCATAGACGGCTTGGATCGAATGGGTTTGACTAAGCGCTAAAGCTGCGATGAAATCTTTCAGCGTTTGGTCAGGGTCTTTCGTGAAACGGTGATAAACCTGGAGAGCGGCGATTTGAGCAATCGCGTACTCGATGTAATAAAAAGGTGTCTCAAAGAGATGGATGACACTCATCCATGCGTGACCTTTCCAATCGGGTGTTTCCGACCAATCAATGACGTCCGTATCGTATGATTCTCGGAGATCGGCATAATAGGCATGTCGTTCTTTTGGATCATGACCCGGGTGAGCATAGAGCCATGATTGAAAACGATCGACGATGATCGTCTCGGGTAAGAACTCGACAATGGAACGAATCTGTTCCAGTTTCGCCCGGGCAACGTCTTTTTTATCCGAAATCACCTGATGCCATTCGTTCATCGTCAACAACTCGAGCGACATGGCAGCGAACTCCCCTACTTCGAGCGGAATCGGTTGTAGTCCGTCGTACGTTTCTTTCATCGCATCATGATGGACGGCATGGCCGATCTCATGCATAAAGATGACGAGATCATCGAAGGTATGGATGCGATTCATGAATAAGAACGATTGTTGTTCGACGGGTAAATACTCACAAAACCCTCCGCCCGCTTTGTTTGACCGGGCATCGATATCGAGATGATTTATCTGTCGCATGTCTTTTAATACTTCAGCAAAATAGGGGTGAACGCTCTTGAGGATGGCTTGAGTCTGATCTAAGAATGAAGTATCGGAATCGGTCACGTGATGATCAATCTGTGTATAGGCCGATTGCCGGACGTCCCACGGATGGAGCGCATGTTTGCCGAGAAACGTTTGTTGTTCGCGCTGAAATTGCCGTTTGACCGGTAGAAAGTCGGATTGAATGATGGTGGCGTAATGATCGACATCTTGACTCGCATAATCAACGCGTCCGAGTTCTGCAAAAGCTAGTTCCTCGAATCCGATCTTACCACTTGCAGTGGCACGCGCTTGTCGTAACTCAACGAGTCGTGAAAACAACGGTTGAATGACGGATTCTTTCATGCGGAATGCTTCCTCAATCGATAAGAGCGCTTGTTTTCGAGTGGATTCATCCGCGTTAAATAAAGCAGCATGCAGATCGGAAACCGCCTCTCCCGATTTTGTCAGCATCGTCGCCTCAATTCGGAGATAGTCTTGAATAAGACAAGCTTCCTCTTCTGTCACACTTGTTGCTCTGAGTGATTGTTCAAAACGTGCTCTCGTTCGAAGTGTGATGTCATCACGCGAGACGAGATCCATTTTTACGGAACGTCTCAACGTATCGAGCTTATCCGATAGCTGCTGACGCCCTTGTTCGTATTCAGAAGTGGTACCGGGGTCTGTGACGTCCTGGAGATACGCAATTTTTTGTTTGAGCAATGTCTCTTCCATTTTTAGAATCGAAGCAATCTGGTGCGTAACATTCTCATCATGATAAATAACGTTATTTACACGTGACTGAGATTTCATCGACGGATTTCACATCTCCTTTCAACTTATTCCAGTATACAGTTTATGCCAACGATATGATCATTTTACGAATAAATGACTATTATATTGTCTTTTTTGACTATTATCGTTGTCAAAAAGACCGTGATAAGTTACATTATATAGGAGGTGAATCCCTATATGAAATCCAGATTAAAAGAATTACGTGCCCGTCACGGATGGAATCAGTCTGAACTGGCACGGCGTGCGAACATTTCGCGCCAGACGATCAGCTTAATCGAACGCGAAGAATTCATGCCGTCGCTATTGATCGCTGTTAAAATTTCTCGTGTGTTTGATACGCCGTTAGAAGACATTTTTTATTTCGATGAGGAGGAATTAACATGAACAAGGAAGCAGTCAAAGTCATCATCGCAGCGTTACTCGGTTTCATCAGCAGTTATTTCGTCATGTTTGTCCTAAAAAATACCCATTTGTCACAGTTTGAACGATCGCTCTATCTTGATTACATATTCACTAGTCTTTTCGTTATCTTGACGATCTTGACTCTCAGTTACATCGTACGCTATTTACAAATTCGTCAATTGACTAAACGCTCTGTTTCTTCCGACGAAGAGGACGCGATTGACGATCAAGTGAATCGCTACTATGCGGACGGCATGATGATCGTGCAGTTCTCCAATCTCCTCAGTATCGGGCTCGCTTCTTTTAGCATCATTGAAAACCAGTTCGGTCTTCATTTGATACTGAGTGGATTCTTTTTCGTCATCAGTTGTATTGCCTCGATTTATTTTCTCAATCTTATGCACCAGATCTATCCCAACCGCTATTTCCCAAAGTATTCAGAAAAGAACTATGCTGAAAAGCTATTCGCTGCCTCAGATGACGGCGAACGTCACGTCATGTTCGAAGGTCTGATCCGGTCACAGTTCCTGTTACAATTTTTATTGATGGGTATCATTGTCGTATTAGTCGTGTATTCGTATGAGACCGGTCAATCTCAGATCTTTGCAATCAGCTTATTGATTATCGCCTTGATCTGGAGCAACGCAAAATATTTTCTCCATGTACGCAATCGCTAAAAAGGAGCATCCAGTCAATCGACTGGATGCTCCTTTACATGCCTTCAAAAATCACGATGATTTTGTTGTTGATGGACATCATGCTGGTTCAGTGTATATTCCTGATCGTCGAGCGAGCGATGTTTCGATTGACTCCGCGCTGAAATGAACCAAACGACTCCACCAACGGCGAGAAAGATAGCAATGAAGACCATAGACACACTCCTTTAGATTCCTTTTTTACTTTATTCTTCCAACAACCTGGTTTTTCCTTTACGATAAGATCGAAGATATTAATTTATAGGGGGCGTTAGGATGTTCGGCAAAGAACCGACATGTATGCATTGCGGCAAAACGATTGAAGGAAACGAAAAAGTCTACATCCAGATGCGCTATCCGAAACATCGTGGGATGACGGAAATCAAAGCATACCTAAAAAGCGAAGGACGTTTCATTTGTGAGCAGTGTTTCGCAGAAAAGACAGAGTCAAAGGGGTAAGCATCCATGAATCTGAATGAGAGTACGATTTTAATTACAGGAATGACCGGGACGCTTGGCTCTCGTGTTGCGCGACGTTTTCTAGAAGAAGCCCATGAAGTACGCGGTTTGTATCGCTCTAAGGAACAAGCGGATCAACACGCCTTCAAAGGTGTCCACGCAGTCATCGGTGAGCTCGGTGATCGGGATTCGCTTCTTGCAGCACTCCAAGGCATCGATTTGTTGATTCACTGTGCTGCCTATCTCGGAGATGACCCCGATTTAGCACAGGAAGCAAATGTTACAGGTGTACAACATCTCGCGGATGCTGCGACAAAAGCTCGTGTCAAGCGCATCGTTCACATCTCGACGACTTCCGTGTACGGCGAAGTCGTGAGTGGACATTTTACGGAAACGTCACCGCTCCTACCGTCCGAACATGTCTACATCCATACAAAACAGGAATCCGAACGCCTGTTACAGGAATATACACCCGATTCCGATTTAATCATCTTACGTCCAGGATCAATTTGTGCCGAGGAGCAGTCCTATTGGGGGGATCGTCAAGTCGAGCGGATGAAGGAGGCGGATGTGATTACCTGGGTGCATCCGGATGATGTCGTCCCGTGGGTCCATACGGATAATCTAGTCGAAATGATCGTCATCGCCGCAAAAAATGCGCAAAATGGTGACACCTTTAATGCGATCGATGCGAATCTACCTGAGACGGATTTTCGGATGAAGTTGATCACAGCAAGTGACAAGCCGTACCAAATACCGAAGCGTGCAGCGGAATGCGCTACTTTCTCAAACGAACGAATCAAACGACTCGGATATGTTCCGATTCGTACTCCTGAATCAACTATTGAACAGTTGGTCAAATCGTTTTAATAACGAAGAAGCATCGAATCGAGTGATTCGGTGCCTCTTTTTATGCTTATCTTACCGACATCCACTTGATCCAGAGATTCCGGTCGTGCGCTCGTAATTCTTTTATTGTTAAAACGACTTGTTCTGTTCCAAGTACTCGTTCCGCCTCAGGGATTCCACTTTTCCCAAGTGAGCGATTGAGATTAAAATTCAGCCAGTCGAGCTTTCCTTGAACACTGCTATCGATGACGTGCGTCCAGTCGACATCAGGCAAACTTTGGTTTGTCGCGTAACCATCAAGAAATGCGTTAAATCGAACGCGGTCAAACGTATCGTTTTCCTGCTTCGACCAATAACAGGCTGTCTCGAACACGTCGACCGCTCGATGAATCAGACCCGCAGACTCCCAATCAATCAAGACTGGACCCGTTGGTGTCCAGAGGACGTTCTTTGGATCGAGATCTCGATGACTGACGATCCAGTCTACTGGCAGTTGTTTCTGTGCTTCCTGTGCTAGTCTTTCTATTCGTTGCAGCTGTTCCTGCTCTTCCATGAATAGTTGCAGCCACTTTGCTTGCTGCCGTTTTCCTTCTTCTACATGACCGTTCCAATTGATTGAAGTAGTAGAGGTATCCGGCTTTGAAAAGCCAGTTGTCACTATCGTAAGTCCATGCAACCGTCCTAATTGAACTCCGATTTGTCGTGCATGTGCCGATCGAAGCTGGTCGGCTGATAGCGTCTTGCCATCAATCCAATCAAACAAAAGGTAATCCGAGCCGTCAATCGTCTGTACCGCTTGGACTTTGATGCGACGTGCTGGTAATGCTGCTAAGTGAAATGATGCTTGCACGGCGACATCTTCTGACATCTTAAAATAATTTCGTGCTTCAGGGCGTCGCATGATGTCCGGATTCAATCGTTTTAAGACGTAAGATCCAGTCGTCGTCTGTAATCGCCATGTCTCATGCATGAGTCCGCCAGTCAATCGTACAGGTTCGCTAATCATTTGCCCTATTGTAAAACGTTCACAAATCAAATTCATCGTTTGTTGCATCATATTCTCCATTTCGTTCGTTCCAACCGATCCATGAAATGCTACACTAGTTTTGCATGATTTCATTGAACACGAAGGAAGGTTTTAGTATGAAACAAATTCATCACATCTGCATTCAGACGACGGACTATGCTGCGTCTAAACATTTTTATGAACAACTTGGATTCTCACTCGTTCAAGAGTCACCTGGTTTTCACGACCGCGCCTTTAACAGCTGGTTACGTCTCGGTGACTTCTATATCGAATTGCAAACACCCAAATCGGGTCAGCCGTTCACTGATTATACGAAACAAGCAGCGGGTCCCGTCCATTTCGCACTTTACGTTGACGACTTGCAAGAAGAAGTAGCACGCTTGGAACGACTCGGGATGCCTTTCCTACCGAAACACGGCGGAAACATCTACTTCGTCGTCGATGGTCATCTCAGCAAATTAAAAGCACCAGAAGGAACAATCATCGAATTACGGGATACGTTTGCGATCGAGGGCTGAACCGTGATGATGTCCGCTTTAATATTTATTGCAGCCGGTATAAGTGAGATAGGTGGAGGTTATTTGATTTGGCTGTGGCTAAGAGAGGGACGCCCATCGTACTTTGGTCTGATTGGTGGATTAACTCTCGTTTTGTACGGTATCATCGCAACATTTCAGCAGTTTCCGACATTCGGTCGTGTCTATGCAGCGTATGGTGGTGTATTCATCGTCATGTCCGTATTTTGGGGTTGGATCGTAGATCGTAAGTCACCAGATTCGTATGACATGATTGGTGCTTTGATCTGTTTAATCGGTGTCAGTGTCATGCTGTTTGCTCCGCGGCACTAATTTTTAAGGACCAAGAGAGGAATGTAGCTTTTTCCTCTCTTTGTTTTATCCAATCATCGAGGAATCTTTAGCCCCTAATTCACATCTTTCGATTCACATACAGCAACGTAATCGGGAAGAGTAAGATTTGTCCTCCTAATGCCAGCAACAGAGCAAATTGAATGTCTTTTATGATCGACAGATTGACGAGAATCAAGATCAAGAAAAGATATCCGATACTTACGAGATAAGCGATATGTCCACTACGGATTTTAATCTCTCCTTGGCGCTCATCATACGGTTCCGTTGGCGAGAACACCGTTCCTGTGATACGTGACGTGACGCCAGCTAAAACGAGAATGATTCCGAGTGTTTTAGCCGCCGGATCTGTCATCGTTAAGTACAGACCTACTCCAATTAAAATGATATCTAACAACACATTAACTCGCTTCATTCTATTCCCTCCTCGTTCGTTCGATTCGGTGTAAAGATGTCTTCGATTCGCCGTTCAAACAGATCAGCTAGTGAAAACGCGAGGTCGAGTGACGGATTATACCGCTCTTTTTCGATGGAAATGACCGTCTGACGCGACACGTTCAATCGTTTTGCCAGTTCGCCTTGCGACCAACCTCGTTCTTCGCGCATCTCCTTGACCTTATTTTTCATGATTTCACCTCGTAGTCCCACTATATGTAAATAACACACTACCTGTCAAGTTTCCTTTACACCTTCTTCATACGCTCCCACATGATATACCGATCGTCTCTCCCGACCTGAATCAATTCTGCTTTTTCGAGTACTCGGATTGATGCTTGATTTGTCGACTCCGTCTTCGCAAGTACCCCTGTCACTTCCGTTTGTTCAAACGCCCATTCAATCAATGCTTGAACTGCTTCCGTCGCAAACCCTTGATTGAGATACGCTGGTAACAGACCATAACCGATTTCGACCGCTTGTCGTATGTCCGGCTTCCCCTTGAATCCGATATCCCCGATTACTTGACCATCCTTTGTCATGACGAGCCAGCTGCCCCAGTATAGTAGCGAGGGATCTGACGCTATTGACATCAAATGATGCTGAACTTCCGGTCCGTTATCGTAGTGCTGTTGTTGTAAACGTTTCACGTCATTCGCTGTACATGGATGAATCGTCAATCGCTTTGTTTGAAGGGTTATCATTACTTTGTCTCCTTTTTTAGGTTTGCCACCACTGTTGTAGGTAACGTTGGATATACCAACAAACGATAAAAAGACTTGTTGCACCGAGTACACTGTAAAAAATAGGAATACCTAAGCGGATCAATCCATATAAGACGACAAGCAATAAGAACGTCGCTGGTAATCCGAGTAACACACTCTTTAAGAATGTACTCAGTTCTGCCCGTTCACTTCCCTGTTTAACGAGCCAGGCAAAGCTAATCAGACTGACGACGGGCAACGCGGACAACACACCACCCAGTGACGGTGAACGCCGGGCGACTTCCGTGACAAGACCGATGACCAGTGCGCTCGAAAGCACCTTAACGAGAAAAGCAGTCATCTGCCGCCTCCCGCAACAATCGAAACGCCTGTTCAATCGCCTGTTGATCTGTTTTTGACATTGTAGCTAAGACTTGATTCAACCGTTCAGGATCGAGTTCCGTATGACGACGAACGATTGTATCTCCCAAGTCTGTCAAACCAATCGTCACTTGGCGTTGGTCTTCTGGATTTCGTTTTTTTTCGATATAGCCTAATCTCTCCAACTTTTTGACGTGCTCGGACGTCGTATTATGTGAGAGGCGAAATGCCTCGGCAATCTGCTTGATCGTCGGATTCGTCGCAAATTGAATGTGTTGCAAAATGCGCACACTTTGGTGAGACAGGTTTTCCTCGAACCGAGGATGTAGTTGATAATAAATTTTTGCAAAATCAGCTAAAATCATATTACTCCTCCTTATATCGTATAATCCGAATATATCGTAAAACACGATATATTAATAGAGAAAGAGGTGTGTTTCATGAAAAAAACGGTAGCTTCTATCGTAATGGTCATTCTTTGTCTCAGTGGATGTCAGACCGAGACGACGATGACAACGACGGACCTCATCGCGGCGGAAGCCGTCGAACAAGATCAAGACGGCATCCGCTTGAACGATCGCGTGTATCGACTAGATCAGGTCGTAACCGTCTCGATTCTCTCTTTGACTCCTGGACCACGTATCCAAAAAATAGCATCCGAAAAGACGCTCGAGGACGGCATGGCAACTCATCTTAAGAGCGGTACGGTCATCTATCAAGAAAAAGATGATACGATGTTTATATATGTGCAGCGAAACAAGAAGTGGTATCGCTATCAATCCATTCCTGAAGGATGAGGAGGAAGACAGATGCAGTATCCAACGACATTGGGCACGAAAAATGGCTACATCCATAATCCAACTTCTGCTGAAGCGATTCCTGTCCGTTATCGTGCCGTGATTCAGGACGTCGTCGCCTATGTACAAACCTTATCCGCGTTTCATGGCGTGTACTTGTATGGCAGCGTCGCCAAAGGAACGGCGCGTCCCTTTGAATCCGATCTCGATTTTACACTGATTTTGACAGAACCGTTGACGGAAAAAGAACACATGCAGTTAGATGAACGGACGGAACACTGGTTGAAGGACTATCCATTCGTCACCAAAATCGATTATGACATCGGTCTGCTTGGCGACGTCGTACGGGATGACGAAGCACTTCGTTGGGGCGTCTGGTTGAAATCCGTCAACTTGTTTTTGGCAGGCGAAAATCTCCAAAGTCGATTTCCATCCCTTCGCCCGACACGCGCTCTTGGCTTCGCGTTAAACAATGGAGTATGTGAGCAGTTGAAAACTGATTTATTTCTCCTAGAAACCGGTCAGGTCGCTTTGCTTTATTCCGATTCGATCGTGAAACGAATTATTCGGAGTGCCTATCACCTCATCTTAGAGGAAGATCAAAGCTTCATGCATGACCTAGAGACACTCCGCCCGATCTTGCTTCATTATTTTCCTGACGAACCGCGCTTTTTGTCACTGTTCGCCGCTTACGATACACACCAAATCGTTTCGCTAGAGGATGTCCACTACTTTGTAGACTGGTTCGCGTCTCGAATGCCGGACGAATCAATCCTTTAATCGAAACAGACCGGTCCACAGTCCAGCATGACCAAATAATGCCTCCGGATTGTCAACGGGTTTCATTTCCGTTAGTTCGATGACGTCGAATGCATCGAATATGGAGAGTAATCGCTCTTTCGTGTATCCGAGTCCACCTTGGAGACTATTTTCTTGATAGACCTCCCAGTCCGTCAACGTCGCCCCGCCAAGCGGACCGCCCGCAACAAAACACGTCAATCCGAAATATCCTCCTGGGCGCAACATCTCCTTCAGTCGCGTCACATAAGTCACACGTCGATGTGGCGCCATATGATGAAAACAGCCGGAATCGTAAATGAAATCATATGTATTCTGTTCGGTCGTCTCTAGAAAATCTTGCTTTCGAAACGCAACATGTGCCCCAGTCTGTTGCGCTTGTTCCGTTTCCCAGTCTAACGCGGTTGCTGAAAGATCCAGTCCCGTCACCGAGAAACCGTGTGTTGCGAGATAAATCGCATTTCGACCCGGTCCTGTTCCGAGATCTAATGCGTCACCAGGCGAGAGCCAGCCCTCTTCGACGTAGCGAACTAAGTTCTCGTCCGGAATGTTCTTAAAAAACGGGACCGGTTTCGTCCGATCTTCATAGAACTTGTCCCAAAACGGTTCTGGTTCACGTAATCGTGCGTCGAGCATCTTTAAAATATCCTCCATCGTATCAATCGTCTGTGTTTCTGTCATTGATCAGTTCCCCCTCTTTTCCTCTATAGTATTGTATTCGTGTTTCAGCTCTGATTTTCCTGTATTTCTTGGATAAAAATGCGCTATTTTTCTTACCTTACGATATTGTTAGTATGTTCTCGCAATCCCTCATGCTACACTAGCCTGTAATTGAAACAACCATTCAAAAGGGAGATATCTTGCATGCGTCAACATCCGACTTCCACTTCCACCTTAGCAACGGATGAGAAGATCATCCGCTTGATTCAAGGTCTTCATCAAATGCACCATTCACCTATGAAAGCTACCCATTTTCAAAAGTTAGCAGCTCAACTTCCTTACCCTTCGCTTGAAGAGATCAACGCCCGATTCGGTTCGTGGGCACACCTGTTAGAACGAGCTGGAATCGTCAATGCTTCCCATTTATCGACGAAAGAACGCATGACGCTGAACCGTCCCGCTGCGGTCAAGCGAACGAAGCGGTGGTCGATCGAAGAGAGCGTCGCCTTTTATGTCGCACAAAAAGGAACGAACATGACGATTCGCTCCTACACGGAATTGCGGGATCTACACCCCGAGATGCTGAGTGCGAATACGATCATTCGTCGGTTCGGCACCTGGAAAAATGCCTTGGCACACTTCGACCTCACCTCGAACGGCTTCTTCACCGATCAAGACTGCTTAGACGCTCTTCAACAAGCTGCTGCCACACATGGACCGCTTCTGACGAGTCAACAATATGCCAAGTGGGCGCGTGCGCACCAAGCACCCTCACTGACGTTGTTGATTGAACGCTTCTCCAGTTGGCGCGAAGCCTTGCGTCGTCTCGACATCGAATAAAAAAGGATCGTGCCCGCTGATTAATTCGACGGGACACGATCCTTTTTGATTATTGTTTTGGCAATCGTAAGAGCTCATGATCCGCGCCTTCAGCGCATTGGCGTAACGAATAGACCGACTGTTCCTTCTCGCTTGTCTTGACGAGTCTTTTACA
This sequence comes from uncultured Exiguobacterium sp., assembly GCF_964277885.1. NCBI lineage: Bacteria > Bacillati > Bacillota > Bacilli > Caryophanales > Exiguobacterium > uncultured Exiguobacterium sp. The sequence continues at coordinate 1,165,090 of NZ_CAXYJR010000005.1, read as the reverse complement.
GACTTCGTTTTTACGATCATCGTTAGTCGTGCCGAACTGATCACGCGATGAATCGGACGTGTATTGATACGACTTACCATCATATTTGACGTCATACAACACCGGATCACCTTCAGTCGTAAATGCCGTGATGCGAATCTGATCCGATTGCCCTTTCGTTGATTTCTTCAAAAAGGACTCGAATCGGCCGCTGTTCGTAACATCCTTCTGGACGATGATGTCACCGTTATTCTTCGCCTCTTCCATCGTATACTTTCCGCAACCAGCTAAACAAAGCAGACATACTACAAGACAGAGCTTTCGCATCCCTTTACCGACTCCTTCTCACTGTTTTGCTAATAGACGATCGAGGCGATACAGTTGCGATGTAAAGCCTTCCTTCATCCCCATACCAAGTACTTCTTGCACGGCTGCTTCTGTCTCATAGGTCGACTCAAAGACAATCAACGTCGTCTTCCCGTGGTCGAGAAATGTCGTGACATTCTCGCTTCCTGGTAAATGTTCAGAGATTGCCCCTGACGCATCCGAGAAATAATCGGCATGACTATACATGTTTGGAGCATCGATGTTTCTAAAAATCGCTTTTCCCCACGACTCCATGCCGTAAAAGTCACCTTGCGCCGGGTCAACACAGCGCATGCAATAATGCCATACACCACCCGGTTGAAATTCGAAAGTCTTGATCGTTGTCTCCCAGCCTTCCGGTCCCCACCACGCTTCAAGCTGTTCTTTTTCCGTAAATGCGGCAAAGACGCTATCTCGCGGCGCCTCGCACGTCCATTCCATTCGTAGCGTCTTCCCATCAATCGAAGTCTTCAATTCCTTTTTCATTCGTCCCATCTCCCTTCACGTTCGACTGAATCTGCTTCAAATGTGCGTCTAGACGATGCATGCGGGCTTCCATTTGTGCAAGCGAGTTGCTCCATATGACGAGTTCTCGAAACGCTTCTGGACGAAGACTGTACAAGCGACGATTCGCCTGCCGTTCGACAGTGATCAGTTCCGCGTCAAGCAACAGCTTCAAATGCTTTGAGGTTTGCGGTTGGCGTAACTGTAGTTGTTCAGCTAACTCATTGACGGAGCGAGGACCGTTTCGTAACGCTTCGATCAGTTGGAGCCGTGTCGCGTCTCCGAGTGCTGAGAATCGTATTGGTATCCGATCGTTCATATCCGTTCACCTCTTTACTTTATATATTCCCAATTTAGAATATTCCAAACTAAGAATATAAAAAATGCAAAATGATTGTCAGATGCGTTCAAATGGCGTACGTTCTAAACAACCTGTATGAAAAGAGCGTGAACCAATGAAGACCGAATGGATGGAAGCATTCCTCGTCACCGCGGAGACCGGCAGCCTGACGAAAGCAAGCGAAGTATTGCATATGACGCAACCGGCGTTAAGTAAACAAATCAAAAGTCTTGAGAGTGCACTCGAAGTCTCCTTGTTACACCGCTCGGCACATGGTGTCACGTTGACGCCTGCTGGCGAAATCGTCTTTGAAGAGAGTCGTGAACTGCTTGATCGGATTGATCAGATGAAACGACGGATTGGTACAATCGACGAACGGACGACCTTGACGCTCGGATCATGGCCAAGCGTCGCGATGACGTATCTCCCCCGTCACGTCTCACGTCAAGCGACAGCTCCGGATCTCAAATTAAAGACGGCCCATACGACGATCGATTTGATGCAAGGTCTTGAAGAACGGCGATACGATGCCGTCTTACTCGACGATCGACATCATGTTCATCCGTATCATACGACACATTTGTATACGGAGATTTTTTTACTTTACGTGCATCAAGACGATGAACGATTCACGAACTGTACGTCTGTAGCGTTTGATCAAATTCGTAACTCCTCTTTCTTATCGCTTCCGATTGATTGCGATTCGACAAACATCCTAAAAGACGCGTTCATCGAGCGAGGTGCTGTCTATCAATCAGAAAACGAGATGGAATTCGGATCAAGCGTCCTCGGTTTCATCCGTGCAGGACTTGGTATCGCTCTATTGCCAGAGATTTTCCAAGACGGACTATCCCCTGAAATCAAGACGTTACCGGTCGACGGGTTTGATGTCGTCCGCGAATTGTCACTCGTCTCACGAGATGCCTCCCATCATGCGATCCTGCTTGATTTACTTGGTCAGTCGCGCTGAAGGTGCACTTGTAGTTCATGTCTCAGATGTTCGACCTGATCTTGTGAAATTGCTGAGTCCGGTGTCTCACCGTACCGGACGAGATGATAGATCGATGGATCGAGCGTGACATCAATCCGTTGTAACCATTCGCCGACCGTCTCTTCGGAGCGGCGGCGTTTTTGTCGTGTCAGTTGTCGATCGAACGTTTGCAACAGGCGGCGAATCTCTGACTCTGATTCTTCACCGATGAGCGTTTGTCTTATTGAATGATTCGGTGTAAACAGCGGCGGCGGATCCATTAAATCGTCGTCTGCCTTCTCTCGTTTGCGTCGTTTTCGCAAACGCTTCAAGAAGTAACGTACACTGAAAAGGACGATCAGTAGTATGACAAGACTGATGACGCCGTAAAAGGTAGCAACACCTAATGCATCCTTATCTGCAAATCCTCCGCTTCGCATCTCGATCTTTTGTTTAGTCGGTTTTCCTTTCTCTTCTCCTTCTCCATCAGTTATAAATCGTGCTTGATAGGTTGCCGGTTCGTAAAAGAAATAACGGTAAACTTCCGTACCGACCAATTGAATAGCAGCAAGACTCACAAGCGCTATACATAACGTTATAACTAAACCACGCTTCATCCCATCCCTCCTTTTCAATATTTTACCATCTAAACTGTACCACGAAATGATTTTTCTTTCTTTTCAGTCAATTTTTCATTAGAGTAAGTGGTGACTCTTATTTAAAGGACGTGACATCATGTATCTTCCAAGTTTTTCGTTAACTGATCAGACGTTTCTCATCACAGGAGCTGGGCGAGGCATTGGACGCGCGCTCGCCATCGGGATGGCAGAAGCCGGTGCGAACATCATTCTCGTCGCCCGGACGGAACGAGATTTGAAGGAGACGGCACAAGAAATCGAACGACTCGGTCGAACGGCTTACATCTTCCCGTGCGACATCACTGATCGGAAACAAGTCGTCGAGACGGTAGCTCGTGCCTACGAACAAGTACCGCAGATTGATGGGCTCGTCAACAACGCTGGAATGAACATTCGCTCGAAGGCACTCAATGTAACAGAAGACGAGTGGGAAACGATCCAACAGACTAATCTGAAATCCGCCTTCTTTTTCGCTCAAGAAATTGGGAAACGAATGCAGGAAACAGGTGGAAGCATTCTGAACATCGCCTCGGTTGCTGGTCACGTCGCCTTACGGACCGGCGTCGTGTATGCGACGACGAAAGCGGCAATGATTCAGATGACAAAAGTACTGGCGCTTGAATGGGGACCACGCAACATTCGTGTCAATGCGATCGGACCGTGGTATTTTAAGACGCCGTTAACGGAACCATTGCTGAAAGATCCTACATATCTGCAAGAGATCGTTGACGTGACACCGCTCGGTCGGGTCGGTGAATTAGAAGAACTGGTTGGACCAGCTGTCTTCTTATCGTCTGCTGCTGCCCGTTACGTGACTGGGCAAACGCTTTACGTCGATGGTGGGATGACGATTAAAGGATTTTAAGACAGAAGAAAACGGATGCGCATCTGCCCATCCGTTTTCTCGTATCTGAAAGGAGTTTCATCATGCCTACTACATTAACACGTATCTCACTCGTCGCTGGTGCCTCGCGTGGCGCCGGACGTGGCATCGCTTATGCCTTAGGTGACGCTGGAACGATCGTCTACGTCACAGGACGGAGTACGAATGAACAGACAACGGACAACCGTAGCGAGACGATCGAAGAGACAGCTGCTGGTGTCACAGCACGCGGCGGACTTGGTATCCCGATCGTTTGTGACCATACGAATCAAATGGACATCGATCGTCTGATTCAGCAGATTCAGCAGATTCAGCACCAACATGGTCGAATCGATCTCCTCGTCAACTGCGTGTTCGGTGGTTCAGAAAGCCACTTGCCGTCTGGAACCGGACGACGGTTTTGGGAGCGACCACCGGAACATTGGGACGCGATGATGTCTGCCGGACCAAAAGCGTACTTATGGACGATTCGGGCTGCGATGCCATTGCTACAACAAAGTCCAGCTGCGCTCGTCATCAATTTGACATCATTCGCTCCAGATCAGGTGGCCGGAAACCTCTATTATGATTTGGCGATGCAAACGATTAATCGGATGACACACGTCATGGCGCAAGAGCTGACTCAAACGAATATCTCTGTCATCGCGCTCTGCCCCGGTTTCATGCGAACGGAACGAGTCGTTGATGCCGGTTTCGCGAGTGCTGCGACTGAATCGACAAACTATATCGGACGAGCTGTCGCAGCATTGATGGCAGATGACGACGTTAGCCATTATTCCGGACAAGCCGTCTTCGTCGCTGATCTTGCGAAGACGTATCACTTTACGGATCAGGACGGAACGCAGCCACTGCCGTTTTAATTGCTTTACTCGATAGATTAAACTAGTTTTCAATCACTCACTTCCGTTTAGGTCGTGATGAATCAAAGACCTCTTTCGCATCAAAAAATGGATCGAGGACGCTCGTCTGTCCAGCAACGGCTTGACGTAAACGAATCCCATCAACGTTGATTCGAGCTTGGCGGAAGTAGTCGGGTCCAACTTGTTTCCACGCATGTTGACTCGCATCGACATTGAAGAAATAACGGAAACCGCTATCGATGAGCAAACGATATTTCTCACCCGAATACTCATGCCAATCCCCGACATCACTGCCGTATGGATAAATCAATTGTGGCGTTTTTCCGATCAGCGGGGCAACATCCTGTTTGTAGCGTTTAAGATCCGCGCGGATCGTCGCGACTGATTCTTTCCCGACCCAAATATGTCCATACGTATGACTCGCGAACTGCCAGCCGTCCTCTTTTAATGCGACGGCGGTCTGTTTCGCTTGTTTTCGAGCCGTTTCAACCTGTTTATTATGTCCGTATTGGTTGTAGGAGGAACGATACCCGAGCACCCCGTTGTATCCTGTGATACCAAGCAACCCTTTTGCTCCTTTATAGGAAAAGTCAGGATGCGACTGGACGAACGCATCGACGATTGGTACGAGATCATAGGCACCATCCGGTTTTCCGATCATCGTGTTGACGATTTTACCATCCTTGACTTTTAAATTCTTCGCAAATCCATCGCCTTTCATGTATTCGTAATAATTGACGTCATCTTGCGAGAGCACGAGCGGGTGTTTTCCTTTTGGTAAACGGACGGTTGTCTCGACGATCTTTCCGTTCACCTCTTTTGCTAGGTCTGTTGGTCGGACGAGTACGTAATCGTTTTTATACAACGCATCTAACATCCGTTCGAATTCCTGTTGCGTCACCATGTAATCATCGTACCCTGCTTCCTTCCGGTCGCCATCAAATGCTTGTTTTGGATCAGCAATCAATGAATGGAAAAAGAGATGCGGTACAGGTTTTTCCACAGGCAGCAGTTCCTGCTTTTTCTGTTCGTATTCTTCTGTTTTCAGATTTGTCTCTTGTGTGCGCACGGGTTTTAACACTTTGATCGCTCGGTCATAATTATACTGGGCAGCGTAACGATCAGCACGCTGCAGCGTCTTTTCTATGTAAGCTTGTTGTGAAGCTTGTCTTTTTTGCTGTGTCTCGCGTGGTTTATCCGGCTTTTTCTCGACGACTTCGCTTTCTCCACATCCACTTAGTAATAGACTCAACGCCACACTGCTAATGATCCAGTTTCGTTTCATGACTGTCGACCCCTTCATCAATTTTGATATTTTCATTCTCCATTATTTTAACTATTCCCGATTGTTCAGTCGATTAACTATTTTTTTAAGTCATTCCGTTTCGTTATGACGGTCCATCCAAAGCGGAACTTCCGCTCTTTCGTCTTAAGGTGTTTAATGGAGGACGTAATGAAATTCACGGAGGTGCAACAAGATGATTGAAAAGAACTTAATTAATGGTGAATGGTACGACACAACAGAAACGATCCCGGTCTACGACCCTGCAACGAAAACGTTGCTCGGACATGTTCCGGCAAGTTCAGCGGAAGACGCACAACGTTCCGTTGATGCAGCGAGCGAAGCATTCGTGAAGTGGTCAAACGAAACTGCAGACACACGCGCGAATTTAGTCGATGCCTGGTATCGCTTGATTAACGAACACCGCGAGGAACTTGCTCGGATCATGACGACAGAGCAAGGGAAACCATACGTCGAAGCGCTTGGCGAAGTCGATTACGGCAATCAATATGTCCGTTGGTACGCTGAAGAAGCACGCCGGATTTACGGTGAAACGATTCCGGCTTCTGTTCCAGGAAAACGACTCTTCGTCGAAAAAGAACCAGTCGGTGTCGTCGCAGCGATCACTCCATGGAACTTCCCGGCAGCGATGATCACACGCAAACTTGCTCCTGCTCTTGCAGCGGGTTGTACGATTGTCCTTAAACCATCGGAAGAAACACCGTTTACGGCACTTCGCCTCGTTGAATTAGCAGAAGAAGCTGGTATCCCTAAAGGAGTCATCAACGTCCTAACAGGTGATGCAGCAACAATCAGTGGCGTCTGGCAAGCCGATTCCCGTGTCCGGAAGATCACGTTCACAGGTTCAACAGCCGTCGGGAAACTGATCATGCGTCAAGCAGCCGATACGATGAAAAAATTGTCACTTGAACTCGGTGGTCACGCACCCTTCATCGTCACGGAAAATGCGGATCTCGATAAAGCCGTTGAAGGCGCGATGCGCTCGAAATTCCGAAACGGTGGACAAGCGTGTGTTGCAACGAACCGCTTCTATGTGCAAGCATCTGTCCTTGATGCATTTACGGAAAAATTCACAGCAGCCGTCAAACAATTACAAGTCGGAAACGGGATGGACGCTAACTCGACAGTTGGTCCATTAATCAATGCGAAAGCCGTCGCAAAAGTCAAAGCACACATCGATGACGCTGTCGCAAAAGGAGCAACGATTCTAACGGGTGGTACGATTGACGAATCTGTCGGCTACTTCGTCACTCCAACCGTGCTTGCGAATGTCACTGAAGATATGCTCTGCATGCAGGAAGAGACGTTTGGTCCGCTCGCACCGATCTCTGTCTTTGAGACGCTTGATGAAGTCATTGAACGGGCGAACAATACACCTTACGGACTGGCAGCTTACGCGTTCTCTGAACGCATCGATGAAGCATTGATGCTCGGGAAACGACTCGAATACGGGATTGTCGGTCTGAACGATGGCGCACCATCTGCTGCACAAGCTCCATTTGGTGGCTATAAAGAGAGTGGTCTTGGCCGTGAAGGTGGCGTCTACGGCATCGAAGATTATCTCGAAGTCAAATACTTGTCGCTCGGTTAATCGATTAAACATTTCGTTTGGAACAAACGATCTTTCCTCATAGGTCACCCCTCATTTCTTGAGTGAAATGAGGGGTTTTTGTATGACGCATGCTTACATACCATTTTGTAAGGTATGATTAAATTCAAATGATTATACGAAAAGGAGTGTTTAAAGAATGGATGTCATCACCTTCGGGCAGAGACAACAGAACCAACACTACATAACAAGACCTGCTGTTTATGCGGTCATGCGTAACTCTCAAACAGGTAAAATCGCCGTCATTCAAAAAAGGGACGGTAAGTTGTTTCTTCCAGGTGGCGGTATCGAGACCTATGAGACGCATGAAGACTGTCTTAAAAGAGAGGTACTAGAAGAAACGGGGATGGACATCGAAATCGGTGATTTCATCGGACGAGCCAATCAACATTTCTATTCACAAAATGAAACGGCATATTATTTGAACGAAGGGCAGTTCTATCGTTGCGATGCTAAGCAGAAAGTACAAGATCCGATTGAGGATGATCATGCCTTACGATGGATCGACCCGATTGAAGCAATCGAACATCTATTTCACTCACATCAACGCTGGGCAGTCCAAAAGGTGCTACAGTTGATTTAATTCGAGACAAACATAAGGTGCACGATTCTCCTCAGAGAAAACGTGCACCTTTTAAATACTATCTGTTGTGACAAACGAACAGTCTCGTCGTTATTCAACGTATTCGTAGAGAACGACACTCTCGATGTAGTGAATGAAGCGACGTAATTCCTTCTCCTCTTCGTTCGAGAGATCGCCTTCTTTTGACATATTGGCGATTTCAAGACGTTGAACTTCGATGGCTTTCAGACAGAGTTCTTCCTTCTGCTGATCGACGTCCTTCCCGCCAATCGGTGACGACCAGCGCGTATGCTTGAAGCGGAGTCGCTTATAGAACTCTAATACGCTTTGAACGACGTCTGGCGGATACGATGTACGGCAATTCTCGAGACGTTCGATGACCGTCCCCATCACTTTTTCATATAGTTCATGCTCGACTTGGGTCATTTGAATCAACGCATCAGACGACATGTTTGATCGTTTCCGTTTCCACCAGAGTTTACGAATCGGTTGGACGATCTGGAAGCGCGAATCCTTGCCGATGGCCTTACGACGATTTTCAATCGAGCGGAAGACATCCTTCTTCAGCAGATCCGGTACCTTATGTTCAGCGACGAAGCGTTTTGATTCTTCTTTCTCCCACTGAACGGCTTCAAGACGAAGGGCTTTTAATTGATCATTGAACTGGTTTAGTTCTTCCTGACTCTTCTCCTGTGCCCGCAGTAACCGAAGCATGACATGATATTCATTAAGGAGATCAAACGCAACGACTGCATTGTCTTCGTCCGTCACTTGTTTAATCTCTGAGATCGCCCGGCGAATCATTCGTTGTTTTTGACCATTCAAGTCGAGTGCGATCGGTGTTGACGCTTCGCCCCGGTTCAAGACCGGTAAGAGAATCGTCGCAAGAACGAGCGTATAGATGATGACACCCGCTGCTAGGAAGATAATCAACGAACGTTCCGGGAAGGCTTCCCCGGACTCCGTCAGGAATGGTAATGATAACACCCCGACCATCGTGATCGTTCCGCGAACTCCGACCAGTGTCGTAATCAAATCTTGCTTGAATGATGGTCGCCGATGGTCCCGGTCCTCTTTTTTGAAGAACCGATGATCGAACCAGTTGAAGAACATCGTCCAGACGAGACGGATCGCGAGAATGAATGAACCGATCTCGATGACATATAACATGAGACGCCAGTTGTTGATCGCGTCATCTGCGAAAATCTCACGAGTCGCTTCTGGCAACGTCAAACCAAGCAATAAGAAAATGATCCCGTTTAGCGTATACGCAATCATCGTCCAGATGTTATCCGTCAACGTCTGCTCTTGCGCAAAGAACGTTTCTGTTCGTTCTTTGATCAAGGCATGCAAGATACCACCTGTGACGACGGCGATGACGCCTGACGCGTGAAACCCTTCTTCGGCGATGAAGAAGATGATGAACGGTGTTAAAATTTGCAGCAAGGCATAAAAGACGACGTCTTCTATACCGGCGCGACGCAAACGAACCTTGAGAAAGTTCATGGCCAGTGAAATCGTCAATCCGATCAATGCTCCAACGATGAACATGTAAAAGAATTCTGTCGTTGCACTTTGAAGCGAGAAATACCCTGTGACGACAGCAGCGACCGCATAACTAAACGCAACGAGTCCCGATGCGTCATTGATCAACGATTCTCCGCGAACGAGCGTCAGAATCTGTTCTGGGATCTGGACACGTTTCGCGATCCCGTTGACGGCAATCGGATCCGTCGGCGATAAAATCGCAGCTAAAGCAAAGGCAGCAGCGACTGGAATGACTGGAATCAACCAGTTGATGAAGTATCCTCCGACGATCGTCGTCAACAAGACGAGGATGATTGCGTTCCCAAAGATTGCTGTCCGCATCCGCCATAAATCTTCTCGTGGGAAGTGGGAACTATCGTTATAAAGTAACGGTGCGATGAATAAGAGCAGGAACCACTCGGATTCGACCTCGATCGTCAAACCACTCATCAGGAGAGCGGCGACAGTTCCAGCAATGATTTGAATCAAAGCCGTTGGGATGAAACGGATGTAATGTCCGATGACTTGCGTCAATAAGATGAGCGCAAGCATTAATAAAATCAATGATAGTGTTTCCATGGAAGACCCCTTCCTCTATTGTTTCTTTCTACCTATATCGTAACATAGTTTTTCATTCAATCCTGTCCGAGCGCCTTATCGGATCGTTGCACAGCAATCATTTCTGCTGCTTGACGAATCAACTGCTCTCTAAGTTCGAGTGGTTCAAGGACTCGCACCTCTGGACCAAGTCGCAGCAATTGGCGTCCGAGATACGGCAGTTCGGTTTCCGGAACCAACCATGTTCGTTCAGGTTGCGTGGGCAAAATCCCCTCTAGCAATCGTTCGCCTAATGCTGATACTTCCAGTTTCACCGTCGTCATCGCGACACGTGTCATGTCTTGTTCCAAATCTGAAAAGGTTAACTCGGTTGCTGGCAACTCATGAAGCGTTACGTCTTTGATCCGATCAACACGGAACTGGCGATACCCTCGATTCGTCTGTCCATAGAAGTACCAGCGATTCTGTTCGAACGATAAACCAATCGGATCTACGACGATCATGCGTCGTCCTTTTGTCGTCTCATAGAGAATATTCCCCATCCGTCCGCTCTCTAACAAGTCGAGTAACGCAGGATTTTGCGGCGACGGTGGTGTATCGACCGCTTGAAAGCGAAAGCGGTCTTTCCATTTTACAATCTGTTGCTCCGTCAATTTTGGTAATTCGTTCGCGTAGCGTTCAGCGACTTCTTGACGAATCGTTCCGAATGGAAAATCAGGAATCTGACTAATCCATTCCAGAAGGATGAATAAGACAATCGTCTCTTCATCCGTCAAAACGAGTGGCGGCATGTTCCGATGTGGCAACATCCGGTAACCCCCTGCTACGCCAGGTTCGCTATAGATTGGATAACCATTTGCTTCAAGTACCGTCATGTCTCGTTGAATCGTCCGGATCGACACCTGACATTCTTCTGCGAGTATCCGTGCAGAGAAGTGTTCGCCCCGGTTTAACAAGCGTACTAAACGCCATTGTCTCGTATTCATATAATTCCTCCTCAAATGACGACATTTTTTGTCGCCATTATACGCTAAGATGAAGACACACGACGCAAAAGGAGGAATTATGATGTCACAACCTACGACCGTTCTTTATATCGCTTGTAGTCTTGACGGGAAAATCGCTCGGCTAGACGGTTCACTTGACTGGTTATTTGCCGTTGCTGGAGACGAGGATAATGGTTACCAAGCGTTCTATGATCAAGTCGGTGCCGTCATCATGGGACGAAAAACATATGATGAAGTCCTGCAACTCAGCGAGACGTACCCTTACGCAGATATTCCGAGTTATATCTATAGCCGGACGCAACGAACGTCTGAGACAGTCACCTATACGGATGAGCCGCTCGATCAACTGCTCGACCGAATCACGCCAACGATTGAAGGTAACGTTTGGCTGATCGGTGGTGGCGAGTTGATTCAAGAAGCGTTGCGCTTAAAACGCATCCGCTCGATTGAACTGGCAATCGCCCCTGTCATCCTCGGAACAGGCATCCCGCTGTTTCCGGAAGGGACGAATGAAACGAATCTTCGTTTAATAGCGAGTCGCCATTCGGGACAATTCCTGATGGCGACGTATGAAGTCTTGACTTAAACAACAACAACCGGTTCGGGAAAGCGAACCGGTTGTTCGTTTACGTGATATCAGGCGTTTTTCTTCGTCTTTTTCTCTTTCGGTTCTGTCCACTTAAAGATTTTATTCATGACGTTGTAAATCCGTTTCGATTCCTTCGTCATCAACGGTCCGAGAATGGCGAGAATCAAGACGTACAAGGCTGAGAATGGTGACAAGATATCCATCAATCCACCAGCGATTCCGAGATTCGCGACAATGATCGAGAACTCCCCGCGCGAGACGATCGTCAAGCCGATGTTCGAGGATGCTTTGTGTGACAAGCCTGCTTTACGCCCTGCAATCATACCAGCCACGTAGTTCCCGATGATCGTGATGACGACGGCACCGAGTGCGAGCCAGACGGCGTCAAGCAACATCGTCGGATCGATGCTCAATCCGAAACTGAAGAAGAAGATCGCACCGAAGAAATCACGGAATGGTACGACGAGATGTTCGATCCGCTCACCTTGATCGGTTTCTGAGAAGACGAGACCGAGTAACAACGCCCCGATCGCTTCTGCAACATGAATCGTTTCCGAGAATCCGGCGATGAAGAACAAGGCAGCAAAGACGACGATGATGAAGACTTCATCCGAGGCGATCTTCAGCATCTTATTCAAAAGCGGTGTTGCCTTCCGAGCGACGATGAAGAACAGCAACATATAGCCGAGGGCGATCAAAATCGAGGTAAGAGACGCGAGTAACGTCGTCCCACCACCGAGAAGCAGTCCCGATAAGACAGACAAGTAGACGGCGAGGAAGATGTCCTCGAACATGATGATTCCAAGAATCAATTCCGTCTCCGTGTTACCAGTCCGGCGGAGATCAACGAGGACTTTCGCTACGATCGCACTCGAGGAGATCGTGATGATCCCGGCGATGACGAGTACTTCATAGAGTGGGAATCCGGCGATGAATCCGTATAAGAGACCTCCGGTAAAGTTAATCGATAAATAAATCATTCCGCTCGTGACGATCGATTTTCCAGACCGGATCAACTTACCGATCGAAAATTCGAGTCCGAGATAGAACAAGAGGAATAGGACGCCAATTCGCCCGAGGAAACTGATGAACTCAGCACTTTCAATGAACTTGAAGTCTAGTATCCCGATTGTCGGAGCGTGCGGTCCAACAATCATCCCGAGAATAATCAGAAACGGGATAATCGAGAAATTGAGTCTGTTCGCGAGCACTGCCGCGATCGCCACTAAGATAAGCGCGGTACCGACTTCAAATATGAGATGATCCATATATTATCCGCCTCCTTCAATTGAGAATAATTCTTTCGTGATGTGACGGACGTTTTGACGCTCTCCAGATAAGACGATCGTATCACCGGCTTCAAGGCGCGTTTCTGGTCCAGGATTTAACGATTTCGAACGGTCATGTTTAAGCACTGCAATGATCGAGATGTCATATTGGTTACGGACATCGAGTTCCCCGATCGTTCGATTGTTGACCTTTGAATCCTGACCGACTTTGAACCATTCAATGACGAGATCATCAAACGCGAGTTCAATTTTTTCAAGATCCTTTGGCTTATAAGACAACCCTCCGAGAATTCCTGCCATCTGACGAGCTTCTGCATCATTGAACGTCACGCTCGAGATGCTCTCATCAAAATCGTCGTCATCATAATGATGCATTTCGCGTCGTCCGTCGTCATGGACGATGACGACCACCTTATCTCCTCGTGTCGTGATGCCTTCGAACTTCCGTCCGATTCCTGGTAAATCTACTTCGCGCATATCCATCTGTTATTTCCTCCTTATTTGTTTTTTACAAATGATGATTCGCTTTGTGGATGAGCGTCTTGAACGTCTCATCGCTCAATATATCTTGAAGGTCATGCAGCTGTTTCAAATCCGCTTTCGCCATGATGACAAACCCGTCCTCCTCAATGAATGCCACGCGATCTCCTTCCTCCACTTGCAAGGCTTGCCGAATTTTTTTAGGGATGGTGATCTGTCCTTTTGACGTTAACTTTGATAGCTCCATCACGAACTTCCTTCTTTCTGTGTTTTTCTTGTATTCCTTACTTCCTTACTTTTCTTATATCCAGTTTAACATGTTTCTAAACTTATTCCGAGTATTTTGCTTTGAATTAAAAAATTCTCTGCATTCAAAAATGGATGCAGAGAATTTTTTAATTTTTATTCACTTTTTATTTTTGGTTTAATTAAATCTTCGACGATTTTTATTAATCGATCCTTAAAATCCTCAATTTCGTAAACGTGATTTATTTTATTTCGAATATTCGGTTCATCTCTAAGAGTAATGTACTTATTATTTACAGAATTTAAATGAAGACGACAAATCCATTTTCTATTACTATCATCTATTAGAATATTAAAATAACTGGCATTATCACGATAAAAAATTCTATTTTTATCAATTGCAGATCCCAATAAAACTTTTACTGTGGCATATCCTTCAATTTCTTCTTGAGTAGTTTCAATTGATTTAGGAATAGGAATGTCATTTTGAGTTTCAGTTGTTTCTTGATTCTCTACATTTCTTTCCATTGAATCTATTGTTGATTCTTGTTCGCCTGAGATCACATTTTTAAGTTTTTCATTCAAACTTTCATTTATAAACTGGTTGAAGGACTTTTGAACAATAGGTCTAAATTTATCAATTACTGCTTGAGTTTTAATTCCTTGATATGAATCTTGTATTAACATTTTAATAAAATCATCACTTGGAGTTTCTGAAATAGTTTTTAACTGATCTTTTATAGCATTTAAGTATTTAAGTTCTTCAGCAGTAGAAAGAATTGTATCAACATTAAATTCTTGCTTCTTAAACTTTTGAAGTTCTTTTATATCACTATCCTTTATTGCGGATAGTGTGATTTCAAAAAACGGGACAGAATCCATAACATTTGGTGTTTCTAAATCTGTGTAAAACCTATAAACATCTCCGTTAGTTAGTATCGCAAATTTTGCGTTTGTAGTACCAAAATATCTAAATAATTGAGAGTCATGTTTTGTTAAGCGTTCTTTTATGGACTTTGCCTCAATTAAGATTGTGGGTATTCCTTGATTCATGATTGCATAATCTACTTTTTCTCCTTTTTTAATTCCAACATCTGCAATATATTCTGGAGTGAACTCTGCAGGATTAAATACATCATATCCAAGCATTTGAAAAAAAGGCATAATTAGAGCAGTCTTAGTAGCTTCTTCAGTAGAGATTGAATCTTTCATTTGATTTATTCTTTGTGAAATATTTCGAATTTCTAATGCGAAGTTTTCCATTTGTTCCACTCCTTATAAATATTAGTTGGATTAATTATACACTATTATAAATAGTTATCCTTTTAAAAAATAAAATAACCATTATTTCCTCTCAATATAATCTTCTCGTGTGATCGCATAAATCTTTAAATCCCAGAAACGCTCTTTAACGAATAAAGCACTCCGCGAGATTCCTTCGAACGTCATACCGATCTTTTCCATGACACGAGCAGATCCATCATTTGCAACAAAACAACGAGCTTGAATGCGCTCGAGTCCGAGTGTCTCAAAACCGTACTGTACGAGACGCGCTGCTGCTTCCGGCATCAAACCCTTCCCCCAGTACTCGCGCGACAGCGCATAACCGAGTTCTGCTTGCTGTTGCTCAAACGAGACTTTGATGAAATCAATCGTTCCGATGACCCGTCCGCTCGTTTTGTCTTCGATTACCCATGGTGCCGGATTCCCTAGTTCGTATTGGCGAAGGATGTGTTCGACGAATTGTTCAGAATCCGTGAGGCTTTTATGCGCATGCCAGCTGACATATCTTGCTGTCTCTTCATCTTTCGTATAGGCATAGATATCTGTTGCATCTTCTGTGCGAACCGGTCGCAAACGGAGTCGTTCCGTTTCAAGTACAGGCAATGCTTGATATAAATCGATGGTCGTTAACATGATCGAACCCTTCTTCCTTTGATTTTTTCCAAGTATACCCACTCTCCCATAAAAAGTATAGAGATATACGAAAACGTTATCAGGATTTTCTGGTATACTATTGGAAAATGATGTAAGAAAGGATGCTGTCATGTCTTCTCGGGAACGAATACTCCTAAGTGCGCTCGGTATTTCACAGTTTGGTGACTTCATTTATCTCGTTGCGATCAACGTCTACATCTATCGCTTGACCGGTTCAGCGTCAGCCGTTGCTGCGCTGTGGATCATCAGTCCGATCGTCTCTCTCATCATCAAGTCGTTCGCGGGGAGTTGGGTCGACCGATCCGACTTGCGTCGACTGTTGATTCAGACTGATTTGTTGCGTGCTTTCTTAATCGGTATTATGCCATTTCTACCACTATCGTTGCTTTACATCGACTTGATCGCCTTAGCCATCATCAAATCGGTCGTTGAACCGGCAACGTTGACTTATATCACGACGCTTGTTCCCCAAAACGACCGGACGTCGTTTAATGCCTATCGTAGTCTAATCACCTCAGGTGCCTTTTTGATTGGTCCGGCTCTCGCTGGTGGACTGCTCTATGTTGCTTCTGCTGATGTTGCCATTTGGCTCAACGCTGTCTCGTTTCTCGGATCAGCTATCCTGCTGATGCGCTTGCCGCGTTTTACCACTTCGGTCGAACGAGGGATGCGGCTGCAAGACATTATATCCGATTGGCGGCTTGTCTATCAGTTCAGCAAAAGCGCACGCTACGTAACCGGATTATACATCCTCGCGATGCTGATGATGATCGCGACACTTGCACTTGATACGCAAGAAGTCGTCTTTTTACAGCGAAGCATCGACTTATCGGAAACCGATTATGGTTTACTGATGAGTCTGACTGGGATTGGTTCCGTCGCCGGCAGCTGGGTCGTCGCCCGCTACGCTAAAACGCTCTCCGTTCGGATGATGCTGACGATCGGTTATGTGTTCGTCGCCGTCGGTTACATGCTGTATGCGAGTGCGAATTCGTTTTCAATCGTCTGTATCGGTTTCTTGTTACTCGGTTGTTTCCACGCATTTGCAGGGACCGGTTTCCTAACGTTCCAACAGACGAATATTCCACTCCACTTAATGGGACGCTTTACGAGTCTATACGGTGTCGGTGTCAGTCTGCTACAGATTCTAGCAATCGTCGCGATCGGTATGCTCGGTGACATCTGGTCGATTCGTTTCAGTACGCTTCTATTTGCCGGTCTCCTCGTAATCGTGACGATCTGTTTTCTTGGATTGATTCTCCTCCCGCGCAAGCAACAGTATTTCGCAACGAACGAGATAAACGAAGAACGACATGCCTAAAAAACAGGGAACCCCGTCAACGCGGTGTTCCCTGTTTAAGTTGCTGTTCTAACCGTTTTTTCATTACTTCGGCATGTGCGACGAGATGAAAAGATCCATCTTGTAATTGTTTTTGCAGTCGCTTCGCTTCTACCCAAGCGAGCGCATATTCCGCTTCTGAGACAATCCCTTGCTCACGTGCTGCTTCCAGTTCATCCGTATCGACTAATAAGACTTCTCCTGATGGCAAAACGATCAGATCGAGAAACAGATCCTCCCAGTAGACTCGTCCGTCCTCTACTCCGGTACAAAGACAGATATCGACATAGGTCTGTACTAACTGACCCGTGGCGTCAAACATCGAGGTCACGGCATGTTGGGCACCGCTTGGGAATTGTTGTACCCAGACGTAACCGGCGTCAGCAATTCGAATCGTTTCGTCACCATAACGGACATCTAACGGTAAAGCGACTTCAATCAGTTGAAGGAGTGTCACATGTCCTTTGAACACTTCGTTTTCTACTTGTTCATGAACATAGTGTCGTTGTGTGATGCGACGCCAGTCATGTCGATCGGCATAGCGTTTTTTGATCATTTACCGGTCCCCCGTTTTTTCCTTAGTGTGCCATACCCCACTACTTTTTCATTCTAATTCTTTTAAAAAAGAGGCAACGGATTTTTTCCGTTACCCCTTACTTCATCATTTGGCCGTCTCTGAACTGTGTAACGCAGCACCGTTCGTCTCGATGACGTGACGGTACCAATCGAACGAGTCTTTTTTCATCCGTTCCATTGATCCGTTGCCTTCGTTATCCCGATCAACATAAATCATGCCGTAGCGTTTTTTCATCTCACCTGTCGTAAAGGAGACGATGTCGATGACACCCCACGGCGTGTAACCGATCAACTCGACACCATCTTCGAGTACGGCTGCTTTGAACGCTTCGATATGCGCACGCAAGTAATCGATTCGCGCCGTGTCATGAATCTGACCATTCTCGATCGTATCAATCGCACCGAAACCGTTCTCGACGATGAACAACGGAATCTGATAGCGATCGTATAAACGATTCATCGCATAGCGCAGACCAACCGGATCAATCGCCCATCCCCAGTCGCTCGACTGGATATATGGGTTCTCGACACCATTCGCGAGACCACCGTTGACGATGTTGCCTGTGTTATTGACGACAGCATCATGTTTGACGGTCGTCGACATGTAGTAACTGAATCCAAGATAGTCGACCGTACCGTTTCGCAAGATTTCTGCATCACCGTCTAGGATCGGAACATCATACCCTTCCCGTTTGAACTCATTTAATGCATAAGACGGGTAGTAGCCGCGGACTTGGACGTCTGGGAAGAAGTAGCGCTGACGCATCGATGTCTCAGCGAGCAAAATGTCTTCCGGATGCGATGAGTACGGATAGATCGGTACGTGTGAGACCATTGCTCCGATTTCGAAATCCGGGTTGATCGCTTTCCCTTTTGCGACGGCAAGTGCACTCGCGAGCAACTCGTGGTGACCCGTTTGATACATGACTTCCATCGCGTTCTCTTCCGGGTCGAGGAGGACACCGGAATTCGTCCAGAGGAATAATGGATTGCTGACGTCCATCTTGTTGTTAATTTCATTGAACGTCATCCAGTACTTGACCTTGTCTTTGTAACGCGTGAAACAGACTTCCGCAAATTTTTCGAAGAACAGCGCTACTTTCCGGTTGCGGAATCCACCGTATTCACGTGCGAGGTGGAGTGGCATCTCAAAGTGCGACAGCGTGATGATTGGTTCGATGCCGTATTTCAGTAATTCGTCGAAGACGTCATCATAAAACTTCAGTCCTTCTTCGTTCGGTTCCGCTTCGTCTCCGTTTGGGAAAATCCGGCTCCAACCGATTGATGTCCGGAGACATTTCAGTCCCATCTCAGCGAACAGGGCAATATCTTCTTTATAACGGTGATAGAAATCAATCGCCTCGTGGTTCGGATAAAATTCATTCTCCTCTACTTGATCCGTGATGCGTCGTGCGACGCCGTGTGCTCCTGCCGTCAATACATCAACGACGCTCGGTCCTTTCCCACCAGCATTCCAGCCACCTTCGAATTGATGCGCCGCTAACGCACCGCCCCATAGAAAATCGTTTGGTAATGTCTTCATCTTCATATCCTCCTTCTTTTTCTCTTACTTGATGATCGTCAAAATCTGTGTATTTGCCGTCGTGACCGTCTCGTCCGTCGGTAGAATTTGCGCATAACTCTGTGTGTTCGTAATGATGATTGGTGTGATCGTCTCGAGTCCATGCGCTTCAATCGCTGTCGCATCAAACGTCATGAGGAGATCACTTGTCGTCACCGCCTCACCTTCTTTGACGTGAAGTGTAAACGGTTTGCCGTCAAGTGTCACCGTCTCAAGACCGACATGAATCAAGACTTCAACACCACTCGTCGACCGTAATCCAATCGCGTGACCTGATGGGGCGACCATGACGACGGTCCCGTCAAACGGGGCCGTGACCCGGTTGTTCGTCGGACGAATCGCTATCCCTTGTCCCATCGCACCGGATGCAAAGACAGGATCCGGTACATCTGATAAAGCAACGATCGTTCCTTCAAGTGGTGCGCGAAGCGTCTCTTCGTTTGTCAGCGTAGCGCTGACTTCTTGTTTTGCAACTAGTGTCGCTGTACTTGCAGGAGCTACGACCGGAGCAGCCTGCTCCCCGAAGCCGAACACTTGAATCAAGACGATCGGTAGAATCAAGGCAATCGCCGTTCCGATCAATAAGCCGATGATTGATGATGGATAGTCGGAGTCGATACCGTTGACGAGCGTCAATGGTCCCGGTAATCCGGCGTAGGCAAAGTAATATGGTTTAAAGAAACTCGCCGTGACAGCGCCGATTGCTCCCGAGATACAGCCATAGATGAACGGTTTCTTAAAGCGGAGCGTCACTCCATAGATAGCCGGTTCCGTGATACCGAAGATACCTGTCAGTCCTGCCGAGACCCCGACTTTTTTCGTTTCTTTGTTGCGTGCTTTTAAGATGACTCCGATGACGGCACCGATTTGGGCGATGACGGCAATCGTTTGGTAAGCCTGGAACGAGTCGCGTCCATATTGCTCGAAGTTCGCGAGCACCATCGGCGTGACACCCCAGTGGACACCGAAGATGACGATGACTTGCCAGAAGCCACCGATGATGAGACCAGCGACCGCAGGAGCATTCTCTGCTAAGTAGTTATACCCGTTTGCGATCCCCTCTGCACCCAGTGTCGTGATCGGTCCGATCAAGAGAATCGTAAGCGGCACCATCAACACCATACTGAAGAACGGGACGAACAACGGACGGACGACTTCATGGATCGTCTTGTTCAGGAATCGCTCGACATAAGACAGAATCCAGACGAGGAATAATGGCGGTAAGACCGATGACGTATACGTTGTCCCGGATAATGCGATTCCTAAAAACGTGATGGATTCACCAGCCGTGATGCGCGCTGCGATATCTGCCCATGTTGGACTGACAAGTGCCGCACTACAGGCGACCGCGATGAAGGCGTTGACCTTAAAATGATTCGCTGCCGTGATAGCAATGAAGATCGGCAAGAACGTAAACGGTGCCCATGAGATGAAGCTAAAGACTTCATAAGTACCCGTCTTCGCGAATGCTGGAAAAGCGAGCGTCGTCAAAATCAAAGTTCCCTGCAGAATCCCTGCTGCAGCTAAGATGTAGACGAACGGTGCAAAGACCGCTGACATCGTCGCAATGATTCGGTTGAGGACCGTCCCTTTCGGCGCCTCTTCCGTTTCCGATTGTTCCAAATTGACGAGCTTCAAAAATTCTTGATGGACTTCCCCAACGTGTTGACCAATGACGACTTGAAACTGCCCGCCAGACTCAACGACCGTAATGACGCCAGGTAATGCACTGACTGTTTCCTTGGCTGACGAATCCGATCGTTTCAAGACAAGACGAAGTCGTGTGGCACATCGGACGGCGCTGATGACGTTGTCTTCTCCCCCGACGGCTTCTAAAATCGAATGCGCCAATTGTTGATAATCGCGAACCTTGCCCATATCGTGTACCTCCCCTGAATATGACGCTTGAATACCCTTTCATTTTAATTGTACATGCACAATTAATCAATACATAAATAATTAAATTTAACATGTTATTAATCAAGAGAAGGCTTATGCTATACTGAAGAAAGAAAAAAGTTCGTAAGAAAAGAAGGTGTCTTATGCTGAAATACCAACAGACGGCCGATGAAATCGAACGGTACATAGAACAACATGAGTTGAAACAAGGGGACAAACTACCGATTCTCGAAGAGTTGATTCGTCAGTTCGCCGTCAGTAAAACGACGATGACAAAATCACTTGAGTTACTCGAACGAAAAGGGGTCATCTTTCAAGTCCGAGGAAGCGGGATTTTTGTCCGGAAGACGAATCGCACCGGCTACATTCGCCTGTTCTCGACCCAAGGATTCAAGCAGAATCTCGTCGGTCATACGATCGAGTCAACCGTTCTCGCACTCGAATCAATCGCTGCAACCGATAACATCGCGAAGAATCTCGGGATCGAGGCAGGTGAGACGATTTATTACGTCAAGCGAATCCGCTACATCGACGGCAAGATCCTCTGTCTCGAAGAGTCTTACTATCGTCAATCGATCGTTCCGTATTTGAATCGTGAAATCGTCGAGCAGTCAATCTTCGAATACTTAGAGACGGCACTCCAATTGAATATTGGGTTCTCGGATATGTATATGCACGTCGGGAAGTTAAGCGCTGAGTCGGCTCGTCATCTAGATCTCACCGAGGGCGATCCTGGATTAACGATTGAGACAGTATTTCATTTGACGAACGGTCGTCCGTTCGACTATTCCGTCATCACATACCACTATGAACATTCGCATTTCGTCGTCCAGGCAAATGGACTATATTTATGAGGAACGGAGCTAAATCAAATGAATCGTGAACTCATTCTGTATTATGGAATGCTTATACTCGGAATCATTACACTTTTTGGTGGTATCTTCTTTACGATTGATACATGGAAAGACTCGACAGAAACATTTAAAGACAAACTTCAGTTCATCTTTATCACGTTACTTGGAGTTGGACTACTTTACTGGACGGTCCCTAGCCTATCGCAAATCGTCTTCAAGGACTACGCTGTTATCAAAGGTGACTGTTATGTAGAGGAAAACTCAGGCAAGACACAATCCATGTCTATTATTTTCGACGCAACCGAGGATTATGAGGATTTTACCTTTCAAGATTATCCGGAATTAGGAGCGTACGGAGAAGACGTGCCCTATTTCTGTCGCGTCATTTCAACAAAGAACCATCGATTTCCGATTTCCTATAAAATCTACGATTTTAAGACACATAAACAACTCTCCTCTTCCGAAGATGATTAAAACAAAAAGGATTGCATGAGCAGATGCCCATGCAATCCTTTTGAAGTTCTTACAATTATGAGACAAGCCAATCGTTGTCTCATTTCATTGTGTTATAACCGAATTTCTTCTTTACTCGAATTTTCGAGATACAGTTCCCCATCAAACGTCGTCAAGGCAATCACTTTCCCGTCTTTTTCATACCACGCCGTCGCTCCTTCACGATCGAGTTCTTTCCAACCGGCTTGGCGAATCCGCGTTCCATAGAATAGACCCGGTCCATCGGTTTCCGAGACAAGACGCGTTTTGATTTTCCACTCACCTTGTTTTTCAACTGCCGTAGCAAATCGTGGCACCGGAAAACCGGATACCTTCGATTCTTGAAATCCAGCATACCAACCACCGACGACTACAATGAGTCCAAGACATATAATGGCGATCCATTTCTTTTTCATAAGCATTCTCCTTTACTTTCCACCCTCATTTTAAAATTACCAAAATATAGTCTTCTTTCCCTCATCCTAAAGGCCGATTACTGATTTTTTCGTCGTGAAAACACATGAAAATTGTTTCGAATTTATGAAAACACCCAAAAAATTTTCAATTTTTTTCATAAAAAATGCACACCTTTGTTCGTCCTTAGAGTCGCAACGGTTTGACAACTCCAGGCACAGAGCCATTTTCAGTCATTTTCAAGTGGTTAAGCACATTAGCAACTTGACTTCATTTCCTGCTATGGTACGATACGAACTTATTAAAGGGAGTGAACAGAACTTATGAAATTCAGAAAAGAAAAAGTCAATGTCGTTGACATGCAGCAAACCAAAAAAAGTGTCTATGCGACCGGAATTGGGAATGCGATGGAATGGTTCGATTTTGGTCTTTATTCCTATCTCGCAATCATCATCAGTCAAAACTTCTTTAGCGCTGTTGAAAATGATGAACTGAAGCTCGTCTTTACGTTTGCGACCTTTGCGATCGCTTTTTTAATGCGACCAATTGGTGGAATCGTCTTTGGACGCATCGGAGACCGACTCGGACGGAAGGTCGTTTTAACGACGACGATCGTCATGATGGCCGGTTCGACGCTCATCATCGGATTATTACCGACCTACGATCAAATCGGTATTTGGGCACCGATCTTGTTATTGTTAGCCCGCATTTTACAAGGATTCTCGACTGGCGGTGAATACGCTGGGGCCATGGTCTACATCGCTGAATCGTCACCTGATAACAAACGGAGTGCACTCGGAAGTGGACTTGAAATCGGAACACTCGGTGGATATATTCTCGCCTCATTACTGGCTACAACACTTTTCGTCACTTTATCGGATGATCAAATGGCATCTTGGGGATGGCGGATTCCCTTCATTCTTGGGGCACCACTCGGTTTATTCGGTCTCTATTTACGTCGTCACTTGGATGAATCACCGATCTTCGAAAATGAGATCAATGAAAATACAGAAGAGCCTGCGACATTCCGCGAAATTCTTCGCGACCACAAACGTGATATCATCGTTTGTTTCATCGCTGTCGCCTTCTTCAACATTACGAACTACATGCTCTTGTCCTACATGCCATCGTACCTCGATGAAGTCATCGGCATGTCAAGTTCGACAAGTACGATTCTAATTACTGGTGTCATGGTGATCATGATTCCGCTCGCTTACTTCTTCGGGAAGCTTAGTGACAAAAAAGGCAATCGCAATATCGTTCTTTTCGCGTTAGCCGGACTATCGTTACTTTCAATCCTGTCGTTCTTCTTGATTGGTCTTAAACCGCTCTTGTTCGTCGGAATCGGAATCTTCATCCTTGGCTTCTTCTTGGCAATCTTTGAAGGAACGATGCCGAGTCTTCTACCGAGTATCTTCTATACGGATGTCCGTTACCGGACACTATCGGTGACGTTCAACGTCTCGGTCTCAATCTTCGGTGGAACGACGCCACTCGTTTCGACATGGCTCGTCCATGCGACACAAAACCCGCTTGCACCTGCTTTCTATCTAACAGCAGTCAGCGTCATCGGCTTCGTCACGTTCTTCTTCTTCTTTAAGAATACAGCTGGTAAGGCACTGAAAGGGTCGCATCCAACTGTATCGAGTGAAAAAGAAGTCGCGTCGATCGCGAAGAAACCAGACGATGCCCTCTGGTGGGCAGAATAATTGCTATAAGTAAGAGCCGTCTTCCGCAGAAGACGGCTCTTTTTAGTAGACAGCACCCAACTCTTTTACGACACGGTCCGCGACTGCGAGTTCCTGCTCTTGCGCAAAATCGAACTGACAACCGATTGCTAACAGTCCGTTCGCATGCGCCGCTTTGAAATCAGATAAGCGGTCCCCAACAACGTAACCTGAAGAGATATCGTGCATCTTACAAATCTCCCGCACGAGTGCTGATTTATTACCGGAACGGATGTCTTCGATACTATAGACATGATCGATATAGGCTTCGAGTCCATATGTCGTCACGATTGCTGACAAGTAGGACGGCCACCCATTACTTGCGATATAAACAGAATGACCCGCTTGTTTCAAACGACTTAGCAACTCGATCGTTCCTGGATATAGGCACCCGTGACCCGCCTTGACTGCCTGCTCTATGCTACGTCGAAACTTTTGATCCGCAGCCTGTTGGTCTGTGGCTGAAAAGTCCGGTAGTAACGTCTGCCAGACTTCTGGTAACGAGACGCCCATGATCTGCTGATAGAGGGCGACTGGTGTCTCTCCCTCCCAGCGCCCCGTCTGACGCAACTCATGAAAGACATCTTCTAGCGCATGCGCAAGCACGGCATTCGTTTGAAACAACGTTCCATCCATGTCAAAAATGTAGTGTGTCATTCGCTCTCCCCTTTTTGCTCTTGTTTTATTTTCTGAATCATGGCTTCTATCGATCTATCCTCAGCAATCAGACGATCCGTCGGGCGGTGATCCCGATCAATCCACCAGCGTTTCATATCCGTCTCAGAAAACTCCGTCGGTTGCCGCATCGCATGGCGACGAATGGTTTCTTCGAATGTGACGTCAAAATAATACGCCGCGTAACGTGACGTAAAGCGACGTTCCAACCGGTCAATCATCTCACCGTACCAGTCCTGTGCAAGAATGCCTTCCAGCAGAATCGTTGCGTGGCGTCCGTCAGCAAGTCCGACCAACTCCTCGATCCAGCAAATCGCCGGATTTCCTGGTCCATCTTTTACGTTCAACATCTCCCTGCGGATGACATCTTGCGACAACAGGATGCTATCCGGTAAAACCGATCGTAACGCTTTGGCAAGCGTCGTTTTTCCACTACCAGAATTTCTGCGGATGACGATCAATCGCGACTTCATGTCGTGAACCAGTCCCCGTTCAAGGCAGCAATATACCGCTCTGCAGAGCGCGCCACTGCTTCAGACGCACCGGTTTCAATTTTCCGATGAAAGGCGTCATATAATTTTTCAAAGTGAAGCGGACGTAACGTTTCTGCTATTCGCGCGACCGTCTTTGCTGGAAGCGGAATCACATTCGGATAGCTGTACATGAAACTGACCCATGCCCGATCGGCAACGATCCGAACAATGTCTCCTGTCAACAATAGCCCCGCTGATGCATCTTTTCGTTCACAAATGACTGCTCCTTTGAAGTGACCACCGATGCGATGTAATATCAAATCTTCTGCTAACTCCAAGCTTTCACCACTCCAGAAGACGATGCGTTCGCTTGGTCGCGTCACGAATGACGCATCATCTTCATGAATATAGATTGGTACGTCAAAAGTCTCCGCCCATTCGACTTGTGTCGCGTAATAATGCGGATGTGATAAAGCAATCGCCTGAATTCCGACCAATTCGTCAAGCTGCTCTTTCGTTGTTGAATCAAGATATGTAATGCAGTCCCATAACAGGTTAAACGATTTTCCTTGGACAAGATATGCCGTCTGACCGATCCCGAACGCTGGTGTCGTCTGAATCGCATAGACGCCTGCTCCGTCGTCACTAATGACGTTTTGATACGTTCCTGACGTTTGCATGGCAGCGAGCGTGGTCCACGTTTGACCAATTGGATTAACATACTGTCGTTCCTCTGAGCAAATCGGACACGTTTCGCGCTCTGGATTGATTTGTTCGACACCACACGTCGTACAGATGATGGTTTCCATATCATCATTCCTTTCCAATTCGTAAATGATTTTCCTGATATATCATAACATATTCCATTTATAGGAATTAGAGGAATTAAGAGACGTTTATCGAAAGGAAATAGGTATCAAAAAGAAGGAGGAGATTTTTATGTCAATTTCGACCCATCTCATCGCACCCCGTATGAACGCTGTCTTTTTACATGTTCAGGATGTAAAACGTGCCGCCGCATGGTATCACCAGTTACTGCAGTTGCCGTTTGATGCGTCGTGTGTCTCGTCACCTGTTTACAATCTCCCACTCGAAGGTCCAACGAGTTTGACGCTCGACGATCATACGAATGACGCAACGTATCAACATCACCCTTCACCACATGCTTTATTTAATTTTTTTACAACAGATATTGATGCATCTTATCAGTTTGTGTTGTCGTTACAGGCACCCATCATCCGCGACATCGAGCGTTTCGATGATTTTTCTTACTTTACGTTTGCGGATCCTGACGGTAACGTCTTGATGCTCTGTACAGGATAAGACAAAAGCAGGTCGAACCACTGATGTGGCTCGACCTGCTTTGTTTAGGATGACGCTTTGACAGCTTCAAGTAGTAATTTCAATTAACCCATGTTGGCGCCATTAGATCAATCAACGTGTAAGCACTTAATGTTTCTTTGAAGGACGAAAACGCCCGATCAAATGCAAGACGCGTATTTTGTAAACTGCGATCGTCATGTGTTACAGACACGGTTTCCAGATAAGATACTTCTTCAAAAAGGTGAACGATTTCTCCCAGTGTGATCGTGTCCGGTGATTTTGCTAATCTAAAGCCACCATTACGACCCTGCACGGAAATGATGAGACCAAACTTACTCAATGCATGAACGATCTTCATTAGGTGATTCTTAGAGATACCATAATATGTTGCCACTTCTTGAATTTGTACGAGACGAGTCGGATGGGACGCCGAAAAAATAAGCACACGAATGGCATAGTCCGTAGAGCGAGTCATCTTCATGCATTTCACCTTCTTTTCTAATCCTTCATAATTAAAGATTAAAAACTCATTCTTCTCAAGAACCTTCAAAATGATCCTTTATTTAATTCAAGCGTGCATCTGCACATATATATCGACTATCTTAAAGGATTGGAAGGACTGAAATCTACAACTTTTTTCAGAAATAGGTAGAATGATATTTTAATTATCCTAATCTGTATGCTAAACGAGAAAAAATCCTTGTAAATAATAAAACCGCGACCAATTCGTCGCGGTTTTTCATCTTTAGTCGTGAAATCGAGCTCGCGTCTCTGGAGACAGCAGCGCGCACTGTTGCTTTTGCCCAAACCAACGATGGCGATTATTTGCAACGAAGTCATAGACGCGATCCCGAAGTGTACGTGGAACAATCTGAAGCACACTCAACAGACGCCATCCACCTTTTAAATGACGAGCAATCCGTAATGCAGCATCCGATTTGATATAGGGTACACCTCGGTCAATCACAACGACACTGTCAATCGTTTCCGAGAGATGATGACGCCGGACGAGCTCTTGCCCCGTCTCCCCTTGCAACGAAGCAAAATCATGATATCCTTTGTCTCGTTTCAAAATGAACTGGACACTCGCGTCACAGAGATTACATTCTCCGTCGAATAAGACGATTGCTTTCATGTTCGATTCATCCTTCCCAACCTGTTTAACGAATAATTTCGTACACTTTTTCTTTACGACACTTTAGGATAAAACATGCATCTATTTAGTATGTTAAATCTTGATAACGCTTTCTTTCGTTCTCTTTATTACGTTATACTGTTTTTGTAAACATTTGGTTTTTATGATTCCATTTACATGAAGGAGAATACATATGACGATACGACCGATTGCCATCGTGACCGGTGCCAGTCAGACACGCGACATCGGAGCTGCGATTTGCCGCCAGCTTGCCTCGTCTGGACATGACCTGGTCTTTACTTATTTTAAAGCAACAGCAGATTGGGTGGCTAGTTTTACGACCGAACTCGAAAATCATGGTGTCCGCGTCCTTGCGATCGAACTTGATTTAAGTCATCCTGATGCCGCTGACGATTTATTCGCACGCATTGAAGATTTTGGAACACCCAGCATCCTGATTAATAATGCTGCCCACTCGACGATGACAGATTGGCGAACACTTAATGCAACAAGCCTTGATCAACACTATGCCGTCAATCTCCGGGCACCGTTGTTGCTCGCGACACGTTTTACGAAACGATTCACTGAATCGAACCTAACGTCCGGTCGCATCGTTCAACTGACGTCCGGGCAGGATCTCGGTCCGATGCCTGACGAGATTGCTTACGCTACGACGAAAGGTGCCTTGTCGACGTTTACGAAGACTTACGCGACAGCCGTAGCACCGCTTGGCATCACCGTTAATGCGGTCAATCCAGGTCCGACCGACTCGACTTGGATGGATGAAGCAACCCGGACAACGCTTAAACCTAGTTTTCCGTTCGGTCGAATCGGTGCGCCAGAAGACGTCGCACGATTGATCCAATTCCTCGTCAGTCCTGACGGTGGCTGGGTGACCGGGCAAGTCATCCATTCCGAAGGTGGCTTTGAACGCTGAATATGTCGCATGTAAAAACATCCTTTTGACGTTAAAATCAGAAGGATGTTTTACGTTATCGAAAGACTGGACCCGGTTCCGTCAAAAAATCGTTCCAGGCGGTTTGATGCAGGTCGCTATAGAGTTCTGGCATCTGATCTCTTTCAAAAAAAGCAACATCGAGTGATTCATCGGCATCAATCGTCCATTGTCCCCCATTGATTCGGCAAACGGAAAAATGGACGATCGGTTGGGCGACATCCCCGTTTGGATACATCTCTTCGTATTTTGAATAGACACCACTCAAACGTTCGATCCTGACATGAAAACCGGTCTCTTCCAAAATCTCACGCTGTGCAGCTTCAACGAGCGACTCTCCTAGTTCCAGTGCCCCGCCGGGAAATCCCCATGCTTGTTGCTCCCGCCGTTTTTGAAGAAGAATGCGTCCCTCCTCGTCAAAGACAATCCCACCGGCAAAGTTCAACATCACTTTTTCCTGACCGACCTTACTGCGAAGAAAACGTATGTAGTCCATCTGTCGCTCCTTGAAGTTTGACGTGCTTCAGCCATGTGATCAGTTGCTCGATCATGGCATCGGTCACGGTATGATTGAC
This sequence comes from uncultured Exiguobacterium sp., assembly GCF_964277885.1. Classification (NCBI taxonomy): domain Bacteria; kingdom Bacillati; phylum Bacillota; class Bacilli; order Caryophanales; genus Exiguobacterium; species uncultured Exiguobacterium sp. Next base: position 1,135,402 of record NZ_CAXYJR010000005.1, on the reverse strand, counting down.
ACCTGGAAAAACGTCTAATACGGTCGTTTGCGCCATACCTGCTTGTACAGCGGTTGCGTGATAGAACTGCTGGATCGATAATGGAATGATGTCATCGGCATCCCCATGCAGGAGCAACCGCGGACGCTCATCCATCACGCTGATTGGATCGAGCTTCCATGGTACATCTGTTTCTTTGATGACCGGTCGCCCATCGCGCGCGCGAAATAAGCGTTCTGCTTCAAGATAGGCACCGCCCCCATTGATCGCAACGAGTGCTTTAATCGGCTGACGCGACATAATCCCGTGGGCAATGAACCCACCCATCGAGACACCGATCGCTATCACGTCTGAAACATGCCAGCCTAATTGTTCGATGATAGCTGTCGCTTCCGTAATCGATTGTTCGACGACGGACCAAAAATAGGTCGTCGTTACTTCTTTATCGTAAGGGTCATCAAACGGTTCTCGTTGATCATGTCGAACGAGTTCCGGAATGAAGACATCGTATCCTTCGTCAGCGAGTTGTTCAGCAAACGCTAGATAAGAGACAGCTGTCCCACCCCAACCATGATAGAGCAGGATGGCTCCTGTAGGTTGAGAGGCACGGACACAATGGACATGAAAATCAAGCTTCATTTTTTAGCTTCTCCTGGTTTAAGCGGACAATCGTTCTCGCGAAGTCATCTTCCGGTAACCGTTGTCCGTTCTCAAGAAACGGTTTCCAGTACGGTCGGATCTTAAATAACGAGACCGTATCACGATAGACTGTTCGACGAATGACTTGTTTTGTCGTCAACGGTAATCCGTTCTCGCTTTTAACCTGAATGCCACAAATCTGACCACCAATCGATTTTCCGTTCAACAGTTTTAATTGCGCGACTTCTCCTAGAAAACTGATCGTCGGTTGTGTGACGAAGGCGTGCACGACTTCTGACTTCACACGTCGTAATACCGTTTTTTCGATGACGACGGAAAGTCCAAGATAAACAGCTTGGTTGATGATATACGCACCGATTCGTCGTTTGGTCGTTAAATGCATGAATGGTCCTCCTTATACGTTAAAATAGACGACAGCGCCGAGTCCACTGACGGCAATCAAATAAAAGACGATCGCGAGTCGTTTGTGTGCGGCAGAAATATCCTTTCGGACGAGGATCTTACTATACCGAAACGTCAAAAATGCGAACACGAGCAATGCCAAAATCAATAATGGTTCCATTCAATCCACCCCCTATTCTTTCTTATTCTACATTATTTCTGGTTTCGAATTGTTATATTTTACAAGTAAAGTGATATATGCTTGATCCATGTGTCATCAATCCAACAATGAAATGAGGTTTACGTGTTGAACACTACAAAAATTTGCTGTCTTGTTGAGTCGAAGATGCCTGGTTATCTTGTTCGGGAACTGCCACCGCTTGGCATCCATGACGTCCACGTCCGCACTCTAGCCGGTGCCATCAGTATCGGTGCCGAACTTCCCCAATGGCTGGAACAAGATATGACCGAAACCAGTTATGACTATCCGCTCGAGACAGGATATGAAAGTTATGGCGAAGTGCTTGCAGTTGGTGACGCCGTCCAAATCGTCAAGCCCGGCGATCGGGTTGTCAGCTTCTATGGTCATCAAGATCAGGCGATCGTTCCTGAATCGAAGGTCCTCCCGGTTCCTGCTCATGTCTCACCACGTGAAGCCTTACTATTGATTCTGTCTTGTGACGCGGCAAAAGGCGTTCGAAAGCTGACATTGACACCCGACACAAGCGTCTTAGTTTCTGGAATGGGTACGATCGGTTTGCTGACGGTACATTACTTACGGCATTACGTTAACGTTCGTCATATTGATATCCTCGAGCCGCTTACGTCCCGAGCGGAGTTAGCGCGTCAATTAGGTGCACGTATTGTCACATCGGGTTCAAGTATGTATGACGTCGCCATCGAATGTTCCGGACGTCAAGCGGCCTTTGCCGAGCTTCAGTCTGCTGTTCGTCCTCATGGTGCAATCTGCGTCTTATCGGACGGCAACCGGGAAACCTTGATGTTGACGCCCGCATTTCACGCGAAAGAACTTCAGATCGTTGCATCGAGTGACGGCTGGGACTACCGCAAGCACGCAGACTGGCTCTTTTCAGATGATCGTCACGCGACATTGCCCGCATTGTTCGAACACGAGACTTCGTTTTCGGAGCTTGCCAGTTGCTTCGCTAGCTTAATGAAAACACCAGATCTCCCGATCAAAGTATTCGTTGATTATGAGCAGACGAGCTGAACACCGTTCGGATCCGTTCCTACGAGCGATACGTCGGAAAAGACTGCTTCTTGTAAGACGGTCTTCTCCCCGCGGACGGTTTGGATTTGTGAGATTGGTCGATCGAACAGTTTCGCTAAATCCGCCTCTAACCCTTCGCGCGGCGTCGCTAGGATTAGACGCTCAAGTGTCGTTCCATCAGTATCCGCAATTGCATCTTCATGGACTTGCAGTTCAATTCGTAATCCGTACGGTGTTTGCAAGAACGTCCGCCGCTCGTTCGCTTGGACTGTGAACGATAACGTTTCTGCGCGATCAAGAATTGTTTGCACGTCACCAGGCTGTATCAAAAATCCGATGTGATCGAAGCGAACTATTTTTCCGAATCCGATCGTCACATTGACCGCTCCCCGTTTCATTTCAATGATTCGGAATAAAATTTGATCCGTTCGAAAATCATCCCATGACAGAGGTGGATTAAATGACGAAAACTCTCCGTCCTTTTTCCCGATCCGCTGAGAAACGTGAAACCCGCGTGCCGTGTACCAGGCTTCTGTTTCTTCCAAATGTGGTGTCCAAATATGGTAGTGAAATAGCATTTACATACACTCCTTTTCGTTGTTCCAATCGTTCCACGTCATCACTTCGACTTGGTTCGAGTCATTCAAATATTGTCGTAATAACGGGAGGTGCGCAGCACCGTACAAACAAACGATTCGTTCGTTCGCCTGAGCGAGGTGCAGTAAACGATTTGCGATCTTTTGATTGCGGACTCGCCAGTAGCGTTCAACCCAAATCCGCCCGCTTTCCAGTCGTTCGATTTGATCATAGATTATAGCCGACGCTGCAATCGTTTCTTCAGCGTGCAATCGATCGAGCCATTCGGAGAAGGATAACTGCTCCATCGCGTGCTCTAACTGTTCAGTCCGATTCATCTCAGCCGCGACGATCGTCTCAAATGCTTTCGGATGATGTGATCGGACGATTCCTAAATCCGGTACGCCGGGTACGATTTCATTCCAATCGACCCCATAGAGATCTGCTATTCCTGCCATCCGGGCTAAGCGAAAGCCGATTTGTTGCCGTTCATTTTCGGTTAAATCGCTCTCGTGTTGATAGGTTTCATATGTATGTTGCAGGTCACTCATGCGTTCAGGTGCCGTCTCAAGGGCAACGCCTGTCGGTCGAAATGCGTTCAATCGAGCAACGACTTCTTGGATTTCTCGTTGCCTTCTCTCTGACGCGATATCAAATATTGCTGGACGAATCATGTCACCATTTGCCGGGCGATCGAGATGGAATATGCCTAAAAGTAAAATCTGAGGTTTCATCTATCTCCCTCCTTTTCCTTATTTTACCTTATACTTGGTAAAGGAAGCGACTTTTACCTATCATGAATTTACGTTACTATTCAACGAATACTCATATAAGGAGGTTCCGATGAAAAAGATATTCGTCATTGTGTTCATTGGATTTTTATTCGGATGCAGTCAAACTGATACAGAGGACGAAGTTAGTCATGCCATGATCGTCATTGTGAATAACAAAGAGTATAGCGGAACAGAAGCAGATGTGGATGCATTTAAGCAACAAGGAGAAAAAATTAGCACGATATTAAAGAAAACAAAAGCATATGAAATGCCCCAAGCGAACAGCCAATCGAATCTTTTTTCAGTCGGGTCCACCATCTATTCTGTTAAAGGAACAGAAGATTTTATTATCGTAAAAGACAAAGAAAATAAAAAATGGCTTTTAAAAAAGGTAAGGGATATCAAAAACAATTTGAATCAATGAGGCACTTTAACACTTTTAACGTGGTACCTCTTTAGAAGTACCAACAGCAGAGATGTTTTGTACTTTTACACGAGATATGGTGAGAAGCAATTAAAAAGTGGACAGATGGCGCCATCTGTCCACTTTTTTTATCCTGTTAAACTTGATTTAACGAGTAAAATTTTCCCGCTTTCCTCTGCATCGATATAAGAAACGGCTTGTACATCGAGATGGATATCACGACCGAATAAACGGTACAACCGTTCCATCAGAAGCCGTTCGTCTGATAGACTGAACCGCTCTGCGTCCGGAACGTAGTAGATCGATACGCTATCTGTCGTCATTTGAACATATTGAATACGCTCGATACTGTTTGGCAAATGTTTGACGATACTCGACAGTTGCGCTTCAAAAATCTTTTGTCCATCCGGTCTTTGGATGAAGGCCCGCCCCCTTCCGTCAATCGATTCGATGATTGGTCCCGGATGACCACAGGAACAGGTGCGCTGACTGAGCGTCATCCGATCTCCGACCCGGTAACGAATGAGGGGGGTTCCGTGTGTATCAAAACTCGTCACAAGAATCTCCCCGTCTGTATCGAGTTCGATGATCCCCATCTCATGGTGCAGATGTTTTTGACCAAACCGGCATTCCGAAACGATAGGTGCCCCTTCAGACGATGCATATTGATCAAAGACTGGTCCGTGAAACACTTCTTCGATGACTTGACGCTCTTGCGCGTCGATCCGTTCTGCCGTCGGGAAAATCGCAATCGGTTGACACGTCAAGCGGATCCCTTCTCGCTTCGCGAACCGGGCGAGCTCAATCATTGCTGACGGAAGACCATCGATCGTTTCTGGTTGAAAACGTTCGATAGCGTCAAGATACGCTGCCATCGTCCGTGGGGATATCCGTTTCACCGTGAACAGGAGTTGATTTTCCGCTCGATTCATCCGCCAGTAGACGTCCGTCTGTTGACGCTCCGGTACGAGATCCTGTGCCGTAAAACTGATTCGTCGCATGCCACGGTAGACACCGTGGGTCGCCTTGAAATAATCGAGATGGGCCATTCGAATCTGCATATCAGACACCGTATAGTGAACCTGAAGCGACATTCCCGTCGTCCCCCCTGTCTTCCCAAGAATCGGGGCCGCGACATCCGTCCGAATATCTTTCATTCGAGTACGCAATACATTTTTCGAAAGGACAGGAATTTGCTTCAATTCGGCTAAATCTGTTAACGGTAACCGGATTCTCATAGCAGCAAACAGTTCCTGATAGTAGACACTATGATGAGTACAGAATAAAAGAAAATTATTTAACCGCTCCAGTTGTTCCGCTTCCACGTCAATTTGCTTATTTTCCCGCTCAAGTAAACTTTGGAAGCGTTCCTGATAGACACGCCCATACCGTTCGCGATGCAATTGATACCCATAGAGGGTTGTGAAGAGGTGCTGGAGAAATAGAGGAGAGCGACTATAGATCTGCTCTTTGATACCCATGTCATCACGTCCTTTCGCAAGGGAAGTAACGATTACGATATCTCTACGATATCGTAAATAACTGACAGGAAGATGACAAAAACGTGGAAAAGTGCATCCTGACAAATTACTATCACCTTGGACAGGCCCGACGATCATCGCTCTACTATACTGATAACAAGGAGGTGACAAGATGTGGCTCGAATCGATTCAACGCGTCATTGATTACATCGAAGATCATTTAGAAGACTCGCTCGATCTCAACGTTTTGACAAGTGTGTCGCAGATGCAGACGTATCCTTTACAACGGACGTTTTCATTACTTGCGATGATGACGTTACCCGAATACATCCGTGGACGACGTCTGACGCTTGCTGCTCAACAATTGACACAGACGGACGAAAAAATCATCGATCTCGCTTTACGTTTTGGTTATGAGACGCCGGAAGCATTCACAAAAGCCTTCAAACGTCAGCATGGTTGTTCCCCGACGTTGATGCGAAACGAGCGACGTCCGATTCACGCCTATAACCGCCTGAGTATTCAGGTGACCTTGAAGGGACTGGAGCAAATGAATTACCAACTCATTGAACGACCGGCTTTGCAGATTTCAGGATGGCGAAAACATTTTCCGACGCAAGATGGTGCCCTACAACAACTGATTCCATTATTTTGGAATGATGTGAATCATTCCGGTAAAGATGCTACTTTGTTCAAACAAAATGACGGTCAGATTGAGGGTGTGGTTGGTGTCTGCTCCAATTTCACCGAAGTATCGATGGATTATTGGATCGCGACGACGACAACGGAAGTCCTGCCCGGTCAGGAAACGATGACGATTCCGGCGAGTCTTTGGGCGACGTTTCCAGTCGTTGGTCCGATGCCACATGCCATTCAAGAGATGTGGCAGCGTATCTATCAAGAGTGGCTCCCATCGCATAGATATGACCCACTGCCTCACGCCGAACTCGAAGTTTATTCGGCAGGCGACCCGTCTGCCGCCGATTATCAATCTGCCATCTGGATTCCGGTTTGTCCGCGCGACTGACAGTTTAAGGACATACGAAAAAGCGAGATCATCGATGATCTCGCTTTTTCGTATGTCATGCATACTGTTGTTTAATCAGTAACGTCTTTCCACTGATTTCTTTCGGAATTTCCGGTACCGCGCGCATGACGACATTCAATTGTCCCTCAAACAGTCGGTCCAGAACGAAAAAGAGTTTCTTCTCATGTTCTTTCTCGAAGCATCGCTCATCCGGAACATATAATAAAACAATCTCGTCTCGTGTCTCTTGAATATATTGAACGCGTTCGATGCAGTTCGGGAACGCTCGAACGATTCCCGCGAGTTCGCCCTCAAAAACACGGTGTCCGTTTCTAAGTTGAATGAAGCTTCTCCCCCGTCCGTCGATCGAAGCGATGATCGGACCTTGATGACCACAAGGACATGTTTCCCGACTGAGCGTCATCCGATCGCCGACGCGGTAACGGACGAGAGGTGTCCCGTGCGTATCAAAGCTCGTCACAAGAATTTCGCCGTCCTCATCGCGTTCAATGATACCCATCTCATAATGTAGATGTTTTTTCCCATACGGACATTCGGCGACGATCGGCGCCCCTTCTGACGACGCATACTGATCATAGATCGGCGCATGAAAGACGTCTTCGACGAGCGTTCGTTCTTCTGCCGTCATCATTTCTGCCGTTGGGAAAATCGCTTTAGGTCGAAACGTACAGGTCATCCCATATTTTTTAGCATATCGCGCAACTTCGATCATTCCTGAGGGCAAACCATCAATCGATTCCGGCTGAAACCGATTCAGTTGTTCAATGTATGCAGCAGCGGTTTTCGGATTGATGTTTTTAATCGAGAACAACATCTGATTGATGACTTTATTCGTCCGCCAATAAACCGGTGCCTTTTGTTGCGGGGAAGCGAGCGTTTGACCAGTAAAACTAGCTCGCCGCATCCCTTGATCGACTCCATGGGTCCATTTGAAGAAGTCGAGATGTGCCATTCGGATTTGCATGTCTTCCTTCGTATAATGAACTTGAATCGATTTACCGGTCGTACCGCCCGTTTTTCCTAGAATTGGAGCATGGACGCGCGCATGGATGGTCTCATTTTGTTGCCGTAAGATTTCTTTCGTCAAAGGGGGAATCTGTGTTAGTTCGTCAATCGATCGTAAAGGGAGCTCTAACGCAAGGGAAGAAAATAATTCTTGATAATACGGACTGTGCGTTTGGCAAAAATCAAGGAACTCGTTCAATCGATGCAACTGTTCTGCTCGAACGTCAATCGGTCGTCCTAACTTCTGTTTCAGTTCTTGTAAGCGTTGCTGATAGGTGGAACCGTATCGTTCATGGAACAGGCGACGTCCTTGTAAAGTCGTCAACAAATTTTGGATGAAAATCGGTGAGTGAAAGTAGATCGATTCTTTGAGCTGCATGATGTCACTCCTTCCATAGTTAGACCACCTTTTACTGATACTTTCATCTTATTTCCAATCACCGCCCATCTCAATTAGTTCTTCGTGAATAAACTTAGCTTTTATTTTCATGGCGATTTATTTTAATGAACTCTGATTCACGAACATCTTCTTATTGATTCTTGAACTTACAATTTTTCTTCCCTCACAAAAAATCCGATCGACGAAGAAGAGTACCTTCATTAATCGGATTCATACTAGAGTCGTTACGATTTTGCGACCTTTTGTAACATCTGACATCCGTAAGTCCGTAATTTAATCGCTTCGAGTACGAGCGACATCTGTTGCTCATCCAATCGTTCAATCAACTCGATGATTGTGATTGTCGTTCGTCCATTATACAGTTGAACAATCAAGTGGATGATTGCTTCTAACGCTGGACTCGGATAAGGTTCTGCCAGAAATTCACGATCAAAAAACTCACCACTATCCGGAAAGAAGTAATCCGAGAACCGTTCGAGCACTTGTGGTTGTCCTGTCGCAAGATACAGCATCGAGACCATCGCTGCATCTTCTCGGTGTTTCGGTTTTAAGCGTCTCCACAACAGATCGAACCGTCGTTCATGTCCCACTTGCATGAATTGTATCGACTGCATGGTTGAAGCCCCCCTTTGTTTTTATCACTTTCCTCGTCCATATCCATATCGTTTTATTCCCGATTCTTTTTATATTGAATCGTCCCATGTCAAAGTACCTGCGATTGAACCGACTCGATTGGGGGTACATTACAACAGATATAAGAGAGGAGTTTACATCCATGCCAACGCGCTTAGCTTTAGCCGGAGCCACCGGATACATTGGTCATAACCTACTGAATGAATTAAAGAAAAAATATGACGTCATTGCCCTTTCACGAAACGGTGACGACAAGGACAATGAGGAACGCGTCGAATGGCGATCGTGCGATCTCTTTTCTTTAAACGATACGATCGAAGGTATGAAAGGAGCGGACATCGCTGTCTACCTTGTCCATTCGATGATGCCTTCTGCCAAATTGACACAAGGATCGTTTGAGAATATGGACTTATTGTTAGCTGATAACTTCGCCCGTGCCGCAAAAGAAAACGGCATCCGGCAAATCATCTACTTAAGCGGTATCATCCCTGAGGAAACAGAAGACCTATCACGTCACTTAAAGAGCCGACTTGAAGTCGAACGCGTTCTCGGTGCGTACGGAACACCCGTGACGACGATCCGGGCTGCGTTAATCGTTGGTCCTAAAGGTTCATCGTTCCCAATCTTATCGAAACTCGTCAAACGCCTCCCCGTCATGGCACTCCCACGATGGACACGTAACAAGACCCATCCTGTAGCCTTACCCGACGTCATTCATGCCCTTGGTGAAAGTGTCGATCGTGACGACGTGAAAGACCGGGCTATTGATATCGGTGGACCGGAAGCAATGACCTATAAGGAAATGATCCTTAAAACAGCCGACATCATGGGTAAACGACAACCGACGATCGATATTCCTTTATTGACCGTGAAGTTATCCCGTCTTTGGGTGACGCTCGTGTCAGGGGAACCAAAAGAAACCGTCTATCCACTCGTTGAAAGCATGGTCCATGAGATGGTCGCAGATCCAGAAAAAATGATTCCCGGCATCAGTGACGGCAAAATCACATTCGAACAATCAGTCCGAGATGCGTTAAAAGAGGAGGAGGAACAAAAAGGATCTTCTTCCTCGTCTTCTTCGACACCAGACGTTCTTGACGTCCGTTCAGTCCAACGGGTCCTTTTACCAAAGGATCGAGATGCCGACTGGGCAGCCGACGATTATATGAACTGGTTGTCATCATTCGCCCGCCCCTTCCTATCGTCAACCGTGAAAGATCAAGTCGTTGGAATCCACATTCCGTTTTACGACCAACCGCTGCTGGAATTGACGAAGGAACCGGTTCACGATCGACACATGGCGACATACCGGATTACCGGTGGATTGTTTGCAAAAGTCGAGCAAGACAGCCGTGGTCGGATTGAATTCCGGCAAATTCCCGGTACGCAGGAATGCATCATTGCTATCCATGAATTCGTCCCTGCTTTACCGTGGATACTCTACAAGGCAACACAGGCGAATGTTCACCTGCTTGTAATGTATCTCTTCAAATTACACTTGTTGCGCCGGATTCATTCGACGGAACAAGAATCGACACGTGCGGACGAAATCGTTCCGTCCTCTTGATTCCGATCAAAAACGATTCGCCTCTTCCTTGGCGAATCGTTTTTGACGTTTGCAGAAGGATGACGAAACGGAAAAAATCGTGATACACTGGACGATGACTGAAAGAAAGGGGTTTCATTGCATGCGCTCATTTGAGGAACGATTATCGAACCAACTCGAGGCGACGGCTTCACTCGCCACATTGATTCAACCTTCAACGGATCAACTCCGTTTAGATAAACTAGATAAATTTGCTAGCAAACTATTAAAACGAGAGTTCACGATTGCGTTTGCCGGTCACTTTTCAGCTGGAAAATCGAGCATGATCAACGCCTTGACGGGTGAATCGGTCTTACCGACGAGTCCGATTCCGACGAGTGCGAACATCGTGACCCTTCAGCAAGGTGAGATGGATTCAGCAATCGTTCACTTTCATGAACAGCCGTCTGTTCGTCTGACAGCAATAGAGCAAGAGGAGCATCTTCAATCGCTTGGGAAAAGTGGTGATGTCCGACAAATCGATTTGACGCATGCCGCGTCCGCGCTGCCTCCTGGTCTCGTCTTGATGGATACGCCAGGCGTCGACTCGGTCGATGATGCCCACCGGGTCTCAACGGAGTCTGCCCTTCACTTGGCTGACATCTTGTTTTACGTCATGGATTACAATCATGTTCAATCCGAATTGAACTTCATGGTGACGGATGAATTACAAGCTGCCGTGCCGGAATTATATTTAATCGTCAATCAAATCGATAAACATCGTGACGATGAACTATCATTCGACGCCTTCCGTCGTTCGGTTCATGCGTCCTTCGCCGAACACGGTGTCGTGCCGAAAGGGATTTTCTTTACGAGCCTACGGAACCCAGCCCATCCGCATAACGATTTCACGGAAGTCGAACAACTCGTCAAACAAAGCATTCGCGACGCTCAACCGAAGTTGTTGACTTCTGCCGCTCTGACACTTGAAAGTCTTCACCAGGAGCATACACGTTATCTCACACGTCTCGTCTCAGAAACCTACGAGACGATGGCTGAGCAATTGAATGACACTGAGCGACAGGATCCGGCGAAAGTCGAAACCGAATTAGCGCGTGTCTCGCAACAGTTAGAAGCACGTCAACCGGACCGCTGGGTACAGACGTTTTCGCTTCATCGGGATCAACTTTTGAAAAATGCGACATTGATGCCGTTCGAATTACGCGAGAAGATGCGCCGCTTCCTCGAGTCACGTCAGAGTGATTTCAAGATTGGATTATTCCGTAGCGCGAAAAAAACGGAAGCGGCTCAAGCAGAGATCGCACAAGAGGTCCTCCGTGCCTATCAGACAGTGACCGCTTCTGAAATTTCGCTTCATTTACGTAACTTGATGAAACAATCGTTACGTGACCTTGGTCTTTTGCAGGATACGCATATCGTCGCAATCGATCAGCTCTCACTTGACCCACCGCTTTCCGTACTCGAAAGTGCCTTGCCAACCGGTATTACGATCACAGGTGAATCAGTGCTCCAGTTCACGAATCGTGTCGCCGAACAGACACAAGCATGGTTCGTCAAGGAAACGAACGCGTGGCGTGAGCTTATTCGTCAAGAGTTGACGGCAACTTTCCCGAAAGAACAAGCTGAACTATTGCAGCAACAGACGTTACTACAGCATAAATGGAATAGCGTTCAAGCATGGCAACAGGCTACCGTAGCACTCGAACGATATGAGCATGGCGTTGCGAGTCCATCCGACCAACAACTCGAACAGGCTCGGACGCAAGTTTCAATCTGGGAGGAGCAATTGATTCAGCAAGAAGCGGCGATCGTTTCCTTTACTGGGTACGAATCAGTGATAGAAACTACTGCGTTTGAAATTGCGACGACGATCAGTGAGCAACAAGCCGTCCGTTATGCACCGGAAGACGTCGCTCGAATCCGTCATCATCTGAATGGTCTTCAAGGTTTTGAAGATGCCGTCGCTTATTTGAATGACAAATTGGACCGACTGACACATCAATCGTTCACGATTGCCTTATTCGGTGCCTTCAGTGCCGGAAAATCATCGTTTTGCAATGCCTTACTCGGAGATAAGGTCCTTCCAGTCTCTCCGAATCCGACGACGGCATCAATCAACCGAATTCATCCGGTTGACGCTGCACACCCGCACGGCGTGGCAGAAGTCACGTTCAAGTCGGAAGCAGCGATGCTTGAGGACTTAAATGAAGCGATGGTCGGAACGATGACGTTCGAGTCAACGAAACAGGCATACGATACGCTCTTACCGCGTACCGCGTCACTGACGGATCCGTTCTTACGTGCTTTCTTGAAAGGATTCCCTGCCGTGCAATCCTTCATCGGTACCATCCAGACGGTCGATCAAGACGCTTTTAAACAGTATGTCGCGCAGGAAGAACGAAGCTGTTTTGTAGATGTCATCGATTTCTATTACGATAGCCCGCTAACACGTCTCGGCGTGACGCTCGTCGATACACCGGGAGCAGATTCAATCAATGCCCGTCATACTGAGGTCGCTTTTGATTACATCAAGAATGCGGATGCGATCTTGTTCGTCACGTACTTCAATCATGCCTTCGCCCGCGCTGACCGTGAATTCTTGATTCAACTCGGTCGTGTCAAAGACGCATTCGAACTCGATAAGATGTTCTTCCTCGTCAACGCAATTGATCTCGCTGCGTCTGATAGCGAACGTCAAGATGTCTTGAACTATGTCGCGACGGAATTGCAACGCTTCGGGATTCGATCGCTTCGACTGTATGGCGTCTCGAGCTTACAAGGACTCATCGAAAAGCAACAAGAACGATCGGATTCAACTTCCGGTTTACCTGAATTCGAGGAGGCATTCCATCACTTCCTAGCGGAGGATTTGACCGGTCTCGCCAAAGTATCGTTGTCTGAGCAGACGGAAAAGACCGTCCAGCGACTCGAACGATTTATCGCTGCGACTGAAGCGAATCTGTTGCGAAAAGAAGAACGGTTGGCTGAGTTATCTACTCTAGAACAGCAGGTCACGGATCGTTTCGAAGACAATCGCGCCGCTTTGATCGAACCTGCACTCAAAGCAGAGATCCATGAGCTGTTGCATCATGTCGTACAACGCATTTATTACCGTTTCCCTGACTTTTTCAAGGAAGCCTATAATCCTGTTCGTTTTGCTCAAACTGGCAAAGGAGTGGCATTACAGGATGCGTTAACGGAACTGTTAACGTTCCTTCGGTTCGATTTTGAACAAGAGCTCCGGGTCACACATTTCCGTGTCGACCAATGGCTCGAAGCTGCCTTGATCCGGCGTCAACAAGAGGAGCAACAGTTGCTAGAGCAATGGAACGAATCCTTCCAGCTCGCGCCTGTCACGGTCTCTCGATTAAATGACATGACGTTTGACGGACCTTTCGAAGATGCAACTCCTTATGTCGGCGTCAAACGCCACTTCCGGAATGCGAAAGCCTTCTTTGAAAAAAATGAGAAGGAGCAGTTGAAGGAGGAGCTGGCGACATTAACTAAACAAGAAGCACTCGCATATACTGCCACTCAAGAAGAACGCTTGCTCGCAGTCGCGGCGACACATCTGGACGTTTCTTTAACAGCCGTTTCAGAGCACCTGTTACGCCAAACACTCGAGCAACTTGAAAGTGAACGCGCGACTTTACAGGCACAAGAGACGCTGACCCCTTATAAACAAGCAGCTAAGCAGATTCGCAGTCTGACGCAACACGTCACTTCATGAAACATGATTATTCAACAAAAAGACCAGAGCGCGATGCGTTCCGGTCTTTTTTCTTCATCGCGCAGGCGTAGGCCAATACGACTGAAAATAGTGGACGATGTATTGATGAACGTGTCGGACGACAGGACGTAATTCTGTCCCGACGAGTCGGTTCAACGAGACATCCCATAACATCGGTGGGTCGAACGGGATGATTTTAATGTCATCCGCATGATGAAATCGTAGTATAGGCTCCGGTAGGATCGAGATGACGTCAAGTTCTTGGACCATCCCGATCAACAAATCCCATGCCCCTGACATGAAGAAGATATTCGGTTCTTGCTGCACTTTTCGAAACTCCGATAGTATTTGATGATGCAACATGAATCGGTCATTCAAGATGACGAGTGGTTCATTTCCGATATCACGATACGATAGCGCTTCTTTTGCTTGAAACGGGTGATTCGGACGCACGGCAACGACGACCTCATCTTCGATTAATCGAAAACGTTCGATACCATAGGATTCACCCGGTTCAATCAAAATCGCCAAGTCGAGTTCTTCAAGTAACAGTCGACGTTTCAGTTCAAACGCCCCCTCCTCGATGATTTCGAGTTCAATGCCAGGGTGTTCCGCCATGAACTTCGGAATCAGCTGCGAAAATAAAACTGGTAATATGACGGGTGGGATACCGAGACGGACCTTTCCTCGGACGACGTTCGAGCGTTCACGTAGATGACCCATCAATGCTTGATGACGTGTCAGAACGATCTTCGCATCCTCATACAATTGACGTCCCGTTTCCGATAATCCTATCAACCGTCCGTGCTTTCGAATGAATAGTTCTACTTGCTCCAGCTGCTCAAAGTCGCGAATCATCTGACTAAGCGCTGGTTGTGAGATCGACAAATGCTTCGAAGCACGCGTTAAATTATAGCCTTGCTCGACGATCGTTGTAAAAAAGAGCAATTGTCGAATATCCACTTACATCCCCCCTTATTCATCAAACCAGCGATTTTTTTTGAAGAACAGAATCATCCCTAAAGCGAGAAGTCCCATTGCCCCTAACGTTACGAAATAACCATACCGGGTCGTCAGTTCTGGCATATGTTCGAAGTTCATCCCATATATACCGGCGATGAACGTCAACGGCATGAAAATCGTCGTGAAGATCGTCAATGTCTTCATGATGCTATTCATCCGGTACGAGTTGAGAGAGATGAAATTATCTCGAAATTCAGATGTCATTAATCGGTTGTATTCAATCATTTCCGATAACTTCAGTAAATGATCGTATAGATCGCGAAAGAATGCCTGTTTCTTCGGATGAATCGATAACCGCTTCGATTCGACGACACGGTATAATAAGTCCCGCATCGGCATGACCGTCCGTGAGATTCGAAGTAACCGTGCGCGTAGTTCGAAAATTTCCTCCATCAACTGACGATCGTTTCCACGCGTCCGGTAGCGTTCCTCAAGTGCAAACAATTCATCTTCCGTCGCATGAACAATCGGAAAATAACCATCGACGATCTTGTCCATGATTTTATGGACGAGGTCGACCGTTTCTTGTTTGTCGAGGCGCTGGCTACACTGTTCAAACACGATATCAATTTCTGGCGAAGATTGCTCATGGTAGCTGACGAGATGACGGTCGCTAGCGAACAAATTGATTTCGCGACTCATCAACGTTCCTTCATCAAGCGCATGAAGGACAAAAAAGCTATGTTCTGTATAATATTCAAGCTTCGGGCGTTGTAAGTAATGGAAACAATCTTCAATCGCTAGCGGATGAAAATCAAAGACCTCAATCAATTTTTGCTTTTCTGTATCTGTCGGTTGATCGAAATCAACGAAATAGCGTGTGATGCCCGGTTCCTGTGTCCGACTTACATCATTGGTCAAAATGATTGTGTCATTCGCATCGATCAGTATACAACGAATCAACTTTTACTCCCCCTTTTCCTATGTAAGCGTACTATATTTTTTCAAATGCAACAAAAAAAGGATTCCTCCGTGGAGAAATCCTTTTCATATAGCAATCAGCCATGTTCAATATAAAAGCCGCTCCAATAGACTTGACGATACGTGAACTCTTTTCCACTCTTCGTCGTCACAAGCATCTCATCTTCTGCCATGACGGCAATTTTAATGGGTACTTCACCGTGATCCGTCAAATAATTGAGGATCTCAAGATGTCGATTCAACCAAAGACGACGGCGGAACCAACGAAAACGACTGAATGCCGCAGTAAAGTGGAGTAAGGCAAGCGCAAGGATAATTAATGCAAACGGAAGTGGAATATCGAACAACACAATCAAATATACATCTGCGATCAGCAAGGATAGCGAGAGACCCATTTCCGTCATCTCCATGAAAGATGCTTTATAGGTCGCAAAGTAGGTCATTACACGAAATAGGAAGATGACCGTAAGGTATGGTACGAAGTACATTTGAAACACATGGTCCGTGCCGCTGTTAACGAACATAAGCAACGGCAGGAAGAATAGCAATTTCCAGATTAGGATGGCGGAATAAAATAAAGTATGATCCGTGTAGCGTTTGCGTACGATGGCTTGACTCATATTCATTGCCTTCCCCTCCTTCATGATGGACCGTTTCAAAGTCGATGATGACAGGACATGATGCCTATAAGGGTATGTTTCCGAATTCAACTGTTTCTAATCGTCCAATTCACAGTTTTTAGAAACTGTATATTTAGTATACGTGATTGACTTCGGAAAGGTTCACTTTCCCCATCATTTCCCATCATTCGATGTGCTACCGATTCGACACCCGCTCTAGCTAGTCGCCCGGATCTTCTACTGCTACAATAAAAGATATTCCAATTGAACAGAATCGAGTTGAATCTTTCATGTACACCCATATCATCATCGGCGCCGGAATTCTCGGCGCCTCGACTGCCTATCATTTATCGAAGGCTGGTGAACGCGTCTTACTCGTCGATCGGAAGGAACCCGGTCGAGCTTCTCATGCAGCAGCCGGCATCATCTGTCCATGGATGACACAACGACGAAATAAGGCATGGTACCAATTAGCGAATAACGGGGCTCATTTTTACAAGACATTGATTCCTGAACTCGAAGCACTCGGTGAAACAAGTACGGGTTATCAGCAAGTTGGCACGATTGCCTTACACGAAACGTCAAAAATCGAAAAGATGGAGAAGATTGCGCAAAACCGTTTTCCGGAAGCTCCTGCCATCGAGCGCATCGAGCGACTCGATCAAGAACGTGTCAAGGCGCTTTTTCCGCTCGTCGAACAAATCGAGGATGCCTTATTCGTTTCCGGTGGTGCCCGCGTTGACGGACGTGCCTTATGTGCCGCACTGATTCGTGGTGCTGTCGAACACGGTGCGACTGTACTAGAAGGAGACGCTTCTCTTATCGTAGACAAGGGAGTCGTCACCGGTATAACTATGGAAAATGAACAGTACTCGGCAGAGCAGTTCATTTTAACGGCGGGCGTCTGGTTAAATGAACTGCTCCGCCCGCTTGAGCTTAAAATTGATTTGCATCCGGAGAAGGGACAGATTCTTCAACTCGATTTGACGGATTCTACATCCACGACATGGCCCGTCGTCATGGGACAACGCGGATTATATCTCGTCTCGATCCACGAAGGGAAATTGATCGTCGGTTCAACACACGAAAAACAGACCGATTATGACTTAAAGCCGACCGTCAAAGGGATGTATGCCTTATTGAATCGTGCCTTACCTGTTTTACCACGTCTCGAAGAAACGACGATTGATGAACTGCGTATCGGCTTGCGCCCGTATACGAAAAACTCCCTGCCGGTGATCGGACCGCTCCAAGATCATCCAAACGTGTTCCTTGCGAACGGACTCGGCGCATCCGGTTTGACGATCGGACCTTATCTCGGTAGCCAATTAGCGAAGCTTGCGAATCATCAAACACCTGATATCGAATGGACGACCTATGAACCTACGTACGTCTCACTTGATGCCTAACCAATTCAATGCTTCACATCGAAAGGAAGTACACCATTGTCCATGAAACCAGTAGTTTCACTTGAATTATTCGATGCTTTAGATATACGTGTTGGTACGATCCAGTCGATTGAAAATCGCATAGACGGCTCGATTCAGCTTGAACTACAATTCGATGGATTTACACGCCTCTTTTCACTCGACTGGGAATCACTGCGACCCGATGTTCATGAGTTGCTTGGAAAACAAGCGATTGCCGTACTCAATATACCTGGACGTACGCCTGAAGAGTCCGGTCGAGTGCTTGATATCGGTCGCTCGGAACAATGGATGCCGATTCTCGTCGTACCGGAACATCCGATTCCGGAGGGCGCACGTGTCGAATAAAGTAGAATATTTAGAAAAACACTCCCTGTGTCGCTTCTTAACGGAAGCTTTCACGCAGGAGTGTTTTTTGATGTGCCGTTACATTTTTTCTAAATAATGTACGCTGAATCGTTCATTGTCATCGATCCAGCAATTGACTGAATGAAAACCACTTTGACGGGCAAGTGTCTCAAACTCTTCTTTACTGTATTTATAGGAGTTTTCCGTATGAATCGTTTCCCCTTGTTTAAACGGAACAGTCACATCTCCAACTTGCACGAGTTGATCGAGTTGACTCCTAAGATGCATTTCGATTCGTCCTTTTTCTTCGTTATAAAAAGCATGATGTTCGAATCGTGTCACATCAAACGTTCCCTCGAGCATCTGATTCAAATGCGTCAACATGTTCAAATTGAATGCCGCCGTGACGCCGGCCGCATCGTTATAAGCCCGTTCAAGCACATCAACAGACTTTTTCAGATCAACACCGATCAAGAATCCATCTCCCGTTTCAAGAATTCGTGAGGAATGACGTAAGAAGCGCATCGCTTCCTCCGGTTCAAAGTTACCGATCGTCGATCCCGGGAAAAAGATGACTCGTTTTTGAGACTCCTCGACCGGTAAAGAAATCGATTGTGAGTAATCCCCACAGACCGCTTTAATATGCAGCGCAGGATACCGTTCCGACAATTGGCGTGCAGATTCCATCAGGAAGTCTTTTGAAATATCAATTGGCATATACGTGTCGAGATGTGTAAATGTCTCCAGTAACATCTGGATTTTTCGACTGCTGCCACTTCCATATTCAATCAGTGTATGCACATCCCCGATACTTCGTGCAATCTCCGCTCGATGCTGCTCCAAGATGGCGAGTTCTGTCCGTGTCGGATAATATTCCGGTTGTTGCGTAATCTGTTCGAACAATTGGGATCCGATATGATCATAAAAATATTTTGCCGGTAAGACCTTTTGTTCTCGCATCAAGCCTTCGATGACTTCTAAACGCATGTTTTGTTGCGGAGTATATAAATCGTACCCAATGACTGTCTCACGCATCACATGTCACCTGCCAATCGGAAGCCGCCAAATAACCAACGTTTATCAGGCGGGAAGAAGTTGCGGTATGTCTCGCGGATGTGATCGTCAGGCGTCACGCATGCTCCTCCACGCAGTACCATTTGATTACACATGAACTTTGCATTGTACTCTCCGAGCGCTCCCTCGAGCGGTTTACTGCCTGGATAAGAACTATAAGCGCTCGACGTCCACTCCCATACGTTCCCGAACATGCTCGCAAGCGTCGTCTCTGATTCTTCAACGGCTACCGGATGGAAGGTCCCGCTTCCCATCATATTACGTTTCGTGACGGAATCGACTTGGCGCGAAGCCCACTCCCATTCCGCTTCTGTCGGCAACCGTTTCCCTTTATAGCGACTATAAGCGTCCGCCTCATAAAAACTGACGTGACAGACCGGTTCATCGAGACGAAGTGGTTCGACGCCGTTCATCGTAAAGATCGTCCACTCCCCCGCGTCATCCTTCATCCAATATAACGGGGCTTTCCAGCCTTCTTTTTGAACCGTCGCAAAGCCGTCTGATAACCAATACTCTGATTTTTCATAACCCCCTGCTTCAATGAACGCTAAATACTCTCCATTCGTGACAGGACGCGTAGCTAGTTCAAACGGATGCAGCCACGTTTTATGACGTGGACTCTCGTTGTCAAACGCAAAACCGTCTCCTGTATGACCAATCTCGACGAGTCCTTCCTCGAATTGAATAAACGATGCTTCATTGACTGTATTTTCAGGCACATCTGGTGCCAACGACTTTGACTGATAAGCAGGTAACAGCGGATTCGTGAAAAAGTTATACTTCACGTCCATCAAGATCAATTCCTGGTGTTGTTGTTCGTGTTGTAGTCCCATCTCGACTAATGCTTCGATTTTTCGTTGGTCTTCTGGAGTCCGTTCTTCCTTCAAGAACTCGACCATTTGTCCATCGACATATGCCCGGTAAGCAATGATGTCTTCGACGGTCGGACGTGACAACATCCCTCGTTGTTGACGAGGCTGGTAAGGACCAATCGAGTTGTAGTATGAATTGAACAGATAGTTGTACTTCGGATGGAAAACGCGATAGTCTTCACTATATTCCTGTAGTATCATCCGTTCAAAAAACCAGGTCGTATGAGCGATGTGCCATTTCGGCGGACTCACGTCTGAACTCGCTTGAATGATGAAGTCTTCTGCTTCGAGCGGTTCAATCAAGGTAATTGTTTGGTTACGAACAGTGGCAAATTTTTCGATTAAGTACGATGTCGTTTCAAATAGCATGTCAATCACTCCCTATCCAAAATATTCCGAATCTTTTGGTCCATTTGATGTATACCCCTCCTATGGAAGAGTTATGCTAAAGAAACAAAAAAAGTCCGCTCCGTTAAGAGCGAACTGATCATTTTAATATATTTTATCACCGTTAAAGATCGAGTTCTTGACGACGACGTAGTCGACCGTCCGAATCGCTTGCAATTTGTTCCCGCCGGCATACGAAATTGCCGATTGTAAATCTTGCTCCATCTCAATCAACGTATCCACAAGACTCCCTTTATGCTCGACGAACATCTTCTTTCCTTCAACGTTCTTGCGTTCCCCTTTTTGGAACTCAGAAGCAGAACCGAAATATTCCTTGACGAGCACTCCGTCCACTTCATGTGTCTCACCAGGCGATTCTTCATGCCCTGCGAAGAGTGAACCGATCATGACCATCGACGCACCGAACCGGACTGACTTTGCGATATCGCCATGCGTCCGAATCCCACCATCCGCAATAATCGGTTTACTTGCTGCTTTTGCACACCAACGAAGTGCCGCGAGTTGCCAACCACCTGTACCAAATCCTGTCTTAATCTTCGTGATACACACTTTACCTGGTCCAATTCCGACTTTTGTTGCATCGGCTCCCGCATTCTCAAGTTCACGCACCGCTTCCGGTGTCCCGACGTTACCAGCGATGACGAAACTTGCAGGTAGAAGCGACTTGATGTGGCGAATCATTTGAATGACGGCTTCCGAATGACCGTGTGCGATATCAATCGTGATGTATTCCGGAGTCAGCCCTTCTGCTGCGAGCTGTTCGATCAGCTGATATTCCTCTTCCTTGACACCAACGCTAATTGAAGCGAATAGTTGGCGCTCTTGCATCATGCGAACGAATGCCAAACGACGAGCGGGTTCGAATCGATGCATGATATAGAAATAATCGCCTTCCGCTAAAAACAAAGCAATCGATTCATCAATGATCGTTTGCATGTTTGCCGGTACGACCGGAAGCTTGAAACGACGACCACCGAACTCGACTGACGTATCACATTCCGAACGACTACCAACGATTGATTTTGCTGGAATTAATTGAATATCTTCATAATCGAATACTACATCCATGAATAACACCTCTAATTACGAATATTTTTTAACATATTGGCGATAATCATTCGCCCCTTGACTACTATAACGAACTGTCCTCATAGTGTCAAAGAAATTTTCGCGCTTTTTAAGGTTTTTTAAGAACTTTATTCAGATACAACCAATTAAATGTTCGGTTTTTACTGGCTTTGACGTTGTAAATCTGTCAACCAATGTTCTTCCCAGTCAAAATAGCACGTTGCTTCGGATGCTTCAAACACATGATCAGGATAAGGGAGTGCTAGAGGTGGACGATCCTGTTTTGGGAAATATGCTAGTTGTTTCGATTCCCCATCAATCGCTTCGAGCGTTCCCCCGACTACCTTACACTCGAATACCGTCGCTACGTATTCCACTTCGTTTCCATCTGGATACGTCAAACGAAATGACTCTCCACCGAATGTCGCAATCAGACGAACCGGTCGGACGAATAGACCCGTTTCTTCATAGACTTCGCGAATGACTGCTTGCGCAGGAGATTCTCCTAGTTCGATTGCTCCAGCAGGCAAACTCCAAAACGGACCTCCTGGATCCTGAAAGAGGATGTGACCTGCTTCGTTTCGAATGATCGCGGCGACGCATGGTGTAAAAAGACGTTGCGTTCCGACAAGTTGGCGTAAATTAGCATAGTAATCAGAGATTGGCATGTTTTGACTCCTTCCGGTCTTCTTTTAATAGAGCAAACAAAATAAAGTCTTCCCAGGCATCGTTGATGAAAAGATTCTGTTTCGCGATTCCTTCTTTACGAAATCCAACTTTTTCAAGTACACGGATCGAGCCGATATTCTCTGGCATGACTTCAGCACGGATCCGGTGAAACTGGTGGACATCCAATAGATGGTCTACGAACAATCCGACCGCTTGAGCCATGTATCCTTTTCCACCATAGGCGGCATCCAACTGGTAGCCAATCATGCACGTCTCCGCTGGTCCCCGTTGAACGAACATCGCCGAAACATCCCCAATCAACTGGTCCGTCTCGCATAAAAAAACACCATACGCATAATAAGCATCTTGACGCATCAACTCTTGATGACGATGAATCCGTTCGCGTTGCCCTTCGATCGTGTATTGTTCTGGTGACGGCTTGATTGGCATCCAGTATTCAAAGTGATCACGATTTCGTAAGTTCACCTCAAGGACCGCCGCTGCATCTTCCAAGATGTACGGACGAATGTATACAGGAAACATATAACGCTCCTCCATTTCCATTATTATCTTTAGTTCAAGAAGTTTGCGTGTTTCATAATTCATGTAGCGGGAATCTACATAATAGTTTCATTACATTACAGTGACAGCATACTACAAAGAAGACTGTCGAAGAAGGAGTGACTTATGTATTCAGACACTGATTTGCTCAATCAAATCAAACAACGCGACCCTGTCGCGCTCGAACGCTTATACGATCGTTACGAAAAAACACTCTTTCTATTATTCCGTCGCACACAAGTTGATGATGCACTCATTCATACCGCGATGACACAACTATTCCGAACCGTATGGGAACAACCGACACGTTATCCGAACTTCCAAGGATTTATTTTGCATACATTACGACAACTCAGTAGTAAAAGAGAACATATTCCGATTCGTTGAAAGAATCAGTTATACTCTTTCGACATGAGCAGAATGAACCCTTCAATTCAATGATGTATTCAGAGAAGAACAGCTTCGTTTGTTCTTTTTTTGTTTTGTCCTTTCTTTTTCGATTCAGGCATGCTATATTATTAAGTAATTATTGTTGTTCGGTGGAGATACGAAGTGTTTCACTTTATATTCGATGAAATTGATCACGGTAGTAATAATCAGTGTGCCAGTCACACGCAGGAGGCAATACACATGGAACAAGGTAAAGTAAAATGGTTTAACGCAGAAAAAGGATTCGGCTTCATCGAGCGCGAAAGCGGAGACGACGTATTCGTACACTTCTCAGCAATCCAATCTGAAGGTTTCAAATCACTTGACGAAGGTCAAGAGGTTTCTTTCGAAGTTGAAGAAGGTCAACGTGGACCACAAGCAACTAACGTTGTAAAACTTTAATTTCTTTTAGACCCTGCTCACGCAGGGTCTTTTTTTTGTTTATATATGCTACACTAGCGATTCAGGAAGAAAGGAGATGTAACATGACACTCGAACAAACGATGCAACACCTTCAAGACGCTATGCTAAAAGGAGATTTATCACAAGTCTCGCCTCTATTATCTCCTGAATTCACGTTCATCGATGCGTTAGGGCGGTCATTCGATGCCGAGACCTACCTCGATCATTACGTGGATCCTGCAAACATCCGCTGGTTATCCCGGACCGATGATTTTTCATACATTGATCATTTCGAAGATACGGCAATCCAATATAGTTTGACAGAAGATCGATTTGAATACGGAACAACTCAATACGTTGGTCGTTTCCGGATCGTATCCATCTATCGTGCTACGTCAGATGGTTGGAAATGGCACTTTGGTCAATTGACATCTCTTGATCCGTCGTAACGGATTCAAGGGATGTTTTTGTTTTCATTTTCCATTCATCGTCAGTTGGAATTGCTTCTCATTTTTCATTCCGTTACACTTGAGTGGTACATATTTTCTGAAAATTCAAGAAGGAGTGTTCCTTATGACGGTTTATAACTTCTCTGCCGGTCCAGCAGTCCTTCCTGCCCCGGTCCTATTGAAGGCTCAATCCGAGCTACTCGATTATGAAAATTCAGGACAATCCGTTCTTGAAATGAGTCATCGTTCGCCAATCTTCGAATCGATTCGGGAGGCAGCTGAACAATCCTTACGGAGACTGATGTCGATTCCCGATTCGTACTCCGTATTGTTTCTTCAAGGAGGAGCTACACTTCAGTTCGCGATGTTACCGCAAAATCTGGCGACGAAGACCGGACGAATTGATTTCATCGATACCGGCGGCTGGTCGACGAAGGCGATTGCAGATGCCAAACTGTACGCCACGGTCAACGTGCTCGCCTCTTCCGCTGATCACGGGTATCGCTTCATTCCAGAAGGTCCGTTCACGTCAACAGCCGACTATTTGCACATCACTTGGAACAATACCCTCGAAGGGACGACGTATCAGACACCGCCTCATGTCGATGTGCCACTCGTCGCTGATGTCTCGTCATCGATTTTGTCTGAACCATTGCCAATCGAGTCATTCGATGTGTTGTATGCTGGTGCTCAAAAAAACCTTGGTGTCGCTGGTTTAACGGTCGTCATCGTGAAGAACGAGTTGCTTGATCGTGTTCCTGACACGATCGGTGCTTACTTACGGTATGACATCCATGCAAAACAGCGATCTCTTTATAACACGCCACCGACGTTTAGTCTTTATATGACGAAGTTAGTTCTCGATTGGATTGAAGAAACGGGACTCGAGACGATCGCGGCACGAAACATCTTACAAGCACGTATGTTATATGAAGCAATTGATCAATCCGAGCTTTTTCATAACCATGTAGCCGTCAAGGATCGAAGCCGGATGAACATTCCATTCTCGACCGGACGTGATTCAGAGGACGCTGCTTTCTTGAACTTCGCTGCGCGTCACGGTTTAATCAATCTTGCCGGTCACCGCTCGATTGGTGGAATGCGTGCAAGTCTCTACAATGCGATGCCGACCGAAGGGGTTACGGCACTGATTCACATCATGCACCGTTTTGAACAGGGGGAACGTTAAATGTATCAAATCCAACTATGGAATGATTTATCAGACAAAGGAATAAAACGATTCACAGACGACTATCACGTCCAGCGAGAAACGGAACAGCCAGACGCCTTTCTCGTCCGCAGCAAGGATTTACATGATATGCGCTTTCCGGATAGCCTCAAGGCCGTCGCCCGAGCCGGCGTCGGTGTCAATACGATTCCACTCGATCAACTTGCGAACCGCGGGATTCCTGTCTTTTCGACGCCAGGTGCTAATGCAAATGCCGTCAAGGAACTTGTCATCGGCAGTTTGTTTCTGACTGCTCGAAAACTCGTCCCAAGTCTGCTTTGGACGAACAACTTACGCGGACCGGATATTCCGGAGCGGATCGAAGCGAACAAAAAGCAATTCGTCGGAACCGAATTACTTGGGAAACGAATCGGAATCGTTGGACTTGGGGCAATCGGTGCAAACTTAGCCAACACTCTCCACGAGCTTGGCATGACCGTCACAGGCTATGATCCACACATGTCCGTTGAGTCCGCTTGGCGCGTCTCAAATCAAATTCAGCGAGCGACACAGCTTGAGGATCTCCTCGCGACAAGTGACTACATCACGTTGCACCTGCCGCTCGTTGACGCAACGACAGGTTTACTCGATGCATCACTCTTCTCGAAGATGAAACATGGCGCGACCCTACTCAACTTCTCGCGTGGCGAACTCGTTGACGAACAAGCGTTAGCCGAAGTGCTCCGGTCGGGTCGTCTGGCGAACTATGTGACAGATTTCCCGAACGCCTTCATCTTGTCCCTCCCCCGAGTCATTGCTTTACCGCATATCGGAGCATCAACAAGTGAAGCGGAGGAAAACTGTGCCATCATGGCGGTCGATCAACTGCGTCTGTTCCTTGAGACAGGAAACATCCGCAATGCTGTCAATTTCCCAGCCGTCGAGTTACCATTCACCGGAAAACGACGGATTACGATTGCTCACCACAACATTCCGAATATGGTCGGTCAAATCGCCTCGGTGTTAGCGCAAGAGTCGATCAATATCGCGAATATGATCAATGGTAGTAAAGATGCGATTGCCTATACAATTATCGATATCGATAACCATGCGGACGAGATAATTTCGCTCGATCGACTGAATCAGATTCCTGGCGTCTTGAAAACACGTCTACTTTAAAAGGAGTGATCCCCATGCCAACGTTTGAACCGTTTGCGGCGTTACGACCGGATTCAAAATATGCGGCAGACTTCGCTGCCCTGCCCTATGATGTCTATTCCCGCGAAGAAGCACGTTCTGAGATTCGGCGTCATCCGCTGTCTTTTTTACGGATTGATAAAGCAGAAGCTACCCTTCCGTCATTGATTGCTGAAGATGATCCACGCGTTTATCAGCAAGCAGCGCTTGCTTTCGAAGAGAGTCAAACAAACGGCATCTTACAGCTCGATCTGGACGAGACGTATTACATTTATCAGTTGTCAGATGGAACGCATACGCAATCCGGTTTCGTTGGATGTGTTGCCGTCAGTGATTATGAGACGAATCAAATTCGTAAACATGAATTCACACGTCCGGATAAAGAGCGCGACCGTGTGCGACACGTCGAGCAGTTACAAGCACACACGGGACCGATTTTACTTGCGCATCAGACGGATGAACAACTCGAAGCAATCGTCACGACGATTACTGCAGCTGATCCCCTGTATGACTTTACTGTCGATGGGATCACGCACCGGATTTTTAAAGTCATCGACCGCAATCATCTGTTGACGATTGGAAGCCAGTTCGCCCGTCACGACGCTCTCTATATCGCTGATGGGCACCATCGTGCGGCAGCGGCAGCCATTGCTGCCAGTCGGACGGATCAGGAGGAAGCACAACGTTTTCTTGGCGTCTCTTTCCCGCAGGATCAATTACGGATTCTCGGTTACCATCGCGTCGTTGAAGATTTGTACGGTCAATCCGTCGTTGACTTCCTCGAACGATTAGCCCATCGCTTTACGATTACAAAAGGACGTGCCGAACAAACGAAGCCTCATCAAATCGAGATGTATCTCAGCCAGCAATGGTATACTCTTTCGTACGATTCTAAACGAATAGGGACGAAAGCAAATCTCGACGTCTCGATTTTACAAGAAGAGTTGTTGACACCGTTACTCGGTATCGAAGATCCACGGACGGACGCACGAATCCAGTTCGTTGGTGGTCACAAGGGATATGCCGGTCTTGCGCAGATCGTCGACGCGGGACACGCTGCTGTCGCCTTCCACTTGCATCCGACATCAATCGAAGACTTAATGGCAGTTGCTGATGCCGGAGAAGTGATGCCACCAAAGTCGACTTGGTTCGAACCGAAACTTCGGAGTGGTTTATTAATCCATCCATTTCATATTTAAAGTAATACGCAACAAAAAAGGCAAGTCGTGGACGCAAGTATGTTCACGGTTTGCCTTTTCGTTCTGATGATGTTTTTATAGTTGCCTTAAAAGTGTAGCCGATAAAGCTGGTATTCGAACAGCTTCCGACACAGTTTCTTTATCTAATAATAAGAGATCCTCGAACATCCCTCCCAGAGCGAGCGACTGTGCTTCTTCACTTACATTGATTACGAGCAAGTAAACTTGTTCGCCCTGACGACGCTCGACGACTAGAAGTTGTTTGGATTCGTCGACTGTTTGGAAATGATAAGTTCCGGCATTTGCTAAAACCGGATGCTGTTTTCGGAGAGCAATCAACTGCGCAACGTGATCGAATAATTCACGGTTCTGCTTCGTCTCGTCCCACTCCATACACGCACGGTTGGCCGGGTCTTGCCCCCCAGTCATTCCAATCTCGTCACCATAATAAATGACAGGTGAACCCGGAAACGTCAAGAGTGTAGTGAAGAGTAACTTCATCCGGTCGGTATTTCCTTTCGCGCGCGTTAATGCACGCGGCGTATCGTGAGAGCCAATCAAATTGAACATGACCCCATTGACGTTTTGTGAATGCCAGTTCAAATTTCGACTGACTGCGTTCGAGAAATCACGGACCGTTGTTTCACCTGTCGCAAAACAAGTCAAAAAGCTCTCGGTCAATCCATAATTCATGACAGCGTCGAATTGATCACCGAGTAACCATGGTTGTGAGTCCGTCCAACATTCGCCAACGATATAACATGTTCCATTCGCCGCTCGGACTTCCTTTCGAAACTCGCGCCAAAACGCATGATCGACTTCACTCGCGACATCCAGACGCCAGCCGTCGATACCGAATTCCTCGACCCAGTAACGTCCTACGTGAAGCAAATAGTCTTTGACATCCGGATGGGCAGTATTCAATTTCGGCATGTTCCGTTCAAATGCAAACACTTCATAGTTTGGAATCGATGGATCGACCGGGAAGGAATCAATTGTAAACCAGTTAGCATATTTTGAGTCTTGTCCCTTCTCTAAGACATCCTGAAATGCGGGGTGATCTTCACTTATATGATTGAATACGGCATCGAGTAATACGCGGATCCCGTTCTCATGTAGCACCTCGATCATCTTCCGGAACGTTTTCTCGTCACCGAACGCAGGATCGAGTTTTAAGTAATCCAACGTATCATATTTATGATTCGATGGTGCTTCGAAGACTGGGCAGAAATAAATACCCGTAATACCAAGTCGTTTTAAATAATCGACGTGATCGATGACCCCTTGAAAATCTCCACCGAAGAAATTTTGAAAAGCTGGTGCCTCACTTCCCCACTCCTTCGTACCCGCTGGATCATTTGTCCGGTCACCATTCGCAAATCGTTCCGGGAAAATTTGATACCAGACCGTATCCTTCACCCAGTCTGGTGTATCGAAAACGTCGGTTGCATGAACGTATGGCACGGAAAAATAATACCCTGGGTGATCGAGTGGCGCATCATCATACCAGCCACGTTCCGTCAAAACGGCTGTCGTATCGCCATGAACCTCAAACCCATACCGTACGCGCTTTCGCTCTGGACGGATTGCAATGAACCAATAATCATACGTCGCATCATTTCCATTGTGTTGCATCGGTGTCCGCTCTATTTTCCATGATTTTTCTTTCTCCGGATCAAAATTCCAATCTCGGTCTTCTTCGTTTTCTGCTTCCCATTCATATGGATCGCCATGAATCAAATTTACTTCACGAACGTCATCCTTAGCCGTCATTAGTCGAACATGGACAGTCTCTTGGTCATATGCATAAACGAACGGTGATAATGCGCGATGAACTACCCCAGCCTGGTTCAAATTCTGCCACTCTCCCTTAAATTGATATTTCTCTATCGGTAAAGTTCCTTTCTTCCGCATCACTTAAACGTATTTAATAGAAAATCAAAGGTTCTACCGACATTTTAGTTCAGTCTGTCAGGTAGTTTAAGGTATACTGATAACGCATAGGAAATCACGGATTTCTGACATTACGGAAAGAGAGTGGATACGAAATGGGTCGTAAATGGAATAACATCAAGGAAAAAAAAGCATCAAAAGACAAAAATACGAGTCGGATTTACGCAAAGTTCGGTCGTGAGATTTATGTAGCGGCTAAACAAGGCGAACCCGATCCAGAATCAAACCAAGCACTAAAGGTCGTTCTCGAACGAGCGAAGACATACAACGTGCCACGTGCCATCGTCGATCGGGCGATTGAAAAAGCAAAAGGTGGAGCGGAAGAAAACTACGACGTCTTGCGTTATGAAGGGTTTGGTCCAAGTGGTTCAATGGTAATCGTCGAAACGTTGACGAACAACGTGAACCGAACGGCTTCTGACGTTCGTGCTGCATTCGGAAAAAATGGCGGAAACATGGGCGTGAGCGGATCCGTCGCTTATATGTTCGATGCGACGGCAATCTTTGCCTTCGAAGGTAAAACTGCGGATGACGTTCTTGAATTGATGATGGAAGCAGATATCGATGTGCGCGATATCCTCGAAGAAGACGAATCTGTCATCATCTACGCTGAGCCGGAACAATTCCATGCTGTACAAGAGGCGTTGAAAGCTGCAGGCATTACTGAGTTCTCACTTGCCGAACTCGTCATGCTCGCCCAAAACGAAGTCACGTTGTCTGAAGACGACGTTGCACAATTCGAGAAAATGATCGATGCACTAGAAGATCTTGAGGATGTACAACAGGTCTACCATAACGTAGAACTATAATCAAAAAGACAAGGGGATGGTCACGACCATCCCCTTGTCTTTTTGATTATAGTTTCTGTATCGGTTAACGCCCAAAATCGGTCACGCGCCGTCTGTATGTATCATAATGTATGAAACGCGTTTCATAACAAGAACAAAAAAGATTCATTTGTGATGTTTATTTCTTGAATTTAATGGGAATAGTAATATTCGGAGTTGATTATATCTTATTTTGCTTTGAAGAAATAAAAGGAGGAACGAACGATGACATATTCTTTAATTGAAACATTCAAACACATCGTAAGCGAGGCAACTAGCTTTAAGCGCGTTGATTTCGGAGGTTACGATATTTATATGCAGACAACAGATGGACGAACGATTACGGCACACATCCGCTATGATGGTGGTGGTACGGACTTCAATGAAGCTTATTTAATGCTTGAATCGAGTACCGGTCAACGTCGCACAGCGACCTTAACGCTTTATCAATTCGAACATCTCTCTTCTTATACTGCACACAGTGAACGGACACGTGCCCTAGTCACAACAAGTGCTTGATGATTATAAAACACGCCTCTCATTCGAGAGACGTGTTTTTTTAGTTCTCTTCTCGTTCTAAGCGCTCGAGTTCAGCGTGAGTTTGCGGAAAGCCATTCGCTTGCCAGTCTGCGCGATGAATGGAATCCAATTGTGTCAATCCTACCTCTGCCGGATCACTTTTAGCATCAACACTTGGCCGATGATCAATATCGTGAGAAGTCGTTTTTCGTTGTTGGTATTGTTGATATGCGATTGTTGCAATCGCCGCTAGACCACCTAAAACGACACCTGTCTTAAATGTTGCTCGCATGAATTTTCCCCCTCTGTGATCGATACGTAGACTCTTCATAAATGTACCCGTGTTCATAGATTTCGAATCCTTTTCATTTGAATTCGCTTGTTTTTCAAAAAAAATCAAAAAAAATTTTAGGTCTTTTCCACCGTGTTCCTACATATTTAACAAGCGAGTGAAAAAACGGCTCTATCCCTTATGCTTCAACGCTTCACGTCATGCAAGAAGGAAAAAGATACGCTATACTTGATTCAGAAACATCTTCAACGAACAAAATGAATCGTGTCTTCTATTGGACAGTTCCGAGCTTCAATGGCTTGCGTTCGCGTCCCTTTTTCATTTTTGGTCGTTGCTGTAACAAAGGAGGGAATTTCGTGTCCGTGATGCATGGGGCGATCCTACTGCCCATATTGATCAGTCTTTTCATCCCGCTTTTAGCGAAGCGCCTTCCGAACATTCATACCGGTTGGTTTGTACTTGTCGTACCTGTACTGCTCGTTTCGTATTTCAGCCGCTTTCTCCCTGGTACGATGTCAGGTGAGAACTTTACGGCACGCATGCCTTGGATACCATCGCTCGGTATCGATTTCGTCACCTATCTCGACGGCCTCGGCTTATTGTTCGCACTATTGATTACAGGAATCGGCTCACTCGTCGTTCTTTATTCCATTTTTTATTTAGATGCGAAAAAAGAATCACTTGGAACATTTTATGTCTATCTGTTGATGTTCATGACCGCCATGCTTGGGGTCGTGCTGTCAGATAACATGATCGTCCTCTATCTGTTCTGGGAATTAACATCGATTTCGTCGTTCTTATTGATTGCCTACTGGTACGAGCGAGAACGTTCTCGTTACGGTGCTCAAAAATCGATGCTGATCACCGTCTTAGGTGGACTAGCGATGCTTGGGGGAATTGCGATTCTCTCTACACTCAGTGGATCGTTAAGTATTCGTGAGACCTATGCGTCACTTGAGTCGATTCAAGGTGAACCCTTCTTTACGGTCGCCCTTGTTTTATTCTTGCTAGCTGCCTTCACAAAATCAGCTCAATTTCCGTTCCACATCTGGTTACCGGATGCAATGGAAGCGCCGACCCCTGTCAGTGCCTACTTGCACTCGGCAACGATGGTCAAGGCAGGGTTGTATCTTGTCGCTCGTTTCAGTCCTATTTTTGCGGATGAGTCGCTTTGGTTCTATCTCGTCTCATCTGTCGGAATATTCACCTTATTCTGGGGTTCACTCAATGCGGTGAAACAACACGATTTAAAAGGAATTCTCGCTTACTCGACGATTTCTCAGCTTGGATTGATCATGTCCCTACTTGGACTCGGAGCAGCCGCCTTGCACGTCGACGCGTTAGATGACGGATTATATACAATTGCAACAGTCGCTGCGATTTTTCACCTGATCAACCACGCGACGTTTAAAGGCAGTCTCTTCATGATGGCAGGAATCGTCGATCACGAGACTGGTACTCGCGATATTCGGAAACTCGGTGGTCTTGCGCAACTCATGCCGATCTCGATGTCGATTGCGATGATTGGGACCCTCTCGATGGCAGGTATTCCACCGTTCAACGGTTTCTTAAGTAAAGAGATGTTCTTGACGGGTGTTCTTGAAGTTTCAGGATCCGATTTGTTCCACTTGCCGTCTTACGGATGGATCATTCCGGTTCTCGCCGTCGTCGGAAGCATCTTTACGTTCGTCTACAGCATCTTGATCGTCCGTAGAACATTCTTCGGGAAACGCCAAGACGACAAGTTGCCGAAAACACCACATGAGGCACCGATTGGGATGTTAATCCCACCACTCGTCCTCGTCTCGCTCGTCGTCATCATCGGACTCTTCCCGAATCTATTGTCGGATACGCTGATCCGACCAGCAGTTGAAGCAGTCTTGCCGCAAGTCTTGGATGCAGGTGGCAAGATTGATGTGCATATTTCAATGTGGCATGGATTCAATACTGAATTATTCCTGACACTCGTGATCATCAGTGCTGGCGTAATACTGTATAAAACACTCCCACGTTGGCAATCGCTTTACAACCGGATGCCACGTGCTGTCTCACTGAATCATCAATATGACGCCTTGTTACGTCGTGGTGAACAGACATCGACACGGATCCACGATACGGTCATGACAGGCTACATGCGGTCCTACCTTGTCTATATCTTCGGATTCATCGTCATCTTGATTTTGACGGCATTATATGGGTTAGATGCTTTTCGCTTCGCGGTGGATCCAATTAGCTCGATTCATGCATATGAGATCATCCTCACCCTCGTTCTTATCTCAAGTGCCCTTTCAATCACCTTTGCACGATCGCGTCTGACATCGATCATCTTGCTCGGTGTGACGGGTTATACGGTTGCTCTGTTTTTCGTCTTGTTCCGAGCGCCAGACCTCGCCTTGACGCAACTCGTCATCGAGACGGTATCGGTCGCTTTGTTCCTGCTCGTTTTCTATCGTTTACCGGAAATCAGCCGGAAAGAAGAGCGCATTCCGTTCAAGCTAGGGAATGCCTTGATTTCAGCACTCGTCGGATTGACGGTGACACTCGTGGCCCTTGCTTCTCTCAGCCAACGATCGTTTAGTTCAATCGCCAAGTATTATATCGATAATGTCGCTGATCTTGCTGCTGGTGGGAACATGGTCAACGTCATACTCGTCGACTTCCGTGGCTTCGATACGTTGTTTGAGATTGCCGTTCTCGCACTTGCTGGAATCGGTATCTACACGATGATTAAATTCAGACGAACAGGAGGGATGGATAAATGAAAAAGCAGGCAAAAAAGCATACGAATGATGTCATCTTAGAGTCCGCGACTTCCTTTATCACGTTCATCATCTTCCTGTTTGCTGTTTACTTGTTCTTTGCAGGACACTATACACCGGGTGGTGGATTCATTGGTGGTCTCGTGACGGCGTCTGCTCTCGTCTTGATTTTACTTGCTTACGACATCAAGACATTGCGCCGGATTTTACCATTCGATTACAAATGGATCACAGCACTCGGTATGTTGATTGCTGTACTGACGGCTTCAGGAGCGCTTCTATTCAACGTACCGTTCTTCACACATGCCCATGATTATTTCAATCTGCCGTTATTCGGTAAGACATCGCTTCACACCGCGATGTTATTTGATCTTGGTGTTTACCTTGTCGTCGTCGGTGTGACGATGACGATTATTCAAACGATTGGGGAGAGTGATTGATATGGAAATCATCATGGCGATCGCCGCAGGCATCCTGACGATGTGTGCCATTTATCTCATTCTTTCGAAAAGTATTCTTCGCATTATTATCGGAACAGGGTTGCTCAGCCACGCTGCCCATCTGCTCGTCATGACGATGGGTGGATTAAAACGAGGCGCTGCTCCGGTTTTAAAGGACGGCGTGACTTCCTATACGGATCCACTGCCGCAAGCACTCGTCTTGACAGCCATCGTCATTAGCTTTGGTGTCACTGCCTTCTTCTTGGTACTCGCTTACCGCGCCTATCAAGAGCTCGGAACCGATAATATCGAGGAGATGAAAGGAACCGATTCGAATGATTAACTTACCGCTATTGCCAATCATCATCCCTTTGTTGACGGGTGTCATCTTGATGTTTTTCCCGAGACACCTCAAAGGACAACGGATCGTTTCCCTCTTTTCGACGATTTTGACTGTCTGTGCCTCCATCTATCTTGTGCTGACTGTCCGGTCAAACGGCATCTTAACAGTCACACTCGGTAGCTGGCCAGCACCTTTTGGTATCACACTCGTCTCAGACATGCTATCCGCTCTACTCGTCACGACGACGAGCATTCTTGTTCTTTGTATCATCTGGTATGCCATTGTCTACTTGAGCGTTTCCTATCAACGATACTACTATTTCATCGCCATTCAGTTTTTACTTGTTGGTGTCAACGGTGCGTTCACGACGGGTGATATCTTTAACATGTTCGTCTTTTTCGAAGTCTTCTTGATCTCGTCTTATGTTCTGATTGTTCTCGGCGGGAAGCCGGCACAATTACGGGAATCGCTCAAGTATCTATTGATCAATGTCATCTCGTCTGCCTTGTTCGTCATGACAGTTGCCTTCTTGTACGGTATCATCGGATCGCTCAGCATGGCGGATATCAGTCAGAAAATTTCAGAAGTCGGACAACCAGCAATCCTAAACGTCATCGCTTTGCTATTCCTAGTCGTCTTTGGATTAAAGGGCGCAATTTTTCCGCTTTACTTCTGGTTACCTGGTTCTTATCAAGTACCACCAACACCTGTTCTTGCCCTATTTGGTGCCTTGTTGACGAAGGTCGGGGTGTACGGGATTTTACGGACGTATAGTTTGTTCTTCTCAAACGAGATCGGAACGATTCATCAAATCTTAAGTATCCTTGCACTCAGTACGATCGTCATCGGTGTGATGGGCGCGCTCGCGACACGGGATGCGAAGCAAATTATCATTTACAACATCATCGTCGCGGTCGGGGTCATCTTGTACGGGGTTTCCCTCATGACGCCACAAGCTTTAGAAGGTGCGATTTTCTATCTTCTTCACGATATGTTGATTAAAGCCGCTTTGTTCCTGCTCGTAGGCATGATGGTCGGAATTGCCGGTTCGAGTAAACTAAAAGAAATGGGTGGCATGATTAAAGCCTATCCTGTACTCGGTTGGACGTTCTTCATTGCGGCGTTATCACTTGCCGGGATTCCACCGCTCAGCGGGTTCATCGGGAAATTCCTGATCGTTCGCGGAGGCATCGAAGCTGGTGAATTGATTGGACCAATCATTGTTCTACTATCCAGTCTGCTCGTCTTGTATTCGGTCGTTCAATTGTTCATGCGTGCCTTTTGGGGAACACCGAAGACCTACTCGGGTGATAAACAAGCGCTTGTTCCCAAGCTGCTTGTTCCTACGATTGTCTTAGTTGCGCTCAGCGTTCTCTATGGAGTAGGTGCTGAGGCGATGCGTCCACTGATTCAACAGGCCGTCGAACCGTTGACGAATCCAACGCTCTATATCGATGCCGTACTAAAAGGAGGTCGTTAATTCATGGCATTTCAAGTCTTGCTCAACTTATTTCTTGCATTCTTGTGGATGTTTCTCTCAAACAATTTCTCGGCCTCCGGTTTCGTCATTGGTTACGCGCTAGGGCTGATTGCGATGTTCGCTTTCCGTCGCGGCTTCAAAGGTCGCTTTTATCTCGGACCTGTCGTCGCACTCGTCCTATTGTTTTTCCGCTTTCTCTACGAGCTTGTCGTCGCGAACATCGATGTCTTGAAAATCATTTTAAAGCCGAAGTTAGATATTCAACCTGGTATCTTCGCCTATGAGACCGAACTCGATCAACCGTGGCAAATCACGTTGCTGTCAATGCTGATCACGCTGACACCGGGAACGCTTGTCGTTGATATCTCGGATGATAATAAGACACTCTACATTCATGCACTCCACATGCCAGAGGTCGATGAAGCGGTCGCTTCGATTCGCGATAGTTTTGAGAAAGCCATTCTGGAGGTGAGTCGGTGATGTTCGATATTTTAATCTATATCGCACTCGGGGGTGTCTTTCTCTCGATGCTTGGTCTGTTTTACCGGGTCATCAAAGGACCAAGTGTTGCGGATCGTGTCATCGCTCTTGATTCAATTGGTATCAGCTTGATTTCAATCGTGGGTCTTGTCTCGATCATCTTACGGACGAGCGACTACCTCGAAGTCATCCTGTTGATTGGTATACTCGCCTTCATCGGTACCGTTGCCTTTTCAAAATATATCGAGAAAGGAGAGATCATCGAACGTGATCGCAATCAATGAATGGATCGTCGCGGTCTTCGCCTTGCTCGGGATGGGATTTAGTCTCGTCACTGCGCTTGGTCTAATCCGCTTACCGGATGTCTATACGCGTGCTCACGCTGCATCAAAAAGCGCGACATTAGGTGTCATGTCGATTTTAATCGGCGTCATCATCTATTTCGTCACTGAAAATGGATTTTTCTCCTCTCGTGTCGTACTCGGTATCTTTTTCGTGCTCATTACGGCACCGATTGGTGGACATTTAATCGCTCGTGCTGCATATTACAGCAATGTGCCATTATGGAAATCGTCTGTTCGTGACGACTTGTTCCAGAATAAAGAACATGTGGAACCAAAAAAACGACAAGACGACGGATCATCGCATAGATAGGAAAAAACCCTCGTTTCGATTTACGAAACGAGGGTTTTGATTATGTTTGATGTATTGACGACGAGGCAAAGAGCAGATTTAACTCATCACGATTATCAAGTAGTTCTTCTAGCGTATGTTGTTCCAACTCCCGGATGAAAGCCCGGAGCGCTCGCCCCAACACACCTTTGAGACGACAACTTGGTTCGATGACGCAATGACCGTTGTTTCCGAAACATTCAACGATATCTAGTGGTTCCATTTGTCGTACGACTTTACCGATATTAATATCTTTAGGATCTTGAATTAAACGAAGACCGCCTGAGCGCCCTCTCGTTGATTCTACGTAACCTAGTTTCGTCAACTGTTGCGTTACTTTCATTAAATGATTCGATGAGATGCCGTAATGTTTGGCAATCTGTGGCATCGGCGTGATGACATCTCGGTTCACACCAAGATAAATCAACACACGTAATCCATAGTCCGTATACTGTGTAATTCTCACGATTCTCACTCCATTCTTTCCCAAAACTCCACTATTATCGTAACATGAAATATCCCAATCTCTATATTGTTTTATCCCAAGATTCATATATACGATTTTCTCTAAATAGATTACGCAAGAAATCAAATCTTAGATTTAAAATATATGATTTTCTAAAAAAATTCCTCTCTATTTCAGATCTGAAATAGAGAGGAATTTTTTTACTGGTAATTTAGATTTTTTGATATGCTTTGACAACGGCATTAAATCGATCTGCATAGTTCGTAAAGACACCTGTCACTCCATAATCTAGCATACGAACCATATCTGCTTTTTCGTTTACTGTGTACGGATGAAGTAACAAATCATGCTGACGGATTGCTGTGACGTTTTCACGAGTCAATGCTTTAAAAGAAGGACCGACTCCAACTGCATATTGACGAATTGCCGTTAATCGATCAGCTGTCAATGCTTTGACTTCGTTCGCTTCCATCAATTGAATCAGAGGGATATTCGGATCAAGCGTTTTTACTTTTTGTAAACTCGCTTCACTGAACGATTGAATTAAGACTTGACCAGGTTTTACACGATCACTTGAAAGGTCATAGGCTTTTAACGTATTCAATAACTTTTCTTCCATTCCTGGATAAACCTCTGGTGACTTTGTTTCAATATAATAGTTCGCATGCTTTCCATACGTCGAAAAAATTTCTTCAAGAGTCGGCACTTTCAATCCAGCGTATTCTTTTCGAGCAAGTGAAGGGTTTGCTTCATTGAACCAACTGCCTGCATCAAGCTTCTTAATTTCTTCAAGAGTCTTATCTTTGACAGCACCTGTCCCGTCCGTAGTCCGATCAACCGTTTCATCGTGCATCGCAATCAATTGACCATCTTTTGTCATCTGTAAGTCAATCTCGATGTAATCCGCTTTAAATTTCTTATGTCCCATTTCATAAGCTGGCATCGTATGCTCTGGTGCATACCCTGAAGCTCCACGGTGAGCGACGTTGATGATTCGATTGGGATCAAGCAATGATTTTCCCTTCGATTGTGCACCGACATCTTCTGTCGGAAGTCCTGTGCTTAATACGGCTCCTGCTACCATCGTTAATCCAATTTGTTTCAACATAATCAATTCCCCCTTGAAATATTCTTACAACTCCTATCCTAAATCGTTTGTATGAAGCTAATATAGAGAAGATGTAAATGTCCTTTCGTGATTTGATGACAAAGTGTTATCATGCCATAGAAAAAGACCCGCAACGAAACGGGTCTTTTCTTTTCAGTTCTCTGATCATGCTTCGAAAATCAATGATTCTGGATCTTCGAGTAAATCTTTAATGTGCTTCAAGAATGTAACGGCTTCTTTTCCATCAACGATTCGGTGATCGTACGAGAGTGCGACATACATCATCGGACGGTTTTCCATACGCTCGGCATCAATCGCAACAGGGCGCAGGTTAATTGCGTGCATTCCGAGAATCGCGACTTGCGGACCGTTCAAGATTGGTGTCGACATGAGTGAACCGAACGTACCACCGTTCGTGATCGTGAATGTACCACCTGTCAAGTCAGATAGACCGAGTTTGTTGTCACGCGCTTTGACGGCAAGTTGAATGATATCTTTTTCAATCTCAGCGAAGTTTTTCTTGTCCGCATCACGTACGACAGGAACGACGAGACCATCTGGTGCTGAGACCGCAATTCCGATATCGTAGAATTTCTTAAGGACAATTTCATCCCCTTGAATCTCAGCATTTAAATAAGGCATCTTCTTAAGTGCTGCAACTGCCGCTTTCGTGAAGAATGACATGAAGCCGAGCTTGACTTCGTTTTCTTTAACGAATTTCTCTTGGCGACGTTTACGTAGCGCCATGACCGCTGACATATCGATTTCGTTGAACGTCGTCAACATCGCTGCCGTTTGTTGAACTTCGACGAGACGATTTGCGATCGTCTTACGACGGCGTGACATCTTGATCCGCTCTTCCGGTTTCCCAGGAGTAGCAGCTGGAGCTGATGTCGGTGCAGCAGGCTTCGCAGCTGGTTTTGCTTGCTCACGTGGTGCTACTTCAAACGTCGCGACGTCTTGCACACGGATCCGACCAAGTGGATCTTGTGTCGCCACTTGTGCTAAATCGATTCCTTTTTCACGAGCCAGTTTACGTGCAGCCGGTGAAGCAATCGGACGATCCGCAACAGATGTACTTTCCGTAGCTGCCACAGCCACTGGTTGTTCCACTTTTTCTTCTACTTTTGAAGTTTCTTGTACTGTTTCTGTTGCAGCCGGTTTTGGAGTCTCGCCACCAGCAGAGATGACAGCAATCGTTTCCCCGACGCGGACTGTATCTCCCTCAGCAGCCATCACTTCCGTCAACGTACCCGCTTCATCTGACGGTACTTCGATGTTGACCTTATCTGTCTCGAGCTCAACGATGGCTTCCCCTTTTTCCACGTGATCACCTGGTTGTTTTAACCAAGATGCCACCGTTCCTTCAGTAATTGATTCGGCAAGTTCTGGTACTTTGATTTCCATCGTATTCTCCCCCTATGACTCGATTCTATCTTAAGTTATGATGTGTGATTTGATACGTGTGATGGTGCTGTTGGAGTAGAAGCAGTCGCTGTGAGCGCATCGTTGATGATACGTGCCTGCTCTACTTTATGACCTGACGGGTCACCTTCTGCTGTACTCGAACGACGACGACGACCGATGTAACGGACGGTTTGGATGCCGTTCGGTGCGACTGTCTCAAGTCGAGGTTCCATGAAGGACCATGCCCCCATGTTTTTCGGTTCTTCTTGCACCCAGACCATCTCTTCAACGGCTTCATAGCGCGCAATGACTTCTTGTAAGGCTTTCGCTGGGAACGGATACAACTCCTCGACCCGGACGATCTGTAGCCAATCGAGATTCTCATCTGATTTCGAAACGGCTTCAGCTAGATCGATTGCCATCTTACCAGAACAGAACACAAGACGTTTGACACGATCTGATGCTTCTCCCAGACCTGATTGTTCGATGACACGTTGGAAACTACCTTCCGTCAATTCAGAGACATCGGATGTCGCAAGCGGATGTCGCAAGAGACTCTTTGGTGTCATGACGACGAGCGGTCGGACTTCCTCTTTACCGAGAATCGCTGCTTGTCGGCGCAATAAGTGGAAATACTGGGCAGCACTTGACACGTTCGCGACCGTCCAGTTTTTCTCACCCGATAACGTCAAGAAACGTTCTAAACGACCACTCGAGTGTTCTGGTCCTTGCCCCTCATAACCATGCGGAAGCAACATGACGAGACCTGATGTTTGTCCCCATTTCGCGCGGCTAGCTGAGATGAACTGGTCGAAGATGACTTGACCCGAGTTCGCAAAGTCCCCATATTGCGCTTCCCATAATACGAGCGTTTCCGGAGCGAAGACGTTATAACCGTATTCAAAACCAAGTACACCTGCTTCAGACAACGGACTGTTGTAGACCGAGAATGAGGCAGTTGCTGTTGATAAGGCATGGAGTGGCGAGAAGCCTTCTCCTGTTTTCACATCATGAAGATTAATGTTCCGTTGTGCGAATGTTCCTCGTTCAGAGTCTTGACCGCTCAAGCGGATGGGTGTTCCATCCGAAAGAATGGAAGCAAACGCCAATGTTTCGGCATGTCCCCAGTCGATTCCGTTCTTCGTCGAGAACGCATCCGTCCGGCGCTTCAGGACCTTCTCAAGTTTATGGAACACTTGGAAGCCGTTCGGCCACTGTAATAATTCTTCATTGTACGCCGTCAATGTTTCAATCGAGACCCCTGTCTCGATGGTCGGAACGCCTTTAAAGACGACGTCCGGCATGACCCCACCATACTCTTTCTCCACATTCGGTACTTTTTCACGTGCCGTTTTCATTTGATCATTGATTGATGTTTCAATCGATTGAATTTCGTCAGCTGTCGCATCCCCGTTCGCGACAAGTTTTTTCCCGTACAAGACACGAATTGGATCATGTTTATGAATCAAATCGTATAAGACTGGGTTTGTGTTCATCGGTTCATCCATTTCGTTATGACCAAAACGACGGTACCCGATCAAATCAATCATGACATCCTTCTTGAACGTTGCCCGATACTCGCTTGCGAGCAACGCGACAGCGAGACAGCTTTCCGGCTCATCCGCATTGACGTGGAAGACTGGGATTTCATAACCTTTGGCAAGATCACTCGAGTAACGCGTCGAACGGGAGTCCGTCGGCTCCGTCGTGAAGCCGATTGTGTTGTTCGCGATGATATGAATCGTTCCGCCGGTGTTGTATCCTTTGAGATTCGCTAAATTCAATGTTTCAGCCACGATTCCTTGACCTGGGAACGCTGCATCGCCGTGAATGAGGATCGCTGCAGCAGTCGCTTGCTCTTGGCGTGGTGCTCCTTTTTGTGAGCGATCGTCTTGTGCTGCACGTGTGAAGCCTTCGACGACTGGGTCAACGAACTCAAGGTGCGACGGATTGTTCGCAAGTGTCATCCGCACGTTTCGTGTCTCTTGCTCGAGTTTGCGATTTAAACCGAGGTGATACTTCACGTCGCCCGTCCAACCGTACGTGATGCCGATTGACCCTTCAGATGGTACGAGGTCGTGGTTCGGTGCATGCTGGAACTCAGCAAATATCATTTCATATGGCTTTCCGAGTACGTGCGCCAAAACGTTCAACCGTCCACGGTGCGCCATTCCGATATTGATCGTCTCCGATCCGTTCGAAATGAGGTGCCCAACGATTGTGTCGAGCAACGGCACCATCGCGTCAAGTCCTTCAATCGAGAACCGTTTTTGACCAACGTATGTTT
Organism: uncultured Exiguobacterium sp.; assembly: GCF_964277885.1. Lineage (NCBI taxonomy): Bacteria > Bacillati > Bacillota > Bacilli > Caryophanales > Exiguobacterium > uncultured Exiguobacterium sp. The sequence goes on along the minus strand of NZ_CAXYJR010000005.1, from coordinate 1,092,667 downwards.
TATGCAAGTATTTTTCGAAGAGGTCCGTTTCAGCCAAGCGTTTGAACAACTGTTTCTTTTGTTCAGCGTCAAGCGTCGCTGTTAAAGCACCTTGTTCAATTTTTTGACGGAGCCATTTCTTTTCATCGAGATCATCGACATGCTGGAATTCAACTGCGGCTGCTCCCGTGTACTGTGCCTTTAAGTGTTCGATGCCTTCAAACGCGTCCTGTACACCAGTTGGTGGTTCCGGACAGACAAGTGAGACTGGCATTTTCCGAAGATCTGCCTCTGTCAGTCCATACAGACTTAATTCGAATAATCCTGTTTCTCGCGGATGGTCCTTCAGCGGATAGATATCCGCCGCAAGATGTCCTTTTGCACGAATTTGTTCCGCTAAACGATTCGCCGCAAGATATTTTTCAAAATCTCCCGTCTCGACTTGCATCGGTACGACTGGTTCCGTCACAGGTGCACCATGCTCTTCGAAATAAGCACGTGTCTCCTCATCAACAGATGTTTTGTCTTCTAAAAAACGCTCGTACAATTCAATGATGTAGCCAAGGTTTGGTCCATAAAATGCTTGTTGATCTTGCTCGTGGCCTGCCATGTACGGTTCCCCCCGTTTCTATATTTCTCCCCTTGCATCCAGTGAATACTAGACGCATTTCCAGCCCTCTACCTGTTAGCGCTTTCAAAAGGAATTGCATGGATGAAGCGCTGAACGTCATGAGAAGGAATGATCGTGTCATTCTTCCATGAAAGTGCCTTCGTTATTATATTACTACTCTTTTCCTGTGTGTGCATTTCGAATTCCCAAATTCTCGCGCTTAAATGTATAAGTTTTTCTTATGAGCGCTTAGCCAGTAATTTATGAATAAGTAAAAACCGGCGTATCCGTATTTAGATACGCCGGTTCCATCATAAAACTTTACTGAGGAACGATTGCGTCCGTTCATGCTGTGGGGAATCAAAGAGCGCTTGTGGCACATTCTCTTCGACGACATATCCACCATCCATGAATAAGACGCGGTCTCCGACTTCACGAGCAAATCCCATCTCATGGGTCACGACGACCATCGTCATGCCTTCAAGAGCAAGTTGTTTCATAACGGCAAGGACGTCACCGACCATTTCCGGGTCAAGCGCTGACGTAGGCTCGTCAAACAACATGATTTTCGGATTCATCGCGAGCGCTCGGGCAATCGCCACCCGTTGCTTTTGACCCCCAGATAATTCTCCAGGATAATTATCCGCTTTTTCCCTGAGCCCGACTTTATCAAGTAGTTCCAAAGCCCGTTTTTTTGCCTGTTCTTTATCCGATTTTCGTACTTTAATCGGTGCAAGCGTAACGTTCTCAAGCACGGTCTTATGCGGAAAGAGATTAAAATGTTGAAAGACCATCCCGACTTCTTCCCGAACTTTGTTAATATCGACCTTCGGATTCGTGATGTCAAAATCATCGATAATGACCGTGCCACCCGTAATTTCTTCTAGTCGATTTAAACAACGTAAAAACGTACTTTTTCCAGATCCCGATGGACCGATGACACAGACGACTTCTTTTTCGGCTATCGAGACGTTAATGTCTTTTAAGACTTCGTTCGAGCCGAATGATTTCTTTAGATTCTTTACTTCAATGATACTCATCGTAATGTAAACCTCCGTTCCAAGAACTTCGCCACTAGGGACAAGAGATAAATGATGACGAAGTACATTAATCCGACGACGGACCAGACGATGAATGGCTCAAACGTCGTTGATTGCTGAACCTGACCTTGTTGCGTCAAATCAGCGATACCGATGATTGATAACAACGATGTATCTTTTAAACTGATGATCGATTGGTTCGTAATCGTTGGTAACATCCGCCGGAATGCTTGCGGCAAGATAATCTGTACCATCGTTTGACGTCCTGTCATCCCGAGCGAACGCGCGGCTTCTGTTTGTCCCTTATCAATCGACTGGATACCAGCTCGAATGATTTCCGCAAAATAAGCACCCGCATTGATTGCGACCGTCAGTATCCCTGCATACATCCGGTCCATCGATAACCACTCGAGCGAGTTGAGTCCAAAATAGATGAAGAATAACTGGACGATGAACGGTGTTCCGCGAATGACATCGATATAGATGATCGCGATTCCGTTCAAAATCTTTGATGGTGACAACCGCATCAATGCGACGACTAAGCCAATCAGAAAGCCGACGATGACCGCGATGATGAAAATATACAATGTGACTTGAAGCCCTTCCAAGAAAAATGGAAATGCGGTTTTGACCACTTCCATTGGCTATCCCACTCCCTTATCGCCTTGCGACTTATTTCAGATATGTGTCAACGATTTTATCGTATTCACCGTTTTCTTTCAGATTCGCAAGTCCTTTGTTGATTTTTTTCATCAGATCCTCGTTCTCGCCTTTTAAGACAGCGATTCCGTAGTTGTCTCCGTTGAGACGGTCTCCGACAAGTTTTAATCCAAGGTTTTGTTGTTTGTTGGCGTATGAGATGACCGGATAATCTTCAATCAAAGCAGCTGCGTTACCGTTCTTCACTTCTTGGAACATTGCTGGGCTGTCATTGAACTGTGTGACCGTGAAGCCCAGTTTATCTGCATTATCCGTTGCATATTTTGCACCCGTCGTTCCCTTTTTGACGGCTACTTTTTTCCCTTTAAGATCGTTAACAGATTTAATACCATTCTCATCTTCTTTGACGACTAAAATAAGACCAGCTTTGAAGTATGGATCTGAGAATGTAACGACTTTCTTTCGTTCTGGTGTAATACTCATACCGGCAATAGCAACGTCCAGTTGATTTGCTTGAAGTGCTGGAATGATACCGCTGAAATCCATTGCTTCAAATTTAATTTTGAAGTTCTGATCCTTAGCGATCGCTTTCATAAGATCGATATCGATTCCCTTATACGTGTCCCCATCTTTATACTCAAATGGTGGATACGTAACGTCGATACCAACCTTATACGTCTTTCCTTCTGACGAGCCTTCATCTTTCGAACCGATACTACATGCACCTAGCACGAGAATACAGCTCATCAAAAGCGCTAACAAGATACTTCCTTTTTTCATGTTTGTTTCCCCTCTCCTATGTGTTAAAGATTGTTAACTCCACTTAGTACTTTCCCTGAAGAGTACCCTCTTTAAAACGTATTTTACCAGAAAAATTCTAAAAAGATAAATATTTCTGAATTTTTATTCGATGCAACCGTTTTCTATTCATTATCAAAAAGGAGGCAATCCCTTGATGGGATTGCCTCCTTCAATCATTTATGCCGCCGAGAGGACTTGAACCTCCACGGTGTTGCCACCACTAGATTCTGAGTCTAGCGCGTCTACCAGTTCCGCCACGACGACGTTGATTTATGATATTAATATAGCGGGTAACAAACTGAGTTGTCAATCATTTCGCAAGATGTTACGCACGAACTTCTCAACGACATCATCATACAATGCCGGATCCTCGAAATAGGCCATCGCATGAGCGGCATTCGGAATGACGACGAGCTCTTTATCCGTTGGACAAGCTTCATACAGCTCATACACCATGTCTGTCGGTACGAACGTATCCGCCCCACCATGGATGAACAAAATCGGTACTTGTGCCTTTTTGACCTGTTTCAGCGCTGATGCTTCCCGGAACGTGTAACCTGCCTTTAACTTCGTCAATACACTCGTCATGCCTAAGAACGGGAAGTGTGGTAGACGGTACATCCGCTTCATCTGATACGCAAGAACTGCATTGACGGACGTATAGGCACAATCAGAAATAATTCCTTTGATTTGTGGTGGGAGTCGTTCGCCACTCGTCATCAATACGGTCGCTCCTCCCATCGAAACTCCGTGCAAGAACAGTTTCGCATCCTGTCCAATCCGTTCAATCAGATAGTTCGACCAACTGAGACAATCCTCCCGGTCATGCCATCCGAATCCGATATAGTGACCGTCACTCATCCCATGTCCTCGATTATCCGGCATCATGACGTGGAAACCAGCCTGATGGTACAGATAAGCAAATCCAGCCAAATCCGTTCCGACTCCTCCATACCCATGCACGAGAATGACGATCCGATCTGACGGAACAGGAGACGGAAGGAAATGTCCGCGTAACGTCAAACCATCTTTCGCTTCAATCTCGATCCGCTCAAGCGGTTGCTCTTTGATCCACGTCTGTCCAGGTTGCATTAATCGGACCATCTCGTCACTCAAATCCCGATTATTCGATAAGAAAGGCTTCGGATTCGTGGCGATTGCCATCTCATAAAAATAATAACTCGCTGCTACTAATCCGGATCCGATGATTCCGATTCCAATTTTTGTTCTACGACGCATCTGCCCCACTCCTTCTTTCCGTTATAGCTCGATCTTCAGTTGAGCAGCATGGTCATCCTCTTCATCCTGCAAGACTTGTTGACGTAATCGTTGTTCCTGTTGCTGACGCCGGTAGGCGAATTCTTGTACGAGCTCTGTACCCGTGAATCCATCTTCGACGAGTTCGCTCAATAAATCCGTTTCTGTCTCGACGACCTCCCCCGGTCGTCGCATGACGAGAACATCTCCGACTTGTGCAATCAGCAATTCATCTTCTAGACGAAGTGCATCGTAAAAGGGTTCCGGTAACGTCATTCGACGTGTCTCCGGGTTGATATGGACGCGTTTATAAACGCCTAATGCTTGAAACTTACGACGTGCCATTGCGTGCTCTCCTTTTTAGTTGAACGTCAGATCGATTCGTGAATCTTTTCCTTGAATACGAACCGTTCCCGTCGCTCCATTAATTAACGTCACCTGCGGCGGCTGATGACCAATATCAAGATCATATAAGACTGGTAAGCCCGTCTCATCCGTTAGATATTGATACACGTCTAGCCACGTCAGATCTTCAGAAATCTTTGCAGACGTACGACCAAATAAAAAGCCAGCCGCATGGTCGAACCAACCAGCATACGCCATTTGTCGCAACGTCCGGTGCACCTCTGCCGAATTCGCTTCAGACACCTCAAAGTACCAGAGGATCGGTTCACCGTTGATCTCTTCACGCTGGAAACGCTGTACATTGCCATACGGTGTCCCAACCAGATGGCGAATCGTCTCCAGACACCCACCAATTAAACGTCCCGTCACTTCCGTTCGCTCATCCAGTGCTTTCCATTCTGTCGCTTCCGTCAGCTGAAATAATGGACCTGTTGGCCGTTCTTCGTTTGTCCACTCAGGTTGATAACGATCTGAAGCCCACTGTGTGACGGTTCCTCCAGATGGCGTCGAGAGCACCCGTCGCCACGCACTTGTCGTCTCGTCCCATTCTTCACTCCGAAGCTCAACGAAATTCGGACCATGTGCTGTCGCGATTCCCGTCTGAAGCGTCAGACTGAGCAATAGCGTACTAATGTCGGAATAGCCAAGCAGCCATTTCGTTTGGTAAGTAGTTGGCGTCAACTCAGGTAAAAGATCAATGGCGCGCTCCCCACCAAATGGCGGGATGACAGCATCAATCGTCTCATCCGTCATCATATGATTTAATTCTTCGGCGCGTTGTTTGACCGGCGCACTCTCAGCAAGTTGATGCGACCAAATCGTTTCACCCAAACGGACGTTCATTTGCCGTGCTTGTACCTGTTCAACTGCTCGTTCGACCCATTCTTGTTGCTGTTCACGTAATCCGGAGGAGGGCGCCGTCACTCCGATCGTTTGACCTGTCCAACCTAAAAATGGATATTTCATGGTGACCCCCTATAATGTCATAGTATGAAGCTATCTTCTCGTCAAAATATGAGTTCATTATACCGTTCTTATGCCGCTTTACCAACTTTTATCCTGTTCGAACGTCGTGATACGAACAAAAAACACGATTCCGTACAAGTGACCTGAATGAACAAGCCACCTCGACGAAACCGTGTATGATTCTTTCATTAGCTTGATGATGATAGTTCAGCGTACTCCTCTTGCGTGAACGCACGGGAGCGTGTCAAAAAACGTTTCCCTTCGACACCCTCAAGAGAGAACATTCCGCCTCGACCATCCACTACATCAATGATGAGTTGCGTATGTTTCCAATACTCATATTGATCTTCATGAATATAAAACGGACAACCACCGATCTCTCCCAGTTTTTTATCCTGATCTCCTAGGAATAGATCACCCTGTGCAAAACACATCGGGGAACTGCCATCGCAACAACCACCAGATTGATGAAACATCAACGGACCGTGTTTTTCTCTCAACTGGTCGATTAACTCTAGACAAGCTGCTGTCGCCTGAACACGTTCCACCATTTGTTTCCACGTCCTTTCCGACTTAGAAGAAACCAAGTTTATTCGGGTTGTAGCTGACGAGTAGGTTTTTCGTCCGTTGGTAATGATTAAGCATCATCTTATGATTTTCACGTCCGATACCTGACATTTTGTAACCACCAAACGCCGCGTGAGCTGGATATTGGTGATAACAGTTCGTCCAGACGCGCCCTGCTTCGATCGCACGACCAAACCGGTAAGCACGATTCATGTCGCGCGTCCAAACACCAGCACCAAGACCGTACAACGTATCATTCGCAATTTCGAGCGCTTCTTCTTCCGTCTTGAACGTCGTGACCGACAGGACCGGACCGAAAATTTCTTCTTGGAAGATTCGCATCTTATTGTGTCCTTTGAAGATCGTTGGCTGGATATAATATCCTTCTGCGAGATCCCCTTCGAGCATGTTGCGTTCTCCACCGATGAGACACTCCGCGCCTTCCGACTTACCGATTTCAAGATATGAAAGGATTTTCTCCATCTGTTCGTTCGAAGCTTGAGCACCCATCATGACGTCCGCATCAAGAGGATTTCCGATCTTGATGGCTTTGACACGCTCTAGAACACGTTCCATGAACGGTTCGTAAATCGATTCTTGAATCAAGGCACGCGACGGACACGTACAGACTTCTCCTTGGTTCAACGCGAACATCAGTAATCCTTCGATTGCTTTATCGAAGAAGGCATCATCCGCCTGCATGATATCCTCAAAGAAGATGTTCGGGGATTTCCCGCCGAGCTCGAGAGTGACCGGAATCAAGTTTTGTGATGCGTACTGCATGATCAAACGTCCTGTCGTCGTCTCACCCGTAAAGGCGATTTTTGCGATTCGTTTGCTTGAAGCGAGCGGTTTCCCTGCCTCGAGACCAAATCCATTGACGATGTTCACGACACCCGGTGGCAATAGATCTTCAACAAGTTCCATGAGTACCATGATGCTCGCTGGTGTTTGTTCTGCTGGTTTTAGAACGACACAGTTTCCTGCTGCGAGAGCAGGTGCTAATTTCCAGACAGCCATCAGGAGTGGGAAGTTCCACGGAATGATTTGACCAACGACGCCAAGTGGCTCATGGAAGTGATACGCTACCGTGTCTTGATCGAGTTCGCCAACTGAACCTTCTTGGGCACGGATGACGCCGGCGAAATAACGGAAGTGATCGATCGCGAGCGGTAGATCGGCGTTGAGTGTCTCACGGACAGCTTTCCCGTTCTCAAGTGTCTCTGCATAAGCGAGCATCTCGAGGTTTTCTTCCATTCGATTCGCGATTTTATTTAAAATGTTTGAGCGTTCCGTTACGGATGTTTTCCCCCATGCTTCTTTCGCGGCGTGTGCTGCGTCAAGAGCGAGTTCGATGTCTTCCTTAGTAGAACGAGCGACTTGGCACAATACTTTACCAGTGACAGGTGTCACATTATCAAAATATTCTCCCCCGACAGGTGCCGTCCACTTTCCATTAATGTAATTTTCATACCGTTCCTTGTACTGTACTTTTGACCCTTGCTTGTTCGGAATGTCATAAATCATGCGTTTTTTCCTCCCTCAACTAAAATGGTCAAGCAGTGAGACGGATGCTTGTATGCGCTTACATTTTAATATAGGCTAAAACAGCCCCCTCGATACCATCGTACCAAATTTAAATGAAAAGTCAAAAAATTCCGGTAAATATCTGTGGTTTTTTTCGAGAAAAAAACATCTCCATTTTCGGGAGATGTTTTGCCGGTCAAGACCGTGTCGGGTCAATGCCGTCTTCTTGGTCAGACGGTGTATCGGAACTACCGAAATCACTTACTTTCGAGAATCCATCCGTATCCCCGTCGATGTCTTTCCCGCGGGCTGTGACAGATGGATCCAGGACATCTTCTTCGCTTGGTCGCGAATTCGGATCGTTCTCGTTTTGTTCTGCTTCTTCCTGAGCATGCTCGATACATAATAACGTTTCCGGAATGATATCAAGACGTTCGATCTCGATGTCTTTTCCACAGACTTCACAAGTACCATACGTTCCGTCCTCGATTGCTTTTAGGGCACGATCCACATCAGAGAGCATATCCTCTTGCATGTCCGTGATCGCTTGATCGCGTTCCCGTAAGAATAATTCATCGCCGGAATCGGCAGGATGATTATCATAACTCGACAATTCGCCTTCATCGTAATCGGTATCCCGTTGTTCAATGTTTGATGTCGTCTTTTCTTTTTCCTTTAATAATCGTTGCTTGAATTCTTCTGTCTGCTGTTTAGATAACATGATTGTTCGACTCCCCTTCGTTAGAACCTCTGTTAAGAATGTAGCCTATTCGAAGAAGAGTTAAACCATTACGAACACTTATAAGAACGAATTGATCCATGAAGATCACAGATGACCGTCATACATTCATTCCCATCGTTAAAACAAATTTGATGTGATCGTCCGTTCTTGGATGTCGTGATGTCATCGATCCACAGTTGTGAAGCATCTGCCGAAGAAAGCATCGCGATTTTGTCACGAATCAAAAACAAGTCAAACGGTAACAGATTCAAGGATTGAATTGTTAACCCATGTTTACGAAAGAGTGGATCAAGCTGGTATTGCGAAAGACTATATAAAGATTTTTCCGTCCCACCAATCAGTAGTTGAATCGAATGTGACGGTTCATGGCTGTCAATTCGTTCCTTATGCAGGATGATTCGTCCGCGAACGCCTGATTCATCAAATATACGTTGTGTATCCTCTTGCGAAAACCGAGTCCCTCCTTCTTTGACCTTCAGCACGATATGCGCAAACTCCGCAAAGTCTGGTTTACCGATTTCGAGAGCAGGGATGTGACGTACTTCTTCACGTTCGATGATTTCGATTAAGTCCTGCTCGACTTGAAGACTGACCGTACCTGTTGAAAAGACGCGGACATCCATTACGAATTGATCAAGTACTGCATTCACTTCGATCGTGTACGTTAAATCTAGGTTTTTTTCTTGTTCAATTAATAGACGATTTAAGATGAGTTGATGCAGTAAATGGACTGGGGTACGTGATGAAAACTGACTCGAATAAATCAAATGCTTCGATCCAGATCCCTTTGTCGCTTTTGGTCGTGCTCCGTTTAATCTATATACGTTTACTTTATAATTCAACATATGTTCACCTTCTCTTACCTGAAAAATCGGAATAGAGATGTTCCGTTTATATAGCGTACAATGTATTTCAATCGTTAAATATTCGTTTTCGAATATTCCAAATTGAATATACAAATTGGAATCAATTTGTGTTAGTACATTCTTTATTATAAATGATGCATTTTACCTTCTGAATTTCGTATCACACGAATCCATTTTATCCAAACAATGTAAAAACACCTTATACATAATGTAAAAGGTGTTCATCATGCTATATGAATAAAACTTAAGCGATCGAATTGACTTCCTGTTGCATCGCTTCATAATGTTCAACAATTCGAGATCCGAGTGGATCCGTTGCGGACAATTTAAGATATGCGTTCAGCGCATCTTCGATTCCATGTTTTGTGATATACGCATTCAATTCAGAAGATTCTGAATCATTTGGATCGAAATAGGTCAGGGCTGCTGCGATCCCGCGCGCTAATCCATCTGCTTCAATCCCACGCTCCATCAATTCCTTCGCTGGTTTGACGAGTCGATCACTTGGACTCAGTTTACGAATCGGTGAACGAGCGACACGAATGATTTCATCATGAATTCGCGGGTTTTCAAAGCGCTTCATATTCTTTTGGATATATGCACTATGGTCAACCGGGTTAAAGCCGTACTTTTCAAGTAACAACCATCCTGTTTCGTAAAGGGCTGTCTGGACTCCTCGTCGGATGCGAGGATCCGTTAAACTTTCAGCAATCGTCTCTTTATGAAATAATGCTCCAAGGTACGAAGCAATCGCATGTCCTGTATTGACTGTGAACAGTTTCCGCTCGATGAACGGTTCGATATTTTCAACATACGTAACGCCTTCGATCCGTGGATAGGCTTCTGGTAATCCAGTCGTCTCAATCACCCATTCGAAAAATTCCTCCACTTCGACGTACAGAGGGTCTTCATGATGCTGAAGCGGCACGATCCGGTCAACCGCTGCATTCGGAAAATACCAATTCTCCTCTACCTGCTGATGTTTCGCCACCTCTGCTTGCAAGTGTTTTGACCCACCAATCATGTTCTCACACGCGATGACGTAGACAGGTGTCTGTTGATCACGTTGATGTAACCCTTCCGCGATCAAAGGAGCTACTTTCGACAACAAGCTCGGACCGACAGCTGTTGTAATCACATCTGCATCGCGAATCGCTGCAATGACTTGATCCGGTTCAGACAAACTGTTGAGCGCCGTTACGCCGTCGACTCTTTCACGTCCCCCTTGTTCAGAGGCATACCCTACTTCGTAGGTATGTCTCGTTTTTAATGCATCGACGACCGTCGTATTGACATCTACGAAACAGACTTCGTAACCCGTCTTGACGAGTTGTAACCCGATGAACCCACGTCCGATGTTACCGGCACCAAAATGGATAGCTTTCATGGTTACACCTCCGCTGTCAATAAGGCGATGATTTCTTCTTTTGATGTCGCTGCCACGATACGCGCGACGTTCTCCTCATCGGAGCAAATGACCGCGATATTCGATAGCAACTCGAGGTGTTCGTCCCCAACGCCAGCGATGCCGATGACGAGTCGTGCTTGTTCCGTTCCGAACGCTACGCCTTGCGGTACTTGTAGAATCGATAGTCCTGTTTTCTTGACCTGCGATTTAGCCGACTCTGTTCCGTGTGGAATCGCGACATGGTTGCCGATGTAGACCGTTGATAAAGCGTGACGCTCCTGCATTGAATCGATATAACCGGCTTCGACATATCCGTGATCGACGAGAAGTTGACCGGCAGCCGTAATGGCTGCCGTCTCGTCTGCGAATTGTTGGTCCAGTAATACGAGTTCCGGTGAAAGGTTCATTGTCGTTGTCATGTTTATTCCTCCTTGAATATCTCTATCTTTATTTTTATGAAATCTTGTTCCGTGCTGTTTCGATCTCATGGACGAGCTGGTCATAATATCCGGCATTCAAGAAATTATCGACTGATCGGTGTTCTGCCGTTGGGACCTGCTCCATCGCTCGCTCCGTCAAATCACGATGCGTGATGATTAGTTCAGCGTTTTGTGGCAATTGACTGATCGACGTATTCGTCACTTTGATCGGTAAGCCCGCTTTGTTGATTTTATTGCGAAGGACGGATGCCCCCATTGCACTCGAACCCATACCAGCGTCACAAGCGAAGATGATATGTTCGACTTCCGCAAGTGGTTTAGCATCAGCTGAAACGAGTGTCGAGGCAATCGATTGTTTGCCTTTCATCGCACTGACGTTCGCGCTTGCTTCTTCAAGTGATGTCTCTTTTGCTTTGCTTGTTTTCAATAAGACAGTCGAGACAACGAATGTCACAGATGCTGAAACAAGGACACCGGCGATCAATCCGACGTAAGAACCGCGGGATGCCATCGCAAGGACAGCGATGATACTACCTGGTGAAGCAGGTGCGACTAAACCGACATCAAATAGGACGAATGTGAGGATTCCACTCATACCACCTGCGATCATTGCAAGCAATAAGACCGGCTTCATCAAGACATACGGGAAGTAAATTTCGTGAATCCCACCGATGAACTGAATGAACGCAGCACCCGGTGCTGTTTTCTTTGCTGCACCAGAACCGAAGAACGAGTAAGCGAGTAACAATCCGAGACCCGGACCTGGGTTGGCTTCGAGTAGGAACAGTACCGATTTTCCTGCTTCATTTACTTGATCGAGACCAAGTGGGCTTAAGATGCCGTGGTTGATGGCGTTATTTAAGAATAAAATTTTCGCTGGTTCGATGAACAAACTAGCAAGCGGTAATAAGTGTGCACTGACGATCGCACCAACTGCTGCAGCCATGATGTCGTCAAGACCTGTCATGAGTGGTCCGAATACTTTGAATCCACCGAGCATCAACAACCCACCGATGATCCCGACCGAGAAATTGTTGACGAGCATCTCAAGACCTGGTTTGATTTTTCCTTCGATCAACTGATCGAACTTTTTGATGACGTATCCGCCAAGTGGTCCCATGATCATGGCACCGAGGAACATCGGAATCTCTGTTCCGACGATGACCCCCATCGTCGCGAGCGTCCCGACGACGCCTCCTCTGACGTCATGCATTAATTTCCCGCCCGTGTATCCGATCAGTAACGGTAAAAGATAGGTGATTGTCGGACCGACGAGTTCACCGAGTTCCTTATTTGGTGCCCATCCAGTTGGGATGAACAGTGCCGTGATGATCCCCCAGGCGATGAATGCACCGATGTTCGGCATGACCATACCGCTTAAAAAGCTTCCGAACCGTTGAACTTGTACACGGATGCCCCGTGCTCCATTTTGAGCTGTCGCCATTGCGTTAGCCTCCATTTCGTGTATGAGTTGATAAGATGATTGCTTTGCTATGACCTTATTGTAAGAGTACTGCAAGCGCTTACTCAATCTTTCCTAGTTCAGTCTTTGTCCAAGAAGTTGGACAGACTGAAAAGAAGCCTGCTTGACATAAAAAAATCCCTGTCACTTCAGGAATGGAGTGACAGGGATTTTTTCAAGTGTGACCTAGGAATTGATCAATGACCGTTCGAAACGTTCGATTCAAAAGCAGACGAATCGTCTGTTCCTCTCCGAACTCGAATTGATCCATTTGTTCGGGACTCTCGATGATCGCAGCACTGATCGAACTGAGTAATTCAAGTAGTTCATTCGATGTCTCTTCCGGTGCGACCAAGACGAGGAGCCGTTCGACGGATTGTAACTGTTGATCCATTCCGAGCAAGTCGATCGGTTCAGGCAATTCAAAGATGAGGAATCCCCCTCGTTGAATCGTCGCATCGCGTCCGTGAAACAGCGCAAGCCGCGTTCCCGGAATACCAAGACCTGACATCTCATGACGACGTAGCAATTGTCCAGAGAGCGAAACAGCTGACTTCGCCAATCCTTGCTCGACCATGCGTGTACTGATCTCAAACAAGAGCGATTCAATCCCATCGCCCACCCGCTCTAACCGTTCCATTCGGAATCCGTCCGATACTTGAATGGACGATGCAACGAGCCGATGCAATTGCTCAAGTTCGAGCCATTCCGTTTTCGTCTTTCGCGGTGCCGGCTGAAAGGATTTAGGCAAGGCGAGAATTAATTTCCGAATCCGTTCGACCTCATCCTGAGGAAGCAATGGGTTGACGAGAAGATGTGGTGGACGAATGTCAGGCAATGGTACAGTCGACAATACAAAGTCGTACGAGTCGATTGGTAACCGTTCGATGCCAAACAGGGATGAGTTATCGATGTGCTCGAGTTCAGCGAATTCTTGCCGTAGCCTATTCATCAGTAACTTCGAGGAACCGAGTCCAGCAGAGCAAACGACTAGAACACGATATGGAAGTTTTGGTGTCGGTTTGCTGAGAACGGCACCGAAATGCATGACCCAAAATGCTAAATCTACGTCTTCAAATGTCGCATCAGTGAAGATCGACAGTGCTGCTTGTTTGACCGCATCGAACAAGCGCGGATATTCCCGTTCGATTTGTTTGATGACATAGGACGGATTGACACTATTTTGACGGGTGTACGATTGAATATGCGAGACGAGTCCACGTTCTAGCGCATGATCCTTGGTAAAGTTCGTTCCATATAGTAAGGAGACATGCTCAATCAATCGTTTTACACGAAGGCGTGTGACGAGTTCTTCCGTATCTCCTGCGTCCGATTGAAAAAAAGCACGCAATTCTTCTGATAACCATTGGCGTTCGGCAATCGACAACGTGTCAGGTAATCGTTCTTCGACGCGTTCCACCCATTTGAGGATTTCGACCGGATATGCTTTTAACTCGTAACGCATTGGAAACTGATCTTTGCGTAACGCTTGTAACGCTAAGCTGAGTGTCGCACGCATGATTTGTCGGTCATTGAGGCGCCCTTCTTTCGTCAATGGCGCTATGACCGCGTACGCTTGATTGATCATCTCAAGCCAGGATGTTCGATTCATGCGTAACAGATGAGGTAATTGCCCAGCGTCGCCTTGTAACAATCGATAGAAAGCGAGAACATCCCATTGCGTAAAAATCAATGAAATCAGTAAACGGCGTTTGTTGATTTCTTCGCCGACGACTTCGGCACCAATCCCTTTTTTGCGCTTGATTTCAAGGTCATATTGTAGAAACCACTCATCAATCCGCTCTAAATCCTGGCTAACCGTGCTCGGAGCCACATACATCGCATGGGCGATTGCCTGTAATTTGACCATCCCTTCTTCTTGTAGTAGCCGATACGCTAACTCGACTTGACGATCTTCAGCGTTCGGTAATTGTTTATGTGATAACAAGAGTTGATCCCGTAATGCATGTTTGGCTTCGTCCGTTCCTTCAATTAAGAGGCCTCTGCCGCGGACATATGTCAAACGCAAATCATGATCTTCTAAAGACTGGGCAAGACGATCGCGTTCACGTTGAATCGTTCGTTCCGACGTCTCGAGCGTTTCCGCAATCTCTTGTATTTGAACAGGTTCCTCGCGTGATAAGAGAAAAAATAAGATATCATGTTCCCGTGGTGTAAATTCAGTCATGCAGCCTCACTCTTTTCTGCCAAGATTCGAGGATGACGTCATATTCAGTCGGATCAAGAATCCGATCGACTGGATAAACAGAACAATGTGTTTTCCATACGTGTCGATGGACGAGTTGTGTTTCTCCGACGATGAAAGATGCCTGATCAGGTAGTTCTGCGATCCGACATGTCTTGACGTCTGTCGTAATACCGCATTCAAGTAAGCGCTTTCTTAAAATCGTAGCCCCCATGATACTACTCGCCATTCCACTCTCACATACGAAATAGATGATTTCTGAATTCATTCGTCATACCTCCTCTTCATTTTATAAGAATAGCAGAAATATTTTCGATGTTTCACCTTGAAACAAAATCAATAGTTATTTTGGAACTGGCAGATTTCTTTGCCAAACACAAAAAAGCCTGGATTTCTGATAATGCCAGAAAATCCAGACGATGTAATTTAGCCGGTTTGTTGCATTGCTTTTAAATATTGTCCGACGGCTTCCGCTACTTCACGACCTTCGCGAATCGCCCAGACGATCAATGATTGACCCCGTCTTGCGTCACCTGCGGCAAATACACCTGGACGGTTCGTCGCGTAACGCGTCGTCTTGATTCTTCCTCGTTCCGACGCGACCATTAAATGTTCGAGTACATTCTCTTCGACACCACTGAATCCGATGGCGATCCAAACTTGATCGACCGGGAAGTAACGATCGCTCCCTTCGATTTCCTCGAAGATCACTGCCCCCGATTCATTTTTTGTTTTCGTCGTCTGAATCGTCCAGACACCGGTGACTTGACCCGATTCACTTGTTGTAAACCGTTTGATGGCGATCAAGTATTCACGGGGATCCCGACCGAATTGTTGAAAAGCTTCTGCGTACCCATAATCGATGGAGTAGAGTGACGGTGTATCGGGCCACATGTTGCCTGCTGCACGTGTCGTTCCCGGTTGTTCATGTTTACCGAATTGGACGACGGAGCGACAACGTTGACGGAGTGCTGTTGCCACACAGTCCGCTCCGGTATCGCCTCCACCGATGACGAGAATATCTTTATCTTTTGCGTCATGCTCAGCAGACAACGGTTCTTGCGAGAGCACGTGGCGTGTCACCCCTTTCAAATAATCCATCGCATAACCAACTCCACGCGTTGGCGCGTCCATCAATTTGCGTGGTTCCGTCGCGCCGACACATAAAATCACCGCGTCATATTCTGATTCAAGTGTCTCGAGTGTGATGTCTACACCGATCGTGACATTCGTCCGGAAGCGGATCCCTTCTGCTTCAAGCAAATCAACACGGCGCTGTACGACCTCTTTATCGAGTTTCATCGCTGGTATACCATATGTCAGTAATCCGCCGATCCGATCTTCCCGCTCATAGACCGTCACTTGGTGACCGGCTTGATTCAACTGATCGGCAGCCGCAAGACCGGCAGGACCCGAGCCGACAATGGCAATCGAACGTTTTGATCGTATTGCTGGAATTCGGGGCACGACCCATCCTTTTTCAAAGCCAATGTCGATGATCGTCCGTTCGATATCTTTGATCGCAACCGCAGGTTCATGAATCGACAACGTACACGATCCTTCACATGGCGCTGGGCAGACGCGACCTGTGAATTCCGGAAAATTATTCGTCTCAAGAAGGCGATCGAGTGCCTCTTGAAAGCGTCCTTCTTCTACGAGTAAGTTCCATTCCGGAATCAAGTTATAGACTGGACAACCAATCTTCACTTGATCAAATACTTCCCCTACATGGCAAAATGGGGTGCCGCAATCCATACATCGACTGGCTTGTTGACTCGCTTCTGCTTCCGTCAAAGCCGTCTTGTATTCCTTAAAATCACCCACTCGTTCGCTTGGATGTCGTTCCGTTCCACCCGAACGAGCAACTGTCATGAATTGATCGCGTCGTTTCATCGTACCCCTCCTGTTCTGCGCCCTAGATGTGTCTCAAATGCGAGCAACATCGCTTCTTCGGTGTTGTGTCCTTGTTTAGCGAAATCAGCCATCAACGTCGTCACTTTCTCATACGTCGAAGGAATGACGCGGATGAACGAATGAATGACATGATCCCAGTTCGCTAGAATCGCATCTCCCTGCTCACTTCCGGTCCGTGTGACGTGACGTTCGATGAACGTCTTCAGTCGCGCAATCTCTTCAACATGCGTGACAGGTCCCGTCGTAACAAGTTCTCGGTTGACACGTTGTAAAAATTGTTCCGGATGACGCGGCAAGACATAGGCGACACCACCTGACATACCGGCTGCAAAGTTTTTTCCGACATCGCCAAGGACAACGACGGATCCACCGGTCATATACTCGAGTCCATGGTTTCCGATTCCTTCGACGACGGCGACGGCTCCACTGTTTCGAACCGCAAATCGCTCACCTGCCTGACCGTTGACATAAAGTTCTCCACTCGTTGCCCCGTAAAGTGCAACATTACCAATGATCGACTGATCGGACGAGACGAACGAAATCGAACGTGGAGGATGAACGGCGATGATACCTCCGGACAAGCCTTTCCCGACGTAATCATTCGCTTCTCCCGTGACATCAAGCGTTACGCCGCGTGGTAAATACGCGCCTAAACTTTGTCCGGCAGATCCATTCAGTTCGAGTTTCAATCGATCCGTCGGCAGACCAAGAGCCCCAAATCGTCTTGTCAGCATGGCACCGGTCTGTGTTCCGATCGCACGGTCTGTATTTTGAATCGTTAAACGTAGTGTCTGAGGCTGACTGAAATCTGCCGACTCTAAATACGGCGCGATTTCACGCGCGTCAAAGGAACGCTCGACATGATGCTGTTGTTGTTCAGCCGGACCGTGTGTCACATGGACGAGTAGACGCGAAAAATCAAGACTCTTCGCTTTCCAATGCGTCCGTTGTCGCTCCGATGGTTCGAGTAGGTCCGTTCGCCCTACGAGGTCTTGCAGTCGTTTTACACCGAGTTTCGCTAAATGTTCTCGAACTTCCTCAGCAATGAACGTCATGAAATGGACGACGTCATCGGCAGATCCCGTGAATTTCTTACGGAGCTCTGGATCTTGTGTCGCGACACCTACAGGACACGTATCAAGATGACATGCACGCATCATGATACAGCCGACAGCGATGAGCGGCGCTGTCGCAAACCCATACTCATTCGCTCCGAGCATCGCGGCGAGGATGACGTCGCGACCAGTCAAGAGTTTTCCGTCGGTTTCAAGGACGACACGCTCGCGTAACCCATTTAATGTCAACGTTTGGTGGGTCTCAGCAAGACCAAGTTCCCATGGCAGTCCAGCATGTTGAATACTCGTCTTCGGCGAGGCACCCGTGCCGCCGTCATGACCACTGATGACGATGACGTCCGCAAGACCCTTCGCAACCCCAGCCGCGATCGTCCCAACGCCACCTTTTGCGACAAGTTTGACGCTAATCCGGGCTTGATCGTTCGCACGTTTTAAGTCATGAATCAACTGGGCCAAATCTTCAATCGAATAGATATCGTGATGTGGTGGGGGGGAAATCAATCCAACACCCGGTGTCGATGCACGCACCCGCGCAATCCACGGATAGACTTTTTCACCAGGTAATTGACCGCCTTCACCAGGTTTCGCACCTTGTGCCACCTTGATTTGTAATTCGTCCGCGTGAACGAGGTAATGACTCGTCACCCCAAAACGACCAGAAGCGATCTGCTTAATCCGACTCATCCGGAAGTCACCATTTTCATCCCGTTCGTACCGTTCCTCTTCTTCACCGCCTTCACCGCTATTACTCTTACCACCTAATCGGTTCATCGCGATCGCAAGCGTCTCGTGCGCTTCTTTAGATAACGAGCCGTAGGACATCGCACCCGTTTTGAAGTATTTAACGATTTCGCTGACAGGCTCGACTTCCTCGATCGGGATTGCCGTCGTCTCCTTGAACGTCAATAGATGTCGTAGCACCGTTACCGGTTCCTCCTGAATGCGTTGTGTATACTTTTGATAGAGCCGGTAATCATTCGTCCGGCATGCGTGTTGCAACAAATGAATCGTTGCTGGGTTGAAGGCATGATGTTCTCCCGCTTGACGGTACCGGAAGACACTGCCGGATTCTAAATGAATCCGTTCATCTGCAATTTGTTGTGCTCGGCGGACTTCTTCTTCCATTAGTTCAAGCGTCATTCCGCTTAATTGAGAAACCGTACCAGTGAAATGCTGTTCGATGACGGCGCGATCGATTCCGACTGCTTCAAAGATTTGCGCGCCCCGGTAGCTGAAGACCGTCGAAATGCCCATCTTCGACATGACTTTGACGACGCCTTCCGTGACTGCTTTTTGGTAACGTTTGTCGACATCCGTAAACCGATCGCCTACCGCTTCTTCAAGCGTCGCATATGCCAGGTACGGATAAATCGCATCCGCACCGTATCCGAGCAACATCGCGACATGATGGACTTCACGAATCTCTCCACCTTCAACGATTAAGCTGAGATTTGTACGTAATCCCTTGCGGATCAGCGCATGATGAATCGCACTCGTCACTAAAAGGATCGGCATCGGCAATGTACCGGGGCGTACGAGACGATCCGATAATGTCAATAATTCGTACCCATTCCGGGCAGCGGTTACAGCCTCATCAACGACCATTTCGAGCGCTTCTGCAAGCGAATCAGTAAACGTCGTCGAAATCGTTTTTTGCTTGAAGCCACTATGTTTAAGCGCATGGGCTTCGTCTGGTCGCAGAATCGGTGTCTCTAAGCGCACACGACGACAGTTCGCGCGGTTCGGCGTCAACAGCTCCCCTTGTCGACCAAGCCATGTCAGCGTCGAGGTGACAATCTCTTCGCGTAACGCGTCGATCGGTGGATTCGTGACTTGTGCGAACAGCTGTTTAAAATAACGGAACAAGGATTGAGGTCGTTCACTTAAGACCGCTAACGGTATATCCGTCCCCATCGCACCTAACGGATCCTTTTGTTCTTCGACGAGGGGGATCAGGTATTGATCGATATCTTCACGGGTATATCCGAAGTGTCGTTGTTTCGTACCAAGATCGACGAGCGTTTCCTTGAAGTCGTTACTTGAGAGGGACACGACTTCTTGAGCGAGCCATTCTGCGTAGGGGTGACGTGTCGCGAGTTCCCGTTTGATCTCTTCGTCTGCGATCAACTGACCGGACGCAAAATCGAGTAAAAGCAGTTCACCTGGTGCCAATCGTTTTTTGTACAAAATGTCTTGTTCACGAAGAGGGAGTACTCCTGCTTCTGACGACAACATGAAGTGACCATCGCGTAACAATACATATCGCGCTGGGCGTAAACCGTTTCGGTCAAGCGTCGCACCAATCTGTTTTCCGTTCGTAAAGACGATCGCAGACGGACCATCCCACGGTTCGATCATGCTGCTGTGGTACTCATAATACGCGCGCTTCGCAGGTCTGATCTCGGCATGTTCGAATGGTTCCGGTACGAGCATCAGTGCAGTCTCAGCGAGCGAGAGTCCGGACAGATGAAGAAACTCAAACGCATTATCAAGCATCGACGAGTCACTACCTGTCTCATCTAGAATCGGTAACACTTCCTCTGCCCGATTACCATACGTCGTCTCGGCCAGTCGACGTTCTCGACCGCGCATCGCCCGAATATTTCCTTGCAACGTATTGATTTCGCCGTTGTGAATCAAATAACGATTCGGATGGGCGCGTTTCCAACTCGGAAACGTATTCGTACTAAAACGCGAATGCACGATACCAAATCCTGATTGATAACGCTCGTCTCGTAAGTCATCGAAGTACGCGCGCAATTGATCCGTCGTCACGAGTCCTTTGTAAACAATTGTTTCACTCGAGCTACTCAGGACGTATTGTTCAAGACCGAGTTGCTCCGATTCACGTTCAAATGCGCGGCGAATCAAAAAGAGTGTTCGTTCAAATGTCAATCCTTCCATCGCCTGTGCACCTATAAAACATTGACGAATGACTGGCTCCGTGCGGCGAGCACCCGACCCAAGCACTTCTGACTGAACAGGTACAGTACGCCATCCTAAGACGTCTTGTCCTTCTGTCAAGATGATGGATTCTAATGTTCGTTCGAGTCGCATCCGTTCCCGTTCCTCACGTGGTAAGAACATCATGAAAACGCCATAATCCCCTTTTTTAGGGAAGGAAATGTGGCGAACCGTTTCACGAAACAAACGATCTGGTAATTGCGTTAAAATACCCGCCCCGTCTCCCGTCTTCGCATCGCTTCCTTGTCCACCACGATGTTCCATTTGACAAAGCATGGCCAATGCATGTTCAACAATTTCATGACTCGCTCGTCCTGTTTGATGTGCGTAAACCCCGATCCCGCACGCATCATGTTCCATACGAGGGTCGTATAATCCCTGCTGTTCAGGGTACTGATGAAATGTCATGGTAGCACTCTCCTTGCCTTCTTAATTTTCTGTATATTCAGTTAAATTATACTTTACACTCTTTTATGTTTATTCGCTACTATGCATAATCACCATTTTATTTAACCTTTGAAGATAGAAATACCATATATCAACATTGATAACGCTTACATAAACATGGATATTCATTCAATATTTTTTTTAGTTGAATTCTACACTTTGTGCGTGTATTACTTTGCCCGAACATAAGATTCCGTGGTATTTTTAACTATGAAAAGAGTTATTGATCATGGAAGTAGAGAGAGGAATCATACGATGAAAAAAACAATGCAATTTACGGGTCTCTTGATCGCAGGAAGCTCGATCTTATTAAGCGCATGTGGTCAGCAAGAGGAGAAGGCAACCGCATATGACAAGATTCAAAAAGATGGCACAATTGTTGTCGCGACGGCTGGTACACTTTTCCCGACATCTTACCATGAAGAGAAAAACAATAAGTTGACTGGATTTGATGTCGAAGTCGTCAAAGAAGTAGCAAAGCGTCTTGATTTGAAAGTGAAATTCAAAGAGATGTCATTCGACGGTATGTTGACAAGCGTCAATACAGGTCAAGTCGATCTCGCTGCTAACGACATTACGATCACCGATGATCGTAAAGAAAAATTCGCGTTCTCAAAACCATATAAATATACGTATGGTACGGCAATCGTCCGTAAAAGTGATTTATCAGGCATCAAGTCTCTTGAAGACTTGAAAGGTAAAAAAGCTGCCGGAGAAGCTACAACGACATATATGCAGATTGCTAAAAAATACGGTGCAAAAGAAATCACGTACGATAACGCGACGAACGATCAGTATCTACGAGATGTCTCAAATGGTCGAACAGACGTCATCTTGAATGATTACTACTTGCAAACACTCGCTGTCGATTTCTTCAAGGACTTCGATATTACGATTCATCCTGATATCGCTTATAATCCAAGTCAGGTTGGTTTAATCATGGATTTAGATAACAAGGAACTTCAATCCAACATTAACGAACAACTCGATAAAATGAAGGAAGATGGCACATTAAAGGAAATTTCGAAGCAATTCTATGC
This sequence comes from uncultured Exiguobacterium sp., assembly GCF_964277885.1. NCBI lineage: Bacteria > Bacillati > Bacillota > Bacilli > Caryophanales > Exiguobacterium > uncultured Exiguobacterium sp. The sequence continues at coordinate 1,070,290 of NZ_CAXYJR010000005.1, read as the reverse complement.
TGGAAAAGATGTTTCCCAAATGCCTGACGTCAAAACGACGATCGTTGATGTGAATTAACGATGTCTTCGATTGATTGGCGGTCCGTCTTCAATCCGGAATTGGCGGTCGAATCGTTTCCTTATATTTTAAGTGGACTGGGACAGACGCTATGGATTTCCTTGCTCAGTATGACCATTGGTCTCGGAATCGGGTTAATCCTTGCCCTTTGCCGTCTGTCTCGTTTTCGAGTATTGCGTATTGGAGCGAGCGCCTACATCTCGTTCATGCGAGGTGTTCCGATTCTCGTGTTGCTGTTCATGTTGTATTTTGGACTGCCGGTCATCAATATTCAACTGGACGCGTTAACAGCAGCAATTACCGGTTTTAGTTTGAATAGTGCTGCGTACATGGCTGAAATCATTCGCTCCTCCTTGTTATCGATTGATCGTGGTCAAGAAGAGGCGGCAGCTTCGCTTGGTTTATCGCGATATCGAACGTTCGTTGGTATTATTTTGCCACAAGCGATCCGAATCGCCATCCCACCGCTTTCAAACGTATTGCTTGATCTAGTCAAAGCCTCGTCGCTTGCCGCCATGATTACTGTCCCTGAAATTTTTCAAAAGGCAAAGATCGTCGGTGGACGCGAATTCGACTATATGACCGTCTATTTTGTGGTAGCGTTCATTTACTGGGGAATCTGCTCCTGTATCGCAGTCATTCAAGAGATTCTCGAGCGCCGTTTTGCCCGGTATCTCTGATTTATTATCTCGTATACGGCAATGCAAACAGGCGATGGAATGTGTCCATCGCCTGTTTGCTTATTAAATTAAATTGTGCGATACCTGTTTATCCTTCCCGATACATCGTTAAAAAATGTTCTAATTGCCGTGGTTGTAGTGGGCGGTGGAAGAGATATCCTTGTAACGTCTGACATCCTATACGTTCAAGCAATGTTGCTTCTTCTTCAATTTCAATTCCTTCTGCTACGATTGTCATATCTAATCGTTTTCCCAATTGAATGATCGTCTCGATCATCGCTCGTTTCTTTTCAGAATGAATTGCTTCTTGAACAATTTCTTTTGGAATTTTCAATTGATCGAACGGAAGTTCTACAAGCGATTGCATCGATGAGAAGCCGGTTCCAAAATCATCAAGTGCAATTCGTATGCCATACAAATGGAGTACGTTTAGCGTCTCTATGATTTGCTCGGTTCCTTCGATAAAAATGTGTTCCGTCATCTCGATTTCAAGAAGTGACGGAGGAAAACCTGTTTGCTTCAATATAGTGAGTACTCGATTCGTAAAATCAGGTTGTCGTAATTCCCACGGCGAAACATTCACTGAAATCGTTATAGGTTCCTTCCCTTCTTCCAACCAAGTTTTTCCCTGAAGACAGGCTTGACGCATGACCCATCGCCCTAATGTCTCAATGAATCGCGTTCTTTCTGCGAGTGGAATGAACTCAACTGGTGGAACAAAACCGTATTCCGGATGATTCCAACGAATTAAAGCTTCTACACCTGTAATTTTACGCGTTCGTGCATTGACTTGAGGTTGAAATAAAATAAAGAAGTCTCGATCTAATTCTGCATCGTATAAATCACGCGTTAGTTGAAGCGCTCGCTTCCTTTCATTTTGCGTTGCTAAGTCTGTGATCGCATACGTATTCTTTCGATTTGCTTTGGCTGTAAATAATGCAATCTCCGCATCATTGATGACATGATCTGTTGTTTCAGCGTTCATGTATGAAACACCGATGCTTGCAGTTACATTAATCTGCTTAAAGTCGATTTGAACACGCTCTGATACACTTATTAAAATGTCATCACATAGCGTTCGTGCATCGTGATGAGCTGGTGCGTGTAACAAAAAGGCACTCCCACTCGCTTTTGCAATCGTACAATCTGGAAAGCGGTTCATCAATCGCCGACCAATGATGTGTAATGTACGGTCACCAGTGCGGTAACCGAATGCATCATTTACAGTTTTGAAATCATCTAAATCCACGAGACAAATCATATCGCCGTCTTGTTTTTTATTATCCACTTCAATGACAAACGAAGAGCGGTTTGATAAACCTGTCACAGGATCCGTAAATGCTTGTTCTTGTAGACGGGCTAAGTAGTCAATATTTCTCTCGAGACGTGTCACATATTGATTATGAATCAGCAGACTGATAATCGTCGCAATTAATATGAGTCCGATCCGGGCGATATGGTCAGAAGCAAACATCGTCGTATTCTCTAGAAATGGAGTTTGATACCAAATATAAAGAAGAGAAACCGTCGTAATGCTTGTTGCATACAGCAGCATTGTCCGGTTGATGACGACTAAGGACGATAAAATGAAGAGAAGGGCACATGCCCAAACTGTTTGAACTCCCCGATCGATGAATGGAAAATATATATAAGGAATCAATAAAAAAACACTCGACATCATATGTGGTTTTAACCGGTCTGACAATGTACTTTTACCGATGAAGTATTGCACAACCCCGGCACTCGCAATGACGAGCGCGCGTATCCAATCCTCCCCGTTTAAACCGGAACGACTAAATAGGTTAGCAACAATATATAAAATGGCACCACAACTCGTCAAAACAAAAATGATCATCCCGAACAATTGATAATTTGCCCGAATTTCTCGATGATATTGCTGACTATTGGAAGAACGTCGCTGTGTTTTCACCGCCATCCCCTCTTTCTAGTTCCTGTCGTTTATTTTCCTTATCAGAACCGAAATAAAACCTGAATTTTCTAGAAATAATAAAAAAATGGGAAGTCATGATTTCGATTAGAATGGGAATAGATAGGTATAGAAAGGAGCGATCATTATGTCTCATTTACTATTTATCGAAGCAAACGATAGCACACATCAAAAAAAAGGCATTAGTTCTGAATTAAATGATGCCTTCCTGAATGCTTATCGTGAAAATCATCCTGAGGACAAAATCACCGTTTTGAATTTATTTGAGGAACGTCTCCCCTTCTTTGATTTAAAGCTTGCTAACGCGGCAGGTCGACTATTTAAAGGGGAGGAATTAACGGGAGATGATGCGATTCATGCGCAACGGCTTCAAGAATATTTAAACGGATTCTTAGATGCTGATAAGGTCGTTTTTTCATTTCCGATGTGGAACTTAACGGTTCCTGCACCGCTTCATAACTATATGGATTACCTCGCACAGGCTGGTCAAACGTTTCGTTATACAGCCGAGGGTTCGATCGGACTTGTTGAAGACAAACAAGTGCTGTTGATTCATTCACGCGGTGGTGATTACTCGACAAAAGAGAAAGCACCAAATGAACACGCGGTTCGCTATATGTTAGACTTATTAGCATTTTTCGGAATTGATGATGTATCGACAGTCATTTTAGAAGGGCATCAACAATACCCCGATCGTGCACTTGAATTGATTGAACAGGCACTTCGAGAGTGTCGACAATTTGGTATTTCATTTTAAGTGAGGAACAGAATATACTCTGCGTGTTCTTCCAGAAGCAGTTTTTCATGAATCGGCATATCAAATGCTCGAAATAAGGAATAAGCCATCGTAAAATCCCGTTGGATATCTGAGATATCACCACTCAATTGTTGAGTAAAGTATCCCCGTTGAAAGTAAAAGTGACCTAAATAATGACCGTCTTCCATCTGAAGACTTTCCTGAATACCTTGTTCGGTGATTTTTAGACCAGCAAGGTATTTTTTTTGCATAGACAGTTGTTGTCCATAATTATATAAAATCTTGATTCTAACTTTTTTTAATTCGATCGTTTCATATTTTAATTGAATCAAATTCTGAAAAAGGTCATCTGCCAATTCAAAATCACCATAATGGACATGCAGATTCGCCATCTCCAACTGAATCCGCAAATACAAAGTAGCTGAGTCAAACCAAAGGTGTTCCTTATTTAGTAACTGTTCGAATGATTGAACGGCTTCTAAGTAATGAAGTTGACCGCTTTTTTCCTGCACAATGATTTGATAAAATAATGCTAAATCACGTACTTGTTCATATCCTGCTGTAGACAATAGATGTTTGATCAGTTTAAGTGCATCTACATAATGATTAGTACGTAACAAATTTGCCAACTGTTCATCATACGATTGAAAGACATCACTTCGTAAATGATCTTGGAACAACATCGATAATGGTACTTTCAGCCGTTTTGCCACTTGTTGTAGCAAATCGATGGTAGGTGAATTTTTTCCGTTTTCGATTTTACTAATTTCAGCTTGGCTACAGATGCCTTCACACAACTCAGCTTGTGTAATCTTTTTTTCTTTTCGAATTCTTTTAATTTCATAGCCAATTGAGACAGGTAGATGTTTCAAAATATACTCCTTTCTTTCACTTTCACTATTACATTTGAAAGTAGAGAAATTGTTTTTTCCCTTTCAGGACTAGCGCGGCATGATTTTCATTATCAAAAGCAGTAAAAAGGGTGTAGGCATAGGTGAACGCATCACGAATATCGCGTTCTGGAGACATCAATTCTTCATAAAAACATCCCTTTTGATAATAGAAGTGACCTAACATCGCTGTAATTTTTCGTTCAACAGATAAAGCGATTCCTTTTTCAGTAATCTCTAGACCTGTTTCAAAATCATTTTGAAAATAAAGCTGTTGCGCATAGTTATATAGAACTTTACATAGTAACTTTTTTAGCGTATCGGTCGAATAATCATAGGTTAATAATTCTTGATAGATTTTTCTCGCGTATCGATATTGTCCGTTCAAATAATAATAGTTTGCGACTGACATCCGGATACGTAAGTAAAGAACAGGATACTCTGTTTCCATTTGTTGTTCATCCGATAAGCGAAGCAACTGAGAAATACATGTTCGATAATCGATATCTTTTTTCCCTTCACGAGCGACCCATTCAAAATAATGAATCAATAACTGAACGGAAGCTGGAAGGTTAATCGGTAAACGTTTCATGAATTCAAGCATCTCATCATATTGACGTTGCCTAGAAAAGTCCGATAGTTTTACATCATAGCGCTCAAATAGATTTATTTCATTTGAATCGATGAAGATTTGATCCATTGAAATACGTAACTTTTGAGAAAAACGTTGAACAAGATCAATCGTTGGTATTACTTTCCCAGTTTCAATCTTACTTAATTCCGCTTGACTGCATACACCCTTCGCTAATTCTTTTTGTGTCAATTTTCTTTCAATTCGTAGTTGTTTGATTTGTTTACCAAATGACTCGATACGCAACGATTCTCCTCTTCTCTCGTAAATTAAGAAGTGATCCTAGTCAGGCATTAACTGTAAAAAAGAACATTTCGTCTTTATAACGATTTCAGCATATTGTTTCATCTGAAAGGCAGAAAACAATTCATAGGCCATCATATAGTCATGTTTCGTCTGCATGCCGTCTACTTCCATCCGTTCATGAAACTCGCCACGCTGATAATAGAAGTGTGCTAAGTAGGATGTCTGTTTCAATTTTCGACTGAGCAGTATCCCTTCCTCAATGATACCAAGTCCCTTATCTGACTGATTCAATTTATATAATAACTTCGCATAATTATAAAGGACTTTAAGTCGTTCTTCTTTTAAACCGTTGATTTCTGCCGTTAACTGCAATACGTCATCAAATATTTTTTCTGCTTGTTGATACTGTTTGCACTCCGCATATAAAATGGAGAGCGCCATCTTGACTCGAAAGTAAAGAATTGGGTCCTGCACCTGTAAATCTTCTTGATCAATCAATCGTGTAAATAAAACTGAGGTCGTTCGATAATCAACATGATGCTGCCGGTAGGCAACTACGATTTCATAGTATCTTACTATGCGCCTTACTTCATCAGATAATCGACTCGAAGAGACTTGTTCTATAACATAGAGGCATTCATCAAATTTATTTTCTCTCACTAGCTTACGAAGTGTTTGATCAAGACTATGAGCATGTTCCAAACGATGTTCAGCATCATCTTTAACGAGTTTGGATACAGGTACACGAAGTTTTTTAGCAAGTTGATGTAATAACTCAACGGTCGGAATCACCTTACCATTTTCAATTTTGCTAATTTCAGCCTGGCTACAGATTCCTGCACTGATGTCTTTTTGTGATAAACTGTTCAGCTGTCGATAAAATTTCAATGTTTCCCCAATTTCGTTTATAGTTTCCATATTATTATCCTTCACAATTCAATTATCTACAATTTTTCATTAAAAAACCCTCTTTTTTAACATGAAGGTCTCGCTTTCTATTAATTCTCAAAAGAAAATAATAGATATTCTCTCTTTAAGTCAACGACCAACTCTTTCGTTGTTTGAAATTCAAATGCATGTAGCAATGTATAGGCAACCGTGTATGTTTTTTGAAATAATGGGTTGCCTACAGCTTCTTGATAGTTACCTAGTTGAAAATATAAATGCCCCAAAAGAAAGGTTTGTTGGGAATCTAAGCATAAATTAATTCCTTTTTGAATAAAAATATGTGCTTCTTCAAACATGTCTTGATAGAGAAGAATTTGAGCGTGATTAAAATAAATTTTGATCAAAGAAGTAACATATAAAGAACTTTCAAGTTTTTCTAATAACGTTTCAATTTCGATAAAAGCGCTTGTAGTTAAATGATACAACTCATGTTCAGCATATAGATTGGCAATTGCTGTTTTAATCCGAATGAATAAGGAAATGGATTCGTTCCAAACATCATATTTGAACAATAGATTGCTTAACAAGGAGGCGGCCGTTCTAAAATCAAATCGATCTTGTTTCATATCTACGATAATCTGAAAATAAGCACTTAATATAATTAAGTTTATGTTATCTTCATGATTATATTTTGAAATGAATTGTATAATTTGATCATAATTTTCCTCTCGCAATAAGTTTGAAATCTTATGATCAAAAAGCTCAACTTCTTCGTTAACATAAAGATTTTCGAATAAAATTGCTATTGGACTATTTAATCGAACAGCAATTTTCTGTAATAACTCTACTGTTGGTGAATTTAAGCCATTCTCGATTTTACTAATCTCAGCTTGGCTGCAAATCCCTTCACACAGTTCTTTTTGAGTCATTTTCTTCTCGATACGTAATTGTTTAACCTTTGTACCAATTGATGAAGTTAGATCATTCATCGTTATACTTCTCACTCACTTCCATCGATGGGGAATAGTAATAAATCGGATATATGTGTTTCAAGAATTTTTTGGTATGCGTGATTATTCGTCGCAATGAAAAATGAATACGCAATCGTGTACGATTCTTTTATACTTGTCTCAGTAGCTTGTAACGACTCTAAAAAGAAACCCTTTTGATAATAAAAATGACCGAGATATGTTAAATCCTGTAACTCTTTTGTCTCTTCTATGATTAATTCGACTTTTTGTAATCCCTCTTCAAATCTTTTTAATCTATATAAATTACGTAAATAGTTATACATTATTTTCATTTTAATTTTTTTGTACTCACGTGTTCGGTAAGGCAACTTTAACAAATCATCATATATTTGATGAGAATGGTTAAATTCTTCATGATTCGTATAAAGAACTGCAATCGCCATTTGAATTCTCGTATATAGTAGAAATGACTTTTCAATCAATTTTTCTTCAGCTACCAACTTCAATAATAATGAAATACACGTTCGATAGTCATTATTTCCTTTTTCATATTCAAGTAACTGTTGATGATAACGAACTAACGCTTGAACCTCAAATGTTCGATTCGTTTTAGCATAGTTATCTAAATCCTTTTTCATTTCTATATAAGTTTTTTCTCTCATATGCCGCAACATCTTTTGATCGATTTCATTCAATGTTTGAGCAACTATTTCGTCTTCAAAAAATTGCGTAACTGGGATTCGGAGTCTTCGACAAATTTGTTGTAATAAATCGATCGTCGGTGAGTTTCGATTATTTTCAATTTTACTAATCTCAGCTTGGCTACAAATCCCTTCACAAAGTGCTTTTTGTGTCATTCCTTGTTTTTTTCTTTCTTGCTTAATTTTATCGCCCACGGAATGAATGGCTGGATGCATAACGGTCACTCCTCAAATCAAAAATAATGAACTCACAAAAAAAGTCCTTCGTTTCAAGTATATATTACTTGAGACGAAAGACGTGTGTATGCTTCCGGCGAGAATCGAACTCGCACTGCAGCATTACCATTGCTGAGGTCTGCCATTAACCTACGGAAGCTTGAAAACCTGATTTTAGTATAACTTATAAAAAAAGACAAAACAAGAAGTCAACATGATTTCATGCAACTTCTTGTCACTTTTTTACAGTGTTGTTTTCGTTAATGAGTTATCATAGACGACTAAAACTGAATAATGTTCATCCGCTTTAGACGCGACGAATGTTGAAAACTTTAACGTAATAATGGCGTTTGACCCTACACCGTTGTTCTCAAAAAATTCGTTCAGTCTTTCTTCTAATTCTTCAGGCGATCGCCCAACGACTACTTTAGAATGCAACATGATCATCACTCCGTTCTGTTATGGTAGGTTCGAGTTAAGTAATTACCTGATAGTATTAATGTTAAACCTGTTATTTTCCGACTTGCTCCTTCCTCTCTTTATCCGCTATGGTGAAATGGAGTCATTCAACTTAAAAAGAACAGGATGTGAAGTCTGATGGAAAAGATTAATTTCGATGAAACGATTGAAAAACGAAATACGGGATCCGTCAAGTGGGACGGACTTCAATCGCTTTATGGATCAGATGAATTGATTCCGATGTGGGTCGCCGACATGGATGTTCGTCCACCGCATCATTTGACAGAACGATTGACAAGACGTGCTGCCACAGGTCATTTCGGTTACTCGATGTTTGAAGAAGAAGCAAAACAAGCGATTCAGCATTGGTTTCAGAAACGATATGATGTAACGATCACTACCGATTCCATTCTTTATTCAAGCGGTGTCGTTCCGGGACTTGCGCATACTGTCTTGGCACTGACCGAACCGAATGATCAAATCATCATCCAGACACCAGTTTATCCTCCCTTTCATCAGATTATTCAGAATAATCAACGGCAAATCGTTGAAAATCCACTTCTTTTAGACGGTGAGACGTACCGGACCGACTTCCCGCTTCTTGAGCAACAAATGCAGACTGCGCAGATGATGATTCTCTGTAGTCCACATAATCCAAGCGGCAAAGTCTTCACTCAAGAAGAACTACAGCGAATTGTGGCACTTGCAAAACAGTATGATGTGTATCTTGTGTCCGATGAAATCCACGCGGATCTCGTCTATCGAGGTTCCGTGCACACACCTATTCTTGCCTTTGATTATGAAAAAATCATTTTAGTCAGCGCACCATCCAAAACATTCAACATTCCGGGTCTATATGCGTCTTATCTGGTCGTACCAGACACTTCGATTCGTCAACGAATCGAGCGTGTTCAGCAACGCCATTTCGTTCATCCAAACGCGTTGGCTTCAACTGCCATTTCGGCAGCGTATGGAGATGCTGCGAGTGAACAATGGTTAGCGCAACTCCTCGATTATTTGGAAGAGAATCGTGACCATTCCGTTCATCGTATTCGTCAAGAAATGCCGAAATTAGATGTTATCATCCCGGAGTCTACATTCTTGTTGTGGATTGATTTCAAAGCTTTCGAACTCGATAGTAAAACGCGTGCTGATTGGCTCGTCAAGGAAGCAAAGCTCGCTTTGACACACGGTTCTTCATTCGGTTCAGGTGGAGAAACGTTCGAACGCTTAAATATTGGGTGTCCTCGAGCTCAGCTCGATCAAGCACTCGACCGCTTAAGCGTTGCATATGAACGGTTTTGGGCAAATTGATCAGAACTGAATGATCCTAACTATTTAGGATCATTCTTTTTTCAATTAAATATTCAGAAATTTTTAATTAGTAGAACTTTAATAGGGACTAAAACCGTCCCAACCCCTTCAGGCACTAGGCATGGTGGTACTTTTCATGAAAATGAAGTAACTTGCAAAGTCGTTTTATCCCCTGTAAGGTGGGAAACATATCATTTGGCGAACAGGTCAATGCGTGCTTGATCGCTGAAAAAACTATTGCATTTGGAGGATTTAACTTTATGACGCAAGAATGGATTTCGATCATCCTGTATCTTGTTCTCATGTTGGCAATCGGTTATTTTGCCTACAAGCGAACGACGAATACAGAAGATTACATGTTAGGCGGACGCGATCTCGGTCCTGGTGTCACGGCATTATCTGCTGGTGCCTCGGATATGAGTGGATGGATGCTCATGGGACTTCCCGGCGCCATGTATGCGACAGGTGTTTCAGCACTATGGCTCGCACTCGGATTATTGATTGGCTGTTACGTGAACTACTTAGTACTCGCCCCACGTTTCCGACTTTATACAGAAATGGCGAATGATTCGATTACGATTCCCGACTTCTTAGAGAATCGCTTTGAAGACAAATCACGTGTGCTTCGAACTGTATCTGCACTCGTCATCATTGTCTTCTTTACATTTTACACATCAGCTGGAATCGTTTCTGGCGGAAAATTGTTCGTCAGCTCATTTGGATTTGATTATCACTATGGTATGCTCTTGACGATTGCGGTCGTAATCGCCTACACACTTTTTGGCGGTTTTCTCGCAGTTAGTTGGACCGATTTCGTCCAGGGCTGTATCATGTTCATCGCACTCGTCCTTGTACCGATCGTCGCCTTGACAGACGTTGGCGGAGTCGATGGAGCATACAACTATGCTGAAAACTTAGACCCTTCCCTATTTGATCCATTTAAAGGAACAACAGTTCTTGGAATCATCGGATTCCTTGCTTGGGGACTTGGTTACTTTGGTCAACCACATATCATTGTCCGCTTTATGGCAATTCGTTCCGTCAAAGATTTAAAAAGTGCTCGTCGCATCGGTATCGGATGGATGTTCATCTCTATCATTGGTGCCATGATGACAGGACTTGTCGGAATTGCTTATTTTGAAGGACAAGGAAATGGACTAGGTGACCCGGAAACAGTCTTCATCCGTTTCTCGGACGTCCTATTCCACCCGTATATCACAGGGTTCTTGATGGCTGCGATTCTTGCAGCGATCATGTCGACGATTTCATCACAATTACTCGTTACTTCAAGTGCGTTGACAGAAGATTTTTATAAGACGTTCTTGAAAAAAGACGCATCGGATAAAGAACTCGTCCTGACAGGTCGAATTGCCGTTCTTGTCGTTGCCGTCATCGCAAGTATTCTCGCGTGGAATCCGTCAGCGACGATTCTTGCACTCGTCGGTTATGCATGGGCTGGATTCGGTTCTGCCTTTGGTCCGATCATCTTGCTTTCTCTTTACTGGAAACGGATGACGAAACAAGGTGCACTAGCTGGTATTATCTCAGGTGCCTTGACTGTTATCATCTGGGTTCAACTCGGACTTAGTACGACGCTTTATGAAATGGTACCTGGATTCTTCACAAGCTTGATCTTTACGGTCGTTGTCAGCTTGATGACGAAACAACCGGTCAATGCCGTTCAGGAAACGTTTGAAGAGATGGAAGACGAATTAAAAGACGCCGTTCAATAATCAGCAAATAACAAGTAAGACCTCTGTCAAAAAATTGGCAGAGGTCTTTTTTTGACTTACAGTTCAATCACGCCATAATGCAACTTCGACGTCTTTCGCTTAGTTCGTTCAAACCCAAACCGTTCAAACAAGGGACTCTCGTAATGTGCTTTTAACACGATGCGCTGACGTGCCACACGCTTCGCCTCCACCATCGCTTGCTCGGATAAGGCTTCATAATTCGCAAGCGTTCGTAAAGCATCGAGATGCGTCGATTCTTCGACGGTCTGTTCGAACATAGGATCAAAGTAGATGACATCAAAGGAATTATCCGGACATTCTTTCAAATAGGCGAGATGGTGTTTGACTCTCACTTCAATTCGTCGCATCGCTTGATTGATCGGTTCGTAGGATTCTTCCCACCGTTTTAATCCGTTCTTGACGATAAATGCTGTCTCAACCCGACTTTCTAAGCCGGTAATCTGACCTCGCTCTCCGATGGCATGACTCATGACGATGGCATCTGCCCCAAGACCAAGTGTACAGTCAAGCACACGCATCCCTTCCGATAAGCGTCCGATCGCAACGAGAGGGTCGCCTCCACCTGCATCAATTTGTTTGATGCGAAACACCGCACTCGAAGGATGGAAAAAGAACGATGTCGTCTCGCCTAATGGATATAAATCAAGCCGTTGTTTATCGACGACAAGCACCGGTAATCCTGTCTCCTGTTGCAAGTGTTCTATGCTTTTTTTCTGACGCACGACGTAGATAAAATGTATCGTATCATCCGCTAACAACTGCTTCACACGATGATGCACGTCGTCAGTCGGACGAAGACATGTCGTCAGTCCAATGGTTGGTTTCATAATGTGTTCCTCCACAAAAAAATAAGCTAGCCGGAGCTAGCTCATTTCTTTTTCTTCAATAATCCTTCGATATCTTCAATCAATGCTTTTTTCGAAATCAGGTCTTCTTGCTTTTCCTGTTCGACTTTTGCATCGACCGTCGTCCGCTTCATGAGTGCCTGAAGCGTCTCATCAATGCTTGACTTCAGATGATCGCGGTCTTCTTTATTAAGGGAAAGATCATGGTGAACTTCATCCCCTTGTTCATCTAATTGGCGTAAGCGTTCCGTCAATTGTTTCGCTTCACGATTCAAGTCCGAATACAATCGTTCGATTTGCTCTAGACGCAATTTGATTCCGTCACGTTCTGTGAACACGTTTTCCAGCCCCTTCCAGTATGCAGTTGTCTACATCATTACTTTACCATATTCCACGGGAATTAAAACAATCACAAGATGATTACAGAATGACTTTTTTTATATTTGTCACTACGCATCGGCTTTAGTTAATTTTTGCAATTGCACGGAGGGTATCGCTATAATGTAAACGAAGCATCAATTGGGATGAGGGAGGATTTTGTGATGGAATTGAGACGTCGAACATTACGTCATGTCGATCAAGCTGAGTACGATCATTTCTTGAAGTATGGCGAACAAGCATATGGACTGACTCCGCAAGAAATCAAAGGGTATGACCATGAGCTTGGAGAAGAGCGGGCTTTTGATTCCGTCGAGCACAGTTATCCTGAAGATTATTACTTTGATATCGTTGAAGCGGATACGATCGTGGGGCGGGTTCTGCTCTTAAAAATGGGTCACTACTTCCAACTCGACTTCATGGTGTTTGATCCCTATACGCGTCGGGGTCTAGCTACTCAAGCAGTTGCTGAAGCATTGACGTATTCCGGGGTACTAGATCGTCACGAAGTACGCGCGCGTGTCCTTGAACAATCACCGCACGCTTCGTTTGCAAAACGAATTTTGGAAGCGAATGATTTTACGTCGACAGAGAACTATTACGTCAAAGGAAGACGTCGTCGGTACTCTCTGCAACGAATGGGCTAAAGAACGTCCGAAAGACCATGGAACTCATGGTCTTTTTTTAATGCCCTTATCGCTTCATCACCTTTGACAGTTGATCGATTTCAGCGTACAATTTTCATCTGTATGAACAGAAAGGAGTACATCTCATGAACGAATGGTTATGGATCCCTTCCATTTTTTTAACGATGGGATTATTGATTTTCAGTTATTATTTATTTGGTAAGACAGGATTGTTGATGTGGATTGCCATCGCAACAATCATTGCAAACATCCAAGTTACACAAACCGTTGATATTTTCGGTTTCGTCTTTACGTTAGGGAACGTCGTGTATGGCAGTTGTTATCTAGCGACAGATATCCTCAATGAAAAATACGGAAAACAGGTCGCTCGTAAAGGCGTCTATATGGGGTTCTTCTCCCTGATCACGACGACCGTTCTCATGCAGTTCAGTCTCTTATATACACCACTTGCTGATAAGGCTGCACTCGAAACATCCGATTCCTTGCATTTATTGTTTGGACTCTTACCATGGATTGCTGTTGGCAGTCTTGCCGCTTATCTCGTCTCGCAACTATTTGATGTCTTTATTTATTCAAAGATCCGTCAGAAGACCGGCGAACGTAAACTTTGGTTACGGACGACAGGGTCAACCGTTTTAAGTCAGTTGCTTGATACGTTGACGTTTTGTGCGATCGCCTTTCACGATATGCCCTTCTCCATCTGGTGGCAAATATTCCTTACGACATATCTCGCAAAATTCGTTGTCGCTTGGTTCGCGACACCATTCATGTATTTAGCTAAGCGTATCCATCCGACGAAACGATCAACAGACGCTGCTGCATGACCTAAAAAAAGCTAGAAGACTTGACGAAATTGTCGGATAATGGGAGAGGAGGTGCCTACATGAAAATCAAACGGAATGAACCATTTCGATATACGCTAAAAAAACCAATAACAGGTGAATTTCATTTATTGAAAAATGACCAGCGTACTCCTAATGGACTGATGAAAATTCATAATATCTCACCGAACGGACTAGCAATCAGCACGGAATTAAAACTCCCCCTTCTGAAATCAATGAAAATTGTTGTTGAGTTCTCATTGATCGAGGGGCAAGAACCCTTGTGCATCGAAGGTCAACTACTGCATGAAAAGCCAGTTGGTCCCGAGAGACTGTATGGCATCCGCCTCTATCCGACTTCGACAGATCGGGAGACGATCATCGCTCAGGTTAAACAAGTCGCTCAATTGGAACGATAACGAATCACTGCAAAAAGAGGCACTGCTCACGCGAATGAGCAGTGCCTCTTTTATTTGTACGGATGAAATTATGCTTTAAACGTACGGAAGACGATAGCTTCGTATGGTCGTAACGTAAGTTCATCTGTAATGACTGACTCTTCGTAGTTTCCGATGACGCGATCTGACGTATCATGCGTAAATGGAATATTCACATCATGGTCAGCAAACGAACAGTAGACATACCATGTCTCCTCTTCAAGCGTTCGTGAGTAGGCGTAGACTTGCGGATGATCTTCGAGTAAGAGTTCATAGCGACCATAGACGACCAGTTCATGATCATGTCGTAGACGAATCAACTGTTGATAGTAATAAAAGATGGATTGTTCATCTCCAAGTGCCTGTTCGACGTTGATTTCCGGATAGTTCGGATTAACCTTCAACCATGGTGTTCCCGTCGAGAAACCAGCATTTTCTGATGCATCCCATTGCATCGGTGTCCGAGCATTGTCGCGCCCTTTGATGTGAATCGATCGTAACAGTTCAGCAGGAGATGCCCCTTGTTCCGTACGTTCTTTCCACATGTTCCGAATTTCGATATCTTCATAGTCCGCGATATCTTCAAAAGCGACGTTTGTCATACCGATTTCCTCGCCTTGATAGATATATGGCGTCCCTTTTAACAAATGCAATAATGTAGCGAGCATTTTAGCCGACTCGACGCGGTACGTCGTGTCATTTCCGAATCGACTAACGACGCGGGGTTGATCGTGGTTGTTCCAATAGAGCGAGTTCCAGCCCGTCTCATGTAACGCCGTCTGCCATTTGGTGAAGTTTTGCTTGAGTTTGAGTAAATCAAACGGAATGACGTCCCATTTCCCATTCGGACCTGAATCGAGATCCATATGTTCGAACGTAAAGACCATGTTAACCTCATTACGTGCCGGATCCGTATAAAGGATGGCGTCATCTGTCGTTGCTCCCGGCATCTCACCGACTGTCAGAACATCGTACTTGCCGAATGATGCTTCGTTCATCTCATGTAGAAATTCATGAACACGCGGTCCATTGATATAGTGTTCTCCACCATCCCCATACAGTGCTCCTGGATGGACCGTCGCATCTGGTAATCCGGGTGTTTTCGAAATCAAGTTGATGACGTCCATTCGGAAACCATCGATTCCTCGATCCAACCAACGACGAATCATCCCGTACACATCGTGACGCATCTGTTCATTTTCCCAATTCAAGTCAGGCTGCTTCTTCGAAAATAAGTGTAAGTAATACTCGTTTGTTGTTTCATCATATTCCCAGGCAGGACCAGAGAAAATCGAACCCCAGTTATTTGGTAACGAACCGTCTGGATTTGCTGGGCGCCACATGTAATAATCCCGATACGGATTGTCCTTGCTTTGACGCGATTCCGCGAACCATTGATGTTCATCTGACGAATGATTGATGACGAGGTCCATGACGATTTTGATATCTCGTGCATGTGCCTCATCTAAAAGACGATCAAAATCATCCATCGTTCCGAATTCCTTCATGATAGCTTCATAATCTCGGATATCATAACCATTATCGTCATTCGGTGAATCATAGACAGGACTTAGCCAAATGACGTCGATGCCAAGCGTCTTTAAATAATCCAACTTTTCGATGATCCCGTTCAAATCACCGATTCCATCTCCATTTGAATCATTATAACTACGTGGGTAAATTTGATAAACGACACTATCATGCCACCATTTACGTTCCATCCTCAACACTCTCCTCTTTTATGTACGTAACGTGCTACATATTGAGCAAACGATTGCACCAATTTGTAAAAGCGCTTTCAATTCTCACAACGTCATCTTAACATGTCCATGAGAGGGGCTCAAGCAAGAACCTCAACATATTTGATATCATGAAATATGAAATCCAAGTGTTTACTACATCCAAGATGATGGGAAAGAAAGGTATGAGAAAGGAGTGTGGACAAATGTATCGTCGATATTTGCTCTTCCTTGTCTGGGCGATTGCTATTGTCTTCATCTTATTATTTGGAAATAATCGTGTCTTTCCAGAAGGTTTCTTGATTTCGTTTTTACGTTTCGACCAAAGTCAATTTGATACATCCGCGTTAAGTTTATTTGCCTTACTCGGTATTTATCCGTTCGCTTTCTTTTTACTATTTCTAGATGAGAAACGATTCATGCGCCCCGGACCGCTCGTCGCAAGTATTGGATCGTTCTTCTTAGGTGCCTTCGTGTTGATGCCTTATGTCGCCCTCGCTATTCCAAGGAAAACGTTTCTTCCTTTTCGTCGTCGGGGATGGATTCCTACCGCCGTCGCCTTACTTAGCGTCGTGACGACATTATTACTTTGGATTGCTCTTGCTCGATCGGATTGGAGTATATTCCGCATCTACTTTGAGACCAATCAATTCGTTCGAACGATGACCGTCGATTTGTTATTATTCTACATTCTGCAAGTCTATTTGCTCCGGCGCATTCGTCTTCGGAATGCACAGACATTAGAGTGGCAAGACGTGATTCCGCTCTTTGGTTTATTCCGTTATCTGTTCGCAAGACATTTACCGACATCCTCAAAATCTTAATTTATGGTACAATGAAATTTGGATTTTTTTAAAAGGAGCTGTCATCCGATGGAACAATATCATGCACTTTGCAAACACATTTTGGAACACGGAACAAAAAAGGAAGACCGGACGGGAACAGGGACTCTCAGCGTGTTTGGTCACCAAATGCGCTTCTCCCTTCAAGATGGCTTTCCTCTCATTACGACGAAAAAGCTACATATGAAGTCGATCATCCATGAGTTGATTTGGTTCATCTCAGGCGATACGAATGTTCGTTATTTACAGGAAAATGGTGTGCGAATTTGGAATGAATGGGCCGATGAGAACGGAGATTTAGGTCCTGTATACGGTGCACAATGGCGCTCTTTTCCACGTCCAGATGGTACAACGGTCGATCAACTCGCACAAGTCATTGAACAGATTAAGACGAATCCGGATTCTCGTCGTTTGATCGTCAGTGCTTGGAATCCTGGACAAGTCGATGAGATGGCGTTACCGCCCTGTCATCTCTTGTTCCAATTTTATGTCGCTGACGGAAAACTATCATGCCAATTGTATCAACGTTCAGCTGATGTTTTCCTAGGCGTACCATTTAATATTGCATCTTATGCGTTACTGACACATATGATTGCACATGTGTGTGGACTTGAAGTTGGTGACTTCGTTCATACGCTTGGTGACGCTCATATCTATTCAAATCATATTGAGCAAGTCAATCTTCAGTTGACGCGTACCCCGAAAAAATTACCAACGCTTCGCTTCGCTCGAACAGTCGATCGTATCGAAGACTTCCGCTTCGAAGACATCATCATTGAAGGCTATGATCCTGATCCGCACATTAAAGGTGTGGTAGCCGTATGATCACACATATCGTAGCGTATACGAAAAATCATGTCATCGGTCGTGACAATGCGATGCCTTGGCATCTTCCAGCTGATTTGGCTCACTTCAAGCGTACAACGATTGGCAAACCGATCATCATGGGACGAAAGACGTTCGAATCCATCGGACGGCCGTTGCCCGGTCGAGAGAACATCGTCATTACGCGTGATCAGACGTTTGTAGCCGAAGGTGTAACGATATGGCATGATCTATCTGCTTTACAACCATACATCGATTCAGAAGAAGAAGTCTTTTTGATTGGCGGAGGAGAACTATTCGCTCAAACACTTCCTCTCGTACGACGCATCTATGTGACAGAAATTGATGCGACGCTCACAGGAGATGTACATTATCCCGATATCCCTCCTACGTTTCAGATCATGTCTGAAACGCATCATGATGCGGTAGACGGAAACGATTACCCCTTCGTTATTCGTCAATATGATCGATCATTATAAAATCAGCCTCATCCTTCCAAATACCGGAAGAATGAGGCTGATTTTTCATGGAATTTGCATGATCCACTCCGTGATCCATTCCTCCGCTTGTTGGTCTACATGTGATGCCATCACATAATCCGTTGCCCCTCGAGATAATGATTCCGCAAGACGGTCATCTTCTTGCTCCGCCACGACTAACATATCAATGATTGATTCTCGTTGTTTTCTCCATTCTTCTAGTCGCTGAAAGTTCTCAATTGCTAATTGATCAAGCGAAAGAATTGCCAATTGTAATGGTGCAGTCCGCTGATCGTCTAGTGGAATCACTTCGAAGTGATATTTCGGATGATCGGGCAAATCAAACTGACGGATTTGATTAAGCAGCCCTTCTTCGACACGGATATATACGGATGATTTTTCAATCGATATCGCTGTCGAATAGGAGATGACTTGATTACGTCCATTACGTTTTGCTTGATATAACGCCTCGTCCGCCTCTGCCGTTGCCTGAGCAAGTGAAGTATGTACATCTAATGAAAAAGACAGACCAATCGAAACAGTGACTTTTAATCCATTCGCAAAAATATGTCGTTCGACGCGTTCCCGTATTTTATTTATACTCGTGACTGCTTGAGACAATGTTTCTGCTGAAAACAGTAAAATGAATTCCTCACCACCAAATCGGATGAATTCATCGTCGAGACGAGCTGCCTGTTGAACTACGGTTGCTAGTTCGGAAAGAACTAAGTCCCCCGTCGGATGTCCATGTAAGTCATTGATTCGTTTAAAATGATCAAGATCAAAAATCGCCAGTCCAAATGTTCGTTGTTCTCGTTCCAGTCGCGCTAAACGGCGATCAAATGCACTCTGGAGATATTTCCGATTATACGCACCTGTCAATTCGTCAACCAAAATCGTCGATGATACGACTCTTAGTTTTCGTAAAAGCCGCGCAAGGCGGACATGACGCTCTTCGTTCATCACGGTTTCATCCCAATAGTCATCGGCACCCATCTCATAACTAATCTGACGAACTTTTGACCTACTTGGACCAACGATAATGACCGGAACGAATGAGGATTCCATCTGCTTCATAAGTTTTTTGAACAGTTCCATTGAATCAACGATACATGCGTAATCGATGATGACGGCGTCCATCGTAATGTCGTGCGAAATGGATAATGTATCTTCTACAGAGCTAAAAAATCGTGACATATAGCGCGCTTGTTCCAATGACTTTTTCCATTTGATATTTTCAAGAAAACGTCTTGTCACAGTGACGACTAATTCCTTTCGAACCCGATTAGCACGTGAGCGCTCCGATAACTGATCGACGATGGGCTGCAATAATTCTTTGACGCTTGGCTGATCAATGATAGCGTCTATCCGTTCCCAAGTGACCTTTTCACGGCTCACCTGATCGGCAAGTCCCTTAAAGAGATCCTCTCTGCCGAGTCCTTCCATCCAGCTCGCTAAGGCAAGCAATTCTGTACGTGGTACGGTCGGCATCCGTAATAATGTCTCCACCATGATGATTGTTTGTTGCAGTTGCTTTTCTGCCCGCTTTCGATTTCGCTCCATGCAATCCCCTCTCTTTCTATAGACCCGAAGAACATACCTCGGATAAAGAGAAAGCGAGGGAAATCCCCCGCTTTTTCAACTCACGCTTTTAAGTTCGGACGGACCATGTCTGCTGGTACGATCCATTGATCATATTGTTCTTCTGTTAATAAACCAGTCGCAAGTGCTGCTTCTTTTAATGTCGAACCTGACTGATGCGCTGCCTTTGCGATTTTCGCCGCATTCTCATATCCGATATGCGGGTTGAGTGCAGTGACAAGCATCAACGAACGTTCGACGTTCTCAGCGATGACGGACTGTTCTGGTTCGATTCCGATCGCACAGTGGTCATTGAACGAATGCAAGGCATCTGTCAGTAAACGAACCGATTGTATGAAGTTATACATGATGACCGGCTTAAAGACGTTGAGTTCAAAGTTTCCTTGACTTGCAGCAAAACTAATCGTCGCATCGTTTCCAAGGACTTGTGCTGCGACCATCGTCAACGCTTCACTTTGAGTCGGATTAACTTTCCCCGGCATGATTGAGCTTCCCGGCTCATTTTCAGGAATCGTGATTTCGCCGATTCCTGCTCGTGGACCTGACGCGAGCCAGCGAACGTCGTTTGCGATCTTCATCGCGTCCATCGCTAGCGCTTTGACCGCTCCATGCGTAAAGACGAGTTGATCGTGGCTCGTTAGGGCGTGGAATTTGTTTTCTGCGCTCGTGAATTCATACCCCGTTTCCTCACTCATCTTTTGCGCAGCCAAATCACCGAACTCAGGATGTGCGTTGATGCCCGTCCCGACTGCCGTACCGCCGATTGCTAATTCCGTTAACGGATCAAGCGTCCGTTCGATCATCTGCTTCGAAAGTGCAAGCATCCGGACCCAACCGCTGATTTCTTGACCGAGTGTGATTGGTGTAGCATCTTGCAAGTGTGTCCGTCCAATCTTGACGATATCTGCAAACGCGTTTGCTTTTTCGTCAAGTGTCGCTTGCAACGCATCGATTGCTGGAAAAAGTGATTCCAGTAAGACTGTTTTTGCCGCTAAATGCATCGCTGTCGGATATGTATCATTTGAACTTTGTGATTTATTGACATCATCATTCGGATGAATCGTCGTTTCACTGCCTTGTTCTTTCAACTTGCGTGTCGCGACCCGAGCGATCACTTCGTTGACGTTCATATTGGACTGAGTACCTGAACCCGTTTGCCAAACGACAAGCGGAAACTCATCATCAAATTTCCCCGCGATGATTTCGTCACACACTTCAGCGATGACACCCGCTTTTTCCGTCTCAAGAACGCCTAAGTCGCGGTTCGCAAGCGCCGCTCCTTTTTTCAGAACTGCAAAGGCACGAATGACTTCAATCGGCATTTTTTCCGTTCCGATTTTAAAGTTTTCTAGACTACGTTGTGTTTGTGCGCCCCATTCCTGCGCTTCCGGTACACGGATTTCCCCCATCGTGTCACGTTCTACACGGTATTCCATAAACAAATTCCCCCTTTTGATTACTTCTCTTCTAGTTTACCGGAAAGCTTGCAGAATGGGAATGAGGGAGACAGTTTTGGGGAATAGTTTATTATCGAAAAAGGAGTGAAGATTTCATGTGGTTGATAAATTTAATGATTGTTTTATTATTGATTCTGGCGAATGGTATTTTTGCGATGACCGAACTCGCTTTACTCTCTTCAAAACGGTCGAAATTAGAAAAGGCAGCGGACGATGGTAAAAAATCAGCTTATGTCGCATTAGAGTTACTGGATCGACCGACCGACTTGTTATCGACTGTTCAAGTCGGCATCACGCTGATTGGGATCGTCAATGGTGCATTCGGTGGTGCCGCCCTTTCTGGTCCTGTCATCAACTGGCTCGATCAATTCGGATGGATTGCTCCTTATGCCAGTACGATCGGCTATATTCTTGTCGTGACGATCATCACCTATATTTCGCTTGTTATCGGTGAACTCGTTCCTAAACGTGTCGCGCTTGTCAGTCCAGAACGGGTGACGATGTGGCTCGCTCCACCGATGCGATTCTTCTCGATCGTTCTGCGACCATTCATTTGGGTTCTGAGTAAGTCGACGAGTTCCATCTTCCGCTTAGTTGGTCTTGATCGATTGCAGACGGAAGACGAGACAGAAGATGAAGTCCGACAATTACTGATTCGTGGTACGAAAGAGGGGACGTTCAATCGTTCGGAAGCTGAGCAAGTCTCTCGTGTGTTTGATTTTCATGATTTATATGCGTACGAACTGATGGAGCCACGAACAGTTACAGAGTGGATTGACTTAGCCGATGATCCCGACACCATCTTACAAGAGCTCCGGCAAGCGCGACATCGAAACTTACCGGTTGGTCATGGAGATTTGGATCATTTCGTCGGTTTCATTGACGCAAAAGAAGTACTATCGACGGAACGACCTGTCCAAGAACTTGAACGACTGATTCAGTCTCCGCTCATCGTTCCCCGTCAATTAAAAGCAACCGTTTTACTTGAAAGGATGCGGAAGGAAACTGTATCGATCGCCTTTGTCCTTGATGAATATGGTGGTTTCCTCGGCATGATCACCTTATTTGACATCCTCGAAGCATTCGTCGGTGAGATTTCAAGCGTCGAGGAAGAACCCGAACTTGTCATGCGAAAAGATGGTTCGTTCCTAGCAGATGGGTTATTACACATCGATGATTTAAAGCGAACCCTCGGCTATACAGAAGACTTGCCCGGTGAACAGTTGAACGCCTATCATACAGTAGCCGGTTTAATCCTGTATACGTTAGGTGATGTACCAACGCGTGGTAGTGCTGTCGTGATTGGACCATACCGATTTGAAGTCGTTGACTTAGACGGACGTCGCGTCGATCAAATCCTGATTGAGCGCATCGAACATGAACAATCATGCTTCGTATAATCGTAATGCCTCACGTGCGACACGATCTGCTTTGTTCTCAGACCGTGGAATCCATTTCACGAAGGCGAGTGGTAAGAGTTGATAGCGTTCAAAGGCAGGATCAAAGATCGTCTGCGTTCGTTTGTTCTTGACGAATTCACGTTCGACTGCCAGTGCAACCGCTTCTGAATCCGTCCGAAACGAAATAACACTCTCGCCTTGTGCGATCAGTTCGTGTGCCCACTCGACGGCTTTCGCAAAAGCAATGAATTCTGCTTCATGATTATTGATTGCTTGAATTTGATACATTTTTTCCGTGACTTCGCCTTCGGAACTTTTACTAAAGAGTCCCACCGCGGCTTCATCATTTGAAGGACGGACCGTACCGTCAAAATAAAGTTCAACCATGTTCAATTGCCGCCTCGATTCCTTTTCGTATCGCTTGTTCATCTAGCCCTTTCCCAATGAAAACGAGCGTTGTCTTAGGTTGTTCACTGAACGGTTCTCGAATTGCTGTGCCGTAGATCATACCCGTTCCTTGCAAGATCACCTTTCGATTTGTATCTGCAAAGTGAATGATCCCTTTATAGCGATAGAGATCTTCCGCATACGCTTCTAACACCTCACGCAGGACCATTCCAAATCGATTTCGGTTCAAGGGTCGTTCTTCTACGATCGTCAATGCCGTGAAATCCTCAACCGATTGATGAATCTGATCCGTTTGTTGACTCAGTCGTACTTGTTCTTCTTTCGGAAAATGGAACGTTTCAAATAGTCGATTTGATTCCAGTCGACCCTGTTCCGTTTCAATAATGGCTGCAGAAGGATTTCGTTCGCGCAGTAAAGCGGTCAACGTTTCGCGCTTTGATACATCAACTAAATCCATCTTATTTAAGATAAGGACATCAGCAAACCCGATTTGTTTCACATTTTCTTGGAACGTCAATTGACGATCTAAATGATATGCATCAATGACCGTAACGACACTAGAAATCTGGTAGGACTGTTCAACTGCTGGTTCAAAATAGAACGTCTGAAGAATCGGTCCAGGGTCAGCCACACCTGTCGTCTCAATCAATAATCGATCAAATGATAATTCGCCATCTCGCCGGCGTTTTGCGATCCGTAGCAACGCGTCTCGTAAATCGCCGCGAATCGAACAACAAATACAGCCATTCGTCAGTTCGATCATCTCTTCGTCACTTCGTTCAATCAATGCTTCATCAATGTGAACAGAACCTACTTCATTGACAAGTAACGCAAACTTCTCTGTCGGTTGCGAAACAAGATGATTGAGTAACGTGGTTTTACCGGCACCTAAAAAACCAGTAATGACGGTCGTACGTATTTTGTCTTGCATGATTTCACTCCTTAGCGTCCTTGTTGCTGACGCCATTTTTCTTTTCGTGCATCGAGCAGATCGATTGCATGAAGATACCATGCATCTGCCGTTTGCGGCGTAACACTTGATCCCCACTCGCGTTTCCCATGGTGTGATAATACCATATGCATGAGACGGTGGTAGACCGCTCGTGGTAACCGAATATCTTCTTCACGAAGCGTTTGTTCGAGCACGAAGCATCCGTATGGCATATGACCCATCAACACACCGTCCGGGTCAAGCGCAATGCCTGCTAGTTCTTCTTCTTCTTCCGTTACCTGCAACAGTCTCGAAAAACGATCTGTCGATGCACCTGCATGTGTATATTCCCATAACTTTCCGATGTCGTGCAATAAAATACCGAGCAATAACTCATTCGGATTCGGTCGTTGATCTAACAGCGCAATCCCTTTTGCAGCTTGATAGAGCGCATCAAAACTATCATCCCAAGAAAATTGACGTATCTCTCGTTCAGAGGCTTGGAAAAGTTCATTTTTATGATCAGCTTCTGCTTCTTGAATACATTTGAGTAACGTTAAGTATGGTTGATCACTATCACAAATACCTCGACCAATCGTCAACATACAAGCTGTATGTTTAAGTAATCCACCGATATAGGCATGGTGATGAAATAATGCAGCTGGTCGCGTCGAAAAATCCGCCCAATATTGACGCAATATCGATAGTGCGATTTCGCGGTAAGGCGCATCCAATTGATCAATCAATCCAAGTAACTGATCACGGTACGTTTCAAGCGATTCCCCTGCCGGTAGCTGCGGCAAGAACTGTGTCGGTGAGGCATCATGAATCGGCGTGACGCGTTGAACCGTCAACGATTTATTACCGGACTGCGGCGGATATTCCTCTACCTTCGCCTCGACTCGAACAATTCGTGTCTCGAGATATGGACGGAGTGCCTCTTCTGCTGTTCCTTGATTGATCCATTGCTTTCCCTTACAAGATCCAGCGGGTGAATTGAACGTAAACTGCAGCCATTCTCGTCCGGTTTGACCTGTGCGGATTTCACCCGAGGCAACGAGTAACATTTCTTCGATTCGTTCACCCGGAACGAGCGTATCTAGCGAAAGTCCAATCGGTTGATTCGACTGATTGATGTCAAATGCATCATTTTCATTAGAAGGCATCGTCACTTCTGGAAGCGCCTTGAATAATTGAATCACGTCATCTCACTCCTTTTGTCTTCATTCATATCATAGCAGACACGATTTCTTCACGCCTACTATCAAACATATATTGTAAGCGTTTTCTAAATGAATTATGATGAAACTGGAAGTGAATTTTATGCTTAAAGGAGGAGAAACGATGATTCGACCACTTACTCATTTATACAGCGAGGCTGTCATAACACTCGACGAATGGAGTGCATCTGAAATCGTGACACGCGACCGTATTCGACAAGCTGTTCAATCGTATGATCCGTACAAACCGTATACATCGCATGCATTGGAGCAGTTATTACTTCATGAATTGCGTCATGCTTGTCATTCTGTCCAAGAACAGGGACTATCGTTGGCTGATGCACAAACAGAGCTTCTCATCCTCTCTGCTTTCCAAAGTGACGCTGGTTATCAGGCAGAAGAAATTCAAGATATGTCGCCGACTGCTATTAAACGACATCTTGCTTCTCTTGATGCCGTCTTCAATCGATTGTTACATCAATTATTTTTACATCAGTCGCAACCAGACATTTTATGTCAACGGTTCTTGACGATTCTCGCAGGTGCAGTCGCCACAAAATGCGCAATCCGTGCTAAACGTCTCAAGGAAGCGACACTTGTTCATCCATAACAAAAAAAATCCTGACTCTTAAGAGTCAGGATTTTTCATTCAACGACCTGGCATTCCAGCTCCTTGATTGGCTTTGTATGAAAATGCGGCGTTCCGCTTCGTCATATTCTATAGTCATCATGCCAAACTATTCAAGTCTTGTCAATTCTTTTCTAAAAAAAAGTGGACCGATTTTCGATTGAAAATCAGTCCGAATGGAAGAGTGAATAATTACCATGGCAATGCTTGATTTCATCATACAACGCAATGGAAGCGTTTACAACCCTTTTTCGTTAAATTTTTTCAAGAAAATATTCATTTGCGAGCGGCAAGTGGATGACTTCGATTCCACTTTGTCGCATTAGGTTCAATCCGTCCCCATATTCATAACCTGTCGAATAGACGACACGATCAATTTTTGATGCAATAAGCGCTAAACTACACGCATGACACGGACTATGTGTGACGTATGCTGTCGCATGACGCGCACTCGTCGAATCGGCAGCTAGCTTGCCGAGTGCATTGATTTCAGCATGAATCTCGTGTTGTTTCGACCATTCATGATGTTCCTCTTGATTTTCACAACGATAAAAAAGAATCCCGTTTCGTTCAATCGACTCTTCGGTAATCGAATGGTCAGATTTTGATGTATAGAGGATACCCTCTTGCTTTAAGTAAATTTCATTGCAGTTCACATGTTGACTGGGTGTTCCGTTTATCCCGATTGAAATCGGTTTTTCATCTTTGACGATGACACAGGCAACAGATTTTGAGGCACATTTAGAATGACGGTCTGCCATCATCCGAGCAAATAATAACCAAGTTGTGTCCCATTTCAATTGCTTCTCTTCATTATTCATTCAGAATCCTTCCTTTCATGAAGGAAAGGAACACGAAAAATCGTGTTCCTTAGTATGGTCGGTTTGGTAGTTCTCTGCTTTTTGAAGCGACTTCGATGACTTTTTGTTTTAGTTCGTTCTCCATTCGTTCTAATTCATGCTCAGCGTCGCGACGTTTTTGTTTTCCTTCTTGTTGAATACGTAACGTCTCGTCGAGCGTCTCAATCAAGTTTTGGTGCGCTACTTTTAACGATTCGACCGAAACGATGCCTTTTTCGTTTTCTTCTGCGATCTCGATCGACGATTCCTTCAACAACTTCGAATTTTGCTCCAGTAGCTGATTCGTCGTATTGGTGACATCCTTTTGCATTTCGAGTGCTGCCTTTTGACGTGACAGACTTAAGGATAGGACAACTTGGTTCTTCCAGAGCGGAATCGTATTGACGACTGCTGATTCGATTTTTTCCGCTAGGATTTGATTGTTTTGTTGAATGACACGAATTTGTGGCGCCATCTGCAAACTGATTGTTCGTGATAATTTTAAATCATGGATTTTCTTTTCAAAACGATCCGTTAATTGAATCAAGTCATTCAGTTCTTGTAATTTCGTCTGATCTCGCGATACTTCAACTTCTGTGCGTAGCGGTTCGATTTCATGTTGACGAACGTGAGCAATTTTCGTTTCACCGGCCGCGATATAGACGTTTAATTCCTCAAAATAACGTTTATTCTTTTGGTACATTTGATCGAGTAGCGTGATATCCTTCATCAACCCGAATTTCGAACGATCAAGATTGTGTACGACTTCCTCGAGATAAGCACTCATCTTCTCATACTGTAAGAAATACGTTTCTGCTTTTTTCTTCGCTCGCCCAATCACCGGTACGTTTGACCAGAAACTCTTCTTTTCTTGGAGTGTGTCTGGATCCATTTGACGGACACGTTGCATTAAGTCACTCAGCAATTTCCCTGCCTCACCGCCGTCCTTCATTTTTACTTCACTTAAGACTTGATCGGAGAATTGAGAGAGTTCACGCTGGACTGGTGCTCCGAATTGCATGACGGCATCCGTTTTTTGAAGATCAATTACTTGCAGCAGACGTTCGATCTTTTGTCGTTGTTCTGCTGGAACATCCGAAGGAATCATCTCTTCGACAGGTCGAGCCGGCATTTTGGGTGGTGTCTCTGCTATATTTAGATCGACCGACGGATCGGAGATCGTTGATTGATCTTGCTCATCAGGCCATTGTTGCCACGTTTCTTTATCAGAATGGGTCATGTCGGTAACTCTCCTCCTGTTTTCGTTGTTCAGTCTCTTGTGCTAAAACCTTCTCAATCGTCAAGAGTTCCCGTTCTAAATCAACGGTATCTCCCTCAAGCAATAAGGTTTGTTGTTGCTTCAATTTTTGACCGATCATTTTTAAATTCGAAATCAATTGATTTTTCGTATCAACTTGAACTTGTGCACCACGACGTTCCAAATCGGCGTATTTTTCTGAAATCGACAATAAGGAATCTAGGTAGAATGTAAAGAAGTCTCGGACTTTTTTGACGTCTCGCGGACTTTCATATAACTCTTCGAACAGTACATGTGCTTCGCGTGAAACCATCCGCATCTCACTTCTGATTTCACCATCTCGAATGGAAGGAACGATTTGATCGTACGTCTGGATTTTTGTGAATCCTTCTTCAATCGTTCGTTGCAAAACTTGAAGTTCTAAATCATCTGTCTCCTCAAAGCGTCGTGTCGCCCGTTCGGGTTTTAAGATGACGCTTCCTACAAACTCATCTTCGTCATCAAGAAGCAGTTTCTTTTTGACATTTTTCCGCTTGATTTCAGTCGATTTTCGCTCAGTCCGATATCGTCGTCCTGGTTTAGTCCGGTAACCACTCCAAATGAACCACAATCCAAGTGCGATGAATATTCCTGAAAAGTTGAAGGTATCAGCTAATTGTAGAAATACGAACATCAGACCGATGGAACCAAATATCCACCATGAAGACTTCATGTCATCCCCTCTTCCTTCTAACTGATTCTTTTATCTAGCCTACGTGTCTTTATTTTAACATTACGTAACGTTTAACAAAAAGTTTCCCGTTTTCTCGAAATGTTACGCCTCGTCTATTTATATTTCAACATACTTTTGTAGAAACGACATCAGACCGAAGAACGAACTGTTTGCCTTTTTTGCATCACTCTTTACATCAAAAAAGGTAGGCGACAAATATAGTCGACTACCTTCCGAGAGTTCTATTTACATATCAACCGAAGATTGGCCAAATGAGAATGATCAAAATTGCGATCGGACTCAAGTAACAGACGCTTACGCGCCATACAGGAACGATTTTTTTCATGAATGGACTTGTCACCAGTTCCTGCTCGACAAGAGTTCGGTCGAGTTTGTAACCGGCAAAAATTGAAATTAATAATGCACCAATCGGCATTAAAATATTCGAGACGAGGAAATCAACACTGTCAAAGAATGTTTTCCCCATGAATTGTGTATCACCTAGAATTCCAAATGAGAGTGCAGATGGAATCCCGACGATGGCGATCGCAAGTGTCGCAAGCCAAGTCGTCCGCTTTTTATCACGCATCGTCGCATTTTCTTTTCGATCCGTCAAGGAAGCAACGACGACCTCAAGCATCGCGATTGATGACGTGATCGATGCGAAAGCGAACAACAAGAAGAACAGTGTCAAAAATACCGACCCGAACTGGATCTGACTGAAAACAGTCGGCAAAACGATGAATAGTAAGGCCGGTCCTTCTGCAGGATCAAGACCTGAAGCAAAAACAGCTGGGAAAATCGCGAATCCTGCGAGTAATGAGACGGCGACATTCATCGCAACGATCCATGCTGCAGAACGATTGATTTCTCCACGTTCCTTCATATAGGATGCATACGTTAGCATCGCTGATACACCGAGCGATAAGGAGAAGAACGCTTGCCCAAGGGCACTCAGGACAGAAGTTCGATTGAGCACCGAGAAATCAGGCTGAATGAAGAACTTGACACCCTCCATCGCACCATCAAGCGTTAACGATCGTACGACAAGAATGATGAAACACACGAATAATAATGGCATCATGATCTTACTCATCTTTTCAATACCGGATTGAACACCTCGTAAAACGATCCAACATGTCAGAGCAAGGAAAATCAATTGCCCTGAGATGACATAGAGAGGTGAGGCTGAAATCGTTCCGAACAATTCACCGAGCGACCCACTGTCCATCGTCGTCAAGCGACCCGTAAAACCAAGAATAGTGTAAATCAAGACCCATCCACCAATCACGCTGTAGAAAGAGAGCAACAAGAAACAGGCGATGACACCTAGGACACCAATGAACGTGAACTTCTTATGACCAAGCGCTGAGAACGCTTGAAGTGCCGTTTTTCCACTTGTTCGACCGATTAAAAACTCGGCAATCAAGACAGGCAATCCAAGTAGCAAGGTAAACACAAGGAATAAGAGTAAAAAGGCGCCCCCTCCGTTCGTTCCAGTCGTATACGGGAATTTCCAGATGGCCCCCAGACCAATGGCGGATCCCGCTGCTGCTAAAATAAATCCAACTTTTGAAGCCCATGCGTTTCCTTTCATGGTGCTCCACCTCCTTTTCAAAATACTTTTTCATTGTACAGAAACAAATCGTGAAAGTCATCCTTTATCGAATATTTTCTTTAAAGCGTCAAAGCATAACCGCATATACGCACTGCATGAACGCAAAACAAAAAAGAGGAGGTCGCTACCACTTGCGACCTCCTCTTCAACTATCTTTATTATTGGTTGCCGCCGTACATACGAAGGTACTCCGGTAGCACTTTGACGGTAATCGGTGTATGAATCGCTTTTTCACCATCTGTATCGATGACTTTTGCTTCTTTCGTTTTTAATTGAAATCCACTCGTCAAGATGTGCGTAAACGATGGATCATTAGCGAGACCAATTTTCTGAAGGATGACATCACGGATTGTCGTCAGATTTACCTCATCAACGATCACTAAATCGAGTTTTCCATCATTATAAGCTCCATCCGATAAATTCGTCTCGATTCCACCGAGTGATTCTCCATTTGCTGCCAGGATCAATACTGCTTCACCAGTCATATGACGACCTTCATCTAAAATCAATTCATATTCGAAAGGTTTTGCTTCTAAGCTCGAGCGAATCGTCGATAAATAATATCCCATCTTCCCAAGGCGAGCTTTTTCTTCTGTATCAATCCCAATCGATGCTTCTGCGACGAGACCGACACCGAGAAAGTTCAAGAAATAGCTATCTTCGACTTGTCCGAGATCGACTTGAACGACATGTTGCATGGCAATCGCTTCTGCTGCAAGCCGTGGTGCCATTGGTAAACCAAGCGTTCGTGCGAAATCATTGCACGTCCCTCCAGGAATGATACCAAGTATCGGACGCTCTTCTAGTTTCGCAACACCGTTAATCGTCTCAAAGACCGTCCCGTCACCACCGATGACGACGACTGCATCAAACGCCGACGATTCTTCCGCAAAATGCATCGCATCTCCGGCTTGTTTTGTGTTTCGAATGACGATTTCATCAAATAATGTACTCAAAGGTTCAATGACTTCTCCAAGTAATCCAGTACCATTCGTTCCTGCTGTTGGATTACTGATCAGTAATAGTTTCATTTGATGATGCCTTCTTTCTTCAGATAATCACGAGCGACCTCATTCGCGGTCTTACCGCCGTAAGCGACGGCTTCGTTCATTTTCGACATCTCTTCATCTGAAATTTTACCTGACAATTGCTCAAGTGCTTGTTTTACTTCTGGATACTCCTCGATTGTCTCTTGGCGAAGTAACGGAGCTCCTTCGTATGGCGGGAACAATTGCTGATCGTCTTTTAGAACCACCATATCATATTTCGCAATCTCGGGATCGGTCGAATAGGCGTCAATGACATCGATTTCACCAGATTCGATTGCTTTATAACGCAGTTTTGGTTCCATCGTGACGACTTTCTTGAAATTAACACCATATTTATCTTGGATTCCTTTATAGCCATCTTGACGATCCTTGAATTCCAATGTGAATCCTGCCGTCAATTGATTCGCGACTTGTTTTAAGTCAGAAATCGTCTTCAAGTCGTAGCGTTCCGCTAATTTCTTTGGAACAGCTACAGCATAGGTGTTGTTATAGTTCATAGGTGGTAAAAGAGCCAATTGTTGTTTCTTGAGACCAGCTTTCGCTTGTTCGTACACTTCTTTTGCATCATTCGACTTTGGTTTTTCATTCGTCAAACTTGCGAGTACCGTTCCTGTAAATTCTGGATAGGCATCGATGTCTCCTGACTCAAGCGCTTTATAGACAAATGTCGTCTTTCCGAAGTTTGGTTTAACTTGAACCGTCAAATCCGTTTCATCTTCGATGACGATTTTATACATATTCATTAAAATTTCCGGTTCTATACCAAGTTTTCCGGCAACGACGAGATCCGGCTGTTCACTACGCCCGAATGCAAAAGGTGCGACGACGATTGCGACCATTAAGACGACTGCCGTAACGAGACGTGCCGTCTGTCGTTTTCGGGTCGCGACTTCCGTTTGACGTAGTAAACCATCAAATAGAAGAGCAAGGAGTGCTGCGGGAATCGCACCAAGTAACAGTAAATAGTTATCGTTACGGTCAATCCCGAGGAGAATGATCGACCCTAATCCGCCAGCACCGATCAAGGCAGCGATCGTCGCCGTACCGATGATCAGTACCATTGCCGTCCGAATCCCTGCCATCATTACAGGCAGAGCTAACGGAAGTTCAACTTTCCACAGACTTTGCATTGGAGTCATTCCACATGCTCGTGCCGCCTCTTTGATGGAAGGATCAACTTCAGCGAGACCCGTATAGGTGTTTCGAACGATTGGTAATAATGAATAGAGAACGAGTGCAATGATAGATGGAACTGTACCGATTCCGACAAGTGGAATCATCAGACCTAGTAGTGCTAATGATGGAATCGTTTGAATGACGGAAGTCACACCAATCGACCACTCACTCAAACGTTTGTTCCGTGATAAATAAATCCCAAGCGGAATGGCGATGATACATGCGATAAGTAATGAGATGACCGATAGTTGAATGTGCTCGATCAACGCTTGAAGCAATTCACTCTTTCGATCTTGATACGTTTCAATCAAGCCATTCATTCGACATTCCCCCTGACTTGACGCATGAACTCTTGAACGAACGGATCATTACTCGCCAATACCTCTTCCTTCGTGCCAATGAATGCGATCTCCCCAGCGTTCATCAAGCAAATACGACTACCGAGTTTTAGTGCTTCATTCATATCGTGCGTGACGAATAAAATTGTTTTTCCAAGCTCTTCGTTCAGATGCAACAAATCATTCTGCAATTGTTCACGGGAAATGGGATCGAGGGCGGAAAACGGTTCATCCATCAAAATAACGTCTTGTTCTGCCGCAAGTGCGCGCATGACGCCGACACGTTGTTGTTGTCCCCCAGATAGTTCACTCGGATATTTTTTCTTAAGCGATGTGTTTAAACCGGTCAGACGAAACAATTCATCAACTCGACGTGCTACCTTTTCTTTATCCCATTTTAATAATTCTGGCACGACACTGACGTTCTCTTCGATCGTCATATGTGGAAAAAGGGCGATCTGTTGCAAAACATAACCGATTCGCCGACGTAACTCGTGTTCATTGATTGACATGATCGGTTCACCGTCGATCCAAATTTGCCCCTCCGTATGATCAATCAATCGATTGACCATTTTCATCGTCGTGGTTTTACCGCAACCTGATGGACCAATTAAACAAAAAATCTCACCTTGATCAACAGTGAAGTTGATGTGTTGCACTGCTTTTGTTCCATCCGCATACGTTTTGCCGACATCCTTGAACTCAATCACTCCTCATCCCTCATTTCCCCTATTTATTATCTTTGTAAAATTCCCCTTTCTCTCACATTCCAAAACCTATTTTGTCCAATTGTTCCCCTGGTTTTCTAAAACGATTTGTTTTAAAACTAAATACTGATTCACCTTTACTAGCACAAAAAAAAGACGATGGCGTTTTACCCATCGTCTAGTCTTGATCTTCACTTATTCGAACGTCACCGTCACTTGACGACGTCCCCATTCTAATGCTTCTTGTTTTGAACCGACAAGGAGATCCATGATTTTCCCGCGAATCGCACCACCTGTATCGAGCGCAATCGCATCACCAAAACCGTCTACGTGTACTTTTGTTCCAAGCGGCACGACCGATGGATCGACAGCAACGATGCGACGTCCTTCGTATGTAATCGTATTCGTGACGTCATAACCCGATGCCGTTAGGGCACGACCATTATACAAACGACTTCCATTGTTTTCTGGATTCGTCGTATACGCTGTCGTTTCAAATGTTTCCGTACGTTTTGCCGAGCGCTCAGTCTTTACTTGCTTCAAGCTTTGTTTCACAACATGTCGTGCTTTCTTTTTAGCATCTTCTTTTGCTGCTTTATGCTCTACTTCCGCTTTTTGCTTAGCAATGGCTTTTAAGCGCACTTGCTTTTTCGCCTCTGCTCGTTCACGCTTCTCTTGAGCAGCTTGACGTTTCATCTCTAACGGATTTTGTACGATCGTCTTCTCTGTACCAATACCAATTTGTGCGGCTGATGCTTCATGGTGTGGTAGAAGAATAAATATGAATCCCGCTAAACAGAGGGATAATAGGAATGATGTTCGTTTCATATTGGTGCCAACCTTTCTCGCCGTTTTACGACCCGCACAACGTATCACGGTGACAAACCGTTTGAAAAGCGAACACTATAAATTGAAATATATCTGTCAAAAAGTAACGAAATGGTTACACGCTTACAAAAAACGCTCTCAATCGTTGTGTATCAACGTTTTTATATTTTGTAACCGTTCTGTTACGAATTAGTCTTTGTTACTTTTTTGTAATAAATGTATCTTTTCGATGTTTTCAGTTATTTTGTCCAATTCTTCAAAAATTAAAAGAATGTATGATTTCATTATTATTCAGTTCACTGGATGAACATAAAAAAGCACACCAATTATATGGTGTGCTTTCATACATTATTTTGTTTTACGTTCTAACAATTCAATCTCTGACTTCAATAAGACTTGTTTTTCGAACTCTAAGCCGAGTGCCTCAAAGTTTTTCGTGTGGGATACATCACCAACGACCGTATTTGTCAATACAGCCGTTACTTCTGCTACCCAGCCTTCTTTCGTTTTTACCATATCGCCAACGATATAATCGAATAACTCTTCTGTTTCTTCCATTTGACTCATCTCCTGACACGTTCAATTACAGTTAATCATATAAAATAACGACTGAAAAAGCTAGTCACGCGTCAATTGAGCTAAGAACTGGCGCAAGATTTTAGCGGTTAATCCCCAAATCAGATAATCCCCGTGCTCATAAAAGTGCTCCGTGACTGTATACGTACGATCCAGATAGGCTTCTCGATTCGCCATGCGTTCGGTCGGCACTTCCTTACCAGGGCGAATCCGCCACTCCATATCTCCTTTAATCGGCTTCGAAGTCATCAATTCAGTTAATGACACGAGAAAGACATGATCGACTTCAGCCGGAGAAGGATTAAAGTCCGTCGCATGGAGAATACCAAGATACGGGTAAATGATCGACCGGTTCGGTGTCACGAGTGGTTCCAGTGTGCCGATTACTTCGATCTCAGAAGCACTGATATTTAATTCTTCGACCGTTTCACGGACAGCTGCTGCTTTCGGTAATTCACCGCCATCGATCCGACCACCCGGAAAAGCGATTTCACCTGGTTGCGAACGTAATGTCTTGGCTCTCACTTGAAATAATAAATAGACTTCGCCATCCTGCTCGACTAACGGAACGAGTACAGCTGCCGCATGACGAGGTAAACGCTCTTCAGAATCTACGTAATGCTTTCGGATATCGGCTAAGTTCACCTGTTTCATCGCCCTTCTTGTGCAACGTGTTGGTACGCCTCTTCCAGATGACGCATACGGACGATAAGATCTGCATTTTTAGCAATCCGGTCCGATAAAATCGATCCTGCTACCGTCTTGTAATAGGCGTTTAACGCATGTCGTTTCGTCAGATGTGCCTCATTCTGACGAATGTATTCTTTAAAATTCGCAATCAATCGTTCTGTCGTAAAAAGTTGTTCGTTCACAAGTTTCATCCTTTCACACGTCAAGCGTGTCATCAATAGTTTAATGGTAACGAGTTTTGGCTAAGATGTAAATTAAGGGGGGTTATCCGTGAATAAAAAATTAGATGTCCTCATTATCGGTGCCGGACCAACCGGTTTAACACTCGCACTCGCACTCTCGCGCTATGGATTATCCTTTCGCATCGTCGAACGTGCCAGCGGACCATCCGTCGTCTCAAAAGCAATCGGGATTCAAGCGCGTTCTTTAGAGTTGTTCGCAAGGCTCGGTGTTGCAGAAGACTTGATGGAGAATGCGATTAAAATCAATCAAGGAAACCTCTATGTTAATGGTGCATGGCAGGCAAAACTTGATTTTACGGATTTGAATACACCTTTTCCGTTCGTCACGCTTTTGCCTCAAAGTGAGACGGAACGGATTCTTGAAGCACGACTCGCCACATATGGACACGTAGTCGAGCGTGAAACAGAATTAACAGGGTTTGCTCAATTTCCAACGTTCGTCACTGCATCCTTACAACATAAAGGAGAAACAGAGACAGTCGATGCTTCTTTTATCATCGGAGCAGATGGTGCGAACAGTTTCGTTCGTCGTGAGCTCGGGCTTCCGTTCAGCGGGAAGTCGTTCAAAGAATCGTGGGCACTGGCTGACATCGAGGTCGACTGGCCGCTCTCTTCTGAGGAAGTTCATATCTTTTTCTCTGATCATGGCGTCATCGAGTCGTTTCCTCTCCAGTCAAATTTGTTCCGGATTACGGGCAATCTAACGAGCGGACCTGTTCCGACCGACCATAAAGCGATTGACGATTTTTTACAAAATCGAGCCAAAGTACCGTTTGAGCTCAAAAAAGTCCATTGGTATTCGATGTTCCGCGTTCATAATCGGATCATTGAAAAATTTGGACATCATCGAATCTATTTGATTGGGGATGCGGCACACATCAATTCCCCTGTCGGTGGTCAAGGAATGAATACTGGGATCGCTGATGCGATGAACCTTGCTTGGAAGCTCTGGTGTGTCCATCAGTTCAAAGCAAGTTTTCCGTTGCTTGATTCTTACAGTGTCGAACGTCGCGAAGCGGCACAAGGTATCTTACGATCAACGAACCTGGCGACGGAACTCTTGCAAATCAACATTCCTTTTTTATTACCCTTGCAGGAAAAAGTCATTCGAAATAGTCTCAAGATCGCACCCTTACATCATTTCGTGACGAATCGAATTGCTCAGCTCAATAGCCACTATCCAGCGAGTTCGACCTTCGTCACACAAGGACATTTTAGTCCATTGACACCAAAACCAGGTGAACCGATGCCTTACAGTGAAGTTGTCCATCCGCGGACGAAAAAGAACGAACTCTTATTGCGTCGTGCCGATCGAAATTTCTTATTACTATTGTTTTTACCAAAAAATGCAACCGATGATCTTCTTGAACCATTCAAGGAACTCGCCTATACCTATCCCGATCTATTTGAAACGGTACCGATTCATCAATCCCTGAAGGAGGATGGTGTCGTCGATCAAGGCGGTGAACTCGCACGACGCTTCGGTGTTAAACAGTCTGGATTATATTTGATTCGCCCTGACGGTTATATCGCATATCGCCAGCAAGGTTTAAAAAGTAAATCGTTCGCTCGCTATGTTGAACGTTTACTTTATGCGCGTTAACTCGGTATGATAATAGATGAGGTGAAGGCAAAGATGGATATACAACTGATTCGCACGATTTTGATTATTCTTTTGATTGTCGCATTTCTTGTCATCGTCAGCAGACGAACGAAGGAGAACCTTCGATGGTCGCTTCTTGGAGAAGCATTCGGTGAAAAAGGAGAAGATTTATTAAAGGATGCTGCGCGACTTGAAGCAGCCGACTTAGATATTCGAGTCGAACGTGGCGTTAAGACTTCGTTTTTATTCCGACGCTTTAGTAAAGATTTAGACGATCGCGTAGCAGTGTATGTCTTAAAAGAAGACCTAGATCAGGCCGAGGACATTCTTGCGTCTCGACCAAGACGATGATTTTGAACGAAAAGGCAGTGAAGCGAGCGCTTCACTGCCTTTGTTCATTCCTGCTGCTGCGCGAGATAAAACGCAACTTGTTTTCGTTCTTGCTCTTTAACAGGAGAGGATTTCTTTGAGACGATGAACGCCCGGACATCATTAAAGCTGTGTCCCATCGGAAATTTAATACGTTCCGTCCGCATCTGTGGTGCATTCGGAAAAAGTGTGATGCCATGAATCGGTAAGAC
Source organism: uncultured Exiguobacterium sp. (assembly GCF_964277885.1). Classification (NCBI taxonomy): domain Bacteria; kingdom Bacillati; phylum Bacillota; class Bacilli; order Caryophanales; genus Exiguobacterium; species uncultured Exiguobacterium sp. The sequence continues at coordinate 1,031,901 of NZ_CAXYJR010000005.1, read as the reverse complement.
GATTCCTTGCTCTTTTAGCGTTTTTCGAACCATTTGGACAATGCGTTTCGATTGATTAATCGGATGAGGTGTAAACATTTTTCTACCATGCATAGGATCGATGACATGACAAGATTCTTCTGTCATCCATTCTACGACAGCCTCGTTTTGCAACACGAGAAACAATCCTTTAGGACCAATCAAAGCAAAAGGAATGACAGTCGTGTCAGAAAGACGAATCCGATCAAACAACATCCAATCAAAACGACATACTTGACGAATCTCATTGCAGAGCGCATCCGTCTCACTCGTCGTCGTACTTACTTGTTTACTTGCAAAAAAACGACGACGCGGTGGTGCCGGAACAGAAGCAGTCATGACTTGTAACATGGTTCATCATCCTTTGTAATATGTATTATTAGTTATCTTAACACCATTTTCATTCAGATGACGATTCTTTCGAAAAGAAGGAAATCAAAAAAGACATTTCTGACGATTGGCAGAAATGTCTTTTATTCATTAGTCTTGATGAGGACGACCGAAAACGGCTTTCTCAAGATTCGAAATACGGCGTAACATATCATAATTAGATGAACTCGATACTTGTGGTTCCACTTGTTCGACGCGACGCTCTTCCCGTTTTTCCGGTTGAGCCGGTGTTTGTTTCAATGCCTCATTCTCTTTCTTCAGACGCTCGATTTCACGTTCGAATCCTTCATAGTCTTTAATGATTTGATCCAAGTATCCATCGACATCCTCGATGACATAGCCACGGAGGCCGGTCTTAAATTCCTTTTTGTAAATATCGTCCGCTGTCAACAATGGCTTATACATCTTCTTCACTCCCACTGATCATTGTATTGTAATTCTTGTTCGAGCCAAGATAAATCATCTTGTGTTATCAAAAACAACTGATAATCGGATTGTTCCATTTCCATTCTAGCACGCTCTACTAAAAATTTCGCTGATCCTCCATGCTCTTCATCAAAAACCGACAACAATCCTTGGCTTTTTTGGATCATGAATTCCGTTTTATTACGCAGTTGTGATGGATCCGTGTACGGTTTCTGACTGATTGCTTCGACAAAGTCGGCTTGTTCAAGAATCGAAAGATATTGTGCTTGGACTGGTTCTTTCCAGCGAGCCTCCTGCTCTAAAAATGGCAAGAGGATACCAAGACGAATATGTGGATACTCTTCTTTTAATTCAAGAACGACCTCGCATGCCCAGATTTCGCATCCCGGCGAGGCATTCGTGATGAACCACTCTGTTCCACGATCTTCAATCAAGCGAATCATCCGCTCTCGATATGCTGCCTTTAAGATCCGGATACCAGGATGTTTTTGATCGAAGATGCCTAGTTCATTGGGTTTATATCCTGTGATGGCGACTACTTTCACACGTCACACTTCCTTTTTAACCGACGTTCTCGATGATCCAGTTCAGCTAATATCCGTTCTTTTTTAGTGATTAACCAATGATGTCGCTCGACGTGTTGTCGTGCTCGTTCCGTATAATCATAAGCAAGCACAGGATTTTTTGCAATGTGCTCTGCCCACTTCGCAAGTTCGATATATCCTAAATAACTATCACTCTTTAAAAAACATTCTCGTGCTTCTTCATGATTCTTCATTTTTTTATGCAAGTATCCTTGGCGTAACCATCCTTCTGCTGATAGTTCTTTGACTTGCTGAAAATGAGCGTGTGATCCTTCATGAATTCCGAGATCTGCCAGCCAAATCGCGATGTTTTCTTGAATCGGAGAAGGAGCCTCCGCTCGGTGTGTGACGAGGCGGTTGCACACATCATACAGTCCGACAAGCGTTAAACAGTCATCCAGATGATGTTGCAAGACTCCCGTCATGATATCGGGATGCTGGTGTTCGACGTACTGGAAGTAATGCATCGGTGCTAAAAAACCAGGTAAATCCCCTTCCCGTTCAAATCCGATACGCTCTTCCATCGCTGTCAATCGATAGGAATCATACATTCCTTTAAAGATCCGTCGCGCAACATGAAGTAAATCGAGATGACCGACTTTCGGCAAACGAGGAACACGTTCCCGAACGAAGACATGACGTGTCTTGATTTGCGGCCAATCAAAGCTTTTCCCGTTATAGGTCACAAAGCGGACATCATCTCCGATATCATGCAGGAAGTGATGGTAAAAAGCAGCTTCAAAGTGCGGATGCGGTAAGAAATATTGTCGCATCAGCAATCCGCCCCGCTCAAAGCGCGCAAACCCGAGTAAAAAGATAGTCGTTCCGGTTCCTCTTAATCCTGTCGTCTCTGTATCAAAGAAGATGACTTGCTCAAGTGGCACATCTAGTGCAAGCGGTGGATGAGGAAGCTGTAAGGACTCATACACTTCGGCAAAACTTCGGTCTCCATGCCGGTCTGTTAATGCATATCGTTTGTCGATCCTGACAATCCATTCTTCTTCGAACGTCAAGATATCGGCCCCTCGATCAATCCAGGCTTGCTGTTCGTCAGTCCATCCGATTGGTGTCTTCAGCGTCTCCACTTCAGGAGCGGGAGACACTTGATTCTCCGTTGAGACGTCTGATGTAGATTTCAGCATGCGTCTAAGACGATTTTTCATGATAGTTCGTTCTCCATTTCTGCTAACAACTGAATCGTTCGTTCCTTCTCGTCTGCTACGCCGACCATGCCGATACAAGCAGGACAACCGTCCTGACAAGGGCATGTAACGATCGAATCACGGGCGGCGCGCAACATGACACCGCGCTGTTTATAAATAGACTCCGCGAGACCAACGCCTCCGGGATAACGATCATACAGATAAACAGTTGGCTGTTGTGTGTGTGTCGCCTTGACTTGAGGAACGACGAAGACATCACTGGCATCACACATCAAATAAAGCGGAGCGACACGTCTGAGACTATTCGCGACCCCTTCTAAAACTTGTTCAAGCTCCGTTGACGAGCGTGCGTGATCGGGTAAAGTGAACCAGACACCTGTCGTATGAATTTCTCGTTCCGGTAAGTGAATCGGACCAGACCCGATGTTCTCATGCGTACCGAACTTAATCTTCTTAAACATCGTTGCCATTCCCCGGACGCTGACATCGCCTCGTGCAACACTATATTCTCCCTCTGCATACTGCTCATCTTCTTCGAGCACGGAAAGGTCGACTGAAAAATTAGCATCCGTATAATAATCAACGTCCACGGCACGGACGAACGCTTTTTTCTCCTCAAAATCCAAATGCTCAACCTGGTATTGATCGGCTCCGTGCAGATAGATGGCCTCGTCATGTAATAACGTCATCGCACTAAAGGTATCCATTTCACCGATGACTCGATTCGGTACCTCGGTCTGATCGATGATGATGACATTCTCTTGATCACTCGACCGAAGCGATATCCCATGAGCCGGAAACGCATCGTTCATCCAATAAAACCGATCGCCACGTTCGTGCAGGACACGCTCTTCGACTAAGTACTCGAGGATATCTTCCGTCTCGAGCGTTCCAAATGATTCGCCTTTCGCAAAAGGCAATTCAAACGCCGCACATTTGACATGATCGACGGCAATGATTAGATTATCCGGATCGAGTCGTGCTGCTTCCGGGGATTGATTCAAGAACAACTCTGGTCGTTCTGCGACATATTGATCGAGCATACCGGATGAGGCGACGAGAATGATTAGAGCATCATCTTGACGGCGCCCTGCGCGCCCCGCTTGTTGCCAGAGCGAAGCAATCGTTCCCGGATAGCCATTCATGATACAGACTTGCAGTTGACCGATATCGACACCAAGTTCAAGAGCATTCGTAGAGACGATACCGGTGATTTCTCCTTGACGTAACCGTCGTTCGATATCCCGGCGTTCACTTGGTAGATAACCACCCCGGTACCCCTCGATGGATCTAGGACCAAGCTCATGCGGATAGATACTCCTTAGATATGTCAATAAGACTTCGACACGGACACGCGACCGTGCAAAGACAATTGTTTGGAACTTCTTCTTGATAAAGCGCATCGCTAGTTGTTTCGTCTCAAGCGTCGCAGAACGTCGTATCCCGAGTTGTGCGTTGACAATCGGCGGTTGATAGACAAAAAAATGTTTACGTCCTGTTGGAGCACCATTGTCATCAATCAAACCAACTGTTTTCTCCGTTAATCTTTCGGCTAGTTCCTTTGGATTGGCAATTGTCGCACTCGTCATGATGAAGACGGGATCACTGCCATAATACCGACAAATCCGTCGTAGACGACGAATGACATTGGCGACATGGCTACCAAACACACCACGATAGGTGTGTAATTCATCGATGACGATGTATTTTAAGTTCTCGAACAGTTCAATCCATTTCGTATGGTGTGGTAGGATGCCGGAATGTAGCATATCTGGATTCGTAATGACGATATTTCCGGCTTTTCGTACCTTTGTCCGAATCGTCGGTGACGTATCTCCGTCATAGGTAAAACATCGGATTGGTGCCTCTAATTGATCGATCAATTCAAGTAACTCACTATTTTGATCCTGTGCGAGGGCTTTTGTCGGGTAGAGATACAACGCGCGTGCGTTTGGATGCTCAAGTAAGTGTGATAAGACGGGTAAGTTAAAACAATAGGTCTTTCCCGAGGCGGTCGGTGTGACGATGACCGTCGATTCTCCCGCCTGCACATGTTCAAATGCTAACCCTTGGTGACGGTATAATTGCGTAATCCCACGTGTCCGAAGAGCTTGGCGCAAGCGTTCCGGCAGTCGTTCTGGAAAATCGACATAGCGTCCAGCTGTCGCTTCCATCGTTTTCATATACGTAATCCGCTCCATAAATGAACGGTCTTGTTTTAATTCTTCAAGAAATGCAACGAGCGTTTGTTTCGCTTGCATGCCTTCACTTCCTTCCACCTTTCATTATACAAAAAAAGAAGCAAGACCAAAGAACGATCTACTCGTCTTTGATCTTGTCTTTCTTTACAAGTCGTACTTATGGTGTTGTAGAATTCGTAGCGTCGTTGCCACGACCACTATTTCCATTATCATTCGAATTGTTTCGTTGCGCAGGAGCATTTGAGTTGCTTTGAGTGTTTGCTCCATCATTAGAAGCAGGTTCATTCGTTGATGGCTCGTCCGTTGCTGGTTCGTCCGTCGTCGGTTCATCCGTCGTCGGTTCATCCGTCGTCGGTTCATCCGTCGTCGGCTCGTCCGTCGTCGGTTCATCCGTCGTCGGTTCATCCGTCGTCGGTTCATCCGTCGTCGGTTCGTCTGTCGTCGGTTCGTCTGTCGTCGGTTCGTCTGTCGTTGGTTCGTCTGTCGTTGGTTCGTCTGTCGTTGGTTGATCAGCTTCGGGATCGGTAACCGTTACCGTCGTCGAGACCGGACCTGATTCCTCTCCAGACGCTTTCGCGACGACTTGGAACGTTGACCGTCCTGGTTTTAAACCATTGATAGCAATTCGATTTGTCGTGCTCGTTCCGACTGTCGATGATTTACCATCAGCATCCGTCATTGTCACTTCAAACGAGACATCGTCATATCCATTAGCACGAAGCGCAGCATCATTATAGTTCCATGTCAGTTCACCGCTCTTTGTGTCTTCATCGTATGATGCTTGTAAACCAGTCGGAGCGGGTACTGTCTTTTTTTCAACGTCAGGTTCCTTCGTCCCCTTCACGTACAGTTCATTTCCAATACTCAGAACGGAACTAGGTTGTTTAAATGGTGCAGGTGTTCGATCACGCGTTTTTGTAATGAAATCTTTCCAGATTTGTTGCGCCATCGTACTATTATATGGACCACTGAGCCCTGCACCATTGTTATTGCCGGATTTCGTAGTTCCTGTCCATACACTGATTGAAACATCTGATGTGTATCCAGCAAACCAGACATCTTTATACGCATTCGTCGTACCAGTTTTCCCAGCTGCGTCAAACGATAACCCAGCGCTTGGGAACGTACCGCCTGGTTTCAAGACATCACGCAGCATATCTGTCAACATATACGCCGTATAGTCCTCCATTGCTTTTTTCGATTTAACTGGTGATTTGATTTTTGATCCATCACTGTATTCAATCGATTTGATCAGGTGTGGCTTGATATAATCGCCACCGTTTCCGAGTGTCGCATAAGCTCCAGCCATTTGAGTCGTATTGAACCCATGCTTCATCCCACCAATCGCATAAGCTGGTGAAATCGACTCATCATCTTCTAATTTCAAACCTGATTTTTCAGCGAATGCTTGAACTGGGTCACCACCAATTTCTTGGAACGTCTGAATAGCTGGTGTATTTGCTGAAATTTTTAACCAATGGCGTATCGTATTCGTGCCGCGATACCCATCGTAATAGTTTCCGATGTTCTTACCATTCACTTCGGTTGGTTTATCCGTTAATTGTTTTGCTGTCGACCACTTATCGTTTTCGATGGCTGGACCGTACGCGAAGAATGGTTTAGCTGATGAACCCGGTTGATGAGGTTCATTCGCGTAATTACGTCGCGCTGTTCCTTTACCTGGATTTTTACCATCGACGACTGCGAGAATTTCTCCCGTTTGTGTGTTGACCGCCGTAGCAGCTGTTTCGGCATACTCTGGTAATTGAACGATTTGGTCTTTTTTGATGGCTTCGTTCATATAGTCATGCATAGGTTTATCGATTGATGTATAAATCTTTAACCCTTGACCATAAATATCTTTTCCTTCTAGACCAAAATCATCTTCCAATTCTTTTGATACCATATCGAAGATGACGCTGTCATATGACTCATCCTTCGTTGACTTCGGCGCTGGATTGATCAATTTTGAAATTGGTTGCTTGACTGCTTTGTCACGTTGCGCTTTTGTAATGACCCCCGTCGTCTGCATCGCATTGAGTACTTGTGTTTGACGCCATTTTGTCAGCTTCGGATCCCCTTTGATTGGATCATAGGCTGTCGGACGTTGAGGAAGTCCTGCGAGCATCGCGGCTTCCGCATAATTCAATTTATTTACAGGCTTATTGAAGTATGCTTTTGAAGCGGTTTGGATACCGAATGAATTTTGACCGTAATAGTTTTTGTTCAAATACATTTCTAAAATTTGATCTTTCGTATAGTCCTGCTCTAACCGAATCGCAAGCCATTGTTCTTGGACTTTCCGCGTGATCGTTTTATCAAAGCTGAGGAATGATTGTTTGACGACCTGTTGCGTAATCGTCGAAGCACCTTCTGATCCAAATCCATCGGTGACGTTTGCAATGATGGCTCCGCCAAGACGACGGAAATCAATCCCGTTATGCTGATAGAAGCGACGGTCCTCGATCGAGATGAATGCATCCTTGACGACCTCTGGCACTTCATCGATGGACACATACTCTCGGCTCGTTCCACCTTTCGTGATTTCTTTTTTATTACTCGCATAAATTTTTAGTGGCAACGCATCACGTAACTCCGCTTCATCTAGCTCTGGAGCAGTAGCTACGGCATATGCTGCAAAACCGCCTCCAATCAGCATCATTAAGATGAATAGACCGGTAGCAATCAATAATAACTTTTTCCAAAGTGGACCTTTCCCACCGGAACCTCCACCTGATTTTTTCTTTTGGGGACGTTTCGTCCGTTTTATCTTTTTCTCAGATGACTTCGTCTCTTCACGACGTGCGACACGACTTCTTTCCATATGTTATCCTTCTCCTTCAATCAAAAAGTGTCTGAATTAAAAAGTGTCTGAATTGAAATATAGTTCGTCCACTGCCTTTAAATAATCGATGGCAGGATACGCTCCTGTCTCGACTTTAATGCCATCTCGTTCGATGGTTGTCAACGGAATCGATTTCCGTCCGCTCTCTAACTGATCCCACCAGGGGAACACGTGCTCGACTGAAAGCACATATTGCACATTATACAGACTGAATCGAATGATGACAAAACAAATTCCTCCATGTTCGACACATTGACGCATGTGTGCGATTTGATGGGGGTGAAAATTTTTTATCGGGAAGGAGGTTTTATTCGTCGTCTCCTTTGCCTCGAAATCAATATATTTTCCACGGTAGACACCGTTATAGTCCGTCGTCGACGGTTGCTTAAAATAGGCTTCCTTGACGACAGCAGCTGATCGTTTTGGATAATCGACCTGGACGATTTGTAACGGAGTGGGTTTCTTGTGAATGATTGCCCGATTATGAGTCAGGTAAAACGTATTACTTTCATTCAATAATTTTTCAAGCGTCATTCCTCGGTTGGAAAAGGTCGAATCCGTTGATCGTGCCTTCTTGATTCGGCTTCCATGCGACTCGAGTGGCTTTTGAAATTTTTTCCCATTCGGGTAATTCAAAACGATTCCCCTCCTATCGCGTTTATTGTACCATGATATGTGATTGTACCGTATCGGCCGAGAGGAGTAGTTAAAAACCAATGACAATTGAACCGTTATTACAAGAGATTGAACGTATTTATCAAGAAGGACGTGCCGGAACCGAATATGACTTCAATCGTGACGTCGTACCATTCGTTGAACGAGCGGATCAACTGATTGCACAGTGGCAAACAAATGCCCAAGATAGTCCTTACTTACGTCCGAATATGGTCGAAAGTGCTGTGGATCAACTAAAGCAGATTTCTGTCCAAGCCTTTCAGCCGAAGACGAGTTTGAAGCGTTTCAATGAAACAATTAAATCCGTCCGCTATATCGATCGATTGATGAATGGCGAAGAATAACAATTAATAAACAGGAATTATCTTCCTTAAGTCGAACACCTAATCATACGGGAGAGATGTTTCCACGGTTTCACTTATCAGGCTATAGCTTTTCAGCCGCCTAGCGTGTAAAGTGGCATCAAGAGCATTTCTTTCGAAAAAACTGTGTAATTATTGTGCAATTGGAGGAGATTCATTTGAACAAACGGGTACAATCGAACGTCAAAGGCGTTGACGTCAAAGGATTTCCTAAGAATTCAACCCCTGCCCCGAAGAAATACATCATGTTCGTTGATGAGACGGGGACACCGAAAGGGAATACACAATTCAACTTAACGGGTGTCTTGATGGAATATAAATATGCCATCGATTCGGATGAGACTGGTGAACCGAGTCCGCTTCGTCAACGTTTGATGGATTTTAAGGCAAAAGTTTTTGAAGATCCACATATTCCACTTCATCTCAAAGAAATTTTAAAAGCCGAGCATCCGTATGGAAAAGAAGATGGCATCACGATCGATATGTTGCGTCACTTCTGGATTGCCTTACCGGAATTTTTAGTCGATATCGATTGTACGATCGTCAGCGTTGAAGTCGATAAACAGAAGTTACAAGACTTCTTCTCGACACCTAAGGATCCGTATGTCGTCGCCTTCGCTCATTTGATGAAGTCGTTTTATTCCTTCCTCGATGAGACAGAAGCAACGAGTGCGCGGGTTGTGCTCGAAAGTCGTGATGATTATCAGAATTTACTGATTCAAAAGGCGTTCTTTGATATCTTCAATTCAGGAACGGTCCATCTCGACGTCGAAAAAAGCCGTCAAAAAATCAAGGGCTTTATCTTTGCTGAAAAAGACAGCGACCTCTACCAATCTGGTCTTGAGATTGCCGATTTGGTCTGCTTACCTTTATCTCGCGTCCGTCGTGGTGTCATCGAGGTAAAACCACGGTTTGTCCATTATGGGGACGAAAACCGGATTTTTAAAGCCATCAAAGATAAGATTTACATTCGACGCGATAGTCCGGACCAAGATTTCCGCAACTGGGGATTCAAAAAAGTACCGATCACGAAAAAGCGTCGTGAATGGTCCGATACACCTTGGAATGGTTAATGATTCAAATCTATAAAGATAAGGGTGGCAGAATGATCTGCCACCCTTATCTAATAAAAAAGAATGACTCGTCTTTTCACGCTCCTTCCTCAGGCAAGACACAAGCCAGTTTTCCTGCTTCATTCAAGCAGAAGAGCGGGTCTAGTTTGTCTCAGACAGCGCAAATTGCGCTTTTCCTGTAGGAGTTGCGTGTGACGAGTCATTCTTTTTTAGTCTGTCCCTTTTAGGGTGTAGCTATTCCTTTTGTCCGTTTTTTCCCCTCTCGACACATGTCGAGTAACGGGCACGCTTCACAGTTCGGACGTTGTGCCTTGCAGTGATAACGTCCAAAGAAGATGAATTGGTGATGGAGCTTTGACCAACGCTCCCGTTTGAAACGGCGCATCAGTGTCGCTTCGACCTGCGTGACATTATCCTTCCAGCGACAGATCCCGAGGCGTTTCGAAACACGTTCGACATGTGTATCGACCGCAAATGCCGGTACATCGAAAGCGACAGACAAGACGACGTTCGCCGTCTTGCGTCCAACGCCAGGTAAGGCTTCGAGCCCGGCGCGTTCCGTCGGGACTTCGCCGTCATGCTGCGCAAGGAGTTGTGCCGCAAGCGCCTTGATGTTTTTGGCTTTATTCCGGTACAATCCAAGTCGTTTGATTTTGTCCTCGATTTCCTCGACGGGTGCCGCTGCAAGCGAAGCAGGATCCGGATATGCTGCGAATAATCCAGGCGTCACCTGATTGACAAGCACATCGGTCGCTTGCGCACTGAGTGCGACCGCGACGACCAGTTCAAACGGATTGCGGTGAATCAATTCACAAAATGCATCCGGAAACATCTCTTCTAACGTTGTTTCAATCCGATCGATTTCTGCCTTTCGTAACATCTTCTTAACCTCCCCGTCCTGCGAGATCTTCGAGCGTTTTGATCCCTTCACGTTCCCACGTCCGTAAAATTTGATTGATATAAGTCATTTTGCGGACGTTATGATAGACCGCTTCTCGAAGTGCGGCAAGCACCAGCTCTTCCGAAATGTTCTCGATCGTCAACCACTGGATGATCTGCTCCATTTGAAACGGTGACATCATCCCGAGTTCCCGTTCGAATTGTTGGAAGACGGACGGATTAATCGTATCAAAGTTCGGCGTTTCCTGTTCCGGTGGTGCCATCAGCTTTTCGTAAAGCGGAACAAGCGAATAACGTTCTGATCCGTTGACATTCTCCATTGCCAGTAATCCTTTTTGTAATAAACCGAGTGTCGTCTCGATCGTTTCCGTCTCGGATAGTCCAAGTCGATTGCTTAACTCTTCCGGTGACGGCATCTCCATACCTTCTGCCCGGCAAGCAAACAGTTGACCAATCAACGTGAACTCGACAAAACTGATGCCTAACCGTTTTGCCTCGGTGAACAATCGTTTCGGTAAGACGACCGTCCCCTCCTCGAATAATTGTACTAAATTATGATTCATCGTATTTCCTCGATTCTCTAGTCTAAACAAGAAATCGACCCGTCGAGACGATGGGTCGATGTTTTTCCTTACTGCTTATGGATAGAGGCGGTTCAGCAAACGTGGGAACGGAATCGTTTCCCGAACGTGCTCGACACCTGTGATCCAAGCGACTGTCCGCTCTAAACCAAGACCGAAGCCACTGTGTGGAACAGAACCGTATTGGCGGGTTTCGAGATACCATTTATAAGCACCTGTCTCGTCAAGACCATGTTTCTTCATCTCTGCGAGGAGTTTGTCATGATCTTCTTCACGTTGTGAACCACCGACGATTTCCCCGTATCCTTCAGGGGCAATCAAATCATCACACAAGACGAAGTCTGGGTTTTCCGGGTCTTCTTTCATGTAGAACGGTTTGATTGCTTTTGGCCAGTGCGTGATGAATACAGGACGAGCGAAGCTGTTTGCGATTGCTGTTTCATGTGGTGCACCAAAGTCATCGCCAAATTCGATATCGTCGAATCCTTGCTCCTTGAGCATGTCAATGGCTTCTGTATACTTGACGCGTGGGAACGGTGCTTTAATGTTTTCAAGGACCGTCAAGTCACGCCCAAGTAACTCAAGCTCCGCACGGCAGTTCTTCAGTGCCGATTGCACGAGGTGCGAAACATAGTTTTCTTGGACTTCGAGGTTCATCTCATGATCGTGGAATGCCATCTCCGGCTCCATCATCCAGAATTCGATCAAGTGACGACGTGTTTTTGATTTTTCAGCACGGAACGTCGGACCGAACGAGAAGACCTTTCCAAGTGCCATTGCTGCCGCTTCCATGTAAAGCTGACCAGATTGTGAAAGGTACGCATCTTCATCGAAATATTTCGTGTGGAACAATTCGGTTGTTCCTTCTGGCGCGCTACCTGTCAAGATTGGCGGATCCACTTTGATGAATCCTTCTTGGTTGAAGAATTCGTACGTCGCACGAATCAATTCGTTCCGAACGACCATGACCGCATGCTGACGCTTTGAACGTAACCAGAGGTGACGGTTATCCATCAAGAAGTCCGTTCCGTGTGCTTTTGGTGTGATCGGATAATCGATTGCTTCATGGATGACTTCGATTTTTGAAATTTCCATTTCATGACCAATCGCTGTCCGACCGCCATCTGATTTGATGACACCTGTCACCCAGAGTGATGATTCCTGCGTTAGACCTTTTGCTTGTTTAAATAAGTCTTCGCCAACCGTTTCTTTGACGACGACACCTTGCATGAATCCCGAGCCATCCCGAAGTTGGAGGAATGCGATCTTACCGCTTGAGCGTTTGTTTGCTAACCAACACCCGATCGTCACTTCTTCTCCTACATATTTGTTTACATCCCGAATCATTGCTTTCAACAGTCAACATCCTCTCTCTATTAAACGGCTGTATGTGCCGTGATGAATCCTTCAATCCGATCGAGTGCCTCTAGGACACGTGCCGGATCTGTCGCGTAAGATAGGCGGACATAGTCCGGTGCACCAAATCCTGAACCTGGAATCAAAGCGACCTTCGCTTCAGATAAAACAGCTGTACACCAGTCATCGACATTATCGAATCCACACATCTCGGCAGCTTGCTTTGCATGTGGGAACAAGTAGAATGCCCCTTCCGGCTTCAGACACGTTAATCCTTCGATCTCGATGAGTCGTGCATAAATTTTTTCAAGTCGTTCTTCAAAGATGACACGCATCGCTTCAACCGGTGCATCACCCTCTGCATACGCAGCAACTGATGCGGCTTGCGCAATCGATGTCGGGTTCGACGTCGAATGGCTCGCTAAGTTCGTCATCGCTGAGATGATCTCCTTCGGTCCGATTGCATAGCCGATCCGCCAGCCTGTCATCGCATGGGACTTCGAGACACCATTGATGATGACTGTCCGTTCGCGCATCTCTGGCAAGGACGCGATCGAGATATGTGTCGCACCGTTATAGAGCAACTTTTCATAAATCTCATCACTGATGACGAGTAGATCGTGTTTGATTGCAACATCTGCTACCATCTCGAGCTCTTCTTTCGAATAGACCATTCCTGTTGGATTCGATGGCGAATTCAAAACAAGCGCTTTCGTCTTCGGAGTGATATGTTGCTCGAGCAATTCTCGCGTCACTTTGAAGCGAGACGATTCGTCCGTTTCTAAAATGACCGGTACGCCGTCGCTGAGTTTAATTTGCTCTGGATAACTGACCCAGTATGGTGCTGGAACGATGACTTCATCGCCTGGATCGAGAATCGCTTGGAACAACGTCGAAAGTGCATGCTTTGCTCCTGAAGCGACCATGACTTCTGAGCGCTCGTATGGCATCCATAAGTCACGGCGTGTCTTTTCGATGATCGCATCCTTTAAGGCAACCGTCCCGCCAGACGGCGTGTATTTCGTATCGCCCGCTTCTGCCGCTTCGAATGCCGCTTGGATGATGAATTCCGGTGTATTGAAGTCGGGCTCTCCCGCACCTAAACCGATGATGTCTTGACCTTCTTCACGTAGTGCCTTGGCTTTCGCTGTGATGGCTAGCGTTGTAGATGGTGTCAATTGTCGTACGCGTTTCGATAACATGTCGCCCACTCCCTTTACTTGATTCGTAATCGTTTGATGAAAGAACCTTCTTGGTACGTATAATACGAATAATCATAGCCTGTCTTCGTCTGTGAAACGATCTCGATGACAGCCCGGTCCTCAAAACCGTACTTAGCAGACACGATATCTCCGAGTTCCGGATGATCCGCGATGATGGTCTTGATGGCAAAACCATCGGCAACCGGTCGTGTCTCAATCGTTCCTTTTTTCGGAACGAACGCCCGTACCGCCTGTCCGTTCTGCTTCATCGTAAAAACGACATATTGGCGTTTTCCGTTAAAGACAGATTCGAACCGGACGTCCGTTGGCTTGAGTTCTTTTTTCAGACGCGCCTCTGCTTGTTCGGCGACGCTCTGTTCCCGGTCTTTTGCCTCAGCGATCGTCACCTGGTAAACGGCTGTCCCGAGTACAGCCAAGATGATGAGTGCGCTCAGCAGACCAAGCGTGACTTTCCACTTCATGTGCGGTAGATGGTGAAGACCATCTGCTCCTTATCTTTTTCATCGAGAGCAAGACCGAACATTAAGTCTTCCGTTTTCAGCGTCCGGTTCAATAAGTCGACGATTTTATACGTATCGTCATGGCGGTTCACTTTGACGGTCGCAAGTGTTTCAATTTTTGAATCCATCTGTATGTCCTCCCTCATTTTTCTCTATCTATTATAATGCGATAGGGTTTATCTGAATAGACTCAATCGCCATCATTCAAGAACAATTCGAGTTCTGCCGTCAGTTCGTCGAGTGGTTTTGATAAAACAGGCACTTTTGGCAGACTCGTGACGAATCGTTTTCCATAACGCGTCGTCTCGATCCGGCGATCAAGCACGAAGACGACACCACGGTCGTTCGTCGTCCGGATCAAGCGACCAAATCCTTGCTTAAAGCGAATGATCGCTTGCGGTAGACTGTATTCGAAAAATGATGATTTCCCGAGTTTCTCGATCCGTTCCGAACGTGCCTGAACGATTGGTTGATCCGGTGGCGCGAACGGTAGTCGGACGATAACAAGACAACTAAGGTCATCTCCTGGAATATCGACACCTTCCCAAAAACTAGCTGTTCCGAACAAGATACAGGCGTCGAGTTGTTTGAATTGTTTCATCAGTCGTTGCCGTGAACCTTGCGTGACCCCTTGTGAGAGTAACGTAAACCGGTCAGGTAGTAACGGCTTCGTCGCTTCATGCGTCAGTCGAAGTAAATCATTTGAGGTAAATAAGACGAGCATCCGTCCTTCCGTCACCTCTGCGATTTGTAAGATGGCTTCCGCAATCGTCTCTGCAAATTCCGGCAGTGGCACATCCTGTAGAAGCGGAAGGTCCGTCGGAATCATCAATCGCACGTTATCAGCATATCCGAACGGCGACGGGACGACAAAACGGCGTGTCTCAAACGCATCGAGCCCCAAACGGTTCTCAATGAACTGGAACTTGTTCGAGACTGTCAACGTCGCAGACGTCAGGATACACGTCCGTTTTGAAAAGACATCGCGACGCAGTCGCTCTGAAATGTCGATTGGTTGTGTGTAGACCCGTGTCAGTTTTCGATTCTTAACGGACGTTTCAATCCAAGATACCGTCTCATCGTGCGGAGCAAGCATCGTCTCGAAAATCGCGAGCTCCGCTTCTTCGATTTGTGACGTGATCGCTTTTAAATCCGCGACGAGCGAACGCTCCCGATAACTCATCTGCTCCCGGTGTTCATGGAACAGTTTATGAATCGCGCGGATTGCTTGACGCAAACGTCGCAACACCAATTCAACCCGTTTGGCACTCTCTTGGACGGCACGCATCGAACGATCGAGTCGCTTAAAACGAATGCTGACCATTCCTTCCCGTCGTGCTTTGCGGGAAGCCAGTTCGAGCCCGTATGCTTGAATGATCATCAAGAGACCGTCCGCTTCTTCGAGTAACGTCGTCAGTGCCTCATCGACCGTCTCACTATGGGCTTCGACCATCTCGGCGATATCCCATTCTTCCGACAGATCGAGCAAGCGGTGCAACAGTTTTTTATCAGACGAATACCCAAGTTGTCGGAACAGACGATCAAACGTATGACCATCAAAGACAAGACCAAAATGATGACTCGCAACTTCTTCGATTTGGTGTGCTTCGTCAAGAATCAACGGACTTCCTTTCGGTAAGACCCCTGCTTCGAACTGTAGATCACTGAACAACAAGGCATGATTCGTGACGATGATCGTCGCATCTTTCGCTTGGCGAATCGCATGTTGGAAGAAATCCCGGCTATACCAGGGATCAAATCGTCCAAGCTGCGATTGACTATCGGATTGAATCAACTGTTTGATACCGATATTGCCTTGCGCCGCTCCACCTGGTAAGCTGACTTCTTCTAAATCTCCCGTTTCCGTCTCTGTCAACCAAACGAGCAAAATCGCTTTCGCGAGCGTGAAGTTATAGGCGTCCTCTTGATCATTCAAGAAAAATTCGAATTTCCGTAAATCAATATAGTTACTTCGTCCCTTAAGCAATGCAATCTGGACCGGCGCATCGAACAGTTGACGCAAGAGCGGTAAGTCACGCGCGAATAACTGTTCTTGCAATTGAATCGTGTGCGTACTGACGACGATCGGAACCTCATGTTCGAGCGCGTAATGCGCTGCCGGCACAAGATAACCGAGCGACTTCCCGGTTCCCGTTCCCGCTTCGACGAGTAACGGTGTTTCTTGATCGAGCGATTGATAGACATGACGCATCATCTCAAGCTGCCCACGTCGCTCTTCATATCCTTCGAATAAACGCGGGAACGTGACGGCATTCAATTCATCAACGAATGGTCCAAACGGTTCAAGAACGGGCGGATGCGTCAAGCGTTCGATCGTCTGGCGCTTTTTCAAAGCGATTTTTCGAAAACGATCGAATCCTTTATCCTCTTCGATACCGACCGAGCGAATCGCATGGTCGATCTCCTCTTCGATCGCACTGAACAGACGCGGTGATAAACGTCTGAGGTGTTTTAATGTCTCAAGCGGCAACGTATGTAGTCGTTTGAGTAGTTCGAGCAACAATTCAGCCGTCGCCGAAGCGTCACTCCCTGCCCGGTGCGCTTCTTGATGAGCAAGATCTAATGATTCTGACAGATGCGACAGCGCATGGCTTTCTGCTGTTGGAAGTAAGATTCGCGCAAGTTCAACCGTATCAATGACGGGACCTGTGTACGGCAAGTATCCTTCTTCTTCTAACGCATCGTTTAAGAAGTTTAAATCGAACTGCACATTATGTGCGACGAAGACACCACCATCAAGCAATGATAAGACTCGTGGTGCAAGGACATCGAACGTCTCTGCATTTTTGACATCTTTATCCGTGATGCCCGTCAACTGGGAAATGAATGGAGGAATCGGTTGGGTCGGACGCACGAAGGCAGACAATTGTTCTGTCAACTGTCCATCTTCAATGACCGCCATGCCGATCTCAATCATCTCATCGCCAGCCTTTATGGAGTGACCTGTCGTTTCCAGGTCGACTACGACGTACTTTTTCTTCAACACTGATCCTCCACCTTTAATCCATCCTCTCCATGATCGGATGGCATCTCATTCTTCATCTTAACAAAAAAGAGACCCGCTGACATAATCGGGTCTCTAAAATTTCATAAGATCGTGTGGGCGATTTCTTGAGACAACATTTGTTTGATGTCATTCTGCTCATTTAGAACAGCTACTTTTGGGACATGTGTCGCGATTTCTTCCGTCGATAATTGCGCATATGCCATGATGATGACCTCATCCCCAACTTGGAAATGGCGTGCTGCCGCACCGTTCAAACAAATGACCCCTGAACCACGAGCACCTTTAATCGCATACGTTTCAATTCGCGCACCGTTCTGATTGTTTGTCACTTGGACTTTTTCATTTTCAAGGATTCCAACAGCATCGAGTAAATCCTCATCGATCGTAATCGAACCAACGTAGTGTAAGTTTGCCTCGGTGACCCGTGCCTTGTGTAGTTTAGCGTGCATGAATGTGCGTAACATCGTCATGCTCCTCTCGTATATAGTAAATTATCGATCAAGCGTGCCGATGCGAACTGCACGGCGACAGCTAAGAGAATCGTAGTCGTTTGTTCCGTAACGGCTAGTAGTGATGGATAGTCGACGGCTTCGACGTAATCGATCGTCGTCCCTTCGAATTGAAGTGCTTCACGCGTCCGTTCAAGAACCGTTTCAACAGGCAGACCTTGATCGAGTGCTTGTTTCGCTCGCTGCAATGCCTGCTGGATTCCCGGTGCTTGCGACCGCTCTGTTTCCGATAGATAGACATTACGTGACGATTTCGCTAGACCATCCTCTTCGCGAATGATCGGGCAACGGACGATTTCAACCGGAACGAAGTAATCAGCGACATACGCTTCAATCAAGGCGAGCTGTTGTGCATCCTTTAAACCAAAATATGCACGGGTTGGACGGACGACGTTCAATAGTTTGCTGACGACCGTCAAGACACCATCAAAATGTCCTGGTCGCGATGCGCCGCATAAGACATCATCCCCGGACCGGACTGTGACACGGGCCATATCTAGCGGATACATCGTCTCGTTCGTCGGATAGAACAGGTAATCGACCCCTTCTACCTCCGCGATCTTCTGATCTCGTTCCGCGTCTCGTGGATAACGATCCAAATCTTCGTTTGGTCCGAATTGTGTCGGGTTGACGAAAATACTCAAGACGACGACATCATTCTCTTGTCGTGCTTGTTTGAGCAAGGAGGCATGCCCTTCATGCAAGAATCCCATCGTCGGTACAAAACCGATGGAACCTACTCCCGCTAAACATTCGCGTAACGTCTGGACGTCCTGGATGATTTTCATTCTTTAGTCCCTCCATAAAGCGCACCAATCAATTCTTCGTCCATCTGGAACGAATGTGCTAGTTCAGGGAAGGCACCGGCTTTGACGTCTTTGACGTAAGCAGCGATTGCTTCCGTTCCTGAAGTATTCCAGTCCGTGTACGCTTTAACGAACTTCGGTAATCGACCGACACCATACGTCAAGATATCATGATAGACAAGTACTTGACCGGCGACGTCTGCGCCGGCACCGATTCCGATGACGGGAATCGAGATAAGCTCTTGAATCCGTTTCGCGAGCGGATGCGGCACACACTCGAGGACGAGCATCTTCGCTCCGGCACGCTCTGCTTCCAAACTATCTGCAATCAGTTGTTCGGCTGCTTCTAATGATTTCCCTTGGACTTTGAATCCTTCAAGGACACCGACGGATTGTGGTGTTAATCCGAGGTGTGCGACGCAAGGCATCCCAGCATCCGTCAAACGACGAATCGTCTTTAAGATTTCCCCTGCTCCTTCAAGTTTCAAGGCATCCGCCTGCGATTCTTGAAAGATACGAGCTGCTGATTCCAATGTGCGATCAAATGAACCGTGATAGCTTGCGAACGGCATATCGACAATCATAAACGTCTGTGATGCGCCGCGGCGGACAGCGCGCGCATGATGAACCATGTCGTCTACCGTGACGGCAATCGTTGAATCATAACCAAGGATGACGTTCCCGAGGGAGTCGCCGACGAGCAACATATCAACCCCTGCTGCCTCTGATAGTTTTGCTGAAGGATAGTCATATGCCGTCAACATGACGAGCTTCTCTCCAGCTTGTTGTTTTTTGAGTAATGGACCCATTGTGTGCATTGTGTTCTCTCCTTACGTGTGTAGGGAGGACAAAAGGAAAACGCCTTCCTCTCCATAATAAACGCATGCGGAAAAGAAGGCGGAATAATTGAATATCGTCCTTCTGTCCCTGTCCGTTAAGATCAAGGCAGTTGAAACAGCTAAAACTGGCACCTGTCAATTCGGTATGGTTCCGACGAGCGGATACCATCCGTGGCTTTATTATACATGACGGGAAAAGCTCTCTGCAAACCGTCTGATTCAAACCCTCATTCTTTTTCCCAGTAAATCAGTTCTGCCGAATGGAAACATGTCTCGCCTGCATCCGTCTCAATCCGGATCGTTCCCGTCTCGTCAATACCGAGCAATGTTCCTGAAGCGGTCGCCTGACGTGTCCGTAGCGTCACTTGTTCATGTAAGCGATCAGCGAGTGTTTCCCACTCGGAGACGAAAGGTCCGAATCCTAATTCGAGCCACTGCGTATACAGTCGTTCAAATCGATTCAAAAACGTCGCGACGACTTCCGCCCGTCGGAAAGTTGTTCCTGATTCACGGACGAGCGAAGTGGCGCGATCTTTGATGCCTTCCGGAAACTGTTCGTGATGTACGTTAATGCCAATACCGATGATGACGGAACTGATCCGGTCTGCCTCGGTCTGCATTTCCGTCAAGATGCCTGCTACCTTACGACCGTTGATCAAGATGTCGTTCGGCCATTTAATCGTAACCGGAATATCGAATGTCCGGAGAGACTGCGCGAGCGCAATCCCTGCTACGAGCGTCAATTGCCCCGCTTGGTGCATCGGTACATCCGGTCGAACAAGCAAACTCATCGCGATCCCCTCATTTTTCGCCTCATGCCACGTTCTCCCCAGCTGTCCGCGTCCATTCGTCTGATGATCGCATACGACGAGCGTTCCTTCTTGCGCCTGCTGTTGTGCTTGTTCATGCGCGATCCGTTGCGTCGTGTCCAATTCTTCGAAATGAAGGATGTGTCGACCAAGACGCGCTGTTGTTAATCCGTGTTCAATCGCAATCGGCGTCAGCAGATCGCCTTCATCGATTAATTGATAGCCTTGTTTTTTATTGGAGATGATCTGGTATCCTTCTTCCTTCAAAATCTGCATATGTTTCCAAATAGCGGTACGTGAAATATTTAGTGTCTCCGCTAGTTCCTGTCCGGAGTACCATGTCCGCTTGCGCAGTGCCATCAAGATTTGTTCTCGGACTGTATGTGCCATCGCTCTACCTCCTCCATTAATGCCGATCGGTCGTTTGGACAAGATCGCATGACAACGCTGTACTCCAAGTGCAGAAGTGCTTCTTTGATCTGTTGTTTTTGAAGACCAAAGCGAATCATATCTTTTCCGTCGACAGCAAGCTCTTTGCGACCGCGAATCGGTAAATTCGATCGATCCGGATAATCCGTTCCAGTCATCTCCCGCAGGATCCCTAGCTCTTCATCCGATAACTGATAACGATCCCAGTCCTGTAACGGTCGGTATAATAAAGGCACTAAACACACAGCGAGCTGCATTTGATGTTTCGATCGTTTCCAGCGTGTCAATTGATCGCGTGCAAGACCGGCATCGAGCACGAGTGTCCAAACGGCATCTTTTGAAACACCTCGAAACGATTGCTTGGCGAGTCTCTCGACGATTTCTGCAGTCATGCCGGGGAGATAGCGTTCGATTCCTGTCCGAAGCATTGCCTGTAACGCTTGCTGTTTACCTGGACCAAGTAATAATTTCTCAAACTCGGTAGCGATCCGCTCAATCGCAACGGCCGCTAGATGCGGAGCAAGTTCAACAATTGCTTGTTCCGTCGCCTCGTCAAGCGAGAAATCCAGTTGACTCATGAAGCGGAAAGCCCTCATCATCCGAAGCGCATCTTCATTAAAACGTTCGACCGGTTGACCAACCGTCCGAATGATCCGCTCTTCGATGTCGCGCGCTCCGCCGAACAGATCGACGCGCCCCGATGGTCTGAGTGCCATCGCGTTGATCGTAAAGTCACGTCGGGTCAAATCCTCTTCTAAACTAACGCCAAGCGTCACCGCATCCGGTCGCCGGCGATCGCTATAAGTTTCTTCCGAGCGAAACGTCGTGATTTCATACGGCACGTGGTTGAGAACGACCGTCACGGTTCCATGCTCTAGCCCTGTCGGAATGACGACAGGGAATAAGTCGATGATCTGTTCCGGTAACATCGAACTCGCTAAATCATAGTCTCCTGGTGTCCGGCCGAGTAACATGTCGCGAACGGCACCACCAACGATATACGCCTCACCACCCGCTTGTTCGATCGTTTGGATGATGTGATGTGCGCCTTCAAGCAAGTTCATGACGCGCACACACCCGTTCATAGACTTGTTCATAACGACGGACGATCTCATTCGAATCAAAACGGCGACGCGTATCGCGAATGCCCTCTTCTGCCATCCGTTCCCGTAGCATCGGATCATCTGCGAGTTCACCAATCCGCGCCGCAGCGACTTTGACGTCGTAGGTTGGAACGATATATCCGGTCACACCGTCCTGTATGACTTCTGGTAATCCACCCGCTGTCGAGACGATACTCGGGACACCAATTGCCATCGCCTCGAGGACGACGAGCCCGAACGCTTCTTTTTCCGATAGCAACACATGAATGTCACTGATGGCGAGCAGTTGCGCGACATGTTCCTGTTTACCAGCGAAGATCACTTTGTCGTCAATGCCAAGTTCCTTCGCACGCCGTCTCGTTTGTCCCATCTCTGGACCATCTCCGACAAGTAAGAGACGCATCTTCCGATCTTTTGCTGCGATGGCGAATGCCGCGAGCGTATCGTCGATTCGTTTGACTGGTCGGAAGTTCGAGATATGAATGACGACGACTTCATCTGATTCGATGCCATAATGCCGCTTCAAGCGCTCATCCCGCATCGGATAATAGACACTCTCATCAATCGAGTTTGCAATGACATCGATGTCGTAATGGGCGTTGAGTGTTGCATTCGTTTCAAGCGCTAGACTCTCGGAGACGGCCGTGACCGCGTCCGATCGTTCGATACCGTACCGGATTGCTGGCTGCATCTCTAAGTCTTGCCCGATGACGGTAATGTCCGTTCCGTGTAACGTCGTTACGACGGCAACGCCTTTTTTCTTCGCCA
Organism: uncultured Exiguobacterium sp.; assembly: GCF_964277885.1. Lineage (NCBI taxonomy): Bacteria > Bacillati > Bacillota > Bacilli > Caryophanales > Exiguobacterium > uncultured Exiguobacterium sp. Next base: position 1,009,313 of record NZ_CAXYJR010000005.1, on the reverse strand, counting down.
TGTTCCGTCCGAGATCTGCACAAACCGCATGCGGAACGGCGTAATGGGCGTGAATGACATCGAGATCAAATAAATCAATGATCTCTGCAACTTTTGACGCCAACGTAATGTCGTAGGGTGGATATTTAAAAACGGAATACTGGTTGACTTCAACCAAGTGGACCGTGATGTTTGGCCGATATTCCGTCAGGCGAAACGGCATGCTCGATGTAATGAAGTGGACGTCATGTCCACGATCTGCTAATTTCATACCAAGTTCCGTCGCGACGACCCCACTCCCACCGACAGATGGATAACAAAGAATCCCAATTGCTTTTTTCATGATAAAACCACACTCTCTTTATGACTTCTATTCGTCTCTATTCTAAGCAATATCGATCAGAATGACCATACTGATCACTTTTCGCCTGATTTTTGTAGGAAAAGCTAGTCTTTTTCCGACCGTGCCGTTACCCTAAAGAAAGAGTCTTGATTTGAAAGGAGCACACGGAAATGGCACCTCCATTCCAGTTTCCGATTCGGATTCAGAACATCCTCTGGATTTTAGTCGGATCATTCATCTTTGCTTTTGGTATTTATCATTTTAACGTCCAAAACGAATTGGCTGAGGGCGGCTTCACCGGAATTACGCTGATTCTAAAAGGGTTGTTCGGTTTATCACCATCAATCACGAACTTAGTACTGAACGTTCCTCTGTTTTTCGTCAGCTATAAGATTCTAGGTCGGACAACGTTCGTCTATACGTTGATTGGTACTTTCAGTTTTTCCTTTTGGTACGGATTGATCGCGAAGTATTCACCACTCGTGATTGATTTACGAGAAGATATGGTCCTCGCTGCCTTATTTGCGGGTGTGTTCATCGGGGTGGGACTCGGGATCATCTTCAACAACGGCGGAACGACGGGTGGTGTTGATATCATCGCACGTCTGACGAAACGCTACTTTGGTTGGTCAATCGGTCGGACGTTCTTAGTCTTTGACTTCTTCGTCATCGTCGCTTCCTTGACGTATCTCGATTATAAACAGGCGATGTATACGTTACTTGCTGTCTACGTCGGTGCCCGCGTCATCGATTGGATGCAAGAAGGCACTTACGCCGGTAAAGCGGCGATGATCATCAGTGATCACCGGACAGAGATCGCGGACGGCATCCATGCTACGATGAACCGCGGTACGACCCGTCTGATCGCAAAAGGCGGGTACTCAGGACGCGACCTCGAAGTGTTATATGTCGTCGTCGCCCGAAACGAGATCAATCGTTTGAAGACACTCGTTAAAAGTGTCGATCAGCACGCCTTCATCACGTTGCATGACGTCTATGAAGTAACGGGAGAAGGCTTCACATTCGACGAAAACCGAGTCCCGATCAAAGAAACCTAAACAGACAAAAAAACACGGATCGCTCAAACGAGCAATCCGTGTTTTTCGTTTTAGTCATCACTTGACGGGTTGAAGACAATCAGTGCGAGACGAAGGAACTCAGCGACGGCAACGAGTGTTGCTGCGACATACGTCCAAGCGGCTGCGTTCAAGACACGACGCGAACCACGCTCCTCTTCGGCGTCAATGATTCCGTGTTCCGTCAATTGCGCCATTGCTCGGTTTGAAGCATCAAACTCAACCGGTAACGTGACGAGTTGGAAGACGACTGCTCCAAGCATCAAGACGACACCGAGCATCGCAAGACCCGTAAATCCGGCGAATAGACCAATCAACAACAGTGGGAACGATAAGTTTGACGTGATCGACGCGACAGGTGCGATCCGGTGCCGGACACGCATCATGTTGTAATCCGTCGCATCTTGAATGACGTGACCGATTTCGTGCGCTGCGATCGAAACGGCTGAGACCGTCGAACCATAATAGACGTCTTCCGACAAACGGACGACTTTGTTCGTCGGGTCATAATGATCGGACATCGTTCCACCAATCGGCTCGAGTCGGACGTTCGTGATGCCGTTTTGCTTCATGATGAAGTCGGCGACCTGTGCCCCTGTCACCCCGCTCTGAATCGGAACATCTTGATATTTTTTATAGGTGCTCCGCACCCGCATCTGAGCCCAAATCGGGACGATGATGATGATCGCGAGATAAATCAAATAGTTTGCCACGAGACATCGTTCCTTTCTTTTTTTGTTTATAGGTCTATTTTATGTTCAAGCGACCTTATTGTCAATTGAATCGCGTGCGACTAGCAGATATCCCATCAAAAGACATAATCCAGTCAACCAGAAAGAACCGTACCCAATCCATTTGATATGCTCCGCAAGCGCAGGGTACCGGGGCCATTGCCCGAGGACATAATCGACGACATCGTTATGGATCACCCAAATCGCGACAAGGACGAGCTCCTTCACACGAAACGTCATCAAGGGACTATACAGTAACGCTTGGAACGCCATCGCTCCGTGTGACACCATCAGCATCAATGCCATCGCTGTTAAGAACAAATCCTCTGTTCCAAGCTGATTTAACATCAAGGCGTTCATGATGACCGCCCAGACACCGTACTTGATCAACGTCACGAAGGCAAGCGCTTCAAACAAGCGGGAACGTCGTCCAAAGATCCAGAGAAAGACGATGATCGTAAAGAACAGCGATGCGGTTGGACTATCCGGAATGAACGGATAGTAGTACCACTTCGATGTCGCAAGTTGTGGTTCATACCAGTAGTAGCCATACAAGGTGCCCGCTAAGTTGATCAATCCGACGACCCAAAGCACAGCTTTATGGCGGAGTAATGTAAGTATTCCTTGCAATCGTTTCACCTCATCATCGACAAAAGCCGGAGGATTGCTCCCCCGGCTTTTGGCTTATTTATTGTTTTCGCCGCCTTCACCGTATGAAGCGATGAATTTCGCAAGTTCTTTATGATCGGCATCTGATCCTTTGAACTGACCAGCAGGCATCGCACCGACACCTTTAACCGCGATATCATAAATCTCTTTTTCTGTCTTTTTCGTTCCTACGAGTGCTGGGGCTGCTGCTCCACCTTCGAGGTTTTTACCATGACAGTTGACACATGACTGGTTCGAATAAATTTCGTATCCTTTTGCCGATGTATCAATTTTTGGTCCTTCGTTCATCGTCAACTCACCTTGCTTGTGGATTGTATCCCAGTGAGTCGTTTGAACAGATTCCCATGTCAAGAAGACGATTGAGACGACTGCGAGGAGCATCATGCTGACTGCGATCGGACGTTTCGCAGGACGACGTTCAAGACCTTGGTCGAGCCATGGCGCGACGAGAAGTGCTGTGAACGCAAGACCTGGGAGGATGACCGTTCCCATCAAGATGTATGGACCTGCTGCGAATTGGTATTTCAAGAGCTGATAGAGGAATAGGAAGTACCAGTCCGGAAGTGGAATGTACGACGTATTCGTCGGATCGGCAATGTTTTGAAGTGGAGCTGCTTCTACGATTGTCAAAGTCATGAAGCCGATCAAGAAGACCGCTCCAACCATCCATTCGCGAAGTAAGAAGTTCGGCCAGAACGCTTCCGTTCGACCTGGATATTCCGAATAGTCTTTTGACTTGTTCGGCATCCGGTTGTTGATCGACACCCGTGAATCGGTGACGAATTTCATTCCTTTACCACGATGCATCGTGTTCTCCCCCTTTTTTGTTGTCTAGATGATAGTCGGTTTAAAGTGGTCCAGAGATCCCTTGTTTACGGATCATCATGAAGTGGGCCCCGAGCAAGACGAACAATGCTGCAGGAAGGAAGAAGACGTGAATCGCAAAGAATCGAGCGATTGTACTTGCGCCGACGATTTCTCCACCCGCAAGGAGGGTCTTCGCGATACCACCGATGACCGGAATACTTTGAGCAATCTGAATCGTTACTTTCGTCGCGAACAAGGCTTTCATGTCCCAAGGCAATAGATATCCTGTCAGACCGAGAGCTAAGACGACGAAGAACAAGAGGACTCCGACGACCCAGTTCAATTCACGTGGTTTTTTGTATGAACCAGTGAAGAAGACACGTAATGTATGTAAGAACAACATTACGATAACGACAGATGCGCCCCAGTGGTGCATACCACGAACGATTTGTCCGTGCGCGACTTCGTTTTGAAGATAATAGACGGACGCGTGCGCGTTGATGATGTCCGGTACATAATACATCGTCAAGAACATCCCCGAAAGAATCTGGATGACGATCGTAAAGAACGTCAATCCGCCAAAACAATAAACGAAAGCTGAAAAGTTATGTGCCGGGTTGACGTGCTCCGGTACTTCATGATCGGCGATGTCTCGCCAGAGCGGCGTAATGTCAACGCGCTCATCAATCCAATCATAGATTTTTTGCATCATCGCTTACGCACCTCTTTCGACTGGTTTACCAAGGTAGAGGTAACCATCTTTCTGTTGCATTTCATACTCATCGAGTGGTTTCGTTGGAGGCGTACCAGGTACGTTCGTGCCATCCTTCGTATACCGTCCGAAGTGACATGGGCAATAGAATTGCTCCGGGTGCGTTGGATCTGCGCCGAAGCTGACTTGGCAACCTAAGTGTTTACAAATCGGTGAAAGGGCAAGAATTTCTCCCTTATCATCTTTGAACACCCAAGCAGACAACGTTTCTTCGAACTCATACCACGCATCTTGCGTTTGTTTCTTGAAGTCGACCCGTTTTGGTTCTGTCGTGATATCCGACAACTTCATTACTTTTACTTTATCGCCTGCTCCTGATTTCTTCAGGACTGGATCAACTGCGAAGTTGACCATCGGCATGACCATTGTCGCAGCCATGAAACCGCCGACGCCTGTCAATGTATACGTCAAGAATTGACGACGTGTTACGTTAGACCCGTTTTGAGCCATCTCGATCCCCCCTTGTGATGTACGCTGTGCCCCAAGACGACAGTACTTCACACAAATTTCTCACATGGTAATAGTATCTTAATAAAATCATTGCGTCAACCGCTTCATAGCGCGGTCCAACGGTTTCCTAACTGTTCGAGAACTTGTCCAACAAAATTCCCGACCATCTGACCTTGTTGGTCACGACTCATCGTCTCAAGAGCTAGACGTGGCACGTAGATAATCTCTTCTGCGGCAGTCTCCTTCCACCTTAAATCAGCGGTGATGAAGGTGATGAAACGGAATTGCCCGGAAGCAGCCGCTTGACGCCATCCTTCCAACTGTTCGATCGACGGTACATCGATGTAGGTCATGGCAGGTAAGAGCAACGCCCGTCCGGATAACTGGCGTTCGACTTCGGACGCCACCGTCAATGTCATGTCTGCGCATTCCGCGTAAGCATGCATCGCCTCATCGAAACCGATCGGAAGCAAAGGCACGATCAGCGTATCGATATACGCTTGCTCGCTTCGTGTCCGCTGTACGTCGGATGGTTTGAAACGCAAGTCATTTCCCCCTTTCTTTCTTACTTACAATTCGTCACATTTAATGTATCATATCCACATTTCCTCCTGCTCTCTTAATGTGAACGTTTTATGAAATTCCGCTCTATTTTTCTTCATATTTTGCACAAATCTTCACATACGAAAAGGACTCTATCACCTGTTATAAGCAATAGAGTCCTTCGATTAAGGGAGTTGACTTCGAACGAGACGTAACTGTTCGGAAAGGGAGTGGAACCGATGTTGATCGCGTGCATCCAGTGCTTCGTCAATCAAGCGGACCAATCGTTCTTCTTCTTGCCGATTGACCGTGACAGCGATGAATTGTGTCGCTTCATCCGCTAAGCGGGGTTCAACAGCGACTTCCGGGCGAAACGGATTTTCTTCTAGTAAAGACAAATATTCATCGTCCATCATCATACCTTGGAAGTTCAGCTCGATGTAGATGTCTTCCGATGTCAGGCGAATGTCATGATATGCTTTTTCTGGGTCCATCGTCGTGACGTCACCTTTTTTAAAAAGAAAGGGTTCCGCATCAAATCCGTATGTCGTCATGATGATCGCTTTCGGAGCAAAGGTTGCGTTTTGCACGAAGTGTACCTGTTCGAGTTTTGCCTCATTACGTAACCAATAATCGATGATCCATTTTGCTTCCCTTCGCTTTAACGTGTAATAGGTTAAGATGCGGCGTAAGAATCGCTGCTTTCTCTCTATCATCTCAATCCTACTCCCTTCTCCCGTGAAGTCATCCATCCATTCGTTCAACATAGTCGACGAGTTCGTTATCCTCTGGTGTCAACTGTGCAGCGCGTCGTAAGAGACGTTGTCCCTCTTCACGCCGTCCTTCCTCGACGAGTGCAAAACCATACTCTTTCAAGAAGAGCGCATCTTCCGTGAATGCACCTTCGACTATCGCATAGTTCTCCATTGCTTGCGTGTATTCCTCTAATGCATATAAAGCGCGCGCTCGATACCATGTCAGAATCGGAGCCGTGACGTGTTCTTCAATGGCTGAGATCGTCTCGATCATCGCCTCATGATCCTCGTCTTCCGCAAGTAACGAGAGCAAACGTTCCGCTGCGACGATCGATTCCGGATTCAAGGCAAGTGCTTCACGTAACGCTTGAACACTTCCTGCGCGATCGCCGAGTTTTAGAAGGAACAAGGCTTCCATCGTCCGTAACTCGTCATTATAATCATCACGCTCCATCCCTTGCTTGATGACGTTCAGTGCCTCTTTCGTCAGACCAAGTTCAGCTTGGCTTTCCGCATACGGGACATAGGCTGATGTATAATCCGGATCCTGCGCGATCAATTGTTGGAATGTCTCGACCGCTTTTTGGTGTTGACCGACACGGTGAGCCGTCATCGCAAGACCAAACAGTGTATGCAAGTCGGACCGTTCCGCGACAGCACGTTCATACAGCGGAATCGCATCTTCAAACTGCCCTGTCATCGCGAGTGATTCCGCGTAAAGGGCATCAAGTGGTAATTCAGCACGTAACTCTGGTCGTTCCGCGATTTCAGCGAACAGCGGTACCGCTTGATCGAATGCTCCAAGCGTCATGTAGAGCTCGGCTAATCCATACGCGAGTAACGGCTCTTCCGGTGCAAGATTACGCGCTTCCTTCAATTTCGCTAATGCCACTTCGTCAAGACCTTGCGACTGGTAAAGGTCAGCAAGTAACACGAGAGATCGGGGACCGTATTCCATGTCCGATGTGTCGACCTGCTCAAGGACGGAGATCGCTTCCTCTTCGCGATCCAAATCGATATAACATTCGGCTAGTAACAAGGCGACCCCCGCATTACCCGCGTATTCGACGTAAAGCGGTGCCAACAAATCAACTGCTCGGTCTGATAATCCGAGTTCGATATAAAGGTCCGCAACAGCGAGGCGGTCCTCATCCGTTCCTGTCTTTTCGAGTTGTTCCAGTGCCGCTAAAGCCTCAGAGGTGTGACCGTGTTCCAATTCTTCGATGATGCCGTTCAATAGTTGTTCATTCAAGGCAAGCGCCCCACTTTCTGTCATCCGCCTATTTCTTACTCAGATCGGTCGGATTGAAGTTTCTTTAAATCATCATAGAACGTTGGGTAGCTGACTTCAACTACTTCGCGTCCATGCACTATAATTTCCGGATTGATCGTCGCCGCGATCGTCAACATCATTGCGAGTCTGTGATCCCCCGCACTGTCGACTTCCGCTGCTTGCAAAGGTGTCGGACCTTCGATGATCATGCCATCATCCGTCGCTTCGATGTTCGCCCCGAGGCGCTGTAACGCTGTAACGACCGTCTCGATCCGGTCCGTCTCCTTGACGCGGAGTTCTTCCGCATCGCGAATAACCGTTCGTCCTTCTGCTTGCGTCGCAAGTAATGCGAGTAACGGAATCTCGTCAATCAACGATGGAATCTGTGCTCCTTCGACCGTGATCGCTTGCAAAGATGTCGTCTCGACCGTCACGTCTGCCGTCTCTTCTCCAGCGTCTTCTGAGCGATGATCGATTTCGACACTTGCACCCATCTGGCGTAACGTCTGTAAAAAACCGATCCGTGTCGGGTTCATCAAGACGTGAGTCGTCGTGATCCGGCTATCCTGTCCGATCGCTGCCGCTGTCCACCAGAATGCAGCTGACGATGGATCCCCTGGAATGTCGAGTGATGTCGCTTGCAGTCGAACAGGACCTTGCAGTCGAATGTGACGGCCATCTTCGTGTTCATCGATTGATACATCGACACCGAACTGCGGCAACATCCGTTCCGTATGATCCCGTGATAGAATCGGTTCGATGACCGTCGTCTCACCCGTCGCATGAAGACCAGCGAGCAAAACGGCACTCTTCACTTGCGCACTCGCGACCGGCAACGTATACGTCGTTCCGACAAGCGGTGTTCCTGTGATGTGAAGCGGTGCTGTCTCGCCTGTCACGTTCGCCCCGAATAAGGCAAGTGGTTCCGTGATCCGTTTCATCGGACGTCTACGCAAGGAATCATCTCCATCAAGTGCATACGTCGCTTGACCGCCTGCTAGGATCCCACTTAAGAGACGAATCGTCGTTCCAGAGTTTCCGCAATCAATCGCCGCTTCTTGAAACGTATCCGTCCCGGTGATCCGAATCTCACCTGCTGTACGCTCGACTTGTGCACCAAGCGCCTGCATCGCTTCTAATGAAGCAAGACAATCCGCTCCCTCAAGTGCGTTTCTGACCTGTGTCGTTCCTTCGGCGATTCCACCGAACAGAAAGGCACGGTGTGTCATTGATTTATCTCCTGGTACTTGTACTGTTCCTCTTAAGCCCATTCTAAACACCTCACTGTTTGATTGAACGCTTGTTGCAATCGTTCTTCACTGATTGCCTCTAAGTCGAAACGTCCTTCTTTCTCAAGGACGAATCGAATCGTGGTTTGGTGATTCTTTTTGTCGCGACGCATCAGTTCTAAATACGAGGCGAATGATTTCCGAGCCGGTAACACCGTACCGAGACGGCGAAGCAATCTTCCGAGTTGTTCCGCCTGCAAGTCATTTCCTTCAAGATACTTCACGAAGACGAGCCCGATCCCTACTGCTTCGCCATGCGACAGACCGGGACTCGCATATTCAACAGCATGTCCGAAAGTATGCCCATAATTCAAGAAGGCCCGCATCCCTTTCTCCGTCTCATCTTGTTCGACGATATCTCGTTTGACGCTGATGCCTCGGGCAAGCCAGTCTTCTAAATCGAGCCCTTTGACATCGTCCAGCGAAACATCAAGTAATATATCCGCAAACGATGGTCGTGCGAGGAATCCATGTTTGACTAACTCAAAGAAGCCACTTCGCCATTCCCGGTCCGGAAGTGTCTGAAGGAGCGCCAAATCATATATGACACCACTTGGCTGATAAAATGCCCCAACTAAGTTTTTTCCGAGGGATAGGTTTAAGCCGACCTTTCCCCCTACACTTGAATCATGTGCTAAGAGTGTCGTCGGAATTTGAATGAACGGGATGCCGCGCAAAAAAGTTGCTGCGACGAATCCCGCTAAGTCACCTATCATGCCACCACCGAATGCAAGGATGATACTGTGCCGTGTCATTCCATGACGTATTCCCTCTTCTAGTAAGGAACCGTAGACCGCAAGCGACTTACTCCGCTCTCCAGCCGGCACAGCGCTAACATGCATGCCTATCGATTGAGGTCTAGACGCTAATGCCGCTTGTAGCGTGTGCAAGTGCAAGTCGTGGACCGTCTCATCCGTAATGATCCAAATACGATCTGCCTCGTTCAGCGCTGAAAGATCTGATAACCGCGCCAATGCTCCGTTTCCGACAAGCACGGGGTATGACGTTTTCAACCGGATATTGAGTTCGATCAAAACGTCCGAACCTCCTCTTTATAAGCGGCGACAGCAGCCTGAAGACGATTGAGTGTTGATGTTCCGAACATTTCAAGAATGGCGACGGCGATTTCAAACGCGACCACTGCCTCAAGGACAACGGACGCGGCAGGAACAGCACAGGCATCACTCCGCTCGATTTGAGCTGTGAAGGCTTCCTTCGTCTCGATGTCAACCGATTGCAACGGACGATAGAGCGTCGGAATCGGCTTCATCGCGACTTGGACGCGGATCGGCATCCCTGTTGACATTCCGCCTTCGATTCCACCTAGGTGGTTCGTCCGTCGATGATATCCAGCGTCATCATGAATGATTTCATCTTGGACGGTACTACCCTTGCGACGACCGAGTTCGTACCCGTCACCAAAACCGACGGATTTCATCGCATTGACGCTGATGACAGCTTGCGCGATTCGGCTATCGAGCTTTAAATCGTTTTGAGTGAAGGATCCGACTCCTGGCATCATGCCCGTCACGACGACTTCGATCTCACCGCCGAGTGTATCGCCTTCTTTTTTAGCGGCATCGATTTCTTCCATCATTCGTTGTCCTGCAAGTTCGTCGGCACAGCGAACAGGTGAAGCATCAATCGTTTCCTGATATTCCACAGGATCTTTCCAAGGAGCATCAATCCCACCGATTGATCGTACATGCGAGAACACTTCAATCCCGAGTTCATTCAGTAATTGTTTAGCGAAGGCACCGACGGCAACACGTGCTGCCGTCTCACGTGCTGAAGAACGTTCAAGCACATCGCGTAAATCGCGATGACCGTACTTCAATCCGCCAACGAGATCCGCATGTCCGGGACGTGGACGCGTCAAGGTCCGTGGGCGCTCCAACTCTTCTTCGAGCGGTTCCGCCTGCATGACTTGTGTCCAGTGCGTATGATCCTTGTTCTCGATGAACAAACTGATCGGTGATCCTGTCGTGTATCCATGGCGAATCCCGCCACGTGAATCGATTTGATCCTGTTCGATTTGCATCCGTCGTCCTCGTCCGTATCCCCCTTGGCGACGCGTCATTTCGCGCTGAATGGCTTCAAAATCAATCGTGAGTCCTGACGGCATCCCATCAATGATGACGGTCAATCCTTTTCCGTGTGATTCCCCTGCTGTCATGTAACGCATTCGCTTCATCCCTTCCTGTTCAACCGATTTTTTCATAAAAGAAGCTTTGTTTCATCTTTAATCCAAATCGTTCGGGTTGGAAAATTTGTTCCGTTCCCCCAACGAATAGGATACCGCCTGGTTTTAATGCCTCGACGAACGAACGATAGACATGCGCTTTCGCTTCTTCCGTAAAATAAATCAGTACATTACGGCAGATGATTAAATCAAAACCGGTATCATACCGGTCGCCCAACAAATTATGCTTACTGAAACGAACCAGTCGTTTGATTTCCGGAACGATTTCAAATGTCTGCTCCTGCTCGATGAAATATTGCTTTTTGCGCGCTTCTACGACCTCATTCAGTGCGGAAGCTCCGTATCGACCCAGCTTCGCTTTTTCAAGAACGAGTTCATCCAAATCCGTCGCTTGAATCGTAAAGGCGGATGGATCGAGCCGTTCACTTAAGATCATCGCAAGGGAATATGGCTCTTCCCCAGTCGAACAAGCGGCGCTCCATGTCCGGATTCGTCCATGTGCCCGTGATTCCAAGACCGGTAAGATATCTTGCTCCAATTGTTGCCAACGTATCGGATTTCGGAAGAATTCACTGACATTGATCGTCATCCGATCTAGGAATTCTTCGTATAACGAGGTACTTTTGTCCATTGCCTGCATATAGGACGCAAACGTACTGTACCCTTTTTTGTCACGTAACGCCGTCAACCGTCGTTTCATCTGTGCTTCTTTATACTGACCGAGATCAATCCCTGATTTGGTCTTGAATCGTTGAATGAAAAGTTCGTAATCTTCCAATTGGCACACCTCGCTCACTCTCGATATCGAATGGTCATCGCTTTGACCGGTTCAACTTATTTTCTATAGTAGCATAAAGCTATAGGCATTCCAAAAAGCAATTAACCAATCCGGTCAGTCCGTTTTACAAGAATATGACAAAAGGGATTCGATTGAATCGAATCCCTCCCCGTTGTCCTGCTATTCATATATTAGGCGTTGACTGGCTGTCCTTGAAACCAAAGACCAAGCTCACGCTCCGCACTTTCGACACTGTCTGAACCATGAATGACGTTCTCACTCATCGTGTTCGCAAAATCGCCACGGATCGTTCCAGGTGCTGCTTCAAGCGGCTTTGTTTTCCCGATCATTAAACGAGAGACAGCAACAACGTCTGTCCCTTCAACACGAAGTGCAACGACAGGTCCCGATGTCAGGAAAGTGACCAACTCTCCAAAGAACGGCTTCTCCGCGTGCTCTTCATAATGTGCTTTCGCTAATTCTTCTGTGACGTTCATCATTTTCATCTCACGAATGATGAAGCCTTTGCGTTCGATCCGTCCAATGATTTCCCCAATCAATCCACGTTCTACGCCATCCGGTTTGACCATCAAAAATGTCTGTTCCATCTCTAGTTCCCCCTATGAAATGCTTTTAGAAAAGCGCTTACATAGTCAGTTTACTGGCTTTTAAGAAGAACAGCAAGAAATTTTTGACATCCATCATCCTTTTCGTTTTCCAACGTAGCGCGCTACCTCTTCGAGCGATCGTTTAGCAGAGGATTTAGGCAGTGGTTCGAGACGCAGAATAGCACGACGGATGTAACGATCAACTGTTTGTTGTGTCCGCTCAAGTGCACCTGAAGTTTGAAGAAATGCTAGTAATGGCGCCACTTCTTCATGAGTCGGCATCGTCTCGATTTTCGACAGACGTTCGTAAAAAGCTGCATCTTCCGCTCCATAAAAAACGGGTAACGTCTTGTGTCCATGGCGCAGATCCTCTGCTACTGGCTTACCAAGTTGCGTTCGATTCGCTGTAAAATCAAGCAAGTCGTCAGCAATCTGAAAAGCGAGTCCGATATCTCGTCCAAACAGTCGTAACGCTTTCGTATCGGCCGCTGAACAATTCGCAACGATGGCACCTAGATGGCAACTTGCTTCGATGAGAATGGCTGTTTTTCGTTCAATCCGTTTGATATAACGTTTAATCGACTGTTCCCAATCATATTGGTCATAGATCTGCTCAATCTCACCTTCGCAAATTTCACGCATCGTATGGACCATCACTTGAACGAGTTCTGGTTTTCCGACTTCTCCAATCAACCGAATCGCTTCTCCGAACAAATAATTGCCTGAATAAAGCGCCACTTCTTCATCAAAATACTGCATGACGGTCGGTTTTCCTCGTCGTAATTCTGCGTCATCAATGACATCGTCGTGCACAAGCGACGCCATATGGACGAGTTCAAGGCTTGCTGCTACACGAATCAATTCATCTCGGTCTGCGTCGCCGAATTTAGAGGCTAACAATACGAAAGCCGGACGAATCCGTTTTCCACCAGCTTTCAGCAGTTGTTTTCCTGCTGCATCGATCGTCGGTTCATCCGAAGCGATATGACTAATCAGGAAACGATCAACTAAATTAACTTCCTTCGTGACATCACGGTATATGGAATGCAGTGACATCTCACCACTTCTTCCCAAGGTGCATCGCAGCAGCCCCACCCGCGAATGCTTTGACTTCCACTTGCATGAAGCCTGCCTGTTCGAAGAGTTGTTTCAGTTCGACACGGTCGAGGAACACTTCTGTTGATTCTTGTAACCAGTTGTATTGATCGTACGATTTAGCAAGCAAACGACCTACTTGTGGCATAATTTTTCCAAAGTATAGTGAATATGCTTCTCGGAAAATCGGTGCCGTTGGTTGACTCGTTTCAAGACAGACAACTGTTCCGCCTGGTTTTAAGACACGATGCATCTCTTTAATGACCTGAAGGTAATCAGGAACGTTCCGTAAACCGAAACCGATCGTCACGAAATCAAACGAGTTGTCGCCAAACGGTAAATCCATCGCGTTTCCGTGAATCAGTTCAATATTTTTCATATCGAGCGCTTCTACTTTCTCTACGCCGACTTTCAGCATGTTCTCCGAAAAATCAAGTCCCTTAATGACACCAGTCGGACCAGCTGCTTTTGCCAATTGAATCGTCCAGTCCGCCGTTCCACAACAAAGATCGAGACATTTAGCACCTGGGAAGACTTGCATCCGGCGCATTGTCTCGCGTCTCCACAATTTATGCAGTCGGAAGCTGATGACTGAATTCATTTGATCATAGTTCGTTGATATCGATTGAAACACTTCATATACTTTTTTTTCTTTATCTTTTGTCTGCACACTGCTCACCCTTTCCAAGATCTCATGCTACCGCCATCTGTTCGAGATGCGATAACAGTAATTTCTGTGCGACCAGATCTAGTTGCTCTGCCTGTTGCTGAATGATCTGCCGTCCTTGTCGTGTCAGCCATTCTCGTTTGGTAATTGTCGCAAGTCCTTGCATTAACCCGAACTCTGCCGTTAACCATAAGAGAACCCGTTCTTCTGTTGATTCGTAGTTCATTTCGTGTAAGGCACACTTCGCTTCATTGACACGTTGAATAGTCCGTCCGAGTGAGACAAGAATCTCTTTCGGCAAACCCGCTAATTGTTCGAAGAAATAGCTCGAGAAAAGATCTCCAGCTAATACAAGAAGCTGTCTTTCCTTCGAACCGCGTAGTGTTTCATTGACGCGTTCATGTAGACGTAAGGCGACTTGTGCGAAATGAATCGCTTTAACTAGTGCTTCTGAATCTAGCGTGTCATGTTGAGCGACATCAATCAACCAACGGATCTGTTCACGATCGATGGAAGGGAAATCCACATGTCGAGCCAATCGTGTCGTTTGTTTAATGGTGAGTGCAGTGATGATTTCATCCACGCGCAGCTCATGTTGTTCCATGCTTTTACCCCCCGATCTCCAGTGCCATCTCGTTGATGGACGTTCTTCTTTTTTAATATACCATAATCGGCGGGCTTTCACGCTTCTGAATGTCCACAAAAAAGCCGCCCGAGAAAATCTCGGGCGACTATGTAGCCGGATTACTTCACAGCATCTTTCAATGCTTTACCTGGTTTGAAGGCAGGTACTTTGCTTGCTGGAATCTCGATATCTTCTTTCGTACGTGGGTTACGACCTTTACGGGCTGCACGCTCACGGACTTCGAAGTTACCAAATCCAATCAATTGGACTTTCTCTCCAGACTGAAGTGTCTCAGTGATCGATTCGAATGTTGATTCAACAACTTTCGTCACGTCTTTTTTCGTAAGACCTGATTTTTCGACGACTGCTTGAATGAGTTCAGTTTTGTTCATTACTTTCACCCCCTCCCAATCACTTCTTCGAGGGTAATCATACCCCATAAACGTTGCTATTACAACATTTTCGTGTAAATAACGTTCAATTTTCAGATTCTTCGCTCGATTTCTCTGAAAACACAGGTTCGCCTTTTTCGTTTATCGTGTAGCTTTGAGAATAGGCAGGAACAAAAGGTTGATCTTCATAGAGCAAATACCGAATATCTTGACCGACTTTCGGCTTTTTCTTCGCAGTTTGCACGGCTTTCTTCAACTCTGGCAAGTAGTTGATGAAAAGACGACCTTGACCATCGACATAAATCGATAATTTTTCATCTGAGTACGGACTTGGGACAGTTGGTTCTTTTTTGATGAATAACTTTTTATAGTCGAGGGTGAACTGGTTTTTTCCGATGGAGCCTTTAAACGGGTACTTATCGTTTTTCTTCCGATACGCATCGATTCGGACTTGAAGCTTCTGTAGTTCTTCCGCGACAAGTAAATCCATCAATTTGACAGTCGGCTTCGTCTCGACGTCGACCAACAAATAGATGAATGTTCCGCCACCTTCAAAACTGTTCGATGGTGGATCACTCATATAACGAGGTATTAGACGCCCTAGTTCGATTTGATATCGTTCCATAAGTGGTGTATCTGCTTCCATCGTTTTGATCGGCAAAACACCTGTGTCTTTCTGATACGCATCGACAGCATCCTGAACAGTACGTAATTGTTGTGGATACGGCACACGGTTCGACGGTTTCTGGCTGTCTGGAAAGAGACACCCTGATAATAACGTCACCGGAATGAGCATGAGTAGTACGAACCACTTTTTCATGCGCTTGGCCCCGCCATGACGATGAATACCATGATGATCGACGCGACGATGAAACAAACGAATGCTAAGGTTGACACGAGAATCTGCCAAATCCCTTTTAACTTCGTCCGACTGACCGTGACCAGCAAGACGCTGATCGCAAAGAGTCCGATGCCAGCGAACGAAATCCACATTTTTAATAATCCTGGACTCAAGGTTTCCACCCCACTCCGTTAATCTTTCGTCGTGAAGAGATGCTCGATCTCATTTTTTTGCGGTCGTTGCATCAACTTTTTGACTTCTTCTTCCGGTGTATGACCGTCAAAGAGAACATGATAGAGAGCAGAAGTGATCGGTAGTTCACACTGTTTCGACTCTGCTAGATCATATGCAGCTTGTGTCGCACGAACACCTTCTACGACCATTCCCATATTTTCAAGCACTGTCTCTAGTTTTTCTCCTCGACCAATAGCATTCCCGGCACGCCAGTTTCGGCTATGCACGGATGTACACGTCACGATCAAGTCACCCATTCCGGTCAATCCTGTGAACGTCATCGGCTTTGCCCCGAGCATCGTGCCAAGACGTGCCATTTCGACCATTCCACGCGTAATCAAAGCAGCCTTCGCATTGTCTCCGTAACCGAGACCATCCGTCATTCCGGCAGCAAGCGCAATGATGTTCTTCAATGCACCACCGAGTTCTGCGCCGATGATGTCCGCATTGAGATACACACGGAAATTCTCATTCGTAAACAACTCTTGCACACGACCAGCTTCCACTAAATCTTCTGAAGCAATCGTTACCGTTGTTGGTTTACGTAATGCGACTTCTTCTGCATGCGAAGGACCCGTCAAAACGCAAATCGCTTTACGCTTCGCTGGATCAATCTCTGCTTCGATCAATTCAGATAATCGAAGATGTGTCTTTGGTTCGATTCCTTTTGACGCATGAATGAGAACGACAGGTTCTGTCAATAATTCATTCAATTGACGAGAAACCGCACGAATCGCAGAAGATGGTGTGACAATCAGGATATGTGTAGCACCCTCAATCGCCATTTTGAGATCCGTCGTCGCCTTTAGTGCTGAAGGCAACTCAACACCCGGAAGGAATTGTGCATTTTCATGATGCTCATTGATGCTGTCGACGTTCGTTTGTTCACGACCGTACAAAATAACTTCCTGATTATTGTCGGCTAAGACGAGCGAGAGTGCTGTTCCCCAGCTCCCCGCTCCAATGACTGCGATTTTGGTCATACTGACTCACCTCATTATTGTTTTTGACGAGCTAAAATTCGAATCGGTGTTCCAGTGAAGTCGAATGCTTCACGAATCCGGTTTTCGAGATATCGTTTATACGAGAAATGAAGCAACTCTGGATCATTGACGAACAAGACAAATGTCGGCGGACGCGACGCGACCTGCGTCGCATAATTGATCCGAAGACGAACCCCTTTATCCGTTGGCGCAGGATTCATCGCGACGGCATCCACGATAACATCGTTCAAGACGCTTGTCTGAATCCGTTGTGCATGACTATGTGCTGCTTGTTGGATGACTGGTAATAAAGTCTGCAAGCGACGTTTTGTTTTCGCCGAGACGAAGACAATCGGAGCATAGTCAAGGAAACGGAATTCTTCCCGAATCTCTTCTTGCATCTTTTTCATCGTCTTATCATCTTTTTCGACAGCGTCCCATTTGTTGACGACGATGATGACTGCACGACCTGCTTCATGCGCATAACCGGCTACTTTTTTATCTTGCTCGATGATACCTTCTTCACCGTCAAGTACAACACAGACGACATCTGCGCGCTCGATTGCTTTTTGTGCACGCATAACGCTGAAACGTTCCGTCGATTCATAAACTTTTCCGCGTTTTCGCATCCCAGCCGTATCGATGATGACGTATTCTTGCTCATCTCGCGTAAACGGTGTATCGATTGCATCACGTGTCGTACCGGCGATATTTGAGACGATAACACGCTCTTCACCAAGAATCGAGTTCGTCATACTTGATTTCCCGACGTTCGGACGACCAATCAAGGCAAACTTGATCGTACTTTCGTCGTATTCCAACTCTTCTTTATCTGGCGCGAGTTCAAGGACACGATCGAGTAAGTCACCAAGACCAAGACCATGTGTACCAGAAATCGGGAACAAGTCTCCGAATCCAAGGGAGTAAAATTCATACATTAAATCACGCATTTCAAAGTTATCGACTTTGTTGACAGCTACGACGACTGGTTTGTTCGAACGGAACAACATGTTCGCGACTTCCTCATCCGCTGCTGTGATTCCTTCGCGTCCGTTCACCATAAAAATGATAACGTCCGCTTCATCAATGGCGAGCTCCGCCTGATGACGCATCATTTGAAGTAGGGGCTCATCCCCGACTTCGATTCCACCTGTATCAATCAAATGAAAATGACGATTCAGCCATTCTCCAGTTCCGTAAATACGGTCGCGGGTAACGCCTGGCTTGTCTTCTACGATTGAAACCCGATCTCCAATCACCCGGTTAAAAATCGTCGACTTTCCGATATTTGGGCGACCTACGATCGCCACGACTGGAATTGCCATCCCAACACCTTCTTTCTCTTCTCTCGCTTCATAGCCGTTCTATTGTATCAAATCAAACTCCCATATACCATAACAAACCGCATATAAAAAGCGGACACGCTTGTGTCCGCTTTGTGTCATTGCTTATTCTTTCTTATCAGAATCGTCCTCAGTCAAGTCAGCGACAGAGAATCCTTCTGATTGATTCGTGTAATCAGAATAGTCGTCAGAAGAGCCTTCTTCCTCTTCTAGGACGCGTGTCGAGAGCGAAATCTTATGCTCATCAAGACGTACTTCGAGTACTTTCGCCTCGATTTCCTGCCCTTCTTCAAGTACTTCTGAAGGCGATCCGATATGACGGTTCGCAATTTGCGAAATGTGCAAAAGTCCTTCTACTTGCGGCGCAAGTTCGATGAAGGCCCCGAACTGGACGAGACGACGGACGCGTCCCTTGACGATATCGCCAGCTTCGATCTTCCCTTCCATTTGTTGCCATGGACCAGGTTGTGTTTCCTTGATCGACAACTTCACCTTTTCTGTATCACGGTCGACACCAAGTACTTTGACTTCGACTTTCTGACCTTCCGTGACGATATCCGAAGGACGTTCGACACGATGATGCGCCATTTCCGAAATGTGAACGAGACCATCTACGCCACCGATATCAACGAAAGCACCGAAATCTGTCAATCGTTGGACTGTACCTTCGAGGATTTGACCTACTTCTAAATTTTCGAGTGTCTCTTTTTTCTTCGCGTTCAATTCACCTTCAACGACGGCTTTGTGCGAGAGAATGACACGATTCTTCTCTTGATCGAGTTCAACGACCTTGACTTCGATCGAACGACCGATGTAATCCGAGAAATCCTCGACGTAGTGACGCTCGACGAGTGACGCCGGAATGAATCCGCGGACACCGATATCAACGACGAGTCCACCTTTGACGATGTCCTTGACGACAACTTCAAAGATTTCACCTGATTTATACTTCTCTTCAACTTGCTCCCACGCTTTGAGCGCGTCGATTTCTCGTTTTGAAACGACGACCTCTTCATCCGTGATTTTCTTGACCTTCACTTGGAGTTCATCTCCGACGTTCAATACACCACGAATATCATCGAGATGAAGACTCGATACTTCGCTGATCGGTAAGATGGCTTCTGTTTTATATCCGATATCAATGAGTGCTTGCTTGTCTTCAATTTTCACGACCATTCCGGTAACTACCTGGTCCCGATGAATTTCAAAATCAGGCATATCTTTCATTTCTTCGACCATTCCAAAACAACCTCCTCACGATGAGTACAAGAAACGCCTGACACGTGTCAATGCGTTTATCCTGCTTCTAACTTCTTACAATTCTGACTATTTGTCAAGGTATTACGCGTGATTGAAGTAGACGGATTTGATTTCGTCCATGATTCGGTCAGAAATCGATTTCGCTGCGCCCCGCTGGTCACGTAAATCCGAAATATCAACCGGTTTTCCGACCGCGACGTGCATTCGTTTGAACGGGCGGTATGATCCGATGATGGCAATCGGTAAAATCTGCGCATTCGATCGTAACGCAAAGAACCCGACTCCTGGTTGTGCTGCTGTAAATTCACCTGGTGCGGAACGTGTTCCTTCTGGGAAAATACCGACCGTTTCATCTGAATTCAACAGTTCAATCGTCCGTTTCAAAGCTTGACGATCTCCTTGACCGCGACCAACAGGATATGTTCCTGCCGCAATCATCAATTGTTTTAAGGCAGGAACTTTGAATAGTTCTTCTTTTGCCATATAACGCACCGCCCGTTTCGGTGGAATCGCGCTGACGAGGAAGACCGGGTCCCAGTTCGAACTATGATTGGCACAGACGAGTAAGGAACCATCTTTCGGAATATTTTCTTGTCCTGTCACTTTCAATCGGAAGACTGTTTTCGCAATGACCCAGACGACGAACCGTGCGATCCGGTAAACGCTATCTCGACGTTTCATTTCAAAACACCGTCCGTTAATTCCATCAAACGGACAACGACATCATCAATCGTCATCTCTGTCGTATCGAGATACAGCGCATCGTCAGCTTGACGTAAAGGCGAGACTTCACGTTCACTGTCCCGTTTGTCACGCAATGCGATTTCTTCTTGAAGAATCGTGATATCACTGTCCATACCACGTGCGATATTCTCCCGGTGTCTTCGAGCTGCACGCTCTTCCACACTTGCTGTCAAAAAGACTTTTAATTCTGCATCTGGCAACACGACTGTGCCGATATCACGTCCGTCCATGACGATTCCACCACGTTCAGCTAATTTACGTTGTGCCGTGACGAGTGCTGCCCGGACTTCTTTTTGACGAGCGACGAACGAGACGTTATTTGTGATTTCGATGGAACGGATCGCATCCGTCACTTCGCGATCACCAATAAAGACACGTTGCCCGTTTTCGCCTGGTGTTAAACGAATATCAAGCGATTTCATTAATTCTCCGAGCACTTCTCCATTATTGAGATCAAGTGATTGTTCGAGTGCTGCGAGCGTCACGGCACGATACATCGCTCCTGTATCAATATATACATAGTCAAGGCGCGCCGCCAGTTGTTTTGCGATCGTACTTTTCCCAGCACCTGCTGGTCCATCTAAAGCAATTTGAATCTTCTTCATCATCCATCTTGTCCTTCCATCTTCCCCATGATTGATGGGAATTCATTCTTCCGAACGTTATCATAGCAAAAAAATGCGGTCAGGTGAATGGATTCATGCCCCTTCTTGAACTTTTCATTTGCATTTGATAACAGTGACGTAATACAAGTTCACGACTTCTGTCAGGAATCATCGTAAATTGAAAGGCGAGTTCATACCGTTCTTCCCGTCGATCGATCCGAACAAGTTCTGCAACGACGTCTAACGTACTCGACATACCTTCTCCCATTGGTAAAATGAATGTCATCTCGACCTCTTCCTCTTTTTCAATGGGTAGCTGATCTGACAAAATCATCATCCCACCAGCTGATAAGTCAAGCGTCACCGTTGTGAACGGTTCGAAATTCGTTTTATGTGGATGAACCGCGACATCGAGCATTTGTGGAACACGAACGAATTGCCGTCGTTGAATATGTTCAATTTGATCATCTTTTGGGCGTCTTAAAGCGTAACGTTGACCACGAAGCGGATCATTCTGTCGTTCCACGACAACTGTCTCAAATCCGTACAACTTTCCTTTTTCTTTGAAAAAGTAAAATGAAATCTCTTCTTGATCGGATAAGATAAACGTTTTCAGTGTCGCCACCTCACTTGGTGCCTCAATCCAAATTAATTGATTGGTTATAGCTGTCACCTTTGAACGACCTTGTCGTTCTTCACTGTTCGAAAGCATAATTAAATCTCCGATTTCCATCATGTCACTCGCTCCTACCTTCTATTCTGATTGGTGCTTTTACGTTTGAATCGACGATTCAAACGATTGGCTCCTCGCACTTGAAATAAACCGATCGTCCATAAAATAAGCATAAAGACGATTGGCAAAAAAGATATACCACCATTTTCCAATATTAACAAATTAAACAGAATATGTGCAAATACCGGAAGGGTGATTGATAACGATAACCACCGATATGGATGCGCCGAAAATTTGGCCATTCCCATGAAGAAGCCCATGATAACCGCAAACAATGCATGTCCGGAAACTGGTAATAGCGCTCGGAATAACATGTGTTCGACCGTTCCATTCACCATTAGATATAAGATGTTCTCAAGGGTTGCGAATCCAAGGGAACACGCCACAGCATAGATGATGCCGTCATAATAATCATTAAAGCGCTGATGGATATAGACCGTGTAGAAGACGACGAACCATTTCGCAAACTCTTCTGTGACAGCAGTACGAATTAAGCGTATTTCTTCATGTCCACCAAACTCCGTCTGGACGATATAGTCAATGAACATCAGAGGAAAGACGAGTAATATTCCAAAGATGAAACTTCGCAAGATATATCCGACAGGCTCGGATTCATGTTCGTGACGTAGATAAAAATATGTTAGGAGCGCGATGCCTGGGGCAACTCCGGAGAAAACGATTTGAATCACGCTTCCTCTCCCCCCTTTCTTCCTCATTAATAAGAATAAAGGTTTCTTTGAAAAAAGAAAACGTCCTCGTTGTTTCAGGAGTGAAAAAGGTTACAATATGGAAGAACGAACCGAAAACACCATAGAAAGTAGGTGAAGGTCTTCTGTCTTTTGACATGGACCCTTTAACATGAAATCATTATTACTCATTCATACGGGTGGAACAATTGCGATGGCACAGGATCACTCCGGGCACGTTTTACCGAATGATATCAATCCACTCGATGCTTCGTTGCCTCGGGCAACGGATATCGCAAATATCACGACACGCCATTTTGCGAATTTACCTTCTCCGCACATGACACCTGACATCATGCTTCGCTTAGCTCATTTCATCGAGAGTGAACGAGCAAAAGAACATTACGACGGGGTCGTCATCACCCATGGGACGGATACGCTTGAAGAGACCGCTTATTTTTTACATTTGACAATAGGTGCGCCTATTCCGATTGTATTGACTGGCGCCATGCGTTCATCCAACGAAGTCGGATCAGATGGCGAGTTTAATTTAATCACGGCGCTTCGTGTCGCCGTCAGTGATGCCGCGCGCGGAAAAGGTGTCCTCGTCGTCTTCAACGGGGAAATCCATTCAGCATTCAACGTCACGAAAACGCATACGTCATCCGTCGATACGTTTAAATCGGTTCACTTCGGAAATCTTGGCATGGTGACGAAAGACCACGTCTACTTATTCAACACGCCACTTCTGAAGCAAACACATATGGTGACTTCGCTCTCGAAACGGGTTGCCGTTCTCAAAGTCTATGCCGGTATGGAACCCGATTTATTACTAGCTGTGAAACAACTCGGTTACGATGGACTTGTGCTAGAAGTTCTCGGTCAAGGAAACGTTCCTCCAAGTATCGTTGATGCCATCGCTGAATTGATTGCCGTCATGCCAATCGTCATCGTCAGCCGTTGCTTCAACGGAATCGTTCAAGACGTTTATGGATATACGGGCGGTGGTCAACAATTGAAGGAACTTGGCGTCATTTTCTCAAATGGACTGAACTCACAGAAAGCGCGGCTTAAACTGATGGTTGAACTCGAAATCAATGCGACCCAATCAGAACTCGAAGAATCATTCCGGGTCGAATAAGTGAAAAAGCCTCTCGCTTCGGAAATAAGGGTCCGAAGCGAGAGGCATTCGTTTAGCCTTGAATTGATGCACCACGTAATCGTTTAGCGAGGTGATTCGCAATGCTCGCGCCATGAAAACGTCCGTTTTCAATGAAAATTTTATTGGCATCATAGCCCGCCGCAACGACTCCGGCAATATAGATCCCCGGAACATTTGATTCCATCGACTCTTCATCATGACTGGGAACACCCGTTTTGCGATCAATCGCGATACCAGCATCAGCGAATAAGCCGACGTCTGGTGTATACCCTGTCATCGCAAATACAAAATCCGCACGGACAGTCCGTTTGACTCCGCCGATTTGATAAACGACTTCTTGCTCCGTGATTTCCTCAATTGTCGCATCAAACACCATCTTGACCTTTTCCGAACGTACGAGTGACTCGAAGTTCGGTAATACCCAGGGTTTGATCGACGGACTATATTCAGGTCCACGATAAAGAACAGTTACGCGTGCACCCGCTTTTTCAAGCTCGATTGCTGCATCGACGCTTGAGTTCTTTCCACCGATGACAACGACATCCTGATCAAAGTATGGATGCCCTTCCGTGAAATAGTGCGATACGTGAGGTAATGTTTCTCCTTGGACGTCCATTCGGTTCGGTAACCCATAATATCCTGTCGCAAGAACGACGGATCGCGCTTCTCGCACTTTCTTAACCCCTGATCGTTCTGAATGGATGATGAAATGATCCGCTTGGCGTTCAATACGCTCGACCGTCTCAAACGGACGAATCGTCAACTGCTTTCGTTTGACGACTTCTCGGTAATAGACGAGCGCATCGAGACGACGTGGTTTTAATTCCTTATTGATGAACGGTATACCACCGATTTCTAACTTCTCACTACTTGAAAAAAACGTTTGATGCGTCGGATAACGATAGATCGCTTCGACGATATTTCCCTTTTCGAGTACTTCGACGTCTAGTCCTCGATCTTGCATTTCGATCGCTGCCGATAACCCGCATGGTCCTGCACCGATTACGATACAATCTAACATTCAAATATCTCCTCTTCCAGTTGCTTTTTTTATATCTTAGCAAATCTCACCAAGAGACGAAAGAAATTGCAATAGGAAAACACCCGCTCCTCATCTAGAGGAACGGGTGTTACGTATCTTTGACGTTTAATTAGACCCAACCACGGAAACGAGATGCTTCTGCCATTTTCCGAACACCGACCATATAGGCGGCGAGACGCATGTCGACATTTCGCGTCTGTGCTGTCTGATAGACTTGGTTGAACGAGTTCACGAGTACTTTTTCGAGTTTCTCATGGACTTCCTCTTCCGTCCAGTAATACCCTTGGTTATTCTGCACCCATTCGAAGTAAGAAACCGTTACGCCACCACTCGAAGCAAGGACGTCCGGGACGATCAAAATGTCACGTTCTGCGAGAATTTTCGTCGCTTCGTTCGTTGTCGGACCATTCGCTGCTTCAACGACAATCGCTGCTTTGATATCGTGCGCATTGTCTTCTGTAATTTGATTCTCGATTGCTGCCGGAACAAGAATATCACATTCGAGTTCAAGCAATTCTTTGTTTGAAATCGTATTTTTGAACAATGTCGTCACGGTACCGAACGAGTCACGACGGTCGAGTAGATATGGGATATCGAGACCGTTCGGATCATGAAGTGCTCCGTACGCATCGCTGATGGCGATGACTTTTGCACCTAAGTCATACATGAACTTTGACAAGAAGCTACCTGCGTTCCCGAACCCTTGAACGACAACTCGTGCTCCTTCAAGTGAAATGCCTTTTTTAGCAGCTGCTTCCCGGATCATGATCGCGACACCCTTCGCCGTTGCTGTCTCACGACCGTGTGAGCCACCAAGGACGAGCGGTTTTCCTGTAATGAAACCAGGTGAGTTGAATTCATCGATCCGACTGTACTCATCCATCATCCAAGCCATGATTTGTGAGTTCGTGAAGACGTCAGGTGCCGGAATATCCTTAGTCGGTCCAACGATTTGACTGATGGCACGGACATATCCGCGGCTGAGACGCTCAATTTCACGGAAGCTCATCTCACGTGGATCACAAATAATCCCGCCTTTCCCACCACCATATGGTAAATCAACGATACCTGCCTTTAGACTCATCCAGACGGATAACGCCTTTACTTCGACTTCCGTCACGTTCGGGTGGAAACGAATTCCACCTTTTGTCGGTCCAACGGCATCGTTATGTTGTGCACGATATCCTGTGAAGATTTTCGTCGAACCATCATCCATTCGCACCGGAATCCGGACTGTCAACATCCGGAGTGGTTCTTTAAGTAATTCATACATCTCGTCTGGATACCCTAGTTTCCCTAGTGCTTCCTTGACGATTTCTTGTGTTGCTTCCAGTACGTTCTTGCGATGATTCGCATGTTGTTGGTCAGTGATCATTCCAACGTTCCTCCCCATAAGTGGCATCCCCTATGCCGTTTCCTTGTTCGGATAAAGTATACTCTTTTCTCGAACGTAATGAAAGGGGTTACGCCTATATTTGTAAGCGCTTTCTCACTTCTTTTCCTAGGATATCAATGATTGGATTACTGGATTTGACGGTGGCGTTCTATCGCTAATTCCATGAAATATTCAACCAATTCCGGATATTCGATACCAACTGCCCGTGCGCCGTCCGGGAATAAACTCGTTGACGTCATACCTGGCAATGTATTTGTCTCTAAAATAACTGGATTTCCAGACTCAGGTACAAGGAAATCTGATCGAGAATACCCCGCACAACCAAGGACTTGATGTGCTTTGACTGCCCACTCTTGAAGTATGACTGTCGTCTCTTCGTCTAATTCGGCAGGGCAGATATGCTCTGATCCTCCGATGGCATATTTCGACTCATAATCATAAAAGGCATTCTTTGGAATGATCTCAATAACCGGTAATGCTTTTTCTGCCCCTTTATGCCCAACGACCGGAACCGTCACTTCGCGCCCTTTAATGAATTGTTCGATGAGAACCGCATCATCTGCTTCGAATGCTTTCGCAATCCCTTCGCGTAACATCGTCTCGTCTTGTGCAATCGTCAATCCGTTCGATGAACCCTCTTGCGCTGGTTTAACGACACAAGGGAATTGACCATTCCATTCTGCGATTTTTGCTTCGATATCCTCTCCACGCTCTAACAGCACATCACGGGCGATCGTAATACCTGCTTTGTCAAAATGAACTTTCGAACGTGCCTTATCCATCGCAAGTGCTGACGCTAAAACGCCTGAACCGGTATATGGAATATTCGCAAGTTCAAGTAACGCCTGCACGCGTCCATCTTCACCAATTTTCCCGTGAAGAGCGATGACAGCCACATCTACATCCAGCTGGAAGAGTTCATGTGCCCGATCAGGATGGAAATCAACAGCCGTGACCTCATGTCCTTTGCTGTTTAACGCTTCCATGATCGATTTTCCACTGTTTAATGAAACCTCCCGTTCACCTGAAGTCCCACCATATAACACTGCCACTTTCATCCTACTTCACTCCTTCTTCTTACGTTCAATGATTATCATACCATCCTTCTGACGATGAAAAAATACAAAATGGTGCCACTTCTGGTAGAAGATAAAAAGGTGCGACATCGCCTTGATGAGGCAATGTCGCACCTGATGATTTAAATGTCGAATTGTTCAGCTATCGTAACGACAGCTTGTTTCGATTGAATCGTTTTTCCATACTCAGCCATAACGAGCGGACTTTTCGGACTCGGTTCCCCGTATTCTGACAAAATCGTTGTCACCGTACGTTCGAGCGCGTCGTTCATTCGTTCCTGGAAATAAAGATAATAGCTGCCTTCGAAGAAATAAAGACTACCGCCCGTCTCCGTATGCGACATATGTCGTAATAATCCATGGCTCGCTTGAATGACGTCTTC
Source organism: uncultured Exiguobacterium sp. (assembly GCF_964277885.1). Classification (NCBI taxonomy): domain Bacteria; kingdom Bacillati; phylum Bacillota; class Bacilli; order Caryophanales; genus Exiguobacterium; species uncultured Exiguobacterium sp. Next base: position 981,770 of record NZ_CAXYJR010000005.1, on the reverse strand, counting down.
TAGCGAATTCAAGGCGTACAAGACGTGATGGACGATGTCGACCGTCATACGGATCTCGACTTGATCAAATTCGTCATTCATCTCTTCCGGTAATTCACCTTCACGACGTACATCAACGAGCATGCCGTCATTCGGGAAGAACGTAACGAAAAATTCAAGTGTTCCTGCTGCCTGAAAACCAAAATTCGATTCAGCTTCCTCTAATAAATTTCGCAATAGAGCTTGTCCCTTTCCGACAGCCAACGTTTCTGGTCGGACATCGTGAAGTGATAACTCTTGCTTCGTAATGAAGACACGAAGGTGCCCTTGTTTCATTTGTTCAAACCTCATATAGACTCCTCCAGTCAAAACCGGAAACGTAGATGTCTCCGTTCGCTATGAACCATACTATACACCAGAAACCGGAGTGAGTCGACTTAACCAACTTTTCCATGATTGATCGTCCGCACCAAGTAAATGTGACCCATATCGTTCCGGAAGCTGATCGACCGCATATCCCCCAAGTCCAATCTCAAGATTCGGAAAATCAGCCATCAAACACTCTAATGCTTCATCAAGCAATGGTAAATGATCGGGTAACGTGCACGATAAGATGACAGCTTTCGGTTGCAATTGATGCGTCACGGCTACTAAGTCTGGCACTGGAATACCAGAACCGAGGAAGATTACATCAAAACCCGATTGCCGCAAGTAGAGTGTGAAGAAGAGTAGTCCGAGTTCATGTTCTTCTTCTGGTGCACAGACACAGACGATTCGCGGCAAGAACGGATTGATCGGCATTTGTAGTGATAACGTCGAAAGACGCGCTCTAAGAAATGCCGTCGCGAAATGCTCATGCGCAATCGTAATCTCGCCCGACTCCCATTTCAATCCGATTTCATGTAGGAGTGGACCAACGATATCTTGAATAACTTTATCGAAACTAAACATCGAGAACGCTTTATTCATGATGTCATGCGCATGCCGTTCTTCAAAGTTCGTCAATGCACGGAATAACTGATCTCGTAGTTCGACTCCGTAATCATGTGGCACTTCTGCTCGATTGACAGGCATCTCATACAATTGGATTGCTTTAGAGACAGACAATCCTTCTTTTTGTTTATCGACGATCCAACGTAACTTCGCGACATCATTGTCACTGTAGATACGATGTCCGGATTCACTTCGATCCGGATCAAGCACTTGATATCTCCGCTCCCAAGCACGAATGGTCGTCGGGTTGAGTCCCACCAACGCAGCGACTGCTTTGATATTGTATTTCCCACGATCCATGCATCGTGCCTCCTTCCCCTTCCTTTCTATTATACGCTGAAAGGAAAAAAATCTCCGTTCATAATGTGCCTTTACATCATGAAACCGATGGAGACGAAGGCGATGATGATCGTGATCATGAGTACCGTCAGCGTGATCGCTAGCGGATTTTTTCGAAATGGTTGCTTCAATCGTTCATTTCGAACGTGTTCGATACGCGAGGAACGTGGTGGTAAAAGTTGCTCCTCTTCGTTCTGATGTAACCGCCGTTGATCTTGTTTACTCAATGTTCATCACCTTTTCTTGAAAAAAATAAGGATATTTTCTAGTTTACACCGAATCTGGTGATGAAAAAAAGACTTGTTCTAAACGCTTTTTCCAATTTACCGTTTGAAGCATCTTACTCTTCACGGGATCCTGCCATTCAATCGTACCGCATATGTCACAACAACGTGGCTGGACGACTGCTGGCTCATCAAAATGATGCAATAACATCGTACGGCGACATTCGTTCCGGTGAATATAGTCCATCATCTGGCTGACTTCTCGTCCTTTGAGCTGTTTTCGTTCCACCTGCCATTGAATAATACGTTCCTTCGACCAGCCATTTTCAAGTTGCGATTTCAATAACCGGTATGCCGGATCTTCCGGATTAAAGTGTAGACGAGTCTCGATTTTCGCATAAGACTCACCTCGTCTCATCCCTTGTTGTAGCTGATCAATCCAAAGGACAGGTGCATATTGCGTCTCAATCAGAAAGGATTGTAATTGTTCATCCTGAGGAGCATAGAGTAAGATCGCAGTCGCCTCTTTTCCGTCCCGACCGGCACGTCCGATTTCCTGCATATAAGCTTCAAGTGTCGCCGGCATCGTATGATGGATGACCGTTCGAACGTTTCCTTTATCAACACCCATTCCAAACGCGCTCGTGCAAACGAGACAGTCCATTTCATCATGAAGAAATTGTTGTTGAACAAGCTGACGGTCTTCCATTGTTAGTCCAGCATGATAGTACGTTGCCCCTTCAATGATTCCTGCAATCCGTTCCGCTTCTTTACGCGTTGTCGTATAGATGACGCACGGACGAACGATACGCGTCATCCAACGCTCGAGTGCTGCGTCTTTTTTTTCTCGACCGACTCGATCCACGATGTACTGGATTTCGGGTCGATTAACGGAACGACGGATAACTTGCGGTTCTCGCATCTGCAATTGTGTTCGAATATCCCGTTCGACAGCTTGAGTCGCTGTTGCGGTTAAGGCGAGGCACTGTGGAAAACCTAGTTCCCGTCGAAGTTGTCCAAGCCTTGCATATTCTGGTCGAAACTCGTGTCCCCACTGTGAGATACAATGGGCTTCATCGACGACGAATAGCGCGATGTTGACCTGTTTCAAACGAGCTCGTATTTGCGGTAATGCGAGTTGTTCCGGTGATAAGTAAAGGTACCGTAGATGTTCGAGCACGGACAAGATTTGCTCTTTTTCTTCACGTGTCTCAACCGATGTCAATTTCGCGACAGAACGTTCTCCTCGACGTTTGATTTGCATGACTTGATCCTCAATCAAAGAAAGCAGCGGAGACAAAATCAATGTCAGTCCCTCGCCTTTTACATACGAAGGAAACTGATAACAAACAGACTTTCCTCCGCCTGTCGGTAGGATGGCTAACGTATCCGTTCCATTCAAGATGGATTCGATGATTTCGCGTTGTCCAGGTCGAAACGATTCATAACCGAAGTGTCGATGCAATAACGCTTCCATTAACTTCCCTCCCATTTACTACGAGCTAAGACTAATCGAATTTGAAAATAGGACACGTCTGATTGCATCGCGCTTTTGATTCGCTTAAGCGCGAAAGTCTTGAGTTGCTGCGCGATATGTCGAATTTCTTCTTGTTGTGCCACACCGACAAATTGATCTAACGGAAAAGTGGACGCATACATTGCAATTTCAACAAGATGGTCTTCCATCGTGCTATTTTTTAGACGTCTTCTGACCGCGACGTCTTCAACAGTGAGTCCTTGTTGTAATAATTCCCAAGTCGTTTGAGCAGACTGTGTCATCTTCGGTGTATGGAGGTCGGCTCCGATTTGTTGTATGAGCGGTGTATTGCTTAAGTCATTGATGCATCTACGCCAAGCTATGATAAATTCGAACTGGACCGTCTCGACATCCACCTTCATCATTCGTGCCAATTGTGGATACGACCATCCCGTTTGCACGCCTGATAATCGATGACTGATCAAAGTCGCATCTCGTTCCGATAAGCGCTCAAGGAGGAGTATCCATTCTTGATACATCTGAGCTAACCACTCTGCTCGATTCGAGATGGTTGGAAGAACACTTTTTACCCATTCCCGGAAAATCGTCTCTTGTTGCACGGGAATGAATGGTTGTTTCGCTTCTAAACAAATCACCGTCTGAACAAGAAGACTGAGTCGTTTCCACATCATTTCAGTATATCCGCGAAGTTCACCACCAAGTTGGTCGATGATTACTTCATCTGTTTGTCTAACTAGTCGAGCACCCTCGCTCGTCAGCCGAAGTGTCTCCTGCCGTTCAATCCACTTCTTTTGAGCAAGCTCCGTTAAAACTGACTCAAATCGCTGTTTACTGACTAATACAGTACCGAACGTCGACTCCAAATCATAAAAATGAGCATCTTGCAGAGAAGTTGCTGACTTTTTCCCCTGAAACACATGATAAAGGCTTCGGTCTGAGCGTTCGTCTCGAAGACGTTGAATCGATTCCAGAAAAATGCGCTCCAGTAAAGAAATTTCCATACGTCACGCTCCCTTCGAATGTATATGGTTTATCGATTGGAAGAAGATTTCCCTTCCTTTTTCTTTTCGTTACGTTTTAGACATACGGTTTGCGGGCATGTGATGATATATACATTTTCTGTTGTCACTTACGCTTCGTCATTGAAATGCAACGATGAGTCCGATACAATGACATATAGATGAGAACAGCGTGTTTCAATAATGTTTTCGTATAGAGAGGAGACCGTTCAATGGCTAAATTTACGATTGTCGACAAAGATACTTGCATCGCTTGTGGTGCTTGTGGGGCAGCGGCACCAGATATCTATGATTATGATGATGAGGGTTTGGCATATGTCATTCTTGATGATAACAATGGTACTGCCGAAATTCCAGAAGCATTATTCGACGATATGATTGATGCATTCGAAGGATGCCCGACGGATTCAATCAAAGTAGCAGATGAATCGTTCGAAGGCGATGCGTTAAAATTCGAATAAGTGAATAAAAAAGATGTTTCCTCGCGAAACATCTTTTTTTATTGATCTTTTATTCAAGTGATGGATTCATCAATCATCCAAAAAACCGAACATCGCCATTTGGCAACATCCGGTTTAGAAGTGGTAAAAAATTAGCGTTTTCCTTTGATATACGGTACACCAACAGCTTTTGGTGCATCCGCCCGACCAACGACACCAGCGAGTGCCAGGATCGTTAAGAGATACGGTGCAATCAATAGATACACTTGCGGAATTTGATCTAGTAATGGCAACTGCTGACCGATGATCGAAATCGCTTGAGCGAATCCGAAGAAGAGCGCAGCACCCATGGCACCGAGTGGATTCCATTTTCCAAAGATCATCGCCGCAATCGCAAGGAACCCTTGGCCGAGAATCGTCGTGACACTGAAGTTCAGTGAGATCGATGTCGCATAAACAGCACCAGCAAGTCCACCGAAACCACCAGAGATCATGACACCAATGAAACGCATCTTCGTGACGTTGATTCCCATCGTATCTGCTGCCATCGGATGTTCCCCGACAGAACGTAAACGAAGACCAAATGGCGTCTTGAAGATGATGTACCATGCGACGAAAGCAAGGATGATCGCGATATACGATGTGTAGTAGACGTTCGCAAAGAACATCTTCAACACAGGAATATCAGACAAGAACGGCACGTTCTCTTTTGAGATCCGGTTTGGAATCGAATCCGTTTGTCCTTTATTGTAAAGCGCCCGGACGAGGAAGATGGCAAAACCGACTGCAAGCAAGTTGATTGCCACTCCAAGGACCGTTTGATCAGCCCGGAAGAGGATTGCCGGAATCGCAAGGAACAGCGAGAAAATTGCTCCGACGACGATCGCAATAAGCATTGCAATCCAAGGACTCGCAGCACCTAAGCCCATTTTTGATAGAGTCAATGCCGTGACGACACCTGTGAAGGCACCCATGACCATTAAACCTTCTAACGCGATGTTAACGACGCCGGAACGTTCACTGAAAATGCCGCCAAGCGCTGCAATGATCAACGGAGCCGAATAGGCAAGTGCGATTGGCACGATGATATAGAGTACTTCAAGAAAGCCCATTATTGACCGGCTCCTTTCGCTTTTTTAGATTCTTTCTTAACCGTGAACTTCTCGATGACGAGACGAATCGCGTAACCAGAAGCCACGAAGATGATGATGAACGCAATAATGATTTTGATCAGTTCTGGTGGAATACCAATCTGTTGCATCGACAGACCACCGATATTGAGTCCTGCAAATAGTAATGCAGCAAGCACGACACCGATCGGGTTATTCGCACCTAACAAGGCAACCGCAATCCCGTCGAATCCAACACCAGTGAAGGACGCGTTCAATGTCATGTTTTGGAACGTCCCAAGACCTTCCATCGCCCCAGCAAGACCAGCGAACACACCTGAGATGACGAATGATAGGACGATGTTGCGGTTAACGCCCATCCCTGCATATTCAGCAGCATTCTTGTTAAATCCAACAGCCCGTAGTTCATAACCAAGCGTTGTTTTCCAAAGAATGAACCAGAAGACGAGTGCAGCGATGATTGCGATGAAAATCCCGTTATGAAGACGTGAGAAATCCGTGAGTTCTTGTAAGAACGGTGACGCAAGTGATGCTGATTCCTTGATTGTCTCCGTCCGTTCATTTGTGATACCAATGACGTGACGTAAAATATCGTTCGTGACGTACAACGCGATATAGTTCATCATGATCGACGTGATGACTTCATGGACGTGGAATTTCGCTTTTAAGATACCAGGAATCGATGCCCATAGTGCACCCGCTAAACCTGCTCCAATCAAAGCGAGGGGTAAATGAATAATTGTCGGCAAATCAAACTTGATTCCGATCCAGACAGCGACCATCCAGCCGACGAGTACTTGACCTTCGACTCCGATGTTAAAGAGTCCTGTCCGAAAGGCAAACGCGACAGCAAGACCGGCGAAGATTAATGGAGCCGCCGCACGCAATGTTTCACCGATGCTGTATGGCTCACCAAAAATACCATAGAATAATTGATCAAACCCAGCAACCGGGTCATACCCACCGATGAGCATGACGATGGCTCCGACGACCATTCCAAGAATGATCGAAAGAATCGGAATGAGGATGCCGTAAAAACGCTCTAACTTCATGAATGACCTACCTCCTCTTTCTTACCGCCGGCCATCAGGAAGCCAAGCTCAATCTCGTTCGTTTCTTTTGGATCCAAGAAAGCTACTGTTCTTCCTTCATATAACACAGCAATCCGGTCGGAGACTTGCAGAATTTCTTCGAGTTCGAATGAAATCAACAAGACAGCACGACCTTTTTCCCGCTCGAGAACTAATTGTTCGTGAATGAACTCGATTGCCCCGACATCAAGACCACGCGTCGGCTGAGCCGCGATCAACAAATCTGGTGAACGATCGACTTCACGCGCGATGATCGCCTTCTGTTGGTTACCACCAGACAAGGCGCGAGCGAACGTCTCTGGACTTGGAGTTCGGACGTCGAACTTCTCGATGAGCGTTTTGGCTTTCTCCATAACTTGTTTATAGTTCATAATGCCCGCTTTTGAGTACGGTTGTTTGTAGTACGTTTGTAAGACCATGTTATGTCCAATCGAATAATCAAGGACTAGTCCATGTTTATGCCGGTCTTGCGGGATGTGACCGACACCTGATTCCGTTACTTTCCGTGGCTTCAAGTTTTTAATCGATTTGTTGTTGAGGAAGATTTCGCCACTGTCCGCTTTACGAAGACCAGTAATGGCTTCAATCAATTCCGTTTGCCCGTTCCCGTCGATTCCGGCAATACCAACGATTTCACCGGCACGAATGTCGAGATTCAATCCATCGACAGCTTTGATGCCACGACTGTCCTTGACGACTAAATCCTTGATGTCGAGAACAAGTTCTTGTGGAGTTGCCTTGGAATACTCCGCATTAAAGTTGACTTCACGACCTACCATCATTTCAGCAAGACGTGACTGTGTCATCGTCTCATCGATATCAACCGTACCGATATACTTCCCACGGCGAATCGTCGTACAGCGATCAGCTACTTCCATGATTTCCTTCAGTTTATGCGTGATGAGGATGATCGACTTTCCTTCCGCAATCAAGCGATTCATGATTTGAATCAATTCCTTGATCTCTTGCGGTGTCAAGACAGCAGATGGTTCATCAAAGATCAAGATGTCTGCTCCACGGTACAACGTCTTCAAAATTTCAACACGTTGTTGCATTCCGACTGAAATATCCTCGATTTTTGCATCAGGATCAACAGCAAGACCATACTGTTCAGAAATCTGGCGTACCTTTTCACGCGCCGATGCACGGTCAATTTTAATTCCTGCACGTGGCTCTGCACCTAAAATGATGTTTTCAGTAACAGTGAAATTTTGAACGAGCATGAAGTGTTGGTGCACCATGCCGATTCCAAGATCATTCGCGACGTTCGGACTCGTAATATTGACTTTTTCACCACGTACACGAATTTCTCCAGCCTCAGGCTGATACAAACCAAATAAGACGTTCATCAGCGTCGATTTTCCGGCACCGTTTTCACCAAGTAAAGCGTGAATCTCACCTTTCCGAAGCTGGAGCGTGATATTATCATTTGCGACGAAACTGCCAAACTCTTTTCTGATGTTTAGCATCTCAATGACGTATTCCAAGAAAATCCACTCCCATGTTTAGTTTAAAAGGGGGAGTCGCAATGCTAGCGACCCCCGCTTTCATTATTATTTCAGTGACGCTTCGTATTCTTTGTACTCGTCGTCTGTCGCAGGGACTTTGATGTCGCCAGCGATGATTTGTTTTTTGTACTCTTCGACTTTGTCGAGTGCTTCTTTTGAAACGTTGTCTTTTGAAGGAGCGATATCAACACCGCCGTCTTTTAGACCGAACTCAACAACTTTACCTGCTGGGAAGTTGCCGTCTTTCGTATCTTTTGCGACTTGCTCTACTGCTGTATCAACACGTTTGACCATTGAAGTCAATGTGACGTTCTCTGGCATACCCTCTTCGACTTGGTCACGGTCTACACCGATAACCCAAACATCTTCACCGTTCTTCTTACGGTTTTTCGCTTCTGTGAATACCCCTTGTCCAGTACCACCAGCTGCGTGATAGATGACGTCGACTTTTTTACCGTACATACCTGAAGCGATCGCTTGTCCTTTTTCAGCTGCGTTGAAGTCTTCTGCATATTGAACTTCGATTTCCGCTTTTGGGTTAGCCGCTTTAACGCCTGCTTTAAATCCGCTTTCGAACTTTTTGATCAAGTCAGAGTTGACACCACCGACGAAACCAACTTTATCCGTTTTAGTCGTTAGACCTGCAACGACACCAACGAGGAACGAACCTTCGTTTTCTTTGAAGACGATTGACGCGACGTTTGGTTTTTCGACGACTTGGTCAACGAGTGCGAAGTTGCTCTTCTTGAACTGATCCGCTACTTTCCCGATATCTTCAGCCATCAAGAAACCGATACCGAGAATCAAGTCGTATTTCGCACGTGCTAATTGCTGAAGGTTCGGTTGATAGTCTGATTGTTTCGCAGATTGAAGGTATTTGTAGCCAGTACCTTCTTTTAAGTCGTTGTCTTTCCCGAACTTTTGGATACCTTCCCAAGCAGATTGGTTGAATGATTTATCATCCACGCCGCCTGTATCTGTAACCATACCTACTTTAAAGCCTTCTGATTTGCTACCGCTACCTGAATCTTTCGAATCGTCGTTGCCACCACATGCTGCAAGGACGGAACTCATTGCTAAACCTGTTGCTGCTAATGCGAGAAGTGACTTCTTTTTCATCTGGAAAAATCCCCTTTCGAATATGGTCATACAAAGTTCAAGACTACGTCTAGCACCTGAGGCTGGCGATGAGGAGCGTTACGTAGGTTTTGACGGAAAGCGCTTTCAGTATTCATCCTAAAACAATGGCTCACACACGTTTACGGATGACGTGGAAATCGAACTTATCTGCTCGGAAATAGTTCGCTGAAAAAAGAACGGAACGGTCGAGCTCATCATAATGCGTCTGACGCAAAGCGAGCAGAGGTTGGTCCGTATGTAATTGTTCAGCGATTTTCGGATCAATACGCGGCTCGATATGCGTCACAGCATGTGTGACACGTCGTCCGAGTTCTTTTTCTAAAGCATCAAACAATGATGTCGAAGAGGTGAACTGCTCTTCATTTTTAATATAATGGCTTGGAATCTTATCGACACAATAGACGACAGGAACATCTCCTGCAAGTCGGATTCGTTCGATTCGATATACCAATTCATCCGGACCAAGTTGAAAGCGTTCTCGGTCGCGCTCAGTCGGTTGGACCATCTCGGATGATAGTACTTCTGAGGTCGGAATCATGCCTGCGCGCGCGATCATCTCTGTCACGCTGTATAACTCCTCGATACCAGAAGTAAACGGTGGTCTTGCATTGATAAACGTACCGACACCGTGTTTACGGATGACGATGTTCTCATCTTCAAGAATTCGTAATGCCTCTCGAAGAGTAGCTCGACTGACGCCAAGTTGCTTTGAAAGTTCAAACTCTGAAGGGAGCTTCTCGCCTTCCTTGTAAACGCCGTCATCGATGTCAGACTTGATTTTTTCAATCACACGTAAATAAAGCAAACGATGATCTAGTTTAATCGACATGACGCATCTCCATCCTCTATCTAGTTGTAACCAGTGCTCAGACTTCTGACGTATGAGAACTCCAGCCAAGATAAGTATATGACGCTCAACACAATCCTGCAATCATTTTGTAACAGGTTAGAAGTCTGACTTCTGGCGCTTTTGTAACCCTTTTCATATCGTAATCAATAATGGAAGAAAATAGGGCATTCTACCTAAGAATGCCCTTAATCTTTTCAACGCTTATTGCTCAGGCACTTCGATTTTCCCTGAAACGACAGCCGCTTTTGCTTTTTCAAGCGCAGTCATCGTCTTCTTCGAGATTTTTTCAGATGGAACGATATCAACGCCGTCTTCTTTCAGACCGTAACGAATCGTCTTACCACCTTCGAGTTTTCCGTCCTTCGCTGCGTTTGCTGTATCTTCAACTGCACGATCGACACGTTTGATGACCGATGTCAACGTCACGTCTTCCGGCATACCTTCTTCTTTTTGATCACGGTCAACACCGATGACCGATACATCTTCTCCATTTTTCTTACGGTTCTTCGCTTCTGTGAAGACACCATTTCCTGTACCACCTGCTGCTGGGAAGATGATATCTGCTCCTTTACCGTACATGCCGGCTGCAATCGCTTGACCTTTTTCAGGTGCTGCGAAGTCCTCTGCGTACTGAACATCGATTTTGATTTTTGGATTGACGGATTTAGCGCCGGCTTCGAAACCAGCTCGGAACCGCTCGATGACGTCCATTTTCATACCACCCACGAAACCGATGTGATCTTTTTTCGTCTCCATAGCAGCAACAATCCCTGCAAGGTACGCACCTTCATTTTCCTTGAACGTGATCGATGTGACGTTTTTCCCTTCAACTACGTTATCAACGATTGCAAATTGTGTATCCTTGAACTGATCTGCTACGGTTTTGATATCTTCATTGAATGTATTCCCGATACCAAAAACGAGATCTTCTCCGCCACGTGCAAGACGCGACAAGTTCGGTTGATAATCTTGTTGCGATTTAGACTGTAGGTAAGAGAATCCTTCATTTTGCTTGAGTTTATTGTCTTTTCCGTACGCTTGTAGACCTTCCCAAGCGGATTGGTTAAACGATTTATCATCGATTCCACCTTTATCCGCTACCATAGCGACAGAGAACTGATCTTTTGGGTCAGCTTTCTCACCTGAACCACCGCAGGCTGCAAGACCAACTGTTGCTACTGACATCATCGATACGATTACCTGTTTTTTCTTCATCCCATCCATCTCCTCTACTTTTATGAGAGCGCTTTCATTATCTATTTGTGAAAAAGTCGCTCCCAGCCCTCTGTTGAAGGTCGGTCACTCATATGTCTGAGTATGCCAAAAAGAATACTGAAAATCAACAGACGTCTGACAACTATTTTCATGAAAGCGATTTTATTTTTGAGACATTCATTAAATTTTCCAGTCATTTCTATTAATGCAAAATCATCGTGTCTTTTTTCATCTGTCTTTTCTTTTTTCGTGATACCGATTCTTATTTATACATTTTTTTAGAAAAGAAAAGGAAGCCTTGGAATATCCCATGACTTCCCTTCTACTTGATTAACGTCCCATGACGCGACGTGGTTTTGATCCTTCCGAAGGACCAATCAGACCGTTTTCTTCTAACGCATCAATCAACCGCGCAGCTCGATTGTAGCCGATGCGATACTTCCGTTGAATCATTGACGTTGATGCCGTCTCTTGTGTCAGAATAAACTGGACGACTTCATCATAGAGTGAGTCATCGACCTCTGTTTCACCTTCCGGTACATCTTTTGGAATCATCGCTTCAACATACTGCGCTTTTTGTTGACTGATGACATGATTGACGACCTTCTCGACTTCTTCGTCTGATAGGAACGCACCTTGTACACGGACGGGTTTGTTCATGCCGTTACCAAGCAATAACATATCCCCTCGTCCGAGTAGCTTATCCGCACCTCCTGTATCAAGAATCGTCCGCGAGTCGGTCGCACTCGATACACTGAAGGCGATCCGCGACGGGATATTCGCTTTGATGACACCGGTGATGATATCAACACTTGGTCGCTGGGTCGCGATGACCATATGAATTCCTGCTGCTCGCGCCATTTGCGCAAGACGCATGATCGCATCTTCGACTTCGTTTGACGCGACCATCATCAAGTCAGCTAACTCATCGACGATAACGACGATGTAAGGTAGTCGTTGGTGTACCTTTTCTTCCGCATTCATCTTATCGATTAGTGCATTGTAGCCTTCGATGTTGCGCGCTCCGTTTTGACTAAAGATCTCATAACGACGTTCCATTTCCGAGACAACCTGTTTTAATGCCTGCGCCGCTTTTTTCGGATCGGTGACGACCGGTGCTAAGAGATGTGGAATACCGTTATAAACGTTTAATTCGACCATTTTCGGATCAATCATCATCAAGCGCACTTCATCTGGTCGTGCCCGCATCAAAATCGACACAATCATTCCGTTAATACAGACTGATTTACCAGAACCGGTCGACCCAGCAACTAAGACGTGTGGCATCTTATTCAATTTTGCTGTCACCGTCTCACCAGAGATGCTTCGTCCAAGTGCGACGAGTAAACGATCGCTGTCCGATTGAACACTTTCCGCTCCTAGTACTTCTCGGAGAGATACCATCGCGACTTCCCGGTTCGGCACCTCAATTCCAACAGCCGCTTTCCCCGGAATCGGTGCTTCGATCCGGATATCTTTTGCGGCTAATGCTAGCGCCAAATCATCAGCGAGTCCCGTGATTCGACTCAGCTTGATTCCTTGTTTTGGTTCAATCTCGTACTTCGTAACACTTGGTCCTAAGTGAATTTTTAAGACCTTTGCTCCAATCCCGAACGATTTTAAAGTCGCAATCAATTTCGTCGCATTGTCCTTCAGTCGTTTGTTCTCCCCGGACAAGTCTTTTGATGTCGGTTCTGCTAACAAATCAAGCGACGGTAATTGATAACCGTCGGGTGTCTCTGTCATCGTCAACGGTCCTTGTGTCTCCGCTGCTTGCGGTTCAACGTGATCCGTGAAACCGATGATTGGAACGTCTTGAATATTGACGGATGGATCTTCTGCTTCTTGTTCCGTTTCGATCGGTTCCTCGACAGTTGCTGGTCGCAACGTCTTCGGTCTTTTCTCACGAACCGGTTTCGCTTTCAACTCTTTTTCAACACGAGGACGTGGTGTTCGTTCACGATTGCGAAACTCTTCTGCACGTTCCCGAAGCCCAAGCCACAGCTCTCCATAAAACGATGGGCGTAGGATATGAACAGCCGTTCCGATGAAGAAGAGACCAATCAAGAAGGCACCCGCGCTCGATATATAATAAGCTGCGTTTTGATAGAGCCATCCATTAAGAAGACCACGTGGTGCTCCGAGTATTAGATCGATCCAGACGAGTGAACCCATCAGTAGCATCGACCATGCCCATTTCTGAGCACGTGTCGCATTCGAGAGTAACAAGAGTAGCACAGCACCGATTCCACCATACAGTAAGGAACCGAACTGACCGATTAACCGTTCTCCTCCACCAGCTAGCGTTAATCCGACTTTTCCGAACTCTCCAAAAGCGAGAACGAAAGCTAGTAATGAGACGATAGCGATGATAGTCGCATATGTACGATACGCAATCGGCTGGCGTTGTTTCTTCGCTGCCGGTCGTTTCCGTGGCGGCGTTTTTTTTCGTACGGGTTTTCGTTTCGTCGTCGCCATATGTCATCCCCCCTGATAAAAAAACGGCTCAGTGGACCAGGTATTGGTCAATCTGAGCCGCTCGTTTGTTAAATCTCCATGATGATTGGAAGAATCATCGGGCGGCGTTTCGTCTGTTCATAGAGATAAGCACTCAGTTTATCTCGAATCAACGACTTCATTTCCGTCCAATCCAATTCTCCGTTTAATTTACCTTGTAGTTGTTTCGCAACGATTCGGTTCGCTTCATTGATCATATCCTCTGATTCTCGCATGTAGACGAATCCGCGAGAGATGATTTCCGGTCCCGAAACAATCGTTTTGTTTTTCCGGCTGATCGTAATGACACAAAGGACGACACCGTCTTGCGATAACAAGCGACGATCACGAAGGACGATGTTTCCGACATCACCCACACCGATTCCGTCAATCAAGACGTTTCCAGCGTTCACTTTGCGTGACATTCGTGCTTTGCGCTTCTCGAACTCAACGACATCCCCATTCTCGATGATGAAGATATTGTTCGAATTGACGCCAACCGTCTGTGCGAGACGACTGTGTGCCTTTTGCATCCGGAATTCTCCATGAATCGGTAGGAAGAATTTCGGTTTGATCAAGTTGAGCATCAATTTCAGATCTTCCGCATGACCGTGACCGGACACGTGTACTTTCCGTTGGTTGTAAATGACATTCGCACCCGCGCGGAATAAGAGATCGATCGTTTTCGAAACCGACTTTTCGTTACCCGGAATCGGCGAAGCCGCAACGACGACCGTATCGTTTAAGCGAATATTGACTTGCTTATGTGCGTTACGTGCCATTCGTGTCAAGGCTGCCATCGGCTCACCTTGTGATCCTGTCGTCAAGATGACGACTTGATTATCGTCGAGGCGGTTGATGTCAGATAGATCAATCAATGTTTTCTGTTTGAAGCGTAAGTAATTCAAACGCTGTGCCACTTCGACGTTATTGACCATGCTACGACCAACGACTGCTACTTTACGATTGTTAGCTTCTGCTGCTGCAAATACTTGTTGTAGACGATGAATATTCGAAGCGAATGAAGCGACGATGACACGACCTGGTGCCTCATAAATGACGTCGTTCAGTTCAGAACCGACGATTGATTCTGATCCAGACATTCCTGGTCGCTCTGCATTCGTAGAGTCAGACAGTAAGCAAAGTACGCCCCGTTGACCAATCGCTGCAATTTTCCCGAAGTCTGCTTGTTTTCCATCAACCGGTGTGTAGTCGAACTTGAAATCCCCTGTATGAACGATGGCACCTTGAGACGTTTGAATACAAACCCCAACCGCATCTGGAATCGAGTGGTTGACCCGGAAGAACGTAATAAAATGACCTGCAACGGTTAATTTCGTCTTGGCATCAATTGGACGAAGATCTGCCTTTTTCAATAAACCGGCTTCTTTTAATTTGTGTTCAATCAATCCGAGCGTCAAACGTGTTCCGTAAACAGGTACCTTCAAGTCACGCAAGACGTAACTGAGTGCCCCAATATGATCCTCGTGACCATGGGTAATGAAAATCCCCTGAATCCGCTCTTTGTTTTCTTTTAAATAACTGATGTCTGGAATGACCTTATCGATTCCAAGCATCTCATCTCCTGGGAACATTAACCCGGCATCGATGACGAAGATGTCTTCGTCGAGTTCGACGACGTACATGTTCTTACCGATCTCACCGGCGCCACCAAGAGCAAAGACGCTTACTTTTTCCGTCTTCTTCTTTGACACGACATGACCTCCTATAATTCATATTCACTTTTCGTGAGCCGTCCACTTATCACTATCACTATTCTAGCCGAATTTTCACAATCTGCCAACAAGCGGACTAGGAAATCTAAAAAAAACGTCATTCCTGCCACAATACTCCAGGAATGACGTTGATCATGTATTCAACAAGTCTTCGACTTCGTCCGTCCGTTTCGCTTTTTCCGAACGACTCGGACGTTCACCAGTCTTCAGTTCATCGAGCGAGTATCCGAACGTCATTTCAAAATGCGGATAATCAACAAATCGTTTCCAATCGCCACCCCATTCAAAACCAAGTGCTTTTCCAATCTCAGCGACTTCACGCCAGTCACTTTTTCCTGATTGATTCCCGTCATATTCAAGATCATATGAAATCTTTCCATTCACGAGTTGCACAAAATCAATCGCAAGTCCATAGTTATGCATCGATTCGCCGCCACGTGCATTCGTGACGACTTCACCTGCTTCAGAACGCCCTTGTTCATAGAGTACATTCTGTTGCTGGATCGAGCGGTATCCTTGCGTGATTTTGATGTCAATATTGTAGCAAGAATGCGCCACACGGATTAAGTCCTTCGCACCTGCCTCGACAGCTGGGTGGAGACGCTTCAGATTTGCTTCGCTTGCATTGATTAAACGATTTTCACCCGCTTCGTCCCGAGGGCAACTCTCGATTCCGAGTTCTGGCTGATCCATTAAAATCGTCGGCACCCGGTTCATAGATGCCGCAAGAAACAATCCAACCGCAAACATCGTCAATAAAAATACGATCCAACCGAAGATTGTCCCCCGTTTCATCAGCGACGAAGTTTCTTCCGGAGTTTTTGTAGAATCGGTAACCCAGTCTCAAGCAACAGATACAGCGGACGATTGAGTACATAGTCGAACTCGCCGATTTTTTCAATCATCCGACTGCCCCAACCAGATTTAAAGGCGTAGAGTCCCGCATAATGATCGTCTGGATCCGTTGAACCACTGACACCACCGAAGTCATAGGAGAGCGCCCCATGTTCTTTCGCATATTGCATCATCGTCCATTGCATCAAGTGATTCGGCATGAACTCCCGGTACTCGTTCGATGAAGCGCCGTATAAGTAATACGAGCGGCGTCCGGCAAGCGTCAACAACCCACCAGACAGAATGACACCGTTTGGATGTTTGGCGGCAATTGTCATCAATTCCGTCTTCGACTTCTCTGCTTTTTCAATTTGTGCAGTCGTCTGCTCCAAACGATTGTTTAAGCTCTTCAATTTTTTCTCAGCCGTCTCTTTCTCAAGCTGACGATGAATCTTCGAGAGTTCCTTATCTGCTTGAAGTAATAAGGCTTCCGTGTTTTCAAGCGCACGTACGACATCAAGTTTCGTCAAAAACAAGACCGCATCACCCTTTGGATGGAGATGATCATAAAGGTTTTCAAAATAATCCAGACCACGAATCGAGAACCCATCCCGTTCGCCCGTCTCGACCATCAGCTTCGCGAATGTCTTTAGTCCTTCACGATCCGCTTGTTCACATACAATCCCTTTGCGTTCTGCTAGGCGGACGTTATAACGAAATTTTGAATGGAAGCCGTCGAAGATCTCTTTTTCTGTTCCTTCCAGACTCGTCTCCATCGTAAAGCGTGGTTGCGCATAGTCAAAACCACCGCCAAAGCCGTTATGTTTGAAACCAAGTCCTTGCATTTCCTGTAACAGGCCAGGATATTCTTGCCGCTCGACGTTCGGATCAAATTTAATCGCAATCGCCTTCTGTTGTTTTGCGACACGAATCGCTTCGTCACGAAGAGCGCGGAGCGCGTCAGTATCCGTATAATCGACGACGAAACCGCGCGGTGCGTAACAAAGTGTGAACGGAAGCTTCGGTACTTTCTTGAATAAGAGAAGACCAACTCCGGCAATCTCTCCGGAAGCCGTCCCGACCGCAATGCGTTCATGTGTCCATCCTGTCGCGCTCTTAACTTCTCCCCATGCCGGAAGCTGGAGTAAATCACCTTTTGGATGTGTTTTTACGAATGCTTCAAATTGATCTAAAGTTACAACGATTGGTTGATAAGTCACTTCTGTTCCTCCATTTGCCGTATCATCTCTTTGACGATGACTTCCTCATCGAGAGGGATTTTCTCATCCCCAATGATTTGATATTTTTCATGACCCTTACCGGCCAAGATGACGATATTATCTGGTCGTGCGAGACGTGCTGCGTAACGCACCGCCTCTTCTCGATCACCGATTTCAACGAACTGATCGTGTGTCATCCCTTTGGCAATACCGGATGTAATTGACTCATAAGCTTCATATCGTGGATCATCCGTCGTGATGACGACGGTTCCTGCGTAGGTCGAAGCGAGTTCGCCCATTTTCGGTCGTTTCGTCACATCTCGGTTTCCGCCTGTTCCGATTAGGAAGACGATTTTTTCCTTCGGTACATCAACGAGTGCTTTCAGACACTGTTCTATGCCATCAGGAGTATGCGCGTAGTCGACATACACGTTATATCCTTCAATCGGCAAGCGTTGCATCCGACCTTTTGCCGGACGGATTACTGAAATCGCGCCTGCAATCGTCGCTAGATCGTATCCGCAAGACAAGAGGATCCCTGTTGCAAGCAATAGATTGTAGACGTTAAAGCGACCGATAAAATTCGCCGTGACATCGACTTGTTCCTCCTTGTACAGCATCGTGAACGTTGTTTGTTGAAGCGATTGTTCAATCGCCGTTGCTCGGAGATCAGCCGCATTGTCGATGCCATACGTCATGACGCGAGCCCCTGTCATCATTTCATACAGTTCACTCGTCGGATCATCAGCATTCAAGACTGCGACTTTCTCTGTCGACAGCCGTTGACCGAGTTGTGCGAATAACAATCCTTTGGCACGCGCATAGTTCTCAAACGTTTTATGAAAATCGAGGTGATCATGGGTCAGATTCGTGAATCCCGCAACGTCGTAATCGACACCCGTTACTCGACCAAGCTCTAGTCCATGTGAAGAGACTTCCATGATGACATCTTGGACATCTTCTTCATACATTTGATGCAGAAATGCTTGTAATTCGGAACTTTGTGGTGTCGTATTACGACTTGGTACGACGCGGTCACCAATCTTGACTTCAACCGTACCGATGATCCCCGTCTTCCGACCAAGATGCGCTAATATATCACGGACGATTGTCGTCGTCGTCGTTTTCCCATTCGTTCCCGTAATACCAATCATCCGCATCTTTTCAGAAGGATAATCATAGAATTTGCCAGCCAACTCGGCAATGGCACGTGATGTACTACGAACAAGAATGACAGGAATCGACACGTCGACCGGTTGTTCCGCGACGATTGCGACCGCTCCTTGTGCTTCCGCCTGTTTAGCATAGTCGTGTCCATCAACAGTATATCCTTTGATGGCGACGAACAATGTTCCCGGTTTAACATCCCGTGAATCGGTCGTGATGGACGTAACATCCACCTCTACCATTCGTTCGATTTTTTGCGTCTGTATGACTTGAATCAATTCAGCTAAATTCAACGGTATTCCTTCTTTCTCGACATCGTCATTTCATATGTTTCATCTATTCCGTTCTGCTATCATGCTTCCTCTTCTTCGTCTGCCGGAAGAATATAGGCCTTTGCCGGTTCCTCCGAAAAGATGTGCTCAATCAGCCCTTCGATGTCCGATGGACGAATCCGTTCGACATCCGCTAACACTTCTTCAAGTGATGGGTGACGATGCAGATGCAACTCATTGCGGGCGTTTCGATTCATGTGACTCGATGTGCCTTCGTTCCCTAGAATCAGAGAACCTTTCAGCTGTTCAATCCCATCTTCGAGTTCCTTCGTCGATAATCCATCCCGCTTCAAGCGATCGATTTCAGCAGCGAGGACCTGTTCGACCTCTTCGACTGATTCCGGAGACGTTCCGACATAAATCGTGAACGTGCCATGATCGTCAAACGTCGTGTAATAGGAGAAGACAGAATAGGCAAGACCACGTTCCTCTCGGATGGATTGGAACAAGCGACTCGACATCGTCGCACCGAATGCATTATTGAGTAAGGCGAGGGCAGGCAAACGTGGGTCAGCAGAAGGAATCGCACGGAAATTATAACAAATATGAGCCTGTTCCGTATCCTTTTCCTTGCGAATCACACCATTTTGTAACCTTGGCTCTGTCGTCTCGCGTGTCTTCGATCGTGATTCGAGGATCGACATCCGCTCTTGAATCTGCGCAATCAACTCGTCTGAGACGTTTCCGGCAACGGAAATGACGATTTGATCCGGAGCATATGCTTCTTCAAGATACCGCCCGATCATCGCACGATCAATCCGAAGCACACTCTCTTCCGTTCCAAGAATCGGACGAGCCATGACATCCTCTCCGTAAGCCGCTACAGCTAATAACTCATGGACGAGATCATCCGGTGTATCATCATACATTTTAATCTCTTCAATGACGACCTTTTTCTCTTTTTCTAATTCCTCCGCGTCAAACGTTGATTCGAGGAACATATCCGCTAATACTTGGAAGGCTTCACCAGCATGTTCATCTAATGTCTTGACGTAATAACACGTTTGATCCTTGCTCGTGAACGCATTAATATTTCCACCAAGTCGATCAAAATAAACCGCAATCTCTTTTGCCGTATGGCGTTTTGTTCCTTTAAACATCATATGCTCGATGAGATGACTAATACCATGCTCCTCGATTTGTTCCGTCCGACTTCCTGCTTGAATGAAGATTCCGGTCGCAACGCTGCGTGCTTCCGGCATCCGTTCAACGATCAGTCGAACTCCATTTTCTAATTGTATCCGTTCGATCATAGTAATTCCTCCAAATATAGGAAACAAGGTGGCTCTCGTTGCATTCTCTGCACCGTCGAGCCACCTTGGATTCATTAGTTACGACGTGGTGGACGTTGTCCGTCACGTGGTGGGCGTGAACCCTGATCCCGGCGTGGCGGGCGGTTCTCACGCTCTGTCTTTTTCTTTTCTTCGTATGCGGCACGATCTTCTTCACTTAAGCCTTCGACGAGCAGGACTTTGTGCGAAGCGTTGACGCGTCCTTTGTCATCGATTTCCGTGACACGGACTTTTAGCTTATCCCCAAGTTTGACGACATCTTCCGTTTGACCGACACGGTTAAGTGCGAGTTCCGAAATGTGGACGAGTGCGTCTTTTCCTTTGAATAACTCGACGAATGCACCGAATTTCTCAACGCGACGGACTGTTCCGTCGAACTCTTCGCCGACGACAACTTCACGGACGATATCTTCGATCAATTGACGAGCACGATCGATACCAGCTTGATCCGTCGAAGCGATGAAGACGGTCCCGTCTTGATCGATATCGATCTTGACGCCTGTCTCATCGATGATACCGTTGATGACTTTACCACCAGGTCCGATGACATCACGGATTTTATCTGGATTGATTTTGAGCGTGACGATTTTTGGCGCGTATTGCGACAATTCGACACGTGGTTCAGCGATGACCGTTTGCATATGCTCAAGAATATGCAGACGACCAAGACGCGCTTGTTCGAGTGCTTCTTCGAGGATTTGACGCGTGATTCCGCCAATTTTCATATCCATTTGCAGAGCTGTGACACCCTCTTGTGTTCCAGCGACTTTGAAGTCCATATCGCCGAGATGATCTTCCATCCCTTGGATATCCGTTAGAATCGAGTAATTGTCGCCTTCCATGATCAAGCCCATCGCAATACCAGCGACAGGTGCTTTGAGTGGAACACCCGCATCCATCATGGCGAGGATCGAACCACAGATTGAAGCCTGTGATGAAGAACCATTTGATTCAAGAACTTCTGACACGAGACGAATCGTGTACGGGAAATCGACTTCATTCGGAAGAACTGGTAAGAGTGCGCGTTCTCCAAGTGCCCCGTGACCAATTTCACGACGACCTGGTGCACGCATCGGACGTGCTTCCCCGACTGAGAATGGCGGGAAGTTATAGTGGTGCATGAAACGTTTCTCTTCCTTCAGACCAAGACCATCGATGATCTGTGCGTCAGCTGCAACACCGAGTGTCGCAACAGACAAGACTTGTGTCTGACCGCGTGTGAACAGACCTGAACCGTGTGCACGTGGTAAGAGACCGACTTCTGAATCGAGTGGACGGATTTCAGCAAGACCACGACCATCTGGACGAACTTTGTCTTCCGTGATGAGACGACGGACTTCGTCTTTGACAAACTTGTTGAGAACGCCTGATACTTCTGCCAGTTGCTCTGCTGTGACTGACTCGTCAGCCGCATACAACTCGATGTATTTTGCGATGACTTCGTTGATGGCAACGTCACGCGCTTGTTTTTCTTCGACTTGAACCGCTTGTGTGACTTCTGCCAATGCTTCTGCTTTCAAGCGATTGACGATTGTCTCATCGAAGCTTGATACCGTGTATTCGAACTTTTCTTTACCGACTTGTGCGACGATTTCTTCTTGGAACGCGATCATTTCCTTGATGACATCGTGTCCAAGCAAGATCGCTTCAAGCATTGCTTGTTCCGATACTTCCTTCGCACCTGCTTCAACCATGTTGACGGCATGTTTTGTTCCGGCAACTTGAAGGTCGATGTCGCTGACTTCCATTTGCGCTGAGGTCGGGTTCACGACGAACTCTCCGTCGACGCGACCGATCGTCACGCCTGCGATTGGACCGTCGAATGGAATATCCGAGATCGAAAGCGCAATCGAAGCCCCGATCATTGCAGCGACTTCTGGTGAATTGTCAGCATCTGACGAAAGGACTGTCGTCGCCACTTGAACGTCGTGACGGAAACCGTCCGGGAATAATGGACGGATTGGACGGTCGATCAGACGCGAAGTCAAAATCGCACTCTCTCCAGGACGTCCTTCACGTTTCAGGAATCCACCTGGGATTTTTCCTGCCGCATATAATTTTTCTTCATAGTTCACTGTTAATGGGAAGAAATCTAAGTCCTTCGGTTGTTTTGATGCAACGACCGTAGCAAGAACGGCTGTATCGCCGTAGCGAATCAATGCTGCTCCGTTCGCTTGTTTTGCTAATTGACCGATTTCAATCGTTAATGGACGTCCACCGAGTTCGGTCGAAAACGTCTGTTTTGTTTGTGACATGCACAAATCTCCTCTCACTGCTATCCGTTTTTTCATTCAAATCTAATTATGTAGGTTCTTGCGCAAAAAGTCCACGAATCGGCAAAAAAAAGAAACAGGAGACGATGCTCCTGCTTCCCTACCTCGTTCTCGTCGGAATTAGCGACGGAGACCAAGACGCTCGATCAACGAACGGTAACGTGCAACATCCTTGTTACGAAGGTATGTGAGCAAGTTACGGCGACGACCGACCATTTTCAAGAGACCACGACGTGAGTGGTGATCCTTTTTGTGTGTACGTAAGTGATCGTTCAAAGTTGTGATCTGTTCAGTTAAAACAGCAACTTGTACTTCCGGCGAACCAGTATCGCCTTGTTTCGTAGCATATGCTTCGATGATTTCGTTTTTACGTTCTTTTGTGAGTGCCATTGTCACTCCACCTCCATCTTATGAATGACCGTATTCCCGAGCATCGGATGGTGAGACCAGATGCCAAGTGAATCGGCTGTACGTGATCGTACTGACCTATCATAACGAACCCTGTCCGTACTGTCAAACGCTTAATCGTGTATTTGCCTCTTCGCGGTCCCGTGCCAATTGTTCCTTTAGTTGATCGATACCGTTGAAGGCTTTTTCATCACGTAAATAAGCGATCCATTCAAGCGTCAATTCTTGACCATAAAGATCCTCATCAAAGTCAAGAAGATGTGTCTCGATACTGACGTCTCCTGTCTCATAGAACGTCGGGCGTCTCCCGACGTTCGTCATCGCTTTGAACCGACGACCGTCCGCTAAACGAACGAATGTCGCATACACACCAAGTTTCGGTATGACGTAGGCGAATTCTGGGCGCATGTTGGCTGTCGGGAAGCCGATTTGTCGACCGCGTGCGTCACCGTGAATGATCGTACCTTTGATTTGGTAGGGTTCTCCGAGTAAACGTGCAGCAGGTTCGACTTCTCCTGCAGCAAGTAAACGACGAATCCGGGTTGAACTGATTTTTTCCGCTTCTTCCTGAAATTCTGCTACGACGGTGTGTGTGAACGTGCCCCGACTATGAAAATCAAGCGTCGTCATCTTGCCCGCTCCGAAGCGACCATAGGAATAATCAAATCCAGCGACGACGTGCTCTGCTCCAGACGCAATCAGATATTCATCGACGAACGCTTGCGGTGACAATTCCGAAAAAGGAATCGTGAACTCAATCACATAAACACGATCGACACCGAGTCGTTCGATTTTCTCTAATTTTCGTTCAAGCGGCGTGATGTAGCGGACCGGTTCATCCCCTTTACCAAGTACTTGTTTCGGATGTGGATCAAAGGTCATGACAGCCAAGGGCAGGCGACGAGCCTCCGCTTCTTTCCGTGCTGCTGCGATGACTTGCTGATGTCCGAGATGTACACCGTCAAAAAAGCCGAGTGCGATGACAGCAGGGGCTTTTTGAGGCTGTTCCGGATATGTCAAATGTATGATGTCCATGATGCTCTCTCCGATCTTAATCGATTTGTAGCATGACCTCGACGCGTGCTACCTGTTCTTCTGGAAGACGTCGATATAGTGCTAAAGGTACGTCTTCTTCATTATAGACAGTAAACAGCTCGAATTCGACTGGAATGCTTGTCAGCTTGGCTCCGTTCAAGACACGCTGCGCTGTTGCTGCATCGACCGTCAAACGAGGCCATTTTTGGATGACGTGTTCGATTGGTAGGACGTGTTGCATCCGTTCTTCGACTGTCTCGTACGATTCGAGTGTCTCAAGTGTGACGGTGTCCGTCTCAGCAATCGCACCCGAACCTGTCCGGCGTAAGTCGCTCATATGTGCGGCATAGCCGAGTCGTTCTCCGATTTCGACTGCTAGTGTCCGGATATACGTTCCTTTTCCACATGCGATATCGAGGCGGAAGCGACAAAGACCATCTTCAAACACAAGGTCCGATGTCCGTTCCAATCGATCGATACGGACGATCCGTGTCGGTCGCTCGATTTCAATCCCTTTTCGTGCATATTCGTATAATTTCTTCCCGTTCACTTTAACTGCTGAGTAGTAGGGTGGCGTCTGCTCGATCTCTCCTGTCAAGGCGCTCAGGATATCAGCGATGGCCGTTTCAGTAATACTTCCGGGTTCGACCGGCGTTTCACGAACCGTCTCTCCGTGTGCATCTTCCGTCGTCGTCGCGAAGCCGATCGTCACCTCCGCCGCGTAACGTTTTCCTTCATCCGTGATGAAGCGGGCAAGCTTCGTCGCTCGACCGAGACAGATCGGTAAGACACCTGTTACTTCTGGGTCAAGCGTCCCTGTATGTCCGACCTTTTTCGTCTGAAACAAACGACGTAGACGAAAGACACAATCATGACTCGTCATGCCGGCTGGTTTATCTAGTGGTAATACTCCAATGGGTTCCACGTGATGTCCTCCTTGAAAAAAGGCAACCACACACGTGGTTGCCTTAAGTGTTAATCTTTGTTCAAATTCCGAAGCAACTCATCAATGCGTGATCCGTATTCGACAGAAGAATCGACCTCGAACAATAGTTCCGGTGTTTTCCGTAGACGAATCCGTGATCCGATTTCCTTACGCATGAAGCCTTTTGATTTTTCAAGACCGATGCGCGCATCCTCACGTGCTTTTTCGTCACCGAGGACCGAATAGAAGATCGTCGCTTGTTGCAAGTCTCCTGTCACTTCGACACCTGTGACGGTAATCGGCTTGACGCGTGGATCCTTGACATCTTTGATAAGCAGTTGCGTAATTTCCTTACGCACCTGTTCGGCGACACGATTCGAGCGTAAACTCATGTTTGTTCCCTCCAGTTCGGAAGAATGGATTCCGTTCTGTTACTTCCGTTTGACTTCTTCCATGATGAACGCTTCGATGACATCATCGACTTTTACGTCATCATAACGTTCGATCTTAATACCACACTCGTAACCAGCAGCGACTTCTTTGACATCATCTTTGAAGCGGCGAAGTGTATCGAGTTTTCCTTCGTAGATGACGATGCTATCACGAACGACACGGACACCTGCATCACGCGTCAACTTACCTTCCGTGACATATCCACCTGCGATCGTACCGACTTTCGATACTTTGATGACATCGCGGACTTCAGCTTGACCGATGATTTTCTCGACGAATTCAGGATCAAGGAGACCTTTCATCGCTTGCTCGATTTCTTCAATCGCATTGTAGATGATCCGGTGAAGACGAATTTCGACTTTCTCCTGATCTGCCATTGATTTTGCGTTACCATCCGGACGAACGTTGAATCCGATGATGATCGCATTTGCTGCCGAGGCGAGGATGACGTCACCTTCTGTGATCGCACCAACACCTGAGTGTACGATGTTAATTTTAACACCTTCGACATCAATTTTCTTCAATGAACCGGCTAAGGCTTCAACTGAACCTTGAACGTCACCTTTGATGATGATGTTGAGGTCCTTGACTTCGCCTTCTTTGATGCGGTCGAAGAGATCTTCTAAGCTAACTTTCGCTGAATCGCGACGTTGTGCTTCGATTTCACGTTGGTAACGTGCTTCACCGATTTGGCGTGCTTTTTTCTCATCTTCGAATGCGAAGAATTGATCGCCCGCTTTCGGGACATCGTTTAAACCTGTGATTTCGATTGGCGTCGATGGTCCGACTTCTTTGACACGACGACCGATATCGTTGACCATTGCCCGGATACGACCGAACGTGTGACCGACGACGATCGGGTCACCAACGCGAAGTGTTCCGTGTTGAACGAGAAGTGTAGCGACGGGACCGCGTCCTTTATCGAGTTTCGCCTCGATAACTGTTCCGCGACCGTTCATGTCTGGTGTTGATTTGTATTCTTGAACTTCTGAGACGAGAAGGATCATCTCGAGCAATTCGTCGATGCCGTCTCCTTTAAGAGCTGAAACCGGTACGAAGATTGTATCGCCGCCCCAGTCCTCTGCAACGAGTTCGAACTCTGTCAATTCTTGTTTGACACGGTCAGGGTTTGCACCCTCTTTATCCATCTTGTTGACCGCGACGATGATTGGGACGCCAGCTGCTTTCGCGTGGCTGATCGCTTCTTCTGTCTGCGGCATGACACCGTCATCTGCTGCAACGACGATGATTGCGATATCCGTGACATCTGCTCCACGTGCACGCATCGTCGTGAACGCCGCGTGACCTGGTGTATCAAGGAACGTGATCTTCTTGCCGTCGATCTCAACTTGGTAAGCACCGATGTGCTGCGTGATCCCGCCGGCTTCGCCTGCAGTGACCTTCGTGTTACGGATTGAGTCGAGCAATGTCGTTTTACCGTGGTCGACGTGTCCCATGATCGTAACGACCGGTGGACGCTCAGACAATTCGTACTGGTCAAGGTTCAATTCGTATTGATCAAAGTCCGTCTCATCGACTTGGACAGTCTTTTCGACTTCAAAACCAAACTCTGTCGCGAGCAGTTCGACTGTCTCGTCATCAAGATCTTGGTTGATTGTCGCCATGACACCGAGACCCATCAATTTCATGATCAGTTCATTCGGCTTTTTCGCCATTTTTTCAGCGAGTTCACCGACTGTCAAGTTATCAGAGTATTGAACGACGTTTGCCATCGCCTCTTCTTGCGCCCGGCGAGCTGCTTTCCGTTGACTCGACTTCGAGTTCGGATCCGCTACTTCAAGTTTACGCGGTTCTGCTTTCTTTTGGTTCGGACGACGTTTGCCGCCACGGTTGTTACGGTTGCCGAATTCTGGGCGTCCGCCTTTGCTGTTACGTGATTGGTTACCTGCTGGTTTGTTTGTACTTCCTGGTCGGTTCGGTTTATTATCTGATTTCACTTGTTTTGGAGCCTCCGTCTTTTGAGCCCGATATTTTTCGGGATTAAATACTTGATCGAGTTGCTGTACTGTCTGTTCATCTAATACTGCCATATGATTCTTGACTGGTTTCTCCAGCTTTTCGAGCTGGGTGATGACCTGCTTACTTGTTACGTTTTGTTCCTTGGCGAATTCGTATACACGTTTACCCAAAGGATCCACCTCCAATTAGTCGTTCGAGAGGAGTTCAGTTAGCTTTTTCGCAAATCCGGCTTCATTGACTGACACGACAACACGCGCATCCTTTCCTAATGCTTGACCGAGAATCGTCCGGTCGGCGACTTCTAGGTAAGGAACCTGATAACTCGTACATTTATCTGTGACTTTCTTACGCGTGGCAGCCCCCGCATCTGCTGCTAAAAGAACAAGCTTCGCTTGTCCTCCTCGTACTTCTTTCAGTACAAGTTCTTCTCCCGTCGTCACTTTTCTAGCTCGATTCGCGAGACCGAGAAGGGATTCCCATTTACTCATTTGTACCTCCCGCGATTTCAAGCAATTCATCGTATAAGGCATCTGTCGTCTTGACCTTCAAATGATGATCAAGCGTCCGTTTTTTCTTCGCCGTCGCAATGACTGCCGCATCTTTTGATAAATAGGCACCCCGCCCATTCATCTTACCATTTAAATCGATGACGACCTCTTGTTCAGGTGTCCGGACGACACGAATTAATTCTTTTTTCGGTTTCATTTCTTGTGTGATGACACACTTGCGTAATGGTACCTTTTTTTGCACGAATTATTCCTCGCCTTCGACTTGGACCGCTTCTACTGCCGGCTCTTCCGTTGCGAAGACATCTTCGAGATCCATCGCTTCCGCTTCAGACTCGCTCTTGATGTCAATTTTCCATCCTGTCAGTTTCGCTGCGAGACGCGCGTTTTGACCACGTTTCCCGATGGCAAGCGACAATTGGAAATCCGGAACGACGACGATTGTCGCTTTCGCTGGTTCATTGACATAGACCGCAACGACTTGAGCTGGGCTAAGTGCGTTCGCGACATATTCTTTCGGATCATCCGAGTAACGGACGATATCGATTTTTTCCCCGTTTAAATCATTGACGATGCGTTGAACACGCGCCCCTTTTTGTCCGACACATGCACCGACTGGATCGATGTCGTCGGCCGCGACTGCGATTTTTGAACGGTCGCCCGCTTCACGCGCAACAGACTTGACTTCGACTTCGCCACTTGAAATCTCTGGTACTTCGATTTCGAAAAGACGTTTTAAGAGACCTGGATGTGTCCGTGATACGAGAATCGATGCCCCTGATCCTTTGACCATTGGATCAACTTTCGTGACGTACACCTTGATGCGATCACGAATCCCGAAACGCTCATTCGGCATTTGTTCGTGTGTCGTCAAGACAGCTTCGATCCCTTCTAGGTTAACGTACAAGTTGCGTGCATCTTGACGCTCGACGATACCTGTCATGATCTCGTCTTCACGATCCGCGAAGTGATTGTAGATGCGTTCGCGTTCTGCTTCACGCATTTTTTGTGTGACGATCTGTTTCGCCGTTTGTGCTGCAACACGACCGAAGTCGCCTGGCGTCACTTCGACTTTATGGAAATCGCCGAGTTCATATGTCGGATCGATCTCGTGCGCTTCTTCAAGCGAAAGTTGCTCTTCTGGTTGTGTCAATCGTTCGACGACTTCCTTAAGCGCGAAGACACGGATGTCTCCTGTCTGCTGGTCGAATTCGACTTTTACAGCCTCCGATTCTTTTCCGAAGTTGCGTCGGTACGCTGAAATCAATGCCTGTTCGAGCGCATCGATGATGATGTTCTTGTCAATTTCCTTCTCTTTCGCGATTTGATTGATCGCCTCGAGTAACTGTGGTCCCATCGTTCTCTTCCTTTCCGTCAGAACATTACCGCAAGTCGCGCAAGTGAAATCTTGTCGACCGGTATCTCAATTTTCAATTTTCTTGTTTTGACACGCACTTCGATTTCAAGCATCTCAGGTGTGTACGCGAGCAACGTTCCTTCGAATTCAACCGCATTCTTTACTGGATCGTGCGTTTTGATGTACACATGTTTCCCAATCGCCTTTTCGAAGTCCTCGTCTTTCTTCAGTGGACGTTCCGCTCCTGGACTAGCGACGTCGAGGTAATACGGCTCGTCGATCGGATCATTGTCATTCAATGCTTCCGATAACTGTTCATTGATTTTGACGCAGTCTTCAAGATCCACGCCACCCTCTTTGTCGATGGAGACACGTAGGAACCAATCCGCCCCTTCTTTGACGAATTCAACGTCGACTAGCTCCATCCCCTCTCGTTCGACGATTGGTTTTGCGAGCGCTTCGACCTTTTCCGTTACGTTCGTCATCTTCATCCTCCTTCAAAAAACAAACAAGAAAGGAGCAGGTCCCCCTACTCCTTCCAAGTCGTAGTATAAAAAACATTTCCTCACTCAATATAGCATAGGAAAGCGCTCAAAGCAAGTGTTCCTAAGGGCTTACAAGTCGAACAAGGAGAGCTGATTCTCGTCTGGTAGCCCTTCGAGACAGCCTAGGTTATCGAGCGTCTCGATGATCGATTTCGACAATTTGGCGCGTTTTTGAAGGTCTTCCTTCGAAAGGAATTCGCCGCCTTTACGTGCTTCAACGATTTGCTTCGCAGCATTCGTTCCGAGACCTGTCACGGCGTTAAATGGTGGTAACAACGTATCCCCGTCTATGAGGAATTCCGTTGCACTTGAGCGGTAGAGATCGACTTTTTGGAACGTAAAGCCACGTTCGATCATCTCAAGCGCGATTTCAAGAACCGTGTACAATCCTTTATCCTTCGCCGTCGCTTCAAATCCTTTGTCCTTGATGTCTTGCAAGACTTTCCGAACGGCAGCAGAGCCCTTATTCATCGCACCGATATCAAAGTCACCCGCACGTACCGTAAAGTACGAAGCGTAGTAATACATCGGATGGTGGACTTTATAATAAGCAATCCGGACAGCCATCAAGACGTAGGCAGCAGCATGGGCTTTCGGAAACATGTACTTGATTTTCTTGCAAGAATCGATATACCAGAGTGGCACATCGTTCTCAATCATCGCCTCTTCCATGTCAATCGAGAGTCCTTTCCCTTTACGGACCGACTCCATGATTTTAAAGGCGAGTGACGGTTCAAGACCGGCGTAGATCAAGTAGACCATGATGTCATCTCGACAACCGATGACGTCTTTTAGTTCACATGTTCCGTTGTAAATCAATTCGCTGGCGTTTCCGAGCCAGACATCCGTTCCGTGCGAGAGTCCTGAAATCTGGACGAGTTCCGAGAACGTCGTCGGTTTCGTCTCTTCTAACATTTGGCGAACGAACTTTGTTCCAAACTCCGGAATACCGAGCGTTCCCGTTTTTGAATCGATTTGCTCCGGCGTCACACCGATCGATTCCGTCGAACTGAAGATTTTCATGACTTCCGGGTCATCGACCGGGATCGTCTTTGGATCTCGTCCTGATAAATCCTGTAGCATCCGAATCATCGTTGGGTCATCGTGACCGAGAATATCGAGTTTGAGTAAGTTATCGTGAATCGAGTGGAAGTCGAAGTGTGTCGTCTTCCATTCAGAACCCATATCGTCTGCCGGATACTGAATCGGACTAATATCGTAGATGTCCATATAGTCCGGTACGACGATGATCCCACCTGGGTGTTGTCCGGTCGTCCGTTTGACACCGGTGACACCACTGACGAGACGATCGACTTCCGCATTCCGATACGTCAGTTCATTCTCCGACTGATACCCTTTGACGTATCCATACGCCGTCTTCTCAGCAATCGTTCCGATCGTTCCGGCACGGTAGACGTAATCGTCACCGAACAAGACTTTCGTATAGGCGTGTGCTTGCGGTTGGTATTCTCCACTGAAGTTCAAATCGATATCCGGTACCTTATCCCCTTTAAATCCGAGGAACGTCTCGAACGGAATATCATGACCGTCTTTGAACAACGGGACATCGCATTTCGAACATGACTTATCCGGTAAATCGAATCCTGAACCGACCGAACCGTCATCGAAGAACTCCGATTCCTTACAATTCGGACAAACATAATGTGGTGGCAATGGATTGACTTCCGTGATCTCGGTCATCGTCGCAACGAGACTTGATCCGACCGATCCCCGTGAACCGACCAAATAGCCGTCGTCAAGCGACTTTTTAACGAGTTTATGAGAAATCAGATAGATGACGGCAAATCCGTGACCGATGATCGACTTCAACTCTTTTTCGAGTCGGGCTTCTACGATCTCTGGTAACGTGTCGCCATAAATCCGGTGCGCCATATCGTACGACAAGTTCCGAACTTCTTCATCCGCTCCTTCGATCTTCGGTGTATAGAGATCTTTTGGAATGATATCGATGTTCTCGAATTGTTCCGCGACGGCTTGACTGTTCGTGATGACGAGACGTTCCGACACATCCGGTCCGAGAAACTTGAAGTCGTCCATCATTTCCTTCGTCGTCCGGAAGTGTGCCGGTGGCAGTTGCTTTCGCATGTTCAGCATGTTCGCTCCACCTTGCGTCCGAATCAAAATTTCTCGGTACGTGGCGTCATGTTGATCGAGGTAATGCACATTCCCTGTCGCGACTGGTAAGATATCATGTTCTTCCGCGACACGGATGATCTTTTTAATCAGTTCGCGCAGTTCGAGTTCATTCTGAACGATTTCCCGTTCGATCAAATGACCATACATCGCGGGTGGCTGAATTTCGATGAAATCATAGAACTGCATCACTTTTGCTAAGTCTTCGTCTGACTTATTCAAGGCGGCATCAAACACCTCGCCGTTATCACAAGCTGATCCGATGATCAATCCATCCCGGTGCGCGACGAGTTGCGAGCGCGGTGTGCGTACGACACGGTGCACGTGTTTCGTATGGGCGAGTGAAATCAACTGGTACAGATTCTTCAAGCCCGTCCGGTTCTTCGCATAGACCGTCGCGTGGTATGGTCGTGCCCGCGAAATATCTTTCCCCATCTCCCGGTTGAGTGAGGCGTGTGTCTTCATGTCGAACATCTCATCCGCCATTTGCAGCAACTTGACCATCAAGTAGCCTGTCGCTTCCGCGTCATAGATGGCGCGGTGATGCTGCGTCAATTCGATGTCAAATCGTTTCGCGAGTGTGTTCAATCGGTGGTTTTTTAGCGTCGGCATCAAAACACGGGCGAGCTCAAGCGTATCAATGACTGGCAAGACCGATTCATCGTGTCCACCGGATCGTAGTGTTGCATTCAAGAATCCGATATCGAATGAGGCATTATGGGCAACGAGAATCGAGTCGCCGACCCAGTCCATGAATTCCTTGACGACTTGTTCCGGGTCTGGTTTTCCCCGGACCATATCATCGGTGATCCCAGTCAAATCAATCGTCGTCGCCGACAATAGATGCTTCGGATCCGCGAACGCTTCGAACTTATCGATGATATCACCATCGTGGATCTTGACGGCTGCAAGTTCGATGATCTTGTTGTACATCGCCGATAAACCAGTTGTCTCGACGTCAAAGACGACGAATGTCGCGTCATCTAAGTTACGATCCACCGGATGATAGGCGACTTGCACCCCGTCATCGACGACATTCGCTTCGATTCCATACAATACCTTGATATCGTTTTTCTTTCCGGCATAGTAGGCATCCGGGAAACTTTGGGCACCCGCGTGATCCGTGATCGCAACAGCAGGATGACCCCATTTTGCTGCGCGTTCAACGTATTTCGTCACGTTCATGACGGCGTCCATCTGACTCATTTGCGAGTGCGCGTGTAACTCGACACGCTTCTCGCCTGCCCAAGGATCAGCCGGTGCTTCCATCTTCACTTCTGACAGTTGGGCAATCATCATACAAAGATCGCGCAGGAATGTATCAAACTCAACGCGACCTGCCGCCTGAATCCACATCCCTTTTTTGATTGCAGAGAGGATCTTGACGTCTGTCTCGTCACGCGCAAACATCTTGACGACAAGGGAGTCCGTATAATCCGTCATCTTGAACGTAAAGATTGTCTTTCCGCTTCGTAATTCACGACTTTCAGCTGAGAAAACGAGACCACGGATCGCAATCCGTCGTTCCTCATCTTGGATCGTCTTGATTGGGACAATCTCATCTTGAATCGGTTTCCCGATTCGGATCTCAACTGGTCCTTCATCGTCATCCCGCGATTGTTCCCGTTTGAATTGCAACTCGAGCATCCGCTTTGCTTCTTCCATGTCTTCCTGTTTCACCTGATTGCGCAACGCTTCTTGTTTCGATTCGTTGATTTGAACAATCGGTTCACAGTTGAATTTCGGGAATCCGTAAGCACTGTAGAGTAACTGCAATTCCCCACATAAGCTACTTTTTAAGAATCCTGCTTCCGGTTCACTCCGGACCGGAATGAATAATTTCTGTTCTTTGAACTCTGGTAAGACACGCCCGAGTTGTGTCCGCATCGCCGATGAGACGTCTGCGAGATCTTGCACGACATATGGCCAGTAATCATGATATAGGCGTTCGTCTGGTCGACCATCCGCGAATAGGATGACTTTGACTTCGGCGAATTGCTGGTACCGACTTATCAAACGACTCGTAAAGAGTTGATAGACGTTTTGGGGCAAAACGTGTGGCAAGCGGATTTCAAATGTCCAGGTTGCTTTTGCTTTATTGACGCGAAGCTTCTCAAGAACTGCTTCGTTAAAGTATTCTTCAATGATACCGTTCGGTAATTCTAAGTCACTGAGCAACAGTGACATGCGTTGTTGTGTATCCACTCGCAATTGTGCTGTCTGATCGCTTCACACCGTGACAGCAACTCCTCCTCCTCTTGCGGATTGCCCAAGGGGCGAATGGGTGTGAGACAAGAAAACAGTCACTTTATGAAAAGTGACCGTCTCCATTCTTTATTCTAAACCTTCATAGAGTGAACGAACAGCATCAACGACTTGTTCCTGTCCAATTTCTTCTGCATCGCCACCGCGACGGGCTTTTAATTCGACAATTCCTTCTGTCGCTTTTTTCCCGACGTTCAAACGAACCGGTAGACCGATCAAATCCGCATCGGCGAATTTGACGCCTGCTCGTTCTTTCCGGTCGTCAAGCAAGACGCTGAATCCTGCAGCTGTCAACTCCCGGTATAGTGTCTCTCCGAGTTCAAGCTGTTCTGCATTTTTACCATTGACGACAATCAAATGGACATCGTATGGTGCGATCGCTTTTGGCCAAATGATTCCGCGCTCATCATAATGTTGTTCAACGACTGCCGACAATGTCCGCGAGACACCGATCCCGTAACATCCCATGATGAGTGGTTGTGCTTTACCGCCTTCATCGAGGAACGTCGCTCCCATTCCTTCAGAGTAACGTGTTCCGAGTTTGAAGACTTGACCGACTTCGATCCCACGTGCGAATTTAACGTTTCCGTTGCCGTCTGGTGACGCGTCACCTTCTTCGACGAAGCGCAAGTCCGTATAGTCTGCTTCAAAATCACGGCTTGGATCGACATGGATATAATGGGTTTCCGCTTTGTTTGCCCCACAGACAGCGTTCGTCAAGGCACGTACCGCGTAATCAGCAACGATTTTCATGTCTGCCCCGATCGGTCCGAGTGTTCCAGGCGTCGAGTGAAGTGCTGCTTCAATCTCTTCGTCGCTCGCCATCGTGATGTCGAGTGCGCCCAGATAGTTTTTCAACTTGATATCGTTGACTTCGTGATCACCCCGGACGAGAGCCATGACAAGCCCTTGTTCCGTTTTGAAGATGACAGTTTTGATCGATTCGTTTGCTGGTAAGTTCAGATGTGCACTGACCGCTTCGATTGTCTTCGCATCTGCCGTATGCACTTCTTCCAGTGCTTCTGATGCTTTGTCTTGCTTCGGATAGGCATCAATCGACTCTGCCATCTCTAAGTTCGCTGCATAATCCGATTGGTCCGAGTAGACGATCGTATCTTCACCGATTGCTGCTAACGCATGGAACTCATGTGTTCCACTGCCACCGATCGCACCAGAGTCCGCGACGACTGGACGGAACTCAAGACCCACACGTGTGAAGATCCGCGAATACGTATCAAACATGTTTTGATACTCTTCGTCTAAGCTCTCTTGTGACGAATGGAACGAATAAGCGTCCTTCATGATGAACTCACGACCACGTAATAAACCGAAACGTGGACGACGTTCGTCACGGTACTTCATTTGAATCTGGAAGAGATTGACCGGTAACTTTTTGTACGAGTTCAATTCATCACGAACGATTGAAGTGATCAGTTCCTCGTGTGTCGCTCCGAGCGCGAACCGGCGATCATGACGATCCGTCAAGCGCATCAATTCAGGTCCATAGATATCCCAGCGTCCTGTTTCTTCCCATAGTTCAGCTGGTTGAATCGCTGGCATGAGCAATTCTTGTGCACCCGCAGCTTCTAATTCCTCACGAATGATTGTCTCGATGTTTGCGAGAACACGTTTCGCGAGTGGGAGATAAGAATAGATTCCAGCGGCATTTTGACGCATGAACCCTGCACGAAGCAAGAGTTGGTGACTGATGGCTTCTGCATCAGATGGCACTTCACGCAACGTTGGCATGAATAGTTTTGATTGTTTCATAATGAGTCACGAACTCCTTTGATTGAGTGATTAATTAAAAGAACTTCTGAATGTCGTTCCAAGTGACGACGAGCATGAGTAACATTAAAAGTGCGAAACCGACGAAGTGAAC
This sequence comes from uncultured Exiguobacterium sp., assembly GCF_964277885.1. Lineage (NCBI taxonomy): Bacteria > Bacillati > Bacillota > Bacilli > Caryophanales > Exiguobacterium > uncultured Exiguobacterium sp. The sequence continues at coordinate 945,484 of NZ_CAXYJR010000005.1, read as the reverse complement.
CAATCCTTCTTTTTGAGGATCAACTGGTTTTCCGCGTAAGGCTTCAAGGAAGAGGAACAGCAAGCGTCCTCCGTCAAGTGCCGGGAGTGGCAATAAGTTGAAGACTGCTAAGTTGACAGACAACAGTGCCGTCCATGTCAACAGCATCGAGAATCCACTTGCTGCGACCTGATCGGTCATCTTAACGATCCCAACTGGTCCTGATAACTGATCAACGCCAACGACACCGGTCACTAGATCTCCAACCGCTCCGACGATGAGCGTCGACATGCGCCACGTTTCCGACACACCCGTTTGTAGTGCTGTTCCGAATGATTTTTCTGTCTCATTCGTAACACCGATGATGCCGACCTTCTGTTCTCCTTGCTGTTGCACTTTTGGCGTGATTTCGGTTGTTGTTTCTTTCCCATCACGTTCATATTTGACTTCTGTCGCTTTACCGGCACGATCTTGGAATCCTGCGCGTAAATCAGTCCATTTCGATGTATCTTGTCCGTTAACCGAAACAATCCGGTCACCTTCAACTAGTCCAGCTTGGTCAGCCGGTGAACCTTTTTGAACTGTTCCGATGACGCTGTCTCCCGTCGGCGAGCCGTTATATAAAGCAAGACCGAATAGGATAACGAACGCGAGGACGAAGTTCATGAACGGTCCTGCAGCAATCGCAAGGACACGTTTCCATACGGATTTCGAACCAAATGTACGGTCATACGGCGCAATTTGTGTCCGTGTCTGACCTTCTACGAGAAATGCTGTTGGTGAGACGGGGTAGCGAACCGATGTCTCGTCTTGTAACCCAACGAGTTCGAGTTGATGCAATAAGTCAATCCGCTCGACAGTAACGACTTGATCGACTTGTGGTTGATCCGCATCGAAATAAATCGTCTCAATGACACCGTCCTTTAACTGTAATCCAACGGTTTGACCTGATTTGATCTCAACGAGTTCAGGTTCTTCACCCGCCATCTTGACGTAACCGCCAATCGGCAACAGGCGTACCGTATACAATGTCTCATTCTTAAACACTGAAAAGATTTTCGGTCCAAATCCAATAGCAAATTCCCGACAGAGAATACCTGCCCGCTTCGCCATTACGAGATGACCCCATTCATGGACGGCGACGAGTACACCGAACATCAGCACGATTGAAATAAAGGTCGTCATTACTTATCCCATCCTTAGTTAGCGAATGTAAGAGACGATACGAACTCACGCGCCCATCGATCAGCTTCAAGGATTTGATCCAACGAAGGCTCCTCGATAAGCTCATGAGCTTGAAGCGCCGCCTCAACGCTCGCTTCGATTTCTAAAAAGCGAATGTCCCCTTTTAAGAAACGGTCCACCGCTTGTTCGTTCGCAGCATTGAGTACTGATGGCATCGATCCGCCGGCTTGACCCGCTTCAAAAGCAAGTCGTAACAAGGGATAACGATCAAATGATGCATCAGCAAAGTGTAAGCGTCCGATTTCCTTTAAGTTTAACCGTTCTCCCCCTTGGATTTCAAGGCGGGACGGATATGTAAGAGCGTACTGAATCGGTTCTCGCATGTCGGGCATACCAAGCTGCGCCATGACAGCTCCATCGTTGAATGCGACCATCGAGTGGATAATGGATTCACGGTGGATGACGACATCGATATCCGCATAGTCGACATCAAATAACCAATGCGCTTCAATGACCTCGAACCCTTTGTTCATCATTGTCGCGGAATCAATCGTGATTTTTGCTCCCATCGACCAGTTCGGATGCGCCAGTGCTTGTTCGACCGTCACATCTGCCAGTTCTTCCCGTGATTGATCGCGGAAGCTGCCGCCTGACGCCGTCAAGATGATTTGACGCACATCTTCTCGCCGCTCACCGTTCAAGCATTGGAAAATCGCCGCATGCTCACTATCGACGGGTAAAATTGTCACGTTTTTTTCGCGCGCGAGCTTCATGACAAGGTGGCCTGCCGTGACGAGTGTTTCTTTGTTCGCAAGACCAATCGTTTTACCCGCCTCGATCGCAGCAAGCGTTGGACGTAAGCCAACAGCTCCTACGACCGCTGTAATGACCGTATCGATTTCAGGATGCGTCACGATATCCAGCAATCCTTCTTCTCCGATGACGATTGTCGGATGATACGTTAAGTGATGCTCAAGTTCTTGGCGGGTCGTCTCATCTTGAACACCGACAAGCATCGGTTGCAGACGATTCAACCACGGTACAGCGATTGTCGTGTTACGCCCAAATGCAAAACTCGTCAATTCAAAAAGGTCTGGATTGGCCGCAATGACGTCAAGCGTCTGCGTACCAATCGATCCTGTTCCACCGATGATACTGATTTTCTTCATAATGAAGCGCCTCCTCAAGCAAAGATATCGAGTACGACGAGGACCGTAAAGACGATCATCATGCTGTCGAACCGATCTAAAATACCACCATGCCCCGGTAGTAGCGTCCCTGAATCCTTGACACCATAATGGCGTTTGTAAGCGGACTGGACCAAGTCACCAAGTTGACCTACGACGGCAACGATGATGGCGAGTAGAACGACTTTCCCAAAACCGACTGTCGGTTCGATACTTTCGAACACGACACCGAGTAAGATGGCAAGTAACACGCCACCGACTGCCCCTTCAATCGTTTTGTTCGGACTGATCGATGGCCACAGTTTATTCTTACCAAATCGTTTGCCGACGAAATAAGCCCCTGAATCCGTGAACCAGATCAAGAGGATGATTAGCAATGACCACGTTAATCCATGTTCGAGTAAACGGATATAGGCAAATGACGCAAAACCGACACCGACATAAACTGCAGTCAGCAGTAAAAAGGCAACATCATCGAATGTAAAGACATTCTTTGAGAACACGTTCCAGAAGAGGCTAATCAATAAGATGATCATTGCCCAAGCAATCGGCGAAAGTCCGATCGGCAGTGTCTGATCGACTGCTTCTTCATAGATACCAACAAACGGCAATAATGTCCCAATCCCAAATAGAATCCGAGGGACGCGCGAGCCGCTCCATTGTCGCATCCGAACGAGCTCGGTATATCCGAGAATCGTTAAGATTGCCATAAACGCTAAAAAGGGAAGTCCGCCGATGTACAGAAGTGCCAAAAAGATGGCACCAGCCCATATCCCTGTAATAATTCGAGTTTTCATAAGCTAGTTCCTCATTTGATCAGACGCCGCCGAATCGGCGTGTCCGTTGATTATAATCTTCGATTGCCGCCAAGAAAGCATCCCGGCGAAATTCTGGCCACAAGACATCTGTGAAATAAAACTCCGCATATGCTGCTTGCCAAAGTAAAAAGTTGGATAACCGTTGTTCCCCACTCGTTCGAATAACGAAATCGACATCGGTTACGGATCCTGTCATCAACTCTCGTTCGATCGTCTCCGGTGTAATCGCATCCGGTGACAATGATCCTGCTTGGATTTGGGCACCCAGTTTCTGCATGACTTGAACGAGTTCATCGCGTCCTCCATAATTCAGAGCGAAAATCAGACGAAGTCCTGTATTGTGTTGCGTATCCAGTTTCGCTTGCTCGACCGCCTCACGCGTGAAATGAGGGAGGCGTGATACTTCACCCGCCACCTCGACTTTGACATTTTGCGCGTCTAACTCTTTTAAATCCGACTCTAAAAATTGTGCCGGTAACTTCATGAGAAAGCTCACTTCTTCCTCAGGACGCGTCCAATTCTCTGTCGAGAAGGCATACAGTGTCAGGCTTTTGATGCCAAGTTCATTTGCCACCCGAACGACTTCACGAATTGATTTCATACCTTCGCGATGACCCATGATACGCGGAAGTCCGCGTTTTTGTGCCCATCGTCCGTTTCCGTCCATGATGATGGCAACGTGTTCAGGTACCCGATCATAGGTTTCGGTTTCTTTCGTCTGATTCAACCATTGAAACATCCGCACTTCCTCCTCTCTCAATTATGAAGAAAGGGACTCTTCGTGTGACAAAGAGTCCCCCCCATGACGATCCGATGCGTCATACTTCCATGATTTCTTGTTCTTTTTCCGTTGCCGTCTGATCAAGTTGTTTGACGAACTTGTCTGTCAACGTTTGAACATCTTCTGTGTATCCACGCAGATCGTCTTCTGTCAATGCACCATCTTTTTCTTGTTTCTTTAACTGCTCGTTCGTATCACGACGAATGTTACGGAGAGCAACTTTCCCTTCTTCCGTATACTTCTTGACGAGTTTAACGAGTTCCTTCCGACGTTCCTCCGTTAGTGGCGGAATCGCAAGACGAATGACCGTACCATCAGATGATGGTGCAAGACCAAGATCTGCACGCTGAATCGCTTTTTCAATTTCACTGACCATTGATTTATCCCACGGAGTAATCAAGATCAGACGCGCTTCTGGTGTGTTGACGTTTGCTACTTGATTGAGCGGTGTCGGTGCACCGTAGTACTCGACTTGAACGGGATCTAAAATCGCTACGTTCGCGCGACCCGCGCGAAGTGTCGCAAGTTCCTTTTTAAGTGAGAGGTGTGCCTTTTCCATCCGTTCTTCGGCTTGTTTTAAGATTTCTTTTGACATATTAGTTCCCCCTTACGATTGTCCCGATTTCATCACCGATGACGACACGTTTGATGTTACCTTCTTCCATCAACGAGAAGACGATGAGCGGGATGTCATTGTCCATACAAAGTGATGTAGCTGTAGAGTCCATGACTTGAAGACCATCTTTTAAGACATCCAAGTAAGAAAGCGTCTCGAACTTCTTCGCTTCTGGATCAACATTCGGGTCCGCTGAGTAGACACCATCAACGTTGTTCTTCGCCATCAAGATGACTTCCGCTTCAATTTCAGCTGCACGAAGAGCAGCTGTCGTATCTGTTGAGAAGTACGGGTTTCCTGTACCTGCCGCAAAGATGACGACGCGTCCTTTTTCTAAGTGACGCATTGCACGGCGACGAATGTACGGTTCTGCCACTTGACGCATCTCAATCGATGTTTGAACGCGTGTCTCAACACCTACATCTTCTAAGCTATCTTGAAGCGCAAGCGAGTTCATGACTGTCGCTAACATCCCCATATAATCGGCATTGGCCCGGTCCATCCCAAGTTCTGCACCTGTTTTACCACGCCAAATGTTTCCAGCTCCGACGACGACCGCTACTTCAACATTCAATTCAATCAATTCGCGAATCTGTTTCGAGATAGATTTGACGATGACAGGATTAATCCCAAACCCTTGATCTCCTGCGAGCGCTTCTCCGCTCAATTTTAACACAATCCGGTTATATTTCGGTTGCATGACTATGTCCCCCTTGCTAAATTCCGTAAAAAAGGAACACGAACCACTTCCACACGAAAGTGGATTGAAGCATACGTGTTCCTTCTCTTGTCATCAGGATGATCCCGATTCTTATTTTTTAAGTTGGTTCATAACTTCTTCAGCGAAGTTCTCTTCGCGTTTTTCCATACCTTCTCCAACTTCGAAGCGTACGAATGACACGACTTTACCGCCTTTAGATTCTACATATTTACCAACTTTGAAGTCTGGATCCTTGACGAACGTTTGATCGACGAGGCAGATTTCCTCGAAGAACTTGTTCATACGACCAACGATCATTTTTTCAACGATGTTAGCAGGTTTTCCTTCGTTCAATGCTTGCTCAGTGAGGACTTTTTCTTCACGCGCTTTTTCTTCTTCTGTGACAGAAGTACGGTCAACGTAAAGTGGACGTGCTGCTGCGATGTGCATTGCAACGTCTTTTGCAACTGTTTCGTCTGTCGTACCTTCGATAACGACGACTGAACCGATGCGTCCACCCATGTGGAGGTAAGAACCGAATACTGCATCATCTGCTTTTGTGAAGAGCGCTACGCGACGGAGTGAGATTTTCTCTCCGATTGTTGAAGCTTCTTCTGAGATGTATGTGTCGATTGTTTTGCCTGCTTCGTATTCAGAAGCAAGAGCAGCTTCTGCTGTCTCAGAACCGTTACGGAGAACAGCATCTGCGATGTTTTGAACGAGTGTTTGGAAACGTTCGTTTTTCGCAACGAAGTCTGTTTCTGAGTTGATTTCAACGAGTGCCGCTTTGTTACCGTCAACTGCAACTGCAGTTAATCCTTCAGCTGCGATACGATCGCCTTTTGCCGCTGCTTTAGCGATCCCTTTTTCACGCAAGAAATCTACTGCTGCGTTCATATCACCGTCAGTTTCAACGAGTGCTTTTTTGCAGTCGAGCATACCTGCACCTGTTTTTTCACGAAGTTCTTTAACCATTGCTGCTGTAATAGCCATTCGATATTCCTCCTTATAACATCCTTAGTTTCAAAAAAAAGGTGATAAAAGGTCGATTCCCTTTATCACCTGGCATCACGAATTACTCAGCGTCTGCTACTACTTCTTCAGTAGTTTCAGGTGCTACGTTATCTTCGCCTTGTTTAACTTCGAGGATTGCGTCAGCCATTTTACCAGTGAGCAATTTGACTGCACGGATCGCATCGTCGTTCGCTGGGATGACGTAGTCGATTTCGTCTGGATCACAGTTAGTATCAACAATCGCAACGATTGGGATGTTGAGTTTGTGTGCTTCTGCAATCGCGATACGCTCTTTGCGTGGGTCAACGATGAAGAGTGCATCCGGAACGCCTGGCATATCTTTGATACCGCCGAGGAATTTCTCAAGACGAGTCATTTCTTTTTTAAGAATGATGACTTCTTTTTTAGGAAGAACTTCGAATGTACCGTTCTCTTCCATTTTTTCGAGTTGTTTCAAACGGTTGATACGTTTTTTGATTGTAGAGAAGTTCGTGAGAGTTCCACCCAACCAACGTTCGTTGATGAAGTATTGACCTGCACGGATCGCTTCTTCTTTCACAGTGTCTTGAGCTTGTTTTTTCGTACCAACGAAAAGAACGTTTCCGCCTTCAGACGCTACTTCACGGATGAAGTTGTATGCTTCGTCTACTTTTTTGACCGTTTTTTGAAGGTCGATGATGTAGATTCCGTTCCGTTCTGTGAAGATGTATTTCGCCATTTTTGGGTTCCAACGGCGTGTTTGGTGACCGAAGTGTACACCAGCTTCTAACAATTGTTTCATCGAGATTACTGCCATGATGAATTCCTCCTTTTGGGTTTTGGATGTCCTCCGCGATGATCGTCTATCCAGCTAACCTATTAAAGGCACCACAGCTGGCGATACATGCGTGCGTAATTAACACCGTAGACTAATATAGCATAAAGATTAACGAGGGGCAACCTTCGTTTGATGAGAAAGTTTCGCGATTAAAGCGACCTCACCCGTTCCTCGGTTCAAGGAACGAGCGAGTGTCTCTATATCTGTACCTTCTTGTAATGCTTGTTTGACATCCGTCATCTCTTGTTCTTGCGTAACTACCGGTTCTTTGTGTACGATTTTCTTCACTTCAGGTTGTCCCGTGTCCGGATCAGTCTTACTATGCAACACTTGCTCACTTGGAGCGAATCCTTGGGCATCTACTTGTAATGAAGGTTCCAGAGTGGATTTTGAATCGCTTTCCGTCATACCGTTCACCTGTTCCATGAAACGCAGCAATATTTGTTCCGTCTCATCCTTCTCACGCTCTAAACGCGTGATACGATCCTTTAAATCCGCTTGCTGACGAAACAGTAGAAGTAACGCGTAGCATATAAGCGCTGCGAGGAGTATATACACGACTGTCATGATCAATTTCCTTTCACATTGCGACACGATCTGCTAAGTATGCACTTCCCAATGCATTTTTTAATTTACGTAGAGCTTTAGAGTGGATTTGAGAGATCCGTGAAGTCGACAATTCCAGAATTTCACCAATCTCGGTCAATGTTAATTCCTCATAGTAGAAGAGCGATACGACCAACTGTTCTTTTTCAGACAGTTCTTTTACTTCCTCTGCCAGTTTAGCGATCAGTTCACGCATTAATAACATGTCCTCAGGCGTTGCTGTATCCGGATCTAAATAGGACACCGTCATGGCTTTCCCTTCATCTTGTAAGGTGACCGCTTCATCGATTGATAATACGTTCGCAAAATAACTTTCGGCTAACGCACTTTTCACTTCATCCGTAGACATCTCGACAATCGAAGATACCTCTTCAATTGTCGGTGTTCTTTGAAGTGATTGCTCTAGTATCTCAACAGCTGCCTCGACCCGTTTTGCTTTTTCTCGTAAAGAACGCGGTAACCAATCGATCTTTCGCAGTCCGTCTAAAATTGCTCCCCGAATCCGAAAGGCGGCATACGTGTCGAATTTATTATTATGATTTTGATCGAATTTTTGAAGAGCGTCGTACAATCCCATCATCCCTAAACTTTTCAATTCATCCCGATCGACACTTTTAGGTAATGTAGCACTCAGGCGTTGAACATGATATTGAACGAGAGGTTCGTAATTCAAGAGTAACTCATCCGCTACCGTGATATCACGTGTCGATAGCCATCGATCCCAAAGTTGTTGTAATTCCTCACGCATGACCATTCCTCCTCTATATTTCCAACGTCCCGACATTTACTGTCCGGATCACGAGACGTCCTGACTTTGAGTGGAACTCGATCGTCCGTCCATTTGTACCTCCGACATCTTCTGCGACAAGTGGAATACCTGTCTTTTGTAGCATGTCTTTGACGGACGCAATGTTTCGTTCTCCAATTCGCATCGATTCATGTTCATATTTGAATTGGAACATTTGTGCACCACCAGCAATTTTAGCGCGTAATCTCACCGCACCTTGCGCTCGTAAACGTTTTACGACCTCCAGAATAGCAGTATCCGCAAACTTACCGACTTCAGCTTCACGATTTCGACTAATCGCTGAGTCTGGCAACATCACGTGTGCCATACTGGACAATCCTCGCTCCTGATCATAGATGACGACACCGACACATGAGCCAAGACCAGCGGTGCGGAGAATGACGGGATGTTTACTGATCGCATATTCCGCGATTCCAATTCGTATGAGTTCATCCATCAATATCCACACCCAATCGCTGAAAGACGGTCTGAAATGCATTAGCTTCTGGTAAAAGAAGCAAATGACCAGTCAATTCATTCCCCGCACTCGAAAGATGCGTGTCGATGTATAATGCCATGTTTCCTGGAGTCGAAGATTCAAGAAGAGCCACTTCAAGCAAGGCGCCGACCATATCAAATGCAGAAGCAGGTACGCTGACTTGTAGGGAAAGGTTCAACCAATCTGAAATCGAACGTGCATATGCGCCGATTAGTATATTCCCGATTTCCTCCCAGGCAGAAACCCCCATTTCATGAAAATCAGAGAAAAATTGGAACTCGGACTTCATCAATTGGCCAATCAATTTCTCTGCGTCGTGCAGAGGCATTAAAAAGAGTAAGGTTGCTCGAATATCTCCTGAGAAACGCAGTAGTGCTCCAGCCGTATACGCTTCCGCTCCTCCGACCCGATCGATAATCGACGAGAATGGCTCTAACTCAGCCGAAGGAACTTCGATTTCAATCGGTTTTCCTAAGAGTGTCGATAATGCTGTAGCTGCATGACCTGCTCCGATATTTCCGATCTCTCTGAAAATATCTTTTTCGTCAGCATTAAGCATGAACGATGTCCTCAAACAAACGGTTCGGCTCGATTAACGAAAACAGCTGATGCTCACCCTTGGCGACTGCTGTCAAATACGATGCATCCTCTTGCTTTTGTTCACTTAAAGGCTCGATTCTGACATCTGATGATTCTACGACTTCATTCGCTCGATCAACGATGAAGCCCGCATCTCCGTGTTCGAGAGTGGCAATGATGATCCGCGTTTCTTCCGTTTCTTCGATCATCTCAAATCCTAAGCGTGCCCGAAGATCAATCACAGGTGTGACGACCCCACGTAAGTTAATCACACCTTTAACGAAAGATGCGGCATTCGGAATCCGTGTGATGGGAATGAGGCGTTCGATCGAACGAACAGATTGTACGTCAATCCCATATGAATTCTCTTCTAATTGAAAAACAACCCACTTTTGTTCCATCTTCAATTCCCTCACTTTCGTAATAGAGCATTACTGTCAATGATCAATGCAACCTGTCCATCACCGAGGATGGTTGCTCCAGAAATCGCACGAATTCCTTCAAGATAACTACCAAGCGGCTTCATGACGATTTCTTGTTGTCCAATCAATTCCGAGACGACCAAACCGGCTAGTTTCTCACCGCTTCGAACCACCACAACGGAGTATGCATCCGCATCATGTTGCGGCAAGCCATAGACTTCATTTAACGAAATCAATGGAACCAATTGTCCACGGAAATCGAATACTTTCTCACGATGCGCCTGTAGGATCGAAGAGCTTCTTAATGATGTCGTCTCGATGATCGCCGTCAACGGAATAGCATACGTTTCTGTACCAAGTTCCACTAGCATCGCTGAAATGATAGATAGTGTCAGTGGTAAGCTGATACGAAAAATCGTTCCTTCTCCACGTCGTGTTTCCACGAACACTTCTCCGCCAAGTGACTCGATCTTGGATTTGACGACATCCAGTCCGACTCCGCGACCAGATAAATCTGTTACGGTTTCCGCCGTCGAAAAACCAGGGGCGAATAATAACATCGATGCTTCTTCTATTGTTAATTGCGTCGCTTCTTCTTCTGTGATCAAACCTTTTTCAATCGCGATTCGTGTAACACGTTCATGATTGATCCCAGCACCATCATCTTCGATTTCAATGAAGACACGATTTCCCGAATGATACGCACGTAAGGACAGGTTACCTTCAACAGGTTTACCGGCAAGAATCCGGTCCGCCTTATTTTCAATTCCATGATCGATTGCGTTACGAATCAAGTGAACCAACGGATCTCCGATTTCGTCGATGACAGTTCGATCTAGTTCTGTCTCAGCACCCGTGATATGTAACTTGATGTGCTTTCCGACATCTTTTGATACAGAACGTACCATCCGTGGGAATCGATTGAATACTTGTTCGATTGGCATCATACGTAACGTGAGTACGAGAGACTGCAATTCATTCGTACCGCGTTTAATCCGTTCGACCGTATCCGTCAATTCTGGAGAACTTACTTCAGCTGCAATCCGTTCCAACCGTCCACGGTCTATGATGAATTCTTCGAATAAGTTCATCAAGCGATCGATTCGTTCTAAATTAACGCGAATCGTCTTGGATGCGACGGGTGCAGTTGTGTCTAGCGTTTCATTCACGGATGTTTCTGTTTTCGGAACATCTACAGTTGCTGGTTCTGGTTGTAACGTGGAGATGGCGACTTCCGCTTCGGGCATGGTCTCGAATGGAACGATTGTTACATTTGCGACTTCCGATACAGTTTCAACGGCTTCCTGGATCGTTTTTTGCTCACTTTGTGTGACGAATAAAATTTCAAAAGAAGTATCAAAATGCTCTTGTTCTAAGTCATCAGAAGTTGGATTCGATAAAATTACATCCCCAAGCGATTGAAGACGATCAAAGACCATGTAGACACGAGCCGCCTTTAAGATCACATCCGCTGAAAGCTCGATGGATAAGACATATGCCTGATATCCTGCCGCAATCGATTGTTGGACGACCGCTTTCGAATACACATCACATTCAAAGTTCTGTTGCGCCACCTCAGGAACGACTGTCGCAGTTTGTACATCGTTCGGCTGGATGAAACGCTTCAAGCGATTGACCGTTTCTGCTACATCTAGCTTTCCTTTTCCGCCTCTGCTAATATCTTCGACCATCGTCTCGAGTTGTTCAGCTGCAACGAATAATACATCAATCAACTCTGCAGTCGCTGGTTGCTTTTTAGAACGAACTAAATCAAGGGCGCTCTCCATTTCATGCGTAAGATCAGCAATGGCATCATACCCCATCGTTCCCGCCATTCCTTTAAGTGTGTGCGCCGAACGAAAAATTTGATCAATGACGGCTTCATCGTCCATCCGTTGTTCGAAATCCAATAAGCTTGTATTGATTGCTTGAAGATGCTCCATTGATTCATCAAGGAACAATCCTACATATTCATTTAAGTCCATGAATGATTTCCTCCTTTATCTCCAACTTAATGGACATGATCTTTCCCATGCTTTAGTCGACCGAATAATCGATCTAAAAATCTTCGTTCTTTTACGCGAACACCTGTCAGTGAAGTCGTGATGTGGTCCATTCGCCAACTGACGTTACTCTTTCGGTCCATGATATAAAATGGCATTTGGGCTTTGACCGCCTTTACGACTGTCTGATCTTCAGGTAAAAAACCGATGAAACGTAATGACTTTTTTAAGAATTGAGAACTAACCAACTCAAGACGATCGAACGTTTCAAGCGCTTCTTCACCATGAGACGCTCGATTGACGATTACAGAGATTGGCAATTCTTTTGCATGATGATGGGCTAACTTCACAAATGCATACCCATCCATGATGGAAGTAGGTTCTGGTGTGACAATCAACCACGCTTCATCTGCACTGCTAATGAAGTCAAACGTTTGATGGTTCGCACCCGCCCCTAAATCCAGCAAGACGTAATCATAGTCATAGAAGAAGCGAAACTCTCGTAGTAAGAAGGTCGTATCCTCTGCCGTAAGATTGGTTAATTCCGCAAACCCACTTCCTCCATGGATGAAGTGTAACGTAGAGGAATACTCCACGATGGATTGCTGCAATGATTCCCTTTTCTTCACACATTCCATGAGGGATAACTTTGAAGATTTCCCTAGTAAAATTCCGATGTTCGCCATACCGATATCTAAATCGATGAGAAGTACCTTCTTATTTTGAAGAGATAACGCAACGCCTAAGTTGACAGCAACATTCGTTTTACCAACGCCACCTTTACCACTGACGATCGCTATCGTCTTGGTCTCATTTACAGATAATTTAGAGCGTAGGACACGTGCTTGATCTTCTTGCATCATCCCATTCCTCTCTTAACGACCATCTCAGATATCTCTTCTGCGGAAGCAAACATAATATCTTCGGGCACCTCTTGACCAGTAGTTATACAATAGATCGGCAGTTCACTTTCCTCCGCAAGACCCACGATCGACCATAATTCACTTGTCTCATCTGCTTTGGAAAAAATAACACCAGATACAGGGACGGTTTGAAAACGATCATACATCCGAATGAGGTCTTGATATTTCGCCGTCAAGCTTAGTACAAGCAACACCTCGGTCTCTTTAAAATCATGACGACTTTTCAATTGCTCAACATATCCAACATCGAGGAAGTTTCTGCCCGCTGTATCGATTAGAACGATATCGCATGATTGCAATGCTGTTTTCGCTTGCTCGAAGTCGTCTAGATCGTATGCGACATGAATCGGGATAGACAGAATATCCGCATACGTCTTTAACTGTTCAATTGCTGATATTCGGTACGTATCCGTCGTGATGAGACCTACTCGTTTTTTCTCTGTCAATGTGTAGTAGGCCGCTAGTTTTGCGATTGTCGTCGTTTTACCGACTCCCGTAGGACCTGTGAGCATGATGTATTTTGCGTTCGTCGTCTTCGTTCGAATCTTCGAACGAACTTCTTCACGTAATACAGCGTTCAAGTCAGATTGTTGCGTCTGATAATAGGATGACACGAGTTTTTCATGTAAATGTTCTGCTAATTGATTCAATGCAGGCTCCGCAAGTAGTCCGGCATAATGACTTATTTCTTTTGGTAGCGGTCTCTCACCAATCGTAATGATCGTAGGACGTTCCACAAAAGCGCGCTTTTCGGGTTGACTTACATGAGGTGGTATCTTATCCGGTAATGGAGAATCGACTTCTTGAGCCGTCTTCTCTTCTCGATATTCATCAATCGAACCGACGAGCTCTACTTTTCGTTTAGCAAAGATCCCGAACAGTCCTCCTACCTTTATGTGCCTCGTGTTCAAGATGATGGCTTCTTCACCTAGCTCTTGTTTAATCCGCTCCATCGCTTCAGCTACTGTATCCGCTACGACTTTTTTCACTATCATTGCTTATATCACCCCAATGCTCTTCACTTCGATCGTCGGCATCAATTCGTTATATGACAAAATTGGTATATCCGGGAAGTAGCGTTCTGTCAATTGACGGACGAACATCCGAATGCTCGGAGAAGTCAGAATGATTGGATGAGCACCATAACGTTCAAACTCCATCGTTCGCTCTTGTAATGCTTCGATGAAACGACTTGCTTTTTCGGGATCAAGGGCTAAGTAGTTTCCGAACTCTGTTTTCTGAATCGCCGATTGTATGTCAAGTTCCATCTCACTTGATACTGTCACGACATGTAATACTTCCCCTTGCATTACTTGTTCCGTAATTTGACGCGACAAGGATTGGCGAACATATTCAGCGAGTAATTCACTATCTTTCGTGACTGCGGCATAATCCGCAAGTGTTTCAAAGATCAATGGTAAATTGCGAATCGAAATCTTTTCTTTAAGCAGTTGTACGAATATTTTTTGTAGATCTCCAATCGATAGAAGTTGTGGTGTCACTTCTTCCACTAAAATTGGATGAGACTCCTTCAAGTGATCAACTAGTTGCTTCGTTTCTTCTCGACCGAGTAACTCAGCGGCATGTTTCTTCAAGAGCTCCGTTAAATGTGTTGCGACGACAGATGGTGGATCAACGACCGTATAGCCTGACATTTCTGCTCGGCTCCGTGTCTGTTCATCAATCCAGAGCGCCGGCATACCGAAAGCCGGTTCAACGGTTTCGATACCGCGGATTTCTGGATCGTCAACCCCGGGACTCATCGCTAAATAATGATCCAGTAATAGTTCACCAGTCGCCATTTCACTTCCGCGAATCTTAATCCGGTACTGATTCGGTGATAACTGCAGATGATCGCGAATCCGAACGGTCGGAAGTACGAACCCAAGTTCAAGCGCCAGTTGCCGACGAATCATGACGACACGATCAAGTAAATCACCGCCTTGTGCTTCATCAGCGAGTGGAATCAATCCATAACCAAATTCGAATTCAATCGTATCGACGTTCAGTAAGGAAATGACCGATTCGCTTGATCGCAAGTTTTCACTTGGTGCTTCTTCGACGGCGACTTCTTCTTGCATCGTTTTCGTCGTCTGCTTCATTCGCCAAGCGAAGAAACCGAACAGTGCTGCAATCGGCATCGTGACGTAATCGGGAATCGCTGTGAATAGCCCGAGTAAGAAGATCGCCCCAGCTGCGATTCCGACGAGTAACGGTGTCCGTGCCAATTGACCGATGACATCCTCACCAAGGTTTCCGTCGGATGTCGAGCGTGTGACGATGATACCGGTCGCAACCGAAATCAAAAGGGCTGGAATCTGGCTGACAAGACCGTCCCCAACTGTCAATAATGTATATAGATTTACGGAATCCATCATCGGTAAGCCTTGCTGGACGACACCGATGATCATTCCGAATATCAAGTTGATGATGACGATGATAATACCGGCGATCGCATCTCCCTTAACGAACTTCGACGCACCGTCCATCGCACCGTAAAAGTCTGCTTCTGACTGAATTTTTTGGCGACGAGTCCGGGCTTGTTGTTCGTCAATCATGCCGGAGTTCAAGTCGGCGTCGATTGCCATCTGTTTCCCTGGCATTGCATCGAGCGTAAAACGTGCCGAGACTTCCGAGACTCGTTCTGAACCCTTCGTGATGACAAGAAACTGAATCAAGACGAGAATCAAGAAGACGACGAAGCCGACGAGCGCATTTCCGCCAACCACAAAACTACCGAAAGCCTCGATGACTTCGCCACCGTTTCCGTTTGACAGGATCGCCCGTGTCGTCGAGACGTTAAGCGCAAGACGAAACAGCGTGACGATCAGCAACAGCGTTGGAAAGACAGAAAACTCAAGTGCCTCTTTGGCATTCATCGCAACGAGTAATACCATCAAAGCAATTAAAATATTAATGATGATTAAAAAATCGAGCATGATAGCGGGCAGTGGAATGACGAGCATGAAGACGATCATGATGACGCCTAACAGAACCGTTAAATCTCGTGTTGATATACTCATGATGCTTCATCCTTTCATTTTGCTTGTTTCAGTTGATAGACAAAGGCGAGTGTTTCAGCGAGCGCCTGATAGAACGTTTCATCCACTGCCATACCAATCTCTGATTGAGCGAACAACGCCCGCGCGAGCGGACGATTTTCAACAATCGGGACGTCAGCTGCTGTCGCCTTCTCCCGAATCCGGAACGCGACAGCATCTACGCCCTTGGCAACGACGATCGGTGCCATATGTTTTCCGTCATCGTATTGAATCGCTACCGCATAATGGGTCGGGTTCGTGATGACGACATCGGCATTCGGTATTTCTTGCATCATCCGACGCATCGCCATCTCCCGTTGTTGTTGTTTAATCTTACCTTTGATTTGAGGGTCACCTTCCGTGTTCTTATGCTCATCCTTTAAATCCTGTTTACTCATTCGGATCGACTTTTCAAAATCAAACTTTTGATAAGCGAAGTCAAGAATGGCTAACGCAATCAAGGCGATACTGACCGACAAACCGAGTAAAAATGTTAAATGACCAATGATGGCTAACGCATCGCCAATCGGTTCAGAAGTTAACCGCGAAATTTCAACCTTGTTATTCCACAAGACCGTTCCACTCGTCACACCGATGACAAGTAGTTTAAAGACAGATTTTAAAAATTCGACGAGTGCTTTGACGCTCACAATCCGTTTGACGCCTTGAAGCGGATTAATCCGGTCCAGTTTCGGTTGAATCGCCTCGCCACTCAAAAGCACACCGATTTGAACAAAGTTACCTAAAATACCGATAATAATTGCCGTTAAAAAGAACGGTGCGACGAGAATACCCATTTGAATTAACATCTCGATTAGTATCTGTTCGACGCGTCCTTGTTCGACGGCTTGCAACACTTGTTTGGCGCTAAGTCCATCTTGCAGAACGAGCACGAACCGTTTGCCTAAAAACGGACCGAAAAAATATAAGACAAGAAACATGGCGAATAGCATGAAACTACTTGTCAAATCTGCTGACTTAGCGACTTGTCCTTTTTTTCGTGAATCATCACGTTTTCGTGGTGTCGCCTTTTCCGTCTTTTCACCTGCGAAATACTGAAGGTCGAGGCGTAGTCGATATGTATGCATGTCCTCAACCTCCTAGTAATCGAATCGCATCGGCAAGTACATCTTGTAGTAACGGAACGAATCGTCCGATTCCGGTAATTGTCGCACCTGCCAATAAAAACAAAATCGCATATCCCATCAGTAATTTGACAGAAAAACCAATTGCAAAAATATTGAATTGTGGTGCTGTCTTTGCTAGAAATCCCAATGCAAGATCCACTAAAAATAAGGAAACGACTAATGGCATCGCCATTTGTAATGCTGTAAGCATCGCAAGCCCCACCACACGAATGACTAAACTCATGCCTGCATCTCCTGAGACCGAAATCAAACTCCCCGGAGGAAAGATTTGAAAACTGGTATAAATACCATCGAGCAAGATGAGATGCATATCAGATGCAAGTAACACAAGCAAAGTCATCATGTAATAAAATCGTCCGACGATGGGTGACTGCCCACCGAACATCGGATCATATGCAGAAGCCATCGCTAAACCCATCTGTAAATCAATGATGGAACCAGCAATTTGTGGTGCATAGAGCAAAAAGCTTGCCAGTAAACCGAGAGCTAGACCGACTAAGACTTCTGTTCCCATGCGAAAGAAAAAATCGAAGTCTTCCACCCGAACATCCGTTTTGACAGCATAACTAGCAAAATACGAGAGTCCTGCCGCTAAAGCTAACTTATGCTGAGCTGGTAATTGCCGAGATGAAAATAAAGGAGCCGATACCAAAAAACCGACGATCCGTCCAAAGACAAGTAAAAAGACGCTCAGAAACGAAAGTAACGTCATTTGCGGGAAACCTCAGCAATCTGTTTAAACAATTCAATCGTAAAAGTTTGTAACTCCTGCATGATCCATGGTCCAAAAAAAACGAGTGCTAAAAACACGGCAACGATTTTCGGAACAAACGATAACGTCTGCTCTTGAATTTGCGTCGTCGCCTGCAAGATACTGACGAGCAAACCGACGACGAGCGAGACAAGTAGCAAGGGAGCCGATACTTTGAGTAATGTCCAGACGGCAGAACTTGCAAGCTGTATGATCATTTCTTGAGTCATTCGGATCCCCCTAACGCATGCTGACAAGCAGTGATTCGACGATCAGATGCCAGCCATCCACTAAAATAAACAACAACAGTTTAAAGGGTAAGGCAATCATGACAGGTGGTAACATCATCATCCCCATCGACATCAGGACACTTGAGACAACCATATCAATGACTAGAAACGGTATGAAGATCATAAATCCGATTTGAAAAGCCGTTTTCAATTCACTGATCGCATAAGCTGGGACGAGCGCGACGAGTGGAATATCTTCAATTTTTTTCGGTTTTTCGTAATTACCATATTTCAGAAACAACTCTAAATCATTCGTTCGCGTATGTTTCGACATGAAGCGCTTCATTGTATCTCCCGCATTATCAAAAGCCTCATCTTGACTGATTTTATCTGCCATGTACGGCTTCAATGCTGTCGTATTCAATTCTGAAAGGACAGGCGACATGACGAATAACGTAATGAATAAGGCCAAACCCACGAGTAACTGGTTCGGGGGCGTCTGTTGAGTTCCAAGAGCCGAACGTACGAAAGATAATACGACGACGACACGGGTAAAGCAGGTCATCAAGATGAGCAGTGATGGTGCAAGTGATAACAGTGTTAGCAACACAAGTAGCTTAATCGATGTCGCTGTTCCTGAAGGAGTATCAAGTGATATCAGATTCTCAATCGTATTCATGAGCGACCTCGATTCTTCTGTAACTGTTCGAGTTGATGCTTGAACGTCTCTAGAAACGGTGAAGGGGTTTGTTTCGATGACGTTTCAAGATCCATCGGCTCGTACCCTTCCAGATCATCCAATTTATCTAATAATTGGACGTTTTCTCCGACACCAACGACGTAAATCTTATCTTGTATCTTGACTAACTGAACAGACCGATCCTTCCCAAGCGGAACACCACCTAAGTGCGTCAATCTTCCAGAATGTCTGACTCCTCTTGTCCGTTCATGAATGAATCGAGTCACAAAGATGAACCCGCCAATCAAGACGACGAGAACGACGACTCCTTTAAAGATGGTCAACGCCATGGAAGGACTCTCATCGACTTGCTGAGTCGTCGGTGCATCATTCTGAGTTGGATTCAATTTTTCTTCGACCGTTTCTGCCTTTACTGGAAGCGTAAGCAGAAACAGCAGACAAATCAGCAAAGTCACTTTTTTCATGACGAGACAGTTTTCGAAACCGCTTCAAGTACACGGTCTGCTTGGAACGGTTTGACGATGAAATCTTTTGCGCCGGCTTGAATGGCATCAATAACCATCGATTGTTGCCCCATTGCTGAGCACATGATGACTTTAGCAGCAGGGTTGATTGCTTTGATTTCTTTCAGAGCAGAGATCCCATCCATTTCTGGCATCGTGATATCCAATGTAACGAGATCTGGTGTTAATTCCTTATACTTCGAGACAGCTTCTAAGCCATTCTCCGCTTCGCCAACGACATCATAGCCGTTTTTCGATAAAATTTCCTTGATCATCATTCGCATGAAAGCAGCGTCATCTACGATTAATACTTTTGCACTCATCTTATAGTTCCTCCTTAGAACATCCGAAGACGTTCTTTTGTATTTACGATTTCTGTGATACGTACACCGAAGTTTTCTTCGATGACGACGACTTCACCAGTAGCAATCAATGTATTATTCACGAATACATCTACCGGTTCACCCGCTAATTTGTCTAGCTCGATGATCGAACCTTGTGTCAGCTCTAAGATGTCTCGAACTGAACGTCGAGTACGTCCTAATTCCACCGTGACATTTAAAGGTACGTCATACAACATTCCGATATTACCTGGCGCTCCATCTACTTGTGCATCACTCAGTTGACCGAATTGAACGGGACTGACGGCAATACTCTCTTTTACCTGCTCCTGTACCGGAGTTGGCTGAACCGGTGGCGGAGAAGCTTCGACTACTGGTTCATGGTGCGTATGGGTAGTCGGTGGAACGGATGCTGATTCATTTGATACTTCCGTACTGGCTAAGAACAACTTTTGGATGAGCTGTTTCGAAAATTCGAGTGGTGCCAGTTGAACGATTTTTGAATCGATTAATGTTCCGATTTTCAAATCGAACTCAATGATGACCATGCTATCCCAAAGCGAAAAACTATCTACGATACTCTTTTCCTGCGAAAAATCAAAGATTTCTACAGCAGGTGGAGAGATATCGATTCGCATTGAAAATACGGTTGACATCGACGTAGCTGCTGCCCCCATCATTTGGTTCATGGCTTCTTGCACCGCTGAGAGCGCAATCGGCTCCATTTCTGCTGTCTCATCGATGACACCGTCTCCGCCCATCATCAAATTTGCGATAATGGATGCATCTCGTTGCGTTAGAATGAGAACATTTTCACCTTTGAACCCTTCCGTATAGCCAACACGTAACGCAACATGTGGGATAGGATATCGGCTTCTTAACTCGTCCATCGTAATCATCCGGACGTGTGGCGTCGTGATCTCTACCTTTTGATTCAACAATGCGGATAAAGCGGTTGCTGAATTTCCTAACGAAATATTACCAACTTCTCCGAGTGCATCGATCTCCATCTCGTCTAAAACTTCTTCATTTGCTGGCACATCATTTGTATCATCTGAAGCAGATGGTGCACCTCGTAATAAAGCATCGATTTCATCTTGCGAAAGCATGTCGCTCATGTTATTCCTCCTCAATTCGTTGTATGACTTGTAAAGCGAGATGCTTCCCGTTTAGACCTGGTCGCGCCTTGAACATTTTACGATCATCGACGAACAGTTCAACCGGATCCGATGTACGTGTCTTCAGGGATAAACAGTCGCCTACTTCGAGGTGTAACAACTCACCAAACGACAGATCCGTCTGGCCAAGCACTGCTTTCAAATCGACGACAGAACTCATCAATTGAGTCTGCATGTGTTCAGACGCTTGATCATTGATGGATTTACGCTTATCTTGCTGCATCCAAAAATGACTGGATAGTTTAGGTAGAATCGGCTCCAGTGTGACAAAAGGTAAACACACATTTAATGTACCGCTCACTTCACCGACAGTTACATAAATGGACACAAGAATGACCGTTTCGTTTGGAGAGACGAGCTGAAGAAATTGTGGATTGATCTCAAGATCATCGTATTCGGCTTCTAATTCTGTAATGGATTCCCAAGCCGCTCCATATTGCACGAATGCTCGTTTAAACAGTTGTGTCAAAATACGTGTTTCAATTTCGGTTAAGTTTTCAATTTTGTTCATTCCTTCTCCCGGACCACCTAAAAGACGGTCTAGCATTGCATACGCGATATTCGGATTTACTTCGAAAATCACTTTCCCATCTAACGGTTGAAGGTTGACCAAATTAATTAATGTCATATTGGGAATAGAATGAATAAATTCGTCATACGGCAGCTGTTCCACCGTATTCACCGTAAACTGGACATATGTTCTTAACTGAGCTGAAAAGTGAGTCGTTAACACCCGAGCGAATTGCTCATGAATGCGCGTTAAATTACGTAATTGATCTTTTGAGAAACGAAGAGCGCGTTTAAAATCATATACTTTGACACGCCGTTCTTCTTCTTGACTCCTGATTTCCTCAACTTCCATATCTCCACTTGAAATAGCTGATAGCAAGGCGTCAATTTCGTGTTGTGATAATACTTCGCTCATGCTGCCACCTCACTGGATGATTTTCTTCGTAGTGTAGACACGTTGGACGTCACCCTCTTGGATGAGTTTTTTGAACTGGACTCGTAACTTCTCCTCCAGCTTTTCCATATCGGCTTTTGAATCTAAATCCGATTTTTTCATGGTAGATAAATCTCCAAGAATGATATTGTTGATTTGGAATTTACGTAGCTCTAGGTCATCCCGTGTCTTTTGATCATCTGTCACAATCGTAAACTGTACATTTAAGAAGCGTTCGTCTGAGATATTCGTCGTCAAGTCATCCGTCTGTAGACTGCGCGCATCGAGTTCTTCTCCAGTCGGTTGTTCAACTTTCGCCTTTGTTTCATCTGGAGAAAGGAGGTATTTCGAGACCATGTATCCAGCTCCCACCATCATCAGAGCAACGACGATCATGATTAATGGTAATTTAAGCTTACTTTTCTTTTTCTCTTCTTCCGCCATCATCGATCCTCCTTACATTCGTCAAACCGGTTAATCCGATTTGACGATAAAATTGAATTGCCGCCTCCATTACTTCCTCCATCGATTCTTTCACGACATAGGTTTGACCTCCAATAAGATGGATGGTCGTATCAGGAGTCGAACGAATGGATTCAATCAAGCTGGCATTAATGACTAGAGGTGTTTTACGTAACGTCGTTAACTGAATCATCGTTTCAGATTGACGAGTTCTTCTAACACTTGGTCACTCGTTGTAATAATTCTTGTGTTTGCCTGGAAACCACGCTGTGCAATGATCATTTCCGTAAACTCTTCTGACAAATCGACGTTTGACATCTCGAGTGTTCCAGATGTCAATTGACCGAGACCATTCGTACTTGGTGATCCTAATGCAGCTCCACCTGAGTTTTGCGAAGCCGAAAATAGGTTAACACCAGACTTTTCAAGACCACCCGGGTTCGCGAAGTTTGCCATCGAAACATAACCTACTCGTTGCAATCCACCTGTAGCGTCTACAAACGTTACCAAACCGTCTTTACCAATGGAAAGGTTCTGCGCCCCAGTTGGAATTTGTAACTTAACGTACCCCGCCGGTGCTTTAGCAGTTATTTTCCCTTGATTATCGTAAGTATTTGTAGGTAATGTACCTGTGACCGTAGTTGGCGTTGGATTTGGAAGAGGATCAGATAATCCAATTAGATAGTTCCCGTCTCCTGTAACAATATTTCCTTGAACATCTGTATAAAAGTTTCCTGATCGGGTATATCTGACGCCATCTGCCGTCATGACTTGGAAGAACCCTTCTCCTGAAATCCCGATATCAAGCGTCCGACCAGTATTTTGAAGCGCCCCTTGGTTATAGACGTTATCGACTGTTGACATCGATGCCCCAAGACCGACTTGTTTTGGGTTCGTTCCGCCGACGCCGCCACCCGCACCTGAAGCAGATCCGACAGATTGGTTAACTAAATCTTTGAACGTAACACGCCCTTTTTTGTAACCGAATGTATTGACGTTTGCGATGTTGTTACCGACGACATCCAATTTCGTTTGGAAGTTTTTCAACCCACTGATTCCTGAATACATTGAACGTAACATTATTTTTCCTCCTTAGATTTAATTTGCGTCAGGTCATACACACTGACTCGTTTACCGTTCGACAATTCAGCAATGACATCCACACCATCTCGTTTGACACTTAGTACAGTGGCTGACTCTTCCGTCGAAGAGGTTTCCCCCTCAGCGTTAGAAGACGGTGTATAACTGACATCTTTTCCAATCAGGTTACTGTACGTCATCAACGCACCCGCATGCTGATTTAGGATCATCGTTTCCATCCCTTTTCCAATCGATTGCATCTGTTCTAATGAAGAAAACTGAGCCATTTGAGCAATGAACTCTTTATCTTCCATCGGAGCTGTTGGATCTTGGTTCGACAACTGGGCGATTAAAATCTTCATGAACATATCTTTATCCATCGAGTTGTTGGACACGGTTTGCTTTTTATCAGGTAACTGAAATGAAGAGCCATCGTTTTTAATCCCTTCCGTCATCTTCTTCCTCCTCTCGCTCTTCTTCTTGTTGATGTGAAGAAGATTCTTGTTTTTCATGTTCGCCTCGTTCTGAAGAGAATCCTTGATCGAATTCTTTTGCGGCATTGGCGATGACCCCTGTTTCGATTTTCACAATCGGACTCTGTTGGTGTAATGTCGTATGTAGTTTTCCGAGTTGTTGTTCGATCAGTTGTTTCGTCTGTTCATTTGCCATGAATAGCTTGACCGTAAGTTCATTTCCTTTTCGATCAACTTGAACGACCAGCTCTCCCAGTTGTTCCGGATACAATCGAATGGAAATTTTTGAAGAACCATCTTTACCATTGATAAAAGGCGCTTGTTTTAATGCTGCCTCGATTCGATTGATGATTTGCTCATCGACCGGTAAAAATGGAACTGCACGATTCACGTTATTGAAAAGGAACGCATGACTCATTCGGTTTACACTTACTGCCGGTGCTGCTGTATTCGCTTTAATATCTTGTTCTAATACCGAGGAAGGTTCTTGATTTTGTTTCTGAATGACATTCGCCATTTTATTCTGACTCGTTTCCATCAGCTTCTCCTTTGACGAAGTCAGCTCATTTTTGACGGGTAAAATCAAATTCTCCACGCTTTCTTCTGCCGGAGATGATCCAATACTTTGCACAGGATTTGCTTCTGGCTTCACTTGCTGATTTTGACTCTGTTTCTGTAATACGTGCCCTATCAACGTATTGATTTGAGCTGGTGTGATGGACGATTGATCGAGTAGCTGAACAGCAGATTCGATATTCCCTTCTTGAATCGCTTTCAAAATTTGTACGATCTCTCGATGTTTCACCGAATGAATCGGAAGATTACTCACTTCAGGTTGCTCCAGGACTTCTAAAATCATTTCTGGATGTTCCATCAGCTTCTCGATGTTTTGAAGCAACACTTCACGTTCAGTTGTTTCACCTGAGTTGATGAGATCTGACGCTATCGGTGACATATTCGTGTTTTCTTGTTTTAACGTCATGTCAGTCGATTGTGTAAGATATTGCAATAGCGACGCAAATTTCCCTGTCGTACCGCTACTGCTATTCGTGTCGTCGATACTTATCGCTGTTCCTTGTACTGCATTGATTTGAAGCTCTGAAATATTCACGTTTTCACCTCTATTCCGAAGCTAAAAGCTGAGTTAACGCTGCAGCTTTTTTAGCATCCATCTTGGCGATGATTGCCGCTTGCTGCTCCGCGTCAATATTTTCGATGATCGAGACCACCTCAGTAGGACTAAGTTCGTTAAAGATTAACGCCGCTTCTTTAGGTGACATTTCGGCATATACATCAGACACAGGTGTCTTTTTACTCTTTTTCTCGTTATTTGAGGTACTTGATGTAGTGGGTGTAGACGCCTTTTTCAACTGATCTCGTTCCGAAATCAATTTCGAAATTTCTTGTTCCTTTACTTGGAGCGTCTGTTTTTGTTCTTCTTTTTCGTTACGTAATTTCTTGATTTCAGTATTTGCTACTTTTAGACGTTTGATCAGTTCTTGATCATTAGAGGTAGCAGTAGATTTTGTTGTCTTTTCCGTATCAAACGGTAAAGACAATAACGGTCTTCCGTTCGCATAGTTTAAAACGAAATATGCCGTCAGTAAGATGATGATAAACGGAATGATCACCAATGGTAATATCCACTGCTTTGATGTCTTTTGTTCACTCATATCATTTGACCTCTTTTAAAGTGTAGAAGAGATAGCTCATCTAGTTGATTTTGTTCGACTATCGCAAGTTCACGTCTTGCTTCGATAAAATGATTTTCTTGTAGTTTCGTGAATTTCTTTTCTTCAATCATGGCTTCTTTTAAGGCTAGTTGTGCTTTTTCATAGACGTTCTTAGCTTGCGTCACGAACAACTGCTGTCTTTCAATTTGTTGCTTCACTACATCCCTAGCTCTTTCACGATATTGTGAATCAACTAACTCAATCTTTCCGATTTGATCCTGTTCTTTCAAAAACGTTTCGTACCGGATCAACAGATGATACAACTTCTGCATTTCCTCTTCATAACGCATCTTTTTTTCAGCCGTTTCTTTTGAGACCCGATCTTTTTCCGCTTCAGCGAGCGGAATGATCCGTTCATATATTGTCCGCATATCCGCTCTCCTTATGGAATAATTTGAAATAACTTGTCATTCGCAGTCTCTAGATCACTGACTTCGTGAACGGATTGTTTTAAGAAGTCGATGAGTTGTGGATAGATTTGAATAGCCCGATCGATTTCAGGATTCGTTCCGCTTTTGTATGCTCCGATGTTGATCAAATCTTCTGCATCCAAATACGTAGATAAAAGCTGACGAAACGCGATTGCCTTCTGCTTATGTGCTTCAGACGTGATTTGGTTCATGACTCGACTAATGGAACGTAACACGTGTATAGCAGGGTATTGTCCTTTGTTTGCTAGATTTCGATCAAGAACGAAATGTCCATCTAGTATTCCACGTACAGCATCTGCAATCGGCTCGTTCATGTCATCACCATCAACCAAGACGGTATAAAAAGCAGTAATGGAGCCATTTTCCGTTTTACCACTCCGCTCCAAGAGTTGCGGGAGAAGTGCGAATACACTCGGTGTGTACCCTTTAGACGCGGGAGGCTCTCCCGTCGCTAAACCAATCTCACGCTGCGCCATTGCAAATCGTGTGACCGAATCCATCATGAGAACGACGTTTTTTCCTTGATCCCGAAAATACTCCGCGATTGCCGTTGCAGTGTAGGCACCTTTCAGTCGAACGAGGGGGGATTGATCACTTGTAGCCACAACGATAATCGAGCGACGCATCCCTTCCTCCCCAAGCTCTGCCTCGATGAACTCCTTGACTTCGCGTCCGCGTTCTCCTATTAAAGCAATGACGTTTATATCTGCTGTCGAACGTTTCGCAATCATCCCTAGAAGCGTTGATTTCCCAACACCAGATCCCGCGAATAAACCAACACGCTGTCCTTCTCCCACCGTCAATAATGTATCAATCGCGCGTATCCCCGTAGATAATACGTCGCTAATACGTGGTCGACTCAGTGGGCTAGGTGGTTTGCGGACGATTGAAGTCGTTTTTAAGTGATCTATATTTTCACCATCTAGCGGTCTGCCTAATCCATCCAATACCTGACCAATCAATGCGTCACCTACCGGAACATGTAGCGGTTTACCTGAAGCGACTACGATAGATCCTGGAGCGATAGCTGTCGTTTCGCCATAAGGCATAAGTAAGACATGACCTTCTTTAAAACCAACGACCTCTGCTTCGATTTCATGGTGTGCATTCAACTGTATAAAACAACGTTCCCCGATTGAGACAGCTGTTGGTCCCCTAGATTCAATCATCAGACCAATCACTTGGACGACCTTCCCCGAATGCTTGAGTAAATCATCAAATTTGATATCTTGAAGCGCTTGTTGCAGGTGCTGCACTTTATACATCCGTCAGCACCTCGAAAATTTTCTTCTCCAGATGTTTGAAGCTTGAATGTAGACCACCCGTGATAGCTCCATTTTCCGAGTCAACCCTGAAATCACGTGGCGGTAATTCCGGATCTAGACGAAGTTGGACGGTCACCGTCGCACCGAGAATGGATTGAATTTTCTCTTCCATCATGATGAGTCGTTCAAAATCTTGAGGGGAAGCGTATATGAATAACTTCTCACGATCTCTGAATTGAATTAGTAGTTGATGAATCATCTTATATAAGGTTTCCTCATCAGAATCTAATAGATTTTCTAAAAACAGATGTGTCGTTTGAAGAGCAGCTACACATAAATCATGCTCCATCATCAGTAACTTTTCTTGAAAGCGTTGCTCAAGTCTGACGCTCAGTTCGTTTACCTCCATCATGGCTTGATGGTAAGTCGCTAATCCACTGGATTGTCCTTCGGTAAACCCTGCTTCGAAACCTTGACGCGCCGCATCTTCTAGTGCCTGTATTTTTTCCTGTTCGAATTGTTGTAGTCGTATTTCTTGTTCTTCCATCAATCGTTTTTCTAGAAGAGTCAACTGGTTTTGGCGTTCTATCCATTCTTCTTCATATGAAATCGTAGCTATGTCGGTTTCATGATCAATGTTTTCAGATGGACTGACTGGATGAATCAACCGCTGTGATTTAGACAAGACACTCTGCCGTTTAATGACATTAGACAACGATATCATCTCCTCCACCACGTGCGACGACGATCTCACCCATATCTTCTAAGCGACGAATGATGCCAACGATACGACTTTGCGCTTCTTCCACATCGCGCAAACGAACGGGTCCCATGAACTCCATGTCTTCTTTGAAAGACTCCACCATCCGCTGAGACATGTTGCGATACACCATATCTTTCACATCATCAGACGATACTTTCAGTGCAAGAAGTAGGTCTTCATTCGATACTTCACGAATGATACGCTGAATAGCACGCGCATCCAATGTGACGATGTCTTCGAATACGAACATCCGTTTCTTGATTTCCTCAGCCAGTTCAGGATCTTGAATCTCAAGTGTGTCCAAAATCGTGCGTTCTGTCGTACGATCAACACCATTTAAGACTTGAACGACTGCTTCGATACCACCCGACTGTGCGTAATCCTGCATTCCTGCTTGAGATAAGTTCCGTTCTAAAATCAGTTCGACTTCACTTATGATTTCCGGATTCATTCGATCCATCGTAGCGATTCGTCTTGCTACATCCGACTGTGCCTCCGCAGGAAGCTCAGATAGGATTTGTCCCGATTTCGCTGGATCCAAGTGTGCAAGGACTAGAGCAATCGTCTGTGGGTGTTCATTTTGAATGAAATTCAGTAATTGTTTTGAGTCAGCCTTGCGCGCAAATTCGAAAGGACGTACTTGAAGTGTTGATGTCAGACGATGAATGAGTTCCATCGCCTTCTCTTCTCCAACCGCTTTCTCTAGTACCGATTTTGCAAATCCGATACCACCTTGAGTGATATAGTTTTGCGCCATCGCCAAGTCGTGAAATTCGTCTAGGACACCAGCCTTGTCCTCTGGATCAATGCGTTTCATACTTGAAATCTGTAGTGTCAGCCATTCCATCTCTTCTTCGCTTAAGTGCTTATATACATTCGCCGCGACTTCTGGACCTAATGAAATCATCAGGACGGCAGCCTTTTCACGACTATTCATCTCTAATTTCTTCATAGGATCAATCCTCCGCTAACCAAGTTCTAAGTAGTTTCGCAAATTCGTCTGGATTTGAAGCTGCTAATTTTTCTAATTGTTTTCGTTTTTGTGCTTCATTACTGTTATCTTCAGTAGTCAGTTCTGGAATTTCTGTTTCGATCGGTGTCCATTCCTCTAGACTCTCTTCTTCTGCTTTACGTCTACGCATCATGAAGAAGATCAACCCTACGATGACTAATCCTGCTGCACCTAATGCAAACCAGACCCACATTGGAATCGTTGCTGTAGCTGCCGTTTGTTTCGTTGTCGTATTAGCGAATGGACGAGACATGACGACTACTTTATTCGTCAATTCCGCATCAGTTAATGTTGTTTTAGCGTCTTTTTTCGTAATCGACGTTCGAATGATCGAGTACATCATTGTTTGAAGATCCGTTTGAAGCTGTGGATCGATTTGCGTCTGTCCTTTTGGTGGTTCTACGATGATTTGAATACCTAAATCACGGATTTCATAAGGTGCCCCAGAAATCTGTTTTGTGATTCGGTTCACTTCATAATTAATGATGTCGTGTGTTTTATCGCTCGTATCACCTGCTCCACCATTTCCTGTCGGGAAATTGATGGTTTCATTTTCACCTGTACCGGCTGTTCCTTGATTTGCTGCACCAGTATAGGCTTCTGCCACTTTTTCCGCAGACGTTACGATTCCTTGTATTTTATCCGGATCTACAGGTTCCACCAGTTTTTGTTCTTCCTGACGTTTCGTGACATCGACATCAGCCGTAACTGATACGAGTGCTTTTTGTGGTCCAAGAACAACTGAGAGCATTTGTTGGATTTGCTTACGTAAATCGTTCTCCGTTGCTTTTTTAAGTGCCATCGGATCCGTTCCGCCTGCTGTTTGCGTAGCATTTCCCGGTTCATAGTACGTGAAGTACTGATCCATGATTGTAATGTTTTCTTCTTTAAGATTTGGAATACTTTTTGCGATCAAATGATACAGACCTTGAACCGTCTGATTATTCAAGTTGCTACCTGCGCTAGAAGTCAATACGACCGATACTGTTGAAGATTCTTTCTCATCAGATAAAAAGACACTCTTTTCTGGGAGCGTAATCATGACTTTGGCTGACTCGATTCCATTGACTTGTGTGATCAAGTTTTCGAGTTCAGTCTGCATTGTGTCGCGTTCCAAAATATTCATTTCTTTATCCGTAGTTCCGAAACCCGCGTTTTCACTAAAGAAAGAGTAATCAATTTGACCAGACTTTGGAATGCCTGCCGTCGCCAGCTCGACTTTCAAATTTTCAACATTCGCTTCAGGTACGAGAATCGTTACTCCGTTCGCCTCACTTACGACCTCAGACGGAATGCCATCTTCGTTTAACTTTTCAGTCACTTGACCAGCTTCCTGCGGTGATAGCTTTGAATATAAGGGTGTCATCGTCGGCTTTGACAACCAGATGATCGCAACGATCAATGCTGCCAGGACCGCGATAATGATTCCAAGAATCGTTGCTTTTTTCGCAAGTGACCACGATTTCCATGTTGTATTGACCGTATTCCATCTTGCTTTTAATCCTTCGTTCATTCAACATCTCCCACGCTTTCCTTAACATTCACAGTTGCATACGCATCATTTCTTGGTATGCTTCGATGCCCTTATTTCGGACTTCAATGGCGAGCTGCATAGAGAGAGATGCTTCTTCTGTTTTAATCATAATATTATGTAGATCCGATGACTTCCCTGTCGCCAGATCTACCCGTGCCTGAGATGATGCATTTTGTGTGGAATTTAATCCATTCATCGCTTGACTCAATACCTCACTAAAGTCACTTGGTGTCGTTTTTGGAGTCATTTGGTTTTGAAGGATTGGCTGTAATCCTTGAATCGCTTGAATTGCCATGGTTATTCATCATCTCCTTTTTCTTACTTGCCTATCTCCATTGCCTTAACGAGCATTGCCTTCGTTGCATTCAATGCTGTTACGTTTGCTTCATAAGATCTCGTAGCACCCATCATGTCCACCATCTCTTTTAAGATATCGACATTCGGCATTTTGACGTATCCTAGATCATCTGCGTCGGGATGGCTAGGGTTGTATTCCAATTTAAATGGTTCCTGATCTTTACGAAGCTCGCTTACCGTGACACCATTGGACGTTTCTTTTAAAACTGCCAATTTACGAGCATATGGTTGCCATTGACCATTGACGAGTTCTCCACGTGTCGTTTGTGCGTTGGCAATGTTTGCTGAAACTGTATCGAGCCGGAGACGTTGTGCAGTTAATCCTGATGCAGAAGTATGAAATCCTCCAAACATGCTCACTGTTATTTCCCTCCTCTAATCACTGATTGAATACCAGAGAATTTACGATTCAACTGTTCGACCAATGCCTCGTACTCAATTTGATTGCGTGATAATTCAGACATCTCAAAATCAATATCGACACCATTTCCATCGTTGCGCATAGAAGTAGATTGTTCGACGATTGCACCTTGCGTATCAATTTTGGCATGACGCTTCAGACTCAACTTCATTTGAGAGTCCAGTACATCTGAAAACACTAACCGTTGCGCTTTATATCCTGGCGTATCGACATTCGCAATGTTTTTGGAGATAACTTTTTGAGAATTGACCGTACGATTGACTGCTTGGGTAAGTAAAGAATAATCGGAGCCTAACCAATCCATGAATCTGACCTCCATATATGAATAGTTTGGAATAGAAGAATATTAAAACTAGTAAGTCATTAGTAACATATCTGAAATAATTGAAACAAATAGGTCAATGTTTGAAAAGGATAAATTTTAAAAAAAGGGTAATGAGATGTTGAATTTTAACCGTTAATTACCATTATGTTCAAAAATGATAAATATTACCTACGTGCCAACTTACAGAATAAACATTATTTAATTATAATGGACTAAATGTCGATAGACATAAAATGGATAAACAGAAAATAAACTAAGATTTTATATATTTCATTTGCGGGCAACAGAATTGATTATACAACTAATATTGAACGAAAAAAACATCAAAATGTAATTTCCTTGAATAAATATAAAAAAAATTCCTTCTATTTTAACTTTTTTATCCATGTTTTTCACCATGGTGAAGGACTTCGTTCATAGGCAGCAACTATGGTGATGATATCCTTTTAGTAAGAATACATAAGGCTATCTAGTAGTTACAAAAAAAACGATTCTTCTCTTTTATGAGAAGAATCGTTTGGTGATTTTGATAGATCCGTATGATCAGTTCGATTTAATTCGCTCTAATTCATATAGGAAATTATCGTTTAAGATTTTAATGTATGTTCCCTTCATCCCGAGCGAGCGTGACTCGATGACTCCTGCACTCTCGAGTTTACGGAGTGCGTTGACGATGACGGAACGTGTGATCCCGACGCGATCCGCAATCTTTGAAGCAACGAGTAGTCCTTCATTTCCTTCAAGCTCTTCGAAGATATGCTCAATCGCTTCAAGTTCCGAATAGGATAGTGAATTGATCGCCATCTGAACGACTGCTTTCTTCCGTGCTTTATCTTCTGCCTCATGAGCCTTTTCACGAAGAATCTCCATCCCTACTACTGTTGCACCATACTCAGCAAGCACGAGGTCTTCTTCGTTGAAGTCTTCGACCATACGACCGAGGACAAGAGTACCAAGGCGCTCGCCACCACCGATGATTGGTACGATCGTCGTTTTCGACGTTTCGAACGTGTCACGGTTGTCAACTGGGAATGCCGTGTGTTCACTATCGATGGCAATGTTTGCCGTCGTTTCCGTGACGTTAAACAATTTTTTCGTGTAATCTTCCGGGAATTGACGTTCTTCTAAGAAACCACGGACCCGGTCATTTTCGATTTGTTGCTTGATTGCGATACCTAGTAACTTACCGCGCCGACTTACGATGAACGTATTCGATTCCATGACTTCGCTGAGTCGATCAGCCATGACCTTGAAATCAACATGTGTGCTCGCTTCTTGTTGTAACATCGTATTCAGCTTCCGCGTTTTCGCCAATAAATTCATTTTTTCTTCCTCCACTTTATAAGATGAACTGACTTAAGTCTCGATCATCTGCTACTTTTCCAACTCGATCCGTCACGTATTGTGGCGTGATCGTCACATCCGTCTCCGGCATGTCTGCTGCTTCGAAGGATAATTCTTCGAGTACGCGCTCCATGATCGTATACAAGCGTCGCGCTCCGATATTATCCGTCTCATCGTTTACCTGTGCAGCAATCCGTGCGATTTCACGAATCGCCTCTTCTGTAAAGGTGACATGAACGTGCTCTGCCCCTAATAATGCTTTATATTGTTTGAGTAATGCTTGATTCGGTTCAGTTAAAATCTTAACAAAGTCATCTTCTGTCAAACTATCGAGTTCGACACGGATCGGAAAACGACCTTGGAGTTCAGGAATCAGATCAGATGGTTTCGCCATATGGAAGGCACCCGCAGCGATGAACAAGATGTGATCCGTCTTGACTGGACCATATTTCGTAACGATCGTCGATCCTTCAACGATTGGTAAAATGTCTCTTTGAACACCCTCGCGTGAAACACCAGCTGAATCATGTCCTTTTGTCGCGATCTTATCAATCTCATCGACGAAGATGATACCCATCTGTTCTGCGCGACGGACCGCTTCGTCATGGACTTCGTTCAA
The DNA here is from genome assembly GCF_964277885.1 of uncultured Exiguobacterium sp. NCBI lineage: Bacteria > Bacillati > Bacillota > Bacilli > Caryophanales > Exiguobacterium > uncultured Exiguobacterium sp. Next base: position 911,914 of record NZ_CAXYJR010000005.1, on the reverse strand, counting down.
GTCAAGCAATCGTTCCGCTTCTTCTGCCGTCAGAATTGGTCGTGCTTCCTTAACGGTGAGCTGACGCTTCTTCGTTTTCTTCGGCATGACTTGTCCGAGCATATCCTGAAGATTCGCGAGCCCCTCCATGCCTTGTTGCCCAGAGAATAAATCCACTTGACGTTCTTCAACATCGACCTCGATCATTCGATCCTCGAGTTGTCCCGTCAGTAATTGCTGACGAAGTAACGAACGGTCGGCTGTCGCTTCCGATGTATCCGGCTCTTGTTGCTTCTGGTTGCCGCCGAACAACATTTCAAACGGATTCGTTCCACCACCGAGACCAGATGACGCTTTTTTACCAGACAACGCATCAACGATTCTTTCGTTCGCCACTGCTTCCGCTCGATCTTTGAGCGCTTCCTTTTTCTCATCTTTGACAAGGCGTAGAGACGCTTCCACGAGATCCCGCACCATTGACTCCACATCACGACCGACGTACCCTACTTCCGTGAACTTCGTCGCTTCGATTTTGACGAACGGCGCACGGACGAGTTTCGCAAGACGTCGCGCAATTTCTGTTTTTCCGACCCCAGTCGGTCCAATCATCAGGATATTCTTCGGTGTGACTTCATCCCGCATCGATGCATCGAGTAATTGTCGACGGTACCGATTACGTAAAGCAATCGCCACCGCACGTTTAGCATCCGCTTGTCCGATGACATGTTCATTCAACTTCTCGACGATTTGTCGTGGCGTCAATTCATGCATGGTCATTGCCTCCGATCGTTTCTAGGATGATTTGATCGTTCGTAAAGACACAGAGCTCCCCAGCCGTCTCAAGCGCTGCACGGGCGATTTCCTGTGCTGTCAGATGACTTGCATGTCGAGCTAACGCGCGACCTGCTGCAAGCGCATAATTACCACCTGAACCGATTGCGAGAATACCGTCATCCGGTTCGATGACTTCCCCGTTTCCGGATACAAGTAAGAGATGTGTTCCGTCCATGACGAGTAAGAGTGCTTCTAGTTGGCGCAACATTTTATCGCCTCGCCATTCCTTCGCCAGCTCAACTGCTGCCCGTTGTAAGTTCCCGTTATACATTTCAAGCTTCGCTTCGAATTTTTCAAAGAGTGTGAACGCGTCCGCGACACTTCCAGCAAATCCGGCAATGACTTTGCCACCATAGAGGCGCCGTACTTTTTTCGCACTTTTCTTCATGATGACTTGGTTTCCGAAAGTCACCTGTCCGTCTCCGCTCATCGCGGATTGTCCGTTATGTTGAATCGCAAAAATCGTCGTTGCATGAAACATCAATGTTTCCTCCCTTAGGCACGAGGATGTGCTTGTTGATAAACATGTCGTAATCGTTCCGTCGTTACGTGTGTATACTGACCAGTCGTCGACAGCGATGCATGACCAAGTAACTCCTGGACCGCTCGCAAATCGGCGCCTCTTTCCAGTAAATCGGTCGCGAAACTATGACGAAGCGCATGTGGTGTCACATGTTTCCCAACGAGTTGTTCCCCTTTTTTCATGATTTTCCGAATCGCATCCGTCGTCAATCGACGCCCTGAATGAGACAAGAATAATGCTTGCTCATGACCTACGACTGGATCTCGTGATGGTAAGTACAGTTCTAATGCATCTTTAGCAAAGGTTCCAATCGGCGCGATGCGTTCCTTCCCACCTTTTCCATACACATGGACGTAGGAGTGATCCGTCGCGAGATCACGAAGATCTAGTTGAACGACCTCGCTGACCCGCATACCCGTCGCATATAAAAGTTCTACTAACGCCACATTCCGGTTACCAAGCGTATCACTCGATCGAAAGGCATCGAGGAAACGTTCATATTCCGTTGGGACGAGGAATGTCGGAAGTCCTTGTTGTCGTTTTGGTGCTTTCAATCCATCGAATGGATTAGGCTCATCGGTGTCACGTGTCAAAAAACGACCAAATTGTTTGAGGCAGGAAACTTTTTGTGCAATCGTCGCCCGCGCCAGCTCCTGATCGTAAAGAGCATACAAATAACGCCGTGCACTTGCCAATTCAATCGATCGTAACTGATGATCGCGGCAAAAAGCGGCGTATTGTCGAAGTGTTTGATCATAAGAGCGACCCGTGTTCGGAGATAATTGACGTTCAATATGAACATACCGCATGAAATCTTCTAGCAGTCGCTCAAAAGCAGTGTCTATCCCCATGAATGCGCCCCCTTCTGACCATTTCATTCTCGAATCGCCCTTAGCATAGCACAGACCAAGTAGTCTGACAATAGACCAAAAACCGAAAAATTAACGAAATTATCGCGCTTTTGTGACAAATTAAGAAATGGGGAGAAAGAGCGCTGAATCACGCCTTTCTCCCCATCAACAATCACATATCCGTGAAATCTTTGATTGCTTCAAGTGCTCGCTCTGCGTAGAGCGCATACTTCTCAGGTTTTTTCATTCGAACCGGATGACCGACGAGTGCTGGTACCAATCCGAAGTTGGCATTCATTGGCTGGAAGTTCTTCCCTTCCGTCGTCGTGATATAGTGCGACATCGCACCCATCATCGTTTCCTGCGGGAACGTTACCGGTTCCGCCTCATTGACGAGACGTGCCGCATTGATTCCTGCCGTCAAACCGGACGCTGCTGACTCGACATATCCTTCGACACCTGTCATTTGACCAGCAAAGAACAAGTCGTCACGTGTACGAGTCTGATACGTTGGTTTCAACAAATTCGGTGAGTTGACGAACGTGTTACGGTGCATGACACCATAACGGACGATTTCTGCATTCTCAAGACCAGGAATCAAGCGAATGATCCGCTTTTGTTCGCCCCATTTCAAATGCGTCTGAAAGCCGACGAGATTGAACAATGTTCCAGCTGAGTTGTCCTGACGCAGTTGAACGACAGCATATGGTCGTTTGCCTGTTTTCGGATCTTCCAGTCCGACTGGCTTCATTGGTCCGAACAAGAGTGTTTTCGGTCCGCGAGAAGCGAGAACTTCAAATGGCATACAGCCCTCGAAGTAAATCTCTTTTTCAAATTCCTTCAGTGGAACAACTTCCGCATTAATCAGCTCATCATAGAAGAGCTGGAATTCTTCTTCCGTCATTGGACAATTCAAGTAGGCAGCTTCACCTTTATCATATCGTGATTTCAGGTAAACCTTCTCTCGATCAATCGTGTCTCCATCGAGAATCGGAGCCGCTGCATCGAAGAAGTATAGGTAATCTTCACCTGTGAATTGTTTAAGTGATTCCGATAAGGCCGCACTCGTCAACGGACCCGTCGCGACGATCGTCGGACCATCTGGAATCGCTTCGATTTCTTCATGATGGACGGTAACGTTCGGATGGTTTTTCAACGTTTCCGTCACATATCCTGCGAAGTCATGCCGATCGACAGCAAGTGCTCCACCTGCTGGAACGCTCGCTAAGTCTGCTGCTTTCATGATCAAGGAATCGAGCTGACGCATCTCTTCCTTTAAAACACCGACTGCGTTCGTTAACTGGTTTGCTCGAAGTGAGTTCGAACAGACGAGTTCAGCAAATTGGTCTGTATGGTGCGCGGGTGTCTGTTTGACAGGCCGCATTTCATATAAATCTACTTGTACGCCGCGTTTTGCAAGTTGCCATGCTGCTTCAGAACCTGCAAGTCCCGCGCCGATTACCGTTACACGTTTCAACGGTCATTCCTCCTCTTGCTCCTGATCGATGCGTGTTTCATGATGTCCACAAGATGTACATTCTACTTTCACACCGTTCTTGATTTTCTTTTGTACCATCATACTACTACATACCGGACATGGTTCTTCGACCGGTTTATCCCACGAGACGAACTCACATTCCGGATAGTTTGAACACCCATAGAACAAACGTCCTTTTTTACTACGACGTTCGACGATGTCGCCCGTTCCACATGTCGGACACTTCACACCGATCTCGACTTGGATCGGTTTTGTGTTACGACACTCTGGGAAGTTCGAGCACGCCATGAACTTGCCATAACGTCCCATCTTGATGACCATTGGATGCCCACAGACTTCACAATCTTCTCCAGCCGGTTCATCTTTGATTTCAATCTTTTCGATCTCTGCTTCTGCTCGTGTCAGACGCTTCGCAAAGGACTTATAGATTGGATCGACGACTTCTGTCCACTGCATGTCGCCTTTTTCGATTGCATCGAGTAAGGCTTCCATATCTGCCGTGAACTGGACGGTGATGAACTCCTGGAAGTAGTCACTGATCATATCAATGACCAGTTCACCAAGTTCTGTTGGTAAGAATTTCTTCTCTTCAAGCGTCACGTAACCCCGTTTTTGAATCGTATCGAGCGTCGGCGCATACGTCGACGGACGACCGATTCCGAGTTCTTCCATCGCTCGGACAAGACGTGCTTCCGTATAACGTGGTGGTGGTTGCGTGAAGTGTTGTTTCGGTTCAATCGCTGACTGCTTCAGTTCTTCCCCTTCATCGAGTGGAGGAAGTAATCCTTCTTTGACGTCAGTGACCGCCTCATCATCCGTATCTTCGATGTAAACTTTCATGAAGCCCGGGAATTTAACGGTCGACCCGTTCGCACGGAATGTGACATCATTTGATACGAGATCAATCTTAACGGTATCAAGAATCGCTGGCGCCATCTGGCTTGCGACGAATCGTTCCCAAATCAGTTTGTATAAACGGAATTGGTCACGCGATAGATACGATTTAACGAGTTGTGGTTCGCGCATCGTCGAAGTCGGACGAACTGCTTCGTGTGCATCTTGTGAGTTCGCTGATTTCTTTTCTTTGCGTTTTTCACTTGCGATGTATTCTTTTCCATACGCCTGCTCGATGAACCCGTGTGCTTCGAGGTTCGCTGATTCCGACGTCCGTGTCGAATCGGTACGCATATACGTGATCAAACCGACTGTACCTTCTTTTCCAATCTCGATTCCTTCGTATAACTGTTGTGCGATCATCATCGTCTTCTTCGCTCGGAAGTTCAGCTTACGTGCGGCTTCCTGTTGCAAAGAACTCGTCGTAAATGGTAACGCTGGATTCCGTTTCCGTTCCTTTTTCGTGACGGAATCAACTGTGAAGTCTTCTGAGAGTTGATTCAAGATTTGATCGACTTCTTCTTGCGAGTGAAGTTCACGCTTCTTGCCATCGACTCCGTAGAAGTTCGCTTCGAGCTTTTCACCGTTTGCATCGAGTTCGAGTTTGATCGTCCAGTATTCTTCAGGCATAAACGCATTGATTTCTTGTTCACGATCAATGATCATCTTGACGGCAACGGATTGAACGCGTCCCGCAGATAACCCTTTTTTAATCTTCTTCCATAATAACGGACTCATACTGTAACCAACAAGGCGGTCCAAGATACGACGGGCTTGCTGCGCATCGACAAGATCATAGTTGAGCTTGCGTGGTCGCTTGAACGAATCCTTGATGGCATCTTTCGTGATTTCATTGAAGACGACGCGGCACTCCGTTGATTCATCAACGCCTAATGCTTTGGCTAAATGCCATGCGATCGCTTCCCCTTCACGGTCGGGGTCGGCTGCGAGATAGATTTTTTGTGCTTTTTTCGCAGCTGTCTTGAGTTCTTTTAAAACCGGACCTTTACCACGGATCGTGATATATTTCGGTTCATAGTCATGTTCGACGTCGACTCCCATTTGGCTTTTCGGCAAGTCAATGACGTGCCCCATCGACGCTTTCACGGTATAGTTCGATCCGAGATAACGTTTAATGGTTTTTGCCTTAGCGGGTGACTCGACGATTACTAGATATTTTGCCATTGCAATCGCTCCCTATTAGAGGCGTACTCGTATTTTAATCTCACTTATCATAGTAGTCTCGATTCCCATTTGTCAACGTTCAGCCGAATACTTTTTGAAACTTCTTCCGGATCAAGGAGTGGAATCGCACCTTCTGCGATCAATTGATTCGTTCCGGTAAAGAACGATTCCGTGGGACAACCCGGCAAACAATAGACATCTTTTCCTTGGTCAAGCGCGTGATTAGCAGTGTTCATCGTACCGCTTCGTTTCGCCGCTTCGACGATGATCAATGATGAAGACAAGCCAGCAATGATCCGATTTCGTTCTAGAAATTGAAATTTTTGAATAGGAGTTCCGGGTGGATATTCGGAGAGAAGAAGACCGTGCGAGAGGATACGTTCAAATAGAGTAGCATGGGAAGTAGGATAGAGGCGGTCAAGTCCGCCAGCGAGAACCGCAATCGTTGTCTGCTGGTGTTTTAAGGACAAGCGATGGACGAGGGAATCGATACCATAAGCACCTCCGGAAACGGTGGCGAGATCTGGGTGAAAGAAGGATTGCAGGAAGCGCATGCGGGAAAGGTGTTGCGGTGAGGGAGTACGGCTACCGATGATACTGACGCGTGGGAGTGTTAGGCGGGACGGATCACCGCGGTAAAAGAGGGCATAGACCGGTTGAGGGATCGTCAGTAACGCAGTCGGAAACAATGGATCTCCTTTGACTAGAATCGACTCTTCAATCCAATCAAGCTGGAGTGCTTGTTCATACCGTTTTCGAAGACGCGTCGAAACGGGTAATTCATGACTGGGAACGATTCCGAATTGCTCAATCAATCGGACGATCGTGTACGGTACCTGACACATGGCGAAGCGGACATACAGTTCACGTTTCATGAAATCAACGCTCCTTATTTAAGCTTCTTATTTATATAGAAGAAAGCCGTCCTGATTTGATCAGGACAGCTCCTTTTTTTGATTTATTTGACTGTGCTGTTCGTCACGCACTCGTCATAGATCCCTGCTTCTTTGATGACACGGATTAACGTCTCACCAATGACAGCTGGTGTTTCTGCTACTTCGATTCCATTTGCACGGAGTGTCTTGATTTTTTCAGCAGCTGTTCCTTTACCGCCAGAGATGATCGCACCTGCGTGACCCATCCGTTTACCGGCAGGAGCTGTTTGACCACCGATGAAACCAATGACTGGTTTCGTCATGTTCGCTTTGACCCACTCAGCCGCTTCTTCTTCAGCCGTTCCACCGATTTCACCGAGCATGATGACGGCTTTTGTTTCTGGGTCTTCATTGAACGCTTTGAGCGTATCGATGAAGTCCGTTCCATTAACCGGGTCGCCCCCGATACCAACAGCTGTCGATTGACCGATGCCAGCCGTCGTTAATTGATGGACAGCTTCATACGTCAAAGTCCCAGAACGTGAGACGATACCGACATGACCTGGTGTATGGATATATCCTGGCATGATACCAAGTTTCGCGACACCTGGAGTGATGACGCCCGGGCAGTTCGGTCCGATGAGACGAACTGGTTTACCTTCGAGGTAACGTTTTACTTTGACCATATCAAGAACTGGAATACCTTCCGTGATACAGATGATCAACGCGATGTTCGCGTCTGCTGCTTCCATAATTGCATCCGCTGCGAATGCTGGTGGAACGTAGATGATCGATGCGTTCGCACCTGTTTTTTCGACCGCTTGTGCGACCGTATCAAAGACAGGGACACCACCGAGTACTTCCGTACCGCCTTTTCCTGGTGTGACACCGCCTACGAGATTTGTGCCGTAGTCAATCATCTGTTCACCATGGAACATCCCTTGGTTACCAGTAATCCCTTGAATAATGACTTTCGTCGATTCGTTCACCCAAATACTCATCTTTAGCTCCCCCTTACTTCACGAGCGCAGCGATTTTTTCTGCGCCGTCTGCCATTGATGTAGCTGCTGTAATCGCTAGACCTGAATCTTTGAGAATTTGTTTCCCTGCATCAACGTTCGTCCCTTCAAGACGAACGACGAGTGGCAATTCGAGACCGACTTCTTTTGTCGCCGCGACGATACCTTCTGCGATGACGTCACATTTCATGATTCCACCGAAGATGTTGACGAAAATCCCTTTGACGTTCTCATCCGACAAGATCAGTTTGAAGGCTTCTGTTACTTTTTCCTTCGTCGCACCACCACCGACATCGAGGAAGTTCGCAGGATCACCACTGAAGTGTTTGATGATATCCATCGTTGCCATGGCAAGACCCGCACCATTGACAAGGCAGCCGATGTTTCCATCGAGCGCGATGTAGTTCAAATCACTCTTTGATGCTTCGACTTCGCGTGGATCTTCTTCTGTTTCGTCACGTAACGCCACGATGTCCGCATGACGATACAATGCATTTGAGTCGAAGTTCAACTTCGCATCGAGTGCGAGGACTTCGCCATCCTTCGTCGTAACGAGTGGGTTGATTTCTGCGATCGAACAATCCTTGTCGACGAAGAAGTTGTAGAGTTTCGTGACCATGCCGACGAACTTGTTGACGAGCTTCACAGGAACACCCATTGCGAACGCAAGTTTACGCGCTTGGAATCCTTGAAGACCAACTGCAGGATCGACGACTTCTTTGATGATTTTTTCTGGTGTCGCTTCCGCTACCTCTTCGATATCCATACCACCTTCGCTTGATCCCATGATGACGACACGTCCTGTCACACGATCAAGTACGATTCCAAGATAGTATTCTTTGTCAATCGCACAACCTTCTTCGACAAGAAGACGTTGAACGACTTTTCCTTCTGGACCTGTTTGGTGCGTGACGAGCGTTTTGCCGAGTAACTCCGTCGCATATTCTTTCACTTCTTCTTGCGATTTCGCAAGCTTGACGCCACCTGCTTTACCGCGTCCCCCCGCGTGAATTTGAGCTTTGACGACTTTAATCGGGCCTGACAATTGTTCTGATGCATCGACCGCCTCTTCGACGGTGAAGGCTGCGATTCCGTTTGGTACGGGTACACCGTACGAACGAAGTAATTCTTTTGCCTGATACTCATGTACATTCATGAAAAAATCCCCCTTAACCCCTTTAGTTTCGGCTCTTTCATTGTAGTTAAAATTGGAAGCGCTGTCTATCGTTATCGACCGAAAGCTTTATTTTTTCAGAATTTCATCTTGATCGAGACGATATAAAAAGGCGAATAACTCAGCAATAACACCGTACAATTCTTCTGGAATCTGTTCTGATACTTGAACAGCGTCTAGTAACGTCATCAGCGTTTCGTCCTGCCGAATCGGAATATCATGTTTTAATGCCTCTTCTAAAATCCGTTCTGCAATGTGTTCCGATCCCTTAGCGACGACTTTTGGGGCATGCATCTGTTCTTCGTATGATAGAGCTATTGCTTTTTTCATATATGAAGATCCACCCTTTCGTTACGCGTTGAGATATCATGCGGTACGCGCTCTTTCGTCTGTTCGACCCAATCGAATCGCGTCAATGCATAGCCTTGTTCCTCAAGACGAGTCTGGATATGCGGTGTGTAGGCGCGCATGAACGTATTGACGTGCGCATTCGGATGAAATACGGATATCGAAACATTCCGGTCTGCAATCAAGACGTCAACAGCGACCTCACCGAGCGTCGGTAATTGAAGATATAAGACGACACGGGCATGATTCGGATCAAACGTCCGTTCGAACGGTGCTTCCATCATCAGGTCCACATCTTCGAACGGTCCAAATTGAGGTAATTGAAATAAATAGACTCCTTTCCCTGCTTCGTTCGTTGCTTGGACGAGTTGTTGCGCTAAAATCTGATCACTCGTCTTTCGATCAAGCGTTCGACCCGTCTCATCACCCTTTGCCAGTTGAACGAGTTCGGTAAGAGCGTGCTTTAACTGCTTCACTTCTCCTTCCGTCACCGGTTGACCAATTTGCCTTAGGAGTTCCCGTGTTTGTGCAGTCGGTACCGTCTGGCGTTGTAAAAAGGAATCAAGTAACTGGGGAAGAGCCGACTTTTGCGGAACAGACTCGGTCGAAATGATTTTTAGGACCGGTTGTCCCTCTGCTGACACGACTTGAAAGCGATACATGTTCCCCTCTTTTAGTTCAGCTGTCGTCCCTGCCGTCAAGACGCGTTGACCGACTTGGAGTTCCATCAATCCGTCCGGCAACAGCTTCAATACTTTACCGACGATGTTTGCGCCTTCCCGTAACGGTAGGTTCGCATGATCTATGATTTTAAATGGAAGTAAGGCGCGATGTTCGATTTGCATGCTCGATCCCTCCTAAAGACGTTCTTTGACAGGACGGAATGTTTTCCGGTGAATCGGTGTGACGCCCAATGTATCGAGCGCTTGTAAATGTATTGGTGTTCCGTAACCTGCGTGTGTTTCAAATCCATATCCTGGATACTCGATCGCGTATTGTTCCATCATCGCATCTCGTGTCTCTTTCGCAACGACACTTGCAGCAGCAATGGAGACACTTCGCGCATCTCCTTTGATGAGAGAGAGTTGTGGCGTATCGTCGTCGAGTGTCATCGCGTCGACAAGTAAGGCATCCGGTTGCAATTGGTGTACTGCGTCTTGCATCGCCCGTTTCGATGCTTGATAGATATTGATTTCGTCGATTTCAGCCGGTTCGATGATGCCAATCGCAATCTCAGCAACTTCTTGCAGATGCTTCAGTGCCGCTTGCCGCTGTACTTTACTCATCTGTTTTGAATCCGTTAGTCCTGGATGATAGAAACCGTCTGGTAAGATAACAGCTGCTGCGACGACCGGACCAGCTAGTGGACCTCGTCCGACTTCGTCCACTCCTGCAATCCGAACGTACCCTTGCTGACGATACTCGTCTTCAAACGCGAGTCGCTCCTTAAAATCGATCCGTTGTTGCTCTTCGAGCGCAAATCGTCGTTCCGTCTGACGAAACAGCATATGCACCCCTTTTCGCGTATCTGACGCCAGTTCCTGCTTTATCTGAATAAATTCTTCTAGTGTCGCTTTTTGCAATCGTTCTTTTAATTCTGCTATCTTCATACATCCTGCTCCTTTGAAAAAAACTTGGACATCAAAGGATGTCCAAGTCCGTTATGCATGCGTTTCCCACTCTTCGACTGTTTCAAGCGTCACCCGACCGAGCTTTTCCGTTCGTAATTCATGCAGGAGCATCTCGCTCGTCCGCTCGAAATCGACGTAGCCACCCGAGACGAATCCGCGCTTTTTACCGATTGCTTCGAGTACATCAACTGCTTCTCCTGATACTTCGTCGAGACGATAACGCTCACGTAACTGCTCCGGATAGCGTGTCTTTAGCTCGCGAAGAGCAAACAACGCGATATCATCGATGTTTAAGATATCATCCTTGATCGCACCTGTTGCGGCCAGCCGATACCCGACGACTTGATCGTCGAACTTCGGCCAGAGGATACCCGGCGTATCGAGTAATTCCATCTCACCTGTTTTCATCTTAATCCACTGCTGACGTTTCGTCACACCTGGACGGTCACCCGTGATTGCGATATTTCGACCGGCGAGTCGATTGATGAGCGTCGATTTCCCGACGTTCGGAATGCCGATGATCAAGGCACGAATTGCACTCGGGTTCCGACCTTTCTCCCTCATTCGTGCATGTTTTTCTTTCATTAGTCGTAAAGCACCTTCGTGGATTTGATTCAATCCTTTATTGTGCTTCGCATCGACCGCGACGACATCGACACCATCTGCCCGTAATGCCTGCATCCATTGTTCCGTCACTCGTTTGTCCGCCATATCCGCTTTGTTAAGAACGATTAATCGTGGCTTACCTGCCGTGATTTGTTCGACCATCGGGTTACGGCTCGACATTGGAAGACGTGCGTCGACGAGTTCGATCACGACATCGATCAACTTTAATTTTTCTGTGACTTCCCGCCGTGCTTTGGCCATGTGACCGGGGAACCATTGAATCGTCATATCCTTCACCTCGTTCATATATTCCTGGACTTCTTGCTGATCATACGATACTTGAAAAAACATCCACTCCCTAGTATACGCAACTTCAGACAAGAAAAGAAGATGAGGTACTTACTTTTCACAGTAAGCGTCTCATCTTCGTTCGTTTTAATCGACAGAGCGTAAGTCATTGAATGGATAGAAAACGAAGTTCGTCGTTCCAACGATTTGATCTTCATCCACAAAACCGATATCACGACTATCTTTTGAGTTCTGACGGTTATCTCCCATAACGAATACCTTGCCTTTTGGAACAGTCGTTTTTCCTGTCCGTTCCTCAAGCGTGAAGTCTTCCGTCAATGGAACACCATTCATCTGAGCTTTGTACTCTTTCAAGTACGGCTCAGCGATTTTCTTATCGTTGACGTACAACGTATCGTCTTTATAATACATCGTATCTCCAGGAACAGCGATGACTCGTTTGATATAGTCGCGTGTTTCTGTCGCATGGAAGACGACGATATCGCCTCTTTCTGGTTCATTAAAATAATACGGGATCTTATTGACGATCATCCGATCCGCATTGTGTAAGGTCGGCATCATCGATTCCCCATCAACGATGACAGGTACGAACAGGAACGTTCGAATGATGAACGCGATGACGAGCGCTACGACGAGCGCCTTTACCCAGCTGAATAACTCCTTCACGAATTCCACTCCTTTGATTAACACAATTTCTTCCTAAGGATTAGTATACGCATAAACAGCAAAAAAAAGAAGCTTGTCCGGAGACAAGCCACTTTTTCACATGATTAACGACGAATTTCTTTAATACGCGCCGCTTTACCACGAAGGTTACGGAGGTAGTAAAGTTTCGCACGACGGACTTTACCGTAGCGAACGACTTCGATTTGTGCAACACGTGGTGAGTGGAGCGGGAAAGCACGCTCAACGCCAACTCCGTAAGAAATTTTACGGACTGTGAATGTTTCACTGATGCCGCCACCGTGACGTTTAATGACTACGCCTTCGAAGAGCTGAATACGCTCACGCGTACCCTCGACGACTTTAACGTGTACACGGACTGTATCCCCAGGACGGAACGCAGGGACGTCTGACTTGATTTGTTCTTGTGTAAGTTCACGGAACAATTGTTGTGTGTTCATGAATGATTTCTCCTTTTTCACCAATGTTCTTATCTTCATTTGCTTCAAGCATCCGACAGCGGAACATCGTTAATGGGTGGCTTTTGCCACATGTTTTAACTTATCATAGATTCAGTCGTTTGACAATCCTGAAATCGAGTCTAAATAACGACGATCGTCATCGGTTAATGAAACATCAGCCAACAGATCCGGACGACGCTCTAATGTCCGCTTCAGCGACTGTTCCCGTCGCCATTTTTCAATCCGGGCATGGTTGCCTGATAATAAGACATCGGGTACTCGGTATCCTTTATAATCTGCCGGACGTGTATAGTGCGGGTATTCGAGAAGTCCCGTCGAGAAGGAATCATCTTCGTGACTTGCAGACGCACCGAGGACGTCAGGTAACAAACGGACGACGGCGTCAATCATCGTCATCGCCGCGAGTTCTCCTCCCGTCAAGACGAAGTCTCCGAGCGAGACCTCATCCGTCACTAACTGATCATGGATCCGCTGGTCAAACCCCTCATAGTGACCACATAAAAAGACTAACTCTTCTTCGTTTGCCCACTCTTCTGCCATTCGTTGCGAAAACCGTTTACCGGTCGGTGTCATGACGATGATTCGTCGTTTTCGTTCCGGCAGACTTGCCATCGCATCGAAGACGGGTTGAGGTGTCAACAGCATGCCTGCTCCTCCGCCATACGGATAATCATCGACCTTACCATGTCGATTCGTTGAGAAGTCTCGAAAATTGATTGTTTCGAGCTTGACGTGTTTATCGTCTTGCGCTCGCTTGACGATCGAATGATCAAGCGCTGAAAACATTTCTGGAAACAGCGTCAACACACGGATGTTCATTCTTCGATCAGTCCCGGAAGCGGCGTGATTTGAATGCGTTTCTGTTCGACGTCGACGGAAGCGACGACCTGCTCGATATACGGAATCAGGACATCTTTTTTTCCGTCACGTTTGATCGTCCAGACGTCATTTGCGCCCGTTTCGAGAATGTCGGAGACGACTCCGATTTTCGTCTCACCGTCATAAACCGTACAACCGATGATCTCATGATAGTAAAATTCATGCTCGTCTAAGTCCTGCAAATCTTCTGCGTGGACATAAAGTTTCAATCCTTTGTACTTCTCGACGTCATTGATATGATGCATCCCTTTGAACGTCACCATGATGAATTGTTTATGCTTCCGGTAGCCACTGATCGTTACTGGTGTATACGTCCCTTCAGAGCCGAGAAAGACTTCTTTTCCGACTTTAAAGCGTTCTTCCGGAAAATCCGTGCTTGCGAGTAATTTCAATTCCCCTTTTAGACCGTGCGTGTTGGCGATTTTCGCAATTTCCAACCATTCCATTCGTTTCACTTCCTTTCTTGAATTAAAAAAAGGAGGTAAGCTTTCGCTCACCTCCTAACGTCTTACTTCGCGAGTTTCGCGTTGTGGAATTTCTCCATGATACCAGCTTGTGAGAAGAGGTTACGAACTGTGTCCGAAGGTTTAGCACCTTCAGAGAGCCATTTAAGAGCTAGCTCTTCGTTGATTTTAACTTCTGCTTCTGGTTTAGCAACTGGATTGTAGTATCCGATTTGCTCGATGAAACGACCATCACGTGGTGCACGTGAGTCTGCTACTACCACACGGTAGAAAGGTGATTTTTTTGCGCCCATGCGCTTAAGACGAATTTTAACTGCCATTCGTAAGTCCCTCCAAATAATAAATGATTTTTTCGTTTAGTCAAATTGACAACTTCATTAGTATACAACGTTACAGCAAAAGAGAAAAGACTTTTAAAAGAATGGAAGGCCAAAGCCTTTCTTTTTCCCTTTGCCCATCTGTCCGGAAAATTGTTTCATCATTTTCCGCATGTCTTCGAACTGTTTAATGAGACGGTTGACTTCTTGGATACTACGTCCGCTACCGCGGGCAATCCGCTTCCGGCGACTCGCATTCAAGATTTCAGGCTCAGTCCGCTCTCGTTTCGTCATCGATTGAATGATCGCTTCGACATACACGAGTTGCTTCTCATCGATTTGGGCGTTTTTCAACCCCTTCATCTTGCCTTTACCTGCCCCAGGGATCATTCCCAACAATTCGTCGAGTGGACCCATCTGTTTCACTTGCTGCAACTGCTCGATGAAATCATCGAATGTAAACGATGCATCGCGCATTTTGCTTTCTAACTCTTTGGCACGCGTAGCGTCCATTTGTGACTCTGCTTTTTCAATCAGTGTCAGCATGTCTCCCATGCCTAAAATCCGAGACGCCATCCGCTCGGGATAGAATGGTTCGATGGCATCGAGCTTCTCTCCAAGACCGACGAACTTAATCGGTGCTCCGGTGACTGCCTTGATGGAGAGTGCTGCACCACCTCGCGTATCTCCGTCGAGCTTCGTCAGAACGACTCCCGTTACGCCAAGCTTCTCGTTGAAGCTCTCTGCGACGTTGACGGCATCCTGACCCGTCATCGAATCGACGACAAGGAAGATTTCATGCGGTTTGGCGATCTCCTTGACATCAACGAGTTCCTGCATCAGTTCCTCATCGACATGTAAGCGACCTGCCGTATCGATCAACACGATATCGTGATGATGCTCTTTTGCATAATCGAGTGCACCGGTAACGATTTCTTGCGGACTAACCTGATCTCCCATCGAGAAGACCGGTAACTCCAATTGCTTTCCGAGTGTCTCTAATTGTTTGATTGCTGCCGGACGATAAATATCCGCCGCAACAAGCAAAGGACTACGATTATGTTTTTTACGTAAATGATTGGCAAGTTTACCCGTTGTCGTTGTTTTACCTGCCCCTTGCAAACCTGTCATCATGATGACGGTCGGAGGACGGTTCGCAAGCGTCAACGGTGACACTTCTGCACCCATCAGATTCGTCAATTCATCATGGACGATTTTGACGACTTGTTGCCCTGGCGTCAAAGACGTCATGACATCCTGTCCGACAGCGCGTTCCTTTACATCATTTACGAATTGTTTGACGACCTTGAAGTTGACGTCGGCTTCGAGTAGCGCTAAGCGAACTTCGCGCATCATCTCTTTGACGTCTGCTTCAGAAATCTTACCTTTACCTCGCATTTTAGCGAGACTGGCTTGAAGCCGTTCCGATAATCCTTCGAATGCCATTAAGAATGCCTCCTACTCTAATTGCTCCAATGTCTCAATGATCACTAGGGCTTCACCCGGAAGGTCGCATTGCTTCAGCTGATCGAGTAACTGCTTTCGCCGTTCGTGTTTCTTAAACAGCGATAGTCGTTCTTCATACTGCTCGAGCATGGCTTCCGTGCGTTTTATGTTGTCGTAGACTGCTTGTCGGCT
This sequence comes from uncultured Exiguobacterium sp., assembly GCF_964277885.1. NCBI lineage: Bacteria > Bacillati > Bacillota > Bacilli > Caryophanales > Exiguobacterium > uncultured Exiguobacterium sp. The sequence continues at coordinate 895,745 of NZ_CAXYJR010000005.1, read as the reverse complement.
GACTTCAAACTCATCGGCGATCTCACCTAAGGAAAAGTCATCTAAGTAATAGAGTGACATGTAATTCCGTTGTTTTGGCGTCAAAAGCTCCTGATAAAAGTCAATCAGATAATTCATCCGGTTCGTTTTATCAAGTGTCATCCGAGCACCTCCGCAATGTTAAGTGAAATTCCTTTACAGATAGTATAGTACAGCCCCCACAGTGTGTTGTCAAGTTTTTTTCTTTACATGAAACGCCGCTTATTCCGCGCTTTCTTCCGTCTCGACGTTTTCTTTTTCTTCAAAGACATCGCCAAACAGTCCATACACGAATTGTTCTGCGTCAAACGGTTGTAAATCATCGATTTTTTCACCAAGACCCACGAACTTGACCGGGAGGTTCAATTCGTTCTTGATTGCAAGGACGATTCCACCTTTTGCCGTGCCATCAAGCTTCGTCAAGACGATTCCACTGACGTTCGTCGCTTGTTTGAAGGCTTTTGCCTGCACCATCGCGTTTTGCCCTGTCGTCGCGTCAAGCGCTAGTAACACTTCATGGGGTGCACCTGGAATCTCACGTTCGATGACGCGTTTGACCTTTTCGAGTTCGTTCATCAGGTTGACCTTATTTTGAAGACGTCCTGCCGTATCACATATTAGGACATCGACCTTACGTGCTTTCGCCGCTTGGACAGCGTCGTAAACGACAGCAGCCGGATCCGATCCTTCGCCTTGACGGATAACCGGTACACCGGAGCGTTCGCCCCAGACTTGCAGTTGATCGATCGCACCCGCACGGAATGTATCCCCCGCTGCTAACATGACGCTCTTGCCTTCTTGTTTCAAGCGGTTCGCAAGTTTCCCGATCGTCGTCGTCTTCCCGACCCCGTTGACACCAACGAAGAGAATGACATTCAGCTCATGATCAAGATCAAGGGCTGTCTCTTCCTCTTCGACTAGCATCTTAGCGACGACTTCAACGAGGACATCCCGGACTTCCTTCGGATCCTTAACGTTACGTCGTTTGACTTCAGTCTTTAATTCCTCTACCAAATCCATTGTCGTCGTCACACCGACGTCGGCTTGAATCAACACTTCCTCTAATTCTTCGAAAAAGTCTTCATCGACTTCGCGGAAACGATAGACGAGATCATTGACGGCACTTGCCAGCCCATCGCGTGTCTTCGTCAGTCCTTGCGTGAATTTCGTCGTGACTTCTTGCGTCGAAGTCGTTAAGCGGTCTTTCAGTTTTTTAAAGAAACTCATCGTTTAATCTCCTTTGGTTCTTCACTTAATGTACGTCGTGCCTCTTCTAGTTTAACGGATAACACTTCAGATATCCCGTTTTGTTGCATCGTGACGCCATAAAGGACATCTGCCGCCTCCATCGTCCCTTTCCGATGGGTGATGATGACGAACTGTGTCTCGCGTGCTAGCTGATGGACGAACTCGCCGAATCGCGCGACGTTCGCTTCGTCAAGCGCTGCCTCGACCTCATCGAGGACACAGAACGGGACAGGACGTGTCTTTAGAATCGCAAATAATAAGGCGATGGCTGTCAAGGCACGCTCTCCACCGGACAAGAGCGATAAATTCTGCAGCTTCTTACCAGGCGGTTTCGCAACGATATCAATTCCGCTCGTTAACAGATCACTCGGGTCAACAAGGACTAGATCGGCTTCACCGCCCCCGAATAACTCTCGGAATGTTTCCCGGAAGTGTTCTCGGACAGACTCATACGTTTGACGGAACAACCGAATGACTTCTCGGTCCATCTCTTCGATGACGCCATAGAGATCCGTTTTAGCAGCGACGAGATCATCCCGTTGCGCGGATAGGAACGTAAACCGTTCATCGACCTCTGCGAATTCCTCAATCGCACCGATGTTGACGATACCGATTTCTTCGAGTTGGCGTTTGAGCAGATGAATCTCCTCTTTTGCCTCTTCATACGATAGATCAAGAGGTGCAATCAGTTCGAGCAGTAATCCCATCTCTTCCAGCATTTCTTGTCTTGTCTCAAGACGCGTGCTCGTTTTCCCTTGCGAGAGTCGTAGTTGCTCGAGTGCCTGTTTCGTCGTTTGTTGATCGTCCTTCGTTTTCGCTTCGCGGATCCGGATCAAGCGCAGGGATTCTGCTTGTACTTTAATCCGTTGCCCGATCGCGACGAGTTCGGTCTCGACCCGTTGTTGTTCCTGTTCCTGTTCACGCTGTTCCGCGTGCAAGGCATCGATTTTCGCTTCATCGAATCCTTCGAGGACATGACGCAAGTCACGGCGTTTATGACCACGCTCAAGCTTCGCGTGACTGACCTGTTCCGTCAGGCGTTCGATCTCTTGCGAAAGCTGCGCTTGTTTCATTTGAATCGTCCGCTCTTCGAGAACTGCTTCCGCTTGTTCCTTCTTCAGTTCGTCCATCGTGACGGCACCACGGGCTTGCGCATCCTTGAGACGATCTAAGGCTTGTCTGAGCTCTGTTTGACGCTCCGTCCATTTTACAATCTCGACTTCCGACGTCTCGATGATTCGACGTGCTTCCCTCTCTTGTTCGAGTACACGTGCCATCTGTCGATCTTCAACCGACAATTCAGACGTCATGACAGCGAGATGACGCTTCGCATCTGCTAACGTATCGCGCGATTGTTCGAGTTGCCCTTGTAATGCTTGAATCGTTTCTGTCCGTGTCCGAGCAGTGGCATCAAGAGTCTGGATCGCCGCTCTCAGATCTTCCAAGCGGCGCATCTGCTCCCGAATGACCGCTTGCCCACGCGTCAGTCCCTCTTTTAACTCGTCAAGTTCGCGCGATTGACTGAACAATGGTGTGCCTTTTTTCCGACTTCCGCCGGTCATCGTACCGCCGACGTTGACGACATCTCCTTCGAGCGTGACGAGACGATAGCGATGTCCTGTCGAACGGGCGATGTGGTTCGCCTGTTCAAGTGACTCGACGACGAGTGTCGTACCGAGCAAGTTCATCTTTAATTTCGTCAACGTCTCGTCTGTCGTCACGAGATCGCTTGCGATCCCAACGAACCCAGACATCGCCCCGACTTGTTCTCGTACTGAACGATTGACTTCGCGTGCTTGGAGTGAGGCGAGCGGCATGAACGTCGCTCGACCGGCATTTAATCGACGAAGCTCCTGGATCAGACGACGTCCTGTCGCATCGGTATCAACGACGATGTTTTGCATCGCCCCACCAAGCGCTGTCTCGATTGCCGCTTCAAACCGCGCCGGAACCGAAATCAACTCCGCGACCGCTCCGTAAATACCTGGGTGCTGATCTCGTTGTTTTAAAATCGTCTTAACGGCACCGAAATAACCGCTATAGTCGGCTTTGACGGATTCCAGGAATTCAATTCGGTCTTCCGTCTTATGCCGACGTCGCTCTAAATCCGCAACGGACTGTTCGACTTGGCGTAACGCATGTTGTTGTTCATTTCGTGCCGCAAGTGCCGTTGTCTCTTCTTCTGTTGCTTGGTCCAACTTCGTCCGGATCGAAGCGACATCCGCTTCTAGTCGAGCGACGTCTTCCTCGAGTTGACGACGCGTCGATTGTTTCGTACCGCTGTCCGCCGTAAATGAACGTTTTTGTTCTTCTGCCTGCATGAGATCTTGCTTCGCTCGATTATAGGCATTATTCGTCGCAGCTAATCGGCTCGCCACTTCAAAGGCTTCTGAACGTAATACTTCAGCTTCCTTATCAAAATCACGATCAGTTTGTGTCAGCGCTTGATCGGCTCGTTCTCGTTCAGCCGTGATCCGCTTTGCTTGCTGATCGACTTCTGCTTGGCGTTCCTGTAAAGCGGTCAGTTCGCGTTCCAGTTCTTTGACGCGTTCTTCGACGACGGCAACCTCTTGTTCGAGTCGCTCTTTCGTCTCGGTCCCGTGTTTTTCACGCTCTTTCGCTAGGTTAAGGGCACCTTGGATTTCAACAAGTCGCGTCGAGACATGTCGAAGTTGCTCCTGCAACGCGTTTTCTTGTTGTCGTTCTTCTTCAAGCGCCGATTCTTGATTCTCTCGGGACACGACGGTCTCTTCGTAAGTCGTCTTTTGAGACGCAAGGCGTTCTTCACATTGTGCGATGTCACGCGCCAATGTTTCGAGCTCCGTCTGATACGTCGTGATTTCATGCGCCAAGATGCCACGCTCGAGGACATCATGCCGTTCTCGAGCGACGAGATACTCTTTCGCGAGCGCCGCTTGTTCACGTAACGGCTCGATTCGTCCGCCGAGTTCATATAAAATATCATCGACACGCGATAGATTCGCTTCCGTATCACTTAATTTCCGCTCGGCTTGCTTCTTGCGATGACGATACTTCAAGACGCCTGCTGCTTCCTCGATGACAGCACGACGTTCTTCCGGTTTACCGGAGATGACTTGTTCAACTCGCCCTTGTCCGATGATCGCAAAAGCATCACGCGACAAGCCTGTGTCCATGAACAGATCAAGAACATCCTTAAGGCGACATGGTTTTTTATTTAAAAAATAATCGCTGTCTCCGTTGCGGCTGACACGCCGCGTGACGCTGATTTCTTGATACGGTAACGCAACCGTTCCCGACTCGTTGTCTAAGACGAGCGTCACCTCGGCAAATTGTTTCCGGTGTTCAGACAGACTGCCGGCAAAAATGACGTCTTCCATCTTCGCCCCACGCAGTGACTTCGCCGATTGTTCTCCGAGCACCCAACGGACAGCGTCCGATATATTTGATTTCCCACTTCCGTTCGGTCCGACGACTGCCGTGACACCCGGAAGGAATTCTAGTTCAGTTCGACTGGCAAATGATTTGAAGCCATTGATTTCAATTCGTTTTAAGTACATCTTGATCACCCGTATGTTTAAATTTCTTTTGAATTTCTTTCAGTTTACCATAGCCGAAACGCGAGCAACATGATAGGTTTTAAGGTAGTATCACGCGAAACAAGAAGAAGAGGAGCGAATAACACGATGACGATTGAACAAATGATTGAAGCGATCTTAGATAAATTGAACATCATCAATAAAGGGGTCATTAAAGCAGAACAGTTCGACGGTTCAAAAAATGAGGACTTAAAAGAGATTTATGAGTTCGTCATGATGCGCGACTCATTATCACTGGCAGAGGTCGACGCGATCGTCGACGAACTGAAATCCCTCAAGACTGTCTAATCAAGCGAACTTCACACGATAAAGGCCGATCATCTCTCACGTATTCGAGAGATGGTCGGCCTTTTGTTGCTTAAAACTGTTTCTTTAATTCAAGTAAGGCTTGTTTTGCTGCCTGTTGTTCTGCCTCTTTTTTCGAACGTCCCGTTCCAATTCCTTCGAGTTCATCCGCGACTTGGACACGCGAGATGAATTCCCGACTATGCGCCGGACCGCGCTCCTCGATGATTTCATACTCGATGACACCTAAGCCGACACGTTGAATCGCTTCCTGTAATTGACTCTTGAAGTCCGTCTGTTCTTCGAAGAAGCCTGTCGCCACTTTCGGAAAAACCGCTTCGGCGAGGAATCGTTCGGCTGCTTCGATGCCTTGGTCAAGATACAAGGCGCCAATAAAGGATTCGAAGACATCCGCAAGTAAGGCTGGACGATTCCGACCACCGGTCAGTTCTTCCCCCTTACCTAACAGAATCATATCGGAAAACTGATAGTGATTCGCAAATTGGACGAGTGACGGTTCACAGACGATTGCCGCTCGCAATTTCGTTAATTCCCCCTCGGAACGTTCCGGGTAGTGTTCGAATAGATAGCGTGACACCGTCAACTCTAAGACAGCGTCCCCTAAAAATTCTAGGCGTTCGTTATCTCCTTCAGATTCGCGTTGTTCATTGACGAACGAAGAGTGCGTGAAGGCTTGTTTTAATAGTTCGACATTAGAAAACGTGATATTCAGGCGCTCTTGTAACGCTTCGAATTTCTGCTCGATTTGAGCGAGCGTCCGAGCATCCTTGCGTCGTTTTACATAGGGTCCTTTTCGGACACGACGTCCTTTTTGATTCGTCATAGTTCCTCCTAAACAGCTAAAGCCCACCGCACATTGCGGTGGGTCAGCTTCAATGATCAGACTTGTGTTTCGATGTAGTTGACGACATCGCCGACAGTCTTCAAGTTTTCTGCTTGCTCATCTTCGATCGTGATTTCGAACTTGTCTTCTAAGTCCATGACGAGTTCCATGACTTCGAGAGAGTCAGCACCGAGGTCGTCTTTGAACGATTTATCAAGTGTGATTTCACTTTGTTCTTTTCCTAATTTTTCTGCGATTGCTTCTTGTACGTCTACTAAGATTTGTTCTTTTGTCATTTTGAAATCCCTCCATGAGTTGAGTATATAAGATGATTGCCGATTTGGCAAAGTACTACCGTTAGTTGTGTTACATCGTCATGCCGCCATCGACGGCAAGAGTTTGTCCTGTGATGTATCGCGCTTCATCTGAAGCGATGAAACTGACGAGTGAAGCGATATCGTCCGTTTGACCGAAGCGTTTCAACGGAATTTGTCCGAGTGACAGGTTCCGCTGTTCTTCCGTCAATTCGTCCGTCATGTCCGTCTCGATGAAGCCTGGACAGATGGCATTGACTGTGACGCCTTTACTCGCGAGTTCACGTGCGACGGATTTCGTCAGCCCGATCAGACCCGCTTTCGCTGCGACATAGTTCGCTTGCCCTGGATTTCCGGAAATACCGACGACTGATGCGATGTTGATGATACGACCGCTTGTTTTTAACAATGGACGTGTCGCAGCTTGCGTGACGAGAAACGCCCCTTTCAGGTTCGTATCGATGACAGCATCGAAATCCGCTTCCTTCATGCGCATCAGCAAACCATCACGCGTGATACCGGCATTATTGACGACACAATCCAGTTGACCGAACGTGTCGATCGTCTGTTTGATCATCTGTTTGACAGCATCTGCTTCAGCGACATTCGCTTGAATCGCGAGTGCCTCTCCGCCTGCTTCCTTGATTTCACGGACGACCGCTTCCGCCTTGTCCGTGCTTCCTGCATAGTTGACGACGACACGGAAACCATCTGTTGCCAATCGCTTCGCGATGGCAGCTCCGATGCCGCGTGACGCGCCAGTGACGAGTGCTACTTTACTCAACGAATTCCCTCCGCTTCCAATTGCTCAAGTGTCGTGATGCTGATGATTTTCGCATCTTTTTTGATTCGTTTCACGAGACCGCTCAACGGAGATGATGGACCAAACTCGATGAATGTATCCGCACCTTCTTCGATCAGACGCTCAACACATGATTCGAACCGGACCGGTGAGTAGAGCTGCTGAACGAGCAAACGAATCAATTCGTCTGGTTGATCGTGGAACGCACTGTCGACGTTCGAGATGAATTTCGTCTTCGCCGCTTCAAACGGTGACGAGACGAGAATGTCTTCGAAGCGTGGTGCGAATGGTGTCATGAGTGACGAATGGAACGCACCTGAGACATCAAGCGGTAAGACACGTTTTGCTCCGAGCTCTTTTAACTTCGCTGTAGCGGATTCGACCGCTGCGATTTGTCCGGAGATGACGAATTGCCCAGGACAGTTGTAGTTGGCGATTTGAACGATTTCTCCCGTCGCCGCAATCGATTCGACCGCGTGATGGGCTGCCTCGACATCATTCATGCCGATGACCGCCGCCATCGTTCCACCCGTGACTTGATTCATGAGTTTTCCGCGTTCGCGGACGAGATAGACGGCTTCAGACGGTGTGATGACAGAAGCTGCGACGAGCGCGCTATATTCTCCAACACTGTGTCCGAGTACGAAATCAGGTGTATGTCCTTGTGCTGCGTACTGCTGTGCGAGTAATGCACTGTGTGCGACGATGGCTGGTTGAGCGATATCTGTTGCTTTCAATTCATCCTTCGTCCCTGTCGTCATCAGCGTCGTCAGATCCAGACCAATTCGCGTTCCGAGGTCAGCGAGTGCTTGGCGTGTCTCGTCTTGCGTGATGAGCGTCTGTCCCATTCCAGGCGTCTGTGACCCTTGTCCCGGAAACATCCAAACTGTTTTCCCCATCTCCGTCTCACTCCTTCTTAACGTGCTTCAGTTGCCTTCGCCTGAACGATTTTAGCAACGACTTCTTGTTCGACCATCTTTTCAGCTTGAACGAGCGCTCGGCTGAATGCATAGGCATTGCTTGAACCATGCGCCTTGATGACCGGAGCCGAAATGCCGAATAGTCCGGCACCGCCATATTCTTCATAGGCGAGCAACTGCTTCATTTTTTTTAACTTCGGTTTCAGTACGAGAGCGGCGAGCTTTGATGTCCACGAGCTCATGAATTGTTCCTTCATGACACCCATGATCATACTGGCTGCCCCTTCAGTACTTTTAAGTAACGTGTTACCAGCAAAACCTTCCGTGACGATGACATCGACATCACCGCTCATCGCTTCTCTCGCCTCGACGTTCCCAACGAAATGAATCGGTGCTGTCTCAAGTAGCGGATACGTTTCCTTCGTCAGTGCATTCCCTTTACCGGCTTCTGATCCGATATTCAGGAGTCCGACTTTCGGTCGTGTGATGCCGCGAACTTGTTCTGCGTAGACAGACCCCATGATGGCATAATCGAGCAAATGCTCTGCCTTCGCATCTGGGTTGGCGCCAACATCTAAGATGACGACACCTTTCCCATTACGTGTCGGGAAAGTCGGGGCCAGTGCAGGACGGTCAACTCCTTCGATTCGACCGATGACGAACAATCCGGCAGTCATGAGCGCTCCCGTGTTGCCTGCTGAAATCAAGGCATCAGCCTCTCCTGATTTCACCAGGTTTGCAGCCACAACGAGTGAGCTATCTTTCTTGCGGCGAATCGCACGTACCGGTTCATCTTCTCCGGTGATGACGGATGCCGCGTGGACGATCGTCACGCGCGGATCCTCGATTGTGTATGAGCGTAATTTCAACTCATCTCCGACTAGTCGGATATCGATGTTTTCGTTTGGACGTTCTGCCAAATAGGCAACGACCCCTTCTACGATGGCACGGGGTGCGTGATCGCCCCCCATAGCGTCAACTGCTAAAATCATTTCGATTCCTCCTTACTACTTCGATACACCGTGAACTCACCGATAAAGACACATTCTTCACCGACATAACTCTCCACCGTGATGTCAGAACGCCCATCTTGACGATGAGAACTGACGAACGCCTTCGCAACGACGCGTTCCCCGACATGAACGGAGCGTGTGAACTGAACGTTCGCACGTGTCGTCAACGCGAGTTCATCGTCGATGAGCGCAATCGCAAGCGAGTTTGCCTGCGCAAACAAAATATGTCCGCGGGCGATCGCATTCCGACTAAACGCATGTTCCGGCAAAATCTCAAGGATTGAGATCGCAGATGTATCGAGTTTCAGGTCAATCATATCACCAATGACTTCATTTTCAGTCAACGTACGCACATCATCCAGCCGTTCGGTCGCGACGTGTTTAATTCGCTCCCGTAATTCCGGAATTTTTAATTCCATCCGGTCGAGACGAATCGTCTGGATACTGACACGGAATCGTGTCGCCAGCGCTTCATCCGTGATGAACGGATTTTGCTCGATCGTCTGTAATAATTCTTGTTGTCTCTCTTTTTTAGGTACCCGCATGTATGTTCCTCCCACAAGAAGGATGACCACTATTATTACCTGGTACTAACAGTAGTATATATCCCTTGTTGTTCACTTTCAAGTATTATTCGATTCTTTCTCCTTCAAGTAGCCCTTGTCGTTCGATATAGTCACGTAAGACATCGTATTCCGGTGCCTGCCAAAAGGCGTCCGATCGCAGTAAGCGGACTGCATCTTGTCGCGCAGTTTCCATGACTTGTATATCGAGCGCAGGATCAGTCAAGACGAAGCGCGGTAATCCACTTTGTTCGGTACCGAAGAAATTTCCGGCTCCGCGCAGTTTTAAATCCTTTTCCGCTAGCTTGAAGCCATCGTTCGTCTCCGTCATCGTCTTGATCCGTTCTTTTCCCGTATCGGAAGAGGGATCGGCGATTAGAATACAGTACGACTGGGCATCGCCTCGACCGACGCGCCCTCTTAATTGGTGTAACTGCGCAAGACCAAAGCGTTCTGCATCATGAATGACGATGATCGACGCGTTCGGAACGTTCACGCCGACCTCGACGACCGTCGTTGAAACAAGGATTTGAACAGTATTCTCCTTAAACGCCTGCATGACCTCGTCTTTTTCTGAAGAAGTCAAGCGCCCATGCATCAAACCGACATGATAAGGCTTGAACCGCTCGGTCAATGTCGCATGTAATTCGATCGCATTTTGAACTTCGAGTGATTCGGATTCCTCGATCAATGGCGTGATGACGTAGGCTTGTCGACCTTGCGACAATTCTTTCTCGACGAACCCGAAAACGCGTTCCATCTGTTGCGGTTTCGCCCAGTAGGTCTCGATTTCCTTTCGTCCCGCCGGCATCTCATCGATGATCGAAACATCCATATCTCCAAAGACCGATATCGCAAGCGTACGCGGAATCGGTGTCGCTGTCATATATAATACATCTGCCTGTTCGGCTTTCGCGCGCAATCGTTTCCGTTGTTCGACACCGAAGCGATGTTGTTCATCGGTGATGACGAGGTGTAATGCCTTGAACTGGACAGTGTCTTGAATCAGCGCATGTGTCCCGACCAAGACGTCGATCTCTCCTGTTGCGAGGGCTTCGAGCAAGTGTGCGCGCGCTTTCCCTTTAACAGAACTCGTCAGTAGACCGACCCGAATCCCAAGTGGTTCAAGCAATGGGGCGAGCGATGCTGCATGCTGTTCCGCTAAAATTTCGGTCGGCACCATCAAGGCACCTTGTTTTCCGGCACGAACCGTCGCGAACAAGGCGATGGCTGCGATGACAGTCTTTCCGCTTCCGACATCCCCTTGCAGCAACCGATTCATTCGTTCACCGCGTCCGATGTCGTCTAAGATTTCTTTTGTCACGCGTTGTTGCGCTCCTGTCAGCGGAAACGGCAGGCTCTTGATGAAATTCGCAATATCCGTTTCATGCAGTGGCAGAGCGATCCCTTGACCTTTTCGTCGTCCAAGACGCAACGCCTGTAATTTCAGTTGGAAATAGAGGCATTCCTCATAGACGTAACTGCGCCGAGCAGCCGTCAATTCTTGTCGATTCGTCGGGAAATGGAGTGCCTTCAACATCGTCATCCGGTCCTGTAACCGGTACGTCTTCCGGATGCTATCCGGGATTCGTTCAGCTAATGCCTCAGTCTCCTTGAACGCCAAGTCGACGACGCGTCGGAATGTCTTCATCCGCATGTCACCCCGGAGCGAGTAAACGGGTGTCAATTCGCCTTCGATTGCCCCGAATTGCAATTCCGTCGCAGAAATCGTCATCCGGTGTAAATCCCACTTGCCACTGACCGTCACTTCTGCCCCGAGTTGCAATTGGTCTTTGTAGAATGCCCGGTTGAACATCGTTACGGTCACACTATACCGTTCTTCAACGAGCAGACGGAATGTTAAACGATTTTTTCCTTTGCCATAATAGCGCACAAGTGGTTCAGACTGGACCTGACCCGTGAACTTGACTTTATCCTCATGGATTGCTTCCGTTAGACTTCCCGTCACGAAGTCGTCATAACGAAACGGGACGTGCTCGAGCACGTCCGCAACGGTGAGAATATTCATCTCTTCTAGTTTTTTCGCTAAATCCCGTCCGACACCTTTTAATGTCTTGACGTCACGTGATGGATTCATTCGATAACTCTCCGAAAATTTTCGCTTCGAGCCAGCGACCCGTCGGCGTATTCGCGAGTCCACCTTTTGCTGTCTCGCGAAGCGCAGACGGCATCATCTGACCAATCTCATGCATGGCTGAGATGACTTCATCACACGGAATCCGTGACGTGATTCCAGCGAGTGCCATGTCGGCAGCGACAACAGCATTCGCCCCGCCCATCGCATTGCGTTTCACGCATGGTACTTCGACGAGTCCTGCAACAGGATCACAGACGAGTCCGAGCATGTTCTTCAAAGCGATCGCAAAAGCATGTGCTGACTGATCCGGTGTTCCGCCCGCCATTTCAACGATGGCAGCTGCTGCCATCGCTGTTGCTGAACCAACTTCTGCCTGACAGCCACCAGCCGCTCCGGAGATCGACGCATTGTTCGCGACGACGAAGCCGAACGCACCGGATGTGAATAAGAAGCGTAGCATTTGCTCACGCGTCGGGTTTAACCGATCTTTGACGGCAAAAAGCGTACCGGGCACGACGCCGGCACTCCCTGCCGTTGGTGTCGCACAAATTTTCCCCATCGCAGCATTGACTTCATTCGTTCCGATTGCTTTACTAACGGCGTCCAGTAATAAATCACCGGATAATCCTTTACCTGAAGCACGGTACCGTTGAAGCAAGACAGCATCTCCACCAGTTAGTCCTGTCACCGACTGGACACCATCACCATCAAGCGAACGAGCAACTGCTTCTTCCATCACTTGTAGGTTTCGTTCCATCATCGCATAGACTTCATCTCGCTCTAAATGACGAACCGTCATCTCTTGCTCAATCATGACTTCCGAAATCGGAATGTTTCGTTCTGTCGCGATGGCGACGAGTTCTTTTACGGATTTAAACATGTCTTCACTCTCCCATCATGACGGCACGCTCGACTTGAGGTAACCGATCGATTTCTTCCAACACTTCTGCCGTTATCCGGTCATCAATCTCAATTGCCATGAGTGCTTGTTTTCCTTTTTCATGCCGTGACACTTCCATATGCCCGATGTTGATTTCGTAATCAGCCAAAATGCTTGTCACGGCTGCAATCGCACCAAAGCGGTCATGGTGCAAGACGACGAGTGCCGGTCCCCCACCGGACAAACGAAGCGGTACACCATTTAATTCCGTGATTTCAATCGTTCCCCCACCAATTGAAATACCGACCAATTCAAACTCTTCTATTCCATTCGTCAAATGGACACGAGCCGTATTCGGATGATCCGTCAATGCTTCGCTCGTCTCGAAATGAATCTCGATCCCTTTTGACTTCGCGATATCGATCGATTGTGGAATCCGATCGTCGAACGTATCGTATCCAAGAACACCGCCGATGATGGCGACGTCTGTTCCATGTCCACGATACGTATCAGCGAATGAACCGTAAAACGTGATGTGGATGATTTTAGGTGTTTCCCCGAATAATTTACCCGCCATCAATCCGATCCGTGCAGCTCCCGCTGTATGCGAGCTTGATGGACCAACCATGACTGGTCCGATGATGTCAAAGACGCTACGATATTTCATCTCTTTTCCCCTCTCTATGAAACAAACGAAATCCCACCTCTATTATCGCAGATGGTGGGATTCGTGAAAAGGCTAGTCGCCCTTTTTCAGTATGATGGTTTTATTCGACGCTTAAAATGTACGAATAAAGTGGTTGTTTGCCGTCGTGGACTTCCACTTCAGCATCCGGATTGATCGACTCAATATATTCGACGAGTGACTCAACGTCTTCCGTCGATACGCCTTCACCGTAAAGAACCGTGATGATTTCGTCGTCCTCCGTGACGAGTGTATCGACGAGTTTCTTGACAGCACCAAGACTTGAAGCGTCCGTAGCGACGATTTGTTTTTCAGCAATCGCCATATGGTCGTCTTTCTTGATTTCTACACCATCGATGTTCGTATCACGTACGGCATATGTGACTTGTCCTGACTTAACGGCTGCAATCGCATCTGCCATGTGCGCTTCGTTCTCTTCGACAGTCGCTTCCGGGTTATAGACGATCGTTGCTGCTAAACCTTGTGGGACTGTTTTTGATTTCACGACTGTCACACCACAATTCGCAACAGATGCTGCTTGTTCAGCGGCCATGATGATGTTCGAGTTGTTTGGATAGACATAAACATGTTCAGCATGTGCATCCTCGATCGCTTTAACGATATCTTCCGTTGACGGGTTCATCGTTTGTCCGCCTTCGATAACGACACTGACACCGAGTGATTTAAAGAGTTCGCTGATTCCTTCACCCATTGCGACTGTCACGAGGGCGGCTTTCGCTTTTGCCTTCAGTGCAGCGACTGGAGTGACTTGATTCGCGCCTTCTTCTTCGAGGATCGTCGAGTGTTGTTGACGCATGTTTTCAATCTTAACAGCGACGAGCTCACCGAAACGTTGTCCTTTTGTGATGACTTCTCCTGGTGTTTCAACGTGGACGTGAACTTTCAGGAGTTCTTCATCTGCGACGACGAGCAACGAATCACCGAATTCCGCTAATTCGTTCCGGAATGCTTCTTCGCTGAATGGTGCGTTCGCTAATTTGTCATCTTGGAAGCGAACCATGATTTCCGTGCAGTAGCCATAATGGATTTCTTCTGTCGACATGAAGCTTTGAGCCGATTTATGATGCTCTGCTTCGACGAGTGCTTCCATGACTGGCGCATGTGGTTTATCCAGTTCTTTTCCTTCAAGTGTTGCAAGGAATCCTTCATAGATACAGACGAGACCTTGACCACCAGAATCAACGACACCGACTTCTTTTAATACTGGGAGAAGGTCAGGTGTTCCGTCGAGCGATACTTTCGAAGCTTCGACGAGTTGACGCATCAATTCCAAGAAATCCGTCGTTGTCTCAGATTGTGCGATGGCTGCAACAGCTGTCTCACGAGCAACCGTCAAGATTGTTCCTTCGACCGGTTTCATGACTGCTTTGTATGCTGTGTCGACACCTTTTTGCAATGCATCTGCGAATTCCTTCGTATCAATCGTTGTTTTGCCTTCGATTGATTTCGAGAATCCACGGAACAATTGGCTTAAGATGACGCCAGAGTTTCCGCGCGCCCCCATCAATAATCCACGTGCGAAGACGTTCGCGACTTCCGATACAGAATCCGAAGTTGATTTACCTGCTTCTTTTGCACCTGAAGTCATCGTCAAATTCATATTCGTTCCCGTATCACCATCTGGCACAGGGAAGACGTTCAATGAATCGACGAAATCTGCATTTTGGTAGAGATTCGCCGCGCCATTTTGAATCATCTTGACTAACTGCGCTCCTGTTAAACGATCTACACTCACTAAAGTTTCCTCCTCTATTCCCGCCTTAGACATTCGTCAAGCGGACTCCTTGGACAAAGATGTTCACAGATGTCACGTCAAGACCTAGTGCCTGACTGAGCGTGTATTTCACGCGACTCTGTACGTTATTCGCCACCTCTGAGATTTTCGTTCCATAACTTACGATGATATGCATATCGATATGGACCTGCTCTGAAGCCTGTCGAACGATGACACCGCGTGCAAAGTTCTCACGTTTTAAGAGTTCAGCAAGACCATCCTTGATTTGAGACTGGGATGCCATACCAACGACACCAAAACATTCCATTGCTGCGCCGCCCGCAAGTTGCGCGACGACATCATTATCTACATCAATCTTTCCATAGGTCGTTTTCATCTCGATCGCCACCTGAGTAGCCCCCTTTGAATATTGTATTCTTCTCATAATTCTACTATAAGGACCTACTATTGAAAAGTCGCCGTACTGACTATACAATGAATAAGTGAAAAATAGTAGCGGTCAAATGAACTTTTACCATCATCCTCATCCATTATTTTAAATTTCGAGGTTGTCTGTCAAGTTTTTTTCTTGTCAGCTACTTTTTTTATGTTGCAACCGCCCTGACACCATGCTAAGATAGCAAAGTGTCTATTAGGACGAACGCAAAACAACATAAAAGGAGGCGGAACGCATGGCACGTAAATGCTACGTTACTGGGAAATCGCCAAAGTCGGGTAACAACCGTTCACACGCATTGAACAAAACAAAACGTACTTGGGGAGTCAACGTACAAAAAGTACGTATCCTCGTCGACGGTAAGCCGAAAAAGGTTTGGGTTTCAGCTCGAGCTCTTAAATCAGGTAAAGTCGAACGCGTATAAGGCGCAACCACCGGATGGGAATCTTCCCTTCCGGTTTTTTTATACCCTCATTTATTTTTCTCATAAACTAATTGTCGCCTTTATTGAAAACGCTTACAATAAGAACGTACTTTATTTTTTCAGAATTGGGGGAAGTCATCATGCAACTCAAACGAGAGATGACGAGTCGACACCTGTTCATGATTTCACTCGGCGGAATCATCGGGACAGGCTTATTTCTAGGGTCAGGGTTAACAATTTCGCAAGCAGGACCTCTCGGGGCGGTCCTCAGTTACATCGTGGGTGGGACCATCATGTATCTGACGATGTTATGTCTAGGGGAATTAGCGGTCTATCTACCGGTCTCGGGGTCCTTCCAAACCTATACGACCCGCTTCATTGGACCAGGAATCGGCTTTGCCGTCGGTTGGATTTATTGGCTTGGCTGGGCCGTGACGGTCGCACTCGAAATTACAGCTGCCGGCAGTTTGATGGACCGCTGGTTTCCGAACGTTCCGGTCGTCGTCTGGTGTACCGTCTTTACAGTCCTACTTTTCGGTCTGAATGCCGTCTCCGCCAAAGCATTTGGTGAAGCGGAATTCTGGTTCTCGAGTTTAAAAGTCCTCGCAATCCTGTTCTTCATCATTCTAGGTGGCGCTGCCTGGTTCGGCTGGTTACCGATGGAAGCAGATCGCCCAAGCTCGTTATTCGCGAACTTTACAGCAAACGGTTGGTTTCCGAACGGGATTCTCGGTGTGTTGACGACGATGATTGCCGTCAACTTCGCCTTCCAAGGAACAGAATTGATTGGTGTTGCGGCTGGGGAGTCCGACACGCCAGAAAAATCGATTCCAAAAGCGATCCGCAATACAGTCTGGCGGACGTTCATCTTCTTCGTCTTATCAATTACGATCGTTGGTGCATTAATTCCGTATGAGACGGCAGGTGGAGTCAGCAGTCCGTTCATCATGGTCTTTGATGCGATTGGCATTCCGTACGCTGCTGATTTGATGAACATCGTCGTCTTGACGGCGTTGTTGTCCGTCGGAAACTCCGGACTGTATGCCGCGACCCGGATGTTATGGGCGATGGCGCAAGAAGGGATGATTTCAAAGAAATTATCTTACGTCAATGCACGTGGTGTGCCAATGCGGGCGTTGCTCTTTACGATGATGTTCGCGATGTTATCACTTCTGACCGCATTTTTCGCAGAGGATACCGTCTTCATTTGGCTCTTATCCTTAGCCGGACTCGGCGCTCAAGTCGGCTGGATTTCGATCTCTGCTTCTCAGCTCGCATTTCGTCGTCAGTTCGTCCGAAACGGACACGATGTATCCGAATTAAAATTCAAAACACCACTCTATCCGGTGTTACCACTGATATCGTTGACACTTAACGTCGTCGTCCTCGTCAGCCTTGCGTTTCAAGCGGATCAACGAATCGCCCTGTACATCGGTGTTCCTTTCTTCCTTGTCATGTGGGGAAGTTATCATCTCTTTGTCAAAGGAAAACATCTATCCGCTCAAAGCGACATCCGTGTCGCCCCTTCTCAACTCGAAGAATAATTTCATCTAAAAAGAGGCCGCGGAATCATCCACGGCCTCTTTCCTATGATTGTTCTATTCTTTAAGCGTCCGCATCATCAATAGTTCGCCTTGATGGAGCTCTACCTTCGCTTCTGACTCACGCCATTCATTACTGACGGTCAAGGAACCTCCGACGGGTACGGGATGTGCATCAAGTGGATATTTGACTCCGGATAAGCTTAAAGTCGATGGTACGAGTGGAATGAACGAAAGATAATGATAGCTCCCTGCTTCGACTGCATGCGTTCCCTCAGCCAAGTATCGCACCTCTTCTCGTTTCGTCACGAGTCTGGTCTCTGGATATCGCTTTAATAGATATACATTTTGGACGGTCATGTCGAGCCGTCCACCTGTCGCCCCGATGATGATGATCTCCTCATGCTGTTCCCTCTCAGACACTTTACGAAGTGCCAGTTCGAGATCTGTTTCATCTTTCTCGGCTGGATGGACGATTGCGCCTTCAGGTACATAGCCAAGTGAATCGAAATCACCGATTGTCATATCGCATGTCAGCCCAAACGATTCAATCGTCTGAACACCACCGTCGACACCGACGATAAAATCACCTGGCTGACAAAGCGTTAGTAAATCCGGCACTTCTTCTTTTGGACCGGCACAGACGAGAATCGCCCGCATCTCAAACACCTCGTGCCGAATAACGGAGTAAGCGTGGCGCAGTCGTGAATAAAAGACCCGCAACGACACCACAAAGAACGTAAGACGGTACCATGTATATCGCATTATAAATCAATGAATACGGTACGACCGGACCATCCGCATACTCGGCAAAAAAGACGATCCCACTGATGACATGACAGATATATCGGAGTCCTGCTCCTAGTAACGTCGCAAGGAGAACGAACGTCATCAAACGTTTCTTTTGTCCGTTACGTGCTGCTTGTCTGACCTGACGCGCGAACAGACCACTTAATCCAACGACACCATACGCAATCGTGTAGTCAAGCATCGGTTGAACGACCGTCAACACTTGAGGAGCGAACATCAATTGAATCGTACCGACAAGTGCTCCTGTGATGACACCTCCGATGACACCGTGGCGAAATGCCATGACGAAGATCGGTAGCATCGCTAAGCTGATCGAGCCACCTTGTGGCATTTTGAATGGAATCAATAAATCAAAGACGACTCCGAGACTGGCGAAGATGGCGATTTCCATCATCATTTGTAACCGTTTCATGCTATTTTCCTCCTTCATTGTACGAGAGGACGCAAAAAAGCAGTACGACGAACGCCGTACTGCCTGCGTGCGCCACATCCCTACGTCCGTTTGAACGGAACAGGTTCGAAGGGTTAAAGTCTAAAAGACTCCTCTCAGCCGCGTTTCAAGCGACACCCCTTGCGGTCATCATATTTCGTTTTCTCGTTTTTATTATACGGCAGCCCCTTGACGAATGCTAGTGATTGCTTCCGCATAGTCTGGTGCATTATAGATTGCTGATCCTGCGACGAGAACGTTGGCACCATTATCGATGCAAAGCTTTGCCGTTTCCGGATTGACACCACCATCAATTTCGATTTCAAATGTCAGACCACGATCTGCTTTCATTTGCGCGAGTGTTGCGAGCTTCGGCATGACACGCTCGATGAAGGCTTGTCCACCGAAGCCTGGATTAACTGTCATCAATAAAACCATATCGACATCCTCAAGGACGTGTTCAATCGTTGATAACGGCGTATGCGGATTCAAGACGACTCCTGCCTTTGCACCGGCTGCCTTGATTTGTTGCAAGACACGGTGGACATGGTTCGTCGCTTCGACATGGAACGTCACGATGTCTGCTCCTGCCTTGACGAAATCTTCAACGAAACGTTCTGGCTGGTCGATCATTAAGTGAACATCGAGAATCATATCCGTCTTTTGACGTAAACTGCTAAGCACAGGTAATCCAAATGAGATGTTTGGTACGAACTGACCGTCCATGACATCGAAATGAATATAGTCCGCGCCTGCTACTTCGACTGCTTTGACATCACGCTCGAGATTCGCAAAATCTGCTGATAAGATAGATGGTGCAATTTTAATCATCTTCAATACCTCCGGGCTCGATTCTTGATTTCGTCTATAAACATACCATAGTTCTCATAACGAGAGGACATGATTTCTTGTGCCTCGACGGCTTCCTTGACGGCACAACCGGGTTCATTTAAATGCAAGCAACCTCGGTATTTGCAATCATCTTGTACAGCCACGAATTCAGGAAAACTCCATCGTACATCCTCGATTTCCATTTCATACGGAAAATCAAGGTTCGAGAAACCTGGCGTATCAGCAATCAATCCTCCGGCAAGCGGCATCAACGTGACGTGTCGTGTCGTATGCCGCCCGCGTCCGAGTGATTTCGAAATCGCACTCGTTTCTAAATCAAGAGATGGTTCAAGAGCGTTCAAGAGCGAACTTTTCCCAACACCGGATTGTCCGGCGAGTACGCTCGTTTTACCGGCAAGTAATGGGCGGACTTGCTCAACGCCTGTCAACGTCTCACTTGATGTCTCGATGACCGTATAACCAATCTTTCGATAAGCGGCAATGGCATCTCGAACAGCTGGTCCTTTGACATCGTCAAGTAAATCCATCTTCGTTAACAGGATGACGGGTTGGATTTCCTTCGCTTCGATTAAAACGAGAAATCGGTCGAGTAGTTGTGCTGAAAAATCAGGTTCTGCCGCCGAGACGACCAGCAATGCCTGGTCGATATTCGCAACTGGAGGGCGTACTAAAAAGTTGTCACGCTCCTTCACTTCAAGAATATATCCCGTCTCACTTTCGATATGGAGAACGACCTCGTCTCCAACGACTGGACTGATGCCGCGTTTTCGGAAATTCCCTCGTGCCCGTGAACGGACCTCTCCTTCTGGTGTCATAACATCATAAAAGCCACCCTGCAGGCGTATGATCGTTCCTTCTCGATTCTCTTCGATGCGTTGTTCCGTCATCCTATGCACTCCTTTTTCATCACATTCACTGTGCGTCTTTTGCTTGATTGTACGTGATGGTTTTTGAACGATACACCGTATCGTCTTTATAAATCGTAATCTTGCCTTCTTCTCCCGGATCAATCGTCACCGGCACATCGAATGTCTCATCTTGGTCAATCGATTCCTCGATGACGGTCCGCTTCCCTTTCGCATCTTCCGTCTCAATCCGAATGACTTGTTTTGGTGGTTCCTCGTCTTCACCCTCGCTGACTGCATCATAGACGACCTTTTCAGGGAACGTTGCCGTCACTGTTTTTTCTTCCTCACCTTTTGAGATAAAGACGGTCACAGAGTCGTTCGGTTCGACTTGCGCACCCGCTTGTGGGAACTGACGGATGACTTGGTCGAGTTTTACGTCGCTAGAGAATTCTTGCTCGAATGTTCCGTCTAGGCCGACCTTATCAAGGTACGCTTTAGCCTCATCACTTGATAAATTCGTCAAATCCTTCAACTCGAAAGAAGAAGTTCCTTCCGAGACGGTAATTGTGATCGTCTGTTCTTTCGCGATCACTTCCGTACCAGCAGAAATCGACTGCCGAATGACATTTCCTCGATCTATCTCATCTGACTTCTCACGTTCGACTTCGACCTTCGCGAACCCGGCTTCTTTTAATGTCGCGATCGCTTCTTTTTCAGCATCGTCTGTCACATCTGGTACCTCTACCGGCGCACTACCGGTAGAGACGACCAAATTGACCGTCGAGCCTTTTTTCACCTGTGCGTTTTCACGCGGTGTCTGGCTAATAACATCACCCTCATCAACCGTGTCACTATTTCGTTCTGTCGTCTCAACGACGAATCCGAGTTTCTCAAGTTTCGTTTCTGCTTCATCTCCATCCGTTTTGACGACGGATGGGACGGTGACCGTCGGATCTGGCCACATCGCAAAAGCGGTAGCCGCTCCACCGAGTAACACGAGTAATACGAGAATAATCCACCAGCGTTTCTTCTTTTTATTCTCAGGTGGTTTCGGTTGGACGGTCGTGACAGCGGGTGATTCTGGTTCCATTTTCGTCTCATCTGGAACTTGTACTGGTGACAAAACCATCGTCTTTTCCATCTCATCCTCTTCCGCCCCTCGGATGCCTTCACTTGCTCGTTCGTCAGACAACGCCGTCACCATGTCTTCTTTAAATGCTGCGACGGACTGTTGGCGGTCATGCGGTGCTTTTGCGAGTGCCTGCATGATACAGTTCTCGAGCGCTTGCGGCACTCTAGGATTCAATACGGATGGACGACGCGGTGTATCTTGCAGGTGCTTCAGCGCAATCGCAACCGGTGAGTCTCCTTCGAATGGTACTTGTCCTGTGACGAGTTCGTATAAGACGGCACCCAGCGAATAGATATCCGACTTCTCATCCGCAAATTTACCTTTAGCTTGTTCTGGTGAAAAGTAATGCACGGATCCAAGGACGGACATCGTATGCGTCAACGTTGCATTCGACATCGCCACGGCGATTCCGAAATCCGTCACTTTAACGGTACCATCTTCTCGGATTAACATGTTCTGCGGCTTGATGTCGCGATGAATGATTCGGTGTGCATGGGCATGATCGATCGCATCACAAATTTGAGCGATGATATCGACGGCCTGTGGTACAGGTAAAGCTTGATTTTCACAAAATGTCTTTAATGTCATACCATCGATATACTCCATGACGATGTAATAGATGGCATCTTCTTCGCCTACATCATAGACGGCAACGATGTTTGGATGATTCAAACTGGTGGCAGCATGTGCTTCACGTTCGAATCGACGAATGAACTGTTCGTCATGCGAAAATTCGGTCCGTAAAATTTTGATTGCGACATGACGCTTTAAAATCTCATCATAGGCTTGATAGACATTCGCCATCCCGCCACTTCCAACTAGCCGTTCTATGCGGTAGCGGTCATTTAATCGATCTCCGTATCGCATATTCAGACCCTCTTTCTTTCTTTAAAACGGATGGCGGCAATCGTGATATTATCTGCGCCTCCTCGAGCATTCGCTTCTTTCACCAATCGTTCGACAATTTCATCGAGCGGTTCATCCTGTAAAATGATCTGTTCGATGACATCGTCTGGTACTTCATCGGTCAATCCGTCACTACAAACGAGGACGAGATCATAGTCTGGAGCATCCCTGACTTGAATATCGACTTCCACCGTTTCATTCGAACCGACCGATCGTG
Source organism: uncultured Exiguobacterium sp. (assembly GCF_964277885.1). Lineage (NCBI taxonomy): Bacteria > Bacillati > Bacillota > Bacilli > Caryophanales > Exiguobacterium > uncultured Exiguobacterium sp. The sequence continues at coordinate 873,145 of NZ_CAXYJR010000005.1, read as the reverse complement.
TAATAACATTCTTACGCGGATGGTTTTCGACTTCCTCATCTGAAAGTTCTCCCATTTGTCGCAACATATTGACGTAGGAATGATCATCCGTCAATTGTTTTAACGTCGATTCTTCAAGGGCATAGACCCTACTATCCCCGACATGACCAATAACGAGCAACTCTTCCACCCAGCAGACGCATGCAATGGTCGTTCCGACGATCGCAAGCTGTTCTTCCTTGGAGAACTGAAGGATTTGAGCATTCGCCTCAGTTACACGTTGTTCAATCCAATCCGACAATTCCATCGGACGATTGGGCATACTCGAAAAAGCAGCTTCAAAGACTTTACGGACGATTTCACTTGCGATATCGCCAGCAGCGTGCCCCCCCATACCATCTGCAACGACGGCAAGACCACGTTCAGCGTTTCCGACGAGTAATACCGTATCCTCATTTTTAGTCCTGACTTTCCCAGTAGTCGAAAGGTGCGCTAACTCCATGACAGTCCTCCGTTCGTGTCAATCTTCTCGTTTTTTAAACGCGGCAATATAGAAGCCGTCCGTTCCGACTGTCGTCGGTAACAATTTGAGTTCTGCTCGATCCCCGATCAGATGTCGTACGGATTCTGGCATGCGTGCCGCGAAAGATGTATCAAAATCGAACCCTTGATCGAGAATGAACGCTGTCTGCTCCTCGTTTTCGACCGGATCAATCGTACAAGTCGAATAGACGAAGGTGCCACCCTTTTTCACGAGTGGTAAGACAGATGTCAGAATATCTCGTTGAATTTTCGGAAGTTGCTCGAGTTGTTCTGGACGTTTCGTCCATTTGATATCTGGTTTTCTCCGAATGACACCGAGTCCTGAACAAGGCGCGTCGACAAGAATCCGATCAAAGGATTCTACTTCGAAGCGTTCCCCTGCTTTACGGGCATCTAACGCTTCTGCTTGAACAGTCGTAAGACCTAATCGTGTCGCTTGTTGTTCAATCAATTTAATCTTATGTGGGTGAAGATCAAGTGCTTGCAAAGTCCCAGTCGTCAAACCTTCAGCAATGTGCATCGCTTTCCCACCAGGTGCGGCACAGCTGTCGAGTACATGATCGGATGATTCTGCACCGAGTGCACGGGCGACGAGCATTGAGCTCTCATCCTGCAAAGAAAGATAGCCGCGATCGATCAAATCCGTTTTTTGGACACTTCCTCGTTCAATTTCGAGACCGTCTGGCGCGACCGTAGATGGTTTTGCCGTCACACCTTGGTCGAGTAGAAGCTCGATCGCTTCCTCTCGCGTCGTCTTCGTCCGATTGATGCGAACCGTGACTGGTGCAGGCGTGTTATTCAATTGACAGATTTGAAGCGTTTCTTCAGGACCAAACAGTTTAATCCAGCGTTCGACGAGCCACTGCGGATGACTCGTTTCGATGCTGATTCGTTTTGCGACAGGCTCAATCTCAGCGAAGTGAGGCATTCCCGCCCGTAATACATTTCGGAGCACTCCATTGACGACTTTCGAGACGTGGACTTTTCCACGTTTTTTAGCAATCTCGACAGCTTCATGGATGACGGCATGGTCCGGTACACGATCAAGATAAAACAATTGATACACACTCATCCGTAACAATGGACGCATGAATGGGTCAAGTTTTTTCTGTTTCGCTAGATACGGCTCCAAAATATAATCCAGTGTTAATTCACGACTGAGCGTCCCGTAGACGAGTTCCGTGAACAGACCGACATCTGTTGCTGAGATAGCACGCTTTTCAAGCATCTGGTGGACCGTGATCGTCGAGAAGGCACCACCTTGACCAATTTTCATCAGTGTCGTTACTGCTGCGTCGCGTACATTCATGCGTTCTCACCTACTTGTTGTCCGAGTTCAAGCGATTGACCGATTCCGCGCATGAACGTGGCACCATCCATCCGTTTTTTTCCGGACGGCTGTAAGTCGATCAGCTTCAACGCTGTTTCCGAACCTGTCGCGATGACGGGGCCATCCGCTTCTAAAGCAATGATTTCACCCGGTCGTCCCGTCCCTTTGACTTTCGTCGCGAAAAAGACTTTCAATCGGTCATCACCGAGCATCGTATACGTGCTCGGGAAAGGATTCATTCCTCGGATTTGATCATAGAGTGTTTCACCCGGTAACGTAAAATCAAGCCGTTCCCGTTCACGTGAGATATTCGGTGCAAACGTCGCTTCTGCCTCGACTTGTGCTTCCGGTGTCAATTCACCTGCGAACAGACGCGGTAAGGTTTCAAGCAACAGACGCGCTCCTGCGTCCGCTAATTTTTCAAACATCGTTCCGACTGTATCGTTTTCTTCGATCGGAACAATGATTTTTGACAACATATCACCGGCATCCAATCGATCGACCATATACATGATCGTCACGCCCGTCTCTTTTTCACCATCGATGATTGCTTGATGAATCGGTGCACCGCCACGATATTTCGGCAAGAGTGACGCATGGACGTTGATCGCCCCAAAACGTGGTGCTTCCAAAATCGCTGTCGGTACAATCTGACCGTAAGCTGCCGTGATGATGAGGTCTGGTTTTAAATCGAGAACATCTTGATAATCCTCTCGAATCCGTTTCGGTTGCAACACAGGAATAGCGTGTTCCATCGCAACTAGTTTCACTGGTGTCGGTTTGACTTCCCGTTTTCGTCCGACCGGTTTATCTGGTTGTGAGACAACACCGACGACGTCGTACCCGGCATCGATCACTTCACGTAGTGTTCCTGCCGCAAACTCAGGTGTCCCCATGAAGACGACGCGCGGCTTTTCTTGCTCAACAAGTTTATCCGTAAACAGGACACCGTCTAAATGATCCATCTCATGCTGGATGGCACGTGCAAAAAAGCCGTTTGCTTTGATTTTGACCGTCCGTCCGAGACGATCCTGAGACTTGACGACGATGCGGTCGAACCGTTCGACAGGACCGAAGATGCCAGGCATGCTGAGGCATCCTTCATCATCGATTTGTGAACCATCGGCTTCGATGATTTCCGGATTGATCAGCTCGATTGGTCCCGTCTCATCATCCGTGTGAACGACGGCTACACGGATCGGTTGATTGATTTGTGGTGCCGCTAGGCCGACACCATCATATTCGTACATCGTATCGAACATCCGATCAATCATCTTACCGAGTTTTTTATCGAACTTTGTGACAGGTTCACATACCTGTCGTAATACATCGTTTGGTACTTCTACTACTTTATACATACAGACACCTCACATGAATACAAATGGATTCAAGTCGATTGCGACTTGTGTTTTTGACTTTTGACGACGGGCTAAGATATCACGGAGATGTGTCCGGACGTCTTCCTGCCCTTTATGTTTAATTAAGACTTGTTGCCTGTACATATTCTTCAATCGAGCAAGGGGCGCATCGAACGGTCCATTGACGACTAAGTCCTCCGATTCGAAAGCCCGCAACTCGGAAGCGATTTGTTGCGCTTCGGCCTGTGCTTCGAGTGGATGTGTCGCCGAGACCGTGATCAGACCAAGGAACCAGAAAGGAGGGTGTCCCCCGAGTTTGCGCAACTGCATCTCTCGCTTATAGAACGTTTCGAAATCATGCTGTTTTGCCGTCTGAATGACGTAGTGCTCCGGATTATAGGTTTGGATGATCGACTGTCCGGCGAGTTGCCCCCGCCCGGCACGACCCGACACTTGGGTAATCAACTGGAACGTTCGCTCACTTGCCCGAAAATCCGGAATACCAAGCGTCGCATCGGCAGCAAGTACCCCTACGAGCGTGACATTTGGAAAGTCGAGACCTTTTGCGATCATCTGTGTTCCGAGAAGAATGTTTCCTTCCTTGCGCTCGAAGGCATCGAGTAACTTCTCGTGTGCTCCTTTACGAGACGTCGTATCCTGATCCATCCGGATAATGCGCGCTTCCGGAATCAAATGCGCCAACTCTTCCTCGATTTTTTGCGTGCCCGTTCCGAACTGACGGATCTTCGTCGATTCACAGGACGGACAAGTTTTCGGCATCGCTGCTTCAAACCCACAATAGTGGCACTTTAAGCGATCCTCATGTTGATGATACGTTAAATTGACGGCACAATGCGGACATTGTAACGTTTCCCCGCAATCCCGACATAAGACGAATGTCGTGTACCCACGACGATTCAAAAGCAACACCGTCTGTTCCCCACGCTCGATTCGTTCTTTAATACCTTCGACTAGCGCGAGGCTGAACGGAGTCCGATTCCCCCGTTCAAGTTCCTTACGCATATCAACGATGTCTACTGGAGGCAGTTCTCCACCGAATCGTTCACGAAGCGGTAAGTAATGATAGACTCCTTTTTGTGCCCGCGCATACGTCTCAAGTAATGGCGTTGCACTTCCGAGCACGACGGGACATCGATGATAGGCCGCGCGCCATTTTGCGACATCACGCGTATGATAGCGCGGATTCTCTTCTTGTTTATAGGTTGTTTCATGTTCTTCATCAAGAATGATGATTCCGATATTCGTCAGCGGCGCAAACACGGCGGATCGTGCACCGACGACGACATCGACTTCACCTTGGGCAATTTTGCGCCACTCATCATACTTTTCTCCGAGCGATAGACCGCTATGCAAAACAGCGACTCGTTCTCCGAAACGACGTTTGAACCGTTTGACCATCATCGGCGTCAAACTGATTTCTGGGACGAGCAAGATTGCTTGTCTACCGCGTTCAAGTTGTGCATGAATCGATTCAAGATAAACTTCCGTCTTACCGCTTCCTGTTACGCCATGTAACAAAAACGTTCCGGTCTCCGCTTCAGCTGTTATCGCTGAGACGGCTTCCTGTTGCTTTTCGGTCAAAGAGGACGGCACAAAGATGTCTTGGACGAGATGCTCGTAAGGATTTCGCCGCACATCGATCGTCTCGACTTCCATGATGCCTTTTTTCTCAAGGGCGTTCAATGTTGCGCTCGTTACGCCTGTCGCTTGCTTGACTTCACTCCACAACGCATTTGGAAATTCTTGAATATATGCATATAGTGCCGCTTGTTGACTCGCTTGTTTTGTAAAGGTTGCTTGCTCCTCTAGGAGACGAATCCGTTTATCAGTCTTAGACGTCTTTTTCTCGCGAATGACCGGTTGAAGCGTCACGTCAGCTTGTTTCGCCGCTGTTAAGATGATTTGTTGGACTTCCGTTGGTAATTGACTCATTTTCTTACCATGATATGCCCGAAGTGGGCCCGACTCGACTATGACCAGTTTATCATAACTCACCTTTAAGGCAGCCGGCAGCATCGCAAGCAATGCCGTCGCCTGAAAACACAAGGTCGTTTCTGATAGATACGCTGATAACTCAAGTAATTCTTCTGTATAGGTCGGAGTCTCATCTAAGACACGAACGATTGATTTGACGTTCGTCAGATCAGAGGTGGCTTTCGTTCCGACAACGATGCCAAGCAACGCGCGTGGACCAAATGGTACCTCGACGCGCATCCCGGGAACGATCAGCTCCTGCCAAAGTTCCGGCACGGCATAATCAAACGGACGATCGACGGTTGCTGCTGCGACATCAACGATGACTTCGGCTATCATGCCAATGCCTCCGCGAATTGGCGCATGAGCGCTTTAGCGAGGGTCGATTTCAATTGTTGATCGTATCGCGTGACAGAATCATTCTTCCCGAAGACGACGACCTCGTTTTCGTCGCTGACGAATCCAATATCAGAACGTGAAACATCATTCGCAACGATGAAATCCGCTTTCTTGCGGACGAGTTTCTGTTTCGCGAACGTCTCGACGTCCGTCGTCTCCGCTGCAAATCCGACTAATAGCTGATGTTGTTTCTGCTCACCGAGCGTCTTTAGGATATCCGTCGTCTCCTCGAGTTCAATCCGTAATGGTCCGTGAATTTTCTTCTGCTTTTGCTCGTATTGAATAGACGGTCGATAGTCAGCTACGGCAGCGGACATGATGACGATGTCCTGCATCTCATAGTCACGTAACATGGCTTCAAGCATCTCTTCCCCTGATTCAACAGAAATCGTCGCTATCCCGGTCGGTAATCCGATCCGAAGGGGTCCATGGACGAGTGTGACATCGGCTCCTGCATCTCGTGCCGCCTCTGCGAGCGCAATTCCAGTTTTCCCTGAAGAATCATTTGTCAAATAACGAACCGGATCAATCCGTTCTACTGTTGGTCCTGCACTAATCAAAACTTTTCGCCCGGCTAGATATTTTTCTTCAAAGAACGTTGAGAGTGTTGCGACCAAATCTTCTGGTTCCGGTAAGCGACCTTTTCCGACCCAACCACATGCGAGATTTCCGACCCCCGGTGCAATCACCTGGACACCATCCTGCTTGAGTTGTTCAATATTGCGGACAGTCGCCGGATGTTCGAGCATGTTGACGTTCATCGCCGGTGCGACGATGACGGGACATGTTGCTGCGAGAATCGTCGTCGTGATGAAGTCATCTGCGATTCCGTGTGCGAGTTTAGCAATCAAGTTCGCGGTCGCTGGTGCGACGACGATCAAGTCCGCTTCGTCCGCTAAATCGATATGGGCGATTTTTGATGGATCATGCTCGATGAAGACGTCATCATAGACCGCTTTTCGCGTCAGTGCTTCAAACGTCGTCTTACCAACGAATTGTTGCGCATTACGCGTCATCGCGACTTGGACATGTGCGCCTGCTTGAACGAGCTTGGAAGCGAGTGCTGCTGATTTATAGGAAGCGATTCCACCGCCGACACACAGTAGAATGTTTCGGTTGGTTAACATGTAGGTGTCCTCCTTATTGAAAAAAACAGCCACGATGACAAGTGGCTGCTTCAAAATTAGTCTTGCGGTTGGTTCGTGACGGATACTTCTTCGAAATAAAGCTCTTCTAAAGCTTTCCCGACCGGTTTATGCGATTTTGGGTTCGTGACTTTCACGCGTTTCCCGTCTTGGATTTGACGTGCACGCTTAGCGGCAACTGTAACGATCGTATATTTCGATGGTACTTTCTTTTGAAGCTTATCAACTGATGGATATAACATATCACTTAACCTCCATGGCTTTTTTATATAGGGACGCGACCCGTTCCCGACTGCAATGTTCCGCTGTGACGATCGCTTGAATTCGATCACAGGCTTTATGAATTTCGTCGTTCGTCACGACATAGTCATACGCATCCATCATCTCGATCTCTTCCTTAGCGACGAGAAGACGTTGCTTGATGACTTCCTCCGATTCCGTTCCACGTCCTACGAGGCGGTTCCGCAATTCTTGGAGGCTTGGAGGTGCAAGGAATAAGAAGACAGCTTCCGGGAAATGTTCTTTGACCTGCATGGCCCCTTGAACTTCGATTTCGAGAATAACGTCTTTTCCTTCATCTAGGATCTGGTTCACCCATTCGACAGGCGTTCCATAATAATTCCCTACGAATTCAGCATATTCCAAGAGTTGATTGTTCGCAATCATCTCTTCGAATTCTTCACGCGATTTAAAGAAATAGTGGACACCATCTACTTCTCCTTCACGCGGTTGGCGCGTCGTACAGGATACCGAGTAATGCAGATCGTTATCCTGATCTTCGCGCAAAGCACGACAGACCGTTCCCTTTCCGACACCACTTGGACCTGATAATACGAGTAATAAGCCACGCTCTTTGAAAATCACTTCAAAACCCCTCCATCTCACAAACTTCACATTGTTTCATATTAGCAGTAGAGACGGGAAGTTCGCAAGTCATCTTTTTTAGCTCGACTGCTTTATCATACCATAACGATGCCATTTCTGTTACCTTTAGAAAGTGAGAACGAAATCAAGAAAGAAGGTAATCGTATGGCTTTTGACGGATTGATGACGACACGCGTCGTCGAAGAACTCCAACCGCTCGTCGGAGGACGGATCAATAAGGTATACCAACCGTACACATTGGATTTAGTATTCCAGGTCCGGGCCGAGCGAAAAAACGTATTGTTGCTCGCCTCTGCGAATGCCATGTATGCACGGATGCACATTACGTCGGAAGCGGTTAGCAACCCGAGTGAACCCCCACTCTTCTGTATGATGCTCCGCAAACATGTCGAAGGCGGGTTCATCGAGTCAATCGAACAACTCGAACGCGACCGGATCATCGTCTTGCGCGTCCGCTCCCGGAACGAACTTGGCGATGAGGAAGCGAAAAAAATCTATATCGAATTGATGGGACGTCACTCGAACATCATTTTGACCGATGGACAAGATAAGATCCTCGATGCGATCAAACACTTACCACTCAGTCAAAATACCTTCCGGACGATCATGCCGGGCATGACCTATCAACTTCCACCGGCACAGGATAAAGTCGATCCGCTCACAGGAGATATCGAAAAGGCGCTTCACCGGATTGACTGGAACGCTGGGAAGCTCGATCGTCAGTTACTTGGTCTCTTCAGTGGTCTGTCCCCGCAAATCGCAAAAGAGATCGTCTCGCGGGCAGGTCTAGCCAACCGGACGACTCTCGCGTCTGCCTTTCAAGAAGTCCTGAAGGAACTCAATGGTCCTTATGTCTTACAACGGATGGATGGCGGGAAAGAACGTTTCGCCCCTATCCGCTTGACGGAAGGATCCATCATCGATGAGAAGACGTTCGAAACGAGTGGTCAAGTTCTCGATGCGTTCTTCCATCAAAAAGCAAACCGCGATCGCGTCAAACAACAAGCAGCCGATCTCGAACGGTTCATGAAGAGCGAATATGATAAAAATATTCTAAAACGCTCGAAACTCGAAAAAGATTTAGAAGCGACGTTACGGATGGATGAGTGGAAACATAAAGGGGAATTACTAACGACCTATCTGTATCAGCTCGAACGCGGGATGAAGGAAGCGACAGTCGTCGATTACTATGATCCAGACGGCGCTGAGATCACGATTTCGCTTGATCCCCGCTTTTCACCGAATGAGAACGCGCAGCGCTACTACAAACGGTACAACAAATTAAAGACTGCCAAAGTCGAAGTCGCGCGTCAGCTCGAGAAGAACCAGGCTGAGATTGCGTACTTCGAAGGCTTACTTGCGCAACTCGACGTCGCGTCCCCGGAAGACATCCGGGAAATGCGCGAAGAACTCGTCGAAGAAGGTTATTTGCGCGAACGACAAAAGAAGAAAAAGAAACCGCAGCTTCCACAACTCGAAGCATACCGCTCTTCGACTGGTCTTTCGTTCTTTGTCGGAAAGAACAATAAACAAAATGATTACGCGACGTTCAAGTTCGGGCGCCGGTCCGATACGTGGTTACACACGAAGGATATCCCGGGATCGCACGTCATCATTCAAAGTGATGCACCGGACGAGACGACGTTGAAGGAAGCAGCAATCGTCGCGGCTTATTTCTCGAAAGCACGTGAGTCGAGCCAAGTCCCGGTCGACTTTACGGAACTACGTTATGTCAAAAAACCAAGTGGTGCAAAGCCCGGATTCGTCATTTACACGGATCAAACGACTCTCTACGTCACACCTGATCCAGATGTCGTCCAATCCTTACGTCAATGACTCTACACAAAAAAAGCGCTGTTTTTCCTAAATGTTACTTAGGAAAAACAGCGCTTTTTCATCTTCACTTCATTTTTTCTAACTGTTCCCGGTAATCGAGCAAATGCCCATGGATGATATCCTTCGCCTCGCTTAATTCTTGATCGAATGAGAACATCGCTTGTTTTCGTTCGTGGGAGAAGATGACATCGTAATGATGGCTGAGTAAGAAATCAATTTCCTGACCGAGCGTCTTTTCTTGTTCTTCCGTCATCGGGATGTTCCGGTGACTGGCAATGCTTTCAAGTAAGACGAGCAACTTGTCTTCGAGATCGACGAGTTCCTTCAGTCGAATGAACGCTTCACTTTGACCGCTTGCCATCAATGGATATTTTTGATCTTCTTGGAGCATCAACATCATTTCCTCGTGTTTGAGAATTTGTTTCCGAACGGCAAGCAACCGCGTGTCATCTTTCACGAGGCTTCGCCAATCTTCCATCAACTGTTGCGTCGTTTTTTTGACGAGTAACAGTAAGCGGTCCTCATAATGTGGTGGGAAGACGATGTAATTGACGAGGACGGCAGATAACACACCGACGACAGTCAGCAACGACCGTGATAAAGCATAGTGGACGTAGTCGGCGGTCGGGCTCTCGAACATCAAAACGATCGCAAAAGCGGCGAACGTCGACATATCGGTCCGACCAATCATCGAATTCAGGACGAGCGAGACGACGACGGCGAGTCCGATCGTCAGTGGATTGGCACCAAGTGTCGCAACGATGGCGAGTCCACACATCAGTCCGAGTACCGTTCCGAAAATCCGGTTGAAGACGATTTTAAATGAACGATGGATCGTCGGTTGCATCGCAACGATGGCCGCGACAGCTCCCATTCCTGAGTAAATATCAAAGACATACCAAGAGATACTGAGTGCAAGAGCTACCGCAATGCCGGTCTTGACCGTCCGAAGTCCAATCCGAAACTTTAATTTCACTCGAGCGTCACCTGCCCGACTTCACTATTGACTGTCACTTCCGGTTTTTCTTGTTTCGACAGTTCATAAATCGTCTCATCCTTATTCTTTTGTTTCGTATATCGGTCAGAGGCTTTAATATCGCCTCCCGTGTCAATCGTAATCGTACCGGCTGCTTTATTTGGTTTTAGCTTCGTCGCGCCGTCAATCGTTGTGACGTCAAGACTCAACTTCGCCATATAGTCTGCCAGCGAAACACTCTCCCCTGTCACCTGCGCATGGACGGCGTCCATTTCCTTGACGGAAATCGCACGTGTTGCATTCAGTGTAATCTCATCACCTTTTACTTTATCGAGACTCATCGCTTCTCCGTCCATCTCAATCGTTTTTGCGTAGATGCCCATTCCTTTCAGTGTACCGGCATCGACATCGACACGGTTCATATAGCTTGGTAGTCCCACTTGAATCGTATAGTCTGCTGTTTTTTCGCTCGGACGATTGCCAAGTCGAGACAGCAAACCATCTCGTCCTGTCACCGTTACCGTATTCGCCGATGTACTGATTTTCAGTCGTTTCCCACTCGAGGCACTATCAACGAGTTTGATTTGGACGTTTCCGTCTGTGCTTCGAACGAACTGTACCGTTGCGTGCGGCGCCTCGATGGCGAGAGATTTATAGCGATTCGTCGTTTTGAATGTTTCGCCGCGCGATAACAATTCTGTTGAGACGAGCAATGTGATCGAATAGATAACGACAAGTCCGAGAATGACACCACCATATAAATAGAGCGGTCGCTTCACTGGTCCTTTTTCTCCAATCCGGTTCAACCGTGCATCCATCTTTTGTTTTTGTTTATTTTTTAAGCGTGTGAACGACGATTGTTTTCGTTTTCGCACACTCCTACTATTATGTTCTTCCATGTCAGCCCCTCCATCTCATGTCTTCCATTATTCCGAATATCTGAATCGGCTGTCAACAGCCCCCTTCTTATCATAGAAGAAGTTCACCGTTTCGCCATCGGGCGGAAGAAGGAAGCGTCATCGGAGGAACCACTGAGATTCCAGTAGAATCATAGACAAAAAGGAGAGGAACATTGACGTTTCCTCTCCTTTGCTTAAAAAACGGATTATAATTCGAGTGACTCGCCGATCGCGAGTGGATGACCGGTTTGACCTTGTGCTTCAATCTTTTCACAAAATGCGTTCGCATCTTGTTTGATTAAATCAAATGTATCGTAGTGAATCGGTACGACGGCTTTCGCTTGCAACATATCTGCAGCGATCAACGCATCATCCGGACCCATCGTGAAGTTATCACCAATCGGTAAGAAGGCTAAATCGATTTCGTGATGGGCGCCATAAAGGGCTAAATCCCCGAACAGTGCCGTATCACCTGCATGATAGATTTCTTTGCCTTCGATCGTCAGCAAGAATCCAGCCGGCATCCCCATATACGTAATCGTCTGTTTTTCCTCATCGATGATACTTGATGAATGGAATGCCTGTGTCATCTTCACTTTACCAAATGGGAATTCAAACTGTCCGCCGAGATTCATCGGATGAACGTTGAGCCCTTTGAAACTCAGATACGTCGCCAGTTCATGAGTAGCAATGATTGTCGCCCCCGTGGCTTTTGCGATTCGTTCCGCATCAAGCATATGATCGGCATGGGCATGGGTTAACAAAATAAAATCTGCCTTGACGTCATCTGGATTCGTCGTCGCTTTTTCGTTACCGCTAAAGAATGGATCGATGACGAGATGATGCCCGTTCGTCTCGATTGTTACTGTCGATTGTCCGTGATAAGTCAATTTCATGAGTGTCACTGCCTCTCGTTTAGGATTCGGATAATTGATTCCCTTCCCCCCACGCGCATAAACCTTTCATGGCCGGTTGCAGTGTAAATGCCGCCTCTGTCAATTTGTATTCGACGTGTAAGACGGCTTCATCATACTCAATCCGCTCGATCATTCCGAGTCGTTCAAGTTCTTTTAACTGATCGGTCAAGACTTTCCGAGAAATCCCGGGAATGGCACGTTGTAACTCTAAAAAACGTTTCGGACCGTTCTCTAACGTGCAATATAATTGTGGACGCCATTTTCCGCCGATGATGGCGAGCGCCCGATTGACCGGAAATTGTTCTGTCGACATGTTGTTCTCTCCTCCAGAGTAGTTACTTCAAAGTGCGTACTATGCAATCGAGTGTAGCGTAAGTTAGAGTATGCGTAAATCATTTTGCAAAAGGAGTGTTAAGCATGACGTATCCACGTAATTTTTCGCACATCGGTCTTTCCGTGCCGAATCTCGACGAAGCCGTCCGTTTTTATCAAGAGGTGATGGGCTGGTATATCATCATGGAACCATCTGATGTCCTCGAAGATGATTCTGCCATCGGTGTCATGTGTACGGATGTCTTTGGTGCAGGGTGGAACAAGTTCCGGATTGCTCACATGGCGACAGGTGACCGCATCGGAATCGAGTTGTTCGAGTTCCCGAACAATGAACAGCCCGAGAACAACTTCGAATTCTGGAAAACAGGTATCTTCCATTATGCGATCCAAGATCCAGACGTCGAAGGTCTCGTCGAAAAAATCGTCGCCCACGGTGGCAAACAACGGATGCCAATCCGCGAATACTATCCGGGAGACAAGCCGTATCGAATGGTCTACTGTGAGGATCCATTCGGTAACCTCGTCGAAATCTACTCTCACTCGTATGAACTCACGTATTCGGAAGGAGCGTATTAAACATGAAAGCATGGTTAAATCACTCAGGTACAGCCATTGATCAATGGACATTCGAAGAAGTCGCAACACCGACGCCAGGAGAAGGTCAAGCCTTGATTCGCGTCAAGACTGTCGCACTGAATCCCGTCGACTATAAGGCGACCAACAATCCTGCTTGGACGTTCCCGCATATTCCGGGCGTTGACTTGGCCGGTGTCGTCGAACAAATCGGACCCGGCGCAGAAGTAAAAATCGGCGATCGTGTAGCGATTCATACGAATCTGCAACGCGATGGTGCTTTTGCTGAATATGCGCTCGTCGATACACGTGCGCTCGCCCTGATTCCGGAAGACGTCTCATTCGCTGAAGCCGCTGCGATTCTTTGCGCAGGCATGACTGCCTATGAAGCCATCATTCAGAAGATGAACACGACAGGAAAAGAAACGATCCTCATTCATGCTGGTGCGGGTGGTGTTGGTGGCATCGGCATTCAACTCGCAAAACGCCTTGGTCTTTCGGTCGCAACGACTGCTTCGACGGAAAACCATGAGTGGGTCAAGCGACTCGGTGCCGATCTTGCCATCGACTACAAAAAAGAAAATGTCACGGATGTCATCCGCGATTGGACGAATGGTCGCGGCGCTGACTTAATTTTCAATACAGTCGGTCGTGACGAAGCAACAGCTGATCTCGGACGTCTTGCCTTCTCGGGGCAGCTCGCCTTCATCGCCGGTGGTCCCGATCAGTCGGTCGTCAAGCCGTTCACGCTCTCCCCATCGATCCATGAAGTGGCACTCGCTGCTGCTTACGCCAGCGAAGATGACCGCGCCATCCGAAACCTCGGTCATATGGCAAGCGAGTTATTAAAACTTGTCGCAACAAAAGAACTCGATCCACTCGTTACAGACGAGATTCCAGCATCAGACATCGTCAAAGGATTGCAACGTTTATCTGAACGCCACGTCCGAGGTAAAATCATCGCTAAATTCAATTAATTTCTCTAACATGAAACAGCCGATCGTCCTTAGTTAAAAGGATGATCGGCTGTTTTTGTACCTTTGATTCTTTAAACAACGATAACTTTTGCTTTATCGGTAGCGGTCTTGCTTCTTGATATGTAAGGATCGTCCGACTAACTCGAAACCGACATGCTGATAGATTTTATTCGCTGTTTGATTTGACCAATCGGTATAGAGCGTCACGACCGGATAAGACTTTAGTAAATGTTCAGATAGTTTTGCGACGAGATAAGAGGCATACCCATTTCCACGCAGTTCTTCCGGTGTATAGACGTAAGAAATCGTAATTCCCGTTTGCGTCGGGCGGGTCGCTGCTGCCATCGCTACGAGCATTCGTCCACTAAACAACCCATACAAGCTTCCTTGTTCGATATGTCGTGTCATCGACTGATGAAGTTGCGCAAGCTGTCGCTCAGAAGGTCGCGTTTCAACTTCATATAAAAATCCTGACGCAAACGCTAAGGCTTGTTGTCTTTCATCGTCCGAAATCGATCGGAAGACGACGTTTTTCGGAACCTGCGGCATCTCGACCTTCTTCAGTGCATACATCCCCTGTTCCATATGTACCTCATACATGGAATGTGGCAGTAACAGTGGCTCTAAGATGGACTGTTCTCCGACAAATCCTGGGCTATCTAAAATTCGGACAAGCTTTCGGATTCCCTCTTTTGAGAACACATCGCCTGCGATGATCATTTGCTCTGGTATCGTTTGTAAAATGACAAGGCGGCGATCGTCTTCTTGTGCCGTTGCCATCAAGAGCGGCTCATCCCCACGTTCCAAAATACCAAGAATCAACTGATGGGTATCAGGACGTTCAAGCAGAAACGGGAGGACTACCGTCTTGAACTGTTCATAATCACGATAATGCGTCACCATTGTCGACGACCTCCTTTATTTTTCTAGTGTACCAAATCTTACACGAGAAATCGTAGGTCGTTCGACGGAATCGCTTCTTTTTTATTTAAACGCTTGCGGTAAAACGTTCACTCCAAGCAACCGGATTCTTTGACCAATCCGCCAATTGCTGTTGCTCTTCTGCTGTGATATCACCTTGTTGTTGTGCCGTTTCGAGTAACGCTTCGAACGTCAGTAATGCATCCGCGTCCATTTTTGCCTCTCGGAGATTGTTTGACAAGCGCTCCATCCCGTACGAGAAGATCGCTTGAATGCGAATAACGTTCGCTCCTTTTGCTTGCAGAGCTTCCGCCGCCTCGATCGCAGACATTCCGGTCGATAATAAATCTTCGATGACGACGACGCGTTGTCCAGGATGAACGACACCTTCGATTTGATTTCCTTTTCCGTGTTTCTTATTCCCACTACGTACGTAAACCATCGGTAATCCTAGCCGTTCTGCGACGAATGCTGCATGCGGAATGCCTGCCGTAGCGGTTCCCGCAATCACATCGACTGCAAGTCCCTTCACTTTCTCAGCGAGTGCATCGGCAATTAAGGAACGAACTTCCGGGTACGACAGCGTCAACCGATTATCACAATAGATCGGTGAACGAAGTCCACTCGCCCATGTGTATGGATCATTTGGTGATAAGGTGACGGCTTCAATACGGAGTAATGCACTAGCGATTGGATTTACCATGAGAATTGCCCCTTCCATTGTTCAAGTAACATGTGATAGACCTGTTCTGGATGTTCAGCACGTGTAATCGGACGACCGATGACTAAATCCGACGCTCCATTTTGACGAGCATCAAGAACGGTTGCGACCCGCTTTTGATCATCCGCTTGACTGTTCGTCGGACGAATGCCGGGTGTGACGAACCGAAAATCTGCTCGACAGGCTGGAACTAATTCCGGAAGATCGAGTGCTGAACAGACGATACCATCTAGTCCCGCTGCTTCTGCGAGTTGCGCATACGCACGAACGACAGCCGGCATCGCTCCTTCAATCTTTAAATCGCGTAACATCGCTTCATCCGTAGATGTCAACTGAGTCACGCCAATCAGTTGTGTCTTGGCTTTCGTCTCACGCAGTCCTTCTCGGGCTGCGATCATCATCTCTTTCCCACCAGCAACATGGACGTTCGTCAGTTCGACGCCTAATTGTCCGATGATCCGCATCGTCCGGCGTGCCGTTTCTGGAATGTCGTGGACTTTGACATCGAGGAACACCGCGTGTCCACGCTCGACGAGTTTACGGACGAACGTTCCGCCTGCTGCATAAAACAATTCCATCCCGATTTTCACGGCTGGTCGTGTCGCTTCAAACCGTTCAAGAAACGAAAAAACTTCTGCTTCGGTCGGAAAATCAAGCGCGATGTAAAGTTGATTCATATGCTTTCCCCCTGATGTCTAAAATATGATCGATGCCAAGTTCGTTCATCCGTTCTGGTAACTGCTGAATCAATTCTTGACAGATGTATGGATTGACGAAGTTTGCGGTACCGACGGCAACAGCCGAAGCCCCGGCGTAAATCATTTCGAGGACATCATCGACCTCCATTACGCCACCCATGCCGATGATCGGGATCGAGACGACTTGCGCGACATCATGAATCATCCGAATCGCGACCGGTTTGATCGATGGACCTGATAATCCACCAATCCGATTGGCAAGGATCGGCTGCCCCGTCCGGACATCGATTCGCATCCCAACGAGTGTATTGATCATCGTCAGACCATCTGCACCAGCTGCTTCGACGGCACGTGCCATCTCAACGATCGAGGCGACATTCGGTGATAGTTTGACGTAGACCGGTTTAGTCGAGACCCGTTTGACACGTCGTGTCAATTCAGCAGCAAGCGACGGATCCGTTCCGAATTGAATTCCCCCCGATTTGACGTTCGGACAAGAAATATTTAATTCCAGTGCATGGATGCCAGGATGCTGACTCATTTTCTCTGCGACGAGCTCATATTCTTCCGGTGTCGAACCCGCGACATTGGCGATGATCGCCGTATCGAACGTCTCGAGGAAAGGCATTTTATTCGTTAGGATGCCATCGACACCCGGGTTTTGGAGACCGATTGCATTCAACATCCCCATCCCACTCTCTGCGACACGCGGCGTCGGGTTTCCGTAGCGTTCTTCACCCGTCGCTGCTTTAATCATGATTGCCCCAAGCTCTGATAAATCATACAACTTCGCATATTCCTCACCGAACCCAAAACATCCGGATGCCGGCATGATCGGATTTTTTAAAGAGAGTCCCGGCAACTCGACACGCAATCGTTCCGTCATAGTACGACCTCCTCTGCCCGAAAGACTGGACCATCGGAACACGTCTTGACGTACCCGCCCGTCGGTGTTTGACAGACACAGGCAAAGCATGCTCCGATCCCGCAACCCATTCGGTTTTCGATCGACAGATACTTATGTTCAATCGGTTGTTGCTGTAGTGACTTCAGCATCGGTTCCGGTCCGCAGGCGAGTAGGACATCGTAGCTTTCCGGACGTAAGGCAGCCGTGACGAACCCTTTTGTGCCATGCGTCCCATCGACGGTCGTGACCGTCGTCTTACCGAGTGCTTGGAATTCCGCTTCGTAAAAAACACTTGTTGCCGTATCGAATCCTAGAATCGCTTCACAGGTCACACCCAGGGCGACAAGTTGGCGCATCGTCTCATACAGCGGCGGGACACCGATCCCTCCACCAACGAGGACGACGCGTTGAGTTGGATGGATCGCAGCAATCGGAAACCCGTTACCAAGCGGTCCGAGGGCATCGATCGTATCATCCGGACGCAAGGAAGCCAGTTCTGCTGTTCCTTGTCCGATTTCTTTAAAGAGAAACGTGATCAAGTCACGATCGACCCGGGCAATCGAGATCGGTCGGCGTAAGAGTGGACCGACGCGCAGATGCATGAATCGCCCTGGTTCGATGTCCTGAGGTTGCTCGAGGCGACAGACGAGTTCTGTCGCACCCTGAGCTACCGTTCGTCGAGAGACGACCGTCAAGAGTTGCTTCATTGGATCACCACTTTCTTTTCGTGTGTGAAAGCTTGGATCGCACTCGCTTCGAACGAGCGACTTTCGATGACGCGTAGAATTGCTTCCGCCGTATCGAGTGATGTCAGACAGACGACTTGATTCTCGGCTGCTGCCCGGCGAATGATGAAGCCATCTTTCGTGACTTGTGAGTCCCGACTCATCGTATTGATGACGTATTCGATCTCCCCTTTTTCAATCACGTCGAGCATCGATTCGGAAGACGAGTCGATTTTGCCGACCGTCTGGACCGGTAATCCTTGCTCCGTCAAGTAGGCTGCCGTTCCTTCCGTTGCGAGTAACGTGAATCCAAGTGAGGCAAAGCGTCGTGCAAGATCCGTCATTTCTGCTTTATCTGGATCTGCGACCGTCAAGAGGACACGACCGTGCTCTGGAATCGCCATTCCTGATGCGAGTAACCCTTTATAAAGTGCTTTTTCAAGTGTCCGGTCCGTTCCGATGACTTCACCGGTTGATTTCATTTCCGGTCCGAGCGTCGGGTCGACTTCTTTAAGCTTCGCAAATGAGAAGACCGGCACTTTGACCGAGACGAGCGGTTCTTCCGGAAGGACACCACTTGTTAACCCATAAGAAGCAAGTGTCTCACCGAGAATGATGTCCGTTGCGAGACGCGCGACCGGAAGTCCCGTCACTTTCGAGATGAATGGCACCGTCCGGCTGGCACGCGGATTGACTTCAAGGACATAGAGGGCGCCGTCCGCGTAGACGAACTGGATGTTGAGTAAGCCTTTGATGCCGAATGCTTTCGCAATCCGTGTCGTGTAGTCGACGATCCGGTCCTTGATGTCTTGGGAGACCCGTTGTGGCGGATAGACACCAATCGAGTCACCCGAGTGAACACCGGCACGTTCGATATGCTCCATGATTCCTGGAATAACGACATCCGTTCCGTCGCAGATCGCGTCGACTTCGAGTTCGATTCCTGTCAGGTAGCGGTCGACGAGGACTGGTCGTTCCGGTGAGGCGATGACCGCGTGTTTCATGTAATGTTCGAGTTCTTCTTGAGCATAGACAATTTCCATTGCCCGACCGCCGAGGACATACGATGGACGAACGAGAACCGGGTAACCGAGTGACGCTGCTGCCGTGACCGCTTCTTCGACCGTGACGGCCGTTTTACCTGGTGGCTGTGGAATGTCAAGTGCTGTCAATGCTGCTTCGAACTGTTTCCGGTCCTCGGCCCGGTCGAGATCCTCAAGCGATGTGCCGAGGATTTTTACACCTTCTGCTGCTAATGACTCGGCTAAGTTGATCGCTGTCTGTCCACCGAACTGGACGATGACACCGAGTGGACGTTCGTTTCGGATGACTTCTAGTACATCTTCCGTCGTCAGTGGTTCAAAGTAGAGCCGATCGGAAATCGAGAAGTCGGTCGACACCGTTTCCGGATTGTTGTTGACGATGATTGCTTCGTATCCGGCTTGTCGAATCGCTTGAATCGAATGGACTGTCGCATAATCGAACTCGACGCCTTGACCAATCCGGATCGGACCTGATCCTAAGACGAGAATCGAAGAACGGTTCGTCGCGATTGCTTCATTTTCACGTTCGTATGTTCCGTAGTAGTATGGCGTGTCGGACGCGAACTCTGCCGCACACGTATCGACCATCTTATAGACCGGGTGAATCGCTTGTGCTTCACGCATCCGGCGAATCTCCGTTTCCGTTTGTCCGGTGATCCGAGCGAGCATCGGGTCACTGAATCCATACCGCTTCACATGCAGGAGTAGCTCAGGTGTCAAACCAGCCGCGACCGATTGCTCGAGCTGCCAAATATGGTGCAACTTCTCTAGGAATAGGCGATCAATCGCCGTCCAGTCATGAATCTGTCCGACGCTGTAACCGCGGACGAAGCCCGCGTACAAGGCGAAGAGTCGATCGTCCGTCGCTTGACGAATCGCTTGTTGTAAGGCATCATCTGCCATTTTGATGAAACGTGGCATATATAGATCCGCTGTACCAATCTCGAGTGAACGAACGGCTTTCAGTAATGCCTCTTCCATCGTCCGTCCCATTGCCATGACCTCACCAGTTGCTTTCATCTGTGTGCCGAGTGTTCGATCTGCCGTTTCGAATTTATCGAAAGGCCAGCGCGGAATCTTGGCGACGACATAATCGAGTGCCGGTTCGAAGGAAGCAAAACTTGTCTCAGTGATCGGGTTCTTTAATTCGGATAAGGCATACCCGACGGCAATCTTCGCAGCTAGTTTTGCGATTGGGTAACCCGTTGCTTTTGACGCGAGTGCGGACGAGCGTGAGACACGTGGGTTGACTTCGATGACATAGTAGTCGAAGCTCGTCGGATCCAGTGCGAACTGGATGTTACATCCGCCCTCGATTCCAAGTGCACGAATGATATCGAGCGAGACGTTTCGTAGCAATTGATAATCGCGATCCGATAGCGTTTGGGTCGGTGCGAAGACGATCGAGTCTCCAGTATGAACACCGACGGGATCGAAGTTTTCCATCGCACAGACGATGATCGCCTGATTCGTCGCATCGCGCATAACTTCGAACTCGACTTCCTTCATCCCGGCAATTGATTTTTCAAGAAGTACCTGTGTTGCCGGACTTGCCTTGAGTCCCCCTTCGACGATTCGCGTGAACTCTTCTGGTGTGTTGGCGATTCCGCCGCCCGTTCCCCCAAGCGTATACGCCGGACGGATGATGATCGGTAGACCGATCTGTTGTCGGAATTGTTGTGCCTCTTCAAGCGTATGCACGATTTCACTGTCCGGCACACCATGCCCGCGTTTAAACATCAGTTGACGGAACAAATCACGATCTTCTGCCTCTTCGATTGCTGACAATTTCGTACCGAGTAACTCGACACCATACTCAGCAAGGACACCGAGACGATCCAGTTCGACAGCCAAGTTCAGACCCGTTTGACCTCCGAGTGTCGCAAGCAAGGCATCCGGACGTTCCTTGCGGATGATCCGTGAGACGAACTCTGCTTGGAGGGGCTCGATGTAGACACGATCAGCGACCGTTGGATCCGTCATGATCGTTGCTGGGTTCGAGTTGACGAGGATGACTTCATATCCTTCTTCCTTCAAGGCTTGACACGCTTGTGTTCCAGCGTAGTCGAATTCAGCTGCTTGTCCGATCACGATAGGACCGGACCCGATAACGAGAATTTTCTGGATATCTTGACGTTTAGGCATGAGAGACCTCCTGTTGTTTCGTGATTTCTTCTAAAAACTGTTGGAATAGACCGTTCGCATCCATCGGACCAGGTGATGCTTCCGGATGGTACTGGACGGAGAAGACCGCTGCTGTCGTATGACGGATTCCTTCGACCGTTCCGTCGTTGATCGCAAGATGCGTCACTTCAAGCACGGTATCGCGTAAGGACTGTTCGTCAACGGCATACCCGTGGTTTTGCGACGTGATATCGACGCGACCTGTCCGGATATCTTGGACTGGATGATTCGCCCCTCGGTGACCGAATGGGAGCTTGAACGTATCCGCCCCGTGCGCTAGTGCAATCAACTGATGACCGAGACAGATGCCGAAGATGACGACTTTTCCCGTCAATTCTTGAATCATCGGAATCGCCGTTGGGACATCCTTTGGATTCCCTGGTCCGTTCGATAGCATTACACCGTCCGGACGATAGCGTAAGACTTCCGTTGCGCTGACGTCGTAGGGTACGACGACGACTTCACAGCCGCGTTTGACGAGTTCGCGGACGATTCCGAGCTTCGCACCGAAATCGACGAGAACGATCCGCGGTCCAGCACCCGGAATGATGTACGCTCGTTCCGTTGAGGCCCGTTTGACTTGATCCGTCTCGATTGGTGCGTTTTGAAGATGAACTAGTTCTGCTGCTAAATCGAACTCACCGTCAACGAGTCGTCCGCGCATGACCCCTTTCGAACGGATGTGTCGTGTCAATTGACGCGTATCAATTCCACTTAATCCTGGAATATCAAGATCTTGGAGTGCCGCATCGAGTGACATCTCACTCCGGAAGTTCGACGGTGTCTGACAATGTTCGCGAACGATCAATGCTTTAGCGAGCGGACGCGTCGTCTCATAGTCTTCTCGGTTGATCCCGTAGTTTCCAATTAACGGATTCGTCAACACGATCATCTGATCACAGTAAGATGGATCCGATAGCATTTCTTGATACCCTGTCATTCCGGTCTGAAAGACGACTTCTCCTGTTGTTGTCGTATCTGAGCCAAATGCTGTTCCTTCAAACGTCATCCCATCTTCTAGTATCAGTGTCCGTTTACGCATGTGCTGTGTCCTCCTTGAATACGATTTCTCCCTTGACGAGTGTCATGACTGGGAATCCTTTTAACCGTTCTCCTGCGAATGGTGTGTTCTTACCTTTTGAACGGAATCGTTCCGGTGATACGGTACGCTCCGTTTCTAGATCAAGTAAAACCAAGTCTGCTTCTGCCCCCACTTCGAGTTTGCCGTAAGGGAGTTCAAAGATGGCTGCTGCCTTATCCGTTAAATTCCGGATCAATGTCTCAAGTCGCATCTCTCCTTCAGCGACAAGCTTCGTATAGAGGAGTGGGAAGGCTGTCTCGAACCCTGTGATGCCGAACGGAGCGCGTTCGATACCGAGTGCCTTCTCTTCTGACGCATGGGGAGCGTGATCGGTCGCGATGCAATCAATCGTTCCGTCCGCTAACCCCTCGAGCAATGCTTGGCGATCTGCTTCACTTCGTAAGGGAGGATTCATTTTAAAGTTCGGGTCCTGATTCGGTATGTCTTCATCGATCAACACCAGATGGTGCGGTGTGACTTCTGCCGTCACCCGAATTCCTGCTCGTTTCGCGTCACGGATGACACGAACCGATTCTTTCGTCGAGACATGACAGACGTGATAATGACAGCCAGTTTCTTCTGCGATCAGGACATCACGTGCGATGTGGATACTCTCAGCAAGTGACGGAATACCTTGTAGTCCTTCCCGTCGACTATAGGTTCCCTCATGCACACATCCTGCTTTTAACGAATCATCTTCGCAGTGGGCAACAATCGTTTTCCCGAGCCGTGCCGCTTGTTGCATCGCTGTCCGCATGACTGCTGCCGTCTGGACCCCGACACCGTCATCCGTAAAGGCGACAGCATCTGTTAATTGGTCGAACGCGACGAGTTCTTGTCCGAGTTGATTTTTTGAAATCGCCGCGTAAGGCAAAACCCGAACGGACGCTGTCTCTTCAATCTTTTGGAACAACGCATCAAGTGTTTGACGATCGTCAGGTACGGGGCGCGTGTTCGGCATCGGACAAATCGTCGTGAATCCACCCGCCGCCGCCGCTGCCGTGCCAGTCGCAATCGTCTCCTTATGTTCACCACCCGGTTCCCGCAGGTGGACATGGATGTCGACGAATCCTGGTGCAACGAATAAGCCCGACGCATCAATGACCGTTTCATTCGCTTGCGGTGTTGCTGCTAAATCCGTGATTTTCCCCGCTTCAATCCGAATATCTCCAGTTCGAACTTGTCCCGCCTCGTACCATCTCGCATTCTCAATTCGTGTTGTCATCTGCATCGTCTCCTTTGATTGATTTCGTTGAAAAGCACCATTCCAGAATCGCCATGCGTGCAAAGACACCGTTTCTCATCTGTTCAAAGATCCGCGATCGCGGATGTTCGACCAGTTCGTCAGCAATCTCGACTCCCCGATTGACCGGTGCCGGATGAAGCACGATCGCGGAATGCTTCAGACGCTTCATCCGCTCATGTGTCAATCCGTGCGTTGTGTGGTAGACTGCTGGATCAAATCGCGTCGTCCCGTCATGCCGTTCGTGCTGGACACGCAGTAACATCAAGATGTCGCACTGTTCGACTGCTTCATCCATCGGAAGATACGGTATACCCATCGCAGAGTCGTACCACTCAATAGGTCCTGATCCATAGACGATGGCACCGAGTCGCTTTAAGATGTCCGCGTTCGATCGGGCGACGCGACTATGTTGTAAGTCCCCACAGATGACGACGACTTTTCCTTCGACCGTTCCGTACGTCTCGACGATCGTCATCAAATCGAGTAAGGACTGGGACGGATGTTGACCGCTCCCGTCTCCCGCATTGATGATCGGAATATCGAGTGTCTGCATCAGTTCTTCGTAATATCCGGTTGCTCCATGGCGAATGACTAAAGCATCTGCGCCGATTGCTTCGAGTGTCTTGCATGTATCGCGTAACGTTTCTCCTTTTTGCACGGAGGAAGTCGCCGTTTCGAACGGCAGTAGATGCATGTTCAGACGATGTTCTGCCATTTCAAAGGAAGAGCGTGTCCGAGTCGAGTTTTCAAAGAACAGATTGACGAGCGTCTTATCGGAAAAATCTGGTGCTGGCTCGCCTCGTTTAAAAGCGAGACTGCGTTCAATCAAAGAATTAATTTCTGTCGTGGATAAACTTTCTAGGTTGACGAAATGCCGGTTTTTTAGGATCGTCTTCATATCATTCACTCCTCTTCAGGTCATGAAAAAGGCGCACCTTCTAAGTGAAGGTGCGCCGAAAGAAGGCAGAGTGATTCCCTGCATCTTTTCATGGCCTTCACTTTATCGTTCTCTCGGAACGTCTTAAAAGTTGTTAGCTACCGATTGAGTTGTAGAGGTTTCTGTTGTTTCTTCGACCTGCTCTGTCGTTTTTGGAAGAACTAGATTCAGGATGATTCCAAGAATCGTCGCCAGTGCCATTCCTTCGAGAGAGAAGTTACCGATTTTAAGTGCCGCGCCTCCGATACCTGTGACGAGAATGACGGCTGTAATCGTCAAGTTCCGTTTATCTGCAAGGTCAATCTTACTTTCCGTCAGCGTCCGGAGACCATTCGACGCGATGACTCCGAACAAGAGGATACTGATTCCACCCATGACCGGTGTCGGAATCGTCTTGATGAAACCTTCGACGTATCCAAGGAAACCGAAGCTGATCGCAAGAACTGCCGCACCACCGAGGACATAAACACTGTAGACGCGTGTGATCGACATGACACCGTTGTTCTCACCATACGTCGTAACCGGTGGTCCGCCAAGCATCGAAGCGACTGTCTTCGCGATCCCATCGCCCAGTACGGTCCGGTGCATCCCTGGATCTAGGAGCGTCTCGCGCCCAATGATCCGTGATGTCACTTTTTGTTCGCCAATGTGCTCCGTCAGTGTGACGAGCGTCACGGGAACAATCAGAAGCAAGGCGGCTGTATTCCACGATGGTGTGTAATTCAAGAACGGAATCGTGAAGTCCGGCACGTGGAACAACGTGGCTTGTTGCAGTGGTGTGAAATCAATGATTCCGACCGATGCCGCGACGAGATAACCAACCGTGATCCCGAACAGGATCGGTATCGTACTCCACATCCCTTTTAAATATGTCATCGCGAGAAGTGTGACAACGAGTGTCACCATCGCGACGAGGAAGTACAGTCCGTTGTACTTACCGTCTGCTCCGTTCATCGCCATGTTGATAGCGGTCGGGGCGAGCGATAAACCGATGACCATGATGACCGGTCCGATGACGACCGGTGGGAGTAAGCGGAGCAACCAAGCAGCTCCCGTGTAGCGGATGAGGAGTGAGACGAGTCCGTAGACGAGTCCAGCGACCATTCCGCCGATTAAAGCATCCTCGACACCCCACCGTTCACTGACGGCGATGATCGGGGCGATGTAGGCAAAACTTGAACCAAGGTATGTGGGTACTTTAAAGCGGGTGACGGCGAGGAAAATCAGTGTGCCGACTCCGCTTGCGACGAGCGCGACCGATGTGTTGAGTCCCGTTAAAAGCGGGACGAGCACGGTCGCACCAAACATCGCGAAGACGTGTTGTAGGCTGAGCATCAGCCAGTTTAGAGGATGGGTAGGTACTTCTTGTACATCAAGTACTGCGGCATGTTTTGCCATATGGATGACTCCCTTTCTGGTCTCTCTGGACCACCTTAAAGGTTTTGAATTTTAGCGTTTAATGAATACTTGATCGGCTTCATCGACTTCGGCGAGCGCGACGACGACTTGCTCATCGCGTGACGTCGGAACGTTTTTGCCAATGAAATCTGGTCGAATCGGTAACTCCCGATGTCCGCGGTCGACGAGGACAGCGAGTTGAATCATACTCGGTCTTCCGTGGTCGACGAGCGCGTCCATCGCGGCGCGAACCGTTCGACCTGTGTAAAGCACGTCGTCAACGAGGACGACGATTTTTCCGGTGATGTCTTCCGGTAGATCAGAGCCTTTGATTTCCGGCTCTAAACTGCGCTTTGACAAGTCATCTCGGTACATCGAGATGTCGACAACACCGAGTAAAACCGGTTTGCCTTCGATCTGTTCGATGCGCTTCGCAAGGCGGCTCGCGAGTGTCTCGCCACGCGTCTTGATTCCAACGATCATTAAATCAGCAATGCCTTTGTTACGTTCGATGATTTCATGGGCGATCCGTGTCAGTGCACGTCCGATCGCAGCTTCATCTAAGATGACGGCTGGTTTCATGGTTTCTCCTTTCATACAAAAGACCTTCTGCGGAAATCCGCAGAAGGTCATCGAAGACAGAATCATGGCATACGTGTTGTATGCATGCCTACGCACGATCGTGGTAGGTTCTCCCTTTCGCAGCCTCTCCGGACTCGATTAAAGGTGATACTAGTTAGGTAGGATCGTCACTCGGACGACCGAAGTGTCAGTAGAGGATGTCTCGCATCGCTCTCTAGGTGATACTCTACCGTTTTATTAGAAAAACGTCAAGACTCTAATTCAAGTTTTTTCAATTGACCGATTTCAAATGTCATCTCTTCTGGGAGCGGTGCTTCAAAGCGCATCCACTCACCTGTGCGTGGATGTTCGAAACCGAGAACCGCAGCATGCAAGGCTTGACCGTTCATTTTCATCGTCTTACGTGGACCATATTTCGGGTCACCGGCAAGTGGGAAACCGATATAACGCATATGGACACGGATTTGGTGCGTCCGTCCTGTTTCAAGTTTACATTCAACGACCGTAAAGCCTTCGTACCGATCGAGAACACGGAAATGGGTCACGGCAGACTTTGAATTCTTATCCGTTACCGTCATCCGTTGACGGTCGTTCTTATCGCGTCCGATTGGGGCTTCGATCGTTCCGAGTTCGTGCGGGATTTCACCGTGCACGAGCGCGATGTAGAGACGTTCCGTCGTCTTCTCTTTTAATTGATGCGCCAGTGACTCATGCGCTAAGTCGTTCTTAGCGACCATCAATAGACCAGACGTATCCTTATCGATCCGGTGAACGATTCCTGGACGTTTGACGCCATTGATGCCTGAGAGATCTTGACAGTGGTGTAATAAGGCGTTGACGAGCGTTCCTGAGACATGACCTGCCGCCGGGTGGACTACCATCCCTTTTGGTTTGTTGACGACGATGACGTCCGAGTCCTCATACACGACTTCAAGTGGGATGTCTTCCGGTAAGATCTCGAGCTCCACCGCTTCCGGGATATGAACGACAATCGATTCCGTTCCCGATAATTTATAGTTCGGTTTGACGACACGACCATCGACTTCGACACGTCCCGATTTCAACCATTCCTGTACTTGCGAACGCGACCAATCGTTTTGTTCTGCGAGCCATTTATCAATGCGCCCTGTCGCTCCATCCGCTTGTACGGACCATGTTTCTACTTCATTCATTTATCCATCGTTCCTTTCTTAGTCAACCGTTCTTCGAACATGACGCTGATCAGCATCGTGATGACACCAAACGTCAAACAGACGTCTGCGACATTAAAGATCGGAAAATTATAGCCGAACGGGAAGAAGTGGAAGAAATCAACGACTTCTCCTCGAACCATTCGATCAATGAAATTTCCGATCGCACCACTAAGCAATAACGCGATGCTCCAAGCAAATACCTTATTTTTCGTGCCTTCCTTGTAGAGGAAGTAAACCAATCCAATGACGACGACGACCGTAACGATGAAGAAAAAGCCGAATTTACCTTCGAGCATTCCCCACGCAGCGCCCCGATTCCGATACGAGTTGAGATAAAAGAAATCCGGAATGACCGTGATCGCTTGACCGATCGTCATGTTTTGAACGACGATCCATTTCGTCAACTGGTCGATTCCAACGAGTAAAGCAGCAATCCCTAAGTAAAGCCACATCCTATTGTCCTCCGCATCCAAAAATAATGAGGGACGTCCTGCGAAGTCGCAGTCGCCCCTCCCTTTGTATCATTATAAAGAATTGACGACTTCAGTACAACGTGGGCAAAGCGTCGGATGAGCCGGATCTTGTCCGAGTTCCGTCGAATATGTCCAACAACGTTCACATTTTTCACCGTCAGCTTTTTGAACCGTGATGCCGGTCGTCTCATACATCTTATCCGTCGTTTCCACGAATTCGAGTTGTGAGACTTGGAGTAATTGCTCAAGATGATCGATTGTTCCGAGCAAGGCTTTCGTCTCTTCCTTCGGTGCAAGCAAGAGTTTCGCTTCGAGTGTCTTACCGACGAGTTTCTCAACGCGTGCTTCCTCGAGTGCTTTTAAGACATCATCGCGGAACGTCAGGAACGCGTTCCATTTCTCGATGAGGGCAAGTCCTTCTTCTGAGACTTCGACCGTTTCTGGAAGGTCTGTCAGGAAGATACTCTTCGTCTCAACAGCTGGTACGAATTCCCATGCTTCGTCTGCTGTGTGAGGCAAGACCGGTGCCATCAATTGCAACAAGGCAACGACTGTATCATACATGACCGTCTGAACCGCACGACGCGATGTCGCGTCTGCTTTTTCGATATACAGGATATCTTTCGTGTAATCGAGGTAGAACGACGACAAATCAAGGACACAGAAGTTGTGGAGCAATTGATAGACCGACATAAAGTCGTACGCATCATATGCTGCTTTTACTTTTCCAACAAGTTGATCCAGTTTCGTCCGCATGAAACGATCTGACTCTGGTAAGTCTTCGAATGCGACACGGTGCGCCGCAGGATCAAATTGATCCAAGTTTCCGAGAAGGAAACGAACCGTGTTGCGGATTTTCCGGTATGACTCTGAGACTTGTTTGAAGTTATCCATCGATGCCCGGACATCAGCTTGATAATCGACAGATGCCACCCACAAGCGAAGAATCTCTGCTCCGAATTGTTGCATGACTTGGATCGGTGCGATCGTATTCCCGATCGATTTCGACATCTTGCGACCTTGACCATCCAGAACGAATCCGTGACTGACGACCGCTTTGTATGGCGCTTTTCCTGTCGTTGCGACGGCTGTCGATAGCGACGAGTTGAACCAACCACGGTATTGGTCAGATCCTTCAAGATAGAGATCCGCTGGACGTGTCAATTCAGGACGTGTCGCAAGGACACCGGCATGTGATGAACCAGAATCGAACCAGACATCCATGATGTCCGTTTCTTTTTTGAAGATACCGTTCGGGCTTGCTGGATGTGTGAATCCTTCAGGAAGCAAGTCGACTGCTTCGCGCTCATACCAGACATTTGATCCGTGAGCTGCAAATAAATTCGCGATATGATCAATCGTTTCTGGTGTGACGATTTCCGTTCCATCTTCAGCATAGAAGATTGGAAGTGGAACGCCCCAAGCACGTTGACGTGAGATGACCCAGTCGCCGCGGTCTTTGAACATGTTGTGGAGACGTGTTTCGCCCCACTCTGGTACCCACTGGACACCTTTGATCTCATCAAGGATTTCCGCACGGAAGTCTTTGATTGAAGCGAACCACTGTGGCGTTGCCCGGAAGATGACCGGTTTTTTCGTCCGCCAGTCGTGTGGATACGAGTGTTTGATGAACGATAGTTTTAAGAGAGCGCCCGCTTCTTCGAGTGCAAGACCGATTTCTTTGTTCGCATCCTCATAGAACATGCCTTCGAATCCAGGAGCTTCTGCTGTCATAACCCCTTTATCGTCGACTGGGCAAAGAACGTCAAGACCGTACGCTTGACCGATCCGGAAGTCATCTTCCCCGTGACCTGGAGCCGTATGCACGACACCTGTCGCTTCCGCTGTAACGTGATCGCCGAGCATGACGAGTGATTCACGGTCGTACAATGGATGTTTCGCCTTCATGTACTCGAAGTCCGCACCATTAAAGACACGTCCGACTGTCGCATCTTCCCATCCAAGTGCTTCGATGACTTCAGGGACGAGTGTTTCCGCTACGATATAGCCTTTTCCTTGATACTCGATCCGCGCATATGTCAGTTCCGCACTGACAGAGATTCCGAGGTTCGCTGGAATCGTCCATGGTGTCGTCGTCCAGATGACGAAATGATCCGTTGGCTCTAAGATGTTTTTCCCGTCCATGACTTGGAACGCGACATAGATGGCAGCTGACCGTTTATCTTGATATTCGATTTCTGCTTCAGCGAGTGCTGATTCAGAAGACGGTGACCAATAGACCGGTTTCTTCCCTTTGTAGATATAGCCTTTGTTCGCCATATCCCCGAACAAACGAATTTGAGCTGCTTCAAATTCTGGTTGCAGGGTGATGTATGGGTTGTCATAATCACCGAGAACGCCGAGACGTTTGAATTGTTCGCGTTGGTGATCAACTTGTTCGAGCGCATATTTTGCACATAATTCACGGAATTCTGCGACCGTCATCGATTTACGATCAACACCGGCTTTTTGAAGTGCAGTTTCGATCGGCAAGCCATGTGTGTCCCAACCAGGCACGTACGGAGACTGGAAGCCATTCATCGATTTGTAGCGGACGATGATGTCTTTTAAGACTTTGTTTAATCCGTGACCCATGTGGATGTCACCATTCGCGTACGGAGGACCATCGTGGAGGATGAACGTTGGCTTTCCAGCATTCTTTTCCTGGACCGCGGCGTAGAGATTCATCTCTTCCCATCGTGCTTGCATATCTGGTTCACGTTTTGGCAAGTTGCCTCGCATTAAAAACTCCGTTTTCATCATCAATAAGGTTTCTTTGTAATCCATCTGACTATCTCTCACCTTTCGCTTTAAAAGTACAAAAAAAGCCAAGCTCATCCCTGAGATAGGGACGAGCTTGGCTGAACTCGCGGTACCACCCTACTAATCCTGCTCGTCAATTCGCCGACACAGGACCGCTTAAGAACTCGATAACGGGAGTGAACCGGCACGGCTTACTGTTCAGTGAACGTTCAGTCATGCTCTCCAAGGGGATACCTCATCTCTTTCGTTGCTCGGGCTTCCACCGTTCCCCGATTCGCTGTCAACCGTCCAAGATGCGACGTGTCCTTGTCATTGATTTGATTTATACGACATCGTCGTCATTATACGCAACTGCTGGAACATCGTCAAGCGCTCCACGAGAAGAGAAATCAAACGCATCCCAGTCGTGACTCGTCAGCAATTCCATCTGCGCATCAATTAGCACTTTGAATCGATTACGATAGAGTTCGATTTTTTTGCGCATTTGCTCTACTTCGAAGTCCGTCCGTTGCGCCCGACGTTGTGCTGCGTCTTGCAATTGCTCTGCTTCGCGTTCTGCCTGCTTTAGAATCAAGCTCGCTTCTTTTGAAGCATTGGCTTTGACTTCTTCTGCTGCTTCCTGTGCGACAATGATCGATTTATTCAATGTTTCTTCCATCGAACTAAA
This sequence comes from uncultured Exiguobacterium sp., assembly GCF_964277885.1. NCBI lineage: Bacteria > Bacillati > Bacillota > Bacilli > Caryophanales > Exiguobacterium > uncultured Exiguobacterium sp. Next base: position 841,461 of record NZ_CAXYJR010000005.1, on the reverse strand, counting down.
GTAATCGACACGCGCTTGCATATTTTGAATGACTTCCTGTTGTTGACGGTTCTCACGTAACAACAATTCAAAATCCTTGATGACTTGGTCTAGGAATTCGTTCACTTCATCCTCGTCATAGCCGCGAAACTTTCGTGTGAACTCCTTATTATGAATATCAAGTGGCGTTAATGGCATGATGAATTCCTCCTTCGCAGTTTCTTATCCTTTTAAAATACCGTATTGTAGTTTGATTCGATCACGTTTCGTTGATCCGAGAATCGCAATCAATTTGACGCGTCCCGTTCCACGTAAAGAAAGCAGATCACCTTCTTCAAGCATGAAACTCACGTCATCCACTACTTTATAATTCACTTTACTTTCACCCTGTTTAATGAGCGCCTGTGCTTTTTGACGCGAGAAGCCGAGAATTTCACTGACAACTGTATCGAACCGAAGTGAGCTGACGAACCCAAGTGTCTCTTCCCACTCCTGTTCCTTCACTTTCAAACGATCTTCTGCGTCTACGCGCGAAAGACGAATCTTCGTCTTGCCTGCGCGTTCGACGTTTGCTTCGATGTATGTCGCGACTTCGTCTGCGACAGCGAACTGCACTTGATCCTGGATGATGACGTCACCGAATTTGGCACGCTTCAATCCGACGTTCAATAATGTACCGGTGACTTGACGATGAGATAGTTCAACGAATTTAGTAGGATAATGAATGCGATAAATGGAAATGTCAAAGTCATCCGCGTTGTATTCATAATAATCTGGTGCGAGGATTGCCCGTTTACGTTCAGCGCCTTCGAAACCGCCCTCAAAAAAGAGGGCGCATTTCGAACCGACGAGTTCTTGCGTGATTTGTTGTTCACGAGGGTCTAAAAAATCTGTTAATTTGAACGTATACGTCGCTTCCACGTGATCAATCCAGTTCAAGACCGAATCGACGAATTCCCGCTCGCTTCCACGATAATGATCATATACACTCATACAAAAAAGATAGCTCGGATACCCGATTGTGCCAAGTTCAAGACGAGAAAGGCTACAATCGGTGAGATATCTAGCATGCCTCCGATAGGCGGGATGATACGACGGAAGGGTGCTAGGAATGGCTCGACCAACATCGCGAGCACTTGTCCGAATTTTGAATCACGAGCATTCGGGAACCAAGATAGCAAAATATAAACAATCATGACATAACTGTAATATTGTAATAACGTACTTAATGTACGACCAATTGCGTACATCACTTGTGAATCCATATTTACCACCCCTTATGATTAATATCATCTTCTCCTAGAAGATTCGAGATGCTACCAGCCAACTCGACATTGTTTGGAACACAGAGGAGGGTATTCTGACTGATTGTCGTGATCGTTCCATCGAGAGCGAATACGACACCAGATAAGAAGTTGATCATCTGTCGTGATTGATCTTTTGACATACGCTGCATATTGACGATGACAGCACGATTCTGACGAAGATGTTCCCCAATCTCCTGGGCTTCGTTGAAGACACGTGGTTCACTCAAGATAACTTGTGATTTCGTTTTTTTCGTCGCATGTAACGGTACAATATTCGATTGTCTCACGCTGTCCTCCTTTTGAGTAACACTTGGGGTAGATTCCTCGTAATACTCTTCGTACTCTTGTTGTGAAGCACCTCTACCTTTATTTATTGTAGCATCATTTTCATACTCGAGTTCATCTAAATCATCGCTGTTGCCGAGAAATAGATTTTGCATTTTTGATTTGAAACTCATATCCATTCTCCCTTCTTCTCGTTTAGGTGTGAACGAGCGTCGTCCCGACTCGGACGAACGTCGCCCCTTCTTCGATGGCAATCTCGAAATCCGATGACATCCCCATGGATAACTCCGTACATGGAGCATACGACAATTTTTTCGCCTTGACCTCTTCTTGCAATGTTTTTAACGATCGGAAAACTTCACGTATACGTGTTGTATCTTCCGTTAAAGGAGCCATCGTCATCAATCCGATGATACGAATCGCGGGATATTGCCCGATTTCATGTAAAAACGATGGTAGATCCTCCGGCGCGATGCCTTGCTTCGATTCTTCTCCAGAAACGTTGACTTGAATGAAACAATCAATGATCCGATCCGTTCGTTTATTGATTTCTTCCGCCAAATGAAGACGGTCGAGCGAATGCAATACATCAATGGCGTCGATGATTTGACGAACTTTACGTGTCTGTAACGTGCCGATGAAGTGCCACGTACATGCCGTTCGTCCGAGCTCTGCCTGTTTTTCAAGCAATCCGTCCGGACGATTTTCTCCGAGATGGGTAACGCCAGCTGCTAATAATTCAGAAGCAACTTGACTTGAGACTGATTTCGTCACACCAATCAACTGTACCTGCTTTTCAGAAGAACTCTTTTCACTCGCTTTTTCCATTCGTTTTGTAACTTCTTGTACATTATCAAGAATTGACATCCAATGACTCCTTTACGATCAAACTTGCAAAGCGCCCACCGTGGTCGCCGTGGCGATAAGAGAAGTAATCTTCCGCCTGACAGTGTGTACATAGACCTGAGTCAAGGACATCACCCACTCCACAACGCTCAGCTAGCGCAGCGTTCGTTTTTTGTAGCGATAACATCGCTTTTCCATCTTCCTTGCGTATGTAAGGAGACTCATCGAGTTCGAGTGCATCGATTGCATCGATGACCGGTTGATCGACTTCGTAACAACAATCACGAATCGATGGACCAATGACCATTTGAATCGATGAACGACTCGCACCCGCACGTTCCATTTGTTTGACTGTCTCTTCAACGATATTGCTAACAGTCCCTCTCCATCCAGCGTGCGTGTTCGCAATGATTCCTGTTGTCGGATCACAAAAAATCAACGGAACACAATCAGCGAAGAGCATCATCAATAAGACATTCGAATCGGTCGTCACCAATCCATCTGTACCCGGAATCGCTGTTTCGTAATCCAAAGCACCGCGCCCCGAGTCAAGTGTCGTCACCTGTTCGACGTGATTTCCGTGAACTTGCTGTGCCCAAATCGAGTTCTCAAGGGATAGATCAAGTTGACGTGCGATGACTTGTCGGTTCTGGATGACACCGTCGCGATCATCGTTGACATGTAACCCTAAATTTCCGTTTTCATGAGGGGCAGCGAACTTCGTCGTAAAGGCAGCACGCACGGTACCTGTAGGTGTATCCCATTTGATCCATTGTCCAAACATGTTCATGCCTCCTTTGATTTTAAAAAAAGAGGCGCCGCTTTCGCGACACCTCATAGTTTAGCAGTCGTGTCACTGGAACATCGATCAACGATTATTCCGGCGAAGGAAAGATGGGATGTCCATCGTTTCTTCGACATCTGGCGCTTTAGCCGGTTCAGGATTCGAGCTGACAGGTGTCTCTTCGACTTGTGGTTGTGGTTTTGACTCCTCTGTTGGTGGTGGAGTCGCTTGTTTTTTCTTCAAGAGGTTTTTCATCATCTCTTGTGCGGATGGAATTTCGAAATCGAGTGGTTCGTTTTCGAATTCCGTCGCGATGACTGTGACGATGATTTCATCTTCTAGGTTATCATTGATGACAGAACCGAAAATCAAGTTGACTTCCTCATCGGCTGCACTCTGAACAATTTGTGCGGCTTCCGTCACTTCGTACAAGCTAAGGTTCGCACTACCCGTGATGTTCATTAGAACACCTTTCGCACCTTCGATCGATGTCTCAAGCAACGGACTCGAAATCGCTTTTTTCGCTGCTTCCGTCGCACGATGTTCACCTGTCGCGACACCGACACCCATCAAAGCAGAACCTTTTTCGGTCATGATCGTCTTCACGTCAGCGAAGTCAAGGTTGATGAGACCAGGTACGGCGATCAAATCAGTGATACCCTGTACACCTTGACGCAAGACGTTATCCGCTTCTTTAAACGCTTCAAGCATCGGTGTATTCCGATCAACGATTTCAAGTAACTTATCGTTCGGAATGACGATCAACGTATCAACTTTTTCTTTGAAGTTCTGGACACCAGAAACAGCATGTTGCATTCGTTTACGTCCTTCAAACATAAATGGCTTTGTCACGACGCCGACTGTCAATGCACCGATTTCTTTTGAAATCTCAGCGATGACAGGAGCAGCTCCCGTTCCGGTCCCACCACCCATACCGGCTGTGACGAAGACCATGTCAGCGCCTGAAAGGATTTCTGTTAATTGTTCACGGCTCTCTTCTGCCGCTTTTTTACCGATTTCCGGATTGGCACCCGCACCGAGACCACGTGTCAATTTTGCGCCGAGTTGTAATTTCACGTCAGCTTGTGACATGTTCAATGCCTGAGCATCCGTGTTTACCGCGATGAACTCTACGCCTTGGACACCGTGTTCAATCATTCGGTTGACGGCGTTCGAACCGCCACCGCCTACACCGATGACCTTGATTTTTGCTACTTGGTCCATCATTTCATCAAAATGCAACATAAAAAGGGCCCCCTAATATTTTTACTCATTGGATTTTTTGTAGGCATTAACCAAAGAATTTCTCAAAGAAACTACTGAATGACTTTTTCTCTTTTGGAGGCTGTTCACGCGTTGGTCGTTCTTCACGAGCAGGTGATGCCTGTTCGTTCATGAGCAGTGCATCCTGTTCACGTCCATGCGCTACGACTTCTTTCTCTTCCGCCCGATCGAAACCTGATTTCGACACAGTGCTTCTTGAGAGTACATAGCGTAACATACCGGCTGCAACGGCATACTTCGGATGACGAATACCGAGACTAGCAGGCTGATAGACATTGACGCTCTGCTTGAAAATCCGCTTCCCGAGCTGATCAATGCCAGGTAGTGAAGAACTTCCACCACATAAGATCAAACCACTATTCATATGAGCGTATCCCGCTTGCGTCATTCGTTTTTGAATCATCTCGAAGATTTCCTCAAGTCGCGCTTCTAGGACGAATCCGATCTCTGATTGTGGTTCGAAACGGTGTTCACCATTAATCGTGACGTAGGAGACCTTCTCCTCCGGATCACCAAGCGCTTCTAGCGCAACGCCGTACTCTTCTTTAGCAAGTTTTGCGTCTTGATATTTACAGTTCATTTTATACGTTAAGTCACGCGTCAAATGATCACCGCCATAAGGCAACGTCGTCGAGTAGACGAGGTCATTCTTTTCGTAGATGGAAAGAGTAGTCGTCTCATGTCCGATATCGATGATTCCAACACCGAGCTCAAGTTCATCAATCGATGCGGCGATTCTAGATACCGCTAAACTCTCCAGCACATATCCAGCAAGCTCTAATCCAGCCCGTTCAATGGAACGTTTAATGCTATGTAGGATCGTCTTCGCTCCGATGATGAGCTTCCCTGTTACTTCGAGACGATAACCGATCATTCCTCTCGGATCAGTGATTTCTGTTTGCTGATCGACCGTAAACGTCTTCGGTAAGACATCAACCACGCTCAGTTCATTCGGAATCCGCATGACCATTGCAGAATGCAAGACATCCTTCACGTCATCATCCGTGATTTCATTGTCCTCACCTTTGATTGACGTCATCCCTTGGCAATCTTTCACTTGAATGTGCTCGCCTGAAATAGCGACATATACTTCACCAATTGGTTCACCTAGTGTACGTTCCACTTCTGTGACCGCTTGTTTAATGGCATGTACTGTTTGATCGATGTCAACGATGACACCTCGTTTAACACCCGCGGATGGTGCAGAACCTTCAGCAAGAACGTTCAGCGTTCCACCAAGTAGTTCACCGACGATGAGCTTCACCTCCGATGTCCCAATGTCGAGCGCGGCAATCGTACCTTTCGTTTCCATGGGAGTGACACCTCCACTTTCATAATACTAATCCTTTTTATTCCTAATTATATTCTAGGAATCGGACAGGCTTCTTCTCGTTTAAGTCTACACTATATAAATACTTACGAAAAGAAGTTATTGCCCGTCTTAGCGTTCGAATAGATTACGATTTGATGACGATACCGATCATGGTCATCGAATGAAAACACACGTTTGTTTTTTCTTAGACCATCCTCTTGTACCTCTTCTATTTTTTTCCTTTATATGGTTTGAAATAGATGCCTCCATCAATTGTAATCGTTCCTGTTTTTCCTTTCGGTAGGGCAGAAATAACTTTTACATACTCATTCAAAGAGTTTGAAAAAGCAGAAGTACTGAGCAGTACCGTATTTCCGTCTGTCATGAATAATTTCAGACCACCCTTGTCCGTCTTATCATTCGCGACGATTTCGGAGATCCGACTTCGCACTTTTGGCTCAATTTTAACAAGTTCCTTCGTCAACCGTTTCAACGACTGATCTGTAAAACCGGTCAAGATCGGGGCATCGAACAACTCTTCTTTCGATTTACCGGGAATAATTGCTCCATCCGCGAGAACGATTCGGTCTCCCGGCTTATCCTTCGCATAGGCAATCTCTTTTTCTTCCGTCACCGTCACACGATATTGATGCAAAAAGTGCTTTTGCATCGTCGCTTCCTGGATGCCGGGAACTTGTTCGATACGTTCAAGAACGTCTTCGTCCGATAGATTGAAAGCATGCGTCTTATTTACCTTCACTCCAGATGCTTGCAAGATATCCGCTGATTTGACATTGATGTTTCCATCGATTTCAAAACGAGCGACTCGAGAGTAGCTCGACTGTAGATAAAAGACGACTCCGACTAGCAGACCAATCAAAATCAGAACATAGATCAGTCTTCGATTGGCCTTTTTGCGACGTTGTTCACGGATATAAGGTATCTTATCTTCGAGACTGCGGACGTTCTCGTCCTCTTGTGGTCGTCCGACCGCTCTCCGTTCCCTCACGTCTCATTCCCCCTCTATACGTAACAGTTCATTCCCCTATCGGTCTTTTCCTGCAATAGTTTAGTTTTTTTGTCCAGTCAGCCGTAACAATTCATCGACTAAATCTCGCGAAGCGTTCGGCATACCGAGTGAAAGTGCTGCTTCAGACATCTTTTGTTGTTGCGCTAATGCCTGTTCACATGCCTCAAATAACCGATCCCCTGTCAGCTCTTGTTCACGAATCAATAGACTTGCACCTGTCTCAACGAGCGATGAGGCATTGACTTCTTGATGATTTTCCGTCACGTAAGGACTCGGAATAAGAACACTCGGTAAACCAAGCGTCGTCAATTCCGCCAACGTACTTGCACCCGATCGCGAAATGACGAGTTGACTTGCTTTTAAGATGTTCGGTAAATCATATACGAATGGGCGAAGTTGAATACGTTCTGGTACGGAACCGACGCGTGAAACAATCGTATCAAAATGGATTTGACCTGTAACGAAGAGGAGCGACCAGCCTGCTTGTTCGACTTTGGGCATCATATCGACGACTGCTTCGTTGATGGCAGGTGCACCACGGCTTCCACCGTAAATGACAACGAGTGGACGTCCTTCTTCGAAACCGAATCGCCGACGTTCTTCGAGTGGATCAATCTGTAACTCCGCTACTTCAGAAGCGCGTGGATTTCCGATCAGAATCGTCTTTGTCTCATTCTTACCGAAGTGATGTCCGGAGCCTTTGAAAGATAGTGCGACACGATCCACATAACGCGCTAAGAATTTATTCGTGATACCAGGTAAGCTGTTTTGTTCATGGACAAGTGTCTTAAAACCCATTTTTGCTGCCGTATACAGTACAGGTCCACAGACGAACCCACCTGTACCGACGACGATATCCGGTTGGAACTGGCGCAGTAGTCGACGAACACGACGAACGCTCTTGACGAAACGAATACCTGTCTTGACGTTTTCAAAAGATAACGAACGACGAATTCCGGAAATTTCGATCGATTCAAATGGAATTCCTGCCCGACGTACGATATCCGCCTCAAGACCATTTTCTGTTCCGATATAGAGAACCTCACATGGCATGCGTTGTTCAAGTTCTCGAATCATAGCGAGTGCCGGATAGATATGTCCACCAGTACCGCCTCCAGAGACGACGATTTTCATACTGTTGTTCCTCCTACTTCATGTACGGCACGAACGAAATGATTGCCGCGTTCTTCATATGTCTTGTATTGATCCCAACTTGCGGATGCTGGTGACAGCAAAATGATGTCGCCGGGTTGCGATACTTCAAACGCTACTTTCACGGCTTCATCCATCGTTTCTACGACCGTTGCTGAATAACCGTTCTCTAAAGCAAGCGTTCCGAAACGATGCCCCGTCTCACCAAGTCCGATGACATGTTTGACATGCTTCATTGCATCAAGTAGCGGGGTCAAATCCGCTCCACGTTCGAGTCCGCCACACAACCAGATGATGGGTGCCGTAAATCCTGACAACGCTGCTTCCGTTGCGACGTTATTCGTCGCTTTCGAGTCGTTATAGACTTTTCGACCAGCAATTTCACCGATGAACTGTGTCCGGTGCTCTACACCACCAAACGTCCTTAGAACATGTTGAACGTCAGATAATGCTAGGTTAAACGGTTCGACGAGTGTTAAGGCGGCGAGAACGTTCTCGACATTATGCCCACCACCAAGAGCAAGTTCACTAACAGGTAAGATACTCGTCCCATTGATTGTCAACGTATCGTTCATGACTTCTGCATACGCCGATTGACGACGAGAGAACAAGAGTGGCGTTACTTCAGCAGCCTTTCCGAGCGCATTGACGGACGCATCATCGGCATTCAAGACAAGACGATCCGTTTCTTTCATGTTCTTAAATATCCGGGCTTTCGCTTCGCCATACGATTCAAAATTACCATGATAATCCAAATGTGCCGGTGATAAATTCAAAAAGGCTGCCGTATATGGTCGGAACTGCTCGATCCCCATCAATTGAAAACTTGATAATTCAATGACGATGATATCGTCCTGTTTCGCCTGACATGCGATTTCAATTGCCGGGAATCCAATGTTTCCTGCCAAATGTACACGTCGCTTACCGGTTTTCAACAACTCATGGACAAGCGTTGTCGTCGTCGTTTTCCCGTTCGATCCTGTGATGGCAATCCACGTCGCATCGGTTGCTTGATACGCCAGTTCTACCTCTGTCCAAACCGGAATGTCACGTCGTAGCGCTTCTTGTAGCAGATCGATGTGATACGGAATCCCTGGATTCTTGACGATCAAATCGATGTCGTCGAGTAGTGTGAGCGGATGCTCACCATAAACCGTCTTAACATCAAGTGATGCAAGCGTCGCTTGATCACTCTCGGACGGCGTTTTCCCATCATTGACCGTTACCTCTGCACCAACACTCGCTAAATACCGAGCGGCTGCGATGCCACTTTTCGCCGTTCCGAGAACGAGCACTTTTTGATCATTCCATTGTCGTTGTTCCATTGTTGAATCGCTCACTTTCTCTCTTCTTTTTTATTACACGAATAGATAGGCGATGAATGCCATCAAACAGCTGATTCCTGCGAATGTACCGACGATCCGCCATTCGCTCCACCCGACCATTTCGAAGTGGTGGTGAATTGGACTCATTTTGAAAATTCGTTTCCCTGTCGTCTTAAAGGAGATGACTTGTAGAATGACGGATAATGTCTCAACAACGAAAACGATACCGATTAAGACGAGTAGTAATTCCAGTTTTAAGACGATCGATAGACCTGCTAGTGCAGCACCGAGTGCAAGAGATCCTGTATCTCCCATGAAGATCTTCGCTGGGTGCGCATTGAATAACAGGAAGCCGATCAATGCACCGACTGCTGAGAAAGCAAAACAAGCAGCGCCTACTTCATCTGCGATAAACCAACTGTATAATCCGAAGAAGAGGAATGTTGGAATCGCTGTGAATGATACAAGACCGTCCAACCCGTCCGTCAAGTTGACTGCATTTGAGAAACCGACTAACCAGAACAAGGCAACGAACGGATAGATGATTCCGAAATCAAGCTCAAAATCGGTAAATGGAATCGATAGATACGTCGCGTCACTCGTGAATCCACCGCTCAACCAGACGAATAACAATCCGACGACGATTTGTCCAATTAATTTTTGTTTCGAATTCAGACCAAGGTTACGTTTCTTGACGACTTTGATGTAATCATCAATGAAGCCGATGACGCCATACGCAAGTGTTAAAAACAGTAACGATAATTGAGTCGTCGATAGATCGCCCATGACGATCGCACCAAGAACACTGACGATCATCGCGACGAGAATGACGATCCCACCCATCGTTGGCGTTCCCGATTTGACTTGATGCCACTGGGGTCCCTCTTCCCGAATTTCCTGACCGAACTTCAATCGGTGTAGAAATGGAATCGCCTTTGGCATGACAAGTAGTACAACAAGAAATGCAAGAATAAGACTGATGAATAATGTGATCATAGCAGACACCCTTTTTCAAAAATTAGTTTTCGTTCAGATAGGTCAATATCCGTTCGAGCGCCATCCCACGTGACGCTTTCAACAAGACGATCGTTCGTTCTCCAAGCAGCGAACGCAATCGTTTTGCAGCATCCTCGACGGTTGCCGCGAATTGGATTTGGACGGATGGGTCGCTGATTCCTTCAGCAATCCATGCGCCTTTCTCCCCTACTAGGATAGCATGCGAGATCGGTAACGCAATCCGCTTTCCGACCGAGGCATGTAACAAGCGCTCTTGGTCCCCTAATTCATACATATCGCCGAGAACGAGAACGCGCGTCGTATACCCATCTAGTGCAGTGATCGTCTCAATCGCTGCATTCATTGATGTCGGACTTGCGTTATACGCATCGTTAATGACCGCCGTCTCCTCGAAGAGTAGTCGTTCCATTCGCATCGGTGTTAGTTCAACCGCGTCGAATCCTTCCTGAATACGGGCATCCGTCACGCCAAGTGCGCGCGCTGTCGCAATTGCGTACGCTGCATTTCGGACTTGGTGTTTTCCTAAGACTGGTAGATGAAAGGCCGTACCATCGTAAGTAAAGGCTGTTCCGAAAAATGTCGCCTCCGTCGTCTCGATCCGGTACGTATTTCCGATTTGATAGCCAATCTTTTCCGCTTCGACTTCTGCGAGAAGTGATTCATCCCCATCAATAAACAAATGACCTCCCGGTTTAAGGCCAGATTGTATCTCAAGCTTCGCTTTAGCGATACCACTGCGTCCACCGACTTGCTCCGCATGTGATTCGCCGATGTTCGTGACGAGTGCGATATCTGGTTCAGCAAGATTCGACAAGAATTCGATATCGCCAAAACCGTTCATTCCCATCTCAAGCACAGCGACTTCCGTATCAGCCGGCATCATGAGAATCGTTAATGGCATTCCGATATCTGAATTGAAGTTTCCTTGTGTCTTATGTGTCTTGAAGGTCGTCTTGAGTACACTTTCAACCATATCCTTCGTTGATGTCTTCCCATTTGATCCAGTGATGGCAACGACTTTTGGCGCAACCTGCATTAAGTACTGCTTTGCGATCTGTTGCAAGGCAACCAGCGGTTCATCGACTTCTAAGAAAACGACGTCGATATCTGGTCGATCAATGCCTCTCTTCCATAAGGTGACGATCGCTCCTTGTTTTTTTGCACCTTCAAGGAATCGATGTCCATCGACGCGTGCTCCTTGAATCGGAACATAGAGACCGTCTTCAAGTTGCGCGCGTGAATCCGTTGCGAAGTGGCGGACGACACGGTCGTCTTTGACATCGAGATGTAACCACTCAGCAATTTGCGTAATTGTTAACATGATATATACCTCCATTTGATGACAGCAAAAGAGGACGAATGCAAAAGTCAACGAATGACTCCTGTTCGTCCTCGTCTTCCTGTAAAAATCAGGAAATTTGCTCCACCGTTATTCTTTAGGTTCAGCTAGTTCGACCGTTAACTTTCCATTTTCCTTCACTAGTGTACCAGTTCGAGCTGATTGTTTGGTTACAAAACCTTTACCGATGACGTCGAGCTTCAAATCATATAAGCTGACGAGTTTCTTAACGTCTCGTTGCGACCATCCCGTCAAATTCGGCATCTTGAATGTGTTCGCAGTCTTCAGCAAGACACGCTCTCCGCTGACGAACTCTTGACCACGAGATGGGATCTGCGAAACAACTTCTGCCCCATCCCCAAGGATGATCGGAACAGCCTCTTGTTCTTTAGCCAACTCCGTCGCTTGTCGAGTACTCTTCTTGATGTAGCTCGGTGTGATCTTCGCTTTAACATCCACTGAGTCTTTTTGCGTCTCCGGTTGAATGCTTCGGTACTGCAAAGCCGTATTCATGACACTTTTGAATACCGGGCTCATGATGAGGGGTCCTGAAACCGATGATTCACTTTTTGATGGACGATCGACCGCAATGTACATGATTAATTCCGGATCATCTTTTGGAGCCATACCGATGAATGAGTGAATGAACTGCCCTTGAATATACTTTCCATTCTCAGAAATTTGAGCTGTACCGGTCTTACCGATGACACGGTAGTCTTTTAACTTGTACATTTGACCGGTTCCGATTTTACTGTTGACGACACCGTCAAGTGCATCCCGCGTCGCTTTTGCTGCTTCGGCTGAAATCGGCTTACCGACGACTTCCGTTTTCGCCCGGTACGGCGCTTTATCCGTATGGTCCGCCTTTTGGATGATATGCGGTTTGACCATTTCACCGTCACCAGCAATTGCCGTCGCCCCTTGGAGCAATTGCATTGGTGTGACCGCAGTTGATTGTCCCCATGAGGTGATGAGCGCATTCAACGGTTTTGACAAATCAGATTGACTATTTACTTCTCCCGAGATGTCTATACCCGTTCGTTGGTCAAAATGAAACTTCTTAAAGTATTCTTTATATCGTTCGATTCCTATTTTTTCCGCCGTCAACTTTGAGAACATGACGTTCGAGGAGTGGTATACACCCTCGATCATCGGAATCGTTCCCCAACCGACATCATTGTAATCCTTGATGACCGTTCCTTTATAATTATAGCTACCCGATTTATACATTTCGTTCGGACGGAAGACTCCCGCGTCAATCGCTGCTGCGAGCGTGAAAATCTTCATCGTCGAACCAGGTTCGAATCGGGAGGAAACAGCAAAATTCGTGAAATCCTTCATGTCACGTAAGTTCGGGTTGAACGATGGACGATCCGCCATAGCAAGAATTTCACCAGTCTTCGCATCCATGACAATTCCTGTCGCATTTTTCGGCTTATATGTGTTGTACATTTTTTGCATCTGTTTCTCGAGCGACTGTTGAATGCGATGATCGATCGTCAAATAGAGGTTCGATCCGTCCTTCGGTTCATTCGAGACACGCGACGAACCTTGGATCAACGGATTACCGCTCCGGTCTTTCTCGAAGACACGTGCTCCGTAAGATTCGCTCAAGGCATGATCATACTGTTTTTCGATTCCCATCTGTCCTTGTAAAGCGACACGACCATTCTCCTCCGTGATCTTTTGGACGAATCCGAGTGTATCGGACAAAAAGATACCGTTCGGGTAGTATCGTTTTGGTTCTTCGATCATCCGGATTCCAGGGAGTTTCAACTTGTCGATCTTCTCTTTTTGATCGAGCGTTAAATCATTTCCTTTTTTTCCGAATTCGATTTGAGAACGGTCTTTGTTCTCAATCAAATACGTCTCTAATTCCTTCGTTGTCATTCCAAGAATCGGTGCAAGACCTTCAGCCGTCTTTTTAAAGTCAATGATTGTCTCGTCCGGATCTTTTACGCCACCTAATCGGTAAATACCGATTAGGTGATACGATGGGACGTTGATCGCAATCGGGGAACCGAGACGATCAAAAATCTCACCACGCTCTGCTCCAAGCGTTTCCTGCGACTCCCATCGCTTTTTCTCAGCATAGGCGATCATGTCCTCCCCATGGAATTGTTTAGTTGTCGCCAAGTATAAAAATCGGCCAATGAACACAAAAAAGAGAGTAGCAAATATCATCATGATAAAGGCTACTCTCCAACGGGATTTTTTCAGTGGATTCATTTAGGAATCACCTTGATATTCCCTTTACGCATATCAAGACCCTGCTCTTTTGCAATCTTATAAATCCGTTCCGGAGAGCTTAAGTTCGTGACCTCTAGTTGTAAACGTTCATTTTCTTTTTTGAGTGACTGTGTGACTTGATTTTCTTTCGCTAAATCACGACTGACATTATACGCTTCGTTGTGCGTACTGATCGTCAAACTCCCAAATAACACAAGACCACCAATCATCGCGCTGTATAAGAATTTTTCAAAGGGATACAAGCGATACTTCGGACGGACGGCGACGCGACGCGCGATATCTTCCGTCTTCCGTGGTTCCTGAACAGGTTGTTGACGAACGGGTTGAACCGTTTGGACCGATTTACGAAGTGGTTCTGCCATTGGAATGCTCCTCTCAAGTTTCTTTCATTTTTTCAGCAACTCGTAATTTTGCCGATCGGGCGCGACGGTTATCATCGAGCTCTTCAACACCAGCCGTAATCGGCTTGCGTGTGACGAGCCGGAGTTCCGGCTCCATTTCGACCGGTATCATCGGTAAACCCGGTGGAAGCTCGGGTAGTGATGATTTTTCTTTAATTGCTTGTTTACACATACGATCTTCAAGTGAATGGAACGTAATGACACATAGACGTCCACCGACCCGTAATAAATCGATTGCTTGGTGTACCGCACGGTCAAAGACATTCAGTTCATCATTGACGGCAATCCGGATTGCTTGGAACGTCCGTTTCGCAGGGTGACCACCTTTACGTCGTGCTGGTGCCGGAATCGCATCCTTGATCAATTCGACGAGTTCAAATGTCGTTTCGATCGGTCGCTCTTCCCGCGCTTTTTCGATTTTACGCGCAATCTGTTTTGAGAATTTCTCTTCCCCGTATGTAAAGAAGATACGTACGAGATCATTGTACGACCACTCATTGACAACTTCGTAGGCAGAAAGTGGAGAAGATTGATCCATGCGCATGTCGAGACGTGCGTCGTGATTGTAACTAAATCCCCGTTCCCCTTCGTCTAATTGTGGTGAAGAGACACCGAGATCGAATAAGATGCCGTCCACTTTCTCGACGCCATGTGCTGCTAACTGCTCTTTTAAATAAGCAAAATTACTCTTTATTAAAGTAAAGCGACCTTCATACGCCGCGAGACGTTCTGCTGCATGAGCGAGGGCGACATCATCTTGGTCAAATGCGTATAGATGACCTGTCGTCAGTTGCTTGACGATTTCTTCGCTATGTCCTGCTCCACCTAATGTACAATCGACATAAATACCGTCGGGTTTAATCGCGAGTCCTTCGATTGACTCCCATTTCAATACCGTTTCATGCTCAAACATGTCCTGCCTCACCTTTCACTGTCCTTGAAGGACGTTACTCTTTTTCAATGTATCACATTCTCTCGTGAAAACGTTACGAAAATGAGACAGTTTCCTTGATTTATTTAACTTTTGTGTAATTTTCGCTAAAAAATCAAAAAAACCTGCTAGTTTCAGCAGGTTTAAAGGAAAATCTTCAGTTGTTCAGTCTCATTCGCCTCATAGGCGTTCCTTAAGTCCCGAACAAAATCAGGCCCATGATAATTCAACCACGGTAGGATGGAATGAATCCGTTCTTGTGGTGCTCCATCAGGAAGGAGATGGTAAGCCGTCTCTTTATATTGCCGTGTTTGTCGATCGAACTGACGTCGATCTTCTACTAACAGACTAGCAATCGATTGTTCGAGTTGTTTCTTGATTTTCTCACTCTTACTCGAAGTTCGCAGTAACTGATGTTCAAGCGAAAGGAATTCAGATACGAAACTATCTTTTAGCATCGCTGCCGTCTGCAGGTGCCCTGTCATCTGTTCTTCCGAATAGACCGGAATCGGAACGCCTGACCGAACGATTTCTTCAAGTGATACGCCGAGCTTCTTCAGCCGTTTTTCATCGCTATGGCGCACTAGTAATCCGCCCATGCGAGGAATCAACAACGGCATCGTCCACTTCAGGTGATGAAAGAGCGGTCGTAAGCGTGTCCAGTACGCTAATTCTCCCGGACCACCGATATAGGCAAGCGTCGGGAACAGGTAATCCTGCATCAATGGACGCGTGACGACACTGTTGGAGAAACGTTCCGGACTGGCGTATAGTAATGCGATCAACTCAAGCTCCGTATACTGCTTCCCTTGTTTCGTCTCAAATCCACTTGCTGTCGGATAAAGTAACTGACGACCGTGATCATCGACGAAAAGATGCGCCGCTTCCTCGTTCAAGAATGTATCTGGTAACTCTTGCGTCTGTGAAATACCATCTGTTAATGCTCGTCTAAATTCCGCATTGTCTTGAATCAACCGTTCAAAGAACGGAATCTCGAGTTCACGGACAAAATGTGTGTCCGCATCAAAGAAGACGACATCAAAATCGATCAATTCACCAATCAATTGTGAGAAAAACATCCCGTACGATGTACATGCTTCAACGAGTTGCTTCAGACGCGTAACTAATCGTTTCGTATGCACCGTCTCCGGCATCGCTCGGAACGTCTCTTCGATGATTTCAAGAAGTGCTGCTTGATCAAAGGACAATCGACTGACCGAGCGGGCAATCGTTTCAGCAGGAGCGACTGCGATTTTTCGTGTTTGAAAATCTGCTGTCGGAACATATACATGATTGATCTCATCAAAGTCGTGGTCTTCGGTCGCGAGCCAAAAAATCGGAACGACAGGACGATCAAGTGTCACTTCCGCCTGCTGCGCGACCTTAAGACAGGTCAACAATTTATAGATAGCATATAATGGTCCGCCAAAAATACCAGTTTGTTGTCCTGTAATCACGGCTTGTGCCTCACCCGTCCGAAGCTTCGCGACACGCTCCCGCAAACGCTCCGTCATATTTGGATTTTGGCGTTCGAGTTCGTCTGTCAGCGCTGCAAGATGCGGATAGCGGCGTTCTTCAAGCAAGCGGCTTCTCGACGCTAAACCACTCGTTCCGAGGTGATCGACATATGTTAAGAATTCTTCTCGTGAAGCACGATGCATTAACGAGTTGTCATCATATAAGGCTTCAAATGGTTGTACCTTCAAACAAAATCCCTTCTTTCTTACCTAACTCGTCAGCTAATGAACAGTTGACGTATACCGAGCACGAACAACACGAAATGGACGGGTAATGCCAGTAAGATAATGATCCTCCAACTATGCCGAATCATTTGTCTTAAATCGACATCAAGTTGTCGAATCCGTTGCCAGAGCGCGTTTAACGCAAACACCAACAACACGACGATGACGATCCACCCTAAGTAGTTTGTTCCAGTTAAGGCAATCAATGCGACATGAATGGCATACAGAACGATGAACGTCCCGAAGTCGAGTGCAAATCGAACGGCCTTCCCGTGTTTTCGAAACAGAAGTAAAAAAACGAGATACAACGCAATCAGGCTGAATAAAGGAAAAATGATGAAGACCGTCACTGCGGACCCTCCCTCTGTTTGATCTGTTCATAATAAAAAGATAAACGTGGCGTCGCAGTCGTTGCCTGACGTAACGCATATCCAAGTATCGGTTCCACTTCTGTCTGTCGTCCGTGCTCAAGATCTCGTAACATCGAAGAACGATTTTTACTCGTGCTCTTCATGATTCGCTCGATTTCAGAATAAGTAATGCTATGATTCGGAAAAATCGTCTGCATTTCGTCAAACAATTGACGTGCTTCTTGTCGATAAGGCATCTCTAGCAAGAACCCATTCTCGACACCGTAATAAGCCGTCACTGGATTGATGACGACGTTGATGAACAGCTTCGTCAACAAGACCGCTTCCATATCCGATTCGAATTCAAAACGGAGCTGTTTTGACGACAAGTTCGCTACCTCTTGATTTCCGTAGCGAATACGTCCTTGTCCAGTATGCTGGACTTCAAACGGCGCAGTGCGCATGGCACCATGTTCGACTACACCGAATAAGACATGAGGCAATTGCTTTTTCCATTTCAAATGATCCATTCCATTTTGCAGGAACATGACGGGACACGTCAGCCGTTTAAGGAATGGAATCACACTTTTTATATCATACGACTTTGTCGCGACAAACACCAAGTCTTCTGACTCGAGCCGATCAATCTTCCGGATCCGTACGAGACGACTCGCTTGTCCATCGCGAATGATCGGTCGTTCCTCTTCTTGTTCTCGTCGCACATAAAGCGTGACTGCATGCTCTTCCGATAAATAAGAGGCAAGCAACAACCCGATGGCACCCGCGCCAATGATTCCAACATTCATCTAGTCATATCCCCTTTCATGAAAAAAACGACCTTAAAACCGATTTCTCGATTCGAAGGTCGCTTTTATACCGATCAATCAGCTTATTTGCTGACGATTTCTTTACCTTTGTACGAGCCACATGCTTTACAAACACGGTGTGAAAGTTTCATTTCACCACAGTTTGGGCACTCGACCATACCTGGTACACGGAGTTTGAAATGAGTACGGCGAAGACGTTTGCGTGTTTTCGACGTTCTGCGGAATGGTACTGCCATCGTTGTCCACCTCCTTGAAAAAATACACTCGCCTTTACTTCAGAAATCAGGAATCCTGATCTTTTTTAAAGAACTGAGCGAGACCCGCGAGTCGCGGATCGATTTTTGGTTCGGTTTCCTCTGGATCTTCTTCAGAAAGAATCGTCCAGCCTTCCCCCTCAACCAACTGATTCTCTTCATCATCCCCATGCACTTGCACTGGCACATGAAGTAAAATCAATTCTTGCACGAGCGGTCGAAGATCGACCGTATTCCCGATCGGTACGTTGATGTCATCTGCTTCGTTCGAAACAGCATCGACCTCGAGCAGGAATGGCTCGATGGATTCAATCTCGAATGGATAAGCGACGTCATTTAGCGTCCGGGCATCCGGAAGCGTCATTTCGCCAGTGATCCGAAGATTGAATATTAATTGATTCGATGTAAACGATGCATTTGCACGAACGTGCACAGGTTGCACCGCCCGGATATCCGGATGGAGGGCGACTAGCTCATTGAGCTCGATCGTCTCGTTAACCTGAAGTTGACCCAGATTGCGCAATTTATTCAATTGCATCAGGGACCATTTCATCCGAATCACCTCAATTGCAACAATATGAATTATAGAGAGGACATCTTGTTTTGTCAATGTTTTTTCTTTACACTGAAATCGCTAGAGAACGAACACTTTTGGACGTCTTTATCCATATTACCGCACTTATTTCGGTTTGCAAAGGAGAAAGTTTTCATGAGGATGACAGCTATCATTTCAGAGTACAATCCGTTTCATAACGGACACTATTATCAAGCGACGACAGCACGACGGGAAACCGATGCCGACATCATAGTCGCCATCATGAGTGGGACGTTCATGCAGCGTGGTGAGCCCGCCTTTACGGACAAATGGACACGTGCTCAAGCAGCAGTCGCAAGTGGTGCCGTTGATCTCGTTCTCGAACTTCCTTTTTATTTTGCCGTACAACGCGCGGATCGTTTTGCGCTCGGTGGGGTAACGATTGCTGAGACGATTGGTTGTGAGTCGCTTTCGTTCGGAAGCGAATGTGGTGATATCCAACCTTTTCTGCATGCAGCAGCGGAACAGATTGAAGAAACGACTGCGTACAAGCAAGCGTTACGCGACGGATTAACAGTAGGGCTTTCTTCCGCTCACGCTGCCAGTCAAGCGTTCAAGCGTGTCTCGCAGACGCT
Source organism: uncultured Exiguobacterium sp. (assembly GCF_964277885.1). NCBI lineage: Bacteria > Bacillati > Bacillota > Bacilli > Caryophanales > Exiguobacterium > uncultured Exiguobacterium sp. Next base: position 821,876 of record NZ_CAXYJR010000005.1, on the reverse strand, counting down.
TGACTTGACGCAACCGAACAATACACTCGGTTATTATTATGCTCGCGCCACAAAGAATCTATTGCTTCACACGACGAAACGGATTGGAAGTGGCTATCATGATCTATCAACCGGAGATATCATGAGTGCCACTGCGATACGCGCCCATTACCAAACACATGGTCAGCTACTCGGACTTCCCGAACAGACGGAGAACGTCCTAACAAACGCCTCTTTCGCTCATTTTTCGCACTATTATCCATGGATTCGCCAACGTCTATTGACGACTCCTCTATCCGAGTTGATACGAATCGCCGGAATTGACGATTCATTAGCTCCTCGTCTCATCGAAGGTGCCAAACAAGCAGAGACATTCGATTTCTTTTTAGATTACGTCAAAACACGCCGTTATACGCGTACGAGTCTGCAGCGTGCCCTTATCTATCTGTTGACTTCAACGACAGCAGAGGAGGTCGCACGGATTGATTATGACCATGTTGGTTTCGTTCGCCCCCTCGCTTTTTCAGAACGAGGACGACTGGCACTTAAGAACATCAAAACGCGTGTCCCTGTTTTCAGTACGTTCACGAATCATCCTTGGCTAACGAAAGAAAGCCAAGTCACAGCTGCATACGCACTGCCCTTGGCTCGCTACGACGCGTTGCTCGAACACCGCCGCTTTCCTTATTTCGCTGGAAGTTCTTCCAAATAATCAATCGCATCTTCAACCGTTTTGATCGGAACGAGCTTCATGTTCGTTCCGAGTTTTTTGATGGATGGTTTAGCTTCTTTGTAGTTTTCTCCTGCTGGCACGAACATGATTTCTGCTTCCGCCTCGTCAGCAGCGACGACCTTTTGCCACGCTCCACCGATTGGCCCAACCTTTCCGCCTTCTTCAATTGTCCCCGTACCGGCAATCTTATGTCCTTTCGCCAAATCACCTGGCGTCAATTGATCATAGATTTCAAGCGTGAACATCATCCCAGCAGAAGGACCACCGACATCTTCAACCCGAAATTCGATTTCAGGATCTGTCGTTACGTTAGAAATCGGTAATGGTTCATAAATACCGAGCCCGACTCGTTTGACTTCTTTCGATAACTGATCCACCCGAATTGTCGTCTTCTTGATTTCCGATTTACGCGAGAATTGAATCGGAACGGCTGTTTTTGCTTTTTTTGATTGAATCGTCTTCATGAATCCGTCAAACGACGTAATCGGTTTTCCGTCGACACCCGTGATTCGGTCCCCAGCCTTCAGTTTTCCTTCGGCTGGACCTCCTGGAATGACACCGGAAACGTAGACTCCTTTAAAGTCGACATCGACTTTTTTATCCGCTAATTCGTATGCCTCTATCGTAGCGTTATGCTGCGCTTCTTCCATGTATAGCTTCTGACGTGTTTCATACTGTGCGTCTGACTCACCGTCGTACAAATAATCACTTACACTAGATGTTTCAGAAAACGGCAGGAAGAGGCTTTCTACGAGGAAATAAGGGGTTGCCCGACGCTGAGCGATCGTCAACATCATCAAATCTCCTGGTTCCTTGTCGCCCCCAGACACATCAATCAAATCTTCCGTCGATGTCGCATCACCTGGATAGGAGATGAAATAGGGAAGTGGCACGAAGAATACGAGCAGGGCCGCGATGACCGCTGCTAAGGCCGGTTTCCAAGCTTTCATTATAGTTCTCCTTTCGTATATTTCTGACGTAGCGCCTCTTCTACAGAAGGTGGCACGAGATCAGCGACGGAAGCACCGTATTTAGCCGCTTCCTTGACGATCGAAGAACTCAAAAAGGAATATTGATTGTTCGTCATCATGAACAGTGTCTCGATTTGATCGTTCATCTTTTTGTTGATGGATGCGACTTGCATTTCGTATTCAAAATCCGAAACTGCTCGTAGACCGCGTACAATCGCGGTTGCACCGACTTCCGCCGCGTAATCGACAAGCAATCCATTAAAGGAATCGACTTTGATTTGAGGTAGGTGCGATGTCACATCAGCGATCAACTCCATCCGTTCCTCGACAGAAAAGAGCGGTTGCTTTGAAGAATTATTCAGTACAGCAACGATGATCTCATCAAAAATTGGAACGGCACGCTCGATGATGTCTAAATGTCCGTTCGTGATCGGATCAAAGCTACCTGGGCAAATGGCGATTCGTTTCATACGTGGTCTTCCTCCGCTTCCATGAATTCGTATAACGTGATTGAGATGACAGCGGAATAACGAAGTCGACGAACGACCTCTAGCCGTCCAATCCGGTCCGGTAATACAACCGCAGAGTCATGTTCACAGACGATGACACCATTGTCCGTTAGCATATCGTGTTGCTCTATGTACGTGACATGTTCCGTCAATCGCTCTTTTGCATAGGGAGGGTCTAGATAAATCAACTTAAACGGCTCTTCAGATGCGAGTTCCGTTAAAGCGATCGCTACATCTTTTTTTAAAACACGTGCTTGGTCCGTATAGCGCGTCGTTCGTAAATTATCTTGGATCGTTTGGATCGCTTTATGGTGTTGGTCGACGAACACTGCCTCATCGCATCCTCTTGACAGAGACTCGATACCAAGACCTCCGCTCCCCGCAAACAAATCAAGCGCTCGTCCTCCGTTGAAATAAGGACCGATGACGTTGAATAATGATTCTTTTACTTTATCCGTCGTCGGTCGTGTTTGATCCCCTGGCACTGCTTTTAATCGTGTACCTTTCCGTTCCCCTGAAATGACTCGCATTTCCTTCATTCCTTTCAACAAAGAAGCGACGAGGATGTCCTCATCGCTCCATGGATTATGCTTCTTCTGGCATTTTACCTTTTTTGTTCGCGAACGTCTCCGTGATGAACGGTCGTTCTGAACGTTTGATCGATTCGACGAACGGGAGAGTCGAAATGACTTCCATTACCTGTTCATGCTGATCTAAATCGACATACAGATGAACGTATCGTTCACGTTTAGACGTAAAGTAGACGTTCCCGTAACGGCGTAATTGACGGGATGCTTTCATCGCATTGACATAGACGATGAGTCCCACTCGTTCCTTGATCACGCCAGCCTACCCCCTTCACCTTCGTTATCCGCTACAGCTACAGCTGCCACCGGTCGAACAACCTCCAGCGCATCCTTGATCGAAGAAAGGATTTCCCGTCGGTACTTTAATTTGCGGCGATACTTCTCCAGCGAGCTTCAGACTGATTTGTCCGAGTAACGTTTCGAGTTGTTTTTCCGCCTTTTTAAACTGCGCGACTTCCTCTTGTAAATCAAGTCGCCGTTTGACTTCATGGACCTTTTTCGTGATCGTCTGATAGTCAGGATGATACCGTCCGAATCGTTGTACGAGTTCGTAGTCCTCCTTGACTTGATGAAAATCGCGAATGACAGCCTGTGCCTCTGTTGACTCTTGCTGTGCTTGTTTCGCACATCTATATGCTTGCCCCGTTTCACTTTGAGCGAGAGATCGAATGAGGTCTTCCGCTGCGTTGATGAGGTCAATCGTCTTATCGGTATATATCACAACGAATCTCCTCCTTAACTTTACCATCTTATCATAACATTTCTCTCCCTCCTAGCCCGTTGAATTGTGTATAATTTGTTCAGAAGGAAGGAATGAACTTTATGCAACTGCTCTCTTTTAATATGTTCCGGACGATCGGAATCAAGACGGAACATGCTAAGTCAGATTATCACTTTGATTCCTTAAAAAAGATTGAACAGGCGGATGTCGTCCTGTTCCCCGAATACTGGCAAATCCACTCAATCATCTACGGGATGAAAAAGCCGATTTTCCCGTCTGCCGCCACGTTCCATCTGGGGCATGACAAGATCGAGATGACGCGGATTTTTCAAACCGTCATTCCGGATAACATCCCTCGGACCGGCATCTATGGAAAAAATGAATTCACCGTCGAACGTGTCTTACGTGAATTCTCGTTTCCGTTCGTTGCGAAGACAGTCCGTAGCTCCATGGGACAAGGTGTCCATCTCATCAAAAATGAAACAGACTGGAAGAAATACACGGACACACACGAGACGTTCTATATTCAGGAGTACATCCCGAACGAAAAGGATTTGCGTGTCGTCGTCGTCGGTGATCAAGTCCTCGCTGCGTACTGGCGTGTCGGCGGCGCACAGTTCTTAAATAATGTCGCTCAAGGTGGCGTCCTTGATTTTGATGACGTCCCACAAGATGCGATTGATTTCGTGCTCGCGCTCGCGAAACAGCTCGATATCGATCATGCTGGTTTTGATCTCATCATTCGTGACGGACAATGGTACGTTCTCGAGTTCAACGTCTTCTTCGGTGGCGAAGGACTCAACCACCTCGGTATCCATGCACCGGACACGATTCTTGAATACGTCGAACGAAAATATGGAAGTTCATGAATTCTTCAAAATGACTTCACAACTTTTACGTCACCGTTTCATTCATTATGGTATGATAGTTTGGAAAGACTAGTATCTACTAGCAAACTGGGGTATAGGGGGATTCAAGCATGAAGTTTGAACAATATGGTATTGAAGGCAAGGAACTCAAGTTCGGTCTTCTCGAAACAATCATGGATCATCACCGTTTCGTCCGCGAAGGACAGTGGGATTACGAGCGTGCGATGTACGACATGAAATACGAAAAACAATCAACAGGTGAAGTATTCTACCTTCGTGTTCCAGTCTATGCGATCCAAGGCGAGATCGAAGACCGTCACGCTGTCGTCCGTATGATGACACCGCTTCTTGGAAAGCATTACTATCCACACGGTGTCGAGTATGATGAGACGTTCCCTCCGGAAATCGTCAAAGACTGTGAGCGTCGTTTAGCGGCACTCCTTGAAACACTTGAAAAATAAGCTACATGCAGAGGTTCCAGTCGGGACCTCTATTTTTTTATCTTTTTCCCCATGAAAAAAGTCGATGAACCTCGTATTACTTACGAAGTCATCGACTCATCGCCTATCTGTATGGTGTCACAAGGCGTTCGTTTGTTTCGTTTTAACGCGCGACGAATTGTACGTAAGATACGACGTCATCTCCGAGCTGAATTCCAAGTTGTTGACGGACGTGTTGATAGAGCGCATGCAGTGATGTCGCTGGAGCATCCACCTTCACACTAAATGCAATCTCTTCTCGGTCCATCCGTTTGATTCGGGAGTGATGGACCCCGTAATCCTCGATCGCACAAGCAAGTAACTCTTCGATCGCTTGAACAGAGACGGTCACATCTCCTTGCATGTAATCTTCATAAGTCATCTTCCTTCACTCCTTCGCTAATTGTGTGACCGAAGACATGACTTCTTCCAAATCAACCGGTTCGTCCGGTGTCTTCGCCATCGATGAGATGGCCCGTACTTTATTTTCACGGTCTAAAATGAACATTTGCGTTCCGTGCGTCACTAAGCCGCTTTCTGCTTTTGAATAATAGAAGTTCAACTGACGTGTCAGACGATCGATGACGACCGGATCTCCTGTCAGTACTCTCCATCCTTTGGCATCTGCTTCAAAGTTCGAAGCATACGTTTTTAAGACTTTCGGTGTATCGACTTTCGGATCAACTGTCACTGCGACGAGTTCGACGTCACTTCCGTACAACTCTTCACTCCGAAGCTTTTTCTCAAGTTTTCGATAATCATTTAGCGTCAACGGACAAATATCAGGACAATTCGAATAGAAGAATGTCAACACCTTGACCTTTCCATCTTCCGAGTTGAACGACTTACCGTCTACGGCATTCGTTAATTCAAATGGTGTCGGCTCCGCGATGACAGGTAACTTTTCTTTCATGAAGAAATAATAATATCCCCCTGCTGCCGCAACTAAGATGAGGACAACGGCAGCGACCGTCAAATAACTATTCTTTTTCAAGTTGGCTCCCCCTTAATGACTCCAGATCGCCCGGAATACGTTCGTCGTCTCACCTGGATCGTAGACGACATATAACAAGCAGTAGACGATGACGCCCGTGATTGCCGTCAAAAACCAAATGATCGAAGCAACTGGTCCGATTTTACGGTGACGCGCAAAGTTCTTCTTGTAGGCATGATAGAGCGCCATCAGCCCAAGCACCCCACCTGATGTCGCAAGTAGGATGTGGAAAATCAAGAATCCTGTATAGTATGGTTTGACGGATGCAGGACCGCCAAATGCTGTATTACCCAGCAAAATTGTCCGCAAAGCGTACATGATGAAAAACAGTAAGGCAAGTGCAGCAGCGATCGTCATCACGGTTTGGTGAGCTTTCATGTTGCGACGTGTCTGGGCAATCAAGAACCAGCCAATCGCTACAAAAATCGCGCTGATGACAATCAGCGATACACAAATCAACGGCAAATAACTCATGTTCCAACTTCCTCCAATTTAATCCGCTTTGGGTGTGAAGGACATACCTTCATCCACGGCAGTACTTTTCGAACGGCGTACCCATGTAAAGAAGGTCAATCCGAAGAATAGACCATATACGAGTTCTTGACCGAGCTTCATAAGGACACCGCCGAAGCGTTGATCCTCTAGTAAGTCATCAGTCGTTCCAAGCAATCGTTCCAAGTTCAATCCGCTCAAATCATTGTTCGGCATACAATAGGCGAGTACTTTCGCGAATGTTGCCGGATCTTGATAGGCTTGATACTGAAAACTTTGACTGAAGATCATGAACGCACATGCTGGTGTTAATAAGACACCGTTCGCGACGATATAGACCATCTTCTTCAAGTCAGATAAACTGTCGTCTTCGTTGACAGGTGCGATGATCGGATACCACATCGTCATGCTCAAGAAAATCAGGGTTCCATGAAACAGACGGTGGACGGTATAGTTCGTCAAGACATAATCAAAAATAAATGGCATATGATAGAACGTAAACAAGGCATTAAAAACGACAAGTGCAATCAACGGCTTGACGAAGAAACGAAGAATCTTCCCAAGATACGGGATATTGAACAAGCGCTTATAAAGCCACTCTGGTATCGCAATCAACAAGAGCGGCGGTGCGACCATGTAGACGAACACCATCTGCAACATATGTGCTGAGAAAGTGATATGCGCTAGCAAGTCTAATGGACTTCCAAAACCGATGTAAAAAACGATTAATGCCGCAAGCATAGAAAATTTTTGCCCGAGCGTTGTTTCCGGCTCATCCGGACGACGCAGCTTTTCTGTCACGACAGCATATAGAATATACAATCCAATGAGTATCAACGCATAATACGGACTCCATAAGATAGTCCAATCAAATTGCGAAAGTGCTCCCCTTAAATTGCCTAACATTTTTCTTCACCCCGTTCCTTTCTCTTACAAACTAAGATTACCGTTCCCCTATTTCATTGTAAAGGTTTCTCATAAAACGATTCCAAAATAAAAGACCATCCTGCTAAACGTTAGCAGAATGGTCACATTTCTTACCAGATCAACAGACGGAGCGTCGCGACGATCGTCAAGGCGACGAATACGCCAAGACCCATCATGACTTTAATCCATGTGTTGCCTTTATTGTTCATGTGCATGAACATATAAAGCTGGAGATAAACTTGAACGATTGCCATGATGATCAGGAAGCCACCAGCTGCCCAGTGAGGCATGAGATCTGCCATAACAGCACCGAAAGCGATAAGCGTCAAGAAAATCATGAGTGCGAAACTGATGAGTTGCAGTTGAGTCTCACGACCACGTTCTGCTTTCATTTCGAGTTCGACTTGATTGCGTGTTAATTGCGGTTCGTGTTTTTCCATCTTATTTCACCATCCCCATGAGGTAGACGACTGAGAAGATAAAGACCCAGACGACGTCAATGAAGTGCCAGTAAAGACTTGAAACATAATACTTCGGCGCATTCACGACCGTGATGCCACGATTCCAGTTCCGGATCAACAATGTCGAAATCCAGAGAAGACCGAACAAGACGTGTCCACCGTGGAAACCAACGAGTGTATAGAAGGCAGAACCAAATGCACTCGACGTGAACGTATGACCGATGTGGTAGTAGTGATTGAACTCATAGATCTCACCACTTAAGAATCCAAGACCGAGAAGCAATGTGATGATGAGCCAAAGCTTCATCTTTTTCACATCGTTACGTTTCATTGCCATCATCGCAAGAACGCTTGTCAACGAACTTGTCAAGAGGAGCATCGTCATGATGAAGACGAGACCCATTTCGAAGATGTCATAACTGCGTAGACCTTCTTTCGCACCGGAGTTATGAAGTCCGATGTATGTCCCGAAGAGAGAGGCGAACAAAGTCGTCTCTCCTCCAAGGAAGAACCAGAAGGCTACATATTTATTCTTACCCTCAAGTGTTGCTTTTTCAACATGATCCGGAATACCGGTGATCGGGTTGTTTGGTACTGAATGATGACCCATCTTACTTCGCCTCCTTTTCTGCTTCAAGGCGTAGATCTTCTTCGACGACTGATTTCGGGATGTAGTATCCTTCATCGTCGATCCAAGAACGGAAGAACATCGCGATGAATGTCATCGCAAGACCGACCAAGGCAATGACAAGACCGACAGTACCGTAATCTAGACGAAGAATGAATCCAAGACCTGCAAGGAACAGACCGACTGACATGACGAACGGCAAGATCGAGTTGTTCGGCATGTGGATATCACCGACTTCTTCTGAAACAGAGACTGTTTTGTTACCTGCCATTTTTTCGAGCCAGTACGTATCCAAACCTTTGACGAGTGGAATTTGTGCGAAGTTGTACTCTGGAGTTGGAACAGGAAGTGTCCACTCAAGCGTACGTCCATCGCCCCATACGTCGCGTTTTACATATTCTTTTGACATCAATGCGGCAACGATCGAGATGACGAGAACGATCGTCGACACACCCATGAAGGCTGCACCGATTGAAGAAAGTAAGTTCATTGTTTCCCAGCCTTGGTTTGGCAAGTACGTGAAGACACGACGTGGCATACCTGTCAGACCAAGAATGTGTTGTGGGAAGAATGTCAAGTGGAAGCCGATGAAGAACAACCAGAATTGAATTTTACCCCAGAACTCATTGAGCTGTTTCCCGAACATGAGCGGGAACCAGTAGTAAAGACCTGCGAAGAGACCAAAGACGACCCCACCGACGATAACGTAGTGGAAGTGGGCAACGACGAAATAACTGTCGTGGTACTGGTAATCGGCAGGTGCTACCGAAAGCATGACCCCTGTCATACCACCAACAAGGAATGATGGAATGAAAGCGACCGAGTAAAGCATCGCGACTGGGAACGTCAACTTACCGCCCCATAGCGTAAAGAGCCAGTTGAAGATCTTGACCCCTGTCGGTACAGCGATTGCCATCGTCGCAACTGCGAAGATCGCGTTCGCAACCGGACCGAGACCGACTGTGAACATGTGGTGAACCCATACCATGAATCCGAGGAAACCGATCAACATCGTCGCAAAGACCATCGTCGTGTAACCGAAGAGACGCTTACGAGCAAATGTAGGAATGATTTCAGAGAAAATACCGAATGCCGGTAAGATCAAGATGTAAACTTCCGGGTGACCGAAGATCCAGAAGAGGTGTTCCCAGATGACGATGTTCCCGCCCGCTGCCGGGTCAAAGAAGTGCGCTCCGAAGAGGCGCTCGAACGTCAAGAGGAACAATCCAACCGTAAGTGGTGGGAATGCGAAAACGATCAAGGCAGAAGCAACGAATGCTGTCCATGTGAAGAGCGGCATCCGCATCAGTTTCATACCTGGTGCACGCATGTTCAAAATCGTAACGAGGAAGTTGATCCCCCCCATAAGTGTACCGAAACCAGAAATCTGTAACCCGAGTGAATAGAAGTCAACACCGAGTGACTCTGGTACTGTCGAGAGTGGCGCGTATGCTGTCCACCCTGCGTTTGGTGCAGCGCCGAAGAACCACGAAAGGTTCAGTAAGACTCCACCAAAGAAGAACAACCAAAAACCAAGTGCATTCAAGAACGGGAACGCAACGTCGCGTGCTCCGATTTGAAGCGGTACTGCTGCGTTCATGTAACCGATCAACATCGGCATCGCTGCCAAGAAGATCATCGTCGTACCGTGCATCGTAATCAATTGGTTAAAGAGTTCACCGCTGACGAAATCGTTCATCGGTTTAATCAATTGAAAACGAATCATTAGGGCTTCTACGCCACCGACCAGAAGGAAGAATAATCCGGAAATGATGTAGAGAATCCCGATTTTCTTATGGTCGACTGTCGTTAGCCAGTCCATGATGCCGCTTTTTTTCTGCGGCATACCCATAGTATGTGTCCCCACTATGATTCCCCCTTAAAAAATTATTGGAGCTTTTTGTCCAATAGATAATCTGCCAATTCGCTCAATTCTTCATCGCTGATCTTATCTTCAGAGAATCCAGGCATTTTCGTACCTTGTTTCTCTTTTTGTGGATCGCGAATCCATTTTTCGAGGTTTTCTTTATCATGTTTGAGGTAACCCGCGATACGCTGACGATCACCGAAGTTCGTCAAGCTAGGTGCGACTTTCCCGCCACCATGACAGCTGAGACAGTTCTGGGCATAGACTTGCTCACCAGTCGTCCAGTTCTTTTCGTTTTTCTTATCAAGCTGCTTCGTTTCTGCTTCTTTAGCAGCTTTCATGTCTTTCAACCATTTGTCGTAATCATCTTGCTCCATCGCAACGACTTTAAAGTCCATCAATGCGTGGGAAGGACCACACAACTCGGCACATTTACCGTAGTACGTGCCTGCTTCTTTGGCTTGTAACCACATTTCGTTATCAAGTCCTGGGTTTGTATCTGTCTTACCAGAAAGAGCAGGTACCCAGAATGAGTGGATGACGTCTTTAGACGTCAAGTTGACAGCAACACGTTTACCAACTGGGATGACGAGTTCTTGTCCTGTCGAAACACCTTTGTCTGGGTATTCGAATTCCCACCAGTAAAGGTTTGCTGTGACGTTGATTTGTTCGTTTTTCTTCGCTTCTTTTGCATCTGCGAGTTCAACCGTTGTTTTGATCGTCGGAATTGCAAGAACGATCAAAAGAAGAATCGGAATGACTGTCCAGATGATTTCAAGCGTATGGTTCCCTTCAACTTGCTTCGGAACCGTGTTATCACCTGATTTACGACGGAATTTCATAAGTACGTAAATATAAATGACGGCTACGATCGCAAGGACGAACAACATGACCCACAAGCTAAGCTTGATGATCTCAAGTTGCATTTCAGCGCCTTCTCCGCGAGGCTGTAGCGCAGACAATTCCGGAATTCCACAACCTGATAACATAAGTGCCATCAAGCCGATTGGAAGAAGCCGGAAGAGCATTTTTACTGATTTTTTCACAACCATCCCCACTTTCTTTGTCCCCAATTTTGTCTTTCGTAATGGTGTACGTGAATTATGTCAAATCGTTTTAGAGAGAAACGAGTACGACCGTCACGATCCAAGCCGTGAAATAAAACAGTGAGAAGAAGAACATCTTCGACGCCCATTTAATCTCGGCTTGTTCATCTTGGATCTTCAGACCTTTCAGTCCCATATAGAGCCAATATCCACCGAGCAATGCCATGACGATCATGTAGATGATGCCATAGTGTGCTAAGAGGAGTGATGATGGAATGAGTACTGCAATCCACCATACAATTTGTCGTTTCGTGATCGCGAATCCGTTTACGACAGGTAACATCGGGATACCTGCTGCCCGATACTCCTCTGTCCGTCGCATCGCGAGTGCAAGGAAATGTGGTGGTTGCCACACGAACATGATGAGGAATAAAATCCATGCATCAATGTGAAGCGTCGGAGTGACTGCCGCAAATCCAATGATTGGTGGCACCGCTCCTGATATACCACCTACGACTGTATTGATCGTATGCGTCCGCTTTAACCACATCGTATAAATGACGACGTAAACGAATGATCCGATCAATCCGAACACTGCCGCCACATGGTTGACGATCAACAACAATACCGTACCGGTCGCAAGAATCCCGAGTCCAAGTGCGAGTATCCGTTGTCCATCCATCTTCCCAGTAACGCTTGGTCTTCCCATCGTCCGTTCCATCTTGTAATCGATGTCCCGGTCAATGTAGTTATTGAGGTAGCAACTTCCGGCAATGACCAATCCACTCCCGAGAAGCGTCCACAATAACATCCACTTGGTTTGCCACAGATACAACAGGACATCATCCGTTATGTACGATGCCGCTACGACATACCCTGCGAAGACCGTAATCAGATTGGCACGGACGATACCCATTTTTGCTAGGGTGATATAGTCCTTGAATGTGGGTTGATCCGACTGCTCGATCGCCATATCCAGTGCCTCTCCAGTAACTTTCGCCATGCTGTTCCCTCCTTTTCACCATCTGCTTCCGTTTAGCACCTAGGCTTCACGTAATTTCTTCACAGAAATAACACAGACATGCCACGAAACGTCCTTTTCTCTATAAAAGATACCACATATTGAGGACCGTGACGTATGAAAATACTTTCGACATAATGAACAAAATGTGAAATCTATGTGATTTTCATCACAGTTCACCATATTTACCTAATACTAGAATAGCGTTGTTCTAAAAGATTGCAAGCGTTTCGGGACTTTTTATGCGATACTAGTCCTATGGAAATCCATGTATTTCGTATTTTTTAGAAAGGTGGTGTCCAAATCTTGAATCGAAAGCTTTCGATGTTTTCAGCCTTCGTCACGTTTACGATGATGATCGTCTTACTGATGGGTGGGACAGTCACAAAAACGGACTCGGGAGACGGCTGCGGAACAGATTGGCCACTCTGTCATGGGGAACTCATCCCGACGAACCCAAGTGTTGAAACGATGATTGAATATAGTCACCGCGCTGTGACCGGAGTCGTCGGACTCTTAATCATCGCCTTATGTCTCTGGACGCTCGTTGCCTTTAAGGATCGATTAGATACGAAGATCTTTGCATTTCTTGCCTTCATCTTCATGTTGATTCAATCCATCGTCGGAGCCGGAGCTGTCGTTTGGCAACAATCGGACCTCGTCATGGCGTTACATTTCGGTATCTCCTTGATTTCCTTTGCTGCCCTATTGATTTTAACGATATTGATCATGGAGCGTCCCGGTCAGGAATTCAGGGAATCCGTCCCAGCATTCTTGCGGAAGCTCTTGTACGGCCTGCTCGTCTACACGCTGATCGTCGTCTATACTGGTGCTTACGTTCGCCATGTTGGCGCTACATATGCGTGTGTGGGTTGGCCCGTTTGTTCGCAACCGACGATGACGTTCGAAGCCTGGGTCCAAATGATTCACCGGATTATGGCTGGACTATTGTTCCTGTTCACATTGTTCGTTCATATCACAGCCATTCGCTTAAAACACCGGACGACGAAAATCGGCATGGCATTCGCGACGTTCTTCATCACGTGCCAAGTTGCTACGGGGGCTTGGATCGTTCTTGGTGGACATGCGACGTATGTACCGTTATTACACGCGTTCTTAATCACATGTTATTTCGGGGTCTTATCTTACTTGACGTACCACGCATTCCGAACACGTAAAGCAAACAGTCGTCTCCAGTAAAATAGTAAAAAGGATGTCCCTCACGCGAGGAACATCCTTTTTTCATTTGAATCGAGCAATTGCGCGCTTTCGCGCTTCATCGTGAGCGACGATTGGCTCTGGATATCCATAATCTTCTCGTTGTTGCTTCGTCGGTTCATGAATATATTGCTTTGACAGATCCTTGATTTCCGTGACATACTGCCGAATGAAGTCTCCGTCCTTATCGAACTTCTTCGATTGTGTCGTCGGATTGAAGACACGGAAGTACGGTACGGCATCCGTTCCGACCGATGCTGCCCATTGCCATCCACCGATGTTCGAAGCCGCTTCGTAATCGACGAGTTTCTGTTGGAAATAACGTTCTCCTTTTTGCCAATCAATTAATAGATCCTTTGTCAGGAACGAAGCGACGATCATCCGCAGACGATTGTGCATCCAACCCGTCTGGTTCAATTGACGCATCGCAGCGTCGACGATCGGATAGCCTGTCTTCCCTTCACACCATGCCTTGAATCCATCCTCATCTTCTTCCCATTTGACTTCTCGATATTGTGTGTTGACCGCTTGTCGTTTTGATTCAGGGAAGTGCATTAAAATCATATAATAGAATTCACGCCAGATAAGTTCCGTGATGAATGTCTGCTTCCCTTTTGACTCTTTCGCCTCTTGAACAGCTGCATAGACGGTTCGAATCCCAATCTCACCGGTCCGTAAATAACGAGAGAGTAAACTCGTACCGTCGACAGCAGGAAGATCACGGTTCTCTTCATAATTTTCAAGCGATTGTTCGATGAATTTCTTCAAGCGTTGTTTCGCTTGCTCCTCACCTGGATGAAATGCCGCCTCAGACTGTGCCTTTTTAAAGTAAACATTGATAAAACTATTATCGTGCTGACGCTTTTGATAATGATCCCGTAGCGCTTGCCACTTAACCTTATATGGTGCAGGAATGTCTTTTTTCATGAATGCATTCTTATATGGTGTGAATACTTTGTAGAACTTTCCATCTTGCTTCTTAATATCATGCGGGTGAAGAAGATGCCGGTCTAGTAGTCGCTCCGTCTGACGATCCTTACGCTTTTTAATGATTTTTTCATCTCGTGTCTTAAATGGTTCGACATATTCCGCATTAAATAACAAAAAGTCTGCATCATCAGTTGCGTCTAAGAAAGCCTGTTCATCCCCTTCGATGAAACGGATTGGCATCTCTTTCTCTTTACAGGCATTCGAAAACATTTCAAGCGCTTGGAAGAAATATTGTTGCCGTGCTTCATATTCTCCAATGTAATCCGGATTGAGCCAAAAGACGAACTCAACTGTCGCTTTCGGATTTTCCTTTAATAATTCAATGGCACGTGCCAACATGTGGTTGTCTTGTAATCGAAAATCACTTCGAACCCAACAGATAATGTTCAATCGTATCCTCTCCCACTATATATTGAATGAAAAACAGGCAGCCCGCCGAGCGTGCGCCTGTTTTTCATTGTGACCTTATACGAATTCAATCAGTAAGTCTTGACTTGCGATAGCTTCGCCTTCCTTGACGTGGACTGCTTTGATTTCACCGTCTTCCGGCGCTTGGATCGTCGTTTCCATCTTCATCGCTTCCGTGACAAGGAGTTGCTCTCCTTTACGGACACGCGTGCCTGTCTCGACGAGTACCTTCAATACGCTACCTGGCATCGACGCACCAATTTGTTTCGCGTTACTTCGATCTGCTTTTGGACGACTTGATGAACTTTCCTTGATACTGATGTCTTTGACTTCGACTTCACGAGGCACGCCGTTCATCTCGTAATAGATCGTCCGCATACCATGATCATCTGGCTGACCGATTTGAATCAACTTGAGGTAAAGTGTCTTGCCTCGTTCGATTTCAACCTCGATCGTCTCACCTAGACGCATTCCATGGAAGAACGTATTGGTATCAAGAACCGAGATGTCACCATATCGTGCGACGTACGAACTGTAATCCATGAAGACTTTTGGATAGAGCGCGTAAGCGAGAGCATCAAATTCTGTAACTGGACGTTCAAGTTTTTCGAACAACTCATGTTTGATCGCATCAAAATTGAGTGGTTCCATCATCTTACCTGGGCGTTCTGTCAGCGGAGCAGCTCCTTTGAGAATAGCCTGTTGAACATCTTTCGGGAAACCGTCCGGTGGAGTTCCAAGTTCGCCCTTCATCAGTTCAACGACTGAGTCCGGGAAATCAAGTCCACTTGCGCGGTGCAAGACATCTTCTTCCGTCAGATGATGTTGAACCATGAAGAGTGCCATATCTCCGACGACTTTTGATGACGGCGTGACTTTGACAATATCACCAAACAACATGTTGACGCGCGCATACATCTCTTTGACTTCAGACCAACGATCTGCAAGCCCGACCGCTTTTGCTTGTTGCTGTAAGTTCGAATATTGACCACCCGGCATCTCGTGGTCGTAGACCGTTGGGTTCGGTGCAATCATATCGAGTTCGAATGCTTGATATAGGTGACGCACGTCCTGCCAATAATCTGAAATCTGTTCGAATTTTTGTGCTGAAACGAGTGGTTGACGTGGATGACCACTTAACGCATGAATCAAGCTCCCACCCGCTGGCTGACTCGTCAGTCCTGACATACTCGATGCTGCGACATCAACAACGTCGACCCCGGCATCAATCGCACGCGCATACGTATAAATCCCGTTCCCACTCGCATCGTGTGTGTGGAGATGGATTGGTAATGATACCGCATCTTTGAGTGCCGATACGAGCGCATACGCCGCTTCCGGTTTCAAGAGACCCGCCATATCCTTGATGGCGATGATATGAGCACCGCTCTCTTCCAATTGTTTCGCCAAGTTGACGTAATATGGCAGATGATATTTCGGACGATTCGCATCGAACAGATCCCCCGTATAACAGACAGCTGCTTCCGCGATTTTACCTGTCGGCAAGACCGCATCGATCGCAAGTTGGATTGACTCCGGGTTGTTCAAGCTATCGAAGATCCGAAAGACATCGACTCCTGCTTGCGCCGCTTCCTTGACGAACGTGTGAATGACGTTGTCCGGATAGTTTTTGTAACCGACGCCGTTCGCACCGCGGAGTAACATCTGAATCAGGACGTTCGGCATCTTTTCCCGCAATTTCATCAAACGAACCCATGGGTCCTCCGACAAGAATCGGTAGGCGACATCAAACGTCGCGCCTCCCCATGCCTCAACAGAGAACAGTTCAGGTAGCAGCTTCGCTTCCGCTTCTGCGATTGCGACGAGGTCCTTCGTCCGCATTCTTGTAGCAAGGAGCGACTGATGAGCGTCACGGAATGTCGTATCTGTCAACAGGACGTTTTCCTGATCTTTCAACCATTTCGCGACGGCTTCCGGACCTTCTGCATCGAGGATTGCTTTCGCTCCTGGTGTATAGTCTGTCGGTAGATTTTTTGGAATCCGGACGTCACGCGCAAGCGGCTTGTCCAATTTTCCGATTCCCGGGAACCCATTGACGGAAACCTCTCCGATGTACGTCAAAAGCTTCGTTCCCCGGTCTTGACGTTTCGGGAAGATGAATAATTCTTGTGTATCATCAATGAACGATGTGTTGTAATCCCCGCTGACGAACGCATGATGCTTCAAGACGTTGCTCAGGAATGGGATATTCGTCTTGATCCCGCGGATTCGGAATTCACTCAAGTTCCGACGCATCTTCGCGACCGCTTGATCATACGTCAAACCGTGCGTCGAGATTTTAACGAGCAACGAATCATAATACGGTGAAATTTCTGCTCCAACGTAGGCATTCCCACCATCGAGGCGTACACCAAAACCGCCTGGTGAACGATAGGCTTTAATCTTTCCTGTATCCGGCAAGAAGCCGTTCTCTGGGTCTTCTGACGTGATCCGGCTTTGAATCGCAAAACCAAGCATCTTAATGTCTTCTTGTTGTGGAATGCCGACGAGGTCGCTATGTAACGATTCGCCTTCAGCAACACGAATTTGCGTCTGGACGATGTCAACGCCTGTAATCATCTCCGTAATTGTGTGCTCGACTTGGACACGTGGGTTGACTTCGATGAAATAGAACGATTCATCTTGTGTCACAAGAAACTCTACCGTACCCGCATTTTCGTATCCGACATGTTTCATCAATGTAACGGCTGCGTCACAAATCTTTTTACGCCCCTCGTCTGATAGCGTGACACACGGTGCCACTTCGACGACTTTTTGATGACGACGCTGTACGGAACAATCACGTTCAAACAAATGAATGATATTCCCATGAGCGTCCCCGATGATTTGAACTTCAATATGTTTTGGTCGTTCGATTAATTTTTCGACGTAAATCTCATCCGAACCGAACGCTTTCAAGGCTTCAGACTTCGCCCGTTCGATCATGTCTGGAAGCTCTTCTTCTGTACGAACGACACGCATACCGCGTCCACCACCGCCAAGTGATGCTTTGACCATGAGTGGATAGCCTGCTTCTTTTGCGAACGCATACGCTTCATCAATGGATGAGATCGGACCATCTGTTCCTGGAATGACGGGAAGACCAGCTTCAATCGCAGTCGTTCGTGCCCGTACCTTATCCCCGAACTTATACAAGTGCTCTTCTTGCGGCCCGATGAAGATAATTCCTTCCTCACGGCAACGTTTGGCAAGCTCGATATTCTCAGAGAGGAATCCATACCCAGGATGGATTGCATCACACTCGGCTTTTTTTGCGGTTGCGATGATGTCTTCAATGTCGAGATAGGCTTCAATCGGTTTTTTCCCTTCCCCGATCCGATACGCTTCATCGGCTTTATAACGATGAAGAGAACCCATATCCTCTCGTGAATAAATGGCAACGGTACGAATACCGAGTTCTGTCGCTGCGCGGAAAACGCGAATCGCGATTTCCCCGCGGTTTGCTACGAGAATCTTTTGGATTTTAGTCAACTGATGCTCCCCCTTTAGTTAATGAGCTTGTGGCACTCATCGAACGTGCAGTCCGCACTTCTTTCAGATATGCCATCCGGTATTTATTTTGCATAGAGATGTTTGCCATCACACCAAGCATCGTGCTCATGACGAGTAACGATGATCCACCGTAACTGATGAATGGCAAGGTGACGCCGGTTCCTGGAAAGAGACCAGACATCGCCGCGATATTGATACATGTCTGAATGAAGATGATACCGGAAATACCGAGCGCAAGCATGCTCGAATAGAGAGATACACACCTGTTGGCGATGATCGCCCCTTGAATCATCAGGTAGAACAACAAACCGAGTACGACAAGGACCCCGATGAAGCCGAGTTCTTCTGAGATGATTGACATGATGTAGTCGGTTTCAGGCTCTGGTAGATAGCCATACTTTTGGAAACTATTCCCGAGACCGACTCCGAATAATCCTCCATGGGCAATCGATATGACAGAGTTGATGAGCTGATACCCCTTACCCTCTGCATCAAGAAATGGATTTAAGCTAGCATGGATCCGCTGCATTTGATTATCTGAAAAATTATTCCAAGCATATAAAAAAATGAGTGGAACACTCACGGCACAGAGCGCAATATATCCGCTCGGTAATCCAACAGCAAATAAAATCATCGCCGTGATGAGTAACAGAATGAACAGTCCTCCATCATCCGGTTGCAAACGGATGATGATTGCATACGGAGCTAATAATACAACCATCGGAATCAAAATCCAGTCCGAGAAACTAAGTAAAATCCGTTTTCCTGAGGACGTCGCTGGAATTTGACGATGGATAAAATGATGGACGATTCCAATCACGCCATCCATTTTCCCTTTGTGTTTTTGATCAAAATAACTAGCAAGTCCGACAACAAGGACGAATTTACAAAGTTCAATCGGTTGAATCAAGAAGATACCGAAGTTTAACCATGCACGGGCACCGTTTAGTGGTTCAAAGAGCAATGTCGCCATTAACATAAACCACGTACCCGCATATAGAAATAAACGAATGACTGGTCCACGGAACACTTCATGATTCACTTGCGAAACGAAAAGGAACAGCACGATGGCCATCGCATCGAACATCAACTGCTTCTCAAAGAAGGACGTATTCGCATAATCGCCACCGTTCCACACGCTGGCACTGTAGACCATGACTGTACTGATTGCCATGAGGATGAGCATCGTAAAGAAGAGACCGTAGTCAAAAAATGCTCGTTTTTCTTTAAACTTCGCTAACATATGTACACGTCCTTTTTTTCGTTTTCTAAAAAAAAATACCCAAACGCCGCATTTCACGTTTGAGTAGAAAATCAGCACGTCTCCGCATCATGTAAATCAGATAATTGCTGTTCAAGTGATTCGAGCAACTGTTTCCCTTCACCCGCATCAATCAGTTCAAGACGTACCGCAAAATCAATCTGACGGGACAATCCGAACATTTGTGTATCCAATACTTCCTCGTAAAGAGGACATTGTGGCATCGTTAAATTCGCAAGCTGGACCTCGATCAACCGGCGGATTTTTTGTGCATCCGCTTCTAGTAGCTCAAGAGCGCGCTGGCGATGAACTGTCTCGATTTCAGTTGACAATCCAATCCCTCCTCATCAAATGACGCGTTCCTGTTATAGCTAAACTTTACCTTACTTTCGCCAACAATTCAACGTTTCGGTATAATGGATTTGTTGGACTTACACATTTAGGGGGTAGAACAAATGATTTTTCCGATTAACGGTAAAGTACGACATCAGTTAACGATTGATCCGACAGTTTGGATCTTTGACGAACGAAAGGTCGCGATCGAGAAGATTGGACAACCAGCAGATACGAGCGAACAAGAAGCTTACTACGCGAAAATGGGGGCAGCGTGGGATAAAGGCATTATGGAAGGCAGTCGTACGGATCACAATCGTCCGATGACACGCGCTGAAAAAGAGGCCGCGCTTCAAGGGTCATTCGCCATGGCACTCGCACCGTTCATCCGGAATGCTGAACTCTTACCGGATGCGATCGCTATTCGTTTCGAAGGTGAAGAGACGGTCGAACTTCCACTTGAGCAACTCGATGAAGTGTACCTACAGTTCTCACAAGACGGCAAAGTATTGGCAGATGGACCCGTCCACCTGTTGCACGGACAGCGAGTCGTCAAATCCGTTCATACGGTCACTGTCATATAAGGAAAACGTGGTGCGCCTGATTAGACGCACCACGTTTTTTCATAGTAAATCGGCTGCGAGACGCGCCAAGTTCGAGCGCTCCCCTTTGACGAGTTTGACATGCCCCGTCATCTTCTCATTTTTGAGTCGTTCTACAGCGTAGGATAAACCGTTGGAATACTCATCTAAATACGGATGGTCAATCTGCTGTGGATCCCCGACTAACACGATTTTCGAGTTTTCACCGACACGTGTCAAAATCGTCTTGACTTCATGTTTCGTCAAATTCTGCGCTTCATCGATGATGATGAATTGTCCCGGCATGCTCCGACCTCGAATATACGTCAAGGCTTCCAGTTGAATCGTTTTCATTCCAGCAAGAATGTTACCAAGTTCGTCTCCCGATCCTGTATTAAAGAGGTGTTCGAGGTTGTCGTAGATCGGTTGCATCCAAGGACGAAGTTTTTCTTCCATTTCACCCGGCAAGTAACCGATATCATTTCCCATAGGTACGACCGGACGAGCAACGACCAGTTTTTTATATTTATGCTCATCTTCCACTTGCAGGAGACCCGCAGCGAGTGCAAGTAACGTTTTTCCGGTACCTGCCTTACCAACGAGTGTCACAAGTGGTACATCGTCACGTAATAATAACTCAAATGCCATTCGTTGCTGCACATTTCGAGGAATGACACCCCAGACTTGATCGACATCGATCGAAAGTGCCCGGATGATCGGCAAATTCTGATCAACGACAGCAATGGCAGAAGCTTTTGACATGTTACTTTTTAGAATGACAAATTCATTCGGCTGTACTTTTTCAGGCAAGACATCAACCGAAAGTCGTTTATCTTGATAGAAAGCATCGATATATTCCTGATCGACGGTCACTTCGATGAATCCTGTATAGAGACCAGTCAAATCAGCGATATGATCCGTCATGTAATCTTCAGCGACTAATCCATACGCATCCGCTTTAACACGGACTAAGATATCTTTTGAGACGAGAATGACATCTCGTGGAGTCGCTTCAGCTTGTTGTTCCTGATGAATCGACCATGCGAGCTCGATAATCTTGTTATCATTTGATTCATGCGTAAACGGCGAACCCTCATGAATGGAGTCCCCAATATCGACGCGAAGAATACCACCGTTTCCAAGCGGAACTCCCGCATGAAGCTGACCGGTTTCTCGCAATTGGTCTAAAATACGAGCTGTTTCTCGTGCATTGCGTCCAACTTCATCCATGTTGCGTTTTTTTCCATCCAGTTCTTCTAGTACGATCGCTGGTATGACGACATCATGCTCTTGAAACTGAAAAAGAGAAAGTGGATCGTGAAGCATGACATTGGTATCAAGTACGTATATTTTTTTCATTCCATCGTTCGCCCCTTTAGAGTCGAGTTTGTGATGAATGTTACGCTTTTAGGATGCGATGAACGTGTTGATCCAACCGTTCGGCTGCCTGTTCATCGTATGTTTTTCCAATGGTTGGTCGTTGCGTGACAGCTGCTCCGTAAAATAAGATGTCACGTACCTCTTCGACACGTCCCTCATAAAAAGAGAGCGGAAGTGGAAGTGGTTCTTTCGGCGTAAACGCTTTGACGTCCGTACACGTTAAGCTGTACGTCGACTGCTCTGCAAAGAAGATCAAGGTGAAAACCGGATGTTCTTGTAACGTTTTGACGAGATGAGAATCGGCTTCAATCGCAAAACGAACCGTTTGCGAATCCAGCGCATGTACCCAACTGATTGCATGTGTGATCGGCCAATGTTTGGATTGGTCGTGCGTGATCAAAAAAACGAGTGGTAATTGTGATAATGCATCTAGTTGATTTGAGCTGAGTTGTTGCTCTACTTTATTTGCCATGACATCACCCCCTCTATGACTTAGTGATGATATTTCGAGATATACTTCTCATTTCCCTTTTTTACATCTGAATAATCTTCTAATATGATATACTAAGAAAAAAAGGGAGGACCTGACATGCGAGTGAAATGTACGATTTGCGATAAGCGTGAAACGATTGATGATTGGTCCTTCACCGCGAAGCGATTACGCAATAAACCAGTCCGTGTCCATATCTGTGATGAGTGTCGGTCACGTGTAGAAGAACGGACACTTGAACGCCATGCCTCTGGACAATTTCATCTTTATCCGACTTGGGAAACGAAACGGAAACACTGGTAAACAAAAGGTCTGCGGGGAACTTCCCTGACAGACCTTTTGTTATTCAACGCTTGATTCGAATCAAACGGTCATCCTCTGCCGATGGATTCCCTCTTCCGTCGGTATTATTTGTAATATAGTAAATCGATGTACCGTCAATCCACACGTCGCGAATCCGACCTTGGTTTTCGACGACCGTCTTGACCTGCTTCGTCTCTAGATCGATCGTTCGTAATCGTTGTCCGACAAGTGTTGCAAAATAAAGTGTATCCTCTGCCACCGCAATCCCACTCGGCGCAACAGATTGCTCTCCTACTTCATACCACGGCGTCACCAGTCCTTCTGCTCGTTCTTTCCCTTCAATCGTCGGCCATCCATAATTCTTTTGTTCGATTTGGTTGATTTCATCGTGTCCGCTTTGTCCATGCTCGCTTGCATACAGTTGATCATCGACGAAAACGAGTCCTTGTGGATTTCGGTGACCGAGACTGTAGACATATCCTTTTTGATTCCCCTCGAACGGTTCCCCTTCAGATGTGATGCGTAAAATCTTTCCTGCCAATGAATCAATGTCTTGCGCCAGTTCAGGATTCGCTGCGTCTCCTGCTGTGACATAGAGCGCCCCTTCAGGTCCCCACTCTAGCCGTCCGCCATTGTGAATTGTTGCTCCGGGAATATTGTCGAGTAAGACACGTTCTTCCGTCCACTGGTCACCTTCTTCTTTTATCGCAATGACACGATTCGTCGCTTGTCCTTGTTTGGCGTACGTATGGTAGACGTATGCTGTCTTATTGGTCTTAAAATCAGGATCAAGTACCATTCCAAGCAATCCACCTTCTCCTTCAGCGAGGACATCCTCGTTCAGCTGAAGGCGCATCCGTTCATAGTCACCTTGTTCTCCTTTGACAATCGTTCCTTCTCGTTCCGTGATGTAAAATACCTCTCCTTCGCGAGCGATATTCCACGGAGCATTTAGCTCTTTAAATACGACGCCTTCTTGCGCTTGCGATGCTTGCGTCGCTTCTTGATCACTTGAATCCTGTTGGTTGTTTTTTTGTGTCGTCTGATTCGTTTCCTCTGTTGACGATTCTTCTGATGTTTGTGTACAGCCCATCAGAACACCCGCTAACAGGAGGGGTGATATGACATACTTGATCTTCAATGTTTTCTCCCCCTTTTAGTATTCTAGTTCCCGCTACGCTTTAAATCATGCATATAAATTGGCTCAAAAAAAAGAACGAACCTCCGAAGAGATTCGTTCTTTTGATTCATGACACGCTTCCGTCAAGAAGCTGTCCGTTCACGTTCACGCTTGACCATCCACATCCGGAAGCGATAAATACCAAGTACGAAGACCATTGCAAGGAGTACTTCAGGAATCGGCCATGTCCAGAAGACAAGCGTCAATGCTGCCGAGAACACGGCGAGCAAGAGATAGACGATCAGTGATTTCCACCATGCTAGTTCCTTAGCAAATCCTAACTTAAAGACGACAAGCGTCAAGATGACGACGGTAATCATTAAAGGATAAAATCCCGCTTCGATGTTATTCGGATCACTTCCGACACCGAGAAGCTTCGCAATGAACGGAATATCGTATTTCGGAAAATCAGAAGCAACGGCAGCTTGTGCATTCATTGCCAGTCCCCCTATTCGTTCAAGACTTAATCTTTACCTAGACGACGACGTTTTTCTTGCTTTTCACGTTCGTTCTTGTTCAAGACTTGTTTACGGAGACGAACTGATTGTGGTGTGATTTCACAGTACTCATCTTCGTTCAAGAATGTCAACGACTCTTCAAGTGAGAAGACACGTGGACGTTTAAGAACGTTCGTTGAATCTTTTGCAGATGCACGCATGTTCGTTAATTGTTTTGCTTTAACGACGTTGACAGCGAGATCGACATCACGGTTACATTCGCCGATGATCATACCTTCGTATACTTCGATACCCGGCTCGATGAAGATCGTTCCGCGGTCTTCAAGAGCTGAGATCGCGTAAGCAGTTGCTTTACCTGTTTCGATTGAGACCATAACTCCACTGCGACGACCACCGATATCCGCTTGAATGAACGGACGGTATTCTTCGAATGTATGGTTCATGATTCCGTATCCGCGTGTAGCAGAAAGGAATTCGTTACGGTAACCGATCAAACCACGTGAAGGAACGATGAATTCCATTTTTGTTTGACCGTTGTCCATTGTTTGCATGTTCGTCAATTCACCTTTACGGAGACCGATCGATTCCATGACAGAACCTGTGTACTCTTCCGGTGTGTCGATGACGACGCGTTCGAATGGCTCGACTTTGACGCCTTCTTCTTCTTTGATGATAACTTGCGGTTTTGATACTTGAATTTCGTATCCTTCACGGCGCATGTTTTCGATTAAGATCCCGAGGTGAAGTTCCCCACGACCAGAAACGATCCAGCGGTCCGGTGAATCCGTGTTTTCGATACGGAGTGAAACGTCCGTCTCAAGTTCTTTTTCAAGACGCTCTTCGATTTTACGTGAAGTAACAAGATCCCCTTCACGACCAGCGAATGGCGAGTTGTTGACGATGAATGTCATTTGAAGCGTTGGCTCATCGATACGTAATAATGGGAGTGGATCAACGTGTGAAGTCGGGCAAACCGTCTCACCGACGTTGATGTCTTCCATACCAGCGATTGCAATCAAATCTCCTGCTTTTGCAGTTTCAATTTCGACACGTTTTAGACCGAAGTAGCCGAACAATTTCGTGACACGGAAGTTCTTCGTTGAACCGTCAAGTTTCGAAAGCGAAACGCTATCGCCAACTTTGATTTCGCCACGGAAGACGCGACCGACACCGATACGTCCGAGGTAGTTATCATAGTCAAGCATCGTCACTTGGAACTGAAGCGGCTCCATCGTGTTATCGACAGGTGCTGGTGTGTGCTCAAGAATTAAATCAAGAACGTTCGTGATTGTATCTTCTTGTTTCTCCAATTCAGGTTCGAATGAACTTGAGCCGTTGACTGCCGATGCATAAACGACTGGGAATTCGAGTTGATCTTCGTCAGCTCCGAGGTCGATCAAGAGATCAACGACTTCGTCGACGACTTCAAGAGGACGGACCATCGGTTTGTCGATTTTGTTGACGACGACAATTGGTTGGAGTCCTTGCTCAAGTGCTTTTTTCAAAACGAAACGTGTTTGTGGCATACAGCCTTCACGTGCATCGACGACGAGGATAACGCCATCAACCATACGCATGATCCGCTCAACTTCTCCACCGAAATCGGCGTGTCCTGGCGTATCAACGATGTTGATGCGTGTGTTCTTGTAGTCAATTGCAGTGTTTTTCGCAAGAATCGTGATTCCACGTTCCCGCTCGATGTCGTTTGAGTCCATTGCGCGTTCTTCGACTTGTTCGTTCGTACGGAACGTACCAGACTGTTTTAAAAGCTCATCGACTAATGTTGTTTTACCATGGTCAACGTGGGCGATGATCGCAACGTTGCGTAAATCATTTCGTACTAATGTTGTCATAGGTGTGTACCTCTTTCTATTCATTTAAATAAATCTTATCATACTTTCGGTCAACTTTAAGAGTATAGCACAGGTAGAGTCCTAATTGGCAATGACTAAGATTCGACATCAGTCCGAAAGCCTTTTCATTATCCTTCATTCGCGCTACACTGTTAACGTACTCACGGGTAGAGGGGGAAAAGAACATGCGTCTGCTATTTTTATTACTCGCCATGCTTGCAGTAGGATCCATGGCAGCCATCGGCATTTTCATCGCTGAACAAAACGTACCGATGACGATTGCCTCTGTCGTCTTGATGATAGTTGCGATGGGTGCCGGATTCGTCTTGAAGGCACGTTTACGAAAACAAGCATGACCAAGAAGGTTCCTTTCGTTTTGAACGAAAGGAACCTTTTTTCAATCCTCTTGTGTTTGTACGAACTTCAATACATCTTCAACGAACGTTTGGCTTCCTGCTAGCACACTCGTTTGTTCTAGGAAAGACATCGGTTCTCCTGTAATCGTCCCGACACGACCTCCAAGCTCTTCGATCAATAACTGACCGGCAGCATAATCCCAAGGCATGTTACGCATCGTGATATATCCATCGACTCTACCAGCAGCCGTCCATGCGAGTTCAAGAGAAGCTGCACCGATCGCGCGTACACCCACTGCGTGTCGCACGAGTGGAGCAAGACGATCTGTGTTAATCCGACGGTTCGGCGTCACCCAAGTAGCGTTCATACAAATGATCGCTTCCTTAACGCTTCGTTCTGTTAGCTGAGGTAACCGAATACCGTTTTGATAAGCACCTTGTCCTTTGATGACGTGAAACAGCTCGTCAGCCATGACATCATAAACGAATCCGTACCGTAATTCCCCCTCCATCATGATTGCGATCGAGATGGCGAACATTCGCTTTTGACGGATGAAGTTCATCGTCCCGTCAATCGGATCAACGAACCAAATCGTTCCTTCAAGTGTGTCAGGTCGAGCGATTCGCCCCTCTTCACCATAAATATGATGATCCGGATAGCGATCTAGGATACCTCTAATCAATAAATCCTCGACAGCTTCATCAATTTCCGTCACTAAATCACTTTTACCGGTTTTCTGTTCGATGTGATACGACACATCAATTTTTTCGCGAATATACTTTCCCGCTCGTTTGATTAAATCTATCGCATCCAACTCAATCTGCATTTGAGTTCACTCCTTCATCGTTGTTTCCAGCTTCTTCTATAGTAACAAAAAAAGAAAACCAGCGAACGATTCGCTGGTTGAAGTGGTGATATTTTATTATAAGGTAGAGAAAAGGACGTTGAAATCAAGCTTCAAGACGTACCATCTCTTGGCGATATTTTTCGAGGCGCTCTTTGCTCGCACCAACAGCTTCTGCGTCACTTGCCACCATTGCATCATGTAATGTAGCAAGCTCATAGTCGATTTCGAGACGCAATACAGGAATGCGTTTTTCTGCATCTTTTCTCTTGTATGCTTCTATCACTTGTTTCACAGTAACCACACTCCTTCGCGGGATAAACAAAAGTTTAATTTGTCAGACAATTGCGACTTATCAGTGGATTGAATCTATAATAGTACGATTCAACTTAGATGTAAAGCATCTAATTTTAAAAAATACAGTTTCACATATTTATAAGGATAACGTCTTGTATGTAATATATAGCCGCTTCCTTTCCACTTTAAACAAATGCTGATCATTTCCCGCACATTTCCAACTCGCTTAAGAGATAAGACTCCTACATGATCACATAGGAGTCCTAACTTAATGAGCACATTATTTTTTCATGCGAACGATTGGCTCTTCTTGACGTTTCGCCTGTTGCATCGTCCGATAACTCGAGCAACCGGTCTCTTCCATATAAAACTGATCCCATTGCTTCTCCTCAGATTTCGAGGTGACGATTTGTTTGAATTCACGATATGCTTCGAGCAAACGCTGTCGTTCAACGCCTGATTCATACGCTTGTTCGACTAAATTAAAGAAATCAATGACTTTCACGATTTCTTCAGTCGACCAATCGGAATTGAGCGGATAATTCAATGCCATCATTCCCACATCCTTTCTGCACTTTTCTATTTTACACGGAAAAGAAGCATAAAACAGTTGCAACCGCCTGAAAACTTGTTATAGTTAGCTTGTTTGATTGTATTTTTATTCGGTTTTAAGGGGGGAAATCTGGTGCAAACAAAAAGCTTAACACAGCTCGATACACCTTTATTCGATGCGCTACTTGCGCATGCGAAACGTCAACCAATTCAATTTCATATTCCCGGTCATAAAAATGGTCAAGGAATGGACCCAGCCTTTCGATCGTTCATCGGTCAGAATGCGCTCGATATCGATTTAATCAATATCGCTCCTCTTGATGATCTCCATCATCCAAAGGCAATCATTAAGGAAGCTCATCAATTGGCAGCTCAAGCCTTCCACGCCGACGAAACGTTCTTTTCCGTACAAGGAACGTCAACGGCCATCATGGCGATGATCATGAGTGTCGTCGGACCTGATGATAAAATTCTCGTTCCTCGGAACGTGCATAAATCGGTGATGTCAGCTATCGTGCTTTCTGGTGCGCATCCGATTTTCATTCACCCTGAATTCGATGAGACATTCGGAATCGCGCACGGTATCACACCAAGCGCGGTAGAACGTGCTCTTGCACTTCATCCTGATACAAAAGCAGTACTCGTCATCAATCCGACCTATTTCGGCGTTGCTGGTGACTTGGAGAGCATCGTCAAGCTTTCCCATAGTAAAGGTATTCCGGTACTCGTCGACGAAGCACACGGCGTCCATATCGCATTCCACGAAGATATGCCGTTGTCAGCGATGCAAGCAGGAGCTGATCTTGCCGCAACGAGCGTTCATAAACTCGGTGGATCACTTACAGGAAGCTCTGTCCTGAACGTTCGTCGCGGACTTGTCTCTCCGGATAAGGTTCAAGCAGTGCTCTCGATGTTGACGACGACTTCGACATCCTATCTACTGCTTGCATCTCTTGACTGTGCACGACGTCATCTTGCGATCAATGGTGAAGCGATGAATCGTCGGGCACTCGAGCTTGCGACACGGATGCGTTTCGGATTAGCGAAGCTTCCTTATCTCGCCGTTTTCGGCGAATCCGATCTTCACTCAAGTGCGACGTTCGCCTTTGATCCAACGAAAGTCCTCGTTTCCGTCAAAGGACTTGGCATTTCTGGTCACCTCGTCGAAGAGTTCTTACGTGATGAGCACCGTATCGAAGTCGAACTCTCTGATTTGAACAACATCCTCGTCATCATCACGTCTGGTGATTCGGAAGAGACGATTGATGCGTTCCTACATGCGATGTCATTACTCGTTGTACGTTATCAGAATAATGGTGCTGAGACGACTGATCACTCAATCGTTCTTCCAGATATTCCAGCACTCGCTCTCAGCCCTCGTGATGCGTTCTATGAAGAGACCGAGACGATTCCGTTGGTCGATGCGGTCGGACGGATTTCAGCTGAATTCATGATGGTGTACCCGCCTGGTATTCCCATTTTCATCCCAGGTGAGATGATCACGACAGACAATCTTGCCTATATTAAAGAAAACATCGAAGCCGGTCTTCCGGTTCAAGGTCTTGAGGATCATTCGCTCGAGACGATCAAAGTCATTCAACAATCGAATGCGATTCGATGAAGACAAGACAAAGCAGTAATCCTTATGCATTGAGGATTACTGCTTTTTTTAGTCACTTCATTCTGCGTACTCATCGTTTGGCGAACAAGGAATGAATGCTGCGAGTGCTTCACCAATCACTGCGACATCCTCTCGCTCAATCGCGAATGTACGAATCAAAACCTCTCCATTTAGCACATCCTGTTGATCGAGTAACGCTGACTGACCACCGGTTAAACTGACGACGAGTACTTTCCCGAAGAATTGTCCTGTACAGACGACAGCAAAATCATAACGGGCGAGTGCAGTCGTCCAGCCGATAAAACGAACTTTATCCATCTCCGAAACGTAATACAACTCCTCTAAGGCAGTCACGGATTCCATGTGCGTCCACCCTCTCCGATTTTTACTTTTTCTTTTCCTTTTTTGAGTTAATACCAAACAAAAAAACACCTCATACACAGTCGGCTCCCCGTGTATGAGGTGTTTCGGAATTATTTAATGATATGGATCGGGCTACCGATTGCAACTTCAGCAGTTTCCATTGCGATTTCACCAAGTGATGGGTGCGCGTGGATTGTGAGTGCGATATCTTCAGCTGTCATACCAGACTCGATTGCGAGTCCCATTTCAGCAATCATATCAGAAGCGCCTGTACCAGCGATTTGCGCGCCGATTAAGAGACCATCTGATTTACGAGTGATCATTTTCAAGAAGCCGTCTGGCTCGTTGAGTGCAAGTGCACGACCATTCGCAGCGTAAGGGAATTTAGACGCGACATAGTCGAGTCCTTCTTCTTTCGCTTGTGCTTCCGTGTAACCGACTGTAGCGAGTTCTGGATCTGTGAAGACGACCGCTGGAATCGCGCTGTAGTCGAGGTATGCAGGGTGTCCTGCAGCTGCTTCAGCAGCGATTTTAGCTTCGAATGAAGCTTTGTGTGCAAGTGGTGGTCCTGGAACGATATCACCGATTGCGTAGATGTTTTCGTTTGAAGTACGGCACTGATCGTCGATTTCAACAAGACCACGATCGCTAACTTTGACTTCTGCCATTTCAAGACCAAGATCACTTGTGTTCGGACGACGACCAACAGTGACAAGGACGTAGTCCGCTTCAACTGTTTGTGCTTCACCGTTGACTTCGAACGTTACTTTTACGCCATCTTCCGACTCTTCCACACTTTGTGCAAGTGCTTCGTTGTGGATTGTGATGTTACCTTTTTGTTTGAGCTTTTTCTTAACGACTTGCGTCATAGCAGGCTCGAAACCAGAAAGGATGTCTTTTGTTCCTTCAAGAATGACAACTTCTGTGTCGAAGTTTGCATACGCTGTACCAAGCTCCATCCCGATGTATCCGCCACCGATGACGATGAGTTTTTTCGGGATTTCAGGAAGGTTTAATGCGCCTGTTGAAGAAAGAACGCGTTTTGACCATTTGAAAGCTGGAAGTTCGATTGGAGTCGAACCTGTCGCGATGATACATTTCTTGAATTTGTAAGGAGTCGAAGAATCTTCGTTGATGATACGAACTGTATCTTCTGATTGGAAGTAAGCTTCCCCAACGACAGTCTCGACTTTGTTCCCTTTAAGAAGACCACTAACGCCGCCAGTCAATTTGTTGACGACAGATTGTTTCCAAGTTTGAACTTTCGAGAAATCGACAGTTGCATTCTCAGAAGTGATTCCCATATCGCTTGAACCTTTAGCGTGCTGGAAGTTATGTCCTGCAGTGATCAAGGCTTTCGATGGGATACATCCTACGTTTAAGCAGACACCGCCGACGTTTTCACGTTCAACGATTGTTACTTTCATACCGAGTTGCGCGCCGCGGATTGCAGCAACGTAACCACCAGGGCCAGCCCCGATTACGAGTAAATCTGTTTCTTGTGCGAATTCACCTACTACCATTGCTTATCCCTCCATGATGAGAAGTTGTGGGTCGTTCAATAGGCGTTTAACTAAGTTAAGCGCGTTTTGTGCAGTTGCACCATCGATGAGACGGTGGTCGAAGCTGAATGAAAGTGCAAGAACTGGTGCAGCAACGATTTCGCCGTTTTTAACGACTGCTTTTTCAGCGATACGGCCGATACCGAGGATGGCAACTTCTGGGTGGTTGATGACTGGTGTGAACCACTGACCGCCAGCAGAACCGATGTTAGTGATCGTGATTGATCCACCTTTCATCTCGTCGCCAGAAAGTTTACCTTCGCGTGCTTTACCAGCAAGGTCGTTGATGTCGTCAGCGAGTGAGAAGATCGATTTACGATCAGCATCTTTAACGACTGGTACGACAAGACCGTTGTCTGTATCTGCAGCGATACCGATGTTGAAGTAGTTTTTGTAGACGATTTCTTCGTTTACATCGTCGATTGATGCGTTGATTGCTGGGTATTTCTTAGCAGCAGCAGTCAATGCTTTTACGACGAACGGAAGGTAAGTCAATTTCGTACCTTGAGCAGCCGCAACTTCTTTGAAGTTTTTACGGAGTGCTACGAGGTTCGTAACATCAACTTCGTCCATGAGCGTTACGTGTGGAGCAGTATGTTTCGAGTTAACCATTGCTTTCGAAATCGCTTTACGGATTCCTTTGATTTTCTCGCGTGTTTCGAGTTCAGGTTGAGCAGCAACATATGGCTTAACTTCTGTTTTTGGTGCAGAAGCTGCAGCTGGTGCTTTTTCTTCTGTTGCTGGTGCTTCAGAAGTTTGACCACCGTTTGCGAATGCATCGATGTCTTCTTTGACGACACGACCGTTATCTCCAGAACCTTGGACTTCACGGATGTCGACACCTTTTTCACGTGCATATTTACGGACAGATGGCATCGCGATAACGCGTTCTGATTTATGGATTTGAACCTCGTTTGGTTTGTCTTCCACTTTTTGATCCGTATTTTGAACGTCTTTTGCGTTGTCTTCAGCTTTTGGTTGCTCTGCTTCTTCAGAAGGAGCAGAACCTTCGCCTTCGACTTCGAAAGTGATGAGGACGTCGCCAACGACAGCTACGACACCTTCGTCAACTTTTACTTCTTTAACAGTACCATCAACTGGTGATGGGATTTCAACGACTGCTTTATCGTTTTGTACTTCAAGAAGAACGTCATCTTCCTTGACAGTGTCGCCCGCTTTTACGAACCACTTTACGATTTCACCTTCATGAATACCCTCACCGATATCCGGCAATTTGAATTCAAATAAACCCATTTGAATATGCCTCCTTTTAGTTCACTCTTCTAGTCGATTGTTATCTGTAAAAACGGAAGCAAGGAGAGAATGAACCCCTCTCCTTATTTTCCGAAATGCTCTTAGAAATTGTAGACAGTTTTGACTTTCTCAACGATATCTTTGTGATCTGGGATCCAGACGTCTTCACCTTGTGCGAATGGGAAGATTGTATCTGGAGCAGCAACACGAAGAATTGGCGCTTCGAGGTCAAGGATTGCACGTTCTTGGATTTCAGTTGCAACCATTGCAGCGATACCCGCTTGTTTTTGTGCTTCTTGAACGACGACGACACGGTTTGTTTTCTTGACAGAAGCAAGAATCGTATCGATGTCGATTGGGCTGATTGTCATCAAGTCGATGATTTCGACGTTGATGTTTTCTTTTTCGAGCTCTTCAGCTGCTTTAAGTGAGGCGTGTACCATCGCACCGTAAGTGACGATTGTTACGTCTGTACCTTCACGTTTAACATCAGCTTTTCCGAGTTCGATCGTGTAATCGCCCTCTGGCACTTCACCGCGGAATGAACGGTAGAGTTTCATGTGCTCGAGGAATACGACTGGGTCGTTGTCGCGGATTGACGCGATCAAAAGACCTTTTGCATCGTAAGGTGTTGAAGGAATGACAACTTTAAGTCCTGGTGACTGAGCCATGAGTCCTTCGAGGTTATCTGCGTGAAGTTCCGGTGTTTTAACACCGCCACCGAATGGTGAACGGATTGTAACAGGTGCATTATACGTGCCACCTGAACGGTAACGGAGACGCGCAAGTTGTGCTGCGACTGAATCGAATACTTCGAATACGAATCCGAAGAATTGGATTTCCATGATTGGACGGAATCCTGTCAGACTGAATCCGACAGCAAGACCACCAATACCTGATTCTGCAAGTGGTGTATCGAAGACGCGGTCTTCGCCGAGCTCATCTTGAAGACCTTCTGTCGCACGGAATACCCCACCGTTTTTACCGACGTCTTCACCGAACAAGAGAACTTGTTCGTCGCGTTTCATCTCGACGCGCATTGCGTCAGTGATCGCTTGGATCATCGTCATTTGTGCCATGGGTTATTTCGACTCCTTTGCTGTATACTCATCAAGCTGCTCTTGCAGGTTTTGTGGAAGCTTTTCAGCCATCACGTTGATGAAATCTGTAACTTTTTGTTTTGGTTCTTTGTCAGCTTGTGCAAGTGCTTCCTTAACGTCAGCTTTAGCTTGCTCGATGACTTCGTTCTCTTTATCTTCGTTCCAAAGACCTTTTGCTTCCATGAAAGCACGGAAACGGACGAGTGGATCTTGTGCTTGATACTCATCATCCATGTCTTTTGTACGGTAACGTGTTGGATCATCACCAGCGAGTGTGTGTGGTCCGTAACGGTAAGTCAATGTTTCGATCAATGTCGGAACACCGTTGAGTGCTTCAACACGCGCTTGTTTCGTAGCTGCGTATACAGCAAGAACGTCCATACCGTCGACTTGGATACCATTGATACCAGCAGCGACAGCTTTTTGAGCGATTGTTTTCGCCATAGATTGTTTTTCGACAGGTGTCGAGATTGCGAAACGGTTGTTTTGAACGACGAAGATTGCAGGTGCTTTGAAAGCTCCAGCGAAGTTCATACCTTCATAGAAGTCACCTTGTGAAGAACCACCATCACCTGTGTAAGTGATTGCGACTTGTTCTTTACCGCTTTTCTTAAGACCGAGAGCAACACCAGCCGCTTGAACGATCTGCGCACCGATGATGATTTGTGGCATTAAGACGTTAACACCTTCAGGGATCTTACCACCTGTGATGTGACCGCGTGAGAACAAGAATGCTTTGTAAAGTGGGAAGCCATGGAAGACCATTTGTGGAATATCACGGTATCCAGGAAGAATCCAGTCATCTTTATCCAAAGCGAATTGCGTACCGATCATTGACGCTTCTTGTCCAGCTACTGGAGCGTAGAAACCAAGACGTCCTTGACGGTTAAGTGAGATTGCACGTTGGTCCCAGATACGTGTGTATACGAGACGGCGCATTAATTCCGTAAGCTCTTCATCCGAGAGGTCTGGCATAGCGTCTTTGTTGACGACTTCACCTTTCTCGTCAAGAATGCGGAACGTTTCAAAGTTTTCTTCCACGTTTTTAAACATGTTTACGTTCATCTTTTCACCTCATCCTTTCACTGCGTTCAGCGAAATATTCCTCTGACTGATTTGCCCACATGACAATAGTGTCCAAAAAACGAAGTCCCGTGTGACTATCCTTTGAACATGTGTCTGTGTACCTATTCAGTTGAGTAAACTGTATTATCATGAATCGACACGTTATAGTGTCTTGTTCATTACGTTACAAGTATAAATCTGTAACACCTTAAAATCAAAGGAAATGTTTTATTTTTTTCGTGATTCATTTTGTGAATTCAATCACAAAACTAGAATATTCCAGCTTCTGTATCATTCGATATTTTCCTGCTGTGTTAGTTGTCATCATTCCCCACTTTCCTATGCTATACTTTTTGTAGACGAAAGGAGTGTTGTTCATGATCACCATGAATGAAATCGTACGCGAAGACGTTCCTGCTCTTCACGAACGGTCAGTAGAAGTAACCTTCCCTCTCAGCGATGAGGATAAGGAAACGATGCGACTCATGCGCGAGTTCCTCGCCAACAGTCAAGATGATGAAATTGCGAAGAAATACGATTTACGAAGCGGCATTGGACTTGCAGCACCACAAATCGGTGTCAACAAGCGCATGTTCGCGATCCGCTTACCGGATGGTGATGATTTATTGGAATTTGGTATCTATAATCCAAAAATCATCAGTCATTCCGTCGAGCAGACGTATTTAACGGGCGGCGAAGGATGTCTGTCCGTCGACCGTGAAGTCGAAGGACATGTACCGCGCTATATGCGTATTACCCTAACTGGCATCGATCATAACGGAAATCCTGTAAAATTACGTTTAAAAGGGATGAAAGCAATCGTCTGCCAGCATGAATATGACCATCTAGATGGCGTCATGTTCTATGATCGGATTGATAAAAAAGAACCGTTCAAGGAATACGGCCCTGCCACGTAATACAAAAATCCTCGTTTCCATTTTCGGAGACGAGGATTTTTTGAATCAGACTTCCATGATGATCGGCATGACCATTGGATGACGTTGTGTTTTTTCTGTTAAATACGGTGTGAGCGTATCATTGATGACTTGTTTGATGTCTGTCCATTTCGTATTACGGTTCGCAAGCGATTGATCAAGCGAACGCTTGAGTAGACGTTCAGCATCTTTGATCAGATTACCTGACTCACGCATGTAGACGAAACCACGCGAGATGATGTCAGGTCCAGAGACGAGACGATTCGTCTTCGAGTCAAGCGTCACGACGACGACGACGAGTCCTTCTTCAGAGAGAATACGACGATCGCGTAAGACGATGTTGCCGATATCTCCGATTCCTTTTCCATCGACGTATACGGCATTCGCTTGAATCTTACCAGTGATAGCGGCTGCATTCGCGTCTAGCGCCAGTACTTCACCGTTATCCATGACGAAACAGTTCTCTTCCGGTACACCAGCATCCATCGCAAGCGACATATGTTTCTTCAGCATCCGGTATTCACCGTGAATCGGCATGAAGTATTTCGGATTCAATAGACGTAACATGAGCAGTTGCTCTTGTTGACTACCATGACCTGATGTATGGATATCATTCAGTTTACCGTACATGACATCTGCGCCAGCTTTATATAGCTGATTGATCGTCTTTCCGACAGAAACGACGTTTCCTGGGATTGGTGACGATGAGAAGATGACGAGATCATCCGGAATAATTGAGATTTGACGATGTGTTCCGTTTGCGATACGGCTAAGTGCAGCCATCGGTTCTCCTTGTGAACCGGTACAAAGGATCGTCAACTCATTTGATTTATAACGTTTCATCTCGTTCGGCTCGATGATCGTACCCTTCGGCGCTTTGATGAAATCAAGTTCTTGACCAATCATCATGACCTTGTCCATGCTACGTCCGAAGACGACGATTTTCCGCCCTGCTTCAACAGAAGCATTGACGACTTGTTGCAGACGATAGATGTTCGACGCGAATGTCGCGAAGATGATCCGACCTTCCGCTTTACGGAATATGTCTGAAATCGTTTCCCCAACGACACGTTCACTCATCGTAAACCCTTCCACTTCAGCGTTCGTAGAATCCGATAAGAGGCACAAGACACCTTCCTTACCAAGTTCAGCCATTTTCGCTAAATCAGCAGGTTCTCCCACCGGTGTGAAATCGAACTTGAAGTCCCCTGTATGCACGATGTTTCCTTGTGGTGTCTTGACGACGACGCCGAACGAGTTCGGAATCGAGTGTGTCGTGCGGAAGAACGAGATGCTCGTCTTCCGGAACTTGATGATCGAATCCTCATCGATTTCATGCAGTTCTGCGTTGCGAAGTAACCCGTGCTCTTCTAATTTTACCTTGATGAGACCCATCGCAATCTTTCCTGCATAAATCGGTAAGTTTACTTGTTTAAGCAAGAAAGGAAGACCGCCAATATGGTCTTCGTGACCATGCGTGATGAAGACCCCTTTGACCTTATCTTTGTTCTTGATCAAATAAGTGTAATCTGGAATGACATAGTCGATTCCAAGTAATTCATCCTCTGGAAACATGACACCCGCGTCGATGACGATGATTTCATCTTGGAATTGAACAACGTACGTGTTCTTTCCGATTTCCCCGAGTCCACCGAGTGCGAAGACGGCGGCTTGATGGTTTTTGACGAACTTCATTCGAACGTCGCAACCTTGAAGTCAGGATGTTGTTGTTCGTATGTCAAAAATTCTCCACTGACTTCGCGGATGAACTCGATGTTAATATCTTTGAGGTGGTCAATCGTTGATCGCACGTCACGAATGCTTTCCCCTTCTACATACATTGTTTCTGTCCGTTCACGAACAGGTGCTTCCGAACGAAGCGGTTGGTAAAATACTTTAAAAATCATGCCTAGCAACTCCTTATCAGTACATTGTTTTTTGTCCTTAGTACAGTATACACGATACATGGACTATTTTTCATCCTTATTCGGCATGTTCCCTTCCGGCAACACGCTTTTGGTTATGCTATACTTTCACATGAACAGGTCATTTCGACCAATTAAAAAGAGAAGGTGAAACCATGGCAAATCAGAAAGTCGTCTTTTTCGATATCGACGGAACCTTATTGCATGATGGTCATTTCGTTCCGGAATCAACAAAACAGGCAATTCGTAAACTTCAAGAAAACGGTGTCTATGTAGCGCTTGCGACCGGACGCGGACCTGCGATGTTATCTGGAATTCGTGAATTGCTTAACATCGATACAATCATCGGTTACAATGGGCAAATCGTTGTTCATCAAAATGAGATCATCTACAAACGTCCGCAACCTAAAGCCGATTTGACACACCTGACGCAACAAGCAAAAGAAAACGGACATACGCTTGTCTATCTTGGTGAAACAAAAGGCTTCACGACGAAATCAAATGATTTTCATGTCGTTGATTCGCTCGGCGATCTCGATATGCCGCTACCGATTCACGATGAAAAAGCTTTCTTATCTCACGACGTGTTCCAAACGCTTGTCTACTGCACAGCAGAAGAAGAAGCGGATTATATCAAACGGTATGACGCATTTGACTTTATTCGCTGGCATCCCCATGCGATGGATGTCATTAATGTCGGATCCTCGAAAGCAGAAGGTATCAAACAGTTCTTGAAACTGACCAATATTCGGCGCGAGGATACTTTTGCTTTTGGAGATGCCCTCAATGACCTTGAGATGCTACGCTATGTCGGAACCGGTATTGCAATGGGCAACGGACTTCCAGAAACAAAAGCCGCTGCCGACTATGTCACGAAATCGATTCTTGAAGATGGTATCGCACACGGACTCAAAGAATTCCAACTCATTTAATAGTTAAATGTAAAGCTGAGGCATGCCTCAGCTTTTTTAGTTCTTCACTTTATGAATCGCGCGCTCTAGCCGATCAAGATCTTCATTCTCACCGATGACGACGAGGTAGTCCCCTTTTTCGATGACTTCATCTGCTTGTAAGGAAATCATGACGTTCTCACCCCGTTTGATGGCGACGACGTTTGCTCCATACTTGCTTCGTAAATCGAGGTCAATCAAGGTTTGTTTTGCCATCCGATCACTGACTTTAATCTCAACGATTGAAAATTCTTGCGATAAATCTAAGTAATCAAGGATATTCGAGCTCATCAATCCGTTCGCGATCCGCACACCCATATCCCGCTCAGGGTGAACAATGAAATCCGCACCGATTTTTCGCAATACTTTTTCGTGGTAATCATTCGTCGCTTTGACGGTGATCGATTGCACACCGAGCTCTTTTAAGATCAATGTCGTCAAGATAGAGGCTTGAATATTCTCTCCGATGGCGACGATGACATGATCAAAGTTCCGGATTCCTAAGCTTTTTAAAACATTCTCATCGGTCGTATCAGCAATGACAGAATGTGTCGCGATTCCCATAAATTCATTGACACGTTCCTCATCGGAATCAATTGCCAAAACATCATAGCCGTTTTTCGATAATTCTCGAACAATTGAGCCACCAAAACGCCCTAGTCCGATTACTGCAAACTCTCCATTCATTTTCACAACTCTCCTTCACAATCGCTCTTCCTTAGTAGTGTACCTGATTCAATTTAAAAATACTATAAACGCCTCTGCGAATCGCAGAGGCGTTTATTCATCCATTATTTTGATGATTTTCCACGTACATAATCGTTATCGAATAAGAAGAGTCGTAAAATCAAATACAACGCCGGAATCAAGAGTAAAAGTCCGAAGATGAAGACGACGACGAGTGCAGAAGCCATCGTTTCGTTTACGACTGCTTTGTTGATATCGATATATGGATACAAGATATACGGTAAGTGTGTATATCCGTAACCGAACCAGGCGACCGCATATTGTAGCATGACCGCGACGAACGCGATACCGTAGTTCTTCTTCATATAGACGAGTGTCACAGCAATGAGGAAGAATAGGAAGCTAGCAGCGAACCACCACCAGTTGCCGTTTAGGATATTCTCATAATGCCATGCCGCTTGGTTCTTCAGTCCGAAGAAGACAAGCGCACAGACAAGAATCGTTGGTCCACTCCAGAAGAGTGCCCATTTCCGAATAAGTGGCGTAGCTCCCTCATCTTTTGCTTTATCCGCGTAGAATAAGAGGAACATCGCGCTAATGTATAAGACAGATACGATAGCGAGCGCTACGACCGTCCACGAGTAAAAGTTCGAAAATAACTTCGTTCCTAAAAACTCGACAGTATCATTCGTTTTACGGATGAAACCACCTTGACTGATTGTCAACGTTGTCGACATTGCAGCAGGAATGAGTAATCCTGTTGCTCCATATAAAAATGTGTAGAACATGCTGTCATTTGATCCATAATTGGCGAATGCATAAAAACTACCACGAATCGCAATCAAAACGAGGACGATTGACGCTGGTACAAGTAGTGCCGTACCAAAGTAATAAGCAGAGTCTGGGAAGAACCCGACGAGTCCTACGAAGAAGAATACGAAGAAGACATTCGTTACCTCCCAAACAGGAGAGAGGTAACGAAGAATCAATCGATTCGTCAAATGATCCCGCTTCGTATATTTTGAATAAAAGGCGTAAAATCCAGCACCGAAGTCAATTGAGGCAACGATGAGATATCCGTACAGGAAAGTCCAAAGGACCGTGATCCCTAGTGTTTGAACGTCCAAATCGTTCCCTCCTTACTTGTTATCATCCACGAACATTGCTTCACCGCGTGCATGGTGATTTTCAGCAAGTTCTTGAAGTTCTTTTCCAACCGTGTTTTTCTTGAACATCCGTAATAAGACGACTGTACAAATCGTACCGAGCAACAAGTACAACGCACTGAATAAGATGAGCATTGGACCAACTGCTGTTGAAGTCGTCGCTGCATCCGCTGTCCGCATGATACCGTAGAGCGTCCAAGGTTGACGACCAATCTCAGCGTACATCCATCCCGCTTCGATTGAAATCATCGCTAGCGGACCACCGATGAACACGCCTCGTAAAATCCACTTATTATATGGATTCAATTTTTTCAAACGGAACGCCAAGATAAACAAGGCAGAGATAGCAGTCAAGTACATTCCAATCGATACCATGATATCAAAGAAATAGTGAACGATCAGAGGTGCTTGATCTTCTTTTGCGAATTCGTTTAGACCGATGACTTCCGTATTCGGAGCCCCGCCTGCAAGAATCGAGAGCGCATATGGGATTTTGACGGCTCCCTTGATTTCATAACTGCCGTCTTCTTGCTGATCAAGTATCCCACCAAAAATTAATTCTGCTTCACTTGTCGTATCAAAATGCCATTCCGCAGCTGCTAGTTTTTCAGGCTGGTATTTCGCTAAATATTTCCCTGAGAAGTCACCGACAAGTGCTGTCGAGAATGCGAAAATTAGACCAGCCATGACAGTGAGACGAAGAGCTTTCTTATGATAAGCCTTCTCTGCTGCTGAGAGTGTCTTTTTGCGAAGCAAATGGAACGCCGCGATCGCTGCCAAGATGAAGGCAACAGTCAAGTAAGCTGAGACGATGACGTGTGTCGCCTTCGTCGGTGTCGCTGTATTGAACATTGCTTTCAATGGTTCGATTTGTGTCAACGTACCATTGACGATCTTAAATCCTTCGGGTGAGTTCATGAAGGAGTTGACTGTCGTAATGAAGAACGCTGATGCTGTCGCACCAATGACGACTGGAATCCCAATCAACCAGTGCAACCATGGATTTTTGAAACGGTCCCACGTATACAAATAAATACCAAGGAAAATCGCTTCAAAGAAGAACGCGAACGTTTCCATGAACAATGGCAGGGCAATTGTTTGACCTGCCACTTGCATGAGTGACGGCCAAAGTAACGATAGTTGCAAGCCGATTGCCGTCCCTGTTACGACACCGACTGCCACGGTAACGACGTATCCACGCGTCCACCGTCTGGCTAATAAGATATAATCTGGATCTTTGCGTTTCAGACCGATGAATTCAGCTGCCAGTACCATGAGTGGTACACCGACACCAATCGTCGCGAAAATAATATGAAACGCTAGTGTGAGCCCTGTCAACAATCGACTGAGCACTACGGGATCATTGAACATGTATATAGCCCCCTCTTCCTAAAACATACTTCTCTATATGGTCTATAACCGTATCATAGAGAACATAATCCTTTGTGTCTGTTTATAATGTTTGATGTAACAAATTGTTCACATATGCACGTGATTTTCTTCACAAAATGTTCGAAAACTCTTATTCCTACATATATTAAAAGCTTTCCCATTCCTGAATTCGAAAGGGAAAGCTTTATATCCTTTATTATTCCATAAAACTTTTTAAACATACTCCCGGAAATAATGGTCGAGTAAATCGATGACAAAAGGAATGGCTGATTCATCTGGATTTAATGTGGGTTGATGCAAACCAGATGTCGGATTATCGACACCGAGCCAAAACATCATCCCTGGGATTTCTTTCAGCATGAAACCAAAATCTTCACCCGTCATCGCTGCATCGCATTCAATATAATTCGCATTCATCTTGACGAATGATGAAAATTTATCAACGATTTGTCGATCATTGACGACCTCGTAATAGCGATTACCGAATTGTAGATCGATTTTAACACCAAACGAAGCTTCGATTCCTCGAATGATATCACGGACACGACGTTCCAGTTTTTCCATGTCTTCACCGTTTAACGCACGCATCGTTCCGTCAAGGACTGCTCTTCCAGCAATGACGTTTTCTCGAATCCCGGCATCGACCTTTCCAATCGTGATGACGCTACAGTTCATAGGATTGATGGAGCGACTGACGATTGTTTGCAATTGCATGATCAAGGCTGCTTGCGCAACGACTGTATCAATCGTCAAATGAGGGAATGCCGCGTGACCACTTTGACCATAGATTGTGATATGGACTTCCCGAGCACTTGCGAACAGAACACCTGGACGACTAGCAATCGTCCCGACTGGATATTCCGGCGCGACGTGAAGACCATACATCTCACTCGGACGATATTTTTCAAACAACGGACTTTTAATCATCGGTTCCGCCCCACCCGGTCCTTCTTCTGCCGGTTGGAATAAAAAGACGACATCATCCATGACAGGTAGTTCAACGATGCGTTTCATCAACCCTAACGCAATCGACGCATGCATATCGTGTCCACAAGCATGCATGAACCCTGGATGTTCCGAGCAAAACGGAAGTCCAGTTGCTTCTTCAATCGGTAATCCATCAAT
This sequence comes from uncultured Exiguobacterium sp., assembly GCF_964277885.1. Taxonomy (NCBI): domain Bacteria; kingdom Bacillati; phylum Bacillota; class Bacilli; order Caryophanales; genus Exiguobacterium; species uncultured Exiguobacterium sp. Next base: position 778,429 of record NZ_CAXYJR010000005.1, on the reverse strand, counting down.
ATCTGCTCGGTACCCGATCGTCCGATTTCCAGTCAATCCTTTCACTCGAACAAAAACACCCGTTTCGAACGTGTCATACGTGACACGATCTGGTGGATAAGCACGAATTTGTTCCAATATAAAAGCTTGCGTCTTAAATTCCTTGAACCCAGGTTCTGGTATTTTATGAAGCGCGCGCCGCATTTCAATGGCGTATTCCATCTGACTGACTTCCTCCTTCTTCTTTTACGATGTCCCAAAATGCTTGGACTTGTTTTAGTTCGAGCATCGATTCCGTGGACAAGATCCATGTATCTCGCTTTAATATCTTTCCCGATGATGTCTTTAGTGGAAGCTGCATGACTTCATTCGATTGCTGAATCGTCGACTCAGGCAAGATCGCAAAACCGATGCCATGTAGAGCCATCTGTTTACACGTCTCAATTTGATCGACGACCAGTGTCCGAGAAGGTGGGCTTGCGAACCGATCTTGCCACCACTCTAAAATTTCTTGGTAGTATGTCGAATCACTCTTGAACTGGATGAACGGTCGATCCGTCACGCGCAATTGTTCAATCGACGTCAGCTCACTGTCGACAAGATAGAGCGGATCTGAGAAAAGACGTTCTTTGACACCTTTCCAATCCGGGTTTCCGCGAATGATGCCAATATGAAAGTGCTCTTCTAGCATATGACGCATCATCTCACTTGACCATCCGGTGACTAACTGGACGCGCACATGTGGATAACGCTCGACGAATCGTTTTAAGACACGGGGGAGCCAGTATTGCCCCATGATGGAAGCGACGGCAATTCGAAGTGTTCCATACACGGCTCCCTCTTCTGCTGTCAATTCACTTTTTAGTTCCAGTTCCTTACGATTCATCTCTTTTGCGAGACCAATCACTTTTTCTCCTTGCGGTGTGATGCTTAAGCCACGCGATGAACGAATGAATAGTTTTGTTCCCCAGCGCCTCTCAATCGCAACGAGACGTTGACTAAGCGCAGGTTGTGAAACGAATAATCGTTCGGCGGCTCGTCTCATATTCAATTCTTCCGATAAAGTGATCAACATTTCCATTTCCGACACTTGCAATGTGAGATTCGACTCCTCATGATATAAGATGGCATTAGTTTAACACGTTAGAAAGGACGATACATATGACACGCTATCATTTTATGTTTATCATCTCAACGATTGCAACGCTTGGCAGTCTCTATTTCAGTGAAATTCGTGGATTCATCCCATGCCCTCTCTGTTGGTGGCAACGGATATTCATGTATACGACTGCCTTTTATTTACTCATCTCGCTATTCCGGTCGAAAACGATCGATCCTCTCTTTGTCCGTCTTTATGTGCTTGCCGGATTTGGTGTCGCCTTATACCACGTCATCCTTGAGCGCTTACCCGATGGCGAAGCGTTATGTACAAGCGGCTGTCTCGTCAAGTGGGTCAACTATTTTGGTTTCTTGACGATTCCGATGATGAGTCTCATTGCCTTTACATTACTCTTGATTCTAGCGTTCTATCCAGCACGTTCGAACAATGAAGCGTAAGATACAAAAAAAGAGAAGTCGATTCGACTTCTCTTTTTTGTCGTTTGACATTACTTCCATTGATTGAAGACACTTACGGCACTTGAGAACGCTAGCTCTGAGAGTTGCCCTTTCCCTTCACACCAGTCCCCGACGAAGGCGACATCTGAATGATTTGGAAGTTGTGTCGCAAGAGGTTTTTGTCCCATTCTCCACTTGATTTCTTGTACGACTGCTCGTTTAATCGTTCGTTCTGCGACGACCCGTTGTCGCCAGTCCGCAAAATGAAGATCAAGCATTTGTTCGATTCCCGTTCGAACATGTTCGATATACTCAGGATCCTCAAGTCGATCGTGTTCGAGATAGGCGATTGCTTGAAGCACTTGACCATCCTTCGGAGCAAGACTTGCATCGTAATGCGATAAATCCGTGATGAATGCCCGATGCGATCGGTCATAGATATATGAATAAGGTGTTTGGATGTATGGCTGAAGGCCGAGATCGTAAACGAATACTTCTACCTGTTCATGACTAGCGTACGGTGTCACAAACTGCTGAATCGTCGACGGCGTCGCCATTTTCAAGATTTCACGCGGTGGTATGGCAAAAATGATTCGTTCGACGTTCCATTCTTGTTTTTTCCGATCGCGCACCAAGAATCCTGTTGTAGTCGCTTCGACTGCTGTTATCTTTGTTTTTTTCAAGATTTCTCCACGGTTCTCTAAGATGATCCGTTCTAATTCTTGTACTAATCCTTGCCATCCTCCTTCGATGTACGAGACGGGCTTTCGCGTCCGAAAAAGCTTTTGATAATACTCGAAATAGACGTCTGACGGAATTTTTTCCGGCTCCGCCGTAAAAAAATTCGTCGAGGCCAAATCAAGCATCAACTGCGCCACTTGTTCATCGACTCGTTCTGTTTTTAACCATTGTCCGATCGACTGTTGCGGATTTCCTCGTTCAACTCGTAAAATCGTCTTAATGATCTCCCATGTAAAACGAACTTTGTTCGTTCCTTCGATGACTTCGGTTTTCAGTAATCCCCACGCATTCGCAGGCACTGCTGTCAAATGTCCTGAAAACTCATATTTCGCACGACTCGCTGAAAAATCGAGCCACGTCACTTCGATACCGAGTTGTTTTGTTAGTTTGCGAAGAATCGATTGATCACGTCCATAAATCGCATGGGCACCGTAATTAAACGTAAACCCCTTCACAGTTTGAGAGGTAGCACGTCCTCCGAGTAACCCAGCATCCCAAAGCGTGACCGGTTTTCCTTGTTTTGCGAATAATGCCGCTACCGTCAATCCGGACAATCCCCCACCTATGATTCCAATCGTCATACTCCCGCCTCCTCAACCGTCGTTTCTCTTCTTTTCCCATTACGGCTGAAGAAGAATCGAAGAACATAAAAAAAGCCATGATTTCAATCATGAAATCACGGCTTTTGCAGTGGATTATGCTTTCCACCATTCATCGAGTGGCGAGACAGGCATATGATGCTTGTGTCCAACACGTTTATACTGCGTCTCTAACTTTTCTTGACTTGCTTCTGAAATCGTTTTGCCCTCCAAATAGTCATCGATTTCTTCATATGTCATACCGAGTGCGACTTCGTCCGGTAACGCTGGACGGTTTTCTTCAAGGTCTGCTGTCGGAACTTTTTCAATTAAGACTTCTGGTGCGTTCAAGTAACGTAACAGTTGTTTCCCTTGCCGTTTGTTCAGCCCTGTCAATGGTGTCAAATCACATGCACCATCACCATGTTTCGTATAGAACCCTGTCACGAATTCAGCTGCATGATCCGTTCCAACGACTAAGCAGCCATAATGAGCAGCTAAATCATATTGACTTTTCATTCGTTCGCGTGCTTTCGTGTTTCCTTTACTAAAGTCCGAAAGTTCTGCACCGGTAGCTTCTTCGAATGCCCGCATTGATGCTTCGACCGCTGGTTTGATGTTCACCCGAAGCGAATGATCCGGTTGAATGAATGTCAAAGCTGTTTGCGCATCTGCTTCATCTTGTTGTTCACCGTAAGGCAAGCGAACCGCATAAAATGCGACATCTTCCCCCTCTTCTTTTCGCAACTCTTCAACTGCCAGTTGGCACAGGCGACCTGCGAGCGAAGAATCTTGTCCACCGGAGATACCTAATACGAACCCTTTTGCCCCTGTTTGCTTGAGATATGCCTTCAAGAAGGCTACCCGCTCTTTTACTTCTTGTGCTGGGTCAATGACAGGTTTTACGCCTGTGACCCGGATGATTTCTTGTTGCATGAATCGCTTCACTCCTTCACATCGTGTTGATCGTCATTTTGAATCAATCGTTTGCTGATCCGTCGTTTGTTTCGCACTTGCTCCCTTGAACTGACGGATTGTCGATACGCGAACTTCCGTGCTATCACCTACAGAGGAGATCGGTAATTCAACCGTGTACTGTTTTGTTTCGCGTTTCGTGAACGTATCCTTTTCAATCGCTTGCGTGAAAACTTGCTCTTTCTCAAAATCATACGTGACGTGTTGTTTCGCATCAATCAATTGAGCCTGAAAACGTTGTGAGGAAGGATACGTCACATTTACACTGTGATCATTTGGATTCGTTAAAGAAATGTCTAATTGCATCATGTCGTCCTGCTTTGTCGTTTTGACTGCGATCTGAATCGGTTTGTTCATCGTTTTTGTTGCCTGTTGTTTCTTTTCCTGGCAACCTGCTAAACAAACAGTAAGCAGCAACAGAATGAAAACGAGACGTTTCATTTCATCCCTCCTTTTACCTAAATCAATTTTATCACAAAAAAAAAGCGAGAGAGGATTCTCCTCTCTCGTGCGTTTCATCTCTTATGCCACAGGTAAAGTCGATGGATTCATCTTGAATGAAAACAATTGTTCTAATCCTGTTGCGAACAGTTCGTCACAAATATCTTCTGCCGCGTTTGCTGGTGCGACTAATGTAATCGTACGACTGTCGATCGTTTCAATCGTGACATACACTCCAGTTTTTGTCCGTTCTTTATATCCCACAGCTAAATCTGTTTCAGCAAAAAGTAGCATATTACGATTCTCCCCTTTTTCGTTCATATGATCAGCCAAAAGATGACCTACATGTTCCGAATTCGTTATTGTAGGTTTACTGTATCAAAGAGTAGAAAAGAGAAGAAAATTGTCATTCGACATTTCTTTTCAAAACAATATTTCAAACTTTATAGGTAATTATTGGAATTATAAAATTAATTGTTAGATGCAAGCTTTTTTATAAGCGTTTTCAACACATTTCATTTCGATTTCAAAAAGGTAACAATGAAATATTGATTATTTTACCACATTTTTTCGGTAGACAGGTAAAATATACCTAGAAAAACGGTGACTTCTTTTGTCGAATGATTCTTGCGTAAATATGTTTTTGAAGTTCTCATGAACTTTCATCTATCATTCGGTTCATTTGTTGCCAAACTGTTCCTAGTGCTTCTTCCCCACTTTCGATTCGAGTCAAGGCGAGTTCCGCCTGTAGCGCGACTTCATATTCTCGGTCTCGGCTCGCTTCACGCAGTCTTGAAATTGACTGTTCTGTTCCAACATCAAACAGGAATCGAGCAGCCCGCCAACGTACTAATTTATTTTTATCAGTTAAAGCCTCCATCATCATCGGTTCAGCCTCTGGCATCGCCCAATCCGAAATCGTATCGCCCGCTGTTCGTCGTACGATACCTGACGGATCATGGAGTGCACTTGTCAAATATTCCAATAATTCTTCCCGGTGCTCTTCAAACATCCCGAGCTTTACGATTGCTTGACGACGAATTTGCATTTTTTCGTCCTGTAACAATCGTGCATACGCTGGAACCCATTCCATTTCAACAGGTAATTCATCGAGCGCTGCGAATCGCTCCTTCCAATCAGACGAGCGAATGGCTTGACCACTAAAAGCAATGTCTTCTCCTGCTGCGAGTGACTTCAGACGTTCGAGACGTTCGATCGGATACGCGATTTCAATTTCATTTGCTACTTCGCGTAGACTCTCGTCAAGATCACCGTATCGAGGTGCTTGTTCTACCCAGCGCCGATCGCTAATGACATTCTGAACGAATGGCTGGACGAACAATGCAGCTTCGCGGAAACGTTCCGACAGCCCTTCGCGTTTTTCCTCTAATCCTTTCACACCTTTGATTTGCATCGGTACGCCTAGGATGAACTGAACGAACAGATGGACGGGTTCATATTCTGCATCCGTCTCATGCTGTTCGACATCGTTTAACGTTTCACCGAACGCGCGGCGTATGTCGATGACAAGTGAACGCCAATCATACTTCGGATAACGCTCAACAGACAAAAAATCACTGACTTGATAGACAAACTTAACACCCGGAATTTCAAGAAGTCTCTGAATATGTTCCGGCGCACCAAACGCGTGCTCGAATGTCTGTCCTTTCTCTGAAAAGACCTCATCAACAATGACTTTCATGTTATTCGGACTTGGTGTTGGTTCAATCGCTACGATTTTCATGTGTATCCCCTCCAATTCTATCATTTCAGATATCTAATCTGAAATGCAAAGCAAATGCCCTACAGAAATGACTGTAGGGCAAAATCATCATGCGAACGCTTCCTCTATGATCTCGACGAAGGCATCCGGTGTCTCAAACATCCCCATGTGCCCACTGTCTGTCGATCGATGTAAGAGATGCTCATTTGTTGGTGCAAACGCACTTTCCTTTGAGATCAATGAATCCTTCGTACCATGAATGATGACACCTTTTACGTTTGCTTCCGACAAAGCTTTCGTCATGTCTCGACGATCTCGCATCGCAGAAAGCGCACGGATGGCTCCCTCGACGGTCATCATATATCCGATTTCAAGTGCTTCAGCAACCGCGAATTCATCGGCTCCTTCCGCGAATAAGGACGGAACAAGACCATTGACGAATTCCCTCACGCCCACTTCTTCTACACGCGTGATGTTTTGATTTCGTTTTTGTTTCGCTTGTTCATCATCTGCCTTCGCCGTTGAGTAAACGAGACCGTACCCACTGATTTTGTCGGCATATCTTTCCACGATTGCAGCCGTGATGTATCCGCCAAAGGAATGACCAACGATGATTGGCTTTTCAACGCCGCGTCGCTCTAGATCATCCATGACCCATTCTGCGAACCCTTCAATCGTATCCGGTCCGACATCGAGTCCTTCATGTCCTGGTAAACTTAACGGTAAAACTTCAAAAGAATGTCGTAAATTCGCCTCTACCCGATTAAAATAATCTGTCCCTCCTGTAAATCCATGCAGGAGTACAAGTGTTTGTTTTTCCATTGACTACCTCATCCCTTCCACTCAGATGCAAGCATACGGTACATCGTCAAGTTCATGAAACGACCGTGACTGTATGCATAATCTTCTAATAGTCCTTCTGCTTGAAATCCTAATTTTTGCACCAATGCATTGGAAGCAAGATTCTCAGGTGCGACGAGAGCACTGATGCGATGGAGAGCGAATTCCTCAAATCCGTATGTCAGAACAGCTCGAGCTGCCTCTGAAGCCACCCCGCGTTGCCAATACTCTTGACTGACCTCAAAACCAATTTCAGCTCGATGATATTGAGAGAGCCAGTTATGAAAACCAATCGTACCGATCAATTGATTCGTTTCCGCATCAGCAATTGCCCAGCGAATCGCTTTACCTTGTGTGAACTGTTCCTTAAAGTAACTGATAACGTTTTTAGCTTCATAGACTGTCACAAGCGGATCCGATCCGTAATAGTACATGACTTCATCATCTGATAGGATTTTAAACAATTCACGTGCGTCACGGTTTTCGAGCTCACGTAATATGAAGCGCTCGGTCCGCAATTCCGGGAATGGCTTTCGCAAGCCCCACATGCTCCATCACCCCTCTTTATGCTTCTCTATGTAGTATGCCCGTTTTCAGGAGTAAATATCCTTTCAGGCAATTCAAAGTTTTGCTACTATTGAATTATGAAGGAGTTAGTCATGGAAAGGAAGCGAAGTGGTATGTCAAGTGCGTTACTTTACTTATATGAGGACGAGGAAAATCAACGATTGACGATGTCAGGTGTGCATTTCTCTGATTTCACCGCAGCCGTCGATTTGAAGCGTCCTTTGCTCATTTCAGGAAGTGATTTCAAACAGACGAAACAATCGTTTCGGACGATGCTACATTATATCGAAGCACATGAAATCGAACAGTTTTCACAATCCACAGATATCCAGCGTCATCCATTAATCGCTATCGATATTCGTTCCTCCCATTCACTCGACGTATTAACGGATGTCGAAATCGCAGAATTGTTATTTTTAATGCATATGAAACGCGGAACACCACTTCCCTTCCTTGATTCGATCGAGAATGAATTGGTCTATTTTAGCGAGCATGACGGACTTCATGCTTCCGTTTACTTAAAAGACTGGGCACGCGTCGAACAATTGATCGCTGACCTTGTGCAACGAAAATTCCGACAACACGCACGATCCGTTGCCTCGATTGCTTTAACAGCCGAAATCATGATTCACATCCGTCATCTTCTTGGGGAAGGGGTATTGATTGATTTCGAAAGCGCAAAACGATCTGTTTTTTCAAGAAATATTACGATTCCCGTCTACGTCGCTGGTCGTTATGAAGACATGAGCGTCTTACATGAAGATTTTGAAGCAGAGAAAGAATCGATTCTTCGGCGTGGAACGCTTGTATGTCGAAAAAAGAAATGGAGTTTTGAGTTAGATTGACCTTTAGCATCTTTTTCTTTTAGAAAAGGATGCTTTTGTTCTATTAAAATTTCAAAGGATGACTCCTTCTTTACGGTTATTCAAGACAATATGACAATATCGTTAAAAAATTTTTCGAATTTTCACACAAAATAAGACTAGCATCTTGTGAGGACTTCGCTATAATGAGGATAACCTTTTCAAGATAGAAGTTAGACCCGTTTTTTTGTAGGGATAGTACTGGAATCAGCAGAAGGAGGAATTCAATATGGATCAGTTAAAAGTGAACGGAATTGGCTCATTCACGAAATTTGCGACGAATGGGAACATCCTTAAATTAAAGGATGCGACACTCGGTGAAGTAAAACTGTCGCTGAATGAAGCGAGTTCAATGACCATCGCCCCTGTCGATGAAGAAAATGGACTTTTCATCATCAAAGGGCAACAGCAGGAATCGCTTGTTGAGCTGACGTTACCACGTCAATCCTGTGAGGTCGTTCACGCTTGGCTCCTCCATAAATTGAAACGTCATAAAAAAACACGCTCGATTGCAACGAGCTGATATGTACCGTGATACGCCTTGAGTAAAGACTCTCATCTCTACTCAAGGCGTTATTTGTTTTCAAAAATTCGGTGATGAATTTTCAGAAAATATTGTTTTATTAAATTCTTCATGTTATCCTTAGAAAAATTCAAACAGGAGGTTTCAAACATGACATACGCAACGCTCATCCAAGTACGACTGATTGTGATTAGGACCAGGGACTGAAGATTCATTTCTCGATTGAGAAGATGAAGACCAGGCCCTTTTCGTCATTTCGACAAGGCGTCTGATCACATGACGCCTATCCACGCACATCGTGGATGAGGCTTTTTTTATTGAAATTAAGATGAATGGAGGACAACACATGTTTAAGACAAAAGATACATTCGCTTTAGGATTTATGATTTTTGCATTATTTTTCGGTGCGGGCAACTTGATCTTCCCACCAGAACTCGGTGCCCTCGCAGGTAAACAATTCCTCCCAGCCATTCTCGGCTTTATCGTGACGGGTGTTGGACTTCCATTGCTCGGCTTACTTGCAGTTGCCTCTATCGGAGGTGGCATCAAAACACTTGCTGCACCACTCCCTCGTTTCGTAGGTGCTGCCTTGACGTTTGCACTCTATGTTGCGATTGGTCCCTTCTTCGGGATTCCGCGCACATCGGTTGTCACGTATGAGCTCGGAGTCGTCCCGTTTCTTGGTGCTCCCTCACAAATGTCGTTGATCATCTCATCGAGTCTCTTTTTCCTTGCCACACTTTATCTTGTACTACGACCAGGAAAGTTACTTGAGATCATCGGGCGTTTCATCACACCATTATTATTGATGGCTCTTGCTGCATTAAGCATCAGTAGCATCATTTCGCCACTCTCGAGCGTCGCTTCACCAAACGAAGCATATGAGACGACTGGACAGGCATTCATTCAAGGATTCCTTCAAGGATACTTAACGCTTGATGCACTCGGCGCCTTAGTATTTGGTGTCGTCGTACTGCATACATTAAAAAGCCGAGGCGTTCATGAACGAACAGCCCAGTTTAAAGTCGTCACTCGTGCCGGAATCATCGCTGCCACTGCTTTGACGCTCGTCTATGTCGGACTCGGAATGATCGGACGTAATACATTTGCCGCCATCGGAAAAGTCGATGGTCCAACACTACTTCAACATTATGCAAATACGGCATTCGGCTCAATCGGTTTAGCTGTGCTCGGTCTTGCGATCCTGCTTGCATGTTTGACGACATCAGTTGGTCTCGTCACCGCATTTGCAGAATATATGATGACTCTTTCCACACGTATCTCATTAAAAACGGCAAGCACCTTCACGACTGCTCTTGGTCTTACAGTATCCATCGTCGGATTGCAGACATTGTTATCCATCGCTGTCCCTGTATTAATGTTCCTTTATCCAATCGTCATCGTTTTGATTGCATTGACATTCATGCGTCATCTGTTCCGTCGTAAGTCGGTCGTCTATCAATTAACACTCGGAGTAACAATTTTCTTCTCACTTTGTAGTGCGTTGAATCAACTCTCTCTTTTCCCGGGAAATCTTAAAACGTTCTATCAATCGCTCCCTTTAGTGGACCAAAGCTTAGAATGGTTATTTCCGACACTCATCGCCTTTGGAATCAGTTCATGGTTTGGACACGTTTCCAGTGCTTCTATCACACAAAAACGCGCTAGCTAGTGATTCCGCTTTCATCGCTATGGTATGATGAACAAAATGGTTATATTAATGGAGGCGTCATATACATGGATAAGATTGCTTGGATTACCGACAGCATGGCTTTTTTTGAGCCAGGAGAGGCTGAAAAAATCGGAGTCCATGTGATACCGACATTACTCATCTTAAACGGAGAGTCTTACCGGGAGTATGTCGATATCTCGATTGAACAATTGAACCAAAAAATGCAGGACGATTCGAAAACTTCACCTACGACTTCTCAACCGTCATTTGGTGATTTCGTGACTTTATATGAACAGTTACTTGAAGACGGTTACGATTACGGATATGCGATCCACATTACAAGTGGCTTAAGCGGCACCTACTCCAGTTCGGTCGCTGCGGCTGAGGCTGTCGGTTTTCCGCTGTATGCGATTGACTCATACACGGGTGCTGCCAATCAACAAGAACTTGTCCGGATCGCACAACAACTAGCATCTGCTGGTAAAAGTCCAAAAGAAGTCATGTCGACGCTTGAAACGTTTAAACACAAATCACATTTTTATCTGATTATTGGAAATATGGAGACGATGCGACGTAGTGGTCGTGTATCTGGAAGTCAATTTTTGTTAGCGAATATGCTCAACATCAAGCCAATTGCTCAATTTGATGAAGAAGGACGGCTTGTTCCTTTCAAGAAGGTCCGCTCAATCAAAAAAGCATTCAAGGAAATGGTGACCGAGATCACTTCTAAAGTAACGGCACAAGGAGTCTACGATCGAACACTTTATATCGGTCATACGCTCGCTCATACGGCCGCTGAAGAATTAAAACGTTTGATTATAACGGAACATCCTGAAATCAATGTTCGAATCACTCAATTCGGTCCTTCCATCTTGGCACATGCTGGTGCTGAGACGGTCGGCGTGTATTGGTTCGATGACATTTCTCTACCTACAACTTGATGCCTTACGCAAAACAATGAAAAACCGGACGGTCTTAAAAAGACTGTCCGGTTTTTCATTTCACTTCATATTTACGAAATAATTCTTCTAGTAACATCGCTTCATCCGACGTACGTTGAAGCGGTTCGTGTGGTAGTGCGATTTGATTCGACAATGTTTCGGAAGGATATACGTCAAACGACACTTGTTCCATCTCAATCAGATACTCAAGGATAGAATCAAGTGAGGTTTCCTTCTTGAATTGACGAAGCCAATTGTCATATCGACGATCCACATTGCCTTCTTTCAGCAATGTCTCTCCACCAGCAATGATCGCCCATTTAGGTGGTGCATCGATTTGGAAAAGTTCCAATTGCTTATATTCTTCCATCGTTCGTTTCGTCACTGGAATGACACCATTGATCGATACCAACCGCTTCAATCTAAGATGAGCTCGCATCGTCATGAAACGAGGTCGCCCGGCGACTCGTTCGACAAGCAACGTCGGCTTGTCGATGGAGCGCATCGTCTCTTCATCAAATAATAAACTGTGATCAACATCTAATAGTAACATCAAGTCACTCCTTTTTTTCTACGGGAGACGATGAATGCATAGGAGCTACATAAAAGAATCGCAGCAAAACAATAACCACCGATGACATCTGAGAAATAATGGACGTTCAAAATAATGCGAGAAGCACCCATGGCGAGAAACATTCCAATCGTCAACACCGATACGATCACTTTACCAGTCGTTTTCAAATGACGGAAAGCGACGACAAGAAATCCTGCATATACAGCGAACGCTATCGCGGAATGACCACTTGGGAAACTATAGCCAACGCCACCCACTAGCTCATTCAATGATGGGCGTTCTCGCACAAAGGCAAATTTGACGACTTGATTTAACGCCCCTACCGAAATCGCCATCAGTACATACCAAATACTTGCGATACGATCTCGCCACAAGACATAACTCACTACTCCGAGCAACACCGTCATCGTCATTGCTCCTGGACCAGAGCCTAGTTGAGTAAACCAAGAGACATAGTTCCCCGGTACATGTCGAGACATGTAAGACGATAATTGCGCATCAAATAAAAAGTAGCCCGTCATACGAATCGAGACGGCGATGATCACGAACAAGACGACAGCGATGGACGCACCCACCCACGCCGTTCTTGCACCCCTCATTAATATGTCCCCTTACGTTCTTCTAATTCTTCTGCTGAATAATCTTCCTTATCCCGCAAACGATGCGCCAAACGTCCGGATGCATTTGCCGCGATCGCTGCGACGATATCGTCCATGAACGTATTGACTTTTCCGTCACCAAGCTTCGTATCGAGTTCTTTGATGATCCCGATTTTCGCTTTATCCAAATATCCGAACGTCGTAACCGCGATGGATCCGTACGTATTGACGGCACCAATCGCAATCGTCTCGTCTACGCCAAATAACCCTTCATCGCTTTGGATGATGGACAAGAGTGGTTCAGATAATAATCCTTTTTCAGCAAGAATGTCTAATTCTGCTCCGACAAGGATCGCATGTTGTAATTCACGCTTTTCCAAAACTCGTTCAACCGAACTGACACATGTTTCTACTGTCAGATCCACCGTGTAAGGTGCTTGCATTTGGTAAACGATTTCAGCAATCGCATGGATTGTCACCCCGCGTTCATGTAACTTGTCAATCGCTGCTTGTTTGACCTCTTTTGAATGTGTTTTCTTCATGACTGTATCCACCTCTCCAACAAAGTACTTCATTAGTATACACGGATTCTGAAGCTCCTCTCAAACTTCTTTGACATCGACGCCAGAATCCGTCATGATTATTTTGTAAAGCGTTATCATTTCAGGGGAAAGTAGGGGATTTTCGATGAACATCGGGGTTGTATTGTTTCCATCGAAACGCGTTCAAGATTTTGCAAATTCATACCGAAAGAGATATGACTCAAAGTATGCACTGATCACACCTCACATCACGCTACGGGAGCGGATGGAAGTCGATGAGACAGAATTAGATCACATCGTGACGGAGTTGAATCGGATCGCGTCTGAAACGAAGCCGGTCAATCTCCACATCCAAGGAGCTCGTTCGTTCCATCCGACAAACAACGTCTTGTTCCTTAAAGTCATGCCGACGGATGAGTTAGAACAATTACATCGTGCCTTGCATACGGGACCACTCGAACATAAGCCGAAATATGATTTCTTGCCACATATCACGATTGGTCAAGAACTGTCGGATGTCGAACTGTTCGATGTATTAGAACGTCTCAAGATGGAAGATATCCGCTTCCAAGAAGATGTTACGAAAATGGCTTTACTGTATGAACTAGAGAACGGTGCTTGGAGTGTCTACGAGACGTTCCGCTTTACAGGTCAATGAATGATTAAACTTCCCGGTCGAAGCTTCGACCGGGAAGTTTTAGTTCTGGCAATACCCCATATGCATTCGCCTGTTCCTCTAAAAAATCTTGCGTTTCATAATCTCGATAAGGGTCGACTGGGCGTATCGGTTGAACCCTTGCGACCGGTTCAGTCTTTAGTTGTGGGTCGACACGTACTTGACGATTCACATATTGTACGACCGTAAAATCGATTGAATTCATCCTTTGCACTTCCTCTCCCCTGCTCATTCTAACGATGCTTATAATTATCAGTTCCCCGATTAAGCATAAAAAAAACCAAGCTCTCCTCCTAAGGAAAGCCCGGCTTAGTGAATTACCTATTTATTATAGAATGTGGAATCCGCTATCGACGTGAAGGATTTCTCCTGTCACACCACTCGACATTTGCGAAAGTAAGAACAATCCACTTTGACCGATTTGTTCCGTCGTGACGTTACGGTGAAGTGGCGCACGTTCTTCGATGCTATCGAGGATCGAGTTGAAATCGCCAACACCTTTTGCTGAAACCGTCCGGATCGGACCAGCTGAGATCGCATTGACGCGAACACCTTGCTGTCCATATTCAGCAGCGAGATAACGAACACTTGCATCTAATGCTGCTTTCGCAACACCCATGACGTTATAGTTCGGAACCATCTTCTCACCACCAAGGTACGTCAATGTGATGACGGATGCGTCTTCTGTGAAGAAGTCTTTCGCCGCCTTGACGACCGCTGTCAAACTGTAGGCAGAGATATCAAGTGCTTGCGCGAACTGTTCACGTGTCACACCAGAAAACTCCCCACGAAGTGCTTCTTTGTCAGCGAAGGCGATCGAGTGAGCGATTCCTGAAATCTTCCCGTGATCCGCATGGATCGTCTGGAAGACCTGTTCGATCTCTTCATCACTTGTGACATCACACGTATAATAAGAAGCCGGACGTGATAATTCCTGTCCTAATTTTTCAAGCGGTGCCTTAAAACGTTCCCCGACATATGTAAATGCGAGGCTTGCTCCAGCAGCGTCGAGCGCACGTGCAATGCCCCATGCAATCGAACGTTGGTTGATGACACCCATGACGACGTACGTCTTGCCTTCGAGTGAAGGATAAATATTCATGATAAAGTCCCCCTTGAATTAGTACCTGGTAATAAAACCTATCTTCAGGTTACAAAAACGTAACGCTTCTGTCAACCATCGCTCTTGATATTGCGGATTTGATAAATTACGGTAATATAGAAAGTGATAGAAAGTAGGGATGAAATGAATCGATTCAAATCATTTACACAACGTTATGACCATACGTTGCTTTTTTTACTCGCCTGTCTGATGGTCATCAGTGTCATCGCCATCTATACGGCTCAACCTTCACTTAAAGGTGCCATCAGTGCCATCAACTTCTCCGCCAAACAAGTTCAATGGTATGTTATCGGCTTCATGGCATTGTCCGTCGTCATTTTTATTGATTACGAACAATTGAAGCGATTCCACTGGTATTTATATGGAGCAGGTATCATATCATTGATTGGTCTTGTTGTTCTTCGGAACACTCCAATCGTTACCGAAATCAAAGGAGCGTACGGATGGTATCAATTCCCTGTCATCGGAACCGTTCAACCGGCTGAGTTCATGAAGTTCTTCTTGATCGTCTCTCTTGCTGCCGTCATTTCAGAACATAACGCTAGGTATGTCCAGCATGAACGCGATCTTTTATTACTCATCAAGATGGTCGTTGTCACAGCTTTACCACTTGGACTCATCATCATCCAACCCGATTTAGGAATCGGTTTGATCTTGTGTGTCATTCTTGCGTGTGCCATGTTATTATCCGGACTGAACTGGAAATGGCTCTTGACGATGTTTGCACTGTTCGCAGGTTCTGTCATCATCTTCTTCTACCTGTTTTATTTCCACAACGACTTACTCGCAACGTTTTTCCCGGGTCACGCGATGAACCGGATCATGGCTTGGTTGCAACCTTTTGAATATGCGGATGACCTATCGTATCAGCTCGTCCAAGCAATCAATGCAACAGGTTCTGGTCAAATGTTTGGTGTTGGATACGGGAAACTGCAAGTATTCGTTCCGGAATTGCATACGGACTTCATCTTTACGACGATCGCCTCACACTATGGTTTCATTGGGGCTGCCATCGTATTGATCGTCTTATTCCTGTTCGTCTACCGCTTGATTCAAATCGCTCTTGAGACGGCGGATCCATTTGGTACATATATCGTGACAGGATATGTCGCGATGTTCACGTTCCAAATCTTCCAAAACATCGGGATGACGATCGGTGTTTTACCGATCACAGGTCTTCCTCTACCATTCATCAGTTATGGTGGATCGACGATGATCGTAAACCTCGTCGGTTTAGGATTAATCATGGCAATCGCTTCTCAATCACGGATTTCCATGTTTGATGAAGATTAATCGCATACGATAAAAGGCAGTGGATTAAGTCCACTGCCTTTTATCGTATATCCATTATTCCAATCGAAGATCCTCGGGTAGCGGTGCTTCAAATCGGACCCGCTCTCCTGTCGCAGGATGAAGGAACGTCGCTGACGCGCTATGAAGTGCCTGACGCGGTAGTAACGGTTCCCCCTGATACATCGTATCACCAATCAAAGGATGTCCTAAAAAGGCAAGATGGACACGAATTTGATGTGTCCGCCCTGTCTCTAACCGAATATCGAGCACCGAAAACTCTCGATCAAAGGCTTGAACCAGACGACTATTCAAAATATGTGTAATGGCCCGTTGCCCATCTGATCGTACCATTCGTTCCATGAAGGAATGATCGGTTTGACCGATTGGCTGATCAATTGTTTGTACCGGTACATGTCCTGGTGCATAGGCTAAATAGTGCCGTTCTAATTCGTTTGATTGTTGCATGAGACTCATTCGGTGATGAGCAAGGCCGTGTTTCGCGAATACGACGAGACCACTTGTGTCACGATCGAGTCGATTGACGATATGAATCGCGTACGGAATGCTTTGTTTTCGATAATAACCAAGAACATAATTCGACAAGGAGTGTTCCGGATGCAATCGTGAAGGGATTGATGCCATACCGGGTGGTTTATTGACGACGAGTAGCCAGTCATCTTCAAACAGGATATCGAGCTCCCCTTCAGTCGCTATCATATCCGGCGCAGGTTTCTCTTCCGGGAAGAATACATGGACATGATCGCCCGCATACAAAATATCATGGACATTGACATGCTGACCGTTTCGTGTGATATCTCCATGATTTTTGATCGATACTAACATTTTTCGTGAGATACCTAAGCGTGTTGTACAAAAATGACTGACGCGCCAGCCATCCTCGATGTCAGTAACCGTCTGTTGTATCTGAAATCCATTCATATTTCCATTTCCTTTACGTGCTACATTAACGTCTTTCGTCTGCCAGGAAAGATTCCCGAACCCGTTGCCAGAACGGGAAAGAACGAAAACGAGCAAATTTCACTTTTTTATCCGAGACCCGACACCGAATCGATGTCACATTTTGATGGACAATCGAAGCATAGTGATCATAGGTCATCTGAAAATCAATCGGATTGACGGGACGGATTTCGACATCGTGATGTTTCGGTAACAACATCGGTGAGCCGATCGTCCGGTAAACACGATTATTGATCGAAGCCATCTCTGTGATTTGAATCGCTTCGAGCGCCGGATGGACGATTGCTCCACCGAGCGCCTTATTGTACGCTGTCGAACCAGACGGTGTCGATACACACAGCCCGTCACCTCGGAATGTCTCGAAATAGTCGCCCCGAATCGACAAATCGCAAACGAGCGTTTGATTAAAGCTTTTGATCGTACATTCGTTTAAAGCGAGCAGTTGATTGTGCGAACCATCCGCATAATCAATCGATAGTTCAAGCAGCGGGTATTCAACCGTCGCTAAATCCTGCTTCGCGATATGATCAATCAACTCTTTCATCTCTTCAGGACGCCAATCCGCATAAAAACCAAGGTGCCCTGTATGAATCCCAACAAGGGTAATCGTCTCTACTTGATCGAGATACGAATGGAACGCTTGTAACATCGTCCCGTCTCCCCCGATTGAGACGACGATTTCCGGTTGACTGACATCAAGGACACATCCCCGATCCGTCAATGCCTGCTCGAGTTGTTGTTTTAGCGCATGAGAACGCTCATCATCACGAGCCGTGATTGCAAAACGCATGGTCATCCCCCTACTCTTTTAATCGTTCAGACGCCTTGGCGTCGCGTTGAAAGACGAGTTGTGCGTCTTGGATTTCTACCTTCAATTGACTCATCTCCGCATCAAGCAAAAATGCCGCTTCTGCCGCTCGTCTTAACCGCTCACGCGTCTCTTCCGGAATATTCCCTTGGTACTTGTAATTCAAGGAGTGTTCGATCGTCGCCCAAAAATTCATCGCGAGCGTCCGAATTTGAATCTCGACTAGTGTCGGGACTTCACCTTCGATCGTTTGTACCGGATAGGCAATGATGACGTGATACGACCGATAACCACTATCCTTCTTTTGCGTGATGTAGTTCCGTTCCTCGACGATTTTAAAATCACCGCGCGAACGCAACAGCTCAAGGACATGGATGATATCATCAACGAATTGACACATGATGCGTAATCCGGCGATATCCTGCATATCTTGTTCTAACGATTCACGCGCAATGGCTTTTCGTTCCGCTTTTTGAAGAATACTTTTTACAGGTTTGACCCGTCCTGTGACAAATTCAATCGGTGAATGCTCTCCCCGTTGCTGAAATTGTTTACGAATCGCTTTTAGCTTAACTTTCAACTCATCGACCGCGATTTGATACGGTGCAAGAAATAAATCCCAATTTTCTTTTGTCATCTGATTTGTCACCACTTTTAATCGAATAGTATTGGTTCAGTGCCTGTTCCTACCTCATTCATGTTATCATATTTTCAGACATTCAACTAGAAAGGCGTGATTCCGATTAGACAAGAATTGGAAATCGAATTCAAGAACTTATTGTCTGAACAAGAATATCTATCGTTATTTACCCATTATGCGTCAACTAAACAACCCATTTGGCAAGCAAATGATTATTTTGATACGCCGGATTTCGAACTTCGAAAAAAAGGTGCTGCCTTACGGATTCGTGAAAAAAAACAAGGACTCGTCCTTACATTAAAGCAACCTCATGAAAACGGATTACTTGAAACACATGTCACGTTATCCGCAAGTGAAGCAGAGGACTTATTTAAATACGGTCTGATTCACTCCGATGAGATGAATCAACAGTTGTCATCTTTTGACTTACAGGGTTCTTTGGAGCATTTAGGACGTTTGGAGACTGAACGGATTGAGACGACGCTGCCGGAAGGGTTGCTCGTCCTTGATAAAAGTCGCTATCTCGGACATACGGATTACGAGTTAGAATTTGAGGTCAGCAACTTCGAACAAGGGCAAAAGGATTTCGAGCGACTTCTTTCAGAACACGATATTCCACAGCGCGAAACAAAAAATAAAATCGTCCGTTTCATGGAACGTAAAGCGCTTACTTGAATTTTCGTGTAGGACTGAACAAGCAAAACCTTTGCTCTTTCTTTTTTTTCGTTGCTAAAATAGGGTAACGATAACAACAGGAAGGGGTGAGCGGATGGAACACGCACAATGCAACGGATCTTATTGTTCATTGGACGAACCATCGATTCAACAACCGACGAAACCTCTGGAAATCTATCATTTTCTAGATGTGACACAAACGGATGGTTTACGGTTGATACCCGTTCTCAAGAAATTAGAGCTAGAATATGGTCATCTCTTTCGTCTCCGGACGATTGCCACGATTCCATGCGCTCCTTCACGTTCAGCATGCGACATGTCACCACTTGTCATCCTAAAAGCCATCGAACTTCAAGGAAAAACGTTTGGTATGCGATTCATGCGACGCCTTCGAATGCTTCATAATGTTGAAGGAGAGAGTGCTTACAGCCGTCCATCATTGATGCGATTAGCAGAAGCACTGACAGAGTATGGTTTGGATTTAGATGAATTCCATCGTGATGTCTCATCGGATACGATTCAGCAAATGCTCGAGAAAGAGACTGAACTGGTCACAGAATGGGATGTCCGAATTCTTCCGACACTCGCTTTCGTCGGAGATGAGGAAGCCATTAAGGCAGAAGGTCCTTATGAGTATTTGGTCTATGTCTCGATCTTAAGTGAATTGCTAGATCATACGATTGAAAAACAACCAAAGCCACCACTTGAACAATTCTTGAGACGGTATGAAACAGCAACTACGGCTGAAATCGCCTTTATTTATGACGCTCCTGAATCCCAGATTGAACACGAATTAAAAAAACTCGTCTTGCAACAAAAATGTGCTTCTCTATCATACTGTGATGGAAAAGTATGGCGTCATTTAAAAGATTCGGCACATGCATGATAAAACGATGAAAAAGACAGTGAGGTTCACTTCACTGTCCTTTTTTGTATCTAATTTTAGAATAAGAAAAAAGCCCTCCATGACGAGAAGGCTTTTTCTTTTGACCATTGGATGGGGGAAAAAGAGAATCGATTGGGGAATGTGACCCTCTTCACAATATAAGTATATCGTGAGTCTCTCCTCTTTTCCACTCTTTGTTCACTTTGTCACAAAGATGTCACTCTGCTAACAAAGCTTCGAATTCATCTAGGACACGTTCAAACTGTCGCAGTGCCGCTTCAACTGGTGCTTTCGTTGTCATATCGACACCCGCAGCTTTTAAAACTTCAATCGGATAATCACTTGATCCCGCTTTTAAGAAATTGTTGATGTATCGCTCTACAGCCGGTTCTCCTTCTTCTAGAATCTGATCCGTCAAGGCAGCGGCCGCAGAAATACCTGTCGCATACTGATAGACATAATAATTGTAATAGAAATGTGGAATCCGAGCCCATTCTAGACCGATTTCTTCGTCTAATACAATCTCTTCTCCGAAGTATTTTTGATTCAAAGCATAATACGTTGATGTCAGGAATTCTGGTGTCAGCGATTGTCCAAGACGAGCCGCATCATGAATCGCATGTTCGAACTCAGCGAACATCGTTTGTCGGAACAATGTACCGCGGAAGGTTTCAAGTTGATTGTTCAATAGATAAAGTTTTTCTTTACGATCCGTCACTTTCTTCAATAGATAGTCGTTTAACAACGCTTCATTTGTCGTTGAAGCGACTTCAGCGACGAAGATTGAATAATCGCCATATGGATATGGTTGAGATTTCCGCGTGTAATAACTATGGACGGAATGCCCGAATTCATGCGCGAGTGTAAAGAGGTTGTTGATGTTATCTTGCCAGTTCATCAAAATGAACGGCTGTGTATCGTAAGCACCAGAAGAGTAAGCCCCGCTACGTTTACCGCGCGTCTCCCGGACATCGACCCAACGTTCAGACAATCCCTCTTCAAGAATGTGCTTGTACTCTGCTCCAAGAGGCGCGAGTCCTTCAACCATCAATTGTTTTGCTTCTTCGTAAGAGACCTTCATCTCGACCTCAGAAACGAGTGGTGTATACATATCATATACGTGTAATTCATCAAGACCGAGTACACGTTTACGTAAGGCAACGTAGCGGTGAAGCAGTGGTAAGTGCTCGTGCACCGCTTCAACTAATCCATCATAGACGGACTCAGGAATCGCATTACCGTGTAAGGCTGCCGCGCGTGCCGATGGGAACTTACGGACATCCGCATAGAAGTTGTCCTTCTTAACTGATCCAGCAAGCGTCGAAGCGAGCGTATTCGTATATTTCGCATACGTTCCATACATTGCTTTAAATGCGGCTTCTCGAACGGAACGGTCAGATGACTCAAGGAATGTAATGAAGCGACCATGTGTCAACTCTGTCTCTTCACCGTCTTCCCCTTTAATTTTCGGGAATGTCAAATCCGCATTATTCAGCATACCGAAAGTCGTACCGGATTGACCGAGCACTTCTCCTGCCTTCGCAAGAATTGCTTCTTCCGCTTCCGTCAGTACGTGTTCGCGTTCTTGATTCAATTCATCAAATGCATGACGGTACATCCCAAGGTCTGCATTCTCATTCAGGTATGTTTCAATCGTTGCTTCCGGTACAGCTAACAGTTCTGGTGTCATGAATGCAAGTGTAGCTCCGATTTGCGACGCAAGCGTCCGAGCACGGTCGTTCATGGCTTGATAGAAGCTATCCGCTGTATTTTCGTCGTAACGCATGTGCGCGTATGTATAGAGCTTATAAAGACGTCTTGAGACTTCATCTCGCAACTGTAACCCTTCATAAAGCGTCTCCGCACTCTGTCCAAGACGACCTTTATACTCGACGAGTAATGGAAGCATCGCTTTCACCGATTCGAATTCTTCTTCCCACACTTCGTTCGTTGCATAGATGGATTCTAGATTCCAAGTTTCTGTAACATCAACATCTTGACGTGTTAGTACTTCTGCCATTTACCTCACTCCTTTAATTCAGTTATACCTGTTTTCTTTTCGACAAACAATCGAAGTGCTCCTGCTAGAACAGCCGATTCGCGTCCTCGATCCGCTCCAACCATTCCGTAATAAGCAAATCGATCATTGGTCGTTCAAACGAAATATCTAATCGATAAAGCAATTGACAGACCGTCTGTTCTAAAGCAGTAGAAGAATAGACCCCTTTTAACCGTAAAAAGACAGCGATTTGAAACTCAAAAGGATGAACGGGATACGATAATAAGTGGCTGATCGGAAGAAAAACCGATGACGGTAGATTATGAAGATGAAACCCTGCCTCATATAATGGAAGTTTAAGCATTCGTGGAGGTAAAGAAGGATGGAAAGGACGCTGTCGATAACGTAAGACGATTCCTTGCCAGCGAGCCATTGAGAATTTCCGAGGAAATGACGGAAGTTCCGTCGAAAGGAAGTCGGATAAGGAGAGAGAGTGAACTGTACAATAGATGTAATGTTTCGTATAGGGAATCGGATGTCGAAACCGTCGAATTTGATTGTCGACGATTAAGTCCAAATAATAATTTTGTAAGAAGGCTTGACGCATCCATCCTTGTAAACGAAACGTGACACCATGGGATGGATGAAATCCAATCCATCGTACCGTTTGTCCATGTCTTACATCAAGTCTTGCTCG
Organism: uncultured Exiguobacterium sp.; assembly: GCF_964277885.1. Classification (NCBI taxonomy): domain Bacteria; kingdom Bacillati; phylum Bacillota; class Bacilli; order Caryophanales; genus Exiguobacterium; species uncultured Exiguobacterium sp. The sequence goes on along the minus strand of NZ_CAXYJR010000005.1, from coordinate 755,539 downwards.
TCTGATCCATTCATCTGACGACATTGGTGAACGCTGAATTTCAATCCCGATTTCCTTTTCCGGGATCCACAGGTCGAAGCGTCGCTGTCCGATCGTCCATTCAGTCTCGACGCGAACGCCTGCATTCATCAACGAATCTGCAATACGTCGTTTCCAAGATACATGTAAGCTACTTTCTCCTGAACAAGCTGAAGTATGTGCAAAATGTAGTCGTCGTCCCTGCCTGACGCGCAATGGCTTCAGGCAGTACGGACAACGTAAGGACATGGTTTTCAACGTATGGATGGAAAACCTATGAATTAGGATGCGTTTCCCCGACCCATCAATGGCTTCAAACATCAGCATCGTCCCCTTTTGCTAGAGTAAAGGTGAGAATAAGCGTGAAATCGATTCAACTAAACGACGACGCAATGGACGACGATGAAACAAATCGGCATCAACTTGTGTCGAATGGCTGAAATCCTCATAAAAATCACGTGTTAATTGATGAACAGAGTTTGTTCCGTATAAAAAAGCATTCACCTCGAAATTTAAATGAAAACTCCGTAAATCCATATTCGCTGTTCCAATCGTTGCGATGGCGTCATCCACGACGATGACTTTCGAATGCATGAATCCTTTGTTATACTCATAGATTTTCACACCAGCTTGGAGCAAATCATCAAAGTAAGAGCGACTCGCATAAAACACGATTTTATGATCCGGAAAGCTTGGTAGAAGTATCCGGACATCAATTCCAGACATAGCAGCTGTCTTTAGTGCCGTCATCAGGTCTTCATCCGGTATTAAATATGGAGAAGCAATGTAGACGGATTCACGTGCTTCCGTGATGAGTCCGAAGTAAAGTGACTTCATTGCCTCATGCGGCTCATCAGGTCCACTTGCAATGATTTGAACCCCACCTGTTGCTTCATCGACATATTCCAGTGGCTCCATATAAAACGGTGTAAACAGTCGTTCTCCTGTCATGTAGTACCAATCTTGGAGAAAAATCAGTTGAAGTTCAGAAACAGCCTCTCCTCGTACGAGAAGATGCGTATCACGCCAAAATCCAAAGTGCTGGTCACGACCGACATACTCGTCTCCAATGTTTATTCCACCCGTAAAAGCAACCGTTCCATCGATGACAACGATCTTCCGATGATTCCGGTAGTTGGACTTACTCGAAATGAACGGTAATACGACGGGGAAGAATGCTCGAACCTCCACACCCGCTGCCTGCATCTTCTTGAAATAGTGCTTATCTGTCGAAAAACACCCGACGGCATCATAGAGAAATCGAACTTCAATTCCTTGCTGAGCCTTTTCAATCAATACTTCCTGTAACTGCAATGCGAGCTCGTCATCACGTACGATATAGTATTCCAAATGGATATGATGTTGCGCTTGACGAATCTCTTCTAAAAGAATCGGAAACTTCTCCTGACCATTTGTTAAAATCTTTGTATGTGTATTATACGAAATTGGAAGTCGGCTGATCGAATCGATAAGTGTGACAACTTTACCATAATGTCCTTCTTGGAACACTGATTGGTGTACCGCTGTCTTAAACTGGGTACGATATTTAATGTAAGACTCTTCATCCAGCATTGCTTTCAATCGAAACATTCGTTTCCGGCGGTAGTTCTGACCGAATGTAAAATAAACGAACACGCCGACGACAGGTAGTGCCATCATGACGAGTGCCCAGACAAGGGTCCGTTCTGGATTGCGATTTTCAAGCAAAATGATGACGAACACGCTCATGACGACCAAAATAATGACGATTGACAGCCACCCTACCATATAGACACTCCAGTAGTAGGATAAAAAGGCGATTAAACCGATGGTCAAGATGAGGGTCATGAGAAGTTGTACACGTCGTAGCATGAATCCCCCTCCTTTTATGTATGTTGTACAAATCGTAGTTAAAGAACTTATGACAGAAAGGAAGCGTTTAAATGGGTACGTATATCATTACGGGTGCAACAAGTGGAATCGGGGAGGCAACTGCCCTCCAGCTGATTCGAGAAGGTCATACCGTCCTTGCGATTGGTCGTAATAAAGAAAAAGGGGCTTCTCTTGAGTCTAACGGAGAAGGACGTTTATATTTCTTCCCTGTCGACTTGACTGATTCCTCTGCCATCGATGCGTTCTTTGAAGAAACACTCGAAGATTTCCCAGAAATCGACGGGATTTTTAATAATGCAGGAACCTTCGGAAAACCCGTCGCACCCGAGAGAGTCTCCGATCAACAAAAAGAAGTGTTCCAGGTGAATTATCATGCTCCTGAACGAATCATCCAGCTCGCGACGAAACGTTTCTCAAAAGGTGCCTCCATCGTCAACAACAGTGCCATCGTCGGACACGTCAAGTTTCCCGCCATGCTCTTACCCTATGCATCATCTAAGAGCGCTTTATTGACACTGACAAAGACATACGCCGCCCGCTTCCACGGCAAGTATCGTTTTAATGCCATTTGTCCTGGACCGGTCGATACAGCACTGAGCCACGCATTATATGGCGGGAAAGATAAATTTGATCTCGCAATGAAACATCACCTTCGTGGTGAACCTGCACAACCTTCCGAAATCGCAGAGGTCGTTTGTTTCCTGCTATCGAATAAAGCGAGTTACATCAACGGACAAGCACTCATCGTAGATGGTGGTTATACCCTCACTTAATATCCGAACAAAAGGAGGCATCACGATTCGTGATCCTCCTTTTACTCGCACTTTTGGTTCCTTTAGTTCGGAAAGTGTTTCCGAATGAAGGCAAAGACGTCTGAAGCAATGATTTGTTTTCCATATTCAGCGACAGGATGAATCGTTTGTTCACTGAAGTGGAGATACTCCGCGATTAAACTCATGACGTTCTCTTGTGTTTCTACGTTCACATCATCTTCGAAATGAACATGCAGTAGATAAAGTCCGTCTTTTTGGTAAAGCGCTGTTTCAAGTTCTTCGAATACAGGAGCATTCGCATATTGACTAAGCGCAATGATATGCTCGAAATCATGGGTTTCAAATAAGACATCCTGGCTTAATTCTGTATCTTTATCTTCTGTCTCAGACATCGCTGATCGTAAAAGTGAATCGAGTTCGTCTTCATCGACTTGCTCGCCATCAACTGCATTTTTCGCGATCGTTACAGTGACTTCAAGACCTTTTTCAAAAGCTTGCACTTGTATCCATAGTGGACCTTCGAAGGAGATGGACTCTTTTTCATTCGCTTCGTCCATCATCTGCCAGAATAACTGTTCTCCCCGTTCCCGATTATACCAAATCTCATCTCGGGCAAAACCACGGCGTTCGATGTCGGTGTACGTGATGAAGAACTTGACCGTATTGTCATTGACGCGTTCGATTTTCAATCTGTCCACTCCTTTCTTCTCGTTCCTTATCTAGAATACGAACGAGGACATGACTTGGATTCACACTTTCGAATCCGAAGGATATATTTCTATTCCTTTGTTATCTTTATTTTAACCTTTTTTATCGGTAACAAAAAGCACACTGCTCACGAAGCAGCGTGCTTTTTAAAATTACTCGTTTACAAGACGCTGTGCTTCCAAAAGTTGGAACGTACGCACCTTGCGTGGTAAGAATCGGCGGATTTCATCTTCATTGTATCCAACTTGTAGACGTTTTTCGTCAATCAAAATCGGACGACGTAATAATCCAGGATATTCTTGAATTAAATCGTATAGGTGCTGTAACGATAAGTTTTCAACGGAAACATCGAGTTTCGAGAAGACTTTTGAACGTGTTGAGATAATCTCGTCCGTTCCATCTTCCGTCATTCGAAGAATCTGTTTGATTTCATCGAGCGATAACGGTTCTGAAAAAATATTGCGTTCTACGAACGGGATTTCATGTTCTTCAAGCCACGCGCGTGCTTTCCGACAAGAAGTACAACTTGGTGAAGTATAGAGTGTTACCATTGAAAAACATCCTCCCCCTGATTTAACATCATTCAACACCTATGTGAATACGCAGCTATTGATGATGGTTCTATTACTTGACAGTTTACATCTAATAAAGCAGAAAACCTAGCTTTTTTATAAAGATGAAAGAACTTTTCGTAAAAAAGCTTGTTAAAGCCACCACGTGGCTTTAACAAGCTGGCGTGTGATCAAATGGCTGAGAAATCGTCTCTTTTGCTTTAGGAAGTTTCATTTCTTTCAGTTTTTTCTCTAAAATATCCCGCAAAAGGCGCTTCTTCAGCTTCTTCTTCTTGTCACGTTCTTTCATATTCCGACACCCCAATCGGCCCGAAACAGAACTAACAACCTACGAAAGCAAAATAATCATCTTCTACATTAGTAAGTATACCACGTATCTCAAAAATCTATTCCTACTTTAAGCAATTAAATATGTGAGATTGTCGATTGAGTAATGAAAAACAGTTGCAATTTCTTTCAATTTTCTGTAGAGTGTATAGAAATATCAACGCTCAGGAAGGAGTTTTTCATTCATGTCATTAACACTAGTCACGATTCTCGATCACCCGATCGCTCAAAAATATTTATCCCGTTCTGGCTTGAATCACGCGATTTCAGTAGCTGAACGCGCTCTGACGCTTGCTACGAAACGCGGCTTAGATGCTGACACTGCCACGAAAGCCGCACTCCTCCATGATATCGGTCATTATGAATGGTATACCGATGGCACTTGGAACTATGATCTCTATCGCCAAAATGATATACATGCCATTAAAGGAGCTGAACGCGCTCATAAACTTTTGATTCGCCTTGGTGAAGAACCCGCACGTGCTAAAGAAATCGCACTTGCCGTTCTCTTGCATACAGATTCGTATCTCCCACCCGGTGCAATCAATCGGACACCACTTCAGCAACTCGTTCATGACGCAGATACGCTGGAAGAACAACCAGGCGGACTACATCACTATGAAAAAATCGATTTTGAAGAAGCAATGCGCCGTCTTGATGCGATAGATTCTGTCGTTCACCGCTTCGCTCATCTCCCACGAATTGCATCAGAAAATTAAAAGGCATTTCCACGATCAACGTGGAAATGCCTTTTTTTAAATAATTATACGAGTTGTGCTTGATAAGCTTCAAGTTCTGCATCCGTCATCGAAACAAAGTGACCTGGTTCGATTTCACGAAGTGGTGGGATGCTTGAATCTTCATTTGATTTACCAACAGGTCCACTTGTTGGACGATCGTATACGATCCGCTTACGCGTCCGCTCGTGCTCTGGATCCGGAAGAGGAATCGCAGACAAGAGCGATTTCGTATAAGCATGAACCGGATTCTCATATAGACGGTCCGCACTACATAATTCAACAAGGTGACCTTGGTACATGACGCCGATACGATCCGAGATGTATTTTACCATCGATAAATCGTGGGCGATGAACAAGTAAGTCAAGCTACGATCACGTTGCAGTTTTTTCATTAAGTTGACGACCTGCGCTTGGATCGATACATCAAGTGCCGAGATCGGCTCATCCGCGATGATGAAATCCGGTTCTACAGCAAGTGCACGCGCGATCCCAATCCGTTGACGCTGTCCACCTGAGAACTCGTGTGGGTAACGGCTCGCATGTTCTTTCGTCAAACCAACTGTTTCGAGTAAATCGTAAACACGGTTATTTCGCTCGTCTTTCGACTTCGCTAGACCGTGAATATCAATTCCTTCAGCAATGATATCACCGACTGTCATCCGTGGGTTAAGTGACGCATATGGATCTTGGAAGATCATTTGCATCGCACGGTTGAACTTTAGTTTATCTTTACGCGACTTTTTACCATGAACGTTTTCACCTTTGAACATGACTTCGCCGTCTGTCGCCTCATACAATCCAATGATTGAGCGACCAGTTGTTGATTTACCGCAACCCGATTCACCTACAAGACCAAGTACTTCGCCTTCATAGATATCGAATGACAATCCATCAACCGCTTTGACGACACGTCCGCGTCCAATGTTGAAGTGTTGCTTCAAGTTTTTTACTTCAAGTAATTTATTACGGTTTTCCATTATTTCAGACCGCCTTTCAGAAGCGATTTCGCGAATACGCTATCTGGGCGGTATTTCAACGCCAGATCACGAATTGCAAGTGGTGGCTCAACATACGGTGCTTGTGGATGGAGCAACCATGTCGCCGCTTCGTGAGTATCTGTAATTTTGAAGAAAGGAGGTTCTTTTTCAAAATCAATCTTCATAGCATATTTATTTCGTGGCGCAAACGCGTCACCGACTGGTGGATGAAGTAAGTTAGGTGGTGTTCCTGGAATCGCCGGTAGATCTTGTGAACGGTCATCCGATGGACGTGGCATTGAACCAAGAAGTCCCCAAGTGTATGGATGACGTGGCTCATAGAAAATCTCATCGACTGTACCCTTCTCAATTAATTTACCAGCATACATGACCGCTACACGATCGGCCATATTCGCTACGACACCTAAATCGTGGGTGATGAAGATGATCGCTGTACCCGTTTTTTGTTGAATATCTTTCAACAACTCAAGGATTTGCGCTTGAATCGTAACATCAAGTGCTGTCGTCGGTTCATCAGCAATCAATACTTTCGGATTACAAGCAAGTGCGATCGCGATGACGATTCGTTGACGCATCCCACCAGACAATTGGTGTGGATATTGTTTTAGACGTGCTTCTGGGTTTGGAATCCCTACAAGCGTGAGTAATTCAAGCGTACGTTTTTTCGCTGCATCACCTGTCAATCCTTGGTGACGTTTTAAACCTTCAGCAATCTGTTTGTAGATCGTCATCGTCGGGTTAAGTGATGTCATTGGATCTTGGAAGATCATTGCGATATCACGACCGCGTACTTTTTGCATTTCTTTATCGGAAAGCTTAACCAAGTCGCGACCTTCGAATAAGATCTCACCTTTTGTGATTTCACCCGGTGGGTTTGGAATCAGACGCATGATGGCTTTTGAAGTAACCGATTTACCAGAACCAGACTCACCAACGATTGCGAGTGTTTCACCTTTTTTTAAATCGAACGATACTCCGCGGACGGCTTGAACCGTCCCGGCGTACGTATGGAAAGCGACATTCAGGTCGCGGACTGACAAGATTGTTTCCATTGTGGATGAGCTCCTCTCTAATCTAATTTTTGTTAGCGACGTAGACGTGGATCGAACGCATCACGTAATCCATCTGCCAACATGTTGAAGCTGATCATGAGGAGTACGAGCACTGTCGATGGAACGACGAGCAAGAAAGGAAACGTCTTAAGTTCTTTGTACCCTTCATTGATCAATGTACCAAGCGACGGTTGCGGTGGTGCAAGCCCAAGACCGATGAAGCTTAGGAAAGCTTCGAAGAAAATTGCCCCAGGAATCGTAAACATAAGCGAGATGATGATTGTACCCAAGGTATTTGGAATCAAATGTTTGAAGACTAAACGTGCGCTAGAAGCACCAAGTGTACGTGCTGCAAGAACGAACTCTTGGTTCTTTAGTTTCAGGATCTGACCACGAACGAGTCGGCTCATCCCAATCCAACCAGTGATTGTCATCGCGAGGATGATCGTCGTGATCCCTGGCTCAAGAATCAAGATGAAGAGGATGATCAAGATCAAGTTCGGTACCCCTGTCAGGATTTCCGCTATCCGTTGCATGATGTTATCGACACGACCACCATAATAAGCAGAAATACCACCGTATGTGACACCGACAAGAACGTCAATGAGCGCTGCCATCAAACCGATGAAGAGTGAAATTTTCGTTCCTTCCCAGACACGCGACCAAAGATCACGACCAAGATGGTCCGTACCAAACCAGAAGTTTTCTTTTACTTGTTTTTGCTTGTAGAAATCGATTGGTGTTTCACCAAGCGTCGCCATACCATCAAATCCAGCCCACTCTAAACCTGTCACTTTTGGTGGAAGTTTAGCTTGCGTGATAGTTTGGGTATAAGCATCTCTACCAGAGATTGCAGGACCCGCTACTGACATGATGGCAATCACGATGATCAAGACAAGAGAAATGATCGCTGCTTTGTTCTTACGCAAGCGCATCCAAGCATCCTGCCAAAAGTTTAAGCTTTTACCGGCAATTCGTTCACCGGCCTGTTCATTAAATTCAACCTGTTGAAACAACGATGAATCGAACTGTTCCGCTTTTGCATTTGAATTTTGTTCAGCCATTATTTACTACCCCCCAAACGAATCCGTGGATCAACGACACCGTACAGCAAGTCGACGATTAAAATCATGAGAATGAAGATTGCCGAGAAGAACAGCGTCGTACCCATGATGACTGTATAGTCATTCTGTGTGATTGACGATACGAACAACTCACCAAGACCCGGTACAGCAAAGATTTTTTCAATAACGAATGTACCTGTGATCAATGCAGCAGTCATAGGTCCAAGAATCGTAATAGCAGGAATCAAGGCATTCCGAACCATGTGTTTCCAAGTAATCGATTGACCATCTAGGCCTTTTGCTTTAGCTAACGTGACGTAATCCTGACCTGTAACCTCAAGCATTTCCGTCCTTACGAATCGGGCAATCGAGGCGGTGACCCCAAGAGACAACGAAATCGTTGGTAGGATCGTATGCGCCGGACTTTCCCAGAACGCTACTGGCAAAGCGCCCCATTTCACGCCAACATAATACTGAAGGAGTGAGGCGAATACGAAGGATGGTACTGAAATCCCGAGAACCGAGATGAACATTGCTCCGTAGTCAACAACTGTGTTGTGACGAAGTGCAGCAACTACACCAAGTACGAGACCTAAAAGTACACCAAGTACGAGTGCTTGAACTCCAAGTTGAGCCGATGGTCCAATTCGTTCAGAAATTAAATCCGTAACTGGACGGCTGTCATATTTGAACGATACACCAAGGTCTCCTTGGAATAAGTTGACCATGTACGCTGCGTAGCGTTGTGGTAGTGGATCATTCAAATTGTACTTATCCCGAAGGATATTCAACTGTTCAGGAGAAAGTTTCTCCTGGTTCTGGAACGGTGAACCTGGTAGCAGATCCATCAGGAAGAAAGTGAACGAAGCGATGAGTAAAAACGTCAATACGCCGTAAACCAGGCGTTGAGCTAAATAACGGCCCATAAGATGGCACCCCCTATAAAGATTTTCTGTTTTTTTCGAAACATCAATAAAATCAGTATGACCCACAATTGTCGGAACATTCAAGAATTTTGTTATAAAAATTTAAAATTCTTTTTAATTGTGCTTTCATTCGATGTTCGATTAGACGCTTTTTTGAATATCGTCCAATAGTCAGAATTTTTCGTTTGATTCCATTATACTTTGCTAACAAAGTAATTAGAACCACTTTTTTACGAAAATTTCACATTTCCGATAAAAATGAGTTTCCGTTCATTCAAAGTAGTATAAAACAGGAGCGTACCCGAACTGACTTAGGGACGCTCCCGTTCTCGATTACTTCACATCAACATATTTGTATTGGAAATCTGCTCCGAACAATTGACGGTTGAAATCTTTGACCGTCGGACGGCTCAAGTATGCAGAACCCGCTTGATAGATTGGTGCGATAGCTTGATCTTTTTCAATCAATTGCGCCTCAGCTTGTTTGAACAAATCTAAACGCTTCGTCAAGTCTGACTCATCGTTTGCCGCGTTTAATAATTTATCATACGCAGCTGATTTGTACTTCACGTCATTTTGGCTGTTCGTTGATTCGAAGATAGAAAGGTTAGACATTGGATCTTGATAATCCGGACCCCAGACTGAGTAAGAAACTTGGTAGTCGCCTTTTGTTTCAAGATCGAGTTTATTCTTGAACGGCTGTTGTTTAATCGAAACAGTGACATTCGGAAGATTCTTCTCGAGTTGACCTTTCATGTACTCACCGATTTTCTTAGCGTCTTCGTTATCAAACGAAAGCAATTCGATTGTTGTCTTTTTATCACCGTTTGCTTTTTTCCAAAGATCAGCTGCTTCTTTCGCGTCACGATCGAACCAGTTGATGTCGCTCGTGTAGTCTTTACCTGATGCATCCTTGACAAAGTCTTTTGGAATGAAGCTTGTTGTTGGAATTGAACCATTCGCAAGAAGCGTATCCGTGATACCTTTTGGATCGATAGCACGAGCGATTGCTTTACGTGCATTGACATCTTTCATCGTTGCATCTTCGTTATTGAATTTCAAGTAAGCGATCGAAGAACGAAGCGCTGTTTTGAATTCAGGTTTCGATTTGTATGCTTCAACTTGCTCCGAAGTCAAACCTGCGTAATCGATTTCGTTTGAATCATACAAGTTTGCGACTGTCGAATTATCCTTAACGACACTGATTGTAACTTCGTCGAGTTTGACGGCATCTTTATCCCAGTAGTTGTCGTTCTTTTTCAGAACACGTTTTGAATCCGTTTTCCAAGATTCCCAAACGAAAGGACCGTTGTAAAGCAATTTATCTGGTTTAAGCGAGAAGTCTTTTTCATTCTTCTTGTAGAAGTCTTCACTGATTGGTGTATACGTACCGAACGATGTCAGTGAGAGGAAATACGGAGCTGGACGCTCGAGTTTTACTTCTAACGTTTTATCATCGATTGCTTTAACGCCGAGTTCATCAACAGGCTTTTTACCTTGTGTAACATCAGAGCCGTTTTTTAACGTGTCAAAGATGTATGAGTAACTAGAACCTGTTTTTGGATCAGCAGCACGTTTCCAAGCGAATTCAAAATCTTGTGCTTTGACGGGTGAACCGTCTGACCATTTCGAATCACGAAGTGTGAACGTATACGTCAAATTGTCGCTTGAGATATCCGTTTTTTCTGCAAGTGCTGGAATCGCTTTTCCGTCCTTGTCTAAACGATAAAGACCTTCCATCGTGTTTCCGATCATGTTGAAAGCGACGGAATCCGTAGCTTTCGCTGGGTCCACTGTCGTAATATCCGAAGTGTCCGTTAAACGTAGATTTTTTTTGCCGTCTGTCGATCCTGAATCTTTGTCTCCGCCACCTGTCGAACATCCAGCAAGCACTGCGCTTCCTGCAAGCATGACTGATAAAGCGAGACCGACTGTTTTTTTCTTCATCGGTAAGTCATCTCCTTTTCAATTTCCAAGTTGCCATAATGCCTATGACATCAATAACGTCCCGTCGAAACTGCAATGTATTCCCCAAAATGCATTGACCTAGTTTCAAAAACTTAAACGAAGTGATAAATTGATTTTATGTGAGAATAGCATTAACGTCAAGTGAATAGTCACACTATTTGCTATTTTGCATCATTCGTTTGTTACCGATTCGTAACAGCATTAAAAGTTTCGTATACTAAGAATATCTATGTACGCAAAGGGGGATTTTCATGCGATCGACGTATTTCCGACCGGTCATCATTGCGGTCATTCTTGTTCTGCTTTACACGATTTGGGCAACCATGACGGATTCGACACACGGTATCTTGTATCATCTGTCTGGTGGTTTATTCATAGCAGGATTCTTGTTAGTTGCAGTAGGATTCTTCTCAAACATGTCTGCTAACGGCTTCTTTCGTGGCATGACAGCTGGATTCAAAAAACAACGGGAAGCAAAATTAAGAGAGATTGATGAGGACTATTACGAAGATGAGGACGAGGAGGAAGAAGTACTTCGCAAAAAGCAGCGCCGTGCTTCAGCACGGACGAAACCCTACGTCTCAAGCGGTGTCATCTTCATCATCGTCTCACTGATCATCTCGTATTTTTAAACGAAATCAACGTGACGCTCTACCTCAGATATGGTAAACTCAAGCTAATCAAACAAGAAAACACGACGACAAAGAGTAGTAACTTAGATCCATTCCTCTCAGAGAGTCCATGGTGCTGAAAATGGACAGGTGATGCCTAAGTGAATGGACTTTCGAGTGGCTGATTCGAAACAAGTAGAGTCAGATGGGTTTGCCCATTACAGCAAATTGAGCGGCTATGTAAATAGCAACTTGGGTGGCAACGCGATGACTCGTCCCTTGATTTTCAAGGGGCGCTTTTTATTTTGAATTTATTATTTGGAGGGATTTCATTATGAAAACGATTTTCTCAGGTATTAAACCAACCGGAACGGTCACACTCGGAAATTACTTAGGTGCCATGAAACACTTCGTGAATTTACAGGACGGTCATGATGCATATTACTGCGTCGTCGATTTGCACTCAATCACGGTCGATATCGATCGTGTCGAACTGATGAACAATACTCGCGCCCTTGCTGCTTTGTATATCGCAAGTGGTCTAAATCCTGAAAAGTCAACGATCTTCGTTCAATCAGAAGTCAAAGCACATGCACAACTCGGCTGGATGTTGACATGCCTTTCCGGTATGGGTGAACTGGAGCGTATGACACAATATAAAGATAAATCACAAGGAAAAGAGCGAATTGGAGCAGGGTTGTTCGTCTACCCGACACTTATGGCAGCTGATATCCTACTCTACGATGCGGAACTCGTTCCAGTCGGTGACGACCAAAAGCAACATATTGAGTTAACGCGTGATCTAGCGCAACGTTTTAATAGCCGCTATTATGAGACGTTCACATTACCAGAACCAATCATTGCAGAGTCGGGTGCCCGGATCATGAGTTTGACGACACCTGATAAAAAAATGTCAAAATCAGATCAAAATCCGAAAGGCTTCATCTCGATGCTTGATGCACCGGATGTCATTCGTAAAAAAGTGAAGTCAGCTGTCACGGACTCGGAAGGTATCGTAAAATTCGATCGAGAACACAAACCAGGTGTGTCGAATTTACTTGAAATCTATTCCCTGCTCGCTGGTATCTCGATTCCAGATCTTGAAGCAAAATATGAAGGCTCGAATTATGGAACATTCAAAGCAGATGTCGCGGAAGCGATCATCGCGGAACTCGAACCGATTCAACAGCGCTATTATGAATTGATTGATTCTGAAGAGCTTGATCAAATTCTTGACGCTGGACGTGACCGCGCAGAAGCAGTCGCTGCAAAAAAACTCGCGAAGATTGAAAAGGCAATGGGCTTACAACGGAAACGTGCGAAAGTAAAAAAATAATTCGTTCTCCGCGCGAAAGATCGGGATATTCCGGTCTTTTTTTATATATCAATCACAAAAAAACGACTTCCGAATTAAATCGGAAGTCGTTTTTATTTTGCTTATTTTCCTTCGATTGAAGCCCATTTGTATGAGAAGTCTGCGCCGAAGTTATGCTCGACGACTCCTTTAACGTATGGTTTAACGAGGAATGCACGTCCACGCTGATAAACAGGTGAGATCGCTGCTGAATCAAGAAGGATTTTTTCAGCTTCTTGCAATTCAGACCAACGTTTTGCTGCATCTGTTTGTGTTTGTGCATCTTTGATGAGTTTATCGTACTCTTTGTCCGACCATTTACCACGGTTGTATGGTCCGCCTGTAACGAAGAGATCGAGGAACGTCATTGGATCTTGGTAGTCAGGACCCCATCCTGCGAGTGAGAACTGGAAGTCACCTTTGTTTTCAAGATCAAGTTTGTTTTTGAATGGTTGTTGCTTGATCGTAACCTTCATACCTGGAAGGTTTTTCTCAAGTTCACCTTTCAAGAACTCACCGATTTTCTTCGAATCATCGCTATCATAGTTCAAGAGCTCAAGATCAACCGATTTTTGACCGATTTCTTTGAGACCCTCTTCCCAAAGTTTTTTCGCTTCGTCAGCATTGAATTCATTGAATCCAGGGTACTTGTCGCGGAAATCTTTTCCGTCAGCATCTTTCGCGAAATCTTTTGGTACGAGATAGTTCGCTGGAAGTGATCCGTTTGCGAGGATAACATCCGTGATTCCTTTTTTGTTGTAACCCATGTCGATCGCGCGACGGATTTTTTCGTTATCAAGCGCTTTTACCTTTGTATTGAGGTAAAGGTAGAAGATTGTTGATTCACCTTTTGTTTTGAACTCTTTATTGTCTTTGTACTGGGCAACGAACTCAGAAGTTAGACCTGTACGATCGATATCACCTTTTTCGTACAAGTTAACGCCTGTCGCTGTCTCTTTGACGACCTTAACGTTGATCGTTTTAAGTTTAACGGCATCTTTATCCCAGTAGTTATCGTTTTTGACCATTTTCCAGCCTTGCTCACGTGTCCATTCTGTTAACTTGAATGGTCCATTGTAAAGCGACTTGTCTGCAGTCGAACCAAAGTCTTTTCCGATTTTCTTCGAGAGTTCTTCTGATTTCGGCATGAATGGTCCGAATCCAGTGAGTCCGAGGAAATAATCTGCAGGTGCTTTTAATTTAACTTCAAGCGTTTTGTCGTCGACTGCTTTAACGCCGACAGCATCACGATCGCCTTTTTTCGTGTTATATTCTTCTGCACCTTTAATGTTGTAGAAGACATATGCATACTGTGAAGCGTTCTCTGGGTTGAGAACTTCTTTCCATGCATATTCAAAGTCTTTTGCCGTGATTGGTGTACCGTCAGACCATTTCGCATCACGTAATTTGAACGTGTATGTTAATTTGTCATCTGAAACCGTGTGACTTTCAGCGATACCTGGAGTCGGTTGCTGCTTGTCATCTAGACGATAAAGACCTTCCATCGTGTTGTTCAACACGTTGAATGAAACTGAGTCTGTAGAAGTCGTCGGGTTGAGTGTCGGGATATCCGAACCTTCGATCAAGTTAAGTGTTTGATCATTTGATTTCTTGCTTGAACCTGTGTCGCCCGATTTGTCGCCTGAATCCGTTGTCGAACAAGCTGCGAGGAACGCACTTGATACGAGTGCTACCGATGTAGCTAAAGCAAAGCTTTTCTTCTTCATGTTACGATGACCCCCCTAGGTTTCTAAAAAAATGATACTGTCAGGTTTTTTTGACCGAAAAAAAGAATTACTATATTCGAATCAAACCCTTCGTTACAAATAGTTTACAATGTTCTGATAATTTTGCAAACCTTTTATCCGATTTTTCTAAATATTTTTTCAAAAAAGACTGGGACCTTAAGAAATAATGGTCCCAGTTAAGTGATTATTTTAAAATTTTCATCGATCGAAGTAGGTATTCCGGTCCATAAATTGGTACTTCAATTCCTTGAATCGTATCAGAAACATATAATTTCTCAGTCGTCTGATACAAAGGAACGACGACAGCATCCTGATGGATTAACCGGTCTTCTGCTTGATGGTAAAGTGCTTGTTTTCGTTTTATCTCTCTTTCTTGTCGTGCTTTTTCAATCGTCTGGTCGTAAATCTTCGATTGATACTTCACTGAATTTAACGGATTATCCGAGACGAACTGATTTAAATACGCTAGCGGACCAGGATAATCTGGCATCCAACCAGTAAGCGTCATCGCATATTGTGATGTTTGTTCTTTAGTGATCTTCTCTTCGATCGCGACTGGCTTAAGAACGATATCGATCTCAGGTATTTGTTTCTCAAGATAGGTTTCGAGTTGCTCCCCAATTCGTTTTGCTTGTGGATCATCAAAATTAAGCATCTCGATCCTTTGTTTATTCCGTTTTTCTGATTTTTTCTGTTCTTTCTGAACGGATTCTGACATCAATACGTTCGTATCAGTGACGACGAATCGATTCGTCGGAATGCCTGCATACCCTAAAGGAAGTTGAACTGATTCCTTTTCCGTCAGTGCGCGAGCAATCCGCTTTCTGAGTGTCACTTCACGGAACACATCGTTTTTTTGATTGAAAGCGATATAAAAGACACCACTCCGCTTTTTTTGATAAGTCGGTCGCGAAACCTGATTGGCTTGTGTTTCGACACTCTCTTGTAATGGAAGGACGGCCGCCTTGCTCTTCTCATACGAACTCCATTGTGTCTGATGATCAGGGATGATATGGCTTTCTATTTTCCCTACTGTGACGACGTTTTGTTGATGATACTGATTGTTTTTCTTAAGTGTATATCCGCTTTTTGACATCTCTTCTAGCATAAATGCGCCATTTCCAACAAGCTCTTCCCACTTCTTAGATTCCGGTTGTGGATAGAAGACGGACATCGCGAGTAATTCTTTTAGATTCGAAACTGGCTGATTCAGCGTGATGACGAGTTGATCTCGTCCTTTCGCCTTTACACCTAGACGCTCTGGTTTTATTTTTCCGTCATTGACGGCACGTCCGTTCTCAAACACTTCAAATAAAAAACCATAGGGAGAATTTGTTTTATTGGCTGCGACACGTCGAAAACTATCGACGAATTGTTGCGCCGTGATTGGTTGCCCCTTCGCATTTTTCGTTTGTTTGAGTTGAATCGTATACGTCAATCGATCCTTTGAAACTGTCATATCCTGCGCTAGACCCCGACGGACGGATGTTCCAGAAGTAAAGACGTATAGTCCTTCGTACAGTTGTGCTAATAGTGTCTGAGAACGACTATCTGTCGCCAGTGCAATATCTGATGTTTTCGGAAGCGATGATTCGATTAGTTCAACTTTCACTGCCTTTGTTACGTTGACTGTTTTAGTTTCTTGAGACGACGACAGACGATATATGAGCACACTACTGAGACCAATAATTAAAAGTAGGATCAGTGCTATGATCGATGTTTTTTTCGTGATGTTAGCCATAAACGACTCCTTTCTGCGTCAAACACGCATTTCTCTATTGAATCAGAAAATCAGCAAAAAAGCGACCCCCTCGTTTTTCCAAGGGAATCGCTTAAGCTTAAGCTTCGTAACGTTTGAAGACGAGTGACGCGTTGTGTCCACCGAACCCGAGCGAGTTACTCAGGGCGTAATTCAATTCGACGCTCCGTGCACCTTCCGTCACGTAATCAAGATCACAGCCTTCACTCGGCTGTTTGAGATGAATCGTTGGGTGAACGGTTTGTTCTTGTAACGATTTGATCGTTGCAATCGCCTCGACGCCGCCAGCGCCACCAAGCAAGTGACCAATCATCGATTTCGTCGAGTTGACGACGAGTTGTTTTGCCTGTTCTCCGAAAACACTGTGAATCGCTTTTGTTTCAAGAATGTCGTTCATCGGTGTACTCGTTCCGTGTGCATTGATGTATCCGACTGCTTCTGGTGCGATACCTGCATCTTGGATTGCCATCGCCATTGCGCGCGCGCCACCGTCTCCATCTGGATCTGGAGCCGTGATGTGGTACGCATCAGCTGTTAATCCATATCCACTGACTTCGGCATAGATTTTCGCGCCACGTGCTACCGCATGCTCGTACTCTTCAAGAATCAAGATGCCTGCCCCTTCTCCCATGACGAATCCGTCACGTCCTTCGTCAAACGGACGGCTTGCTGTCTCAGGATCGTGATTCGTTGACATCGCTTTGTTGGAACAAAAACCAGCAAAGGCTAAGTTTGTGATCGGTGCTTCCGCTCCACCAGCAATCATGACATCCGCATCGCCCCGTTCGATGACACGAAGTGCTTCCCCGATGGCATTCGTTCCTGAAGCACACGCTGTAACGGAACAGTTATTCGGTCCCTTGGCTCCGGTATAGATCGATACCTGACCGCTTGCCATGTTCGGAATCATCATCGGAATGAAAAATGGGCTGACACGACGGTGTCCACGTTCAAAGTAGATTTTCGCTTGTTTCTCGATCGTCTCGACGCCACCGATTCCAGACCCAATCCAGACACCAGTACGTTCAGCAATCGACTTGATGTCGATTCCAGCATCTTTTACAGCTTCCATGCTCGCAACGAGTGAATAATGGACGAAACGGTCCATCTTGCGTGCTTCTTTCGCCTCAATGAATTCTGTCACATCGAAGTTTTGCAATTCGCCCGTGACCTTTGTTGGATACTCATCGATATCGAGACGCTCCATCGGACGAATTCCGTTCGTCCCTTCTTTTAAAGCTTCCCAGAATGTATTCGCATCATTCCCGATTGGTGTCAGTGCCCCGATTCCTGTGACTACAACGCGTTTTCTCATCATCTTATGTGTTCTCTCCTTTAGTCCAAGTAATGTATGCTGCTCCCCAAGTCAATCCGGCACCGAATCCCGCAAGTACAAGTTTTGTACCTGGTGTCAAACGACCTTGTTGACGTGCTTCTTCGAGTGCGAGCGGGATCGAAGCAGCAGATGTATTCGCATGCTCATCAATCGTAACGATGACCTTTTCTTGCGGAATATGCAGTCGTTCACACGCTGCATCGATAATTCGCAGGTTTGCCTGATGCGGAATCAAGATATCGATGTCTTCGAGCGTACTATCCGCTTTTTGAATGACTTTCTCAACGATTTCCGGTAATTTACGAACGGCGAACTTAAAGACTTCACGACCGTTCATCTCGATTGGTCCATCGATATCCTTAAACAACAGATGAGCGCCACGTCCGTCTGTTCCGAGTTCAAAAGCATTTAGTCCCTCTTGCTCAGTTTGTCCGATGACGACCGCCCCTGCACCGTCCCCGAATAAAATCGCTGTTGACCGGTCTGACCAGTCAACGATGCTCGACATTTTTTCAGCTCCGATGACGAGCGCATGTTTTCCTTCGACTGTTGCTAACATACTCGCAGCTGTTTGTAATGCAAAGATGAAGCCACTACATGCCGCACTAATATCGAATGCGGTCGCTCCACGTGCCCCTAAACGCTCTTGGACGATACAGGCTGTGGAAGGAAACGCACGTCCTGTTGCCGTACCGACAACGATCAACCCGATGTCGTCTACTGTCAATCCAGCATCATCAAGTGCCTTATGAGCCGCTTCCGTCGCTAAGTCTGTGACATCCACATCATCGGCTGCAATCCGCCGTGCTCCGATTCCTGTCCGTGTCCGAATCCATTCATCGCTCGTATCGAGCGTCGTTGCTAGCTCATCATTCGTCACGCGGCGTGATGGTAAAGACGTTCCTAATCCTACAATCCCGATCTTCATAAGGCATCCCCTTTTGTTATTAGTATCTGGTACTAATATAAAGCGTTAATTTGCTTTTGTCAAAGAAAAAAGGAAGAGCATGGTCTCCCGTGCTCTTCCTCATACCTCATTCTGCTAACGTCCGTACGACTTCCATGACCATCTTAGCGGAATTGATTGACGCAATCTCGAGGAACTCATCAAACGAGAGTGACGCTTCTTCATTGGCGCTATCTGAAATCGAGCGCGTGACGACAAATGGGACACCGAACTGATGACAGACTTGTGCAATTGGTGCTGCTTCCATCTCGACGGCTGCGACTTCTGGGAAGTGCGCCTTGATTTGAGCAGAACGCTCTGAATCATGGATGAATGAATCGCCTGTCGCAATCAATCCATGAACGACACGAATCGCATCCATCCGCTCGATGACAGCTTCTGCTGTTGCAACAAGTTTCGGATCTGCTTGGTAGGCAGCTGGCATTCCAGGTACCTGACCATATTCGTATCCAAATGCAGTCACGTCAACGTCGTGGTGACGCACTTCTGTTGAGACGACGACATCCCCGACCGTTAAGCCTTCCTTAAATCCCCCTGCTGATCCTGTATTGATGACAGCAGTTGGTTTATAGTGATCCAGCAATAATGTCGTCCCGATCGCAGCGTTCACTTTCCCGATTCCTGACTTCAAGATGACGACAGGAACGCTATTCAAGAGTCCTTCATAAAAATGGTAGTTTGCAATGACTGTATCTTTACGTTCTGATAACTCATTACGCAATAAGTTGACTTCCTCTTCCATTGCGCCGATGATTGCGATTGGCATGGTCCATTCCTCCATCAAACAGAAAGCCGGATTGCTCCGGCTCCTGTGTTCTTTATTTGATCGATGTAATTTTCACGGCGTATTCGCCGCCTGGTGCTGGTACAGAGACTTGATCTCCGACTTGATGCCCCATTAAACTTTTCGCGATTGGTGATTCGTTCGAGATTTTACCTGTGAACGGATCTGCTTCGGCACTACCGACAATCGTGTACGTATCTTCTTCGTTATCTTCGACACTCAAGAAAGTGACTGTCGTTCCGATACCAACGACCGAGATATCCTTCTCTTCTTCCGAGATGATTGCAACGTTGCGAAGCATTTCTTCTAATTGAGCGATCCGGCCTTCGACCATCGCTTGCTCTTCTTTTGCTGAATCGTACTCTGCGTTCTCTGAAAGGTCACCGAACGAACGGGCGATTTTGATGTTCTCGACGACTTCTTTCCGGCGGACTGACTTCAATTCATTCAATTCATTTTCAATGTTCGCTTTACCTTCAAGCGTCATGTAGTATTGCTTTTCTGCCATTTTTGTCACGCTCCTTTTTATTCCACTAGTATAGTATATTCACATCTTTTTTGGAATCAATATCCTCTTTGATCAAGTGCTGAACGATAATCAAGAATCGCTCGAATCTTCGTCACGAGTAAATCGATAGCGACATGATTCTCTCCGCCTTCCGGTACGATGATGTCCGCGTAGCGTTTTGTTGGTTCACAGAACTGCAGATGCATCGGACGAACGACGTTCGTGTACTGCTCAACGACCGAGTCAATCGAACGTCCACGTTCGTTGATATCACGTTGCATCCGACGCAGAATGCGAACGTCCGCATCTGTATCGACGAACACCTTGATATCCATTAGTTCCCGTAACCGTTCGTCTTCAAGCGCTAAAATTCCTTCTACGATGATGACATCACGTGGTTCGAGACGGATTGTTTCTTGTGCCCGCGTGTGGGCGACATAGTCATATACCGGTTTTTCAACGGCAATGTTTTCACGGAGCGACTGAATGTGCTCAATCAACAGACCATTATCAAATGCGAATGGGTGATCATAATTTGTCTGATACCGCTCTTCCATTGATAATTCACTCTGGTCTTTATAATACGCGTCCTGCTCAATCATGACGATTGATTCACTTGGAAACGCATCGACGAGTGAACGCGCCACCGTCGTCTTCCCTGAACCCGTTCCGCCCGCTACGCCAATTACTACCGGTTTTTGCATGTCATTCGTTCCTCCATCATTTTGACTTTTTCCGACTGACGGATACACCGTCACCGAGCGGAAAAATCGTCGTATCGTATTGTTCTTGTTCCATCATCCAGACCGTGAATTCTTTGACGAGACGCACGAGTCGACGTCTTCTTCGATCGAACGTTTTCGGGTCAGGCTCAAGGACGTCTCCGTGTAAGAAGAGGTTGTCCGTATAAAGCACGCCACCTTCTGGAATGAGTCGTCCATATCCCGCAAAGAATTTTTTATACTGTCCTTTCGCTGCATCGATGAAGACCGCATCAAACTCGTCTTCAAGCGTTTCGGCTAATTCTACTGCATCACCAAAAATGATGTCAATCCGGTCCGCCACATCTGACCGGGCGATGAAGGTTTTTGCTTCTTCATACCGCTTTGCATTCCGTTCAATCGTCGTAATCCGCGCATCCGGTAATGCACGTGCCATCCGGATCGCACTATAACCGATTGCGGTTCCGACTTCTAGAATACGTTTCGGTTGCTGTAATCGCAGGAGCGACAACAAGACTTCGGAACCGGTCAACTCGATGATCGGTATATGATGTTCTTCCGCATAACGCTCCATTTCTTCTAGTAGGGCATCACGAGGATGAATCATCGATTCGACATAGGTCGTGAAATCCTTCACGCCATTCACTCCCTCTTCCGCATAAACAGGTTGACTTGAAGCATCATTTCCGCTTCAACCCAACCCGTTGCTCATTGCTCTTTACTCGCTTCGTATTCTACCCATTCTGGTTTATACTTAACGACGTTTCGTTGATGTTCTTCATATGTCTCTTCGTAAAGAATCTGTCCTCGCGGATGTTTATCACTCGGTGGACGTGCGAAGAAATAGACATATTTCGTTTTATTCGGGTTTAAGACAGCCAATACGGAATCCTTACTGACTGTTGAAATCGGACCAATCGGAATTCCTTCGTACTTATACGTATTGTACTTCGAATTGTTCTCGAGATCCTTCAACGTCGTCAGTGCTGTATTCTCGCCTGTACCATACCAAACCGTTGGATCCGACTGTAGTTTCATGCCATCATCTAAACGGTTTTTGAAGACACCTGCGATTTCACGACGATCTTTCGGTGTTGCGGCTTCACGCTCAACCATGGAACCGAGACTGAGCACTTCATGGAAGGTCATGCCTGATTGTCGAATGGCATCCTTATTTTCATCATAGACTTTTTCTGTCTCGTCGAGCATCGTCTCGACGATTTGATCAATGCTTTTTCCTTTATCGAACTCATACGTAGCTGGGAAGAGATATCCTTCAAGTGCATACAAGACACCATTCTTCTTCACTTCATCCGTCAACATTGGATATTTTTCAATCATGGCATCGATGAACGTCGCATCCGTCAACTCTTTACGGACCGTCTCTTCTTTGAAGTTCGTCGCTTTTGCAATCAAAGCGATTTGACGATCCATCGTGATGCCTTCAGGTAACGTGATTTTCACATCCGCTGCCTTCATGACCGTTCCCGTCTTTAATTCATTGATGATTTCATCCGGGGACATGGCTTGTGACAGTGTATACGTACCCGCCTGGAATGACGATTCATTCTTGTAGCGGACGTAGTAACGAAAAATCGTCTCATTCGCAATCAAGTCTTTCTCCTTTAGTAAAGAAGCAATCGAACTCGTCCCTGCTCCTAAAGGAATTTCGACTTTGACAGATTTCGTCGCTGTTTCATCGACTGGTTCAAGCGCATTTTTCAAAAAGACATAGACGACCGCACTGGTAACTAGAAAAATCGTCAACAATACAGAAAGGATGATTAGCGTAATCCGGCGTGATGTCCGGCGTCGCCTTTTTTCGATTTCAGCATTTTGCTTCCATTCGTTCTCCATCGGTTCCTCCTTCTTCTCTTAAAACAAGGTGACATCGTAAGAGAAAGTCTCTTACGACGTCACCTGTCATGAGTCGGGTTAGTCTAACTGATCTTCGAGCGTGTTAAAGACTTCTTCGATTTCATCCCAAGTCGCTGTATCGTCTTCATCGATTGGTACGAGGTTGAAGTCGTTATCTCCATCACCGTATTCGTCGAGTTCGTAAACGAAGATATCGACTTCTTCTGCTTCATCATAGTCTGCTCCGATTGGCTCGAGGAAGATGTATGTCTTGCTCGAACGTGGGCTTTCATAACGCAGACGTTCTACGAATTCGAAATCATTTCCTTCGCCGTCCGGAATTACGTAACGTGTTGGTTCATTCTGTTGCATCAGTGATCCGCTCCTTTAACGCAAGCTCGAGTTCATCCCAAGTTTGCTCATCATTTTCATCGATCAGGCTTAATTCAAAATCATCTTCGCCTTCTCCATATTCATCGATCTCACAGATGATCAGATCATCTGCTCCTTCGTCAGGGTTACCGATCATTTCAAGAAACAGATAGGTTTTTCCTGTACGTTCACTCGAGTAACGGTACCATTCTTCGAAAAGATGTTCGCCGCCCTCTTCATCTGGAAAGAGATACTGACGTTTTTCTTCAGCCATCGGTTTCTCCCCCTTCATCGGTTCGTCCGATCCAAGTACGATTGCAGGATCATGACGGCAGCCATCTTATCGATGACTTGTTTACGCTTTTTACGGCTGACATCGGCATCGATCAGCATCCGTTCTGCTTGCATCGTCGTCAACCGTTCATCCATGAAAACGACGTCAAGCCCGGTATGCTGTTCGATTTCCTTCGCAAAAGCTTCACTTGCTTCGGCGCGGGGGCCGATGGAACCGTTCATGTTTTTCGGAAGACCAATGACTAGGATTTCGACATTGTATGTCTTCATGATGACATCGAGCCGTTTGAAGGCTTCTGGGTAATCCGGTTCCGTCCACTTGACCGTCTCGACTCCTTGCGCTGTCCAACCCATCAAGTCACTGACCGCTACCCCGATCGTCTTCGAACCGACATCTAGTCCCATTGCACGTTTCATTTTGAATTTCCACTCTCCGCCAAATAAGATTTCACGAGTTCTTCGAGCAATTCGTCGCGTTCAATCTTACGAATTAAATTACGTGCGTCATTATGACGAGGAATGTAAGCAGGATCTCCTGAAAGGAGATAGCCGACGATTTGGTTGATCGGATGATATCCTTTTTCTTCTAAAGCATGATAGACCGTCAACAACACATCACGTGTCGCTGCTTTGTTATCGTCTTCCGGAAAGTTGAATTTCATCGTTTGATCCATCTGACTCACGTTCATCACCTCTTTCATATACACTACGTTTCTATTATGCCAGTGATTGCACGTATTGTGAAGCATACGCGAGTGCTTCTTCTAATTTCGACGCATCTTTTCCACCAGCTTGAGCCATGTCAGGACGACCGCCACCGCCACCACCGCAGCGTGTAGCGACTTCCTTGATCAATTTACCAGCATGATAGCCTTGGTCGATTAAATCTTTTGAGACGCTTGCGACGAGATTGACTTTCTCGCCTTGCGCACTTCCGAGAACGATGATTGCTGATCCGAGCGAACCCTTCAACTCGTCCATCATACCGCGAAGAGCATCCATATCTGAGACGTCGACGCGTTTCGCAAGGACACGTACACCGTTGATTTCCTCAACATCGTCCTTCAATGAAGCAGCTTCGATGTTCGCAAGTTTTGCTTGCAACGATTCATTCGCTCGCTCCGTCTCACGAAGTTGTTGTTGCAATGCTTCGATGCGAACAGGAACTTCTGTCGTCTTCGTCTTCAAGACAGCTGCTGCTTGTTCGAGTGTTTCCAAGTGCTGATTCATGACACGATACGCACCTGCACCCGTTACCGCTTCGATTCGGCGTGTACCTGCACCGATACCAGACTCTGAAACAATCTTGAACAAGCCGATTTCTGCTGTGTTTCCGACATGGATACCGCCACACAACTCGATCGAGTATGTGCCTGCTGAGACGACGCGGACCGTTTCGCCGTACTTCTCACCGAACAACGCCATTGCACCTTTTGCTTTTGCATCAGCGATGTTCATCTCTTCGATATCAACCGGTAGTGATGCCCAGATTGCTTGGTTAACATCTTGTTCAATCTTCGTCAACTCTTCTTGTGTCACTGCACCGAAGTGTGAGAAGTCGAAGCGAAGACGGTCTGGAGAAACGAGTGATCCCGCTTGGTTGACGTGTGTTCCGAGCGTATCTTTCAATGCTTTGTGGAGCAAATGTGTTGCCGTGTGGTTTTTCGTGACGGCTTTACGTTCTGCTACTTCGACCGTTGCAACGACGTCTGCAGCTTCCGTTGCGATCCCTGTACGAACGATGACCGTATGCAAGTTTTGACCGTTTGGTGCTTTTTGAACATCTTTGACATCAAGAACGAAGTCTTTGCCTTCGATTGTTCCTGTATCCGCGACTTCACCACCACTTTCAGCGTAGAACGGTGTGATGTCGAGAATGACTTGTGCTTCTTCACCAGCAGCGACTTCTGTGACTCGTTCTCCATCATGCAACAATGCGATGATTTTTGCATCCGCCTTAAGGTCGGTATAGCCGACGAACGTACTCTTATCTTTTAGCGTCGAGAGAACTTCCGATTGCTGTTGCATCGAACCACTCTCTTCACGCGCTGCACGTGCCCGTTGACGTTGTGCATCCATCGCTTGTTTGAAGCCTTCTTCATCAACAGACATCTGATGATCTTCTGCATACTCGACTGTCAATTCGAGTGGGAAACCATACGTGTCATATAGACGGAACGCATCTTCACCACTGATGACATGCTCACCGTTCGCCTTAGACGTCTGAGCGACCGTGTTCAAGATTGCAAGACCGTCATGAAGTGTCTCATGGAAACGTTCTTCTTCGTTTTTGATGACGCGTTTGATGAAGTCTGCTTTTTCTGGCACTTGCGGGTAGAAGTCGACCATGACATTCCCGACCGTATCGACGAGTTCATACATAAACGGACGCTCGATTCCAAGCATCTTCGCATAACGAACCGCACGGCGTAGTAAACGACGAAGGACATACCCACGTCCTTCGTTCGAAGGAAGCGCACCATCACCGATCGCGAATGATACGGTACGGATGTGGTCTGCGATGACTTTGAACGCTACATCCAGTTTTGAATCGTCACGGTAGATTTTACCGCTGATTTCTTCTGTCTTATGAATGATCGGCATGAACAGATCCGTATCGAAGTTCGTCGGCACGTCCTGCATGACACACGCCATCCGTTCAAGTCCCATCCCTGTATCGATGTTTTTACGCGGAAGTTCCGTGTAGTTGCCGTGTCCATCGTGGTTGTATTGACTGAATACGATATTCCAGATTTCAAGGTAACGTTCGTTTTCGCCACCTGGGTAGAGTTCAGAATCGTTCGGATCGTCTCCGAAAGCTGGACCACGGTCGAAGAAGATTTCCGTATTCGGACCAGATGGACCTTCACCGATTTCCCAGAAGTTATCTTCAAGTGGAATGATCCGCTCAGCCGGTACGCCGAGTTCAAGCCAGATTTGACGCGCTGCGTCATCTTCCGGGTGAATCGTGACCGAAAGACGTTCTGGGTCAAGACCGTACCAATCATCACTCGTCAAGAGTTCCCAGCCCCATTTGATGGCATCTTCACGGAAGTAATCACCGACAGAGAAGTTTCCGAGCATCTCGAAGAACGTATGGTGACGCGCTGTTTTCCCGACGTTTTCGATATCGTTCGTCCGGATTGATTTTTGTGCGTTGACGATACGTGGATTATCAGGAATGACACGACCATCGAAATATTTCTTGAGTGTTGCAACACCTGAGTTGATCCACAAGAGCGATGGATCCTCGACCGGTACGAGTGAAGCACTCGGTTCGATCGCATGCCCTTTACTTTGGAAGAAATCAAGATACATCTGACGGATTTGTGCACCCGTTAATGGTTTTAGAGCTTTCATGAACAGTTACCCCCATTGGTTTTATTTGGACGCAAAAAAGCGATGTCTTCATCCCTGAAAAGGGACGAAAGCATCGCTTCCGTGGTACCACCCTCGTTCGTAAGCAATCCATTGCCTACCTCGAACATCTGATAACGGGGATGACCCGCAGGTGTTTACACCCGACTCCGGAAGGAGCTTCAAAGGGACTCGAGAAAGTGATTGCAGCAGACTCACTTCTCTCTGGACTCGAGTTTTCCTTTTACTTATCTTCCATCAACGTGTTACGTCCATTCATCTATCGTGATTATTACCTATCGCACAGCATCCGTCAAGTCTTTGTCACCCCACCGAGTCGTTCAATCAATCGTGTTCGGCGCCGGGGTTCCTCTTCTTGCGACGCTTTATGAAACGCTCGTGGGTCGCCGAACAATAATAAACTCGACTTCGCACGAGTGACCGCTGTATAAATCAAATTTCGTGAATGCTTGAATGCCCCCGTGAAATAGACCGGCATCAAGACGATCGGAAACTCGGATCCCTGTGCCTTGTGAATCGTAATCGCGTAGGCATGCGTGAATTGATCCCAGTCACTTCGGTTGTACTCGACTTCCGTCTGATCAAAACGGGCGATGATCTTATCGACTTTATCAACATTCTCTTTGGCGAAAAAGATATTGACGATTTCCCCGATATCTCCGTTATAGACATTTTCTTCCGCATTGTTGACGAGTTGGAGAATCTTATCCCCCGTCCGGTAAATCCGCGTGCCTTGTTTGACTTCCCGTTTCTTCGGTTCTTCCGGGTTATAGACGCGTTGCAAGGCGACATTCAGTTCGTCGATTCCGACCTGACCGCGGTAAGTCGGCGCGAGGACCTGAACATCGAATTTCGAATACCCTTTTGCAAGTGCTTTTTCCGCGAAGGCTGAGATGCCGCGTAACGTCTCTTGCGGAGACGCGGTGTAAAAGCGACGATCTGAAAGTGGTAATAACAAATCAGCTGACGTCGTCCGGTTCTTCAAATCGTGCGCGAGCCGTAAAATCGAAGAATCTTCCGCTTGGCGATGGACAACATTCAAACGAACGACAGGAATCCCTTCTGTGTCCATCAAGTCTGCCAGCACCTGCCCCGGACCGACAGATGGTAACTGATCGCGGTCACCGACGAACAAGATTTTCATACCGTTCGGCACAGCACGGAGCAGACTCGATAACAAATAAATATCAATCATCGACGATTCATCAATGATCAGTACTTTTCCCGTGATTGGCTGATCTTCATTCAGTTGAAAGTTCGTTCCGTCATACTTCAATAGACGATGAATCGTCATCGCTGGGACGTCCGTTGCTTCCGACAAACGTTTGGCGGCGCGTCCGGTCGGTGCAACAAGAACGTACGGATAAACTTCTCCCGTCTTGACGCGACTTTTCTCAAGCGGCCAGTCATGAATTTCTTGCAGGGCATGTAAAATTCCTTTGATGACGGTCGTCTTACCGGTACCGGGTCCACCGGTCAGAACCATTAACGGTGCTTTGACCGCTAACTCGATTGCTTCCCGCTGTTGCGCCGCATATTCCATGCCAAACTGTTCTTCGAGGTGTCCGATCGCTTCAAGGATCGTCGCGACATCGACTTCCTGTTCAGCACCGTTTGCCATGACGCGCGCCAGTTCCTTTGCCGCTCGGACTTCGGCATAAAAGATTGTCGGTAAATACAAACAGCCTTCTTCGAGCTTGACCTTATCTTCAGCGAGTAACAGTTCAATCGCTTGTTCTAGCCGTTCCCCCGGGTCTTCACCAAGCAAACGGGGTGCTCGCTGCAATAGTGAGTCGACCGTCGCAAAGGCGTGTCCCTCTCCTGCTTCTTGTTCCAATATGTGCATGATCGAAGCAGCGACGCGCTCCGGGTGTAATCCGACGAGTCCAAGGTGTGAAGCGATATGATCGGCTGTCTTAAACCCGATCCCATTCACTTCATACATCAAAGAATATGGATTCTCTCGTATTCGCGCCATGGCATCCCCTTCGTAAGCAGCATAAATCTTTGCCGCTAGCTTCGGTGTAACATCAAATGGTGCTAAGAACAGCATCAGCTGATCGACACCGTATAACGTGGCGAGTCGACTCAAGATGATGTCAGCTTGTTTTTGTTTTAACCCAGGCACCTGATTCAGTACCCGTTCATCCTTCAAAATGAGATCCACTGCCTCTTCTCCGAGAGCATCGACGATATTTTTCGCTGTCTTCGGACCAATGCCGGTGAACGAACCATTCGTCAAGAAGCGGATCGTCGCATGTTTTGTCATCGGAACCGATCGCCGAATCAGCTCCGCCTTCAGTTGTTTTCCGAACCGGGGATGATCGACGAGACGACCGAATGCTTGATACGTTCCTCCGAGTTCGATCCCAACCCCAGTACCCGTGATGACGAGCTCGGTTTCTTTCAGTTCAAAGTTCTTTTCTTTGACGGCGACCAATACAATGGAGTGTGCTTCTTCTTCAGAAGAAAAGAGCACACGTTTGACGCGCCCGACGACTTGATGGGGGTGCTCCATCACTCCACCTTCTTTCTCTCTTTTTCATTCGCTGCTTTCATCATAGCATTCGTTTATCGGATTTTAAATCAGGGAAAGATAACCTGAAACATTTCGTTAAGAGGAGGAGTTCAAGGATGGCGCGTTTACCGATTGCAGGATTATGTGAATTAGTACTGGAAGTCGAAGATATGGACCGTGCGGTCGGTTTTTGGAATGGAACACTTGGCATTCCAATCGTCGAGCAATGGGCACCTGAGGATGCGGAACCAAGTAAAGAACAGTCTCAACAAAACGGGGTCTGGGCAACCTGGCTCTATATTGGCGGCAACACCCGACTCGGTCTGTGGCTGAAACGGGACTTCACAATGGAAGAACGTACCGTCAAACACTTACCCGTGTCCGAATGGGATACGTTATACGACGAAGGTGGTGTTCATGTCCACTGTGCTTTCTACGTTGAGAAGGACGAGTTCCAACAAGCGCTTAATCAACTGCGTGAAGCTTCGATCACCGTGAAGCTCAGAGAGTGGGATGAACAAGAGACGTCGAACCAAAAAGAGTATTCGGCTTATTTCAAGGATACGGAAAATAACGTCATCGAACTGTATACGAAAAACATGGATGAAGCCTATGAAGACTTTTCCGGACCTCCACTTCGCGTCATTCGTGAAGTTGGGAATTAAATAGCATAAAAAAAGACGACTCCAGGCGGAATCGTCTTTTTTATATCAGTCTGCTTGTTTTAATAACGCATCCATCTTCGCTTTCGCGTCCCGCGCAAGGGCGTGTTCCGGCTGGTAGGCAAGAACCGCTTCGAGTTCTGCATAACAGGCTTCCTGTTGACCGAGGAAAGCAAGGGCAATCGCATAATTGTATCGTGCATCCGTATGCGTTTCATCAAGCATCAAAACATGCTCGAACATCTCGACCGCTTCTTCCAACTTCTCGTTTTGCGCTAGGGCAAGTCCGTATTGAAATGCAATCTCGATATCGACACCGTTTAGTTCTGACGCACGTTGTAGACGAGGTAAGCCACGTACTGGATCACCGAGTTTTTGATACGTCATCCCCAGCATGAAATGGAGATCCGCGTCGTCAAGTCCATATAATAACGCTGCCCGCAATGATTCCTCTGCTTCGACGAGTTGATCGGCAGCAAAGAACAGAGCACCTTTCGCATAATAGGCACTCGCGAACGTATTATCGATCATCAGTGCCCGGTCATAAAAACGAAGGGCACGATCGGCGTCGTTCATCGATTGGAGTAATGTTCCAAGATTGACGTACGCCGTCGGATCTTTTGGGTTTTGTTCGATCGCGTCGTTAAACGCTTGCGCTGCTAATTCATAATTCCCAGCTTCTAGATGCCGGAATCCTACTTCATTATAGTTCATCTTCTTTTGCTCCTTACGCTAGATAAGCGAGGCGTTCGCCTGCTTTATAGGCTGCATCGATCGTCGCACCACCGAGACAGATGTCTCCATCATAGAACACGACCGCTTGTCCTGGTGTGATTGCCCGTTGACGCTCGTCAAACGAGACATCGAGTCCCTCTTCGAGGACACGAACCGTGACCGCTGTATCTTGTTGACGGTAACGGAATTTCGCCGTACAACGGAATGTCTCACCGACCGGACGCTCAGATGTCCAGCTGACATCTGAAGCAAGTAATCCTTCCGAATACAGCAATTCGTTGTGGAACCCTTGATCGACATAGAGAATGTTTTCCTCTAAGTTTTTCCCGACGACGAACCAAGGCTCTCCGTCACCACCGATACCGAGTCCATGACGTTGCCCCATCGTGTAGTACATCAATCCATCGTGACGACCCATGACGTTGCCGTCAAGCGTCCGCATCTCACCGGGTTGTGCCGGCAGATATTGACCGAGGAACTGTTTGAAGTTCCGCTCGCCAATGAAGCAAATGCCTGTCGAGTCTTTTTTCTTCGCCGTTGCAAGGTTCGCCTCTTCTGCGATCCGGCGCACTTCTGATTTTTCCATATGACCGATTGGGAACATCGCCTTCGCGATTTGCTCTTGCGACAATTGATTCAAGAAATACGTTTGATCCTTGTTCGTATCCACGCCTCGAAGCAATTTGTGTTCTCCGTCCTCATAGACGGCACGCGCATAGTGCCCTGTCGCGACGAAATCGGCACCAAGACGCATCGCATGATCGAGGAAGGCTTTGAACTTGATTTCCTTGTTACACATGACGTCTGGATTCGGTGTCCGACCGAGTTTATATTCATCGAGGAAGTACGTGAAGACCTTATCCCAGTATTCTTTCTCGAAATTGACCGCATAGTACGGAATGCCGATTTGATTGGCTACCGCGATGACGTCTTCATAATCTTCCGTCGCCGTACAAAAGCCGTTTTCATCCGTGTCATCCCAGTTTTTCATGAAGATTCCGATGACGTTATAGCCTTGCTCTTTTAATAAATGAGCTGTCACAGAAGAATCGACACCGCCCGACATCCCAACGACGACTGTCGTTTCACTTGGGGCTTTCGCTCGTGTATTCATTTATTTCACCTCTTAGTTAATTCTGAAACGATTTTACGACATCTTGCAAGGCTTGTGCGAGTAGTTCGACTTGCGCGACCTCATTTCCGTGACCAAAACTGATCCGGACCGATGCTCGTGTCCGTTCATCTTCGCCATACATCGCCGATAAGACATGCGAAGGTTCAACAGATCCTGCCGTACATGCACTCCCGCTCGATACGGCCATCTGGCGCATATCAAGCATGATCAAGAACGGTTCGATCTCAATCTGCGGGAAGTAAAGATTGAGCACATTCGGCAATCCTTCAACACCGTTGACTTCGTAAGTGATGCCACTTTCATCCAAGCGTGTTAGCAAAACGCTGCGCAGCTGTTTGATGTGGTCCTGTTGTTGATCACGCTCTGCGATCATCAGTTCAAGCGCTTTCGCTAAACCGACGATTCCCGGTACGTTCTCTGTACCAGCGCGACGCTTGCGCTCCTGTTCTCCTCCGAATGTTTGAGGGGCTAACTTCACACCAGTCCGCACATACAACAATCCGATTCCTTTTGGACCATTGATTTTATGACCAGATGCGGATAAGAGATCGACCTGTAACGCTTCGACATCGATTGCTTGTTTTCCGAATACTTGCACCGCGTCCGTATGGAACAAAATACTGCGTTCTCGTAAAAATTGACCGAATGCCGCAATCGGCTGAATCGTTCCGACTTCATTGTTGCCGAACATGATCGAGACGAGTGTCGTATCTTCCCGGACGGCTTCTTGCAAGGCAGCTATTGAGACGACGCCTGTAGATGGAACATCGAGATACGTGACGTCATAGCCTTGTTTTTCGAGCTCTTCGAACGCATGTAATACAGCATGGTGCTCAAACCGTGTCGTAATGAGATGACGCCCTTTTTCACGCGTCGCCTCAGCCGCACCGAAGATTGCATAATTATCCGATTCCGTTCCACCGCTCGTGAAAATCAGTTCGGTTGGTTTTGCGTTCAATTCTTGTGCGATCTGCCGGCGTGCTTTGTCAATTGCTGCCCGAGCAGACCGACCAGCCGCGTGGACACTCGATGGGTTGCCATACTGTTCGAGCAAATAAGGCGTCATCGCCTCAAGGACTTCCGGACGCATCGGCGTCGTCGCCGAATGGTCAAAGTAATTCATTCGTTTTCACCTCTCAAATATAGAACATGTATCCTGTATCGTCTTCTTCCGCTAAGTCTTGTAGCGTCGTTGAATCGAGTACTTGATCGACTGCTTGTTGGATTTTATCCCACAGTTTGCGTTTCGTGACCTCGTCACACGCATCGCCTTCGACGACGACGAGTGGTCCTTCAAGCAGGCGGATGATTTCACCCGCTGTGATGTTTTGCGCTTCACGACCGAGCTTGTACCCGCCGTAAGCACCACGGACACTTTTGACGAGACCTCCATTACGAAGGGGGGCAATCAACTGTTCAAGATAATGCTCAGATAGGTCATACATCTGCGCGATTTTTTTTAGGGATAATGGTTTAGATTCAGCTTCTTTCGCGAGTGCGATCATGATCGTTAGACCATATCGCCCTTTCGTCGAGATTTTCATCATGCGAAGGATCATCCTTTCTAGTATAGTAGTAGCTAAAAGTGGAAGGAGCGTATGTGTATGGCACATTTATTTGAATCCCAGTCACCTGCCGGACCGCTCGCGAATCGAATGCGTCCGCAGAATCTGGATGAAATCGTCGGACAACGTCATCTGATTGGAGAGACGACGCTCCTGCGGCGTGCCATCTTAGCTGATCGCCTCGGAACCGTTATTTTTTACGGTCCACCAGGTACCGGTAAGACGACGCTCGCGCGTGTCATTTCTAGTTATACAAAATCAGCGTTCGAGCAATTGAACGCGGTCACGGCGAAACTGGAACAATTACGGGAAATTCTAAAAGCAGCCGAAGCCCGACTTCAGTTCGAGGATCAAAAAACAATTCTCTTTCTCGATGAGATCCATCGATTCAATAAGATGCAACAAGACGCCCTACTCCCGGCGCTTGAAGCAGGTACGATCACGTTGATCGGAGCAACGACGGAAAATCCGAGTTTTGAGGTCAATGCCGCGCTCTTATCGCGGGCAACGGTTTTTCGTTTCGAACCTCCGACAGCAGATGACTTACGGATCGTCCTCGATCGGACCCTGAAGGACACGGAGCGTGGTCTTGGCAAATATCCGATCACGATCACGGATGACGCGATCGATCATTATGTCAAGTTGTCGGATGGCGATTACCGGGCATTATTGAATGCGCTTGAACTTGCGGTCTTAACGACACCGGAAATCGATGGTCAAATCACGATCGACCTTGCTGTCGCCGAGGAATCGATTCAGCAAAAAGCATTGAAGTACGACAAGGACGGCGATCGTCATTACGATGTCATCTCCGCCTTCATTAAATCGATTCGCGGTTCCGATCCTGACGCTGCGCTCTACTGGCTCGCCGTCATGATTGAAGCGGGCGAAAGTCCGCGCTTCATCGTACGGCGTCTCTACGTCCATGCGGCAGAAGACATCGGTCTGTCTGATCCGCAAGCGTTATTGATGGTCGATGCCTGCGCACGTGCTTGTGAATACGTCGGTTTCCCAGAAGCACGGATTCCGCTTGCTGAAACGGTCTTATATCTCGCGACGGCACCGAAATCGAATGCTGTCATCTCAGCGATTGATCAAGCATTGACCCTCGTTCGCCGTTCAGACGGTGGTCCGGTACCGCCACATTTGCGCGATGCCCATCATCCGGGAGCAGCGGCACTTGGTAATGGCGTCACCTATCAATATCCACACGAGTTCGAACATGCCTATGTGCCACAGAATTACTGGCCCGAAAACCTTGCCCGGACAAAACCGGTCTTTTATCGTCCAAGCCCACGCGGTTTTGAGAAACAACTGCAAGCTCGTCTTGATTTTTGGAACAAACAAACAGCCACACATCAGAAAAAGCGACCATAAGGTCGCTTTTTTTAACGAACGCGTTCGATCGTCACGCCGGCTTCACGGACGATCTCATTGATGACGTAGCTCGCTGCGATCAATCCACCAACTGATGGAACGAACGCATTTGAACTTGGCGGCATCTTTGCCTTACGAATTGCAGCCGCATCGTTCCCGACGACTTGACGGACTTCTTCGATGATCTTAACGGGTGGTTCATCGGAGAAGACGACAGGAACACCTTTATGGATGCCGGCTTTCCGGAGTTTCGTCCGAATGACCTTCGCTAGTGGATCATAACTTGTATCTTTGATGTCAACGATCTTGATGCGTGTCGGATCCATCTTGTTCGCCATCCCCATGCTTGAGATGATCGGGATGTTACGTTTCTTACATTCTTGAATCAAGTGAATCTTGAATGAAACCGTGTCCGATGCATCGATGACATAATCCGGTTGCTGTTCAAAGAACGACTCGAATGTCTCTTCATTGTAGAACATCTTCAAGCGAACGATCTCAAGATCCGGATTGATTAATGCAAGACGTTCTGCCATCGCATCAACCTTCGGTTGACCGACCGTCGGAAGCAAAGCATGGATTTGTCGGTTGACGTTCGTGATGTCGATATCATCCTTATCAACGAGAATCAAACGACCTACGCCACTGCGGGCAAGTGCTTCTGCTGAGAACGATCCAACACCACCGATACCCAGAATAGCGACGGACTTGGATGCCAATGCGTCAAGTCCCGTTTTACCGATTGCTAGTTCATTACGCGAAAATTGATGTAACATCTCATAACCTCACAATACTCATACTGTTTTACTCGGAATTATATCATAAAAAAAAACGTCATGCGACGTGTCAAACAATAAAATAATAAGACGATGGGACCCGAAGTGCCGTGTCGATACCTTATTTTTGAACCTGCTGTGCAGGTGGGTGTCTTATCCGATTCCTATTCGTACGTCCTCCTGCTATGTTACGAGGCATGTACTACTAGTTGGAACGTCAAACTCCCTATCAAAAAAGAGTGGCTCAAAGATAAAAGGCGGCTCTCGTACAATTCAGGAACCCCATCTGATGCATTTAATATAGCATCCTCCCCTCTGAAATGCAACTACTTCCCACTCCAGAAAAAGATGCTTTTTTTAGGTCCAACGTTTCGTGAACTGTTGATTCGGATCATATCGTTGTTGTTGGAATGCGGGATCAAATCGTGGTGTGCGTGTTGCATTCCCAACACCCGCGATGAACGCCCAGTTGCCATAGTTCGAAGCGACATCATAGTCGATCAACTGTTGTTCGAAATATCGCGCTCCGATGCGCCAGTCCTGCTTTAATTCATGAATGAGATAACTGGCAACGATCTGCCTGCCCCGGTTCGACATCCATCCCGTCTCGCGAATCTCGTTCATAAAGGCATCAACGAACGGTACACCGGTCTTTCCTTTTATCCAACGTTCGACAGCTAGCTGATCCGTCTTCCATGTATAGTGTCCTTCCTTTAATCCACTCGCACGGAACAGACGGCTTCCTGTCTCGCGCATCGTCAAATGGAAGAAGTCACGCCACAACAGTTCGAAATACAACCAGTACGTCGATTCATTCGCTCCTTTTTCTCGCTCAGCTTCCTGCAATTCAGCCATGATGCGACGCGGTGACAGTGAACCGTTCGCTAGCCAGGCAGACAGCTTCGAAGAATCATTTCGCAAAAATCCATTACGTGTTTCTTTATAAGTGAATACAGGCTGAGCAAGGTATTCTCGAAGGCGCGCCCTCCCAGCTGATTCTCCACCGCGGAACGGGAACGCGATCTCCGGATTCGCTTCGACTGATTCCTCTTTTATCAACTGGATGCCGGTTGGCGGATCAAGCGGATCGTAAAAAGTACCGTTCGCCTCGACCCGTTTTCGAAATGCCGTAAAGACCCGCTTTAATTCATCACTTCCGATATCATCCCGGCGATAAAATGTCTGTGTCTCAAAAGAACGGACGGTATATCTGTCTTCGATATACTGCTCACTTGCCGTTTCTTCTGTTCCGGTCATCTTATGAAAATAGACGGTATCATCCGCTTGCAGATAAGAATCGAGTGCCTCATGCACCTTCCCCTCTAGAATATCTAACGTGATTCCGATTTGAGACAGGTGATCGGCTAGGTTCTTTAATGTTTCTTGTTCGAACTTCGCTTGTTGTGTTCCTCTTTTGAAATCCTGTTTCTTTTGCTGTTTAACGTATACGGCACGAATCACTTCCTGTTCTTCGCACGCACTCCGAAGTGCCTCATGATCATCGACACGTAAATCATGACGATACCAAACGACTGCTCCCATATTGATCGACTCCCTTCTCCTTATACTATGACCCGACCACGGTAGTTGGAAAACCACTCGATGTGCCGGTGAGGTTTTAAGAAGTTGTTTTCGTGGAATATGATTAATACAACAAACCAGAGGAGTGAATGGATCAATGGCAGCAAAACGCGGTAAACTCAGAACACTAGTGACGCTTGTAACGACGGTTGGACCAATCGTCTATAAATTCTATAAAAAACAACAAGCAAAAAAATCAATCAATAATCCTAAATAAAAGATGGACGCTTCCTCACGGGAGCGTCCATCTTTTAACGTTTACTGACCCCTTCACTCGCCTCTACATAAAACCGCCATGGATAGGCTGTCGCTTCTCCTGCGTTCGGAATACCGATCCGTGTCGTCTGGACGATCGCATCGACCGGGTCGGCAACAAGTCGAAACCGGGTTTGATAAAGATCCTGACCTGAATCCGCTGTCGTTAGACCGAATCCTTGGCACAGTTTCGCTGGTCCATTGACGAGATTACGTCGTTGCACCGCTGTCAACTCTGCGTAGGAACAACCAAAACGACGTTCCGCGACGAGGTCGTGCCCGCTGATGATTTCCGCACCTCGTAACAACAGTCCGTATCCTTCCCCTTCATGTCCACAAACGATATTCATGCAGTGATGCATACCATATGTGAAATACACATAGAGATGCCCCGGTGGACCGAACATCGGTGCAGTCCGTTTCGTTGGTTTTCCGGAAAACGAATGCGCTGCTTGATCGTGAGGACCGAGATAGGCTTCGACCTCGATGATCCGCATCGTCACCTCATCGACTGTGATCTGTGTTCCTAAGAAATCTGGACCGATTTCAACCGGAGACCGTTCAAAAAAGTGTCGTTCCATCCGTTTGTCCTCCTTCATGAAACAAGCGAACCTCCCATACCGGAAGATTCGCTTGTCGTGTCTTACGATTGTTTGACTGCTGTTCGAATCGAGAGATCGTTTAATTGTGCATCCGAGACTGGGCTTGGTGCTGCCGTCAACAGATCGCTTGCTGATGCTGTTTTCGGGAAGGCAATCGTATCACGCAAGTTTGAACGTCCTGCGAGTAACATGACGAGACGGTCTAGACCAAGTGCGATCCCCGCATGTGGTGGTGTTCCGTATTCGAAAGCTTCCATCAAGAAACCGAACTGCTCGTTTGCTTCTTCTTCTGTGAAGCCAAGCAACTTGAACATCCGCTCTTGGATATCCCGTTCGTAGATCCGTTGTGATCCACCGCCGAGCTCGTATCCGTTCAAGACGAGGTCATACGCGACTGCGAGGACTTTTCCAGGATCCGTCTCGAGCAATTCGAGATCTTCACGACGTGGCATCGTGAATGGATGGTGGTTCGCATAGAAACGACCCTCTTCTTCTTCGTACGTGACGAGTGGGAAGTCCGTCACCCACAGGAAGTTGAAGACCGACTCATCAATCAAGTCCAGTTCCTTCGCTAACTTCTGACGGAGCGCACCTAAGCTGTCTGCTACGATTGATGCTTTTGCTGCGACGAACAACAATAAGTCGCCTGCTTCCGCATCTGTCGCCGCTGTCAGGCGAGCAGTTGCTTCTTCGTCGAAGAACTTCGCGATCGGACCGTTCAGTCCGTCTGCTGTCACTTTGACCCACGCGAGACCTTTTGCACCGTAGATCGCCGTGAATTCTTGTAACTTATCGATGTCTTTCCGCGAGAAGCGCTCAGCTGCACCCT
The DNA here is from genome assembly GCF_964277885.1 of uncultured Exiguobacterium sp. Lineage (NCBI taxonomy): Bacteria > Bacillati > Bacillota > Bacilli > Caryophanales > Exiguobacterium > uncultured Exiguobacterium sp. The sequence goes on along the minus strand of NZ_CAXYJR010000005.1, from coordinate 716,796 downwards.
TGACGTTCAAGGCTTTGACTTCGCCACTTGCTTCTAGTGCCATATCGAATACTTTGAATCCTGCCCCTTTGACAGCTTCCGCAACATCAATCAATTCGAGACCGAAGCGTGTATCCGGTTTATCCGAACCATACCGGCTCATCGCTTCTGCGTACGGCATCCGTGGGAATGGTGTCACGATGTCTTTGCCAAGTGTTTCTTTCATGACACGCGTCATCATCGACTCCATCATCGCATACAAGTCTTCGATGTCCATGAAGCTCGTCTCGATATCGACTTGCGTGAATTCAGGTTGACGGTCTGCCCGTAAGTCTTCGTCACGGAAACAACGTGCAATTTGGAAGTACCGCTCAAAACCAGACACCATCAGCAATTGTTTGAACAATTGCGGTGATTGTGGCAAGGCATAGAACTCACCTGGGTGAACACGACTCGGAACGAGATAGTCACGTGCGCCTTCTGGTGTTGATTTCGTTAAGATTGGTGTCTCGACTTCTAGGAAGTCTTGCTCATCGAGGAAGTTCCGCATGATGTTCGACGCTTTCGAACGGAGACGGAATGTCTCTTGGAGCGACGGACGACGCAAGTCGAGATAACGATATTTGAGACGTAAATCTTCTGACGTCTGTTCTGCTTCTTCACTGATCGGGAATGGTGTCATCTTCGCTGCGTTCAAGATGACGACTTCATCCGCGACGACCTCGACTTGTCCAGTCGGGATGTTCGGATTCGGATTCTCACGGGCGATGACGTGCCCTTTGATGTCGAGGACATACTCTGAACGAATGGATTCCGCAAGGCGGTGTGCCTGCTCGTTTTCCGGTTGGAAGACGATTTGGACGATACCGCTACGGTCGCGTAGATCTAGGAAGATTAATCCTCCTAAGTCACGTCGTTTTTGAACCCATCCTTTAAGTTGAACGTGTTGTCCGATGACTTCTTCCGTCACCTGACCGTTCATATGCGTGCGTCCGATCATTGTGCTTCCTCCTTTAATTTCGCGACGATCGTATCAGCGACTGCTGATAACGGAACGTCCGTCTGTTCCCCTGTAGCCATGTTCTTCAGCGCCGCTGCACCACGCTCGACTTCTTCATCCCCGAGGATGACCGTGTAACGTGCTTTCAAGCGATCCGCCGCTTTAAATTGTCCTTTGAACTTCCGACCGAGATAATCCCGATCCGCGACAAGTCCTTCGAGACGCATCAATTGTAAGAGACGTGTTGCCGTCTTTTCGACTTCGTCACTGCCTTGCGCAACGATGAAGACGTCGATTTGATCGTCGACTGCCGGTAAGACGTTCTCATTCTCAAGTGCCATCAATAAACGCTCGATACCGATTCCGAATCCGATCCCCGGTGTTGCCGGTCCACCAATCTGTTCGACGAGACCGTTATATCGTCCACCGCCACATAGTGTCGTGATCGCTCCGAAACCTTCTGCTTCTGACATGATCTCGAACGCCGTGTGATTGTAATAATCGATTCCGCGAACGAGCGTTGGATCAACGACATACTCGATGCCAAGTGCATCTAAGTGAAGCAATACTTCGTCGAAGTAAGCTTTTGACACCGGGTTTAAGTAATCGAGAATCGATGGTGCTGTTGCCATGCTCGGGTGATCGCGGTCGACCTTACAGTCAAGGACACGAAGTGGATTCGTTTCGAGACGATTCTGACAGTCCTGACACAACTCGTGAACGACCGGTTTGAAGTGATCGACGAGTGCTGCCCGGTGTGCGGCGCGGCTTTCGTTATCGCCAAGTGTATTGATGACGAGCTTGAGGTGCTTCAATCCGAATGAACGGTAGATGCTCATCGCAAGACTGATGACCTCTGCATCGATTGCCGGTTGTTCACTACCGAGTGCTTCGACTCCGTATTGGTGAAGCTGACGGAAACGACCTGCTTGTGGACGTTCATAACGAAACATCGGTCCGATATAGAACAATTTCGTCGGTTGGTTCGGTGAACCGAATAGTTTGTTCGTCACGAATGAACGAACGACGGCAGCCGTTCCTTCTGGACGTAACGTCAACTGGTCTTTTCCGCGTTTCTCAAGCATGAACATCTCTTTTTGAACGATATCCGTCGTCTCACCGACGCCACGTTTGAAGAGTTCTGTCTCCTCGAAAATCGGTGTCCGGATTTCCTTATAGTTGTAACGCTTACTGATGTCACGTAATTGTTGCTCGATGTACTGCCAGCGTTCGACGGTTCCTGGAAGGACATCAAACGTACCGCGTGGTAATTTCATCTCAAATTCCTCCTTTTTTGAATACAAAAAAGTCCTCGTCCGCAAAGGGACGAGAACTTGAAGATCCCGTGGTACCACCCTGGTTGTCAAATCACATTTGACCACTCGGTGCAGTTAACGCCTGCGTACGACCTTCCCTACTATCAGTTCAGGAAGATACCTCGGAAGGGTCTTTCATCGAGTTCGTCTGTTCGCCCTTCCAGCCAAGGGGCGACTCTCTAAGCAGACGAGGTCTTGATTACTCCTCTTCGTCTTCGGTCGTATGAATCATTTGGTTACGTCTAATATTGCCTCGTCTCTCGGTTCCTGTCAAGCGTTTGCTTCTTTTTCAAGAATCAATGTCACCGGTCCATCATTGACGAGCGCGATATCCATCATCGCACCGAACTGACCTGTCTCGACCGTCAGTCCTTGCGCACGAAGACGTTCATTGAACGCTTCATACAATTCGTTGGCAAGATCCGGTTTCGCTGCTTCTGTAAAAGCAGGACGACGTCCTTTTTTGACATCACCATACAACGTGAACTGTGAGACGGATAGAATCTGACCGTCGACATCTTGCAACGAACGATTCATCCGTTCTTCTTCATCTTCAAACACGCGGAGTCCTGCGATTTTATCAGCTAACCAGTTCACCTGTTCGATCGTGTCTTCGTGTGTGACACCGACAAGCAAGAGAAAACCTTGCTTGATTTGACCGATGACCTCCTGATCGACTGTGACACTTGCTTCTTTGACTCGTTGTAATACGACTCGCATGACTCATCCGCTCCTTACGTCATCATGACGCGATGTACAGCATACACGTCAGAGATTTGTTTGATCCGATCAACGACTTTTTGTAAATGGTTGACGTTGTTGATCGCGATCGTCATTGTGATTTTGGCTTGTTTACTGTCATCGCCTTTCCCGCTGACGGCGACGATGTTCGTATTCGTCGCAGATACCGACTGCAGGACATCGTTCAGTAATCCTGCCCGGTCGAATCCGGAGATTTCGATTTCGACGTTGTAACTCTTGACGGCTTTGCCTTCATGTTCCCACTCGACTTCGAGCAAGCGCTCTGGATTTTGTTCATGAATGACGTTCAAACAATCCGTCCGGTGAATCGAGACCCCTCGTCCACGCGTGATATATCCGACGATATCGTCTCCTGGAACCGGATTACAACAACGACTCATGCGAACGAGCATGTTATCGATGCCTTTGACACGAACACCTTCTGGATTTTCCTTCTTCGGACGATCAAACGTCTTCATCTCGCTGATTGCTTCGTTCAGCTCAAGATTTTTGGACTCTTTGTCTTTGCGTAACTTTTCCGTCAATTTGTGCGCGACTTGGGCGGCGGTCAGACCATGATACCCAACGGCAGCATACATATCTTCTTCTTGCGAAAAGTTAAATTTCCGCGTCACATCTGCAAGCGTCTTCTCATTGATGACTTCTTTCGGCTCGAATCCGAGTTTTTTCACTTCCGCTTCGATCAGTTCCCGTCCTTTTGAGACGTTCTCTTCCCGTTGCTGACGTTTGAACCATTGACGGATCTTGTTCTTCGCCTGACTCGATACACAAATCTTGAGCCAGTCCTTACTTGGACCATAACTGTGTTTTGATGTGACGATTTCAATGATGTCACCTGTCTTCAGCTTATAATCAATCGGTACCATCCGTCCGTTGACTTTCGCTCCGATCGTTCGGTGACCGATCTCTGTATGAATCCGGTAGGCATAATCAATCGGAACAGAGCCTTTCGGCAATTCGATGACATCGCCTTTTGGTGTAAAGACGTACAACATGTCACTAAAGAAGTCGACTTTGACCGATTCCATGAATTCTTCAGCATCCGCCGTGTCTTTTTGCAACTCAAGAATTTCACGGAAATGGGCAATTTTATCTTCAAAGCCTGATTTCGCTTCCTGTTCCTTACCTTCTTTATACGCCCAGTGAGCGGCAATCCCGTACTCGGCAATAAAGTGCATGTCCCGTGTCCGAATTTGGACCTCGAGCGGCTCGCCTTTCGGTCCGATGACCGTCGTATGCAGCGATTGATACATGTTCGGCTTCGGCATCGCGATATAATCCTTGAAACGTCCCGGCATCGGCTTATACTGCGTATGAATGATTCCTAGAACGGCATAACAATCTTTAATTGAGTCGACGATGATGCGCACAGCCATCAAATCATAAATTTCACTGAACTCTTTTTTCGAGTTTTGCATCTTGTTGTAAATGGAATAGATATGTTTTGGACGTCCATCGACTTCCGCTGCGATCTGTACATCATCGAGTACTTCATTGACCTCTTCGATGACCGAACTGACGAGCGCTTCTCGTTCCGTCCGTTTTTGTTTCATCATCGAAACGATCCGGTAGTACTGTTGCGGATTGATATAACGCAAACTGATGTCTTCGAGTTCCCACTTGATCGTCGAAATCCCGAGACGATGCGCAAGCGGCGCAAAGATTTCAAGCGTCTCTTCTGCCTTTTGCACCTGCTTTTCCTTGACCATATGTTGCAATGTCCGCATGTTATGCAAACGGTCAGCCAGTTTGATCAAGATGACGCGAATGTCTTCCGCCATCGCGATGAACATCTTCCGGTGGTTCTCAGCCAATTCTTCACGCTTCGATTTATATTTGATTTTCCCGAGTTTTGTCACGCCATCGACAAGCATCGCGACGTCGGGTCCGAATCGTTCCGTTAATTCTTCGAGTGTAATGTCCGTATCTTCGACGACATCATGAAGAAGCGCAGCGACGATCGTCGTTGCATCCAAACCAATATCGACTAAGATACCGGCAACTTGTACCGGATGAATGATGTAGGGTTCCCCTGAACGGCGGAATTGTCCATCATGTTCGTCCTTCGCGAATTGGTAAGCCCGTTCGATGTCTTTGACTTCAGCTTGCGTCATGTATTCCGCACATCGAGCGAGAAGGTCTTCTACATTTACGATTTGTTTGTTTGTCATCCCTTTTCCTCACCCAGTCCCCGGGATCGTCTGCAACGGAATCCCTAATATATAGTTCTTATTATCGTGAAATCTTGAGAAGATGTCAAAATAAAAAGAAATACCCCCTTGGTCATCAAGTACCAAGAGAGTATAGAGGCTTCAGTCTTCGTAGCGAATCAATGAGAGAACGTCGTATCCTTCGAGTTTTTCACGTCCACCAAGACCATCGAGTTCAATCAAGAATCCGATTCCGGCAACCGTTCCGCCTAATTTTTCGATCATTTGGATCGTCGCTTCGATCGTACCACCTGTTGCTAGCAAATCGTCAAGGATGACGACGCGTTGTCCCGGCTTAATCGCATCTTCATGCATCGTCAAGACGTCTTTTCCGTACTCAAGACCATACTCGACACGGACTGTCTCACGCGGTAATTTTCCTTCTTTACGGACAGGTACGAATCCGATTTCCATCGCGTAAGCTGCTGGGCAACCAACGACGAATCCACGTGCTTCCGGACCCGCGATGACATCCGCGCCTTTACTCCGTGCATATTCGACGAGTGCATCGACCGATTGTTTGTACACTGGTCCGTTCTGCATGAGTGATGTGATATCTTTGAAACTGATTCCTTCTTTCGGCCAGTTCTCGACCTCTTTTATATGCTGTTTGAACTCCATGTCTTTTCCTCCTGCTTCGCCGCTTCTACCAAAGTATCAAAACGCTCTTTCAACTGAGCGAGTGACGAATAAATGTATTGTTGCTCGAGCTCTTGACGCGCTTCATGACGCTGGTACGTCGGAGCTTCCGTCAGATCTCGTTTTGCAGCATTTGGGTTCACACCCGGCAGCCCGTCCTCCATTGTAACAAGAAAATCAAGTTCCGAGAATACCGAATGCATAAAGTTAATCGATCGTTTCGTCCATTTTCGCGATTTCGACAAACGTACGAGACCGATCCGGAGCTCGTCTCGTGGACATTTCGCGAAATACTGGAAGTAATGCTTGAAGTCTTCCCGCGACGGAATTGTCTCGAAATAGTATCCTTCATCCTTAAAGGCACAATAAATCCGCTCTGCCTGTCGCACGTATGGATGAAACGCGTCTTCTTCTTCCGGTAGATCAAGGAAAACGATGTTTTGACGGATCGGACCGTTCAACGGACGTTCTGCGTACTTTTCTTTCACCTCATCGGTGAACGCAACGAACGTCGTCGTCTCGTACGGTAAGGCGAACAACTCACTCAAGGGACGTTTACCTCCACGGTAATCGAACACTTGGACGTCTTCGACGGCGACGTCTTGAATCATCAATTGTGGTTTACGGAACCCATTCCATTCATTGATGTTTAGACTGCCCATCAGGTGAATCTCCGATAAGGTCGAGACTTCATCGACAAGATCGCCGAAGCCGAAGCCGATCGCATCGAGTTCCTTTCCGTTGCCTGATAGTAGTGCTTTGACATGCGTCAAATCACGACCGATCCGTTTCATGTCACGGATTTTCGCTTGCTCGATGACGATTCGTGGCGCGGGATTTCCCATTCCAAACGGCGCGAGTCGCTGAATATCTTCAATCAACTGAATCGACACATCACTGACCTGTAGACGTAAATCGACATCAATTGTCGCAATGAAGGCATCATCTGGCAACGTACTTGCTTGTTCATTCAAGCGTTGACGTAACGCCTCGACGTCATCGGAAGAGAGCGTCATACCGGCAGCAGCGGGATGTCCGCCGAAGTGCGGCAAGATATCTTCACATTTCGTCAGTTCAGCGAATAAATCAAAGGCTGGGATTGAACGTCCAGAACCCTTCGCTGTTCCTTTTTCAGCATCATGACACAGCATGATGACAGGGCGATGATATTTTTCAACGAGTCGCGAGGCGACAATCCCGACGACACCTGGATTCCAGTCTGCCGCATCAACGACGAGCACGCGGTCATCTTTAAAACGTTCTTCGACAAGCGCCGTTGCTTCTTCTGCAATCTGCTTGACGATATCTTGACGTTGTTTATTTTGTTGGTCGAGTTGTTTTGCGAGATGAAGTGCCTCATCCTTACTTTCCGCTAGTAACATCTCAAGCGCTGGCATCGCCGAATCAAGCCGACCTGCCGCATTGATCCGCGGACCGAATGCAAATCCGACCGATTCTTCCGTCAGTTCGTCCTCCGTCAAACTACAAACGTCCCGTAATGCAAGGATACCGGGACGTTCACTTGCATTCAGCGCTTCGATGCCACGAATCGCGAGCAAGCGGTTTTCACCGATGAGTGGTACGAGATCGGCAATCGTTCCGAGCACGGCAAGATCGAGTAACTCGACGGGTTCCCGGTCAAGGAGAGCATGAGCGACTTTAAAGGCAACGCCTGCCCCAGCAAGTTTTGAGAACGGATAGTCTGGATCAACACCTGGGTGTATTAAGGCAAAGGCATCAGGTAACGTTTCTTTTGCTTCGTGGTGATCGGTGATGATTAAATCGACCCCGAGTTCTTTCAGGACTTCTGCTTCGTGGATGCCGGAAATCCCACAGTCGACGGTGATGACGAGGCTAAACCCTTCTTCTGCTGCCCAGCGAAAAGCGGCTTCGTTCGGTCCATAGCCTTCCGTGAATCGGTTCGGGATATAGCACTCTGCCATTCCTCCGATTTCAATCAAGGCGTGCCAGAGAATCGCAGCGGAACTCACGCCGTCGACGTCATAGTCACCGTAGATTAAAATCATCTCACCTTCATCAACGGCACGTTGAATCCGTTCGACGACTTTTGGCATATCTTTAAAAGTAAATGGATCATGGAATGTCATTTGATCCGTCTCTAAAAAATCACGGGCGGCTTCACGTGTCGTGAATCCCCGTTGGACAAGTAGTTGTGCGACGTGCGGTGAGATCGTGCCATCCGCCGTCAATTGTTCGATCTGTTCTGAATCGATGACTTTATCAAGCCATGTTTTTTTAGCATGGTACATCTCAACCCCTCCAATCAACTTCCCCATTATAATTGAAAATCCGCACCAGCGATAGCTGATGCGGATACTCTTTTAGGAAGCACGTTTTGTCCGACCAAGTGTCCGACCTTTCATGACGAGCCAGAGCTGCGCGGCGATGAAGATCGAAGAATACATTCCCATGATCAAACCGACAAGCAGGGCGAGACTGAATCCACGGATTGCTTCGCTACCGAAGATGTAGAGTGCCGCTGCTGTCATGATGACCGTGACGACCGTATTGATTGATCGAATGATCGTCTGTTGAATCGATTCATTGACGATGTGTGCCAATTCATCGAACGAGACTTTCCGGCCACCTTTTTCAGCAAGTCCGAGATTTTCTCGTACCCTGTCGAACGTAACGATCGTATCGTTGACCGAGTAACCGATGATCGTCAGAATCGCTGCGATGAAGTACAGATTGACTTCGATCTGGAACAGCGAGAAGAAGGCGATGATCATCAACGCATCGTGCAATAGCGCGAGCACTGTCGCGATTCCGTAGAGCGGTTGGAACCGGAATGAGACGTAGATGACGATTCCGAGTGACGCCAGTAAAACGGCATAAATCGCGTTACGCGCGATTTCTTGACCGACTTGCGCCGAAACTGTCGAGATGCTTGGTTCTTTTTTGTATTTGGCTTCAATCGTTTGTTTCATTTCAGAAATCTGCTGTTGGCTGAATTCCCCAACGAACGTGACGTTCGCTAGTTTTCCACCTTGAGCAAACTGGATGCCGTCGATTTCCTTAGCATCAATACCTGCCTTTTCAATGACAGAGCGGACATCCGCTTCTTTGATTTGATTCGTCGAGGAAATCTCGACGCGTGTTCCTTGCGAAAAGTCAATTCCGAGATTTAGACCACGGAACGACAGCAGGAGCACTGAAATGACGACGAGCGCAATCGTGATCGCAAAGTAGACTTTACGATGTTTGACGTAATCAAATTTCGTAGGATTAAAGCTCACGAATTTCACTCTCCTTTACACCGAACCATGATTTCTTCTTATCGAACCATCGGCTGCTGACGAGGAGCTGCATCAGGTAACGTGAGACGAAGACGTTCGTGACGAACGTGACGGCGATCGAGACCATCAACATGATGGCGAATCCTTTGACCGTACTTGTCCCGAAGTAATACAAGACACCGGCAGAAATCAATGTCGTTAAGTTGGCATCGAGAATCGTACCGAACGAACGACGGTTCCCGGCTTTAAATGCGGATAAGACTGATTTGCCGCTTCGTAATTCATCCTTGATCCGCTCTGCGGTGATGATGTTCGCATCGACCGCCATCCCGACTCCAAGAACGAGTGCCGCGATCCCTGGTAAGGTGAGTACGGCATTGATCCCGTTAAAGAAGATCATGACAAGATAGATATAGAACAACAAGGTGATGATCGAAACAAACCCTGAGAGACGATAGAACAGCAGCATGAACAAGAAGACAGCCGCAACACCGATCGCAGAAGCGAAGAGTGTCTGATCAAGCGCATCCTGTCCAAAAGCAGCAGAGACCGACGTTGAATAGATTTCTTCGAGTTTGACCGGTAACGCACCAGCGTTCAAGATCGAAGATAACTGTTTTCCGTACTCAGCATCGATATCGCCACCGGAAATAATCGCCTTATCCGAGTTGATTGGTTCTCGTACAGATGCATCCGAAACGATTTTCGAATTTTTCTTTTGAATCTCTTTTTCATACGTATCACCCTTCTCATAATCAAGCCAGATGACAAGGCGATTCGCAGGTGCTTGCATTTGTGAAATTTTTTGTGTCACATCATAGAATTTTTGTTTTGATTTGAGCGAAAGTTCTACGAGCGGTTGGTTCGTTTGTGGATCGTAGCCAACCTTTGCCCCTTTGGCTTTTAAATCCGAACCATCTAGAAGCAATTTGTTATTGATGTCACGGAATGACAGTTGAGCTGTTGACGATAAGATTTTCCGAGCATCAGTCTGATCTTTGACGCCAGCAAGTTGAACACGAATCCGGTTATTGCCTTCAATCCGGATATCCGGTTCTGAGACACCGAGAACGTTGACACGGTTCTCGATTGCCGTCAACGTGGCACTCATCGCATTTTGATCGATGACGTCTCCTTCTTTCAGTGGTTGTACTTCATACAAGACTTCGAAGCCACCTTTAAGGTCAAGGCCAAGCTTCGTATCCTTCAACAACCATGACGATGTCGTACCAATCAGTACGAGCAACGCAATGACGACGATGAAGAATGTGGCAAGTTTCCCTTTCTTGATCATGCTACATTGTCCTTTCTCTAGTTCCCAGTATATTTTCAGACAACTTTGTTCTCCTACCCTAGCTTACAAAAGAAATGGTAATCTTAGCAAACGTTTTTCTCATATATAAACAGAAAAGACGCTCCGGAATCCGGAAAGCGTCTATTTGATGCCTTATTCGACCGTTTCGTCGTCCGTGACAGTCGTTGATTTTTTCGTCACTTCTGCCACGGCACTCCGGTTGAAAGTCAATTGTGCATTACCTGACTTCAACGTCACCGTCATGTCGTCAACTTTTTGGACAACCCCGTGAAGACCACCGATCGTTACGATCGAGTCGCCGCGTGAGAGTTCATTTTGCATCTGACGCACTTGCTTCTGGCGTTTGTTCTGTGGACGGATCAACAAGAAATAGAACACCACGAAGATCAAGATCATCGGGAGGAATGCAAAGATACCACTTCCCATTTGTATCAACTCCTTTATCATTCAAATCACGTTCATTATACCGTGAAAGAATTAATTTGTCAGACCATTTATCAGAAATTCTTTGCATTCGGCAAATTATAGCCGTATTCTTCGAAAAATTCTTCTTTGAAATCAAGCAGACGATCCTCACGAATCGCTTGACGAACGCCTTCCATCAATTTGACGAGGAAGTGAAGATTGTGTGTCGAACAAAGATGCAGACCGAACGTTTCTTGCGCACGAATCAAATGATGGATGTACGAACGTGAGTAATTCTTACACGCGTAGCAATCACATTTCTCGTCGAGCGGACGGAAATCACGTGCATATTTCGCGTTCCGGACGACGAGACGACCTTGTGATGTCATCAACGTTCCGTTACGTGCGATCCGTGTCGGCAAGACACAGTCGAACATATCGATTCCACGAATCGCGCCTTCAATCAACGCATCCGGCGAACCGACGCCCATGAGGTAACGTGGCTTGTCTTCCGGCATGAGTGGTGTCGTGAATTCGAGTGCACGGTACATGACGTCTTTTGGCTCTCCGACTGATAGACCACCGACCGCATAACCCGGGAAATCAAGCGCAACGAGGTCTTTTGCACTTTGACGACGTAAGTCTTCATATTCTCCACCTTGGATGATTCCAAAGAGTGCTTGATCTTGCGGACGTTCATGCGCTGCAAGACAACGTTCTGCCCAGCGGCTAGTCCGTTCGACGGATGCTTTCATGTACTCGTGAGAAGCTGGGTAAGGTGGGCACTCGTCAAACGCCATCATGATATCTGAACCAAGTGCATTCTGGATTTCCATTGCTTTTTCCGGTGATAAGAACAATTTATCCCCGTTCAAGTGGTTACGGAAATGAACCCCTTCTTCTGAGATGTTCCGGAGGTCAGCAAGTGAAAAGACTTGGAAACCACCTGAGTCCGTAAGAATCGCGCCATCCCAGTTCATGAACTTATGCAGACCGCCCGCTTCCTTGATGACATCATGTCCTGGGCGCACCCATAAGTGGTACGTGTTCGCGAGGATGATGTTCGCATTCATGTCCTTGATTTGTTCCGGTGCCATCGTCTTGACTGTCGCTTGTGTTCCAACCGGCATGAAGACCGGTGTCTCGAAACTACCGTGCGGCGTGTGGACGATTCCTAACCGCGCTCCGGATTGTTTACATGTCTTGATATGTTCGTATGTTACCGCGTGTTTTGTCATTAGTTTCGTTCCTCTCTCGTTAAGAACATCGCATCACCGAAGCTAAAGAAACGATAGCCGTTTGCAACTGCTTCTTCATAGGCATGCAGAATGTGTTCCCGTGTCGATAACGCGGACACGAGCATGATCAATGTTGATTTTGGTAAGTGGAAGTTCGTGATCAATCCATCGATCCCTTTGACTTCCTGACCTGGGAAAATAAAAATGTCCGTCCAGCCCGTTGCTTCGACGAAGTCGCCATGGTCGCGAATGACCGTCTCAAGCGTCCGCGTCGACGTCGTTCCGACCGCGATGATCCGTCCGCCTTGTTTCCGTGTTTCGCGTAGCAAAGCAGCTGAACTTTCCGGCAGTTCGTAGTACTCACTGTGCATCTTGTGACTATCGACGTCGTCGACCGAGACAGGACGGAATGTGCCGAGTCCTACGTGTAACGTCAACGGTGCGATCCGGACACCTTTCGCTTTAAGCGCTTCAAGCAACTCGGGTGTAAAGTGAAGACCAGCCGTCGGTGCTGCCGCACTTCCGCGTTCCCGAGCATACACCGTCTGATAACGATCTTGATCCTCGAGTTGTTCATGAATGTACGGCGGTAGTGGCATTGTTCCTAGTTGGTCGAGCACTTCATAAAAAATGCCGTCATAGAAAAACTTCAGGATGCGTCCTCCGTCTTCAAGTGCTTCGACACACTCAGCACGAAGTAATCCGTCACCAAACGACAAAATCGTTCCTGGTTTGACGCGTTTTGCCGGTTTCGCCAGTGTTTCCCACACATCGTCACTCGTTTGCTTCAAGAGTAACAATTCGATCTTCCCACCTGTCTCTTCCTTCACACCAAAGAGACGTGCTGGTAAAACTTTCGTATCGTTGATGACGAGTGTATCACCTTCGCGGAAGTGATCGACGATATCATGGAAGTGTTGATGCTGAATCGCACCCGTCTCCCGATCGAGGACCATCAATTTCGAACTCGTCCGGTCGAGCAATGGCACTTGGGCAATTTGTTCTTCTGGTAAATGAAAATCAAATAAGTTTACATCCATTGGTTCAATTTCCTTCTTTCAGTCCTAAATGTTGGCGGGCGAACGGTGTTAAGACACGTCCGCGCGGAGTACGTTGTAAAAAGCCTTGTTGCAGTAGATATGGTTCATATACATCCTCAATCGTCTGCGCATCTTCCCCGATCGTCGCTGCGATCGTCTCAAGACCGACCGGACCACCGGCAAACCGTTCTGCAAGCGATCGTAGTAAACGATGGTCGACATCGTCGAGCCCAAGCGCATCGACATGCAAACGATCAAGTGCACTTGTCGCGAGCACGGCATCGATCTCGGTTTGATGGGCGACTTGAGCGAAATCACGGACACGCCGTAACAACCGATTCGCGACACGTGGTGTTCCACGTGAACGAAGCGCGATGGCTTCTGCAGCCAGACGATCCGCTTCGAATCCGAACAATCGTGAAGTTCGGGTCACGATGGCAGACAACTCTGACATCGTATAATATTCAAGCTTCAGCGTCACGCCAAAACGATCGCGGAGCGGTGCCGATAACATCCCCGCACGCGTCGTTGCACCAACGAGCGTAAACGGTGGTAAATCAATTCGGACGCTGCGGGCGAGTTCACCTTGACCGATGACGATATCGAGACAATAATCCTCCATTGCTGGATACAGAATCTCTTCGATCGATCGACTCAATCGATGAATCTCGTCGATGAACAGTACATCGCCCGGTTCAAGCGATGATAGGATCGCCGCTAGATCACCCGGTCGTTCAATTGCAGGACCGGCTGTCGTCTTGATGCCGACCCCCATCTCGTTCGCAATGATCGTCGCAAGCGTCGTCTTCCCAAGACCCGGAGGACCGTAGAGAAGCACGTGATCGAGTGTTTCCTGACGAATTTTTGCCGCCTCGATGAAGACACTTAAGTTTCCTTTTGCTTTCTCCTGCCCGATGTATTGCTCGAGCGTCTGAGGACGCAGACTCCACTCTTCTTGATCTTCCGCATGGGCGGATTCTGACAAAATGCGCTCTTCCATGTCCTCACCTCACATTCAATAACAACTGGAGTGCCCGTTTGACATATTGATCCGTCGACAGGACTTCTGCCTGCAACGTTTTTTTGACTTTCTCGACTTCTCGGTCACTGTAACCAAGCGCCGTCAAGGCTTCACAAGCTTCATTCAGCTCAGCATTGCCTTGTGCGAACAAGCCTTCGCTCGGTACGTAATCCGGTGCGAGCTCGGCTAACTTTCCTTTTAGGTCGAGCGTCATTTGCTTCGCTGTTTTCTTGCCGACCCCCGGGAACTTGACGAGATAACTTTCCTTCTCTTGTTCAATTGCTTCAACGAGCGCATCGACATTCCCTGACGCGACGATCGCGAGCGCTCCTTTTGGTCCGATTCCTGTGACACCGAGCAACTTCGTGAACAAGGCACGCTCACGACGGGAACGGAATCCAAATAAGACTTCTTGGTCCTCACGGACATAATGATACGTATATACGATGATCTGTTCGTCTCCGGTCCGATAAAAAAACGGGTTCGGTGCTACGATTTTGTAGCCAATCCCGCCAACTTCTACCGTCACGAATTCCGCACAGACATAAGCGACTTCGCCGCGTACGAATTCTATCAATGTGGAACGCTCCCATCCTTAAACAAACTCTCGTGTTATTGTAGCATACATCTTCGTTTGGCTTCAAAGCGTTCTTCAGCAAAAATCAATACATACGTTCGCTCTCTCAAACAGAAGACAAAAAGCGTGATCGTTCACACGACCACGCTCCTATCCTCTATTTTACGAACGCGCAAGCATCCGTTCGAGTGCCAATACGGCATGCCGTGTCGTCTCTGCGTCGACTTTAATGATGTTGACAGGCTCACCAGCTTCGACTTGTTCGAGCGCCCACGCTAAGTGCGGTAAGTCAATTCGGTTCATCGTCAAACACGGACACATGAACGGATTGAGCGATACGATATCGAGTTCCGGATGCGTCGTCGCGAGTCGATTGACGAGATTCATCTCTGTTCCGATCGCCCACTTCGTTCCGGGAGCAGCCTGTTCGATTTGTTGAATGATGTACGCCGTTGATCCGTTGAGATCAGACGCTGTCACGACCTCGTGCGAACATTCCGGGTGAACGAGAATCTTTCGCTCCGGATCCGTCTTGCGGAACTGATCAATCTGACCGACCGTGAATTTCTCATGGACCGAGCAGTGTCCTTTCCACAAGATGACGCGGACGTCCTGGTCCTCCCCATCAAAAACGAGTTCGTCCTTAATCGGATCCCAAATCGCCATCTGTTCTAACGGAATTCCGAGTGCGTGCGCCGTATTGCGACCGAGGTGTTGATCCGGCAGGAAGAATAAGATGTCGCGTTCAGCAAGCGCCCACTCGACCATCTGGACAGCATTTGACGACGTCACCGTCGCCCCACCATGACGACCAACGAACGCTTTGATGGCTGCCGTCGAATTGACATACGTCAACGGTAAGATCGACTCCCCGAACCGTTCCGTCAAGATCGTAAAAGCACGCTCCGTTTGCGTATCGTTCGCCATATCCGCCATCGAACAACCAGCACGCATGTCAGGCAAAACGACCGTATGTGACGCATCGGTCAACATGTCTGCCGTCTCTGCCATGAAGTGGACACCACAAAAGACTGTATATTCGGCTTCTGTCATCTGCTTCGCGACTTGCGCGAGCTGGAGCGAATCTCCCGTCGCATCCGCGAACTGGACGACTTCATCCTTTTGGTAGTGGTGGGCAGGTAAGAACAAGCGACTGCCCATCCGTGCTTTGACCCCTTCAATGATCGCGATCAAGTCTGCTTCTGTTTGCTGTAAGTATGACGTCGGAATTCCTTCGTGACGTAATAGATCAAATGACATCTTTTTTTCCTCCTTCGATTTTCATGCTGATATCAAGTGCTGTTGCTGAATGGGTGAGTGCCCCGAGTGAGATGACGTCTGCTCCGCTATCCGCGAAGTCCGATAATGTGTCTAGCGTAATCCCACCGGATAGTTCGACCGTGATATGCGGTGGAATCAATTGCCGGAGTTGTTTGATTTCTGCTGGCGTCCGATTATCGAGCATGATGATATCGACTTCTGCAGCCACTGCCTCAAGCACTTCCGCTTCCGTCTCGACTTCAACTTCGATTGGTGTCGTATGTCCCGCGACACGTTTTGCTCGCGCCACCGCCTCTGTGATCGATCCCGCGACTGTGATGTGGTTGTCCTTGATCATGACCGCGTCATCGAGACGTCCGCGATGACTATAGCCACCCCCGACGCGAACGGCATGTTTTTCGAGCATTCGTAATCCAGGGGTCGTCTTTCGTGTATCCGTGATTCGGATTCGTCCTGCTGCTACCTCGACCGCTTGACGAGTTTTTGTCGCGATCCCGGATAAGCGTTGCACTAGGTTCAAGGCGACCCGTTCTCCGCTTAAGATGTCCTGTAACGAACCAGACCACTCGGCAAGGAGTGTTCCTCGCGTGACGATCGTCCCTTCCGCTACATGAATCGTCACGTCGACTTGTAAGAGATGTGCCATCTCCCGAATGATGTCGACACCGCAAAAGACACCGTCTTCCTTTGCTAGAAAACGACCGGTCCCGCGTTCTTGTCCCGTCAGACATCCTTCACTCGTGATATCCCACTGTCCGATATCCTCGATTAAAAATGCCTCCAGTTGTTGCCGTAACTGCCACTTGTTCAACGTTCTCATCCTCTCCTGTCAACCGACTTCGCGCCCCTTCAAGCAACAGACATGCCGTTACGTGACGTAATCGATTCTCTTCCGCTTCCTGTCCGGATTCGTCTAATGTCCAGCTTTTTAACTCTTCTAAACTATCTTCTATTTGCTTAACATCCATTTCAACACCAATGACCTGCGATAGATGGTCTGTTACGGAACGAAGTGTTCCCGGACGTCGTTTCACTTGTTTGACTGAAAGTTCCGGTAACAGCTTAAGCTGTTCTGCTACTGCTTTCCCCATGACGACGCATTCAAGGAGCGAGTTCGACGCCAGACGATTTCGACCGTGTAGTCCAATCGATGCTGTCTCGCCGACCGCGTATAGTCCTTCGACATGCGTCTGTCCCGTTAGATTCGTTTCGATTCCGCCCATTAAGAAATGGATGCCTGGTGTGATTTCAACGAGATCTGGATTTATGTTCAGTTTTTCACATTTTTCAACAAACGTTGGAAATCGTTTCGTCCGGTCGACGACGTTTGATGTATCGAGATAGACCGGTTCACGTTTTCGCACCTCATGGATTCGTTTTGCGACTTCATCTCGCGCTGCTAAATCTTGCATCGGATGATCCGCCATGATTCGGTCGCCATTTTTCGTTACAAGCGTTGCTCCCGCACCACGTAATGCTTCCGTGATCAAACCTTCCGAACGACCTGCATGAACGAGTACCGTCGGATGATGCTGGATATAACCAAGATCACGAATCGTCGCCCCCGCTTCAAAGGCGAGCGCAATCCCGTCTCCTTGAATCAAAGGGTCATTCGTCGACGCCGCGAATAATCCGCCCACTCCACCGGTCGCGAGAATCGTCGCGCGCGCCACAATCTCGATCGGCTCTCCCTCGTTATATCCGACTGCACCTACTACCTGCCCGTTGACTTGAATCAACTCCGTGATACACGTCTGCTCAAGAATCGGAAATGGTACTCGCGGCACCAACGTCTCCATGATCCGTTTACCAGTCTCGTCCCCGCCAGAGTGATAAATCCGCGGCAAACGATGTGCTCCTTCACGACCGAGCAAAAACTCTCCCTCGGATTGATCGAATGGAACGCCTTGTCGTAACAAGAATTCCATCGCCTCGGTTCCCGATCGGGTGACGTAATCGACGACGGACGGATTGATACGCCCTTTTGCTGCTTGGCATGTATCTTCAAAGTGACCACGATGATCGACTTCTGCATAAGCGGAAGCAATCCCACCTTGTGCTCGAACAGAATTTGTCTCAAACCGCGTACCTTTTGTGACAAGCAACGCTTCCGTTCCGGATGGAAGATGCAGAGCGACCGATATTGCGGCGAGCCCTGTTCCAATGATCAACACATCCGTCTCAAGTCTTTTATGTAAAGACATATGTTTTACACCTCTATATCTAAATGTTTACTATTGACTTGACAATAAGTTTGGCATACTTTTAGCTGAGTGACAAGACGAAAGGACAGGATTTTTTCATGATCTATCTCGATTACGCAGCGACGACTCCGCTGCATCCACAAGCACTCGATCATTATCAACAAGCCGCTCAGTCGTTCTACGGCAACAGTTCTTCTCTTCATGACATCGGTGGGAACGCTGAACGTTTACTCGAACGAGCTCGTCAGTATCTGATGCAACAATTGGCTCAACAAGAAGGAACTGTCATCTTTACAGGGAGCGGTTCAGAAGCAAACTACATCGCTTTGACACATCTGATGCGACAGAGTAACAAATCAGTTGTCTTGACACTTCGATGTGAACACGACTCGGTCTTGCTTCCGCTTGCGCGCTGGGCACAAGAAACACGACACCTTTCTTTATTACCGGACGGAACGTTCGATTGGGAACAATTCGTTGCAGCTTGTACGGATGAAATCGGTGTTGTCTCGATTCAACATGTCAATTCGGATACGGGTTTTCGCTTTCCGGTCGAACGGATTGCAGCATACTGTCAATCGCGCGAGATTCTGTTTCATTGCGATGGTGTCCAAGGATTTTTAAAAGATGCAATCAACATCGACGCTTTTGATGCCTACACGATGAGTAGTCATAAAGTGTATGGACCAAAAGGATTGGGCGCTTTGTATTTACGGCGTCCGCTCTTCAGCCCTTATTACGAGGGACATCACGAATTCGGAATCCGTCCAGGCACAGTCGATGTTCCAGGAATTGCTGCGTTCATCGCTGCCTGTGAAGCGTCTCGCTTCGAAAATCCAGGAATCCAAGCTTCAAGCCGTCGATTTCGTGGTATGCTAAAAAAAACATTGTCTTCGTCTCGTTACACGATCATCGAGTCGCCGACGCAACTCGCTTCCATCTGCGCCATCCATACGAAGCAACGTGATGGTCAATACGCATTGCTCGCCTTGAATCGTGCTGGAATCGCGGTTTCCGCTGGTAGTGCTTGTCGTGCTGGAGAAAACGGTCCGAATGCGACATTACGTGCCATCGGCTTTGACGAATCAGCGGCTCATGGGTTGATACGACTCAGTTTTGGAAGACAGACGACGAACGAAGAAATCGAACAGTGCATTGATGTGTTGAACACGATCTCATGACACTGAAGAAAGGTAGGAGACATGATGGGGAAACGCATCTCCGGAGAAGAACGCCGGAAATCATTACTTCGTATGATTGAGGAAAGTGAGCAACCTGTCACAGGAACGGCACTGGCGAAACAAGCAGGTGTCAGTCGCCAAGTGATCGTGCAGGATTTATCATTGTTAAAGGCAAAAGGATATCCTGTCATCGCGACAGCTCGTGGCTATTTGATCAACGATCCGGAAGTCGACGGTTCAAAATTACGTCGCAAGATCGTTTGTCGTCACGGCATCGATCAATTAAAGGATGAGTGTGACGCCATTGTTGACGAAGGGGTCGTCATCCGCGATGTCATTATCGAACATCCCGTCTACGGCTTCATCACTGGAGAATTGATGCTAAAAAGCCGCCGGGATGTCCGCGTACTGCTAGAGCAGTTACATGAGACGCAAGCTACTCCACTCTCGAGCCTGACGGACGGCGTCCATATTCATACGCTTGAGGCTGATCATGAAGACGCACTGGAAGCCGCTATTGCTAAACTCGATCGTCTCGGAATTCTCGTTTCGGAGCTCGATGTCTGAACATACAAAAACCGCCTATTCCTAAGGAATAAGCGGTTTTTTTATCGTTCAATCGGTTCAAGTCGTGTCTCCGGCATCGTAGATGGCGGATCGAACGTTGCTAAGACTTTGCGGACGCGTCGGTTTTCGATATGCAAGACGGTCAACGTGACACGTTCATAACGCATCGCCGTTCCGACGTCCGGCAATTGTCCGCTCTCCTCCATGATCCATCCCCCAAGAGACTGGGCGTCCGTGTCCGGCATCGTCAATTGAAATTGCTGACAGAAGTCTTCAATGTCATACTCCGCTAGACATTCGTATTGCTCTGGACCAATCCGTTTTGTATATTCCAACGATTCATCGTGTTCATCCCAAATCTCCCCGACGATTTCTTCTAAAATATCCTCAAGAGTGATTAAACCTGCCGTCCCTCCGAACTCATCAAGGACGACTGCCATATGGGACTGCTTGACTTTGAGTTCCGGTAATAAATCCATCAATCGTGTCTGTGGGACGACGAACGATACCGGTCGAATCCATTCTCGGATATCAACGGAGCCGTTCTTCACGTATGCACGCAGAAAGTCCCGCTCCGATAATACACCGATGACGTGATCAATCGAATCCTTATAGACCGGTAGACGAGAATAGCCGCCCTTCTGGACTTCTGCAAGGATGTCTTCGAGCCGTGCATCGATATCAATCGCTTGAATATCCATCCGTGGCGTCAATGCATCCTCAACCGTCACATGTTGAAAATCAACTGCTTGATGAACGAGTTCAGCCTCTGCAAGCCCCATGATGCCCTCTTCCTGACTGATATCAACGAGTGCCTTGAGTTCCTGTTCGGTCACGAGCGGTCCTTTCGGATCCGCTCCAATCAACCGTAGCGCCAATTGGCGTAAGCGGAGTAACAGGAAAACGAGCGGTCGAAAGCACAGTAAGAAGAAACGCAGTGGACGTCCGATCAATAACACGTAACGTTCCGTATGTTCACGAGCATACGACTTCGGTATCAATTCTCCGAACAACAGCAACAGGAAAAATAGCGCAAGAAAGGCAACGGTTTGTGTTGCGATCGTCTCGACGAACTGGATGATCCACCAGCCACCAAATAAGATAAAGGCGACGTTGACAATCGTATTCCCAATCAAAATCGACGTCAGTGTCTCTTCGTAACGTTGAAGTAAGCGGAATACACGGGACGCACGCGCGTCCCCTGCTTCCGATTGATGCAACAACCGCAACCGGTTGACACTCGCGAGTGCCGTCTCGGCTGAGGAAAAGAATGCGGATAAGACGAGAATCGGAATTAACCAAACGACTGAAATCATGGGCAATGGGTCCACGATGCTTTCACACTCCGTTTCCTAATGGAATGAACCGCTTAGAATGATGACTCGACGAATTCGAACTCGAAATCACGGATTCGAACGACATCGCCGTCGATCGCACCAAGACGACGTAACTCTTCGTCGACACCCATTTGACGCAGTGTCCGAGCGAAACGTTTAATCGATTCTTCACGCATGAAGTTTGTCATCGTGAAGAGTTTTTCGATGCGTGGTCCTTTGATGACGAAGCAATCGTCTTCATCTTTCGTGATCGTAAAGCCGGCTTCAGGTGCTTCATAACCGTAGACGACACGTGGTGTCGCTGTTTTCTCTTCGAGTTCCTCAAGACCGAATTCTGGTGTTGCATCGACGAGGTCAGCGATTCGGAATAACAGATCACGTAACCCTTGGCGTGTTGCTGCTGAAATTTCGAATACTTCAAGCTCTGGGAAAGCTTCCTTAAAGGCTTCAAGATGTTCTGCTGCATCCGGCATATCCATCTTGTTCGCAACAACGACTTGTGGACGCTCTGTCAAACGCAGGTTATAGTCCGCGAGTTCTTTATTGATGATGTTGTAGTCTTCGATTGGATCGCGACCTTCCATCCCACTCATGTCGATGACGTGGACGATGACTTTCGTCCGCTCGACGTGACGGAGGAACTGGTGACCGAGTCCGACACCTTCACTTGCGCCTTCGATCAATCCTGGCAAGTCAGCCATGACGAAGCTACGGCTATCTTCCGTTTCGACGACACCGATGTTCGGTGTGATCGTCGTGAAGTGATACGCGCCGATTTTCGGGCGTGCTGCTGAAACGACGGATAACATCGTTGATTTTCCGACACTTGGGAAACCGACGAGACCGACGTCTGCTAACATCTTCAGCTCAAGTTTCAAGTACTTCTCTTCCCCTGGCTCACCGTTTTCAGCGTGCTCAGGTGCCGGGTTGGCTGGTGTCGCAAAACGTGTATTCCCACGTCCGCCACGTCCACCTTTTGCGACGATTGCTTGTTGTCCGTGATGGACGAGGTCAGCGATGACCGCATTCGTATCGTCATCGTAGACGACCGTGCCGGGTGGCACCTTGACGATTAAATGCTCAGCTTTACGACCGTGCATCCCTTTTGACATACCGTTTTCACCTTGAACCGCTTTAAAGTGACGTTTGTAACGGAAGTCCATCAATGTCCGAAGCCCTTCGTCAACTTCAAGGACGACGTGTGCCCCGTGACCACCGTCACCGCCGGCAGGACCGCCGTCCGGAACATATTTCTCGCGACGGAACGCTACTTGCCCACGTCCTCCGTCACCTGCTTTTACATAAATATTTACCTGATCGACAAACATGTCGGATCCCTCCTCTTACTTCTCTTCCTCAAACGGAAGACTTTCAATCTCAATCACACACTCATTTTCCGTCTGCGACTCGATTTCCATCGGCGTCACTAGATCCTCAAGGCGCGACATATCTAGTAGATCCCGATAGATCTCGATGGTCACGCCCTCGTGGAAGGTCACGGATACTTCTCCTACTCCTACATCAATCATGGCGATGGCTGCTTCGACGAGTTGCTTCAGCCGCTCATCTTCCATGTGGGGTGCTCCGATGACATCATACGTCACAGTTTTGCCTGACCATTCAGCTTGCAGTAACGCCAGTGCGGTTTTCGGCAATCCGATTCGCGCTAAACGTCCTTCCCGAGATGCTTGCTCCCGGTACGCCGAACAGATCGACTCGACTGCTTGTTCGTCTCCGATCGCGCCATACGAACGGACGAGTTGTATCCGGTTCAACCACTCGTGACGAAGAGTCTTTAAAAGATCAAGTACCTGCTGTTCCTCCATCGGTCGTTCCCTCCTAAAAAAAACAGACCCTAACCCTCGAAAGTGGCTAGAGTCTGCTTCGTCGATCCTTATGCTGGGTAAACGCTGACTTGTTTCTTGTCGCGTCCGAGACGTTCGAAACGAACGACACCAGTTGCAGTTGCGAAAAGTGTATCATCGCCACCACGTCCGACGTTCATACCTGGGTGAATCTTCGTACCGCGTTGACGGTAGAGGATTGAACCAGCAGAAACAGTTTGACCGTCTGCACGTTTCGCCCCAAGGCGTTTCGATTGCGAGTCACGACCGTTCTTTGTCGAACCTACCCCTTTTTTCGATGCGAAGAACTGAAGATTAAGTTTCAACATGTGGAATCCACCTCCTATACTTGTTCAAGTTGGATAAACTCACCGTAACTTTCAGCGATGGTACCAAGTTGGACCAAAGTCGCTTCCAGTAACAATTGGGTGCGTTCACTGACATCCGGTGCTAAGTCAGCGTACGGTTCTACATAAAAGTAGCCACCCTCTTGTTGTTCTGCCATTTCAAGGAGCAGGACCTGCCCGAGTAATGCTTCTATGGCATTGTATGCCCCGAAGATCACCGACGAGACGCCGGCACAGACAAGGTCGAGACCTGGTTCTGCAAACTCGGCATGTCCTGTCACTTCGATGGAGCGGACGAGTTCCGCTTCATCTCGTCGAATCTTGACACGTATCATGGCTTACGCTTCGATTTTCTCGATGCGGACCTTCGTGTAAGGTTGACGGTGACCTTGCTTACGACGGTAGTTCTTTTTCGCTTTCATTTTGAAGACAGTGATCTTTTTCGCGCGAGCGTGTTTGATGACCGTTGCTACGACCTTCGCACCTTCTACGAGTGGAGCGCCGACTTTAACATCGTCACCACCAAGGATCAATACTTCACCAAATTCGACTGTGCTGTCGACGTCTGCGTTTAATTTCTCAACGTAGATTTCTTGGCCAGCTTCGACTTTGACTTGTTTACCACCAGTTTTGATAATTGCGTACATTACGTGCACCTCCTCTTAGGAACTCAGACTCGCCATCACGGGCAGCGGATGCTTTAAAACCCGGTCTGTGCGGTTGTAGTCATTTGGGTGCTTCCAAACGAACTAACGTTATTCAGAATACCAAACGTTCTTCCACCTTGTCAATGCTGTTCTGAAGGATTATTCCGATCGCTTGATGAAATCAAGACAGTCTTGTGACGCCCCCGTGAACAGGACCGCTGGATCGCCTTCGAGCACATGGACTTCGAGCGGTTGGCGAGAGATGAATTCGTCCTGCAACAGGTGACGTGGTGCGCGAATTACGACCGCTTCCGCATAGGTCGCGATCTCAAGCAACTTCGGTTCAATCAAGCGATAGACACTCAATCGTGTCCACCGACCGGATTCCTGTGAGCGTTCCTGCAATGATTTTCCGTGACGTTGCCGCGTCATTTCGCATAAGCCCATCTTCGTAAAGCCGTATACTTCGATCTGCTTCGTCTCGAGCGCTGCTCGCTCTTTCAGGAGTTGAGTCACGCGTGTCTGACCTTTACTAGAGCCACGTAAGAAATCAATCGCAATCATGCCACTGATATTGCGCAACCGTAATTGGCGCATGACTTCGACAGCAGCCGCTTCATTGATTTGATCAAATGTCCGCTTTTGTTCCTTTACGGAGATCGTCTTTCCGCTGTTGACGTCGATGACAGTCATCGTTTCGACCTCTTCAATTAAAAGATACGCTCCACCGTCAAACCAGACGACCCGTTGCATCGCCTTCTCAATTGCACTATCAATTGCTTCCATCTCGGGCAAACGTCCTTTTCGTAGCGAGCGTTCGACGGACAGACCAAGTAGTTCGAGGCGTTCCTTTTCCTGACGTGTCATGACGAGCGCATCGGTAACATGTGGAAGTCGTTTCGCTTCTTGGACGATCAGTGCCTCGTCTTGTTCAAGTCGCGGTGCCTGCAAAAGTTCTTTATGTCGTGTCCGTAATGACTGCAATTCTTGCTTCAATTCGTCGATTGATGCTTTTGCTGCTTCCGTCCGGTAGAGAATCCCCTCTTCTTCCGTTGTCGTCAATTGCTCCGCCAGTTGGCGCTGGACGACGAGATCCAGCTTTCGACTGAAACGAACGCGGCGACCGTACGGGAAATAAACGAGATAACGTCCACCATAGGTAATGTTCTGTGTCACCTTGTGTTGTTTCGGTGCGACCCCTTCCTTGACGACCTGAACGAGCAACGTCTGTCCGACCTGGACCGCTTGTCCGATCGTCGGTACGTCTGGATAGCGGCGAAGTGCTTCCACCGTCTCATTCAGCGGTAAGTAAAGCGGTGTGCCGTCAGTCGCGATCAAAAAGGCTGCTCCGAGCGTCGGATGCAACCGGTCGACCTTGGCATAGACGAATGTTCCGACCCGGATCTCGTCACGCATTCGTTCATGGTATTCAATTAATCGACCGCCTTCGACCAATGCCAATCGTTCGAGTGAAGCGGTCTGTTCACTAATCCATCGCATACTGATCCCTCCAAAAAAATTAGACTAGGCGCGACGATGTCGTCCTAGTCTAATTTCCCATTCTTATTTCATCCCAAGCATCTTCTTCAATTTGACGAAGAAGCCTTTTTGCGGCTGTTCATTTAAATCGAGCAGTGGCACGGACTCTCCAAGAATCCGGCGGGCGATGTTCCGGTAGCCGAGTCCAGCCCGGTTATCCGGATTCATCGTCACAGGTACACCGCGGTGGGAAGCGGCGATAACTTCTTCATCATCAATGATCAGACCAAGCAGATCAATCGAGAGGATACGCATGATCTCATCGATGTCGAGCATATCACCCGATGCCATCATATGTGAACGCACCCGGTTAATGACGAGTTTCGGAACGATGTTACGTTCTGAACGCTCGAGCATCCCGATGATCCGGTCCGCATCCTGAACAGCAGCTTTTTCTGGTGTTGTCACGACGACAGCTTCATCCGCTCCGGCAATTGCATTCATGAATCCTTGTTCGATTCCTGCAGGGCAGTCAATCAACACAAAATCATATTCAAGTTTTAACGTATCGATGATTGCCTTCACCTGTTCGGGTGTGACGGAGGACTTATCCTTTGATTGAGCAGCAGGCAACAGATACATTTCTTCAAAACGTTTATCGCGAACGAGCGCTTGGTGCAACTTACATTGTCCCGTCACGACGTCAACGATGTTATAGATACTCCGGTTATCAAGACCAAGCACGATATCCAGATTACGTAACCCGATATCCGTATCAACGAGACAAACCGAATGTCCCATCAATGCAAGTGCTGTTCCGATGTTCGCAGTCGTCGTCGTCTTACCGACGCCGCCTTTACCGGATGTGACGACGATGGCGCGTCCCATGTTCGTCTTCGCCTCCATATGTACCTGTTCTTTCACTTGTTCCATATCCGTCACCCTCTTTCACTATCAATCGCAAACTGATCCATCCGCGCAAGCGGAACGGTTTGAAGGCGGGAGAATTCAACCCCGTCTTCGCCTAAAAATGCACAACCCATATCGAGAGCTGGAATCGGTGCGTCGTCCGGTTCTTCGTGGACGGTGCCAGCGACCGCGATCCATTTCGGTTGCAGCACACTCGCCGCGATAACGGCTTCCGTATTACCACCTTTACCCGCATGAACGGTACCCCGTAAAGCTCCGAGACAATAGATACTTCCAGTCGCATGGACGACCGCTCCCGGATTGATATCTCCGATGATGACGATCGAACCTTCGACGTCTAATACGTGCCCACTGCGTGCCGTCCCACCAAAATAGTGGAACGTCCGCTCTCCGTACAAGGCTTTTGCCTCGTCCTTCGTGATGCATTCACTATCATAACCTTTGAAAGAAAAGGAATCATGTCGCGCGACGATAGATTCGACGGCCGTCAGCACCCCTTCATCGACATAACGTCGACCGAAGAAGAAGGTGATTGGTACGGCGCGTCCGTTCTCGACGGATTTGTCCGCAAGCGTCAACTCTAAATCGTCAAGAAATTCATCCACACTGCACCTTTCATTCACATAGACGGCGAGGCCACCACGATGGCCTTTCATCGTTACATAACGTTTACGCTCAATCATGACTCATCCTCTTTTCTCGTCAAGGGTCGACTGCACGAGTCGGGTCATCGGATAATACAGGATGATGATCCCGATCAACTGGGCAACCAGACTCCTTGGAATGATCTGTGTCGCAAGTTCCTGGAAGGATACCCCGACACCAACGACCGAAGCCGTGAAGAAATATATATCGAGTTCATACAAAATGGCACTGAACGTGAACGTGACGAGAATCGTCAATACGTTCTCCTTTACATATTTTAGCACGAAGCTACTAAAAAGCGGAATGGCGGATAACGCAAATAAGTAAATGCCGATGATATCCGAATAGACGAAATCATACAGCAATCCAAAGACGAGTCCGAATCCGAGTGCCTGTTCGAGTTTTCCATATCGACCAAGGAACATCAAACCGATCAATGTCGCATGAATGACATATGGCGAGCCATCTCCGAGAGGTCCTGCGAACAGCGTTCCTTCCAAGATAAAAAGAAGGAACACGGCGAAAAACAACTTAACGTTATTCACGAGTGTCCCCTCCCTTATCGGTCTCAGCGAAAGGTTCCTTCGCTTCGCGTTCAATCACGAAGACATGACCGAACTGTTCGAAGTCTGCTGCCGGTTTGACGTATGCGATTTTTGAAGCCCCATACTGATCGGATTTTACTTCCTTGATTTTTCCAATGACGATTCCACTCGGATACTTCCCACCGAGACCGGACGTCGTGACGGTCTGCCCTTTTTTCAGCTTCGCGTCGTTCGGAATTTTCGTGAATTTGAGTAACTTCGTTTCTTCATCAAATCCCTCGATCGTACCGAAAACACCTTTTCCCTTCGTGTCGTCAGCCGTTGCCGAGACGTTATTCGTTCGACTCGTATCCGACATCAACTGCACGAGAGACGTATAGGCGCTCGCTTGGATGACGCGACCAATCAGTCCGTCTGCTGTTACAACGGCCATGTTCGCCTTGACACCCTTTTGTTCGCCAATGTTGATCGTCACGAACCGCTGCCATTCAGATGCCGTCCGACCAATCATCTCTGCCGGTAACAATTTATAGTCGCGAATCGATCCGTTCAGGTCGAGCATATCTTTCAATTCTTTATTCTCACGCTCGAGATCACGGACCTTAACCGCATTACCAGCATAGTCATTCAATCGTGATTTCAAGTGTTCATTCTCTTTGTACACGTCACGCACTTCTTTAATCGAAGTGACCGTATCATCAATCCAGCCAATCGGTGTCGCGAAAAGGCGTTGACCGACGCCCGCAGTATCACGCACGAAGCTTTGATACCAGTGGGATTGGTTACGCCCTTGCAGCGAAATGCCGATCAAAATCACCAAAAGGAGAAAACTAAGGAGTGTGATGAGCAGTTTTCGATTGTTTAAAAATCGCTTCATCGCTCATCCCATCCTTATCTTTTTTGCGAGATGCCTGATTTCGAACGAAGAACATTCATCATCTCGAGTGATTTTCCTGTACCGATTGCGACACAATCCAGCGCGTTTTCCGCAACGAGTGTCAAAATGCGTGTTTCGTCTTCGATGACAGCGTCGAGGTTCTTCAATAGTGCTCCACCGCCAGTCAGAACGATACCGCGGTCCATGACGTCTGCTGATAATTCAGGAGGTGTCTGCTCAAGCGTATGCTTGACACCTGCAAGAATCGCGTCGACCGTATCTGAGAGTGCGTCACAAATTTCAGCACTCGTGACTTCGATCTGTTTTGGAAGACCTGTCACGAGATCGCGTCCACGGATTTCCATCGTTTCATTCTCTGATTCTTCATCGATCCGAGCGTAACCGATCGTCATTTTCAATGTCTCAGCTGTCCGCTCCCCGATCATCAGGTTGTATTTCGACTTGATGTAACGAATGATCGACTCATCCATCTCGTCTCCACCGACACGAATCGATTGACTTGTGACGATACCACCGAGTGAGATGACAGCAACTTCCGTCGTACCACCACCGATGTCAACGACCATCGATCCTGTTGGTTCTGAAACCGGAAGCCCTGCACCGATTGCTGCTGCGAATGGTTCTTCGATCGTGTACGCTTCACGCGCTCCCGCAAGTTTCGCTGCATCTTCAACCGCACGTTTTTCGACCGATGTGATGCCACTTGGCACACAGATCATAACGTTCGTCTTAGAAGAGAACAATCCTTTTTTCTTTGAAGCTTGATCCATGAAATATTTGATCATCGTAGCGGTTGTTTCATAATCCGCGATAACCCCGTCTTTCATCGGGCGTCGTGCTGTCACGTTACCCGGCGTACGACCAATCATGTTTTTCGCTGCGTTACCGACCGCTTCAATTTTTCCTGTATCCGTACGGAAAGCGACGACGGACGGTTCGCGAACGACGATTCCTTGCCCCTTTACATACACGAGCGTGTTAGCCGTACCTAAGTCAATGCCGATTTCACGGCTGAATGATCCAAACATTATTCAAAAAACCCCTCTCTGAGAATACACTTCACTAATTATAACGGAAAAGCCTTCATTGGAAAGCGTTAAAACGTTACAGCTTGTTTACAGTTCGCCTTAGAAAACACACAAAAAAACGTCTGATGGAAAGAAACGAAACTTTCCCTTCAGACGTTATTCTTACATAAATCCGCGCTGTTTCATACTAATAAATTGTCCGTGCCCGATGATGATGTGATCAAGACAACTGATTCCAATGAGTCGTCCTGCCTCAACAAGTCGTTCTGATACCTCGATATCCTCTCGACTCGGTGTCGGATCTCCGGATGGATGATTATGCACAGCGATGAAATTCGCAGCCGAGCAGCGGATCGCTTCCCGGAAGACATCACGAGGGTGGACGATCGACGTGTTCAATCCTCCAATAAATAACGTCTTTTTCGAAATAACCTCATTTTTCGTATTCAAATACAAGCAGATAAAGTGTTCCTGCTGATAGAGCCGCATCTCTTCGAGCAATAATTCTGCAGCATCTTCTGGCGACCGGATCGTTGGTCGAACCCACTTCGGTTCCGTAACGAGACGGCGACCGAGTTCTAGCCCCGCCATGATTTGTAATGCTTTTGCTTTCCCGACCCCTGGTGCTTTTTCGAGTCCTCCGACTCCAGCCGCCTCGAGTTCAATCAGTGAAGGATAGATATGCAGTAATTCTTCCGCGATTTCAAGCGGTGTCCGGTCCCGTGTCCCATTTCGGACGAGACACGCGAGCAGTTCGACTGTCGTCGCTTGCGCCAAGCCTTTCAACTGAACCATATCCTTCGGCCATTCAATCACAGCATCCGACCTCTCTGTTTCAGAATTACGCAAACATCGGCTTGATTTTAAACGACGCGAGACGTTTCGTAATCTCGTGGATTGGCAATCCGACGACATTATAATAATCGCCTTCGATTGTTTCGACGAATAGCCCTCCCATTGCTTGAATACCATAGCCACCCGCTTTATCGTAAGGCTCGTTCGTCGCGATATATCCTTCGATCCAATCGTTTGGCAATGCACCAAAACGAACGTGTGTCGTCACGTCGAACGTCTCCTCCTTTTCACCAAAGCGAATCGTCACGCCTGTCACAACCTCGTGAGCGCGTCCCGACAGACGTGTGAGCATCGTCCGTGCCTCAGAACTATCTGCTGGCTTCTCAAGAATCATGTCATCAATTGCGACGACCGTATCCGCAGCCAGAATGACGCCTTCTACCGTAATCGCTCGCGCTTTCTTTTGCGATAAATAACGGACGTACTCATGCGGTGACATTGGATATGGTGCCTCTTCGACGACGTTCGCAGGTACGACGTCATGAGGAATTCCGATTTGCTTTAGAAGTTCCGTCCGGCGTGGTGAAGCCGAGGCAAGGATCAAGGATGGTTGCGTTATCATCAGTATCACGTTCTTTCCCATTGATTTCGAATCGGATAATTCGAGTCATCGTTTAGTCTAACAAAAAATAAGCGGTCCCTAACAGAGTAGGAACCGCCAAAATCATCTTAATTTCCTGTCACATCAACAAAAGGATCTGACTTTGGTGTTTTTTCTTTAAGCGGCGTCTGTTTATCAGGCGTCAACTTCGTTAAATCCGGACGATAATAGGATTCGATTTCGACAGTGAAGGACAGCATTTCACCTTCCAGTTGAATGGCACTACTACCAGGTCCTTGTTCTTCAGGACCAGTCAATTGAATCTGACGTAGAACCGTAATCCGGTCCGTCCGCTCAATTTGTTTCAAGAAAGCCATCAGTTCAAGATAAGACGGCGCTTCAATTGTCAAGGAAGCTGGTAACGGTGTCGCATTCGACGATGAAGTCGTCGCATCAGGTGCAGGCGCTTGATCCGATTCAGTCGCCATCGCTCCGTCAACAGCTGGTGTGGATGTCACGGGAGATTGCGTCGTCGCTTCCGCTGCTGTTGCCTGACCGAAAGTGATCGACTGAACCTTGACTCCTGCAATCTGACTTGCTGCGTTGATCGCGTCGATAACATCATCATTCGATGCCGTCACCGGAACTTTTTGTTGTAGGAAGCTCGATTCTGCCACGTCCACTTTTTGTTCATTTGCCTTTGCTTGCTCTAACGCCATTTGCTCTCGTTTGAGTGTTGCCTCTTTTTGTTGCAAGGTTTGATGTGTCATATACGTCGTATATCCGAAATATCCGACACTCCCAAGCACGATCAGTACTGATAAAAAAAGAAGAAGGTAGCTACTATATCGCTTCAATTCTCAGGCACCTCCTCGACCTCTGTAGAGATGACTTCGCCTGAAGGATCATCTGGTGTTTGACCATCCCCTTCCACTTCTGGTTCAGATGGTTTATCTTCTTTCGGTACTGCCGGGTCTGCCTCATTGGTCTCACCCTTTACAACTTCCTCAATATTGACATTCATTGAAAATTGACCGATATATCGCGGTTCTTCGGTCTTCGTATCATCAGTCGGGGAGATCTCCGTCGTTGGAATCTCTTGTCCTGTTGTTGGATCGACTGTCGTCGTTGTCACGACATCCGTCTTCTCATTCATCGTTTTTGTCGTCACACTAGCGAGTGTCGTATCAGAAAACACTTTATCGGTCAGCAACTCTCGATAAAAATCATTCAGCTCATCGAGTGTCTCAAACTGAGCCGTCATAGCAACGGTATCGTCCGCTCCATATGCGTACTGAAGAATGTATCCGCGTTCTGGTAAGTAACGTGTGATTCGTTCAAGTGTTGGAACAGCTGGCTTAGGCGCTTCTTCTAGCGACTCGACCGTCTGTTTCAATTGAACGACTTCTTGTTTAGACGACTGATCGGATTCGGATTGTAATTGCCGGACGATTTGAATCTGATCGTCTACGGATTCCACTCGGTTAGCGAACTGATCCGTTTGCCAATATAAATAACCACCAATCAATCCACCAAATAATAATAAAATCAGCGAAGCAACGAGCGGATATTTTGGTGCCTCGTCACTTTCTGGTAAAAGATTGATACGATCCGGTCGTGCAGTGGCCAGACCAACGATCGGTAAGTAAATGCGTGGAACCGATTGACTATCGATCGTCATCACATCTGGTACTTCGTCCAACGGAAGATCAAAGTTCGTCCGGAAACGCGTCGCTAATTCATCTCGAAACGGGAAGTCTCCCGCAAGGACGACTGTCTTGATTTCGCGGCTTTCTCGAGCGAGCGAGAAGCGGTAAAAATCTAACACACGCGAAAATTCCAGCAGCATTTCATCCAAGACGAGTTCAACCGTCTGATCATCCGATCGATAGCGGTAATGTAATTGATCCTCGATCACGTCTACATCCCAAGCATCTGCCGAAAACGTATCCACTGAGCGAATCAGACGTGGTACACGGTCTTCAATGATGATCAGTTGATGATTCGTTGCGTTTGCATTCCAAATCAGTAGCGTATCGGTATCTGCTGCTGGATAATGTGCTTCAAGACCGAAGTAGGTAGAAAGTGGTTGTGGCTCCGCTGCCACTAATCGAAGATGCTTTTGTTTAAACAGTTGCGTATATTGTTTCAGTGCTTCATTCGGCGCCGCATACAGCATGATTTCACGTTTTTCACCATCTTCAAGGACAGTGTAGTCGAAGTACGGTTCTTCAAAAGGAAGGACAATGCTATGACCAATCTCCATGAATAAATAACCCCGAATCTGATTCGTCGCAATCGTCTCCGGAATATCGAGTTTCCGCGCAAGGACGAGTGAACCATCTAGCGCAAGAACGGCTTTGGATCCGCGAGGAACTTTCAACTTCGTCAATAGACTATCGAAAATCAGATCGAGCGACGCTTCCGGTTGAAGCCATCCGCCCTGTAACGTACCTGCTGGAAGAGATACGACAGCACGTCGTTTCAAGACCCCTTTTTTGACAACCGCACCAAAAATAGCGACGTCCGTAAAATTAAAATAAACATATGTACCTTTACGCCGTTGCGTCATATGTACGTTCTTCCTTTCCTAAAGCAGTAAATCGAGGTACCATGACACCCAATCATCCGCAAAATAATATGTAAGTAATGTCCCGATCGCAATGGAGGGAACGAATGGTATCGGTTGTTTTCGTTTGACGCGTCCCATTCCGAGTAGCGTCAGTCCGATCACTGAACCAACAAATGCTGAAACAAACAAAGCAATGACGACGTGAAGCGGTCCAAGGAAAATCCCCAGTAATCCGAAGAGCTTGACATCTCCAGCTCCCATACCGCGTCGTGAAGCAAGAAAAATGACGAATAATAGAACGAATCCGACGATTCCTCCAATAATTGGATTATACCAGTTTTCAAGTGGAGAAAGGTAGCGCACAATCAAGGCAATTGGTAAAAAGAACAGTAAAATTTTATTCGGTATGAGCATATACGCAAGATCTGACATCGTAAGAATGAACAATAGACTAGTTAGAACGAGCGTCAACGCAAGTTCCATCGACCAACCGAACTGCCAAAACCCATAGGCATAAAGCACACCACCGAGTAGTTCAAGCGCTGGATACTTGATTGAAATCGACTGTCCGCAAGAACGACATTTCCCACGGAGTACTACATATCCGAGTACTGGTGTCAGTTCGAGCGGTCCTAACACATGTCCACAGGTCGGACAATGGGAACGTGGATGAACGATCGACTCCCCGACCGGAACACGCAAACCAACGACATTTGTAAACGATGTGATCAACAAACCTAACAAGAAAAAATAGACCGTGAAGACGATCGTCATGACACGACCTCCCTTTCAAAAAAGTTCAGAAAAAAACCCCCGAGGTGGGGGTAATAATTGGTTAATTTGCTTTTTCTTTTACTCCAGAACGTTTGAGTGCATCAGGTGCTGCTCCAGAGAAGTATGTGTAATCAGTCGATTGACTAGTTAATGTTACCGCATACGTATAAGTTCCGTTCTTTTCAGTAACAACAACATATGAGTCTTTGTATGCTTTATCAGAATTCAAAGCATCTTTCATGGAATCGATGTATTTTCCGAGAGTATCTTGACGAGGAGCTGCCGTACCAGTAGTAACAGCATCTTTAGCAGTGATATCTACGTTATTATCTTTGATACCCAATTTAATCGTTTCACCTGGTTGAATCGGATTTGAAGAAGTGTACAGTTTCGCCGCAGCTACCAATTGCTTCGCATCCGAAACAACTGCATCTTTACGTGAGTTCTCAATCAATCCACCGATTGCGACGACAGCGATTGCTGCGATGATACCTAAGATAACGACGACGACAAGTAACTCGATCAATGTCAGTCCGCGCTCATCACGCATTTGTTTTGCATCTAACCAGATTTCTTTTAACCGTTCGATCATTTCATTATGCCTCCCTAGTGCTTTTTACTGTTCTTGGTTAGTAAGACTTACTATCCAAACGAATACTATTATAGTAGCACCACATTTTTTGTAGTTTATGTCTTTTTTTAACAACAGGTAAATGATTTTACAATTGTCAACTTGCCTGAATATCGGAGTAAATCTTAAACATCGGTACAACGACAGCGATGACGATAACACCAACGATTGCGGCTAAAACAACAATCAATAATGGTTCGATGATCGATTTCAAACGATCCGTCGTCGTTTCCACTTCGGTTTCGTAGAAGTTCGCGACTTCCGTCAACATCGAATCGAGCCGACCCGATTCTTCCCCGATCGCAATCATCTGCGTGACGAGCGGCGGGAAGTACTTGTTTCGCTCTAGTGGTTCGTGCATCGGAATACCGCGCGACATCGCTTCGTTCGCACCTGCGATCCCTTTACGGATGATCCGATTCGTAACGATTCGTTCAGTAATGTCGAGCGAAGCTAAAATCGGTACTGACGCATTCAGTAACACCGACAAGCCACGTGTCATCAGCGCGATTTGTGATTTTTGAATCAGCGGTCCGAAGACTGGAATCATTAACAAGAATTGGTCAAAGAAAAGACGCTGCCGCTCATTCTTGAGATTAAAATACAACAGTCCAATCAAGCCAAACGCAATCAATAGCAGCACCCACCAGTAAGCGACAAAAAAGTCGGAGACTGCGACGACGAGTTTCGTGATCAGCGGCAACTCACTGCCTAACTGATCAAAGATCGAAGCGAACGTCGGTACGACATTCATCATCAGAAAGACAACGACGCCAATCGCGACAAGCGAAACGACCGCCGGATAGATTAAGGCCGAAATGACTTTTCGTTTGATCTCATATTGTTTTTGCAGTTGCGTCACGATGTTATCTAACGCCTCTTCGAGATTCCCACTCGCTTCCCCCGCCATCGCCATACTGACGAAAAACGTATCGAATACACGGGGATGCTTTTCGATTGCCTGGGAAAACTGAATCCCGCTACGCAAGTCATCTTCTACTTCGACAAGTGCACGTTCGAGTGGTTTAGATTCCGTTTGTTTACGTAGAATTTCTGTTGCCCTCACAATCGAGACACCGGATCGAACGAGCGTCGCAAACTGACGCGCGTACATGACGAGGTGTTCAATCTTCGGTTTAGCACTTAAAAACGTAATCTCGGTATTTAACCCTTTTGATTCTTGTTTCTCAAGCAATGTTACGGCGATTTGATCCGTCCGAAGCCGTTCTGCTGCCTCGCGCTTCGTCAGCGCAGTAATCTTGCCCTTCTTTCGTTTTCCGGCCATCGTTCGACCTTCATAAATGAATACTGCCATCCCTTCACCCCGATATGTATGGTGTTGCAGCAGATGCCGGGATCAAACCGCGACTGACCAAATCCTGTAAGGCCATCTGCATCGTTTGCATGCCATATTGTTTACCCGTCTGTAAGACGGATTGAATCTGATATTCCTTACCTGTCCGAATCAAGTTGGAGACAGCTGGTGTATCAACCATGATTTCTAAGGCAGCGACACGTCCTGTTCCATCCGATCGTGGCATGAGTCGTTGTGAGATGACACCCGCTAGGACGTTCGCTAGCTGTGCCCGAATCTGATCTTGTTGCTCAGAAGGAAATACATCAATGATGCGACTGACCGTTGAAGCTGCTGTTGCCGTATGCACCGTCGCAAAGACAAGATGACCGGTTTCAGCAGCCGTTACCGCTGTAGCAATCGTTTCAAGGTCGCGCATTTCTCCCAGTAAAATAACATCTGGGTCTTGGCGAAGCGCTGAGCGCAATCCTGTCGAAAAACGTGGCGCATCAATTCCAATCTCCCGTTGATCAATTAAGCTTTTTCGATGACTGTGTAAGTATTCAATCGGGTCTTCCAGTGTGATGATTCGTTTATACATCGTCTGATTGATTTCGTTGATCATCGCAGCAAGCGTCGTCGACTTCCCGGAACCTGTTGGACCCGTGACAAGGATGAGACCATGTGGCTTCGTCAAAAAGCGTTTGATGACTGGAGGAAGTCCTAACTGTTCAAGCGAAGGCACTTCTGTCGGGATCGTTCGAAAGGCCATCGATAATGCACCTCGCTGGTAAAAACAATTGACCCGATATCGTGCTACACCTGTCACACCAAACGAAAAATCAATATCTCGATCCTGCTTCAGTTGCTGATACATGTCTTCCGTGATCAACGAACGAACGAACCCGTCAATAATCACCGGTTTCATCTTCTCGGATCCATATGGTGTCAGTGTTCCATTGATCCGAAACACAGGAGGGGATCCGGCAGTCAAATGAACATCGGATGCCCCTCGTTCCTTCGAGGAACGAAGAATATCTTCGATTTGGGCACGTTCCATCGTTTGATTCATTCTGAAATCACCGTCCGTAAAATTTCTTCTGTCGTCGTGATACCATCAGCTACTTTCGATAGACCATCAGCTAGAAGGAAACGTTGTCCTTGCGATTTAACGTACGCTGTGATGTCACTTTCCGTCGACTGGTTCATGATCATGCGCCGTAAGACTTCGTCAATCATGATGACTTCCTGAATCGCGACACGACCTCGATATCCGGTCATATTACAAGATGAGCAGCCACGCCCTCGCATGACAGTCGTCGCCTCGATTCCTTCTTGATCAAACAGCTCCTGTTCCCGCGTAGAGAGTGGATGGACTTCTCCGCAGTCCCGACAAACACGGCGGACGAGTCGTTGTGCGATCAACCCACTAAGCGAAGCTGCAACGAGAAACGATTCAACGCCCATATCGATTAATCGTGTAATTGAACTAACTGCTGAGTTCGTATGGAGCGTGGATAAAACTAAGTGTCCTGTCAAAGAAGCACGGATCGATATTTCTGCTGTTTCAATATCGCGAATCTCACCGACCATGACGACGTTCGGATCTTGACGAAGAATCGAACGAAGACCACTCGCAAATGTCAAGCCGATCTTCGCATTCACTTGGACCTGATTGATACCATCGACCTGGTACTCAACTGGATCTTCGACGGTGATGATATTGCGTGACTCGTCATTCAACTCATTTAAGGCTGCATACAATGTCGATGATTTCCCTGAACCGGTTGGCCCGGTAATCAAAATGATACCGTTCGGTCGTTTTAACATTTCTCGGAACTGTGTTTCATTCCGTGAGCTGAAACCAATTTTAGAGATAGAAATATTTGAGTTGGAACTATCCAAAATTCGAATAACGACTTTTTCCCCGTATACGGTAGGTAGTGTAGAAACACGGAAGTCGTAAGCTAGTCCATTAAAGACATATTTGATTCGTCCATCTTGCGGTAACCGAGATTCTGTAATATCAAGCTCACTCATGACCTTGATTCGTGTTGTTAAAATGCTTTGAATCTGCTTCGGATAATTATTTTCCGTTCGAAGTTCTCCATCGATTCGAATTCGAATCGTCATCGATGTTTCCTGTGGATCCATATGAATATCGGATGCCCGTTGCGCAATCGCATTTTCTAAGATTTGATTAACGAGACGAATGATTGGCGCATCTTCACGTGTCACCACGTCGCGCGACTGGTCCATCTCCGTCATATCATCTGACTCCAACAAATCGCGTAGCGATGAATCGATATCATAATACTTCAAGATCGTTCGTCTGATTTCGTCCCGTGTCGCAATACCTACGTCAATCACTAGACCCGTCTGCATCCGTAAGTCATCGATTGCAATCAGGTCCATCGGATCCGCCATGGCAATAAATAAACGATTCCCTTCACGGTAAACCGGAACGAGTGTATGCCGTTGCGCTAACTCTTTTGAAATCAATTTCGTTACCGCGACATCGACCGGATAATTATACAGTTGAATGATCGGGATCTTTAACTGATGATGGAGCGCTTCTAGTAACTGTTGTTCCGTTAAATGACCAAGGCGAAGTAACGCGTCACCCAATTTTTCAGTTGGTCGTTTTACAGAAAGTGCCTCATCGATTTGACTCTCTGTCACTAAACTTTCTTCGATTAACATTTCACCGAGTCGTTTTCGCTTCATCGCCATTTAGTCCGTCATCCTTCCGCGCGCCATGATTCATCTTCTACCACTACAGCTCGTTTTTGTTTCTTTTCGTCCAATACACTAGTGATAGCCCCAGTCACCACACACAACACGAACAGGCTGATGATGACTAGTGGATTGCTAATCCAATCTAGCTGAACACTGAAATAGATCAAAGTGACGATGATGATCGCCGCAATCGATAAGACTGACTTCGCTTGAATCGAGGTCACGAACGGAATCGTCACAGCAAACATCAATCCACAAATGATTGTCGCAAGTCCGATGATGATTCCCAGTTCAATCGCAATCGTCGTCCAATTCATATTTTTTCCTCCTCGTTTAACCGACCGCTTTCCCTGTCGATTCATCGTCTACTGGTGAAGCCGGATCCCCTTGATTTTCCTCGTCTGGTACCGTTGGTGATTCTGGACTATCTGGGGAAGTAGGAGTATCTGGCGTTTCGACCGTACCGTCCGTTTGCGAATCCTCAGGGTTCGATTCATCCGGCGTTTCAGAATCCGTTCCGTCCTCAGATGGTGTTTCCTCCGTTGGCGGAACTACG
The DNA here is from genome assembly GCF_964277885.1 of uncultured Exiguobacterium sp. NCBI lineage: Bacteria > Bacillati > Bacillota > Bacilli > Caryophanales > Exiguobacterium > uncultured Exiguobacterium sp. The sequence goes on along the minus strand of NZ_CAXYJR010000005.1, from coordinate 677,139 downwards.
ACAGGAGCCTGTTCTTCTTGACTGCTTTTCGTGATGACAGCTGGAATCGCTGCATAAAAATCCAAGGAAAGAAGTTTTTTCTGTTCTCCTTTAGTGGTTTTCGTCACACGATACACTTCAATCGATTTTCCTTCTTCGCCAGCTTGCGTATCATTCGTCGTACCGGCTGAAAGCGTAGCAGAGTAGCGTGTAATGGTTCTGAATGGAATCGTTTTTTCACCTTCCAACACGACAGTCACTGCCTCTTTTATCGGTGCTCCGCGTAGTTCAATCGTAACGTCGCTTCCCTCTTGTGTGGCGACGAGGCGATAGACCGATGCTTGCGTATTACGAACAGCAAAGTCTGTTTTTTCGTCGATTTTGACATCGTAACCGAGTGTAATATCATCGGGAAGTGTCGCATGTGGCATGCGTTCCACAATTTCAAATGGTGTTTTTGCGAACAATTCATATAATTTACTTCCAACGTAAGAAGCGGCAATCGGATCCATACCATACGTTTTCACATTCATTAATTGATCCGGCTTGATTTCGACATTAGCCATACCCGTAATCATCTGTTCTTCTGCTGCTGAACGTGTTGAGAACGTGATACTTGATACGACCTCACCTTCCGCAGACGATTCTGACGTTTGTGAAGGATCAAAATTCCCTTCGGTTAGTGTCTTGCTTGTATTCGTTAGCCATGTTTTAAACGCTTCCGTTTGTTCTTGCGAATAACTGACAGGTTGTGTAGAAAGGAAACTTTTTAGCATTTCCTCATCAATTGAGAGAATTAAGTCTCCTCCCGTTTTCAGAGACGCTTTTTTAACAGATTCCTCAGAATCAAATGTCACCAATTCAGTTGGTACCGGTAACGTTTCTTCTCCTGTACCCGTTGTTAACGGTGTTTTTTTGGACCATTCCGTAATCGCTTTTTGGACTGCGGATTCAGCTTCTTTACGACTCATGCCGCTTACGGGAACAGATCCAACTTTCGCCGTTTCAGAAAAAGTTGTTTGTTCCGTTGCTTTTCCTGTAAAGGAAATGAGTGCGAACGATGGCACATAAATCAACACCACGAGTACGACGAGTAACATTGTATGTATAGCAAAACGCTTTGTATTGAGCATCATCTGTTTCCTTTCTGTATGAATTAATCATTTCAGGTGCCTAGTATTTCCATTATAATGAATATCATGATGAAACATAAGTCTATCCTGACAATTCTTTTCTCTAAATGAGAATGTCTGTCGATTTTACTGTTCATCACATGAATGAAATTGTTACCGATTGAAATGAAGAGGTGAGCATATGCAACATAAACAAGACGGATTTTCATTGATTGAGGTACTTGTCAGTATTACGATCCTATCGATTATCTCGGTCTCATTAATTAGTATTTTTTCACAATCCCTCGCAGCTTCGCGAGATAGTACGGAGTTAACGTTTGCTAATTATTTAGCTAAAAATGCTACTTCCTACATAAAACGAGAAGCCATCGAAGCAACAGCGAATGAACCCTTTTCTTTTGTTTCATTATCTCAAGAAGCATTGAATGCCGTTTACTTAAATGGAAATTATGTGATTCCAGAACCCGCCACTCCTTCTTGTGGTGTATCGGCTATTTGTACGTCAATTTTTACTGATCCAGAAATCAACAATATTTCATTTGATGTGAAGTACAGTGTGACACCTCATAAAATGGAAGGTGAAGTGAATCCGAATCTACTCGATCTGTATGTGTATGTGTATGTAGAAGGAACGACTGAACCGATTACGACTTTGAAAGGATCGATTACGAATGCGACGCTCAACCAAAGCTTTCCAACGACAAAGTGAAGGATTCACACTCGTCGAACTACTTGTCTCGATCGTCGTTGCTTCTATTTTCAGTGCTGTCATCTTGACGGTATTCATTTCCGGAACGAAAAGTTTTCGGGCGACTGGTATCATTAGTGAATTACGTAGTGAAGCGGATAGTCGGATCGGTATCATTTTAAATGAGGTTAGTGGCTTTGATGCGATTCGCATCGATGAATCCAAAACGCTCTCTTTTTATAAAAGAACATTGCCTACGTTGAACAATGAGACCGGATTACTCGAACGAGCTAGCGGATTTCAGCCATTCAATGCAACAGAAGAGGCTTCAGCATCCGCATCTACCGTGAAGCCTGTTACATATACGTTCCTGACCGAGCAGCAACAAGGCGATAAACTCGTCTATACGTCAGAGCCACAATCGATCGATGAGCAATCCGAACTCTTTCAAACCTTCACATTATCTAGTCCTGAATATCAAACGATCACCGGAAGTACGTATCCTGGTCGTTATGTCATCCATGGCATTTTGACCATTACGACTAGAATCCAGTCAACTGATCAAGAAGAAGTACAAACCTTCACGAGTACGATTGGATTTTAATTCAGAAAGGAACTAATCATGCGTAAATCTGAACAAGGCTACACTTTATTATTCGTACTCGTCACGCTAACGGTACTTTCCGTTCTTGCCGTAGCCACGATTGGTATCAGTCTACAGTCCACACGATTAACTGAGATTCGTGAAACGGATATCGATGTCGAGACATCCACTCAAAATGACTTAGATAAAGCCGTTGCTGCATTACAACAAATCGTTGTCAAGACGACTGGGACTTCACCTACGACATCTTCACAAGCACTATTCAGTAATTTAAATAGCGCAATCGTCTTACCTTTAAAATCCATCGTTCCGAGTGTCACGGTCGAAGTAAACGAGACTGCCTCGAACATCCGTGTCAAAGCATTAGATTTAACCGCAACAGTTGAGAAACAAAAGGGTGATCAGCCTGTGATTCGAAAGACATACCGCCAACGCGTGTATCTGTCCGCTATTCCAAGCTTTTTGTACTATACGCTTGGTTCGGATAACCAAGTCATTATCAAAGGTGCTCCTTTCATCGAAGGTAATATTTTCTCGCGAAACCCTTTGAAAGCAACCGCTACTCCTTATTTTAAATACAATAATGAAAATGGGACGTTCACGAATACACAAGCACTCCCATATGTCGCTGGTCAAATTCGGGTGTTCCAAGAAAAAAATCTACCATTATTGCAATGTGAAGATTATTTATCTTGTGACCGTAGCATCTTTGATCCAAAAGGAGCAACAGACCTCGTCTCAACGAAAGAGGCGCTTGTTCCATTCGACTTTAACTATGCTTTGAATGACTTTTTGAAGCTGCCGGTGAATACACCGATTGCACAAATTACTACCTCCTTAAAGGACTCGGCTATTCCACAATCAATCTTAACAGGTCCTTTTTTGACGGCACTTGATACGAAACGACAGATGATTAGCCCAGCACCGAACACAAACAATACGATCACATTGACGGATGATCTAGTACAAGAAACGCTCGAGCCCTTGATCATCAATGGGAATCTGACGATTTCTTCTTTGAATTCCGTTGATCAGCCGTTAGAAATCAAACGCCCGCTTGTCGTATTAGGAAATCTTCTCGTTCGAGGGAATGTGGGTTTTGCGACAACGATTTATACGACAGGTACAAGTCGTCTCGATGATGCGAATATTCAAGGTCTCGCTTCCTCAACGAAACAAAACACGTTAATTCTACTGAGTAAAGGAACACTCGTCATTAACCGAGTGAATAAATTTTCAACACCCCGAACGACTACGCCCGACTTAAATGCTTTCCTTTACAGCGATGACGATCAAATCAATACGATCTACTCTGTTGGGTCGACGATGAACGTACGTGGTGGAATCTTTACGAAAGGGAAACTAGAAGTAAACGCCTATCGTGGAAAACTCGATTTAGCAGAGAATCAGTTCCCTGCCAATGTGAGGGATTTAGAGCGACTCATGATCGCCAATAAATCTTCGGATATTGAAGCTTCTCGATTACGCATGGCCTATGATGCAACCGTTTTGAAAAATCCAACTTCTTTATTACCTTTAAATCGCTCCGTCCAAATGTATGTCGAAACACCAAAACGTATTCAACAGTAATCATAAGAGCCCCTCATCGAGTTGATGAGGGGCTCTTTGTTATTGCTTAAAATGTCGTAGCGCGATACATTTTTGCAATCTTCTTTACTTGTTTCGTTTCTACCTTTGCCTCATGCTGTTTCAACAATTCAAATAAATCTTTTCGATTTTGTTTGACTGTCTCATAGATCGGACGTTCTTTTCCTAAGTTCGGATTGGCACCAGCCCCTAAAAGTAACTCGATGACTGTCTCATTTTGATCAAGTGTGGCATAAAACAAAGGTGTATGACCGTAAGCATCGATTCGATTTAAATCTTTAGACGTTGCGCGCTTGACGAGTAAAGCATACGCATCACTGGAACGATTCACACTCGTTGCCACATGAAGCACAGATTGTTTCTTCTGATTTAATTGATTTACCTTTGCTCCTTTTTGAAGCCAAGTAGCCACTGTATCCCGAGGAGCAAATCGCGCTGCATAAAACCAATTCATTTGATTTTGAGATGTCTTAGAATCTAATAGCAATTCAGCCTTTTCAAATGCAAGCGTCTCTTGAAAACGACCAATATAACGATTTTTTTCCGATGTAGACATGTCTGAACTCTTTAACGCGGATGCTAATTCCGTAGGCTTTTCTGAACGCAACGCCTGTTCTAGTTCAGTTTTTCGATTCGATTGGATGACGTAACTTGTAACTCCGACTCCAGTCAAAATCACGATCAACAGGATGATAACGATGCGTTTTCGTTTCATATCCAACTTCCCCACTTTTTAATATACATCTCCATCCAAGTCGGTTGATCCTGAATCTGAACCAATTGTCACCTTAAATGTTGTACTCAAAGGTGTTTTCTGATCATTTTTCAAGACTTCCAACACATCTTTATTTTCTTTTAGCACAGTTACTTTAATGCGAGCCACCCCAGGGCGTAACGGTTGTAAAGCTTGACCCGTCGGATCGATTTTGACGTACTCTTTCCCTTGCGTCACTTCCATCCGGTAAAATCGTTCAGTCGTCGTTTCCGGGAACCATCCTAAAAGTGGTCGTTTATTTTCATCCTTCATCGTCATGGTTAAATCATCAGCGGTTATATTGATCGGGTTCTCACGGACTCGAACGAGTGTCTTCGCTACCGTATCTGGGAAATCCGTCAACGTGAGTAACGCTTCGACAGCACCATTTGGAGTACCTGTCTTACCTGTAATCGTATAACCGTTCGCTGTCGGTGTCAGTTCAATCGCATTACTCAGCGTAGATGTCGTAAATGGTAACGGGTAATTCGGCTTGAATGTTGCCGTCACATCTTGTTTTGATCCGACCCAAAGTTCGAGATTGCTTGGAGCAACCGATAATTCCGGTAGCTTCACTTGAATCGTATACGTCGTAGATTGCGCAAGATATGTTGAACTTCCGACTTCTGCTGGAACGACAGCTTTAACTGTGATCGTTCCCGGTGTTTTTCCGGTCAAATCTAATGTGTTTTTCGATAAACCGGTCGTTTTGACGTGTGAATCATTCGTGATGATCCACTGAATAGGTGTCTCGTTTCCTGAAATCATCGAGGCGATGCCTGTCATGGATTTGGTTTCACCGACATACAGTGTATCCGGTACGTTTCTTACGATCAGTCCACCAAATACATCATTGATGACAAGATTAGATGTCGCCGTCAGTTCTTTTCCGTTACCTACAGGAACGACTAGTTTGATTTGTGTCGTCCCGACTTTTTTCGGTTTAATGACCCCTGCTTCATCGATTGAAGCGATCGTCGGATCAACAATCGACCATTTTAATGTTCCATACTGACTACCTGTTGGATTGATTTCTGGCAAGACCTTATACGACGGTGTCGTGATATCCATCTTGACGGATGGAATCTTCGCACTTGTCGCAAATGCCGGTGTCAATGCGTAGCCCAGTGTCGGAAATGCTTGTGGATCATTATTTACTGTCGTTAGTTTATCTGAACGATTTGTTTCATTTTTATAGACATTTTTAGTTGATGTTAGCACATTATCTTTTTTATCGAGCGTGTAAATTCCCGCAGATTCTTTAGCTTTTACTTTTACTTTAAATGTTATTTCTGATTGTTTAGCTACCCACTGCCCTTGGTAAATGCCTTCAAGTGCTTCCTCGTATTCAATGTTTGGTGCGTAGCCTTTTATAGACTGTCCAGAAATAATAGCATCCTTTAACCCACTAGTTGAAACCACTTCTAAATTACTCGGTAATTTTTCATTGAACAGTATATTTTCCATCGTCACAGAAAATTTCCCTTTGATATAGCCATTCTCCCCAATAGCTTCTTGTTGCTTCATAGGTGTTGTTTTAATGGTATATGAAATTTCAGCCGTCTCACCATTAGGAATAGTAGCCGGATCAATAGAACGAGATAATACGAAAGGAGCAGAAACAGCAGGTCGAACAACTTGAACGGTCCGTGTCTCGATTGCCTTAGCTCCCCGCTGATCCTCTGCTTCGATTCGAATCGTAACACTTGTTTTACCTTTTAATTTTGATTCGAAGGATTGACTGACGAACGAGTTATTCTTCAACTTATTGTTTTCAAAGACTTTCTCATTATCAAGATAGATCCGTGTCTTTAGCTCACGATCTTGCAGATCGTAATCATTGACTTGATACGAGATCGTCAACGGTTCATTCTCGAGGTAACTTGATTTATCCGTTGGTAAGATGTTCTTGATGAGCGGCTTATGGTTTGCACCAATGAATGCGCGATACATCGTGTTCGAGAACAATTCTTTTTCTTGTTGTTGATTAAAGCTCGAAGTATGTCCTGCTCCGGAATACGTAACATTTCCTTTGGTATACATATAATAGTGGTTGCGCGCATCACCAATTGTTCTTCCGGCAGCCTGATTCGAACTACTGAGGTTGTTTTCACGGATGTTATACCATGGAATCAAGTCCGGTTGTTCAAGATCTAGACCAAAGTATTGATTGTGTGTCGTTGCGATAGCAACCGTATCAGCTAAGGCAAATGGATAGGAAGTCATGACCCCGGCATTTTGTTTGACTGCTTGACCAGATGTGCGAGGTGCTGAATATCCCATATTCGTAAAGTTCTTTTGACCAGCGAGATCGGCAAATTTCGTTTCCCAGAACAGCTCTGGTTTACTAGATTGAGCTGGTCTGAAGATCGTGTCGTGCGTCAACATCAATCCTTGACCCGTATTCGTAAAGTCAAGGATGGCATTCGATGCAGGATCACTGAGTGCAGCAGCACCATAAGAATCTTGAAAACCAAAAATCAGCATGTCGTATGCTGTATTGAGATTTTTCGTCGTGTATGTTTTGTTAAACGTGTCCGCAGAAATGACTTCTACATTGAAATCATATAACCCATCTTGTTTTAGTAAAGTTCCTGAGTTCATAAAACCGTTGATTGAACCGTTCGTTCCGGAACGCGTGACTTGTAGAATCTTCGCTTCTGCCACTTGGTCTTTCATCAAGAAGCTTCCTGTCTTATAATCTGTGAGTCCGTCTTCACTTACGATTTTAATCATCCAGTTCCGTGGTCCTGTATAACTCGGTGCATCAAATTGATAGGACAAGGAGCCAGAAACCGTCGCTGGTTTTTCATCGACCTTTTCAGATTCCTCAAACTGGTCATTACTATTGAAATCAATATACAACTGGACATGTGTATTAGCCGTAGTTTGATCAAGCGTAAAATTAAAATCAATTGGTTTATCTGGTGAAGCCGGTGCTGCTTTATCCACCGATGTTAACGATTGACCAGCCTGCGAAACCGCTACTTTGCTTAAACGAGGTCGTTCAATTTTTTCGGATTGTAATCGGGAGACGACCTGTTTTGAATCCGTATAGGCAATCGCAGCACCAGACGTCATGCTTGGCTTAAAAATCGAAGTGAAATTACTCGTTGCATGTGTTAACACATCAGAGTGTAAAAATACTGGTAAACCTTTTTGAATATAGTTCTTCAGAATCTCATTTGCTTTTAATTTCGTAATATCGTTTTCAATTCTACTCGTATTATGTTGTTTAGAAGTATCAGACACTTTTACAGAATAACGATCTGCTTCCGTAAAAACAGACGGATCAAAAACGATCGCATCAAATGCGCCATCAAGTGGGAAGCGAGACGCATTTAGTTCTTTGACCGTCATCATCTTGATTTCGTATTGACTGGTATTCAGCTCTTTTAACAATGACAACGACGTGATTGTCGTTCCCGGATCTATCCGGTTCGTCGTCGACCAATCATCGCGAATCTCCAAAATTTTAAATTTTTCACCTGTCGCCGCTTTGGAATGCGGTTCATGTATATACGTAAAGCTTGAAAAAATCAGTAAGCTTGCTACTAATAAACGGACCCACTGTCTCATCGCTCATCGTCTCCTCATTATGTCTTTGAAATCCGGGACTATACTTCCCCAATTTCATTATAACGAGCGAAATCGCATTTTCCCTATTTTGTAAAAGAGTTTGTATACATTTGCCGCACTTCACTGATGAAATAGAGTGATCCTGTCACAACATATGTTCGATCTGCGCTTAAGTGACCAAAGAATGCTTCGACCGTCGTCACGTTCGCACCCTCTTGCTGCAACTCATCGAGTGTCCGTGCTCGTGGGAAATCAAATGTCGTCTCGTAAATATCTGGCGTAATGCTACGTAACTGCGTTAGCATCGCCGTCCGGTCTTTGTCACGTAAAATCGAACAGAGCAGTGTCACGGGCTTCGATTCCTCTTTTAAGCGTTCAACAAGTGCCGTGATGCCTTCCGGGTTATGGGCACCATCGAGAATGATCCGTGGTTTGCGTGAGATGATCTCAAACCGTCCCGGATGTTTTGCTTCCCGGAGCCCTTTTCGGATCGCCGCTTTCGACCACCCGAGTCGCCGCGCACAGATAACAGCATTCGCCGCATTATGGACTTGATGGTGACCTTCTAGACCAAGACGTGTCTCCGGAATCCCATCATATGTCGCCCAGGTACCTGTCTCTTTCAGACGGTAACGGATGATCGCTTCCTGACTCCATTTCAACGTCGCATTTCGATCACCGCAATACGCCATTAATGGTACCGTCAGCTCTTCCTGCAGTTTTCCGGCGATGACCGGTGTCCCTTGTTTAATGATGCCGAACTTCTGTAAGGCGATCTCTTGGAGCGTATCTCCGAGAATCGCTTGATGATCGTGTCCGATCGACGTGATGATCGCTGCGACCGGCTTCTTGAAGACATTCGTCGAATCATACAATCCACCGAGTCCGACTTCATAAATGACGAAATCGGGACGAATCTGATTAAAATAATAGAAAGCAAGTCCCGTCAATGCCTCGAACTCAGTGACCGTACCGAGTGCCGGATCGATATGCTGGATGGCAGCTTGAACAGCGATCGCAGAAGCGACGAGATCATCTTCTGCGATTGGTACCCCGTTCAACATGATCCGTTCCTCGAACTGAATGATATACGGCGATGTGAACGTCCCGATGCGTAATCCTTCCGCAATTCCCATCTCACGTAAGAACGCAACCGTCGATCCTTTCCCGTTCGTGCCAGCGACATGAATCGTCGGAATCGCGTCCGGGTCAATCTGTAATTCCAGTAACATCGCCTGCATCCGTTCAAGACCTGGTTTGACGCCAAATGCTAGTAAGCTCGATAACCAATCCAATACATCTTCTCGCGTCCTCATGTTGTTCGCTCCTTTAAAAAAAGTGGCTCAAGGAAACTTGAGCCACTGCTGTAATTAGTGTGAGAGTTCGTTGATGCGTGCTTCGACAGCTTGACGTTTTTCCGTATAATCAAGTGCCTTCGCTTTTTCTTCATCAATGACGTGTGCCGGTGCTTTGCCGACGAAGCCAGGGTTGTTTAGTTTTTTCTCGACCCGTTCGACTTCTTTCGTATACTTGACGAGTTCTTTATTCAAGCGCGCGATTTCTTCCTCGATGTTGATCAAGTCAGCGAGTGGGATGAATAATTCTGCTCCCGTCACAATCGCACTCATTGCTTTTTCTGGCGCTGGCATCTGCTCTTCAATCCGGAGTTCAGACGCGTTCGTGAACTTCTGCAAGTACGAGCTGTTTGACGACAAGTCGTCTTGAACACGTGCGTCATTCGTCGAGATGAACAGTTGGATCTGTTTCGACATCGGTGCGTTGACTTCCGCACGGATGTTACGAACCGAACGGATGACGTTCTGAACCGCTTCGAATGCTGGAACAGCTTCCGGGAAGTCGAGTGACGCTTCGCGTGTTGGCCATGCAGCACGTGTGATCGTCTCGCCTTCATGCGGTAAGTGTTGCCAGATCTCTTCCGTGATGAACGGCATGAACGGGTGCATCAGACGCATGATTCGGTCGAGCGTGTACGCAAGAACTGAACGCGTCGTCTGTTTCGCTGCTTCATCTTCCCCGTTGAGCGGTAACTTCGCCATCTCGATGTACCAGTTACAGAAGTCTTCCCAGATGAAGTGATAGAGAATACGTCCCGCTTCACCAAACTCGTATTTATCCGATAGACGTGTTACGTCGTCAATTGTCGTCTGTAAGCGTGTCAGGATCCACTTATCTGCGAGTGATTTCTCGCCTGTCAAATCGATCTGATCAAACGTTAGACCATCCATGTTCATCAAGGCAAAACGGCTTGCGTTCCACAGTTTGTTCGAGAAGTTCCATGTTGCTTCGATTTTTTCCCAGTAGAAGCGGAGGTCGTTCCCTGGCGTTGAACCTGTCGTTAAGAACCAACGGAGCGAGTCAGCACCATACTTCTCGATGACATCCATCGGGTCAATTCCGTTCCCGAGAGATTTCGACATCTTGCGTCCTTCCGAATCACGAATCAATCCGTGGATCAAGACGTCTTGGAATGGACGTTGTCCTGTGAATTCGTACGATTGGAAGATCATCCGTGATACCCAGAAAGCGATGATGTCATAACCCGTAACGAGTGTCGATGTCGGGAAGTATTTTTGATAATCAGCAGCGTCCGTGTTCGGCCATCCCATCGTCGAGAACGGCCAGAGCGCTGAAGAGAACCACGTATCAAGGACATCGTTGTCTTGCTCCCAGTTCTCGATATCGGCTGGTGCTTCCTTGCCAACGTAGACTTCACCTGTTTCTTTATGGTACCAAGCCGGAATCCGATGTCCCCACCAGAGTTGACGGCTGACACACCAGTCACGGATGTTTTCCATCCAGCGTACGTACGTGTTTTCAAAGCGTTGTGGAACAAAGTTAACCTTGTCTGGTCCTTGTTGCTCCTCGAGTGCTTTTTGCGCGAGTGGCTCCATTTTGACGAACCATTGGAGTGAGAGATAAGGCTCGACAATCGCGTCTGAACGTTCTGAGTGACCGACAGAGTGCAAGTGTGGTTCGATTTTGATTAAAACACCTTCAGCTTTTAAATCTTCAACGATTTGTTTACGGCATTCGAAACGATCCATGCCTTCATATTTCCCTGCGTTCTCGTTCATCGTTCCATCTTCATTCATGACGAGGACACGTGGTAGCTCGTGACGGTTACCGACTTCAAAGTCGTTCGGGTCGTGGGCTGGTGTGATCTTAACGACACCTGTACCGAACTCCATGTCGACGTAGTCATCAGCAACGATCGGAATCTCGCGACCAACGATTGGTAACGTGATCGTTTTTCCGACAAGGTGAGCGTAACGCTCATCCTTCGGGTTCACGGCAATCGCTGTATCACCGAGCATCGTCTCAGGACGTGTCGTCGCGAGTTCCACGTGACCTGAACCGTCCGTCAGTGGGTAGCTGAAGTGATAGAACGCACCTTCGATATCCTTATAGATGACTTCGATATCTGAGATCGCTGTTTTTGTCGCTGGGTCCCAGTTAACGATATATTCGCCGCGATAGATCAAGCCTTTTTCGTAAAGTTTCACGAAGACTTCTTGAACCGCTTCTGATAATCCTTCGTCAAGTGTGAAACGCTCCCGTGAATAGTCGAGTCCGAGTCCGAGTTTTGCCCATTGTGCACGGATCGTTGACGCGTACTCTTCTTTCCATGCCCAAGATTGTTCAAGGAATTTCTCGCGACCCATTTCAAGACGTGATTGTCCTTCTGCCCGCAGTTTTTGTTCGACTTTTGCTTGCGTCGCGATACCGGCATGGTCCATTCCTGGTAGGTAAAGAACGTCAAACCCTTGCATCCGTTTCATCCGTGTCAGCATGTCTTGTAACGTCGTGTCCCACGCGTGACCAAGGTGCAATTTACCTGTGACGTTCGGTGGTGGAATGACGATCGTGTACGGCTCTTTCTCTGGATCCTGATCGGCTTTGAAATAGTCACCTTTCACCCAAAAGTCGTACCATTTTTCTTCTGTTGCCTGCGGATCATACTTCGTTGGCATTGATAATTCCTGCATCTTGATCGCTCCCTTTTTGTCCATAATAAAAAACGGCTTCTCTCGTCCTATGCTAAGGACGAAAGAAAGCCGTTGCTTTTTTCCGCGGTACCACCTTAGTTCATCCACAATCGGATGCCCTCGAGCCACGTAACGTGTGGAGGACGGATATCGCTCGTAAGACTCACGATACCAGCTCGTGGGGTGACCTTCCTCCTGTTCGCCCGTCACATCTTTCAGCCAAGGATGTGTTCTCTACACCGGTACGAATACAGGACTACTCTTCCCGTCATCGCTGTTGCCATTTTCTTCTTTATTCATTTTAGCCGAGAGTTCAAGTAATCGTCAAGAACTGCTTAACGACCAAATTCAACTTGGAGTTCCTTGAATGTCAATTCAACGGCTTCGATCGTCCGCTCGATGTCTTCGTCCGTATGGGCAATCGACAAGAAGAGACCTTCGAATTGTGACGGTGGTAAGAAGACACCACGCGCCGCCATCTTTTGATAATACGAACGGAACATCTCAAGGTTCGATGTTTTCGCTTTTTCGAAGTTCGTGACACGTTCATCCGTGAAGAAGACACCGAACATCGCGCCTGCACGGTTCGTCGTCAACGGAATGTTGTACTTCGCCGCAGCGTTCAGGTAGCCTTCCGACAGACAGCTCGCTTTCCGGTCGAACTCTTCATAGTGTTCCGGTTTCAATTGTGTCAATGTCGCTAAACCCGCTGCCATCGCGAGTGGGTTCCCGGATAACGTACCTGCTTGATAGATTGGACCTTGTGGTGCGATCTGTTCCATGATGTCACGACGTCCACCGTAAGCACCGACTGGCATTCCGCCGCCGATGACTTTACCGAGACACGTGATATCCGGTGTGACACCGAAATGTCCTTGGGCACAGTGGAATCCGACACGGAAACCGGTCATAACTTCGTCAAAGATCAGTAAAGCGCCGTTTTCTGACGTGATGTCCCGTAAGCCTTCGAGGAATCCCGGTTCTGGTGGCACGAAGCCCATGTTCCCAGCAGCCGGTTCGACGATGACACCGGCGATATCGTCGCCGTGTTTTTCGAACGCGATTCGAACAGCGTCCAAATCATTGTACGGAACTGTCAGTGTCATGCTTGCGATTTGCGCTGGAACGCCTGGTGAATCTGGTAGTCCGAGTGTCGCGACACCTGAACCTGCTTTGATCAAGAGCGAGTCGCCATGACCGTGGTAACAGCCTTCGAACTTGAGAATTTTTGTCCGACCTGTATAGCCACGTGCGAGACGAAGCGCTGCCATCGTTGCTTCTGTTCCTGAGTTGACCATCCGGACGACTTCGACCGACGGCACCCGACTGATGACGACTTCCGCCATCGCTGATTCGATTTCCGTTGGTGTTCCGTAGCTCCAGCCACGTGTCGCTTGTTCTTGGATCGCTGACGTGACGATTGGATCAGCATGTCCGAGAATCATTGGTCCCCATGACAAGACGTAATCGATATACTCTTTGCCATCGATATCATAGAGCTTTGAACCTTTTGCGTGATCTGCGAAAATCGGTGTCATCCCGACCGATTTATAGGCACGGACCGGGCTGTTGACACCACCCGGCATGAGCGGGAGTGCCCGCTCGAATGCTTCTTTTGATTTTGAGTTTTGGTTAATTAAGCTCATTTCGACCCCTCCAGGTAACGACAAATGTCTTTTGCGAAATAGGTGATGATTAAATCAGCGCCTGCTCGTTTAAAGCCAAGCATCGTCTCAAGGACGATTCGTTCTTCGTCGATCCAGCCGTTCAAGGCAGCGGCTTTGACCATCGCATACTCACCCGATACGTTATAGGCGACGATCGGCAGGTCAATTCGTTCGCGCACATCACGAATGATATCCATGAAAGCGAGAGCTGGTTTAACGATCATGAAGTCAGCTCCTTGATCGACGTCCGCTGTTGCTTCGCGGAACGCTTCGCGACGGTTTGCTGGATCCATTTGATAACCTTTTCGGTCGCCTTCTCCCGGTGCCGAGTTCGCTGCATCACGGAATGGACCGTAATAAGCAGACGCATATTTAACACCATAGCTCATGATCGGAATATGACTGAAGCCGTTCTCGTCTAATCCTTGACGAATCGCTGCAACGAATCCGTCCATCATCGATGATGGAGCGATGACGTCGGCACCCGCCCGGGCTTGTGATATCGCTGTTTTGACGTGAAGCGGTAATGACGCATCATTATCGACCGTACCATCGGCGACAATCCCACAGTGACCTGTCGATGTATATTCACATAAGCATGTGTCGGCGATGACCGTTAGCTGCGGGGCAACCTTCTTGACGAGACGTGTCGCTTCTTGAACGATCCCGTGATCGTGAAACGCACCTGATCCTTGCTCGTCTTTCAAGTGGTCGTGTGGAACACCGAATAAGATGACAGATTCGATTCCGAGTGCGACGACTTCTTCAATCTCAGCCGTCAGATGATCAAGTGATAAGTTGAAGACGCCAGGCATCGAACTGACTTCGCGTTTAATGTCTTCACCTTCAGCGACGAAGATTGGATAGATCAAATCTGATTTATGCAACTGGTTCTCGCGAACGAGTGACCGGAGTGATGCGGTATGGCGTAAACGACGGTGACGTGCGTATTCTAATGTGTTCATGCTGATTCCTCCTCAATGATACGATCAATCATGCCGTCTACCGTGAATTCACGGGCGACATGGATCGGTTGAAGTCCGGCTGCTTTTGCTGCTTGCTCCGTAATCGTCCCAATGACGATGAACGTCGCCTGCGGAGATAGAGGAGCAATCGCTTCGACAGCGGAAGGACTCTGCAGTCCAATATAGGCGGCAGTTCTGACAAGTGCTTCAGGTAGCCGACGGGTGACGGTTTCATACGTGATGATATCTTCGATCGTATATCGTTTCAGGTTTCGTAACTGATCGACCGGCGCTTGCCGCGATCGGTTCCCTCGCGCAAAGACGATATGATCGCCATCAGACAAGTATGGTCCGAGTTCCTCAACGAGTGCGTCTCCTGTAAAGGTCGACGGACAGAAGTCGGCTCTTCGACCGTACTTCGCAAGTGCGTCTGCCGTCTTTCGTCCGACGACCGCGATTCGCGTTTCTACTAATTCAGGCAACACATCAGCAATCCGGTGGACACCATTCGGACTCGTCACGATGAGCCAATCTATTCCCCTTGGCAATGTAAACGAAACGGGTCGCGTTTCAATGACTGGATAGTGCACTGACTCGATCGCGACGGCGTGCAGTCGCGCGATCTGCTCGTTCGTCGGTGGTCGGCTGCCCGTGAAAAGTACCTGCTTACAAATCATCCGGAAGTGTCGCGAGAATCTCGCGACCGCCCGAAGCAAGTAGACGTTCGGCAACATCTTGACCGAGTTGCATCGGATCAAGACCTGATTCGCGCTCGAGTAGAATTTGCTCTCCATCGACGGATCCAATGAATCCGACGAGTGTCGTTGACAGATCTTCGTTGATCGTTGCGAATCCACCGACCGGAACGTGACAGCTACCTTCAATCGCAGCTAAGAAAGCGCGCTCGGCGTAAGCTACTTTTTCCGTCATCTGATCATGGATCAGGTGTAGAAGGTCACGTACTTCTTGGTCATGTTCGCGACATTCGATACCGAGGATTCCTTGACCGACGGCTGGAATCATGTCTTCTGTCGAGAGATATTCCGAGACGACGTCTTCAGACCACCCCATCCGTTGTAGACCAGCTGCTGCGAGCAAAATTCCGTCAAACGGACCATTCTTTAATTTATCGAGTCGTGTGTCGATATTTCCACGAATCGATTCAATCTTTAAATCAGGACGGAGTTTTAGCAATTGCGAGCCACGACGTAAGCTGCTCGTGCCGACAACCGCACCTTCTGGCAAGGAAGCGAGACCTTCGCCTGTTTTCGTGATCAAGGCATCACGCGCATCAACACGCGCCGGCGTTGCACCGATTATGAGACCGTCCGGTAATTCAGAAGGTAGATCCTTCATGCTGTGAACGGCAAAATCGATTTCTTCGTCAATCATCTGTTGCTCGATCTCTTTTACGAATAATCCTTTACCGCCGACTTTCGAGAGCGTCACATCCAAAATGCGGTCCCCTTTTGTGATGATGTTCTTGATTTCGAACTCATACGGCGCGCCGGCTTGTTTCAACTGGTCAATGACCCATTTCGTCTGTGTCATCGCTAGCTTCGAGCTTCGCGATCCAACAATGATTTTTCGCATGCTAAAATCCCCCTGTACAATGATAAAGGGGCGGCACAAGTCCGCCCCATGCATTTTCTATTGTAACACAAATCGTGCTTTGTTCACCGGTTCACAGCTTTTGCTGAAGGTGTCGTCTCTTCTGACGTCACGACTTCCTCTTCGAGCCCTTCGAACAAGTCTTCGTTTAATGCAAACGTATCCATAAACTGCGCAATCCGCTCATCGGCATCTGGTTTTGCTGCCGCATCTTTAATATAAGACAACGGTTCACGCAACAACTGATTGATGATTGATTTCATGTGTTTACCAATGACGGTTTTTTCACGTTTCGACATCTCCGGTAATTTCCGTTCCAAGCTTTGCATCGTTTCTTGTTGAATCCGTAAGGCTTGGTCTCGTAATTCCGTGATGATCGGTACGACACCAAGAGTCGTCATCCAACCCTCGAACTCAGCGATTGCCGCTTCGATTCGTTGTTCGATCTTCGCCGCTTCCTTCATCCGTTCCGCCATGTTTTGTTGGACGATCGATGTCAAATCATCGACATCGTACAAATGAACACCGGGCAAGTCACCAACGGTCGGTTCGATGTCGCGTGGCACAGCAATATCAATCAAGAGGAATGGACGATCGTGGCGGAACAACTGTGCTGCCGCGATGTCTTCCCGTTTGATGATGGCCCGTTTGGCGCCCGTTGAAGAGATGACGATGTCTGCCCGAAGCAAACCGCACTGCATCTCGTTGATGGAATGCGCTGATCCTTCGAACCGATTCGCGACCTCTTCCGCTTTAGCTAACGTCCGGTTAAAGACCGTGATGTCACGCGCTCCTGCTTCATACAAATTGAGCGTCGTCAATTCGCCAGTTTCTCCCGCACCGATGACGACGATTGATTTATCTTCAAGCGATCCGAGTAACTGTTCGGCAAGCGTGACGGCAGCAGCACTGACAGAAACGGCATTTTCACCGATTCCAGTTTCTGCGTGAGCCCGTTTGGCGAGCGTGACCGCTTCTTTGAAGAGTTTATTAAAGACCGTTCCTGTCGTTTCAAGCTTCTGCGCCATGAAGAAGCTCGTCTTCACTTGACCAAGGATCTGCGTTTCGCCGACGATCATAGAATCAAGTCCACTTGTCACGCGGAACAGATGTTTCATCGCATCAAATCCTTCATGGATGAAAAGATACGGCTCCAGTTCCTCCATCGTCAAACCGAACCAGTTTGCAAGGAAGCGTTTTGTATAATACCGTCCTGTATGTGGCTGATCCGTCACGACGTACAGTTCCGTCCGGTTACATGTCGAGACGATGACACTTTCAAAAATACTTTTTTCATCGCGCAATGCGACGACCGCTCCCTTCATCTCATGCTCCCCAAATGAGACTTGTTCGCGTATTGATACAGGCGCTGTTTTGTTATTCAAGCCGACCACTACGATATGCATGCGCTCTACCCCTTACGTCCAAAGATTTCGTTCCGATCTATCTTTTCGTTCTCTATCCTACATTATAACCATTATAAAAAAGATTCCAATCAATTTATAAACTAAAATGAGTCGAAGTTGTGAAATCTTCTTCATTTTTTCTCTTCTTCTACCTTATCCCTCTCTCATGAAAATCACAAACCCTCTGCTTCTAAAAAGAGCAGAGGGTTACACTTACTTCAAGGATTCAGGTGATACCGTCACGTCCGGTACGTCGAGGCGTTGCTGACGTAAACGATAGATCCGAGCGATGTTCTGAATGACGACCTTTGAGACCGCATAGGTCGGCACCGCTAAGATGACACCGATGATGCCACCGATTTTTCCAGCAACGAGCAAGACGATGATGATCGTCAGTGGATGAACCTTGAGTGTTTTCCCTTGGACGTAGGGAGAAATCAAGTTCGATTCGATTTGCTGCGCGACGACGATCGTAATGATCGCATAGACGGCTTTGATCGGATCATCGATGAATCCGACGATGACCGCCGGAACAGCACCGATGTATGGTCCAAGATACGGAATGATGTTCGTGACCGTACAGAATAAGGCAAGTAATAACGCATATTGAATGTCAGCGATGAAGAAACCGATCAACGACATCACACCGACGCAGATTGAGACGATGACCTGTCCGTTGACGTAATGCTTCACTGTCACATGCATATCGTGCAAAATTTTACGCGTTTCCGTTTCGTAGCTACGCGGTAATAATTTCACGACGGAATCAGGGAATTTATAGCCGTCAAGCAACATGTACACTAAGATGAACGGTACTAAGACGATGATTAAGACCGTCGAAGATATGACACCGAAAATCGTTCCAACGGACGTCGAGACGGACTTGAATACCGTACCCACATACGATGTCGCCTCATTCGTCCATTTATCAAATAAATCTGTATTCTCATGTACCCAAGTCGAGATGAAACGATTGTCCATCAATTGATCGCGTAAATTTAGTGTCTGATCACGTAATTCGATGACGAGCGTCGGAATGCTCGTCGCAAAATCCGTCACCTGTTCGACTAAGATCGGTCCGATTGAAGCGACGGCGATCGTCAGAATCGTGATGAAACCAAGCAAGACGATCAACACTGCAAGACCACGTTTCTTGACGCGTTTTTGCAATGCATCTACGATACCGAGCGTGAAATAATAGAAAATCCCCGCAATGATCAGCGGTGGGAAGATCAATGCCAGCATGACTTTAATCGGCTGGAATAAAAATGAGATCTTTGTACCGACCCAGATAACGAGAAAAATCACTAATACCCAGATTAATGCCTTAAACCATTTATTTCGAAGCAAATCCAAACCATTCACACTCCCATTTATTACATAGTCATTATAGCTATTCTTACACACTATATTACGAAATAATAGATTTTTCACAAAGCACTTTTTATGTATAGAAAGTAAAAAAGCCTACGAAATCCTGCAGATTTCGTAGGCTTTAATCTTTACAATAAGCGATAAATGGCTTCCCACGCTGCATCGACGCCCTCTCCAGTCTCGGACGAGAAAGGAATCAATGTATCTTGACCATCAAATTGCAATTTACGTTTAATTGCCGCGATATGTTTATCACGTTGACTCTTCTTGATTTTATCGAGTTTTGTCGCGACGACGATGACCGGTAGATCGTAATACTTCAAGAAATCGTACATCGTCACATCGTCCGCAGACGGGTCGTGTCGGATGTCGACGAGCTGTACGACACCTTTGAGAATTTCCCGTTGTGTAAAGTACTTCTCCATCATCTTGCCCCACGCTTCACGCTCCGTCTTCGAGACTTTCGCATATCCGTAACCCGGTACATCGACGAACATGACTTCATCATTGATGTTGAAGAAGTTCAAGGTTTGCGTTTTACCTGGTTTCGAAGATGTCCGCGCGAGTGCTTTTCGCTGGACCAGCTTATTGATGAAAGAGGACTTTCCGACGTTCGATCGTCCTGCGAGTGCCACTTCTGGCAACAATGGCTCCGGATAATGTTCCGGATTGACGCCACTCGTAATAAAATCAGCTTTATAAATTTTCATGTTACTCTCCTTTTAATGCATGTTCGAGCACTTGCTCCATCGTCGCGACCGGAATGAATTCCATTCCTGCGCGGACGCTTTCCGGAATATCATCGATATCCCGCGTATTGTCTTGCGGCAGCAGAACGGTCGTCAAGCCCGCACGGTGTGCTGCGAGTGACTTCTCCTTTAGTCCACCGATTGGTAAGACACGTCCACGCAACGTGATTTCTCCCGTCATTCCTACGTCTCGGCGAACCGGACGTTTTGTTAAAGCGGAAATCAATGCTGTCGCAAGTGTGATCCCAGCAGATGGTCCGTCTTTTGGTACGGCACCTTCAGGAACGTGGATGTGGATGTCTTGCGTTTCGTAGAAGTTCGGTTCGATGCCAAGGGACGTCGCATTCGCTCGGACGAAGCTATACGCGGTCTGAGCCGACTCTTGCATGACATCACCGAGTTTCCCGGTTAACTGCAATTTCCCTTTACCCGGAGCAAGGCTGACTTCGATCGTCAACGTATCGCCCCCAAAAGCAGTATACGCTAAACCAGTCACCGCGCCAATCATATCTTCGAGCTCGCCTTGACCATAGCGGTAAATCGGTTTGCCTAGGAAATCGTCCAGATTACGTTTCGTCACCGTCACCCGTTTCTTCTCACCCATCGCGATTTGTTTCGCTGCTTTCCGGCAAAGTGAACCGAGGACACGTTCAAGATTCCGGACACCGGCTTCTCGTGTATAACGACGGACGACTTCTTCTAGCGCGTCTGCTTTGACTGTCAATTGACTCTTTTTCAGACCATGTTCAGCTAGCTGCTTCGATAAGAGATGACGAACGGCAATTTCCGTCTTCTCTTGTTCCGTATAGCCACCGATTTGAATCAGTTCCATCCGGTCAAGCAACGGTCCGGGGATGTTTGAGACATCGTTCGCTGTTGCGATGAACAGAACATTCGATAAATCGAACGGCTCTTCGATATAGTGATCCGAGAAGCTATTATTTTGTTCTGGATCAAGAACTTCGAGCATCGCGGACGACGGGTCACCACGGAAGTCATTTGACATCTTATCGATCTCATCGAGCAGGAAGACTGGATTGTTCGTTCCTGCTTGTTTTAAACCGCGGATGATCCGTCCTGGCATCGCACCGATATATGTCCGGCGATGTCCACGAATCTCCGCTTCGTCGCGCACGCCACCAAGTGAGACACGGACGAACTTCCGCTCAAGTGCTGTGGCAATCGAACGGGCAAGCGACGTTTTCCCAACTCCTGGAGGACCAGAAAGACAGAGAATCGGTCCACGTAACGAGTCCGTCAATTGACGAACGGCAAGATACTCAAGGATCCGTTCTTTGACCTTCTCTAGACCGTAATGGTCCTTTTCAAGCTGTTCCGAAGCAGCTGAGACGTTCAAGAAATCATCGGTTGCTTCATTCCACGGCAATGAGAAGAACCATTCAAGATAGTTACGAATGACCCCATGTTCGGGACTCGTCGCCGGTACGACCGCTAAACGACTGATTTCCTTCTCGACGTTCGCAACCGTCGTTTCTGGTAAATCAAGCATCGCAAGCTGCTCCCGGTATTTCGTCGCATCGCTTTCAGCAGAAGCTGATTCGCCACCGAGTTCTTGTTGAATCGTCTTCAATTGTTCCCGCAAGTAATATTCGCGTTGCGATTGTTCAATCGTCTTCTTCGTCCGTTCACGCATCTCACGTTCGAGTTCGACGACTTCATATTCGTGTTTCATGACGTCAAGCAACATCAATCCTCGTTCGACCGGATCCTGTTGTTCGAGGAACTCTTGCTTCTTCGAGATATCGATTGGTAGCTTCGACGTGATATAGTCCGTCAAAGAATCGAGGCGTTCGTATGTCTCGAACCGGCGACGTTCATCCGTTCCGATTCCTTTGATCCGAGAGACGAGTTGCCCGAACTGTTCTTTGATGAGACGAACGAGCGCTTCTTGTTTCGCTCCTTTGATGTCCATCTTCTCGATTGGTTCAATGACGGCTTGATAACCCTCGTCCGTCTCCTCGACGTTTTCAATCCGGACGCGTTCCTTCCCGATGACGCGGACACGGACCGTATCATTCCCGAGCTCACTCATCTTCGCGATTTGAACGAGTGTCCCAACCTGATGCAGCCCGTCGACAGACGGCTCTGCTTCTGGATCACGTTGCGTGACGACGACGAGATCGATTTCGTGTTCCTTTGATGCAAGTAAGGCTTTCAAGGATACCGGACGCCCGACATCAATCGTCAATCCGATCAACGGATACGCGACGACACCGCGTAACGGTAAAAGTGGATATTGTTTTTTCTTCATTCGAATTCCTCCTAAACAAAAAGACTCGGAAAGGCGTACAAGTAGCCTCCGAGCCGATTTGTCACGGTGTTACGCCGTTTCTTTTTCTTTCCCATGTTCAATTGTACCATCTTTCAACTCAAGCGTTGGACCGCGTTTACCAGTCAACGTTTCTGCTGTAATGATGACTTTCGCGATGTCTTCACGCGATGGGATTTCGAACATGATATCAAGCATAGTTTCTTCGATGATTGAACGAAGACCACGCGCACCTGTTTTACGTTCGATTGCAAGTTTTGCAATCTCAAGAAGTGCATCTTCCGTGAAGTCGAGTTCGACATCATCAAGTTGAAGCATTTTCTTATATTGTTTCACGAGGGCGTTTTTCGGTTTCGTCAAGATTTGAACGAGTGCCTCTTCATCAAGTGGCTCGAGCGTCGCCATGACCGGCAAACGACCGATGAACTCTGGAATTAAACCGAACTTTTGAAGATCTTCTGGTAATGCAGCTGCTAGAATTTCTTTTTGTGTAAGGTTACGGTTCTCTGAATCGTTTCCGAATCCGATGACTTTTTTACCAAGACGACGTTTGATCGACTGATCGATACCATCGAATGCGCCACCAACGATGAACAAGATGTTCGTCGTATCGATTTGGATGAATTCTTGATGTGGGTGTTTCCGTCCACCTTGTGGCGGTACACTCGCAACTGTTCCTTCCAAAATCTTCAGCAAGGCTTGTTGGACACCCTCACCAGATACGTCACGTGTAATCGACGGGTTTTCTGATTTACGAGCGATCTTATCGATTTCATCAATGTAGATGATGCCTTTTTCAGCCTTCTCAACATCGTAATCCGCCGCTTGGATGAGTTTCAACAGGATGTTCTCGACGTCTTCACCGACATAACCGGCTTCCGTCAAACTTGTTGCATCTGCAATCGCAAACGGTACGTTCAAGATACGTGCCATCGTTTGGGCAAGAAGTGTCTTACCGCTACCTGTTGGTCCAATCATGACGATGTTCGATTTTGAGAGCTCGACATCATCTGCGCGACCACCAGCATTGATTCGTTTGTAGTGATTGTACATCGCTACAGACAGCGATTTCTTCGCTTTCTCTTGACCGATAACATAATCGTCAAGTGTCGTACGAATTTCATGCGGTTTCGGAACATTCTTCAGCTCGACTTCTTCTTCAGTACCGAGTTCTTCCTCTACGATTTCATTGCAGAGTTCGATACACTCGTCGCAAATGTAAACGCCAGGTCCAGCAACAAGTTTGCGTACTTGTTCTTGTGTCTTTCCACAGAAAGAACATTTTAGCTGACCTTTTTCTTCGTTAAATTTAAACATAAAGGTCCACCCCTTTAACGTGGAAATTGTATGGATGCCTGTAGCATCTCGTCTCACGTTTTACTATTTATGATTGTAGCATGAACAAGGAAAGTCTTTCAAATCCTGGACGAACGATTTACAGTTTGATGTTCTGAACCAAGGATCGTTTGTCCTTGTTTGACCTATCGTACAAAAAAATCGACTCCAAGACCAGAAATTGGGCTTGAAGTCGATCGAAAACCATGAAATGGCTTATTTTGCTTTTGCGTTGTCGACGAGAACATCGATAGCTTTACGGAATTGAAGATCGCCTTTAAGCGTTTCAAGACCACCTTGTGGTGCAAGCATCGTTTCAAGTTGATCTGCAGGGATGTTGTAGAGTTCTGACATTGATTGAAGTTCAGCTTGAGTTTCCTCATCTGTTACTTCGATTTTTTCGTCAGCAACGATTTGCTTGAGGACGAGACGTGCTTTAACGCGCTCTTCCGCTTGCTCTTTCATTTCAGAACGCATTGCCTCTTCTGTCGTTCCAGTCAACTGGAAGTACATGTTGAGGTCGATGCCTTGTGATTGAATACGTTGTGTGAACTCTTGAACCATACGCTCGACTTCGTTTTCGACCATGACTTCTGGAAGATCAACTGTCGCGTTTTTCGTAGCCGCTTCGACTAACTCATCGCGCATTGAAGCATCAGCTTCTTGTTTGCGTGTGTTTTCGAGACGCGTACGGATTTTTGTTTTCAACTCGTCGAGTGAAGAAACTTCTTCATCCATTTCTTTTGCGAACTCATCTGTCAATTCAGGGAGCTCTTGTGCTTTAACTTCATGGATCGTTACTTTGAATGTAACTGGTTTTCCAGCGAGTGATGCTTCGTGGTATTCCTCTGGGAATGTCACTTCAAGATCTTTTTGCTCGCCAGTTTTTAAACCGACCATTTGTTCTTCGAATCCAGGAATGAAGTTTCCAGAACCGATAACGAGTGAGTAGTTCTCAGCAGTTCCGCCGTCGAATTGGTTTTCCCCATCGAAACCTGCGAAGTCGAATACGACTGTATCGCCATTCTCGATGACACCATCTTCTTTAACGACGAGTTCTGCACCGCGTTCTTGTAATGTTTTGAGTTCAGCGTCGACGTCTTCGTCAGTAACGTTCGTTTCAACTGCTGTGTACTCAAGACCTTTGTACTCACCGAGTGTAGCTTCTGGCTCGATGACGAACGTGATTTTGAATTCGACTGGCTTGCCTTTTTCGAGTGTTTCAACGTCGATGTTCTCAAGCGCGATTGGCTCGATTCCTGATTCGACGACTGCACCTTCGATTGTGTCCTTATAAAGGATATCGAGTGCATCTTGGTACAGTGCTTCTTCACCGTACATTTTGTTGAACATTGCGCGTGGCATTTTTCCTTTACGGAAACCAGGCGTGTTCAAAGTCTTAACGACTTTCTTGAACGCTTGGTCTACCGCTTTATCAAATGCTTCAGCAGGCGCTTCATACGTGAGGACGCCGAGGCTACCTGATTGTTTTTCCCATTTTGCAGTCATGCTGAGTCCCTCCAAAATTGTCAATTAGCGTACATGTGTGTACAACAAGTCACATTATAGCACAATCGTTCTGACGATTACCACTGTTGAACGAATCGTTTCCTGATGCCTCAATCGAAGTAAATTTGCTCGAATGCGATGACTTCCGGATAGAGGATATGTACCCCTTGATATAATCGCTTCGCCAGCGGACTTAAGGCACGTTCCGGCTCTTCTTTTTCAAACGACAGCCCCGCTAGTTCGTCACATGCCAAAAGCCACTTTTCCATATCCGATCCGATCGCTTTACGTTCTTCAAGATGAATCAATTGATCCGAACGCAAGACGAGCAATGCTCGGAAAGGATCCATTCGCTCTAATGTATGCATCGATGCAAGTAACGCTTGTTGTTCCTGCTGATGCGTGAACCGCACTTCTTCTAAATCCTGACGTGACGAAATCATCCAGTGTATATCTAGATGTGGCACATGAATGTCCGTCGGATACGACAAATACTCAATCATGCTTCCTATTAACTGATCAATCACGAGTAGGCTTTGATGTTCTGTATCTTGCGCACGAAGATATTTGTGTGTGATGTATTCTGTGAGGGCAGGTGTCCGTTCAAATTCCATACCGGTCAAATGGCGCATTTGTTCGACCCAACTTCCATGTCGTAATACATGCATCAACTCCATTTCGGAAGTTACAGTACCATGAGCAGCATTTCTTTTTTGAACCGGTTTCGTCTTTTGTTCGCGCACCGTCATCCGCTGTTTAATCTCATCTAATCGAAGCGCAAGTCCATACGGCAAGTAAGGTGACGCCGAGCGCAAAGCGAGTTTCATCGGATACCGTTCTCCGAGTTCATAAAGAAAGAGTGCGAGCACTTGCTCCACACCCTCGACTTCAAGAAAACGCTCTGCTACGGTTTCGTATCGTTCACGGTCATGTACTAAAAACGGCTGGATGACATAGAGTCGGTATAACACATCTTCTCCTGTCAATTGGTCAGTCTCCAATTCCTTGACCAGCCGTTCTTGTTCAGCTTCCGGCAAACGGAGGACCCGCGCTCGTTCTGCTTCTAGTTCGTGTTCCATCCAGCGAGATGTCTCCATATTCCTGCACTCCTTCATTCAACTACTTATTTCGTAAACGGATCGAGCAAAGACGTCCAGTTTGTGATCGCATCTTGTAATTTCCCTGCCTGTTCGATGCCGAGACGATTTAATGTATCGAGAGAGACGTCTGTTTCAAGAAGTCGTGTAATATCTTCTGATTGATTCACGAACTGCTCAAGCTTTGCACTTAAATTTTGCAACTCTTGCGGTGGGTTTTCAAGACCCGCCAATCGTTGATCGATTTGATCCAGCTCTTGATTGAATTGATCAATCGTTCCGTTTTCCTTCAACTTTTCGATTTGTTGATCGAGTGCTTGCTCCGGATTCGCGGATTCGCGTGCTTTCGTAGCAGCCTCATTCAAAGAAGAAGACAGATCTGACGTGACTTGTGCTGTATCTTTCGCAATGCCTTGGAGTTCTCCCGCATAATCAACACTATTCTTCACATTGTTGACTTGTTGTTTTGCGTCATCGACTGTACTGGAGATCTCACTACATCCCGCAAGAAACGTACTGAGTAACAGGACTGCACCAATTTTCTTCCACATCGCATTCATCCCTTTCGAGTTCATGATACCTTAATTATAATCGAAAATCGGAATAAAAAAAAGAGACCGCCCTCGTAAGGGCAGTCTCTATTTTAATTATAGCGTCCCAAGAGGGATTCGAACCCCCGACCGACGGCTTAGAAGGCCGTTGCTCTATCCTGCTGAGCTATTGGGACGTGTCAACACGAATAAACTATACTAAAACAATTCTTTCGTGTCAATCACATTACAAAGATTGCATTTATTTTATTACAAAAATGTTCCGTCGAGGTGAAGCGCATTGACTCGGTCACCATTCACATCAAGAAAATCGACAGAATAACGGTTTTGATCCACTTCAAGAATCGCATATGTCTTATCTGGGCGATGACGTGGCATCCGAATCGATCCTGGATTGATGAATAAGACGCCATCCCGGTATTCCGCCTTCGCGACATGAGAATGACCATACAAGACGATGTCCGCTTGCTTTTCGTTCGCATGATGTTGTAAGACATCTAAACTGTATTTAACGTCCTGACGATGTCCGTGGACACAGAGGACGGTATGCCCGTTCATCTCGGACGTGACTTCTTCCGGAAAATCGTGTCCGTAATCACAGTTCCCCCGTACAACACGATATGGATATAATGATTCGATGTCGCGCGTCAATTGGGAGTCCCCACAATGAAATGCCACATCTACGTCTTGATGACGTTCGAATATTGTAAGCAGTTCTTGTTCTAGTCCATGACTATCACTAACGATCAACGCTCTCATCTTCATCACACTCCTAAGAAAGTAGTTAAGTCCTGTTCGAGCTTGCGCAATGCATTGCCACGATGACTAATCATCGCTTTTTCTTCTTTCGTCAACTCAGCAGCCGTCTGTCCGCTCGCCGTGACGAACAGTGGATCGTAACCGAATCCATTCGAACCCGTCGCTTCAAAACCGATTCGCCCTTCCATCGTTCCACGAACCGTCAATGTTTCACCAGTTGGTTTCGCTAGCGCGAGTACACAAACGAATCGTGCCGTTCGCTCTTCCTCCGGAACACCTTCTAACTTTTCAAGTAGTAAAGCATTGTTCGCCACATCCGACTTTTCAAGACCCGCGAATCGTGCTGAGTAGACGCCTGGAGCGCCATCTAAAGCATCGACTTCAAGACCTGAATCATCAGCAAGTACCGCGTGACCAAAGTAGGCTGCTGCCTCTGTTGCTTTTAAAAGTGCATTTTCCTCGAATGTCTCACCTGTTTCGTCTGTTTCCGGAGCATCAGCGTGATCGAGTAACGACTCGACCGTATAACCGAGACGACCCAGCATGCTTTCAAGTTCCTTCACTTTACCTGCATTGTGTGTTGCGACGATGACCTTCATCTATGTTCCCCCACTTCTTCTCCTACATACCACCAAGAGACACCGAGTGCATCTCGACCAGCATTAATTAGTTCCTTAATTCCTTTTTCCCCAAGTTCGAGCATATCGAGCATCTCTTGACGGGAAAATGTCGACTCTTCTCCTGTTGCTTGCATCTCGACGATTTTACCCGATGAGGTCATGACGAGATTGAAGTCGACTTCCGCCGCAGCGTCCTCTTCGTAGCATAAATCGAGCAAGACATTCGACTCAACAATTCCAACTGAGATAGCTGCGATGCCTTCCTTGATTGGCGTATCCGTCAGTTTTCCCGCTTGAATCAATTGATCGACCGCCCGGACGAGCGCCAAGAAACCACCAGTGATCGATGCCGTTCGTGTGCCACCATCTGCTTGAATAACATCACAATCGATCCAGATTGTTCGTTCCCCAAGCTTCTCTAAATCGACGATGGCCCGAAGCGAACGGCTGATGAGACGTTGGATTTCCATCGTCCGTCCCGTCTGTTTGCCGCGGACGGCTTCTCGTGCGGTCCGCTGAGCCGTCGCACGTGGTAACATCGAATATTCCGCATTGATCCAGCCTTGGCGTTTACCGCGAAGAAACGGTGGCACCTTCTCCTCGACGGTCGCCGTACAGAGGACTTTCGTATCGCCAAGTTCAATCAAGACAGAACCTTCTGCGTGTTTATTGATATCAATCGATAATTGAATAGGACGGAGATGATCCGCCGTTCGTTGGTCTATCCGCATTTAATCTTCCTCCGTTCCAAGCACGATGCGCTCCGCATGGATGGTCTGATCGAGCCAATCCGTCGCAATCTGATCAAATGAGCGGATATCGCCTGTCGCGTAATAACGATGTTCCGGAATTTGTGTCACATCTGCTGAAATCGTATTGTAATCAAGTAGTGCTGCTACCTCGAGCGCTGTCTCGTCTCCTGAAGAGATTAGCTGGACGCCTGGTCCGATGACCCGTCCAATCACATCTGCTAGGAGTGGGTAATGGGTGCACCCGAGGATCAATGTATCCATATCGTAGTTCATCAATGGTCGTAATGTATTGGCAACGACACGTTCGACGTACGCACCATCTGTCTGCATCGACTCGACGAGCGGAACGAATGGCGGGCACGCTAACGATTCGACGACGACTTGCCCTTCGACGTGGCGTAACGCCTTTTCATAGGAATTACTTGTAATCGTCATCTTCGTTCCAATGACACCGATTCGTTTCGTACGCGTCACTTTGACTGCCGCACGGGCTCCAGGATCAATGACACCGATGACAGGTATATTTAAACGTTCTCGCGCTTCTTTTAAAACGACAGCCGTGGCTGTGTTACAGGCGATCACGATCAACTTCACATCTTGTTGCACGAGATAATCAATCATCTCCCACGTAAACTCACGAATCTCCTCTTCTGGACGAGGACCATACGGACACCGCAATGTATCCCCGACATAGATGATTCGCTCATGGGGCAACTGTCGCATCAATTCACGTGCGACCGTCAACCCACCGACTCCAGAATCCAGTACTCCAATCGCTCGATTCACTCTTCTCCACCTCTTTCTCTCTACCTTATGGTAACAAAAAAGGACGACGGTGCAAGACCGGCGTCCGAGAATGTACGATTACAGGATTACTGAGCAAGACCTTCGCTAGTCAGCATATCTGAAAGAGTCGTGATTGCTTCAGAAGCATCGTCACCGTTTGCAACGATTTTGATATCTGAATCTTTCGCGATTCCGAGTGAAAGAACACCCATGATTGACTTCAAGTTGACAGTCTTCCCGTTGTATTCCAAGTTGATGTCTGATTGGAATTTAGAAGCTGTGTTGACGAGCTGAGTAGCCGGACGAGCGTGAATGCCTGAATCCGCGATGACTTTGAATGTTTTTTCCATGATTAAGAAATCTCCCTTCACTAATAACGTACTAGTGAGTCGTTTTCGAATATGTGAACTCATTATCAAATGATAACGGATTCGAAGCGATTCTGCAAGGAATTTTTATATGTCTCACTCCATGGGAATGCTTTGCCGGCACGGTCGATTTGTACCATCGATGTCCGTCCTGTGAACATCAGTTCACCCTGCTCATCAAACGCCGCGTAATGGACGTCACACGACGCACTACCTACATGTACTGGATAGGCATAGACAGCGAGACGAGCCCGTGGATAGACTTGGCGAATGTAATTACACTGGGCATCCGCAACGACGATGATGCCGTCTTCTGCAAGTGAGTATCCTGTTTCCTCTAACATCAATGTCCGAACGTCCTCAAAATAGATGAACGGTACCCGGTTATTCATATGACCATAGGCATCCGTCTCCGCGAAACGAACGGCGACGTCGAGTCGTGTGCCATGTTTCATCTGTTCAAGCCATGATTCGAGTTCTGGAATGTAAGCTGGTACGCGCACAATGAGTTCCTCCTGTCTGAATGAAAAAAGAAGGAGCAAGCTCCTTCTTTAATAATTTATGAACTAACCGCTTCACCTGTTCGTCCTTCGTCACTGCCGAAGAACTTCTTGAATGAATGAAGTGTCGTCTGACGGTTCATCGCTGCGATCGAAGTCGTCAGCGGAATCCCTTTCGGACAAACCTCAACACAGTTTTGAGCGTTACCACACTGCATGATTCCGCCGTCTTCCATCAACGCTTCAAGGCGTTCTTCCTTATGGAAGGCACCTGTTGGATGCGAGTTGAATAGACGAACTTGTGAGATCGGTGCCGGCCCGATGAATGTCGAACGATCGTTGACGTTCGGACATGCCTCAAGACACACACCACAAGTCATACATTTCGATAACTCATATGCCCATTGGCGTTTGTTCTCTGGCATACGCGGTCCTGGTCCTAAATCGTACGTTCCATCGATTGGGACCCATGCTTTAACCTTTTTCAACGCATCGAACATACGCTGACGGTCGACTTGAAGGTCACGAACGATCGGGAACGTCTGCATCGGCTGAAGACGGATCGGTTGTTCGAGTTTATCAACGAGTGCCGTACATGACTGACGTGGTGTACCGTTGATGACCATCGAACAAGCGCCACATACTTCTTCTAGACAGCCCATGTCCCAGTTGATCGGTGTCGTTTTTTCACCGGCTGCATTCACAGGATTCCGGCGAATCTCCATTAGAGCAGAGATGACGTTCATGTTCGGACGGTACGGAATTTCAAACGCTTCATCATACGGTTTACCATCAGGTCCATCTTGACGTTGAACGATGAATTGAACCGATTTTTGCGTAGTAGATGATTCGAGTGGTGTCGCCATTATGCTTTCACCTCTTTCTTCGACTTCTTGCTGTAGTCGCGTTTCCGTGGCGGAATCAACGACGTGTCGACGTCTTCATAGAAGATTTCTGGATGACCATTCGTATAGCGTGCCATCGTCGTTTTCAAGAACTGTTCATCATTACGTTCCGGGAATTCCGGCTTGTAGTGCGCCCCGCGACTCTCGTCACGTTTTAACGCACCAAGTGTAATCGCTTCGGCTAAATCAAGCATGTGATCAAGCTGACGGATGAATGATGCTCCTTGGTTACTCCAGCGTGCTGTATCCGTTGCCGAGATGCGCGTGAACCGATCGCGGAGTTCCTTGATTTTTGTCAGTGTCTCTTCGAGCTTATCGTTATAACGTACGACCGTAACGTTGTCTGTCATGATTTCTCCGAGCTCACGGTGGATTTGATACGCGTTTTCCGTACCTTCCATCGATAAGATATCATTGAAACGATTGATTTCTTCGATTTTATGCGCTTCGACGACGTCTTCACTCATCTCATGAACCGATGTCTCGAGTTCATTCATATAGGCGATCGCTGACGGTCCAGCAACCATTCCACCGTATACCGCAGAAAGAAGCGAGTTCGCTCCGAGACGGTTTCCACCGTGCATCGAGTAATCACATTCACCAGCTGCGAACAATCCAGGGATATTCGTCATCTGATCGTAGTCGACCCATAGTCCACCCATTGAATAGTGAACGGCCGGGAAGATTTTCATCGGTACTTTTCGTGGATCATCACCGACGAACTTCTCGTAGATTTCAAGAATCCCACCGAGCTTGACGTCGAGTTCTTTTGCGTCTTTATGCGATAAATCCAGATACACCATGTTTTCTCCGTTGACGCCGAGTTTTTGATTGACACAGACGTCGAAGATCTCGCGTGTCGCGATATCTCGTGGAACAAGGTTTCCGTATGCCGGATATTTTTCTTCGAGGAAGTACCAAGGCTTACCGTCTTTATACGTCCAGACGCGACCACCTTCCCCACGTGCTGATTCACTCATGAGACGTAATTTATCGTCTCCAGGAATCGCAGTCGGGTGAATCTGGATGAATTCACCGTTCGCATAGATCGCACCTTGACGATAGACAGCAGCTGCCGCTTGTCCTGTGTTGATGACCGAGTTCGTCGATTTTCCGAAGATGACCCCAGGACCACCTGTCGCGAGGATGACAGAATCCGCGGCAAAAGCCTCGATTTCCATCGTCCGGAGGTTTTGACAAACCGCTCCACGACAGATGCCATTGTCATCGATGATGGCACGAAGGAATTCCCATCCTTCATATTTTTCTACCAAACCTTGCGCTTCGAACTTACGAACCTGTTCATCTAATGCGTACAACAGTTGTTGTCCTGTCGTCGCTCCAGCGTATGCCGTCCGGTGATGCAACGTCCCTCCGAAACGACGGAAGTCGAGTAAGCCTTCCGGTGTCCGGTTGAACATGACACCCATTCGGTCGAACATATGGATGATTTTCGGCGCTGCTTCCGCCATTTTTTGAACAGGTGGTTGATTTGCGAGGAAGTCTCCACCGTATACCGTGTCATCGAAATGCTGGTATGGTGAATCCCCTTCCCCTTTCGTATTGACCGCTCCGTTGATGCCGCCTTGTGCACAAACAGAGTGTGAGCGTTTGACGGGTACGAGTGAGAATAATTTAACTGGTACGCCTTGCTCTGCTGCTTTTATCGTAGCCATCAGACCGGCAAGCCCTCCGCCGATGATGACAAGATTCTTGTTCGCCATGTTGTCAGTTCCCCTTTCCTTACAACACGCCTGCAAACGTTAAGATCGAGCGTACGCCTACAAACGATAAACCGATGAATACGAGTGCTGCCACGTAAGACATCGCTCGTTGAGATGCTGGTGACTGTGTGATTCCCCATGTGATGCAGAACGTCCAAAGTCCGTTCGCAAGGTGGAATGTCGTCGCCAAGATCCCGACGATATAGAACGCTAACATGAATCCGTTATCGACGATGTTCTGCATCATGCTCGCATCAACTTCTGTTCCCATCGCAGCGGCAATCCGCGTCTCCCAAACGTGCCATGTGATGAACACGACAAGGAATACACCACTGAACCGTTGCAAGACATACATCCAGTTCCGGAAGTATGTATATCGTCCCGTGTTCGCAGAACCCGTGAATGCGATGTACACACCGTAGACACCGTGCAAGATGATTGGAATGAAGATGACAAAAATCTCTAAGAACAGTCGATACGGAACGCTCCCCACGAATTCCGCGGCCTTATTGAAGTCTTCCTCACCACGTACGATGAAGTAGTTCGTCGTTAAGTGCGAAAGTAAAAATAACCCGATTGGAATGACGCCGAGCAGTGAGTGTATTTTACGACTCACGAAATCACGATGATTCGCCATCCAAATCCCCCCTTTTGTTTGCCAATCAACCGTTGGCGCATTTTGGTAGAAAAGCGCTTTCATAAGGAAATTCGTCTTTTCATCACTTATTCTACTCCTGTCCTTTTTAGAAGACAACCCGAGCCGTTGCATTTAACTGCAAATTTTTTCAGGAAAACAATGACCTGCTAGAATCATCTCGGTATAATGGTTCACAGATAGGAGTGAATCATGATGGATGTTACACCAAATCAAACACCACTTTTCGGAATCGAATTGATCCGGGATTATGTGCTGACCGATCTTCTTGGATCGGATTATCGGCAAGTCATCTACTGGGCAGGTAAACGTCTAGCGCGTCAATTCCCTGTCGTGGATGAATCTGAATTGACCTCATTCTTTGAACAAGCTGGTTGGGGTATGCTCGAACTCAAGAAACGTAAAGGAACGGTCATCTCGTTCGTGCTGTCTCCTCCTGATACGACGAGAGATGAACGACCGCAAGGCTACTTTCAACTCGAAGCTGGTTTCCTCGCTGAACAGTTCTCCCGTTTTAACGGATGTGTCGCGGAAGGATATGCTGAGACGAATAAAGAGCTTGTTCAAATCACGGTCCAAATCGATCCTAAAGATCCACTTGAACCAATCGGTTGAACTTTACATAGAACGTGACAGGAATCTTAATTTTCAACATCGAAATAGATTCATGAAACCTTTTGCAGTAAGTGCTCGTAAAATCATTCGTACACAAATCGCGAGGAGGAACTTCACATGTTCAAAAAACTAGCAGCAGATTTAACGGGATTCAGTGATATCGGACAAGTCATTCATCCTGATGATTTCGACAAGGCAGCCGCTGACGATTATGTCTTGCATGAAGACGGCGAGAAAATCTACTTCTTGATCAAATCCAAATCTGACGAGTATTGCTTCACGAATCTGGCTTTGATTCACCTTGATGGTGAAAGTGCCGTCAGTTCAAAACGTGTACTCTACCGCTATCCGTATGCACATTATCCAATTCGCCATGTCATGTTCGAAACAGCCGGAACAGTCGATCTCGATGTAGAGATCAAGTTCGAGATTGGCGGCAAACACTATTCGATTGACGTAGATAAAAAACAGCTAGAGCATGTAAAGGATCTGTATAAGACATTGCTTGCCATCGCTGAAAAACAATATGAAGGACAAAAAATGCTCGAGTTCGCGAACAACTCATTGAATCATTCGGTCACGATTCTCGGTGGTCTTCGCCAAGGCGATATGAACGTCCCGCAAACATTCAAGGAGTTGTCTGAACAATCCTTCGAGTGGCTACAAGGTCACTATCATCAGTGGAACCAGCGCGACTTCGGTTCATACTACGAGAAGTACATCAACAACTAATTATTTTAAAATGCCGCCCTCTTCAAGAGGACGGCATTTTTTCATTCTTCATTCGCTTGACTTAAATATTCAGCGACGGTTTCCGCTAACTTGACAGGTAATCCTGCTTCCGCCAACTGTTCGATCGTCGCACGTCGCAGGCTACGCATCGATCCGAAATGACGAATCAACTGCTGGCGTCGTTTCGGTCCGACTCCTGGAATCTCGTCGAGTAATGAACGTGTCATCCCTTTTGAACGAAGCGAGCGGTGGAAGGTGATCGCGAATCGGTGGACCTCATCTTGCATACGCTGAAGTAGATAAAACGCGCTCGAACGTGGGCTGAGTTCGATCAATCGAGCATCTTCTCCAAACAACAACTGACTCGTCCGGTGTTTGTCATCTTTTTTTAATGATCCGACCGGCAGGGATAAGCCGAGTTCATCTTGAATGACTTCTAAAGCAGCATTCAACTGTCCGACTCCTCCGTCAATCAAAACGAGGTCCGGAAGGCGCGCTCCTTCAAGTAACAACCGTCGATAACGCCGACGAACGATTTCCCGCATCGATTCATAGTCATCCGGTCCTTGAACCGTCCGGATCTTGAACTTCCGGTATTCTTTTTTCAGTGGTTTACCGTCTTCAAAGACGACAAGCGCCGATACGGCATCCGCTCCTTGGATGTTCGCATTATCGATGATCTCAATCCGGGACAATGGATGAACGTCGATCGCGTCAGCGAGTTCTTCGACTGCCTGAACGGTCCGTTTCTCATCTTTAGCTAACAACTCGAAGCGTTCCGAGATCGCGTTTTCAGCATTCTTCGTTGCTAGATCAAGTAATTTCCTTTTTGATCCTCGGACCGGAACGTGAATTTTAATCGAGAGCGCCTCTTTGAGCAGTAGCTGATTAACGAGTGGCGGTACATAGACTTCACTTGGCTTGATGTTCTTTTCGTAGAACTGGACGATGAAACTCTCGAGTTCTTCTGCCGGTGTACCATAGATCGGGAAAAGCGAGACATCCCGTTCAATCATCTTTCCGCCGCGAAGGAAGAAGACTTGGACACACATCCAACCTTTATCGACATGAATTCCGAATACGTCGCGTGACGTCAGATCCGCTGTAATCATGTTTTGTTTGTTCATGATCGACTCGATCGCTCGGACTTGATCCCGTAATTCTCCGGCACGTTCGAATTCCATCGTTTCGGCCGCGTCCGCCATCTTCTGTTTCAAGCTTTCGACGAGTTCCTTCGTGTCCCCGGACAAGAACCTGCGGATTTCCGACACGAGCGTCTTTTGTTCCGACTCGAGATTCGGAATTTCACATGGACCGAGACACTGACCGATGTGGTAGTACAGGCAAAGTTTTTTCGGCATCGGCTGGCATTTACGCAGCGGATATAAACGATCTAACAGACGTTTCGTCTCGTTCGCCGCATAGGCATTCGGATAAGGACCAAAATAATGACCGCCATCCTTTTTCAACTTACGCGTCGTGATCAGGCGGGGATAGGTCTCATTCGTAATTTTCAAGTACGGATACGACTTATCATCCTTCAACATGATATTGTACTTCGGATCATGTTTCTTAATAAGCGTCATCTCAAGCAACAACGCTTCGAGTTCACTGGCTGTGATGATGTATTCGAAGTCACGGACTTCCGCGACGAGACGTTCCGTCTTAATATCATGTGCTCCCGTGAAATAGGAGCGGACTCGATTCTTAAGATTTTTTGCTTTTCCGACATAGATGATTTCGCCGAATTCATTTTTGTGCAGATAACATCCTGGCTCATCCGGCAAAAGGGATAGTTTCGCTTTGATATGTTCTTGATGTCCCAAATAAATGTCTCCTTTCACCGTTTTTAGTTTTATTCGTTCGGGTAAATACCATACATTGATTATGACATACGGAGGATGAAAAATGCGTACATATGATTGCATTGTGATCGGAACAGGTTCAGCTGGAAATCAAGCGGCGTATAAATTCGCTGAAAAAGGGCTACGTGTTGCCATCGTGGAGAACTTCACTCCCGGTGGCACATGTGCACAACGTGGGTGTGACGCAAAAAAAATCATGCTGACGGGTAGTGAGACGAAGGATGCAGTCGAGCGCTTACTCGGATATGGCGTAAAGGGTCTGGTTTCGATTGATTGGCGCCAGTTGATGGAACGCAAGAATGAATACACACGCGCCATTCCGGAGCAAACACGAAAGCGGTACGCGGAAACGGACATTGACTATTTCCACGGTGAACCGCAATTCGTATCTTCACATCGTCTTCGAATTGGTGAAGAAGAAATCGAAGGGAAACAGTTTTTAATCGCAACTGGTCTACGACCTCGCGAATTAACTGTACCCGGTAGTGAACGTTTTATAACGAGTAATGAATTTTTAGAACTAAAGGATCTCCCCCGTCGACTCGTTTGTATCGGTGGCGGGTATATCTCGTTTGAGTTCGCGCATCTCGCTCGTATTGCTGGCGCAGACGTCACGATCGTCTTACGATCTGATCCTTTAAAACAATTCGAAAGTGAACTCGTCGATGTCTTACTCGACGCCACACGAGCACTTGGCATCTCGATCATCAAAGAGGCAGAAGTCGTCGCTTACGAAGAGGATTCCCTTCGTTTATCGAACGGTGATGTGTTGAAGACGGATGTCGTCTTGAATGCGACTGGACGTGTCGCAAGTATCGATCAACTTGGTCTCGAAGCCATCGGTGTTTCGCATAACGAAAAAGGAATTCATGTCAATGCGTATCTCCAGTCTTCCGTCGAACATATCTATGCCGCAGGAGATGTTGCCGTCAGCGGGAATCCGGCGTTGACACCGTTTGCCGGAACAGAAGGACGACTCGCTGCTGATAACATGCTCGAAGGGAACAATCGGAAACTAGAGCTACTCCCTGTACCTAGCGTCGTATTCACCGCGCCGAATCTCGCCCTCGTCGGTGAGACGGAAACTGCTTTGAAAAAAGCAGGTATCTCGTACCGTGGTCGATTGATTGATACGTCTTCCTGGCAAACGAACGCACGGATCAAAGACAGTTTTGCTCGAGCGAAAGTTCTTGTTGGTGAAGATGACCAAGTGCTCGGCGCACATTTCATCGGCGTCAATGCAGCGGAACTTGCGAATTACTTCTCGTTTGCGATGCAACACCGGATTCCAAGTACTTCGATGCAACAGACTGGATTCGCTTACCCGACACCGGCTTCAGACATCGCTTCGTTATTAGAGGATTGACAGGAGGCTTTTTGATGATTCAATACGGCTATACGATTTTATACGTTGAAGACACTGCACGGACGCTGACATTCTATCGAGACGTTCTTGGCTTATCCGTCAAAGCGGAGCACGGGAGTTACATCGAGTTCGAAACCGGTCAGACGACACTCGCCTTCAATACGCGTGAAGACGTGCAACAGTTGATTCCGGAATACAGGATACCAAGCGGAAAAACACAACAGACGTTAGAGATTGGTTTCATCACGGATGACGTTCTGGCA
The DNA here is from genome assembly GCF_964277885.1 of uncultured Exiguobacterium sp. Classification (NCBI taxonomy): domain Bacteria; kingdom Bacillati; phylum Bacillota; class Bacilli; order Caryophanales; genus Exiguobacterium; species uncultured Exiguobacterium sp. The sequence continues at coordinate 638,323 of NZ_CAXYJR010000005.1, read as the reverse complement.
CTTTTTCAAAAAGTGGAAGCCGCAGGATACGAAACCGTGCTCGCTCCCGTTGAAAAACCATGGGGACAAGTCGTCGCCTATGTCCTCGACCCCGATGGACACCTGATCGAACTTTGTACGCCAATGTAATCTAAAAAAACAGACCGTTCTGCCTGTGCAGAACGGTCTGTTTTGATATGCAGGAAAGAATTAGTTAGATGTTTCAACGAATTCTTTAAGTGCGTCTTTTGGCATGAAGCCCATTGTTTTGTTAACAGGTTGTCCATCTTTGAAGAGAACAAGTGTCGGGATACTTTGAACTTGGAATGCTCCAGCTACTTCTGGGTTTGCATCCACGTCAACTTTGACGATTTTTACATCTTGCATGTCAGCATCGAGTTCTTCAAGGACAGGTGCGAGCATGCGACATGGTCCACACCATGTTGCCCAAAAATCAACAAGGACGAGTCCTTCTTGTGTTTCTTCTTTAAATGATTGGCTAGTTGCGTGTACGATTGCCATTGATCATAACCTCCTAATGAGTAGATCGACCCGGTAAAAAAATGGGTGATCTCTTTATTGATTCGAGTATATCATAGCAGTCTCTTCCAACAAACGAAACTGCTCACGTGCAGAATTCGTAAAAAATAACCGGTACCATCAGCATGGCACCGGTGTATCCACTCATCCGTGAACGAGCATTTTTTTTAATTCAGCTGTCAATAGTGGCACGACATCGAACAAATCTCCGACAATCCCGTAGTCCGCGACAGAGAAGATATTTGCTTCCGGGTCTTTATTGATCGCAACGATCACTTTTGCATTCGACATCCCTGCTAAGTGTTGAATCGCGCCTGAGATCCCGCATGCGATATAAAGGTCCGGTGTAACGACTTTACCTGTCTGACCGATTTGAAGCGCATAGTCGCAGTAATCCGCATCACAAGCACCACGCGAAGCACCAACTGCTCCTCCAAGGACGTCTGCTAGTTCTTGTAACGGTGCGAATCCGTCCGAACTCTTGACGCCTCGTCCACCTGCGACGATCACTTTTGCCTCTGATAAATCAACGCCGCCTGTTGCTTTACGTACGATGTCTGCGACGATCGTCCGTAAATCCTTCAGTTCAACTGTAACCGACTCAACCGTTCCTTGTGAACTACCTGCTTCGAGTGGATCGATGTTGTTAGGACGGACCGTAAAGAGAGTCTTGCCTTCTGAGACTTTGACTTTCTCAAATGCCTTCCCTGAGTAGATCGGACGGATGAACGTTGCTTCCGCGCCCTCCCCTTCAATCGCCGTCACGTCACTGATTAGACCCGCTTGCAGTTTTGCCGCGATTTTCGGTGATAGATCCTTGCCGAGCGACGTATGCCCGAAGACGAGCACATCAGGTGATGTTCGGTTCATCAACTCGAGGAAAACTTGTCCGTATCCGTCTGGTGTGTAGTGCAATAACCGTTCATCCTCGACGACAAGTACCTGATCTGCCCCGCGTGACGCCAGTGCTTCCGCATCTTTTGCGACATTGTGTCCAATCAGGACTGCGATGACTTCGTCAGCGACACGTCGCGCTGCTGCGATTGCCTCAAACGACACATTCCGTAAACTGCCATCCCGTGATTCTGCGAGTACTAATGCTTTTGTCATTCGTTTCTCCCCCTTAGACCACTTTTGCTTCGTTGCGTAATAATGATGCGAGCTGTGCGACTTGCTCGTTCAGTTCACCTTCAAGGATCTTACCGGCTGCTTTGTTCGGTGGTAAGAAACGTTCGATTGTTTCTAGACGTGGTGCGAGTTCATCTTCATCAAGTTCTAAATCATCAAGTTCCAGTTCTTCTAGCGGCTTTTTCTTCGCTTTCATGATCCCTGGAAGACTTGGATAACGTGGTTCATTCAACCCCTGCTGCGCAGTGACGAGTAACGGAAGTGTTGTTTCAATCGTTTCCGTGTCCCCTTCAGCATCGCGTGTGACGACAGCCTTTGTACCGTCGAGCTCCAGTTTCGTGATCGTCGTCACGTAAGGAATATCAAGCAGTTCTGCGACGCGTGGTGCCACTTGACCACTTCCGCCGTCAACTGCGACGTTTCCAGCGATGATGAGATCGACTGTCTGTTCCTTCAAATAACCAGCAAGCACTTCAGAAATCGTGAAATGATCTGCCTCTTCGATATCGTCCTCGATTGAGATGCGTACTGCTTGATCCGCTCCCATCGCGAGTGCTGTTCGTAACTCCTTATCCGCATCTTCCGGACCGACCGTCACGACCGTCACCGTTCCCCCTTGTGCATCACGGACACGAATCGCTTCTTCTACCGCATATTCATCGTATGGGTTAATGATGAACTCAGCGCCATCCTCATCGATTTGACCATTCTCGAGTTGGATAGCTTCTTCCGTATCGAATGTGCGTTTCAACAGTACATAGATTTCCATCTCATGCTCCCCCTTATCGTCTATTCACCATCATTCTTTGTATCCGCTTACATGATTGTTTTCATGAAAAGGGCTTAACTCAGCCCTTTGATCAACATCCGATGAATCCCGTCGCGTGTCTCAAGCAACTCATATTTGAATCCACTTGCCATCCAGCTCGTCACGACCTCATCGATTGTTCCGAAAATCATCTGACGTGCTAAACGATAATCGAGTTCGTTTGAAAACTCACCTGTCGTCATCCCGTGCTTGACGACACGGTCAATCAGATGCAGGTAGGGTTTCAAGACGGCGGCGATATTTTGACGCATGTCTTGATTGGATTGACGTAACTCGATTTGCGTGACGACAGCCAAATCATAATCGACGGATAATTGCTCAAGATGTGCCTCGATCAATGCTGCCAATTGTTCCGTTGCTGTCGTACGGCTCGCGATTTGTCCTTCGGAATATTCGATGAAGCTTCCCATTTTCGCTTGGAATAGCGAAATCAAGAGATGTTCTTTATTCTTGAAGTACAGATAAATCGTCCCATCCGCAACCCCGGCTTCCTTTGCGATGGCAGTCACCTTCGCCCCGTGGTAGCCGTTTTTAGCGATGACTTTTACGGCGGCATCAATGATGCGGTCACTCTTTGACATTGTTCGTTTCATTCCACTATCTCCTAACGCATAAAATGAATGATGGTTCATTCATATTTATTCTATCATGCCATTTCATCCTGTCAACTGCTTTCTTCGAGTTGTTTGGCACGTTCTTCTTCAACGAGAACACGGCGGAGAATCTTCCCAACGAACGTCTTCGGTAACTCTTGCCGGAATTCATACTGCTTCGGCACTTTGAACGATGCTAATTGCTTGCGACAGAATTGATCGAGCTCTTCTTCCGTGACCGTCATCTCATCCTTGACGACGATGAACGCTTTGACGGTCTCTCCGCGGTAGACATCTGGAACACCGATGACGACCGCTTCTTTGACGGCTGGGTGTTCATATAGGATTTCTTCGACTTCACGTGGATAAATGTTGAATCCAGAAGCAATGATTAAATCTTTTTTACGATCGACGATTCGGAAGTAATGATCCTCACCGATATATCCAAGGTCTCCCGTATGCAACCAACCGTTTCGAAGTACCGCTTGCGTATCTTCTGGACGTTTCCAGTATCCTTTCATGACTTGTGGGCCTGTGACGATGATCTCACCAATCTTTCCAGGAGCAGCTGGTGTCTCTCCGTCTGCTTGGACGATTTTCGCTTGCGTATCGGGTACCGGAATACCGACCGTTCCAGGAATCCGACGATCCCAGATACAGTTCGTATGCGTCACCGGACTCGTTTCAGACAGACCGTATCCTTCAACGATCCGCCCACCCGTTAAAGCTTCGAATTTTTCCTGTACTTCAACAGGTAGTGGGGCTGAACCAGAAATACAGGCTTCAATCGAAGAGAGATCGTACTTTTTCAGCTTCGGATGATTCAACAGACCAACATACATCGTCGGTGCACCAGGAAATAAATTTGGTTTCTCCTTATGAATCGTTTTCAATACTTGTTCAATGTCGAATTTCGGAACGATGATTTGTTCATAGGCATTAAATATGCCGAAATTGAGATTACACGTCATTCCATAGACATGGAAATAAGGAACGACTGCTAACAGCTTCCGTCCATCTCCTCGATTATATTTATAGAACCAGTTGTCAATCTGTTCGACGTTTGCACTCAAATTGAAGTGTGTCAACATGACACCTTTGGGTGCGCCTGTCGTTCCACCCGTATATTGGAGAACCGCGACGTCCTCCTTCGGTTGAATCGCGACTGGTGTAATCGGCTCATAACCCCGCAAAGATAAAAACGGAATCGAACCTGTCGTATCGATGATGATGTTGTTATCTTTCCGTGCTTTAATCGGATACAGTTTATTTTTAGGGAAGGGAAGGTAATCCGCGATACTTGTCGTCACGACCGTCTTGAGCGTCGTCGCCGCCTTGACGCGTGACGCTTTCGGATAAAGTAGATCGAGCGTCACGAGTAGATGCGCTCCTGAATCAACGAGAATCTGCTCCAGTTCACGATCCGTATAGAGTGGGTTCACCTGCACGACGATACCACCTGCATAGAGAACCGCATAATAACTGATCATATATTGCGGGCAGTTCGGTAGCATCAGTCCGACGCGATCCCCTTTTTTTAGTCCGTGCTCTTGTAATAGACTCCCAAGGGCGCGGGCCTCATCACGTACTTCACGAAACGTCATACGTTTTCCTAAGAAACTTAAGGCACGTTGTTCTGGAAAATCGGTCGCCGCCTCATCGAGTGCCTGATAAAGAGGTAATTCTCGATAATCAATCGATGCGGGCACTTGCTCGGGATAATCAGATAACCAAACGGATTCCATACGTTTCCCTCCCAGATAATGAATTACTATTCATTTTTATTATACGTTGAATCGAATTCGACATGCCAGTAAAATCCAAAAAAAGAAATCAAATCTGCTTGTTTTTTTTCGATTCTTTCAATCAGGAATCATGATACTAAAAAAGCAGCACCTCCCTTTATCGTTTCCGAAAAAGAAGAAGCACTGCTTGTTAATAGGCATCACCGGGATGGATACGTAAATCCTTCTCCAATGACTTCGCGTACTTTATGAATAACGACGAAGGCGCGGGGATCCGCTGCTTCGACGATTTGTTTCAATGGTGCCAGTTGTCGCTTATCGACGATCATATACAACATATCATTCTTTTGTTTCGTGAAATGACCGTGGCTATGAATGACGGTTGCGCTACGTCCGAGCGTCTCCGTCAAGATCGTCGCAATCTCCTCTTGGCGATGACTGATGATCGTGACCGCTTCGCGGACATTCAATCCTTCGCTGACGAGATCAATCAAGTATGAGCCGATGATGATCGCAATCAACGTGTATAGCATCGTCTCTTCTCCGAAAAGGAACCCTGATGCACCGACGACCGCGACGTCGATGATGAACATTGAGACCGCGATACTGAGATTAAGATACTTATTCATCAATCGAGCGATGATGACTCCGCCACCTGTCGTTCCTCCCGCTCGAATGACGAGTCCGATTCCGACACCAATCAGAATGCCCGCATAGACCGTACCAATTAAACGGCTATCCGATGATGTCGCAAGATTTGCTGTCGAAGAGAGAACAAACGATGTGACGGCGACTGAAATGACGGAGTAGAGCATCGTCTTCCGGCTAAGGAATCGATATCCGACGATGAACAGTAACGCGTTCGCAAGCAGGGAGACAAGTCCTGTATCCCAGCCATAGAGATAGTAGAAAATAACCGTGATCCCGATTAATCCGCCTTCTGAAAGATCGTTCGGAATCGTAAAGTAGTTGATTCCAAAGGCGAGAATCGCCGATCCGATAATGACCCAGAAGATGTCCTTCCAAGAAATCAATTGCATCGCCTCAAAAGCACGGCGTCTCGTTTCTGTCGTTGTTGATGTTTTTCGTACGTTCATATGCGTTCCTCCTTTTTTGATTAGGCGTGGCTCAATAAAAATTCCGTACTGAAACGATGTCAGTACGGAATGATCACACGGTAAGACCGGTTCTTTTAATTAAATACAATCCAAAGGATACCGACGATCAAAAAGGCGATCGAAACCCCAAACATGATTTTCGCTAAACGTTCTAACACGAATTCACCCCACTAACGCTGATCCGATGACGTAGGACATGCCGATTGATAAAGCGCATGAAATGATACCGACAGCAATGTTGCCGTTCTCGATTTCACGGTCTACCGGCAAATTCGGTGTCAGGAATTCAAAGATCCAGTATGTCGATATCAACAGTAAGAAGCCAAAAGCACTTTCAAGAAATATCGACCCGACCCGTTCTTCTCCTTGCACAGCGAAATGAACGATATTGGCGAGTCCGATGATTTTTCCACCTGTTGCTAACGCAACGGCGATGTTGCCACTCTTGATATGTTCCCAGTTTTTATACCGGGTTGTCAACTCAAAAAGTGCAAGTCCTAAAATGATCAGTAATCCCGCGACCGAATAGAGCGCTGTCGTATAGACATAGACGTTCTCAAAAATGTTCATCTTGCTTTCCTCATTTCAGTTCAATGATCGTCACACCGTGTCCGCCTTCACCTTGACCACCTAAGCGGTGACCTTTGACGTGACGATGACCTTTCAAGAATTCTTGGACACCTTGACGCATCGCTCCCGTACCCAGACCATGGATGACACGAATATGGTCGTAGTTCGATAACAAAGCTTGGTCCATAAAGCGTTCGAGCTTCGATAATCCTTCTTCAACACGGACGCCACGTAAATCCAGTTCAGCTGAAGGCGCCGATTGTTTCGTCACGCTTGTACCACCAGAACGCCCTTTTGTTTGAGGACGTTTTGGAGTACTGCCGATTTTCGCAAGATCTTCCGGTTTGACGTTCACCTTCATGATGCCGACTTGAACGGTGTACTCGCCGTTCGCCTGTTGGTTGATGATGTAGCCTTTTTGATTAAAGGTCGTGACTTTGACTTCTTCTCCTTTATCAAAACGTGGCGTTTGATCGTATTTCGCTTTTACTTTAGCAATCCGTTTCTCTTGCAGACTCGGCTTCGCATCTTCCAGTTTTTTACGTGCCTCGATCAATTCATGCTCTTTGACGGCACCAGCATCACGCAATTCTTTCAAACGTTTAATGACGCCTTCCGCTTCTTTTTGGGCACGTTCGACTGCACGTGTTGCTTTTTCTTCCGCTTTTGCTAGAATCTCATTCTTCTCTTCTTGAATCTCTGCTTGTTCTTGCTCGAATTGCTCACGCTCTGCAACGAGTCGCTTCTTCTCTTCTAGCAACTGAGCCTCTAACGTTTCAGCACGCTGTTTCGCCTCTTCCAGTCGTTCGATCATCGTCTCGACAGACTGTGCGTCACTACCAATTTGACCACGTGCCGCGTCGATGATCCGGTCTTCGAGTCCGAGACGTTTTGAAATCTCGAACGCGTTTGAGCGTCCGGGTACACCGATGAGTAAGCGATACGTCGGACTGAGTGACTCGACATCAAATTCCATCGATGCATTGACGACTCCTTCTCGATTATAGCCGTACGCTTTTAATTCCGAATAGTGTGTCGTCGCTGCAACACGTGCTCCGCGGCGTTTCACTTCATCAAGAATCGCGATCGCTAGGGCAGCCCCTTCTGTCGGGTCCGTTCCCGCCCCTAATTCATCAAACAGCACCAAACTCATAAAATCGATTTTCTCCATCATCGAGACGATGTTCGTCATGTGCGAACTGAACGTCGACAAGTTTTGTTCAATCGATTGTTCATCCCCGATATCGGCATAAATCGCATCGAAGACACTGAGCTCCGTCTCATCTGCTGCCGGTACGTATAGTCCTGATTGCACCATCAATTGCAGAAGACCGATCGTCTTTAAGGTAACCGTCTTACCACCGGTGTTCGGACCGGTGATGACGAGTGATGTAAAATCGCCACCTAGCGAGACAGTGATCGGTACGACTTCATCTTTCGGGATGAACGGGTGTCGAGCTTCCTTCAAAATGATATGGCGATTTTCATTCAAGCGTGGCTCGACCGCTCCGATCTGATGACCGTACAATGCTTTCGCCATGATGAAATCAAGTTCTGCTAATACATCAAGATTGATGCGCAGCGAATCACCGACACTCCCGACAAGTGCTGATAATTGGGCAAGGATTCGTTCGATTTCCGCCCGTTCTTTCAAACGCGCTTCTTGAATCTCGTTGTTCGCAGAAACGACAGCTTGCGGTTCGATGAATAACGTCGCACCGGACGCTGACTGATCGTGGACGATCCCACCGAACGCTTGACGGTATTCTTGTTTGACCGGGACACAGTAGCGATCATTTCGCATCGTCACGATGGCGTCAGACAGCATCTTTGCTTTACTGCGTAAGACGTTATCGATTTTTGAACGGACCTGTCCTTCGAGCGAGCGTAGCTGACTGCGTAACGCTCGTAATTTATCACTTGCCGAATCTTGGACAGTTCCTTGATCGTCAATAGCATGTCGAATCCCTTGTTCAATCTCAACGAGCTTTGTGATTTGTTCGATGCGGCTATCGAGGCGCGGTAATCGTAAATCCGCATGGTCTTCATGTAGTCGTTCCTGGAACGCCTTCACTTGACGTCCCGAATAGACGACGTCTGCGACGGATAGAAGTTCACTCGTCGAGAGGACCGAACCGATTTCTGCTCGTTTGACTTCACTCCGAACGTCCGTCAATCCACCGAACGGGTAACGGTCACGTAATCGGTAAACCGTTGTTGCTTCCGTCGTGACAGCTAACAATTCCTTGACCTGTTCGAACTCTTCCGCCGGACGCATCGCTCGGACGAACTGTGCTCCGAGTGAACTGGCCGTGAAGGCTAACATATTTTCTTTTAATTTTTCATATTCTAAGACGCGTAATGCGTTGGCATTCATTTAATCCACTCCTAAACGTTTTCGACCGAAGAATTCAACTGCTGCTTCAGCCGTCCACGTATTGATGACATCAGACGCCTCCAAATAAGCTTTACGAGCATGGAGGACTCCAAGTTTCATATCTTCTAACATTTCTGGTCGGTGTGTATCCGTATTGATCAAAATTTTCACACCAGCAGCCTTTGCTTTCGCCAAGGAACTTGCTGTCAAATCAAATCGTGCCGGGTTGGCATTCATCTCAAGCGCAGTTCCTGTCTCGGCTGCTAGTTCGATCAATTGATCGACGTTGACGGCATAGCCCTCTCGTCTACCGATGATTCGTCCCGTCGGATGGGCAATCAAGGAAACATAAGGATTACGACAAGCATTCTCGAGCCGCTGCATGATCTCTTCTTCCGTCTGATCGAACTTTGAGTGAATCGAGGCGATGACATAATCCATTTCTTTTAAGAAATCATCTGCATAATCGAGTGATCCATCAGGCAAGATATCCATCTCGACACCACATAAGATCGTCATCTCAGGATGTTTCTTGCGTGCTGCTTCAATTTCGACACGTTGCGCACGTAGACGCTCTTCCGTCAATCCATTGACGAACTTCATATATTTACTATGGTCGGTAATCGCCATCCATGTATACCCTCGTGCAGCACACGCATCGACCAGTTCTTCAACAGATAATGTGCCATCTGACCATGTCGTATGCATGTGCACATCGGCTTGAATATCCTGTTCCGTCAAAAGGCGTGACAAATCCTGCTCGAATTCGTGTCGTCCTGCACGTAATTCAGGGGCGATGAACGGTAAATCATACCGCGCAAACAATTCTTCTTCCGTCTTCGGCTGCACTAAACCGTTCTCTGTCTCAACGCCATATTCAGAAATACTTTCCCCTCGCTCTTTCGCAAGTTGGCGCATTCGCACATTGTGATCCTTCGAACCTGTGAAGTGATGTAAGGTGGATGCATACGCCGCATCATCAACGATTCGGAAATCAACCGCGATATAATGAACGTCTCGTTTTAAGACGAGCGATACTTTTGTACTACCGGCAGCGATGACTTCATCGATGAGCGACAGTTCCAAGAGTTGCTCTTTGATCCGTTCTGGTTCGTTCGTCGAGAGAATGAAATCAAGATCCTTGCACGTCTCCTCTGCTCGACGGAAACTTCCCCCTACTTCAAACCGAATGATTGCATCAAACGATGCAATTGTCTGATTTAATTCAGCGACGACCTTTCGCATGACACCATATGGTAATCGTTCCGGTCGTGTTTCAAACGTTTCAAGTGCTTTAACATATTTCTCGACCGTCTTTTTGCCGAATCCAGGCATCGCCTCGACTGTACCATCTGCCAATTTCTCCGCAAAGGAATCTGCATCAATGACGCCGACTTCATGCAGTTTAGCGAGCTTTTTACCACCAAGACCCGGAATTTTTAGTAAAGCAATCAGTCCTTCCGGAACTTCTTGTTCGAGTTCCGTTAGTGCCGTACTCGTTCCCGTTTCCCGGTATTCCTCTAGAACAGCAGCCGTTCCTTTACCAATCCCCTTCATCGCCGTGAAATCCTCGATCGCCATGAAGTCGGCATCAGACGCTTCGAGGATACTTGCTGCTTTTCGGAAAGCATTGATCTTAAACGGGTTTTCCCCTTTAACCTCTAGGTAGACTGAAATTCGTTCCAAGTGACGCATTGCATCTTGAATCGTACGCATGTGCAATTCTCCCCTCAAAAAAAGCTCCCATTTAACGGGAGCATGTTTATTTTATCAATCCAACTTGATCCATCAGCCAATTCGCAAGAAGCGGTGTGTGTTGGATGATGAAGCTTGCTAAACTCGAGTCTGCGATCGCATCCTGTATCGACTGAATCGGAACGAATGCCGCTAAGAACAAGAGCAAGAAGATGAAGATATACATCTCGATGAAACCAAAGACGCCACCTAACAATCCTTTGACTTGTTTTAAGATCGGGACATTTGTCAACGAATCAAACATCGACAATAAGATCGCTAAGATGATTTTTGTACCGAAGAACAGGACGACGAACCAAAAGGCTTTGTAGAACACCTCGTCGAGTCGTGCTGAACTTGGAATTGCAAACATCGTCAAGTCGATTCCCGCATCATCTAGTGTCGACGGATACGGTACCCACAAACGGAATTTCGTCGCCAGTTCCTCATAGAACGACAAGGCGACGATGAAGGAAATGATCAGGCTGAGCAAATGCCCGGCCTGCAATATGACTCCCCGTCGGACCCCTGTCATGACACCTAAGGCGAGAAGTAATAAAATAACGAGAGAAATCATAGTTTATAGTTCACCCAAATTCTTTTTGATTTTTACATAATCACTACCAATATTAAGCGCCGCTAGGACGGCGATTTGACGAACGTCGAGTTGTGGAGCTTGTTCTCGGATTTCTCGAATTTTCGTATCCACGAGGAGACCCACTTCGCGTACGTGTTCTGGCGACTCCGTTCCGACAATCGTATAATCATTGCCTGCGATATGAATCGTCGTCCGGTTCAACCCTTCTGAATCAGCCATTTTTCTGTCCTCCTCATACTTTGCTTCTTTCATATAGTACCATCATTTTCGTTTTAGGAAAAGAAGTCCCCCATCGGTCTTAAGGATGGTATGCTTAATCCCGGAAAGGGAGGTTATCTCGTGGGAACTACCGTTTTACGCTTATCTAAAGAAAAGCAAGACCTCGTCATACAAGAGTTTAAACAAGGACAGACGAAGAGTCCACCATATGCCCGCTTCGCCGCCAAAGTACCTGGATGTGTCATCACGATTTATAATTCTGGAAAAGTGATGTTTCAAGGAACAAAAGCAGAAGAGATCGCCGCACGTTTTGGTACGGCTACGCCGACCAAATCGAAAGAACCACTTGTTTCATCGTTACCGAATGGTTTTGCAGAATGGTCCGTCGCTGGCAGTGACGAAGTCGGGAAAGGCGATTTCTTTGGTCCACTCGTCGTCGTCGCTTCCTTCGTCGATCGAAGGCAGATCGCACTTCTTCACGAACTTGGTGTTCGGGACTCAAAATATCTGAACGATACCGAAATTCGTCGGATTGCTCACGATCTCCATGCCGTCATTCCGTATACGTACCGCATCCTACACAATCCAGAATACAATCAGATGCAACGCACGATGACACAAGGAAAGATGACCGCTCTGATGCATAATGATGTACTTGAGCGACTTCTTGACCAACTGGAGACAAAACCAGAAGCGATTTTGATTGATCAGTTCGCTGAAAAGACCGTTTACTACAAACACTTGTCTGGTGTCATCAATCCCGTTCGAGAAAATGTCTACTTCTCGACCAAGGCGGAACAACTCCATGTCGCCGTCGCTGCATCATCGATCATCGCTCGTGCCATTTTTCTGAAGGAAATGGACAAGTTAAGTGAAACAACAGGTGTCGTCATTCCGAAAGGTGCTGGCGCGAAAGTCGATCAGGTCGCTGCTTCACTGATTTTACGTCATGGCGCTGACAAACTACGTGACTGGACGAAAGCCCATTTTGCAAATACGAAAAAGGCACAACAACTAGCTACGAAACGAAACCGACCATGACCTTAACGGAATGGTCGGTTTTTCAAATGACGGATTCTCCTTCAGACAACCGTTCTAGTTCCGCAAGCAGTATGTGTTTTTCATTAAAAGGGATCGCTTTTGCACCGATTCGTTCTACCTCATCATGACCCTTCCCGATGATGACGATGCGTTTCCCTTCGTGCGCTAGATGCGCTGCTTGTACGAGTGCTTCATGACGGGACATATAACAACCAATTAACCGATTTTTTGGAATATCAACGATTAACTCATCGATGATTTGATTCGGCGCTTCTGACCTTGGATCATGGACCGTCGCGATGATGTGTTCACAATATCTACCCGCGATTCGTCCCATCTCCGCTCGTTTTGTTCGATCACGTTCTCCAGCTGCACTTAAGACGACCGATAGCGACTCCCCGGAAGAAGTGAGTGCCTGTAAACATTTTTCTAGACCATCCGGTGTATGGGCATAGTCGAGATAAATCTCGCAAGGTGCCCAGTCCAGCCGTTCGAGTCGTCCTTTCGGCAATTCCAGTTCTGGAATATGACGAATCAATGCGTACAGATTGGCATCACCCGCTCGAAGTAATCCCATCGCTGCGGCTAAATTCGCCGCGTTGAATTCACCTAGTAAAGCTGTCGGCACGCGTGTCGTCGTTTCGTCGATCCGCACATTGACGGTGTCCGTCAACCATTCAACCGCGATCTGTGACGTACGGTGTGGCTGCGTCGTATACCAAATGACAGGTTGCAAAGGTGCAGATTTTCGCATGACACGACTCCATCCATCTTCTCGATTCAAGACGATCGCTCGACCATTTGACGCGGCGACTTGTTGAAACAACAAAGTTTTCGTCTTGGCATAATCCTCCATGGAATGATGGTAATCCAAATGATCATGCGTCAGGTTCGTAAACGCTGCCGAGTGGAAAGACACTCCCTCGACTCGACCTTCAGCTAGCGCATGAGAAGACACTTCAATGATGCAATCAGTCACGCCCTTTTCAACCATTTCATACAACAGTCGATGTAAGATGATCGCTTCGGGCGTCGTATTCGGCGTCTCGATGAGTTCCTCATCAATTCGTGCGCCGACCGTGCTAATCATGCCGGCTTTTACTCCTGTCGCCCGAAAAAGATCGTACGCCAATTTCGTCGTCGTCGTTTTTCCGTTCGTTCCCGTTACTCCATAGACACGTATTTTTTGACTCGGGTGATCGTAAAAACGATTAGCGACTTGACCTGCGAGGCGCTTTGTATCTGGTACGGTGATGACTGGAATCGGACAGTCGGAAAACGATCGTTCAGCTAAAATTGCTACAGCACCGTTCTCGATCGCTTGATTGATATAATCGTGACCATCAACGGTGTAGCCGTTGATACAGATAAATAATCCGTCCGATGTGATTTGCCGTGAATCGGTGGCGATATTCGTGATGATTGGATTGATTGCTTCATTGATGTTGATTGGCAATAATTCAGTCAGAAGCTTCGCTAGTCGATTCATGATGTACTCTTCCCTTCTTCTCTCTATGTCCAAATAACCCAGTCTACTTGTCGAAAGAGCAGTCGCTTAATGTTTCAAGTAAATCAAATACTCTTTTACGGAACATACCCCGTTTGAAGGTTGCTTAATCTTTTCATTCGATAACATCATTTATGTTAGAGAAGGAATGACAGTCTTTCACCTTGCACATCTTAATCGGCTTTGATACACTCTTAAAGTTAACTAGTTAACTAAAGGAGAAATAAAATGCTCTATACACAAGAAGATGTTCTCGGACAATTATCAAAAGTCTCACGTCTCGTCAAACGAGAGATTGATGCTACTTTGCTTCCATACTCGTTACACACGGGTCAATGGGCATTAATTAAAGCAGTTGCATTACTACAACCTGTTTCACAAGTCCAATTGGCCAATTATCTAATCATTGAAAAACCAGCTGTGACGAAAACTGTCTCACGTCTTGAGACGCTTGGTTTCATCACTCGGACGAAAGAAGGACGAACGCACTTTGTCTCGTTGACACCTCTAGCCATCGAACGTTTCGATCAAATCGACGCTGCGGTCCAAAAGACCCATCAACGATTACTCGCCTCCTTCTCCCTCACCAATCAGCAACAGCTCGGTGAATGGATGACACACCTACTCACTCTACATCGACAGGAGGAATCTTCATGACCGCTCGATTATTCTCGCGTCATTACGTCATGACGCTCATCATTAATCTATTGCTCTTCATCACGTTTTATTTATTAAATGCCTCACTTCCTTTACTCGCTGCTAAACAGTTTCCAGTTTCCGCTTCAGCACTCGGGTGGATCGTGACGAGTTTTATCCTGGCAACCGTCTGTTCTCGACCATTGATTGGTCACTGGTTGGATCGTTACGACTTAAAGCGCATCCTGATGATCTCTGCCAGTCTCTTTACAGTCATGAGTATCTGCTACATGCTCGTTCTACCTTTGGAATCATTTTTTTATCTAATCATCATCCGTATCATCCACGGGTTTAGTTTCGGAATGTTATCTTCTTCGATTAGTCTCGCCGTTACGACATTGATTCCAAAAACACGTCAAGGTGAAGGGATGGGCTATTTCGTCCTATCGATGAACTTGGCATCCGTCCTCGGTCCTGTCATTGGTCTTGCCTTTATTCAAGAAAAAGCATTCGTTTTGTACTTCGTGACAGTTGCTGCCCTAGCAGTCATCGCCTTGTTGTTAATGACACGTCTACCGCTGACGAGTCAACATGTTCCAAGCACGTCCGCGTTTCGTTTAAGTCAGTCCCTCTTCTTATCGCGTCCGCTTTTGTTAGTAGCAACTCTGTTGGCAGGCGTTGCGATTTCTAGTACATCAGCGTTTATTTCACTGTATACGGACTCAATCGGACATGTCGCATATGCTTCTTATTTTTATGCGTTAGTCGCTCTCGGGATGGTCGGGATTCGACCGATTGCTGGGAAACTGTTCGACCAGCGAGGTGCCGCATTCGTGTTGTTGCCATCGTACGCCCTATATATGATGGGTTTTGTCATTCTCGGCATGTATCCATCATTTGCTGGTTTATTGACTGCTGCTATCATCATTGGTATCGGTTCTGCGTCCATCTTCCCGGGTCTTCAAACGGTCCTATTGAACTTCGCACCTCCTGCACAGAAAGGGAAAGCCATCTCGACCTTTTTCCTTGCTTACGATACAGGTTTTGGAATCGGTGCCTTGATTCTTGCTTCTGTCGCAAGCGGTATCGGCTATTCCAATATGTTCTTGTCCTGTAGTCTGATCGTTCTCGTAAGTGGTCTACTGTATTTCATCTTTACGAAACGACAAGCTGCGTCATCTGAAACAGAAGAACTTGCTTCTTGAATCTGTCGTCAAACGAAAACAGCCGCCTTCCTCTGAAAGGAAAGCGGCTGTTTATTTATTCTGATTATGCGCGAAGTTCCGCATTGAACGATTCTTTCACTGCATCAACGACTCGCTGTTGCGCTGTCGTGATTTCTTCATCAACTAATGTCCGTTCTTTGTTTTGATAACGGAGGGAGAAAGCGAATGATTTTTCATTCTCTCCAACATTCTCACCTGTATAGACATCGAACAATTCGATTGTCTGAAGAAGTGGACCGGCTGCTTCCGTCATGACATCGACGATAGATTGTGCCGTCACTGATCGCTCGACGACGATTGCTAAGTCACGTGTCATCGATGGGAAACGTGAGATTTCCGAGTAGACCTGCTCTTCTTTCGTACGTAGTGCCATTGCCTCTACCTCGAAGACGTACACTTCTTTTAGACCATACTGTTCTTTTGACAGACCAGGATGCACTTGACCGACGAATCCGATCGCTTCTCCGTCAAGCAGAATGCGTGCCGTCCGTCCTGGGTGCATCGAAGGAATGCTCGCTGTCTCGAACGTCAACGTGACACCGACTGCAGTTGCGAGCGTCTCGACGATTCCTTTCATGACGAAGAAATCCGTTTTAACAAGTGTTCCGTGAGCACGATGTTGTTCTGAGACACCAACAGCGACGCCACCGATCATTTCTTGTTCGATCGGAAGTGTCTCAAGTGACGCATCTCGTTGCAAATAGACGCTGCCGAGTTCATAAAATGCGACATCGGCATGCTGTCGTGCGACGTTATGCTGCGCGACTTCAAGAAGTCCTGGAATGAGTGACGTCCGTAGTGTCGAACGGGCTTCACTGATTGGCATTGCCAGTTTGACTGGGTGCAAATCTTCTCGTTCATTGAATTGCATCGCGCGTTGTTCGCTTGTCAATGAATACGTAATCGCTTGCGAAAGACCCGCTCCCTGCAATGTCCGGCGTAATTGACGACGGTGGATGTTCCGTTTTGGTAAGAAACCACGGCTCGCTTCAGACGGTAAGCTTGAAGTCAGTGCATCATATCCATAAAGACGAGCGACTTCTTCCGCTAAATCAGCTGGAATTTTCAAGTCTTGGCGGCGCGTCGGTACGCTGACCGTCAAGGCATCACCCGACAACTCAACACCAAGACCAAGACGCTCGAGTAACGTTTGCATGACCGTTCCTTCGATTTCCATACCAAGACGGTGATTGATGTACGAGACACTCGCTTCAATCAAGTGATCATCAAGCTCAAGCGTTCCGGCTTGAGCGACACCCGCTTGAACCGTTCCACCCGAGAGTTCAGCAATCAAAGCTGCTGCCCGATCGAGTGCTAACAAGACACGACGTGGATCAACACCTTTTTCAAAACGAGCACTCGAGTCCGAACGAAGCCCAAGAACACGGCTCGTCTTCCGGACAGAAATCGGTGCGAAGTAAGCTGATTCTAAAATGATCGATGTCGTGTTTTCATCGACTTCAGTATTCGCTCCGCCCATGACACCAGCAAGCGCGACCGGGCGTTCACCGTCTGTGATGACGAGCATCGAAGAATCGAGCGTCCGTTCGACTTCGTCGAGCGTCGTGAACGATTCCCCTGCGCGCGCTTGACGCACGACGATCCGTTTGCCGAGTTTTTCAGCATCGAACGAATGTAGCGGTTGACCTGTCTCAAGTAAGACGAAGTTCGTAACGTCGACGACATTGTTGATCGGACGAATGCCGTTCGCGATCAAGCGGTTTTTTAACCAAGTCGGTGATTCTTGAATCGTCACGCCTTGAATTTCTCGTGCTGCGTAGAACGGGCAGTCCTCTGAATCAAGCGTCACGTCGACTGTCGTCGCAGTTCCTGCTTCTTTGACTTCAACGACCGGAAAAGTCGGTGTCGTATCATAAAGCGCCGCCACTTCGTGTGCGACACCATACATGCTGAGGCAGTCCGACCGGTTCGGGGTCAATCCAAGTTCGAGGATTTCATCGCGTAGACCGAGTAATTCTAGAACATCTTGTCCCGGTGTGACGGGTTCACGGAACGTATGGATTCCGTCTTGCTCATCTTCTCGGATGTATTTCTTTTCGAATCCGAGTTCTTCGAGTGAACAGATCATCCCTTCCGAGACGACACCGCGCAATTTGGCACGTTTGATTTTAATACCCGGTAAGCGAGCTCCGACACGCGCGACGATGACATCTTGTCCGGCTTCGACGTTCGGCGCACCACATACGATTTGGACCGGTTCGTCTTGTCCGATATCGACCGTCGTGACGTTCAATTTATCTGCTTCTGGATGTTTTTCTTTCGTTAACACACGTCCGACTACGATGTTGTTTAACGCTTCATCCCGGACATCGACACCTTCGACTTCGATTCCGCTCTTTGTAATCAAATCAGCCAAGTCTTGTCCTGATGTGTGACTGACATCCACATATTCGTTTAACCATTGTTTTGAGACTAACATCTGCGTTCCCCCTTAAAACTGTTCGCTGAAGCGAACGTCATTCGTATAGAAGTGACGAATATCATCGACACCGTATTTCAACATGGCAATCCGTTCGATACCCATCCCGAATGCGAAACCTGACATTTTCGTGCTATCATACTCAGCCATTTCGAGAACGTGAGGATGAACCATTCCCGCACCCAGAATTTCAATCCAGCCTGTCTGTTTACAGATGTTGCATCCTTTACCGCCACATTTGAAGCACGAGACGTCGACTTCGACGGACGGCTCTGTGAACGGGAAGAAACTTGGGCGTAAACGGACTTCACGTGCTTCACCGAACATCTGCTTCGCGAAGGCTTCAAGCGTTCCTTTTAAATCTGCCATCGAAATCGATTCTCCGACGACGAGTCCTTCGACTTGCATGAATTGGTGCGAGTGCGTCGCATCGTCTTCGTCTCGACGGTAGACTTTACCTGGGCAAAGAATGCGAATCGGTTCACCTTTAGAAGCAAGCATCGTCCGTGCTTGAACCGGTGACGTATGCGTTCGCATCAAAATTTCTTCCGTGATGTAGAACGAGTCTTGCATATCACGTGCCGGGTGATCCTTCGGTAAATTCAACATCTCGAAGTTGAACAGATCTTGCTCGACTTCTGGACCTTCGGCAATCGTATAACCGAGTCCGACGAAGATGTCTTCAATCTCATCCGTCACCTGTTGCAAGAGGTGCGCATGACCGACCTTTTTTGGACGTCCTGGTAACGTGACGTCAATTGCTTCCGCTGCCAGTTTCGCATCCATTTCTTGTTGTTTGACAGCTGTCAGACGTTGTTCCAATTGCTCTTGGATCGCTTGACGGACCGTATTCGCGATCTCACCGACGACTGGTCGTTCTTCCGCTGATAACTTTCCCATTCCTCGTAATACTTCTGTGATCGGTCCCTTTTTCCCGAGATACTTGACTCGGACATCATTGAGATCTTTTTGTGTTGTTGCCTGATCGACTAATGTCAACGCTTCATCGCGTAATGCTTCTAATTGCTCGCGCATCTTTCCCACTCCTTTAGTTGAAGATATAAAAAAACGCCCCTCCGGCAAATGCCGAAGGGACGATGTAAACACCGTGGTACCACCCTTGTTTGACTTTTCAATCGAAAAGTCCTCCAATTGCGCGATAACGGGCGCATCCCGTCACGATCTCTCGTGCGACTCCGGAGTGAATTCGGTTAGCAGATTCACGAAGCAGTTTTCAGTCTACGACCGCTTCTCCCTGATTGAATCGTTCCCTAACGTACTCTGTTCCATCAACGTCCATGATGTATTCCTGATGTTCACTTTAGCATGAACGCCTGTTGGTTTCAATCCACGCTTGCAAAATGATAGAGCAAAATGCCTGCCGCTACTGCCGCATTCAATGACTCCGCTTTACCACGGATCGGGATGTAGGCACGCTCATCACAGTACGAGAGTAACTCTGGCGCCACGCCTTGTGCTTCGTTCCCGATAATTAAACCGAGTGCATCCATCGGTGCGATCCCTTGATAAGACGTCGCTCCTTCTAACGCCGTGCCGATTACCGCAATCCCTTGTTCATGCAAGGCATTGACTGCCTCTTCGAGTGGCATGGAGATGACCGGTAGGTGGAACAGCGATCCTTGCGTCGCACGGATGACTTTTCCGTTATAGACGTCAACTGTTCCCGGTCCGACGACGACACCATCGAATCCAGCTGCGTCAGCAGTCCGA
Organism: uncultured Exiguobacterium sp.; assembly: GCF_964277885.1. Classification (NCBI taxonomy): domain Bacteria; kingdom Bacillati; phylum Bacillota; class Bacilli; order Caryophanales; genus Exiguobacterium; species uncultured Exiguobacterium sp. The sequence continues at coordinate 618,312 of NZ_CAXYJR010000005.1, read as the reverse complement.
ATCATCGTCCCGACGTTCCCTGGATCTTGCAGACGATCGAGCAACAAATAGCGTCCTCGCTCTAATTGTGCCGAAGCTTGTTTCATCTCACAGACAGCGAAGATGCCTTGCGACGTTTCCGTTTCAGCCAGTACTTTGATGACGGCTTCATCAATCGTAAAGACATCGGCATTTCGTTTCCAAGAACCGGGTACTTGATACGATTCACGCACGATCAATTCCTTGACGATTCCAGCGCGAACAGCCTCTTCAATCAAGTGTTCTCCCTCAATCAAAAAGCGATTCGTCTGCAGACGTCCTTTTTTCGTTAAGAGTTTTTTCCATTGTTTAACGATTTCGTTCTTTGCTGATGCGATATGCTTCATTATTTTATTACCCCTCGTAGATCGCTTGGACAGTCTCCGCATCAAGACGTTTTGTCACAGCAACGACTAAATCGACGGCTGCTTCGAAATCGGCTTTATGCATGATTGAGACGTTCGTGTGCAGATAACGAATCGGTACAGTCAATGCAAGTGATGGAACACCTGTATTCGATAAGTGGAACTTCGCTGCATCCGTTCCGCCACCTGGAGTTAAGTCCAGTTGATATTTGATATTTTCTTCTGTTGCGACTTTCGTCACGAAATCGATCAATCCACGATGTGCGATCATCGACGCATCGAACATGATGACTTGAACGCCTTCACCGAGTTTCGATAATGCTTCACGATCAGTCATTCCTGGCGTATCACCTGGGATACCTGTATCGACAGCAAAGGCGATCGATGGTTTGAGTAGATGTGCGACGGTTTGAGCCCCACGTAACCCGACTTCTTCCTGAACAGTTGCTCCCGCGAAAATCGTATTCGGATGTCCGTCTGCTTTTAAGCGTTTGATTGCTTCAATCGCAATAGCACAACCAATCCGGTTGTCCCACGCTTTTGCCATCAAGAAGTTCTCATTTTTCATCACAGTAAATTCGCAATGTGGAACGACCGTATCACCTGGACGAATTCCCCAACCGTCGACTTCGTCTTTTGATGAAGCACCGATATCGATGAACATTTCTTTGATGTCGACCGGCTTATTGCGCGCTTCCGGTGGTAAAACATGAGGTGGTTTTGCACCGATTACACCTGGAATGACTTCACCAGATGACGTCACAATATTCATACGCTGTGCCAAGAGAACCTGACCCCACCAACCGCCGAGTGGTTGGAAACGAAGGAATCCTTTTTCATCAATCTTCGTGACCATGAATCCGACTTCATCCATGTGACCAGCAATCAATACACGTGGTGCATCTTCGCCTGCGCCTTTATGTTCAGCAAAGAGACTACCGAGACCATCCTGGTGGAATGCTTCTGCATGAGGTTCTAAATATTCACGCATGAGGCTCCGGACTTCTTTTTCGTTTCCCGGTACACCTGTTGCGTCCGTGAGACGTTTTAGCATATGTAATTGTTCGTTCATCTGATTTCCTCCTTAGTAACCGTTGTCTTGTCGCACATGGTTTGCTTCATTTTTAGAAATGTAAGCCTTGAAAATCATATCCTGTGTAAAGCCTAGTGTAGCACCTAATGCAAGGTATGCACCAATCAGAACATCATAACTTTGTTCCGTCCGCGAAATCGCGAAGACGTTCGTTTTGTTATAGACGTCTAAAAAAGCATCCGTTGCCGTTAAATAGAAGTCACCTTCTGCAAAATGATTCTTCTTATACTCAAGTGCTAGACCTAGTGAGAGTAGAAAATGGACGCCATCGACATATTCCTCAAGAATTGTGACTTGAGCGGATGGTCCCTTCTTCGACCAGAACTTAAAGCAACGTGTCTCGTTCGCAAGTTCACCGAGCTCGACCAATAAGGCGAGCAGACGCTCGTCGAATTGATTGCCTGTCAATTGATGTTCTGACTGAATCCGTTTATCCAACTGTTCTTGCATCTCAAAAAGTGTCAACCAATCCATCTTTAATTCTCCTTCTATCTAAAAAAATCATATGACCGTCTCATCGACGTGCCTTCTTATTTTATCATTAAATCGAAAAAACGTCGGAGAATTAAATTCCCCGACGAATTGTAGAACTTAAGCGTTCAATTTTGCTTTTGCTGTGTCAGCAAGTGAAGCAAATGCAGTTGCATCTGTAACTGCGAGGTCAGCGAGCATCTTACGGTTAACGTCGATACCTGCTAATTTAAGACCATGCATCATGCGGCTGTAAGAAAGACCGTTGATACGTGCTGCCGCATTGATCCGAGTGATCCAGAGGCGACGGAAGTCACGTTTCTTTTGACGACGGTCACGGTAAGCGTACATGAGAGATTTCATGACTTGCTGTTTCGCAACCTTGAAGAGTGTATGTTTCGAGCCGTAGTAGCCCTTAGCTAATTTGAGTTGTTTTTTACGACGTTGACGAGTCGTATATCCGCCTTTTACGCGTGGCATATAAATTCCCTCCTAAATCTGTATACGATTGGATAAATTACTTCGCGATCATGTGACGGATGCGTTTGAAGTCACCCGTAGATACCATGCTAGCTTTACGTAATTTACGTTTCGCTTTTGTTGATTTGTTACCGAACAAGTGGCTTGTGTAAGCACGACCACGTTTCAATTTGCCAGAAGCAGTACGTTTGAAACGTTTAGAAGCACCGCGGTGCGATTTCATTTTAGGCATGAGAGATTCCCTCCTACTTCGATTCGATTAGTCTTCTTTCTTAGGAGCAAGCACGAGGAACATGCTGCGTCCTTCCATCTTCGGTCTCTGTTCCACAACACCGAACTCACTTAAATCCGTTGCGAGGCGTTCGAGAACGCGTTTACCGATTTCCGAGTGAGTGATGGCACGACCGCGGAAACGAATGCTCGCTTTCACTTTGTTACCATTCTCCAAGAATTTCTTCGCATTACGGAATTTCGTTTGGAAGTCGTTCTCCTCGATCGTCGGGCTAAGACGAACTTCTTTCATCTGAATCACTTTCTGATTCTTCCGAGTTTCTTTGTCCTTCTTTTGCATCTCGAAACGGTATTTACCGTAGTCCATGATCTTACAAACTGGCGGCGTCGCTTGTGGAGCGACCATGACGAGGTCAAGTTCCGCTTCCTCTGCGAGACGTAGCGCTTCGTTGCGTGATTGGACACCTAGTTGAGCACCATCCGCTCCGATAAGACGAACTTCCCGGGCACGGATGCTTTCATTGATTAACAGATCTTTGCTAATGGTTAGCACCTCCATCGTGCAATGCACGAAAAATGAATGATAGAAAACGCTATAAAAAAAGCGTCGGCAGTTCTTCCCGCCCACACTCATAAGGAACGTCAAGGCATAGCAATCGCTACACATTGCGTATCTTCATGATGAACCAGTACGAGTCGTCATACATGGTGAGAAGCGGGATGCTTCTGCTTTGTTGTCATTTCACTTTGCTATCATAGCACTTGTTTTCCCGTGATGTCAAGCCGCTTTCTATGTTCTTACAGAACGTTGCTCACATACTTGATTATAATAGCAATCCTTTAACGGATAAGCAAGAAGTTTCTAACCTGTTTTTCACGGGTACACTCTTTACATGGAAAAAAGATTCAGAACATTCGCAAGCAAAATTGTTTATTTAGAATGATTATTGTTTTATAATCAATTTAATCTTACATAAGGAGGAGAATAACAGATGACTGAAAAACGATTAACGACCAATCAAGGTGTACCGATTGGAGACAACCAGAATTCACGTACTGCTGGACGTCGCGGACCGACGCTATTAGAAGACTATCAATTAATTGAAAAGATGGCCCATTTCGACCGGGAACGTGTTCCTGAGCGCGTCGTACATGCTCGTGGATTCGGTGCTCACGGTGTCTTCACTGTGAAAAACTCGATGAAAAAGTACACGAAAGCTGCGTTTTTACAAGAAGAAGGGACAGAAGTTCCTGTCTTCGCCCGTTTCTCGACTGTTATTCACGGCACGCATTCTCCAGAGACACTCCGCGATCCACGTGGATTCTCTGTCAAGTTCTATACAGAAGAAGGAAACTGGGATTTCGTCGGGAACAACTTGCCTGTCTTCTTCATTCGTGACGCCATGAAGTTCCCGGATATGGTGCATTCGCTTAAACCAGATCCACGCACGAACATTCAAGATCCTGACCGTTACTGGGACTTCATGACACTTCGACCGGAATCAACGAATATGCTCATGCACCTCTTTACGGATGAAGGAATTCCTGCAAGCTACCGTAAAATGCGTGGTTCTTCCGTCCATTCATTCAAATGGGTGAACGCTCATGGCAATACGGTTTACGTCAAATTACGCTGGGTACCGAAAGCTGGTATTCATAATCTCTCAGCAGAAGAAGCGACAGAGATTCAAGGAAAAGACTTCAACCATGCTTCAAACGATACGTTCCAAGCGATTGAAGATGGCGATTACCCGGAATGGGATCTGTTCGTACAGGTGCTCGATCCGGCTGACGTCGATCAGTTCGATTTCGATCCGCTCGATGCGACAAAGGATTGGTTTGAAGATGTTATCCCGTTCCAACACGTCGGTACGATGACATTGAACAAAAATGTCGATAACTATTTCGCTGAAACAGAATCAGTCGGGTTCAACCCAGGTGTCTTGATTCCAGGGATGTTGCCATCTGAAGATAAGTTGTTACAAGGTCGCTTGTTCTCTTACTCGGACACACAACGTTACCGTATCGGAACGAACTACCAACAACTTCCGATCAACTGTCCGTTCGCACAAGTGAACAACTATCAACGCGACGGCGCAATGCCAGTCGGTCAGCAAACGAGTCCGGTGAACTACGAACCGAACCGCTATCAAGAAGAACCTAAGGAAACACCAGAGTACACGGAAGAAAATCAACCGTTGCTTGATGATAAACATGGTCGTCTCGAAATCGAGAAGACGAATAACTTCGGTCAAGCCGGCGAAGTATACCGTCGTTTGACAGAAGACGAGCAAGCAGCCCTTCTGAAAAACCTTGTTAATGATCTCGAGCAGGTTCGTCATGAAAACACGGTCTTGCTTGCAATCTGTAACTTCTACCGTGCTGATGCTTCACTCGGTCAGAAACTATCAGAAGCGCTTCAAGTCGATATCGAACCGTTCTTACAACAAATGCGTTCATAACGTAAAACAAGCACCCTCGACGCTAGTCTTGGGTGCTTGTGCTTGGTTTTAGTACGGAACAAAGTCATATCGTTCAGCTGTTGCATACGTATATTCGTTTAATTTCGTAAATAAGACGATTCTTCCTAATCCAACATCTTTGACACTATTTTGTTGCATGTATTGTTTTTCTGTTTCCGTAAATGAGTTATAAATTGGTGCATATCCATCGCTTTGAAACGGTTGCATTTGAATCGCACGATCGGCGTTTTCGAACGTATTATAGCGAATCGTTCCGCCGATGATGCCTCGCCCTAAAATCGTCATTGCTTTTCCGTCTGCCCGGTGTACATTGCGAATCGTATTGTTGATAACGGTCGGATTTTTCCAGTTCATCATTGAAATGGCATAGTCCTTCGTCTTATCGATCAAGTTATTTTCAATCCGGATATTCGTGTGTAAACGATTCTCTGTATATTGATGTGTGCCAATGGCGACGTTAATGTTAGAAAAAACATTGTTTCGAATCGTGATATCCGAATTCGGTGTACCATCTTGAGCAGACCACTTCCACGGAAAACCTTTCGTGATTGGATCCGGTGTGTCTAAGTTGATCGATTCGTTTGGTCCTGTATTCGCTATCATCGTCGCATCCACAAACTTCATATTTTCAATCGTCGCGTTTTTCGTCGCGTCTAACTCCATCGCATGTGACCCTTTTTGATTACGCACTGTGATGCCACCGATATATAAATTTTGATTGTGTGCAATCGCAAAGGCAGATCCTCGTGAAAAACCGTTTAAATCGATTTGCGCGTTCCCTTTTCCTATGATGCGTGCGTTTTTCGTACCGTTGTATTTCGACATTTTTTTATTCAGACGTAACACAGACGGTGCTACTAGGTCAAAGACACTCGTGGTCGCACTGATTTTCGACGTCCCCGTTTCAGATGTCTTTTTGATGATGACTCCGTCTTCTAAAATGACCGTCGTGTTCGATGGGATTCCGACACGCAGGGGAGATAGATACGTTCCTTTCGTTAAAACTAGTGTACCTCCACCCTCTTTTTCAAGTCTTTCTAAATAAGAACGCATCGTATAATGATTTCGCGTTTTCGCATTGTAGGTCGTATATTTTCGAATCAAGGGATCGATCGCTTCTGTTTTTGGTGTAATGCGATATGTCTTTTTTGTTGTCGCTGCTTTGGGCTGTTCAGCTGAAGTTCCCATGAACAAGAGAGAGGCAGCAAGCGTTACTGTCAGTGTTCGTTTCAATGTCATACGTCCTTTCTACTCATAAAACAAATTTATCCATTTCCCATTACATTCTAATCCTTTTCCAAATAAAAATAAATATTTCCATCTTCTTTTTTTAAAAATTAACTCTCTTGTTTATCGGATCTACTCCATTTGTTTTAAAGGATATACAAAAAAAACCGATCATCCCGTAAAACGGAACAATCGGTAATACGTCATTATTTTGAACGGTTCGCGATTTCTTGTTCTAAATCAGCGACGAATTGTTCAAGTGATGCGTTGCTTGAGTCTTTTGAACCGTAGCGACGAATGTTGACTTCGCGCGATTCGACTTCTTTATCACCTAGAACGAGCATGACTGGTACTTTATTGACTTGTGCTTCACGAATCCGGTATCCGAGTTTCTCGTCACGGAAATCTGTTTCGACACGAATTCCTTTTTTCAACAAGATCGCTTTGATTTCACGGGCATAGTCTTCATGAACTTTAGAAACCGGAATCAATTTCACTTGAACAGGTGCGAGCCATGTTGGGAAAGCGCCTTTGTATTCTTCGATCAAGTATGCAACGAATCGTTCCATCGTCGAAACGACACCTCGGTGTAAGACGACCGGACGGTGATCTTGTCCGTCATTTCCTTTGTACGTCAATTCGAATCGCTCTGGTAAGAGGAAGTCGAGTTGGACTGTCGAAAGCGTCTCATCTTTACCAAGTGCTGTCCGAACTTGAACGTCAAGCTTTGGTCCGTAGAAGGCAGCTTCGCCTTCTGCTTCGAAATATTCCAGTTCGAGCTCATCCATTGTTTCTTTCAACTCACGTTGCGCCATTTCCCAAATCGCATCGTTATCGAAGTACTTCTCTTTATCCGCTGGGTCACGGTACGAAAGACGGAATTTGTAATCCGTGATTCCGAAGTCAGCATAGACTTCTTGAATGAGGTGAACGATAGCTTTGAACTCATCCTTCATTTGGTCAGGGCGAACGAACGTATGCCCATCGTTAAGGACCATGTAGCGAACGCGCTGAAGACCAGTCAAGGCACCAGACATTTCGTAACGGTGCATGCCACCAAGCTCCGCGACACGAAGCGGTAAATCACGGTACGAACGCGGTTCGTTCTTGTAGACCATCATGTGATGTGGACAGTTCATCGGACGAAGAACGAGTTCTTCATTGTCCATCTCCATTTTCGGGAACATGTCATCTTGATAGTGATCCCAGTGACCCGATGTCTTGTATAGATCGACTGAACCGAGAACCGGTGTGTAGACGTGCTCATATCCAAGTTCGAGTTCTTTATCGACGATATAACGCTCGACCGTCCGACGGATTGCTGCTCCTTTTGGTAGCCACATCGGGAGTCCTTGACCGACTTCTTGAGAAGTGAAGAACAAGCCAAGTTCCTTCCCGAGCTTACGGTGATCCCGCTCTTTCGCTTCAGCGAGGAAGTGGAGATGTTGTTTCAGCTGATCTTTTGTCGCCCATGCTGTACCGTAAATCCGTTGTAACATCTTGTTTTTGGAATCACCACGCCAGTAAGCACCAGCAATGCTCATCAATTTGAAGACTTGTAACTTCGCTGTCGCTGGAACGTGAGGTCCACGGCAGAGATCGAAGAATTCGCCTTGACGGTAAATCGTCAAATCCTGATCAGCAGGAATCGATTCGATCAATTCGACTTTCAACGGATCATTGAGTTCTTTATAGATCGCGAGTGCTTCGTCGCGCGAGACGACTTCCCGTTCGATTGGCAAATTCTCACCGGCGATTTTATTCATCATTTTCTCGATTTCTGGTAAGTCTTCTTCTGTCAGACGACGTTCCATATCGATGTCATAGTAGAAACCATTCTCGATTGTCGGTCCGATTCCAAGATGAATCGTTTCATCTGGGTACAGACGTTTGATCGCTTGTGCCATCAAGTGAGCTGAAGAGTGACGAATCAAGTCGAGTCCTTCTTCTGAATCCGGCATGATCAATTCGATTGTGCCGTCCTCTTCGATTGGACGACGGTAATCGATGGCGTGCCCGTTTAGTTTGGCAGCAAATGCTTTTTTACGAAGTCCTGGGCTGATTGATGCAGCGACTTCTTCTGCTGTCGTACCGACTGCGAATTCCTTTACGGCGCCATCTGGAAATGTAAGTGCGATGTTTGACATGACTGTTTCCCCCTTTAACAAAATAAAAAAGACTCATCCCTAAAAAGGGACGAGTCTTAATCTCGTGGTACCACCCTCGTTCCCGGACCATTCACTGGTTCGGCTCGAACACGCGTTAACGGGCGTGAGGCGCAAACGGATTAGCCCCGTTCGTGCTATGAGGGAGTAAAGACATGAATGATTCCATGAGAAGCTTCCACCATTCTTCTCTCGCTAGTTTGGTTCATTTCATACTTCATATCCTCAATCGTTGCATCGTCTATTGACGTGTCATTAGTATAACGAATCGGCCGCTTCCTTGACAAGGAAAATTAGTAGCGACGTCGATTTTCACCAAGGAACTCGATCGGTTGTGTCGTCGTCCGGATCCGTTCCATCAGTCGTGCGGCTTTTAATTTATCGCCTTGATCGTTCGTAATCCCGAAATGGAGCTCGAGTTCATCATACGATAAGTTCGAGCTGAACAATGTCGGCAGACGATGCATCATACGATATTGCAAAATGATCCCAAACAATTCATCCCGTACCCACGGACTGATCGACTCTGCGCCGATATCGTCAATTAATAAGACTGGAATCGTTTGGAAGCCTTCGAGGAACGTATCGAACGAGTCAGACCGGATCCGTCGTTTCGCTTCAGCGACGAACCCCGGGGCATGGACGAGAATCGTAGCAATCCGTTCTTTCTTCAGTGCATTCCCGATCGCAGCCAAGAGATACGTTTTCCCGACACCAAAGCTACCGTGCAGGTACAGTCCCTTTACATGCTCTTTTGAACGCAGATGATTGAGGAACTGCGAAGCCGCACGCAAGGCGAGCTTCCGGTCCGTCGTCGACAAGTCGAAATCACTGAAGTTCGCATCGCGCACTTCATCTGGCAGGAACAAGCTCTTGAATTTCTTCTCAAGCGCACGTTCATCCTCGCGGTCTTTGAGTGCTTGTGACTTCTCATACGAGACGACGATCTGTCCTTTTTCGACGTGCAGGATCGGCTGGTAGCCTTCGATGACGGCTTTACTTTCAATCAGTCGATTTCCGTCCATCTGTTCCGCGTATTCATTCAGCTTGAGCATGCCCCGTTCGATCATCCGTTGATCGATTTCCGGATGTGTCCGTAAGAACATGACGACCCCCGGATGAGACAACACCCGTTGTTGAATCGCTCGAACCGATTCTGCGACGTCCGGTCGACTTAATATTTTTTCGATAGATGATTGGATATGTTCCATGTCCCGACTCCTTTAGTTCCCCTTCAGTTCTCGTAAGATCCGTTCCATCTCTTCATCGTCTGGAACATCTGCTTCGAAACTCGCTTTTTTAGAGGCTTCATACTGCTGTTGTTTTGCCTTTTCTTCTTGCAACCACTTCGGATTCGGACCACCGTTCGTATTGCTTGTCCGTCCCCGACGTCCACCAACGGTCTGACGCGCGCGTTCTTGTTTTTGCTCCTGTTTCTTCGCGATCAAGTCATCCTGCTCCTGCGTTTTCGCCAGTGCTTCGGACGCCGTCACGTACCCTTTCTGTTTCCAATCATCGACGATCGATAAAAGGAAGTTCTTACTGAATCGGTTGTCTTTTTTGACGACGAGCGCATAGTAGTAAGCGGCATTGACGATCCCAGACGACATTTCATAATCGATGATCAGTTGCTGGATCAACTCTTCATCGCGTTCAGACAGCGCTTTGACCTTCCGTAACTTCGCGACATAATGCTTCGGATGGGTGCTTTCCATCGTTTCCGTCGCTTCGACGTCTCCGACCTCGATTGTGTCGAGTGAGGCGACCTTCGCTTTTTTCTCGCGGCTGAGTTTTTGTTTCGCTGACAACATCATCTGTTTGCAACGTTCTTGTTTCTCAGCATCGGTCATCGGCAAGTATGCTTCGTGACGGAAACGGGCATTCAACAGTTCCGCCATCAATGCTTCATTCGACTGCGTGACGTAAGCAAGCTTCACGAGCAGATGATCGATCGCCTTTGAGTAAAATGTTCGTGGCAGGAAACGATCAGTTTGTCGCTTCATCTCTTCTAGATCAAACGAATAATCAAATTCATACACCGCACGTTCCTGTTTCGCATAAGCTTTTGGCTGATGCGCGGAAGCAAGACCAGCCTTCACATCGAATACTTGATCAAACCGAACCGTCCGATCAACGATGTTCTTCGGAAGTGGCTCTGTCCGGAAACGATGCTGTAACGACCGGAACCGGATTTCACCAACGCGGTAGAACAGCAGACTCGATAACACTCCATCATTCAAGAAAGTGTTCGGCGCGAGCGGCACTCTGATTTGATAGATGTAGCGATACGCGGCTTGGCGCGCTTCGAACGTCCGAATCAACCCGATGCCTTCTAGCTTGAATAACTCTTCCTTGAACTCATCGACCGAAAAACCGAGTAGCGTTCCAAGTTCCGCATGGGAGATGTATTGGGATTTTGTTTTCCCCGGAATCATCTCACTCCAAAAGGTTTGATAGAGCCCAAGCGCTTTGACACCGATGATTGGTTGGTACAAATAATATAAAGATTGATAGGCTTCACGGTCGACGACACCATTGCTCATCACTAAGCAAAGATCGGTACCGGAAAGTTCACGTTCTACCATCTGACTCGTCCTTTCCTTAGGGAGAAAAAGAGAGGTACGCTGACCGGACAGACGACCTCTCTCATATCACGTTCAATTTTCACGGTCATTTTCTTGATGTCGCTCCATCAGCTCTGAGAGCTCTTGGAAGAAGACATTGATGTCCTTGAATTGTTTATAAACACTCGCAAAGCGGACGTATGCCACTTCATCGACGGAAGCTAATTCATTTAACACGAGACGTCCAACCTGCTCACTTGGAATCTCATGCTGAGCCGTCGCCCGTAATGCCTTTTCAACCCGACTGACGACCATTTCCAGCTGTTCAATCGAAATCGGACGTTTTTCACAGGCACGCACTAGTCCCCGCAAAATTTTCTCGCGATTGAATTCGTCACGTGTTCCGTCTTTCTTTACAATGATTAAAGGGGTCTGTTCGACCATTTCGAATGTCGTAAAACGATAGCCGCAAGACTCGCATTCACGTCTTCTTCGAATCGAACCGAAATCCTGGACTGGTCTTGAGTCCAGTACTTTTGTTCCGTTAAAATTACAGGCTGGACAGCGCATGCCGTACCTCCGTTCAGGTGATTTCTTTTGTTCCAATCATTTTTAATCGGTATCCTGCGTCAAGCGACGCATAGATGCGCTCGATGTGTTTTTCGAGATCAGGTCCGAGAAGACTTTCACGGTGTAAGAAGAGATCGACAGCCGTACGTCCGCCTGCGACCATGATGACGGTCGCGAGTCCGTCGACTTCTTTTAATGTAAAAGCGAGTTCTCCACGTTCCGCGTCAACACGACGAACCGTTCCGCCATCTTGCTTTAAGATATTTTCTAAACCAGCAAACAACATTTCAACCGTTGCCGCGTAGTAGTGTGTGCGTAAGTTTTCGTTTTTATGTGTATCGGATGTCTCTAGCTGTTTTTGCAAACGTTCCTTCAGTCCCATGGTCATCCTCTTTTCTTTGTTTCTTCTACTATTAAGAATAACAGACGTCAGACATATTAAAAAGCCCTCGTCTGAACGACGAGGGCTTGACGAATTCGTGTGTATTGTCAGTTGACGTGCTGGACAGTAGCCGCTGGAACTTGAACAGGTCCCATACCACGTGGAATTTCGACATTTTCACGGATTTTCGCATCGAGCTTTTCAGCAATATAATTCGCTGCGATGGCTGGATCGATCCGATCCCCACAAGTAAAGACATCAACCGATGCATACCCGTGCTCTGGGAAACTGTGAATCGTTAAGTGCGATTCAGAGATAATGACGACGCCACTGACGCCGTGTGGTGCAAACTTGTGGAATGCTACTTCTCGTACTTCTGCACCTGCTTGAAGTGCTGCGTCAACGAAAAGTCGTTCAACGAATTCCATGTCGTTCAATTTTTCAGGATTACAATCCCAAAGTTCTGCAATAATGTGTCTTCCCATAGTATCCATTTGTGGATCCCCCCTACATTCAATGGTCTTCAAAGTAGTTGATCACTTACTTTGCGCCTGAGTCGTTCGCACCCACGGGGGAAAGTTAGTCCAGAGAGGTCCTAACCCTTTAAGCTGCGATTGCCAGACCGATTGAAGTTCACGATTTGAATTATAGCGAGTATCAAAAAGATACACAAGGATAAATTTCAAAAATTAATACATTTCTAGAAAAAAAACGGGACAGATCCCGTCATTCCTGGAATCTGCCCGTTATCATTAATTCAATTCAAGTTCTTTTTCAACCGTTCCCATCGCCTCTAAATGCGCCGAAACAAGGTGTACGAGATCGACGACACGGCAGGAGTAACCCCACTCATTATCGTACCAAGCGAGGACCTTCACCTGACGACCTCCCATGACCATCGTCGAGAGTCCGTCGACGACCGTCGAACGCTCTTCTCCGTTGAAGTCGATCGAGACGAGCGGTTCCATTGTCATTCCTAGAATGCCTTCAAGCGCACCGTCCGCTGCCTTCGTGAACGCTTCGTTCACTTCAGCAACTGTCGTATCGCGACTGACTTCTACGACAAGATCGACAAGTGAGACGTTTGGTGTCGGGACACGAAGCGCGAGTCCATTCAATTTTCCTTCCAAGTGTGGTAAAACGAGAGAAATCGCCTTTGCCGCACCTGTTGATGTCGGAATGATCGATGAGCCGCACGCACGGGCACGACGTAAATCCTTATGTGGATTATCGATATTATTTTGATCGTTTGTAAACGCATGCACCGTCGTCACGAGACCGGATTCGATGCCGAATGCCCGATCGATGACTTGCACGACAGGTGCGAGACAGTTCGTCGTACATGATGCGTTCGAGACGATAGCATCTGTTTCATGATCATACATGTCGTCATTGACACCCATGACGATCGTCCGGACATCCCCTTTAGCAGGTGCCGTGATGACGACCTTTTTTGCGCCTGCCACTAAATGCTTCGCAGCACCCGTATCTGAGTTGAACTTTCCTGTCGCTTCGACGACGATATCGATGCCGAGTTCCCCCCACGGCAATAGCTCAGGATTGCGTTCACTGACGATTTGAATTTGTCTTCCGTCAACCATCAACGCCCCATCGATGATGTCGACCGGATAATTGAATTTCCCGTGTACTGTATCGTACTTGATTAAATGCGCGAGCGTTTCGACTGGATAACTCGCATTGATTGCTACGACTTCGCTTTTCCCCTCAGCGATCAGACGTCGAAAGACCATTCGACCAATTCGACCAAAACCATTGACTGCCACCTTGACTCCCATGTGCGGATCCCCCTTCAATGTGACGGATGTAGCTCCGTTTACAGATAGAACTATATCATGAAATGTAAGCGATTTCATTATGTTCTCTAAAAAAAGTGAGAGAAGATGGAAACTTCTCTCACTTCACGATTTTTTTCATGTTCTGTCATCATCTGCGGTGATCGTCGTATCGACTTAACCACCGATCGATTTGTTGGTATAACGAATCGAGACTACCTTCGTTAAAGAACACATCATCTGCAAGCTCTTTTTTCTGTTCGATGCTAAGTTGCGCATGAATACGTGCATATGCTTCTGCTTCCGATAGATCATTACGTTGTATCAATCGCCTTAACTGCATGTCCTCTGGACAATAGACGACTACGACACGATCAAATAGACTCCGCCAATCTCCCTCGAGCAGCAATGGAATATCAAAAACAACAAGCGAATGTCCTGAACGTTCATAGGCATCTGCTTCATCGAGCATCTGTTGTCGAATAATCGGATGCATCAACTGATTCAATTGTTGTCGTTTTTCACTATCCTGAAAAATAATTTGTCCAAGTTTTGGACGAACGAGACGTCCTTCCTCGAATGCTTCCGGGAAGACCATCTTGACCGCCTCATAGGCTCGCCCTCCCGGCTCAACGACTTCTCGCGCAACGAGATCCGCATCGATGACTGCTATTCCTTTTTGCTTCAGATAGCTAGAGACCGTACTTTTACCGGTGGCGATACTGCCCGTCAGACCCACCCTCATAAGGCGACCTGTTGGCACGTCGGACAGAAGTGTGTTCCCCGTCCACCGACTTTGATTTTTTCAATGGCAGTGCCGCAACGGGGACACGGTTCGCCCTTTTGACCGTATACCGCGAGTTGAAGCTGGAACTCACCTTTTCCGGAAGGTGAGACATAACTTCGGATCGTACTTCCTCCCGCTTCCACCGCTTGTCGTAAGACGTCGATTCCGGCTTGATGAATGCGTGAGATATCGTCAAGTGTCAAGGCACCGGCTTTTGTTAACGGATGGACGCGTGCCGCGTGAAGGGTCTCATCGACATAGATGTTACCGAGACCAAGGAAAATCGATTGGTCGAGCAATGCCGTTTTAATCGGACTTCTTTTTTTACGAATTAAATTCTCCGCTAATACTTCTGCTGTGAACTCCGGATCAAACGGTTCACGCTCCAGTTGTGCCAGTGGAGCAGTCTGCATCGCTGTTTCCTTATCACGCAACTCCATCGTTCCGAACTTTCGAACGTCATTGTAATGAAGCTCCGAACCATCCGTGAAACGGAAGACGACATGGGTATGTTTATCCCGCTCGACCGGTTGCGGATACGGGAAGTACTTCCCCTCCATCCGTAAATGGCTGACGAGATAAAAACGATCAAAATCAAAGAGTAGGAACTTACCGCGACGTTCAACACGTTCGATTCGTTCTTGATGTAAGGCATCTGCAAATGGTGCTACTTCCATCCCCCGAATCATTTTCGGATGGTAGACTTTGACGGAAGAGACTGTCTTTCCAGAGACCGAACGTTCTAAACTGCGGCGAACGGTCTCGACTTCAGGTAATTCAGGCACATCTATTCCTCCTTGCTTACTTCGTTTCGTACCACGTATGTCCTGCGCCCCCATCGACGCGTAGCGGTACGGATAGTTCGACGGTCTGCTCCATCGCTTGCTTGACAAGCGCTTGTAGCGCATCGAGTTCTTCGTCTGGTGCTTCAAAAATCAATTCATCGTGTACTTGTAATAACAAACGTGCTTTCAGATCAGATGCCTGTAAGGCAGCATGGACATCAAGCATCGCTTTTTTAATGATATCCGCAGCCGAACCTTGAATCGGTGTATTAATTGCCGTACGTTCGGCAAAACCGCGTAAGTTGAAATTTTTCGAATTGATATCCGGGATGTTACGGCGCCGGTTCATCAACGTTTCGACGAATCCATTCGCTCGTGCCGTCTCGATCGCCGTATCCATAAACTGTTTGATTTGTGGGAACAGCTCGAAATAACGATCGATGAACGATTGTGCTTCCTTCCGCGTGATGTTCAAGTTTTGTGACAGTCCATAATCGCTGATACCGTAAATGATGCCGAAGTTGACAGCTTTCGCCTGACGCCGCATGTTTCCTGTGACATCCTCCGGTTCGACACCAAAGACACTACTTGCCGTTTGAGTATGGATATCCTCATCATGGAGGAACGCATCGACAAGCGTCTGATCCTGCGACATATCAGCCATGACACGTAATTCGATTTGTGAATAATCGGCAGCGTACAGTGACCAGCCTTCTTCACTCGGAACGAAGGCTTTTCGAATCTTCCGGCCTTCTTCAATCCGAATCGGGATATTCTGAAGGTTCGGATTGACCGAACTTAAACGGCCGGTCTGGGCGATCGTTTGAGCAAAACGAGTATGAATCTTTCCGTCTTCCTTTATGACTTTTTGTAATCCTTCGACATACGTCGACTGCAACTTTTGGAGCTCGCGGTAAAGCATGATGTGATCGATGACCGGATGCAATGGGCGCAGTTTTTCAAGAACGTCTGCGGCAGTCGAATAGCCGGTCTTTGTTTTCTTGAAGGCGGGTAGTTCGAGTTTTTCAAACAGAATCACACCGAGTTGTTTCGGTGAATTGATATTGAACGACTCACCTGCCGCTTCAAAGACCAACGTCTCAAGTTCCGTAAGACGTCCGGCAAGATCTGATTGCATCGATTGGAGCGTCGCGACATCGACACGAATCCCCGTCCACTCCATCTCAGCGAGGACACCTGATAATGGACGCTCTAGTGATTCATACAGCTCATATTGCTGATTCGCCTTCAACTCTTCCCGGACTTTCGGGAACAATAATTCGATCATCCGTGCTTTCTCTGCAAGATAAGGGTGTAATACGTCATCCGCTGGTGCTAGCCGTTTAGCTCCCTTACCGAGGACTGCTTCTTCGTTCGGTGCCATCAATGCATAATGACCAGCAATTGAAGCGAGGGTCGTACCGCCACTTAAGTTCAATAAGTAACCCGCTAATAATAGATCCTCATAACCGTTTAAGGTTAAGCCATGCTTACGCAATGCGAATGCGACTTGTTTGGCATCGAGACAAATCTTTCGATGTTCCGACTCGATCCATTGGCGGAATGCCGGATCCTCGACAAGCGTTGGGGCAGCAACATAGATCGTGTCAGGCGTCGCAATCGCAAACCCAATGATGTCTTCTTCCATGTAATCCTCTCGCAGCTGTTCAGCGAGCAACACCGCATCGGTGACGTTTTCAGGAAGTGAAGTGATTGTCACGACATTCAACTGCTCTTTATCCTCTTCTTTGACGACAGGAGCGAATCGATTCGTCAACGACTTGAAGCCAAGCGACTGGAACAACGAATACGGCACTTGAGTATCGACATCACGAATTTGCAGATCATCTAGCGTCGTCTCAAGCGGGACATCGACCTTGATCGTCGCGAGTTCTTTCGAGAGTCGCGCTAACTCTTCGTTCGCGATGACTTTTTCCTTCTGCTTCCCTTTTAAGTCCTCGACGTGCTCATACAGTCCCTCAACAGAACCGTATGCCGAAATTAATTTAACCGCCGTCTTTTCACCAATCCCAGGAATCCCCGGAATATTATCCGATTTATCCCCCATTAACCCCTTCAGATCAATCATTTGAATCGGTTTAAGACCACCGTATGTCTCAGCGAACAGTTCCTCTGTCATGCACTGGACGTCCGTGATGCCACGCTTCGTGATTAAGACTTCGACCTTATCCGTGACGAGTTGAAGTAAATCCTTATCACCCGTGACGATCCGCGTCCGATCCGTCGGCATCGTCCGTGCGAGCGTTCCGATTAAATCATCTGCCTCATAGCGATGGAGTTCCATCATTTGAATGCCGAGCGCTTCGCAGATGTCCCGAACGATTGGAAATTGCTCACGTAGTTCGGACGGTGTCTTTTCTCGACTTCCTTTATACTCCTGATAGACATCGTGACGGAACGTTTCACTCGAAGCATCAAATGCAACGAGCATATGGGTTGGTTGTTCTTCCTCGAGCAACTTCAATAACATCATCGTAAAGCCGTAAGCTGCATTCGTATTTCGTCCTTGCGCATCCGTCATTGGTGGTAATGCGAAAAACGCCCGATAGGTCAACGAGTTCCCATCAATCAATAGCAATTTATTTTCCATCATCTACGCCCCTTTAATCGATTTTCTGTTCCTATTGTATCACTCTGCACACATTTGTTCGCTAAAAACGACCAAAAAAAGACGATTGACTCACGAAGAGTCAATCGCCAAGGGCATGACGACATGGGAGCTGATCCAGTCGCCATACAGATGATGAAGAAGGTACTTTCATCATAAGATACGTCTATTAAGGAAATGTGAATCTACTGTGAAATTCAGCCATGTTTTGGTAAACGAATCGTAAACGTCGTTCCTTGCTGCTCTTCTGAAACGACTTCGATTTCACCGTGGTGAAGATCGACGATGTGTTTAACAATGGCTAGTCCAAGACCCGTTCCGCCTGAATTACGGCTTCGTGCCTTATCGACGCGATAAAAGCGCTCGAAGATGCGCTGCGTCTCTTTCGGATGAATACCGATTCCATCATCTTTTATGATGAGTTGGACAGACTCTTCTCCATCCTCGAGTTGGATCCAGACATTGCCACCGTTCGGCGTATAGTTCAGCGCATTCGCAACCAAATTGACGACGACCTGTTTCAACCGATTCAGATCTGCTCGGATGAAGACTTCTTCCTCTGTTTCGATATGAATCGTCATCTCTTTTTCTTCTGCTCGTCGGTGTAGGAGTGCTGCTGTCTCCCGAACGAGACTCGTCACGTCAACGATTGCTGTCTCGAGCTGATAGTTGTCTTGTTCTAAACGAGACAGCTCAAGCAAATCTTCCACCAATGTTTGCATTCGTTCCGATTCGTCATGGATGATCCGTAAAAACTGCTCTCGGATTTCCGGAACATCTTGCGCACCATCGAGTAATGTTTCCGCAAATCCTTTAATGGAGGTTAGTGGTGTCTTCAATTCGTGACTGACGTTCGCGACGAAGTCTTTACGCATCTGTTCCAGCTTCTTGATTTCCGTGATGTCGTTGAATACGACGGTCGTTCCCTGCACCCGACCATTCTTATCGAAAATCGGAGCAGCACTGACCATGAACGTCCGACTATTGATACCGAACCGGACACTCGACTGCTTTCGATTCGGTTTTTCCGTCAGATAGACATCTTCAATCACCTGACTCATCTTTTCATTCGGAAGTACGCGGTAATACAATTTTCCACTAGATGGTTCATGAATATGGAACATGTCCCGGTAGGTGCGGTTGACGAGCAGGACGTAACCCTTCTCATCAATTAGCATGAGACCGGCTCCCATGTATTCGATCAAGGATTCTAAGCGTGCCCGTTGCATCGCTTCACCGGACGATGCATTCTCGAGATTTCGTGCGAGGAGATTGATGGATCGCCCTAAATCACGTGATTCATCCGGTGCCGCTAACTCGTAGACGCGTGACTTATAATTTCCATGTGACAGCTCGTGCAATACATCGGTCGCCTCCGCGATTGGTCGTAGGAACCGTTTCGTTGAACGATAGATTGTCAAGAAGATGATCACGAGTGACGCAAGGAGTGATAAGAAGATGACCGTCCAAATACGCGAATAGATGATATTCAAATCTTTGGCATAACGAATGAAACTGACGTACACTTCTCCACCATCCGCTGTTGGAACAGGCTTCGTGAACTGGACGACACTGTCATCCGTCTTCGATTCAAACGTACCATCTTCGGGAATCGCTGAGAAATTGAGTGTTGCGACTTTCAGTTTCGTGACATCAACCGGGGTACCGGCGATGATTTCCCCACGTCCGTTAAATAAAATCATGTCAAAATTGGATTCGGCATACAATCGATTCACGTATTGTGCCATATCAGAAACTTCGCGCCCTTGTAGGATCGTCTCGACAAGAGAGGTTTCATCCATCAGTTTTTCCTTTTCATTTTGAACATAGAATTCCTTGAATGATTGTCCAAGTAGAAAACCAAGTGCAACAAGCACCAGACTGATGAAAGAAATCATTTTAAAGATGAACCGTTTCCGATACTTACTCATTCTGGCTTCGGCTCCTCCATCTTATACCCGAGACCGCGAATCGTTTTGATATAAATCGGTTTTTTCGTATTCGGTTCGATTTTTTCACGGACATGACTGATATGCACGTCCACGATGCGCGTATCGCCAACAAAATCATAGTTCCAAATCGCAGATAACAGTTGATCTCGTGTCAGGACACGTCCTTTATTTTTAGCGAGATATACAAGCAGTTCAAATTCCTTAGGTGTCAGTTCAAGACGTTCTTCTGCTTTGAACGCTTCATAGTTATCCGGAACGATTTTGACATCACCAATCAGAATCGTCCCGTCCGTGATCTCATCCGGAGATACGGTCTGATGACTCATCCGTCGTAAGATTGCTTTTACACGGGCAACGACTTCGCGAGGACTAAACGGTTTTGTCAGATAATCGTCCGCACCGAGTTCGAGACCGAGCACCTTATCAAACTCATCGTCCTTTGCCGTCAGCATCAAAATCGGTGTATTGATTTTTTGTTGGCGTAGCCGTTTGCACACTTCCAGACCATCGAGTTCCGGCAACATTAGATCTAGTACGATTAGTGCGGCATCTTGCTTTTCCGCAAGTTTCAAGCCTGACATCCCATCATGTGCCGTTTCGACGACGAAACCAGCCTGTTCTAAATTAAACTTTAATAGTGTTGCAATCGACAATTCATCATCTACCACGATAATTTTATCTTTCAAACCTTGCATCCCCCTCAAGTTTCGTTCTTTCGAATGAGGAATTCCGTGGAATCCGCTTCGTCTGTCTTCATCTTACCGACTTTCACAGGAAAATCACAAATCTTTCTGCTGTTTCTTTACATAATCTTTAAAGGAGATACCGAATCAAACTAGATCGTTCGTGTAAAAGCGATAAAAACGGGGAATCAATACATATCGTTTATTGTAGGAGGTAGAATGTATGGAATGGAACCATCCCCTTTTTGCAGCCATCACGGCATGGTTCATCGCTCAAGCAGCAAAGCTTGTCACGAGTTTGGTACGGACCCGAAAGTTCGACCTGGAGATCATGTTTGCTTCCGGTGGTATGCCTAGTTCACATAGCTCGACCGTCGTCGCGTTAGCCGTAGTCATCGGTTTTCAGGAAGGCTTCTCGTCTTCGCTCTTCGCACTCGCTGCCATATTTGCCACGATCATCATGTATGACGCGACGGGAGTTAGACAAGCCGTTGGTGTTCAGGCAAAATTACTCAATGATTATTTCAAAGGAATTCGTCACGAGACTCCTCTCCTGAATGAACTCGTCGGTCACACCGAGTTTCAAGTATTCGTTGGTCTCTTACTCGGTTTGGCTGTCGGTATCTTGTGGCCCGTTTTCTTCTTTTAATGCAACAGCCCATCCAAAAATCGGATGGGCTGTTTGCATATGAGATAACTTATGGTTTCAAGACGACCTTGATACATCCATCTGTCCGATCATTAAATGTTTGATAGGCAGACGCAGCATCATCGAGTGCCACTCGATGCGTCACGATGTCCGTCGGATCAAATTCCTTATTGATGATTTTCTGGAACAGTTCCGGCATCAAATGGACGACGGGAGCTTGTCCCATTTTCAGTGTGATATTCCGGGTAAAGAAATCGCCAAGTGGGAACTGATTGTATTTTTTAGCGTAAACGCCCGTCAACTGTACGGTACCAAACTTCCGGACAGCGTCCTTCGCAATATCGATCGCACTCAACGTGCCTCCTTGCAGACCAATCTTTTGTTCGATTTTTTCAACAGGTGACATCTTCCCATCAAAACCGACGCAATCAATGACGACGTCTGCCCCACCTTGCGTCAATTCTTTAATGTAAGCACCACTTTCTGCATGATCTGAAAAATTCACCGTTTCGACTTTATTTGTCACTTTGGCGTGATTTAATCGATAGACTTGATCATCCACCGCAATGACACGTTTCGCACCCTGCATCCATGCGAATTTTTGTGTCATCAGTCCGACCGGTCCCGATCCGAGTACGACGACCGTATCCCCTTTTTTCACACCAGCATGTAAGACGCTCCAATATGCTGTAGGTAAAACGTCAGACAAGAACAACAATGCTTCATCTTCTAGTTCACACGATTCAGGAATCACGAGTGGCATGAAATTTCCGAACGGCACTTTTAAATATTCCGCTTGACCACCGGGATGTCCACCAAACTCTTCTGTAAAACCGAAGTATCCGCCTGTATCGACATGCGGATTTCCGTTTGAGTTATCGCATTGACTCTCCATATCATGTTCGCAAAAGAAACAGTGACCACAAGCAACGTTGAACGGTAACACGACACGGTCTCCCCGCTTGACCTTCGTCACGTCTGGTCCAACTTCCTCAACGATGCCCATTGGTTCATGACCAATGACATAGTCTTTGTGAGCCGGCATATTTCCTTGATAGATGTGTAAATCCGAACCACAAATCGCGGTCGACGTGATTTTCACGATGATATCATCGTTTTTGTCAATCGATGGATCCTTGACTTGTTTGACTTGGACATCTTTAGTTCCTTGGTACGTTACGGCGCGCATGTGGAATCCCCCTTAGTGGAATAAAATGACGTACCTTTGTCCTTACCCTAATACAAGCATTTATTCTGCATGTTTTTTAAAATTGGAACTTTTATCCTACATGGATCGTATGATGTGAAATAAGCAATTTATATTACACGCTCATATATGAAAGGAGCCTATCTCGTGGCACGCTGTACTGTTTGTCGTCAATCTTGGTCTGCTCGAACGATTTATCGTTTGATATGGTCTGCTCACGGACTACCTTGCCCGTATTGTCAGAATCCACAGCACCTCCATATGGAACACCAAGGTTACTTCCTTCGAATCGGTTATTTGGTTCCATGGTTCACATTTCTGCTCATACTGGTCTGTCCTTGGTATGCTAAATTATCACACCATGCCTCGCCTTATCGATTATGAAAAGGCGAAAAAGACGAACCTGTCGAAAGTGACAGATTCGTCTTTTTTAGATTCAGGATTTTAATAAGTCGAGTACTGAACGGACGGTAGACGCAGATCGGTTCAGCGCTTCTTGTTCATCGGCAGTCAGTTCGAGTTCGTAGACATGCTCGACACCATTCCCACCAAGGATGACCGGTACACCAAAGTACATATCGTTGTATCCGTATTCGCCTTCGAGATAAGCGATGGCCGGAAGAATACGTCGTTGGTCCTTCAAGATCGCTTCAACCATCTCAGCGATTGCCGCTGCCGGTGCGTAATAAGCGGAACCGTTTCCGAGTAACTGAACGATTTCACCGCCCCCTTTACGGGTCCGGTCAACGATCGCATCCAATCGTTCTTTCGATACGAGCTTCTCAATCGGGATTCCCCCTACTTGCGAATAGCGCAGTAGCGGTACCATATCATCTCCGTGTCCACCAAGCACGAACCCCGATACGTCCTTCACAGAAACGTTGAGTTCTTCTGCTAAGAATGTCCGGAAACGTGCTGTGTCGAGGACGCCGGATTGACCAATGACACGCTCTTTCGGAAAACCAGATGCTTGATAGACCGTATACGTCATCGCATCGACAGGGTTCGTCAAAACAATGATGATTGATTCCGGCGCATGCGCGACGACTTCCTTCGTCACAGCTGTCATGACGGCAGCATTCGTACTCACGAGGTCTTCACGGCTCATACCCGGCTTTCGCGCGATACCGGCAGTGATGACGACGATATCCGCACCGTTGATGTCCGCATAATCCGATGTCCCTTTTACCGAAGCATCAAATCCGATGATTGGCGCTGCTTCTTGTATATCGAGCGCCTTTCCTTTCGTCGGATTTTCTTGCTCTGGCCGGTCGACGAGGACGATATCTCCTAGCTCTCGTTGAGCAAGATAGAGTGCCGTCGTCGCTCCCGTAAAGCCACTTCCAATGACTGCGATCTTCTTCCGTCTGTTCATCGACTCATTCCTCCTGATCGGATTACATGTTTTTGATGAGTTCGTCCGCGAATTCAGAACACTTCACTTCAGTCGCACCATCCATGAGACGCGCGAAGTCGTATGTGACGACTTTCGATTCAATCGATGTTTCCATTGATTTGATGATGAGATCTGCTGCTTCGTTCCAACCGAGGTGACGGAACATCATTTCGCCTGACAAGATGACAGATGATGGGTTTACTTTATCGAGTCCAGCGTATTTCGGTGCTGTACCGTGAGTTGCTTCAAAGATTGCGTGACCTGTCATGTAGTTGATGTTTGCTCCAGGTGCGATTCCGATACCACCGACTTGTGCAGCAAGTGCATCCGAGATGTAGTCACCGTTCAGGTTCATTGTCGCAACGACATCAAACTCTTTTGGACGAGTCAAGATTTGTTGTAAGAAGATATCAGCGATTGAATCTTTTACGATCAATTTACCAGCAGCTTCTGCGTCTGCTTGTGCTTTGTTCGCAGCATCTGTTCCTTCTTCTTCTTTGATACGATCATACTGGTTCCAAGTGAAGACGTGCTCTGCATATTCACGCTCAGCAAGCTCATAACCCCAATTTTTGAAAGCTCCTTCAGTGAACTTCATGATGTTTCCTTTATGAACGAGTGTCAGTGAAGCACGTTTGTTCTCGAGTGCATATTCGATTGCTGCACGAACGAGGCGTTCTGTTCCCTCTTTTGAAATCGGTTTGATTCCAAGACCAGATGTCTCAGGGAAACGGATTTTATTGACACCCATTTCGTTTTGAAGGAATTGAAGCAGTTTTTCAGCACCTTCGCTGCCTTCTGCATATTCGATTCCTGCGTAGATATCTTCAGTGTTCTCACGGAAGATGACCATATCTGTATCTTCTGGGCGTTTAACCGGTGAAGGTACACCTGTGAAGTAACGAACTGGGCGAAGGCATGTGTATAAGTCAAGCTCTTGACGAAGTGCAACGTTCAATGAACGAATACCGCCGCCGACTGGTGTCGTAAGTGGTCCTTTGATTGCAATGATGTGCTCACGGATGAGATCAAGTGTCTCTTCCGGCAACCAGTTGCCTGTCTTGTTGAATGCTTTTTCGCCAGCGTAGACTTCTTTCCATTCAATCTTCTTCTCACCGTTGTATGCTTTTTCAACTGCTGCATCAAATACACGTACCGCTGCGTTCCAGATGTCAGGTCCTGTTCCGTCACCAATGATGAATGGAATGATTGGAGAGTTTGGAACTTGAAGTGTACCGTTCGTTACTGTAATGTTTTCGCCTTGAAGTGTAGCCATGTCTAAAAATCCCCCTTAAGTAATTGTAATCTACATCAAAAATCAGGAGAGGATTACTCCTCTCCGTCCTTTTAACGTTCTTCGATGGACACGTATGTCCGGTGCGTTTCACCCGTGTAATCTGCACGTGGGCGAATCAGACGATTATCGCTATACTGCTCTAAAATGTGCGCCAACCAACCTGACATCCGACTTACTGCAAAGATTGGAGTGAATAGTTCTGTATCAAGTCCAAGTGCATGGTACGTAGAAGCGGAGTAGAAATCAACGTTTGGTTTCAATCCTTTTTCCGACTGGACGATTTCGTCGATCTTAACTGACATCTCATACCATTTCGGTTCCCCGATTTGAGCGGTCAGCTGACGACTCATTTCCTGAAGGTGCTTCGCACGTGGGTCGCCGTCTTTGTAGACACGGTGACCGAAGCCCATGATTTTTTGCTTGTTCTCAAGTTTATTATGAACATACTCGTCAACCTTTTCAACCGAATCAATTTCAAGCAACATCTTCATGACAGCTTCGTTCGCTCCACCGTGAAGAGGTCCTTTTAATGCGCCCATCGCTGCCGTCACACCTGAGTAGACGTCAGAGAGTGTCGCAACACAAACACGTGCCGTGAACGTCGAAGCGTTTAACTCGTGATCTGCATGAAGAACAAGCGCTTGATTAAACGCTTTTTCAGCAACTTCTGTCGGCTCTTCGCCTGTCAACATGAACAGGAAGTTTCCAGCGTAAGAAAGACCTGTTTTAGGTGCGATTGGTTCTTGTCCTTTTTTGATACGCGCATACGCTGTGACGAGTGTTGCGATTTGCGCTTGTAATTTGATGGCTTTAGCGTAATTCGCCTCTGTCGACATATCTTCCGATGTTTCATCGTAAAGCGCGAGTTGAGAGAGCGCTGTCCGAATCGTCGCCATCGCATTCGCCGACTTTGGTGCTGCCTTCATCGTCTCGAGAACGGCAGTCGCAACTGGCGCTTCGGAAATCAATGCTTCCGAAAGTTGCTTTAATTCCTCTTCTTTTGGTAGACGGTCGTTCCACAATAAGAAGACGACTTCCTCAAATGAGGCGTGCTCCGCCAAATCATCAATCGTATAACCGCCATACGTCAATTGACCATCGATGATCGAACTGATTTTCGATGTAGTCGCGACGATTCCTTCTAAACCTTTAGTTTGCGTCATGACAATAATCCCCCTTTTTTTCCCCAGAAATTTAAAACGCTTTCATTTCCGTATTGAAAAAAAGACGTCCACTCAAGAGTCGTTCCCCATGCTTGTACCGCTGTACTCTTGAATAGACCATCTTGTTTCTGTTCTTAGTATAAACAAAATTACCCAAAAAGTGAATGAACTTGCATACTATTATCAAAAAATTAATTCATATCCCTCGCTCATCCCGTGAACGTTTTTGCGATGACATCCCACATCCCGATGACGAGCGCAGCAATACCAGCACCAATCAGCGGACCAACAGGTACTCCTCGGAAGATACCAACTGCGAGAATCGTTCCGGCAAGCAATGCCGTCGTGACGAGTGGATCTTCTTTCATCAGTCCGACACCGTGTGCTGCGACGATTGCAACGAAAATGCCTGATAAAAAGGAAATGATACCGATGTGTCCTCGAATACTTTGAATAAGTTCCTTAAAGCCGATATCCCCTGCAGCAATCGGTACGAGGATTGCTGCCGTGATCAATGTGACGCCCCACGTGATTCCTTTCGCCTGCAAAGAAGGAAACAGTCGACCATCCAGTCCGATCGCCTTGACAATCAATAGGAAGGCTGCAGCGATAATCAATGATTTATTTTGTGCGATGACCCCGATGAAGACGAGGGCAATCAAAAATAGATAAGCTTCCATACGTCCTCCTCATGAAAAAAGACGGACATGACCTAAGTCACGTCCGTCATGAATGGATTATGCGTTATACAGTTTACCTGTCAATGGATCGATTGAGATCATTTGACCGTCTTTGAAGACTGTCAATGCATCTTCGACACCAACGATGACTGGTTTACCGAGTGATGGTCCAACGATTCCAGCATGGCTTGTCAATCCGCCATCAACTGTGATCATTGCTGCAGCCATCTCGATTGCAGGCATCATGTCACGATCTGTTGAGTTCGTAACGAGGATCATACCAGGTTTTGCTTTCGCGTTTGCTTCTTCAGCATTGTTTGCGATGACGACTTCACCAACGACACCACGTTCGCCGATTCCGCGACCGTTCGCGATCTCTTTACCAACGATGTGGACTTTCAACATGTTCGTTGTACCAGCAGTCAATGCAGGGATACCAGCCGAGATGACGACGAGGTCACCGTCTGTGACGAAACCAGCCTCTTTCGCTGTATCAGCGGCAAGTGTCAACATATCATCCGTGTTGTCTGAGAGATGATCGACGACGATTGGGTATACGCCCCAAACGATGTTCAACTGACGTGCGACACGTGCGCTTGGTGTAACAGCGACGATGTTAGGCTCCGGACGGTATTTCGAGATACGTGCTGCTGTGTAACCCGATTGTGTCGGTGTCAAGATTGCTTTTGCATCCAAGTTGATTGCTGTATGCGTAACGGCTTGAGCGATCGCATCCGTTACTGTGTGCTCACTGCGTGTCTGACGATCTTTCAACAAGAGTTTATAGTCGAGCATTTTTTCTGTACGTTTCGCGATCGAGTGCATCATTTTGACAGATTCAATCGGGTAATCCCCTGCTGCTGTCTCACCTGAAAGCATGATCGCATCCGTACCATCAAGAATCGCGTTCGCGACGTCTGATGCTTCAGCACGTGTTGGACGTGGGAAACGTTGCATCGAATCAAGCATTTGTGTTGCTGTGATGACCGGTTTACCGAAGTCATTACAAAGCTTGATCAAGTCTTTTTGAGTTGGTGTCACGTCTTCTGTTGGGATCTCGATACCGAGGTCACCACGCGCTACCATCAAACCGTCTGAAATCGCGAGGATTTCTTCGATGTTATCGACACCTTCTTGATTCTCGATTTTCGGGAAGATTTTGATGTGAGTCGCGTTGTTTTTCTCAAGCAATTGACGAATCGCAACGACATCAGACGCACGGCGCACGAATGATGGTGCGATCAAGTCGACATCACTCTTAATTCCGAATTCGATGTCAGCTACGTCTTTATCAGTCAAAGCAGGAAGGTTAACCTTCACGTTTGGCAAGTTGACACCTTTTTTCGTTTTAATGACACCTTCGTTTTCGATCGAGCAACGAAGTTCACGGTTTGGAAGTTTTTCAATTACACGAAGACCGATGAGACCATCATCAAGCATGATCATCGAACCAACTTCGACGTCATCATAAAGTCCTTCATACGTAACAGAGAACTTATCTTTTGTTCCGACGATTTCGTTTGCGTCACCACTGACGACGATGACTTCTTGTCCACGAACGAGAAGTGCTTTTCCATCTTCAAACGTATGTGTCCGGATTTCTGGACCTTTCGTATCAAGAAGAATCGTAACGATTTTGTTTGCTTCTTTTGCTGCACGACGGATATCCGTGATTCGTGCACCGTGTTCTTCATAATCGCCGTGTGAGAAGTTCAAACGAGCGACGTTCATACCTGCTTCGATCATTTCTGGAAGACGTTTTTCTGACGCCGGTCCGATCGTACATACAATTTTAGTTCTACGCATATTCCATAAACCTCCTACGGTGTTTGGCCAAGTTCTCTTGCCCATTCCAATCCTATCGACGTTCGTTAAATCGAAAGCTGTTTTGAAAGCTCGAGGATTTCAAGGTCCAGCTCATGTTTATTCTCGTCGAGTGCCTCATCGATATCGAGATCAATCATTTTACCACCACGCACACCTACGACGCGTCCTTGTTTTCCTTCAAGCAGGATTTCGACGGCATGTGCCCCCATCCGACTTGCAAGTACACGGTCTGCTGCCGTTGGTGCTCCACCACGTTGAACGTGACCGAGAACCGTGACACGTGTATCGAGACCTGTTTCTTTTGCGATAGCGTCACCAACATCTTGTGCGCGACCTGCTCCTTCAGCGACGATGACGATCGAGTGTTTCTTCCCTCGATCAACCCCACTTTGAATACGAGAAAGAACTTCTTTTAAATCCTCAGGACGTTCAGGAACAAGAATCGATTCCGCTCCACCAGCAAGTCCTGCATATAATGCGATATCACCTGCATCGCGTCCCATGACCTCGATGACATACGTCCGCTCATGCGACGATGCCGTATCACGGATTTTATCGATCGCTTCAAGCGCTGTGTTAAGCGCCGTATCGAAACCGATCGTATAGTCCGTTCCTGGAATATCATTATCGATCGTACCTGGAAGACCGATCGTCGGGAAGCCGAGTCCCGTCAATTTTTGGGCACCACGATACGACCCGTCTCCGCCTACGACGACGAGTGCATCAATTTCAAATTTCTTAAGATTGACAACCGCTTTTGCTCGTCCTTCTTCGGTACGGAACTCAGGGCAACGTGCCGAACGTAAGAACGTTCCACCTCGTTGAATGATATCCCCGACTGAGCCAAGATTTAATTGAACGAGATCTCCGTTAATTAATCCTTGGTAGCCATTGTAGACACCGAATACTTCTAAGCCATGAAAAATCGCTTTACGCGTGACAGCACGCACCGCAGCGTTCATACCGGGTGCATCGCCGCCACTCGTTAAGACAGCAATCCGTTTTAAACTCACGTTAATCACCTCTCCATTAATCTGAATCTAAAATAGCACGTTGTTTTCTTGTTTTACAACAGGGCAGATTGCATAAACTTTCACTAGCTTTTTCATCACTGATTCCGGAAATGAGGATTATCAATCATGATAGCGATTACATGGTGCTTATGTGCCAATTTGGTGATATTTTTCAGTCCGCTGATCGATGAGCTCTTCCTTGGTCAGATGAACCAATGTTTCGAGCTTCTGTACCAATACAGTTTTTAATTTATCCGCCTGTAATGACACATCAAGATGAGCTCCTCCGACGACTTCAGGGATGATGGCATCCGCGATACCGAGGCGCAATAAATCAGGTGCTGTGATTTTCATTGATTCCGCAGCCTTCTCCGCAAGACTTGCATCTTTCCATAATAATGCTGCAGCTCCTTCAGGAGAGATGACGGAATAGGTCGAGTTCTCAAGCATCAAGAGCTGATCACAAACGCCAATTCCTAACGCACCACCTGAACCGCCTTCACCGATGACGATCGAGATGATTGGCACTGTCATACCAGCCATCTCAAACAAGTTCTTCGCGATGGCTTCACTTTGACCGCGTTCTTCCGCCGCACGCCCTGGGTATGCCCCTTTCGTGTCGATGAACGTAATAATCGGTCGATTGAATTTTTCCGCTTGTTGCATGAGACGCAGTGCTTTTCGGTATCCTTCTGGATGTGGCATCCCGAAATTACGACGAATGTTTTCTTTTGTATCTTTTCCGCGTTGATGACCAATGATCGTCACGGGGCGACCATTCAGTGTTCCGATTCCACCAACGATGGCTGCATCATCATACCCATGACGATCACCGTGGAGTTCGATGAAATCTTCACAAATTGATTCAATGTAATCGAGTGTCGTTGGACGTTCTGGATGGCGCGCCAACTGAACACGATTCCACGCTTTCATATTCCCGTAAATATCGAGTTCTAACCGATGAAGGCGTTCTTCAAGAAGTTGTAGCTCTTCCTTGAAATCAAGTCCTTGTGTTTCCGCCATATCATGAAGTTCAAGAATTTTTTCGCGTAACGCGATGACTGGTTGGTCAAATGGTTGCATGGTTCGTTCCCTCCGCATGTAGCTTTAAGATTCGCGTATAGTACGTCTTCAAATCGTGTCGTGATACGACATCGTCCAGTTGACCTGCTTGTAATAAGAATTCTGCTGTTTGGAAATCTTCCGGTAGTTTTTCACGAATCGTCTGTTCGATGATCCGGCGACCGGCAAATCCAATTAGCGCACCTGGTTCAGCAATATTGAAATCACCGAGCATCGCAAAACTTGCAGATACACCACCGGTCGTCGGATGAGTCATACACGAAATATAAAGTAACCCTGCATCTGAATGTTGCTTTAAGAAGAGACTCGATTTCGCCATCTGCATGAGACTGACCATTCCTTCTTGCATCCGTGCTCCGCCTGAAGCAGAGAAAATCGTGACAGGTAGACGATGTTTCGTCGCGTAACGAACCGCTTCAGAAATCGCAGCACCTACTGCCGCGCCCATCGAGCCCATCCGGAATCGCGCATCCATGACACAAGCGACGAGTGGGTGACCATTCACATTCCCGACGCCACAGACGATCGCTTCCTCAAGACCCGTTCTGACTTGGTCGCCTTTTAATTTTTCCGGGTAGTTCTCAAATCCGAGTGGATCCGCTTGAACAGCCGGCAGGTCAAAATATGTCACCGAACCTTCATCGAATAATTGCGTAAAACGTTCTTGCGCAGTCAATGGGTGATGATACCCACATGAACAGACGCGTAAGTTCGCCTCCAGTTGTTTCGTATATTGGATCAATTTACATTTCGGACATTTTGTCATTAAGCCAACCGGCACATCGACACGTTGCTCCTTTGAAGTCAACGTGACGAACTTTTTAGGTTTTCGAAAAAATGCTTGCACGTTCAGTTCCCCCTTGTCATCCTATGGGCGGTTCAAGAGTTGTTCCCGTTCCGCCTGCGTATAGAGTTCCCCTTGACCGAAGCTTTTATGGAAGGCATTGACTTGTCGCCAGATTCGTTCAAACAAATCGTTATCGACCGTCTGAATCAACGTCTCACGAAACGCCGCATCGGATGCAACGACTGGTGCAAGCACCGAAAGGTCATCCAGCTGCGCGAGCGCTGCTTGCTCAAGCAAGCGAAGCGTTCCTGCCAAATCTTCGAACTTCGAATCGCCAGTCACTAAGAATTGAGCGATGATTTGAATATAGGTGTGATCGTCACGGTTCAACAGAAAGCTTCCGCCTCCATGTCGTGTCTCGACGATGCCTAAATAAGCGAGCGTCCGTAATGCTTCTCGTACGGACGGTCGGCTGATGGATAGTCGTTCTGCCAGTTCCCGTTCTGATGGAATACGGTCTCCTGGAACTAATCCATCTTGTTCGATCATCAATTTAATCGCCGCGATATTGGCTTCAAACGCATTACGTTTCTTCTCCATATCGATACGGCACCACCTTTCTGACCCTTCAGTCGGTTGCTTTCATCGGTGGCATTGGTCAGACCAATTACCCCTTATTATAACAAATCTTATTACCTACTACTAGTTTGAGCGAGGGACATTTTTCAGGACGACATGATCCTCACCAAACTGCATACGTAGACGAGCTAGTAATTCTTCATCATGTCGCACCGCATAAAGCGGCGGTAACGATTTTGTCTCGCGTGAATCAGCGTAGCGAACGACGACTGGAATGTCGCCCGGTGCCGCTTCTAACAACTGTTCGAGTGTGGCTAGCTCATTTTTTGATGTTAACTTGACGAACAACACATCTTGTCCGAGCGGCCGGAGACGTTCCAAAATGAACTGACGCTCCTCGTCCCGATCTTGAACCTTTAGCTCGATCAATAAGACGTTCCCTAAGTAAAGTGATCGACGGAACCGTTCATATTGATTCGGGAAGACAACGACTTCTTCATTCGAATACCCATCGACCGCCTGGATGACCGCCATCGTTTGACCGCGTTTCGTCTTGAATTCTCGGATTTGATCAATATAGCAGACTAAATAATGCGTGTCTGCTCCGACACTAAGATCATGAAAATAAACAGATTCAACCGGAGCTTTCATTGCTGTCGTCAAAGGAGAATACGTCAACCAGAACCCGAGTGCGTCTCGTTCCAGACGCGCCCAGTCGGAATCGCTCCGTTTCGATGACTTCTGCGTCCGGCGTTTCCCGAGGATCGCTAGTTCGTCCGGCAATAAGGTATTCGATGATTCCGTGAAGTACTCGAGCACCTCTTGTTCAGCGAGTCCACGATCACCGTGCGTCGCTCGGTCTAATGCACCACTATAGAGTAGTAATTCGATTTTTGCCCGTTCCTTTTTGCCCCATCCGACGTGAGTCAATAGATCGGCGATCGTCGCCGCGTGCTTCGACGCTTCTTTTAACCGCTCGAACTCTCGCTCGGAAATACCTTTAATCACATGGATTCCAAGTCGAATCCCCTTGCCTTCTAATGAAGAACGATAATCAGAAATCCATACGTCCGGCGATAGGACAGGGAGACGGCGTTCGCGCAACAACCGGACAAGGCGTTCCGGTTGTTCCACCGAAACGAGTAAGAAGATTTGCGGGAAATGCGCTTTGATATACCCGAGAGCATAACTAATCTTTGAGTAGGCGACTGCATGGCTTCGGTTGAATCCATATCCGGCGAATCGTTCAATTTGTTCATAGAGTGATTGAGCGATTGCGTCATCGAACCCGTTTGATCGCGCACCTTCTAGAAAACGCATCCGTTCCTGTTCAAGCGAATCCGTACTTTTCTTGGAAATCGCACGTCGTAATATATCGGCTTGCGCAAGTGTGAAACCAGCCACTCGTCGTGTGATTTCCATGACTTGTTCCTGGTAGACGATGATGCCATATGTGGACGACAGTACTTCTTCTAAGACAGGATGCACCATTTGATAAGGTTGACCGGCTTTTCGTTTCGCGTACAGATCAATGAATTTCATCGGTCCCGGACGATAGAGTGACATCGTGGCGACCAAATCCTCGAATCGATTCGGTTTCACTTCACGCAATGTCTGTTTCATACCCGACGATTCGAATTGGAAGATGTCATCTGTATCGGCGCGGGCAAAGACCTGGAACGTCGCCCGATCTTCTTCTGGAATTTGCGCGAGCGTAAAAGAGGGATGTTCTCTTCGAATTAATTCTTCCATTCGACGCAAACGACTGAGATTGCGGAGTCCCAGTAAGTCGATCTTCAGCAAACCTTGACGCTCTAGTGCCTGCATCAGGAACTGGGTCACATATCGCTCGTTTGGTCCCGTCTCGACAGGTGTCGTCTCGACGAGATTCTCAGACCCGATGACGACTCCGGCTGCGTGAACCGAACGCTGTCGCGGGAGACCTTCGACTGCTTGCGCCAGCTGCAAGAGCTGTCGGCGTTTTTCACTTCCAGAGAACCAGCGATACGTCTGTTTATTTTGTTCGATTCCTTGTAACGTCGTCGATTTCCCAAGCTGCTTGACTGCAGCATCCAGTTCGTCTTTTGAAAACTCCAGCGTTCGTCCGACGTCTCGCAGAGCGGCTTTAGCACCAAGCGTCGATACTGTTCCGATTTGAGCGACATGGTCTTTTCCATAACGCGACACAAGATCTTCTAATACCTCTTCGCGTCGTTCATCTTCGATATCGATATCGATATCCGGCATCGAGATCCGCTCTGGATTCAAGAACCGTTCAAAGAGTAATCCATACTTCAACGGATCAACCGTTGTGATCCCAAGCGCATAACTGACGAGTGATCCGGCTGCTGAACCACGACCCGGTCCAACATGGATGCCTTTCGCTTTTGCGCGTCGGATAAGTTCCTCGACGATCAAGAAATAATCAGCAAATTCGGTTTGTTCGATGACGGACAGTTCATAGGCGAGCCGTTCCCGCGCCTCTTTACTTTCATGACCGTGTGCCAATAATCCTTCTTCAGCATGCGTTCGCAGCATCGCATTCGAATCTTCTGCGACACGCGGTAACGGGCGTTGCTGAAATGGTAATTCTAAGCGTTCAGTGGTCGCGGCAAATTGCTCAGCCATCGTGATTTCTCGCTCCGTAAAGTCTTCGAGTAACTCTTCTCGAGTTTTTAAATGCATCAGACGGTCTGTCTTTTGAGCTTGGAATGTCGTTGCTTCGCGAATCGCACGTATCGCTTGATAGGCTGACGCTTCATCTCGACGAAGATAACGGACGGGATCGACTGGGATCGTCTCCACACCGAGTGATGCGGCTACTTCCCGATAACGTATACGACTCTCTCGTTCGACCGTCGAGCGACTCGAAGTCACCCCCATATATGTACGCGCCCCTTGGACGTATCCCATCCACTGCACGACGGAACGACGGAGACGTGTCATATCTTCCGATGCCTGACGAAGCGGGACGAGTACCGCGATGAGCGACGAAGCTTCGGTAACCGGTTGTTCGCTAGCTAATCGGTACAATTGACGTAAGCCATCAGAAGAAAAAGCAAACCATAAGATACAACACTCTTCTTCCTCGATTTGCTGTTCTAGGCCAATGACCGGTTGTATCTGTCGACGTTGACACGCATCGATGAATGCCGGAACTCCGGTTAATGTCGTTTCACAGATGATTGCTCGTCCAAGCTGACGACGAACAAGCTCGTCGAGGTACGTCTCGATTCGAATCAAACTTTGTAATGGACTATATTGTGTCCGGACATTTAAGTGCATCTTCTATTCTCCTTTCTCTTCTGATGTAAGCTTTAAAAAAGTTTTCAGAACATTCATATCTAACTAACTCAAGTACTCGCCATCTGATTTATTATTCGCTACAATAAGTATAGAAATATCATGACGGGTACGGAAGGAGCATTTCTCATGATTTTGAATCGTAGTCAAATCGCACGTGAAAAGGTTGAACAACTCAAGTTAGGTGTTACTGCTTTTACTGAAACGGAAGAAATCGCTGAGAAGATTCGCAAATCGGTCGCTGAACTTCAACTGAATGTCATTGAAGACCACACCGATCGTGGCGTTTGGTTCATTCCGCAAGACGAAACAAAAACGAAATAAGCATAAAAAGGCTGTTCGCTCCACTTCCTCACGAGAGGAATGAGACCGAGCAGCCTTTTTTCCATTTAAAACTGGAAGTTCGCAGCGACCTCATTCAGACGATCAACGACCCGTTCGACTTCACTTAACTGTCCGATCGTCGCACCGGACGCCATTGGATGTCCACCGCCATTGAATTCTTTTGCAACTTCATTAATGACCGGACCTTTTGAACGAATTCGGACACGAACTTCCGTATCCGTTTCGAGGAACAGCGCCCAGCACTTCATTCCTTGCAAACCAGCAAAACTATTGACGAGTAAAGAGGCTTGTTCAACCGTTGCTCCAAACTGCTTTAATGTGTCTTGCGATAATACAACATAGCCGACACCTTGATCCGTCAATTGAATATGTTGAAGGACATACCCTTGCAAATGAAGCGCCGCAAGTTCGGTTTGATACATATTCCGATATAACCAGTCTGTATCAATCCCTGCATCAATTAATTGCGCCGCGACTTCAAAGGTCCGTTTTGTCGTGCCACGGAATTGGAAACGTCCCGTGTCACCGACGATTCCTGCGTAGAATTGAATAGCAGCTGACGCCGGAATGTCGTACCCCCATTCGTTTAATACATGAACGAGCAGTTCCGAAGTTGAACTCATCGTTGTGTCGACGAGTTGCACTGGTGCGTATGGGTCCTCATCCGGATGATGATCGATTTTAATAACGTCTTTCCCAGTCATCGCGACCTTCCCGTCAATCCGCGCTTGATTCGCCGTATCCAAAATCACGACTAACGCCTCTTTGTATAATTCATCGTCTATCTGATCGAGTTCCCCCATGAATGACAGTGATGTTGCCATCTCACCTGCCGCCAAAACTGTTTTTTCAGGGAATTGATGTTGTAGTGTCAATTGTAAGCCGAACTGACTACCGAGTGCATCGGGATCTGGTCGTTCATGACGATGAATGATGATCATATCTGCCGCTTCAATTAGTTGTTTGATTTGCTCTTTCACTGTGCACAGCTCCTCTAATCTTGATATGATATGAGATGAAGATAAAAAGGAGGTCCTTTTGACATGCAATTCATCCTCATCGCTCTCATCGTTTTCTCGCTTGGTGGGTATTTGTTAGCAAAACGCCGCGCGTTCCATACGAAAAGCACGAACCGAAAATACTTGTTCAATACACAAGCAAGCATTTGGTTGAGTCTGTTCGTCATCTTATTCGCCGTCAATCAGTTCGTTTCCGGGAACGGATTAACGACACTCGTCGGAAAAGTC
Organism: uncultured Exiguobacterium sp.; assembly: GCF_964277885.1. Classification (NCBI taxonomy): domain Bacteria; kingdom Bacillati; phylum Bacillota; class Bacilli; order Caryophanales; genus Exiguobacterium; species uncultured Exiguobacterium sp. Next base: position 581,058 of record NZ_CAXYJR010000005.1, on the reverse strand, counting down.
GTCTGTTCTATTTTAATCGTCGTCGGCGTTGCCTCATTCATCGCTGGTTTCATCCGGTACAAAAAGATTTATCCATATGTCGTCCGCGAGATGGAGCAATCCTGAGCGCGATTCAGAGGAACCGAAGTCAATTGACTTCGGTTTTTTTTATATACCATTAACGATCAATAAGTTGGGACGTCACGAGCGCTTTCGCTACGATTTGTGTCCCTTGATACATTTCGACATCGACTTTCCCGAATTTCCGACCAACGTCAAAGACATTGGCCCGAATCGTTACGGTGCTCTCGATCTGAACAGGTTTAATGAAATAGATGCTGACGTTTTCGATGACAAGGTCACCTTTCTTCATGTGACGCAACATCCGCGTCGCCCCTTCGACTAGAAGCGTCGTCAACACACCACTCGAGGCAGTCCCCATGAAGTTCGTCATTTGTGGCGAAACCTCAAGCGATAAGTACGGTCCCCGTTCGTCCTCTGCTGCTTTGATTTGCCCTGTGATCAAATCGTCGAACGTCTCTCCGACTTGAGGTTGACGATTCGCCAGTTGCAATGCCTTGAGGACGTCTTGTCGACTAATGATCCCAAGCAATCGTCCATATTGGTCGATAACCGGCAACATCTCAATCCCTTCCCAGACCATCTGATGCGCGGAATTCGTGACACTCGTTCGAATACCAACCGTGATCGGATGACGGGTCATGACTTTTTCAACAGCCCAGTCATGTGGACGGTCAATAATGTCCTTCGCTGTCACGACACCGACGACCTTCATTTGTTCGTCGATGACGGGATAACGGTTGTGTTTCGTCTGCTCATTCAACTCATGCCAGCGTGAAATCGGATCCGTCGTCTGTAAATAGAACGTGTCATGTAACGGGATCAGGATATCCGAGACAAGTAAAATTTCTTTTTTAATCAATCGGTCGTAAATCGCTCGGTTGATCATCGTCGCGACCGTGAACGTATCATATGACGTCGAAATGATCGGTAACTCCATCTCATCCGCCAATCGTTTCGCATCCTCTGTCGTATCAAATCCACCAGTAATCAATACAGCAGCTCCCGCTTCAAGCACGAGTTCATGCGCTTTTTCACGATTTCCAATGATGACGAGACTGTCAACATCAATATAACGCATCATCGCTTCGAGCTTCATTGCGCCAATGACGAATTTTGTCAGTGTCTTGTGTAATCCGTTTCGTCCACCGAGAACCTGACCATCAACGATGTTCACGACTTCCGCAAACGTCAGCTTCTCGATATTTTCTTTTTGTTTCTTTTTGATTCGAATCGTTCCAACTCGTTCGATCGTCGAGACAAAACCAAGATTCTCCGCTTCCTTGATGGCGCGATAGGCCGTTCCTTCGGATACGGTCAAATCCTTCGCGATTTGTCGGACGGAAATCTTCGTTCCAACATCAAGATCTTCGATATGTCGAATGATCTGTTCGTGTTTCGTAGGCATACTGTATCCCTTCTTTTCCTTTTTTCTACTCTCCTGTCATTATACTGTACTACTCGAAAGATGAAAACGTGTACTAGTCTGATTTGCGATAAATGTTTTTCGAATCGGACGATGGTATACTTATGTAGAAAATGAGTAGAGAGGTGGAGTCATATATGAGCGAACGCACGAATCAAATTAGTGATTTCTTAAAGGAACAAGGAATCGATTTAGCTGTCATCACTTCGAAGGCGAATGTCTTTTATTTTTCAGGAGTCTACGCTGAACCCCACGAACGTGTCATGGCGGTCCTCGTCGACGTAACCGGTAAACATGTATTATTCTGCCCGGCACTCGAAGCAAGTATTGTCGCAGCTAGTCCTTGGGAAGGAGACGTCGTCACGTATGAGGATCATGAAAATCCTTTCGATCGCCTAGCAGAATTATTCGCGACATTCGAACACTCGAATAACCGAATCGGTATCGAAGGTGAACATATGACGTTCAGCCGCTATCAGGAACTGAGCTCCCGTCTTGAGAATGCCGCGATCCTTGATATTGGTGAGTCGCTGCAGAAATTACGCTTGAAAAAAACATCAGAAGAAATCGCTATCCTTCAAGAAGCAGCAGCACTTGCGGACGAAGCGATTGAAATCGGTAAGCAAACGATTCGTCCTGGAGTCACAGAAATGGAAGTCATCGCGAAGATTGAATATGAAATGAAGAAAAAAGGCGTTCGCGAGATGTCGTTTGATACGCTCGTCCTATTTGGCGCCAACAGTGCGGATCCGCACGGCGTACCCGGTGACCGCGTCATCCAAGACGGCGACTTCGTCCTCTTCGATCTCGGTGTCGTGTGGAAAGGCTACTGTTCGGACATTACACGGACCTTCATTTATGGTGAAGCAAGCGAAGAACAAACGAAAATTTATGAAACGGTTCGTCGAGCACTCGAAGCCGCGACAGAGGCGAGCCAGATCGGTGCGACGCTCGGTTCGTTAGATAAGGCAGCCCGCGACGTCATCACAGATGCTGGCTACGGAGAGTACTTCACGCACCGCGTCGGTCACGGACTCGGAATCGAGGTTCATGAATTCCCATCCCTCGCGTCAAACAACCTACTGACGGCTGAAGCTGGTATCGTCTACACGCTTGAACCAGGCATTTATGTCCCAGGTGTCGGCGGTGTCCGCATCGAAGATGATATCCACCTGACTGCGGAAGGTCCAGTTGCGTTAACTCGCACACCAAAACATCTTCAATCCATTCCGTCATCTTAAGTTAAGAAAAACACCTAATCCATCGCTTGGATTAGGTGTTTTTGCTTACTTACGCGATTGATGGACGACGTTGACGCCACCGGTCACATCAAGGATCGCTCCTGTGATCATACTAGACTCTTCTGCTAGCAAGAAGGAGATGGCGCGGGCGATATCTTCCCCGACACCTGTTCTTCCGACCGGTGTCGCCTCATCTTGCTCCGCTTCAGAAATCCGTTTCGTCTTATTGTCACCAACGATGTTTCCTGGATTGACCATATTGACCGTGATGCCATGTTCCGCTTCTTCAAGCGCCACACTCTTCGTCAGACTCACCATTCCGCTTTTAGCAGCGGCGAACGCTGCCCGGCATACCCATCCTGGCGCTGTTGCGCTTTCTGGAAAACCATACGTGATGATCCGACCGTAAGCTTGTTTGCGCATGACGGGCAATACTTGACGTAACAACCAAAAACTAGCGGTCAGATTACCTGTGATGACTTCGTTCCATTCTTGATCAGTATAATCCACTAACGCTTTTCGTTCGAATATATAGGGTCCTGCATTAAGTATCAACGCATCAATCCGACCTTGTTCATTAATCGCTTGTTGAGTTGCACGTTCCAATTCTTCTTGGTTCGTCACGTCTGCTTGAATCGTCACAAGATTCGGATGTGTAAACTCGGGTTCAGAACGATGAAACGCTGTCACTTTCCACCCTTCTTCCAGCAACTGGCGTGTTACTCGTTCTCCCAGTCCTTTTGTACCTGCTGTAATTAACGCGTGCCTCATCTTGGCATCGCCCCCTTTCACTGACTCCATCTTACGACGGAACGGAAAGGAAGGACAATTTTTAGAACTCATCGAATGTTTCGTCCGCTTCCAGTAAGAGAATGGTATAATTAGGGTGTACTCATCATATCGATTACGAAGGGATGGATTCATCATGGCAATCGTCTATCATAATGTACTTGTAGCAGTAGATGGCTCAAAAGAGGCAGAGCGTGCCTTCGAGACGGCAATCGATGTTTCATTGCGAAATGATGCAAAATTGATCATCGCACACGTCATTGATACACGGACATTCGCAACAGTAGAAGCATATGACCGTACCATCACGGAACGTGCTGAATCTTATGCGCAGGAATTGCTAGACGAGTACGTCAAGACCGCTCAAGATCGTGGTGTACAAGAAGTCGAAGTAGCGATCGAATACGGCTCACCCAAAGTCACGATCGCCAAAAAACTTGCTCCTAATCACGATGCCGATTTAATCATCTGTGGCGCAACTGGTTTAAACGCTGTCGAGCGTTTCTTCATCGGTAGTGTATCTGAAAGCATTACACGGTATGCCAAATGCGACGTCTTGATCGTCCGTTTATGAATCACTCTTCCAGAAAAAGCCTCTCTTCCTTCAGCTCAAAGGAAGAGAGGCTTTTTAGCGACCTACTTAAATAAAAAAACCATCGAACCGATGTCCGATGGTTTGAAATCATTTGTATTTTACTGTGACCGTACGACGACCCCAGTTGAATGCTTCTGAACGAGAGTAGTAAAGGATATCCATCTTCTTCCCTTTGATGGCACCACCAGTATCGGCAGCTGTATACGTCCCTTTTAATTTCCCTTTGTAATACACTTTCACTGTCGAACGAAGTGGAATGACACGAGGATCAACCGCTACGACTTTCTTTTTCGAGCTTTTAATGTTCCAACCGATCGCTGTCAAGTTACCACTACCTGGATCATACGGTGTGTAAGCTGTTGCGCTTACGTTCGTAACTGTTTTCCAACCACCGGTAGATTGTTTTTTCGATCCGCTCGATTTTACGAGTTTTGAGTATTTTGCGCTTAGATAAGCCGTTTTACCTTTGTAGCTTACTTTGTACCAGTTACCTGTTTTCGCTTTATATGCTAACGTTTGGTTCTTATATAGAAGACCGAGTTTTTTCGACGAAGTAGTAGCTTTTTGACGAATGACTAGGCTATCGACTGTTGACTTGACGCTTTTTTTAGTTGCAGCTTCTGCTTGAAGACCTGCGAACGAACTGAGTGCTAACACGACCGTTAAAACACTTGCGAGCATCCGTTTCATCATGTATTTTCTCCTCCATCATTGTTTCGTGTTTGTTAACTGAGATTAATATACATGACAAAACGAGGGAGTGCCGTTACATATAGACCACAAAAATATGTCTGTACTATTACCGTTATGTTACAAAAGACTCATTTTTTTAAGAAATCACTCCTTTTTAGGTTTATTTTTACGAGGATGACGATTCTTTTTTCGTTATATGACAAACGCCGTAACAATAGATCATATGTTCGTATATATTTTTTTGAGATTTCATACAAAAAAGGACTGAATCGTTGAAATAACGACTCAGTCCTTTTGAACCGATTATGCGTTTTGAGCAACCAATCCACCAACGCGAACTGTGTCGCGTGCGATCATCAATTCCTCGTTCGTTGGAATGATGATGACTTTAACTGGTGAGTGTGGGTAGTTAATGAAGAGTTCTTCTCCACGAGCTCCGTTGTTGAGTGATGGATCCCAGTAAACGCCCATGAATTCAAGACCACGTAAGACACGCTCACGGATTGAATCTGAGTTTTCACCGACACCGGCTGTGAAGATGATCGCATCAACACCATTCATCTCAGCAGCGTATTGCCCGATGTATCCGTGGATACGGTTCGCGAAGATACGGAGTGCCATCTCTGAACGGTGGTTTCCTTCCTTCGCAGCCGTCTGGACGTCACGCAAATCACTTGAGAGACCAGATAAACCGTAGATTCCAGACTCTTTGTTCATGACGTTCAAGACGTCTTCTGCTGTTTTCCCTGTTTTCTCCATCAAGAATGGAATCAAGGCTGGGTCAAGTGAACCAGAACGTGTTCCCATCGTGATCCCTTCAAGCGGCGTGAATCCCATCGTCGTATCGATTGATTCGCCACCAGAAACTGCTGCGATCGATGCTCCGCTACCTAAGTGACATGAAATCAAACGGAGGTCTTTTAACGGACGACCGAGTAATTCAGATGCACGTTCCGTAACGTATTTGTGGCTCGTACCGTGGAAACCATATTTACGGATACCGTATTCTGTGTAGTAATCATACGGCAAGCTGTAAAGGAAGTTTTCTTCTGGCATCGTTTGATGGAACGCCGTATCGAAGACTGCCACTTGTGGTACTTCCGGAAGCAACGCTTGGAATGCCCGGATTCCGATCAAGTTTGGTGGAATGTGGAGTGGTCCGAGTTCTGTGTACGACTCGATATCATGCATGACTTCATCTGTGATCAATACAGAGTCTGCATATTTTTCTTTACCATGAAGCACACGGTGACCGACACCTTTAATCTCATCGTAAGACGAGATGATTCCGAACTCCATCAATTTTTCGAGCGACAACTCGACTGCTTCTTTATGTGTTGCAAGTGGGAGAACATCTGTATACTTTTGTCCTTCACCATATTTAATCGTAAAGATTGCATCGTCTTTACCGACGCGTTCAACGAGTCCGACTGCGATCATCGTTTCGTTCGGCATTTCGAGCAATTGGAACTTCAAAGACGAACTACCTGCGTTTACCGCCATAATTTTTGCCATGATTTTTCCCCTTTTCCATTTGAATCCAATGAACATTCACATCTGTTTAGTTTTTCTTCTATTTCTGTTCTACAACTAGAATAGTCAAATTAACGACAGATTTCAATCACTTTGCGTAATTCATTTTAATTCTGTGTTAATCCATTCATCAATCTGTTTCACCATACCACCAAACGCGCGGGCATCTGTGAACGACGGCAACTCAGCGAGCAATGCTTGTTTTGGCATCTTCATACCGGCTAAATGATTCCGGACGATCAAATAACTTTTTGCTGCCTGTTCTTGCTTGAACATCGTAAGTGGTAACTGCAAAATACCGATGACATGCGCTTTTGATTCGAAGTACTGTTTCAACTTTCCTTCTGTGTCATGCTGGAACAATCCGTTTGGAATGACGAAGACACCGAACCCACCTGGCTTGACGTATTGCATCGCTTGTTCGATCAATAAGAAATGACTGTAACTCATGCCTTCGTCTCGTTTCAAGATGTATGAAGCGGCTGCTTCTTCATCTGGATAATAGCCAACAGGAAGATCAGCCATCGCAAGATCGACCGGATCTAGCAATAATGGTCGCAATGCATCTTGATGCGTATACGTGACAGGATAGTCGAGTAATTCCGTTACCGCTGCCGATAAACGAATCAATGTCTCGTCTACCTCGACCGCTTCAGCAGATGTACCTGTCGAAAGCTGACTCAAGACAGCATGTAACATGCCACCTGTTCCACTCCCTAAATCAAGTAGTCGGATGTCCTCCTTACCTACCAATTTCCCGATTAGATAACCAGCAAACAAAGCGACACTGTCCGGCGTCGGTAAATGGTTCGGTTGTGCTTGTTTCATCCCCTCTAGGATAGCAAGCGATACTGCCTTCCGAATAACCTCTTTGTCTACATTTTCAGTATGACGGTCGTTCAACCGGTCGATCACAGTCGTCAACGCTTCTAAATAAGGCATATCAAGATCACGTTCAATTTGTTTTGTTTGACGCGTCAATTCCTTATATAACTTTTCTAACGGCTCCATGTACGTCATCCTCTCCAAAACGAAACGGCCCCCCGTAGAGCGGGAGCCGTTTCTATCATTAGTTCCATTGTAACGCTTCAGCGTCGTTTGTAAACCATTCTTACTTCGCTTCACGCGCCGCAGCGAGTGCTGCTTCGAAATTAACCTCATCCGTTGATTCTTCGAGGTATTCGACATACGTGATTTCGTTGTTCGAATTGATGACGAAGACAGAGCGAGCAAGCAGACGTAATTCTTCGATTGCCACACCGTACTGTGTGCCGAATGAAAGATCACGGTGATCAGACAATGTCACGACTTGATCAAGTCCGCTTGATGCACACCAACGACGTTGTGCGAACGGAAGATCGTTTGAGATCGTCATGACTGTGACGCCCTCGATTTTAGCTGCCTCTTCGTTGAATTTACGTGTCTGCGCATCACATACGCCTGTATCGATCGATGGCACGACGCTAATGATCCGAACGCCTTGATATGTATCGCGTGTTACCGGCGATAAGTCATTAGCAAGGACGTGAAAGTCTGGTGCCGTTTGTCCGACTTGAACCGTCGTACCTTGAAGTGTGATTGGATTTCCTTTGAATGTAGCCATGTGAATTCCCCTTTTCCCCTGATTGGATATGCGTTATTTTCTATTTAACTATAGGAATGTTCCGGGAAGATGGCAAGCATTCTGCCATAATTGATGGACTTCAGTACCCGTCTTTCTAAAAAACAGGTATAATGAAAGAGTTCATGAAACGCTTTCAAGGGGGAATTGACCATGGCTCGAAATAATGTCTACCTGTACTACCGAAATACACAAAGACACGAGACGCAGGTACGAAAGTTGATCGATGTCGGTACACGATACGGATTGAATGTCGTTCAAGATCATCGACAAGCAAACATCATCGTCTCGATTGGTGGAGACGGGGCTTTCTTGCAAGCGGCACGCTTCACGGGTTTCCGTGATGATGCCATCTATGTTGGATTCGCTGAGGGACCCAACTCGTTCTACTGTGATTTTGACATCAATGATCTTTCCGCTGTCGAAGCCATCTTTAAAGAGACAGGCAACCGTGTCTCGGATGGTGAAATCGAAGTACGTCGTTATCCACTACTTGAAGCATCCATCAACGGTGGACCACCGATGCTCTGTCTGAACGAATGTTCTGTGAAATCAAGCATCATCAAATCACTCGCAATCGAAGTCTATATCGACGACTTCCTGTTTGAGACATTCCGCGGGGATGGGATGGTCATTTCAACACCAACGGGCTCTACGGCTTATAACAAGTCGCTTTCTGGTGCGATCGTCGATCCATTGATCCACTGTCTCCAAGTCAGCGAGATTGCTTCGGTCAACAACAACCGGTACCGGACACTCGGTTCTGCTTTCTTATTGAATCGTGGACGGAAACTCTCGTTACGCATCATCGAAGACGGGAATGATTATCCAATTATCGGGATGGACAACGAAGCACTCAGTCTGACACGAACGGATTCAGTCGATATCCAGCTTTCTGAAAAAGAACTTAAAACCGTCAAACTGACGAACAATACATTTTGGCATAAGATTCAACGCTCGTTCTTATGACAACAAAAAAATCTGCCTCCTTGGGGCAGATTTTTTTGTTGCGTCTTCCGTTACGTCACCCCTTATACTCCAATCAAAGGAGGTACACAGATGATGTATTCCACTCAAGAAATCGCCAAACTGACCGGCGTCACAAAACGAACACTCTATCATTATGAAACGATCGGTCTCTTAGTGCCAAAGCGTAGCGATGCCGGCCACCGAAGTTATAGCAGGGAAGATCTTTTACGTTTACAACAAATCTTGCTTTATCGTTCACTTGATTTTCCACTGTCAGAAATCCGAAGATTACTCACGCAACCTGATTTCAATCATCACACGATACTGAAAAAGCAGATTGCACTTCTTCAAGAAAAAGCTTCGCGTTATCAAATGCTCGCTCAACTCGCCGAACAGACATTACTCACCTTAAAAGGGGGACTCCCGATGAAAGACGAACAATTATTCCGCGGTCTACGGCATGACGAGATTGTTACGCATGAAAAACAACATGCAGATGAAGTCCAGCAACACTATGGTGACACCGACGCATATCGGATGAGTACCAAAAGACAAAAACAACGTACTCCGAATGAGAAAGAACAACTGAGCACCATGCATAAACAGCTCGATCAGCGCTTGACGACCCTTTATCGCGACGGGCACGCGACGACGGATCCGGACGTTCAACAAGTCGTCAAAGATCAACATGACTTCATTGATACGCACTATTATCCATGCGAATTATCTCTTTTTGCGTTACTCGGCAAGATGTATGTGTCTGACGAACGATTCCGTGCCTATTACGATGCGTACGCACCCGGACTATCTACGTTCTACTCGGAAGCTATTTCACACTATGCGCAAACATCACACTAACGTAGCTTCCGCCTGATAAACGGTTTTTCCGGCTTGGACCGTCTCGACCAAACGGTTATTCAAGATGGCTTCCCCACGCAAGCGATAGAAGTCTTCTTCAAAGATGACGAAGTCGGCATCATAGCCTGGTAAGAGTAACCCTTTTCGACCATGTGTTTCCGTCGCGAGATGCGGATTTTTCGTAAAGAGCAATAAGGCTTCAAACATCGATAATGTCTCGTTTGTCTTATTGACACGCCCTGCCGTTCCTTCGGTTGCTGCATACAGTGACCGTCGGACATCCGGGTCAGAGATCGGTGCATCTGCTCCGCCACACAATAATGCGCCTGTTTCTGCCAGTGAACGTAAACGATAACTCCAGTCTAAGCGGTTCAATCCGAGTCGATCGACGATGAAGTCGGCGTCATCTAATAAAAAGACAGGTTGAACGTCAATCAAGACCGGTAATTTCCGAATCCGGGCAAGCGTCTCCGGACGGACGACCGTCGCATGAATGATACGATCTCGTTTTCCTTTTGGTGCCGGATACTTCTCGAGCACCTGTACGAACCGTTCAATCGCTAAATCACCGATGACATGTGCTGCGACCGTGAACCCGTAACTACGTGCGCGTTTGACGAGTTGTTCGAGTTGTTCTGGCGTATGCACTTCGATGCCGCGTGTCGACGGGTCATCGGAATAACCACGACCGAGAAGAGCGGTTCGCCCTCCGAGCGCGCCGTCGACGAACAGTTTCATCGCACCAATTGACATTGTCTCCGGTAAAGTAGGGTGTTGTTGCACGAACTCATCGATGACAAGATGATGCACGAGTAAATGCGTATGGAAGCCTGTCTCTTGCGTCACTTCCTTATATGCTTGCAAGATTTCCGCGACATCCCCGTGATACGACAAATCTTCCGTATGTGCCGCAATAATGCCATATTGGTATAGATTCTTAATCGCTGATCGAAGGGACGATTTATTTCGTTCCAAGTTTCCAGCCTGTAACGTATAGAGAGGTTCAAGTGCCGCATCATACAAGAATCCATCCGCTTCACCGTTGTCGGATAAACCGATCTTTCCACCCTCGATGACGGTTGAGGCTTTATATCCGAGTTGTTGGAATAAGACGTCGTTGACGAGTGCTGTATGCCGGTCTGTCCGTTTCAACAAGGCAGGTGCGTCAGGGAACATTTGGTTCAGCCATGCTTTCGTCGGTGCACGATCAAGTTTCGTTTCATCGTACCCTTCCGCCACATGGATTCCATTGATTGGTTCCGCCTTGAGAAAAGCTTGTCCTAACGCTTCAAGCGTCGTATAACGCGAGGCATCGACACGATTGATTGCTTCCCCGTAACCGATCAGATGAATATGGGCATCTGTAAAGGCGGGATATACAGCTTTTCCGTTCAAGTCGTGAATCTGATCAATACGTCTACCGAAACGGCGGCGCAGCTTTCCTTCTTCCCCCATCGCGATGATCCGCGTCTTCTCGACGAACATCGCTGAATGGACATCCTCTTCGTGTGCCATCGTTCGAATCAATCCGTTTACGTATAGTGTTCCCATTCCACTCACTCCTCTTTTTACAAAAATAGGGTGACCATGACGGTCACCCTGAATTGTCGATCCTGATTTAAACGTGCAATGTTTCTTCTGGTGCACACGACCGTTTAATACGTTCGATCGCGGCCGGATCGTATTCATTTAGGACACGTTCCGCTAAGACAATCGTTCGTTCATAGTCTCCTGCTAAGAACTTCGTTTCCGCGATCGTCAGCGACATATGTATCTCGTTGTCGTGGCGACGGTATCGGTTCGCATACTGGACGAGCCGTTCGGCATACGTGACTTCGAACACTAATGTATCTAACCGTTCTTGCACATGTTTAAACGTTTCTTGGACGTCTTGACTTTGTGCGACGATCGATCGAACGTTAAACGGCAACTCCTCTAACCGTGTTTCAAGCGTCTGCAGTGAACGATTCGCATTTCGAAGCGCTTCTTCCACCTCAGCCGGTAAGTTCGGTAATCCGAGTCGTTTCAGACGGAGGCGTGTCTGCGACAGCTGATGACGCCATTCGACGATTCGTTCGCGAACTTCCGTCTCTTCTTTTCGAAGTGCCTGGAGTTCGACCGTAAAGCGTTCGTACTGAATCATCAACTGTTCTTCGAGGCGAATCGCATCGCGCATCTGATCTTCGAGCATACTGAACGGGATGATTTTTCCGGCAATCGACTCATCAAGATCTTTCGCTGCTTCAAACAGTAGCTCTTCGTCACGCTGGATCGTCTCATAGTGAATCCCTAAATCTGCTGAGATTTCATATTTTTCACGTAAGATACTGAATTCTTGTGCCAACTGATGAATCCGTTCACGCATCCGTAGCGCTTTTTGTTTCAAAAATTGGTTTTCTTTTTTCACTTGATGACGCGCATCGACCTCACGACGGAACGTATCATACATTTGATCAACATCGGCTGATAACTGTTGAATCGCCTCTTCTAAACCATCGACTTCTAGCATTTCGATTTTCTCAGAAAGACTCAGGCGTTGTTCCTCGAACCGTTTGATCTCGGATTGGAGACCAAGTGGTTCAAGTGGATACCCATCTAACGACATTTCCTTATAGCCCGCTCCGAGCTGATCAATCCGTTGACGTAATTCATGAGCCAGAATCTTCCATTGTTTCGGTACGAGTTCGACGAGTTGACGTGTCGTTGCTACTTCTTGCTCGAGTAGCAAGCTTGTTTCATACGCCTTCGTCACTTCACCTGAAGCTTCGTACTGACACATCTCATTCCAGTGCGCGTCGATTTGTTCACTTCGTTCTTCCAGACGCGCAAGCGCCGGACCGAATGAGTTCGCTTGAATCAATAACGATTTCCGGACTTGACCTGAATCGGCTTCTCCTTGCGATTTCAGTTCGGCTAGAACCGATTGATTCGTTTTGAATGTCGACATCTCGACGAGCATCTCATCGATCAACCCTTCGAGTTCTGCAATCAGTTGTTCCGTTACTTCGAGGTCATTCTTGACGGCGATGAACCGATATTTATCGAGCGCTTCCTCCGCCCGGTAAAGAGTTTCATCGATTTGGGCGACGTGGACCGTTAATAACTCTTCCCACGCTTGATGCCAGGAGCTGAACTTCGTCTCCGTCTCACCCGCCATCGGTAGTTGCTTTAAGTCCTGCAACTCCTTTGGAATCGATGCACTGACGATGCCTTGTTTGCGCATATCAAGTTCATCGATTTTCGTGTAGTATTTTTTTCGACTGATCATGCTAAATAGCATGACGAGTAATACGATGACGATGACTCCGATCACCCATGCCCACATTTGTCACGACCTCCACTCTGTCCTACGACTTTAGATTTTCTCTAAATCGCAATAATCTTATCCTTATAATAGTATAGCGCAACCGTTTTGCATAGATTTACAAGGGCTTTTCCTGATTTCTTCCGCTGTTTTGAATCCTTTTTCCAAAAATCAATTGTTTGTCAGCTACGTGAAAACTCGTTAAACTAAAAAAAATACGCTTTTCACGGGAGGAATTTTTATTATGTTCGAAACAAAGACATATGAAGGTGACCGGACGAAACAATACGACATGCTCTCAAAACAACTTGATGCGCTGTTAATGGGAGAAGACAATCAAGTTGCGAACTTATCGAATGCGAGCGCGTTACTCAATCAGTTCCTCGACCGTATCAACTGGGTCGGCTTCTATCTGACTGATGTGGAACAAAACCAACTCGTCCTCGGACCATTCCAAGGACTTCCAGCATGCGTCCGTATTCCATTTGGTCGTGGTGTTTGCGGAACGTCCGCAGCAGAACAGACGACACAACGAATCGAAGATGTACATCAGTTCCCAGGTCACATCGCATGTGACGCGGCTTCGAATTCAGAAATCGTCATTCCACTCGTCAAAGACGGACAAACGATTGGTGTCCTCGATATCGACAGCCCAGAATTCAACCGTTTCGACGAAGTCGATCAAGCTGGTCTAGAAGCATTCTGTACGACACTGCTTCGCCATCTGTAATTCTGATTGACAGTCGATTGTCCACACCGTATACTTGTAAAAGTGCAGAAATGATAACGATAGCGGTCAAATCGCTTACGTATCACATTTCATGACTCGGTGAATAACCGGAGGGGCATCGTGTAACTTTGCTATCAAGCGAGGGTGCCACATCATGAAATGGGCGTAATGTGGGTTTGATGGCGTTATTATTTTTATGCAAATAATAACGAACAATAAGGAGGAGTCTTATTATGGCTCGCTATACAGGTCCAGCTTGGAAACTCTCACGTCGTCTCGGTATCTCACTTACTGAAACAGGAAAAGAAATCGCAAAACGCCCTTACGCACCAGGTCAACACGGTAACAGCCGTCGTAAAGTATCTGAGTACGGTCTTCAACTTCAAGCGAAGCAAACACTTCGTCACATGTACGGAGTAAACGAACGCCAATTCAACCGTATCTTCAACGATGCTGGCAAAATGCCTGGTATCCACGGTGAGAACTTCATGTTCTTACTCGAAGCACGTCTTGATAACGTCGTTTACCGTATGGGTATGGCTCGTACACGTCGTGCTGCTCGTCAGCTCGTTAACCACGGTCACATCCAAGTTGATGGACAACGCGTTGATATCCCATCATTCCGCGTGAAACCAGGTCAAACGATCTCAGTTCGCGAAAAATCGAAGAACTTTGTCGTTATCAAAGAAGCACTCGAAGTTGCTCCAGCAACTAAAGACTTCGTTACTTTCGATGCTGAGAAGCTCGAAGGAACGTTCGTCCGTCTTCCTGAGCGTTCTGAATTGAACGATCAAATCCAAGAACAACTCGTCGTCGAGTACTACTCACGTTAATCGATTGTTCCAGCACTCACTTCGGTGGGTGCTTTTTTTATGCCTATGACTAAAATGTATACCTGGTCTTAAAAAAAGAGTGACGCCATCCATTCGTCTGTGTTAACCTTTAAATACACATAGTTAACACAAATAGAAAAGAGGACTTCATTCATGAAAACAAGAGATTTAACATTCATCGCCCTTGGTGCTGCCATCATCGCTGCCGTCAGCTCTTTGCCACAGATTCAACTTGTCGGTGCCGTTCCAATCACGCTTCAGATGCTCGCGATCATGACGGTCAGCGCGATCCTCGGAGGCAAACGCGGCGGACTCGCTGTCTTGATTTTCTTATTGCTCGCAGCAGCTGGTCTACCGGTACTTGGCGGAAAAGGGGGACTAGCCCCATTTGTCGGACCAACCGTTGGTTATTTGATTGCCTTTCCGATTGCCGGATTCTTCATCGGACTTGTTGCTGAAAAAACGCGTCGCTTCGTTCCCCTCTTCATCGGGATGATCGTCTTTGGTCTTGGTTTAGTCTACCTGCTTGGAACATTTGGTCTAATGGCTGTACTCGATCTATCGTTCAAAGATGCTTTTGCGATTAACTATCCTTTCATCTTATGGGATACAATCAAAGCTGCCATCGCCACGACGATTGCTGTTCGCTTGTTGCCACTCCGCTTATTCCGGACAGCTTAAAAAAACGCTCTCTGCATCTAAGTGCAGGGAGCGTTTCGTATATCATCAAGCATGCTCGACGACGAAGTATTTTTTCTTTCCGCGACGTACGATCGTAAAGCGACCAATCGCATCAGCTTCTGTGATTTCTTTCGTTAAATCTTGCTCGCGTTCTCCGTTCAGGTAGATCGCACCGTTTGTTACGTCTTCACGTGCTTGACGTTTTGACGGACTGATCTTCGCCTCAACGAGAACGTCGACGAGGTTTGTCGCTTCACCGAGTGTGAAGCGCGGCATTCCTTTGAACGCATCTTCGATATCTTCGACTTGCAACGATTTAATATCTCCACTAAAGAGTGCCGTCGTAATACGTTGCGCTTGTGTCAGCCCTTCTTCACCATGGACGAGAACTGTCATCTCTTCTGCGAGACGACGTTGCGCGACACGCTTCTCTGGTGCTGCCTTGACTTCTTCTGCGAGCGCGTCGAGTTCTTCGTGCGTTAAGAACGTGAAGTATTTCAAGAACTTGATGACGTCAAGATCGTCAACGTTGAACCAGAATTGGTAGAACTCGTACGGTGACGTTTTGTCAGCGTCTAACCAAACCGCACCACCTGCTGTCTTACCGAATTTTTGACCGTCTGCTTTTGTAACAAGCGGTACCGTCAATCCGAATGCTTTTTCTTCATGACCCGCACGACGAATCAATTCCATCCCTGCTGTGATGTTCCCCCACTGGTCACTACCTCCGACTTGAAGACGGCATCCTTTGTCTTCGTAGAGTTTCAAGAAGTCAAATGATTGAAGTAACATGTATGAGAACTCAGTGAATGAGATCCCGTTTTGAAGTCGTGAGTCAACAGAGTCTTTCGCAAGCATGTAGCTGACCGGGAAGTGTTTTCCGATATCGCGTAAGAAATCGATGATCGTCAAATCTTTCGTCCAGTCCAGGTTATTGGCGATCGTGACCGGGTTTTCTCCTTCAAGCGGTAAGAAACGTGACAACTGGTCCTTAATCCGATTCGCGAACTCTTCGACGATATCCGATGTGTTCAACGAACGTTCTGTTGCGCGACCACTCGGGTCTCCGATCATTCCCGTTGCTCCACCAACGAGACCTACGACATGGTGTCCTGCTTGTTGGAATCGTTTTAAGACTAAAATCGGTAACAAGTGCCCGATGTGCAATGAATCAGCTGTTGGATCGAAACCCGTGTATAGAGTTGTTGGTGTCTCGAGTAATGTCTTCAATCCTTCTTCATCCGTCATTTGGTTAATTAAACCGCGAAATTCTAAATCCTCTAATAACGTCATTGTGTCTCCTCCTAAAGTTCACTTTTAACAATAAAAAACCGTCCCTTCGTCTAAGACGAAGGGACGGAAGATTCCGTGGTACCACCCTGATTGCCCTTTACATAAAAGGACCACTTGGTTCGTCGATAACGGGACGGACCGCTTGATTTCTCAAGAAACTCCCGGAAGCGTAATTCGTAAGTTCACTGTGTCCTAGTTCGCAGCACCACTAGGTCTCTGTCACAGGGAGTGACTTACTACTGTATTCCGATCACTGTTTAACGTAATATATGAAAATAAGATGGTTTCATGATACGTCGAAGGCGAATCCGCTGTCAAGTCCGATTTCACTGGTGGATTTATGGTATAATACGTCTATCTGTGATTTAATAATAATTTACCCCTAAGTTTAAGATGTAAAGGAGATCATTTATGCGCGAGAACTGGTTCAAGTTTTGGAATCATCCCCGGACGAAAGCCGTTCGGCACTGGTCGAATATCACATACGATGTTTCATGGAACATCATCTTGTTTCTCATCATAGCAGTCCTACTTGTTGGTAGCTTTTCTGTCGGTGCAGCGGGTGGCTACTTCGCATCCCTCGTCAAGGATACCAAAGCACCACCATTGGCTGAGATGAAGCAGGAAGTCAACAGCTATGCCGTCACGAGTCAAATTTATTGGGGCAGTGGTGAAAAGCTGACGAACATCTCAACGGATGAAGAACGTCAGCCTGTCGATATTAAAAATATCTCTCCTTATTTGATTGATGCGCTTCTATCAACAGAAGATGTGGATTTTTATCAGCATGATGGAGTCGTTCCAAAAGCAACGCTACGTGCCGTCTTACAGGAACTGACGAATTCTGCATCACGTACTGGTGGAAGTACACTGACACAGCAATTGATTAAAAACCAAATTTTAACGAACGAAGTTTCATTCGAACGAAAAGCAAAAGAGATTCTCTTGGCATTACGCCTCGAAAACGCAATGTCAAAAGATGAGATTTTACAAGCGTATCTAAACGTCGTCTCATTCGGTCGTAATTCGCTCGGTCGTAATATCGCTGGTATTGAAGCCGCATCACGTGGCGTATTCAATAAATCCGCAAAAAAACTGACTTTGCCACAGGCAGCTTTTCTTGCTGGTATTCCGAAAAACCCTTACTACTACACACCTTACCTGCAAGGTGGCGTTGTCAAAAAAGATTTAACCCCAAGCGTCAACCGAATGAAAACCGTATTGAAGCGAATGTATGTCGCAAAAAATATCACGAAAGAACAGTATGAAAAAGCAATCAAGCATGATATTACAAAAGATTTTGCGAAGCAATCGAAACGCTCGCGTGACACGTATCCGTACGTCTATGATTTGGCGGAACGCGAAGCAACGAAAATTATGACGAAATATCTGATGAAACAAGATGGTGTGAAAGAAGATGAAGTGAAACCATCTGAACTGGCAGAGGTCCGTGCGAACTATCAAGATCAAGCACTTGTCGCACTTCGCCAAGGCGGATATAAAGTCCACTTGACGCTTGATAAAAAGATACACGAAGCGATGCAACAACCTGCAAAGAACAATGCGAATTTCCCGGGCGGTATGCAGTACAAGCAGGTCGTTGATCCAAAAACGAAAAAAACCGTTTCGAAACAGGACCCAGAAGAAACAGCAGCGGTTATGGTTCAAAATGAGACGGGCCGCATTCTTGGATTCGTTGGCGGACGCTATATGGATGGGAAAGCCGATGATTTCAACCGAGCATTCCAAGCCAAACGTCAAATCGGATCAACGGCTAAACCGATTCTCGTTTATTCAAACGCTATTGAGAATGGACTCATCACTCCGGCATCTACCGTCAATGATGAAGAGTATTATTACCAGACCGTACCACGTCAACCAGGTGACCGTCCGATCAAGAACGAAGGTGGTCGTTACCGTGGTAATGTGACCGTTCGTACGGCACTCGAACTATCATTGAACGTACCCGCCGTTAAGATTTATGAGAAAATGAATATGTCGAATTCGATTCAGAAACTCGTCGATATGGGTGTTGAAGTACCGGATACGATCCGTTACGCTCCTTCTGCGGCACTCGGTACGATGGAAATCACACCGGTTGAACTCGCTGGTGCTTACGCAACACTCGCGAACTATGGTGAATTCGTGCAACCATACGTTATCTCGAAAATCACGAAAGATGGAAAAGACATCTATAAAGCGAAACCGAAGAAAAAACGAATTTACGAACCACGAACGGCTTACTTGACGCTTGATATGATGCGTGGTGTCTTTACAAAAGGTACGGCAACATTTGCAAAAGACCGATTAAATGTTCCTGGAGACTGGGCTGGTAAGACAGGTACGACCAATGATGTCAAAGACTCTTACCTCGTTGGTTCGACACCTGGTGTGACCCTTGCCGTCTGGACAGGACATGACCAGAACAACTCACTCATCGGTCCGTCAACGTACTATCAACGTACGCAGACGCTGTGGTCACAGATGGCGAATGCAACGTATGGCGCGAACAGCAGCTACTTCAAGTCCGGTGCCCGCTTTACGCAACCATCTTCTGTCACCTCAGATGACTTCAAAAATAGTGGTCGTTTCAAAGAAGAGGACAAAAAGAAAAAAGAAGAGGAAGCGAAGAAAAAAGCAGAAGCTGAGAAGAAGAAAGAAGAAGCTAGACAAGAAGAACAAAAGCAGGAAGAACAAAAGCAGGAAGAACAAAAGCAAGAGGCTCAACAAAACGAGCAACAACAAGCTGAAGCAGATGCGAAGAAAAAAGCAGAAGAAGACGCAAAACGTGCTGCCGATGCGAAAGCAAAAGCCGAGGCAGACGCTAAGAAGAAAGCAGAAACGGACGCTAAGAAAAAAGAAGCAGATGTGAAGAAACAACAAGAACAACAAAAGAAACAAGATGAAAAGAAAAACGATGCTTCTGAAAACTAACAAAAAGGATGAATCACCTGTTGCGGTGATTCATCCTTTTTTACGGTCAATCCTCCATCGTCGATAGATCACCTGTTTCTAAGTTCAATTCCCACGCTTTCAGAACACGGCGCATGATTTTACCACTTCGTGTCTTCGGCAACTTATCTCGGAAATCGATTTCTCTCGGTGCCGCATGAGCAGCAAGTCCCTCTTTGACGAATGCTTGGATTTCTTGTTTTAGCTCATCCGTCGGCTCGTAACCATCACGCAAGGCAATGAATGCCTTGATGATTTCACCGCGAACTGGATCTGGTTTACCGATGACACCGGCTTCTGCGACAGCTGGGTGCTCGACGAGACGACTTTCAACCTCGAACGGACCAACCCGTTCTCCAGCCGTCATGATGACGTCATCGACACGTCCTTGGAACCAGAAGTAACCTTCGTCATCCATATAGGCAGAATCCCCTGAGACATACCATCCTTTAAAGAAATAGGATTCATATTTCTGCGGATTGTTCCAAATTTGACGCATCATCGATGGCCATGGTGTTTTTAAGGCAAGGTTCCCCATTCGGAATGGCGGTAACTCATTTCCTTGATCATCAATGATCGCAGCCTGAGTTCCTGGAATCGGTTTCCCCATTGATCCCGGTTTGATGTCCATCGACTTGTAGTTACAAATCATCATTGCGCCTGTCTCCGTCATCCACCATGTATCATGAATCCGTTGATCAAAAGCTTCTTTCCCCCAACGAATGACTTCCGGGTTCAACGGTTCTCCGACAGACAATACATGACGAAGACTCGAGAGATCATGATGATTTGCAACATCCGCTCCCGCTCCCATCAACATCCGGAAAGCCGTTGGCGCACTATACCAGACTGTTACCTTATACTTCTCGATGACGCTGTACCAGAAGTCCGGATTGAAACGTCCACCGACGACGACGTTCGTCGCGCCATTCAAGAATGGTGCGAAGATGCCGTAGCTTGTTCCTGTGACCCATCCCGGGTCAGCCGTACACCAGTAGACATCATCTTCTTGGAGATCAAGTACCCAGCGACCTGTCATTAAATGCTGAATCATCGCATTTTGAACATGGAGGACACCTTTTGGTTTCCCTGTCGATCCTGAAGTATAGTGTAGGATCAATCCGTCTTCACGATCCAACCAGACCGGTTCGAATACGTCGGATGCTTGCTCGAACGCTTTGCGGAAATCGAGTAATGTGTCCGATTCTTCGATATTTTCGTCGACAAGCACTACCTTTTCAAGTGATTCCAATTCCCCGACTGGAACACGTGGGAGTAATGCCTTCGTCGTCACGAGTAACTTCGCTTCAGAATCAAGCAAGCGATCGCGAACTGCTTGTTCCATGAATGCTTCAAATAACGGACCGACGATTGCACCTACCTTCAGTGCGCCAAGCAAGGCAAAATACAGTTCCGGTGAGCGTGGCATGAAGATGAAAATACGGTCACCCGTTTTGACCCCTGCATCGACTAATACGTTTGCCGCTTTATTCGTCAATCGTTTCATATCTGCATAGGTGAAGTGTTGCTCCGTCGTTCCATCGAAATAGATCAGCGCATCCTTGTTCGCCCGCTTGCCTTCTGCGTGGCGGTCGATTGCTTCATGAGCCATGTTGACTTTCCCCGTTGTCGCCCATGAAAAGTACTGCTCAGCATCTTTCCAGTCGTACGTGTTCGTCTCATCATACTCTGCTAACCAATGTTTCCCCGGAAGCGCTTTCAAAACTTTCATGTCTCGTTCCTCCCCTTCTATGTTTTCCTCTTTATTATAAGCTAGTTATCCGTCAGTTCAATCCATTTGCCGTCAATTTGTTAAAAAATGCCTCTCTTTGCTCAAGCGCTTTCGTCTATAATGAATAAGAAGGTGGTGACGCTTACATGTTTGAAAAACAATTCAATCATCGGACGCACGAAACATCACTCGGTCCCGTTGACATCGAAGGTCCCGTACCGAGTCAAACACTTGCAACGTATACACTCGATTCAGGGTTGACGGCTTTTCGTCCACCCGCTGAACAACATCAAGCGCTCGTTGAGATTGCAGACCTTGAGGAAGGACGCATCATCGTCGCTCGTCAAGGAACGGAAATCATCGGTTATGTGACTTACTTATATCCTGATCCCTATGAAACATGGAGCGAAGGAAACAATCCGTACATCTTGGAACTCGGAGCGATTGAAGTCTCCTCTCGGTTCCGCGGACAACAGATCGGAAAAAAATTACTTGAAGTCTCCATGATGGATCCCGCCATGGAACACTATTTGATTTTAACGACTGAATATTACTGGCATTGGGACTTAAAAGGAAGCGGACTATCAGTCTGGGATTACCGAAAGATCATGGAGAAGATGATGAACCATGGGGGTCTCATCTTCTTCCCGACCGATGATCCGGAAATCGCCTCTCATCCCGCTAATTGTTTGATGGCGCGTATCGGAAAACACGTCTCCCCTGAAGTCGTCGCTCACTTTGATGCGCTACGCTTGAGAAGACGTTTCATGTATGACTGAGCTCGAGGAGGAATCGTCATGTTAATCGAACAAATCATGAATACGACGTGCATCACGATGCAACCGACGAATTCCATCGCACATGCGGTTGAACTCATGAAACGTCATCAGATTCGTCATATTCTTGTCGTCAATGCCCGTCATGAACTTGTCGGTCTCGTCGGACTAAAGGAAATTCAAAGCGCAAGTAGTATCTTTCATCCGGATACAGCAAAACAGGATCTACAGTATCCGGTCTCAAGTATCATGATTGAAAGTCCTGTCACGGCCCATCCGCTTGATTTTCTCGAAGATGCGGCTGTGCTGTTTTATGAATATCGCTTGACTTGTCTGCCAATCGTCCGCGGTCGACGCCTTGCCGGTGTCGTCACGGAAACGGATTTGTTACGGACATTCGTTCAATTGACGGGTGCACTCGAACCAAGTTCTCAAATCGAAATCCGTGTTGAGAACACTGCTGGAACGTTAGCAAAGATTGCCGCACTGCTTGCTAAAACGAATATCAATATCTTAAATGTACTCGTGTATCCAACAGACGATCCGTATGTCCGGATCGTTGCGTTTCGTGTCCAGACGATGAATCCGATTCGGATCATCGAAAAGTTACGTAAAGAAGGATTCGATGTACTTGGACCGGATGTGAGCAGATGAAGGATTTTGCCTACCTGTACAGTCCTGAAGAAGCGACTTATCGGTTTTCGGAGACGCATCCATTCAATCCGATTCGCCTCGAATTAACGGTTTCCTTGCTCGAAGCGATGCATCAATTAGATGACATTCCTTGTATCGCGCCACGTCATGCAACCGATGAAGAATTGGCACTCGTTCATGATCAAGATTATATTACTGCCGTCAAAGCAGCAGGAACCGGAGCATTAACACCTCTTAAGGCACAGATGTACGGTCTTGGAACAGAAGATACTCCTTTGTTCCAAGGGATGCATTCCGGCGCTTCTCTCCTTGTCGGCGGCACGATTGAAGCGTGTGACCTCGTCTTATCTGGTCAATATAAACGAACCTTTCATATCGGTGGTGGCTTACATCACGGATTCCGTGGGCGTGCCTCTGGTTTTTGTGTCTATAACGATACCGCTGTCGCCATGGCAGCGATGATTGAAAAATATCACTGTAAAATTCTTTATGTTGATACGGACGCCCATCATGGCGATGGAGTGCAATGGGCATTTTACAATCGAAAGGACGTCATGACGTTGTCTCTTCATGAGACGGGTCGCTATTTGTTTCCAGGAACGGGAATGGTGACGGAACGGGGGTCTGAAGAAGGGTATGGATTTAGTTGGAACGTGCCCTTGGACGCCTTTACAGAAGACGATTCGTTTTTACTCGCGTATGAGACGGCACTCTTTGAAGCGTGCGAATTATTCCAGCCGGATCTCATCATCACACAAAATGGTGCCGATGCACATGCACTTGATCCATTGACTCATCTATCCTTAACGATGAAAAGTTATGAGCAGATACCTCAAATCGCTGTCGCTGCCGCAAATAAATATACGAATGGGAAAATCGTAGCTCTAGGAGGCGGTGGCTATGACTGGTATCGTGTCGTCCCACGCGCGTGGAGTCAAGTTTTTGCTGCCATGACCGGACAAGCTCCGTTTCGTGGAGAGATTCCTACTTCATGGCAAAAACGTTGGAGTGGACAAGAAACAACCCCACCAACATACTGGCATGATCCAACACCACTCTACCCCGCCATTCCGCGACGACCTGAAATCGAAGAAAAAAATTGGGAGACCGTCAAACGACTGATTTGGCCGTTCGTTAATGATGAGCGTAAGAAACAATTGACTGCGACTTCCCCCTACTCCGTTGATTAATTGACTTTTTATCTTCACATTTATTTCGTTCGGAGTTCACAACTTGTTGCTATACTAAATATGGAATTTTTACTTAGTAAATGAATAATAGTTGGGGGAATCATCATGAAAAAGGCATGGCTTTATTCCGGTCTTATTCTATCGACGGGAATCGTACTCGCAGGATGTGGCAATGAAAAGCAGGCGATGGATCACGATAACATGCAAGGGTCAGGCAAACCGACGGTCGAGGTCAACGTCAATGTTCCAGCCAAGACAATGGAAGAAGATAAAGTTGTTTTTAAAGCGTCAGCTGTCGAACAAAAGAAGCCAGTTAACCTCGAGGACGTGACATTTGAAGTTTGGGAAGCCGGAAAACAAGACGGTGCCCATCAAAAGTTCAAGGCAGCCTTGAAAAAGACGGGTTCTTATCAAGCAGAAGCTAAACTGGCTGAAGGTGAATATGAAGGACTATATCATATCAATGATAAAAAGGGACTCCATCATATGGATAAAATCTCATTCGTTGTCATGGATCATTCACATGAAAAAGAGGAAGCATCGCACGAGCATGGACATGATCATGAAGCCGTCGACGGTCTGTCTGTCCATTACATGGGCGCAACAAAAGCGAAAGCGGGTGCCGAACTTCCTGTCTCCTTTCATGTTTTCCTTGATGGGAAACCGCTAAAGGCGAACGTACAAGTAGAAGTCATTGAAACCGGTATTGAAAAGCATAACTACGTTCCTTTAGAAAAAAAGGGTGATGCCTACAGCGGGAAAGTGACATTGACTGCACCTGGTCAAACGACAGTTCGACTCCATGTCGAAAATGACCAAATCCATCATCATCAAGATGAACTTATTACCGTCGCGAAATAAAAAAACGTCTCTTTTTTCAAGCAGCTTGCTTGAGAGAAGAGACGTTTTTTCGATTAAGGACGTGTCGAATCCCGTTGTTCGATCCGGTGTGGTAACGTGACATCGTTCGTTTCGATTTCTTCTTTATTTAAGATTTTCGTCAATAGACGCATCGAGACTGCTCCGATATCATACATCGGTTGAACGACAGTCGTCAGTTTCGGACGAATCATCGTCGCAAGACGTGTGTTATCGTGTCCGATGACTTCGAAGTCTTCCGGTACACGGTGTCCGGCATCCTGTAAAGCATGGATGACACCAAGAGCCATCTCATCCGTTCCAGCAAAAATCGCGCGTGGGCAACCTTCTCCAAGTTCAAGCAATTGATTCATCGCCTTCATTCCTGAATCATACGTATAGTTTCCAAGGACGACATTTTGCTCGTTAAACGGAAGATTTGCTTCTTCGAGTGCTCGGCGATAACCCGCAAATTTCTTTTCACCATTGATTTGCTGTTCGAGTGGTCCAGTGATGAATCCAATCCGTTCATGTCCACGGTCGATCAAAGACTTAACAGCATCGTGCGCAGCACTCTCATAATCGATGTTGACGGCAGGAAGATCATAATCTTGATTCAACGTCGCAGCAAGAACGATCGGAACCGGTGATGTTTTGAACTCACGAACGAGATCCTCGTGCAGACGTCCACCCATGAAGATGATTCCATCCACCTGTTTTCCGAGTAATGTATTGAGCAAATGAATCTCTTTTTCCCGATTTTGGTCGGAGTTACATAAAATGATGTTATATTTATACATTGTCGCGACATCCTCAATCCCGCGTGCTAAATCCGCAAAGAAGATGTTCGAGATATCGGGCACGATGACACCGACCGTCGTTGTTTTTTTACTTGCTAGTCCACGGGCAACAGCGTTTGGACGATAACCAAGCTGTTCGATTGCGTCTTGGACCTTCTTTCGTGTAGATGGTTTGACATTCGGGTTTCCGTTGACGACACGCGATACGGTCGCCATCGAAACAGCAGCCTCTCGCGCGACATCGTAAATCGTAATATTACTATTCAAAACAAATTCCTCCTTTAGTATGATCCATCTCAAGTGTTTTCATTTCGTTTTCATT
Source organism: uncultured Exiguobacterium sp. (assembly GCF_964277885.1). Lineage (NCBI taxonomy): Bacteria > Bacillati > Bacillota > Bacilli > Caryophanales > Exiguobacterium > uncultured Exiguobacterium sp. Next base: position 555,148 of record NZ_CAXYJR010000005.1, on the reverse strand, counting down.
TTTAGGCAACACGAAAGGAAGACAGGAAAAGATACTTTTCTTTTCCCATTCTTCCTTCATTGTAAAACGTTTTCATTCGCTTTAGGTTACCCTTTTTCGGAAATCATTGAACGTTTAGTGCCGGAAAGGTAGTCGTCAAGTTTTCGATGAACGTATCGAATTCTTGGAAATCGAGTTGTTGGTTCGCATCAGACAACGCAAGTGCTGGGAACGGATGGACTTCGACCATGACAGCGTCTGCCCCGATCGCATACGCCGCTTTTGCTGTTGGCAAGAGTAAATCCTTACGTCCTGTCGAGTGCGTGACATCGACCATGACAGGGAGATGCGTCTCTTGCTTCAGAATCGGAACTGCTGAGATATCAAGCGTGTTCCGTGTTGCACGTTCATACGTCCGAATACCACGCTCACATAAGATGACTTGATCGTTACCGCTCGCCATAATGTACTCAGCCGCGTACATGAATTCCTCGAGCGTTGCAGAAAGACCTCGTTTTAAAAGAACCGGTTTATTCGTACGACCGACTTCTTTGAGTAAATCGAAGTTTTGCATGTTGCGTGCGCCGACTTGGATGATGTCGACATATGGTAAAGCAGATTCAACGGCGCTCGGTGTCATGATTTCAGTGATGACATGCAAGCCGTGCGCGTCCGCTGCTTTTTTCAACATCTTTAGACCTTCGAGCCCTAGGCCCTGGAAATCGTAAGGCGATGTACGTGGTTTGTACGCTCCGCCTCGCATGAACTTCACGCCATGTTTCGCGAGCTGTTCCGCGACTTCAAATACTTGTTCTTCGCTCTCGACCGCACACGGTCCAGCGATCAATTGTTGTGAACCGTCTCCGATAACGGCATCTCCGATCCGTATGATCGTATTCGTCGGTTTTTGTTTCCGTGATACGAGTAATTTCCGAGTCCGGTCCTCTCCTTGCAATTCGAGAGAAGCTTTGAAAATTTCTTTAAATACATGCTGAAGGCGTCCTGTTTCAAAAGGTCCATGGTTATTAGCGGCAATTGATTCGAGCATTTGACGTTCTCGAACAGGGTCGTATCGATCAAGCCCTTGTGCTCGTTTGACTTTTCCGATTTCAACGGCAATTTGACCTCGTCTGTTCATCAATTCCAATAATTCTGCATTCACTAAATCGAGTTCATCACGTAATCTTTTTAATTCTGCATGTTGATCCATGTCCTACCACTCCCTAATCAGCATATAGCTCGTAATAGCAACTAATTATAGCGAACTCTTTCCCTGTTGTACATAAAGAAGCTGCATGATTTCTTAAAATATGAAAATAAATTACGTTTTTTCATATAATTTTTTTTTATGATTTCTCTATCAAGGAAACATAGAAAAAGAGCCCTCGTGATGAGAGCTCCTCAATGTATTGATTATTTCTTATGATTCACATCAGACTGCGGATCATTGTCTTCCTCTTGTTCGTCTGCTAACTGTTCACGTAACTCCGAAAGTTCAACGACCGTTTCCGTGTCGATTTCTTCTGCCACTGACGCCCCATCTACTTCGTCGCCGATTTCACGTTCGATGTCCCGTACGAGCTGTTCTGCTTCTGCGAGAGCAGCATCGATGCTTGCCTGATCCTTCTCAAAGCCCGCATATTGTGCCGCTTCTTGAACCGTTGAATTATTCTTTGCTTTTTCAATGACAGGTGCTGCCTTATCTTTCGCTAGTTGAATCCACTCACCTACAAGTGGCTCCGCTTTTTCGCGGACAACTTGTGTCTGTTCCGTTAAACGTTGACGCGCAGGAGCTGTACGCTCGTCAATCAGATTGCGTACTTCACGACCTGATTTTGGGCTAGAAAGGAGAGCTGCCGCAGCACCAATCAATCCACCAACGATGACTCCGGCCAAGAAGCCTCCTCCTTTAGAAGAATCTTGTGCTTGATATGGGTGTTGTTTCGTCATGATTTACGATCTCCCTTCAACTCATCTGGAATGCTTTCGACGTCCGGTACTGACACGACTTCCGGTGTGACCGGCGCCTCTGCCTTTTTCCGGAATCGACGACGTGGCTTTTTCTCAACCGTCGTTGTTGCCGTCGAATGATTTTGAACCGTAGTCTCTGCTGGTTTATTTTTCTTAAATAACTCTACAGCGACTGAGCCCCAACGGACTGCTTGCGCAATCTGTTCTTTATTCGTATCCGCCGCACCAGCAACCGTATCGGATACTGTCCGGACAGAATCTGTCACTTTGTTTAATGACGTACCGAGTTCTTCGATCGAGTTTGCGACAGGTGCAAGCAATTCTGTTTTTTCTTCAATCGTATCGACCAGACGATTCGTCTTATGTAACAACGCTGTCGTCTCCATCATGATACCGTCTAATTGACGTTCGAGTCCTGCTGTCGTGTTGGCTACATTGTTGAGCGTCTTACTCGCAGCACCTAATACACGGGCAAGGAAAATGACGAGCACTACGAATGCGATCGCAGCGACTAATCCGGCGATTCCGCCTAATGTGATTTCCATGGTTCTTGCCTCCAATTTTTTTGCATAGTCTTTTGTTGATAGTTCGACATGTAGCAAGTCGTTCCTGCTACTCCAAATGGTTTATTTCCGTTACAATGATAAATGAAACCTACATCATCCATTTCGAGGGGGAAATTACATGCGTGACCCACGTCTTACTCAATTGGCAACGAATCTCATTAATTATTCGGTTGCCCTTGAACCTGGTGAAAAAGTATTGATTGAAAACTTCGGCATCGAACGCGAACTGGTCGAGGCGCTCGTCGAAGCTGCCTACGCAGCTGGCGGTCATCCGTTCGTCTTACTTAAGGATAATCGTATCCTACGAAAATTATACCGAAATGCTTCAGAAGAGCAACTCCAATTGATGGCAGACATCGAACGCAAGCAAATGCAAGCGATGGATGCATACATCGGACTGCGTGCTGGTGATAACATCAACGAACTATCGGATGTACCGGCTGAACAAATGAAACTGTACGGTCAAACAATTGGTAAGATGCACACACAAGATCGTGTCAAAGGAACGAAATGGGTCGTCCTTCGCTTCCCAACTGCATCGATGGCGCAACTTGCCAACCAATCGACAGAAGCATTCGAAGATTTCTACTTCGATGTCTGTACGCTTGATTATGAAAAGATGGGACAAGCGATGGAACCACTCGTCGACTTAATGAACCAGACAGATCGTGTTCGTCTCGTCGGACCAGGAACGGATCTAACGTTTTCAATCAAAGACATCCCAGCCATCAAATGCGCCGGAAATGCTAACATCCCAGACGGTGAAGTCTTTACGGCACCCGTCAAGGATTCGGTCAACGGTGTCATCTCATATAACACACCATCTCCGTATCAAGGGTTTACGTTTGAAAACGTCAAACTGACGTTTAAAGACGGTAAAATCGTCGAAGCGACGGCAAACGATACAGATCGGATCAACCAAGTCTTCGATACTGATGCTGGTTCTCGTTTCGTCGGCGAATTCGCGATCGGCGTCAATCCCTTCATTCAGCATCCGATGAAGGATATTCTATTCGATGAAAAAATCGATGGTAGCTTCCACTTCACACCAGGTCAAGCTTACGAAGAAGCCTATAACGGTAATGATTCATCCGTTCACTGGGATCTCGTCAACATCCAACGCCCTGATTACGGTGGTGGAGAAATCTGGTTCGACGACGTCTTGATCCGTAAAGACGGTCGTTTCGTCCTTCCAGAACTCGAAGTCCTCAATCCTGAAAACCTGAAATAAGAAAAAGCGGATGGTCGGTCCTTCATAGGACCGGATCATCCGTTTTTATTATCTTACTTTTTCAATGTCGCACGGAGCATCCAAATTTGTTTTTCGATTTCCTTCGCTTGACCCAGCAGATCATCTTCCACTGTCACGTCTTGTGCCTCAAGGTGTTCTATCGCATCAAGCATCTCTTTTCGGACTTGTTGGAAGTCTTTGATGACTGAATCGATCATCTCATCTGCAGACAAACCTGATTTTGCTTCTTCAAGTGTCGTTTGCTCTAGATACTCTTTTAGCGTCGCTGAAGGTGTCCCGTTATTCATCAAGAGACGTTCCGCAACGACATCGTATTGCTCAGACACCCATGTATACAGTTCTTCAAGCTTCACATGGAGTGTCAAGAAGTCTGGTCCTTTGATGTACCAGTGGTAATTGTGGAGTTTGACGAATAGGACCCCATAGTTTGCCACCTGCTGATTCAAAGCTGCTTTTGCATGATTACTGATCATCTGATATTCCCCTTTCCTGATTTCAAATGACGTTCTATTTCATCTTTATCCTTAAATAACAAAGGATAAACATCATTTTCAGGAAGAGTGTTTCATCGCGGACGTTTTAATCCCTTTAGCATGTATCCACCTTTGAAATCGACGGAATCGAATGCGACGAGGAATGCTTTCGGTTCGTATTCTTCAACGAGATTACGAAGCACTTTCATACGTGTTCGAGCCGCGAGCACATCTAACCGATAACGGACACCGTCTCGTCCTTGACCTTGGTAATGTGTCACACCGAAACCATTATCGCGAATGACTTGAATCAATTCCGCTGGAAATTCTTGCGTATGCACTTGAATCATATTGTAACCGATAGCTAGTTTTCGTTCGACATATCCACCGACGAGTATTCCTAGGCCAAATCCGAGCGCATAAACAACCATACCAAGCGTCGTCAAATCTTGAAAAACAATTCCTAGTGCAAAAATGTAAATCAATGTTTCCACCGTACCAAATAATCCGGCAATGACAGTCCGCCCTTTGACGAGCATGATCGTCCGTAATGTCAAAACTGGAACGTAAATCAACTGGAGCAATAAGATGAGTAAAATCTGTCCCATGGTGTCTTTCCTTTCTGTAATAACTTCAACACATACACACTATTTCAAACTTTATTTCAAGATGCAATCCTATTTTAGATTTTCCTCATCGGTTTTTTGAAATTACTATCATAATTCAAATTTACGACAAAAAAAGCGCCACTCGGGTCGAGTGACACTTTGGGTTTTCGATTATTTTACGCTTTGATACTGATGCTGATACGTTTGGATGTCGCCCGCTCCCATGAATAGAAGCACAGCATTTTCATGCTGACGTAGAACAGAAACGTTATCGCGCGTCAGAATAGAAGCTTGCGGGATTTTCTCCTGCAAATCTTCGACGCGAACTTGCCCTTCCTGCTCACGTGCCGATCCAAAGATTTCGCATAGATATGTCGCATCTGCTTCACGTAAAGAAGTCGCGAAATCATCCATGAATGATTTCAAGCGTGTGTACGTATGCGGTTGGAAAATCGCAATGACTTCACGGTCCGGATATTTCTTCCGTGCCGACTCAATCGTCGCGCTGATTTCCTTCGGATGGTGCGCATAATCATCTACTAAGATTTGTGTGCCGAATTCCGACTCACTGAAGCGACGTTTTACACCACCAAATGTGGCTAAACGTTCAGCAACGTCGTCTTTGCTCAACCCTTCGTACTGACAGATCGCAATGACAGAGAGTGCATTCAAGACATGATGACGACCGAATCCTGGAATAAGGAACGTGCCGTAGAAATCATCACGTAAATAGACATCAAACGATGTTCCATCTGGCGTTGACGTCGCATTTTCCGCACGGAAGTCATTGTTCTCTCCGAATCCATAATAGAGAACAGGTACATTCGCTTGAATGTTTTGAAGATGTTCGTCATCTCCACAAGCAACGATCGCTTGCTTAACCTGCATCGCCATTTCTTGGAATGCCGAAACGACGTCATCGATTCCTGTGAAATAATCCGAATGATCGAAGTCGATATTCGTCATGATAGCGTAGTCCGGCTTGTAATATAAGAAGTGACGTTTGTATTCACATGCCTCGAAGACGAATGCTTTCGCATCCTCTACTCCTGCCCCTGTCCCGTCTCCGATCAAGAAAGCTGTCGGTGTAATACCGCTCAAGACGTGTGAAAGCAAACCTGTCGTCGACGTTTTTCCGTGTGAGCCTGTAATGGCAACCGAACGATATTCATTTGCTAGGTGTCCTAAGAAATCATAATAATGATGGATGGTTAAACCAAGTTCATTTGCCCGTGCGATTTCTGGGTGATCATCTCCAAAAGCATTCCCTTGGATGATGACATAATCTTCTTTGATGTTATCCGCATTGAACGGGAAAAATGGAATTCCCTTAGCCCGTAACGCGTCTTCAGTAAAAATGTGCTTTTCGATGTCTGAACCTTGCACCTCATGATTCATCTCATGTAGTACTTGGGCGAGCGCACTCATCCCTGTTCCTTTGATTCCAACAAAATGATACTTTGTCATATAAAAGCCCTCCAATTCACGTTCCGGTCCGTACCATCGGGCTCGGGTACAAAACCTGTACCATTATAGCAAACCGATTTATTTTTTACCATGTAAATTATTTTGTTCTCGACGTGCGCGATACATCGCCATTAAATCTTTCGTCGTCATGACGACGTTGACAGGCGGCCCGACCGGTTTTTTCACTTCCGACTGAATAGGTGCTACCACTTCCGCTTCAGCGACAGATGGATTCAAAATCGAAGTGACTTCTTCCGATCGTTGTTCCTCTGCTTTTTGTTCATCAAGAAGTACCTCGCTCGATGTATCCGCCGGAACAGTTTGTTCTTCCACGGTCTCACGAATAGAAGGCACTTCGCTTATCGATTCTTCTACAACCGTTTCTTCAGTTTCTAGCACGGTCGGTAATTCCACTTCGTTCACATGATCTTGATTAGCTTCAGGTTCCGGTACGAGTAATTCGACGTCCGTCACCGGTACAAGGCCAGCATCTGCTTCCGCTTCGTCTAATACGACTTCCTGCGCGATTAGTTCTTGATTCGTCAAAGCAACCTCATCAGTAATTCCCTCTTCGACTGTTTCCGAAACCTGCTCACTCGTTTCCGTTTCTTCCGTAGCTTTTATGGTTTCCGATGCAGATTGCTTCGGACGTTGGAATCCATAAATCGGTGAAGGCACATCCGTTAAGACGAAGCGATCTTCACGCTCCTCTTTTTTCGGACGTTCTACCGGCTTTGTCTCACGTTCCCCCGCAAGCTCTCGACGAATCCGGGCAGCCTGCTCCTTCAGTGACTGTTCATAACGATTACTCATACGTTCACCCCTCCATCTTGTTAAAAAATCGGTCGAATCATCGACCGATTGAGAATGCTTCCCCTACTGCTTTTGTATCATCGAGTACAAGAATCCCTTTTTCTTGTGGTGCATCGGCAAGCCCGAGCTCACGCGCTGAACAAAGCATACCGCTCGATGGTACACCGCGTAACGCCGAAGGACGAATGATTAAACCAGACGGCATGACTGCACCTGGTTTAGCGACGACAACTTTTTGACCCGCCGCTACATTCGGTGCTCCACAAACGATTTGTAAAGTTCCGTTGTCTACTTCTACCTGACAGACCGACAATTTATCAGCATCCGGATGTTTCTCGCAAGAAGCAACGAACCCAACAACGAATTTCGAAGAATAATCCACTTGTTCGAGTGACAATTCGATATCTCGATTCGCTAGTTCCTGTTGGATGCGTGTTGCCAATTCTTCCGTCAATTCAATCGGTCCTTGTGTCTCGATCGTAAATGTAGTCGAAGCATCAAACAGATTGTAGCCGATGACACGATCACCATGCTTGATGATTGCTACGTCTCCTTCACGAATCGCTGTCACTTCCGCACGTGGTGCATCTTCCAAAATGATCATTAAGACGTCGCCGACGCCCTCTTTATTATAAAACACATTCATTCAATCCATGACTCCCTTCCGTCTTTCTCACAATGCCTATTGTATCAGATTCTTCACTCTTTCGGCTGCTTGTTTTTCGCAAGGACGAAGACTGGCTCCAGATTGCCATCTTCATATAAGAATGGTAAAGCTGTGACCGGTACACGACCGTTCGAGAAGAAGTCAAACATCAGTTGCTGTAAGACATCATATCCGGCGTCATTACGAATATCTGCGAAAATCAGTACATCCTGATGCGGAATACCGACAGCGAACTCCCCTTCGATTCGCGCCGCATAATCAGCTAATAACGTCTTATTCAAGACACGACTCGCCTCATATCCGTCTCCAAGACTCAAGAAATAAAAGAGGTTCCCCGCGACTTCATCTTGTTTAAATGGCGCATCAAGCGATTTCAGGTTAAAACGCGCAGCTTCTGATAGCTGTTCAGCCGTCCATTCTGCTGATGCCAATAACTCCTCGTCGATCAAACGATACGTCGCGCCTAAATCAAGTGCGTACATAATTTTCGTCTCACCGGTATGTGGTGTGCTGACGAGCATTTTCCCTTCTTTTGTCGTATCAGCAAACGATTTGGCGCGAATGACAGGGAATATCTTCTGCTCTTGTCCAGCGAGTGAGATGTGATCTGTTTGCCCAAGTACAGCACGGATGTATTCAATCGTCTCTTCGACTGCGATGACTCCTCTTCGTTTTGCTTTTGCGACGAGCGGATTCAATCCGACATCAACGCCTGATTTATCATGCTTCCGTTCAATTCGTAACACGGACTTTTCACGATCGAAATACGTCGTATACCCTTCTTTTTCGAATGTTTGCGTCATCATTCTTCGGATTTGTTGTAGTTCCACTTGATTCCATCCTTTCTATCATGAAAAAAAGCGAGTCAGCGCTCGCTTTTTTCTTAAACCGTTTCTAAAAATGCTGTCACTTGTTCTGGTGTCTTCCGCTCTTTCCCGACATAACGTCCTGTTTCTTCACCATCACGGAACGCGACGAAACTTGGAATTCCGAAGATGTCCATTTCCTGGGCAATTTCAATATGATCGTCACGATCGACATAGTAAAATTCAAACGTATCAAACGTCTGCTCGATTTCCGGCATGAACGGATCTAAGAAACGGCAATCCGGGCACCAGTTTGCTGAGAATAAAAAGACGGCTTTGTCCTGTTTTGCTGTATCAAATTCTTGTTTGGATTGTAATGTTTTCATGATGATTTCCTCCTTTGATTTCCCTAGAAGTCATTGCTCTCATCATAGCATATTCAAATGTGACTGTGCGTTTTCGTGCTTGGTTTGCTATACTGCAACTAGAAAACACCTGGAAAGGACTTCACTATGGCAGATCAACCAATCAAACATCCGTTCGAACGCTTCGTTGGCTTCATCGGCATGACGAGTTGTTTACGTTACGGCTATTCCTTCATTGATTCTGAACGGAGCTTACCCGAAATTCTATTATATCTAGTCGTCGGTTTTGCGGTCATCATTCTACTCGAAGCACTCGGAAAACGACTCGCCCGGAAATTACCTGTCGTGCGCATGCGTTATTTGACTCCTCTCTATCTCATTTATCTCTATGTCTTCTTCACGAGTTTTTATTCGAGTTCATTCGGATTCTCTTTATGAAATGAAAAAAGCTGATTCAAAAAGGTATATCCTTGTTTATCCATCCTTCGGTTAAACAGGTACATCCTTTAAAATCAGCTTTTTGTATTTAATATTCGATTTTTAAGTCACCATCTTGAATCCGACCGAGTCGTCGCAATAGCCGATAGATAAGATAACTGATGATGCCGGGTGCTAAGAAACAGAGAACAGCGACTGCTATGTAATATTCCATTTCGAACCCCATCGTTTTTAATAACATCAACGGACCAACGAATCCGCTCGTTCCCATACCAGAACCTTCCGGGTTGCTTTCAAGCGTTAACAGAACAGTCGCGAATGGCGCTAAGATGGCACCTGCAATCGTAGGCGGAATAAGAATCCAAGGATTGCGGATAATGTTTCCGACTTGGAGCATCGATGTGCCGATACTTTGTGCGATGACGCCTCCGATCCCGTTATCACGATAACTGATGACACCAAAACCAATCATCTGTGCGGCACAGCCGATCGTCGCCGCACCCGCAGCAAGTCCATCCAATCCAAGCATGATTCCAAGGGCAGCGCTCGATATCGGTGCCGTCAAAGCAAGTCCCATGACGGTAGCAATGAAAATACCCATGAACAAAGGTTCACGTTCCGTTCCCCAGCGAATCAACTCACCGAGATCCGTCATCCCTTTTCCAATCCATTTCCCGGCGTAACGTCCAGCAACAAATCCAGCTAACAACGTGACGAATGGTGTCAATAAAATATCGAGTCGCGTCGTCTTCGACACGAGTTTTCCAATTTCCGTCGCAAGTAGTGTCGCGATGTAACTGCCAGCCGGTCCGCCCGCTTCATATCCAAATGCTCCAACGGCAACTGCTGCGAACAAGATAAGCGGTGGTGCCTCAAGCGCAAACGCTACAGCTACACCGATTGCTGGTCCGGTCAACGCGATTGCCTGCTCGCCTAATTGAATGAGAAACTTTGCTTCGATACCGCGATCTACCAATCCTTCTCCGATCGTACGAATAATCAAACCCATGATCAAAGAACTGAACAGACCAAGTGCCATATAACTTAATACGGTGATGAAATATACTTTAGGGCTAAGTGAGATTCCCTTTTGCTTGAACATTTTGTCACGTCCTTTACTCAACATCGCGTATCATTATATCAAATCCACTTCCGATCCGACTAGACTGTTTTTTCAACTGACAAGACAGCCCATACTTACATCGTTCTTATTAAACAAAAACAGACAGTGGATTCAAATCCACTGTCTGTCATTTCATTTACTTGACTTGCAATGTCGCAAGCGTCGTCGTATCGAGGTTCGTGACGAGTTTCCGAAGCAATTCCTTCGCCGCATCATAGTCATCCGTATGCATGATCGATGCATGCGTATGGATGTAGCGTGCTGGTAAACCAACGACTGTCGTTGGAATCCCATTATTCGAACGATGGATAACACCACCATCGGTTCCACCTGCACCGACATAATATTGGTACGGAATCTTGTTCGATTCTGCCGTATCGAGGACGTAATCCGTCATCTCTTTTGAGAGGATCATGACGCTGTCTTTGATACGGAGTAATGGTCCTTGTCCGAGTTGACCGAATTCCGTTTTGTCTCCTGATGCATCATTGGCAGGAGAAGCGTCGACGACGAACGCCACATCAGGATCTATGAGTGCTGTCGCTGTTTGCGCTCCGCGCAACCCAACTTCTTCTTGAACCGTTGCGCCTGAATAAAGGATATTCGGATGATCCGCCGCTGTTGTCTCTTCTAACAATTCAATCGCCATTCCGACACCATAGCGGTTATCCCATGCTTTCGCCATGATCTTTTTCGGATTCGCCATCGGTGTGAACGGGAAAAATGGTACGGCAGGAATACCTGGACGTACTCCAAACGATTCCGCCTCTTCTTTTGAGTCCGCACCGATATCGATGAACATGTCTTTGATCGCCATCGGCTTATTGCGTACTTCTTCTGTCAATAAGTGTGGTGGAATCGATGCGATGACACCAGGGATGACACCGTTGTCCGTACAGATCGAGAAGCGTTGCGCAAGCAACACTTGGCTCCACCAGCCACCGAGCGGTTGAATCCGCAACATTCCGTTCTTCGTGATTTGCGTCACCATGAATGCCACTTCGTCCATGTGCCCGGCAACCATGACTTTTGGTCCAGCTGCATCCCCAGTTCGTTTTCCAAAAATCGACCCGAGTCCATCCGTAACGATCTCATCCGTGACAGGCGTGATGCGTTCGCGAACGAACTGACGAACGTCGTGCTCAAACCCCGGCGCCCCATTCAATTCCGTCAGTGTTCGAAATAACTCTCTCGTTTTTTCATTCATATGTATCGCCTCCTGCTTCTCATTATACAAAAAATTGCTTCTATCACTTAACCTTTTGTTTCTCTCTGAACGAATTATTTGGTACAGTAGGAATAGAACCTGTAAGGAGGGGAATTTTAATGAAAAAACGCTATTGGATTATCGGATTGGCAGCAGCTGTCGTCGCCGCTTTCGCAGTGAAGAAAGCCGTTGATAACAAACAACTTTCTGCCGAGGAAGCGCTCGAAATCACGAAACGCACATTTTCAGCAAAAGGACGTGTCCAAGGTGCATGGATCTCTGCAACACCAGAGGCTTACGCATATGAGTCACGTGACTACCAAAGCTACAAAGGTGGCATCTCGGTCCTTGAAGGTGATGACGAAAAAACGTATCAATTCACAGTTGATGCCGAAACTGGCGCACTACTCGAATACGCTTAATCAAAAGACCGTGCTTCGATCGACGAAGTACGGTCTTTTTTCAACTTTCCTATAAAGGTGGTATGACTCATGTCGATTCTGGCTACAATCTTCGTTTTACTCGTTTCCTTAGAACACTTTTATATTATGGCTCTTGAAATGTTCTTTTTATCCTCTAAGGCGGCACGACGTACATTCGGACTGACGGATGAAGCGATCGCATCCAAGCAAATCCAGACGCTTTTTGCCAATCAAGGTCTCTACAACGGCTTTTTAGCAGCCGGTCTTCTGTTTGGTCTGATCCGTGAGGATGTTGCTGTCCAACTGTTCTTTTTAGCTTGCGTGATCATCGCCGCACTCTATGGCGCCTTGACGGCTAATCGTTCCATTTTACTCAAACAAGGCCTACCTGCCATACTCGCTTTCATCTTCGTATTATTAGCATAAAAAACCTCTATCCGAACGGATAGAGGCTTTTTTGATTAACGTGGGTTATCGTTGCGTTCGTAGATTGGATTCATGTATTCCGTCGTCGAATATAGACGTGGAACAACAATGTACAAGACGATCGCTGGTACAGCGATGATCAACAACATCAAGAGTACCGGTAACCAGTAAACGACTTTTTGATGAAGATTGTCCGAGTTGCTGTCGATGTACTCTTTTACGCCATCAACTTTTGCAGCGTCGGCACTCGTCAACAATTTACCGCTATCGGCATTGAAGAAGTGGATTTCACGTTTGATTGTGATGAAGATGCCGTCACGGACTGTCTTGATGACAGCGATTCCGCCAATGACTTCTTCTCCTTTTCCGTTCGTGAACGTCTTCGGATCCTCGATTTCGACCGAACCTTTTTTATAATCGTAATGCGTCGTTGGTAATTCCTCATCTAATGCTTTTGTCATTTCTGAGGTATCAACCGCAGCAAGTACCGATTGACCGATACTTAACGCGAGAAAGAGCGCCGTTACGAAGGCTAAGCTTTTCTGCCACATCCCCAAATTCCCCCTTTACCTATAAGTACAAGTTCTTCAGTCAACAACATTGTACCAATTAATAAGAAAAAAGTGTGAAAGAAATACCAGGAAAATAAGAAAACTTTTTGTCTAAATTAATTTTGGTACGTTGCTTCCATTCGATAAATTGGTTGTCCCATTGAAGAAAAACGCTCTTCGTACTCTGTTCGAACGTTATCTTCCGGTTCACTCGCATGTAAATCAAGCGACATCCAGTCAAAACGCATACCGTATGCCGACATCGTCATCAGACTCGATTCGAACAACTTGCGATTATCGGTCTTGAAGTGAATTTGCCCTTTCGCTGGTAAGATATCTTCATACGTCGAGAGGAACGTTTTATACGTCAAACGACGTTTCGCATGACGTGTCTTCGGCCAAGGATCAGAGAAGTTAAGATAAACGCGTGCCACTTCTCCTTTTTCGAAGTAATCGCGTAAATCTTTTGCATCGACTGTCAAGACGCGAACATTTGCTTGTGGAGCCTCTACTAATTTTTGAACAATTGTCACTGCCACACTTTCAAAAAGTTCAATCGCGATGAAATTGATCTCCGGATGTTGGTTCGCCATCCCTGTGATGAAGGCCCCTTTTCCTGATCCCACTTCGATGTAGATCGGATTATCATTCTTGAACTCTGTCGCCCAGTCTCCTTTCAGGGATGCTGGTTCTGCTATATAGATCGAGGATTGTTCCTTCATATAATCCTGCGCCCATGGTTTATGTCGTAAACGCACTATCGTTCATCCTTTCCAAACTTAAATTATCCGCAGATAAGTTTATCATGATTCGGGTAATTATATAAGAACTTCTTCAATTCCGCTTGAAGAATGTTCAGCAGTTCGTCACTTGAGAAACAGTGAGCAATCTACTACACTAAAGGTACGTAAGAACTATAAAGGAGGGCTGTACCATGGAAGACTTCTTGATTGCTTGGGGCTCCCCCATCGTTCTCGTCATGGGCATCTGTGCCTTATTCGTCTGGGCGACTTTTGGAAAAGTCGACGTTGAATAAGCGCAATCTCTGTACCTTGTGTAACTATACACAAGGTACTTTTTTTATTCCCTAAATGAATTTAGGTTGGTTTTACCATGAAACAGATGTATACTTTTTTTGAAACAGATTATTTATTACAGCTATCGAACACCAAAAAACGTTGGTAAAAAGGAGAATTGTAATGAACGAAAATAAAAACAGTGATTCAAAAGAACTAGTACAGAAGAAAACAGGTGCAGACTTAGTCGTCGACTCACTCATCGAACAGGGTGTGGATTACATTTTTGGTATTCCTGGCGCCAAAATCGATTCCGTCTTCAATGTGTTACAGGACCGGGGACCTGAACTCATCGTTGCACGCCATGAGCAAAACGCTGCATTTATGGCTCAGGCCATCGGTCGCTTGACAGACAAACCAGGCGTTGTTCTTGTGACATCTGGTCCAGGGGCATCAAACTTAGCGACAGGTCTTGTGACGGCGAACTCTGAAGGTGACCCCGTTGTCGCAATTGCTGGAGCTGTCACACGGGCCGATCGTTTAAAACGAACACATCAGTCAATGGACAATCAGGCACTCTTTACACCAATTACGAACTTTAGTGCGGAAGTACAAGATGCCGATAACATTCCAGAAGTATTATCCAATGCTTTCCGTACAGCTGAAACGACTTCCGGTGCTGCTTTCGTTAGTATCCCTCAAGACGTCGGATTGAGCGAAGCGAACGTCACGGCATTCCGTGCAGTTGAAGCACCGAAGCTCGGTGTTGCACCAGAAGCTTGGGTAGAAGAGACGGCTCGTTTGATTCAAGATGCGAAGCTGCCTGTTTTGTTACTCGGTATGCGCGCGAGTCAGCCGGACGTCGTACATGCGATTCGGTCCCTGCTCAAACATGTCTCGATTCCTGTCGTCCAGACGTTCCAAGCGGCCGGCACATTATCACGTGAGCTTGAATCGAATTTCTATGGACGTGTCGGACTGTTCCGTAATCAGCCGGGAGATGCGTTACTTGCAGAGGCGGACCTCGTTCTCTCGATTGGCTATGACCCTATCGGCTATGATCCGAAATTCTGGAACCAACCGACGCACGACCGGACGCTTGTCCACATCGATCAAATGCGCGCTGAAATTGATCACTTCTATCGTCCAGATCGTGAACTTGTCGGTGATATGGCGAAAACGGTCGATGCGATCGCTGAGCGCCTGCAACTACTCACTTTACCTGAGAGTTCCGCGCAATTCCTCGAAGGCTTACATCAACGTCTTGTTGATCGCGATGTTCCTCCAGTCGCGGATTCTCCATTGACACACCCGCTTTATTTCATGAAGACGTTACGCGAAAAAATTGCGGATGATGTCACGGTCACAGTCGATGTCGGCTCTCACTATATCTGGATGGCACGTCACTTCCGTTCGTACGAACCGCGCCATCTTCTCTTTAGTAACGGTATGCAAACACTTGGTGTCGCGCTTCCTTGGGCAATCGCGGCAACACTCGTCCGTCCAGGTAAGAAGGCCGTCTCGATTTCAGGTGACGGCGGATTCCTCTTCTCTGCGATGGAACTTGAAACAGCTGTCCGCTTGAACTCACCACTCGTTCACTTCGTATGGCGTGATAGCGGATTCGATATGGTCGCGTTCCAACAGGAGATGAAATACAAACGGAAATCTGGTACATCATTTGGTGACGTCGATCTCGTCAAATATGCTGAGAGTTTTGGAGCAAAAGGACTACGCGTCAATCATCCATCTGAACTAGCCGCGATCATGGATGAAGCACTCGCGACAGAAGGCCCAGTCATCGTAGACGTCCCGATTGATTACCGCGACAATATCGCACTCGGTGAACAAGTTCATCTCGATCAATTGAACTAAGGAGGATTCACATGGCACACGATAAAACACTCGTTCAGATTTCAACCATGATGGCATTGCTTGATGGGGTATTCGAGAGTGAAGTCACGTACGCGTCCGTTCTTAATCAACGGAATTTCGGTATCGGAACATTTGACCACTTAGACGGGGAGATGATTGGTTTCGATGGTCAGTTCTATCAACTTCGTTCGGACGGTAGCGCTCGACCACTTCAACCTGAAACGACGACACCGTTCGCGACATTGACCCATTTTGAGCCGGAGCAAACACTTTCCGTGACGGAAGAGATGTCGAAATCGGCATTCGAACACTGGCTGAATGAACAACTACCGACGATCAATAGTTTTTATGCCGTTCGGATTGACGGAACGTTCACTAAGGTTCAGACGCGTACCGTCGCTCGTCAGGAGAAACCGTTCGTTCCAATCACGGAAGCTGTCGCTTCTCAAAGCGCGCGTACTTTCGAGCAAACGAAAGGAACACTCGCCGGTTACTACACACCACGGTTCGGTCACGGTATCGCCGTCGCTGGCTATCATCTCCATTTCATCGATGCTGAACGTGCGGGCGGCGGTCATGTCTTTGACTACACGGTCAAGAACGTCACCGTCACATTCGAAGAAAAACCGCAGCTTGATTTACGTTTACCAACGACTGAAGCGTATCGATCGGCAGACCTCGAAAGCCACGATATTGAAAAAGAGATTAAAATCGCAGAAGGTTAAACAAAAAAGCGTGTCGTTCCTTTTTCGGAATGACACGCTTTTTAGTCGTTAGAGTATTCAAGTAGCTGTTCTAGAAAATGATAGCTGTCCTCGACATCCGGATGACGCATATCTTCATACCAATACAAGGATAATACGGCTTGCGCTACAACATACCAGTGCATCCGTTGTTTCAGATCACTCGTCAATGGATGACCATAATGTTCGAACCATTCGGGCCAAGCCGCTTCATCAACATAACTGTATAACATCATCCCGAGGTCATACGCACGGTCGGCAATAATCGCATCATCCCAGTCGTTCAGGTAGAGTTGACCGTCCGCTCCCGTCAACCAGTTATTATGATTTAGATCTGAATGACAGACGACTTGTTCGTCCGTTCTTACTTGCTCGAGATTTCGTTCGAGATAAATCATCGCATGTTCTACCAATTCCGGGTTCTCTAAATCTTCTGGTTGAAAATATAAGCGACATTGACGCAATAACTCATCAGGTTCGATCGGACGTTGGTCCAGCTGTTGTAGCATGAACAGCAATTCTTTCGAATCATGGATTTTTCCAAGCAAATGTGCTACTTCAGGACGCTCCATCATTTCCGGCTCCAACTCATCGCCTTCAATGAATTGTTGCGCACTGATGACGTCCCCGCTATAGATCCGTTTCGTCCATAATAATTTCGGGACGATTCCGTCCGCGGATAAAATCGCCAAAAACGGCGATGAATTTCGTTTTAAGAACAATTTTGATTGTCCTGTTGAAGCAATGTACGCTTCTCCTGTGATTCCACCTGCTGGCGTAAGGGTCCAGCCTTCGCCAAGCGCATCTAAAATATCTAATTCCATTATAATCCGCTCAACTTTTTTAGTAGATTTGCCTAAGGCACAATGCTTATCTTAACACGTCGCAATCGTCGTTGACAACGGAAGGACTTGAATCCTATCGACACCTTTCAGAAGCGGTTCGACAGAGGCGTTATCTCCCTGCACATGCACATTCCAGCGCGAGTGATCGAGTGAGACTTCCACGATTTCGTGCGTCGTATTGTAGACAACGAGCGTTCGTTGCCACGCATCATATGAGTGGATCGCTTCGACTTCGTAGGCGATGACACCCGGTCGTAAGTTGATGAAATGAAGCAGTTCCCGAATCTGATTCGCCCGGTGCAACCGGAATCCGCCGTGCATTCTACGAATTTGTAATATTGTCTTAATATACGCGACGAGGGAGAGGTGATCATCCCTACGTTCCCAGTCCATTCGATTGATCTCGTCTGGTGCGTTATAGCTGTTTTCAACACCTTGTTTCGTACGCAAAAATTCTTGACCTGCGTGAAGAAATGGAATGCCTTGTGCAAGCAAAGCGATCGTTTGTGCTAATCGACTCATCCTTAGCAACTGTTGTTCGTCCGCTTCCGGACAGGAAATCTTAAATTTGTCGTACAGTGTATGATTATCGTGCGCCTCGACGTAATTTATGGAATAGGTCGGTTCTGGAAAGCGTCCGTACGTTTGGTTATCGATATGAACACTCCCCGCAATCCCGTTTCGGACTTCCCCTTCCTTCCAACCATCTCCGGCAACGAATCCTCGATCGTATTCACTAAACGTCGATCCTTTCAAGGCATCGCGGAACACGTCATTAAAATGAGCGATTCGCGGCATTTGCGCAGCGGAGGCACTCATCGCTTTGAGTCGTTCCGGTAACGCTGTCGCAAGATCCCAGCCTTCTCCATACACTAGAATCGTTGGATCAATCGCATCGAGCGCTGCGCGAACATCGTTCATCGTCTCAATGTCATGAATCCCCATTAAATCAAATCGAAAGGCATCAATGCGGTAGACACGAGCAAAGTACGTCAAACAGTCAACGATGAGGCGGCGCATCATGAATCGTTCGGATGCGGTATCGTTTCCAACACCCGTTCCGTTCGATAGTGTGCCGTCAACTTCGTAACGGAAATAATAGCCCGGAACGAGCAATTCCAGAGAGGAACGTTCCCGAACGAATACGTGGTTCATGACGACATCGAATGTGACACGAATGCCTACTTCATGGAGCTGCTCTATCATTTCTGCGTACTCTTTGACGCGAACGAGCGGTGAGACCGAACTCGCGTAACTCCCGGCTAATCCGAACCAAAGCATCGGATCATATCCCCAGTTATATGGCGTTCGTGTCCGCTCATCGGTCGTCTCGAAAAAGTGGACCGGTAACAGTTGCAGATGGGTGATCCCGAGGTCAAGAAGATAATCGAGTCCTGTCGCATGTCCGCGAGGAGAAATTGTTCCTCGTTCTGTCATCCCTACGTATTGTCCCGGATGACTTGAACCGGCGGAACGGTCAATCGTAAAATCGCGAATATTCGCTTCATAAATGACAGCGTCCGACGGTTTGACGAAAAGAGGACGCGCGACTCGCTTTGGAAACCACTCGGCAATCGTCTGTTCGACGTCGACGATGACACCGTATCGACCATTCTCCGATATCGCACCAGCATACGGATCAACGACTTCTTGTGTTCCAAGATACGTCGTCACTTCATACCGGTACCAATGCTCAGCTATATCCCGTTCGATTTGAAGCTGATAGACACCTTGCTCTTGTCGTTCCATTTCACGCCTTCCAATTACCTGCTCCTCTTGATTGTACACGATGCATACGATTCGTTCCGCGACCGGTGACCAGACAGCAAAATGATACGCTTCCTCTTCTTCCCAGACACCAAGCTTCCCTTCGTAACGGTACTTCCGCTCGAACGCTTCCGTCCGCACTAAACGATCGGGAACGACACGGATTGACCTGCCTGCTCCAAATACCTCGTATCGGCATTCTAGCTCGACTGGTTCAAGAACCGTTAACTCATAAACCACGAACTGTTCTTCTCGATGCGTTTCGGTCTGTTGAATTTCAAGCGATTGTCCATCACATTCAAGTGACCAGTGGATTGACGGATTGCCTTCGACCTCGACCCGGATGCTTTGAAACGATAAAAACTCTGCCCGGATCACTGGTATTGCCACCTCTTGGTTCGTCATGTCTTTCGCAACGACAATGCCGTCGCTCCCTCCCTTATTCTTGAATGCGTGACTGTTCCTCACTCTGGATTGCCATTTGAAACGGAATCGATACGGTTTCTTTTAGGATTTTTTCACACACACGCATTTGAGCGGCTTTTGTATGAGTCGCATTCCCATTCATACGATTCAACCACTTAGGAAAATCCACTTTATTGACATACGTTGTCGTCGTTTCTTTTGGAATCTTATCAAAATAACCGCTTGGCGCTAAAACAACGCGTTCGACAGGTAAATCGAAGTCACGACCAAGAATCGTATGCAAAATATCTTCCGTTCGTTTTAAACTGATGTTCGGGTTTAAAATCTGTTTCACAGAGGCTTTGAACGGTTGTTCCCGCCACAACTTATCTCGTCGAATGTGATAAATACTCTCTTCGCCATCGAGCCACTCCATGATGTAAATCGCAGAAGGTCCTACAATAAAAGGACTCAACTCAACTTCACCGACTTGATAGTGAATGACAGCACGATAAAACATCGCATACTGTTCGTTCAACAAATGCAGCATCTGATAGAAATCCAAATGACGCTTCAATGGAATTCGCCAAATGTCTTCTTCATCTGCTCCCCCTGCGACATTCAGAAGTTTTTGTAATTCAAGACGTTTTTTGTACCATTTATCAAACGCTCTTTTGGATAATTGTTTACCCGGAAGTTGAACGACTTCCTTTTTCTTCATTACCTGCCACCACTTTTTAGGACGAATCAGCGTTTCGCCCGGAAACAGTTCTCCTGCTTCCCATTTACGATAGACGTTCGCGTAATCAAGCGCTTGATGCTCACCAAAACGTTTTGTCATCTCAAGTGGATTTTTTTCAAATCGACTATCTAAATCGTATAGTTTCATCAAGATTGCGATGGGAATCACCTCACTCTTCTTTACCTAGTTGAACCCGGTAGATTGGTTCATATCTTGGTGAAGCTTCTGGTCTTATCTCAAACAAAACAAGTTCACGAACAGTCCATTCTACCGGTTGTATCGGACTCGTCGTCCATTCTTCCGCCTCCGCGCGCCACTTCTTCGCGATCGTGACATGTGGAACGAATGGTTTAGTTGCATTTGGATCGACCTGACTCGCTAATTGAAACAGTTCATCCGCTTCCGTCCCGAATCCGACGACACGTGGTCGTTCGTCTCGTCCGAACGCAATCAGACGATCTAATCGAAGCACGAACGGTTCGATCGTGTGCGCAATCTCCTGCAACTGCTGTTTCCATGACTGCTGTTCTTCTATCTCCAATGGTCCAAAAAAACGAAGCGTCAAATGGTATTCTTCTAACGTATAGACATTTCGAAAGTAATCAGGTAGAGATAAATGTTTAGCAGTATTGGCTAAATCTTCAGAAGGAATCGGTAAGGCAACAAAAAAGTGTCGTTCCTGTCTCATCGTATCTTCACTCCTTCATTCGACCACTGATACCGTACAGAACGGCACCAAGAATACTGCTACTTGTATATACCCAAAAGACAGTATAGATTGTACTTTGCTCCAGCACAAAACCACTCATCAAATTAAACAGCGCTGTTGCTAGTCCCGTCGTCGTCGCCATATATGTACTGACAGCTGTTGCGACCATCGTCTCTGGAACGAGCGATCGAACATAGTCTAAAGCGACAGGAATCAACAATCCAACGATCATTCCTTGCATCGCCGACAATACCCAAAGCATGACAATTGGAAGCTCTAATGCGATCATTGCCGTTCGAGCAGCTGACAGCAAGGAAATGAAGACGAGAACCGGAATCGCTCCGAATCGTAACAATAGACGCGAGGCGATGCGCATGAACGGGATTTCGCACAGAACGGCGACGAAGAATAATGTCCCGACGAGCGCCGTCGTCTCACCACGAATCGTGACGTAGCTGCCAAAGTAATAATTATTAGCGAAGATCGGTCCGAAGATCAAACTCCCTCCCGCTAGGAATAATAGGAAGCGTCGATTCGAAAAGAGTTGTTTCAACGGTACTTGTTGTCGATGTGAAACGTTCACACTCCCCGTCTCTTCAATACCAATCAACACCAGAAAACCAAGAATCCATGCTGCACCAGTCGCATAAAAAATCAGACCAAGTCCACCCTCCTCGGTGATTTGTCCAAGGATGAAGACTGCTAACGCAAACCCGGCTGATCCGAAAAGACGCAAAGCGCCATAATCCACCTTACGTTTTCGTGTATATTCGATCGCCAACGTATCAACAAGTGGAATATGCGCGCATTGAAATAACGCCCATATACACGAAATCAATAATAAAAGCAGATAAGCAGAGGTCAACAGATAGCTCAACGTAAAGATACCTGCAGCGAGCATAGCAACGAGTAAGAGACGTTTCGGCTTCCCGAGTCGATCTGCCGCGATGCCCCAAACGGGCTGTAAGAAAATAGAAAGAATCGGTCCAATCGCAACGATCGTACCAATCTCTGAAGCCGATAATCCAAACGCATCGTTTGAGAAATAAAGCGCAAGATACGGAATGAGTGCTCCTTGCCCAAAGAAAATAAAGAAATACAATGCTTGGAAATGATAGGTTTGACGATTTTTCACACGAAACTTCCTTTCAAGAAGCAATCCCCCCATCTTTACGATGCGGGGATCATCAGTCATTATTTTGCGAGTTCATAAATCGCTTCTGCGTAGATCGCGACAGCAAGCAAGAGTTCATCAAAATCAACATATTCATCGACTTGGTGGGCAACTTCAGGACCACCCGGGAAGACTGGTCCAAATGCTACACCTGCTGTCAACGAACGAGCATATGTGCCCCCACCAATTGCTATCAGATCAGCTGATTGGTTCGTGTGGCGCTCATACACAGCACTTAGCGTCTTGATCAATTCATGATTCGGATCAACATAGTGCGGTGTCATATGCGTTCGTGTCTCTAACTCGAAGCCATATCCTGCCGCGGCTTCCTTGATGATTTGCAGACGTTCCGTGAAGTCTGCCGTGTATGGATAACGGATGTTGATCGATGCCGTTCCTTGCTCTTCGGCATAACGGAATACACCGCCATTGATTGTTAAGTCACCTGTCTCATCTGAAGCAGCGACACCAATCGCTACACCGCGAGAATCCCGGAACATGTGCGTCACGAGTTGGATGTAACGACGACCGTTATAATCCAAATGAAGATTGTTGAGGAAACGTGCCAAATGTAAGGCAGCATTTTTACCATTGTCCGGCTCCATCGCATGGGCTGCGACACCATTGACATCAAGTACGAGACCTTCCGCTTCTTGCTTAACTGTTCCCGTCAAACCTTGTTCTTTAAGATAAGCATGAAAATCCGTTTCAAGCGTTCCTACTTCGACGACACGAAGAAGCGCTTGGGCATGTCCAGGTACCATATTCGGACGTTCGCCACCTTCAAAACGAACAAGATGGTAGCCTGTATCAGAAGATTGCGCTGGTTTCCCTTGAATCAATAACCCGTCATAGAGTCCTTTTTCCGCATTGATGATCGGGAAGTCGGCATCTGGTGCGAACCCGAGAGTCGGCATCTCTTCATGTTTGAAGTAATGATTCACACAACGCCATTCACTTTCTTCATCTCCCCCAGCAATCAAACGAATGCGCTTCGAGAGCGGTAATCCGAGTTCTTTGACGATTTTCAAAGCATAATACGCTGCCATCGTTGGTCCTTTATCATCGATTGCTCCACGCGCATACAGTTTTCCATCTACAAGCGTCGGATTGAATGGACCGTATGTCCAGTGATCGCCACCAGCTGGTACGACGTCTAAGTGACAAAGAATACCGAGTAACTCTTCCCCTTGACCATACTCCAAATGTCCGGCGTATCCGTCGACATTTTTTGACGTGAACCCGTCGCGTTCCCCTGTCGCGAGCATCCAATCGAGGGCACGTTTGACTTCATGACCAAACGGTGCGCCCTCTTCGATCGTGGATTCGTCGAGTACACTCGGAATCCGTAATAGTTCTTTTAAATCTTCTAATAAGTCCTCGCGACGTGCGAGTACTTCCTCTTTCCAATTCACCATCTGATTTCGCTCCTTCATTACGGGTTTTGGATTCGTTTCCTATACACCTTCCTAGTATAGCGAATATTCGTTCAGATACGAACATCCAAATTCTGTTTTCTTTTTTATTTATTGAAATGACGAACATTCATCTAAAATAAAATCTAAACTATCGACTTTACAAACCATTTGAATATGTTTTTTACGAAAACGTTCGGTTAAATTACTTGCATTTTAATATCAAAACGTTATACTAAAGGCGAAACAACTGGATATTGCATTGTCTTTTGTCACCCGAAGCTTTAGAACACTATTCTATCCATTGGGGGAGTGGTTATACCAATGAAAGATTCTACAGACCGTATGTTGACCCGGATTAAATCAATCTATCTCTACATCCAAGAGAACGGAGCTACTACGACAGCAGAGTTGGTTGAAGAGTTTGGCATCACTTCAAGGACCGTCCAGCGGGATTTGAACGTGCTTGAATACAACAATCTCATTGTGAGCCCTCGACGCGGTACATGGACGTCGAGTAAGAAACAAAAGCAAGCGGGTTGATCCACTGTTTCACTATGTATATCTTTCGATGACGCGATTCTTCGCGTCTTTTTTGTTATCTTTTTTAAAACGTGGGGTATAGCTATTGGGAGAAGGAGATGATGAGCATGAATATTTTAATCATTGGAGCAAACGGAACGACGGGACGCAAGATGGTCGAATTGATCGCTAAACAAGGAGATCACCAAGCGATCGCGGTCGTACGGGAAGAAAATCAAATCAACGATTTGATTGCACTCGGCGCATCTGAAGTCAGACTTGGGGATTTGACGAAGGATGTCAGTGGCGTCATCAGTAACGCGGACGTCGTCATCTTTGCAGCGGGTGCTGGTGGCGCATCGGACGAATTGACACGCGCCGTCGACCAGGAAGGTGCGATCAAAGTCATCGATGCAGCAAAATCGAACGGGATCGATCGTTTCCTAATGCTCAGTTCAGTCGGTACGGAAGAACCGAAAGGCGAACTAAAAGTGTATCTTGAATCGAAAGCAGCAGCAGACGCTCACCTCAAAGAAAGTGGACTCGACTATACAATCGTCCGTCCTGGTCCGCTCAGCTACGATGACCCAACAGGTACTGTTGAAACGAAAGAGCATTTTGATTCATACGAAGATCGTAAGGTGGCTCGTGACGATGTGGCAGCGCTGTTCGTTCACTTGATTGATCATCCGACACAATCTCGTGTATTCGAAGTACTCAGCGGTCCTTATCCGATCGCAGAAGCACTACGTAATCAATAATTAAATCCCACAATAAAAGGCGATGGAATGTACGTTCATTCCATCGCCTTTTCGTTTTGCTTTATTCAGGTTGCCAATCAAATAACGACAATTCCTCTTGTGTCAGTTCACGGTAGTCCCCGAGTGCAAGTGCCGAATCAAGCTCTAAGCGACCAATCGAGCGCCGTTTCAAGAATGTGACCTCTTTACCTAGGGCAAGCATCATCCGTTTGACTTGATGGAACTTCCCTTCCGTGATCGTCAATTCAAGCGTTGAATCTGTTTCTGTCGTCGATAAGATGACGAGTTTTCCTGGCTTTGCCTGATAACCGTCTTCTAAGGTGACGCCTGCCGCAATTGTCTCGACGTCTTCTTGCGTCAATACACCTGTCACTTCCGCGTAATACGTTTTTTCAACGTGTTTTTTCGGAGACATCAAGGCATGATTGAACGCTCCATCGTTTGTCAGTAACAACAAACCTTCTGTATCCTTATCAAGTCGCCCGACCGGAAACGGTTTGAAATACGTCACGTCTTCAAACAACAGATCGATGACGGTCTCATCTCGTTTATCCTCCGTCGCACTAATGACACCCGGTGGTTTATTCATCATCAAGTAGATGTATTTTTGATACGTGACCGGTTCGCCGTACATCAGAACCTGTTGTGACTCGACATCGACATGTTGTTTCGGATCACGAACGATCTCACCATCGACTTGAATTGCCCCTGCCTTGAGCAAAAGTTTTACTTCTTTTCGGGAGCCTGCTCCCATGTTGGATAACAATTTATCTAGACGCATGATTTCGTCCTCGTTTCAATGAAAATTTACGCCCTAATATGACCTCTGCTAAACCACTCCAAATCGAAAGCCCTGCAAAAATAGCAATTCCGACTACCGCACCGATGATCAGGATCAACAGAGATGCCCATGTCGTCTCTGGTAAGAAGGACACCATTCCCCACTTCATGAGCGCGACAACCGCCCCCATCAACGCACTAATGATTAGAATTAACGATGTCCGGCGCAAGACGGTACTAAATGGAAACTTCACTGTTTGTGTGATTCGGAAGAACATCAATCCCGTCGCAACAAGGTAACCGATGATCGTTGCATAACCGGCACCTGTCCCGTCACCTGTCAAATGAATCAACGGTGCATTCAAGAGATACTTCGCAAGTAGTCCGGCAATCGTCGCAACAATCGTGAAGTATTGCCGGTTGATTCCTTGTAGGACTGCCGCTGTGACCGAATACAAGGCGAGGAACAACGCACTTGGCGCATAACTTAAGAGATAGACCCATGCAGCCTGATCTTTCGGGAAGAGCACATGGAACGTTTCTTCACTGAGGAGAATCATACCGACGACTGCCGGAATCGTAATAAAGAAGACGAGTTGATAAATCTGCGAGATTTGAGCCCGTACTTTCCGCATATCTCCCTGTGTGAATGACGCTGTCAAGAGCGGCGTCGCAGACAGCGATAATCCAGTCGCGACAGATACTGGAATCAGAACGATTTTATGACTATCCGCAATCAGATAGGCCGTTGCATTTCCAGCAGCTTCGAGTGTATAACCGATACTTTGTAATGCGGCATTCATCGTATTTTGATCGATGACTTGATAAAGCGGCGTCGAAACGCCTACCATGACGATTGGAATCGCATAGGCTAACAACTCTTTGTACAAATCCGTTAACGGGCGATCCGGCGAACGGACGGTTTGAGTTGCACGGAGTTCTCGTAATCCACTCGCACGTTTCCGGAAGTAGTAAATCAGAACGGCTATACTTCCGATTGCCCCAATAAATGCGCTGAATGTTGCAATCGTCGCTGCCCATGCAATCCCAGAATCAAAGAGATAGATGGCGATGCTGACTCCTGCGAGCAAGAAAATGATTCGGACGATTTGTTCCAAGATTTGCGAAATCGCAGTCGGTCCCATCGATTGATACCCTTGGAAGTATCCACGTGTCATACTCATCGGCGGAATCAAGAGTAAAGCAAAACTGACTCCTCGAATCGTCATCGTGACGGCATCGACGTATGCCGCTGAATCGACGTCCCCACCAGGAATCGCTCGGTGAGCTAA
Organism: uncultured Exiguobacterium sp.; assembly: GCF_964277885.1. Taxonomy (NCBI): domain Bacteria; kingdom Bacillati; phylum Bacillota; class Bacilli; order Caryophanales; genus Exiguobacterium; species uncultured Exiguobacterium sp. The sequence continues at coordinate 527,968 of NZ_CAXYJR010000005.1, read as the reverse complement.
ATACGGCGCGAGGAAGAATAAGGCGAGAAAAGAAACAACGCCGGTCAAGGACATGATTTTCAGACCAGATCGATACAATCGCTCACTCGTATCGTATTCCCCAAGAGCATTATACTTGGCGACGAATTTTGAGACGGCAACGGGAATTCCCGCTGTCGCAACACCAATCATGATCGTGTAATAGTTATAGGCATATGTATAAAACATAATACCTGTAGCACCGACCATGAACTGGAATGGAAAGAGGTAGATCAAACCTAGTGCGCGGGAAATCAGTGACGCACCGGAGAGGAGCATCGTCCCACGAACGAATCCCGCATTACCAGGAGAAGTGGACTGTTTATTGTTGACTGTGGACATGGTAACATCCCTCACGCTTTCTAATTTTTAAACTCGACATTCTAATCTTGACTGTCTCATTATACAAGTTCTTTCGTACACAATTGCAAATCATTATACCGCTGTCTTTCTGGAATTGAAAGAGACGGTTTGTTTACAGTCGCAACTTCTGCTAAAGTGAAACAAGCAGAATTCTATGAATGAGGTGACCATATGTACGATGTAATCGTAATCGGAGGCGGACCGAGCGGCTTGATGGCAACGCTCGCCTCTTTACAAGCTGGAGCTCGAACGCTCTTGCTCGATAAAGGGAATAAACTAGGACGGAAGCTCGCAATCTCTGGCGGTGGACGCTGTAACGTCACGAATCGAAAACCACTAGACGAGCTCGTCCAGTCAATCCCGGGAAATGGACGTTTCTTATATAGCGCCTTCTCTCAATTTAATAATGAATCAATCATCGAACTCTTCGAAGGATTTGGTGTCGCACTTAAAGAAGAGGACAATGGTCGGATGTTCCCTGTCTCGGATAAAGCAGCAGATGTCGTCCGTGTGTTGATTGATCAGATCCGCGCGCATGGTGCCGAGATTCAAACGGATGCGCAAGTTGCCACGCTCGATTTCCATCCGGATGGTTCTTTTGCAGCTGTCATATTAGAGAATGGCATGCGTCTTGAAGCGAAAAGTTGTATCGTCGCGGTTGGTGGTCAATCTGTTCCGCATACCGGTTCAACGGGTGACGGCTATCCGTGGGCTGAAAAAGCGGGTCACACGATCACGGAACTCTTCCCAACGGAAGTGCCGATTCTGTTAGGTGATACGTTCATTCACGAAAAAACATTACAAGGGCTGTCTCTGCGTGACGTCGCTCTAACGGTCCACGGTAAAAAAGATAAGGCGATCAAGACACATACAGGTGATCTACTATTCACACACTTCGGTTTAAGTGGTCCGATTGCTTTACGGTGTAGCCAATATACGATCAAAGAACGCAAACGTTCGAAAGAAACGATCGTTCATCTATCGATTGATCTCTTCCCGGACGAATCCCTCGGTGCCTTAACGGAACGTTTCCAGGCAGCCCTTGCCGCAAATCCGAAGAAAACAGTCCGCAATGCCCTTCGTGGTTTCGTACCAGAACGGCTGCTTGAACTCCTATTCGCTCGAATCGGCTTTGGCGATGAAGTCTGTACACAAGTGAAGAAACAAGACTGGACGGACTTCCTCCAACAATTGAAACGATTCCCACTCAGAGCAACGGGAACGCTCGATTTCGATAAAGCCTTCGTCACGGGTGGTGGCGTCTCGATCAAAGAGATTGATCCAAAAACAATGATGTCGAAAAAGGCCGAACGGTTATTCTTCGCTGGTGAAATTCTTGATATTCACGGCTATACGGGTGGATACAACATTACAGCCGCGTTCGTGACGGGTCATTGCGCCGGTAGCCACGCCGCAGAAATAGCACGTGACACTGTCTCTTAATATGAACAAGACCCGATTCGTCTGTGTTAATCAGAAGAATCGGGTCTTTTCTTTTTAAGCATCAGTCAATCGGTGTGAACGATCGGCTCGAGAATTTATCTGTCTCGACTAAGGCAAACAACTCATTATCTTGTACGAAAATCCCTTTTGAACCATAGACCTTCGGACTTGCCGTTTCTCCCGTGATCGTCTGATCTTTCTGATCAATCGAATAGAGATAGAGTGCTTCTGAATCAAGTGTGTAGATGCGCCCTTGTCGTTCCGCAAGACCAATTGGTCGGAAGTCGGATTCAAATACTTTCTTCGCATCACTTCGCATCCCATTCGCCGGTTCAATTTTACTTCGTTCCACGATCGATAAATACGGCGGCTTTTGCTTTTTCTTTAAAGCGCGTTTTTTCTTTTCTGACGCATCTGGATCAATCTTAATTTTATCCTCTTTCATGGCGAAACGAGTCAATTCCACACGTCCGATCGCACGGATATGATTGATCGTATAGAATTCCTTTTTCTTCGCATCATATCCAAGTCCATGGAAACTGTCTCGAATCGTCGTCCCCTGTACTTTTTCACGTTTTTCTTCGCTCCAGACCCCATCTTTTCGCGTGATTGTCACCAGAATCTGATTCGAGGTCAATAAAGCGACGGTCTCTCCGTCAACGAGTGTCATGCCATCAAGTCCCGAAAGAAGTAGTTTTCCTTCTTCTAATTGAAAAGATGCATTGATTCTCTCACCTGTTCCACTAATTTCAAAGAAACGATAATCGTCTGTGACGACGAGGTACGACCCGATGGAATCATCATATAACATCTGCTGGACATTCTTAATTAATGGTTCTTCCGGATTCGGAATGGCTGAAGGCGTTTTCGTCGGCACCTGTTTGACAGCTGCCTGATGCTTCGATTGCGTCTCGATTTTCGCGAACGTTTCCTGAATACGCGACATCGTCTCTGGTTTTGAGAAGACGAGCAGTACACAAAGAATCAAACCCGAAACGACGGCAAAAATCGTTGTATAGACTATATAAGATCGTTTCATTGATGGTAATCGCCTTTCTTTCTCGGTTTCTGATTCAGTGTATCAGAAGGACGTTCAAAAAAAAAGCGGACTTGCGACGGAAATGAAGAAACCCCTTCCATTCATATCAAGTGAACGGAAGGGGTCATGACTTAGTTCGCCACGATATTGATGAGTTTTTTCGGTACGACGATGACTTTTCGAACCGTCTTGTCGCCGATCCATTCTTGTGTCTTTTCATCGGCAAAGGCAAGTGCCTCGATTTCTTCTTTTGTCGCGTCGATATTGATTTCGATTTTCGAGCGAACTTTTCCGTTCACTTGAATGACGAATTCCATCGTATCGCTGACGAGTTTCGATTCATCGAATGTTGGCCATGCCGCATACGTCAATGTCTCTTCAAATCCAAGTTGTTCCCAGAGTTCTTCACCAAGGTGCGGTGCAACTGGTGTTAACAATTGGATGAATCCACGAAGGAAGTGACGCGGAAGAACTGGCTGTTTGTTTGCTTCGTTGACGAAGACCATGAGTTGCGAAATTCCAGTGTTGAACTGGATGTTCGCGAAGTCTTCCGTAACCTTCTTGACCGTCTGATGGTACGTCCGCTCGAAGTCAGCATTGACTTCTGTGACGTCTTGAATGTCTGCTGTCCGTTCGAACAAGCGCCAGACACGATCGAGGAAACGACGCGCCCCGTCAAGACCGTTCTCAGACCAGGCAACCGATGCATCGAGTGGTCCCATGAACATTTCATACAAGCGTAACGTATCTGCACCATGCGATTTGACGATTTCATCCGGATTGATGACGTTACCGCGTGATTTCGACATCTTCTCGTTGTTCTCTCCAAGAATCATCCCTTGGTTGTATAACTTCTGGAATGGTTCTTTTGTTGGCACGACGCCTGCATCATACAAGACTTTATGCCAGAAGCGTGCATACAATAAGTGGAGAACGGCGTGTTCCGCACCACCGATATAAATATCGACCGGGAGCCAGTATTTTAATTTTTCTGGATCCGCGATCGCCTCTTCATTGTGCGGATCGATGAAACGAAGATAATACCAGCAGCTTCCGCCCCATTGTGGCATCGTATTCGTCTCGCGACGCCCTTTCATTCCTGTTTCAGGATCCGTATAATCCAACCAGTCTTCCGCAAGCGCAAGTGGTGATTCGCCTGTACCAGACGGCTTGATCTCCGGAATGATTGGAAGTTCGAGCGGTAATTCCTCTTGGCTGAGCGTCTTCATCGAACCATCTTCCATATGAACGACTGGAATCGGCTCGCCCCAATACCGTTGACGACTGAACAACCAGTCGCGGAGACGATACGTGATTTTCTTACGTCCGACTTGATTCGTTTCGAGTTCAGCAATCATCGTCTCGATTGCTTCTTGTTTTCCAAGACCATCAAGCATATGCGAGTTGACGTGTTCGCCCTCTCCTGTATAGGCTGCTTCATCAACGTTTCCACCCGCGACGACCTCAACGATTGGCAAGTCGAATTGTTTCGCGAATTCATGGTCGCGCTCATCATGTCCTGGAACCGCCATAATTGCACCCGTTCCGTACGAAGCAAGGACATAATCAGCGATCCAGATCGGAAGACGATCACCTGAGATTGGATTGACGGCGAAAGCACCCGTGAAGACACCTGTTTTTTCCTTCGCTAAATCCGTCCGCTCGAGGTCCGACTTCGTTTGGACTTGCGAAATGTATGCATCGACGGCTTCCTTGTGATCCGCTGTCGTGATATCAGCTACGAATGGATGCTCCGGTGCAAGCACGAGGTACGTCGCACCAAAGATTGTGTCCGGACGTGTCGTAAAGACCGTGACTTGTTTTTTATGTCCATCAATCGTGAAATCGATCTCAGCACCTTCTGATTTTCCGATCCAGTTCCGTTGCATCTCTTTGACAGAATCTGGCCAATCGAGATCATCGAGATCTTCAAGAAGACGATCCGCATATTCCGTGATTTTCAAGACCCATTGACGCATCGGGACACGCACGACCGGATGATTTCCGCGTTCAGATAATCCGTCGATGACTTCTTCATTCGCAAGAACGGTTCCGAGTGCCGGGCACCAGTTGACCGCAACTTCGTCCACGAACGCAAGTCCTTTTTCATACAACTTCGTAAAGATCCACTGTGTCCATTTGTAATACTTCGGATCCGTCGTGTTGATTTCACGATCCCAGTCATAGGAGAATCCAAGTTCTTTCAACTGACGCTTGAACGTCTCGATGTTTTTCGCTGTGAATTCACGTGGGTCATTCCCCGTATCGAGGGCGTATTGTTCTGCTGGTAACCCAAACGCATCCCAACCCATTGGGTGCAAGACGTTGTATCCTTGCATCCGTTTCATCCGTGCAAGGATATCGGTTGCTGTGTAGCCTTCCGGGTGTCCAACGTGGAGTCCGGCACCTGACGGATACGGGAACATATCAAGGGCATAAAACCCTTCTTTTTCTGGATCTTCTGTCGTGATGAAGGCGTTGTCTTGATCCCAACGCGCCTGCCATTTTGGTTCGATTTCGCGATGATTGTACGGCATGTCTTTTCCTCCTCTAATCTAAAAAAACCGGTCTTCCGCCCCTAGGAATAGGGACGAAAGACCGGTTTGGCTTCCGCGGTACCACCCACGTTGTCTGTCTATGACAGACCGCTTGATTCACGGATAACGGTGTGAAAGACCGGATTCGCTACTACGATTTCACGAATCGTGCTCCCTGACGAGTTCACGGTTGTTACCGACTGGTTCGCACCTTCCACCAGCTCTCTTGACGGCACCTTTCCCCTACTACTTCAGTTCCATGCATTTGACTATCTTTTCCTAGTGTAATCTGTTTCTTCCTCAAGCGTCAACGCTTCCGTAAAATTTCCTCGATTTCTGCATGCGATCGCGCAATATGATCTGCTTGTTCCAAGCGTTGCGCTGGCATCCGGTCATCAAGAAGCGCAATTACTTCCATGCCTGCTGCCTTCGCACCGATCATCCCGTTCGCTGCGTCTTCAATGACGAGACAGTTCTCAGGTGTATGTCCGATACGCGATGCTGCTAATTTAAAAATCGCAGGATCCGGCTTCGAACGGACGACTTCTTCCCCACTGACGTAGTGTGTGATCGGAAGCTCATAATGACGGATGACGCGTTCGATTTTTTGAAGCGAACTCGAAGAAGCGATCCCGATATCGTAACCAAGAGACGTCGCTTGTTCGATGACTTGTTTGACTCCATCTTTTAAACCACATTCCTCCGGTTTTGCATGGATTTGAAACAAGCGATGTTCTTCCTCAAGTAACGCACTCGCTGTTTCGGGAAGCTCGTGTTGCACAACAAGTTCTTCCCACATCTCATCTCCTGTTTTTCCCATGAACGTCGCATACTGAACCGGATCGAGCGGAATCGATAACGTTTTGAACATCTGCTGATGGACCTCAAAGTAGCGGATTTCACTATCTAAGATGACCCCATCCATATCAAAAATAAGACCTCGTTTTTTCAAGACACATCCCCCTCAATTGATCTATCATGGTTTCAGCATATCAAAAAAACGACTACACGATGTAGTCGTTTCACCTTCTCCATTTAGTTACTGTTTAACTTGTCGCCATTTGGACACTGGTTTGTCGGTAAGCTGGAAAATAATCCGAATCAGCATCTGACCCGTATCGTATACATAACTGATCGTATATAGCTGGCTGAAAAATCGATTTTCCTTGATGATACTCAAATAAACGATATCCGGTGTAACGGCATTTACTCTCAAAGAGACTATCCCGTTCTTGATATCCACCCCCGAGATGTTGTTCGACAAGACCGCGTGCTTTCGCCTGAAGAATCGCTTCGTACTCGAGTCGCTGATTCGGGAACATCTTCGCTTCGTCCCGCTTACAACCAATCAAATGACCGTGAGCATATTCTTTTCCGAGCAATACGAAGTATCCACCAACAGGTTCTCCGTCGATTTCCGCAATCAGTAACAATGGCTCACAGAGTGGATTTGCTTCAAATAACTGCTCAAAATAACTCACCGTAAAATAGTAATGAGCCGAAGCATTCTTTCGGTCCATCGTTTCATGATATAACGCTACAAAAACAGGTAGGTCGTCTCGCGTTCCTATTCTGACGGTTAAAGGAGAGGCAAGCGATTTGCGAATCATACTTCTCGTCTTCTTATGAAATGTCTGCATGATGTCCTCTATTGAAGGGCGTAAATCGATACTCGTCGTATGACGGATGAAGGAGACTTTCGTCCAATCCCGCATGAAACGTTCATTTCCCGTCAATGGATTAAAGCGAATCATTTCCGAGACGATCGCTTCTCGCTCTGCCCACCTTTCAAACAATAAGCGTGCATGCTGCATTTCAGCCGCAGTCAGTTGACCGATGATTTCCGGTCCACCATAGCCATACGGCGTGATGAGATCTGAATAAGGCGTATCAAAAATCCGGCGCTTCAAAAAGGGATAGAACAGTGTTCCTGCATCACCTTCATAACGGAATAGCACCGCTTGCTCAGACGGTCTAGCGTTGAGCGTGACGTATTGGTGACTGTAGAAGATATCAAGAGGTTGTTGCTGTACGTGTGTCGTCCAAGTTGTGGCATCTGTGATGAATTGACACCTTTCCATTCGTGCACCTCCAGTCAAAAAGAAGCAACGTTCATATGACCTTTCTTTTTCAAGTTCTTGATTAGAAAGTACCCGTTTCTTTGCCGAAATATTCCATATTATTAAATGTTTATTTTATGGTTTTGGAACGAATGACGTAACAAAAGACAGCGGTCATAATGTCCGCTGTCTTACAGATGATGCTCATAATGTGATTTTTGGAATAGCACGAAGGAAGACGACGCCTGCTAACAGAATCAATCCAATCAATGTCAAGAAGACCGCTGACATACCGGATAAATCATAGATCAACCCTCCAACGGTCGGACTGATCATCCGCCCCGCTGAAGCAGCAATATTAACGTACCCTTGGAATTCTCCTTCTTTTCCGATCGGTGCGAGTCTCGCCGCCATAGCAGGAACCGCTGGCCAGATGAACATCTCACCGATCGTCAAAATGATCATCGCGACGAGGAACATCTTAAAGCCGCCTGCGAACGGAACGATCAGATAAGACAAGAGGAAGATTCCTGTACCGGTCATCAATTGTCGCTTTAAGTCATCTCCAAACCAACGAAGAATAGGTGTTAGTAAAGGTTGTGCGAACACGATGAGTGCTCCGTTGATCGTCCAAAGAATCGAGTACTCGGAAATCGTGACACCGAGCGATTTCGTGTGTACAGCAAATGTTCCTTGCCATTGCACATAAACGAACCAAAGCAAGGCATAACCGATCGAGACAAGCAACATCGTCCGTGCCGCACCGCGTGCAAGGGGTGTGCGTGTCGTTTCGATCTCGTCATGTGCCGCATGCATCCGTGCAGGTGCCTGAATCCAGGATAAACCGACGAACAAAATGATGGCAAAGGCGATGTAGAGGACGAGATTAGCGATGAAGATGTACTGAATCGAAAAGGCAGCAATTTGACCACTGACTGCTGTCCCGAGCGCTACACCGACGTTTTGTGCGACATAGATCGCGTTAAAGGCACGTCGCCCGCCTTCTGGCCAGATGACACCCGTCATCGCGTAGATCGTCGGAAAAACCATCCCACCGACGAATCCAATCAATCCAAGCATCGCGACGTATCCGAGGTACGTCTGATGAAACAGCAACAAGCCAACGGAAGACAGGACAAGTCCGATGACACTGATGACAAGCGTCTCCTTGCCGCCGAGACGGTCAAACGCTTTTCCACCTAAGTAGTTTCCGACGATTGCTAAGGCCGAGTTGACGAACAATGCCATCCCTGCTTTTGTCATCGACTCTCCTAAATATTCATGAATATATAATGTATTAAACGGCCATAAAAAAGAGGATCCCGTCGTATTGATGGCCATCGCAAGGACGAGGATCCAGACCGCTTTTGGTAATTTTGGCATACCTGTGGTCCTCCTATTTCATTCTCAACCTTGCCACTTTACGCAATCCGTCCCCTAACTGTCAAGCTACTTCGCTTTTCGTCAACGAATCAAAAAATGATATAATGCAGAAAGAATCTTGCACATACTGAACCATTACTAGAAAAACAGACTATAGGAACAGGAGTCTATGCCATGTCACTTGCCCGTGTACTACCTTATACGAAACAATTACTCGAGTCCGTTATCGAACCTGGAGACTGCGTCGTCGATATGACTGCCGGAAATGGACATGATACACAGTTTTTAGCAGAACGCGTCGGTCCAGATGGAAGGGTCCTTGCGTTCGACGTCCAGGCACAAGCCATCGAGGAGTCGACGCGACGTCTCGACGAAGCCGGAATGTTAGCACGCGTCGACCTTTACCATGAAAGCCACATCCATGTCGGTGCCCGTCTTTCGGACGAACAACGTCCTGTCCGCGCTGGTGTCTTCAATCTCGGATACCTACCTGGAAGCGACAAATCAATCACGACGACCGGAGAAGAGACGCTCGAAGCACTCGATGCCCTCCTCCCGGTCCTCGCTCCCGGCGGTCTTGTCGTCCTCGTCGTCTATCACGGGCACCTAGAAGGAAAACGAGAACGCGACGCTGTCCTCGATTACGTCACCGCCCTTGATCAGCAAGATTATGCCGTTCTCCAGTACCGTTTCTTGAATCAACAAAATCATCCCCCGTTCATCATCGCGATCGAGAAAAAAGTACGCGGATGACGGGACACAAAAAAGTGATGCCCTTTTTTAGAGGCATCACTTTTATTACTTCATTCCTCAACAAGCTTAAAGAACAACATTAATTTTTCTGCAAACCGTGTGTTCAACCGTTCGAAACTAAAATGCGGAAAACCGTGTAGACGTTGTAAGTAAATCTGATCGCCACCCATTTTCCGGCATACTTCAAGCGTCAACTTGACGTCTGCGAACTGATCGTCCGGTGCATAAAAACAAGCCAAGTTCACACGTGGTAGTTTTTTTCGTTCCTCGTCATGTACGACGATCTCTTCTTCGATTTCCCGGTACTGTGCATAGGTCAGTTCACCGATACGAACGGTATCTTCCGTACTTTGACCAAACGGCAACGTACCGAGTGGCGCATCGGGCCGGAAACGATCGAACGCACTTGCGAAGACTTGTTTGACGCCTCCGAGTTGTTTTGAAGGGTGCCAATCAAACAACGGTGAAATAAACGCAAGGCTTGCGACCGGTAATTCATACTCTTGCAACAGACGATTGACGACGAGTGCGCCCATGCTACATGCGACGATATGAATCGGTAGCTTGCGTTTCCCGGCTTCACGTAATGCTTCTTTTAACAGTTGACCATGTTCTTCAAACGAGATACGACGTGGTGCGTCAACGAGCAGTACTTCATACTCTCGTTCGAGTACCCGAATCAAAGCTTCACTCGGACGGGCACGCAGTTGTAACGGATAGACTAATACGATGATTCCTGTTGGTTGTTCAACCACAAACTCACCTCTTCACTTCATACTTCCTTTTTACGATACCTTATTTCAAACGCACACGAAACCGTCCCAAGACGGATTTCACGAGGCGACATGGCGAAGACGAATGACAGATTCTACTTGCCCAAAGACTTCTTCTGTCATCTCACTGAGTTCTTCAAAACCGAATGAGGTCAAAAACTGACGCGCTTTATAGTTACGTGCTTCTACGTATACTTCGAGTGGGACGGCTTCTTGTCGTTCGAGTTCCCGGATCAGCCGTCGCCCGATTCCGTTTTGCTGATATTTCGGTAAAACATATAGACGAACGATTTCCCACGTTCCCTCAACATCAACAGCATGAATGAAACCGACGATCTCCTCGTCGATGATTCCGACATAAAAATACTCTCCCCGTGCTTCTTCCGCCGTCCGGATCGCACGAACGACTTCTTCTTGCGGATACGCCTCCTGCACGAAATGCGCTTTCGAACGCTCGGAATAGATTTCTGCATACGTATCCAACCAAGATGTGACGGCAATGTCATGAATACGTCCTGCATCAGCTGGAATAGCTTCGCGTATTTCCATAATCGGAACCCCCCTTTGTATTCATACGAATCGACTCATGTACTTTTACCCTCTTCTAGAAAAAACATTCGTTTCCTGCAAAGTTCCCCTGAAACAAAAAAGTCCGAAAACCCGCGTAGGATTTTCGGACTTTTTGATTATGCGAAACGTTTTGCTTGTTCTTCAAGAACTGCTGCTTTATCTGTTTGCTCCCATGGAAGCTCAACATCTGTACGACCGAAGTGACCGTATGCAGCTGTTTGACGATAGATCGGACGACGGAGATCAAGCATGTTGATGATTCCAGCCGGACGAAGATCGAAGTTTTCAGCAACCAATTCGACGAGTTGCGCTTCAGGAAGTTTTCCTGTACCGAATGTGTCAACCGCGATTGATACCGGATGCGCAACACCGATTGCGTACGCGAGTTGAACTTCTGCTTTATCTGCAAGACCTGCAGCAACGAGGTTCTTCGCGACGTAACGTGCTGCGTATGCAGCTGAACGGTCGACTTTTGTTGGATCTTTACCTGAGAATGCTCCACCGCCGTGGCGTGCGTATCCACCGTACGTATCAACGATGATCTTACGACCAGTCAATCCAGCATCTCCTTGTGGTCCACCGATGACGAAACGACCTGTTGGGTTGATGAAGAATTTCGTTGCTGCGTCGATATATTCAGCCGGGATGACCGGTGTGATGACGTGTTCTTTCAAGTCAGCTTGGATTTGCTCAAGCGTGACTTCTTCTGCGTGTTGTGTCGAGATGACGATCGTATCGACACGAACCGGCTCGTTGTTCTCGTTGTATTCGACCGTGACTTGTGTTTTTCCGTCCGGACGAAGGTAGTCGAGTTGACCGTTTTTACGCACTTCTGCCAAACGGCGTGCGAGACGGTGAGAGAGAGAGATTGGAAGTGGCATGAGTTCTGGTGTTTCTTTCGTTGCGTAACCGAACATGAGACCTTGGTCTCCTGCACCGATTGCATCGATTTCTGCATCAGACATGCTACCTTCACGTGCTTCAAGCGCTTGGTCGACACCAAGAGCGATGTCTGCTGATTGCTCATCGATTGATGTCAATACAGCACATGTGTCCGCGTCAAAACCGTATTTCGCGCGTGTATAACCGATTTCACGAATCGTTTCACGGACGACTTTTGGAATGTCGACATAAGTCGATGTCGTGATCTCACCTGCAACGAGAACGAGACCTGTTGTAACAGAAGTTTCTGCCGCAACACGCGCGTTTGGATCCGCTGCGAGGATTGCATCAAGAATTGAATCCGAAATTTGGTCACAGATTTTATCTGGATGACCTTCAGTGACTGACTCCGACGTGAATAGTCGGCGATTAAGGTTTGTCATGTATGACCCTCCCAAAAAAGAATTTGACGGTGTACTCATTTCCCCTAGTTGAGTGGGACGGTAAAATGAAAAAAACCTTTCCAAGTCCAAAAAATGGTCAGGGAAAGGTTGTGCGTTCTTCCTTTACCCTCTTATCGTTCGAAGTGTTTACTTCGCTTCAGGAGAGCACCTTTTCCCTCATTAATATGTGAATTAATGTAGGACGGTTGCCGGGTTTCTTCGGGCCTTGTTCCCTCCACCTGCTCAGAATAAGAGTATCCGTTACGAATTACATGATATAAAGTTGTACCTACTCTGTCAAGCAAGGTTTCAAATTCTAGTCGAAACTTTTTGAAAGAGATGTTAAACTGTTAATGCTGAAAGCGTTTCCAGATAAATAGAAATCAGCACGAGAAAATGATTGCTCTCTCTTTAGTATGTCATATATAATAAATGTGTCATACTAAATGCAGTGAGCCAAAACCAACGTAGGGGAAAGGTGGGGTCAGGATGCCGATGACGGTCCTGAATATCGAAGAACTACTCAAGAAAGAGCATGTGTTCAAACAACTATCTGTTGCTGAACTTGTCGAACATGCGATTCGAAACGAAGAAGGTGTCCTTGCTGAGAACGGCGCATTATCTGTAGAAACGGGGAAATTTACAGGTCGTTCACCAAAAGATAAGTTCATCGTCCGTGATTCTTCCTGCGAGTCTCACATTGATTGGGGTCATGTCAACCAACCGATGGATGGAGACAAATTTGAACAATTGTTGCAAAAGGTTCTTCGTTACATGAACGAAGCCGATCAGCTCTACTACACAGAAGCTGCAGCAGGTGCAGATACGCACTTCACCCTTCCGGTCCGTGTGCTCACACAATACGCTTGGCATAACCTGTTTGCCAAACAACTCTTTTTACGCGAGTATCCTGAAGTGGCTGCCTTCGAACCGTTCACGGTCGTCTATGCGCCACATTTTAAAGCAGATCCTGCCGTTGACGGAACGAACTCCGAGACGTTCATCGCGATGTCGTTTGAACACCGGATCGTCTTGATCGGTGGAACGGAATACGCTGGCGAAATTAAAAAATCGATCTTTTCCGTCATGAACTACCTCTTGCCACAAGAAAACGTGCTTTCGATGCACTGCTCGGCAAACGTTGGACACGAAGGCGACGTTGCCTTGTTCTTCGGTCTATCTGGTACTGGTAAGACCACCCTTTCAGCAGACGATAGTCGTCAATTGATTGGGGACGACGAACATGGTTGGTCGCACGACGGTGTCTTCAACATCGAAGGGGGATGTTATGCGAAGACGGTCAACCTATCGCGTGAAAAAGAACCACAAATCTTTGACGCGATCCGTTTTGGAACCGTCCTTGAGAACGTCGTGCTCGATGAAGCCCGTCATCCTGATTACGATGATACATCGTTGACGGAAAATACGCGTGCCGCTTATCCGATCACAGCAATCGATAACATCGCTGTTCCATCACGCGCTGGTCACCCGAAGACAATCGTTTTCTTGACAGCTGATGCGTACGGTGTCTTGCCTCCGATCAGTAAATTGACGAAAGAACAAGCGATGTACCACTTCCTATCAGGGTATACATCAAAACTCGCTGGTACAGAACGGGGTATCACGGAACCGGAAGCAACGTTCTCGACATGCTTCGGTTCACCGTTCCTTCCACTGATGCCTGAAAAATATGCGACGATGCTCGGCGAATTGATTGATCGTCACGGTGTCACCGTTTATCTCGTCAACACAGGTTGGACAGGTGGTGCTTACGGAACGGGTAGCCGTATGAAGCTATCGTATACACGGACGATGGTCAACGCTGCCGTCAACGGTACACTTGCAACAATTCCAACAGAAGAACACCCGATCTTTGGACTTCATATGCCGCTTGAAGTTCCTGGTGTTCCAAGCGAGTTACTCAACCCTGTACGCGTCTGGTCGAATCCGGACGAATACGACACACAAGCGCGTTCGCTTGCTGAGAAATTCCAGAACAATTTCCTCCGTTTCGAGAGTGCGACGGATGCGATCAAGTCAGCTGGTCCACGCCTATAAAGTAGAATTTTCTGACTTGCATCAAAAAGATAGACACTGAATTTACATCATTTCACTAAAAAATCTGAGTCCGATCTTCACGGACTCAGATTTTTTAGTTACTCCTTAATCCTTAGAAATTCTTCCTATCAAGCGATTCGAGACGAATAAAAACGTGTAATCCTACTCAGTTAAGAGAATGATTACACGTCGTCCTATGTTTAGAAAAAAGTCTCCAAACTCTTATTTAGTTATATGATCGAGTCTGACTCTTCTTGAATATGTTTTTCTCGCTGCATGAGCCACTCTTGACTTTCCGTCAGTAAGGCATAGGCTCGCGGAAGTGATACATTTAAACGCTGACTCAGCAGTTCAAACTGATCAAAATCACCACGATCCGCACTAATCGCAAGCACTAAGCAATCCCGAAACGGATGATCCTTTCCTTGTAGAACAATTTTCAGAGAATCTTCGAGTGGCAATTGATCGATGATATCGTCAATATCAACGGATAATAACGCATCGATGTGCGATAACAAGCCAATCATGTAAGCACTCTCCGGTTGTAGTGTTCGTGTTTCGGTAGCAAAGAGTTCACAGAGCTTTGCACAGTGTAAAGAGGACCGTAATAACTCATTTGACCACTCATAAGGACTAGCAAGCTTCATCTCACGTAAAACAATCAACGAAATCCAACTTTTGAGTTGCGAAAAGCCAAGTAGTGAAATCGCTTGACGAACGGAACTGACGGTATTGCGTAAACCCATTCCTGGAGAATTGATTAGCTGTAACACTTGAATACTAATATAGGGATTCGCTTCAATCTCATCAACGACCTCATCGTACTTTTCATCCGTATCAAGCCATTTCAGCATTTTTAATAAAACCGGTAGTTGCGGTGGGACCGCCTTTCCTTTCATCAACATCGGTTTAGCATAAAAATATCCCTGAAACCAGTCATATCCCATGTCAAGACACCGTGTATGATCCTCGTGAGTTTCGACACGCTCGGCCAGCATTCGGATATGAGGATAATTGCGGCGAATGATATGTAGAATAGCACTTTGCTCGCGAGGGGAAATCGCCTCGATGTCGATTTTAATTAAATCGATCAACTCAAACAATTCCGCTCCATGCTGTCGGAGTAAATCCGTCACAAAATCATCGAGTGCTAACGTAAAGCCCGCTTCTTTCCAACTGCGTAGAACAGACAGCATCTCTGTATCGATCTCGACTGTTTCTAGAATTTCAATGACGAATTGGCTTGAATCCAAATAATGAATCAAGTCACTTTTCAACAGGTCTGACGTGAAATTAACAAATAGCTTCTTACCTTCTGCTACATGATCCACACCCATATGAACAAGTGTATTTGTCAAAACATCCATCGTCGCTAAATCACCATCAAACACGCTGATTTGTTCAATCGAACGATACAATAGTTCAAATGCATCAATCGAACCTACTCGATTAACGATGGGCTGACGTGCTAATAAGATATCCATCGTTCTCATGCCTCCTCTATTCTTCTCAGATGCCATCTATTATATCAAAGTTTACTTTTTAGGAGATTATTGTTTTTTACAACATATCAATGTTCTTTTTTTTTAATTCTATATTATTTTCCTTAGCACAAAAAAACAGCACGACACCTGTCGTACTGCTTGAACTATCATCTTTTATCCGGATTCCATATACCATTCTCGAACCACTTTAGTACATTATGCGTCACACGCAACTTTTCATGAATCGGAAACTGATGCGCATAGGCATAGGTTTGAAGTGTCGTCTTTTCGGGATGACGTGCAACATAAGCCGTCGCGTGTCGTAAACGAACGTTCTCATCATACGCACCATGAACCAATAATACGTCACCTTGAGGAGCGACATAAAGTGGTGAACGCACGGTATACGCCTCAGGTACGGTGTCTGGTGTCCCTCCCGTATAGCGACGCAACATCTTTTGCATCGTCTTCTGCTCCTCATAGGTCCATGCCAACTCGGTCACACCTGCCCACGACACCGTCCGGGCGACTGGACGGTGGTGCGCCAGGAGCAATGCCATCTGTCCACCACGAGAAAATCCGAATGCGTGGACATGCGAGACACGTTGCTGCAACCAATCAAAAGCACTGCATGCGTCTTCGACATCTCGATGTCCGAAGTCTTCTTTTCCTGTCCCTCCTAAATTTCCCCGATAGAAGGGAGCCATAACGAGAAATCCAGCCTGCGCAAACGCGAGCAGTCGTGTCGGTCGAACCATTCCAATGGATCGTGTTCCCCCTCGTAAGTAGAGAATTCCCTGACCGTTTGTGACTTGCGGAAGTACGATATAGGCGCCGACGCGCTCCCCATCTGCCGTTGTATAGAACATCCGAAACGTCCGAAACGGACCTTGTCGCGGAAGTTCAAACCAATCGGCGTTCGCTAAGTACACGGAGTGTCTCCGGAAGGACGCGGTCCTTCATCATGAAACTGTATTGTCGGTTCGTGTCGAGTCGATCAGGGAGTTTCTCGAACAGAAAAGCACCATCTGTTTCATCTACGGCAAGATGAGAGGACAACGATCCGATTTGTGCGAAATAGATGTTTTTGATGATTGTATCCCCTTTTCCAGCAACGCGGTATTGCCCGACATACTTCAAGGAATCGATTTTCCCACCTGTCTCTTCCATCACTTCACGACGTGCGGCTTCTTCTGCTGTTTCACCCGGTTCAACCTTCCCACCCGGAAATTCGTATCCACGTTGCTTATGATGGGTCAGCAACCATTTTCCTTCGTACACGGCAATGACCCACACATGTAGAGGACGATCCGAGAACGGATGGTCCTCAAAACTTAACTCCACTTGATTTTGATAATAATCCAAGAATGTAATCACGTACGTGCACCTCATTTCTTCTTCTAACTTCACTTTACCTGTTTCACGGGTATTCTAAAAGTGAAAACGCTAGGATTGCCTATAAATCTGGAAAATGAGCATCGCCCTCATCTCGTGAACGTAAAAAAAAAGTCGATGTTCCACTAGGGAACGATCGACTGTCTTTTCGCATTATTTCAAACGTGCTTCGAGCTCTGCTTTTTCTGCTTCGAATCCTGGTTTCCCAAGAAGAGCGAACATGTTTTTCTTGTACGCTTCGACGCCTGGCTGATCGAATGGGTTCACTCCAAGGAGGTAACCACTCATCGCACATGCTTTTTCAAAGAAGTAGAACAGGAATCCGAGGTGATACGGCGTCATCTCTGGAAGTTCGACTGTCAGGTTCGGAACTTGTCCGTCCGTATGAGCGAGCAATGTTCCTTCTGCTGCCTTATCGTTGACGAACTGAATCGACTTCCCTGCAAGGAAGTTCAATCCATCGAGATCCTGAGCATCTTCTTCAACAGTCAACGCATGGCGCGCTTGACCGACTTTGATGACTGTCTCGAACAGGTCACGACGACCTTCTTGGACGTATTGCCCCATCGAGTGGAGATCCGTCGAGAAGTCGACTGCTGCTGGGAATATTCCTTTAAAGTCTTTTCCTTCTGACTCGCCGTACAATTGTTTCCACCACTCTGATACATAATGAAGTGCTGGCTCGTAGTTGACGAGAAGCTCGATCGTCTTCCCTTTCGCATAGAGCGCATTTCGGACGACTGCGTATTGATACGCTTCGTTGTCAGCTAGGTTTTCGCTCGCGTAGCGCTCTTGCGCGTCACGTGCCCCTTGCATCAACTCGTCGATTGAAATTCCTGCTGCTGCGATTGGTAATAGACCAACCGGTGTCAGAACAGAGAAACGTCCGCCGACATCATCTGGAATGACGAATGTTTCGTATCCTTCAGAGTCTGCGAGTGTTTTTAACGCACCGCGTGCTTTATCCGTCGTTGCGTAAATCCGGTGTTTCGCTTCTGCTTTACCGTATTTCTCTTCCATGAATGCTTTCAAGAGACGGAACGAGATCGCTGGTTCTGTCGTCGTACCCGATTTCGAGATGATGTTGACCGATACATCTTTACCTTCGAGAACTTCGAACAAATCATGCAGATACGTCGATGAGATATTATGACCTGCATAGATGATTTGTGGTGCTTTGCGATCTTCTTTTGATAACAAGTTATGGAATGAGTGTCCAAGCATCTCGATTGCCGCACGCGCACCGAGATACGAACCGCCGATTCCGACGACTAACAACACATCAGAATCCGACTTGATTTTTTCTGCAGATGCTTGGATGCGTGCAAATTCCGCTTGATCGTAATTCGTCGGAAGATCCACCCATCCTAAGAAATCACTTCCTGCGCCTGTTCCTGCATGAATCGCATGGTGGAGCGTCTTTACCGTCTCCGTCATGTGATCTACTTCATGTTGACCTACGAATTGTAGGGCTTTCGAATAATCAAAACGTACTGTTGACATGCCATCGTCCTCCTTATTCATTCGCAACGAAATGCGACCTTCCTTTTCATTAAAACGCAAGAAGGAAGGTCGTTCAAGTCTTTTGTGAAAAGATTAGCAAATGTTACGGGTCGTTATAGGGCAGCTGTCACGATTTGACGAACATCCTCGTTTCCGAGCGATTTGAAGTTTCCGAAGTCACCACGTGTCATTGCTGACTTGACGATTGAATCAACTGTATCTTCTTTGATGTCGTAATCAGCGAGACGGTTTGGTGCACCGAGTGATGTCCAGAAAGCACTAATTGCGTCGATTGTCGCATGTGCCGCTTCCATCTCTGATTTACCTTCCGTATCGACGTTAAAGACATTCTCACCGAGTGTCACGAAACGATGTGCGTTTGATTCGTCAAGTACGTGGCGCATCCAGTTCGGGAAGAGGATCGCGAGTCCACCTGCGTGTGGGATATCGTGAACAGCTGAGACCGCGTGTTCGATGTTGTGTGATGCCCAGTCACCGCGTGCTCCCATTTGGAGAACTCCGTTGAGTGCCATTGTACCTGCGAAGAGGATTGTTCCGCGAAGTTCTACGTTCTCGAGATCGTTGACGAGTTTTGGTGCTGCTTCAACGACTGCTTTCATAACACCTTCTGTCATGCGTTCTTGAACCGGCGCATGTGCAGGGTGGAAGTATTGCTCGAGACAGTGACTCATCATATCGACGATACCGTAGATTGTTTGATCTTTTGGCACACTGACCGTGTATTTCGGATCAAGGATTGAGAACGTTGGGAATGTGAGCGGGCTACCCCAACCGTATTTCTCTTGTGTCTTCCAGTTCGTGATGACGGATCCTGAGTTCATCTCAGAACCTGTCGCCGCAAGCGTCAAGACTGTTCCGAATGGAATGACTGTTTCTGGTGTCGCTTTACCGATGACGAGATCCCATGCTTCGCCTTCATACGGGATACCTGCTGCGATCAATTTCGTGCAGTCGATAACAGAACCGCCACCGAGTGCAAGCAATGCGTCAACGCCTGCTTCACGTGCGATTTTGATACCGCGTTCCGCAGTTTCGATACGTGGGTTTGGTTCGACACCGTCGCATTCGACGTACTCGATTCCTGCCGCGTTGAGTTCACGTGTGACATCATCATAGACGCCGTTCCGTTTAATACTGCCGCCACCGAAGACGAGCATGACTTTCTTCGCACCGAGTGCTTCGAGTTGTGGTTTCAGTTGGCTGACTTGACCGTCACCAAAAATAAGTCTTGTTGGATTGCGATATTCAAAGTTTTCCATCTGTGTTGCCTCCTCAATAAGTAATGAACACCTTACATTATCCACACATTCCCCTTTCGCATCTAATTTAATGCTTATTCTATGTAAAAATCGCATAAAAAAAGAGAACCGACCGATGTCGATTCTCTCATGTGGCTTATTTTTGGAAGTTTGATTTTTCAATCCATTCTTCCAATTTACCTTTAAGAACGTTGAATCCAGGTGCTTCTTCTTGTTTGAAAGCAGGACCTGCATCGCGACGTCCAGCGTTCTTACGTGGACCTTTCGCGCGTGCTTCACGTTTTGGAGCTTCCTGAGTTGCTTTGATCGAAAGCTTCATTTTTTTGTTAGCTTCGTCGATGTCGAGAACTTTAACAGTTACTTCATCGCCAACTTTTACGTAATCGTTGATGTCTTTTACGTAATCGTGTGAGATTTCTGAAATGTGGACGAGACCTTGTGTTTGCTCGTCAAGTGCTACGAAAGCACCGAAGTTTTGAATACCAGTTACTTTACCAGTAACGACTTGGTCTTTTTCAAAGTTTGCCATAATGTATACACTCCCTAACTAAATTCATCAACTTATAATAACACACTTTTCTTGTATCGTAAAAAATATTTTTGGAATTTGTTTATTTTTTATTTCGCGAGGGAACATTTTAGTAGCAAGACTTCAAGTATTCCCCCTGATTCTGCCGAACTTTCCGAGTTCGGCCCTTTTTTGTTCTTTTGCTCAATTGACCTAAGTGACAAAGAAAAGTGATGCTTGAAACGAGAAAGACGACAGATAGATTAGACTATCAAAAAATAGACAGTCTCGGTCTGCTCACTTTCCGCGGACAAGCCCTCATGCCGCTTCAGATGCGTCGCATCTTCCAAGGTCGATGACTTGTTTTTCCGCAGGAGTCGAGCAGAACCTCACCTGTCCTAGCGTAAAGGAAATATAGAGTAGAAGCAATCATCAATTGATTACTTACAGATCGTCGAATCCATTCGCATCCGTTACTTTCGCATACGAACGTGATTTTTGTTCGAAGAAGTCTGATTTCGTCGCGTTCATCGAATCATCTGAATACGCACGAATCCATGGCATGACGTCTTCATCGTGCCCTTCATAAAGATCTGACAAACCGATGACGCGAAGGCGTTTGTTCGCGAGATATTTGACGTAGTCACGCATTTCACTGACGTCAAGACCATCTAGATCACGTAAGACATATTCGCTCCATTCGATTTCAAGATCAACGGCACGCTTAAACGTATCGTAGACGAATTGTGTGAATGAGCCATCGGCATCAATTTCTGGATGCTCCGACAAGACAGCACGTAACAATTGACTGATGAAGTACGAGTGTTGCAATTCATCACGTTGAATGTAGCTGATCATCGTCGATGTTCCAACCATCTTCTGATGGCGCGCTAAGTTATAGAAGAAGGCAAAGCCTGAATAGAAGTTGATTCCTTCAAGAACGATCGAAGCAACGAGCGATTTCGCGAAGTTTTCTGGAGTCCGGTCATTTTGGAAATCTTCGTATAAATCAAGAATGAATGCATTACGCTTCATGACCATGTCATCGTCTTTCGCGATATCAAAAATCCGGTTTTGTTCAGCCAATGGAACTAAGCTGGATAAGACGTAGCTGTACGATTGATTATGAACGACTTCCTGTTGCGCAACGATGGCAAGAATCGCATGAACCGATGAATCCGATGTGAACATTGCCGATTCCAAGATATAACGTGTCTGAACTGAATCAAGGATCGAGAGTAGCCCGATGATTCGTTTGAAGGCATCCTGTTCCCGTTCGCTCAATTGGTTCCACTGTTGCATGTCCTTCGACATTGAGATCTCATCTGGAATCCAGAAGTTCGATAATAGTTGTTTGTAGATCGAATAAAACTGTGGATAGGCAATGTCGTTCCAGTTGACGATGGCACTCGTTTCACCACCAATGATCGCTGTCGCGCGATTCGGATGACGTGCATCAAGCAGTTTGATTTTTTGTAGCTGTTCCATGTGCTTCGACTCCTTCTTGCTGTAATTGAAGAATGGTCCGTTTCGTCCATTCCTTGACGAGATGTGGGCGATTGCGTGGTGACTGTTCGATTTTCAACAGTTCTCCAGCAAGCGGTACCCCGAATTTCGAGAGATGATACGCCATCTCATCAACAGCGCGACAATATTTGACGAACATCTTGTCCCCTGTTCCAAAAACAGCTGCCTGCGGAATCGCATGCGAACTCTCCTTCAGAACGGTTCTAAGACAGTCGCGCATATCGTCGGGTAGTTGCCCATCCCCCCACGTATACGAACCAAAATAGACGATATCATAAGGCATTAACTGATACGTCGTCACTTCGTCCGCAAACAACATCGTCGGCTCGATTCCCATCTCAGAACACGTCTTCGCGACGAGTTCTGCTACCTCCTCCGTGTTTCCACTCAATGACGCGTATACGATTGCTGCCTTCATGATATCGTCCTCCTTATCTTATGATGAACACGATTCACATTCGTCGATCTCAACCGTTGTCGAACGCGTGTAGTAGATCGTCTTCATCCCGAGTTGCCATGCTTCCATGTGCATCTCGAGTAATTCTTTCGCCTTGACGTTATTTTTCACGTACAGATTGAAACTGATCGCTTGGTCGATGTGACGCTGACGCGAAGCATTTTGACGAATGCTCCATAGTTGGTCAATCTCAAACGCTGATTTATAGAACCAGTTCGTTTCCGGTGTTAAATCCGGAACAGTGACTGGAATCTTATAGTTTTTCTTCTCTTCCGAGTAAACTTTTTTGTAGATTGGATCAATCGATGCCGTACTACCCGCAATGATCGCCGTCGATGAGTTCGGTGCGACTGCCATCAAGTAAGCATTACGCATTCCGTACGCCGTGATGTCGGCTTGGAGACGATCCCAATCAAGTTCATCTGTCGTTTTATAATGGCGACGTTTGATGTACTCTCCTGTTTGCCATTCCGAACCTTCAAAAAGACGGTACGCTCCTTTTTCTTTCGCAAGCTGCATCGACGCATCAATCGTCAAATAAGCGATTTTTTCGTAAAGACGGTCTGCGTACTGTACCGCTTCGACCGATTCCCAACGGATGCCTTCGAGTGCAAGCAGATGGTGCCAACCGAATGTGCCAAGACCAACGGCACGGTATTTTTGATTCGTCAATTGCGCTTGCGGAACATCGATCGTATTCAAGTCGATGACGTTATCAAGCATCCGCATTTGAATCGGAATTAATCGCTCTAAGACGTCAGAACGAACTGCACGTGCAAGTGCGATCGATGATAAATTACAGACGACGAAGTCCCCTGGTGTCTTCGTGACGATGATTTTACCATCTTCCGTGTATTCTTCTGTCACAGTCGTCGGGCTCATGTTCTGCATGATTTCCGAGCAAAGGTTTGACGAGTAGATCATCCCTGCATGTTTATTCGGGTTCGCACGGTTAACGGCGTCACGGAAGAACATGTATGGCGTACCTGTCTCGAGTTGCGAACGCATGTAGCGTTTGACGAGATCGATTGCCGGAACTGTTTTTTTGCTGAGACGCGGTTCGTTGACACACGCTTCGTATCGTTCTGTGAAGCTGCCTCCTTGTTCCGTCTCATCGAAATAATCTTCAAGGCTGAAGCCCATAACGGTACGAATTTCATGTGGATCAAATAGATGCCATTCTTCTCGTGCTTCGACGGCACGCATGAAACGGTCCGGTAAGTTAACACCTGTGAACAAGTCGTGTGTCCGAAGTCGCTCATCCCCATTGTTGAGCTTCGCGTCCAGGAATTCGAGGATATCTTTGTGCCAGATATCGAGGTACACCGCGATCGATCCTTGGCGCATACCGAGCTGATCGACGCTGACTGCCGTGTTGTTCAATTGTTTCATCCACGGGATGACACCGCTTGAGACACCTTTGAATCCTTTGATGTCTGATCCGCGTGAGCGAATCTTACCCATGTAGACGCCGATGCCGCCGCCACCTTTCGAAAGTGTCGCTACGTCCGTGTTTGAGTCGTAGATACCACGTAGCGAATCATCGACTGTATCGATGAAACATGAAGAAAGTTGACCGTAAGACTTACCAGCGTTCGAAAGCGTCGGAGTCGCAACTGTCATGTAAAGATTCGACAATGCCCAGTAAGACTCTTTGACGAGTTCTAAACGACGTTCCTTCGGTTCGTTCTGCATCAGTGTCATCGCGATGACCATGAACCGTTCTTGTGGTAGCTCGTACAAGTTTTTGACGTGATCACGTGCGAGATACCGGTCTGCCAATGTTCGAAGACCAATGTATGTGAACAAGTGGTCGCGGGATGGATCGATCGTTGCCGACAGTTCGTTGATGTCTTCCTTCGAATACGCATCCAGTAAATGTTTCGTGAAGATGCCGATCTCTGTCAGTTTTTCAATCAGCGTATACAGCGAACCATACCGTTCTTCTGCTGCATATCCGCGATTTTCACCTGCTTCAAGGTATAACCGATTTAAGTAAGTCGCTGTCGCTACGAATGTCCAGTTCGGCTCTTCTGCCTTCAACATATCGAGTGCGTGCATCGTTAACAGTTCATAGACTTGATCCGCTTGCAGGGATTTTCCTTCAAGCGCTCGGATGGCACGTTCTGTATAGCGATCGATATCAAGTTCCGGATATGTTTCCGTCGCTTGTCGAATCACAACATATACGTCTTCTATTGTCATTGCACCCTTAAAGATGCGTGCT
Source organism: uncultured Exiguobacterium sp. (assembly GCF_964277885.1). Lineage (NCBI taxonomy): Bacteria > Bacillati > Bacillota > Bacilli > Caryophanales > Exiguobacterium > uncultured Exiguobacterium sp. The sequence goes on along the minus strand of NZ_CAXYJR010000005.1, from coordinate 503,265 downwards.
GTATTCAGTGGAGATGCCACTATGAACCACTCCCATTCTCTATCGTTAAACAGGTTCGCATTACACTATGAAATACGCTAAACTAAAAAAAGACGTCCTACATATAGAAAGAACTCTACAAGTATCACTCTATATATAGACGTTTTAGACGTTTTTAAACCTGTTAATGTACAAGATATAGGTTATCACTGAAATCCAAAAAAATAACCCCTTGCTTTGAAATTCAGGTCAAACAATTTGAAAAAGGCATCATGACGCCTTTTGAGATATATTGAGATAGCGAGTAAAACGCGTTATAAGTTCGAATGAACTCTTAAAATAAAGATGGTCCATTTCTCCTACCAGAAGAAAAATATTCTCTTCGAATTTTCTGATATACTGAACGTATCGATCTTCCGTTTGAAGGAAGAAGGATTGAATCCATCTATCACGAAAAGATGACATATGGTATATACGTATGTACGTTGAAAGGAGCTTATCTATGCAAGTCGATTACACACCAAACCCGAATTCCGTCAAAATCACGCTCGAAGAACAGCGCTTCGGTGCAAACAGCACGAGCGTCAAAAAAGAAGATACACCGGAAGATGCGTTGCTCGCATCACTGATCGCCATCGAAGGCATCGACAATTTATTCGCCTACGGCGACTTCGTGACGGTCACGAAGGAACCAGAAGCCGAATGGAACGAACTACTTCCACGTATCGAAGCACACATGTAAAAAAACAAGAAGACACCTGTTCCTGGACAGGTGTCTTTGTTCAAGGAGCGATCGCTGATGCCAACCGTATCCATCATCATCCCGACATACAATCGTCCTCGTGAATTAGCAGAAGCGCTAGAAGCGTTGACGCGTCAACACTATCAAGACTTCGACGTCATCGTCCTAAACAATAATGGCGACGACGTCTCAGCAGTGACCTCTGCCTATCAGGACCGTCTGCAACTGACCTATGTCGATCTACCTGAAAACCATCATGTCCGTGCTCGAAATCACGGTGTCACGCTCGCTTCCGGTCGATATATCTTACTTCATGACGACGATGATCTGTTATTACCGAGTCACCTCGAAGAAGCGGTCGGCGACCTTGAAGCTGGCGCCGACCTCACGTATACGGACGCGGAGCTCTTTACGTATCGCTGGGAAGGCGATCATCGGATCGCACTTGATTCTGAGCCGTTCGCATATCCGTACGATCCGGATACAATTCGAGAAGACTCAACATATATTCCGTCCGGCTCGCTCTACCGTAAATCGCTCCACGATCAACTTGGTCTGTTTGACGAAGACGTCTTCAATTACTGGGACTGGGACTGGATTTTACGCGTCGGCAAGGATCATTTAATATTGCACCCGGCGCGCGCGACCGTCTTATATGCTTTCAATCCATCAGGTAATCATGAGTCGGCACGACAAGACGCGACGAGACGCGTCTATTTTGAACGCCTCGTTGAAAAACACCAACTCCCGACAAATGAAATGAAGAACTTCCATATCGTCCAGGCTGAGCGACGCGAACGATTGCGCCAGACCCGCCGTACCTTCAATGGTCAATTGACAGAAAGTGAGTGATCCCATGTACACCGAAAAACAACTCGAATTATTAGCATTATTAACACAAAATGGTCCGATGGACGTGAACTTGCTCGCGCAAATGCTCGACTGGGAAGCGTCAGAAGTAGCGACTTCGATCGAGACATTCAAACGCGACGGTGTCCTACTCGGCTATACCGCCGTTATTGACTGGCAAAAGATTCATGCCCATCACGGCGTGACGGCTTTCATCGATGTCAAAGTCACACCGAAACGGGGACGCGGTTTTGATGAGGTAGCGGAGCGGATCCATCGTTTCCCGGAAGTGACGTCCCTCTATTTGATGTCAGGCGCATATGACTTACAAGTCGTCCTTGATGGCAAATCGCTACAAGAAGTCTCTCAATTCGTCTCGGAAAAATTATCGACGCTCGACTCCGTCATCTCGACGACGACCCATTTCCGCTTGAAGACTTACAAGCACGATGGTGTCCTCTTCAGTCAGGATGATGACGACAAACGATTGAAGGTGTCTCCATGAAGTCTCTATCTGAACGTGTCGAACAGCTAGCCCCATCCGGCATCCGTCGTTTCTTTGATTTAGCAGGATCGATGGAAGACGTCATCTCCCTTGGTGTCGGCGAACCTGATTTCGTCACGCCATGGAATGTTCGCGAAGCAAGCTTCGCAGCACTCGAGCAAGGCTATACAGCGTATAGTGCCAACGCCGGTTTACTTGAGTTACGTCAGGAAATCGCACTTTACATGCAAGAAAAGTTCGCCATCTCCTATTCGACGACGGAAGAGATCATCGTCACGACTGGAGCCTCTGAAGGACTTGATCTCGCGTTTCGAAGTTTAATTAATCCAGGGGATGAAATCATCGTCGTTGAACCGGCGTTCGTTTCCTACGCCCCTCTGATCGAACTCGCTGGAGGCATTCCTATCGCCGCTGCGTGTCATGCAGAAGACGGTTTTGCGATTCAACCGGAAACGATCGAACAGTTGTTGACGGACAAAACAAAAGCGATCATTTTCTGTTTCCCATCGAATCCGACAGGCTCGACGATGTCGCGCGATCAATTAGCTGACCTAGCGTTACTCGTCCAAAAGCATGATCTATATGTCATCAGTGACGAAATCTATGCAGAGCTATCCTACGAAACAGAAGCAATCTGCTTTGCGACCCTTCCCGGAATGCGGGAGCGGACGATCATCATCAACGGCTTTTCGAAAGCCTTCGCGATGACAGGCTGGCGGCTCGGCTTCACTTGCGCACCACCTGCGATCACGCAATCGATGCTGAAGGTGCATCAATACGGGATGATGTGTGCCCCGACACTCGTTCAATTTGCGGGAATCGAAGCACTCCGTTCACGTCATAAGACAGTCCCTGATATGGTGACGAGTTATCGGCAACGCCGGAACTACTTCGTCAAGGCGTTAAACGATGCGGGTCTCCCGACGCATTTACCGGGTGGCGCTTTCTATGCTTTTCCGTACATCGGTCATACCGGGCTAACAAGTGAGCAGTTCGCCGAACAATTGTTACTCGCTGAGCGCGTCGCTGTCGTTCCAGGATCCGTCTTCGGAACAAGCGGTGAAGGTTACGTCCGGGCAAGTTATGCGAGTTCGATTGAACAACTCCAAGAAGCGATCGCTCGGATTCAACGATTCATGAAAAAATGGCAGACTCAAGATGAGGCAGCATCGTCTCATTCACATTAAAAAATGATCCGCCTTACTCAAAGGAGCAGGCGGATCATTTTTTAATCTACATAGAGAACGAGAAACATTCGATGGTCGTCTTCCGCGTGATACGGTGAGATTGGACCGAGTTGTGGCGCAAAGACTTCCAACCGATACGGTGAGTCCTTGAAGTCAAGCGGTGTCCGTTCCTTAATTAAACGTCCCATTTCGTCCGCAAGTTCTTTCACCTCAACCAAACTACGCGAGCGTTCCATCGGTGCTTCAAAGACGAATGCCTCGATCTCCTCAATCGACGCACATCGGAGAAAACGCCGGAGTGACGGTAATGCTGCTTCCATGTTGTCCTCTATCGTTTGGTTCTCCTCGTATACAGGGGCTCCCCAGAGGCGCACATCGCTCCCTGTCGCACTTCGGAAATGATCAATCGTCTCTTCCGTGATGGGATCCCGCGTCAATGCGAAGCGTGTTTTATCCCGCTTGAGATTCTTCTCATTCGTCCGGTCGATTTCTGTCAGTAAATCAAGTTGAAGCGGTCGTGCTAAACGAAACAGTTCACGTTGCAGGCGTGCGATGGAATGACCGATTGGAATGACTGAATCCTTCGCTTTAGGCGGTTTATCCCCTTCGTATCCATTCATGACACGTGCGACTTGACCAGCTTCATGCGCAAGTCGATAAAACGAACCGACCTGATCATCGTTTGCTGTCCCAAGCGTCTCGTGCTGTGCTGCAAGATCCGCCACGTATTGATTCGCAAGACAGGTCGAGATCATCAAGACATCGACAAGCTCCAAGCGAAGGGCTTCTACATCATTTTGTTCCAGTGCTTCGCCGACCTCACCGATTTCTTCAGTCAAGCGTGCGAGACCAGATAACGGTCGAAAATACCCTCCGAGCGAACGAATCGTCGCATCAACCTTTTGTTGCAGTGTCTTCATCTGTTCCATCTGTCTGACCCTCCACGATTGCTTGACGTACGTGCGCCTCCGTCTCATGTTTGACACGTTGCGCGAACTCCTGATTTTTCTTCCATTCCCGGATTCCGACAGATGTCGCAGCAATCAACGCAGCAAATAATCCGATTTCTCTTTTACGCATCGCTTTCTCCTCCTTTTGAATGACTCGTTCCCTACCTAAACATGATATGATGATATCAATTCTACATAATCCATTAAGAGGTGTTGCTTGTGTCGACTGAACGTCTTTGGCAAATGGCCCGGTTCTTGACGGTGATCTTCGCCTTCGTAGCTGTTGGATGGTTACTCATCCGCCTCTCGTCCATTTTGTACCCGTTTGTCTTTGCGTTTCTGCTTGCTCTTTTCAGCCGTCCGCTCGTCGATTTCTTTCAAAAGCGATTGCGGATTAATCGTGGGTGGGGTGCGTTATTATCAATCATTTTGATCAGTGGTCTATTGATTGGTTCCCTTGCGTTGATCATCATGCAGTTGATTCGTGGTCTCGTATTTGTCGCCAATCAATTACCGGCACAAATCCAGGAGTTGAGCCTTTATTTTCAAAAGCTATACAACGAAAAACTGGCACCGATTTGGAACGATGCGTCTGAAGCTTTACGTTCACTAGAACCATCCCAACAAAATACGGTCCAAAACAGTATTCAATCGCTTGGGAGTTCGCTTGCGAGTGCGATTGGGGAAGGCTCAAAAAGTGTTGCGATGATGCTTCAATCCGTTCTTGCGACCTTACCATCGATTGCGTTGATTTTCGTCATCGTCTTGCTCGCTTGGTTCTTCATCGCAAAGGATTGGCACCAGTATGAGATGCGGTTGAAACGCTACGAGATGCTTCCTTGGTTCGCTCGTTTCGAATCCGTCTTCTTGAGTTTACGCTCCGCCCTGTTTGGCTATATCAAAGCACAATTCACCTTGATCACGATCACGTTCTTCATCGTCCTGATCGGTTTATTCATCATTGGTGTCGATCATCCATTTGCAGTGGCTTTCATCGCTGCCTTCTTCGACATCTTACCGTATCTCGGTACTGGTTCCGTCTTCCTGCCTTGGATCGCCTATTCGGTGATCACAGGAGATACGACGCTTGCAATCGGACTTGGCATTTTGTATGCCGTTGTCATTCTCCAGCGCAACATCATGGAACCGAAGATCGTTGGCGACAACATTGGCATTCAACCGATCACGGCATTGATCGCGTTGTTCGTCGGGATCAAATTCTTCGGCGTCTTCGGATTAATCCTCGGACCATTGATTGCCGTCATCTTAAAAGCACTCTACAATGCACAGATTTTCCATTACATCTGGGACTTCGTGAAAGGATCACCCACACCATTTCGGTGAGGGTGATTTTTTAGGTACAGCTGCATATAACGGATACCCTTCCGGATCCACCGGTCGACTCGCCGGCAAGTAATCACACGGAAAACGGGCGCCCGTCGCAAGCAGACAAGCGTCAAGCCAATCATCGACCGCAACATGCGACTGACGCTGTTCCCATAACGGCGGACAATCAAAGCGCTCGAGCAATTCGATTCGTTCCGCAATTCCTTCGGTCGTCTTCTTTGAAAAACGTGCCGGATGACCGGCGAGTCGCGCGAAACAGACTTCCGGATGGGCTTCAATCATCTCCGTTCGATATACGCTGCGAACTTCTCGGATTTTCGGTAATAGATACCACGCTTGTTTTGAAAGCCCGATCCCCGCATGTTGTTTGGCTAAATCATTTGCTTCCATATAGGTAGAAGCTGTCAGCGCACTGAGGAACGGGGCATTAAAGACACTGCTCGTTCGCCCAGGACGTAATTCCTGTCGCAACAGTTGATCCGTTTCGCGTCGTCCTTCCGTTAAACCAATCGGCATATCGACCCAAATCCGGTCAGCTCTAGGAATATTTGCAAGTGTCCGTTCGACCGATCCCGTATAACGACCGTTTTCGTACATAACGACGACCCAGCCCGCCTTTGCCGCATCAATTCCGATGACGATCATTCGTCTTCTCCCGGAAAGAACGCAGTAGTGATAAGACGGTGAAGATACCGATGAACGTTACGAGACCGAGCGATAGACGATCTCGCGCATCCAAATACCAGACGACGGCAAGAATCGTCAACAAAACACCGAGTAGATTCCAACGTCTCATTTTTCTTGCTCGACGAATCGATACAGACTACGAACCATGACGCCTGTCGCTCCTTTTGGACCAATCTCAGACGCTTGATTCTGTTCCGATGTTCCCGCGATATCGAGGTGTAGCCATGGTGTGTCACCGACGAATTCCCCGACGAACGCACCACCGAAGATCATATGTCCCATGCGTCCCGGTGAGTTGTTCAAGTCTGCGACTTCCGAACGACGGACTTGTTTAATGAACGCATCGACATACGGCATTTGCCAGACCATCTCATTCGTCTCTTTCGTCACCTGTTCAAAGCGTTCGTAAAGTGACGCATCGTTCGTCAACGCACCTGTGATTTCTGTTCCAAGCGCGACAAGGACACCACCTGTCAACGTTGCGAGATCGATGATCGCTTTGGGTTGATACTCTTTGACGTACGTGACTGCGTCAGCAAGGACAAGCCGTCCTTCCGCATCCGTGTTCAAGACTTCAATCGTTTTTCCTGCCATCGACGTAATGACGTCATCCGGCTTAAAGGCGTCCCCGGAAATCATGTTGTCGGTTGCTGGAATGACACCGATGACGTGAACATCTGGCTTCAGTTGACCGAGTGCTTCGAACAGACCAAGAACGGCTGCCGCTCCCCCCATGTCGCCTTTCATTCCGACGATCCCGTCTTTCGGTTTGATGGAATAACCACCTGTATCGAACGTGACGCCCTTCCCGACGACCGCGATCGGTGCTTCTGCTGATCCTTTATATTCAAGGACAATTAATTTTGGCGGAATGACGGATCCTTGGTTGACGGCAAGCAAGGCACCCATCCCGAGTGCTTCCATCTCTTCCTTATCGATGATTCGGAGATCATGCCCATGACGCTCCGCGATGAAACGTGCTTCGTCCGCAAGCGCTGGCGCCGTCAAAAGATTCCCGGGCATCGTTACGAGACGACGCGCTAAGTTCGTCGCTTCGCCTAAGGCTGTTCCACGAAGGACGGCTTCGTCTTCAGAAGGTAAGACCGTCAGATGTAACGTGTACGCTTTCGAAGGCGACGTCTTATAATGTTTGACCTCATATGTAGCGAGGGTGAATGTCTCAGCAATCAGCTCGACTGGTTGCCCTGGGAATGTCGTCGCATCAACTGTGACATGTTCTAAGCGACGTGCTTTAACGTGTTGTGCTGCTTTTCCGAGCAAGCGACGTAAATCGTCTTGCGAGAGTTGGTCGACTTTCCCGAGTCCAACGAACAGTACACGTGCCACGTCTCCCGCTAACGTTGGCAATAGACGCAATTCTCCGCGTTTCGTTGAAATATCACCTTGACGGACCCACTCTTCTAATTTGTCACCATATAATGCTTGTAACCGTTCATCGAGCGGTTGATTTCCAGAAATCCCGACAACAAGTACGTCTACGGATTGATTCGTTTGCATATAAAACTCCCCCTTTGACTAGTATCTATTAGTATGAAGTGTTTGCAGCCATTTTCCAACTGATAGCCTCTCGATCGACCGCAAGCGCTTTCATAAAATCCGTTCGACAATTTGTCGAAATGCTTGGTTTCAAACAATTGTTGCCCGTTTCACAATATGATAGGATTATACAGGTGAAATGTTGAGACACTTCAAGAAACGATGCGTTTGCTGTTCCGGGAAATGTCTACGTTTTCATTCGAGGGAGAGTGCGCAGAAGGCTCGTTAAGAGAGAGGCGTTTATGGGTATCTATAGATAGCTAAGAAACGAAGTCGTCGCGTTAAAAAAACTTACTGAAAAGAGGGTAATGCACATGGCACAACATATCAAAGGAATTGGCGCTTCTGCAGGGATCGCGATTGCAAAAGCATTCGTGATGGAAACACCGGTCTTTGAGATTCCATCGCACAAAATCGAGGATGCAGCTGCTGAAAAAGAACGTTTCCAAGCAGCGATCGCAAAATCGAAGACGGAACTCGAAGTCATTCGTGAAAATACCTTACAAGAATTAGGTCCAGATAAAGCGGAGATCTTCTCGGCTCACCTTCTTATCTTAGAAGATCCGGAAATCGTCAGTCAGGTGAACGCAAAAATCGAGGACGAGCAAGCAAATGCTGCAAAAGCACTCGATGAAGTCGCGAACATGATGGTCATGATTTTCGAATCAATGGATAACGAATACATGCGCGAACGTGCAGCTGACGTCCGCGACGTTACGAAACGGACGATGGCTCACCTTCTCGGTATCACGTTCGTCACTCCAGCTCAAATCAATGAGGAAGTTATCATCATCGCAGAAGACTTGACTCCTTCAGATACAGCTCAATTGAACCGTAAATATGCTAAAGGTTTCGCAACGAACATTGGTGGCCGGACATCGCACTCTGCCATCATGTCACGTTCACTCGAAATCCCAGCAGTCGTCGGTACAAAAGTCGTCTTGACGGATGTTAAACACGGCGATCTCCTCATCCTTGATGGTGCTGAAGGTGACGTCATCGTCAACCCAAGCGAAGAGCAAGTGGCTGAATATGAAGCAAAACGCGCAGCATACATCGCACAAAAAGAAGAGTGGAAAAAACTCAAGAACGAAAAAACAATGACGGCAGATGGTCATCACGTCGAGCTCGCTGCAAACATCGGTACACCAAACGATGTCAAAGGCGTTTTAGATAACGGTGCAGAAGCAGTCGGTCTCTACCGTACGGAATTCCTCTACATGGATGCAGAGACGTTCCCAACGGAAGATGAGCAGTTCACAGCTTACAAAACGGTTCTCGAATCGATGGGCGATAAAAAAGTCGTCATCCGGACACTTGATATCGGTGGCGATAAAGAATTGTCGTATCTTGATCTCCCACACGAGATGAACCCGTTCCTCGGTTACCGCGCGATCCGTCTCTGTCTCGATCAAACAGATTTGTTCCGTACGCAATTACGCGCACTTCTTCGTGCGAGTGCATACGGTAAACTGGCTGTCATGTTCCCGATGATCGCAACGATCGAAGAGTTCCGTGCTGCAAAAGCACTTCTCCTTGAAGAGAAAGCTAACCTCCAAGCTGAAGGCGTAACAGTATCAGAAGACATCGAAGTCGGTATGATGGTCGAGATTCCAGCAACAGCGGTCATGGCTCGTCAGTTCGCAAAAGAAGTCGACTTCTTCTCTGTCGGAACGAACGATTTGATTCAATACACGATGGCGGCAGACCGGATGAACGAAAAAGTATCATACCTGTATCAACCGTTCAACCCAGCGATCTTGAACCTCTTGAACAACGTCATCACTGAAGCACACAAAGCAGGCAAATGGGTCGGCATGTGTGGTGAGATGGCAGGAGAAGAATTGGCTCTTCCAATCCTTCTTGGTCTTGGTCTCGATGAGTTCTCGATGTCAGCATCATCTGTCCTTCGCGCACGTAGCTTGATGACACGCCTCAACAAGTCAGAGTGTGAAGCAATCGTTGAGCAAGTACTCGATATGGATACGGCAGAAGAAGTCGTTGACTTCCTCAGCACGACTTTCGACATCAAAAAATAAATTCCGTCAGACGAATCTGGAGCAATCCAGGTTCGTCTTTTTTTGTCTTGTTAAACAAAAAAAACAACGCCTCTTTCTAATAAGAAAGAAGACGTTGTTGAAACGGTGATTATTGAGCTTGTTTCTTCTTTTCTGGAGTAGCTTGTTCCGACAGAATCGGACGCTCGTTCCCCATCAAGAAGATAAAGATGACACCGAGTACTGCTGGAATCAACGCCCAGAAATAGACGGTTGAGATCGATTCTGCAAGCGACGTCTTGATTGCTGTCGCAACTTCTGGTGGCATCTTCGCAAACGCATCAGCCGTTGGGAACTGTCCACCGGACGGCGCTCCACCTTGCGGCAACCGATCCGCTACAGCTGACGTGAACGTCCGTGATTGAATAATTCCGAGGACCGTGACACCCAGCGTCATCCCGATTGTCCGGAATGTCGAGCCCATCGAGGTCGCTGCGCCACGTCGTTGCATCTCGATCCCATTGATACTCGCTAGATTCAATAGAGAGAAACTGAAGCCAACACCAAAGCCAAGAATGATCATATAGATCGTTACCGCTGTCCGCGACGTCTCAAGCGTCATCGTACTGAGGAGATAAACACCGAGTAAGAAGAAGACTGCTGAGACGATCATGACATTGCGGAAACCAAACTTATTCGGCAACTGTCCACCGAGCTGCGCCGAGATGACCGAGGCAATCAACATCGGCATCAGGATCAGACCGGAATTCGTCGCACTGCCTCCAAAGACACCTTGAACGAAGATTGGAATAAACACACTCGCCGAGATGAAGACGAATCCATAAAAGAACGCAACGCCTTGTGTTGCCGCAAACAAACGACGCCGGAACAGGCTAAACGTAATGACAGGGTCCGCTGCGCGTCGTTCAGCAAATGCAAAGGCAACGAACGCGACGAGCGCTGCTCCGAACAGACCAAGAATTTGTGGCGAAGACCATGCATACTCTTTCCCACCCATTTCAAGTGCGAGTAAGAATAACACTAATCCAGCGACAAGCGTAAAGGCACCGACATAGTCGATCTTTTGCGTCCGATGAACCGGCGATTCTTGATAGAAGACCGTCACGAGACCAAGGGCAATCAAACCAAGGGGAATATTGATGTAGAACACCCAGCGCCAGTCGAGGGAATCCGTCAATACGGCACCAAGCAATGGTCCGAAGATACTCGAGATACCGAAGACTGCCCCGAACAACCCACTGACTTTCCCCCGTTTTTCCGGTGGGAAGATATCAAAGATGATCGTAAAGGCAATCGGCATCAACGCCCCACCACCGAGCCCTTGCAAGGCACGATACGCAGACAATTCAATGATTGAGTCTGCCATTCCACATAAGATACTCCCCACCATGAAGAGAAGCATCCCAAAGAGGAAGAAACGTTTTCTTCCATACATGTCACTCAGTTTACCGAAGATCGGCATCCCAGCAACGGTTGCGATCATATAAGCCGACGTGACCCATGCATACTGATCAAATCCATTCAGCTCACTGACGATCGTCGGCATCGCTGTCGCAACGATCGTATTATCCATCGCCGCGACTAAAATCCCAATCAATAATCCGATGACGACAGGTGTCGTATTCGTTTTTGTTGTAGTCGAAGACATCGACGCACCTCATTTCTCAAAAAATTAGCTAACTCTTATAATAGCTAACTCATTGTATCATCATATGTGCAAAATCTCATTATCAAATGTGCTCTACGATCGTTTCACACAAAAAAAGACGGATCGCTCAGGGCGATCCGTCGCTTTTCTTCTTTACTCTACACGATACGAAATCGCTTCACCGGCTTCGACCGTCCGTCCGACATCAACGTCGACTTTTCGATCGCCGCTGTTTGTGACGATGATTGGTGTCAGTAATGATGGTACGAGTGGTCGTACTTGTTCAAGATCGACATTGAGAAGTGGTGTCCCCGGTTCGACACGATCGCCGGCTTTCGCCAATGCCTCGAATCCTTTTCCTTCGAGTGACACCGTATCAATACCGATGTGAATCAAGATCTCATCTCCATTATCCGCAAGAATACCGATCGCGTGTTTCGTCGGGAAGAAGGTCGTGATCTCACCAGAGACTGGAGAGACAACATATCCTTCCGTTGGTTCGATCGCATATCCGTCACCCATCATTCGACCGGAGAAGACTTGATCCGGTACATCATCGAGAGAACGAATGATACCGCTCAGTGGTGCGACATATCCATCTTCAGGCACGTAAGCCCCACCACGATCCCCAGCGAGTGGACCGGTATCTGCTGTAGTTCCAGAAGTGCGCGCTTCGTCTCCCGTTGGTACTTGTGGAATTGGATCGGCTTCCGGTGTTTCTTTTGGTTTATAGTTTGGATCTTTCATGATGTCTGCCATCTCTGTCTTGATTCCGTCAGATTTCGGTCCAAAGATCGCTTGGACGTTATCTCCGACTTCAAGAACACCGGCAGCACCAAGTTCTTTCAAGCGGTCCTTGTTGACGCCTGATTTATCATTAACCGTAATCCGAAGTCGTGTGATACAAGCATCGAGGTGCTTGATGTTCGATGGACCACCGAATGCTTGTAGAATTTCATACGGTAGATCGCCGGCTTGTGCCGTTGAGGTAGCGGCACCTTCTTTTATCGCTTCGCGTCCCGGAATCTTCAGATCAAACTTCGTAATGACGAAACGGAATCCGAAGTAATAGATGACGGCGAAGACAAGTCCGACTGGAATGACGAGCCACCACGAGGTTCGGTTCGGTAGAATCCCGAATAACGTGTAGTCAATCAATCCACCGGAGAACGTCATCCCGATCTTGACGTTCAGTAAATCCATGATCATGAATGAAAGACCAGCAAAGACAGCGTGAACGGCAAACAAGAGAGGTGCAACGAAGACGAAGGAGAACTCGACTGGCTCCGTGATACCAGTCAGGAAAGAAGTCAACGCAGCTGAGAAGTAAAGACCTTCGACAGCTTTACGACGATCCTTCGCAACGGTATGGTACATCGCAAGACAGGCTGCCGGCAGACCGAACATCATGAATGGATATTTCCCGGTCATATATGTCCCTGCTGTAAATGGTACACCGTCCTTCAATTGTGCGAAGAAGATTCGCTGATCCCCATTGATGATCGTTCCGGCTTTATCCGTGTATTCCCCGAACTGGAACCAAAAACTTGAGTACCAAATATGATGAAGACCAAATGGAATCAACGAACGTTCGACGAGTCCAAAGATGAAGGCAGACAACGGTTCGTTTGCTTCGATGATTGTTTTTGAGAACGTATTGATACCTGTTCCAATCGGTGGCCAAATATACGACAAGGCAAACCCGGCGACAAGACTAAATAAGGCAGTTGCAATCGGAACAAAACGTTTCCCTGCGAAGAATCCGAGGAAATCAGGCAGTTTGATTTTAAAGAATTTATTATAACTGTACGCTGCTATCAAACCTGCAATGATCCCTCCGAATACCCCCATTTGCAAGGTCGGTATCCCGAGGACCGTCGCATACGACAAGTCACTCGCTTTTTGTGCTTCCGTGATTTTTTCTGGTGTGATCTGTAAGAATGAACTGATGACCTTGTTCATGATCAGGAAACCGACGATCGCTGCTAGACCGGCAACCCCTTCCCCATTCGCAAGACCAATCGCGACCCCGACGGCAAACAGTAATCCGAGGTTCGCAAAGATGATGTCACCCGCATCCTGCATGACTCGCCAGATGACGACTAGCGAATCGTTCTCGAGGAACGGTAAATATTGCGTCAAGTTCGGGTTTTGAAACGCTGTCCCGAACGCGAGCAATAGCCCCGCTGCCGGCAAAATCGCTACCGGTAACATCAAGGCCTTACCGATCCGCTGTAAGACACCAAACACGTTTTTCCACATGCGTATATTCCCTCCTTTTTTTAAACAAACTACTTAGTTCATACCCTAAAATATTCTAGCGCAAAACGATTCTAAAAGATTTTTCCAAAAAAAATAAGCCCTTCCGCAGAAGGACTCATTTCTTAAAACATTAGACTGTTTTTTCTTGTTTACGTGATGCGATGACGGCTTGGATTTCAGACTTGATGTTGTCTGATTTCGGTCCGTAGATTGCTTGAACGTTGTTACCAACTTCAAGGACACCAGCAGCACCTAATTTTTTCAACTCATCTTTGTTGACTTTCGATTTGTCGAGAACTTCGACACGAAGACGTGTGATACATGCATCCAAGTGTTTGATGTTCGACTCTGAACCGAGTGCGTCAAGGATACCTTCAGCGAGTTCAGAACCTTGAACAGATGATGTTTCTTGAACTTCATCTTCACGACCTGGTGTTTTCAAGTTGAACTGACGGATCGCGAAACGGAATCCGAAGTAGTAGATGACAGAAAGTGCAAGACCGACGACGATGACGAGCCACCACTGCGTGCGTCCTGGAAGAACACCGAAGAGAAGGAAGTCAATCAAACCACCAGAGAATGTCATACCGATCTTAACGTTCAACAATTGCATTGTCATGAACGAGAGACCTGCGAAGACAGCGTGAACTGCGAACAAGATTGGAGCTACGAACAAGAATGCGAATTCGATTGGCTCTGTGATACCTGTCAAGAATGCTGTAAGTGCTGCTGATCCAAGAAGACCACCAACGACTGCACGACGCTCAGGGCGAGCTTCGTGGTACATTGCGAGTGCTGCTGCTGGAAGACCGAACATCATGAACGGGAATTTACCAGTCATGAACGTACCAGCTGTTAATGTTGCGTTGTCTTTCAATTGTGCGAAGAAGATCGCTTGGTCACCATGAACGACTGTTCCTGCTGCATTCTTGTACGAACCGAATTCGAACCAGAATGGCGCATAGAAGATATGGTGAAGACCGAATGGAATCAACGAACGCTCGATGAGACCGAAGACGAATGCTGCGAGTGTTGGGTTTTTCTCCATCATGAAGTGCGAGAACGAGTTCAAGCCATCTTGCGCAAACGGCCAGACGAATACGAGAACAAGACCTGCAACCAATGAAACAACTGCTGTGACGATTGGAACGAAACGTTTACCAGCAAAGAATCCAAGGAACTGTGGCAATTCGAGATTATGGTACTTCCCGTACGCCCAAGCTGCGATCAAACCGATGATGATACCACCGAATACCCCAGTTTGAAGTGTTGGGATACCGAGTACGTTTGCATATCCTTGACCGTTAGCAACCATTTCAGGTGTAACGCCGAGCCATACGCTCATTGTTTTGTTCATGATCAAGAATCCGACGATTGCCGCAAGTCCGGCTGCGCCGTCCCCTGCAAGACCAATCGCGACACCGACCGCGAATAAGAGTGCTAAGTTACCGAAGATGATATCCCCAGCTGCTTCCATCAATTTTGCAACCTTGATGATTGCATCATTTTTTAAGAACTCGAGTTTTGACGTCAAGTTCGGATTTTGCATCGCGTTACCGAATCCGAGTAGGATACCGGCAGCTGGCAAAATCGCTACAGGAAGCATCAACGCTTTACCGACACGTTGAAGAACAGCAAAAATCTGTTTGAACATGTGTGTTTCCTCCTTTTCCTGTTAAGAGCGAAGTATGATGAATAATGCCAATGATTGAGACGAAAAAAGTCAGACATCTGACCGTTTTTTTACAGAAAAAAATCAGGCACGAGCGGATTGTAGACAATAGACTTATCCCGTTGCATAACGGAAATAAAGCTTCTTGCCCGACATCCCACTCATGCCTGATCGTATCAGTAACACGTAGTCCGTGCGGTCATTTACCTGAATCGTACTGCACTAAGCGTTGCAGATGCATCGTAAGATACGTCGCCTCACCGCGCGGTACCGCTTTCTTCAACTGACGTTCCATGATGGACATCAGCTCCCAAGCAGTATCATAGCATAGCGGATATTCTTCACGCAATAGCTTTTCTACTTTTTCTGGAGCCTCTAGATACTCCCCATTGGAAACCCTTTCAATCGCTGAACGAAGGTGCCGAATCAGACGCTTGTAATCAAGCGATTTTCGGTCGATTTTAATCTCCAGTCGCTGTTCGATATGACTAGCAATTAAACCGACGAGCTGATGATGGCGGTTGACTTCAAGTACGTCTTTGAAGTTCGTCGCAGAATGAATATGAAGTGCGATGAATCCTGTCTCGGCTGGGGGCAGGTAAAAATTCATTTCGGCACTGATGAACTCGACGATTTCTTCTGCAAGAGCATACTCTTCCGGATACAAGGCTTCCGTTTCGGCAAGAAACGGATTCGTGACTTCCATTCCTTGTTCTAGTCGCTTGAACGTAAACGTCAAGTGATCCGTCAATCCGATATGGATATGTTCGTCGACCTTTTTTCCGAAGCGTGTCTCGATCATCGAAACGATTTCATTCATCAACGCAATGAAGTTTTCATCGAGGTGACCGACGAGCGCCTTATATTGATCCTGTTCTTCTTTATCCTTCAACGTGTAGACTTTTTCCAACTTATCGAGATCTGTCAGTTGATCGCCTGGCTTCCGACCGAAGCCAATCCCTTTCGCGAGGATAATGACTTCCTGATTCGCACCAGTCGAACAAATGACGACATTATTATTCAATACCTTGATAACGTGGTACATTTGTTTATCCATTCGCTCTCAACCCAATCTGCTCTTACACATTTATTTAAAGACATTGTTTTTATTATAACGGTTTTTCAGGCACGAAAAAAGCCTACTTACTCAAGTAGACTTTAAAACATTTGGTAACCACTCTTACGCAAGAATCGAATCGATAGACCGGCGATGATGATTCCAGCAAAACCAGCTGCGAACATCGTGATATCCGCTGCCTGTAGACCAGCAATCCGGTCCCCGAGATTCGGGATCGCTTCACGAGCGTTCGTAAAGTATTCGAGTGTCGATTGATTGTCGATCATCATGATGATGATGATCGGATAGAGTACGAGCATCACCCATGTACTCCGCAACAACATGTTTAAAATGAATCCGATACTAAAGAACATGACGAGATAAAGAACACTCCCGATCACGGCTTGAATGATATGCATACTGTTCCCCCTTTGAATCTCTTCTAGTATAACCGACAAAAAAGGCAAATGCACGAGTGTACATTTGCCTAAAACGTGAACTTAGAACTTCCCTTTTTTGATCGCAAGACCAAGTTTTTTCAGTTCGAAGAAGTGTTTGTTGTCGATGACTTTTTTCATGAATGATGCGTTACGACCGTAGATCTTCTTACCGAAGACCATACCGATGCCGTCTTTGTGACCAAGTGAAGCGACCGTTCCTTTGTTCTCGTACGTGAACGTCGATGTTTGACGACCCGCGATGAGTGCTGCGATGTTCTCAGCGACTTTGTGTGCTTGTTGTGTCGCGATTTGTGCAGTCGGTGGGTACGGACGGTTCGAACTTGGGTCCATGACTGCTGAACAGTCACCAATCATGAAGACGTTGTCGTGTCCTGGAACACGAAGATCTTCTTCGACGACGACACGGTTACGCATCGCTTCGAAACCAGATGCTGCAACGACTGGGTTACCACTGACGCCACCTGTCCAGATGATCGTGCTTGCTTCGATTGTTTCAGTCGTATCGCCTTGAAGCGGACCGAACGTGACGCTTCCTGGTCCACATTCCTTGATGCCGTTGCCGAGTTTGAACTCGACGCCTTGGCGCTCAAGCCATTTGTGTGCGTAGTTGACGAGATCAGCATCGAATCCTGGAAGGACTGTTGGTGCTGCCTCGATGTTGACGACACGAACGAGTTCGCGTGGGATGTCATATTGTTTGCACAGTTCTGGAATACGGTTGACGAGCTCACCCATGAACTCGATTCCTGTGAATCCAGCACCACCAACAACGATCGTCAAGAGTGAACGATCTTGTGATCCTGTTGTTTTGTACTGTGCGAATGAGTAATCGATATGTTCCTTGATTTTACGGACGCTGTTCAACGAGCTGATTGTCAGCGCGTGTTCCTTCAATCCTTTGATACCGAATGTTTCAGGAACGCCACCGAGAGCAACGACGACGTAATCGTAAGGAACTGTTCCGCCATCTTGTAAAAGAACTGTTTTAGCAGCCGTATCGACTTTCTCAACGATCCCTTTGACAAGTTTGACGCGTGACGGGTTGATGACATCATTGATGTAGATGCGCGCTTGCTCCGCAGACATCGTACCCGCAGCTGGTTCATGCAACCAAGTTGTTTGGTAATGATAGTCGTGTTTGTTAATCAACGTGATGTTCGCTTGATCGACGCCGAGTTTCTTTTGAAGGTTGACTGCTGTGATCAATCCACCGTAGCCCGCTCCAAGAATAACAATGTTAGGTGTGTTCATGTTCTGATACTCCTTACGAATCGTAGTTTTGTTGTGATTTTCTTCACATTCAATTACAGACGAATGCTCAAAAATTTTGTTCAAATAATGTTCACATGTCTATAAGCTTATTGAAACACTTTTTAGGAATGATTGCAAAAGAAAAATGTAATTTCCCTTAAAAAAATGTGAGATGTCCCGTACTTGCACCTTCACCCCCTACTTCCTATATAATAGACCTATCCAACGCTAGGAGGGAATCAGATGCACCAACCATATGATGTCACGATCATCGGCGGCGGTCCGGTCGGACTGTTCACCGCGTTTTATTCAGGGATGCGCCAGATGAAGACGAAGGTCATCGAGAGTCTACCTCAATTAGGTGGTCAACTCGCTACGCTTTATCCTGAAAAATATATATACGATATTGCCGGTTTTCCGAAAGTAAAAGCACAGGAACTGGTCGACCGGTTGCTTGAACAAGCAAATGAATTCGATCCGACATACGTGCTCGGTGAGACCGTCATCGCTTACGAACGGATGGATGACGGAATCATCCGTCTCGTCACGAACAAAGGCGAGCATTATACAAAGACCGTCATCTTGACGGCAGGAAACGGCTCGTTCGCCGCGCGTCCACTCGGAGTCGCGGATGCGGAACGCTTCGAAGAGACGAACTTACACTATTTCGTCAACGACATGGAACGTTTCAAGGATCGCCAAGTCGTCTTACTGGGTGGCGGCGACTCCGCAGTTGACTGGTCATTGATGCTTGAGCCGATCGCAAAATCCGTCACGCTCGTCCACCGTCGCGATAAGTTCCGTGCCCACGAACATTCGGTCGAACTGTTACACGATTCGTCCGTCAACGTCATGACCCCGTATACTCTTGAATCGGTCACAGGTGAGACACACATCGAGACGTTAACGTTCAAACATGCTGAAAGTGGTGAAGTCGTCGTTGTTGCTGCGGACGATGTCGTCTGTAACTTCGGCTTCGTCTCGTCACTCGGACCATTAAAAGAGTGGGAAGTCGAATTTGAACGCAATTCGATTCGCGTCAACTCGAAGATGGAGACTGCGATTCCAGGCGTCTTCGCTTGTGGTGATATCGCGACTTACGAAGGACGCGTCAAACTGATCGCAACGGGCTTCGGCGAAGCACCGATCGCCGTTAACCAAGCGAAACTTCTCGTTGATCCATCTGCTCGTCACCCGCAACACTCGACGAGTCTGTTCGAAAAAGTAACGAATCATTCTTGAGATAACTGAATGGCTGAAAACAAATAAGAGGTCGAATTCCGGATGACATACCGGAGTCCGACCTCTTATTTTGATGGAATCACATCTAGGACGTGAACAAACATCTTCGACTCCTACAGGAAAAGGAAGCACGATGTGTGCTTCCGTCAGGGATAGGTAAGACCCGACAGATCACATGGAATGGGAACTAGCGCGGCTTAGGCTTACATCCCGTCTGAGGAAAGCGAAGATGTTGAAAACGTCTGATTTCATACAGATGATCTTTTAATCGGTATCCGGTAAACCCGTTGCACGAGTTCGACCCCACCTCGCTCAATCATCGATTCTTCGAAGACCTGACCACCGAATCGCTCGTAAAACTGGCACGCTGGATTATCCCGCAAAACAGAAACCTGCATCGTCTCATACTCAGCTAAGTCCTCAGCGATGCGTTGAAACAACGCTTTACCGAGTCCTTGTCCTTGCGACGCTTGCAAGACATAAATCGCATACAACTCCCCTTCAGGCGCATCACTTCGACTTGGTCCACCTTGCGCGAAGCCAACGACTTCTTCTCCTGACAGGGCAACATACACGCGTTGATCAACTAACGTCTGCTCCCACTGTTTCGTTCGTTTCGCATACGACAACTGCGCTAAATACGAATCCGGGATGACATTTTGATACGTCTCCCGCCAGGCATCAATATGAACGCGGGCGATCGCTGACGCATCTTCTAGACGTGCTTCACGGATTCTCATAACGGGATGATGAAGCGACGTGTCTCGCGTCCATTACGAACAGTCGGCTCAATTTCTCGTCCGCCGTTCGCCAAGATGACACGGCGAGATGCTAGATTATCAACGCCACACGTCAACAGCACTTGATCGAGTCCACGTTGCCGTGCTTCTTCTAGCGCCAATCGAAGACCGGTCGTCGCATATCCTTTCTGACGCTCGGATGGTCGGATGCCGTATCCGATATGTCCGCCGTACAATTTTAAGTTCTCCGTCAAGTCATGCCGGAAGTTCAACGCGCCGACGATTCGTTGTCCGTCGACCATCCAGTACGTCGAATGGGTGACAAGACCCGGTCTGACCGTTGTCTCCATTTCCTTCAGTTCCGCAAAATAAGCGCCGAGCGGCTCATATGTGTCTCCGACTGCTTCCGGCACGATCGTTTCGCCCGACTCTCGCCAGTCTTCTAAAAAGGCGCGGTATTCTGTCTCCCATGCGAGAGTTGGTTTCATCAACTGTATCATTGGTGATTGCGCACCTCCTCTTCAATCAAACGATCGAGCCAGTCATCGATGTGCTGGAACAGATAGCCCGCTTGTTTTGCGGCTGTCGTATCCATATAAAAATCACGTTCCGGCGCAAGAGGCGATTCGTCCTCTCCTTTTGCGACGAGTTGACTTGTCGTCCCCGCAACGCGGTCGATTTTATCCACTAGGTCTTGAATCGATAAGACACCGTCACTCGCAGCGTTGATCGGTCCCGTCAGTTCGGAGCGACCACACCACTCAAGAAAGGCAGCGGCTTCATAACTTGAGATATAACCCATCTTCGCGTATGTGTTCTCGGCAACGATCGGCCGTCCGTCAAGCGCCCGTTTAATATGGAAAACGAGCCGTTCCGTATAATCATCTGGTCCGAGAACGACTGGGAAGCGGACGGCAACGACCGGGAACGTCGCCCGTTGGAAGAAATAACTCTCCGCTTGTCGCTTCCCTTCGCCATAACCATGTTCTTTCTCAAGATCATATTTCCCGGGAAACGGATTATAGGAACGCTCCGTGATGTTCGCACCGCCGTCTTCATAGACAGACATCGTCGACGTCAACACGTAGCGTCCGACTTTCCCTTCAAATGCGTCAATCGCGAGTTTTGCTTGATACGGCGTGAAGCAGATGTTGTCATAGATGACATCCCAGTGCTGTTGGCTCAAGTCCTTCATCGTACTACTCGACGTCCGGTCCCCTTTGAAAAATGTCAAGCCCTTTGCGACCGGTGGTGTATGCTCACCGCGTGTGACGATCGTCACATCATCTCCCGAATCGGCTAACCGAATCGCAAGCCGGCGTCCGAAATAGCGTGTTCCCCCGAAGATCAATACTTTTCTCATCCTGAAGCCCTCCCTGTTCGTAGTAGCATTCACTCTCTTAAATATTTCGAGTCAATGGAATAGGTCTCCTGTATGAAGGCAATAAAAAAATCGTGGACGATGTCCACGATTGGATTCATTAACAGCCACCCGGTGTCCCGGCATTCGTTGCCGTCCGGAACGATGTCCCGCAACCGCATGTTGCGATAGCATTCGGATTCGTGATTGTGAATCCGCCGCCGAGCATCGACTGTTTATAATCGATTTCCAGTCCTTTGACGACCGGATAATCTTTTTCGTCCACGATGACGGTCACGCCGTGCTGTTCGAAAACGAGATCGGTTTCTTTCTGTTGATCGAATCCCATTCCGTACGACAGACCACTACATCCACCACCTTGGACGAGCATCCGAAGATTCCGTTCATCTACTGGTGCCTGCGCCATCATGTCCTGGACTTGTAACGCTGCTGCCTCCGTTAAATGGATCATGTCATCACCTTCCTTTTCTTTAGTATACGCAACTTCTGAGCGAATCGAAACCTAGTTGCTTGAAACTATCTTGAATTCGTTGTATAAATGGTATGTACAACAAAATAATCGTTCCATCTTCAGGGCAGGGTGAAATTCCCGACCGGCGGTAAACAACTCTTATTGAGTTGAAGCCCGCGAGCGAATAGGGCGCTATTTGCTGATTCTGTGTAATTCAGGAGCCGACAGTACAGTCTGGATGGGAGAAGATGGCGGCATGAGTTTGAATTTGATCGATTTTTGCAACAATCGATTAGGTTTATTTAATGCGGACTTCTCCCCTGTTGATCTCATCAATAGGGGTTTCTTTATGGACGCAGTCATGCCAATACTTCATCGAGAGGAACGAGCAAAAGGAGACAATACTCGTATGAAACGCACACAAAAAATGGTCACTCTGTCAATGTTAGGTTCAATCTCATTTGTTCTTATGCTTATCAATTTTCCACTACCGTTCTTACCGAACTATCTGAAGATCGACTTCAGTGATGTTCCTGCTCTCGTCGCAGCGATCATGTTCTCACCGGTCGCAGGTGTCATCGTCGAAGCATTGAAGAACGTGTTGTACTATATCTTCCGCGGAAGTGGTGTTCCGGTCGGAGAATTTGCGAACTTTGCTGCTGGTGTTGCATTCGTGCTTCCTGTCAGCTGGTTCTACCACAAAAAGAAATCAACACAAGGTCTCGCAACTGGTCTCATCGCTGGTACGATTACGATGGCACTCGGTCTTGCGATCCTCAACTATATCTTGATCCTTCCAGCGTATGCATGGTTCCTCGGTATGGACTACATGGCGGATCCAGCTGTCAAATGGACAGCGATCACAGCCGGTATCTTACCGTTTAACGTCATTAAAGCATTGTTTATCTCGGCACTCTTCATTCCACTGTTCTTGAAACTACGACCATGGATGATGCGCCGTCAACAATCCGCTTAATCCGAAAAGCTGCGCCCGCTGACGGACACGAATCCCCTCGTTCAGATGAACGAGGGGATTTTTTTGCTGTCTTTGTTCACAGCTCGTTCTCTTCGATTTTCAGGTAAATCTTCTCGAGCAACTCTTCCGGTGTTTCGCCTACGACGGTCTCACCATCAACGAGACAAAAATGATCAAGCGAACAAATCCCGCAATAGCCGAGGCAACCGTATTCGACGACGTCTACGTTCGGGTCACGTTCGAGTTGCTCCATGACGACCTGTGTACCCGCCGCTAAGTTACTGATACAAAATTCAATAATCGGATTCACTTTTTTTCCTCCTTCAAGCAGGAAACGACCTGCCTCATGTCGTATTATACAAGGTCAGACTGATTTAGGGGAACTAAGGGGGATTTTACGTTATGAAGCAATTGGTCGTACTCGGTGGAGGATATGGTGGAATGCGGATTTGTGAGCGGTTCAAGGACGAGGAAATTGCCGTCACGCTCGTCGACCGTCTACCATACCACGCACTCAAAACGGAATATTACGCACTCGCAGCAGGTACATTATCAGATCGGGATGTCCGGATTGAATTTCCGGAGGGGAAACATCTTACTTATAAATATGGACATGTCATTAAAATCTCACCAGAGACGAATACGGTCCACCTGCAGGACGGATCAGAATTATTCTATGATGACTTGATCATCGCCCTCGGTTGCGAGGATAAATACCACAACATTCCGGGTGCTCAAGAATTTACATATAGCATCCAGACACTTGAAGAGTCGCGCAAAACACAACAAGCGATTTGCGGTCTATCACCAGGATCCGTCGTTTCGATCGTCGGTGCTGGTCTATCCGGTGTCGAACTTGCCAGTGAACTGCACGAGAGCCGAAAAGATTTAACGATCCGTCTGTTCGACCGCGGACCTTCTGTCTTGTCGTTCTTATCCGACAAAGTCTCATCTTACGTTCAAGAATGGTTCGAGGAACATGACGTGGAGGTCATCAACAATTCGAACGTCACGCTCGTCACAGCGGACGACGTCCGAAACGGCGATGATACGTATCCATCTGACTTGACGATTTGGACGGCAGGTACACAACCGGTCAAAGTCGTTCGTGATCTCGGCTTTGCTGCAGACAGTGGCGGTCGGATCAAATTGACGGCACATCATCACGTACCAGAATACGATAATGTCTTCGTCATCGGCGATTGTGCCAGCTTGCCGTATGCGCCAAGTGGTCAACTCGCAGAACATCAGGCAGAACAAGTCGTCGACGTCTTGCAAGCGAAGTGGCAAGGGAAAAAATTGCCGAAACTGCCAGAAATCAAACTGCGCGGAATGCTCGGATCGCTCGGGAAATCAGATGGTTTCGGGATCGTGATGGGCAAGCAAGCGCTGACGGGGAAAGTCCCACGTCTCTTGAAGTCCGGTGTCTTATGGAAACACAAAAAGATTAAATGAACAAAAGAGGTGTCCCGAGCTTTGGGATACCTCTTTTTCATTCATCCCGTCTGACTTAACTTTGCATCAATCGCCGCCGTAATCGTCTTCAGTTTGACGTACCCCTCGTCAATCATCTCATCATCGAGCACGATCAATGGATAAAAATAGACATCCTCTTTTAAGGCTTCCGTCCATTGATCTGATGTGGCTGTCTCGAAATCGACATAACGTAGCGTCATCGTTTGCTCATATTTCCGCCCGAGGACGGCTTGTAGCCAACTGAACGTCTCTTCCGAGCTGGGTGCCCCGACACAACTCGGACAAGTGACCGCTGTTCCGTAGACCGTGATTTCCATCTTGAAGTCCCCCTTTTCAATTCTCTCCTCTTTAGTATACAAGTTTTCCAGATTGAGAACATTTTTCAACCCTGTTACAATGAAACTATACGAAAGGATGTGTTTACGCATGGAAATGTTTGATCAAGTGAATGAAGTTCTTGAAAAATTGCGTCCGTTCCTTCTTCGTGATGGAGGAGACGTTGAACTCGTAGATGTAGAAGACGGAATCGTAAAACTCCGTTTGATGGGAGCTTGTGGTAGCTGCCCAAGTTCAACAATCACATTGAAGGCCGGTATCGAACGTGCCCTTCTTGAAGAAGTCGCTGGCGTCGTTGAAGTCGAACAAGTCTTCTAATACATGAAATCCCGAACGAATTCTCGTTCGGGATTTTTTGATTCATAGAATCCATTCGGCTAACGTATCGACCATATATGTCGGTTGACGATCCTGACCTTGAATGAAGACGGGTGTATGGACTCCAGAATTGACGTGCATCGTCCGGATGCCTCCATTGATTCCGAATAGGATATCTGTATGGTAGTTATCCCCAACCATGATGACGTCTTCTTTTGACAGACCGATCATCTCCGTTGCGATATCGACCATGACCGGTTCCGGTTTACCAATGAAGAACGGTTCCTTCTCCGTCGTCACGCGCAGGACGGACGTCAAGGCACCGTTTCCTGGCAAGAATCCACGTTCTGTCGGAATCGCGATGTCTCCGTTCGTCGAGATGAAGCGCGCACCGGCACGAATCGCGAGGGCACCGACAGCGAGTTTTTCATACGTGATCTGACGGTCAAGACCGATGACGACGTAATCTGCCGCTTCCGTTGCGACGACGTCTAACCCTTCCCGTTCAAGCGCATCGATCAGTCCTGTCTCACCGATCGCATAGACGCGCGCTTTCGGTGATAGATCAGCGATATAACGACCAGTCGCCATCGCACTCGTCAAGACGTGTTTCGCATCGGAATGAACACCCATCCCGCGTAGCTTCTCCGCCACGGCTTCTGCCGTCATCGACGCATTATTCGTCACGAACAAATACGGAATGCCTTCTGCTTGCAGACGATTGACGAAATCGACCGCTTCTTTTACCGGTTCCGTTCCGTTATACATCGTTCCATCTAAATCAAATAAATAGCCTTTTGCCTTCATCCTGACTCACTCCTCGTTTGGTAAAAATGCAGACACCGGTCCGAGTTCTGTCTCAATATACCGGCGAATCGCTTCCGGGAAACGACGTAGTTCTGCTTCCTCTGTCTCAAGTACCGCCCGAATCTCCGCCATACTCGACTGTGTGAATGACCGGACGAT
Organism: uncultured Exiguobacterium sp.; assembly: GCF_964277885.1. NCBI lineage: Bacteria > Bacillati > Bacillota > Bacilli > Caryophanales > Exiguobacterium > uncultured Exiguobacterium sp. The sequence continues at coordinate 477,207 of NZ_CAXYJR010000005.1, read as the reverse complement.
CAACGTACGTAACGCAACGAGCTTCTTCAGACTCGTCGCGAGCGGTCCATCGATCACCTTCTCATCTTCTAAAATGAGGATGATATCTTCATAACTTCCCGGATCCCGCATGATGAATCCATCAATCATACTGTTTCCGATGTCGATGACACTCTCGATGACTAAAAAACCAATCCGCTCCATAGCCAGTGCCGTCGTCACCGGATCCCCCGTAACTTCCTTACTTTGTCGAAGTGCCGTCTCATAACAGACGACCGTCTCTTCGATTTTTTGACGATTGACGAAATACATCTTCATTCCCCCTCACATCCTCCATTTTATCGTTATCCGGCAATCCTGAAAAGCAGAAAGGTCATTTGCATCACATTCCTCAATGTGTTATCCTCAATTTAGATTTTTGCTGAAAATAGTATGTCACATTGGTGACGTGGAGGTTATATACATGGAACGGGAACTCGCACTGGAAATCGTACGCGCTACGGAAGCAGCAGCATTAGCTTCTGCTCAATGGATTGGTCGCGGTAAGAAAAATGAAGCGGATGATGCAGCAACGACTGCGATGCGCGAAGTCTTGAACACGGTCAACATGAACGGAACGGTCGTCATCGGTGAAGGTGAGCTCGACGAAGCACCGATGCTCTTCATCGGCGAACGTGTCGGAACAGCGAACGGTCCAATCGTTGACATCGCCGTCGACCCGCTTGAAGGTACGAACATCGTTGCCAAAGGGCTCGGTAATGCGATGGTCGTCATCGCCGTTGCCGATCAAGGCGCCCTGCTCCACGCACCGGATATGTATATGGATAAATTAACAGTTGGACCGAACTTGAAGGGGCACGTCTCGCTCGACGATCCACTTGAAGTCATCATTGAAAAAGCAGCTCAATACAACAACAAACGGATTGAGGACGTCACGGTCATCATGCAGGATCGCCCGCGTCACGATCACTTCCGCGAAGCTGCGATGCGGATGGGCGCACGCGTTCGTCTATTTGAAGACGGTGACGTCTCGGCTGGAATCGCACCACTCTCTCCTGCGACAGGAATCGATATCTTCATCGGTACAGGCGGTGCTCCTGAAGGTGTCATCACGGCTGCTGCCGTTAAAGCGATGGGCGGCGACATGCAGGCACGCTTACATCCGATGAACGAAGAAGAAACCGCTCGTGTCATCCGGATGGGGCTTGAAGATCCGCTTCAACTTTTAACGCTTGATGACCTCATCAAAAGCGACGACTGTATCTTTGCCGCGACCGGCGTCACGACGGGCGAAATGCTCGACGGCGTTAAGTTCTTGACGGATGATATCGTTGAGACGACATCCCTTGTCATGCGTTCAAAGACACGGACGATTCGAAAAGTCATCGCCGAGCATAGCCTATCGCGTAAACCATACTTGCAAAAAGTCCCCCAAACCCTTTAATCTGAAACAGATGTTAGGGAAATGAGGGAAGCTGAATGATGGAAGAACGTGATTTTTTATATGATGATGTCGAACAAACGAAGACACGCTTTGTCAGTTGGATCGGAGAAGCTAGTCGGTTTGATCTCGCCATCACGCACTCGGAACATTTTTACGGTAAGATTCTTGTCTTGAATCTTTTATCGAACCGGTATGCAATCATCGGTGCGGACGATTTTGATGAACCTGGCTACATCGCGACGGCGTTTGACGTCGAAGACGATGCGGCCATGGAACTCGAGATGTATCTTCGCGCTTACATCGGTCTATGAAAAAAGCCTTCGTCCGTGGACGAAGGCTTTTTTGTCTTATAAGAGACGATCGTTTCGTTCATTCAATGTATTCGGTCCACTGAAGACGTTCGTATTATCTGACTCATCATGAGCACGACGCTCTGAATGCTGATCCGCTTCATCGCCGACGAGTAATACAAATTGACCGCTTTCGACCGCATGATTCGCACGATCGACGTCTTCCTTCGTCAAGCCACTTCCTCGAATAACATCCCCATGAGAGACCGTATCATCCTTTTTAAAGATGCTTTTGATTTCCTGCCAGAGATTACGATGATCTTCCTGCGACAGACGAGTGGATGTCTGTTGGTTGTTCAGATCCGCCAATTCCTCGATTTGTTCGAGATCGTATTTGTCGTGCGCTAAGACTTTTAAATCAGTCGAGACGACACCGGCAACACGGAGATCGTGCACGGCACTGACGACTTCTGGTACGGATGAGTAAATTCCAACGATTCGCATGGATAGTTCCCCCTATAGGTACATGATACTTATAGTAATAGCCGAATTCCGTCCACTAGAAACGCTTTTCTGTATGACAGTTTGATTACTCGCCTTCCGCCTTCTCTGGTGCAGGTGCGAACTTCCGTTTCAACTTCAACGTATTGGATGAAGAACCGTCGAAGCGAGGTGGTGCTTCTTCTCCTTCTACCAATCCGATCTTCTTGACGATGAAGTAGGCACATCCGAAGTTACAGTATTCGTAGAGATAATCCGCCACATGCGAAATCTTCGTATCGAATGTTGCTTTCTCGTGTTGATCCTCATAGAAGCCACGTAGCCGTAATTGACCGTGCCCCCAGTCCCCCACGATATAATCATATTTCTCAAGGACATCGCTAAAACGACCGATGAAGGCTTCCTCATTAAAACCTTCGCGCTTCTCTTCGACGACCTCATAACGTTCCCGATTGACTTGTATCATTATTCCCACCTCCTGCTGTTCTTATCATAGCATATTCCATTTCGCCTGGCAGACGAAAAACCGTCCGAGCAACTGCTCGAACGGTTTTTGATCATTAGTCGATCGGAAGTGCTGTTTTATTCTTTTTCGCTGCGTTGACTTGCTCATCCGCGTGATACGACGAACGAACGAGTGGACCTGCCTCACAGTGCGAGAAGCCTTTGCTGAGCGCAATCTGCTTCAGTTCAGCGAACTCTTGTGGTGTATAGTATTTGATGACGTCGAGGTGTTTTTTCGTCGGTTGGAGATACTGACCGATTGTCATGATGTCGACGTTATGTGCGCGAAGATCATCCATCGTTTCAAGAATCTCTTCCCATGTCTCACCAAGACCAAGCATCAAGCTCGACTTCGTTGGAATTTCAGGTGCGAGTTCCTTCGAACGACGAAGGAATTCAAGCGTCCGGTCGTAAGTTGCTTTCGCACGAACGGTCGGCGTCAGACGGCGGACCGTCTCGATGTTGTGGTTCATGATGTCTGGCTGTGCATCGATCAGCGTTTTCAATGCCTCAAAGTTCCCACCCATATCTGAAGGCAAGACTTCGATTGACGTCTCTGGATTCATCCGACGCACTTCACGGACGGTTTCAGCGTAAACGCCTGCTCCGAAATCATTCAGATCGTCACGGGCAACCGCTGTGATGACTGCGTGCTTCAGGTTCATCAAACGGACGGATTCCGCAACACGTTTTGGTTCTTCGAGATCGAGTTCGTTTGGACGTCCTGTCGTCACGGCGCAAAAACGGCACGCACGTGTGCAGATACTTCCGAGAATCATGAACGTCGCCGTCCGGCGTACCGCCCAACACTCGTGGATATTCGGACACTTTGCTTCCTCACAGACAGTATGTAGCTTTTTCTCGCGCATCATACTTTTTAATTCTGTGTAGGTTTCATTCGTATTCAGCTTGATTTTCAACCATTCCGGTTTACGTTGGATTTCTCCGCGTCCCATGGTTTCGCTTCCCCCTTCATCCCCAAAAAGTCAATTCATGTCTGCTTTAGTATAACAAACAATCAGGGTTTGCGAACATGCAATTCATTATATTCCGACTTCTCCGATAAGCGTTCGAACAACAAATCCCGTAACAATTCCGGCATGAAATATTCTTTGGGCATTTCTTTGATCGCTGGAAAGAGTGGACCGAACGTGAACATATCCGGCAAGACGACCGTATAGTTTTGTGTTGGCTCAAGCGGTTGATGTGCCGCCAAACCAGCATAATGCATCCGCCCCATCAACTTACCACGGAAACCGAGACCTCGAACCTTTAATTGTTCGAACTGATCTGTTTTGACTTCGTCGAGGAAAGTTTGTAATTCCTCTCCAGTCATCGTCACTTTACAAGGATTGATCGGGTGCGGACAGAGTCGATGTAAGTCAAACGCAGAAACAGGACCTGGTGGAAGTGACCCAAGCAGAATACCTGCTGGGACACAAGCGATATCCGCATCACACCAGTCGCGCATCGTCTCGACGAGTAACTGCGAAAACGGCGACTCACTGAACCAGTCATTGGCTAGACCCGATGTCTCGCCAATCGGCTCCTTCATCTGTTGTTCCGCCAGATACTGCTCCCGGTCAAGTAATTTTGCCGTCGCTTCATCCTCGGCGTAATCATGCAAGGAGTGAAGGACCGCTTCCTTCTCGCCAGTATCCGTATTCATGTAGATCTCACCTGCATATTGCCCATGTTTTCCCGCTTGCGTGATCAAGACACCGTTCTTAACGACACCGTCATCAAGGACATGATGCGTATGCGCACCGATGATCAAATCGAGCTCCGGAAAACGCATCGCGAGTTCTTCGTCTTGATAGAAACCGAGGTGACTTAAACAAATCAAGACGTCGACTTCTTGACGCAACCGCTCGATTTCACGCGCCGCGACATCAAACGGTTCTTCGATCGTCCAACCAAGTAAACCGTATAGTTCGATATACGGTGCCGTCAGACCAAAGACGCCGACTTTTCCGGTCGGTAATTCGTGAATGACTCCTTGCTTGGCAAACGGTGCTTCTAAATTCGAGACGAGGACCGGAAAGTCCGCTTCCGTATAGAGATTCGCTAACCAGTCATGCGGAAACGTGATGCCTTCATTGTTCCCGATCGTCACGGCAGTCGGCATCAACGCATTCAGTAGATGCGTATTGATTTTTCCTTTTGTTGCTTCCGTCGCTGGATCGACACGGTCCGCATGATCGCCGAGATCAAAAACGAGCGAATCATACGTCCGGTGTTCCTTGACGAAGGACATGTAGCGAGGCCACATGTCGAAGTGTGAATGCAGATCATTATAGTGAATGATGTGTAACTTCATGCAGAAGCCCCCCTTGATGATTTAAAACAATGAGATTTGTCGCGGCGCGAGTTCATAGTCGAGATCGAGAATCTCGATTAATCGTTTCGCATTCGGGGCAGCATCTCCTGCTGAGTTGTTATTGAAGAAGACATAGACATCCTTTGCTTCCGCTGCCACGTTTCGGACGTGACTTGCGAGTTCCTGTAACTCGTCTTCTGAGTAGCGGTAGAGACAGCGGACTTTTCGCCAATCGTCGCTGCTTTGACCCGGTTTCTTTAACCAACCGGCTTTATTTCGTCCATGAAGGCGGATGAATGCCGTCTCCTGCGTCACGACCGGTACGAATGGTACGGAACCATCTTCGGTCTGCGGTTCATCGCAAATCGTATGAATGAACTGATGTTCCTTCAAAAATCGGAGCGTCCGCTCACGATAAGCTTCCGAATACCACGATGGATTTCGGAACTCAATCGCGACCGGCAGTCCAGCAAGTGATTTTCGGATCGTCTGCAAATACTCCAAGTGCATTTTGCTGACATCGAACCAAGGTGGCAGCTGCACGAGGATCGCTGCAATCTTTCCACTCTTTCGCATCGGTTCGATCGATGCGATATATTGTTCAAAAATCGGACCGAGCGGATCTTTATTCTCCCGGTCATGTCCACTCATCGCCCGGTGGACCTTGACGATGAAGCGAAACCCGTCCGGTGTCTCAGATGTCCATTTTTCGTAGTTTCGTTCCGGTTGAATCGCATAGAATGTCGAGTCGACCTCGACCGCTGGAAAATGACCGGCATAGGCAGCCAGTTTCTCTTTACGATCTTGCGGGGTCAAGTAGAGACTATCATGATCTCCCCAGCCCGTAACACCGATATATATCATGCGCTCCTCCCCCTTACGTGTTCTATTCTACCTGTTTATCATAGCATAGCAGAATCCGGGATTTCTTCTTCAATGCTTCAATTTAAACGTTCATATTCGAGGATGATACATCCTGATTCGAAGCATTGTGTTTTAATCAATTTTAAGTGTTGCGGTTGATCAAGCACCGGAAACATTCGTTTTCCACCGCCGAGCAGAACAGGGTAAATCACGATATGATAGCGATCGACGAGTCCAAGCTCAATTGCTTCAGCAGCAAGCGTCGCCCCACCGATCGCAATCTGTTTTCCAGGCAAGGCTTTTAGTGCTTGAAGTTCCTCGGCAAGCGACTGATTCGCTAGACGCGCCTTTCCTTCGACAGCGTCGAGCGTCCGCGAGAAGACGACCTTCTCAAGCGATTGCCAGGTTTTCGCATACTCAACGACAATCGGCTCGTCTTCCTGATCCGCTTTCTCCCAGTATTGCATCATCTCGTACAAACGACGTCCATAGACATGGGTATCGAACGCTTTCTCGTAGTCATTGAAATACTGATGTAATTCTGCGTCTGGTGAAGCGAAATCGATCCTACCTGACGCATCTTCGATATAACCGTCGAGCGAGACTTGAAAGGAATAGACGATGTCACGCATAGTAATCCCTCCTTTTTCACTCTTTACCCCAATAACCATTTCATGAAAAAAACTCCCTCATCCGTAGATGAGAGAGTAAGACGAATTATCCGATTGAACCTTCCATCTCGAACTTGATGAGACGGTTCATTTCGACCGCATATTCCATTGGAAGCTCTTTCGTGAACGGCTCGATGAAGCCCATGACGATCATTTCCGTTGCTTCCTCTTGTGAGATCCCGCGGCTCATGAGGTAGAACAATTGCTCTTCCGAGACCTTCGAGACTTTCGCTTCGTGCTCAAGCGAAATGTTGTCGTTGAGGATTTCGTTGTACGGAATCGTATCCGACGTCGATTGGTTATCCATGATGAGCGTATCACATTCGATGTTCGAACGCGCACCTGTCGCTTTACGTCCGAAGTGAACGATACCGCGGTACGTGACTTTACCACCGTGTTTTGAGATCGACTTCGAGACGATCGTCGACGATGTGTTCGGTGCTAAGTGAATCATCTTCGCACCCGCATCTTGGTGTTGACCTTTACCAGCGATTGCGATTGACAATGTCATACCACGTGAACCTTCACCTTTGAGGATGACGGCTGGGTATTTCATCGTCAATTTCGAACCGATGTTACCATCGACCCATTCCATCGTTGCGCCAGCTTCACAGATCGCACGCTTCGTAACGAGGTTGTAGACGTTGTTCGCCCAGTTTTGGATCGTCGTGTAACGGCAGTAAGCGTTTTTGTTGATGAAGATCTCAACGACCGCTGAGTGAAGCGAGTTCGTCGTGTAGACCGGTGCTGTACATCCTTCGACGTAGTGAACCGATGCTTCGTCATCAACGATGATCAACGTCCGCTCGAATTGACCCATGTTTTCCGAGTTGATGCGGAAGTAGGCTTGAAGCGGCGTGTCGACTTTAACACCTTTTGGTACGTAGATGAACGATCCACCTGACCAGACCGCTGTGTTCAAAGCTGCGAACTTGTTGTCTGTTGGCGGGATTAATTTTCCGAAGTACTCACGGAAGATATCTTCGTTCTCTTTTAACGCTGTATCTGTATCTTTGAAGACGACACCGATTTCTTCGAGGTCTTCTTTCATGTTGTGGTAGACGACCTCTGACTCGTACTGAGCCGAGACACCTGCCAAGTATTTTTGCTCTGCTTCAGGGATACCGAGCTTATCAAACGTACGTTTGATTTCTTCCGGTACTTCATCCCACGATTTCTCTGCACGTTCAGACGGCTTGACGTAGTACGTGATGTCGTCGAAGTTCAATTCTGAGAGATCGCCACCCCACGCTGGCATTGCTTGTTCGTTGAAGATCTTGAGTGATTTCAAACGGAAATCAAGCATCCATTGTGGTTCTTCCTTCATTTTCGAGATCGTTTCGACGACTTCAGTCGTCAAGCCGCGTCCAGAACGGAAGATCGAGATATCGCGATCGTGGAAACCATATTTATAATCGCCAATTTCCGGCATGTTCTTTGCCATGTTCATTTCCTCCTCTTACTTGCTTGTGACCGAAGTTTACTTCCCTTCTTCTACGCCGCGTTCGAGCGCCTTCCAGGCAAGTGTCGCACATTTGATCCGTGCCGGGAATTTCGTGACACCCGAGAGTGCCTCGACGTCCCCGAGGTCGAACGATTCGTCGTCATAGTCTTTTCCTTGGACCATGTCCGAAAAGATATCCGCGAGTCGTAAGGCTTCTTCGATAGTCTTACCTTTGACGAGTTGCGTCATCATTGAAGCAGACGCCATGCTGATCGAGCAGCCCTCCCCGTCAAATTTCGCATCACGGACGACATCGTCTTCAATCGCGAGCTGGAGACGAATCGTATCGCCGCACGTCGGATTGTTCATGTCGATCGTGACGCCCCCCTCGATCGCACCGCGATTTCGGGGAGTTTTATAGTGATCCATGATCACTTGACGATACAAGTGATCGAGATTGTTAAAATCCATGACTGAAATACTCCTTCGTTTGGCGAAGTCCTGTCACGAGTGCGTCAACCTCTTCTTTCGTGTTGTAGAGATAGAAGCTAGCGCGAGCCGTCGAGCTCGCTCCGAGCCAACGCATCAGGGGCTGTGCACAGTGGTGACCGGCGCGAACCGCGATTCCCTGCATATCAAGGACGGTTGCGACGTCATGTGCATGGACATCACCGAGATTGAACGTGACGAGTCCAACGCGTTCTTCCGGACCGTAAATCGTTAGTCCGTCGATGTCACGCATTTGTGCCATCGCGTACTGCGCGAGTTCACGTTCGTGTGCTTCGACGTTCTCTAAACCAATCTCTTCTAAGAAATCAATCGCTGCCGATAAACCAACGGCACCTGCGATAATCGGTGTACCCGCTTCGAAACGATATGGAGACGGTTTGAACGTCGACTCTTCAAGACCAACGTAATCAATCATCTCACCACCGAATTCAACCGGTTCCATCGCATTGAGTAATGCCTTTTTCCCGTAAAGAACACCAACGCCTGTCGGACCACACATCTTGTGTGCGGAGAAAGCGAGGAAGTCACAATCGAGATCCGTGACATTAATCCGTTGGTGCGGCGCACTTTGCGCAGCATCGACGACCATGACGGCACCACGAGCGTGCGCAAGACGCGCGACTTCTTTGATCGGATTGATTGTACCGAGAACATTCGAGACGTGTGCCATCGCGACGATCTTCGTCCGGTCAGACAGTTGTGCTTCGACCGCTTCGACCGTCACGCGACCATCCGCTGTCAAATCAACGTATTTCAACTTCGCTTTTTTGCGTTTAGCGACTTGTTGCCACGGAATGAGATTCGCATGGTGTTCGAGGTACGTGACGACGATCTCGTCGCCTTCTTCGACATGCTCCATACCGTAGCTTGACGCGACGATGTTGATCGCCGTCGTCGTGCCGCGGGTAAAGATAATTTCTTCATGGTGTTGCGCCTGGATGAAACGACGAACGTTCTCACGCGCACCTTCGTACGCATCCGTCGCTCGTGTTCCGAGCGTATGGACGCCACGGTGCACATTCGAATGAATCGTCTTATAGTAGTCGTCAATCGCATTGATGACGACGAGCGGCTTCTGCGAAGAGGCCGCACTATCGAGATAGACGAGTTTCCGGTCGTTGACCTGTTGGTCGAGGATCGGAAACTGATTGCGGATGGATGCATCGATTCCCATATTAGTTTACTTTCCCTTCGATGACTTGAACGAGACGTTCTTTCACCGAGTCAATCGCAAGTTCCGAGACGACTGGCTGGAGGAATCCGTGAACGACGAGGCGTTCTGCTTCCTTCCGTGAAAGGCCACGGCTCATCAAGTAGTAGAGTTGTAGTTCATCGACACGACCGACAGATGCCGCGTGTCCTGCCATGACGTCATCCTCATCGATCAAGAGGATTGGGTTCGCATCACCACGTGCCTTTTCAGACAACATGAGGACACGTTCCGTTTGAACGCCGTTTGATTTTGAAGCGCCGTGATGGATCATCGACGTTCCGTTGAAGATCGATGTTGCTGCGTCTTTTTGGACACCGTGGATCAAGATGAAACCTTCTGATCCTTTACCGAAGTGGTCCGTCCGGACGTTGAAGTTTTGTTTTTGCTCTCCACGACCGACCGTAACGGCTTTCGTATCTGAGAACGAATCGTTTCCGACGAGGTGTGTTTTTGTTTCTGTAACCGTGTGACCGTCATTCATGTGACCGAGTGCCCATTCGAGCTTCGCGCCTTGTTTGACGACACCACGACGGTTCATATACGTGATGGCACCTTTCGATAGCGTGTCGACACCACCGAAGAGGACTTTTGCGTTGTCTTCAACGAAGACTTCTGTGACGACGTTGACGTTATGCGCTTCATCACCATAAGAGACGAAGTTTTCGATATACGTCAGTTCGCTGTCCGCATCTGCGACGATGATCGCGTGATGGTAAAGCGCTGCGCCTGATTGCTCAAGCGTGTAGATCGCTTGCATCGGTACAGAAAGCTTGACGCCTTTTGGTACATAAAGGAACGTACCACCGTTACGAAGTGCCGCGTTCAATGCCGCAAGACGATCTTCGTTGACTTGAACACCTTCCGTCATGAAGTACTTCTCGACGAGTTCAGGGTGTTGTTTTAATGCGTCTTCGAGCGTCGTGAAGATGACGCCGTTCGCCGCTTCACTGTTTTGCGCGTGAACAAGTTGTCCGTTACGCGTGACGAGCATGTGATCACGGTTTTCGCCGATCAATGCTTCGATATCTGAAGAAAGACCAGTGACGGTTTCGAGTTCCGTCGTACCTTCTGTGAAGTTCCAGCCTTCGATCTTGATTTTTTCTACTTTTGGCAATGCGAGCGTTGGGGCAAGATCAAGTGCGTCTTGACGCTTTGCGACCATCCAAGATGGTTCCCCTAAGCGAGTCGCACGTTCTGCCACTGCCTCGCGATTTACTGCAAGATTCAGTTCTACAGTCATCATGCTTCCTCCCTCGTCTTACGCTTTTGTTTCGATTTCGACGTCTTCGATGCCGAGTTCTTTTTTAACCCAGTCATAACCTTCTGCTTCGAGACGGTGTGCGAGTTCTTTACCACCAGACATGACGATTTTTCCGCCCATCATGATGTGGATGAAATCTGGCTCGATATAGTTCAAGAGACGTTGGTAGTGCGTGATGATCAAGCAGCCGAATTCAGGTGAACGCATTTCGTTGACACCTTTTGCGACGACTTTCAATGCATCGATATCAAGACCTGAATCGATTTCATCAAGAATTGCGATCGCTGGTTTAAGCATCATCATCTGAAGAATTTCGTTACGTTTCTTTTCTCCACCAGAGAAACCTTCGTTGAGGTAACGGTGTGCCATTTCTGAAGGCATCTCGAGAAGACCCATTTGTGAATCAAGCTCACGGATGAACTTCATGAGTGAGATTTCATCGCCTTCTTCACGACGCGAGTTGATCGCTGAACGAAGGAAGTCGGAGTTCGTGACACCACTGATTTCGCTTGGGTACTGCATTGCGAGGAACATTCCCGCTTGTGCGCGCTCATCAACTTCCATGTCGAGGACGTCTTCGCCGTCAAGTGTGACTGAACCAGATGTCACTTCGTACGATGGGTGACCCATCAATGCTGATGCGAGTGTTGATTTACCTGTCCCGTTTGGTCCCATGACCGCGTGGATTTCCCCGCCTTTGATTTCCAAGTTGACGCCTTTCAAGATTTCCTTGCCGTCGATCGCGACGTGTAGATCTTCAATCTTCAAGTGTGAAGCCTTCATGTTAGAATCCCTCCATCTATTCATTTCGTGACTGACGATTCAGAACACGAGCGTTACTAATTTAGTATCATTCTAATCTTAAAGAAACATTGCTTATTATTCAAGCGTCATCGCTCGTTGATTTTTCTCAAAATCACGCGTTTTGTTGAGAATCATTCGAAAGTTTCACCGGTTCTTCGAGTTCCTCGATCGTCGAAGCCCGATGAATCCGTTGTGACAGTAAGAGCAGTGGTATTCCGAACAATGTCAAGCCCGCTAATATCCCGAAAATCGGTAACGGGCGGTCCGCTCCATATAAACTTAACAAATGACCTCCGGCAATCGGACCGATGGATTGTCCGATTGACGTCAAGCCCATCGCCCCGAAATAACTGCCCCGTAATTCTGGCTTCGCGAACCGATCGGTCAAGATATCAGTCATCGTGAACATCATGACTTCGCCACACGTGAAGATGACCATCGCGACAACCATCAGCCAAATTGAACTCACATTACCGATGATGAACAATCCAACAGCAACTGTCGCAATTCCGGTCGTGATCGAGACGAGCGGTGACGTCTTGACACCGAACTTCATGATCGGATATTGCACGATCAAGACGGTGATCGCATTGATCGTGATCAAGATCGCATAGAGTGTCTTCCCGCCTTCAAGCAGTGACGTCTCCGTCAAGAACTGTGGCAAAGTCGAGTTGAACTGACTGTAGCCGAAGACGCCGAAGATGATGCCGGCGAGTGCCAGCGTAAAGGCGATATCCGTCCGCAACAGACGAACCGTCGCTCCAAACGACACCTTTTTCCCACCATGCGTCTCGGTGATCGGATGACGTTTGAATAAAATTCCGATCATCACGCCGTACACGATATACACGAACGCCGTGATGTAAAACGTCGCGGACGTGTTCCCTGCACTCAGCAGTAAAGCGATTCCCGGCCCGATCGCTGCCGCGATGTTGATCATCGCATAACGGATATTGAAGACGAACAACCGGTTCGCTTCGTCCGTCGTATCACTGATCAAGGCACGGGCGGATGGCTCAAAAATCGAGCGACAGACCCCGTTCAAGGCACTAAGGATGAAGAATGCCCAGAATGTCTCGACTTGTGCCAGCGCAATGAAAACGATCGCGAATCCGATCGTTCCAGCGAGCATCATCGTCCGCCGACCGTACCGGTCTGACAGTGTACCGCCGATGAAACTCATGACGAGACTGGCGATTGCCGAAATACTCAGGACCCAGCCGACATCGACCGGATCAAACTTCAGAACAGTCGTCATATAAATGGCGAAGAACGGCATCGTGATGAACGTTCCGAGACGTGAGAAAAATGTCCCGAACAAGACCCCGAGTGTCAACGGATGCAGTTGACGAATGCGTTGCATATGATTCCCCCTAACCCCTGTTTCAGACAAATGAAAAGCATCCTTCCATTATATAGGAAGGATGCCGGTTTCGGTGAACTTATTTGCTGACTGGAACGACCGCACCTTTGTACTTGTCGAGGATCCAATCTTGGTTTTTCTTTTCGTGCAAGACATCGAGAAGTGTCGTGACACGCTTGTCTTTCTCATCGCCGTCACGTGTAACGATGATGTTGACGTATGGTGACGACTCATCTTCTGAAGCGATCGCGTCTTTCAACGGGTTCAGACCGTTATCAATCGCGTAGTTCGTGTTGATGAGGACAGCGTCACCTTCATTGTTTTTATAAGCTTGCGGAAGAAGTGATGCTTCGATGTTCGTCTTGAACTTGAGTTTCTTCGGGTTCTCCGCGATATCACCGAGTTGTGCATCTGTCGTTTTACCGTCTTTGAGTTTGATCAATCCTTCGTTTTGAAGGAACGTCAAGACACGACCGCGTTCCGCGACGTTTGAGCTCGTTAGAATCGTCGCACCGTTTGGTAACTTATCGAGTGACTTGTATTTCTTCGAATAAATACCGAGTGGTTCAACGTGAACGCCACCTGCGTTCGCGAATTTATATGATTTGTTTTCTTTCTCTTGTTGCTCAAGATACGGTACGTGTTGGAAGTAGTTCGCATCGATTTCTTTTGAAGCGAGCGCTTTGTTTGGAAGTACGTAATCTTGGAACTTCTTGATTTCAAGTTTGTAACCTTTTGCTTCATATTCTTTTTTAACGTGCTGAAGAATCTCAGCGTGCGGTACGTTTGAAGCACCGATGACAAGTGTTTTGTCATCGCTACCTGATCCTGATGATTTTTCGCCACAAGCAGCAAGACTGATAGCTAAGACGGATACAGCAGCAGTACCTACGAATTTTTTCCAAGTTTTCATGAATGATTCCTCCAATATGATTAAGTTTCGAATTAACGTTTATCAATTGCGCGAATCAGCAAGTCACCAATGATTTGGATGACGAAGACGATCGCTAAGATTAAGAGTGTCGCAATGACGATGACATCGTTTTGAGAACGCTGGAATCCTTCGATGAAGGCCATGTCCCCAAGTCCACCTCCGCCGACTACTCCGGCCATTGCCGTATAACCGACAAGTGAGACGAGTGTGACCGTGATACCAGAAACGATGGCAGGCAACGCTTCCGGGATTAAGACTTTATAGATGATTTGGAACTTCGTCGCCCCCATCGATTCAGCTGCCTCGATGACACCTTTATCGACTTCACGTAACGCGAGTTCAACCATCCGACCGTAAAATGGTGCAGCACCGAAAATCAGTGCCGGTAATGCTGCCGTTGGTCCGAGGAACGAACCGACGATCGCTGTCGTAAATGGAATCAATAAGATCAGTAAGATGATGAACGGAATCGAACGGAAGACGTTGACGACCAAGCTCAGCACTGAATAAAACGCCCGATTCTTGAACAATAATTCTTCGTTTGTCGCATACAATAGTAAACCAATGATCAAACCGAGGACGAATGTCGAAACCCCAGCGATTGCCGTCATATAAACGGTACTGCCTGTCGCTTCCCACACCATATCCCAGTCTAGGTTGTCAAAGAATGAAATCATCGGTGATCCACCTCCACTTCAACATCACTGGCTTGAAGCTTCGTGATGACCGCTTGTGTTGCTGCTGTTTCCCCGATCAACTGAATGAACAGTGTACCGAGTGCCCCTTCCTGCGATTGACCGACGTTTCCGCCGATGATATTGAACAGAACCGGTGAATCCTTCATGACTTCCGCGAGGATCGGGCTTTCCGCTGTTGATCCGACGAACGTCAACTGAACGATCTTTCCGGTTGGGTACCGTTCGCGTAGTTTCGCGAACGTCAACTCGTTTTCCGACGGCGACGTCAATTGTTTGACGAACTCCTTCGTCATCGCTTGCTTCGGATGACGGAAGACTTCTGCGACCGGTCCTTGCTCGACGATTTTACCGGCTTCCATGACGGCGACCCGGTGACAGATTTTTTGAATGACGTGCATCTCGTGTGTGATCAAGACGATCGTCAGTTTCAGTTTTTCGTTGATATCGACAAGTAACTCAAGAATCGAGTCCGTCGTCTTCGGATCGAGTGCACTTGTTGCCTCGTCACATAAGAGAACGTCCGGGTTCGATGCCAGTGCCCGAGCGATACCGACACGTTGCTTTTGACCACCGGATAATTGCGACGGATAGGCTTTTTCACGTCCGTCTAAACCAACGAGTTGGATCAGTTCCGCGACCCGTTCCTTGCGACGTGCCTTCGGGAAGCCACCGAGTTCGAGTGGGAACATGATGTTTTCTTCAACTGTTCGTGACCATAGTAAGTTGAAATGTTGGAAGACCATCGAGACATTCTTACGGACGCCTCGTAATTCCTTAGGTTTGAGTGATGTCATTTCAACACCATCGATTTGGATCGAACCACTCGTTGGTGCTTCAAGCATATTCAGCAATCGGATCAAGGTCGATTTCCCTGCTCCGGAATAACCGATTATTCCAAAAATTTCACCGCGCTCGATTGTCAGATCGACATTCGCGACGGCTTCGACCGCTCCGCGCTTTGAGCGATAAATCTTTCCTACGTCTTGTAAACGAATCACAACTGTCCCTCCTAAAATAAAAAAAAGTGCGCGCGTTTTAGAGCAAACGCGCGCACTTTTCAGTACACAAAACCATTTGCTCTCATCTCCCAGACTTTTGTCTGCTGGAATTAGCACCACTTCGGATTAGATCCGCGGTTGCCGGGTTTCATCGGGCCAGTCCCTCCACCACTCTCGATAAGAGTTTCGGTATTAAGTTTGTAGAATATATTCTGAATATTAGCAGGGGTTATTTTTGTTGTCAAACAGTTTTTTCAGAAACTTTTTCGAGGAACGTGAAAGCACGTGTTAAGTCTTCTTTCAAATCTTCCGCGTCTTCAAGTCCAACTGAAATCCGAACGAGACCGTCCGTGATGCCAAGTTCTGCCCGACGTTCTGCTGGGATCGACGCGTGCGTCATCCGTGCCGGAACGGAAATCAGACTCTCGACGGCACCAAGACTCTCAGCAAGTGTGAAGAAGTGTGTCGCCTCGACGAGTTTTTCTGCGTTCGCTGCTGAACCGACATCAAAGCTGATCATCCCACCAAATCCAGTCGCTTGTTTCGCTTGAATCTCGTGACCAGGGTGCGATGCAAGTCCTGGGTAGAAGATGTTCGAAACGATATCTTGTGCTTGTAGGAACGCAACGAGATCATGTGCTGTCTCTTCGATTGCATCCATCCGGATACCGAGCGTACGAAGACCACGGACGAGCAAGAAGCTGTCTTGCGGTCCAAGCACGCCGCCTGTCGAGTTTTGGATGAAATGCAACTCTTCGCCGAGCGCATCATCTTTAACGACGACAAGTCCAGCGACAACGTCCGAATGTCCGCCGATGTATTTCGTCGCACTGTGCAAGACGATGTCAGCACCAAGTGCGAGTGGTTGTTGATGATATGGCGTCGCGAACGTGTTGTCGACGACGAGTTTAAGATCGTGACGTTTGGCGATCGTTGCGATGGCTTCGATGTCCGTTACTTTCAACAACGGATTCGTCGGTGTTTCGACGTAGACGATCTTCGTGTTATCTTGGATCGCTGCTTCCGTTGCTGCAAGGTCCGTCGTATCGACGAATGTCACTTGGATGTTGAACTTCGGTAAGACGCGTTGCATCAAGCGGAACGTACCACCGTAGACGTCATCTGTCATGACGATGTGGTCGCCAGACTCAAGCAAGTGGAAGACGGCATGAATCGCTGCCATCCCAGAACCGAAGGCAAAACCACGTGCACCGCCCTCGAGATCTGCAATCAAACGTTCGATGCTCGTCCGAGTCGGGTTCGCTGTCCGTGAGTATTCGTATCCGTCCTTGAGTTGACCGATTTTATCCTGCTTGTATGTGCTTGTTTGATAGATCGGAGGTGTGACGGCTCCTGTTGCCCGGTCGACACCTGTTCCTCCATGAATCAATGCTGTCTTCTTACGCATGAGTTTCGTCCACCTTTTCAAAGATTTGTTGGCTCAAGTAGCGTTCGGCACTGTCTGCGAAGACGGTGACGATCGTACTGCCGGGGTGACGCTTCGCGATATCAAGCGCAGCAACGAGCGCTGCACCTGCTGAACTACCGACGAGTAATCCTTCGCGAGCGGCGAGTGTATGAACCGCGTCAAATGCATCGCGGTCAGAAATCGTATGAATCTCGTCGACGAGTTCACGCGGAACGAGACTTGGCCATTTCGCTGTACCGATACCTTCTGTCTTATGCGGACCGGCTGGACCACCATTTAAGACGGAGCCTTCCGGTTCGACGATTGCTGCTTTTGTACCGAGACGTTGTTTTAAGAAGTCCGCTGTTCCGGCGAACGTACCACCTGAACCACAACCGGCAACGAACCAGTCAATGTGCGGCAAGTCCGCAATCAGCTCAGGACCGAGTGTCCGCTGATACGTGACTGGGTTCTCTTCGTTTTCGAATTGTAACGGAACGTAACTGTTCGGAATTTCCTGACCGAGTTCTTTTGCCCGGTCGATCGCCCCTTGCATATCGAGTTCAGTCGGCGTGTTGACGACGGTTGCGCCGAGTGCCCGCATCAACGTCTGTTTTTCCTGACTGAATTTTTCCGGAACGACACAGATGACTTGAAGATCATATTTTTTAGCGGCGAGCGCCAAGCCGATGCCGGTATTCCCGGCTGTCGGCTCGATGATCGTACCGCCTGGTGTCACATGTCCGTTTTCGATTGCTGCATCAACGAGTTGAATGCCAAGGCGGTCTTTGACGCTGCCCCCAGGGTTCATCCATTCGAGCTTCGCCAAAATGCGCGTACCAGCAGGCAAATCGAATGAAGTGATCTCGTAGAGTGGTGTGTTTCCGACGAGGTCGCGGACGTTGTTCGCGATCATCCGAAGACGATGTCCCATTCATCACGACCGGCAAGCATTTTCTCGGCATAGTGCTTCGCTCCTTTGAGGTCATGTGCGCTCGCAAATCCACATTGGACTTCGTTTTGCGCTGGAATCTCTTCTGCTGCAAGGACGTCTTTCAACGTCTTCTCAACGAGTTCGCTCATTTTTTCGACCGAGTCGAAGTTCATCATCGCCATGTAGAAACCTGTTTGGCATCCCATCGGCGAGACATCGATGACATCATCCGAGTAGTTACGGATGTTCTCAGCAAGTAAGTGCTCGAGTGTGTGCATCGCACGCATCGGCATTTGCTCAACGTTTGGCTGTGTGAAACGGATATCGTATTTGACGACTTGGTCGACTTTACCTTCTTTATAACCCGCGACACGGATATAAGGTGCTTTGACTTTCGTGTGATCCAGGTTAAAGCTTTCGACGTTCATTTTTTGAAGTGCCATGATTTATTCCCCCATTTTCTCGGCTTCTACAAGCCAGACGAAGTGATTGTATTGTGTGAAGTTAACAGTGAATCCCCGTGCTGTAAACAATTCTTCCATGACTGGAATCAACGGGTAAAACTCGCGTTCGAGATCGTCCGCTAACGCATCGAACCCTTGAGCGCGTGCTTCGCGAATCGTTTGCAGGCGTGCCTCTTCTGAGACGAACATCGTATCCGCGTAGACGATTTTTCCGTCTGCCGGTAAATGTGACGCCATCAGCTCGATTGCTTCTCCCTTTTCCTCATCTGTTAGATGATGAAACGCATATGTCGAAACGAAACTGCGTGCTTCGTTCGCTTCGAACGAGAGGAAGTGACCATCCTGTACAGCAAGCGACGGAATCTTTTCCGTCAAGATCGCCCGCATCTCCGGACTTGGTTCGACGGCGAGTACAGCGTCGTGACGTGCCAGAAGACGTTGTGTCAGGTTCCCTGTGCCTGCTCCGAATTCAATGACCGGCGACTGCGCTTTATCCGCTACTGTATCCAAAATCTCATCGTATCGACGAAAGACCTCTTTATACTCCGGATCGTGTCCGGTTACTGTCTCGTCATACGTCGATGCCCATTCTGTGAAAACATCCATAAAACGTACTGTCATGCCTTGTCGTCCTCCATCTCACCAGTTAATTCCGAGTAATCGGATATGAATTAAAGTAATTTTCCTTATTCGCATTGTAGCAAGGAGATTCTATCCTGGCAAGCGACCGGCTCGAAAAACTTCCAGAAAACAAAAAAAAAGGCGTTGCCGGCGAACCGACAACACGAATAATGTGGTTAGAAATGCTACGAAGGAAAACCCAGCTCCATTCGGAATTGTTCGCTCTTCCGCGTGGAGGACGGCGCCTGTTCGACATGATTGCCAGCTTACGTTCACTTCCTGATCGGTCCTTTCGATCCACCACCTGTTCATTGCACCGCTTCGTCTTTGGGGGACGACTTAAGGGGAAACAATACACCGGCTTAGGATGGGAGAAAGGGTTCAGGACTTGAATCGTATTGAACGATCATCTCTGCTAGACTTCCTATAATGCATTTCTAGAAGTTGTTATGAATATACCATTCATATTTCGACGTTGTCAACGGATTATTGTAAATATTCCGACAATTTAACAAAAAGAAAAATCCAGTCGGACTTTTCTTACCGTTCTTGACAGAAAGCAAAGACGTTTTGAACGGACTGGAAAGCATAAAGTCGCTCTACGACTTGGTTTTCTTCAATTCGCAACAACGCAGGAACACTCATGACACGGGCTTCTTCTAAGAAATCCGGAATGAAATTCCCGTTCGCCTTCTGAATCGATTGACCTGATTCCGTCGCTTCAACGATATCGAGCATACGCTCCGCGATGGCGCATGTCCCGCACATCGGTGCATAGACATACAATAGCCCGTTTTCCGGGACGGTCGTGACCTCTTGCATGACGGTCGCTCCTTTCTTCGTGGTATCTGTCGTCAGTATACAAAAAAAAGAGAGCGGACGAAACGCAAGCGCCTCGTTCACTCTCTTTTCGTTAAGTATTACTCGTTGATCATCGATTTGTACGCTGCAGCGTCCATCAATGCCTCGACTTGTGAAGCATCTTCGATTTCGATGTCGACCATCCATGCGCCTTCGAATGGTGACTCGTTGACGAGTTCTGGGGAATCCGAAAGGTTTTCGTTGATGGCAACGACTTTACCAGAGATCGGTGCATATAATTCCGAGACTGTCTTGACCGACTCAACTGAACCGAATGGCTCGTTTGCTGAGATCGTATCCCCGACTTCAGGCAATTCGACGAAGACGATATCCCCGAGTTCGTGTTGCGCGAAATCCGTGATTCCGATGCGCGCCTTGTTTCCTGATACTTCGACCCATTCATGTTCTTCCGAATAGCGTAAGTTGTCTTTTACTTGACTCATTTCCGATTCCCCCTGTGGACTAATTTGGACTAACGTGTTCAGTATACCAAAATCGACTCTGAACTTAATACCATTTTCCTTGATACATTTCTTCCTTGAAGCCGATCGTGACGTCTTTCCCGTCTGTGACGATCGGACGCTTCAACAACATGCCGTCACTTGCGAGTAACTTGTATTGCTCGTCTTCCGATAACTCTGGAAGTTTGTCCTTAATCCCTTGCGAACGGTATGATTGACCGCTCGTATTGAAGAATTTCTTCAGTGGCTCTCCACTCTTTTGATGAAGTTCCTGGATCGTCGTTGCAGATGGTGTTTCCTCGACGATATGTTTGTAGTCCACTTCGACACCGTGCTGTTCGAGTGCTTTTTTCGCTTTGACGCACGTACTACATTTCGGATAGCCGTACATCGTGACTGTTTTTGTCATGTTCCTCACCTCACCTTCAAGAGTAGCAGATGAATCACTTCTGCTTCAAGCGTGCGAGCGCCCCGTCAATCTGATCTTGGTGATGGGCGTCATGGGCAATGAACGACTCGACGAAGGTCTGCGGTCGGAAATCCTCATAGGTCGCTTCAAATTGCTCGTCAGACAAACGATCGAGGTGATTGACGATGTCACGCCGGACGCTGATTGCTTTCTTCAATAAGGCGAGCGGATCGATATGATGCGCATATTCGACCGCCAGTCGATTGAACTGATCAAAATCCGTCTCGACGAGCGTCAACGGTTCATCCGGTAACTTCGAGATGGCATGATCGTAATAAAATCGGTCCCATAAATACAGATGACTGACGCACTCAAGGACGGTCCACTTATTAAGCGCAAGCGGCAGATCCCATTCTTCCGGCGACAAACGTTCAAGGGATTGATAGTAGGCAATCGCAAATTGCAGTTCAACCAATTCTTGGCGCATCTCGTTTTCCTCCTCCAACCAAAAACTTCGCCTTTACAGAGATTTTCCCTGCAAAGGCGAAGCGGTAAACCTGACTTAGACCGTATATTTGTTTGACTCGATGAGGCGTTTTGCGATATCGCGTTTCGTACCGATGACGTTGATTGGCTGATAACGGCTGAATTTTTTCAGCGCTGAGAGCAACATCCGGAGTTCGTCGCCGCTTGCTGCCGCGTAGAGTGTCTCTTTCGCGTCACGCTCGACAGCTTCGAACGCTTGTTGTGCGAAGACTTCCGTGTAACGGACTTTCAGTTCGCTCTTCTCGATTCCTTTGTCGGCAATCGCTTTGTCCGTCCGGACGATTGCTGACTCCAGCGCATAGATCGCACTCATGATGTCGGCTGTATTCGCTAAAATCTCTTGCTCGCCTTGGAGTTTGTCCTGGTATTTCTGGACCGCTGTTCCGGCAGTCAACAAGAAGATCTTCTTCATCATCGCGAGTAAGTGGCGTTCGCGATCAAGTGGTGCTGTTCCGATTTCTGTCGGCATGAAGCTCATCACTTCTTGTTGCAGACGCTGTGCTTCCGCAAGCAACGGCAACTCGCCTTTCATCGCTTTCTTCAGCAACGTTCCTGGAACGAGAAGACGATTGATCTCGTTCGTTCCTTCGAAGATCCGGTTGATCCGCGAATCTCGGTACATGTTCTCGACTTCATATTCTGCCATGAAGCCGTAACCACCGTGAATCTGGACCGCTTCATCGATGACGTAATCAAATGTTTCCGAAGCAAAGACTTTGTTCATCGAGCATTCGATTGCGTACTCCGCGATCGCATCGGCGATTTTCTTACCGTCCTTGCTCTCTTCTTCTGACAACTGATCGAGGCTGTCTTGGAACAGACCACCTGTCCGGTAGACCGAACTTTCCATCGCATACGTCTGTGCTGCCATCGTCGCGAGTTTTTCTTGAATCAATGGGAACGAGCTGATTGGTGTCTTGAACTGTTTCCGTTCATTCGAGTACTGGACTGCGAGATCAATCGCCCGTTTTGACGAACCGACAGCACCAACAGCTAATTTATAACGACCGACGTTCAAGATGTTGAAGGCGATGACGTGACCGCGTCCGATCTCACCAAGAACGTTATCGACTGGTACTTCTGCATCTTGTAAGATCAACGTCCGTGTCGATGATCCTTTGATTCCCATCTTCTGTTCCTCGACGCCTGTCGAGACGCCTGGATACGATCCTTCGACGAGGAAGGCGGTGAACTTGTCACCGTCGATTTTTGCGTAGACGACGAACAAGCTTGCAAAACCAGCGTTCGTGATCCATTGTTTTTCACCGTTCAAGATGTAGTGCGTACCAGCTTCATTCAAGACAGCCGTCGTTTTAGCACCAAGAGCATCCGAACCAGAGCCTGGCTCTGTCAACGCGTACGAAGCGATCCACTCCCCTGAAGCGAGTTTCGGCAAGTATTTATGCTTTTGCTCTTCGTTACCGAAGAAGACGATCGGCAACGAACCGATTCCGACGTGTGCGCCATAGCTGAGGGCGAATGAACGACCGCGTGCGAACTTCTCCGTGATGATTGAAGACGAGATCTTATCCATCTGATAGCCGCCGTATGCTTCTGGAACGTCTGCGCCGAGTAGACCTAGCTCGCCTGCTTCGCGGAGGAGACCGACTGACAGTTCGAACTCGTGTTTTTCGATCCGGTCAAGGACAGGAACGACACGATCTTCGACGAACTTCGCTGTCATGTCACCGACCATTTTGTGTTCTTCCGAGAAATCCTCTGGTGTGAAGAGACGTTCTGGTGCTAACTCATCTAATACGAAACTGCCACCTTTGATTAATTCGTTTGTCGTTTGGCTCATTGTCCTGTTCCTCCTTCAACTAGTTCGAATACGCCTGCTGCGCCCATTCCGCCACCAATACACATCGAGACGACACCATACTGGACATTTCGGCGTTTCATTTCATGCAAGAGCGTCAATGTGAGTTTTGTTCCTGTACAACCAAGTGGGTGACCAAGGGCGATCGCTCCACCGTTGACGTTGACGATGTCTTCGTTTAATCCAAGTTCGCGGATGACACCGAGTGACTGCGAAGCGAACGCTTCGTTCAACTCGATCAATCCGACGTCCTCAAGCGTGATGCCTGCGAGGTCCAGTGCCTTCGGAATCGCGACGACTGGTCCGATCCCCATCACTTCCGGACGGACACCACCGACCGCAAATGATTTGAATTTACCGAGAATCGGTAACCCTTGGCGTTCTGCTTCTTCCCGTTCCATGACGAGGACAGCAGCGGCACCGTCTGACGTCTGCGAAGAGTTCCCTGCTGTGACGCTGCCGCCGAGACGGAACGCTGGACGAAGTTTTGCGAGACCTTCCGGTGACGAATCCGGACGAACGCCTTCATCGTGCTCGACGACGAATGTCTTCTCTTCGATTTTCAGTTCATCATTGACGAATTGTTCCGTCACCGTTACCGGAACGATCTCGTCGACGAACTTACCAGCCGCGATTGCTGCTGCTGCCTTTTGGTGACTCTTCAAGGCAAACGCATCTTGATCTTCCCGTGAGACATTGTAGGTCGCAGCGACTTGCTCCGCTGTATGCCCCATGCTCATGTAGTATTCCGGTGCCGTGTCGACGATCGACGGATTAGGTCGGACGACGTGCCCCGGCATCGGGACTTGGCTCATCGATTCAAGTCCTCCAGCGACGACCGCAGTTGCTTGCCTCGTCATGATCTTCATCGCCGCGTCAGCGATCGATTGTAATCCACTTGAGCAATACCGGTTGATCGTGATTGCCGGTACCTCATGGGATAATCCACCGAGGACTGAAGCGTAACGGGCGATGTTCATCCCCTGCTCTGCTTCCGGTAAGGCACATCCGAGAATGACGTCATCGACCGCTCCCGTGTAGCCGGACCGTTTCAACGTTTCCTGGATGGCGATGCCTGCTAATTCATCCGAGCGCATCGATTTGAATGCGCCCTTTTTTGCTTTTCCGACCGGTGTCCGTGCACCGGCGACGATTACTGCTTCCTTCATCCGAATCCCCCCAGTCCTCAGTTACGAAGCGGCTTGCCTTTGACGAGCATGTGCTGCATCCGTTGTTGTGTCTTCATCTCACCGATCAGGCTCAAGAATGCTTCCCGTTCGATGTCGAGCATATATTGTTCATCGACGTGGCTACCGAAGGCGACGTTTCCACCAGCGATGACGTGTGCGAGTTTACTAGCGATTTTCAAGTCGTGTTCCGAGATATAACCGCCGTAGAACATTTCGCGTGTCGCGAGTTCAAGCGTTGCTTTCCCAGCACGACCGACGACTGGAATCTTCGCTTTCGCCGGTGCCGTGTAGCCAGTCCGGTCGAGTTCAAGGACGAGTTGTTTCGCATCATACGTCAAGTGATCCCGGTTCATCGAAATCTGATCAACAGAGCGGACATATCCGAGTTCGCGTGCTTCAAAGGCTGATTTTGAGACTTTTGCCATCGCGACGTTTTCGAACGTTTTTTGTGCTGCTTTCTCGATGTTAACGAGTCCGTCTGGTGTGTTTTCTAACAGTCGACGGTACGTATTGACGTTTCCGCCGCCTCCTGGAATTAGACCGACACCGACTTCGACGAGACCCATGTACGTTTCAAGACCAGCTTGCAGGCGAGCTGCCGGAAGCGAGATTTCTGTACCGCCACCAAGCGTCATCCCTTGTGGAGCAGCGACGATCGGACGCGATGCGTAACGAATCTTTTGAATCGATTGTTGGAACTTGTTGATGATCCAGTCGAGTTCGAACCAGTTTTCATCTTCCGCTTCCATCAGCATCATCGCTAGGTTCGCACCGACACAGAAGTTCTTGCCATCGTTCGCGATGACGAGACCACGGTGGTTTTTCTCAACGAGATCGACCGACTGTTCGATCATCTGCATGATGTCGACACCGATCGCATTGCTCTTCGATGTGAACTCGAGCACAGCAACATCGTCGCCGATATCAAGCAGGCGTGCCCCGTTGTTCTCAAGGAGAACACCGTTTGACTTCCGGACGTCGCGGAGACGGATTTCCTTCGGATTGACCGTTGCACCAACGTAGTCTTTCGTTGTAACGTCATAATGACGACCGGACGCATCATAGAAGCTCGTTTTTCCTGCTGCGATCATCTCATCGACCCATGCCGGTACTGCGTAACCATCTTGTTTCATTTTTGCGACCGTTTTCTCGACACCGAGTGCGTCCCATGTCTCGAACGGTCCCAACTTCCAGCCGAAGCCCCATTTCATCGCTTCGTCGATCGCTTTAATGTCGTCTGCGATCTCACCTGTCAGCTGAGCCGAGTAGAGCAATGTTTTCGCATGAATCGGCCAGAGTAAGGCGCCGACACGATCTTGCGCGAAGACGACGGCTTTCAGTTTATTTTTTGCGCCCGGAAGTGCTTTAGCTTGTCCGATCGACGGTTCAGTAAGCGCTTTCTTTTCAACGTACTCAAATGTTTCGAGATCAAGTTCAAGGATCTGTTTTCCGACTTTCTTATAGAACCCTTGACCCGTCTTCGCACCGAGTGATCCTTGTTCAACAAGGCGACGCATCTCAGACGGAACCGCGAACGTCTCCTTCTCTTCGCCTTCTGGCAACAAGTCATAGACGTTGTTTGCAACGTGAACGAACGTGTCGATGCCGACGACGTCGAGTGTCCGGAACGTCGCTGACCCTGGGCGACCAAGTAGTGGACCTGTGACGGAATCGACCTCCCCGATCGAATAGCCACCTTTTTTCATCTCATCCATCGTCACGAGGAGACCGTATGTCCCGATTCGGTTGCCGATGAAGTTCGGTGTGTCCTTCGCGATGACGACACCTTTCCCGAGTCGTTCTTCTGCGAATTGTTTCATGAAGTCGACGACACGTGGATCCGTGTCTGACGTCGGAATCAATTCGAGTAACTTCAGATAACGTGGTGGGTTAAAGAAGTGTGTCCCGAGGAAACGACGGTTAAATGATTCCGAACGCCCTTCACGCATCGCTTCGATCGAGATGCCTGATGTGTTCGAACTGACGATCGCGTCTTCCCGAATGAACGGTTCGATCGATTTAAACAATTGCTGTTTGACATCGAGTCGTTCGACGACGACTTCGACGATCCAGTCCGCTTCTTTCAGACGCTCTAAGTCGTCTTCTAAGTTTCCAACCTCGATGAAGTCGATCAATTTCTTCGACGCGAGTGGTGCTGGGTTTTGTTTCAAGAGTTTTTCGCGGTTATCGCGCGCGATACGGGAACGGACGCGCGGATCACTCAGCGTCAAGCCCTGCTTCTCTTCTTGTGCCGTAAGTTCTTTTGGTACGATATCAAGCATCAATGTCCGTATGCCAGCATTCGCAAGATGTGCCGCGATGCCTGCACCCATCACCCCTGAACCGATGATGACGGCGAATTGGATGTGTTTCGTCAACTGGATTGTGGTCGGCTGACCGATTTGACTCGCCATGATATACCCCCTGATTTTAAATTGAATGAACAACCATTCATTATACTGACAAAAAAAGAAGCCGAACGACTTTGGTGTGCTTCTTCTACATCTTCATCATAAATGAATAATGATTCAGTAGCAATAAAAAATCAGTCAATGGACAAATTTTCCTGTTAGACTGATAAAAAGGAGTGGATGCAAATGAGTCAAACCGAGCATGTATGGAATCAAAAAGCCGCTGACTGGGCGGATCGTGCTGACGATATGTGGACGAACGGCAGTCGGAAAACCGTTTTGCCGTTCTTACGAAAAACGATCACCGGTGGTCGTTTGCTTGATCTCGGTTGCGGTGATGGTGCAGCCTGTCGCTTACTGACACCGGACTTTCAGACAGTCGGACTTGATGTCTCAGACGAGATGATCCGAATTGCCCGTGAGAAGTCACCCGAGCAGACGTTCATCGTCGGGACGGGTGAAGCGTTACCGTTCGCCGATCATGCGTTTGATGTCGTACTCGCCGTCAACTCACTTGAATGGTCGACACGTCCTGTTCAAGTGCTGCAAGAAATCGAACGCGTCGCCCCGCTTGTCGTCATCAGTTTACTTGGTCCGACAGCCGCACCACGGCAACTTGCTTACCGTCGTCTCTACGGTGAAGAAGTCGCGATGGGGAATACGATGATGCCGTGGGAACTGCTGCAGCTAGCGAAAGAACGGGGCTGGACGTTACTCGATGAAGCGATCATTCAAAAAGAAGGAGCTGTCATGACGGGGCATCGGTTACTGGATCAAGCCCATGCTTTCTCGTGTTTGTTTGCTTTTCAGACGACGGCTGTGAGAGAGAGATAACTATGTCATATACAACCTTTTATACATTTATTTTGTTTGCGTTAGGTATCAATCTGTTGTTTTATATCGATTCACTTGATGTTTTAGAACGATGGCAATATTTCTTATTGTACATGGTCTTTCTAATGGGTATACCTGAACTCGGAAGACGCCTTTTTCGGCGCTATCAAGAAAAACGATTCCACCCGCAGACCTCTATCTTCCTTGTCATTCTTGTATTTGCAGGCATGCTGTTTTTAGGAAATGTCATTTTGCCGTAATGATCGATGAAACTCCATCATCAAAAACCTCACTGTCTTCTCACCCGCTTTCCTCAGGCGAGACACAAGCCAGTCTTCCTCATCCTTCGGATGACGAATCCGGGTCTTGTTTGTCTCTGACAGCGCGAGATGAAACGTCGCGCTTTTTCCTGTAGGAGTCGGGTGAAGACATGTGAGGAGGGTGAACGTATTCAATACTAAAAGCGATCGATTCCATTGACGGAAATCGATCGCTTTTGATGTGAGTTCATCTAGGACGAAACCGGGCATCTTCGACTCCTACAGGAAAAGGAAGCATGAACTATGCTTCCGTCAGGGAAGAGGAAGACCCGGCAAATCACATGGAATGTGAGATGCCGCGGCTTACTTCCCGCCTGAGGAAAGTGAAGATGCTAGGGACGTCCGGTATACTATGCTTCATCCTCCGTGCGTTCGCTGATGTACCTGTCGCAACCACTCTTCAACTAAGACAAGATCCGATTGTTCTTCCCATTTCAGTCGGAAATAGAGTGTCTGTAGCAATTGTTTGACGTTACGATACGTCGTCCACTCCGCATCTCCCCACGTCACGTCACTCTCAAGCCACTCCTTAATATTATGTTCGATTCGTTGTAATAGGACATCTTCCGACAGTCCATGGCGACAAGCTTGCAACCATGCCGTCACCATCCGGTCCGCTTCTTCATCGACATAGAGATAATCGGACCGTGTCAACTGACGAATCATCGCATCAATCGCTCCGAGCTCCTCCTCTGGACGACTCGCTGGGTGCGTAAACCAAACCGCATAGACATCGGCAATATGTGCCATGCTGTGTGCCCACCCCATTCCGTCAATGAATCCACGGACATCCTTTTCTTGCTCCAGATAAGTTTGTAAGTAAGTGGACAGCCGATCCAACTGACTTTGCGTCAATAAGTGTCGGGTTTTGTCCATCACTAACAATTCAGCGAGTGCTAATGCTGAAAATGATCGCGTCAGAACAGCTGTTGTGTCCGCTGTTCCCATTCTATACATCAATCCATGCCCGCTTAAAATGAAATCGAAAATTTGATTGGTGTCTTCTATCGTAAATGACTCTGATGCGATGTAGATCGCTAACTGCGGATAGATCAATCCATCTCGTAACTCAGAATCCGTCGAACCGATATGTAGAAGTAACTCATCGAGTAATGCAGGCGTTACAGGCGCGTCTTGTTGCAGCAGTTCCTTGAATTCTTGTTCTGTGCGTGCCATTCTGTCCTCTCCTCTCTGAATCAAAAAAGACGATGCAGCGCTGCATCGCCTTCTCTTCTTATCCTTTGACCATTCCTTTGAGAACGAAGGCAACGTTTGCCGGTCGCTCTGCTAAGCGGCGCATGAAGTAACCGTACCAGTCACGTCCATAAGGGACGTAGACACGGACTTTATAGCCTTGTTTGACGAGTTCGAGTTGACGCTCGACCCGGATGCCGAATAACATCTGGAATTCGAACTGGTCTTTTTCGATTCCGTTTTCTTTAGCGTGACGGATGACTTGCTCGATCATCGCATCGTCATGCGTTGCGACGGCAGCATAGTTTCCGAGTGATAATTGTAACTTCACGAGCTTAATGTAGTTATGATCGACATCTTCCTTCTCTGGGAACGCAACCGTTGCCGGTTCTTTATATGCCCCTTTGACAATCCGGAGATTCGTCTCGAAGCGTCCGACACGTTTGATATCATCTTCCGACCGGTAAAGATACGACTGGATGACTGTTCCGATGTTATCGAAAGATTGGCGCAATTCTTCAAACAATTGAATCGTCTTTTCACAACGTGGCTCATCTTCCATATCAATCGTGACGAAGACACCGAGTTCTTTTGCCCGCGTTAAGATCCGTTCCATGTTCGAGCGAATCAAGTCGTCCGAGATATCGAGTCCGAGTGATGTCAGTTTCAACGAGAGTTGCGAGTCTAATTTTTCTTCCGCAATCATCTCAACCGCACGAATACATTCTTGTGTCATCATCTCTGCTTCACCCACCGTCGAGATGAACTCCCCTAAATGGTCCATCGTGACGCATAACCCTTTTGCGTTCAATTCCTGGATCGCCCGTTTCGATGCTTCCAATGAATCCCCTGCCACGAAGCGACTTGCTCCGAATTTAAGCCCGTATCGCTTGGCGAGACCGTTCAATGTCTTGTTTTGCGATAAGAAGATAAAACCATCCCGTAGTACTTTTTCCATCACTCATGATTCCCCCTAAATAAATGCTAGGCTGTTTTACCGTATCGGTTCACATCTCTGCACTCATATTATGCCATAAAGCGCTTACATGCGCTCTTTATTTCGTTTATTTTTGAGAATCCGTTGAGCAACAAGTCCTACGGCAAAGAATAGGACGTATAGTCCGATGGCAACGAAAAATTGCCAGGAGAACGGATCACGCAGGCTTGAGCCGATATTATTGTAAACGAACGCACCGGGAATGATCCCGATGTAGTTGGCGATGGCGAACTGTTTAAAGCGGATTTTTGATAGACCGGACGCATAGCTGATCGCGTCAAATGGAAACAGTGGAATCAATCGAACGACGAGCACGACGAGGAAACCGTTCGTCGCAATCCGTTCGTCGAGCACGTTCAGCTTCCCTTTCCCGATCAATTTCTCGACGCCACGGCGACCGAGCAACCGGGCGATCCAAAAGCTGAGTAAACCGCCGGTGCCGGCACCAATGACGTCGAGTAGCGTTCCGAGCCATGGACCGTACGTGTAACCGCCAAAGACGGTCAACAGACTCGCCGGGAAAAAGACGAGTGGTCGAATGGTGTAAGCGAGTACGTAAAGCAACATACCGGTCAGACCTTGATCCCGTACCCAATCCGATAATGCCTGAATATCAAATTGCTCCAGCATTCCAGACATCCGGAAGTACAGGAGCAACCCAAGACCAAACATAAAATACAGCGTAAGCGGGAGCCAGTCCCGGAGCCGTAATTTCTTCATGACATCGTCGCTGGAGCAACGTAGTAGAAAATCGAAAGGAAGATCAGAACACTGCCGGCAAGAACGAACAGATGCCAAATCGCGTGGTTATACGGCAAGCGTGCCCAGACGTAGAAGATGACGCCGAGCGAGTACGCAAGGCCACCACCAAGGAGCAGTAAGAATCCTTGGAATCCGAGCGCTTCATAGATCGGTTTGATCGCAAACAGACAACACCAGCCGAGGATCAGATAAGACGCATTCGAGATCCAGACGTATTTACCGGTCGAATAGAGTTTCCAGATGATGCCGAGCGTCCCGACACCCCAGACGATGCCAAGCAATGTCCAGCCGAGTGGACCACGGAGTGTGATCAAGGCGAACGGTGTATAACTACCAGCAATCAACAGATAGATGCCGGCGTGATCTAAAATTTGCAAGACCTTATTCGCTTTCGTGTGCATCAGCGAGTGCATCAAGGTCGAGAACAGATAAAGGAGAATCATCGTTGCCCCAAAGATACTGACAGCCGTGACGTTCCAAGCGCTGCCGGATTTCGTCGCCTGCAGGATCAACATCACGAGCGCGACGATACTGAAAATGACACCCAATCCGTGTGTAATGGCACTGGCGATCTCCTCTTTCAAGGAATCCCCTTTTGCGAGTAGCTCTTCGATCGTTTCTTTCGATTGTTGCTTGATCGTTTGCTTGATTTCTTTTTTCGTAACCAATCGAACACCTACTTTCTAAAAACAAAGGACTATGCTTTTGATTATACGCCCTCATGCAACAGCGTGCCTATCGAAACATTCTGTCGATTTGATGACAACTGTCATCTGATTGTCTTTTCCCGCCCACACAAAAATCCACACCGCCTAGGCGATGTGGATATGCCTTACCATTGTTCAATATCCGGACGATCCTTGAATGTCGATTTTGTTCCGTGACGTTCGTTCAGGACCGCTTCGACTTCTTTGAAGGAGACACCACGGTCAGCAAGCAAGACCGTTAAGTGGTACAACAAGTCCGCTGTCTCTTCGGCTAACGTATCGTTACCGGCGAGTACGACTTCAAATGCCTCTTCACCGAACTTCTTCGCGATCTTCTCGTACCCGGAAGCAATCAAATAGTTCGTATAGGATTCTGCTTCCTTTGCCTCAATCTTCGCTTTGACGGTCTGTTCCAGTTCGTATAACATTTGGCACCTCCACTTCTGTATAGAAACAACTGCGATTTCCGGTATGGCATGTCGGACCATTCGCTTTGACTGCGATCAAAAGACTATCCTGATCACAATCGATCCACATCCGTTTGAGTTCAAGCGTGTTCCCGCTCGTCTCGCCTTTCGTCCAGAGACGATTCTTCGTCCGCGAGAAGAAGGTGACAAGACCGGTCGCAAGCGTCTTATCATAAGCGGCTTGGTCCATGAAGCCAACCATTAAAACATCGTTCGTCTGCTCGTCGACGACGACGGCAGCGACGAGTCCTTTTGAAAAATTCAATGTCGTCATCGGACTTCGACTCCTCGTTCTTTGAGGTAGGCTTTTGTTTCTGGCATCGTGTACGTCGCTTCATGGAAGATCGAAGCAGCAAGAGCCGCGTCCGCGCCTGCCTCTAGTCCTTCCGCTAAGTGATCGAGTGTTCCGACCCCACCGGAAGCAATGATCGGCACGTTGACGACTTCACGCAGACGACGGATCAAGGCGAGATCATAGCCGTCTTTTGTTCCGTCAGCGTCCATCGACGTGACGAGTAACTCGCCGGCACCCAGCGCAACGGCTTCCTGTGCCCACTCGATCGCGTCACGTCCGACCGGTTGTGTTCCACCGTGTGAGAAGACACCCCACGAGTCGCCGGTCTGTTTCGCATCGATCGCGACGACTGTCGCTTGGACACCGAACAGGCGGCTGACTTCTTGAATCAGTTGCGGATTTTGAAGCGCCGACGAGTTCAGTGAGACTTTATCAGCACCGGCACGAATTAAGCGTTTCGCGTCTTCAATCGTCTTGATTCCGCCACCGACCGTAAACGGCATGTAAATGACTTCCGCAACGCGTTCGACGATATCAAGCATCGTCTCGCGTCCTTCTTGGGTTGCTGAGATATCGAGCAGGACGAGTTCGTCCGCCCCTTGCTCGTAATAATACTTTGCGACGGCGACCGGGTCGCCGAGATCACGTAAGTTCTGGAATTTAACCCCTTTGACGACGCGTCCTTCCTTGACGTCAAGACAGGGAATGATACGTTTCATCAACATACGCGTAACACCTCTTTTAAGGCGAGGGATCCGTCGAGCAACGCCCGACCGACGACGGCTCCGTCCATGCCGATTTCTTTGAGGCGCGCAACGTCATCGACTGTGGTCACACCACCAGAAGCGATCAATTCGACCCCTTCCCGTTTTAAGCGATCAAGTCCATCGACATCCGGTCCCATCATCATTCCGTCACGCGAAATGTCTGTATAAAGGAACGTCTTGATCCCTTTACCGATCAAGTGCGTCATCGCCTCTTCGAGCGTCCAACCGCTCGCTTCGAGCCAACCGCGTGTTTGAACGATGCCTTCTTTGGCATCTAACGCAACGGCTAGTTTATCACCAGCAAGAGCGATCATCTGCTCAAGTAACGCTTCGTCTTCAAGAGCGACCGTGCCGACGAGAATCCGGTCGATCCCGGCACCGACGTATGCTTCGACCGTCTCGATGTTACGGACACCACCACCAGCTTCAACGAACAACCCGGTCTCCTTTTTGATGTCGGCGATCAAGTTCAAGTGCAGCGGTTCGCCGGCTTTTGCACCGTCAAGATCGATCAAGTGAATCGCTGTTGCCCCGTCTTCCTTGAAGCGCTTCGCGATCGTCAGCGCATCGCCGAAGAATGTCTGTTGGTCAAAATCTCCTTGCTTCAGGCGTACGGCCTGTCCGCTCATTAAATCGATTGCTGGGTAGAGTTGCATGTCGTCTCTCTCCATTCCTTCAGTAATTTCAATCCGACTTCGCCACTCTTTTCCGGGTGGAACTGCATCCCGGTGACTTGTCCTTTTTGAACGATCGCTGGGACGAGGCGTCCGTATTCGACCGAGTCGACGATCCATTCTGGGTCACAGACGGCACCGTACGAGTGGACAAAATAGACGGCTTCGCCGTGGTTCGTCAGCTGGTGCCAACCCATGTGTGGCAAGCGGACATCGCTCGGTAGTTTTTCGATCGTACCCGGTAAAATGCCGAGACCTTCCGTCAGTCCATCTTCGTCACTCGATTCAAAGAGCAGTTGCATCCCGAGACAAATCCCGAGAAACGGTTTCTTTTCGGCTTGTTCTTTTAAGAAGTCGACCAGTCCCGTTTCCTTCAAGCGCTCCATTGCCGGTGCATAGGCACCGACACCGGGTAAGACGAGTGCTTCAGCTTGCTCCAGTAGTTCAGCATCATTCGTGACGATGACTGCCTCACCGAGCTGTTTTAATACCCGCTCAATGTTTGCGATATTCCCGACGCCATAATCGACGATTGCTATCATTGATCAATCAACCCTTTCGTAGACGGTACGCCTTCACTCGTCACGGCAACGGCCTGACGAACAGCCCGACCGAGTGCTTTGAACAACCCTTCGATCATGTGGTGCGTGTTCGAACCATACAAGACTTCGGCATGAATCGTCATCCGGGCACTGCGCGATAAGCCTTGGAAGAACTCTTCTGCGAGTTCCGTATCAAAGTCACCGAGCTTCGGATTCTTGAAGCTAGCACGGAAGACCGTGAACGGACGACCGCTGAAGTCGAGGACGACTGACGCGAGTGTCTCGTCCATCGGCACACGGGATTCACCGTAGCGTTCAATCCCGGCTTTATCGCCGAGCGCTTCCGTCAACGCTGCCCCGAGGACGATTGCGGTATCTTCGACCGTGTGATGGGCATCGATCCACGTATCACCTTTGGCTGTTACCTTCAGACCAATCCGGGCCTGGAAGGCAAATAACGTCAACATATGATCAAAGAAGCCGACACCCGTCTTAATCTCAACCGGACCTCCTGCGAGATCGACCTCGACCTTGATGTCTGACTCTGTACTTACTCGTTCGTTTGCGCCACGCCGCATCGTAATTCCTCCTCTACACACGTTTCTAATACTTGCATTGCTTCTGGTGATCCACAACTGACACGGAACGCCTGGTCAAACAAGCGAATCCGTAATCCGGCGTCAGCACAACGCTGCGTAAAGCGTTCGGCTTCCGGATATTCGACGTAGACGAAGTTCGCCGCACTCGGATACGTCTTGCCGATTGGCGCGAGAATCCGTTCGATCGCTTCACGGCTCGCATACGTTTCTTCTAAGACCCGATCGAGTTCCGGTTCTGCCATGATGGCGATACCAACAGCTGCTGATAGACCAGAGACGTTGTATGGTGATTTGATTTGTTGGATTTCTTCGATGATTTGTTCGCTCGCGATGACGAATCCGAGTCGGAGTGATGCGAGCCCGAACGCTTTTGAGAGCGTCCGTAAGATGATCGCTTTCGGATATTCTTCCAGTAAGTGAAGCATCGACTGTTCGAGCGCGAAGTCGATGTACGCCTCATCAATGACGACGTATTTACCACTATCAAGCAAACGACGGATGTCTGCTTCCTTGCGAAGGACACCAGACGGATTGTGCGGGTGACTCAAGAAGATGATCTCACCAGGAGCTGCGATCAATCCGTCGACGTCAAGCGCCATCTCGTCGAGTAACGGCACGCGTTCAAACGGTGCCCGTGCTCGGTCAGCGTAGAACTGGTACATGACGAAGTCCGGTTCCGAGGCGATGACTGGCATCCCGGGTCCGCCGTAGCGGGCACATAAGTAGCCGATCAACTCATCCGAGCCGTTCCCGGCGACGAGTTGCGTCGGACGGACACCAGCGTACGTCGCGTATGATGCCTTAACTTGATCGATGATCTCGACAGGATATTCATTTAAAGGGAACGTTGCGATCAATTCCTGGATCGCTTCGATCCCGACTGGACTATGGGTCGTGAATCGTTCGTTTTGGTGTAATCGCATTAGTCTTCCCTCACTTCGATGGCTTGTGCGTGTGCTTCGAGTCCTTCAACCCGGGCAACGGTCTTCGCTGCGTTCGCGAGACGTTGTACGCCTGCGCGTGTGGCTTCGAGCATCGTCTGGTGACGCAGGAACGTCCGCGCTGATAATCCAGACGCAAAACGAGCTGTGCCGGATGTCGGTAAGACATGGTTCGTTCCGGCGACGTAATCGCCGAGCGTTTCCGGTGTTTCGTGACCGAGGAAAATCATGCCGGCGTGACGGATCGATTTGACGACTTCTTGCGGATTGGCAACGGCAAGTTCCAAGTGTTCCGCTGCGAGACGGTTCGCTTCTTCGATTGCTGTTTCGAGTGGAGCAACGAAGACGCCACCGTTTTCCATCGCACGACGGGCAATCTCTTGACGCGGCAATTGTTGTAAGCGTCGCTCGATCTCTGCATCCACCGCTTGTTTCATCTCTTCCGTCGGCACGAAGGCGATTGCGACAGCGTCACGATCGTGTTCAGCTTGAGCAAGTAAGTCCGCAGCGATCCGGTCTGGATGCGCTGTTTCGTCCGCGATGACGACGACTTCCGATGGACCGGCGACCGAGTCGATGCCAACGATCCCGTAAACTTGGCGTTTTGCTTCAGCGACGAAGCGGTTCCCGGGTCCGACGATCAAATCGACAGCTTGGATGCTTTCTGTTCCGAATGTCAGCGCGGCGACAGCTTGCGCTCCACCAATCGTATAGATTTCTGTCACACCAGCGATCCGTGCCGCAACGAGCACCTCGTCACTTAAGTTCGTCATCGGCGTCACCATGACGACCCGTTCGACACCGGCGACTTTTGCTGGAATGGCGTTCATCAAGACCGTCGACGGATAACTGGCTGCACCACCTGGAACGTAAATCCCAACCGAATCGACGGGAACGAAACGTTGACGTCGTGTCACGTCTGCTTCGACGAGTTCGATGTCAGATGGTAGTTCTTGTTCGTGCCATTCGACGAGTCGTGTCGCCATCAACTTCAACGAGTCGATCAAGTTAGCGTCTGCCTGTTCGAACGCTTGTGTGATCCGTGTTTCACTAAGACGGAAATCCTCAAGATCGACCTGATCGAATTGGTTCGTATAATCGCGGACAGCAGCGTCACCGTCTGTTGCGACGCGTTCGAGAATCGCGCGGACCGCGAGCTCCGTGTCGCGATCGATGCTGAAAGGTTTTGTCGGTGTCATGATCGTGTCACTCCTTCTGTCAATTGCTCGAGCAAGCGGATGACTTCCACCCGCTTCCGTTTTAACGTCCATTCGCTCGTAAAGAATCGAGCGCTGATATCGATGATTTTTTCATATTCGTTTAGTCCGTTCGCCCGTAACGTCTCACCTGTCTCGACGATATCGACGATCGCGTCAGCCAAACCGAGTAACGGTGCTAGTTCAACGGATCCGTTCAACGGTACGATGTCGACGTCGACACCGAGTTCGCTGAAGTAGCGTTTTGCGATAACCGGATACTTCGTCGCAATCCGGACACGGCGCCCACCTTCAAATTGCAAGGGCTCCTTCGCACAGACGGACATTCGGCAGACGCCGAACGGTAATTCTGCGAGTTCCGATAGTTCTTGATCCGATTCGAGTAAGATATCACTGCCCGTGATTGCGACATCGAGAACACCTTGAGCGACGTACGGAATCAAATCCGATCCTTTCATGAAGACGAATTCGTGCTCGCCCCGTTTGACGATCAGTTCGCGTTCAATGGCTCCCCATGTCTCGACGCCAGCTTCTTTCAGATAACGTTCTGTCGCTTTCGACAGCCGTCCTTTCGTAATTCCGATTCGCATTTAGAGCACCTCCGCCAACCGTTCGACCGAGAATCCGATGCCGAACGCCTGTTGTTCTTGTCCGAATTGTTCATAGAGCCGGTCGTAACGTCCACCAACGAGGACGGGTTCCGTCACGCCTTCGATGAAACCGTGGATCGTGATGCCGTCGTAATACGTTTGTAAGCCCATTTGTCCGAAGTCGAGATCGGCATTGACGGCTTCCGCGAGATCAAGCACGGCATTGAGTCGTGTCTCGTCGACGTACGGTAGGATCGTCTCTGCCCCTTCACGTCCGAATAATAAAGGTAGTTTTGCAAGTAAAGCATCATCGAGTTGACCTGCAATTCGCTTCAGTTCGATGACGTTACGTAAACGAAGCATCTGTGTCACTTGGTCGCGTAAGTGGTGATCACCGACGCGCGTCTCAATCAAATGCTCGATTAGACCGGCATCGCCGATTGAGAGTGTGACTTCTTTTCCTGTCAGTTCCTCAACGAGTCGGACCGCGAGTTGAATTGCTTCGACTTCCGCGATTTGTCCTCGTTCTTCAAAACCGACTTGGAACTTCTCTTCCGGTTGAAAGACCGAGCCACTGTAGAAGACACGTTTATATTGTTCGCGACCACGTTCGCTGAGTGCACGTGCGACACTAGTCGTAAAATCCATTCGAATCTGTTCCCGTCCACCGATTTCCTCAATTAAGGGGGTGATTAATCGGGTATAGTTAGATTGTTCGAGTCCATCTTCGAGCTGACGGATGACCTGCTGGAGCCGCGTTGCCGAGGCACCGACATAGTCCGTCGCTCCATCCTTGAGTCGAATCGTAGAAAATGATTGCATACTCCCACTCCTTTATCTTATTATCACTGTACCACGCTAAATTATTTAACGATAAGATACCGCGTTTCGGGCACATTGTCAATCGCTTTGCTTGCCAATTCTAAAAAATCGGAGGGTTACTCATGCAATTATTGAAATGGGACGGTCACGTCCACAGTCCATATTGTCCACACGGTACGAAGGATCCACTCGAAGCCTACATCGAGCGTGCCTTAGAGCAAGGCTTAGAACGAATCAGCTTCACGGAACATGCCCCTTTACCTGAAGGTGTGACGGATCCTGCGCCAGATAATGATTCCGGAATGTCGTTCGCGACAGCCGATGCCTACCTGAAGGAATTAACGCAACTCCGCGAGACATACAAGAATCAGATCGACATCCGGATCGGGATGGAGTTCGACTACTGGGAAGGGCATGTCGACGGGACACGTGACATCATCGCCCGCTACGCTGACGTCTTGACCGACGGCATTCTCTCACTGCATTACTTATACATTGATGATCAGTATTATGGCGTCGACTTCAGCAAGGAAAGCTTCGGTGAGATCGTCACGAAACTCGGAAGCGTCACGGCGGTCCACGAACGCTATTATGAAGGCATCCAAGCCCTCGTCATGACGGACCTCGGTGCACACCAGCCGAAGCGCCTCGGTCACTTGACGTTACCGACGAAATTCATCCAAGCCTATCCGCTTGAGTCGAACCCAACGAACCTCGACGACACGTTACGGAAGATCCGTCAGGCGAACTTCACACTCGACGTCAACACAGCAGGACTCCGGAAGCCGTTATGTGGTCTTTCCTATCCTTACCCGGAACTCCTGCAAGTCACGCAGTCGTTATCAATTCCGCTCGTCTATGGATCAGATGCCCACCTCGCAAAAGATGTCGGTGCTGATTTCGATTTCAAATGGTAAGAACGTAGATAGATAAAAGATCGCGCGCTTCACTTACTCTGACGGGAGTTGTGTGAAACGCGCGATTTTTTTTATTCTGTTCCCCCATACGGAAACGATCCTGACGTGACGGATGGCAGTGATGCCGCAAGTATTTTAAGACGATCAACTGATACGTTACCGGCTATCAGAACCGTCTGTTCGCCGTCCTGATAAGACAAGCTAGCTTCCCGTTTCGTCTCATGGACGTAAGCTTCTATTCCATTCGACAATGTCATAACCTCCGTCGGTTTGCTGTCCATCGGTTGCTGCGGGAGCTTCGAAACCGTAAGGATTGATTGTTTTCCAGCAAACGTCCATGTGATTGGCGCGTCTTCCGCATCACTCCAACTCATTTCGTTCGTTGTAAATGTCGAAAATGGGAGCTTCAAGCCACGTGATTCCGAGCGTTCCGTTGTAACAGGTCCTGTCGCAGGAAGAACACCAGTTAATATCCAGCGATCAGACTGTTCATAAAACAAAACGATGTAATGATGTGGTCCTTCCGGAGACTGCAGCGTGACAATCGCTTTTTGACCAAGAGTCGCTTCCGACAAGATATCATCATTAGTAGGTACGGCGGTTTGTCCGTTTTTATAGGTCAGCTGTATTTGCTCGACGCTCGCTTTGCCCGGTGTATCTGCATCGACGGATGGCTCTTTAATTAAAATTTCTTCGACTTCATTTTGTCCTTTAGTTGGTTTCACGGATGCAACTTCTGCAGATGATTTTACAGCATGATCTTTCGTCTCCGTTGCACATCCCGATAAGACGCAACTACTGATCAATACAATAGTTGTCATCGACTTCGTAAAACGCATTTTTCCTCCCCCTTACCATACCTTTACTTCTTTTAGTATGGCAGGTCGATACCTGCTAGTATCCGAATAAATTCTCACAAACAGGAAATGTTTTATTAAAAATCAAGTCAAAAAAGACCGGTAAACGTATCGCATACGTCTACCGGTCTTCTGGTTTATCTATTCTAAGTTGGCATGTTTCCCGTACATCGTTTGCGAATCGAGCTGTTTGTCTTCCATGATCTTCAGAATCAAGCCATCATAGAACAACAACATCGTCTGTTCGAACAACGATCCCATCGGTTGAACCGTCTCGTCCGCTGATGCCGTTCGTTCTTTCGGAACTCCAGGCAATTGGACGACCAAGTCGGCTAATCGTGCTAACGTCGACGTCGGATTAATCGTGACGACGGCAACCGTTCCACCGAGTTGCTGTGCTTTCTCGACGATTGGAATCAACGTCTTCGTCTCACCCGATCCGGAACCGACGATCAACACGTCACCCTCACGTAAGTTCGCCGTGACTGTCTCGCCGACGGCATACGCGTCGAGTCCCATATGCATCAGTCGCATGACGAACGCTTTCCCCATCAAGCCGGAGCGACCGGCTCCTGCGAGAAAGATTCGATTCGATTGCAAGACAGCGTCTGCCAGTTCTTTTGTCTCGGTCGCATCGATTGCTTCGACCGTCGAAGTCAGCTCTTCGATAATCGTTTGAATGTGTGTCATTTACGCCTCTTGTAGCATCCGGTGCATCGTTGACGCTGTCTCTTGTTTATCATCTTGTCCTGTGATGCCGCCACCGACGATGATTAGATCAGGACGTGCCGCGATGACTTCCGGTAACGTCTCCATCTTGATGCCACCCGCAACAGCTGTTTTTGCATTTGTCACAACTGACTTGATTGTCGCGAGATCTTCGAACGAGTTTTGACCGACTGCTTGGAGATCGTACCCTGTGTGGACACAGATGTAGTCGACGCCTAACGCATCCAGTTCTTTCGCACGTGTTGCGATATCTTTAACAGCAATCATGTCGACGAGAATCTGTTTGCCTGATTTTTTCGCTTCTTCGACTGCCCCTTTGATTGACATGTCTTCCGCCGCCCCAAGGATCGTCACGATGTCGGCACCATGTGCGACAGCTTGACTGACTTCGTAGCCAGCAGCATCCATGATCTTCAAGTCAGCGAGGACCGTTAAGTTCGGGAACGCGGCTTTCATTTCTTTGACGGCACGGAGCCCTTCGTTGATGACGACCGGTGTGCCGATCTCAACGATATCTAGATTGTCTTCCCCGATTTCTTTGACTAAAGCAATCGCACCTGCTGTATCGACTAAATCAATTGCGAGTTGTAATTTCATTTTGTATCTCTCCCATTCTTCTCTATATTGTCGTACCTGACACTTCCTTCAAACGTTCATGAAGGAACAGGACTAAATATAATCCGCAGGAGCATTCTTGAGAAGTACGCACTTTTAATTTACATAGTGCGGTTTTTCATACATAGTGCGGAAAAGTATACTGTCGATCGGAAGAAAGACTATACTGGAGCAGGGGGTGGATCAATGCCACATTTTGAAGACCGTCAGTTTAACTGTGAGAAGGAATTGACCCTCTCGATCATCGGGGGCAAATGGAAGATGCTAATTCTTTGGCACTTAGGCAAGGAAGGAACGAAACGCTTCGGGGAACTGAAAAGTCTGATGCCTGGGATCACGCAACGGATGCTCGTCAATCAACTGCGCGAACTCGAGGAACACCATATCATTCACCGGGAAGTCTATCCGGTCGTACCACCGAAGGTTGAATACTCGTTGACGCCACACGGACATAGCTTAATGCCGATTTTAGATGCGATGTATGACTGGGGTAAGGATTATGCAAAAAATGTTCTGGAGATTGACTTCGAACAACAAAAGATATCGCCATAAAAAAAGATGCTCATGGTCTCGTCTCTTTTCAGAGATAAGTCCACGGAGCATCTTTTTTAGGATTCTTCCATCGTATAGATCTTTGACATCGCCAGTTCATCGACGTATTCGCCATCGATGAAGAGCGACGCGATGCGTGTTCCTTCGATGTTGAAGCCAAACTTATGATAGAGCTCGATTGCCCGCAAGTTATCCTTACGAACCGTCAACTCGAGTCGGACGAGTCCTGCTTCAATGGCAAAGGCATCAACGGCTTCAAGCAGCCCTGCACCGAGTCCACGACCCGTATAAGCATCGAGCAAGCCGATGACAAGATTCGCGCGGTGACGGATTCGACTCGGTTCACCACCGACGACGAGCACATACCCGACGAGTTGTTCGTCGACGTCCACGACAAAGATGTCCGAATTAGTAGCCTGACCAAACTTCTCGATGAACGCCTCTGCCTGTTCCGTTGACAGGACACGTTCCTCCGGCTCATACAACATATATTTCGTTTCCCGATCAATGCGTCGCATTAAGTCCGATAAGGCTTTTCCGTCCATCAAGGTGGCACGTCGTATCATAGATGTCAGCTCCGTTTCTAAATAATAAAAATTAGACAGTATCCTGTATCACTGATGTTTAAAGCCAAATTCGAATACATATAATACAAGCATTTTTGACTTAACGATTAAAAATAGCTCTATAATTTTTATTGTTAATGTTACAAGCTAATATCAATATAGTTTATATTATCAGTCGTGTCTTTCAATTTAAAGTCCATAAAACCTCCTTGATAAGCCCCTCTCTCATCATCATAGCGAATACTGTAGGTTAATTTTTTAAAGGCAAGACCATTGTTAGCTAGCCACATTAAAATTTTATTAGAACCATCACTAATAGTAAATTCCTCAAAGTCTAATATTTTTTGTCGTGTCAAATAGTGTTCTATTGCCCCCGCTACCAAATCTGAAATACTTAGTAAATCTAAAAATAAATTTTCCTCACTTTTCGGGAAAGGTTTTGAGTACCCAACAGTATTATATTTTACATTTTCAAAACTATAAATTGCTTGTCCAAAAAGTTTTCCGATATTTTTATGCATTTCATTTGTTGCAATTATTGAATCATGATCTGACATCCAAAATATCTTTTTGTTATTTGGTACAAGTAAGCGGATTAAATAAGTTATAAGATTTATTATTCGATATATTTTTTCAGCTACATCAATCTTATATAACCCAAAGCCACTATCCATTAAAGATTTTGCAATCAACTCTTTGGATTGCTTTACATTTTGTTCCGCTAGTGAAATAACGTTTTTATCTATTACAAGCGTAAATACAAGTCCATTTACAAAGTTGTTTATTGTTAATAAATATTTATCCAAAGACCTTTTAATTGGACCGTATCTTAAGTCTTTAAATGAAATTTCTTTTAAAGGATTATTTAATCCAAATTCTTTTCGAATTCGTTTCATTTCTTCATCAAATATTCCAAGAAAATTGTAATCAACAAGAGTAACAGTATATGTATAATACTTACTATTTTTCGCTTCACCACCATAATCAGTGAATACTGCTACAGATTCACAGTTGTTGAAATCTGGTAAAACTAACTTGTTATCTAATAACTTCGACTCAAATCCACTATTTAATAATTTATAAAGAAGGGGAACATTTTGATCTATTTCCGTTATAGGTACTATAGGAAGTTTAATTTTTTCTTTTGACAACAATAAAGACTGTGCGTATTCTCGTAGTTTCTTTTCTAAAGATAAGTTTTTTTTCATCTACTGTTAGCTCCTATCTAAATAATTACAAATTATTAAACAAAATTAATTTCAAAAAATTAAATTGCTGAAATCAATCATTTAGAAGTAAAACTGATCAATAAAGAAAATCTAAAGCTATACATTTATAAAATCTACAATTAATATTTTGACTGATTATACTGATTTTTCAATCGTTTCTCCTATTACTTTTATAACTATAATTCTTGAAAAAACTCAGTTTTTTATTAGTAATAATATATATTTTTTATCAAGTTACTTTATACTAACTTTTTAATTACACTTTAACTTTTATTAACAAAGCAAATCATAAAAAAATGCCACAATTCATTAAAAGAACTGTGACACTTTTGAAATCCTAAGATTTCAGAGTATGGAGACGGTGGGAGTCGAACCCGCTTGTTTAATAATAGTGTCGCATCAGTGTTTGCGGGGGCAATTACTTTTGCTGACTACTTTTTTGACTATAATTCAAAATAATAATTAGTTTTTAGTCTAGAAAACTTTATAAGTAACGAAGTTTTATTTTACTAAAAACTGTATTATATTCCGTTGATTATAGCTTCTTCTCCATATTATACGAATTAATTAGAAATATCACTTAATATTTGTAGTAGTTCCTTTTCAGTTGCGTTTTTATCTTTAAGTGAAATTGAATAAGCCCGTAAAAGAATATCTGTATTTTCTAATTTCCACGATTGTAAAAACAAATCCTCACTCTCTGTTTGTTCTATTTTCGGATATAACAACACGCCTCTACTTGCATGTTTATATCTTGTTAAATAAGCATACATTT
Source organism: uncultured Exiguobacterium sp. (assembly GCF_964277885.1). Taxonomy (NCBI): domain Bacteria; kingdom Bacillati; phylum Bacillota; class Bacilli; order Caryophanales; genus Exiguobacterium; species uncultured Exiguobacterium sp. Next base: position 432,317 of record NZ_CAXYJR010000005.1, on the reverse strand, counting down.
GAAACATATCTTCCCGCTTGATACCAGAGCGTGTGACTTCTTCTTTATCGAAAACTCTTTTCCACTTTGTATCGATGATTATTTGATCAGTATCACCAATAACTATATCTGGCTTTAATTGGAATATGCCACGATTAGTTTTTTCATTTTTAAATAAGCGATGTCTTTCGTCTTGTGGATAGACTGGACGATCTACTACTTCATCTAACAAAATAGCAATGTATGCTTCAAATAGATCATTCATTTTAAACATAATTACAAATGTATTTGTAAGATCATGATGCTGCATTGTAAGAGTTTCATTTAGTAAAAAATGCTTTGCCAATTTAAAGGGCTTTTCAAATCGTTTATTTGTTCGATTCAGAGATATTTCTTTCAGTTGATGTTTTGTAAATGAGCGATTTGCAACAGTATCTAATAAGTAATCGATTCGCTGCAACTGTGTTTTTGTTTCAAAGCTTCGAACCGTTTTAATCAACAATGACGTTGCACGTTTAAATACTTGATTTAAAACGTGATTATCTACACGTTCTTCATAACTTACAGCTATTTGATAAGGCTTATTATTTAATACATTATTTTTAATGTGTTGTGATACTAGTAGTCGCCCTTTTAACAAAGTTGCGTTTTCTTCTACTAATCGGTATTCTTGCGAAATACCACGATGTAATTCTTTCAAAAGAGTATTCGCAAAATATTTAGCTAATATCTCCTTCAAATCACCTTGCTCTAAATCATTATAAGTATAGTCTAACGATATATCTAAATCATGACACGTATTAATCATTTCAATTAATGCGCTTCGCATTTTCTGATACTCATTTTCAAAAGATAATTTTGGCAAAATTTCAAATGCTACGTCCTCTACTTGCAAATATCCAACATAATTAATAAATTTAAATTTTTTGTCGCCCCATAAAATTGAATTAGAATCTAACTCTAATTCAATCCACTTTTCTTTAAAGTGTTGCAACTGCATTTCTGTAATAGTATTTTCTTCTAAGTAGCGTTTACTACCAGAATCTTTAATGATTTCAATCCAGTCAAAACTCTCTTTCACTCGAATCACTTTGATATTAATCATCTATAATTTCACTTTTTTCTTTATAAATATTTATTAATGCTTGAGTAGACGGCTCTTGTACGAGTGAATAGACTACCTTTTTGGGTTGTATTTTGGATGCTCCATTAAATAATTTATTTGCACTTAATATTTTCTTTGATAGGAAATAATTATTTTCATTTTCCTTAGAATTTATCGCACCACCAAGTACTAATTCAATTTTTTCCCAATCATCATAAAAATACTCTTGTAGTAGTGGAATTACCTTACGTTGCATCACTTCGATCAATTCATTAGAGCTTTCCTTTCCAATGAAAAAGGCATGTCCTATTTGATGATCACGGTCATATAAATACTTAATTCTGTTATTTATTGTTCTTAATAAACTTTGAACATCAATACCATCTATCTCTGACAGCAAATTCGGTTCAGGTAACATTTCTTCAAAGTCAAACCTTCTACGCAAAGCTGTATCCATCAATGAAATGGAACGATCAGCAGTATTCATTGTACCTAAAATATAAACATTTTTCGGCACGGAAAACTTATCTTTGGAATATGGCAGTGTAACTTCTAATCCTTTGATTGTACCATCATCCTCAACATCATATCGTTTATCCTCTTCAATAAGAGTTATAAGTTCTCCGAAAATTTTAGAAATATTACCTCGATTTATCTCGTCTATAATTAATACAAACCGCTCTTCGTCTTCAGAATCTTCATTTGACGATATAAATTCATTTATAGCATCTAAATTGATTTGATCCTTACTAAATGGATAAATAGATTGTTGTGAAAACCTTCTTGATTCAGTCGATGTTGTGTTGAAAATTTGTTCAGCATCTTCCTCATTATTACTGATAAATAACCATTCCACTTTTCTAAAATGACTATAAGAAATATCTGTCTCTCCATCATAATAATAGTCACTAACCACTCTTGCGATTGCTCTAAATTTCAAATTGCCTTTCGAAATAATCACGATATCCCCAATTTTTAAGCTATTCTTAAAGTTATCTACCATTTTAATTACAGGAGGACTAGCTTCTTCTTCTGTCGCCATAAACGCATTAGAAACTTCATTAAAGTTATTTTTATCTGTAAAATCAATTTCACTACCATGACCCAGAGTAATAAGTTTGTTTTCAATGCAATAACGATAAATTTTTTCTCCCTCTGTGCTATTAGCTGTTCCCAACGAAATTTTGTAAATATTACTTTTATCAAAATCAATCGATGACGACGTTGAAATTTTATAACGACCTTTTGCTAATTCACAAATTTCTTTAAATATACCATTTTGAGGAGTAAATGGAGTTCCCTCTTTTTCAATATCACTACGAAGTCCTTCCACAAAATCCTCGTAACTAAAAGATTGATGGAAAGTACAAAATTGAATTTGTTTGTTCTCAATATACGACCGATAAGCATCTTCATACTCTCTTCGAGTGCGTACTTGATTCGAAAACTTCGGATTGATGATATTCACAGCTTTTTCGATAAGAGTATACGTCTTACCAGTACCCGGTGGACCATATAAGATTTTATTTTTAGGAGATCGCATTTCTTCCACCTCATCTTTGTTAGTCTTATTGTCGTGAAGATATTTTTGAATTTCAATCAAAAGACGATCTGTATCTTTTAATGAATCATCAGAACTATCGTAATCAGTTAAAACTCTTGATGAAACACCCATTGTCAAGTCATAGCTTAACTTTTGGAACTTCTCTTCCAAAATTTTTAATTTCATAAATTTACTTCCATGCCATGTGCGCAGATTAAAAATTAATTGTTCTCCATTTAATTCTTTCTCATTACACTCATCAATGATTCTTTTTAGAGACTGCTTATCTGGCATTTCTCGATATTCTAAACCTTCACTAATGTTTTTATCTGTCTTTTTATGTTTAGGAAATCCTGAAATAAACTCATAAACTTCATCTGTATTTTCTGCTTGTATGTAAAATGAGTTGCGTTTAAAATATGCTCTAGTGAATTTTATTTCATTTTTATTTAATAATGATTGAATACTCTTACCTAGTTCAATTGCTTGATCAATTTCAACTAAATTTTCTTCCGTAATTTCTTTTCCAAGATAGCTCCTGGATTCTTTAAACTTTGATAAAATTTCAAACGGTAACATAAAAGATTGAGAGGGAGTTCCTCCGTGTGTGAAACGATATCCTAGCGCAGGCCTTTCGAACACTTCTAACACTTCCGCTATATGTGTTATCATCGGGTAATCAGTAATTTTCTCTTTTAAATATGGATCTTTTATATTTTTATTAATTCTATATCCAGTAACAATGGCAATTTTGTCTCCAATTTTTTCTGAAAGCTTAGACTTGCCTAATTTGCTTTGATGATCTGTTAGCTTACTGACTCCGTTTGGCCAAAAAAACACTCCATTATTAATAAATGGTTCATATTCTTCGACAGTGTTTGAAAATAGAGCAAAATTTTGTGTAACCATAATAACCTCCATTTTTCTCATTTTAATACATTTATAGAATAATTAATACTATAATTTCCCTTTAATTCAATAGTATACTATCAGATTAATTTGTTGAATTAAAAAATGTCAAAACCATCGCTGATTGGTTTTGACATTTTTAACATTATTGCATTTTAATCAGACCACAAAGGTAATAGATGAACCTAAATAACATTGTCAACTGTCACCTATCGATTCTTGTAATTTCCCTAAATTTTGATTTAAACCGTTCTCTTCTAACTGGCTCTTTAGAAAAGAATTCAAATCCATACAAGTTGATTTCTTTATTTTCTGCTAGGTTTAATAGAGGTTGAATATTATTAAGATTTAATAGCATATCTTCCTTCCATTGATCAGTGTAAAATAAAAATTCACCCTTTGGTTCAATTATCAACTGCAGCACTTGTCCATATTCTTCTAAATAAAGAACAAAATCAGGCATGAAGCCTCTAACCCCGTTAAATTCCACAAATCTTAGCTTTTGTTCATTTCGGATTAAGTAAACATCACTATATTTATCCTGGAGCTCGCCTACTACCGCTTCAATATACTTAATCAAATCCATTTCAAGACCATTCACAATTGCAGAATCATAAACAAACCAATCTTTGCTTTTCATAGGATAAGAAATCGTCTTATGATCAAAAGTAGTATTTACAACCGGATTTAGGCTAATAGAATAATCTTTAACAATTTCTTTAATAGGAATTCCCTCGAATTCAGATGTTCCAATTCCTTTATTGATATTTAAAGAAATTTGTTTTCTAATCCTTGATAAAATTTTGATTAAATATGAGATTATTTTTTGAGGATATATATAGTCTTTTAGTTTTCCTTTAGGATATTTTAGTAGTAACGTTATACTGCCCAAATAATCCTTACTGCTAATAAATTCTTCAATCCCTTTTAAATCTATGAATAAAGATTTCAAATTATTAAAATCGTAAAAGCGATCTTGTAGAAGTGCCTTTCTCCAAAGTATTTTACTGATATCGATCTTCTGTTCTTCAAGTATTAGAGCCTCATACTTCTCTTCATTGGAGTACAACTCTTGTTCTACCAAATCAATAACATCAAATTCATAATATGTTTGGATAGATAATTCCGAGAAATTCTTAGGTTTCCTTAAAGCAGGAATAGTTGTTTTGTTTACATATAAGAATCCCTCTTTATAAACGGAGCTTCTTTTAAAACTTTCTTTTACCTTTGCTCTAAAAGTAATCATTTTGTCTTCTTGAACAACTATGTCAGCTTCATCTAAAGACTTATTTAATTGCTTAACGTAGTTATTATCATTAATTGTATGGTAATGGAGCTGCTCTAAAATTTTCAATTCGTTATCTGTGTTATCGAATCTTCTTTTAAATGCTCTTTCTCCTTCATAGCTAAAGGGATAATAGCGTGCTCCTCTACCAATCAATTGAGCTTCACTATCAGTAGTTTTTTTACTAGTAGGAGCTCCTTCACTGATTCTGACAATATCATAAAGGTTTAAGACATCCCATCCTTCATTTAATTTTGCGACAGCGAAAATTCCACGGATATTATTTTCGGTCGATTCAAGGCTATTCAGAAGTTTTGTATTCTTAGGTGATACAAATTCTTTATCATTTGCATTCATTAAATTTTCTTCTCTAAAGTCAAATTTAATATCATTGACTACCTTAGACATATCAGCTGATCTATAGTGAAAATACATTTGAGCAAAAACGCTGCCTTCTAAAGCGATAGACAATTTTGAATTAATGAAATCTTCCAATACACTTGGCGTAATATTTTCAATTAATGTCAAAAAATTTAAATGTGTTTGTAGTGAGATTTTAACGCTATTAGATTTAAAGAGTACTACCGGCTTTAAATATATATTATTTTTAAGGGCGATATATTTCCTGTATTGACTAAGCAAAACTGCGCTTAATAATTTTTCCTGGTCATCATAATTATTTCTAATTAAGCTAACATTTTTTGAATACTTATCCACCATAAAACTTCTTAAATCATAGTTGTAAATTACTTTATCTTTATATTTATTAAAAAGTTCTTGATTAGATAAGTCTAAAGTCGCCGTAAACTCTAGCAACCTGTTTTCTTTTTTTTGATTAAGAATTTTTAATACAGTATTCTCCCAACCATCATTAATTAAGTTATCTTTATTTACTTTTTTAGTTGAAGCACTAAGATGATGCGCTTCATCTGATAGCATGACTATACTACTTTGTGCTAAGTCACTAAAAGTTATACTATTTTCACTTGGGAATTTTAAATCCATATGCAATTTTTGAACTGTAGTAAATTTTAAATAGATAGTATTTTCAGAAGGGAACTTCGGAAACTCGTTAACAGAGCTAAGAGTAACTCGTTCACCTTCTAGAAACAATTCATCACTTTTAAAAAGAAATTTACTAGAATTTTTATTGAAAAAATTTACATGTGTTTTATTTATAATAGCATCACTATTAACATAAAATAAAAACTTGTTATATCCCTTTTCCTTATATAAATACAACATTGCTGCAGCCATTACGTTTGTTTTACCAGATCCCGTAGCCATCTTAAACAGTAAATGATTGTAGCTTGCATTCACCAAGTTTTCTTCCTGAGTTTGAATAAAATAAAGGAGTCCTAGTTTTTGATAAGTACGAAGTGGATGTTTTAGATTCTCATCAATATAATCAGGAATCTCCACAAATGATTTGAAAAGGGACTCTTCTTTAGCTATCTTTTCGTATAACAGATTATTACTCATTATTCTTGCCCCTTAGGTAATTCATAAAAATTTTTATTGAATTTAATAGTGTTTGAGTCAAAGTTAAATCTAGCATCTTCTATTTCAAATGCACTTATATAAAGTTGATTGACATCGATTTGATTTAAAATAATTTCTTTCATATTCTCTAAAGAGTTCCATTCCCATGTTTCTTCATTAAGGAAATCGCTACTTCTATATGAAATTAAAAAGTCTTTGTCTAATTCAGCAATTAAACATTCTAGTTCCTTTTTTGAAGTTGTTTTTGTAATAAGTTCTTTGTATTTCTCAAAACTTGCTATTTCTGTATAGATAAATTCTCCTCCACCATTCCAGTCATACTCTTTAGAAATCCCACCATTTTCACCTTTAACTACACTTTTTAATCTTGGCAAAGTAATCGTATTAATGTAATCCATTTGTTCAATTCCAATAAATCTACGATTCATTTTCATAGCCGCTGCTAAAGTTGTTCCAGAACCAGAGAAAAAATCTAAAACTACATCACCTTCTTTAGATCCAAGGTGTAACATCCGCCCAATTAAACTTTCTGGTTTAGGAGTATCAAATTTTTCTTCAAATTGAAACGCATTAATTTCTTTTTTGGCTTCTTGATTGTCGTTAACCTCGTCTCTAAACCAAATAGTCATTGGCGTTACCCCTTGTTTTACTTCAGAAAGGTATCTCTTTAATTGAGGAGCACCTTTTCCAGTTTTTCCAAAGTATAATCTGTTTTCTCGTAGCAATCTTTCAGCAGTTTCTTTGCTAAATCTATAACAACTACCTTTTGGCGGATAAAATTCTTCACCGGTATTTGGATTTACTATTGGATAAACACCGCTCGGAGAAAAGGATTTAACCAAAACATTATCCGATCTCCATCTTCCTCTTCCATCCCCATCATCATATTTATAATATTTATTTTGTTTTTCGGTTCTGGGAAGTAGGTTAGGTCGCCATTGTTCTTTATTTTTTGCATAAACAAGAATGAAATCATGGCTATCAGACATCCATTTTGAGTCATTAGTAGGCGAATATCTTTTTTCCCAAATTATGTTGCTCACGAAATTATTTCGACCAAAAATTTCATCACATAAAACTTTTAAATACGCCTGTTCATCATCATCAATAGATATCCATATAGTACCGTCTTCACTTAACAATTCTCTAGCAACTTCTAGTCTATCTTTCATAAACGTTAACCATGCCGAATGGTTAAATTTATCGTTATACTTAAAGCCGTCCCCACCAGTATTATAGGGTGGATCAATTATTATCTGCTTTACCTTACTAGAAAATCTTTCTTTAAGAGAATATAATGCAATAAGATTATTACCTTTTATCAACATATTTTCATTATTATAAGCTGTCGGAAATTCACTTCCCTGACTATTAATCTTAATTGCTTTATTAAAAACTTTAGGGGATAACAAGACGTCAATTTCTTCTTTAGCTATAATTTTATTAAAAAACATTTCTTGCTTGCTAATGGTTTCTTTAGTCATACTTCCTTCAAGCAAGCAATCTTTATATGGGAAATTTAAAACTACATCAGAGTTATAAACCAGGTACCGTCCCTCAGTATTTAATCCAATCTTATTTTGATACTTCGTAAAACTATTCATCCAATAATTTTTCAACTGCAAATAATCTATAAGCTCTTCAATTTTCAACACATTTACGTCATTTATTTTAATTAAAAATCTATTTTTTATTGATTCGTTAGCCACAAGTAATTCAATTAATTTAGGATCATAGTTTCTTAAATCTTCAATTAACTTGGCTTTATTCAAACCTTCATCAAGAGTGTAATACTTTTGTAAATTAATATCTTTTTTTAAAATTTCATCAATAATTTCCATATAAATTTCTCCTTAGTATTTTTTCTCAAAAAAATATGAGATGATATTTCAAAAGAAAGGTAGGGATAATATGGCTGCTTTGTTAAATTTCATTTATTCTTCTTTTAATAATCATCCGTATAAAAAAGCTTTTATTAGTAATCCTCCAGGACCAGCTATTATTTTATTTTCTAATAATACTGTCTTTCCTAAACTATCGGGGATTGCTGTTGTAAAAGAAAAAAATATGTCTAATCCGAATTCTAATCAAGAAAATTCTTCAAGTTTAATATCAACTATCGTTGAAAATATTAGAAGTAATTCCTTTGTTCCTTCTTTAAATATTGAATATGACTTTACCGACTTGAATGATACCAACCACAGTCTTTATATTAATGGGAATCAGTACAATGTAACCGATGGTGGAAAGCTTATTGCTTCAACTTTCAGCATTGAAATCGGTCCAGAAGTTCCGAAAGCAGTTACTAGTACTGAAGCAGTTAAAGACCCTTTTCATTTATGGTCAAGTGATCTTTTCGATGGACACTTAGTTAAGAAAATAGATTTAGATCTAGTCATTGTGGATACTGCTAACCATACCATTTCAACTCTAGTAGAAATTAAAAGAAGCGATAAAGCAGACTTTGATAAATGGAAACCATACCAGGCCGATTATAACAACTATGCTATGATGCTCTCTTTATCAGACGCTCTTGGAACTAAGTTCATTACAATTCATCATAATGAGATGCTTAACCGTGTAATTGATCCTACCAAATTAGTCAATATATACTCTTATATTGCAAACTCATCGATGAATTGGGAGAGTTTTAGAGATCTTCAAAACAGATTACAACTTTCTGCACAAAAAGCAGTAGATTTATTATAAATGACCATTTTTTCTATGTCTGCGGGTCATAAGTCCTATTCTTAATGATGACATTCTTACTTTCATCTTTAAAGGTGTAATCTAATATTTTATGCCTTCTCAATAAATCTCCTATTCATTATTTAACAGAAGTAGCTATAGCAGCTATCTTAACAAAAATTACTATGACTATTTATTTATTAACTATGTGTGTTAGATAACTTATAATTTAAGTTCCTCTTATATAAACTGATCACGCCGACTTATAAATACCTACATTCAGTACTCTCTAAAAACAGTAACAATCCACTTTTGATTTATATATCATATCCCTGATAGAGAATTTTTTAATAAGGAGATGTAACATAAAATGGGAATGAACAGTGGGAAGAGAGTTGCTATTGTACAGGTGAAATTAGTACGCGAAAAGTCTATACTTTATAAAAATAGACAAATTAATTCTCCTGAGGATGCTTATATCTTGATGAAAGAATTTATTGGGGATGTTGATAGAGAGTGCTTTATTGTGCTATGTCTAGACACAAAAAATCAACCTACTTGTATAGAAATCGCACATATTGGCAGTTTGAACTCTAGTATTGTGCATCCGCGAGAAGTTTTAAAAACAGCATTATTGAGTAACTCTGCTTCAATAATAGTTGGCCATAATCACCCAAGTGATATTACTGATCCTAGTAAAGAAGATATTTATATTACACACAGAATTAATAACGCTGGTGAATTACTCGGGATTTTCTTACTAGACCACATTATTATTTGTGCCGACACTTTTAAATCATTAAAAAAAGAAGGATACTTTTAAACTTAAAAAAGCAAATGTCTAAATCAGACATTTGCTTTTTCTCTATACATAGCTTTATAAGCGTAATGATATAGTTCGTACTTTATGTAATCGGAAGTGCTCTCAAACGACTCTTTGTATAATAACTGATTATTAGAAATTTTTCTTATAAGTTTATCATAGGGACTATAATTTCCAGACAAATCTGAGTATACGTTAAAATAATTTAAGTCACTATCAGCATCTTTCAAAACGATTGCTTCTCTTAGTTTATCCTTACAGATAGTTATCAACCAATTAGATAGATCTACTAAATCAATAGACTTAAAAATTTGTGAAGATAAATGATGCTTCAACATAAAACGTTTTAGCATTATCCCATCAATTTGAGATAAATGAGCCAATCCTTCAACTAATTGATTTTTCTTAGTGTATTTTTGTGTACGATCCAATACTCCATAAAATTTTTTCGGGTATTTTTTTTGAATATTGATAAAATTAGAGTTTTCAAAAATCTCTTTAGACAGTACATAAACATCATATAATGAAGTACTTTGATTAAAAACATAAAAGTTTAGTGACGAATTATATGATTGATCTCCACTGAAAGGTATTACAACCTTATCTAAAAATGATACGTATAACTCAAATGAAAGATGTGCGTTTAAAATGATTTTATGATTTATATTTTCATTCTGAGGATCGGGAGCGGTCTCGTTAATCCATTTCAAACGCAAATTTTTGGTATGATTCAGCAAATCATTGACGGTCTTAGTTGTGATCTTAGGATTATTCATCAGCGCATAGGTGGCAAAAGGAATCAACTGTGAAGGAATGACATGCTGACAGTCCTTTAAATATTGATCTAATTTGCTTATCGTTTCATCGATCTGCTCGACATCATATTGCTGCCCAAAGTAATTAATTTTTTCGTGAAAATACTGATGATCACAATATATACTCTTTAAAACCTCTGTTTCTTTTTTCTGTGTGGTCATTAATTTTTCGAGTGAATCGTGCATTAAACCAACTATAGCATCTGACTGAAGGGATTTAATAAGTTTTTTATACAATTTGTTTTTAGATTTCGATAAAAAACCCTGAAGAAAAATCATCAAATTTTCGTCAATTACCTTCAACTTCCATCCCTTTTCCTCATAAGTCCAATCAAATAAATTGTCTAAATCCCAATCTCTAAAAGAATCTTCACTAATACTAAACAATGCATCATCCCGCTCAATGTATTTCAATTCAACTTTATTTTCTATTTTTTCCACAATCAAATTGCTAAGAATTTCTGAAAATTCCTCTATATCGTTTATATTCAGGTTTTTATTATTAGATAACAATGTACATCCCACTTTCATCTTTATTTTTACTTGTTCCACTTGTTCCAAGCTCTTTTATATATTCTCTAAAGAGATTCATTTTACATTCCAACCTCATTAAATTCTTACTTTATTCTTTAATTAAGTATTAAAAAGAACAGATGGAACAATTTGAACATATAAAAACAAACTCCACTATCACGTTACCCTCATTCTGTCAATACTGTCTGGCTTTGTACCACACTTAACGAGCTAAAGTAGCTCTATTAGATTTCTCTGTAGATATATTTAGAATTCAATATGTAACTAATAACAAGGAGGAACTCAAAATGCGCAAGATTGATAAGAAATTTGCTAAGGCAATGAAACTAAGCGTTGATGGAAACAAAGGGGTTAGTGCAGTAGCATTGGATTCAAATCCTGCTGTAATAACTGGAATGGGACAATTTCCAATTTCACCTCAAACTGCAATCTTATACGTGACACTTAGAGAAGAATCACAAATGATTGGTCATATCGGGAAAAGCGTTTTAAATGCATCAACTGAAAATCCGGTAATAATTGCAATTGATAACAGGGACGTTTCAAATCCAGTTTTATATCTATCAAGCAATGAATTAATAAAAATTGATAATCAGACTGTAATAGAACCTGACGATAAGATTTTTCTTTATTGGGAGTATGGACACTATTCACTTTTAGTTTTCATGGGACATGAACCTATTTCAGATGAGACGGTGATTCAATGTAGCTTCTGCAAAAAAGAAGAAAACTTGAAAGACAATCGATTCTTATTTTTAAGCTTACTTCCAGAAGAAAATAGAGATGTATTCATACGTGAATTTAAAAAACAAGATTTATATCATCTAGACAAAACTAAAGGTCAATTAAATGAGTAAAATGGACGGCAGTTTACTCAGAGGTTTTGATCGTATTGAAAACGTTTGTCGTGAAATAGAATTTGATACTAAAGAAAAAATCACATCACCTTTTTCTATAAGCGACACCCAAATAAAGACTGTAAACAATAGTTATCTTAGAACTGAGCAATCAGAGAAATACCTTCCCCACAATAAAACATCTGTCAGTGTTTCAAACGATCAATTAGCAAAAATTCTTATGGAGAATAATATTTTCCTGAATGTAAATAATAGTTTGTATCATTGGGTGAACCAAAAAGGTCATTACGTGGGTATGACAACTGAATACGCAGATAAATTTATTAGACAAGAAATCCCGGAAAAGTATAGATATAAAATAAACAGCAATTGTATTCGTGAAATAGTTCAATGGATAAAATCTTATATTGATGCAGCAGAAGAAACTGATCTTCTAGCTAATAAAAAACATCTTGTAGCTTTCACTAACGGGATTTTCAATTTTAACATGGGCAGTTTTTCATCCCATGACTCTAGTTATTTCTTTACGTCCGTTATAAATGCTGACTATAACACAAATGTGAAGAATCAAGGTTATCACTTCGATAAATTTATAAAAGATTTAACAGGAAATGATCATGAGCTTTATTTACGAGTACAAGAACTATTTGGATATGTACTATCTGAAATAAGAACTGTAAAATTCATTCCTTATTTGATTGGCCCAAAAGATACAGGCAAGTCGATTGTACTCAAGATACTAGAACATCTAGTGGGAATGGAAGCATTTACTAACATGAGTTTTGATCAACTTAACAAACCAGAATACCTTTCACAATTGCTTGGCAAACGCCTAAATACGTGTGGCGAAACCTCAGAGTTCAAATTAAGCAAACTAGATATATTTAAGAAGTTATCTGGAGGTGATTATGTTACCGCTAGGCCAATATACGGACAACCAGTTAATTTTGTTAACAGTGCTGTTTTAGTCTTCGCCGGAAACCACTTACCAAAAGTGAATGGGCTTGATAAATCAAACGCATTTAGTCAAAGGATTGTTGTCTTTCCATTTTATAATCCAATTCCTAAAGAGAGACAAGACACTAACTTACTCGATAAACTACTTGAAGAGAAGGATTACATTGTGCAGTGGGCTATCAAAGGTTTACTTCGGTGGTCAAACAACAATTATCAGTTCACATCCAGCCCTGAGTCAATAAAGCTTTCTTTGGCTTACACTGAACAAAATAATTCTATAGATACTTTTATTAAGGAAAGATGCACGAATCATCCTTATGATCAAGTGTACAAAGACGACTTTATATCCGCTTACATTAATTATTGTATAGATATTGATGTGATTCCAGAATCTAAATTCACTATTCACGAGTACATGAAATCTTTATCTGAGGTATCTTATAAAAGATATAGAGATGGGCTGGGCAATAATAAATATGGATATATCGGACTTTCTTTAATTCACGATAACGAGGAGGAAAGCTAAATATGGAACCTCAGAACTTACATTTTGGGATTACTGAATTGAAGATGCTTGACACAATTATTAAAGCTATAAACAAGCATTCCGAAGAATTTTCATCAAGAAAAGAATGGTTAAGTATTAACGAAGCGGCAAATTATGCTGGCGTATCTTATAATACATTCATTAAATTTAGAAGCTATGGGTTGAAAGTGTCCGAAATTGACGGAGTAAAAAGAGTTTCTAAAAAGACAATAGATAGCTTTCTAGAAAAATACTGTATCTAGTTTCTAAGAGAGGATTTTCTCACTATTCATATATATATTATGAATATGAGGATGCATCCTCTCTATTTATATCTTGCCCCCGCAAGGATATAGGAGGATAAACATGGCTAATAGAAACAAATCACCTATTAAACCCTATAAAAACAAATCTGGCCAAATATTCTATAAATTTCAGGTTTATCTAGGTATCGATGAACTCACAGGGAAAAATCGAAGTACTACACGAAGAGGTTTCAAAACAAAAAAGGAAGCTGAACTTGCCTTAAGTCGTATTAAAATTCAAGTTGCAGATGGAACTTATAGACAGAAAAAAATGGACACTTACCAAGAAGTATACGATTTGTGGATCACTCAATATGAGAGGACAGTTGAAGAAAGTACTTTTGTTAAAACAGTGGGTTATTTTAAAAATCATATTTTGCCTTCATTGGCCTCATACAGGATTGAAAAAATCACAATCGCCGTCTGTCAGAAACATTACAATGAATGGGCTGAGAAATTACAAAAAGCTCGTACAATAAAATCATATGCTCAAAAAGTTTTAGATTTTGCGATTGTAAATGATTTGATTCAAACTAATCCATTTACACACGTAGAAACAAAGATGAAGAAAAACTATAATCAATCAACTGACGATGAGAAAGAAAATTTTTATACTAAAGAAGAGTTAAATGTCTTTTTAGAATTGTGTAAAAACCAACTTGATTACAAGGCATATGCATTACTACGGTTAATATCTTACACAGGCATGCGAAAAAGTGAAGCCTTGGCTCTTACATGGGAAGATGTAGACTTTAACGAACAGAGTATAACTATTAGTAAAGCAATCGGACGAGGGAAAAACACTCAACTCTATCTAAAAACAACTAAAACTGGTAAGACAAGAGTAAACAAACTAGATTTAAAAACAGTAGAAATTTTAACTGAATGGAGACTTCTTCAAAAAGAAAAATATTTGACTCTAGGCATTACCACACAAGAAAAAAATCAACTAATCTTCAGCAATACTAAAAATGAATTCCTTCAACTTGTTCAGGTTCAAAAATGGATGTACAGTGTACAAAGTAAAAATAATCTCAAGAAAGTATCACCGCACGGGCTAAGACACACACATTGCTCTTTGCTATTTGAAGCGGGAGCAACAATTAAGGAAGTTCAAGATCGTTTAGGACATTCCGATGTGAAAACCACTTTAAATATCTATACTCATGTAACCAAAAAAGCAAAAGAAGGTGCTATAAAAAAGTTCGTTGATTATTTAGAAGACGCAACTCATTGACTAGAAATTGACTAGATTCCATTGAAACTATATGAAATCGTTTGAAAGAAAAAAAGTATCAAAACCCTGTGTTAAAAGGATTTTGATACTTAATGAAACTAGTTGCTACTAAAAAATGGAGACGGTGGGAGTCGAACCCACGTCCGAAGGCATCGTATACTTAAGCTTCTACGTGTGTAGTCAATTTATTGGGATCTCGTCGTCAGGCTGCCAATTGACAGGCGTCCGTCCGACCAGTCTGATTCCATCTCTTCTCTTTCCCTCCAGACGGAAGGGTCCAAGCGTAGCCTGTTTAAAGTGAGACCCTAGAAATCAGCCGACCAGGCGACGGCTGCTAGGATCCGCAGTTGCTATTACGCTGCTGCGAGTTGTGTGTTAGTTTTGCCAGTTATGGCTGGTGCGTTTTAACGAGGCCGACCCCTCGACACGCCACAGAAGACCGAACTACCCCCGTCGAATCCGTAACGTCCCCAAGATATAAAATTGGGGCTTTCCGAATACTAATATTCTAGCAGAAAAGTGTTACGGGTTCAATACTTTTGCTTATCGCGTAGTGCTCGCTCGATATCACGCTTCGCATCCTTCTTCTTCAGATCGTCGCGTTTATCGAATTTCTTCTTCCCGCGTCCAAGTCCGATCAAGCATTTTGCGTATCCGTTCTTGATGTAGACCTTGAGCGGTACGATCGTATAACCGTCCCGTGAGACCGCCCCAATTAAGTTTGCAATCTGTTTCTTGTGCAACAACAGCTTCCTTGGACGGAGTTGTTCATGGTTGTAGCGGTTCCCCTGTTCGAAGTGGGCGATGTTCGAGTTCCAGAGAATCGCCTCTCCCCCGTCGAACCGGACGAACGCGTCCCCGATGCTGATTTTTCCTTTACGGACCGATTTGATTTCCGTTCCCGTCAAGACGAGACCGGCTTCAATCGTATCCTCGATCGCATAATCGAACGAGGCCCGTTTGTTGTTCGCTAAGACTTTCGAATCTGTTCCCTTTGGCATGTTCGTTCACCACATTTCCGATGCGGAAGCGCTTATTTGCGCTTCCGTTTCTTATTCGAGACCGCTTTATGGAACGGCGGTTTATCTTTCTTATTCTTTAACGAGAATCCTTTTCCTTTGCTTTGGTCGCTCTTACCTGACCGTTTCTTGCCGCGACGATCGTCCTTCTTCTTATCATCGCGTTTTTGTCCCGGACGTCCGCCGCTTGAACGGATCGTCTTCGACTCGAACCGTTTCTTCGGTTGCCGCTCTGGCATCCCGACAACACTGAAGTCAATCGTCCGTTCATCGATGTTGACGTTCGTGACCTTGATTTCAACGACATCACCAATCCGGAACTGTTGCTTCGTCCGCTCACCGATTAGCTGATAGTTCGCTTCATCGTAACGGTAGAAGTCATCCGTCATCGCTTGAATGTGGACGAGTCCTTCGATCGTGTTCGGCAATTCGACGAACATCCCGAAGTTCGTCACACCACTGACGACACCTTCAAACGTCTCACCGATGTGTTGCTCCATATACTCGGCTTTCTTCAAGGCATTCGTTTCCCGCTCCGCATCTACCGCGCGACGCTCGCGTTTCGACGAATGGTCAGCGATTTCCGGTAAGATTTCCGAGTAACGGTCTTGCGTCTTTTGCGATTTGTCATTGTAGATGACATATTCACGCAACAGACGGTGAACCATTAAGTCTGGGTAACGACGGATCGGTGACGTGAAGTGCGTGTAGTAGTCCGTCGACAGACCGAAGTGGCCAATCGGTTCGATGTCGTATTTCGCTTGTTGGAGCGAACGGAGCATGACCGTACTGACGACGGCTTCTTCCGGCTCACCTTCGACGGCGTTGAGGATCGATTGCAACGTTTTCGGTGCAACTGACTCACCCTTGCGTTCGACGTTGATCCCGAAGTTACCGATGAACTTGAAGAACGTATCGAGACGTTCTGCTTTTGGCTCATCGTGGATCCGGTACATGAACGGCAGTTTTTGACGCTGGATGTGCTCGGCGACCGTTTCGTTCGCTGCGAGCATGAACTCTTCAATCAGCTTCTCGGCGACCGACCGTTCCCGAAGAATGATCTCGCTCGTCTTGCCTTCTTCGTTGACGAGGACCTTCGCTTCTGGGAAGTCGAAATTGATCGCTCCACGACGTGAGCGACGTTCGCGGAGGATTGCTGCGAGTTCCGCCATCTTGTCAAAGTACTCGACGAGATCTTGGTACTTCGCGATCACTTCTTCGTCTTCGCGTTCGATGATTTTTCGGACGTCCGTGTACGTCATCCGTTCCGTCGTCTTGATGACACTCTGGAAGATCTCATGGTTGACGACAGCACCGTTCGCATCGATTTCCATGATACAGCTGAGCGTCAGACGATCGACGTGCGGGTTGAGCGAGCAGATTCCGTTCGATAGACGGTGCGGAATCATCGGGATGACGCGGTCAACGAGATAAACACTCGTTCCGCGCTCACGCGCTTCTTCATCGAGTGCTGAATCTTCTTTGACGTAATGCGAGACGTCGGCGATGTGGACACCAAGCTCGAAGTTGCCGTTCGCTAACTTCTTGACGTGAACCGCATCATCGAGGTCTTTTGCGTCTGCCCCGTCAATCGTGACCGTCAATTCGTTCCGTAGATCAACGCGTCCGACTAAATCCTTCTCATCGATTTGATCCGGTACAGCATTCGCCTCAGCGATCGCTTCCGGTGAGAAGTCGACGTTGATGCCGTGCTTGTGGACGATCGATAAAATGTCGACGCCTGGGTCATTTTTGTGACCAATGATTTTCAAGACTTTTGCCGTTCCGGCGTAGCGACCATCGGGATACTTCGTGATCCGGGCAAGGACTTTATGGCCATCGACGGCACCGAGCGTATCATCGTTCGCGACGACCGGTAAGAACGTCAACTTCGTATCATCCGGTTCGATGTAGGCGATCGATTCGATCCGTCCTTTTGGACTGACGAACGTTCCGACGAAATCAGCTGGTCCGCGCGAGAGAATCTTAAGCAGTTTCCCTTCACGACGATCGCCGCCGTTTGACTCGGCAAACACTTTGACGAGGACACGGTCGCCGTTATAGACGTTCTTCAGTTCCGGTGCCGGTAAGAAGATGTCGCCTTCTGAACCGTCTTCCGGTGAGACGAAACCGAACCCGCGTTGGTGGACGGAAATCTTCCCTGCGACTTGACCGATTTGCGCAAGCGTTCCGTACTTGTTCGAGCGTGTCCGGGCGATCAACGCTTCGTCTTCCATCGCGTTTAGCGTCCGGATCAATTCCTTGAATGCTTCCGTATCCGCTAGTTCTAGTTTTTTCGTTAATTGATCAATCGACAACGGACGTTCTTCCGTCGTGATGACCGTTAGTATTCGTTCACGTAATTCCAACGTGACACCTCCAGTTACTTGCTCCAGTTCAATGACTCCAGGAAGTCCAAGATGTCAGAGTGGAGCTGGTCTTTTTCTTTGTCGAGCGTAATGACGTGACCTGAGTTCTCATACCAGATCAGCTCTTTTTGGAAGGCACTGACTCCATCATGGATGATGTTCGCGGAGTCGGTGTTGATCATGTGATCGTTGCGCGCTTGGACGACGAGCGTCGGTGCGTAGACGTCCTCAAGCGAATCGCGTGTCTCGCGCAGCAGTTCCTGTAAGTCCTTCAAGGTCGGCATCGGTTCGAAGGACGCCATCTCGTGGTCGATCTCTTCTTGCGATTTGCCTTCTCGCTTCTTGAATTCTCGTGCGTACTCGGTGACTCCTGCATACATGACTTCTTCACTTTTGATGTAGGCGGGTGCACACATCGGGATGACCGCTTTGACCGGACGGTTCATCGATAACTTCAACGACATGACACCACCGAGCGACAGTCCGCAAACGGCGATTTCGTCATAACCTTTGTCGACGAGTTCTTGATATCCGGCAAGGACATCCTGCCACCAGTCGGCTGGCCCGGTCTTCGTCAGCTCTTCGGGTGGGGCAGCGTGCCCTTTATATTGTGGTGCGAGGGACGTATAGCCCTGCTTCTGTAAATAGCGACCGAGGATGCGGACATCCGCGCTCGATCCCGTGAATCCGTGTAATAGTAAAACGGCACGTGGGCCGGCTTCGAAAAAGAATGGTTTCGGTAAAGTGATTTTCATAAAATGATTCCCCCTCTAACTCTATACCCCATATCCGGAAAAAATGAATATCGAGAAATACAAAAAACGACAGCGCGATCATACGGCTGTCGTTTCAATGCTCACTTATAAAAAGCGACGAGTAACGCCAAGATGAAGAGTAATGCCCCTAAGATAGACGCCACACGATTTAGGACCGCATCCAAGCCACGAGCTTTTTGGCGACCAAATAATTGTTCTGCTCCACCCGTCAATGCTCCGAGTCCGGTCGTACGACCTGACATCAATAGAACGACGATGATGAGAAGAACGGAAACGACGATGAGGCCGACAAGAGCCACGTTATGAATGATCATCGATGATCCTCCTTCAGTAATATACGCTTCTTTCATTATAGAGAAAAACGAGTACGGGAACAAGGAATAGATTTAGGAACTTTTTCCTGCCTGCTCCACCTGACGAAAAGAGACACCTGAATCGTCGACTCAGGTGTCTCGTCTCCTTATTGTTTGATCAATTCGAGATCGACTGGGATGTTCTTCTCGACTGTTTCACCTTTTAAGTGCTTGATTGCTGTCTCGACACCCATCTTCCCGATCTCAGTCGGTTTTTGAGCGATCGTTCCTGCCATTTTTCCGTCTTTGACAGCTTTGACGGCATCATCCGTCGCATCGAAGCCGATGACTTTAACATCATTCAGACCCGCTGCTTTTAATGCTTCAACCGCACCAAGTGCCATCTCATCATTGTGCGCGAAGACGGCTTTGATGTCTTTGTTGTTCTGGAGGATGTTCTCCATGACCGACAAACCTTTTGCTCGGTCGAAGTTTGCTGCTTGTTTTGCGACGACGTCAAGTTTACCGTCGACTGCTTCATGGAACCCTTTACCACGGTCACGAGTTGCGGATGCTCCTGGAATCCCTTCGAGTTCCACGACTTTTGCTTTATCACCGACGAGTTCAATCATGTACTCACCTGCTTGTTTCCCACCCGCGACGTTATCCGACGCGATGTGTGCGACGACGTCGCCTGCTTCTGCGTTCCGGTCAACTGTGATGACGGGGATGTTCGCATCGTTTGCTGTTTGGACGGCTGCACCGACTGCTGCTGAATCCGTTGGGTTGATCAAGATGAGATCGACCTTCTTTTGAACCATGTCTTCGATGTCGCTTGCTTGTTTTGCTGCATCGTCTTGTGCATCTGCGACTTGAAGCGTTGCGCCTTGTGCTTTTGCTTCTTTTTCTGCCCCTTCTTTTAACGAGACGAAGAATGGGTTGTTGAGGGTTGAAATCGAAAGACCAATCTTGAAGTCCTTCGTCTTCTTTTTCGTATCACCGTTACTGCTGCCCGGCTGTTCCGTCGAACAGGCGGCTGCGAAGACCATTAATGCCATCATGACGACTGCAAGTAGTTTTTTCATCTGTAGATCCTCCTTTTGGAATGTGGGTTACGCTGTTTGTTTCCGGTCCGCGAGTACCGCGAACAGGATGACTAAACCTTTGACGACGAGTTGGAAGAATGAGGAGACACCAAGCAAGTTGAGTCCATTGTTCAGTGTTCCGATGATTAAGGCACCAATCAAGGTACCGACAATCCAGCCACGACCACCTGACAGGCTCGTCCCACCAAGGACGACCGCTGCGATGGCGTCGAGTTCGTACGATGTCCCCGCCGTCGGCTGTGCCGAGTTCAGACGGGACGTCAGGATGATGCCGGCGAGTGCTGCCATCAAACCTGAGAGTGAGTAGATCATGATTTTGACTTTATTGACTTGAATCCCCATCAACTTCGCTGCTTCTTCGTTGCCACCGATCGCATACGTATAACGACCGAACGTCGTCTTCTTCAAGATAAAGTAGAGAACCGCGAAGGCGATCAACATCGTCAGGACCGGTACCGGGAAAATCCAGAAGTAACCGCGTCCGAACAATTCGAACCAGCCACCTTGGCTCAGACCAGTGATTGGTTTCCCGTCCGTATAGACGAGCGTCAATCCCCGGAAGATCGTCATCGTCGCAAGTGTCGCGATGAACGGTGCGACCTTCCCGAGTGAGATGACCATTCCGTTTAAGGCACCCATGACCGCTCCGACGATCAGACCAGCCAGAACAGCGATCAACGCTGATGTTCCGTCCGTCATCAGACCCGCGACGAAGGCGGACGAGAGGGCGAGAATCGAGCCGACCGATAAATCAATCCCACCTGTCAGAATGACGAACGTCATCCCGAAGGCAATCAAGGCATTGATCGAGACTTGCCGTAAGATGTTAAATAGATTATTTAATGTTAAAAAGTCCGGTTCCATGATCGAGACGACGAGGACGATCGCGAACAATCCTGCGAGTGGTCCAAGCTTTTGTCCGATCCCAAGACGTCTCGGTTTTGCTTCCGTTACCTTGCCTTGCATCAATTCCATATCATTGTCCTCCTGTCGCAAGTGTCATGATGCTTTCTTGCGTCGCTTCCTGTCGTGTCAACATGCCGCTCATCTTGCCTTCGCGCATGACGTAGACCCGATCGCTCATTCCGAGAATCTCCGGGAGATCCGAGCTGACCATGATGATCGCGACACCCGCCGCAGCGAGTTCGTTCATGATGAGGTAAATCTCTTTCTTCGCCCCGACGTCGACACCACGTGTCGGTTCGTCGAGGATCAAGACTTTCGGTTGTGTCCCGAGCCACTTCGCGAGGACGACCTTCTGTTGGTTCCCCCCGGAGAGTGACTTCGCCGGTTGGTCCATCGAGCTGTGGCGGACCGAGAGTGACTTCAAATACCCTTCCGCGAAATCGCGTTCTGCCTGATCCTTGATGACACCGGATCTCGATAACGAACGAATCGTTGGCAGCGAGATGTTCTCACGCAATGAAAAGTCGAGGAACAAGCCTTCGCCTTTGCGATCCTCGGTCAAAAAGCCGATGCCTTGGCGAATTGCGTCGTACGGTGTCTTGATTTTCAGTGACTGTCCGTTCAGTTCGATCGTTCCTTCTTTCAGGCGATCAACCCCGAACAATCCACGCATGACCTCCGTCCGCCCGGCACCCATCAAACCAGAGAAGCCGATGATTTCACCTGCTTTGACGGAGAACGAGACATCGTCGAACCGTTTTCCGCTCGCCTGTTTGACCTCAAGGACAGTTTCACCGATTGACACGTCACGATCCGGATACCGTTCGCCCATCTCACGACCGACCATCTCCCGGACGATCTGTTCGAACGATGTCTCGGGAATCGCGTGCGTCGAGACGGAGATTCCGTCCCGTAAGACGGTGATCCGGTCACAAAGCTCGAAGATTTCCTCCATCCGGTGCGAGATATAAACGATCGAGACACCTTGATTGCGAAGTGCCGTTGCGACGCTGAACAAGGCACGAATTTCCCGCTCTGTCAGGGCGGCTGTCGGTTCATCCATGATGATGACCTTCGCGTCCGTCATCAAAGCTTTTGCGATCTCAATCATCTGTTGCTGACCGACCGATAACGTCCGAGCGAGTTGATCAACGTCCATGAATACATTTAATTCAGCGAGTTCACGTTCCGCCTGCCGCTTCATCTCTCCTTGCTTGAGAATCCCGAAGCGTGACTTCAACTCCCGTCCGAGGAACAGGTTCTCCGTCACCGTTAAATCCGGGAGGATGTTCAGCTCCTGGTGGATGAAGGCAATCCCCGCCTCTTCGGCAAGTTTCGGATTCTTATATTCGACGTCCTGTCCATCAACGCGGATCGTGCCTGCGTCTGCTTTATGGACACCGGTCAAAATCTTCATCAGCGTCGATTTCCCGGCACCGTTCTCTCCCATCAAGGCATGGATCTCACCCGCAGCGAGTTCAAAGTCGACACCTTTGAGGACGGGAACAGGCCCGAATGCTTTTTTGATACCTGTCATCTCGATACGCATCGCATGACCCCCTTAAAAGATTACGCCGGAATGGAAGATGACATTTGCGTACGGTGTCGCTTCTCCGGTCCGGATGATGACCTTCGCCTGCTGTGTCTGTTTCTTGAATTCCTCGTGCGAAACGAACGTCGTCTCGATCTGCATGGCTTCGAGTTGCTCGAGGACATCCGGATTCGCTTCCTTGATCTCTGTTGCCAGTGTCAATTGTTCAATCGCCATGTCACCAGCGACGACACGGACGACGTCGAGGAATGACGGTGTGCCGAGTTCCAGTGCTAAATCGATTCGGGCGACCCCGTCTGGAATCGGTAAGCCGCAATCGGCGATGACGATCGTATCAGTATGACCGAGATCGGTCAGGACTTTACTGATATGACTGTTTAAGATACCGTGCTTCTTCATGCGTCTCCCTCCATCTGTTCCCGTGTCGGCATGCCGCCTTGAGCGCCGAGTGCACGGATGGATAAGCCGGCTGCCCGGTTCGCAAAACGAATTGCCTCGACGAGCGGTTGTCCTTCCGTTAACGCAACGGCTAAGGCACCGTTGAACGTATCCCCTGCTCCTGTCGTATCAACGACGGTCGTCTCGATTGCGGGAATCGTCACGATCGACTCACCGTCGTAGAAGCGTGCCCCGCGACTGCCTTCGGTCACGATCAATTTATTCGGATATTCCATCAACCAATGTTCGATTGGCTGGTCTTGTCCGAAGACCAAGCCACATTCATGTTCGTTTGGCGTTAAGTACGTGACGTGTTCAATCAATTCTGGACTGAGTGACATCGCCGGTGCTGGATTCAAGACGACTGGAATACCGGCTGCATGTGCTTCGCGAGCAACGGTCTCAACCGTTTCGATCGGAATCTCGAGCTGAAGTAAGATAATTTCACTGTCTGCTAGAATCGGTGCGAGTGTATCATCCGCAAATTGGACATGTTGATTGGCAGACTGAACGACGACGATCGAGTTGTCGCCTTCAGCGAGCGTGATGTGTGCTGTGCCCGTCCGATCACCTTCAATCGTTTGCAAGTGCGTCGTCTGCACCCCTTGCGTCTTGAAGTTTTCGCGGATTGCTTCGCCGTTCGCGTCACTGCCAACGCAACCGATCATTTCGACCGTACTGCCGAGACGCGCGACTGCGACCGCTTGGTTCGCACCCTTTCCGCCCGGTACGGTATGAAAGGCATCCCCGATGACCGTTTCGCCTGCACCTGGACGGCGTTTACTTTCGACGACGAGATCCATCGAGATACTACCGATGACACTGATTTGTTTCATGCTTCCTCATCCTTCCGTTTCGTCGTTTCCCGTTCGATAATCTCAACCGTCAACTCATGATGGACGGCGGCAATCGGTGTGCCTTCAATCCGTTGAATCAAGAGTTTCGCCGCTAGTTCTCCCATTTGATAGATTGGCTGCGCAATCGTCGTCAACGGTGGTGAAATCATTTGTCCGAGTTCGATGCCGTCATAGCCGATTACTTGTAGCTCGTCCGGAATCGTAATTCCGCGTTCCGCAGCGACCTGCACCGTTGCTGCGGCGATGACATCACTCGCAGCAAAGATCCCGTTGCAATGATAGTGATCAAACAGATAGTTCGCGGCATCAAGCGCCCCTTGAAAGTGGAACGGTGACTCGATGCTTGCAACGAGATGCGTTCCAGCAATCTCTTCGAAGCCATCCCGTCGTTTCTTGATCGTCGGGAGTTTCGAAGGACCGCTGATGACAGCGAGCTCCGTCGCACCAGATGCAAGTAAAAATGATGCTGCCTTCTTCCCACCTTCGTATCCGTTTGAGGTCACCGTCGGAATCGCTCCTTGTAACACACGGTCTAACGCTACGACCGGCACTTCGAGTTCTTCATAGTTCGGATTGTTCGAGTAGTTCGTCGTGATGATCAATCCGTCGACATGCATCGCCTCGAGTGACTTGATATATTCGCGTTCTTTCTGAAACTGTTCGTCTGTGTTACACAAAATGACCTGAAAACCATGTTGATGTGCCATATCTTCCACAGCCCGTGCGAGTTGTGGGAAGAACGGGTTCGTGATGTCTGGAACGATCAATCCGATCAGTCCGGACCGTTTTTGGAACAACGATCGCGCGACCCGGTTTGGTCGATAATCCAACTGTTTGATTGCCTGAAGCACCGCCTTACGCGATTTCTCACTGACATAACCCTTTTCGTTCATGACGCGTGAGACCGTCG
Source organism: uncultured Exiguobacterium sp. (assembly GCF_964277885.1). Classification (NCBI taxonomy): domain Bacteria; kingdom Bacillati; phylum Bacillota; class Bacilli; order Caryophanales; genus Exiguobacterium; species uncultured Exiguobacterium sp. The sequence continues at coordinate 407,025 of NZ_CAXYJR010000005.1, read as the reverse complement.
CAACGGAGACATGTGCCGCTTTCGCTACTTCCCGGATGGTCGACATGTTTCGCCACCTCTTTCTTTTGATAACGCTTACAAGAATCATCATATTGTGTAACCGGTTACACATCAATCTTTTTTCTTTAAAATATATTTTATTTTTTTCGAGTTTTTGGATTGAACCATAAAAAAGAAGCCTGACACGGCGTCAGACTTACGATCATTCCGTATGATCATGCACTTGAACACTCTGAATCATGTCTTAAATAAAGACGATCAGCGAGAGACCAATCAGAATATTAATGAATCCTAGCCCATCCGTCGCTTTCGTATACAACGACGGTTTATCTTTTTTAACGCTATCGTTTAGAAACATCAATGTCACAGCAATAACGGTCGTGATGCCGAGTGGCGCATTGAGAAAACTATCTGAGTACGTAAAAAAGTTATTCGTAATGTAGGCACTGTTTAAGACGGACAATCCAAACAGTATTTTATGCATGCAAGTCACTCCTATAATCACCAGGATCTTACGAAACCGACTACTATCTAATTTCGCTTCTCCTTCATTATAGAATATTCTTCCAGTTACTCTTCCTTACACTATTGAAAGAAAGTAATTGGATGCATACGCAAATACACCGCAAGACAGCGTCACGCCAGCTTACGGTGTATTGATAGATAGCACTAGACGATTGATTTTCAGAGAAGACGGAGACTCCTGCGGGAATAGCGGAATAGGTAAGACCCCGCAGGAGCACACGCGACGAGGAGGCTTGCCTTCCGCCCGCGGAAAGCGACGTCTTGGACGGAAATCAATGAACAATCGGAGTCTAGCTGACAAGTCTTTCATCTTTTTGCTTTCCCGGTTCTTTTTCGCTCCACGAACAAACGCCGAATCAAAGCAACAACGAACGCAACGATTGCCAGCGGCTCAAACAAATAAATCAATAGGAACGTGACATCAATGACGGCATCCTCCGGATTATAACGGATGATATAGAGCGCACCGGGTAAGATGGCAATCAGTCCACCAATTCCGAGTACCGTTCCAAAAATCAGACTCTGACGCGAAAACCGGCTCGTGATTTGATACAAACCGATGAATAGTATGAGTTCCGTAAAATAGATGAGGCGCAACGGGATGTCACCAATCGACGTATCAAGCCCTAAAAACAAAAACTGAAATAGCATGTCGATTCCCCCTTCCCTCTAGTTCTACCCCGAACAGCGTCCTCGTAATGCTTGATTTCCAGTTTCCCTGCATATCCTCGCTTCAATTAGGGAATAGCTAGAGAGTTACAGTCACATACAGAGAGTTGGGATCGGATGAAAGAAGAACACTCGATGAAGGTCGTCAGTTGTCTGAATGATTATTTCGAACGTCATCAGCAGCCCCTTCAGGTCGATCTCTTACGAGGTCTACCACCGATCGTGCTATTGTTGCGCGATGACGCGAAACGTGCCTTTCCGAAGGAAGCGAACTTGCACGATGAACTGTTACAAGACATCAAACGTTTGATTCAGGAATGTTTGGATCCCGATACACTGCGCGAATTGGGAATCGACGTCGATCTCCCGGACTTTTTCGTGACCCGTGCACCGCTTCATTCTGCCCATCATTATCTCGTTACATTCATCGAAGACTGACTTCATGTTAAAAGCAGCTATTTCTTCTTTCACAAAACATGTGAATCAAGAGATTACTGCTTTTTTTAGGGATAATAAAAAACCGATAGCGCCAAAGCACTACCGGTTTTGCTTCCCTTCACGTATGGTAAAGACGACTTAATTCTCAACCTCAAGAATCGCTTCGATTTCAGCTTCTACTTCTTTGTTGACCATTTGCGAACGTTTTTTACGTAATTCGAGATCCATCTCCTGATCGATGAACTGATTCGTATGCTTGTCAAAGCAATCAAAGCAGATCGGATAGAAGTCTTTGGCTTCTTTGTTCAGAGAATTGAATTCCCACGTGTCGAGTTCCAAGTAACTGACTTGGTTGTTCGTTTCAGTTCCACAGATTTCACACTTCATCTTCATTCCCCCTTACGCGTCAATCTTCGCTTTTTCGAGTTGGCGTTCTTGACGTTCCTTGATACGCTTCAAACGTCCATGATACTTCATGATGTTCGCTTGAGATTGTTTCGCTTCGTCAGTTGTCGGTTCTAAATCAGCGATGCCCCAGAATTTGACGACGACGTCTAATACTTGGTCGAAGTATTGGAGTGGTCCATAGTTCGTATCAACAGCAATCGTCTTCATCCGTTCCGTGAAGTCAGGCATGACAGCACCTGGCATCGAGAAGTTGATGATGACGTCTTCGAAGAAGACGATGAAGTTCGGATCAAGCTCTAGGTGTGCTTTGACCGTGTCACGATAGAACGCATAATGCAGTGCTTCGTCTTTCGCTAGACGACGGAGTAGCGTTGCTAAGTCTTTGTCGTGTGCTCCTGCGATTTTCGCAACGTTGTTATAGAAGACGAGTGTCGCTAACTCTTGCAGTGACGTATATGCCATTGTCGCTAACGGGTTCGTGAAGTCCGGGAACCAGCCGTTTTCAACGACGCGTCTTCTTAATTGATGAAGTCGCGTTGGATTGACGTTTCGCGTGACGAGTAAATACGTCTCGAGTAAGTTCGAGTGCTGATCTTCTTCTGCTGTCCATGTCCGGACGAAGTCATTGATGACTTCCATCGAGTTCTTGAATGTATAGTCTAAGTGCGACGTGTACCACGGTAGGTTGACTTCTGTCAGTAATGCCGTCTCGATTGCGACGATGACACCTTCCGGAAGCGTGACTTGGCTTTCGTCCCAAGGAACGCGTTTGAACGACATCGCCTTATCCCACGGGATGAACTCGTGGTAGCTCCAGTCGATGTTGGCTGAACGCTCCTTGTGTAGTCGATATAACTCTTGAATGCGTGGTTCTAAACGGATATCTAAATCTGAATTTAACATGATCGTATCTCCTTTAGACGTATTTGTCATCTTCATCGAGCAAGATGTAATTAATGCCTATAACTATTTAATTTGCACTTATTTATGAGTATAACATTTTAGTCATCTACTAGGATGAATCAATTTTTTGACAGTTCAGTATAGTTTTAATGACAAAAGCGACTTTTTGGTTTGACATTGCTTGATATACAAAAAACCTCCTATCCGTGTGTACGTATCACACGAATAGGAGGTTTTCCTTATAGCTTGTTCAAACGATCAACCTGAAATTACTTCTTGAGGTTGTAGAATGATTTGATTCCGTCGTAGACAGCAACGTCTGAAAGCATGTCTTCGATGCGGAGAAGTTGGTTGTATTTCGCGATACGGTCTGTACGTGAAAGTGAACCAGTTTTGATTTGACCAGCGTTTGTCGCAACAGCGATGTCAGCGATCGTTGAATCTTCAGTTTCACCAGAACGGTGAGAAACGACAGCTGTGTAACCAGCTTTTTTAGCCATTTCGATTGCGTCGAATGTTTCAGTCAACGTACCGATTTGGTTAACTTTGATGAGGATCGAGTTCGCGATGCCTTTTTCGATACCTTCAGCAAGTTTCTCAGTGTTTGTTACGAACAAGTCATCCCCAACGAGTTGGACTTTGTGTCCGATACGATCTGTAAGAAGTTTGTGACCATCCCAGTCGTTTTCGTCACAGCCATCTTCGATTGAGATGATTGGGTATTTGTCGACGAGTTGTGCGTAGAATTCAACAAGCTCTTCTGTTGAGAGGACTTTGCCTTCGCCAGCGAGGTTGTATTTTCCAGCTGCCTTATCGTAGAACTCAGAAGAAGCGACGTCCATTGCAAGGTAAACATCTTCGCCTGCTTTGTAGCCAGCTTTTTCGATTGCTTCAAGGATAACTGTGATTGCTTCTTCGTTTGATTTCAAGTTTGGAGCGAATCCACCCTCGTCACCAACTGCTGTGTTAAGACCCATTCCGCTAAGAACTGATTTCAACGCGTGGAAGATTTCAGCACCCATACGAAGTGCTTCTTTGAATGTTGGAGCACCGACAGGCATGATCATGAACTCTTGGAAGTCCACGTTGTTGTCTGCGTGTGATCCACCGTTGATGATGTTCATCATTGGTGTTGGTAATGTTTTCGCGTTGAATCCACCGAGGTATGTGTAAAGTGGAAGACCAAGCTCATCAGCAGCAGCACGTGCAGCAGCCATAGAAACACCAAGGATTGCGTTAGCGCCGAAGTTACCTTTGTTTTTCGTACCGTCGAGATCGATCATCTTTTTGTCGATTCCAGCTTGGTCGAAGACATCGTAACCGATGATTTCTGGTGCGATTTTTTCGTTGACGTTGTCAACAGCTTTCAAAACACCTTTTCCGAGGTAACGTGCTTTATCGCCATCACGGAGTTCGACTGCTTCGTGCTCACCAGTTGATGCACCTGATGGTACGAGTGCGCGACCGAAACCGCCATCTTCTGTATAAACTTCTACTTCTACTGTTGGGTTACCGCGTGAATCAAGAATCTCGCGTGCGTAAATCTCTGTAATCATTGACATTTAAATTCGCTCCTTTTGTGTGTAAGAAATATGTGGTATAGCTACTTCGATCGACGGGATTATTTCTTCAATACGATCGATTTACCAGTCATCTCTGCTGGTTGGTCCGCTCCGAGGAGATCAAGGACCGTTGGTGCGAGGTCAGCGAGTGCACCTGTGAGTGGTTCAAGGAGTTCGACGTCCTCGACCGTCACGATACATGGAACCGGTTCTGTCGTATGCGCCGTCATCTTACTGCCGTCCGCATTGAGGACTTTATCCGCGTTCCCGTGGTCAGCCGTGATGACTGCCGCGCCGCCTTTGCTGAGAATCAAGTCAACGACTTTCCCAAGACACTCATCGACAGCTTCGATCGCCTTTTTCGTCGGCTCGAGCATACCCGAGTGACCGACCATATCCGGGTTTGCGAAGTTGAGGATGATAGCGTCGTGTTTGTCCGAGTTGATTGCGTCGACGAGCGCGTCTGTGACTTCATAGACGCTCATCTCCGGTTTCAAGTCGTATGTCGCGACTTTTGGTGAAGGGATCAAGATCCGATCTTCCCCTTCGTATGGTTCTTCACGTTGTCCGTTGAAGAAGAACGTGACGTGCGGATACTTTTCCGTTTCCGCGATGCGTAGCTGTTTGAGACCTTGTTTTGACAATGTCTCACCAAGCGTATTTTTGATGTCTTCAGGCGGGAAGACGATATCCGTATCAATCGCATCCGAGTACTTCGTCATTGAGACGAGTAGCAGGTTCTTCGGTGCGTTGTCCGGAATTTCGAATCCGTCGAAGCCACCTTTTTCTTTGTAGACTTTCGAAAGCTGAATCGCACGGTCAGGACGGTAGTTGAAGAACACGATCGCATCGTTATCGTGGATCGGTGCGACTGGCGTACCGTCTTCCTGCACGACAACAGTTGGTTCGATGAACTCATCCGTTACGTCTTGTTTGTACGAAGCTTCAACCATGCCGATTGGATCCTTCGTCGTTGGACCTTCACCGAACGTGATGACGTCATAGACTTTCTTGACGCGTTCCCAACGGTTATCGCGATCCATCGCATAGTAGCGACCAGAGATACTCGCGAATTGTCCAACATTCAATTCATCCATCTTCGCTTGCGCGTCACGGAGGAAACCAGCGCCCGATTGTGGGTCGCAGTCACGACCGTCCGTGAAAGCATGGAGGTAGACTTTTTCGATTTCGTGAAGTTTCGCGAATTCGAGCACCGCATATAAGTGGTTGATGTGACTGTGGATTCCACCGTCAGAGACCAAACCGAAGATATGAAGCGCTGAACCGTATTTCTTCACGTGACCTGCCGCATCGTTCATCGCTTGACGCGAGAAGAACGAGCGATCCTTGATTGCGTTGTTGATTCGGGATAGCGATTGATAGACGACGCGACCTGCACCGATGTTGAGGTGACCCACTTCTGAGTTCCCCATTTGACCTTCAGGCAAACCGACGTATTCGCCTTTCGCATTCAACAACGTATGCGGGTATTGACCCCAGTAACGGTCGAAGTTCGGTTTGTTTGCCGCCGTAACGGCATTTCCGAACTCCTCGTCACGCATACCAAAACCATCAAGGATGATCAGTGCGACTGGACGTTTTTTCATTTAAATCGCCTCCAACAGTTTGAGGAACGATCCTGTCTCAAGACTTGCACCGCCGACGAGCGCGCCGTCGATGTCTGGTTGAGCCATATATTCTTTGATGTTTTCCGGTTTGACGCTACCACCGTATTGGATGCGGACAGCTTCTGCTGCTTCAGCACCGAATTCAGCTGCAACGACGTCGCGGACGAATTTACAAGAATCTTGTGCATCTTGTTCTGTCGCTGATTTACCTGTTCCGATTGCCCAGACAGGCTCGTATGCGACGACGAGATTTTTCACTTGGTCGACAGTAAGACCTTTGAGGCTGTTTGCTGTCTGTTCGCGGATGACGCCTTCGAACTTGCCGCCTTCACGCTCTTCCAGTGTTTCACCTACACAAACGATTGGAACGAGACCGTGCTCGAACGCTTTTTTCGCTTTGCTGTTGATGAACGCATCTGTTTCGCCGAAGTACTCACGACGCTCAGAGTGACCGAGGATGACGTATGTCACGTCGAGTTCTTTGAGCATGAGCGGGCTGATTTCACCAGTGAACGCACCGCTCTCTTTGTCGTACATGTTTTGAGCACCGATCTTAAGATCCGTACCAGCTGCTGCTTCTGTCAAGTGTGCCAAGAATACTGCTGGCGCACAGACGGCTGCGTCGACTGTCGTCGAAGCAGGTACAGCTCCTTTGACTTCCTCAACGAATGCGACTGCATCCTTGAGCGTCAGATTCATCTTCCAGTTACCTGCGATAATTGGTTTACGCATTGAGAAACACTCCCTTGTGAACTTAGATTACTTGTCGTTTAGCGCTTCGACACCAGGAAGAGCTTTCCCTTCCATGAATTCGAGACTTGCTCCACCACCTGTAGAGATGTGGCTCATTTTGTCAGCAAGACCGAATTTCTCTGCCGCAGCAGCTGAGTCGCCACCGCCGATGATTGAGTACGCATCGCTGTCCGCAAGAGCTTGCGCGACACCTTTTGTACCGTTTGCGTATTTATCGAGTTCGAATACGCCCATCGGTCCGTTCCAGACGACGAGTTTCGAGTTCTTGATTGCCTCTGCATAGAGTTCAACCGTTTTTGGACCGATATCAAGTGACATGTGATCGGCTGGGATCTCTGTGATGTCACGTGGTCCGACATATGTTTCTTCTCCGAATTCCTTCGTGATGACGCAGTCGATTGGCATGAGGAACTTAACGCCTTTTTCTTCTGCTTTCTTCATGAATTCCTTCGCTTGGTCGATTTTGTCGACCTCAAGAAGTGAAGTACCGACTTCGATACCACGAGCTGTGAGGAACGTGTACGATAAGCCGCCACCGATGATCAACGTATCGACGATGTCGAGTAAGTGATCGATGACACCGATTTTGTCCGCTACTTTCGAACCACCGATGATTGCCGTGAACGGGCGATCTGGGTTAGAAAGAGCTTTACCGAGAACTTGAAGTTCTTTTTCGATAAGAAGACCGGCAACTGCTGTGTCGACATGATGTGCGATACCTTCTGTCGATGCGTGTGCACGGTGTGCTGCGCCGAACGCGTCGTTGACGAAGACGTCAGCGAGTTTCGCGAATCCTTTAGCGAGCTCTTCGTCGTTTTTCGTTTCACCAGGGTAGAAGCGGACGTTCTCTAAGACGACGACATCGCCGTTTTCGAGTTTGCTGACTGCTTCTTCTGCAACTGGACCGTATGCTTCTTCAACGAGCTTGATGTCTTTACCAAGCAATTCGCTGAGGCGTGCTACGACTGGTGCAAGTGAGAACTCAGGGTTCTTTTCGCCTTTTGGACGACCCATGTGGCTAGCGAGAATGACTTTTGCTCCGCCGTCGATCAAGTGCTTGATCGTTGGGAGTGCAGCACGGATCCGTGTGTCATCCGTGATTTTACCGTCTTCCAACGGTACGTTGAAATCCACGCGTGTAAATACGCGTTTTCCTTGTACATCGATGTCGCGAATCGATTTCTTATTCATACATTCGTCCTCCGTCTCTTACGTATAGTGAGGGGCGAATGCCCCTCCCGCTTTTTTCCGCAATAAGAGCGGAGACTAATATCGTTTCCGCTCTTATTCAATTGCTATTTAATTGCTCGAATTACTTAGCGATTTCTGCGAAGTGTTTGAGTGTACGAACGAGTTGGCTAGTGTAAGACATTTCGTTGTCATACCAAGCAACTGTTTTAACGAGTTGTTTGTCGCCGACTGTCATGACTTTAGTTTGTGTTGCATCGAAGAGTGATCCGTAAGAGATACCAACGATGTCAGAAGAAACGATTTCGTCTTCAGTGTAACCGTAAGACTCGTTAGCAGCTGCTTTCATTGCTGCGTTGATTTCTTCTACAGAAACTTTTTTGTCGAGTACAGTTACGAGCTCAGTGAGTGAACCTGTAGCGACTGGTACACGTTGTGCAGATCCGTCAAGTTTACCTTGAAGTTCTGGAAGAACGAGGCCGATTGCTTTTGCAGCACCAGTTGAGTTTGGAACGATGTTTGCTGCTGCCGCACGTGCACGACGGAAGTCACCTTTAGGGTGTGGAGCGTCGAGTGTGTTTTGGTCACCAGTGTAAGCGTGGATCGTAGTCATGAGACCTTCAACGATTCCGAACTGATCTTGGAGAACTTTAGCCATTGGCGCGAGACAGTTAGTAGTACATGAAGCACCAGAGATAACTGTTTCAGTTCCGTCAAGGATTTCGTGGTTTGTGTTGAAGACGACTGTTTTCATGTCGCCAGTTGCAGGTGCAGAGATAACGACTTTTTTAGCGCCAGCTTTTAAGTGAAGCTCAGCTTTTTCTTTGTCTGTGAAGAAACCAGTACATTCGAGAACGATGTCAACACCGAGCTCGCCCCATGGGAGTTCTTCTGGGTTGCGGTTAGCAAGTGTTTTGATTTCTTTACCGTTGACGAGGAAGTAACCGTCGTGTACTTCAACTTCGCCGTCGAAACGACCTTGAGTCGTATCATATTTGAGAAGGTGTGCAAGCATTTTAGTGTCTGTAAGGTCGTTGATCGCGACTACTTCGATTCCATCGAATTGAAGAATTTGACGAAGTGCCAAACGTCCGATACGTCCAAATCCGTTAATACCAACTTTTACTGCCATGATAATTTTCCTCCTTTTAATGTAAAGCGAGTTATCTATTATTCAAAAGGGGGTTACCCTTTCAAAATCGAAGCTGCTGCGCCTTCATCCGTAATTAGGATGATGTCTGGCGACTGTTTGACATAGGCGTTGATCGCTTCTGCCTTCGAATGACCACCTGCGACGACGATGACGTGTTCGACTTGCTTCAAGTCATCCAGTTGAAGACCAACCGTCTTGACCCGGTGCACGATGTTCCCGTCTCGGTCGAAGTAATATCCGAATGCTTCCGCTACTGCCTGTTCATGTTCCAGTCGGGTCAGGAGATCCTCAGACGCGCGACGACGTTTTGCCATCGTTTTCGCCTCACCAATTCCATGTACCACGATTGAAGCACCTTTAATCATTTGAAGCACATTTTTTATGCTCGGCTCTTCGATCATCTTGACGAACGTCTCTGTACTGACCATGTCCGGGATGTGAAGCAGATGATAATCACTTTGAGCGCGTGATGCCATCCGTGAGCATACTGTGTTCGCTTGTAATTCGAGCGTTTCTCCCAGTCCTCCGCGTGCCGGAACGAACGTCATTGGACGGTGTTCCTTGTCTGGCGACATCATCGCCGCGACGGATGCCATCGTCGTACCGCCTGTGACAGCGATCGTATTGTGATGGTCTGAAGAAAGCTCTCGTTTGAGTCGTGCGACGGTCGCCCGCCCCATGTCTCGTTGTACCCAGAAGGTTTCATCGGAATCACCCGGTACGATGACAACGTCCCGTACTCCAAGTCTCTCTTTTAAGGCTTTCGCCATGTCTGAGATCCCTGCGAGTTCTCCCATGATGCTGTGCATGCTGCGAAGAACGTTTCGTCCTTCATCCGTCAAGGACATCCCTTGCGTCGCGACCTCTAAGAGGTCTTGCTGCTTCAAGAAGTCGACTTCCCGCCGTAAGACGCGTTCCGTCAAGCCAAGGCTTGTCGCAAGCGTACGTCGTCCGATCGGTTGCATCAGTCGTACGTAATGAAGGATGTCGTAGCGTGTCTGCATTTCTTCGATCAGATCAGGCACGATTCGTTTTTGGATCTGGACTAACTGCCGAATCATGTATTTCCCTCTCCTCTCAAGTAGCTGGACGCTTTCTGTCCCGCATGTCATAACGTGTCCCACTTGGTACACCGTTATCATAACAGTCCATTTCTCGCCTTGCAAGTCTCGTTTCTCAAGTTTTTTGAAGTAAGCGGTTTCTTATCGTTTCCGTCTCGAATTTGCCATAACTCCAGATTTCCTCGTCATGCATGACGACCGGAATCTCATATAAGAACCGTAGACTGAGCGCTTCATCCTGATCAATGTTGACTTCCTCGAACGTCCATTCCGGAAACTCATCGAGTACGAAGTCGAGTAAGATGGCGGCCTCTTCACATAGCGTACATCCCGGACGTGAATAGAGTGTTAAGTGTCTGTGTCGTTTTAATCCCATTCTGATTGCGCCTTCCTTTGCTGCATCGTTTTTTTCGTTAAACCAAGCGCTGCCCGGTACTTCGCGACCGTCCGCCGTGCGACTGTCAGACCGTCTGCTTGCAGCCGATCCGTCAATTGCTGATCACTTAACGGACGATCGCTATGTTGAATGTATTCGGCGATCCGCCGTTTAATCAAAAAACTCGAATCTCCGCTTGTCGTCCGTGAGACGAACAAGTCTTCTAAAGCAACGAGACCATGGACCGTCTCGACGTACTTCGCAGCAATCGCTCGACCAATCGTTGACGGATGATGTCCCGTCGCCTCAGCGACTTGTTTTTTCGTCAATGGCTCAAGATACAGTTCACCTTTGAACCAGCGTTCTTGTCGCTTAATCAAGACCGAGAGGATGGCATGCATCGTAACGCGACGTCGTTCGTACGCGCGCAAAAAAGGCGTTGCCTCTTTTAGTTCGAGCCACGTCTGATCCGTATCGAGTGTCATCCAGTCGATCTGAAGTTTTCCATCTAACAGGTGAATCCGTGCTTCTGCCATGACCGGTCGTTCTTCTTTAGGAAGATCCGGTGTCCGGCTCAGCCGCGTCAATCGTTTTCGCAACCGCGCTCGATCCTTTTCACTGAACTGAGCGAACACCTGACTCGCGGGTTCATGTCGCAACCGATTCGTCAGTCCGATCAATTCCGTGTCGTCTAGCTCGACTGCCTGTAACCATTGGCACTCGCGTTCCGAGCGGGCAGCGATGCCGACTGGTTCACATTGTTGTAAGAGTGTCCGTGCTTCTGTAATCGTTGCGACATCGGTCGAGAAGGATGCAGCGAGCTGCTCGTCCGATGTCCGCAATAAACCGTCCGCTTCTAAATACACGATGAGTTGTTCCGCCATATATCCTATTTCCTGTCTGACTGATTCTAAACGTATTTGTGCAAGAAGCTCGTCTTCATAGGATGCCAAATGTCCTGCCATCTGCTCGACCTCTAGCGAAACCTGATTCGGGTAATGACGATGCAACCGTCGTTTCAACCGTCGCCATTCCTCCTCGAGCTCAGCTGCTGGTTGCTCAAGTATATGTAACTGATACTGTTGTGACGCCGATAACGTCATCTGTTGCGTCTGTTCCTGGCGTTGATCCATCGATTCCCCTCCTCCTCTTCTTATTATAGAAGAAACGTTTTAAAAAACGTGCTCTGAGCCTCTTTTAAGTCGCTAAGGAAAAGAAAAGTCATGCTTCCCTATTGCTTTCCTGAAAAAATGTCGCTATACTATTAATTGTTCAGTACATTAGATGCACCCGTAGCTCAGGGGATAGAGCACTGGTTTCCGGTACCAGGTGTCGGGAGTTCGAATCTCTCCGGGTGTACCATTTATTCAACTTCAAGGCAATGCCAGCAATGGCATTGCCTTTTTTCTATATTGATATGTTTCATTTGCCCCGGTAATGGAAAAATACCTAAAAGTCGCATCGTATCTTTTGACCAATATTGACCAAAGGATTATGATAAGAATAAGTCGAATAGGAAGCTACATACCAACTATAAGGAGGCAAAGACTATGTTAATTCCAACAGTCATCGAACAAACAAACCGCGGGGAACGTGCTTACGATATCTACTCACGTTTGCTAAAAGACCGCATCATTCTTCTCGGGAGCGCGATTGACGACAACGTCGCCAACTCAGTCGTTGCCCAACTTCTGTTCTTAGCAGCAGAAGATCCAGATAAGGAAATCTCGCTTTACATCAACAGCCCAGGTGGTTCGATCACTGCCGGTATGGCAATTTACGATACAATGAACTTCATCAAGCCACAAGTCTCAACGATTTGTATCGGTATGGCAGCATCGATGGGTGCGTTCTTGCTCCAAGCAGGCGCAAAAGGAAAACGTTTCGCGTTACCAAACGCTGAAATCATGATCCACCAACCACTCGGCGGTACACAAGGTCAAGCATCAGATATTAAAATCCATGCGGAGCGTATCATCAAAATGCGTGAGCACCTCAACAAAATCATGGCTGAAAACACAGGACAACCACTTGAAGTGATCGAACGCGATACAGAGCGTGACAACTTCATGTCAGCACAAGCTGCTGCTGATTACGGTCTCATCGACCGCGTCATGGAACGTGCATAATTCATTTAAAGTGTCTCCTTCGGGAGGCACTTTTTTTGTATTTGTAGGAAAGCGAACTCTTCTCTATTCATCTGTACATAACAAAAAAAACCTCCCGTTCCTTGTAGAACGAGAGGTCGATGATCAGTCGATCAAGTCTGTGATATCTGAAACGATGTCGTGGTTTTCACGAATCAGCGAGTAGATCGCGTTCGCATGTGGCGAAAGCTCTTCTTCTGCTTGTAATTGTTTCAGGAATAAAGATGTTGCGAACGCAACGAGCGTGCTTTTCGGTACACCGATTGATTTTGCTTTTTTCGTTAATACTTCGTCAAACTTCGCATCGACTGTCAGCGAAATACGTTTCTTTTCGTTAGCCATTTCAAAAACTCCTTAATTCGAACATTTAGTTGCATCGACTATATATTATAGTAGACTATGGTTCATCCCGCAAGCGACCCTCTTATAAGGCCCCTGTCATCGACTCTCCATTCCGTACTTTTTCAGCGATTTGATCAATCTTCCGCAACCGGTGATTGATTCCTGATTTTGAGATGGAGCCGCTTTCGACCATCTCCCCGAGCTCTTGTAACGTGACGTCTTGATGTGTCACGCGCAAGATCGCAATCTCCTTCAACTTATCCGGTAAAACATCGAGCCCGACCGTCCGCTCAAGGAACTTGATGTTCTCGACTTGACGTAATGCCGCACCGACCGTCTTATTGAGGTTCGCCGTCTCACAGTTGACGAGACGGTTGACCGAGTTACGCATATCTTTTAAGATTCGGACGTCCTCGAACCGTAGCATCGATTGTGTCGCATCGACGAGCTTAAGGAAATCGGAAATCTTTTCGCTCTCCTTGATATAAAGGATGTGTCCCTTTTTCCGTTCGATCGCTTTCGCGTTCAAATCAAAGACGTTCGATAGGCCACGAAGCGCCGCATTATGTTCTTCATATAAACTGAAGATTTCTAAGTGATACGACGACGTCGCCGGATTGTTGAGCGAACCACCGGCGAGGAACGCTCCTCGTAAATACGCGCGTGCCTTCCGTTCATCGTTTAAGATCGTATCACTGATTGAACGAATCATCGTGAACCCTTCTCCAAGGATTCCGAGGTCTTGTAAAATCTTATCCGCCTGTTGTTTGACGCGGACGATATAGACATTATTCTTTTTCAGACGCATTTTCTTCCGCACGAGCAGATCGAGATGGACTCCGTATGCTTTTTTCAACAGCGAATAGATCCGGCGAGCAATCGAAGCATTCTCGGTCGAGATATCGAGTGTCAGACCACGTCCGAGACCGAACGAGATCGCACCGTTCATCCGGGCGAGTGCCGCGAGTTCCGCTTTCATCTCGTGATCGGTGATCGGGATCTGCGTTAATTCTTTTTTGACTTCTGAGGCAAAGCTCATGTCAGCTCCTCCTTCCCTTCGAGTTGACGCATCCGTCGAATGGACAACACCTTTCGCATGACAAGACTTGCGACCGCATCTGAGTCATGACGGATGAAGTGATGATTGTAATCGACGATATCGTCTGCCAGCACTTCGACGCCTGCGAGTTCGAATTGTTTTTCATTATAGGTGACGATGTCGGCATGATCCTTTTGATACTTTTTCAAGTAACCGGCATCGATTGACTCGTTATTGACGATGATCGTATCGACGACACCTTGACCGAGAAAACGTTCAAGCGTCGATAAGTGCTCATTGGCTGTAAATGCCGTCGTCTCACCTGGTTGTGTCATGACGTTACAAATATAGACGACTGGAGCCAGCGACTGCTGGATCGCTTCCCGAATCTCGTCGATCAAGACGTTCGGGATGATACTCGTATAAAGACTTCCTGGTCCAAGGACGATCACATCAGCATCGAGAATCGCTTGAATCGCCTCCGGTACCGGACGGACATCCTGTTCTTCAAGGAAGATTCGTTCAATCTTCTTACCGACCGTCGGAATCAGTGACTCACCTTTGACGATCGTCCCGTCCTCGAATTCGGCACATAACGTGATTGTGCGCTCTGTCGCCGGATACACTTTCCCTTCCGCGTTCAACAGTTGACCCATGACACCGATCGCTTCGACGAATGAACCGTTACAGAGTTGCGTCGCTGCCGTCAGCATTAAGTTCCCTAGCGAATGACCGTGTAAGCCTTCGCCTGTCTCGAAACGATATTGCATGATCCGGTCCATCAAGGTTTCCGACTTCGATAAGGCGACGATGACGTTTCGAATATCGCCCGGCGGCAACATATTGAATTCTGTCCGCAGACGACCAGAACTTCCCCCATCATCGGCGACCGTGACGATCGCTGTGATATCAAGTGGATAATGCTTCAGTCCACGAAGAAGCGTCGAGAGTCCTGTCCCGCCACCAATGGCGACGACTTTACGTTCCCATTTCATCACTTCTCCTCCTTCGCATGCACATAATCCCGATGGTTCGTCTCGATGTGGTACTGCGTGGCAAATTCCTTGCTGATTGCTTCCGCGAACGTGATCGAACGATGCTTCCCGCCTGTACAACCGAGGGCGATGACGAGTTGTGATTTCCCTTCCCGCTCATATTGCGGAATCAGGAACTCGAGCAAATCAACAAGTTTCTTATAGAACAGCTTTGCTTCCGGCCACTGCATGACATACGACGCGACTTCTTCATCGAGTCCTGTCTTTGGACGCAGTTCAGGAATATAAAACGGATTCGGTAAGAACCGGAGGTCAAATACAAGATCGGCATCAAGCGGTAAGCCGTGTTTAAAGCCAAACGACATGACGTTGACCGTAAACGGAATCCGTTCCCCTGTCGTAAATTCCTTCAAAAGGCGTTCTTTTAGCGCAAGCGGTTTGATATCACTCGTATCAATCAACATCTGTGCCTTGTCACGGAAGCCTTCGAGTAAGGTCCGCTCACGTTCAATCCCGGTCAATGGTGAGTCGGTCGGTGCAAGCGGATGGGAACGACGCGATTCTTTATAACGGCGTACGAGGACATCGTTACGCGCATCGAGATAGAGCATCCGCGTTTGTAAGTTCGTCTTTTTCAAATCTTCATAAACGACGAAAAAACTATCAATGAAATCACGCGCACGTGTATCGATGGCAACGGCGATTTTAGGACGCACTTGTCCGATGACTTCGATGAGTTGTGGCAATAACGTCGGTGGTAGATTGTCAACGCAGAAATAGCCCAAATCTTCAAAGCTGTTCATTGCGACTGTCTTTCCAGCCCCACTCATACCCGTGATGATCACAAGTTGCGGTTGATTCTGTTCCATCTTTTCGCCCTCCAGACAACAGTTCCGTGTGTATTTTTCGCTTCTTTCTCAGTATATCATAAAAAAAGAGCCAGCTTCACTGAAGGTACCTTCAATGAAACTGGTTCGTTATTACGCGTGTGAGGATTCTTGTAATTCTTCAAGTAACGCTTCGATGAAGTGTTGCGCGTTTTGCGCTGCGATCGAACCATCATTCGTTGCTGTAACGACTTGACGCAATGTTTTTTCACGCACGTCACCAGCAGCAAAAATCCCTTTGATGTTGGTTTCCATCGCTTCGTTCGTCACGACGTAACCTTGGTCGTTCAAGATACCGAGATCTTGGACGTAACCAGTGATTGGATTCATCCCGATGTAGATGAAGACCCCATCGATCGGATGCGTCGTCACGTCAGCTGTTTTTGTATTGATCAGCTCGATACCGCCGACTTTCCCGTCTTGTTCGTTAATCTGTTTAACCGTATGGTTCCAGATGAAGTCGATTTTCGGGTTGTCGAACGCACGTTTTTGAAGGATTTTTTGAGCACGAAGCTCATCACGACGATGAACGATCGTGACTTTTTTCGCGAAACGTGTCAAGTAGACACCTTCTTCTACCGCAGAGTCGCCTCCACCGATGACGAAGAGTTCTTTTTCTTTGAAGAACGCCCCATCACAGACCGCACAATACGAGACACCGCGACCGCCGAGTTCTTCTTCTCCCGGTACACCGATTTTTTTATATTGTGCACCAGACGCGATAATGATTGCCCGTGCGTAGTAATCTTTGTTGTGTGCATGAATCGTTTTGTATGCTTTACCGTCTTCGATGCTTCGAACATCTCCGTACGCATATTCTGCGCCGAATGCTTTCGAGTGGTCGAACATTTTTTGTGAGAGATCTGGTCCGAGGATGCTATCGTATCCTGGGTAGTTCTCAATATCTTCTGTGTTCGCCATCTGACCGCCCGGAATCCCGCGTTCGATCATCAATGTCGAAAGGTTCGCACGTGATGCATAAAGTGCGGCTGTCATCCCAGCAGGACCTGCCCCGATGATGATGACGTCATAAATTTTTTGTTCTGTTTCCGCCATGATTCCACCCCATTTATCGTAATCGTTGTAGTTTGAGTATAGGTGAGAATCCCCTAAACGTCTAACACTTTGCTTGTAGCGGTGCCAACATCCGTTCATATGTCCGGATCATCGATGCGACATGATCGAACGAACAATCGACGAGCGATGCACATTCCTCGATCAACATCCCGTCCCGTAAATCATGAAACAAATAAAGCAGTGATGCCGCAGATGCTTCAATCGAATCGAACGACTCCCCACTTAAGACGAGCTGTGCGAAGCGTTCATAAAAGTCTCCTTCGAGACTCATTCGTTCTTCGTCTGAAACGAATCGTTCCGCAAGACGGATCGTCTGCAATGCCCGGTGAATGCGTTCATCCACGACATCGGTCCGTCCTTCCATCTCGACGATGATCTGTTCCGTCAATAACAGAACGTCTTCCCGGTCCGTCACTTCTGGCATCATCGACAATGCAAGCCGTGCTTCAGCATCGTTCAGTTTACCAAGAAGAAGTGCCGTGAAAATCCGTGAGACATCATCCTCCGTCTTTAACGCTTGAATGAGTGCCGAGCGAAACTGCAGATTATGCCGGATGTCATACGTATCCGTCTCTTCTTTTAACGCTTGTGCTTCGTCCGATTTCAAAAAAGCCGCTGCTTCTTCGACGTGCCCTGTCTTATAGGCAGAGATCGATAACCAGTGCCCGAAGAGTGGGTCTCCCCGGTAACCGCGACGCTCGAGCAACTTCAACTCTTCATAGGCAATATCGTATCGTCCGATGATCGCAAGCGTCGACGCGACCTTATAACGTGTCTCAAGATGCACGGAACGGACGTGTTCGAGCTGACGAGAGAGACGGTGTGCCTCTTCGTCCTGTCCCATCTCGTGTAGCAAGACGAGCGTGTTACAGAGGGCATGCAAATTCCCCGGGTTTCCTTCAAGAACCCGTTCGAGGGAAGCGAATGCCTGATCATTCTCTCCTAAATAGAACTCGACGATCGCGAGGTTATTGTAGGCTGGCCAGAACGTCGGATACTGGGCAATCAGCCCCGTCAACGTTTCCTGTGCCGCGAACAGCATTCCTTTATCGATCTGGCGTTGCGCCTGACCATGCAGACGAATCAATTCGTCCTCTTCGTCGTCTTCCATCTCTTGTTCAAGATCAATCAGTTCCACGAGTGCGGCCGATGCCTCCGCGTGTTTGCCGTTTGGTGCTTGCTCTAAATATTCCATCGCATGTTGTCGCGCTTCTTCATAAAGTGAGACGTGTGCGTAGTTATTCGCTAAATAAAAGAGTGCTTCCGTATTTGATGCGTCGAGTGCGCGTACTTGTTTCAAGACATCATTCGCATGATTGATTTCTCCTGTCTCGAATAAGACACGGGCATAACGGAGCAAATAACGGATGTCCGCTGGCTGAAGTGTCGTCGCCTCATCTAAATGATAGACGGCTTCGTCCAGTCGCCCTTCCCGGTGCGCCTTCCGTCCGCGGAAATAAAAAAGTTCCGCTTGGCGCGCTGTTATCGCAAAGGGGTCTGCTTTGTATTTGGTTAATTCCATCATGATTCAAGCCCCCATAAATAGTAAACTGGTTTCGTAGTTGCAGACACAAGAATACCCTATCTCTAGGAGGCATGCAACAGAAAAAAACGCCGGAGTTCATCCCCAGCGTTTCGCATAAATCGATTCCAGTTCTTTGTAATTCTCTAAGCATTTTCGTACAAAAGCATCCGTCTCTGGATTCAGTCCTTCAAGACGTGCCACGTCCTTGTCATATGCCTGCCGTAAGCTCGTCGCATAATCCGGAATCTCTCCGTCATACGCATAAACGACTGCGGGTGAAACCGTGATCTTTTCGTGCTTATGCAAGGCGGTCCGGATATGAAAGAGCGGGACATCGACTTGGTTCGGTTGGTGAAGATCTCCTTGAACCGGATGCTTTTCGACAGCCAATACCTCAACGACGAGACCTTGTGGACGTTCGGCGAATAATCTTCCGAAATACTTTCCTGTCTTATACGTAAAGCGGATGTGCGTCATCTTTTTTCCTTCTTCCTTCTCACAGTTTTGTCACATTTCGTGCCGGCGAAGCGGCTGACTCGAGACGCGTTCATTCGGTGCGATGTCCCGATGAACGACCGATCCGGCACCAACGACGGCACCATCTCCAATCGACACGCCCGGTAGGATCGTCACGTTCGCGCCAATCAAGACGTTACTTCCGATGATGACGTCACCTAAACGGTACTCCGTCGTCAAATATTCATGGCAGAGAATCGTCGTATTGAAACCGATGATCGTATTGTCACCAATCGTGATCCGCTCCGGGAACATCGTGTCTGGCATCACCATCAAGGCAAGTGCCGTCTTCTCCCCGATCTTCATCCGAAGACAAGTCCGGTAGAGCGTGTTCTTGAAGCGTAGCGACGGAGCAAACCGACCGATCGTGATGATCGTAAAGCACCACATCACTTTAAAGAACGATACCGTCCGGTACATATGCCAGAGTGGATTCGTCGTTCCGACTTGAAATCGATCAGTTCGCCGCGCCATTTTGTTCCTCCAGCCAAGCAGCAAGATGGTCCATCGAATCAATGATGACGTCCGGCTCGAGGGCTTCTAAGTACGCGCGACCTTTAATCGCCCAACCGACCGCGACCGTCTTCAGTCCCGCGTTCTTACCACCGAGAATGTCCGTATCGTTGTCACCGACCATGATTGTTTCGCTTGCTGTTGCTCCAAGCAACTGCATCGCTTTTTCGAACGGCTCAACGGCTGGTTTTTCTTCCGTTACGTCGTCGGCTGCGATGACGGCGTCAAAGAGTGACGTCAATCCGAATAACTCGATGCCGCGGAGAGCGACACGACGACTTTTCGACGTGACGACCGCCATCTTGTAACCTGCTTCATGCAGACGGCGTAATCCGTCAAGCACACCCGGATACTCGAGTACGAGAGCGTCATGCATCGCGATGTTATAGCTACGATAAAAAGCGACCATCTCTTTCCACTGTTCCGCATTCATCGCCGAGAACGATTTTTCTAGCGTCGGACCGATGAACGGAAGCAGTTCCGCTTCCGTGAACGTCCGGTCAGGGTAATAGTAACTGAGCGTATGCTCGAAGCTCTTTAAAATCAATGGATTCGTGTCGATCAACGTTCCATCTAAATCAAACAAAAGTGTGCGAATCATTGATTACTTCGCCTCCTTTTTTGAACCGTCCAAGTAACGAACGGCGTTTCGACGAACAACCATCATGATCACACCGAAGATGATCAGACAGATCGAGACGATTTGCGCTGTCCGGAGTCCATCAGCCATCAGACTGTCCGTCCGGAGTCCTTCGATATAGTAGCGTCCGATCGAATACCAAATCAAGTAACCGAGGAAGACATATCCACGACGTGGGTTGAACTTCATCCGCCAGATAATTAACAGAATGACACCGATGATGTTCCAGATGCTTTCATAGAGGAATGTCGGTAAATAGTACGTTCCATCGATATACATCTGATTGACGATCCAGTTCGGCAAGTGCAATGTATCTTGCAAGTACGACCACGTCGTCTCGCCACCGTGTGCTTCTTGGTTGAAGAAGTTGCCCCAACGTCCGACGGCTTGTCCGAACAAGAGCGACGGTGCCAGGATATCAGCGATCTGCCAGAACGAAATCTTTTTCTTACGCGTATAGATGATGACTGTCAAAATCGCCCCGATAATTGCTCCATGGATCGCAATCCCACCTTGGCGAATGTTGATGATTTGATCGAGATGCTGACTGTAGTAGTCCCACTCGAACGTGACATAGTAAATCCGAGCGCAGATGATACTGATCGGAATCGACCAAATGACGACATCGACCGCATACTCTTCGTTGAAGCCGATTCGCTTCGACTCGAAGATTGCGATCAACAGACCAACGACCGCACCGAGCGCAATGACGATGCCGTACCAGTAAATCGGTACCGGACCAAGATTGATTGCGACACGATCAAACGTTGGCTGTACAGAGGCTAAAGTTCCCATCAAAGACCACCATTCCCATCTTCAATTGCTTGTGCGAGACGTCCCGCGAATTCTTCTGCTGTGTTGATGCCCATATTCTTCAGACGATAGTTCATCGCTGCCACTTCGATGATGACAGCAAGGTTTCGTCCAGGACGAACCGGAATCGTCAGGAACGGGATTTCCGTATCGATGATTTGAAGTGTTTCTTGATCGAGACCGACACGGTCATAGACTTTCGATTGATCCCAAATCTCAAGGTTACAGACGAGGCTGATTTTCTTGTGCGAGCGAACAGCACCTGCACCGAACAACGTCATCACGTCGATGATCCCGATTCCACGAATCTCAAGCAGATGTTGAATCAACTTCGGTGCCGTCCCAACAAGAATCCCGTCACCAGTTTGACGAATCTCAACCGAGTCGTCCGCGACGAGACGGTGACCCCGCTTAACGAGTTCGAGTGCTGTTTCCGATTTACCAACACCACTTGCCCCTTTGATGAAGACACCGACACCATAGATATCGACAAGGACACCATGCATCGCTGTCGTCGGCGCGAGTTCCGCTTCGAGGAAGTTCGTGATCTGAGACTCGACCGATGTCGTATGCCCTTTTGTCGTCAACAGTGGCACGTTCGTCTCGTCCGCGGCTTGGATGATTGCTTCCGGAACTTCGAATCCTCGTGTGATCAAAATACCAGGTGTTTCATCCGTACAGAGGACATTCGCCCGTTCGCGTTGTTCCTCGTACGTTAAGTTATTGAAGAACGTCAATTCCGTTTTACCGAGAATCTGAAGACGTTCTGCCGGGTAATAGGCATAATAACCGGCAAGCACAAGGCCAGGTCGGCACAAATCAGCCGTCAGAATCGGGCGGTGTAAGCCCTCTTCTCCCGTGACGATGTGGAGATTGAATTGTTTTACGATTTCAGCTGTTCGCACTTTTGGTTGCACGCTTCGTCAGCCCCTTTCACTTGAAGTATTGTACCATATTTTTATTCGGTTCATGGAATTGGATTAGAAGCATGATTTCTTGGGAATGGAATAAAGAGTTAATATTTTGAAGGAGGTTTTGCCATGATGTCAGGTGGCGGTATTTGGTTTGTTTTAGTACTTATTTTATTTGGGGTCCTCGCAATCGCTGGTTTCGTATATCTCGTGATTTCGCTCATCGATATGTGGAAAGCCTACTCCCGGAATCAAGATCAAACAGCCCTTTTATTCTTCATCATTTCCATTATCGGGATCTTCATCAGTGGGTCTTTCATCTCTTACGTCCTCGCAATCATCTTCTATTGGAATCGGGCACGCGGAAAGAGTTGGCTCGGCATCGGTCTGATCCTCGTGTCGATTTTCCTCGCGATTATCGGTGTCATCGCCTTACTCTCGTTCGGGTATGACATGAACAACATCGAAAACATGAACTTCGATGAACCGATGATGGATCAGGACTACAACTATTAATGTAAGCTACACCCATCTTCTTATGAGGATGGGTGTTTGTTTATCTAAAGAAAAACATAGCGATGTACCCTTTTCTTTTACTTGCTTTCCTCAGGCGAGACACGAGCCACGTAAAAAGCAGATACATAAAAATAGCTACCTGATTCGATTAAGAATCAAGTAGCTGTTATCTATTTCTTATAACGCTTGTGGACTGAGGTGAACACCGTGCGTGACCGAAATCGTACCTGTCTTCGTATCCGCTTCGACCTCGATTTTTGGTGAACGACCGCGTCCTGAGACGAAATGGAGTTTCCGGTTGACGATCTCTTTTTGATCCCGAATCAATTCCATGTCATCGAGGTTGCAGTTGAGACCACCGAAGTTCGTCTCGAGTTCCCCGTAGACTTCAGCACCGTGCGGTAACATCAAGGCGATGCTTCCGGCAAGTGACGAGGCTTTGACTTTCGCATTTTGCGCTGTCTTCAGCTCGCAACGGACGTTTCCGTTCGCTGTTTTTAGTTCTGAACGTTCAAAGACACCGGTCGTGATGATTTGACCGTTGGCTGTCTTCGCTTTCAAGACCTTCAACTCCGACTCTTCGATTTCGATCGAGCCGTTCGCTGTCGATACTTTGACATCCTCACTGAAGAGGTCACGGACGTTGACCCGACCGTTCGCCGTCATCAGTTGAGCAGACGTCGTATCGAGTGACGATAACGAAATCTCACCGTTCAACGTCTGTAAGACGAATGACTCGTAATGACGGCGTGGTACTTTCAGGTGGACCGTCGCTCGAACACTCTTATCCTTCAAACGAATTGAGAGTGTATTCGCCGACACTGCGTGCTGAACAGCAGCTTGTAGTTGCTCAAGCGCCTGTTCTTCCGTCACCTGTTGGCGGCGGAGCGGACGTCCTGTCACCGTTAATTCGCATTCTTCGAGATCACTTGGTTCGACGACCAAGTTCGCATTGAACAGATCAACGTGAACCGTCTCACCACTGAACGGGAATTGTTTGACGTAGGTGACGTTCGGACCAGATGCCTGATTGAGCGAAAGATCACTATCCTTGATTCGGCTGACGAGATTATCGAACGCTGACATGACTTTCGTCGTCAGTGAATCGACAGAATACTGGTCAACCCGATCATACTGTTCTGGTTCATCGACGTACTTATGTTCACTGGCAGAAGTTGCACGTTCGTCGATTGCTTCGAGTCGCTCGAGTTTATCGAGTGCCTCATCAATCGTTAACTTTCCTTCTTTGACTTGCTCCAAAATCAATTGACGCATATCTTGCTTCATGAACCGTTCCCTCCTATTCTTGAACCTCAAACGTGTGTTACGTGATACTTCCGTTTAAGTTCCCTTAGTTCCTTCTTACGAATCCTCATCCACAAAAGTTTCACGATTCAATTCGTGCCGCGTCGCGTTCAAGGACAGGTGCGAGGTATCGTCCCGTGTAGGATGCTTCAACTTCAGCGATCTGTTCTGGTGTACCGGCAGCAACAATCGTTCCACCACCGTCGCCCCCTTCAGGTCCGAGATCGATCAGGTAATCGGCCGTCTTGATGACATCCAGGTTGTGTTCGATGACGAGTACCGTGTCGCCATTATCGACGAGACGTTGCAATACTTTTAGGAGACGCGCGATATCATGGACATGGAGTCCTGTCGTCGGTTCATCGAGAATATAGATCGTCTTCCCGGTCGAACGTTTATGCAACTCAGACGCCAGTTTAACGCGCTGTGCTTCCCCACCGGACAATTCCGTCGCAGGTTGACCGAGACGCATGTACGTCAATCCAACATCCGCGATCGTCTGCAATTTGCGCGTGATCTTCGGAATGTTCTCGAAGAAGGCAAGGGCATCTTCAACCGTCATCTCAAGCACGTCGGCAATCGTCTTGCCTTTATATTTCACTTCGAGTGTTTCGCGGTTGTAACGTTTCCCGTGACAGACTTCACACGGAACATAGACGTCCGGTAAGAAGTGCATCTCAATCTTGATGATTCCGTCACCGCGACATGCTTCACAGCGTCCACCTTTGATATTGAAACTGAAACGTCCTTTTTTATAACCTCGGAGTTTCGCTTCGTTTGTCGAAGCAAAGACGTCACGAATGTCATCGAAGACACCGGTATACGTCGCTGGGTTCGAACGTGGTGTCCGCCCGATTGGCGATTGGTCGATGTCGATGACCTTATCGATTTGTTCCAGACCCGTGATTCCTTTATGAGCACCCGGCTTTTCTTTCGCCCGGTTCATCTCGTGGGCGATCGTCTTATAAAGAATTTCATTGATCAACGTCGATTTACCAGAACCAGATACTCCGGTGACGGCGACGAACAGACCAAGCGGAATGTCGACATCAACGTTCTTCAAGTTGTTTTCCGATGCTTTGTGGATATGGAGCATCCGACCGTCCGGCTCTTTTCGAGTCGACGGAACAGGAATGAACTTCTTACCGGACAAATATTGACCGGTCAACGAGTTCGCGTCCTGCATCAACTCTTCTGGCTTCCCGGCTGCCGTGACGAATCCGCCGTGATCACCGGCACCAGGTCCGATATCGATCAAGTAGTCGGCTGCCATCATCGTGTCTTCATCGTGTTCGACGACGATCAATGTATTACCGAGATCACGCATCGCCTTCAGCGTATTGATCAGACGATCATTATCGCGTTGGTGTAAACCGATCGATGGTTCATCAAGAACGTAGAGAACACCCGTCAAACGCGAACCGATTTGTGTCGCGAGACGAATCCGTTGCGCTTCACCACCGGACAACGTTCCCGCTGCGCGTGAGATCGTCAAGTAATCGAGACCGACGTTCTCGAGGAACGAAGCGCGTTCGTGAATCTCACGAACAATCATTCGCGAAATCGTCTGATCCTTCTCACTTAATTTCTCCGGCAGTTCGTCGAAGAACATGACCGCTTGTTTAACAGACATCTTCGTCACTTCACCGATATGGTGATCGGATACTTTGACGGCGAGTGATTCCCGTTTCAAGCGGTGTCCTTTACACGTCGGACAAGCTTTCTTCGCCATGTAGCCTTCCATCTGTTCCCGGATATAATCAGACGATGTCTCCTTGAAGCGACGCTGTAAGTTATTGAGGACCCCTTCGAAGTAGAGGTCCGTGTTTCGGACCATCCCGAAGTCGTTCTCATACCGGAAGTGGATCTCTTCCTTCGTGTTTCCGTTCAAGATCGTTTCGCGGTGTTCTTCTGACAATTGTTCGAACGGTGTATCCATATCGATCTTGAAGTGGTCACAGACCGCTTTGAGTAATTGTGGATAATACTGCGAGCTCGTCGGTTCCCACGCTACGATCGCCCCTTCGTTTAATGACTTATCGGGATGTGGCACGACGAGATCAACATCGACCTCAAGCTTCGTTCCGAGACCGTCACATGACGTACAAGCACCAAACGGTGAGTTGAACGAGAACATCCGTGGTTCAAGTTCGCCGATCGAGAAGCCACAGATCGGACAAGCATGATGTTCACTGAACAACAATTCGTTGCCATCCATCGTATCGACGATGACCCGACCGTCCGCGAGGCGAAGTGCAGTCTCGAGTGAGTCGGCAAGACGAGCTTCGACATCTGGCCGCACGACGACACGGTCGACGACGACTTCGATCGAGTGTTTCTTGTTTTTCTCAAGCGTGATCTCTTCGGCAAGATCCATCGTCTCTCCGTTGACACGAACGCGGACGAAACCTTCCTTCTTCAAATCGTCGAGCACTTTGACGTGCGTTCCTTTACGTCCGGAAACGATTGGCGCGAGGATTTGCAGACGCGTCCGCTCCGGCAACTCCATCACTTGGTCGACCATCTGACTGATCGTCTGGCTCGAAATCTCGATTCCGTGATTCGGACAAATCGGTTTACCGATCCGTGCGTACAATAGACGCAAATAATCATAGATCTCTGTGACCGTTCCGACCGTTGAACGTGGGTTTTTACTCGTCGTCTTCTGGTCGATTGAAATTGCTGGACTCAGTCCTTCGATCGTGTCGACATCCGGTTTATCCATCTGTCCGAGGAACTGACGAGCATAAGCAGATAAACTTTCGACATAACGCCGTTGTCCTTCCGCGTAAATCGTATCGAAGGCAAGCGACGATTTCCCTGACCCGGACAAGCCCGTCAAGACGACGAGCTGATCGCGGGGGATTTCGACATCGATGTTTTGTAGATTATTGACGCGAGCGCCTTTGATGATAATCTGATTCTTCTTTTCTCCCAACTTAGGCACCTGCTTTCAATTCTAATATGAGGTCGCGAAGCTCGGCAGCTCGTTCGAACTGCATGTCTTTCGCCGCTTGACGCATCTCTTGGTCAAGCTGTTCAAGCAACGTTTCACGCTCCGGTTTTTTGAGTTTGTTGAACTTCTCAAGTTTTTCGACGGTATCGTCGCTCTCGATTGTCGTACTGATGACACCACGCACGTCTTTTTTGATCGTCTGCGGCGTAATGCCATGTTCTTCGTTGAACGCCATCTGGATCGCGCGACGGCGTTCCGTTTCATCGATCGCACGTTGCATCGAATCGGTGATTTTATCGGCAAACAAGATGACGTGTCCTTCCGCGTTCCGAGCCGCCCGACCAATCGTTTGAATCAGCGAACGGTCCGAACGCAAGAAGCCTTCCTTATCGGCATCAAGAATCGTCACGAGTGAGACTTCCGGAATATCGAGTCCTTCTCGTAACAAGTTGATTCCGACAAGGACATCATATTTCCCGAGTCGTAAGTCACGGATGATTTCAATTCGTTCGAGTGTCTTGATCTCCGAGTGCATGTAGTTGACCTTGACGCCATTCTCTTTCAAGTAATCGGTCAAGTCTTCTGCCATCTTCTTCGTCAGTGTCGTCACGAGAACACGTTCGTTCTTCGCGACCCGGTCACGGATGTTATCCATCAAGTAATCGATTTGTCCCGTAATCGGATGAATCTCAATCGTCGGATCGACGAGACCGGTCGGACGGATGATTTGCTCGACCATCTCTTTCGAATGTTCGAGTTCATATGGTCCTGGTGTCGCCGAGATATAGATCGCCTGACTGACTTTTTCCTCGAACTCCTCGAACCGTAACGGACGGTTGTCTTTTGCCGAAGGGAGACGGAAGCCGTGATCGACGAGGACTTGTTTCCGTGCCTGGTCCCCGTTGTACATCCCGCGAATTTGCGGCAGCGTGACGTGCGACTCATCGGCAACGAGTAAGAAATCTTTCGGGAAGTAATCGAGCAATGTATACGGTGTTGCCCCTTCCGGCATCAAGTTCAAATGACGTGAATAGTTCTCGATTCCGGAGCAATAGCCCATCTCACGCATCATCTCGAGATCGTAGTTCGTCCGTTGTTCGAGCCGTTGTGCTTCGAGCAACTGATTGTCTTCGCGTAACTTCGCAAGCTGGACCTCTAGTTCCTTCTCGATGTTTGCGATTGCTTTTTGCAGACGGGTATCCCCCGTCACGAAGTGGGACGCCGGGAAGATTGAGATGTGCTCACGGTCCGCGACGATCTCACCTGTCAGTGGATCCATGTCACGGATCCGTTCAATCTCGTCACCGAAGAACTCGACCCGGACACACTGTTCGTCGCGTGACGCCGGGAAGATTTCGACGACGTCTCCGCGGACGCGGAACCGTCCGCGCTGGAAATCGATATCGTTACGCTCATACTGAATGTCGATCAGACGACGGAGCATCTCGTTCCGCCCCATCTCATTGCCGACACGCAGGGATAAGACGTGGTTGTTGTACTCTTCCGGGTTACCGAGACCATAGATACACGAGACAGACGCAACGATCAAGACGTCCTCCCGTTCGAACAGGGCGGACGTCGCCGAGTGGCGCAATTTATCGATCTCATCGTTAATCGAAGAGTCCTTCTCAATGAACGTATCCGTCGACGGAACGTATGCTTCCGGTTGGTAATAGTCATAAAAACTAACGAAGTATTCGACCGCATTGTTTGGGAAGAATTCCTTGAACTCCGAGTAGAGTTGTCCCGCTAGTGTTTTGTTGTGGGCAAGAACGAGCGTCGGTTTCTTGATTTCCTTGATGACGTTTGAGACCGTGAACGTCTTCCCGGTACCAGTCGCTCCAAGCAACGTCTGATGTCGTTCGCCTTGTTTTAGCCCAGTCACCAATTTTTCGATTGCTGTCGGCTGATCACCGCCTGGTTCAAATGGTGAAACGAGTTCAAAATCCATCGTTTGCTTCCCCCTCATCACGTTAAAAAATCTATTTCTATTGTATCACTTTACGAACAAACATTCGATTATGAAGTGCTCCTTTTAGGAAGTTACCCTTTTTTTCGAAAATGCAAAAGTTTCTTTTTGCATCGAATGTTGAGCCTCGATTTCTCTGCCGACAAAAAAATCCCCGTCACGGCTGTTCCGTAACAGGGATGTACTCGTTAATGTAAGGACCGCACTTTAGTGCGACCATGAACCGGCTCGTTGACGAACAAGATGCCGAGCTCATGATGATCTTGTTCATAGAATGCACGTTGCGCAAAACGGATGTCTCCGTTATGGTTCATGACTTCAAGACGCAGATACGGTTTGTGTTTTTGAATCGCTTCGTAAAACGATGCTTCTGAGTCGACCTTTTCACCATTGACCTTATAGATTGCTTCACCCGGAATCAAGCCCATCTCAGCAGCCGGTTTATCAGGCAATGTCCCGAGGATGACGGCACCACGCGTTCCATTGAGGAACAATGGCGTCTGCGCCCGGTTCAGGCGTTTGACCCGCTGATGCAACAAAATGTGCAAGACGATCAATAAAACGATTCCGTACAGCCATTCGGCTTGATTGGTCACGTACGCAAGAACCGTCAAGAGAATCGCGACAAGACTCGTGATTAAACGTCCTTGAACGAGCGGACGCATCAATTCTTTCGGCAGCTTACCCGTAAAGAGGAAGCTGAAGCCGATCGGTAACCAAAGAACGATCGGAACGAGTTCTGGAAAGTTATAACGTGGCCACCACGTCTCGAGCACGTCGCCCGGAACAAAGACAAGCAACGGCAACAACCAAAGCTTGTTCGAAGACAGCCCACCGATGAAGCGACCACGCTTCGAGACGACGAGTGACGGTGACAGGCGTCGCTTTCCTCGCCACCAGACGAGGAGACATTCCGCGACGAGCGTTAACGCGGCAAGGAGTAAAATCATCTTTGGCTCGACCGCTCGAACCGGATCAAGACGTGCATCCATTAGGAACCAGCCGGCAAGTCCAAGCAAGACGATCGACCAGAGTGGCAAGTTCAAACGCACGACGCCAATCAACAGTAAAACGCTCGAGAGTCCGAGTAACAACAGAGCGTATTGCGGCGTCAGTGTCAATCCGAGCCAGCCGCTGACGACAGACAGGACGAGACCGACGAGTAACCCCGGTAAAAGTGTTTCGAGGACATCGCTTCGTTTTCCGTGTGTCCGGGAGCGAAATAGTCCGCGTTCCCGTTTGACACGACGGATGCCGATGACCCAACTGACAAGAAGTGCTAACCACAAGGTCGGACTGGCGATGAGACTAATCGCGGTCCAACCAATTTCATCGAGTAATTCCACGCGCATTCAGACCTCTTTCCATTCCTTATTATTGAGAAGCGACCTCGAGTGCTTTTTTCCGCTGGACGTCATTCTTATCGTCCTCGAGTTTCTTCAGGAGACGCGTCTCCATCTCACCTGCTGTCTGCTGATCGATTTTTCCTGTGACGTCGAGCTTCGCATCCTTTTGCAAAGCTTCGACGGCTTTCTTCATCGTGTCACCGAAATACCCATCCTGTCCTTTTGGCTCGAAACCGATTGCTTCGAGGACGAGGTGAGCATTTTCAACTGATTTTCCATAATCGCCGACTTCGAGTGACTTTTGATCAGTCAAAATCTTCGTGACGTTGAAGTAAGCCGGTTGCTTGACTTCAATCGTCGGCTTAACGCCTTTTTTATGAATCCAGTTGCCGTCCGGTGTCAGCCATTTGTTCGTCGTTAACTTTAAATCGCTACCGTCTTTCAAATCATAGGCACTTTGAACGATTCCTTTCCCGAACGATTTCGTACCGACGACATCCGCTCCAGCTCCCTCTTTCAGACCAGCTGCTAAAATCTCAGACGCTGACGCCGATCCGCCGTCTTCGAGCACGACGATGTTATAAGGTTTCTTCTCGTCTGCTTTCCCGAATTCCTGCTGTCGCTCTCCCTTATTGTTCTCGACTTGATAAATCGGAACGTCCTTCGGAATGAACGGTGCAATCATGCTTGAGACAGCTGTTAAGAGACCACCTGGGTTCCCACGGACGTCGATGACAAGTCCATCAATGTTTTGACTCTCGAGTTTCGCAAGACCTTTCTCGAACTCTTTAGCCGTCGGTTCTGAGAACTGTGTCACTTGCAAGACACCGATCTTTTTCCCGTTGACGTCCTCGGTCGACGTATAGACCGTCTCGATTGGAATCGTATCCCGTTTGATCGAGATGTCCATCGCGTCCTGCCCACTCCGTTGAATCGTTAAGACAACATTCGTTCCTTTTTCACCGCGGATTTTCTTGACCGCTTGATCCGTTTTTTGCCCTTTCGTCGACTTGCCATCGATCTTTAGAATGACGTCGCCCGGCTTAATACCAGCTTTTTCGGCCGGTGATCCTTTGATCGGAGAAACGATAACGATCGACTCACCTTTTTGCTCCAATGTCGCACCGATTCCTTCGAACGAAGACGACAGATTCGTATTGAATGATGCCGTTTCCGACTCATCCATGTAAACGGAATATGGATCATCGAGTACTTCCGTCATACCGGATAACGCACCGTCGAGTAATTCTTTGTCCGTTACATCTTTTAAATAATTCTGTTCGATCATCTGGCGGACCTGATCGATTTTTTTCCAATCCCCCGTCGCATTTGAAGAAGACGATGATGTCGAGACGGAATCCGTTCCGCCCGCTGCTAACATTCCAACGGCGCCTACCCCTAAACCAAGCCCGAAGGTACTGACCGCGATCACTGCTGTTGTAGATTTTTTCACGCTTGATTCCCCACTTCCGTTAAAAAACGCATTATTTTTTTCAGTATAGCAAAAAAAGATAGGTTACCCTATCTTTTCAGTATTCTATGGGATGTCAAAAGAGATACGGTGCCGGATCGACCGCATTCGGTTGACCGATCGCCCATTCACCTTTATGCAATTCGAAATGCAGGTGAGGTCCTGTTGACCAACCGGTGGAGCCAAGCGTACCGACCGTTTGACCCGGCATGACCGTTTGACCCGCCTTGACATCGATCGAATCCAGATGCGCATAGACGGTCGTATAGACCTGACTGTCGATCAAGTGCGTCACCATGACGACATTACCGTATCCCGTCGCACTACCGGCACGGAGGACGATACCGCCCGCCGCCGCATGAATCGGCGTTCCTTTCGCATTGACGAGGTCAATCCCTTTATGGATCTCTGGTTTCCCAGTCAGCGGATTGTTCCGGGGACCAAACGGTGATGAGACATAACCTTGCACCGGTAAATGAAACGGACGATTCGAATCAACGTCTGCTGGTGTATCGGGTGTTTCAGAAGATACTTCGACTTCAGGGACGGGCGGCTGTGCTTTCTCAGCATCCGCTTCCTGTTGTTTCGCTGCAGCAGCACGCGCAGCTTCTGCTTGACGTTTTACTTCCGCTACTCGCTTCGCTTCGGCTTGACGTGCTGCCTCGATTGCCCGTCGCTTTGCCTCTTCTTTTGCTTTTCGTTCTGCTTCTTTCAGTGCAGCCAGTTCATTTTGAATCAACTGTCGCTGATCAGCGAGAATTTCTGCTTCTTCAGCTTTTGAGAACTGCTCTTGTTGCAACGCTTTTACCTTCGTGTTCAACTGGACGACCAGCTTTCGCTTCAACTCCGATTCCGCAATGATTTGCGTCTGAAGGACAAGTAATTTCCGTTGTTCTCGTTTCAGACTTTCGAGCAACAACGCTTGCTCTGATCGCTGTTCGTTCAACTGACTGACGTTCGCCTTATATGTTTGCAGGACATCATCGTCTTGTTTGATGATCTCGCTGACTGTGCTGAAGCGCGAAATCAAATCACCGAAGTCCTTTGCGTCAAGCAAGACCTCGATATAGGTAACGTCTCCCTTTTGTTGGACGGCACGTAAGCGACTGCCTAGTAAGTCTTCTTGTTGATGTAGTTCCTTCAACGTTTCGGAAATGGCTTTTTCCGTCAGACGTAATCGTTCCTTAGATGCAGCAACAGCCGCTTGTTGATCGGCTATCTTACGCGCTAAATCATCCAAACGGCTGTTGACTTCATTCAGTTGCGCACGGGCTTGCTTGCGCTGCTGTTTCGTCAAGATCAACTTCTCTGATGTCTGATTCTGTGATCGTTCCGTCTCTTTTAGACGGCTTTCGACCTCCTGTTGTTCCTTCAACAAATCTTCTTTCGACGTGGCATGAACGGACACACTAGTTCCAATTAAAGCTAAGCTCAGGACGACAGAATAGAATCGGACTTTCATGAGAAGCATCTCTCCTCTATTTTATTTTTAAATGAATCGATTAAATCTTCAAGAAACGACCAAGTGACGTCGTCGATCCCCAGACACCGATAAATGCACCGAGACCGAGTAAAATTAAGACGACCTCTAGTGATAATTGTCCTGGCGGAATCAGTGAGAATATCCCTTCGTTAATCGTTGCCAGTTGAGGTTGAATCACATTATACGAGGCTTCGTAACCGAAGTAGACGACGGCGATCGGGATGATGGCACCTAATATCCCCATCAATAGTCCTTCAACAAAGAACGGTGCACGGATGAATCCGTTTTTCGCTCCGACGAGACGCATGATCTCGATTTCCCGACGACGGGAGAAGATCGTAACTTTGATTGTATTCGAAATGAGGAACATTGCCATGAACGTCAAACCGACGATTAGGATGATTCCACCGATCCGAACTCCTTCAAGGAAGTTAAACATCTTTTTAACATAGGCCTTACCATATTCGACACTATCTATATTTTCCATTTTTTCGATGGAGTTTGCAAGAGTTTCCGTCTCTTTTGGTGAGGTAGCTTTGACGATGTACCGGTCGTGAAGCGGATTATCCTTTTCAACGGATCGATAGGCTTCAGATCCTTCGCCAAGTTGCTCCTTGAAGCGGTCCAGTTCTTCTTCTTTCGAACTATAACGAACAGATGCGACTCCCGGTAATTGCTTCAACGAATCGCCGACTGAATCAATTTTTGTTTGGTCTGCTTCCCGTTCGACGAAGACTTGAATCTCGACGTCTTTTTCGACGTTATCAGAGATCTTGTTGACGTTGAACATGAGCATCGCGAATATTCCTACGAGAAGTAGTGTGACGGTAACGGCACTGACAGAAGCGAATGTCATCCAGCCGTTCCGAACGAGACCTTTTGCCCCTTCCCGTAAATGACGGAATCCATTAAACTTCATAGCCGTACATTCCTTTCTCTTCGTCTCGGACGATTTTTCCACCATCAATCGCTAAGACACGATGACGCATCTTGTTGACGATATCTCGGTTGTGTGTCGCCATTACGACCGTTGTCCCACGGCGATAGATTTCTTCGAACACTTCCATGATCTCCCATGCTGTATCCGGGTCCAAGTTCCCAGTCGGCTCATCAGCGATGACGAGTGACGGACGGTTGACGATGGCTCTCGCGATCGAGATTCGTTGTTGTTCGCCCCCAGATAATTCGTCCGGATAGTTGCGCTCTTTATGCTTGAGCTTAACGAGATCGAGTACCTCGAGCACTTTCTGGCGGATTTGTGATTTGTCTTCTCCTACGACCTCTAATGCGAAGGCGACATTTTCATAAACCGTCAATGACGGGAGTAGTTTGAAATCTTGGAAGATGACGCCGATTTGGCGACGAAGTTCGGGGATTTGACGGTTCTTCAACTTACCGACTTCAATTCCTTTAAATAAAAATGAACCGCTCGTTGGTTTCTCTTCGCGGTACATCATCTTCATGAATGTTGACTTACCCGCACCCGACGGACCGACGATATAGACGAATTCGCCTTGATCAATCGTCAAATCGACCTCACGGAGTGCCGTGACGCCGTTCGGATAAATCTTACTGATTCGTTGCATCTTGATCACGTACTTCACATCCTTACTGGTTTACTGATGCTGAATGGATAGGTCTAAAAACCTACCGACCACCATTATAACAGGGACGAAATTGAACGCACATTACAATCAAATGTCATTTCAAGCGATCATACTATAAAAAAGAGGCACGAATGACGAACACATGTCGTGTTTGTCATCTCGTACCCCATCATATCCCATAATCATTTTTTAGCAGCGAGCCAATCCGCGACTGCCATGATTTCTTTATCATCTTTCAGGATTCCAGCAGGCATTTGCCCTTTCCCGTTCTTGATGATCTTTTGAATCTCTTCAGAAGAATATTTCGATCCGACCTTCGTCAGGTTTGGTCCGACGTTTCCTTCTAGGTTTTTCCCGTGACATGTCGCACAGTTGTTGGCGAAGATTTTTTCAGCATCTACACCGGATTGTGTCTTCGACGAATCATCGTTCATCTTCGTTTCTTCCTTCGTACCTGACGATGAATCATCAGAACTCGAATCGTCACTACCACCACATGCCGCGAGCGCAAGTGTCGTTCCCAAACCTAACGCAAGTAACAAGTTTTTCAGCTTCATCCGGATATCCCCCTCTAATTAAGTATCTACATAAACGCTTCTGACCTAGTTAGAGTATAACCGTTATCCGGAAGAGTTAAGCATGATTTCACAAAAACTTCACGTTTGAATCGTCATTACGGCACATTGCGATAACGCTTATCGTCTGTGAAGCCGAGACCAAGCACCTCGTGTGCTTCACTGACGACGAGGAACGCCGACGGATCGATGTGTTTGACGATTTCCTTTAGTGTCGTGATTTCCCCTTGCCGGACGACGACCATCAGCATCGGTTTGCGCGTCCGGGTGAACGCACCTGCCGCCTCAATCTCTGTCGCTCCGCGATCAAGCGTCTCAAAAATTTCCTTCACTAACGCTTCCCGTTGATCGGAGATGATATAAGCGAGCTTGTCGTTCGTGATTCCGAGCTGGACGACGTCGATCATCTTGATCGTGATAAACAAGGCTACGAGCGCGTACAGACCAATCTCAAGCGAGAAGATCGTTGCCGCACTGATGACGATCGTGCCGTCAAGTAAGGCGATACACAAATGGAGCGGCAATTTCGTGAAGCGATGCAGGATTTGTGCGATCAAATCCATCCCACCAGTCGACGCTCGTCCCCGGAAGATCAGACCGAGTCCGATCCCGACACCGGCACCGCCAAAAATCGCGGCAAGCATCGGATTCATCGTCGCAGCCGGAACGTCGAACCGTTCGTAAACGAGAATGACGACCGGTAAGAAAATCGACCCGACGAGTGATTTAACGCCAAAGCCCATTCCGAGGATCATCCAGCCGATCGCCAGCAAGACGACGTTCGCGACGAGCTGGAACAAGCCTGGTGAGATACCGAACAGATCGTTCAAGACGATCGATAAGCCACTGACGCCTCCTGAGGCGAGTTGATTTGGTGCTAAAAATAAACTAAAGGCACTTGCGACGAACAAGGACCCGATTAATAAATACGCATAATCGCGCACGACTTCCTGACGTGTCGATGTCATGACATTCCATTTCCCCTTATCAATTGATTCTCGTGTTTCATTTTAGCGGAAAAGTCAGACAACGACTAGACAGGCGGAACAACTCACAGTGTTCCCTTTATACCGCACTAAAGGGTGGACTGTAGTGGACGATGCCGCTGACACCACGTAACCCATTGCGTTCAAGTGCAAGGACGAGGAAGACCTCCGGTGGGACGGGAAACGGTGGCTCAATATCGTAGTCGATCGCCCGTTCGAAACCGAACTGCGGATAGTAACTATCGTGCCCAAGCACGACGATATGCGATTCACCAGCGTCCCGCGCATCCTCAATCACTTGGCGGATCAATTCAGAGCCGATACCCTTTCGTTGCCAAGCGGGCAACACACCGACCGGCGCCAAGGCAAGTGACGGAATGTCATCGATATGGATCCTGCTCAAGAGGACATGGCCGACGATTTCCCCTTTGTCAGTCACAGCGACGCGACCGAAGACCGGTTGCGCCGCTTCGTCCTCGCGTAAGGCATCAACGAGGTTCGCTTCGTTCAGTTGCTCGAATGCCGCTTCATGGACGAGCCGGATTCCCGCTGCATCCTTGAAGCCTTCTTTACGGATGATCATAATGGAAAACTCCTTTCGACTGGTTTGCTTGCGAGCAGCGTAAACTCGGACGGAATGTTCTCACCGTTCCAGCCACGATGCTCGTCAAATCGGTCTAATATGAAACGGGTTTGAATGACCCCGTTTAAGATCTCGCTCAATGTAAAATAGCGGACAGAGACATCCGGAAAATCGACTTGTTCCTCGTCCGTAAAGTGCGTTTTATACGCCAAATCCCCCGCTTGCAACCCTTGATCGAAATAGCGTGGTCGATACGTCAAATCCGCATCGATCCAGCGTCCGATCGGATGGAAATCGCTAAGGATCAGCTGTCCACCAGGCTTTAAGATCGTAAAGAGAACTTGTAAGAAACGCTCGAGATCCGCAAAGTAATGCAATATCCCGCCTTCTAAGTAGAGGAGATCAAACGTATCGCGATATCGTTCAAGATCGATCGCATAGATATCCCCGATGACATACTCGATTCTCGTCTCAGCATGGTGCGCCAGTTCTAGCGCGTACCGCGCATTCTCCTCCGAGAGATCGAACACGGTGACGTCCGCCCCGAGTAACGCTAACGGGACCGCCTTGCGTCCGTTCGAACCGCAGATGTTCGCGATTATCTTCCCGGCGACGTCTTCGAGATCATGTCGATGCTTCTTCAGGCATGCGGCTGGATCTTGTTTGATGACCGCAGCATAATCCGCCGGTGCCCCGTCACGTTTCTCCCAAAACTCATACGCCCGGTACTCCCACGCCTGTTTGTTGATCCGACTTTGTTCCTGCATCACTATTCCCCCTTTGACGGTCAAAAAACCAGTCGAACATCGTCCGACTGGTTGGTTGTCTTACATATTCATGAGGCGGAGGTACGCATCGATGAAGCCCATGATGTCACCATCCATTGCTCCTTGCGTGTTCCCGACTTCATAGTTCGTCCGGTGGTCCTTGACCATGCTGTATGGGTGGAAGACGTACGAACGGATTTGGCTACCCCATGCGATATCCGATTTTTC
Organism: uncultured Exiguobacterium sp.; assembly: GCF_964277885.1. Classification (NCBI taxonomy): domain Bacteria; kingdom Bacillati; phylum Bacillota; class Bacilli; order Caryophanales; genus Exiguobacterium; species uncultured Exiguobacterium sp. Next base: position 369,164 of record NZ_CAXYJR010000005.1, on the reverse strand, counting down.
ACCACGGATCTCGTCGAGTTTCTTTTGTTGCTCTTCGATTTCGCGTTGGTAGAGTTTCGCTTTCAACATTTTCATTGCCGCTTCACGGTTTTTGATCTGCGACCGTTCTTGTTGACAAGAGACAACGACGCCTGTTGGAACGTGTGTGATCCGGACAGCCGAGTCCGTCGTATTGATATGCTGACCACCGGCACCAGAGGCACGGTACGTATCGATCCGTAAATCTTCCGTACGGACTTCGATGTCGATATCATCGTTGAATTCCGGCATGACGTCACACGAGACGAACGATGTATGACGGCGACCTGACGAGTCAAACGGTGAGATCCGGACTAAACGATGGATCCCTTTTTCGGCTTTTAAGTATCCATAGGCATTGTGTCCTTGAATACGGAGCGTGACCGATTTAACACCCGCTTCATCACCTGGTTGGTAGTCCATCGTTTCGACTTTCCAGCCCTGCTTGTCGCAGAAACGTTGGTACATACGCAGTAACATCGATGCCCAGTCTTGCGACTCGGTACCACCCGCACCTGGGTGTAACTCGAGGATCGCGTTGTTTGCGTCATATTCCCCGTTCAAGAGGATTTGAAGTTCGAAGTCTTCGAACTTCTTCTTGAGGTCACCAAGTTCAGACTCGAGCTCTTCTTGAAGATCCGCATCCGGTTCTTCCTTGATCAATTCGTACGTCAAAGCGACGTTCTCGTGACCTGCTTCGAGTTCTTTATATTTGTCAACCATCGCTTTTAAGCCGTTCGACTCATCGATGACTTTTTGTGCTGATTCCTGGTTGTTCCAGAAGTCCGGGTATGTCATCTCGTTTTCAAGTTCTTCGATCCGGGCAATCTTCGACTCGAGGTCGAGTGATGCCTTATATTCGTCGAGTTTCTTTTCCATCCACTCGGCGGTGTTGCGAATTTCTGCTAATTCCATGTGTTCCACCTTCTCTTTCCGTGAAAAGAGGCAGGAATCTCCTGCCTCTCTTTCAGTCGATTCATCACTTATGCCTGACGGCCGTGACAGTTCTTATATTTCTTACCAGATCCACACCAGCACGGATCATTGCGTCCGATTTGGTCGTTTGGATTTTTCCGGACCGGTTTTTTCTTGACCGCTTTGTCTTCCTTACCCGAAACGGCGACTTCGTCTTGAACGACTTTTTCGCGTTTGAGGTTCGGATCAAGATCTGCCCGAAGGACGAATTGTGTCACTTCTTCAGCGATCGCAGCATTCATCGCATCAAACATCATCGAACCTTCCGATTGGTATTCACGGAGCGGGTCGTTTTGACCGTATGCCCGGAGATGAATCCCTTCACGAAGTTGATCCATTTGATCGATGTGGTTCATCCAGTGTTGGTCAACAGCACGAAGAACGATGACTTTTTCGAACTCATCAAATGCTTCGGCTGGGACTTCTGAACGTTTGTGCTCGTAGTGTGCGAACGTGCGCTCTTTGAGCACCTCAATGATTTCTTCACGTTCTTTTCCGAAGAGGTCGCTTTCAGTGACCTTCTCTTCGATTGCAAGCGTCTGGTTCGCCCACTCCGCAAGTGCACCGATGCTCCATTCTTCCGGTACGAACTCGACCGGCGTGTACTGATGAACGCCTGCTTCAATCGTTGATTCGATCATCGGACGAACGATGTCTGACACGGAACCGGCATCGAGAATCGCTGCCCGGTCCGCGTACATGACTTTCCGTTGGTCCGCCATGACGTTATCGTATCCGAGGACTTGCTTCCGCGCATCAAAGTTGTTTCCTTCGACGCGTTTTTGAGCTGATTCAACGGCACGAGATACCATCCGGCTCTCGATCGGTTGTGAATCATCCATTCCGAGACGATCCATCATCGACTGCAACGAATCAGAACCGAAACGACGCATCAACTCATCTTCAAGTGAGAGATAGAATTGTGATGCCCCCGGGTCTCCTTGACGACCGGCACGACCACGGAGCTGGTTATCAATACGGCGTGATTCATGACGCTCTGTTCCGAGGATGTAAAGACCGCCTTTTTCTAAGACACCTTGACCGAGTTTGATGTCGGTACCACGGCCGGCCATGTTTGTTGCGATCGTGACCGAGTTCGCTTGACCGGCGTTCTCGATGATTTCTGCTTCACGTGCGTGGTTCTTCGCGTTCAAGACTTCGTGACGGATGCCACGTTTTTTGAGGATGTTACTGAGCAACTCCGACGTCTCAACGGCAACCGTACCAACGAGGACAGGCTGTCCTTCGCGGTGGGCACGTTCGATTTCGTCTGCGACGGCAGCGAACTTCCCGTTCATCGTCTTGAAGATCAAATCCGGCATATCGTTTCGGACGACCGGTTTGTTCGTCGGAACCGGTACGACGTGCATGTTGTAGATGTTACGGAACTCTTCTTCCTCCGTCTTCGCTGTACCGGTCATCCCAGCAAGCTTCGTATACATCCGGAAGAAGTTTTGGTACGTGATTGTCGCAAGTGTCATCGATTCGCGTTGAATCTCGACGCCTTCCTTCGCTTCGATCGCTTGGTGTAGACCTTCTGAGTAACGACGTCCTTCCATGACACGACCTGTGAACTGGTCGATGATCATGACTTCGTCTTCACGGACCATGTAGTCGACGTCACGGTGCATGACGGCGTTCGCCCGCAGTGCGAGGCTCAAGTGATGGTTGAGTGAGACGTGGTCGAGACCAAACAAGTTATCGATGCCGAAGTATTTCTCGGCACGGTCGATCCCTTGCTCCGTCAATAAGACACTTTTCGTTTTGATGTCGACCGTGTAGTCTTCATCTGCCTTCATGATTTTCGCGAACGCATCGGCTTGCGAATAGAGCGCTGTCGATTTTTCGGCCGATCCTGAGATGATGAGCGGAGTCCGCGCTTCATCGACGAGAATCGAGTCGACTTCATCGACGACGGCATAACTGAGTGGACGTTGAACGCGGTCTTCCTTATAGAGGACCATGTTGTCACGCAAGTAATCGAAACCGAACTCGTTGTTCGTTCCGTACGTGATGTCACAGCTATAGGCTGCTTGTTTTTCTTGACGCGACATGCTTGAGAGATTCAAGCCGACCGATAGACCAAGTGCCGCATAAAGAGGCTCCATGATATCACGGTCACGTTTTGCGAGATATTCGTTGACGGTAACGACGTGAACGCCGTTGCCAGCGAGAGCATTCAAATAGACAGGGAGTGTTGCGACGAGTGTCTTACCTTCCCCGGTCTTCATTTCGGCGATATCCCCGTTGTGGAGGACATAGCCACCAATCAACTGAACGCGGTAGTGGCGCATGCCGAGAACGCGTGTCGAAACTTCGCGACAGACCGCGAAAGCTTCCGGTAAAATATCATCTAAGTCTTCTCCGTTAGCGAGACGCTCACGGAATTCAACGACTTTTCCTTCGAGTTCTTGATCCGATAACGCACCGATTTGTGTCTCGAGCGCTTCCACAGCGTCTGCTGCTTTTTCGGCTTTCTTCAGGACACGTTTCGTTGGTGCAAATAATTCTTTTAGAAAATTAGCCATGCCTTACAGTCCCCTTACTTCGAACGATTCTTTGAACGAACAGAATTCCGAGATTTTTCCTTTATTCAGTGTACCGAATACGACGTCAAATTTCAACAAGCGGACCAAGTAGCGGTCTCGGTCTTTTGTCGTAGAGCAAACGTATCGTGTTTAAAAATAGTTTTCCATCATATCAAAAAGGGACTCGCCCGTAAGAGCGAGTCCCTGTTGCATTCATTATTCTGGTTCAATCAAACCGTAACGCCCATCCTTACGACGGTAGACGACGTTCGTGTTGCCCGTTTCTGCGTCTGAGAAGACGAAGAATGCGTGCCCGAGCATGTCCATCTGAAGAATCGCTTCTTCCGTGTCCATTGGTTTGAGTGTGAAACGCTTCGTCCGAACGAGTTCGAGTTCTGCCTCGTCCTCTTCATAGACTGGCGCTTCCGCTTCCGGTCCTTCGAGCGTTTTGAAGTACTCTCCGATGCCGCCTTCTTTAGCGCGTCCTCTCCGGTTCAACTTTGTTTTGTGTTTTCGGATTTGACGTTCGAGCTTATCGACGACGAGGTCGATTGCTGCATACATATCGCCATTGATATCCTCTGCACGGAGCAAGAGGTTTGGCATTGGAATCGTCACTTCGACTTTTTGCTTCTCATTGTTGACTTTGAGATTGACATAAGCCGTTTGCGCTTCCGTAGGAGTTGTAAAATAACGAGTTAACTTTTCAAGCTTTTTCTCGACGTAATCCTTGAGAGCATCTGTGACGTCCAAGTTTTCACCGCGAATGTTGTAGATCATGTAAACTCCTCCTTAAGTAACCGGTTGAACCTATGAATTCGAGATGATCCAGTCGTTTCCTTCTGAATATTCGAAATTCTTTGGTTCATTTTTATTATAGCACGATAAGTGAAGGAAGACCATGAAAACGATGACATTCTCATGAACATTCACTTCGATTCTTAGCGTACGATAATATTGAAGCATGTTGATGTTAACGTATATACCCGTTTCAAACAGATTTAAAACAAAAAACCGCTTTTAGGCGGAGGGCCTAAAAACGGTGGCGGCTGCTATTGGATTAGATCTTTGAAACGTTCGCAGCTTGTGGACCACGATCGCCTTCAACGATTTCAAATTCCACTTCTTCGCCTTCTTCAAGTGATTTATAACCATCGACTTGAATCGCTGAGAAGTGTACGAAGACGTCTTTCGCGTCAGACGTTTCGATGAATCCATAACCCTTTTCAGCATTAAACCATTTAACTTTACCTTGTTCCATTCGAATTCACGTTCCCTTCGCAAACCAGAGTACGAGAGCAAGCTCTCACGAATTAGTCTATCAAAAGAAGGAATTATTGACAATTAAAAATTCTGATTATTTAGAAACCATTACCACGTAATTATCAATTTCCACCAAGACATTGTTCTATATTTCAAAAAATTACATTGTCATTACATTTGTAATATTGTATTATATCGTTAGTAATTACCTGTTTTATCCATTGTCCCATTTGAGGAGGATGTAGTCGACATGCGACCATTCCATAATGATGAAAAGTATCGAATCACGAAGCGGACCGTAGCAATCTTACCTTGCTACGACATGATGAAGCAGTCCATCATCGTTTTAGAAGATGGTTCTACCATCATGACGCCACTTCGACCGTATCAACTGTTGCAATTATCGTGCAGGCAGTACAATAGTTCTATTGAGGAACGGATCGTCACCGCAAAACGTGTCGCATCCGTGAAAGGAAAAGTCCCGATTGTCATCGAACCGTCACTCGGCCTCGTCTTTTTCCCTACCAAATCACCGAAACGTGATGATTGCGAATGGTACGCTTGGAGTCATATGATTGATGTCCTCGAAGAGGATGGACAGACTAAGCTGAAGACCCGCAATGGCATGATCCTTCCCGTGAACGCCTCTCCTTACATCGTCCGCAACCAAATGAAAGCAACAGGTGAGCTTATGGCTCGCTATCAACAATTGAACGCGATGACATTAGAGGAACGCTTTAATGCAATCAAATCTTGAAAAAACGAAGGTTGGGCGATATTTTCGCTCAACCCTTTTTCGTTTCTGCCGATATATAATAAGATGATGTATTTTGAAAAAAGGAGGACGTTTGATGAATATCCAGTTGAATCCAGCTCGTTCGACGGTACCTGCCGGACAAACCGTTCTTTCGGAGACGAAGACATATAAAGGAACCGTCTTAGAACAAACCGGACCGCATACGGCGCTCGTTCAAGTCGGACGGGATAAAATCGAGATGACATTCACTGGAGATGTTCCGACAGGTGATTTCCAGTTTAAAGTAAAAGGTCAAACGGCAGAAGGTTATCTGATTGAACAGCTACCGACGGTCTCAGGACCTGACGCTGAAACACCGTCCGCCGTCTCGATTCCGTCAAACGTCGATCCTGCTTTACTCGAAGGCGTGCCAGCAGAACTGAAACCAGCTGTCGCAAAACTTCTTGCGAGCGGTCAGTTGCCTCAAACACCGGAAGTCGTCGCCCAACTGGTCACGGCTTTACAAGGCAGCTACAAGGATCTTGTCCTTGAACTCGTTTCGCGTCCTGACAACTCCCTTCCACCGGAAGCAGAATTATTGATTGATAGCCTGTTAGCGACGACAGAAGACTTTGTCGATGTCCTCCCGGAACGCGAAGCCTTACGCGACCAACCGACGTTTGAAAAAGCCGTTGCGCTTGACGTCGCACGCGCCACTTTACCGACGCAGCATGATATCGAGACCGCGACACCGCTGCACATGCGTCAGTATATTGAACACTTACCAGCGAAGGAACGTCCCGCACTCATTACGGCGCTTGAGCAAGGAGACGTCGAAACGGTCCGTAAACAACTGACACCTCACTTCCCGCAAGCTCCACTCGAGACGAAGACGAGTGTCCGTGAACAACTGATTGGTCTAACGGCACGTGCTGCAAGTCCGGTCGAGTCCGCAACGACAACTGCGACGCGTTCAGCTCTGACCCTCGTCCGAGAGGTGACGCCTCGTTTAGCGGAGGTGACGAACGACTTCAAGAGCCAACAGCGAACGATCGTATCGCAACTACGGCAAATCGAACCACTTGTTGAGTCCCGCCCGGTGCAAATGGTTGCTGTCATCGAAAGTACAGCACATCGCTTGAAGCAGATGTTCCAGCAGACGGACGCGATGCTGCATACGACGATGCGGGATGAAAAACAGTTGATTCATTTCTTGTCAAAACTCGAACGCGGCGCTGAACTCGCTTCCCTTGGTCGTGGAACAGAAGCGAAGGCACTACTGCAAGAAGTCCGGACGGGCTTTGAAGCCTTCCGCTACGCACCAGCGAACGTCCGTCCGACCTATTTACCGGAATGGAACGCACCAAGCACACGAACGTCAAGTGACGCACCGGTAAAGCTCATACCGTATGAGCCAAAACAAAACAGTCCGCGGGTTCTACAAGAAACGGTTCAAAAAGCATTGCAGCTACAAAGTGCCGAGTTGAAGCTCGCAGCCCCAACTCTCAATCCGGAAGCTTCAAAGCTCCAATCGTTCTTGACAACACAACAGCAAATCAATAAGCCTGATAATCAACAACAGTTGAATCAGATTCTATTATCGCTTCCGGTACAGATCGTCGAAGCGACGGCCGGTCTTCATGTTCACCTTCAAAACAAGCGACCGGATGAAGTAATCGACTGGGAAAACAATACGTTGTACGTCCAGCTGAATACAAAACGTCTCGGTGATATTGGCGTACGTGTCGAAACCGTCAACCGGAAGATGCAAATCACGATCGAAAACGATCTCCCGATTCTCGAGCGACTCGCTGCACCGTTCCTTGAACGAACCACGGATGCCTTAGAAGCGACCGGTTATCAGGATGTCCGGATTCAGTTCCGACCGTTCACGAAAGAAGAACGACAAGACGTCGTCAAACAAAAGGATGAGACGCCAAACGGGTACGATTACCGGATTTAAAGGAGGAAGCCATGTACCAGAAAATCGATTTGAAGCACCGAAAATCTGCTGCCGTCTTGCGTTACGATGAAGCATCCGGACAAGCACCTGTCGTCGTTGCTCGCGCGACAGGACAAGCGGCAGACCGGATCTTGCAGGAAGCTCGCGCCAACGGAATCGCTGTTGAACACGATACTTCGTTACTCGGTCACCTGCTCGATCTCGACCTTGGGACCGCGATTCCACCGCAACTCTACGACGTCATGGCAGAACTCCTCTTATTGATCGAAGAACTGGACCACGCGAAAGGACGACAGACATGACAGAACAAGAACTGTATCAGATGACCCCACAACAATTGACGGAAAAGATGTTGCAAGGACTTGTCTTTCAGTACGAACAGGCAATGATGGCGATTGAAGCAAAAGCGTTTGACCACATGAATGAACGTCTGCAAAAAGCCTACGCGCTACTGGCGAAGCTCTCGGAAGGACTGCATGACGACGGCGGAATCATCACGTCTCAACTCGAAGCCTTGTACTTCTACCTCGGTCAACAGACGCTTCGCGCTTACACAGAACATCACGTGCTCACGGAAGTACTTTTCCTTGCTGAAGAACTGCTGGTTACATGGCAAGCAGCAAGTACAAATAAGCGCCCGCTCGCTCGGGCAGCCCATCATGCAGGATATGAAAGGATGGCATACGAATGAAAATCTCAAACAATGTCCAAGCACTAAAGGCGTATCGCAACCTGACGGCGAATCAATTAAATGTCAAGACAACGATGGATAAACTCTCAAGCGGTCAGAAGATTAACCGTGCTGCGGACGATGCAGCCGGTCTCGCCATCTCTGAAAAGATGCGGAATCGCTTGCAAGCACTCGATAAAGCGGAACAAAACGTTCTCGATGGCATCTCGATGGTACAAACGTTAGAAGGTGGCATGAACGAAACACACAGTCTTTTACAACGGATGCGTGAACTCGCTGTCCAAGCAGGTAACGGAACGCTTGCTCCTGAAGATCGTTCGTCGATCCAATCCGAAATCGACCAGTTGACGAATGAAGTGACACGGATCGCGAAGACGACCCAGTTTAACGGCAAGGATATCCTAACGGGTGACTTCGCTGAAGGGAAAAGCGCCCTCTTCATTCAAACGAATGCTGGGGCGAACGAAGGTATCTCAGTTACAGTCGAAGACATGCGTGGGCTGGCGCTCGGCATCAGTACGACAACTGCTCCAGCAACGGGAAGTGTCGCCATGACGGACACGAGTGGTACGAACGAATATGCTTTGAGCGTCATGACAAGTAACAACGCAGACACTGCTGTTTCTCTTTATACAAAGGCCATTGATAGTGTGTCAAATCAACGTGCGAAGCTTGGTGCGATTCAGAACCGTTTTGAAGCAACGAATTCCGTCCTCGGTATTAGCCGTGAGAACTTGACGGCGTCCGAGTCACGGATTCGCGATACCGATATGGCACGGGAGATGATGGAGTATGCGAAATATAACATACTCAACCAATCCGGTATGGCCATGATTGCCCAAGCGAACGCATTACCGCAAGGCGTCTTGCAACTACTCAACTAAGAAGGAAGTGTCATTTATGGACATTCGCCGCATTCAAGAAACCCAACGACTTCAGGCAGCTCGGTCCGGTCCTAGGGAAGTCGAGGCATCGACGACCTTCTCTGCCTTAATGCAGGATAAACGAGAACATAAAGGTTATGAACGTCTCCAGCAAAAGTTACTGCTCGTTGAAGAACATGGTCAACTCCTTGCTGAGAGTCACACGATCGAAAACCTAGAGAGCTACAAGGAGAAGATCAAGGACTTCCTGAAGGATGCACTGGATCAGTCACAACAACTAGAAGAGAAACGTGGCTTTAATCGCCGCGGACGGACGAAAATCTATAAAGTCGTCGAACAGGTCGATACAAAGCTGTTGCAATTGACGGACACCGTCTTATCTGGAGAATCAAGACGACTTGATATTTTAGATCAAGTCGGTGAAATCAAAGGCATGCTCGTTAACGTCTTTGTCTAATCCGACAACACGAGGAGACTATCCATGCCTGAGTTGTATTTAAAAAAATGTAAGTGTACCTATTGCTTAAAAGAAACAGAAACGAAGCGTGTCTTGTCTCGTCATATTCGGGTCGATCGAACGGATTTTGACGGCTTCGTCCATTACCAAGGATCGAATCCCTATCTGTACGAACCGATCCAGTGTTCCCACTGTCGCTTCGTCTTTCATGAATCGTTTGAAAAGTTGCGGACGGACGTGCGTCAGACACTCGAAGAGCAAATCTTGCTGACGCTCCCGGTATTACCGTTCGCAGCAACGGAACGAACAATTGAACAATCCTTACAGCTATATAAATTAGCGCTCTATACCGCGCAAGTGACCGGACAAAAAGAAGCGATTCTTGCCATGCTCGGCGTCCGGATCGCTTGGATGTACCGGATGCTCGGAGACGAAGCACAAGAATTACAGTGGATGGAACGGTCGGTTACGAAGTACGAAGCCCTGTATCTCAACTATACCGACGCTGTTCGTACTGGTATTCCTCACGATGTCCTCTTACTGCGAATCAGTGACTTATATGCTGTCTTAAAACGGACGGATGATGCAAAACAATGGTATGGTCTCATCTTCCAAAGTAAGACCGTGTCGGACCGGACAAAAAAAGAAGCACGGGAACATTGGGAATTGTATCGTGAAACACATAACGTCTAACGAAACTACATAAAAAAGGAGGATCATGCATGCGACACATGTCTCGCGTCCAGTGGTATGTCATCGTTACGTACATTGCCATTCTCGGATCAAGCTGGTTTCATGCTGGTCCGATTTTTGCTGTCTTCAGTACAATCACCGGACTTCTCTATTGCTCATGGATAGCTCGTGCGTCTGGAACGTTACCAATCATCCGGCGAGCAATCGAGTGGTTCACGATCGGTATCATCTTGAACTTCGCCTTCAGCTTCTTACCAACTGCCTGGCACCCCCCAGAACTCGATACCGTCGTCAACCTGACGATTACCGGCTTTTTTATCCTGACAGCGATAACTTTCGCGAAACAAATCAATTGGTCGACGGTCCGGCGCTTACCGCTTCTATACGTCGACGGGATTTTACTCTTCGGTATGACATTCGTCTTCGGCTATACAATCATCTTACGGTATATACCGGATATTGCTCGTTCTTCCATTGAACTCGTGGGGATGAGCGGTTTTGCACTTAGCTTCATTGCACAACTGTTCTTTTTCTTCTTACTTTATACGACCGGCTTACACAATAAATCGCATCGCTTACTGATTCAATCGATGCTGTTGTTCATCTTTGCGATTTTTGGTTACTATACGTTTTTCATCCGGGATCAGCTCGAGATAGCCAGTTGGTTCTTCCCGTTGTATCCGGTCAGCTTATACGGTCTCTTGCAGTATTATCGAAAAATGCACTCGCCGGAAGCCTCTGAACGATGGACGATCTCGTACCTTCCCTACCTCAGTCTCTTGATCGTCGTTGGTGGCATCTCGTACGTGCCGATCCCATCTACCATCTACTGGAGTAGTCTCATTGGTCTCTTCTCGCTCTTTTTCGTACGCCAATTTTTCTCTGAGCGCCAAAACACACGACTCTTGCGTGAGTTGAGCCTCTCGGAAAATGAGTTATTGCAACGCGTCAGCGAAAAAACGGAGCGCCTTGAATTGCGAAAGGAAGAGTACCGCCGGCTATTTTTGAATCATCCCTATCCGATCGTTCGGATGGATGCCAATGGTCATGAAAAAGCGATGAATCCAATCGCAGAACAGTATTTCCCTGCCGGACAGCTTCCAGATCAGCTAATGGAACAGATCGTCCCGATCAGCTGGCAAGGAACACCAATCGAACATCAACTGATGCAACTCGACGACGGACGCGCCTTTGAAGTGACGGTCATCTCGATTCCACGCGAGCATGACTTCTACATCATCTTAGCGGACCGCACGCATGCTCTGACGGAAGAACGGATGTTACGTTCGCTTGGATACCAGGACGCGCTCACCGGCTTACCGAATCGTCGATATTTCGAGGAAGTCCTATCGAATGAATTAAAACATTGGCAAGAAGGATCGTTATTGTTCATCGACTTAGATGGTTTTAAAGGCATCAATGATCAGTTCGGTCATGACGCCGGGGACTTCGTTCTACAAGAGACCGCACGACGCTTAGAAGCCGATTTGCAGGAAGCGGAGATGGCAGCAAGGCTTGGAGGCGATGAATTCATCGTCTTCTTACACCGGAATCGCGCAGGTACGATCCTTTACGCAGAAAGTATTCTCAAACGGCTGAATGAGGTATTCCTTTATCAAGCACACACGATGCACGTCACGCCTTCGATCGGAATCGCACGTTACCCAGAAGATGGCACGACGACGAGTCTCCTGTTGATTCGCTCCGATGAAGCGATGTATACCGTTAAACAGGAAGATAAAAACGCCTATCGCTTCAAATAAAAAGAACGGAATCCGCGGATTCCGTTCTTTTTATCGTGTTATGATTCACGGCGATACTTTTCTTCCTCATACGCATCCGGTTGTTCCGAGATTGGACGCTCGAGCGCTTCCCACGACTCCGTCTCGACATCCGGTTCAATGAATTGATCATATGAACCATCCGATTGAAAATAGGTTTGTGGTGCACGGCGTTTACCCTGCTCTTGTTTCTTCACGAAAGATTCCTCCCTCACGCAAAAACATTACTGACGCGAATCAAAATACGGGGAAAAGCTATTGTCGACATCCTCATACGGATCGACGTATGATTTCCGGCTCGACTGCGTTTGACGCAACTGACTAATTTGTACCCCTAATTTAGCCGTTTCCGCTGATAATTTCAAGTCGATTTGTCGACTGTCAGCTACCAACTCCTGAATGATTGCTTGATTTGCACCGGCTAGTAAATTGGAGTGTGCGGCAATGAACGCTTCCCGCTCATTCAGCAGATGTTGAATTTTTTCAATCCAATCATCATACGTCTCTTCGCTCGGCGTCTGATCCAGTAATTCCATCAACCGTTTCGTCTTGAGGCGAAGCGGATCAAGCGGACTCATCGTTGCTTCGCGAGCTTCATCGCTTCTTTCCATGTCTCTCGGAACTCTTCCGCAAAGCCAATCACTTCCTCGATCGCAGCGACATCATTCTTGACGTTCGCATCCATCAAACGCCCTTGCATATAATCATAAAGCGCGTTCAAGTCTTTGGATAATGCAATCGACTGATTGAGTGTCAATTGAAGTTCACTGATGATCGCTTGTGCTTTTTGGATGTTCGTATTTTTTTGTTCGATTAAACCCTGTTCAATCGATCGTTTCGCGAGCATTCCGAATTTGATCAATCCTTCATACAGCATAAGCGTCAAATCTTGCGGTAATGCGGTTGTGACAGAGTTCGTTTGGTATGTGGCATATGGATTCATGCGAGATCCTCCTTATTACTGGTTACTGGCCTTGTGTCAAATAGTTCGTCAATGTTGCCGATTGGCTGTTTGCTTGGTTCATCGCTTGTTCCATCGCCGCGAATCGACGATAGTAACTGTCTTCTTTACGTTTGAGCTTGTCTTCCCAAGACAACATACTCTTATCAATGTCAGCGAGCGACTTCCCGAGTCGGTAGGTCGTCGCAACGGATCCATCACGCCCGGCGACGTTAGAAATCTTATCACGTAGATTCGTCGTAAAGGTTTGAATTTGGCGAGCGAATCCACTTAATCCATTCGGATTATCGATTTCCGTTCCATCGGCTTGCTTGATTTTAGCGGGTGCATCTGCCGTAAAGAGACGATAGACGCCATCCGGATGTTTTTCGAGCATCTCTTTTAATTTCGCTTCGTCGAGTTTGATTTTTCCACCATCACGAAAATCACTCGTCGACGTAATTCCGATTTGTGATAGTGAACTTAGTACGACAGGACCTGAAGCAGACGGAATCGTATAGCCGGTATCAATCTTCGCTGACAACGTACTGCGAAAATCATTCATACCATCGCGTAAGTAGGAATCATTCTTCAAGACACCACTCATCGCTTTTTCTTCCCACTTCTTGACTTCGTCTTCGCTTAATTCTTTTCGCTGAGCGTCAGTCAATGGTTGATAATCCCGGTACTTCTCTTCTCGGACTTTCTTGTTCATCTTATCAACCATGTCATTGTATTTATCGACGAACTTCTTTATCGAATCAAAATTTGATTGTATATCGAGTGTCGTATTGATGGTCGTCGCCGTCTCCGTGACATTGTTCAACGTGATAGACAATCCATTCTGTGTGAATGTATTCGTCGTTTGCTCTAATTTTTGCCCACCGATCGTGTATTCAGCGTTTTTTCCTTCACGACCATATGTTGCGTTTGTAGAGTCAACAAGTGTCGCGTTCGTCGACAGATCGACAATCGAAATATCAGCTCCACCTGGACTTAAATTACCCGTACTCGTTTTAGTCAAGACGAGTTTTCCTGTTAAATCATTGAATACAGCGTTCATTCCGAGACTGTTTTGACTGTTGATCGCTGTTGTTAAATCCGAAATCTTTTGTGTTGCATCGAACTTCAGCGTTTCAGTCACCGCTTTTCCTGTCGCATCAAATGTATTGATCTGTACATTGATTTTCCCGTCAGTATCTTTCGTGAACAGTCCGCTTTCATCAAGTGTTGTATCACTCTTTTTCCCACTCGTCGCTACTAATGTCACAGATGCCGCACTGGCAAGTTGATCGATACTATCAATCGTCACACTACCAGATGGCGCTCCAGCACTTGCCGATACAGTCAACGCAGACGGATTTGAGCTTGTGACCGTCTTTGATTGATAATTTTTCGATAACAACATATCACTCGCAGCAGAACGTAAATCGAGCAACCCTCGGTTCATTTCACGATAGGCATCGCGTTGCCACGTCATCGTCTGTTTCTTTTGCGATAAGCGATCGACGGGTGCACGCTCCGCCTGCATCAATTGTTTAATCATCGTTTCGGTGTCAATGCCGCTCGCTAGTCCGCTGAGTCGGATCCCTGCCATCCAATCAGTCCTTTCTCTTATTAAATCCGTTTATCAATCAATTGGTTGAATTCAAGAAACGCAGCAAAGAAATCGAGTTCCTTTTTACTTGGAATCTCTTGTACGACATTATCGTTCGTATCAACGACCTGAATATAATACTCGTTTAATTTTTCATGTTTGACGAACTTCAATCCCGTTCGTTGCAATTCAAGCTTTACATTCGCTTGTTCAATCGCCACTTCGAGTTTTTGGACGTGCTGAGGAGTCGGTAAGACAATGACACCATCTTCCTCCAACTCTGCTTGGTTCGCTTCGACGAAGACATTTTTCGTCGCTTCATAGGGTAAAACGTTCGAAGGCAGGTGAAGCCGGATTTCCGTATTGATGGAATTCATTGTCTGTCACTCCTTGTCTATTCTCTATGTAGTATATCGGCTATTCTTCCTGTTTTATAAGTTTTATTTTAAAGATCATCAAATCGGGGTATTTGGAACATATGTTCTTCAAAAGAAGGTGTTTTAATGCTGATTGATGAATTGACTCCAACACAGCAAGCGATTCTACTGGCTAGTATTTTGGGGGATGGTGAGATTACCAAGTGCTATCCTCGCTCACGTCGAAAAAATAATAGTTATCGTGAGCATTTCGGGGAGAAGCAAAGATTTTATCGAGAATGGAAACAAAAACACTTACCAGATTTATTTTACATCAGGCAAAATAATTCGGTCTCTCGTTCACTCCCTTTGTTTACGGAATTGTATCCGTACTTCTATCCTTCTGATCAAAAGGATATTCCCCTTTCTCTATTCCCTCGTTGCCGACATCCGTATTTTTTAATGACGCTTTATCTCGATGATGGATCATTGATTGTATCGAAACGATATAATTCGAAACAACAATTGATCGTGACGCCTACCATTGCGCTTTATCTTCAATCCTTTTCAAAATCATCCCTATTATCGTTTTGCGACTGGTTAAATCATCAATTCAAGTTACGCTTTCAAGTAGCAAACATCCCCAATGGATCGGGCTATTATTTACGAACGACTCGTTTTGAAGATACGATGCAATTTCTCAATCGTTTACTTCCTTATCCCGATGACTTAATCGTTTTTTCATACAAACTAGACTGGACGAGTCGGTTCAAGATTATCCAACAAGAGCATCCAAATCATGAAGTCATTAGTACTAAAACAAACCGTTACTTCAGTTCATCAGAAGTCGAGCAGTTGATAGCACTTGAAGCAGCTGGCGTATCAATCCAAGACATAGCAAAACGATTAAATCGCTCTGTTTGGTCGATTTATGCAAAGCATTCTACGATAAAAAGGCCACGGAACGAGTCCGTGACCTGAAGTAAACGATATGTGACCAATTACGATTAACGGAGTAATTGGAGAACGCCTTGCGGCTGTTGGTTCGCTTGCTACGCGCATTAGCTTTCGCTAATGATAAGACTATATCTTCATCCTTGAAGTTCAAGGAGCTGGGCACTTCCCCCGCCGTTTACGGAGTACGGATTTCATAACCATCGGACGTGTCCATTAGGTCGTATATCCTAGTCGTTGAACCTTCACCAAGGTTTCCCTACAGGTGCTTGGCTGCTGATTGTCCAATCCTTGATGTTTTTCAGAACGGTCACGCTCGCCGTTTCCAGCCACGTTGTCGTACATCAAGGCTCTCAGGAGTTCCAGCAATTCACCCAGTCATGATCTAATCCGTTACCAGATTAGACGCCCGGTAGAATCAATCATCGAAGGAGTTGGAGAACGCCCTGTGGTGTTTGATTCGATTGAGCCAACATTGCTTGTGCAGCTTGTGCAAGAATCGAGTTCTTCGTTTGGTTCATCATTTCTTTTGCCATGTCAACGTCACGAACGCGTGATTCAGCCGCTGTTAGGTTTTCAGAAGATGTTTTGAGATTGTTAATTGTGTGTTCGAGACGGTTTTGAACAGCACCAAGTTTAGATCTTTCAGACGAAACATTTTTAATCGCTTTATCTAAAGAATCTAAAGAAGAAGATGCACCTTCTTTTGTAGAAACATCAACACCCGAGAGACCCAACGCAGCAGTTCTCATGTCGTTTAATCCTACTGAAATTGATTGACCTTTATTAGCACCAATTTGGAATGACATTCCACCGCCACCAGCGCTTTCAGTTTGAGCTTGTGAGAGTCCTAGATTTAAAACATCGCTTTTTCCTTCATAATCTTTGAAATTCACCGTTCCACTCTCGCTGCTTACTTGGAAACGTCCATCTTTAGAAGCAGTAACCTTAATTGCCTCAACAAACCCTTCTTGTCCAGCTGACTTACCTTGAAGCGTATTATAGCTATCCACAGCAGTTTTTATTGCTGTTTGAATTGTTGTAGCAGCTGCATCCATAGTAGTAGTATTGTTAATAGCAGCACCTGTAGTAACTTTCATTTTAACGCCGTTTAAATCCATTTCAAAAGTAGCGCCACTTGCTACAGTTGAACCATTGTATTTATTTGTACCGTAGTTAACTGTTGAAGCAGGATCTGATACATCACCTGCTGTATTAGATGCGATTAACGCACCTACTCCAGTAGCTCCTGAAGAAGTTACCAATTGAACTGCAGAATCTGTTCCTTGACTACCACTTTTAAGTACTAGTTTCGCTGATGCGGCAGTTGCTGAATCTAAATAGCCTTCAATATGCTGAACTGTAGCACCAGCAGGATTTGATGAGTTATACTGATCAATTGCTTCATTAAGCTTATTAGTCAGTAAATCTTTAACTGAGTTAAGTTGTGCGATTCCAGAAGTTGCAGTCGTTGCTTTAATTTGATCTTTTTCTGTTTGCGAAAGTAATGTATCCCAGTTTACATCAACTTTATGACCATCGATATCAAAAGTATCTTTACCAAATGTAGTTGAAGATAAATCTGCAGCAAGAGCTTGTGCTGCTGTCATTTTACCAGATTCGAGTTTCCCTACAACTGAACTCGTAGTCGAATTACTTCCAACAATAGAACCTAAAGCAGATTTTAAACTACCATTCAACAATTTTTGTGTGTTGAATTCAGTAGTATTACCGATGCGATCAATTTCCTCTTTTAACTGTTTAACTTCATCTTGAATCGCTTTACGATCATCGTTTGTGTTTGTACCGTTTGCTGATTGATCCGCGAGTTCACGAACACGTTGAAGAATATCGTGAGTTTCGTTCAATGCACCCTCAGCTGTTTGAATCAATGAAATTCCGTCTTGTGCGTTACGTGACGCTTGGTCAAGTCCACGAACCTGAGCACGCATTTTTTCAGAGATTGCAAGACCTGCTGCATCATCACCTGCACGGTTGATACGAAGACCCGAAGCTAATTTTTCCATTGATTTACTTTGTGCAGCAGAAGCTGAAGACAGTTTACCATGCGTATTAAGCGCTGTAATGTTGTGATTGATAATCATTGTAATTTCCCTCCATAGGATTAGTTTTTTGTCTCTTCGAAGATCCGTCTTCTCCGAGATGTGCCCCCTAGCCGGCCCAAGGGTGACACGGTAGAATTAGTCGATGACTGCTTCCACCCTATATATCGTCGTCCCTTCGAAATGTTTAATGCTTTTTTCAAAAAAATCCAAAAAAAATCGTACATCCTGTTTTAGGATGTACGATTTCTCATTACTTAAAGACGCGTCGCGCCTGTCTCTTCCTGTAATTGCTCCGCTACCGCAACTAGTTCTTCCATCGCTCCATTGACTTCACCGAGCGAAGCCGCTTGATGACTTGATGCTTGCAAGACTTGCTCCGCGTGTTTGGATGCCTCTTCGACCATCGCGAGGATGTTCGCTGTCGTCAGACCGACTTGATCAATCTCTTGATCCGATTTGACGACGAGTTGGTCGACCGATTTCACGCGTGAGTAGACATGCTCCGTCGAATGATGGATCTCTTCAAATGACGAACCGGCTTGTTCGACAAGACCGACACCTGTTGCGACTTCATTTTGGACATCCGTCATTGCGTTCGCTGTATCATTGACAAGACGTTTGACGCCTGAAATCAGATCCGTGATCTCTTTTGCTGATGTTGCAGTTTGTTCTGCGAGTTTCTTAACTTCTGCTGCAACGACGGCAAAACCACGACCTGCTTCACCCGCACGTGCCGCTTCAATCGAAGCATTCAAGCTGAGTAAATTCGTCTGAGCAGAAATGTCACTGATGACGTCCGTAATGCGCGAGATCTCACCTGTCATATCCGTCAATCGACCGTTGAGCGTCGCTGACTGCTCCATCTTCTTCGAAATCATATGCATCGCTTCGACTGAATCCGTCGCGAGTGTCTTTCCGTTCTGCGCTTCCGTTTGCATGACCGTCGCTGATTTCAACGCTTCGTTCATTTCTGCTGCGACTTCATCCATTGTCCGCTTGACCGCACCGAGTGCATCCATCGAAAGATAAGCTTGATCGACGTTTTCGTTCATTTTTGCGGATAGTTCCGCCATCGCCGAACGAATGCTTTCGCCAGACGCGTTACCTTCTTGAACAGCAGCTGCGATTTCTTGCGCTGAAGCAGTTAATTTATCGCTTGAGCTACCCATCTGTGTTGCTTGTTTGCGGATATGTAAGACCATTACTTCAAGCTCATGCATGAGCTGATCGACTTCATCTCCACGTTTTGCTTCTTCAAAATCAACATCGAAGTTGCCGTTTGCGACTTCGCGCGCTGTCTCGGTCGCCTTTTCAATCGCTTTGATCGGCTGGCGGAGAATGAGTTGTGTCAACGTCGTTCCGATCAAAGAGAGGAGGAGACCGATACCCGCCCCAACCCAGATCGCATTCGTATCCGCGACATCGAGCCCACGATGTAGATATAAGACGAGTTGTGCTGAGATACCACTTGTGACAGCTGAGATCACCAATACCCAAAAGAACAATCGTAACTTCAAGTTTCTTCGAAATCTTTTCATAACTGCGACTTCCCTTCTTGGTTCTTCTTTTCACCGTTCTATCTATCGGTTAATGATGAAAGCGGTTTTAGCAAATTGACCTGATTTCAGAATAAAATTACCAAATCTCTCCTATACAAAAAATCCTCTTTTCCTTGTGTCATCAGGAAAAGAGGATACGGGTGTCAGTTACGGTTGATTTCGACGTATTTATAGGAAATGTCCGTTCCGACATTGTGTCGCGCGAGATTCTTCACTTGTGTGTTTTGCAAGAAGGCATTCTTCCGTTGGTAGACCGGTGAGATCGCTTGATCATCAAGCAATACGCTTTCCGCCTTACTGAGTAATGCAAGACGCTTATCCTGGTCGAGCTCACTTTCAGCCTGTTTCAAGAGACGGTCATACTGTTTGTTCGAGTAGTCCATCATGTTGAACGGGTTACCGGTCGTGAACAAGTTCAAGTAAGTCGTCGCGTCTTGATAGTCTGGTGCCCAGCTTGCGAGTGAAAGATCGTAATCCCCTCGTCCTTCACGCGCGAGACGTTCTTTCTTCGGAAGTGACAACAGTTTAACGTCGACGTTCTGCTTCTTCAACGCCCCTTGGATGTACTCTCCGATTTTTTTCGAGACGTCGTCGTCTTCGATCAACATCGTCAGTTTAAGATTTTGTTTGGCAAGTACCTTGTTCGCCGCTGTTGTATCATACGACGATTCGATTTGGCGCGTGTTGTCATACTTCGGATCGAGTTCTTGCGGCACGATGTAGTCCGCTGGCAGTGATCCGTTTCCGAGCAATGTCTCCGTCAACGCCTTTTTATCGTACGCCGCGTCGATTGCTTGACGTGTTTGTTTATCTTTCAACGCGTTCGTCTTTTCGTTCATCCGGATGAAGAACATCCGCGAATCGCTGAACGTGTTGTACTCTTTTTTGCCTTTGTACGTCACGACGTTCTCCGAATTGAGTGGTGCGACATCGAGCTCACCTGACTCGAACAAGTTGATCGCAAGCATCGGATCCTTGATGATCTTGACGTCAACTTCGTCGATCTTGACGTTCTTCCGGTCTGCGTACTCAGCATTCTTCGCAAGCGTATAACCTTGCTCGGCTTGATACTTCTTGAACGTGAACGGTCCGTTATAGACGTTTGTCTTTGGATCTGTTCCGAACTGGTCGCCTTCTGCTTTGACGATATCTTCCCGGACCGGCATATAGGTACCGAACGTCGTCATGCTGAGGAAGTATGGTGTCGGACGTTTCAATTCGATCCGGAGTGTCTCGTCGTCGACCGCTGTCGTTTTTTCGACCGGCTCGAGCAAGTACGCGAACGGTGAGTTCGTTTTGATGACGCGCTCGAACGCATAACGGAAGTTCTCCGCTGTAACGGGTTTTCCATCCGACCATTTGGCATTCGGGTCAAGCTTGAACGTATAGACCTTACCGTCTTCAGACACACTATGTGATTTCGCTGCTGCCGGAACGAGTTCGTTGTTCGCGTCAAAGCGATAGAGTCCTTCGTAGATTTGGTTGAAGATGTTTGACGTGATAGCGTCTGCCGGGTCGACCGACAGAAGATCGTAGCTCTCCATCGTATGCAAGACCTTCTTATCCGCTTTTTTATCTTCTGCTGGTTCTGTCGTTGCACATCCTGCGAGTAAAACTGCCGTGCTCGCCGCTGCGATCAATGTTTTTTTCATGTGTCGTGCCTCCTGATAAATATGATGAGCGTTGGATGATTCGGCATTTGACGTACAAAAAAACGCCCTCTACGCATAGCTATTAGCTAATGCATAGAGGACGCCTGTATCCGCGCGGTGCCACCTCTGATTGAAACGAAGAATCGTCTCCACTTGTCGTTGGTCCAACAACCAACTAGCCCGGTAACGGGGGCAACCGTCCTGTCTACTCGAAGGTTCAACAGGCTCTCAGCGGTCCATTCTCGTTCAGCTTACCGTGTCAGGCTCTCACCATTCCTGACTCGCTTGGTCGGCAGTGTTGACGATACTTACTCCGCGTCGTCGATGTAATTGATATGGCTTAACTTGTTGTTTACTTTACACGGCTTGTTTTTCGCTGTCAACGAAAAAAACTCAGAACGGATGGTCTTCTTGTTTTTCTTGCTCGCGACGGATCGGACGTGGTCGAATCGGTTCGACGTGTTTGACATGTGTTCGCGTAACGATTCGGTTTCCGAGTGCTGCATCGACGAGAATCGTGATTGCTGCTGCCATGTGTAAGAACATCCCGACGACCGGAATGACACCAACCGTTGATGCGACGATCCCGACGATATTCCCTTTTGAGACGTTCCCGGCACGTGCCGTCAATACGACGACGACGATGTGAAACGCGAGCATCAACCACAGGGCATTGTAACCTGAGAAAATGACGATTGAACCACCTAAAAGCGGAATCCCGAGCACCGCTTCCATTCCACCTGATACCCATTTCAACGTCCGCAATGAATCCTGTCGACTCTCCATGACGTCGCCTCCTCTTTTTTCCATATGTCTAGTATACGACGGATTAAAGAAAAGGTTCCAACGTTTTTGTTTAGTTTCTGTAATAATAACCATAAAAAAAAGCAATCGACGAATGTACTCAAGTCTTGCTCCCTTTCCTCAGGCGAGACACAAGCCGCGACTCTTTCGCTTCAAGCAAAGAGCCGGGTCTTGTTTGTCTCTGACAGCGCAAATGCGCTTTTTCCTGTAGGAGTGGAGCAACTTGAGTATCCAACATGCACTGGAAAATCCGTCAATCGCTCATTATTTTAAACCGCCAGCACGTGGAACTGATACCCACGATGGACAACGAATCCTGCCTCTTTGTAAAGATCGAGCGCACGATCATTGTCCGTCTCGACGTCGAGTTCAAGTTGTGTCCGACCTGTCCGGAACAATGCTTGAACCATCAGCTTCAGCATCTTCTTCCCGTAACCATTGCCTTGCGCTTCCGGACGAACCGCGAACGCATGGATGCTCGCTTGCGTATCGGAAGCAAGGTAGGCACGGATGACACCGACCGGTTTACCTTTCGCAACACCAATGAACGTGATCCGGTCGTCGGATTCGATCGCTTGATAAATTGACTCTGCTTCCTCGTCCGTGTTTCCGAACGATTTACCGAGCGTCTCGACGATGAACGGACGATCGTCCGCTGTCGCTTCACGTAATTCGAAATCAGGATCGGCTTTTAAGAACAACTGCGCCTTCTTCAAAATCATGTTGTACTCGGTCATCCGGTACTCGGCACCTAATCCTTCAAGGACAGCTTGACCTGATTCACTTGCGTCGTCAATAACGAACGTGAATGCTTCGACGCCCGCTTCCGTCGCGCGCGTACGTGCCGCTTGAACGAGTGCTGTGAAGATGCCTTGTTTCCGGTAATCCGGATCAACGAAGACGTTCAATTCCCATTCTGTCGGTAAGTACGCGAACGCTTGTAAGTACCCGACGAGTTGCTCACCATCATAGATCGCGAAGTCGTTCTCGCCAACCCAATCGGCTGCGACTTTTAATTCAATGCCATCGTGATCGTTGACACATTTTTCGAGTTGTAATACATCTGTTGTCTGTTTGACGTCTGTGACGTTCCATTCCATATTCATTCACCTCATTTTCAACTATACCGAACGAACAAAAGAAGCACTAGCAAAAGCTAGTGCTCATTGCAGTTTGAATGTTTTCATCATCTGCGGGACGTCCTTGACGATCAAGTTCTCAATCGCTTTCTTACCGACTGCGCCTTCGACGGCTTCCGTCGGTAAGACGTAGTAGTACGTTTTACTCCCTTTCGTTCCGAGATATGTACCATATCCGATTTCACGATCGAACTGTTTTTTCGAGAGCTTTTTCGGCTCGTAGTTCAAGTTAACGAGCAGTTGATCCGCTCCCTTAACTTTATAGTACAATGCGAACGTACCGCTCCGCGTGATGACACCGTATTTCGATTTGACCGTCTTGTTCTTGACGAAATCGACTTTGTCTTGCTGGATCACCTTTTCCAACGCGTCCGTTGTCTTGACGGTATAGCCGAATGTCTTGTTTTCGACGACTCCTTTGCTATATGTCACGTTACTTGCGGCAAAGCCGGTCACCGGAGTCAGACATGCTCCGAGTAAGACTCCTGTCATTGCGATTCGTTTCATGCTGACTCCCCCTAAAATGATTGATAGTAATAGATTCCCTTTTGTGAAATAGGTAAACTCTATTCTCGAAAAAGATTTGACGGAATTGTCTAAATTTCTTACGATAGGGATAACGAAACGAAATGGGGTTAAAGCGATGACTGAACAAGAACAATTAACGCAAGAACAGCTCGATAACTTGCTCAAGAATGCGTTTGCAATGCAGGTTCCGATCCTCGAGAAGTTCATGAAGGATACACACGATCGCTATGCACTTGCAACGACGTCGTTCAAGCGTGACATGGAAGCAATGAAAGAGACGGAATGGCATCAGTTCTTCGCGAGTAAACTGTTACCACACTTCTTCCTCGAACACCTCGGATTCGGTGCCTCGTTCCGCTTCAACGGACACGATAAGGAAGTCGATCTTCCAGAAAACGTCGTGCCGGTCCGTAATGATGCCGATGAGCAAATCGATAAAGTCGTCCTTGGGGTCAAAAAAGCGATGCAAGACGAGCATATCAAGAACCACGATCTCGTCGCGAACTTCTATAAAGAAACACTCGAACTCGCGTGCCAAATGGGTAGCCGTGTCGGGATGAGCGATGAGTTCTATACACTCGTCAAACCAAGTCTCGTTCATGCGAACGAAGGAGAATAATCGTTGAAATTCAAGAGATGTCAGTTCCGGAAAGCTTTCCGAGAACTGACATCTCTTTTTGTGTACCGAATTGGTTCAATCAAAACCGAACGTAGAAGACCGCTCCCCCACCACTCCGGTCACGGACACCATACGTGAACTGATGACTATCAAGGATCATCCGACTGATCGCAAGACCAAGTCCATGACCGGCACTGCCTTCTTGTTTGACGTAAACATCCCAGATCGTTGCCCGGTCTTCTGCTCGGACACCCGCCCCTTCATCCTCAACCGTCAACTCGTCATGCGTTAAGCGAACGGTAACCGTTCCGCCGACTGGTGAAGCAAAACGGGCATTCATCAAGAAGTTGATCAACACGCGTTCGAACATTCGTGGATCAAGTGACTGCCTCGTTGACTTAAGATCCGTCGCCAGTGTCAGTCCTGCCTGTGTGAACGTTCCACGCAGGCGTTCAACTGTCGCAAGCACGAGTTCATCGAGTGCCACATCCATCTTTTCAAGCGGCATCCGTCCACCAGCAAGCTTTGAATAGAGCAACGTCTCATCAATCAGATGACCGAGTCGATCCGTCTCCTCGATGATGCTCGTCGTCACGTCAGGCAGTTCAGCAAGCGGAATGACACCTGCCGCAAGTGCCTCGGTCTCGTTTCGAATGATCGCGAGCGGTGTCCGCAAGTCGTGAGTGATGCCTGCAATGAACGTCTTTTGCAGATGATCCTTTTGTTTCAGTTGTGTCTGCATCTCGTCGACCGCGTCAATCAACTCCCCGACTTCATCCTTCGGTCGTGCCGGTAAGACGACATCTGTCTCACCAGCACCAATTTTTTGGGCAACGGAACGGAGCGTCACGATCGGTCGCGTTAGGTGCCGTCCCATGTAGTAAGCAAGCAGTGATGCCAGCAACAACGTCACGAGTAATGCGAGTCCAATCGCGATATAGACACCGTCGAGAGCGCTACTTGCTAGCGGCGCTTGTCGAACCGTCGTGATCCGCGTTCCGTCAACCGTCAGCTGATACGTCAGCAGTCGTTCGTCTTGCACTTCGATGACATCTTTTTTCTTAAGATCGTCGAGAAGTGGTAACCGTCCCGCCGGTCCGCGCGCACCGATCCGTTGCGTTAATCCATCGGTCGTCAAAAACCCTTGAATGTCACGCGGAATCGGCGTGTCGGCTTCAATCGCCTGTTTGATGATGTTCGCTTCCCGAGCGAGTTGATCGTACCGTTCGCCTTCTGCGAATCGATTGACGAGGAACGCCGTCAAGACGAAACTGAGAACGCCCATCACGAGTAACGGACCGATGACGGCGTATAAGAATTTTCGGATCAAAGGCCGTCGTTTCATTCAATCGCCTCCAATCGATAGCCGACCCGGTGGACCGTCTTCAATTGTCGTTTAATGACAGGTAGCTTATCCCGCAATTGTTTGACATGCGTGTCGACGGTCCGAGTATCGCCACCGAATGCATACCCCCAGACGTCATCGAGAATCTGATCCCGGCTGAGTGCTTCACCGAGGTGTTCAATGAAATAGAGTAACAGTTCGAATTCCATCTTCGCGAGACTGACCGCCCGCTCACCTGTTTTGACTTGACGTCCCTTCTCATCGATTGTCAAGTCACCGAATGCATGGCGAGCGACCGGACGGACTTTTAGTGCCCGTTCGAGCCGGATCGTCAATTCTTTCAGGACGACCGGTTTGACGAGGTAATCATCGGCACCGAGTTCGAGTCCGAAGACGCGATCATCGGCCTCGCCGCGTGATGTCATCATGAAGACGACCGGCGGCTGAACTTGTGATTTGATGCCTGGTACGAGTGACCAACCGTCACCGTCTGGTAAGCGGACGTCGATCAAAACGGCATCAAACGCTGTCGTCAGGCACTGTTTCGCCTCTGCTAACGAACCAGCAATCGTTACGTCATACGCATGGTGCCGGAGGAAACGGGCCGTCACCTGCGCTAATTTTTGTTCATCTTCAATTAATAGTACGTTCATGGTCATCCCTCCACTACTAGTGTAGCGTCTTTTTGCCCAGATTTGCCTTTCTTCGCAGTTTCTTTGCAACTTCCTCACAACTTCTCTTTCGTGACCCTCTACCATAAAAGGTGAAAGGAGTGATCATCCCATGACATTCAAAAAACAATGGATCACTGCATTGACAATTAGCGCATTAACAGTCGGAGGCGCATCAGCATACGCTGCGACGAACGACGACTCGAGCACGACAAAACAAGCGAAACACGGGCACCACTTCGAAGGTATGAAAAAACACGACATGACGTTACTCTTGAAAAAATTGAACCTGACACAAGCTGAGGCAGATGCTGCACGGGAGAAAGGGCAATCAATCGCCGATCTCGCAAAAGCAAAAGGGATCTCGTTCGCTGATTACAAAAAAGCGGAACTTGCGGCAGCGAAGGAACAGCTCGCAAGTCTCGTTAAATCAGGCGACTTAACACAATCGCAAGCAGACGATATGTTGAAGCGTCAAACGGAACGGTTCAGTGGCGTCAAGAGCTACGATGAACTCAAAGACAAAATGCCGATCGGTCGTCACGGCGGACCCGGTTTCTTCAATGAATCATTGATCGCCGACGTCCTGAAAGCACTCGGACTGAGCCAGTCGAAATTCGACGCCGCGAATCAATCGCTTGCGGCTTATGCGAAGGCACAATCGATCAAGTTCGCTGACTATAAAAAAGCATTACTTGCGGCGCAGACGAGTGAACTCAATCAACTCGTCAAAGATGGGAAGATGACGAAAAAACAAGCAACGGAAATCAAGTCTCGCCTGACAGAGGAATACAAGGATGCGAAGAGCTACGACGATCTTCCCGATCGCGGCGAACACGGCAAGCGCGGTGACCATGGACCAGGTGGCGTCTTCGGTGACTCGACGTCAGCAATCCTAAAAGCACTCGGACTCGATGAAGCGAAGTTCAAGAAAGCGAATCAACCCTTACCTGAATTCGCGGAAGCGAACAAGATCGCTTACGCCGATTTTGAGAAAGCCGTTCTCAACGCTCAAAACGCTGCTGTCGATCAACAAGTCAAAGATGGCAAGCTGACAGAAAAACAAGCGAAACAAATCAAGGAACATATCCAGTCGCGCGCAGATAAGGTCTCAAGCTACGCTGACCTTAAAAAAGGTCCAGCACGCGATGGTCATGGTCCAGGTCACGGACATGGTCCGGATGGTGACATGCCAGGCGCACCGGATCAAGGACCGGATGCGGATCCGAACGCCAGTGACACTTCGGTCGATTTAGCGATTTAACATGTAAAACGAAGCTCATACCGTTGAGCTTCGTTTTTTGTCGTACTTAATCTCTTAATTTTGAAATAAAATTGCATCGTTTTCTAACTTTTTATTCGTTTTTTTGAAATAATAGTCTATTGTTTAAGGAATCATTGCAACGATTCTCGCCTTCATCCGATAGTAAGACTGAAGCGTTACTACGTATGGAGGTGAAGAGATGGCGTTTTTTGAGGCCATGAAAACAATCCGACGATCAGATACGGCACCGATTCATATCGGTGGGCTTGAAGTATCTCGTCTTGAACAATCAGAAGCCTTTTTCCATCATCAAACCGATGCGATTTTTGTCTTTGATGCTGCTGGTACGATCATCTATTTCAATGAACATCTTCCAGAAATCCTAGGATACTCGGAACATACCTTATACGAGCACTTTTCCGTGTTTAATCCTCCAGATCAAATGGAGGCGGTCTCGCAATTTTTCCAGCGTGCGTTACAAGGGGAAACCGTTCATTATACAGCAAGAGGGTTGCACGCAGACCAACATCTCGTCACCTTAAAGATTACGAACATGCCGATTGAACAGGAAGGACATGTCATCGGTGTCTATGGCGTAGCACGTGATGTGACACGCGAAAAACAACTCGAAGAAGACGTCTCGGAAATTCGCTCCCAACTGGAGCTGACCGAGCAAGTGCCTGAGTTAGTCTTATTCTATTATGACTTACGGTCGCATCAAATCGAGCCTTCACCGTCACTTCTCAAGTTTCTCGGGCTAAGGGAAGAACAGTCATCAATCGAGCAACAACGGTTACTCGAACGGATTCATCCTTGGGATTTTGACCCGCTCCGCTTTGAGATCGAGCGCATGGCAGCCGGAAAGCAGGATCAGTTCGAACAAGAGCTGTCCTTGTTGACGTCAGACGGTTCGTATCAATTGTTGCGCTTGAAGGCAGTACGTCGCGCAGGCCATGCGCATCAGGCTTCAATCGTCTTGTATGACTTATCGGAAATCGATGCGGCTCGTCAACAATTGAAGATGGAACGCGCACAAGCCCGTGACATTTATGAGGCTGTGAACGCAGCGATCTCACAAATTGATTTGACGACCGGACGGATTTTATTTCATTCGCAAGGGTTTTTACACATCTACGAGGAGTTACCAAAAAATTTAATTTTAAATGATACGTGGTTGTTGTCGCGAATCGACCCCCGAGATCACGATGCGATGCGAAAGTTCATGCAACGCTTGTTACAAGGGCATGCCGGAACACTTCAGTACCGTCTCCGTTTTCCCGATGGACGGATTAAATGGGTCGAGGATCAACAAATTCCAATCTTTCACTCTGACGGATCAATTGCGTATTCCAACAGCATCTTGCATGATATCACGTTACAAAAAGCGTACGAAGAACAGTTACGGCAACTCGCTCTCCGGGACGTCGTGACCGGTCTTCCGAATCGCCAAGCACTGATTGAGACGATTGAATCGTGGCAAGCACGCACTGTTCCTTTTTTCGTTCTCTCGGTTTCTTTCAACCGTATTACAGAGATCAATAACGCGTTCGGTCACGGTTCCGGCGATCAGTGGCTCCAAGCAACAGCTGCCCGCTTAAACGATGTCAAGCCGGACGAGGTCTTCCTCGGTCATCTCGGTGGGGATGAATATGCACTGCTCGTCTCGACCGACTATGAACAAGATGTCACGCCGTGTGCGCAAAGACTGCTTGCGATCTCGACACAACCGATTTCAATTGAACCCTACGCCTTGTTCGCTCGGGTTTCGATCGGTATCAGTCGCTATCCTCAAGACAGTACGGACGCCGTTGAGTTATTGAAGCATTCTTACACAGCACTACGCCGCTCACGACGCGACGATCACAGTGCGTTTCATCACTATGCTTCGAATCTCGATATTGACTATTACCGGCGCTATCGTTTGGAACAAGACTTGCATTATGCCATCGAACGTGATCAGTTATTCCTCGAGTACCAACCAAAGGTCGATAGCTGGACGGGGAAGATTGTTGGAATGGAAGCCTTGATCCGCTGGCAACATCCGGAATGGGGACGAATCCCGCCGAACGACTTCATTCCGCTTTCAGAAGAAAGTGCGCTGCATATCGACATCGGGGACTGGGTCCTCGAAGCAGCCTGCCGTCAGATGAACGCGTGGTCCAAGACCGGTGCCTCACTCGTCCCGATCTCGATCAATGTCTCACCAAAGCGGCTGTTGATTCCAGGATTCGAGCATCAAATCGAACAGACCTTAACACGATATGCGCTCGACCCGGCCCTGCTTGAACTTGAAATCACAGAAGCGGCCCTCATCATGGATGATCCGATGACGAGTCGCACGCTTGAATCGGTCAGTGCCCTGGGTGTCCGGATCGCCTTAGATGATTTCGGTAAAGGTTACTCTTCGATGGTCTATTTGCAACGTTATCCGATCGACGTCATCAAAATCGATCGTCAATTCGCGACACACATTTATGATGATGCGAAAGCGCAAGCGATCGTCAAAAGTATCTTATACATGGCGAACGAATTTAACTTATATGTCGTAGCAGAAGGCATCGAGACGATTCAGCAGCTCGATACGTTCCGGATGCTCGAATGTCCACGCATCCAAGGATATCTCTTCAGTCGACCGGTTCCGAGTGATGTGATGGAAGGCTTTTTAATCCGCGAAATCCTCTATCCGATCGAGGCTTGTGCTCTATCAAGTGATACAGTTCCACGGTTTTCCGTTCCCGGAAAGATCCGGATGCTAACGCATCATACGGAGTCCTTCACGCTCGCTTTTTCTGACTTACAGGCACATCAGACGAGTACGAAGATCTTGTATTTCTCGACTGAGACACCCCTTCCTTCACATGCAGCGACGTGTGAAATTCGATTAAACGAAGGACTGCAACTCGTCACCTGCACTGTCACGATCATCGGTCAGCAAGACGGACAATATATGGGGGAATATACGAACGAAACGGAAGCCGAACAGATCATGCGCTTCTTCCAATCGTTACGTTACACCCCTTGACTCATTCACGAAGACGTTCACAGACGTCTTCGTGCTTTTTTGTTATAGTAATCTTAAAGTAATTTACTCTAGATGGGAGGAATGACATGCAGTCCCCACTACCGATGAAACATCATCGTCGTTCGACGAAAGGTCAACTCTTTCGACGTCTCCTCATGCTAACGATCGGTGCCATCATCTTTGCAATCGGTCTGAAAGGATTCTTAGTTCCGAATAACATCATCGATGGCGGAATCGTCGGGATCTCGATCATCGGCTCGAAAGTCACGGACACGACCCTCGCCTTTTGGTTATTCTTCCTGAATATCCCGTTCATCTTCTTCGGCTATAAACAGATCGGGAAGACGTTCGCCCTATCGACGTTATACGCGATCTTCATCATGGCAATCGCAACGAAACTCCTCGAACACATCGGTCCGTTGACGAGCGTCGACTTACTTGCGACCGTCTTCGGTGGATTGATTCTCGGAATCGGTGTTGGCATCGTCATCCGATCGAGTGGATCACTCGACGGAACGGAGATTCTCGCTGTCTCGTTTAGCCGATCGACACCGTTTTCAGTCGGAGAGATCGTCATGTTCTTTAACGTCTTCATTTTAGGAGCCGCTGGTTTTGTCTTTGGATGGGACCGGGCGATGTATTCCTTGATTACATATTTCGTCGCTTTCAAGACGATCGACGTCGTCATCGATGGACTCGATCAATCGAAAAGCGTCTGGATCATTTCCGAGAACTACGAAGAGATTGGTCTTGCGATCATGGATCGTCTCGGACGAAGCATGACATACTTAAATGGAGAAGGTGCCTTTACGGGTGATGGGAAGAAAGTGATTTTTTGTGTCATCAGTCGCTTGGAAGAATCAAAGTTGAAGGACATCGTTCGTGACTTTGATGAACAAGCCTTTATTGCGATCGGCAACATCCATGATGTCCATGGCGGTCGCTTCAAGAAAAAAGATATCCATTAACCGAACGAAAGGAAGGAACGCGGGTGTGGAAAAAACATCGTAAAAAAATCATCGCTACCATCATCATCATCGTCACCTTAGTCGTCGTCATCATCGTTGGTATTTCCGGTTACGTCGGCTCATCCTTAACACAACCGGAGCGTGAGGCACTGACGACGAATCCGAAGAAAGCAGAAAATCTGGACTATGAGGACGTGACATTCCGGTCCTATAAAGATCGGACCCGCTTATCCGGCTGGTGGATGCCGAGTGAGGATGCGAAGTTAACAATCGTCTTTGCGCATGGATACGGGAAGAACCGAGAACAAGAAGATGTTCCAGTTTTACCACTCTTTAAGAAATTTCATGATGCCGGCTACAATGTGTTGACGTTTGATTTCCGAGGTTCCGGTGAATCGGACGGCAAACGCGTCACTGTCGGAGCCAAGGAACAAGACGACTTGTTGACGGCTGTGCGGTACGCGAAGTCACGTTCAGCGAAGCCGGTCGTGCTCTATGGTATCTCAATGGGCGCGGCGACTTCGCTCGTCACCGCTCCAAATGCCGATGTCGTCGGCGTCATCGCCGATAGTCCATTCAGTGATTTAGAAAACTATCTTGCCACGAATCTTCCGGTTTGGAGCGGGTTGCCGAACTTCCCGTTCACACCAATCATTCTAGAAATCACACCTCCGTTGACAGGACTCAATCCCGAACGCGTCAAACCGGTCGAATCCGTCCGACGGATTGATTACCCAATCCTGTTGATCCATGGGAAAGATGACGATGCGATTCCAGTGACGGAAAGTATGAAGATTCAAAAGGCAGCGCCACGATCGGAACTTTATGTGACAGAGAACGGCGGTCATGTCCAGTCGTATTCCCACGATCGAAAAGCTTATGAAGAGAAGGTGCTCGCGTATTTAGCTGATCTACACTGATGGGAGGAAAACGGAATGCAGCAATTCTCCGTGTTCTTGACGTTTTTCATCGCACTGACAGTCATGGGGATCGGTTTACTCATTTCGCGCCGCGCTGGGTATCGGTTCCCTTACGGACGAGCGGTTCTTCTCATTTGGATCGGTTCCGCACTGATTGGATTGACGATGTATATGTTACGATGACAGACAAAAACAGCCGCCCGCTTCCTCTATGGAATCGGGCGGCTTGTTCGTTAGTGAAGCTTATCGTTTTAGTACAGCAGCTCCGACGATCTTCAAGACTTCCGGACGACTGAGTTTCTCCTTCCCTCTTGCAAGGGCATCGAGCGTTCCATGCGCGAGTGCAAGTGGAATGTGACAGAATTCATAAATCGTCGTCTCCTTCGGAATGGACGCAAGGTAGGCATCGGCTTCTGCGAGATTCTCACGCGCATAAGCAAACATCGTATCCGTTGTCCAACCAGGTGGGAAGTAACCGACACCACGCTCCGCATCCTCCTGTTGATTGCGAAGGATATTGACGGCTTGCAAACCACGACCGAACCCGATCGCTTGCTGTTTGTCGGTGACGATACCAGCCTTCCAGTACCAGATGTCGGATAACATGACACCGACGAGTCCTGCGACATAATACGTATACTCGTCAAGATCGGCTTCCGTTTCGACCGTCCAGTCACGCTCTGCCCAGACCGCCATGCCTTCTGCCATCTCCGCCGTCGAATCAAGCACCTTCGGACGAATTGCAGCCGGACAGTAGGCAATCCACTCCGGTAAACGGAGTGTCACTTCTGGCAGATGCGCCGTATAGGGCGCAATCAACTCAAGATAGGCCGTAGCGGAGAACGTGCCCCGCATCAGTAATGCCGTCTCGCGAAGCAATGTCGTCTTGACGTCCGTCGCCAAGTCTTCGTGGTCTTCAATCTCATCGATGGCACGCATGCATAGATAAGCAGCACCGACCGCTTCCTGTAAGTCTTGCGATAGTCGACTAATCGGGATATAGAAGGTGCGACTCGTCGCTTTTAATACACGGTTCGCGTCTTTTTTCAGCTGCTTCGTCTCATTCATTCCTGACAACTCCCTCTTTGGCTCAAAAGGTTTCTTTTCTCTCCATTACTATACACGATTCAACGCGTTTCAGCATTTGTTTCATGATAAGAAAGACTCCCTGCACTTGTATGATACGCGCAGGGAGTCTATTTGTATTCTTTTTTCCAGAGAATGCCTAAATCGCGAAAGGATGCACTGGCATTCACTTGACCTTACTTTTCTTGTTGTTTCAAGAGTTGTCCGATCAACCCTGTACTCCGTGATGCTTCCGTATTCTCTTCTTGGATGGCTAAATAGACTTCCTTTCGATGGATGTCGACTTGTCGTGGAGCACGAATGCCCAGTTTGACTTGATCTCCTTCAATCGCAAGAATCGTCAGTTCGATATCGTCTCCGATTTGAATCGCTTCGCCGTTCTTCCGTTTTAATACGAGCATCAGCGTCCACCTACTTCTGTCAGACTTCCAATCTTTTGACGATTCGGATATGTATCTTCTAAGATGATTTGTTTTGCGAGCCGCTGCTTCGTTTCCATGACGAACGGTGCCCGTAAGTTCGTCGTCGATTCCTGGAAAGGCTCACGTAACGTCACCGTCGTGTATACGGCGACTTGCGCTGTTTCTTCGATACTCAACTGCTCTTTTGCAGAATCCGTTAATTCAAAGACATAGTCCGGATCAATCCAAAACGGATTCGTGACGATGAAGGCGCATTCCGGCTGATCAATGGATTGGAAGGACCAGAACGGTACCCCTTCTCCGAACGGCAACAATACGAATTGTTTGGCATCCGGAAACCCCGGCAATTCAGAAGCGAAGGTAATGATCTCACTTGGCTCGATCGTAATCGCCCCAAAAAAATCTGTTTCGATTTGCATAATATTATCCTTTCTCATCGTATATGCCACCCACTGGCCACATATCTAGCTGATTTCGTTCTCGTAGGAAAATGTCTGTTTTTCCTTCCGTGACCTCTAGTTCCGGCCGATGCGTCGTGACATCGATGATCGGCTTACGCGCAGTGTAGCGAACATTCACTTCGGCCGGTGTAAAATTAATTTTGACCCGGTCCAAGCTCCGAGGAATGAAGCCCATTGTCGTCACTTCTGCTGGAGGCGTATCGTTCATCTTCGCAATCCGCGCGATGACCTCACCTTTTTGCTCGATCCGCATCAATTGATCACCTTCACTTGCGACACGTCCCGTTCCTTCACGTACCATTTGTTGACCGAGATCCGCATATCGCCTGACGGATTCGAATGCCGGGATTCGTCCCATTTCCATCCAAGCTTGCGACGAATCGATTTCGAGACGAGCCGCTACGGTTTCAATCGCTAGCTCGCCTTGTGGTTGTTCAATCGAAAGATCAGCCGGACGTTGCGTTTGTCGCATTTCAAGTGGTGTCGTCTGCATACCGATTTTAGCAGAGGTCTGTCGCATCTCTAGATGAGGAAGATTCATCCCGGTTCACCCCTTATCGAAGAAAATCAAGTAACGATGGTTGGATGATGCGTGCGCCGGCACTGAGTGCAGCACGGTGCAACGTTTCATGTGATTTCAGTTCCATGATGACCTGTTCGGTTTCGATGTCTTCATTGTCAGACATGACCGTTTTTGCGATGATTTCTTGATCTTCTAAGCGCGACGCGTTCAGTTCCAGTCGATTCACGCGTGCCCCTAAATCCGAACGTACTTCAACCGTCTTGTTCAACATCGCTGTTAAATCTTTCAACATACCGGATAATTCGGTTCCGTTATTCGTGCTACTATCAGCACTTCCATCTGCTTTTGTACCACCGAGTGCATTAAATAATTTCTTTAGCGTCGTGAATGTATCTTTTCCAAATACACCACCGTCACCACCATCTGTTGGTGTGACATTGACTTGTACTTTGATTCCTGAAGATACTTCATATTCGATTTTACCGTTCCCTGGACCAACCGATGTCGTGAAGATGGAGTCGACTGTCGCTGTATCTACATTATCCTTTAAAAATGCCTTTAGTTTTTCCATATCAATGAACGGTTGATCCGTCTTCGTTCCGTTAAAGATTTGCTTTTCGTTATACTTCGTATTCGCCAATGTTCCGATATGTTCGATCAACTGTCCGACTTCGCTTTGGATGGCTTTCCGCTGTGTGCCATCATACGTATCGTTCGCTGCTTGTGTCGTTAATTCATTGATCCGACGCATCGCAGACGTCACTTCATCTAAGGCGGAATCCGTTAAATCCATCCACCCTGTCGCTTCATCGACATTTTTTTTGAACTGATCGACTTCCCGGACTTCTGTCCGGTACCGAATCCCCTGCATCGCAACGACCGGATCTTGAGACGGCTTTTGAATTTTTTTACCGCTAATCAGTTGTTCTTGTAGCGTACTTAATTTTTGATAGCTCGAAGACAAATGACCGATATTCGTCTTCGTCAGCATCGTTTGTGTGACCCGCATGTCCTCATTCCTTCCTTATCAGCGACCGACTAATCCCATACCGTTTATGATTTTATCGAGCATTTCATCGACCGTCGTGATGTTTCGAGCTGCTGCGTTATATGCATGCTGATACTGAATCATCATTGTCATCTCTTCGTCGAGCGAGACCGCTGAGACTGACATTCGGCGTTGATCGGCATTCTCCATCAAAACACTAGCATTTTTTCCGAGGTCAATCGTTTGGCTTGTCGCTACCCCCATGTCACCGATAATCGATTGATAGAATGAACCGATCGGAGCACTTAAATCACTCAATGATGTTGTTTTGATGTTGGCTAAGATCAATGCCCCAGAACCATCCCCGATATTTCCGTCTCGTGAACTCATAATGTTCGAAAGGTCTTTCCAAATCGTATCTCCGACTGAAATCGTTCCGGCCTTGACCGTTCCACCATCTGAAGCAACAAAAAATTCATTTGTCCCATACGTATTGCTGACAGTTCCAGAAGCATCCTTAGATTTAATGAAGTTTTTTGAATGAGCATCATTAAATTCCTTCGCAAAAGCAGCAGCCATCTTATCCAGATTATCGAGCATCTTAGGATATTCACCTGTCAGTGTCGTTTCACCATCTCTTTGGTAACCGTGCATTTGTAATAAGGCCCAAAGTTTACCGTTTGAAAAACCTTTTGTCGGTGTGAATAAAACGGGAGTCGTATCCGTTTTGTATCCAGTAATCGCTTTTGTCGTAGGATCCGTTGTGAATTCGATCGAACGTGCTTTTGTATCCGTCTTCATATTGACGACTTCAGAAGTAGCTCCGCCAGGCATGATCAACTTGACGTTCACACGCCCTTCTGCAATCTTCGCCGCATTCCCCATATTGCCAGAGACGATGTCCGATGCATCGATTGATTCCTTTTCGAAATCCACATATGTCGATAGTTCATCGAAGTAACGATCGCGTTCATCATATAAGTCGTTCGGTAAGACGCCAATCGGTTCAATTTCGTGAATTTGTGTATTAACGTTATAGATTTTCTGCAGAAGGTCATTTACTTTTTTCGTCGAGACGTCTAGTTCATTCTTTAAGTCCCCTTGTACCTTCGTTAAAGAAGTCGCTAAGTAGTTGAATGTCTTTGACACCGTATCCGCTTGCTGCCGAACGACGCTTCGCGCACCCGAGTCTTGCGGGTTCTTCGACAATCCTTGTAACGATGCCCAAAAACTATCGAGCGTTTTCGCGAGTCCCGTTTCAGACGGTTCATTGATGATGTCTTCCATTCGACCGAATGCCGCAGCCTTCGTCGAATAGTAGGCATACTTCGTTGATTCATCCCGGTATTGTTTATCGACCATCACGTCACGTAATCGCTCGACGAGTTCTCCACGGACACCGGTTCCGAACTGAACGTTTTTCCCGCCGCCTAGGGAGACCGAAAGTTGTTCCGTCGTCGCTTGGACGAGACGCTGTCTTGAGAATCCTGCCGTTCCGGCATTTGATACGTTATTTCCTGTCGCTTGTAACGCCCATTGACTCGTCGTCAGCGCACGACGCCCCGTTTCAAGCCCCATGAATGTTGATCCCATTCGACTTCCTCCTTATGCATTTCGATTGAAGTGTGTCCGGTCAAACGTCGATTGACCATATGTAAAGTCATCCGCTTCCGGTACGAGCAATTGCAAATGCCACTCGATATAATGTAACGATTGTTCTAGTAACTCTGCATTTAACGTATTCGCTTTTCGCAGTTGTCCCATTGTTGATAGGAGCGCCCGAAGCGACTCCACATCTTCAGGGTGTGACGCGATCCACTCCGTCATCGTCACAGTTCCCATGTGTTCGATGCGATCTTGTTCCAAGATTGCGATCCGCTTCAGCAAAACTGGTTCGTCCTTGACGATCTTTGAAAGGAGGCTCATATCATTTTGAATCAATGCCTCTTTTTTCGAGAGTGCGAGCGCCAGTAACGCTTCATGCGCCTCCGTCAACTGTCGGATGATCTCCATATCGTGTTTGCTCCTTTTATGATGAGTCCCACTACTTTACTAACTTGCTATCGTTTCATATAAAAAGCGACCCGCGCATCCGTGCCCCGAGTCGCTTCTAATGTCAGTTTCATTCACCTTATTACAAGTTCAAGAAACGTTCCGCGATTTTGTTCGCATCCGGTTTATAGGTTCCATCCTGAATGGCTTGTTTAAGGGAGGCAATTTTATCTGCCCGTGATGAAGTTGTTCCTTCGAAGCGTACGCGTGCTTCTTTTGAAATCGTCACTTCATCTGTTCGATTCATTCGTTTCGTTTCGGTTCCTTCTACGGGTTGATTTCTTTCATACGTCTTGGGCATGTTCACCCATTTAGTCGAATCAATTCGCATGTGAACACCTGCTTTCTAGATTACGAGATTCTTGATTTAAGTTCGATACGTTCTCGGTTTCGAAGGGTCCATAGAATCTTGCATCGCTTGGGCGAGGTCACGTCGTAATTTCTCACGACATTCAGCACAAATCGTTCCTTCATGAGAGGGTTTCCCACAACTCTCGCACGTGATTTCCATTTGAGAAATCTCGGAAATCAACAAACGTCCTTCCTTGATATACCGAAAGACCGTTTCTCGTTTGACTCCGGTTTGTGCCTCGACATCATTTGGTGAAGTTCGGACTTTTCGCCGCTCTCGCAAGAATTCACGTACCTTTTCGAAATTCAGATGATCTTGACGCATACACGTCGGACACAGATCAGAAGATTGCTTCACAAAAATTTTCCCGCAAGATTTGCAGTTTACTACATCCATTTCCTTCACCTCATTCAGAGTATCGGCAGGAATGCCGAAATATTAAATACTCCGAAATAAAGTTACTGCAGAAATTTCACTTGCGCCCGCTTCCTTGAGGCGCACCATCGCTTGCCGGAGTGTTATTCCTGTTGTGTAGACATCGTCGACCAGCAAGATCCGTTTACCTGAAACTTCTTTCGTGACATGAAATGGATTCGTGCGGTTGAGGCGCTCTTTTCGTGATTTACTACTCTGTGCCGCCCCTTCGTCTCGCTTTAATGCTGAGATGACCTTCCCGTTCATTCGTCTAGCAATTTCTTCTGCTTGATTGAACTTTCGTTCAGACAGACGATTCTCACTCAGCGGAATCGGAACGATCCATCCTCTTCTCATTTTTACCTTCTTCAACTCAGCCGTAAACATCTGAATAAGAAACGTGTCTCCTAAAAATTTATAACGATGCATGAACGTCTTCGCTTCTTCATTGTAAAGATAGAGGGTCCTGGTCTCGAGAGTCCATCCAATTTCCCTCCAGTGTCGACAGTCCTGACAAAGCTCGACATCTGGTTTACCACAATCCATGCATCCCCCACTTTTTACAAATTTCATTTTACAGGGATTACAAATACTTTGGCTAGTCCACATATTACTCAGTTCCCAAGTAGGTAGAAAGTCATGATGACAATATAAACAGATCATGTCATTGACCAACGATTCGCTTTTTTAATCTGATGGATCGCATAAAATAGGGCATCCGACCGATCATTAGCGAAAAATGATATATTCCCGTCCGGATAAGCCGTATCTCGTCCAACACGACCGCTGATTTGAATCAAGGCTTTCGTACTAAATCCCTGATCCGCATCTAGGACCGCCACTTGTACATTCGAAATCGTCACGCCTCTCTCTAGGATCGTCGTCGTCAACAGGATGCCGTTCGTCGTCCGAAATGACTGGATTTTCTCAATCCGCTCCGGATCCTCCGCGTGGACGGTCGTGACATGAATGCCAGCTTTCTTTAATCGTCCTTGCCATGCTTCGAGTGCTGCGATACGGGGAACGAACACGAGACGTGGTCGATCTTCATGATGGCGCAACCATTCAATGATCGACTGCGTCGTAAAAGGAGATTGGATTTGGGGAACCGGTAAGGGATGTCCATGATAACGCCGCATCAAGCGTATCGTCGGATAACGATGGTGCCACTTTGACGGTGTCGCACTCAGTAAGACCAGAGCCGCCTTTTTCGTCATCGCCCGTTTGACATAACGATGTAGCGTCCAGTTCATATGGAACGGAAAGGCATCGACCTCATCCAACAAAACGACATCAAAACACGAGCGGTAATGAATCAACTGATGTGTCGTACTGACCGTGATCTCACCAAGCAAAAGCCGATCCGTTGATCCACCGTATAAGGATACGATTTGAGCAGTCGGAAACGCCTGTTTGATATGATGTGTCAATTCACGGACGACATCCGCTCGTGGTGCTGTGACGAGGACACGCTTCCCGCTCGCTAACGCGCTTTCGATACCGGGAAAGAACATCGGTGTCTTTCCTGCTCCGCACACTGCGTGGACAAGCAACCTTCCGCCGCGGAGAATCGTCTGTTCGATTGCCGTCGCGACAGTCGTTTGGGCAGACGTCAGGTGGATCGGTTGATGCGCAGCTGGGCGAACCCGGTCGAGCGGACGGGTATCCGTAATCAGTTGATCACACGTGCGCAACTTTCCATAGGCGATGCATCGTCGACAATAATAGCAATGCTTTCCGCACGTACAAGGTCCTTTAACCGGAAAGGCTCCGCATCGCTGACACCTGATCGTCACGGCTGGAATGAGTCGATGTGTTGACGATCGGACTTCGATCCGTTCTGCTGAAATCCATCTTCCGCGTATATCCATTTCGCCACTTCCTTCGTTGCCGATTTGCTTCATCTTGACGGACGGATGACCAATTCGGCAACGCATGTTGGATCAGAATAATACGTATGGAATACGCAGCTTCCTCAAAAAAAGTTTTGTTATGCTATATAACACGAAACGAAAAAGCACATTGACCGTGTATGTCAATGTGCTTTTTCATTTTATTCTTTGTACCATGTGATGCCGATTGCACCCGGTCCAAGATGTGTACCAATGACAGGTCCAAATACACTCATCTCGACTCGTGCATTCGGATATTTCGTCTGTAACACCGAAATCTCTTGTTCCGCTTTCGTCGAATCTTCTGCATGGATGACGCCGATCGTATATCCGGCTCCGTCTCCTTGGATATCCTCTTGCATCATCTCTTCGATTCGATTAACGGCTCGTTTGAACGTCCGAATTTTTTCGAACGGAACAATTTTACCATCGACGAAATGAAGAACAGGTTTGATCTTCAAGAACGAACCCACGAATGCTTGTGCGACACTAAGACGCCCTCCGCGTTGGAGATGTGCGAGATCATCCACGACAAAATACGCACGAATGCGCTCTTTCAATTCCTCTAAATGATGGACGATCGTTTCCGCCGTGGCTCCTGCATCTCGCAAACGAACCGCTTCTTGGACGAGAAACGCTTGCGGCATACAGGAAATACGTGAGTCGACAGGATGGACGTTCACATGATCAATCATCATATTGATCGTGTGCAACGCTTGATACGTCCCGCTGATTCCGCTTGAAAGAGTGATGCCGATGATATCTGTTCCTTCTGGCAGTTGTTCGAACGTCGCAACAAGATCTCCGATATTCGGCTGTGAGGTCGTCGGAAGACTCCCCGTCTGAATCCGCTCATAAAAATCAGCAACCGAGATATCGAGTCCTTCCCGGTAAGCGTCTCCTTCAAAGATGACACTAAGCGGTGCGACATGTACTTGATGTGCTTCACAATACGTTGTTGGCAGATAGGCAGTGCTATCCGTTACGATCACAATCTGACTCATCCGTGATTTCCTCGCTTTTATAGTTCCGTCGCGACGTATATCTTCATACGTCACAATCGTTTATAAGTGTAGCACTTCTGAGTGGATAAAAAAAGGAAGACGGGAGCGTGCCTCCCGTCTTCCTTTTTGTTCATACGACGACGACCCATCCGCGACGAATCGCTTCGACGACCGCACCGGTGCGGTCCGGTACATTCATCTTCCGAAGAATCGAAGATACGTGGTTTTTGACTGTTTTTTCACTGATATATAACGTATCGCTAATGGCACGATTCGAGAATCCATCCGCCAGTAGCTGCAATACTTCACATTCACGCCGTGTCAGTACATGCAGTGGCGCCTCGGCCACCCGGCGTTCAACCGGCTGCGACGCCATCGTTTGTTTCATTTTCATGAGACGTCTGTATTCTTGAAGCAGATTCGGTGTCACTTTCGGGTGTACATACCCACCTTCTCGATAGACGGAGCGAATGGCGTTGACGAGTTCATCCGTCGCCATTTCCTTCAATAAATATCCGACAGCTCCTGCCCCTAAGGCATGCATGACATATGTCTCGTCATCATGAATCGATAAGATGATGACACGGACTTCCGGATGTACTTCCATCAATCGTTTCGTTGCATCGACACCGTTGACTTGTGGCATGTTGATATCCATCAATACGATGTCTGGTTGGTGTGCTTCTACGAGAGGAATGACATCTACGCCGCTCTCTCCTTCCGCTACGACTACGAACTCTTCCTCGAAGTCCAGAATTCGTTTTACTCCCTCACGGAATAACTGATGATCGTCAATGATGACTACTTTCACTTGCTCGTTGTTCACAGTGTTTCCCCTCTCGCTTCGGATTCCTCGATCGGAATCTTTACCTTGATGACCGTCCCGCCCCCAGGGTACGTTTCGACCTCGAATTCTCCATCGATCAATTCAATGCGTTCACGCATCCCGATCAATCCAAACGACTCGTCATGTGAGTCGACGATCGAGTCGAAGTCGAATCCGACCCCGTTATCCTTTACGTGAATGCGAATGGAATGTTGATATTGTTCTATGATAATACGAATGTCCCTTGCATTGGAATGCTTCACTGCATTTTGAACCGCCTCTTGAACGATTCGGAAGACCGCGACCTCATAGGTGGAATCGATTCGTTCCCCACCACCTAGGTATTTAAATTGAATCTCAATATTCGAAATTTCTTGCATATGTCGTAAATACCGCTCGAGCGTCGGTACGAAACCAAGGTCGTCCAACGTCATCGGACGGAGATCATAGATGATGCGACGAATATCCGCCAATCCATCTCGAATTAACACACGAAGACGATGAATTTCCTCAAAGGCGGCTTCTGCTCC
The DNA here is from genome assembly GCF_964277885.1 of uncultured Exiguobacterium sp. Classification (NCBI taxonomy): domain Bacteria; kingdom Bacillati; phylum Bacillota; class Bacilli; order Caryophanales; genus Exiguobacterium; species uncultured Exiguobacterium sp. Next base: position 326,221 of record NZ_CAXYJR010000005.1, on the reverse strand, counting down.
GTTATGTTGATGAATCTTCTCAATCAGATCCGCACGTATCAATACGTGTGCCAATGTCTGGGCAGGTCCATCGTGCATTTCGCGAGATAACCGTCGCCTCTCATTCTCAGCGGATTGAAAGACTTTTAAACCCATCTCTTGTTTTTGCATCGCTTTTTCGTACTTTTCGTTCATGACTTGCATATCGTCTGTTAAAAAATTCAAGACGACGGATACTCGCCCAATCAGCATATCTGCACGTTCAATCGTTTCGTCCAACTGAACGAGACGACGTTCTAGTTCATCGCGTCGCTTTCGACAATTCATCTCATCCCGCTGATTGATGAACGACTCGAGTTGCAAGGAGTTGGCCGTTTCATAAGCTTTACGTACGTCTTGCTCCGAATAGTTTTCAAAGTTCTTACTGACGACGACTAATCGTGTCTTGGCATCCTTAATATGACGTTCTAATCGCTCTGCTTCTTTTATATAATCATGGACCCGAACCTTCAAATCGCGTAACTCCTGCTGGATTTCAGCATATTGTTCCCTCGAATCCTCCGTGATTCGAACGATTTCTTCGCGACTTTCCTCTACGACACCAATGATGTTTTGTACGATATCATTCAACGACAGTCGCTCCTTCATTTCATGCGTCATCGTGACTCCCTCCGCTCCTTACCACTCAAATGGTTGTCTCTCTCTTTGAACGTCGTTATGCTAGAAAGAACTAGTCAACGAGGAGGACATTAATAGTATGACATTATCTCATTATTATACAGTAAAAGAAAACGGTTTCCACGAAATCATTATTCAAAAGTCTCGATTCATTACATATATTTCTCGCATATCTTCAGAAACAGAGGCGCAAGAGTTCATTGCTCAAATCAAAAAAAAGCATCATGACGCAAATCATAACTGCTCGGCATATGTCATTGGTGAACAAAATCAAATCCAAAAAGCGAACGATGACGGTGAGCCGAGTGGAACGGCTGGTGTCCCGATGCTTGAAGTATTGAAGAAAAAAGATTTACGCGATACCGTAGTCGTCGTCACGCGTTACTTCGGCGGGATTAAACTCGGTGGTGGTGGATTGATTCGGGCTTACGGCTCCAGTGTCTCAGAAGCGTTGAACGCCATCGGTATTGTCGAACGCATTCAACATCAATTAGTTGAAGTACACATGGATTATACGTGGCTCGGAAAAGTCGAGAATGAACTTCGCTCAAGCGTTCATCCGATTGATCAGATTCATTATTTGGATCAGGTTCAAGTCGATGTCTTGGTCAAATCGGCAGACGTTCCCGCCTTCATCGAATGGATGACCGATTTGACGAATGCGCAAGTCCAGTTCCAGGAAGGCTCTTTCCGCTACCTCGAACGTGACATTATTTCCTGACCTGCTATACTGATTGTAAAGATTCTGAAAGTTTTTTAATAATTCTGTTAAGTAAGGAGTATTTAAAATGGATGAACCGATACGATCAAGATCAAAGAAGAAAAAGAAGCGTTCTTGGTTCAAGCGTCTTGTTTTTTTATTTTTGATCATTTTAGTTACTGGTGGTGCGGCATTCGCCTACGTCGCCAATAAGACTATTCAAACGGCTAATGAGACGAAAGTCGACTTAGCACGCGGAGACAAGTCAGAAAAACGAGAAGCTGCCATCGATTTGACGAAGGATCATTTCTCCGTTTTGCTCGTCGGTACGGATGAACGCCCTGGGGATACGTCTTCCCGTGCTGATACGATGATCATCGCCACATTTAATAAAACGGATCAGACTGTAGACATGGTCAGCATTCCCCGAGATTCTCTCGTCCAAATCCCCTCTGTCGGGTACGAGGATAAAATCAATCATTCGTATGCATTTGGCGGAATAGATTCAACAATCGAGACAGTCGAAACATTATTCGACATTCCCATCGATTACTATGCCTCGATCAACTTCAATGGCGTCGTTGCCATCGTCGACGCACTCGGCGGTATCGACGTAGACGTCAAATTACCGATCGATACACTCGACTCTTCCGATAAACGAAACAGCATCAAACTCGAACCTGGTCAACAGACACTCAATGGAGAAGAAGCGTTGGCATATGCCAGAATGCGTTATGAAGACCCTGAGGGTGATATCGGTCGGACAAAACGACAACAACAAATCGTACAAGCGATCATCGAACAGTCGACTTCCTTCGGGTCGATCACAAAACTCAATGACTTGATGGACGCTACAGGCGACAACTTCAAAACGAACATGTCACTGACTGAAGCATTCCAGCTCCAACCATTCGTGAAATCGCTCGGATCCATTAATCGAATTGACTTGACAGGTTCGGATACGAAAATCAATGGTATCTATTACTATCAAATCGATCCGACATCACTTGCTGAAGCCAAAACGACATTAAAAGAACAACTCAACCTCGCTACTGACGAGACGCCAGACGTGACGACAACAGAAGAGGCGACGGATGATACGACGACTACGATCAACTGATCATGCAGCTTTGCTAGAACTTCAACGTCTTGCTTATCGAGTCGAAGCGCGCCTACTTGGAACAGTACACTTTCCACCTTTATCGGAAACGATCGATGACATCAAAGCGGAGCAACCGAACGGTTTTGTTTATCTCTTGCACAATAACGTAGTCGGTGCGATCACATATGCTGATAGAACGATCACACGTCTCGTCGTCGATCCGGTACACTTTCGTCAGGGAATCGCACAATCCTTATTACAACATCTGCTCGAACATGAGCATGTGAAGTACGTCATGACTGGTGCCCGTAATCTTCCAGCACTTGCGCTTTATACACGATTCGACTTCATAGAGGTTCGACGCGAATGGCACCAAGAGATCGAACTCGTCTTTTTGAATCGCGTATGACGCGGGTAAAACGAAAGCAGCAGACAGACGTCTGCTGCTTCTTTGTGCGATTCAGAAAAACAGGAATCCAAGAGTGGCTCCGATGAACACGATCCGCAACGGCGACTGTTTATAAAAACGCAGTAAACAGAACAAACCGAAGCCAATCAAGAAATCAAGACCACTCTTGATGCTTGACGTAAAGATCGGATCATATAGCGCAGCAAGTAAGATACCGACGACGGCAGCATTGAAACCGATCAAGATCCGACCGACCGCTTGATTGTTTCGAATACGGTCCCAGTACGGTAAAACACCGATGACAAGTAAGAAGCCCGGGAGGAAAATAGCAAGTGTCGCAAGCATTCCCCCGGAAATACCTGAGATGATCGTACCGAGATACGTTGCGAATGTGAATAGTGGACCCGGCACCGCTTGTGCCGCTGCATACCCAGCAAGGAACGTATCCGTATTCATGAGTCCTGGCACGAGCATTTGCTCAAGAAAGGGTAAGACGACATGTCCGCCACCAAAAACGAGTGCACTGGCACTGTACATGATACTCGCGAGTTGGATGGTTCCCGTCGTCGCTTGAGCGAGAAACGGTGCGGCGGCGAGCAAGACGAAAAATAAGACGAGTGCCGTGACGCTAAGTACGCGGGGTACGCGAATCAACAGGGTTCCTCCTGTCGCCGTTTCTTCTTTGAACCAGAAGAACGCGAGCAGACCTGCGAGCAACAAAACACCGACTTGCGCCAGTGGATGGGCGATCAAGAGGACGCCCGCTAGCGCTAGTAGCATCAACGTCATCCGCTTGACTCCTGTCGCAAGCTTCATGCCCATACCAAGGACGGCGTCAGCGACGATCGCGACGGCAACCAGTTTCAATCCGTGAATGAAGCCGGCTTCTGCGACATCGAACTGAGTTGCAAGAAGCGCGAACAAAATCAAGGTGATACTCGACGGTAATGTGAAGCCAATAAAAGAAACGAGCGCACCCACTACGCCTCCACGGATCAGACCGATTCCCATTCCGACCTGACTCGAGGCGGGACCGGGAAGGAATTGACAGAGCGCAACTAAGTCAGCATATGCTTTCTCATCGATCCATTTTTTCCGTTTGACATATTCTTCATAAAAATACCCAAGATGGGCGACTGGACCGCCGAATGACGTCAATCCGAGCTTGAACGATACAAGAAAGATCTCCATTAAACGATGCATGTTTCACCTCCACCTCTTATATTAAACAAAAGATGTTAAGTTCTTGTGAACTTCAACGTTTTTTCTTTCCGTATGTTCCTTTTCGCCACAATTTCTCCATAGGACCTTGTGGATGAGACTGGAGATATCTGTTTGATGCAACGCCTTGTGAAATTAAAAGTAGGAAAACGAGTAACAGTCCTTGCCACAGGGGCGTCGTTTCATATTGACCACTCATGAAAATGAAACATGTGAAGACGAGTGTGTGCATCAAGTAATTCGTCAATGCCATTCGTCCAAGCCCGGCAAACCACTTCATCCTTCCAGCTCGAACGAGCAACGCGACAGCACAAGCATAGGTGATGGCCAGCGTTCGACCTGATAACCAGACATAAAATAGATTGATTGATCCGTCCGCTACATCAGCATGTGCTCGAATGATTCCCATGAGTGATGGCACCGTCAGCAAGAAGCTGATTCCTAACGTCCACCACAGAAAACGATTCGTCGGCGGTCGCGAGCTAAAACGTTCCATCAAATAGACTCCAATCAAAAACAACGATAGAATCTCTGGCCAAATGATACCGGTATTCATCAGCGCTTCCGGTAATTCAAGCGTCGCGCGATGCGACAAAAATCCGATAATGTCGCGTGATGCGACGAAAGACTGAAGTGTCTCATCTAGCTCGACGAGTGGAGCATCCCCAAATTCGCGAGTCCCTAAAAAAATGAGCAAATAAAGCAGAAAAGCATAGAATTGAAATGCTATCGCAAACAAGAGCTTCGTGATCGGCTTTGCATTTATGAACAATAACAAGATAAAACCAGTCAACGCATACGTATGTAAAATGTCGCCCTGCCAAATGCATAAGTGTACTAATCCAATGACGAGAAGAATTCCAAGTCGTCTCGCGAAAATCGTATTCGGTAAGCCTTTTTGTCGCAAACGCTGGATGAACAGAAAAAATCCCGCGCCGAACAACACACTGAATAACGTATAAAACTTTGTTTGGATGAAGAGATCAAACACTAAACGAATCATTTGATCGATTTCCCCCATCATCGCATGGGGACGATCTCCGAGAAAACTCGGTATGTTGACGAACAGAATGCCACATAGAGCAAATCCCCTCAAAATATCTAAGTATTGAATTCGTTCATTCTTTAGTTCTTGCACTTTCCCATCTCCTTAAAAAAAGACCGCACATTGAGATGAGCGATCTTTTGAATCATTTGGTTGTAATCCGTTCTAACAATTTCAAAATCGGTCGATATTTATCACCTAGTAATCCTAATGATTCTACTAAAATATCTAATACGATCAATAGAATGACGAGTGAAATGAACGCACCGAGAGAGTTCGTTTGTGAAAATAGAATCGCTGTCATCCCGAATACACCACAAAGCCCGTAGATGACTAGAACGGCTTGTCTCATCGTAAATCCTAAATCAAGTAAGCGATGATGCAAATGCTCTTTATCGGGTGCAAATGGTGGTTTTCCTTGTAACACGCGACGCACGATAGCAAATAGCGTGTCTGAAATCGGAATCCCGAGCAAAATGACCGGTACTGCAAGCGAAAATAGCGTCACATTCTTGAATCCGAGCAAGGAGAGTACCGCCAGCATATAACCGAGATACAGTGAACCTGTGTCTCCCATGAAAATCTTGGCCGGATAAAAATTATGAAACAGAAACCCGAGTGTACTCATCAACAAGAGAATCGCGACGATCGTCACGTAGACATTTCCTTGTATCACAGCCAAGCTGATCAATGTCAACAAGACGATACCCGATACACCAGCAGCAAGTCCGTCTAATCCATCAATTAAATTGACAGCATTCGTGATACCGATAACCCATAAGAAGGTCAATGGGACACTCCACCAACCGAGATACAGCTGTTGATCAAACGGCAAATTGATGAACTCAATCCGAATACCACCATTTAAAACGATGACTGCCGCTACGATTTGTCCCATGAGCTTCAGCCTAGCATTCAATTGAAAGCGATCATCCAACATACCGGTCATGATGATCACGAAACTACCGACTAAAATATGAGTCGCATACGGACTCGATGGTTGTAATATAAAGTATCCGACCATGAATGAGATATAAATCGCAAGTCCACCTAGACGTGGCATGATTCGAACATGTACTTTTCGCGCATCCGGACTATCTACCGCGCCCACTGCAATGGCAAAACGTTTGACAACGGGGGTAATCAGCAATGCAGCGATGAAACAGACAATGGACGCTGTCCATAACATAATAACATCACGCTCCTGCGCGAATTATACCACATTCTTCTTCCAAATAGCGCTCGTTCCCATTCTGTAAACAAATAGCGATGACTTAACCTTGTGCGACGCGGAATTGCAACATTTCTTGATCGTGCCACTCTGACACGTCGAGGACCACTTTGACCGCTCGTGTCGTACGCGCTTCAATCGGTGACGTCAACGATACGTGTAACGATTGCAAGACCTGCTCCCCACTCAGGAGTTGTAATGGCAACGTCCCGAGTTGAATCGTCTGTTCATATCCGTTTCGAATCAAGAACAGTCCTGTCAGCATATTTTCACTTCTATCGTTCCAAACATTCATGACGTTGACTTCTTCATTCTTTAACGTCGGAGTCGAATAGAACGTCTGACGTACACGTCGCGCTTCAGCATCTAGAAAGTCCGGTGGAATCTCGAGATCATGCGTCTCCTCTAGACTAAATAAAAGACGAATCTTTTCCGGAAAGCGTTCTTCTTCCGCTAAGAACAGTTCTTCTTCGGAAAAATCAAGCCAACACGGCATGCTACTCATCGGTACGAACTCTGGAATATCTTCCGTCGTCAATACCTTTCTGCCGATCAATCGATTCGCTTCGTCTAACACGAGGAGCGGGAGACCGTCGACATGAAAACTATTTTCTAATGTGTTTCGAAACAATGCAACAATCGAAATCGGTGACGATGACAGATCCACCTGGAGCGCTTCGACGGAGAGTTGATTCAGTTCGAGATCTGGAAGTTGATTGGCATGATACCGGAACAGATATTCATCTTCCTTCTCGATCAACATATCTTCCGTAAAGATCAGTCGAGGCTTATAAAGCCCTGTATTTTCTGGTGCCTCTGCTTCTAAAATGATTTGTTTTCTGCGATTAAACATCTAACTCCATCTCCTCGATTTCTTCATCTAGCATGATATATTCGGACAGTCGTTGTAAGACATAAGCAACGGGATACTCGATTTCAGCAATCGTATAGTTGAAGATTTCAAATCCTTCTTTTTCGTACATTCGAACGGGTTGTTCCTGACCGTAACTCCGAAGATGGATCCCCTCTTTTAACGTATTCATCGTCGTTAAGTGTTCCGTCCAGTGCTCTTCGATCGATGCTAATAACTGATCCCGGATCAGCTCGTCCACTACTGGATTCTTTAATTCCTCCATCCATTTTTCACGACGAGAAGAGACGATGTCCACATAATACGCTTTGACCTCTTCTGGCTGTTCAAGATCATCTGGAAGTGGTACTTCGTCATGTAATAATTCATTCATCGCGAACTGGAATTCTTCCTTAGGCCACTCTTCCGGTACGAGCTCTGAAGATAGATAACGATCCACGATGCGTTCGACCGTTCGCTCGACCATCGGTAACACCATGTCTTGAATCTCATCTGCCTCCAGCACTTGATTGCGGAGCGCGTAGATGACAAGGCGATGCTGATGGAGGACGTCGTCTAGTTTGACGAGCTCTTCTCGAATCGAATATCCTGTTCCTTCGCATGTTTCTTGAGCATAACTTAATAACGCTTGCGCTTCCTTTAGCGTAACGGGTCCCTGCGGACTAGATTTTACTTTTTTCAGGACCTTCTCGAGGCGATCCTTTGCAAAACGCCGGACGAGGTCATCTTCAAGTGATACGATGAACTGACTTTTCCCTGGATCTCCTTGACGTCCCGAACGCCCTCTTAGCTGGTTATCGATCCGAACTGATTCATGACGTTCGGTACCGATGACGAACAATCCACCAGCTTCTTTCGCAATCTCATCCAATGTAATATCTGTTCCACGACCTGCCATATTCGTTGCGATCGTAATGCGTCCGTGTCGCCCGGCGTCACGAATGATGTCAGTTTCTTGATCGACCGTCTTCGCATTCAGGATTTGATAGGATAGCTGATGTGTATCTAGAGCCTCTGCTACGGAAAATGACTGTTCGATGGACGTCGTTCCAATCAATACGGGTTGCTGTCTTGCATGAGCTTCCTTCGTCGAACGCGCCACAGCGTCATATTTCTCCTCTTTCGTCGCATAAATGATATCAGCCGCGTCTTCGCGGAGTTTCGGACGATTGGTCGGAACTTGTACGACATCCATAGCATATGTTTTTAAGAGTTCTTGTCTCGAAGTTTGTGCCGTACCTGTCATGCCTGAAACAAGTTCGTACATTCGGAAATAATGTTGGATCGTAACTTGGGCCGTTGTTTTATTTTCTTCCGTGATATCAATGCCCTCTTTTGCTTCAATCGCTTGATGAAGCCCATCCGACAAACTTCGCCCTTCCATGATCCGTCCTGTAAACAGATCAACTAACTCGATTTTGCCATCTTTAACGATATAATCGACATCTCGCTTCATAACGATATGGGCACGCAATGCTTGAACCATGTAATGATAAAGGACCTGGTGCTCAGCTGCGAAGAGGTTATCGATGGCAAAATTCTCTTCGATGATTGAAATGCCTTTATCCGTAAGCGAGACCGCTTTAATCTCTTCATCGTACTCATATGCATCTGAAGGGAATTTTGATACAATCCGTTTCGCTACGGTTTGTAGCCCTTCATGGACAGAACCTTTCCCTGCCATGATGAGTGGTGTTTTCGCTTCATCGATTAAAATACTATCGACTTCATCAATGATGGCGAAATGATGTTTGCGTTGCACACGATCCTCTTTCCGATTGACAAGATGATCACGTAAGTAATCGAATCCAAATTCTGTACCGACACCATATGTGATGTCTGCACCATAAGCAGCACGTTTTTCATCAGGTGAGAGATCGGGAATATTCAGTCCGACTGTCAGACCAAGAAAACGATGAATTTCACCGATCTGTTCTACGTCGCGTCGCGCTAAATAGTCATTGACGGTAATGACATGGACACCTTTACCGATCAAGGCTTTTGTGAAACTCGGTAGCGACGCGACAAGCGTTTTCCCTTCGCCCGTCGCCATCTCTGCGATGTGACCGTCTAGTAACGCAAGACCACCGATCAATTGGACATCATAGTGACGCATACCCAGTACACGTACGCTTGCCTCGCGGACAAGGGCAAAGGCTTCCGCCTTCAGTTGATCGATCGTCTCCCCCGCTTCGAGGCGTTCTTTCAGATGCACGGTCTGATTCGTTAGCTCTTCATCCGTCATCGCTTGATAACGACTTTCTAACGCATTGATTTCTTTTACGATTTTCATATAGTTCTTCAGTCGCTTTGACTGTTCGTTGAATGTATTTTTTACGAGTTGAAGCACTGTTTTTCTCCTCTCCCCACGTCCACGTGACGTCAGGTCCGAAAATTTTTTCATCTACGCATCCATTATATCAGTTAAAAAATGGAACAGAAGAGATAAAACCCATTTTTAAGAAAATCATTTACTTATTTTAAAAATAAATCTTTATTTTGGAATTCATTCAACAAAAAAAAACGCCTTTCTTTAAAAAAGAAACGACGTTTTTTGAAAAAACTACATAAAAATCGGAACTTCTGCCGATGAATCATATGTATAGATTCCACGACCCACTTTTTGAATCGCCGGGTTAGCCTGTTCAACTTTTGCCATCAGTTGATAGATGTTACTGATTTGATGACGATAGCGAAGCTCAAGCTCCATCTGAATGTCGCGTGCAGACATCGACTCGCGTTCGCGCATCAAATCGCTGATTTGATGTACGTAGACTTCTAGCGGATACCGCTGATTCACTCTCCGTTGTTTCAGTGGACGTTCCAGTGCGACGGATACTTCCTGTGCATGATCCTGATTCGTTCGGCTTAATTCAGCCACTAAGTATTCTGCTCTTCGTTGAAGACGGCGATATTCTTCTTCGATTTCCATCAGCTCTCTGTAAATGTGTTCGTTCGGATCCATATTATTTACCTTCTTTCTTGGATTGATAACACAAAAATATTTCATTTATGTTTCAATTGTATGTTTTTTGAAATAATATTACCATTTATTTACCTTTTTGTTATATGATTTCTATGTTATTTTAATTTTTTTGTAATATTGGCAATTTTTTATCTGTTGCTGATTTCCATTTTTATCTTAACAGAAAGGAGCTAATCTAGAACATAAAATTATTGTTTTTAATATATAATTTTACATCTTTCTTCATTTTGTCATTTTTATATCCTGTTTTACAATACTAAATTCAAAAGGAGAGCACACCATGCCTACTAAAACTTCCGTCCTCATCGCAAGTATTGCTTCGGCCGTACTTTTTACAGTAGCCGCACCAACACCCGAGGCATCTGCTGCCTCTATCACAAAAGCTACGTATCAAACAACGGATGCTTTGAATCTTCGTGTCTCGGCTTCCACTTCATCTAAAAAATTATTGACAATCCCTAAAGGAAAATCAGTCGTTTCTTCGTATAAAACAGGAAACTGGTACAAAGTCTCTTACAGTTCTAAGACAGGTTATGTCTCAGGAAGTTACTTGAAAAAGAAAGCGGCCGTCAAAGCTAGCACTGTCGGTACATCTTTTACGAAGACGAACTACACGACGACGGATTCGTTAAGCTTACGTAAATCTGATTCTGCGACTTCGACGAAGTTGTTGACGATTCCTAAAGGGACGACGCTTTCCTCCGCTTACAAAAAAGGGAGCTGGTATAAAGTATCGTATAAATCAAAAACAGGTTATGTAGCAGGCTCCTACCTGAAAAAGAAAACGACCGTCAAGACAAGTTCTGCCGGCACGACATTCGCGAAGACGAACTACATCACGTTGGATGCGTTGAACTTACGAACGTCGAACTCTGCTACTTCCACCAAGCTGTTAACGATTCCTAAAGGTAAAGTCGTTACCTCGTCATACCGTAAAGACAACTGGTATCAAGTTTCGTATGGTAGCAAAAAAGGATACGTTTCGGGAAGTTACCTGAAAAAAACAACGTCTACTTCCGCTTCTTTACCACCTGTCTCTACAGCGGATTATTCGGGTTCAACGATGTATGTTCTCGTTCCATTTAACGATTCTCTGACGTTACGCTCTGGTGCAAGTTCGATTAGCCCGTCTATCGGCACATTGCCTCGTGGTTCTGTCGTCACAGTAACGAATGCTTTACATAAGACAAAAGGATTCGTCGCTGTCAAAACATCTGATGGTCGTTATGGATATGTGGAAGCCACGTATCTCTCACTCTTCCAGCCTTCTATGTCTTCACGTCCACTCGTCGTCTTAGACCCAGGTCACGGTGGACATGATGTCGGCGCTGCGCGCTATGGCATCTATGAACGCGATATCGTCATGTCAGTAGCGAAACTCGTAGCAGAACGACTTTCGAAGACTGTCGATGTCAAATTGACCCGTTACACGAATGATTATTATCCGTCATTGACGGATCGAAGCGTCATCTCTAATGCGCATAAGACGAATATTTTCGTCAGTATTCATATCAATGCTGCCACTTCAAATAGTGCTTACGGAGCTGAAAACTTCTATTACAGAGGAAATTCATCCGTCGCTTTATCACGGAACCTTCAAAAGAATCTCGTCAACTCGATCGGATTACGCGATCGTGGTATCAAGTTCGGGAATCTCGCTGTCCTTCGCGGAACGAATGCTCCTGCTACATTGACGGAGCTTGGCTTCCTATCTAACGCTGATGATCGAGCGAAACTAGTCTCTCCTTCGTACCAGCAACGTTATGCTGATGCAGTAGCCAATGCCATCCTTTCTTCTCTCTAATTAAAAATAACGCTCAGCCGAATGATTCGGCTGAGCGTTATTTTTTGACAGAGAAACAATTCAGGGAAATCGTTCCTCTTTCTCACACATAAAAGAAAAGAGAGGTTCAGTAAGATTGGATCATCAGGGAATGAATCAATCTCGGTTAGCGACTAGCGAGGATTTGCTCAAGGGAAAGCAAATCTGTCGAATCGACACGATAGTCTGCCTCATGGAGCGCCGACTCCGACCCAACGCCGACGGCATACATACCGGCAGCGTGGATGGCAGTGATGCCAGCCGTCGCATCTTCTACACCGATGCAACGACTCGGTTCGACGTCGAGCGCTTCCGCAGCACGGAGAAACACTTCAGGGTGTGGTTTCGATTGTGCAACGGTTGCAGCGTCTACGATGTCGTCGAAATAATGTCGAACCTTCAATGCTTCAACGACCATCAGCGCATTTTTAGAAGCGGACGCCATCCCGATTTTCAGCCCAGCGTTTCGGATTTCATCAAGGAATGCAGTGATTCCAGGAAGAAGATCCTGTTCAGAGATATGTTGGATCAATGTGACATAGTGTTCATTTTTCTTCGCAGCGAGTGCTAGCTTCTCGTCTTCCGAAAAAGCGTTCTGTTTTCCACCAAGTGCAAGGATGCGCTCGAGTGAATCCATCCGGCTGACACCTTTTAGTGTCTCATTGAATTCCCGATCGAATGGGATATCCAAATCCTCTCCTAATTGTTTCCACGCTAAGTAATGATACTCTGCTGTATCCGTGATTACGCCGTCTAAATCAAAAATGACCGCTTCGATCGTTGGTGCCATCCGACATCCGTCCTTTCATACATCGTCCGTGAAAGGCAAGAAATCGAATGACACGTTGCGCAAACGATTGCACTTGCCTTATCAATAATTTTACTAATTCTCCACTCGCTTTGCAAGCGTTATCAATTTTTTTTCTACCAAAAGAAAACACCTTGCGATTTTCGCAAAGTGTTTTTTTCGTTCTATTATCCTTTTAAGAGACCGATCACACGAACGTTGATCGCTTTCGGTTGAAACGCGAGCATGTTCTCCATGTCTTGTGCGATTCGTTCCTGTACTTTTCCAGCCGTCTTGATGATCGACATGCCGTACTTGATATGAACAGACAAGCTGACTGTGATATCGCCACCGACATCTTCGACCTTCACGAGTTTGACCATCTGTTTCTCCTGCAGTTTCGAATCATCTGCTGTAAACGCGATGCCTTCCGTTTCCTGAACGGCTACGCCTGCGATGACCTCGATGACTTGCTGTGAGACGTTCACGACACCATCCGCATTATTTAAATTATATGACATTCCTTCCACGCCCTTCATCTTGTAATCCATCTACCTTAAAGTGTAAAGCATTCCGTCTTATTTTGAAAGGTCTTCCCGCTTCTCGACGATCGGGCGAATATCAATCTCAATCAAAGGACGGAGGACACGAACGACGAGCGGGTGTATGATGATACCAACGATCAACAAGGCGACACCAATCATGATCAGTAAGGCGAGCCATGGTTGCGGCACGAACGCATCCGTCACGTACTGGCGCCATGCCATGACGAAGAAGACGTGGAGCAAATAGACATAGAGACTGAGCTCTCCTGCTCGTGTGATCAGTGGTAAACGACGCATCGGAATCAACATCATGAATCCAAGGGATGCCGCGATTGATAGGAAGTAGATAACACTATGTTTGATGACACCTAACCACGCATCGCTATCATATTGTTCGACGTATGGGAATCGATGTTTAAACGCGTTCGCAAAGTCGATGATTTCTTGAGGAGTATCGCGCCATGCTTCAAACAATAAGAATCCCATGACAGCTACGAACGTGATACCACCAATCAAGCGGACGTTCATGCGTCGCTTGAAGTTTTTCGGCATCTCGAAAATCCGGATGAACTCATGCTCCGATAAATAGTTCCCGAGTAAGAAATACGGATAGAACATGATCAACTTACGAAGTGCTAAGAAGCCTGTATTCTCTAACTCGAATCCATACAATAACGCAAACGCGAGACCGAACCACACATAACCACGTAAATGAACGACATATGGCGTCACGATATACCAGACGACCATGACGAACAGATACCAAAGTGCCCAGTAGGGTCGTAATAGATGTGTTCCGATGTTCTCACCTGAGAAGATCGGATTTCCTTCCCCAAGCGTCGCCCAAGACCCAATCAAAATCTGCCAGACACAATACACGGCGAATAGTTGAATGACACGCAAATACTTGTTTTCGCGGAAGAAGTAACCACTTAAAATAATGAATAATGGCATATGAAATGAGTAAATCAATAGATAGACCGTTTCGAGCAATTTTCCATCATAATCAAACCGTAAATCCGTCAGCATGTGACCAATGACGACGAAAATGACAAGAAAACCTTTGATATTATCAAACCATGGATTCCGATTCATGTTACACTACCCCTTATACTCCCTCGAAAGGAACGAATGTTTATGAAAAAGACACTCCTGATTCTATCCATCGTCTTGAACGTCGTTCTCCTTGCATTGTTACTGGGACGTAAACCGCTCGAAACCTTCGAAAGCGTCTTACCTGCAACGAGTACGACTCCAGTCACGACATTTCAATACGATAAGAATCCGAACTATGTCCGTTTGAATAGTCTATTCCATACTTATCAATACCCAAAATCAGCGAACGCTGTCATGTTAGGTGACTCGATGACGAATTTTGCCGATTGGCGCATCTTGATGGATGATCCGACCATCATTAATTTCGGGATTCCTGGTGATACGACAGAAGGCTTTTTGACTCGTCTCGACCTGATCCTCGAGATGAAACCAAAACGCGTCTTTCTGATGGGTGGTATCAATGATATTCGTCACTATACGCCGATTCCACAAATTACCGAGAACATGACCACGATCGTGACGACACTTCGAAAAAATAACATTGACGTCGTCATTCAGTCAACCGTTCCTGTGGCACCGAAGTATTCAGACTCCGTCCGAATCAACCGTGATGTCGAAGCATTGAACCGGAATTTACAAAATCTCGCTCAATCGCTCAAGATTCCATTCGTCGACTTACGACCTGTCTTGACGAACAAACAAGGATATCTTCAGAATCGCTTGACGTATGATGGATTGCATCTCGTCGGTGGCGGTTATCTACGCTGGAGCGATGCTTTGAAACCTTATGCATCGCAAGCAGATATAACAGCAAACAAATAATCGATGGTTCATCAAAAAAACGGCTCATCCCGATAATCAGGATGAGCCGTTTTTCGATTCTTAGTCTTCTTGGTTTTTAACACCCATATAAGCTGCGACGCTCGATGCTGAGAAGACAGCAACGGCAACAATTCCGACAGCGATCCAGACAACCTGATCCATCATTTTTTCATATCCCCCTTTATGTAACCGCTCACTTCTACATTTAGCGTACACGAATTTCGTCAAGAAAGAAACACATTTTCCATGTCTAATGACTAGACGATTCGGGAAAAAGTAACTATAGTAGAAGGACAACTACAAATTGTCAGAAAATTCGATTATTTAACAAGGAGGTGTTTCTGATGGCCACTTCATTGCTTACGCCGAAAGTGACGTTACGACATCGAAGTACTCTCAACTTTGGATATTGGCTTGTCATCGGATGCATAGGATGGGTGATGCTTGCCCTCGTCACGAATGTTGGTACCGTTCTTGGTCGTCTTCCTTTATATGAAAGCATTCCCCTTGCCGTCCTTGTACTTGGGCTCACGGGTGTCGTACTAAAAATGGTGCGTGACGAGTGGTGGATTCATTATCTTGAACGTCAGACCCAGTATTACATCGGACATGAGACCGTCACTGGTTGGTGTACGACAATCGAAAGCATGTGGCTGATCCGTAAGACGATGCGTCGTGAACTTCGCCTGCTTTACCGGCAGCTCGCTCAAACGAAAGCATCGGAAGAAGTGAAACAGATCCTTGCCCTCCAGCTTGTCGAGCGCGGTGTACTCATCGTTTACTCCCGTCCAAAAAGTGATCATCCCGCTTGAAACGAAAAGAGGACTGCCCCATCACCTTCTATGAAAGAAGCAGATGGGACAGCCCTTTTTTTACTGTTTCAGCCAATTCGTTGCTGCTTCGATCGTCGGCATGACGAGTTGGTGTCCGTAGTTCGACCATGTGACGTCGACTGATGCACCAGCTTCCGTCAAGAGTGCTGATAACTCTTCCGTTTCCTGAGCCGGACAGATCGGGTCATTGCTGCCTGCGCCGATGAAGACGCGCACGTCCGATAAGTCCGGTAACGTCACACCACGACGTGGTACCATCGGATGCAACAGAATCGCTTGTTTGAACAAAGCTTCTTCGAACAACATATTCGCCGCGATGTTCGCCCCATTCGAGTATCCGACTGGAATCAGACGATCAAGATCAAAACCACGCTCCGCTGCCTGATCACGTAAAAACTGAATTAAACGTGCTGTCCGTAAAGCGAGGTCTTCTTCATCGAAGATGCCTTCCGCGAGCCGTTTAAAGAATCGTGGCATCCCGTTTTCCGAGACTTCCCCGCGGACGGACAAGTAGCCAGCTTCCGGATCGAGCAGCGAGACGAGTCCTACGAGATCTTGTTCCGTTCCACCTGTGCCGTGTAAGAGTAAAAAGATTGGTGCATCTGCTGTTTTTGGTGCTTGATATAAATGAATCATACGAGTCTCCCCTTCGGTACTGTAATAGGTGTTACATGATTCGTTATTGCGGTGCGATGGGATTCGAATTGTTCCGGTAACTTCAAGTCTTCCCCGAGCATTTCGAACTCTTCATCGATCGCGAACCCTGGATTGTCAGTTGCGATTTCATGAAGGATGCGTCCACGGTCATGGAAGTAGATCGATGTGAAATAATTGCGATCTTTCACTTCAGTCGTCAGTAAACCAAACGCGTTAATTGCGTTCATCCAGTCGAGTTGTTCCTTTTGATCGGTTGCCCGCCAAGCGATATGGTGAACCGTCCCGGTCCCCGGACGACCAACCGGCATCTGACCATGGACGACATCAATAACATTCCCAAACTCACCTTCTGCGATGTACCGGTCAACGTTTTCCGTCCGTTTGCTGAGTGTCAGTCCGAATGTATCTGTCAATAATTTTGCTGTGTCTGATGGATCCCGCGACAGTAACGTCGCTCCTGCGAATCCTTTAATTGCAACCTCACGTGTGATACCGTCGATTTCATAGCGACTGTCTGGTCCCTTGCGTTCGACGAGTTCAATTTGGAGACCATGTGGATCTTCGAAGGCGATCTGTTGCTCTCCGAACCGAACCGTCTCTTCAAACGAGATGTTTTTTTCTGTCAGCCGCGCTTTCCAAAAATCTGTTGCACCGACCGGAATCGCGTAAGCTGTCGTTCCGACTTGTCCGGCACCCACCTTCCCTTTTGCCATGCCTTTAAACGGAAAGAACGTGATGATCGTTCCCGGTGCTCCGGATTCGTTTCCAAAATAGAAGTGGTATGTTCCTGGATCATCGAAGTTGACCGTTTTTTTGACGAATCGTAGTCCGAGAATGGTTCCGTAAAAATCGAGATTTTCTTGTGGATCGCCGACCATTGCTGAGATATGATGGATGCCTTGCGTTTTCATATGATGCGTTCCTCCTTCAGTCGTATCTATTAACACAATAATAGTAACTAAAGAACAAAAAGTAAACTAATAAGCCTTTTCTCGTTCTTTTCTGGAACCTTTATCCAATTTAGACCGTAGAACACTAGGTAACAATGGTACACTTGTCGTGCAACAGACGTCTTTAAAGGAGGTTCATATGTTAGAAATCAAACACATCACGAAGCGTTTCGGCGATTTTACAGCCGTAGATGCGCTGACGATTGAGGTGCCGCGCGGGCAAATCTTTGGTTTGCTTGGTGCGAACGGTGCCGGGAAGACGACGACGTTCCGAATGCTGCTCGGTCTACTGCAACCGACTGAAGGATCGATCACCTGGAACGGAGAGCGCATCCCGACTTCAAAGATCGGATACCTTCCGGAAGAACGAGGTCTGTATCCAAAAGTCCGCGTTGACGAACAACTCTTGTTCCTCGCAGAACTCCGGGATATGAAACGGAAGGATGCGAAACGAGCGTTGACGGAATGGCTCGAGTATTTCCAAATTCCGCAGTATGAAAAAATGCGTGTCGAACAACTCTCAAAAGGAAATCAACAAAAAATCCAGTTGATCTCCGCTGTCCTACATAAACCTGAACTGCTGATTTTAGATGAACCGTTCAGCGGACTCGATCCGGTCAATGCGGAACAATTAAAACGTGCCGTCAAAAAATTGACCGTCGACGGAACGACGATCGTCTTCTCAAGTCACCGGATGGATCATGTCGAAGAACTCTGCGAACATGTCGCCATTCTCGATCATGGTAAGCCGGTTGTTGCCGGATACCTCCCTGACATCAAAGCGAGCTACGGAAAAACTCGGGTCCTCTTAAAGACCGATGCACCACCTCTTTTATGGGATAGTTTATCGGGGATCCTCCAAGTCGAGTCGGATAATAACGGGTATGTCGTCCAAGTCTCTTCAAAAGAAACCGCTGATCAACTTCTTCAACATATCGTCAGCGAAGGACATCACGTCGATCGTTTCGTCTGGGATCAATTATCTCTACAGGATATCTTCATCGAGGAGGTCGGCAAACGTTATGAATCGTAAATTCCTGACTTTATACCGCTTCAATCTATTGCAAAAATTGCGTGCCAAAAGCTTTTTGATTTCGACGATTCTGATGGTCCTGTTCCTCGTAGGCTTCGGCAACATCGAAAGGATTCTTGACTGGTTCTCCGGTGACGATCCGAAAGTCGCTCTCGTCAGTGAACTATCAACCGATCTTCGTCCTGCCTTGAAGAAGGCTGGTGTCACCTCGGACATCACGACAAAGGACTATACGATCGCAGAAGCGCGCAAAGCGGTCGATCGGGGAACGTTTGACGTCGTAGCGATCGTCCAGGATTCGTATGACGTGACGCTCGTCAGCGCTAGTCCTGAATCCACATTACAGACACAAGTCACGACGGTCGTCCAACAAGTCCGCGATCAAGCTGTTATCACGGATGCGAAGATTGACCCGAACGTCCTTGCGTCACTTGCTAAGCCTGTTCCCGTCAAACAAGAATTGACGTCGACTGGCGGAAAAAGTGAGGACGAACTCTTCGCCGCCTCCGCGCTCGTTTATGTATTACTGTTCTTGATGTACTTCACGATAGCACTTTACGGTGGGATGATCGTCACGGAAATCGCGAATGAAAAATCATCACGCGTCATGGAGTTACTGATTTCTGCAGCCAGCCCGATTCAGCATATGCTGGCGAAGATTCTCTCGATCGCAACCGTCAGTCTCGTACAATTGTCGATTCTCGTCGGTGTCGGCTACTATAGCGCACGGAGCAGTAGTTTATTCAATCAGTTATCACTCGATTCGTTGAGTGTCCGGACGATCATTTATCTATTCGTCTTCTTCCTGCTCGGATACTTCCTGTACGCGACGCTCCTCGCGGCACTTGGTTCGCTCGTCAGTCGGGTCGAGGATGCGCAGCAAGTGACGTTACCGGTCATCTTGTTGATTGTTGCTGCCTTCTTGATTTCAATGTTCAGTCTGAATGCACCAACGAACCAAGCTGTCGTCGTCCTGTCGTTCGTGCCATTCTTTACACCGATGGTCATGTTCCTGCGCGTCATGTTGACCGATGTACCGGTATGGCAAGTGTCGATTTCTTTCATTTTGATGCTGATCAGCATCGTACTTGCCTTGTTCATCGGGACGAAGTTCTATCGTGGTGGGGTTCTGTTCTATGGATCGAATCCACTTAAACAACTCCGCCGGATCTTGAGTGGTCGCCGGTAACAGTTTACAAGACGAATCGTTTCCGCTATCGTTAGGTGAGAAAAAGCCTTTAGGAGGAACTACGTTATGCGGTCTCGTTTTTGGGCAGCGATCCTTTTCACAGCTGCTGCCATGGTCTCGTCACTTGTCATGTTCACGAAATTCCCGCAGGCGAGTGCGACATGGGAACTCGTCCTTGCTTACGGTGGGATGACGTTTGTCGCCAGTCTATTTTGTTGGTCCTTCGTTGCAGTACGCCGTCAGTCTTCGCGCTTATACGGAAGCTGGGTTGGTGTCTTCATCGCTGGATTGACGGTTTTACTTGTCTGTATCGCACGTTTCGTCTTGCGCGGTGATATGATGATGATTTTCAAATGGCAAGCGATGCTCGGTAGCTTAACCCTCAATTTCGGCTATGTCGGTTGGGTACTCGTCATCGCGAATGCGATCATTGGATTCGTCATCGGTCGGACACGTATTAAAAATCAACGTTTACGTCAGATGTCACAAAACAATACACGTTAAAAAAAGTCGCTGTCTTCTGAACGTCAATCAGAAGACAGCGACTTTTTTATTTTCGATGATAACGTGAGCGACTTTTTCGGTCACTATAATCCGCATAATAAGTCGAACTTGATAAAGAGATCCCGTCCGTCATGCGGTCGAGGTACTCATCGAGCTGCATCATCGAAGGCAGTTTATCTTCAAACAGCTCATACGTCTCTTCTGCTTGATCGCGTCGTAACTCTCCGGCTTCCATCACAGCATCGACCAATTCATGAAAGATACGCTGCTCGGTTGCGCTCATCGTCTGTTCGATACGTTTGACGTCTTCGTCGTACATCAGGTCAAACAGGCGCATTCGCTCTTCAAGCTGTTCTTCGACCCATGTCCCGTCTTGTCCGAGCGTCTGTTCATAAGCAAGCTTCATCTCTTCCAGTGGCGTCTTCTGTTGCATGATGAACTTCAATGATTCTCCTGTCCAGATATGACGGGCCAAGTAACTCGCATCGATGTTCAAAGCATCAGCCAGTGCCTCGATGTACGCTTTTGTTGGATAGACTTCGCTGAGTTCCGTTCGACGAATGAAGTACGGTGCGACACCGAGTCGTTCTGCCAACTGCTCGATCGTAATCCCGGCACGCTCTCGTAAAATTCGAATCCGGTCACCGTAACCTCGATATGGTGAATGGTCTAGCATACGTTTCCCTCCCTTGTTCCTATGGTATCATCATACCCTTGAATTCGGTGTTGGATACATCGAACTTTCGGATGATTTCCGGAACAGATGACGCGGGTACCGTAGCCAAATCGGTAAGACACTCAGGAAGTACCCGACGGTGACGATACTGATCCAAAATACAGCGAGATTCAGAAAAGGCTTCATTTCCAGTCCTGCCTGTGTCACGACGACTTGGAACAACAAAAAGGCATGAAAAACAGAAATCAGATACGGAATGAGTAAGACCGCACCATATTTCATAAGTAAGTAACGACGGATGTTTCTGGATCCAAATCCGAGCGCAAACAATGTCTTCATCCGTTTTTGTTCCTGCTCTGCCGTCATCTGCATCCATACATGCAGGAAACTCGCATTGATGACGAACAACCAGATTGTCAGAAGGATGACGACGAACGTGACGAGTCGTACGATCCGGAACCCATCGATCTCATCTTCCGTCTCATTAATCAACTGATAGGGAACCGGCTGCTTCTCATCCAGCTTGGCTGCGGACTGAATGTTGCGAACGATCTTCATCCACTGCTTCCAGTCCCTCGTTCCATAATCATGATAGGCTGGCGTATCGAAGACGACGATTTGCCGAACAGGTTGTTTAAGTGTCGGGAAAACGGCATCGCTGACGACGAATATCGTCTCGATTTGATAGTTATAGCCGAACACTAAATCATGGGAAGACGGCGAGAGCAGCTTAAACCCTTCTTGCTTCATCGCCTGCTCCGCTTTTTTCATCGTCGGTGTATTCTCTTCGAGTTGCACCGGTCGCGCAGGTACGAAGAAACTCTGTCGACCGTTCGCCGTCCGCTCCTCAAGGTGCAATTGACGCATCATCTTGTTGTAGGCAGAAATCGGTAAAAAGATACGCTTTCCTTCTGCTTTCACTTCAATATCTTGCTGATAGCGATCCGGAAATGCGTCCGTCATCGTCTGTTTAATATCCTTCAATCGCTTCGTCGGCTGAGCGGATTCTTCATAATAGACGAGTCCAAATTGATTTTGGGACGAGAGATCGAGTCCAATCAATTGAAACAAGAAGACAAGTCCGACTGCCGTCAGTGCACATGACGTCAAAATCGTCCCGAGTGCAATCAGCGTACTATTCGTTCGTAACTGATTGGCGATTTCCGAAACGATCAGCTTCCGAAGAGACAACCGACATGGACGATATAGCTGGATCAACCACGGTAAGATATAGCGACAAATGAAAAAGGAACCGATGAAGATAACGAGCGGGAATAACATATAAAATTCATACATTCGAACGAAAGCGAGGACATATCCGTAAATCAAGAGCAATAGAGCAAGGACTTGTGTCAGAATCCAAACTCTTCTTCGAAAAAGTGAGCGCGAACGGACCGGTCGATCCGGACGAAAACGGTAAATCGCTAGAACGGTCGCAATCAGTAATACAAGGAAGGCGCCACCAATCAAGGCAAGAATCGCATAAAACGACAGCTCGAACTCAATCGGTGGCAAGAACATGATTTTGACGACAGAAAGTAACAGCATCTTCGTCAAGACATTTCCAAGTATCATTCCTGCCGTGATCGCTAATCCCCCGACGATCAGTACCTCAATCAAAAAATACTTCAAGAAGTGCGATAATCCACTACCGAGCGTCCGCATCGTCCGGAGATCGTTCTTCCGGTGCTCAAGCATCGTGTATGTCGTCGAATAGATGAACAGGATACTAAAAAATAGAATGATCAGTTCTGCAATGAAGACGAATAAGATCGTCATCTCGATGACTTGGTTCAATTGGCTGAGTATCTTGGCGACGTTTTGAAACGATCCGTTCGTCAGCAAGTTCCAGTAACTCGTCACGATCGTCATTGCGATGATGATCGTCAAGGCATACCCATAGTACAACCGCTGGTAGCGCTGGATATTACGTAGGGCGTATTGCAGATAATTGATGCTCATCCCCTCCTAATAACGATAACGACTCAATGACACGTTGAAAGAAGACCCGTCGCGGCTCATCACGGAATAACTCGGTTTGCACGCTACCGTCCTTTAAAAACAAGACATGATTACAATACGAAGCGACTTGCGGATCATGCGTCACGATGACCATTGTCATCCCCGTCGCATTCAGTTCTGCTAATACATCCATGACATGTTTTGTCGCTTGGAAATCAAGCGCTCCGGTCGGTTCGTCCGCAAGTATCAGACGTGGTGTATGAATCAAGGCGCGCCCGATTGCTGTTCGCTGCCGTTGTCCACCACTTACCTCATCCACCTGCTTATCGAGCAAATCATCAATCTGAAGGCGACGAGCTAACTGCTCCATCTCTTCACGCGCCAGTTTTGCTTTTTTCCCAGACAACATCAATGGAACGAGCATGTTCTCACCGAGCGTCAAAGAGTCGAGTAAGTTGAATTCCTGAAAGATGATCCCAAGCGTCTCGCGTCGGAAGCGTGTCATCTCTTTTCGCTTGAACGTCGCTGTATCGACGTCATCAATCAGAATCGATCCCCAGCTTGGCTCGTCGAGTGTCGCAAGCAAGTTGATCAGTGTCGATTTACCGCTACCGGATGGTCCCATGACTGCAACCATCTCGCCTTCTTCGACTCGGAAGTTCACGTCCGTCAACGGCTGTTCTGTCACCTTTCCGGGATAGACCTTTCCTAGTTGTTTCACCTCAATCATGTGCGCGACCTCCTACTAAACGAATCCGACATGTCGTCCCGACGCCTTCCTCACTCTCAAGTTCAATCTCGTGTCCGAGTTTCATCGAGACTTGCTGGACGAAATACAGTCCCATTCCGGTCGATTCCCCGTAGCGTCGTCCATTCTCACCGGTAAAGAACGCGTTGAAGACGCGTGGGACGTCTCGTCTCGGAATCCCGACGCCGTCGTCTCGAATCGACAAAACGACCTGTCCATTTATCTCCTTCGCCTTCAGGACGACTTCTCTGCCATGCCCTGTCGTATATTTGATTGCATTCGTCACAAGCTGTAAGACGAGGAATCGAAACCACTTCGCATCCGTATAGACGTACATATCCTCCGCGATATCGAGTTTCGGAAAGACCTGATTTTTGACAAATAGTCGTTTTTCCTGGTTTATGATGCCGGTAATAAGTGGCTTTAAGGATAACCGCTCTGCCTTCAGGTCCGTCTCAATCGCTTCTAGACGTGAGGAATAGAGCATCTGATCAAGTCCACTGCGCAGCCGATCGACCTCTTGGCGCAAATCTGCTTGATAGTGTTCCCCCGGATGTTCGAGAATCAGTTCGATGACGGATAACGGCGTCTTCATCTGATGAATCCACTGGTCGACATACCGATGCCGCTCTTTTTCCTTCCGTCGTTCGGCGAATAGACTGTTCCGAAACAGTGTCTGTTGCCGCTCTAAAAATTGTTCGACAGCGACGGAAATCGGTTCTTCACTATCACTGCGAATCGGTTCTGCGACCGACTGGACAGGCTGTTGCATCCGTCGCAGCAACGGGAGCATGCTGAAGAAACGATAACTGAGATAGATCAGAAGACCGATGCTGTTCAAGAGCACGATATAAAAGAAGGCTGCTGGTCGGTAGAGATCATAGAGCCATAAGACCGTGTATAAAATCAGCATCTGTCCGACGAAGAACAGAATGCCTGGGATCGTATGTCGTAAAAAGAGCTTCATGATTCAAGAACCAGTTTATAGCCGACACCCCGAACCGTCTCAAGACCGGCGACACCAATCTCGGCAAGTCGTTTGCGGACACGGGTGATGTTAACGTTCAACGTATTCTCGTCGACAAATGCTTCGTCATCCCAAATCCGTTCGAGCAGATCGCCCCGACTGACGATCCGGGGACTTGCCGTCAGCAGCATCTCAAGAATCAGCCCTTCTTTTTTCGACAGCTCGATCGACTGCTCGCCGTACTCGACGATATAACGATCCAAGTACAGCGTGACTCCTTCTTTTGTCACGGTCCGCTCATCTGTTTCGTTCGAGAGCGTGCCATACGCTCGGCGAATCTGACTTTTGATTTTCGCGATGACGACCGCTCCTTGAAACGGTTTGACGATATAATCATCAGCACCATATTCGAGTGCCATGACTTGATCCATCTCTCCAACGCGCGCCGAGATGAACAGAATGGGTGCCCTAGTCTTCATCCGTAATTGGCGGCACCAATAAAAACCGTCGAACTTCGGTAAATTGACGTCTAACAGAATGACATCGGGATTCGTTTCCTCGTACGTCGAAACGACATCCCCTCGTCCATCCTCGACGACGACCTTAAAATCATACCGTTCAAGTAGTTCCTTTAATAATGTCGCAATCTTCACATCATCTTCGACTAATAAAATCGTATGCATCGTTCACGTCAACTCCTTCTATTCCTATCATAACGAACTCAAAAAGGACTGGAAACGATTATTCCGTTTCCAGTTCTGTATATCCCTATTTAGTTCATCACGTGACGATGCGGCGATACGCACGGACCGTGACGATATAGTAAATCAGATAGACGATCGTGTAGCAAATGATCGCAAGCAACGTCGGACGAACGATATTGTAGTTCAACAGTTTCTGCAGAACTTGCATCGCAACTAAACTATGAACGAGTCCGAGCACGTACGGTAAGGAGAAGACGAATCCGACAAGGCGACGGATGATGCCCGTCTGTTCCTTTTCATCGACACCGATCTTCTGGATGATCGCAAAGCGTTGTTTCGATTCTTCTGCTTCCGCGAGCATCTTGAAGTAGATGATTGAACCCGTCGCAAGCAAGAAGACGAGTCCGAGAAAGCCGGCAGCAAATGCGAGCAAACCAGTCGTTGCCGTCGTCATCGCATAGACCGGATAGTACGCTGCCATCTCCGTATCCGCTTGTTTTCCATACAGTTGCGTCAATTGCTTCATCAATCCATCGTCGTGACGTTCATCCGAGAACTGATAATTCGTTAGCGTGAAACCTTTTTCCGGCATCTTCGCGAACGCATCATCGTTTACGACGAAGGCGAGCCGCTGTTTCTCATAAAGTTGAGCGATCGGTAGATTCGTCGCAGCGGTGATGCGAAAGGACTCATGAACGTCCTTAATCTTGACACCGACGGGTGATTTGACTTTCATCTTCAACAAATCGTTTCCTTTGAATGTCTCAAGAACGATCGCTTCGCCTTGTTTTGGTTCTTTGATGACCGTTTTCCCATTCGCTTTCGCAAGCTTGACGTAGTCTGAATAGTTGACGTAGCTGAATTGACCGGGCTGATCTTCATACGCATACGTCGCGTAGTAACGTGTAAACGTCAGAGGATTTGGCAGATCGGTCATCTGATGATCGACGTTCTTGACGTTAACCATTGTCCGGCTTTCAATTTTTTGGTCGGACTTCGCAATCAGCTTTTCTGCTTCTGCTTGTTTACTCGCAATCGATAGACTATACGGAACTTGTTCCTCGACGGTCTGATCGATGAAATAATAGATCGACGTCGCCGTACCGACCGTCGTCAATGTCACGGCAGTAATGACTGTGATCGTCGATAGCATGACAGCATTCGATTTGATTCGTGACAGCAATTGTCCGTGCAGAATCAAATTCGTTCCCTTGAAGTGGCGCGCTTGATTACTTAAGAGGCGTAATAAGAAGATCGTGAAGTAACTCATTGTTCCGAACGTCCCGAGAATGACACAGAGCATCAAGAGCGGTGCGACGATCGTAAAGTGATCCATCAACGGTTGTCCCGTCAAATAGTAACCGACACCAATCAAGATGACTGAGAGGACGGCTAGGATTGGATGGACTTTCGGAAGCGATTCCGCTTGTTGCTCTGCCTTGAACAGCTCGATCAATGTAAAACGATAGATCGTCCGAGCAGAGCGTAAGGCGATGATCAGGAAGATTAAAAGGAAAACACCAATCGTCTGTATAACCGAAGCTCCGCTGATCGTAAAGGTTGCATCGACTTGCATCGCCATGACAGAAGCAAGGAGTTGCACAAAATATTTCGAAGCAACGGTACCAATCGCGATTCCGAGGATCAGACCGATCACCCCATATCCCATTGTCTCAAGGAAAATCAATCGGGCAATCTGTCCTCGCTCTAGACCGAGCAACGCATAGAGTCCGATTTCCTTCTTACGACGGCGTAAGAAGAAGTCACTCGAATACCAAATGAAGATGGCGGAGAAGAGCGCTAAAATGACGCTTGCCCCGGTAAAGACCGTTCCGAGTTTTCCGTACAATTCGTTCGCCTGAAGCATCGCTTCATTGGAGCGAATCGCGAGGAATGTGTAGTATATGAGAATTGCGAACGTGACCGCACCGAGGTACATCACATTTTGACGCATGTTCTTTAGATTTTGAAATGCCAGTTTAGACAAGCTCACGGACGGCACCTCCGAGTTCGCGCTGGACTTCCATGATTTGCTCGAAGAATTCCTTCTGTGAACCGAAACGATGCACTTCCTTGAACAGCTCTCCGTCCTTGACGAACAGAATCCGTTCCGCATACGACGCCGTCATCGGGTCATGCGTTACCATCAAGATCGTCGCACCTTCATTGTTGAGCGCTTGCATTGCTTCAAGCAATCCTGTCGCCGACTTCGAGTCAAGCGCACCGGTCGGCTCATCCGCTAAGATGAGCGACGGATCATGAATGATGGCACGAGCGGCAGCCGTCCGCTGTTTTTGTCCACCGGATAGTTCGACTGGACGCTTATCGAGTAAATCATGGATACCGAGCTGATGCGCCACACGATCGACACGTTCTAAGATCATCTTTTTATCGACGTTTGCGAGTGATAACGGTAAGGCGATGTTTTCCCGGACCGTCATCGTATCGAGGAGATTGAAGTCTTGGAAGATGAAGCCGAGTTGTTCCCGACGAAAACGGGCTAATTGTTTTTCCTTCATCGCCGTCACATCTGATCCATTGATCAAAATCGTTCCGCTCGTCGGCTGATCAATCGTCGACAATAAGTTGAGGAGTGTTGATTTTCCGGCACCCGATGGTCCCATGATACTGACGAACTCTCCTTCGTGGACGCTAATCGTCGTCGGACGAAGTGCTTCGTGACGTGCCGTCTTCGTTTGATAGGTTTTGGAGATCTGTTGTGCTTGTAAGATTGCTTTCATTGTATTGCCTCCTGTGTTTGATTCGTTACACTCAGTCTAGTCCTTCCATGCTTTTCTCAAAATGGACTTTGCTTTCACTTCTCTTACAAAACGGTAAGACAAGGATGGAGACATCAAAAAAGCCCCCATCCGTAAGGGATGGAGGCATGTCGTATCTTATTTGTGTGTTGCTTTGAAGAGCTCAGTGTCTCCTGCGACAACAGAAGTTCCTTCAGCCGGTACAGCTGAAAGCGTGAATTGATCGTGGTTCGTCACGATGATCGGTGTGATCGTCGATGGTGCATTCGCACGAATGTAATCCAAATCGAACTCGACAAGGACATCTCCCGCTTTGACTTTGTCACCTGACTGGACATGAGCCGTGAAGCCTTCACCTTTGAGGTTTACTGTATCCAGACCAACGTGGATCAAGAGTTCAAGTCCATCTTCACCTTTTAGACCGATTGCGTGTTTTGTCGGGAAGATCGTTTCGACCGTTGCGTCGATCGGCGAGACGACTTTACCTTCTGTCGGCTCGATCGCGACACCGTCGCCCATCATTTTTTGAGAGAAAACTTGATCGGGTACGTTCTCGATGTTGACGATTTTACCTGTAAGCGCAGAAGCGATTTTCGCGTTTCCTGCGTCGTTACCACCAAACAATTTTTTTAAGAATCCCATGATACTATCCCTCTACTTTCTCGATCGTTTTTCTTCCATTCGGAAGTTTCGATTTTTTCTAGGAGTAAGCTGTCAGACAGCTCGCTCACGTTCTCACAAAAAGCATACGTTTGTCCCTCTAGTTTTGCAAGTATTTTTGTGTGATAATAGTTAGAAATCATAAGGAGGCGCTTACATGTTACCATTTTCAGAAATTACATATGTCCGTCCAGATCTCGCCTTGCTTGAAACATCTATGAATCAAGCAATCGCTCGATTGACGGCAACCACACAGGTAGATGAAGCAAACGCAGCCATCACTGAGATTAATACCCTCAGAAATCAATTTGAAACGGCAAGCCAGCTCGTTGAGATTCGCCATACGATTGATACACGCGATACGTTCTATGAGACGGAACAAGGGTTCTTCGATGAAGCGAGCGCAATCTACCAAGGACATGTCTCAAGCTATTACCAAGCGTTGACGACGCATCCACTTCGGAGCGAACTCGAACAAACGCACGGAAAACAATTATTCTTGATCGCAGAA
Source organism: uncultured Exiguobacterium sp. (assembly GCF_964277885.1). NCBI lineage: Bacteria > Bacillati > Bacillota > Bacilli > Caryophanales > Exiguobacterium > uncultured Exiguobacterium sp. Next base: position 296,814 of record NZ_CAXYJR010000005.1, on the reverse strand, counting down.
GCGAGCCTAAAGACGTTTTCGGAAGAGATCATTCCCAAGCTCCAAGAAGAGAATCGTCTCTCGAGTGAGTATACGAAACTGATGTCTGCTGCCCAAATCGAGTTTGATGGCAAGACGCTCAACTTATCGCAGTTCGGTCCGTATCTCCAGTCACCAGACCGTTCCGTCCGTAAAGCAGCTTCTGAGGCACGCTATGGCTACTTACAAGAGCAAGGGGAAGCAATCGATACGATCTACGATAAACTCGTCCGCATCCGGACAGATATCGCGAAAACACTCGGCTTCCCATCGTTCGTCGAGCTCGGATACGCACGGATGCTCCGCGTCGATTATAACCAATCGATGGTCGAACAGTACCGCGAACAAATCCGCGAGACAATTGTCCCACTCGCGACACAACTTAAAGAACGTCAGCAACGACGTATCGGTGTCGATCAGTTGTATTACTACGATGAAGGATTTGCCTTCAAGTCTGGAAATGCGACACCTCAAGGTGAAGAGTCATTCATCATCGAAGGCGGCAAAAAGATGTATGCTGAAATGTCACCGGAGACGAACGAGTTCTTCAACTACATGCTCGATCGGGAAGCGCTCGACTTGACAGCGAAGCCTGGGAAAGCCGGTGGTGGGTATTGTACCTACATCGCAGACGAAAAACTCCCGTTCATTTTCTCGAACTTCAACGGAACGGCAGGCGACATCGATGTTCTGACTCACGAAGTCGGACACGCCTTCCAAGTCTATGAGAGCCGTCACCTGACTGCTCCAGAGAGTGCTTTCCCAACGTATGAAGCGTGCGAGATCCATTCAATGTCAATGGAGTTCTTCGCTTATCCGTGGATGGAAGAGTTCTTCGGTGAAGAGACAGCGAAATACAAGTTCAACCACCTCGCAGGAAGCGTCACGTTCCTTCCGTATGGTGTAGCGATCGATGAGTTCCAACACGTCATCTACAACCAACCGGAATTGACACCTGCTGAGCGTCGCGAAGCATGGCGGACGATCGAGAAGAAATACTTACCGCATCGTGATTACGAAGCGAACGATTACCTCGATTCAGGCGCATGGTGGCATCAGCAAGGACACGTCTTCGGAAGTCCGTTCTACTATATCGATTACACGCTCGCTCAAGTCTGTGCCTTCCAGTTCTATGCATGGATGGAACAGGACCGGGAAGCGGCTTGGAAGTCGTATCTCGATCTCTGTCGTGCCGGTGGATCGGAAAGCTTTCTTACGCTCGTCGAACGTGCTGGGTTGAAGTCTCCGTTCGCACCAGGTACGGTCGAGGCAGCAGTTGCACCGGTCAAAGCGTATCTCGAACAAGCGGACGACCTCGTACTCGATCGCGTCTAATTATTCGATTCCCTCAATTTATCCATTGAAAAAGGTGAGTTTCCGGACGGAAACTCACCTTTTTTATTTTAAGAGACCTCAATCTTTAGACTGTAACTAGTGATTCATTCAGATAAAAGCGTTTCATGATACTTTCCGTACCAGACGCGGAACTCGTCTGCCGGGATTGGTCTTGAATAATAAAAACCCTGTGCATACTCGCAATCCAGCTGTTGCAGATGATTCGCCTGCTCCAGTTCCTCGATGCCTTCGGCGACAACATCATATTTCAATGTATGCGCCAGTTTAATGATTGTCTCGATGAGCGGTGCGTTCGAACAGGCATCCGGACCGCTGATGAACGAGCGATCGATTTTTAGACGCTGAATAGGCAATCGACTCAAGTAGGACAAAGACGAATAACCAGTACCAAAGTCATCGATCGCAAGACGATAACCCATTTGGTGTAACGTCTGAAGCGCCTCGAAGACACGTCCGTCCGAAAAGACACCGAAAGATTCCGTGATTTCGAGTTCCATCCGATCTTCAATTCCAGGATGAATTTCTCGGACGCCTGTCAGGTAATCAACGATGCGCCCTGAAACGAGTTCTTTCACCGATAAGTTAGCAGAGACGCGAAGCGATCCGAGCTCCGTTTCTTTCCACGCCTCTACTTGGCGAACCGTTTCAGCGACGACCCACATCCCAATTTCTTCGATGAGCATCGATCGCTCGGCAATCGGAATGAAAACTGCCGGACTGATCATTCCACGTTCTGGATGGAACCAGCGCAAGAGCGCCTCACAACCATCTACCTGCCGTGTCGCAAGGTTGATTTGCGGTTGGTAGAACAATTGTAACTCGTTCTTTTCAATCGCATCCCGTAACTCCCCTTCTAATACGACGGATTCGAGATACTCCGCGCTCATCCAAGGTTCGAACCAGACCGGTCCACCTTCCACCTGTTGTTTCGCATGCTGCATCGCGATATCGACTGAAGATAATAAGGAAGTGACGGCTATCGCATCATCCGGATAGCGGACCATACTCATACTGATGTTGACATTGACATACTCTCCATTGATTTCATAGACGTGTTCAATGACTTGCTTTAATTTCTCGTAATCGACGATATCCTGTTGTGCGACTAATACAGCGAATTCATCTCCACCAATACGTGCTGCTTGTCCCGTTCCAATGAAATGATGCTTGAGGCGGTTAGCGAGATCCTTCAGGATTTGATCGCCTGCACCATGTCCATAGATATCATTGATTCGTCGAAACTGCCGGACACTGATCGTGACGAGTTCACCGGGTTGTGGCGCCTTCAATGCATCTGTCATCTTCTGTTCAAAGCCGTTTCGATTCAATAGACCCGTTAACATATCAAATAGCGCGAGCTGTGTGATCCGCGCTTCTCGTTGGAATTGATCCGTCTCATCATGACAAGACAAATACAGGGCAACACCCGTTTCATCCTCTTTTTTCGGAACATGGATGATATTGACCGACATGTTCAAAATCGATTCATCAAAAAGCATTTTACAGCGAATCGTCTGACTGTGCCCATCGATTGCTTGACGTAACGCTCGCCGCATCCGATTGAGATCTGCCGGATGAATCAATTCCTCGATCGTCCAGTCCGATGTCGCTTGTGTCAATTGTCGAAAACGTTCATTTCCACTTAGAATCGTATAATCCGAGGAAAGCGCGAGAATCGGATCTGTATTTTGTGAAAAGAGAGATTCGATTTCTGCTTTCTTTTGCTTGATTTCTTTTGTCTTCGCATCATTATGATCGAGGAGTCCAGCGATGATTGCCGTCATCGTCCGAAACGCTTGAACGACTGGCTTGAAATCATTTCTTTCATGTACATGATATCCGGATTGTCGTCGATCTTCCGCAAACGTATTCGCCTCATTTTGGAGTAAGGAGATATCCTTCCGAAAAGCACGTAACAGTAGCCAATTCAGTACTAACAATACCGTAATCACAAGACTGATTGCCGCAAACAGCAACCAAGCATTCTGAATGATTTGTGATCCACGGCTCTGCATTTCTGTTTGCACCTGCTTTAGCTTTTGATCGTATATCCGATACATGCTGGCTTCATAGTTTTTAGATGTCTTTGCCAACTTGGCATACACCGGATCATCTGATGCCTTCAATAGATCATCCAATGTCTCCGTATAATTTTGCATCTGACTTCTCATGTTGGCAAGATTTTGCCTTCCTGTATCATCTTGTAACGAAACCACTTCATACAATGCATTCATGAGTGCTTGTTGTCGAATCGGCAAGTCGGTTCGCATTTGTTGGATGCGCAAACGATCAATCGAGCTGATGTCTGAATCTTGACGTGCATCCCGGAGAATTTGCGCCGCTTTTCCTAGCTGTTCCTCCATCATGATGAGATGTGAAAAAACATCATAGTACGAACCGGTCTCCTTACTTAAGACAAGTTGATTAAAGATGACTTCGCTCTTGAAATTCGTAGACGTCGTAAAGAAACGACGATTGGAATCATACCCTTGACGCTCCAATTTCGTAATTTCTTCTAACAGCTCTTGACGCGCTGGTCCAGCCGCTTGATCTTGCTTCAATTGATCATGCAAACGCAAGAGGGAGGTTTCCGCCTGTTTCGTCGCGCTAGCTCCGTCTACCTGATCATCTAAGGAAGCTAGATAATATGTAGTGAGATCACGCGTCGCATGATTTGCTGGGATCACGATGTCGATCGCTTGTGCTGCCTGCTCGAAACGTGTCCCTTCTTCGAGTGTTTTGTTCAAATGATGCAAGGCAACGATAATCGCAAGTAAACCGATGATCGCAATCATCCACGAGAACGTTTTATAGTAGGATCGTCTTCGAAACACTTCTTCGATGAAGACTGGTGATAAACGTCGCAACACATCGTCCTCCCCAAAATGTCATTATGCTTCTATATCGTCTCGTTTATAAGTTTCGTGAAGTCGATTTAAGTCAATAAAAAGCACTTCTTCCCACATTCCGTGAAAATAAGTGCTTTTAATACTAGTTTTATACGTTTTTTTAGTAACTGACGTTTTCACGCGCTACTTTCTTAGCGAAATAATCGATGATATCTCGCCGACGAATGATTCCGATGAAGTGCTTCCCGTCATCGATGACCGGAACGAAGTTTTGATCCGTGATGACCTCGATCATCTCTTCCATTTGTGCTGTGATCGAGACCGGTTTATAACGAACGCGTTGTTTGATATCTGTTAGACGTGTCTGTAAGACATGATCGTAGTCCGCATGTTCAAGATTCGCTTCAAGCGCCCACAGCACATCTCCCTCCGTCAATGTACCAGCGTATTTCCCTTTATTATCGACGAGTGGAACGGATGTAAAACGATGATGTTTCATCTTTTCCAATGCTTGTCTGACCGTCGACTCAGGATCTAGGTATTTCACCTCATCTTTTGGTAGTAAGAAAAAAGCAATATTCATTTCTGTTCCTCCCTAGCCACTCTGTGACACCTTCTTCATTTTATCACGAAGCCTCCTTGGATTCATTTCTCAAATGATGAAAATCTCTACATAATTCCTTCATATTTACCCGTACCCTTCCGATAGTCTGAATAGACAGATTTTAAAGACTATTTAGGATAGGAGAATTCATAATGCGCCTCCCGATCACTCGTCGTTTGTTCATCGGGCTTATTTTGTTGCCCGCTCTTACTCTCGGTGTCTCCACTTGGTTTTCGTATGACCAAACAAGCCGAACTGTCGATCAACTGGTCGACTCTACATCTCAAACTGCTTTAAAACAACTCGAACAATCGTTTTCCCGCATCATCGATGATACTAAAAAAGATACGACACTCCTTGCCGGACTCCCTTCCAACCGTGAAGACGGTATCCTACCGAATTACATAGATACAACCAAACAACCCAATGCTTCAGAGGCTCCTTCTCAAAAAGCGACAGATATCTACAACGTCCTTGAGAAATATGGCTCCTCAAAAATCGAAAATTCATTTATCCAATACGCTGATACGAAAGGCGGCTATCTTAACTGGCCCAAACAAGACGTCGCACCTGGATACGATCCTCGAAAAGAGATCTGGTACAAACAAGCGCTGGAGAATTCAAGCACTGTCGCCATGAGCGAGCCCTACTATGATAGCGCGACGAAATTATCCATTATCGGTTTCTCTAAAGCGACACTGGATGCTCAAGCGAACATCAAAGGTGTATTGTCTGTTTATAAAAGCATCAATCGTCTGGCTGAAGACATGAAACGGATTGAAATCGGACAAAAAGGATTCGTTTTCAGCTACACACAAGACGGTAAGGTCGTCACGCACCCAAATCGAAATTATTTCTTCAAAAAAATCAATCAACTACGCGAAGATGGAAAAGCATACTTCTCCGCTCCGAAATCCATGTTAGAGCAAGAATCCGGTACGAAGATCATGGAGGTCGCCGGAAAAAAATCGGTCGTCATTTGGCAAACTTCTTCGAAAACAGGATTCAAGCTAGCCGTCGTACTGGATTATGCTTCCTTGTATGCGCCTAAAGAAGCCATGCTCAATCAGTCGTTGATTAATTTCGTCGTTGCGATCGCCCTCGCGACATTGATCGCTTGGTTAATCGGGCGTTCGATCAATCGCCCGCTGTCGATGCTCCGTCGTGAAGCATTAGCGATTGCATCAGGTGATTTGCGAACACAGCATCGTCCTAAACGATTCATCCGGGATGAATTAACGGACCTCAGTACGAACTTCGATGCGATGCGCGCGCGCTTGCGACAAACGATTCTAGCGATGACTACATCTGCTACGACGGTTCGCGATGCGTCAGAAGAGCTCTCAACCAACGCTACTCATGTACAAAAGGCTTCACGTCATATCGGACAGACGATGGAAGAAATCGCTGCTGCTGGTGAAACCCAAACGAAACAAGCCGAACGTTCTTCCCATGCAGTGTACGGTGTCAAGGAACGTTCTACAGCAATGCAGCAGGTCGCGTCCACGACTCTTTCTGAAGTCGCTTCTGTCGCTTCCGCGGCGACACGAGGGAGTAATGTAACGAAACAGACGATTTCTGATCTATTGAATCATTCGGACTCATTGGAAAAAGAAATCGAGAACACTTCTGATTTCTTGGGCAAACGTTCTGATGAGATTGGAAAGATCCTCGGAACGTTACAAGCCATCTCGAGTCAGACGAATTTACTTGCCCTCAACGCAGCAATCGAAGCCGCACGTGTCGGTGAACAAGGGCGCGGATTCGCTGTCGTCGCGAGTGAGGTAAGAAAACTGGCCGAGGAGAGCGACGAATCCGCTAAACAAATCAAGCAGCTCCTCGATAATATTCAACAAGAAACACATACTGCCATGAGTGCGATGCACCATGTCATGAGTGATTTGAAGCTGTCTCTTGAGTCTGTCAAAACGACAGGAGATGACTTCGAGCGTATCGCAGGATCCGTACATCATGTCTCAAATCGAACAGAAGTATTGACTGGTGACATCGAGGCGCTGACACTTGCTACGGAAGAAGTGTCCGATGCCATGGGAACCATTCTTGCTTTGACGGAGGAGAATGCAGCTGGTCTTGAGACAAGTGCTGCAAGTATTCAAGAAACGAACGCGACACTTGAATCCGTGACGACGGCAGCGGCTCACCTCGCTCATATCGCAGGTGATCTCCATGCGCTCACATTAGAATTCCAGTTAGATGAAACCGTATCTGAAGAACATTCGATCGAAGAACAAGAAGACGTCATTTCATCAGAACACGACACTAGCCATTCTTCTGACGATGCCTACGCGGAAGCCGCCAGCACCGAGTTGATGGAACACGATATCGAAACGAACAATCCTGAAGTCGAGACGGAGCACGAGGAGGAACCAACACCTGAATCCTCTCCGTCTACTACGAATCCATAAGTCTATCGATCCGAAGTCTTGAAGAAAGACTTCGGATTTTTTCATTCCCTACTCGACTATCGATTGTCGAGCACATACACTAGATACAATCGATGTATCATTCGAAAGGAGTCGCTTCATGAATCCCTTAAGCCCCTCAGACTTGACACAAATCGCGGAACATTTGTTTGGGATGACTGGTTTTTTTATTTCCTATCAAGATCAAGAGCATGTCTCAGTCGAGTTACGTCCTTCTGCACCTAAGCATCCGGCTAATCTATTGATTGAAGATACGTGGCCAACTTTAAAAAATCATCGACCTCTACTCCATACCTTAAAAGACGGAACTGCCTATCTGTTTGTAGACGTTCCTGCCCAAGGCATGTACCGGATTGGTCCCGTTCTCTTACAGTCAGCACTTTTTCGTGCTCATATTCAAGATGAAACCTATCATCAATTTTATAAAGTTCTACCTCGAACGACGGAAAATCGTCTGATTGACTGTGCCCATCTGCTCTATCGCCTTCTACATGGTGAAGGATTGTCTTCTCGTGACATCGATCATGTTTCAGACATACAGGAAGAGGAAATTCCTTTAGTGTCTGAAGCTCCTTCACACACAGGTGTGACCGCCTATCGAAAAGCTTGGCAACGCGAGCAACAAATCATCGACTGGATTTCATCCGGACAGAGCGAACGGTTGGCGACGACCTATTCTCTTCCCGCATACGGTGAGTTCGGAACACTCGCACGTCACCAACCACTCCGAGCAGAAAAGAATCTGCTCTTAGGAACGGTTCTTCTGAGCGCGCGTGCCGCTATTCGTGGAGGACTCGAACCAGACGAAGCCTTTTCACTTAGTGATCGGATGATCGAGACGATCGAAGCTGCGACGAGTATTTCAGAATTGCGAAATCGTCACGTTCGGATTACGGTATCTTTCGCGGAAGCCGTCAAAGAAATACAGGCTTTGCGTCATTCGCCACACGTCCTAGCCGCCATTCGATACATTCAGCAGCATCTCTATGATCCATTATCCGTCTCATCCATTAGTCAAGCGATTCATGTATCTTCCAACTATTTATCCGTTTTATTCAAGGATGAAACGGGGTTACCGCTTGCACGGTATGTCATTCGAGAGCGGATTCGAGAAGCGAAAAGACTACTGCGGTCTTCGGACGATTCCTTGTTGACAATCTCAAACCGACTACACTTTTCCAGTCAGAGTCACTTCAGTCAGGCTTTTAAACAAATCACGGGCGAGACACCTACTCATTACAGACAAAAGACAGATTTTTAGGAACACTGCTACGTTTTTCAGATTTATGATATCCTATTCAACAGAATACTATTTTGCCGAATCGAATATTTTTCGATTCTTTCATCAAAAGGAGAGTCAACATGAATTCAATTAGCGTCATCATTCCAGTCTATCAAACCGAATCGCAAGCAAAAGCAGCGATTCAATCTGTTCTCGACCAACACGTGTCGGTTCCCGTGGAAGTCGTCGTCGTTTTTGATGGACCAAGCTCTTATATCGATGAAATCCGGTCATCCTACCCGACATGTACCATCATCGAACAGTCACATCAAGGCGTATATGCGGCTCGACGCAATGGTGTTCAAGCTGCTTCCGGAGACTATGTCATCTTTTTAGATAGTGATGATATTCTTGCTCCCCGTGCGCTTTACACATATATCAAGGCATACGAGAAGTCTCGTGGAGAAGTCATCATCGGTAAGATTTCCCCTGTCTACAATAAGAAGAAATGGTTGATGCCGATCGATGACGATCGCTACTTCTTTTACTCACGTACGAAGTTTAATTCACGTCATCTGACGACGATTCATGGATGGATGATCAAAAAGGAACTTCTTCAGACGCTTCCGACTCTAGAAACGACATGGTACGCGGATACGATCATTGCACACACGGTCATCTCGCAGTTGACGAACATCACGTCTGTCAACTATATCGTGTATGGACGGAATTCAAGAAGTACACCACTCGATGGTCAATCCTTATTCCAACTGCGTGATATCACGACACTTTCAGACATCTCCCGCATCTATGGCATGTTATCGGCAGAAACAAAAGATGAAGAAGTCCAAAAATTCCTGAACACATGGTATAAACGATTCATCTCAAAACGTGGACGGACTCTACTTGAACGGAGTGCCTCGAATACACAACAGGCAGAAGTCTTCAATCACGTCGCATACGATCTAAAACGAATGCCGATAAAGAGTAAATATCTGAAAGCTTGGTCAACGGGTTCTTACGCGATGTTCAAGTTTTACATCACGGCAGTGAAGACGAAACGTACCTTACGCACGGCTCGTCGTAAAAAAATTAAAAATGGTCTTATGCTGTATCGACTATTCCAGAAGATGCCGATCAAAGACAACCTCGTCCTCTTCGAGAGTTTCTTAGGGCGGAGTTACTCTGACAATCCGAAGGCGCTTTATCTTCATCTACAAGAAAAACATCCGGAACTCGAACTCGTTTGGATTTTCGCTCAAGAACCTTCAGACGACGTCAAGGAAGCCTGTCCGAACTGGGTGCTTCGAAACAGCTTTACGTATTATCAGTATATGGCTCGCGCGAAATATTGGATCTTTAACACACGTCAGCCACTTAGCTTAAAGAAGCGCGAAGAGACTATTTATCTTCAAACATGGCACGGTACGCCATTAAAACGACTCGGTCTTGATATGGAAGACGTGCACATGGCCGGAACGAATGCCATCCGTTATAAGAAGAATTTCTATAACCAAGCGCAAGAATGGAACTACCTGATTTCGCCAAACGCATACTCAAGCGAAATCTTCAAGAGTGCATTCGGTTTCCAAAATACGATGCTTGAAACGGGTTATCCTCGAAATGATCTCTTGTACGCGGATAATCAAGCAGGCTTGATCAGCGAGATCAAGACAAAACTGAATATCCCAGCGGATAAAAAGATCGTTCTCTATGCACCGACATGGCGGGATGACGAGTTCATTGCACGCGGAAAATACCGATTCGACTTGCAATTGAATTTAAATGAGATGCAAGCACGCCTCGGTGACGAGTATGTCGTCCTTTTACGAATGCACTACTTGATCGCACAAAACATGGATATTAGTGGTCATGAAGGATTCGCCTATGATGTTTCCTCGTATGGTGATATCGCAGAACTCTATCTGATTAGTGACATCTTGATCACGGACTACTCTTCTGTATTCTTCGACTATGCGCACCTGCAGCGTCCGATGATTTTCTTCACATATGATTTAGAGAAATATGCGTCGACACTACGTGGATTCTATTTTGATTTCGAAGAAGTCGTTCCTGGACCACTTCTGAAGGAAACAAATCAAGTCATCGATTATATCGAACAAATCGATACGAAGTCCGTCGCTTATCAAGAAAAGTATGATCGCTTCCTCGAACGGTTCTGTAGCTTGGATGACGGTACGGCAAGTGAACGCGTTCTTGCTGAATTGTTTCCGAACACAACACACTCAACGATTGACGACGAAACAACAGATACGGAATGATAGTTATTAACATGAGAAACGGCTGAAAGGCCGCTTCTCATTTTTTTATTCCTACCGATCGATTACTAAACGTAAAGACAAAAAAGCCTCCTTCCTTAATGGAAAGAGGCATGAACGATTTAGTTACGGACGAACAAGGCAACGCTCTCGACGTGTGTCGTATGCGGGAACATATCGACCGGTGTCACTTCGACGAGTGTATAACCGAGTTCTGTCAACAGCTTCGCGTCACGCGCTTGTGTCGACGCATTACATGAGACGTAGACGATCCGCTTCGGTGCGACATCCGCAGCAGCACGTAAGAATTCTTCGTCACAGCCTTTACGGGGTGGATCGACGACGATGACGTCCGGCTGGATACCGGCTTTAACGAGATCCGGCATGACCTTCTCAGCTGCACCGTACTCGAACGTCACGTTCTCGATCCCGTTCGCTTGTGCGTTCCGGCGTGCATCATCGATCGCTTGCGGTACGATCTCAATGCCGTAGACGTGCTTCGCTTGTTTTGCGAGTGACAAGGAAATCGAACCGATCCCACAGTAGGCATCGACGACTGTCTCATCACCTGTCAACTGAGCGTACTCGAGCGCTTTCGCGTAGAGTTTCTCTGTTTGCAGCGGGTTGACTTGGAAGAACGAATGCGGTGAGATCTCATATGTCAATCCAGCGATCTGATCGCGGATGACAGACGGTCCGTACAAGACGACGTTCTTTTTCCCGAGGATGACATTCGTATCATCCGGGTTGATGTTGTGCTGGATCGACGTGACGTTTGGTAACGCCTTTAAGATCCCTTCAACGATCTTATCGATCCCGCGAAGTTGTTTGACCTTCGTGACGAGCACGACCATCAACTCGTTCGTGTGATACCCATGACGTGCCATGATATGACGGATGACACCTGCTTTTTTCTTCTCGTCGTACGCTGGGACTTTTAAGTCAGCGAGGACTTTACGAACCGCTTGGACGGCTTCGTCGTTTTCTTTGTTTTGGATCAAGCAGTAATCCATATCGATGATCCGGTGACTCCGTTTTTGATAGAAGCCAGCCATCAATTTGTTCGATTGGAAGGCAACTGGTACTTGTGCTTTGTTGCGGTAACCCCATGGATCTTCCATCCCGATCGTCTCATGGACGGGAATTTCAAGACCTGCTAGGCGCGCGAAAGCGTCACGGACACGATTGTGCTTGAACTTGAGTTCTGCATCGTATGACAAGTGCTGCAATTGGCAACCGCCACACTGGTTGTAAACCGGACAAGGCGGCTCGACACGATCGACACTCTTCGTCTTTTGACGGATGATGCGACCGAATCCGTAAGACTTCGTCGTTTTCGTGATCTTGATCTTGACCTGCTCCGTCGGTAATGCGCCCGGGATGAAGACCGTATAACCATCAATGCGCGCGACCCCTGATCCTTCATGTGTCAGGTCGACGATCTCGACGACGTGTTCATCGTTCTTTTGTACTGGAATCATGAATATCCTCCTTAAAAACCTCGCTTCACGCGAGGTTCATTTCTGCTTCTTGTAGTTGTGTATTAATCTGTTCCATCTCTTCGATCCGGAACTTTGGTGTCATGACTTCGAAATGAGAGCGAAGATTCGTCATCTCGCCTTCGCAAATGCCGCCAAATTCACCATCGATGTTCAAACTCATCTCTGATGTATTCTTCATGCGGACGAATGAGGTCGTGACATGCTCGATGCAAGGGTCCGAGAAATGATCCCCTTTCAAGGCAAGACGCATGACACGAATCAATTCGACGAGGTTACATTTCTTCAGAATAAAGAGATCAAACCGACCGTCATTAAGTGACGCGTTCGGTGACAACTTCTCGAATCCGCCGACGGAGTTCGTATTGGATGTCAAGAACAGCATGACTTCTCCTTTGAATATACCCTTTTCATGCTCCAGTTCGACATATGTCGGTCGGATTTGCGGAAGTTTCTCCATCCCTTTGACGTAGTACGCGAGCTGTCCGAGTGCCGTCTTCAGCTTCGAAGGCACTTCGTACGACAGTTCTGTCATGATGCCACCACCAGCGATGTTGATGAAGTAATGAACGCCTGCCGATCCCTCAATCTTACCGATATCGACCGGCATCGTATGTCCTGTGCAAATGACATCCATCGCCCCTTCGATCGTCAATGGAATACGCATCGCCCGACCAAAGTCATTCGTCGTTCCAACTGGTAGTACACCAAGCTTCGGACGCTTGCTATAAGCTGCCATACCGCTGATCACTTCGTTCAACGTACCATCGCCGCCTGCAGCGACGACAAGGTCAAAGTCTGCTTCGCATGCTCGTGCTGCTTCATACGTCGCATCGCCGACCGCTTTCGTCGAGTAGACAGATGTCTCATAACCCGCTGCTTCGAGTCGGTCGAGGATATACGGTAAATTTCGTTTAACCATCTCTTTCCCGGAAGTCGGGTTATAAATCACGCGCGCTCTAGGTCTCATAAGATTTTCTCCTTTTTGACTCAACCGTTCATTTGATACATAACTGTTTTATTTTACATGAACTTTCGAGACATTACAAAGCCAAAAAAGACAGCGCCCGTTTCCTCGCAGAAGTAAAGGAGGAACGGACGCTGCTCAATCAAGTACTTATTTTAATTTTTCAAGCTCTTCGTAGAAGAGTTGATCAAGGAGAGCAGGGTTCGCCATTCCTTTTGTTTTCTTCATGATTTGACCGATGACGAAGCCTTTTTTTCGGTCACGTCCACCGAGTAATTCCTCGACGACGGCGGGGTTCGCTTCGAACATCTCGACAATCAGACCACGTAATAATCCTTCATCCGAAATTTGTGCAAGACCGTTTGCTTCGACGTATGCACGTGGCTCAACACCTTCTTCGATGACGGCCGTGAAGACTTGTTTGGCGATTTTCGAAGAAATCGTGCCGCTTGCAATCAAGTCGATCATCTCTGCCAGACGAGCTGGTGTCATCTTGACTGTTTCGAACGTTTCCGTCGATTTATTCAAGTGACCTTGGATTTCACCGATCGTCCAGTTAGCTGCTGCTTTCGGCTCTGCGCCTGCTTCGAGTGTCGCCTCGAAGTACTCTGCCATTTCACGTGTGACCGTCAGTTGTTTCGCATCATACGCTGAAAGACCGAGTTCTTTTTGGTAACGCACGCGGCGGGCATCTGGAAGTTCCGGAATACCGGCACGAATCTCTTCTTTCCACTCATGATCCAGCACGAGCTTGACGAGGTCAGGCTCTGGGAAGTAACGGTAATCCGACGCCCCTTCTTTGACACGCATGAGGACGGTTTGTTTTTTCGTCTCATCGAAACGGAGTGTTTCTTGACGCATCACACCACCTGCAAGCAATAGTTTGCGGTGACGATCCTCTTCGAACTCAAGACCTTTTAAAACGTTTCCGAACGAGTTCAAGTTTTTAAGTTCTGTTTTCGTACCGAATTTCTCTTGACCGTATGGACGAACGGAGATATTACAGTCACAACGAAGTGATCCTTCTTCCATCTTAACGTCCGAGACGCCTGCATATTGCAAGACTTCCTTGAGACGTTCGAGGTAGGCGACCGCATCTTTCGGTGAACGCATGTCCGCTTCACTGACGATCTCAATCAGCGGTGCACCTGTCCGATTGAAGTCGACGACTGAGTGATTCGCACCCGTGTGGTTCATCTTACCAGCATCTTCTTCTAGGTGGACACGTTCGATGCGGAAACGTTTCGTTTCGCCATCGACTTCCGCATCAATGTAGCCATCGAAGCCGATCGGTTGATCGAACTGTGAGATTTGATACGCTTTTGGCGTATCTGGATAGAAGTAGTTCTTCCGGTCGAATTTCGTTTGATCGGCCACTTGGCAGTTGAGTGCCATTGCTGCACGCACAGCGAGCTCAACGGCTTTTTCGTTGACTTTCGGTAAGACACCCGGGTGTCCAAGACAAATCGGACACGTTTTCGTGTTCGTCTCCGCGCCGTACTCCCGCGCACAACCACAGAACATCTTCGTGTTCGTGCTCAGTTCGGCGTGGACCTCGATCCCGATGATCGTTTCAAAGTTCATGATACATTCGCTCCTTATAACTTCGGAAGCGCGAATCCACCTGTCGCAAGCTCAAACGCATGCGCAGCGCGATAGATCGTCGCCTCATCGAAATGTTTTCCAATGATTTGTAAGCCGACCGGAAGACCGTCGACGAATCCAGCTGGAACCGAGATGGCTGGGACACCTGCTAAGTTGATTGGAATCGTCAAGATGTCATTCGCATACATCGTGACCGGATCATCGAGCTGTGCACCGAGTTCGAATGCTGGTGTCGGTGCTGTTGGTCCGATGATGACGTCGTAGTTCGCGAGGACATCGTCGAAGTCTTTTTTGATCAACGTCCGAGCTTGTTGTGCTTTTTTATAGTAGGCATCGTAGTAACCTGAGCTGAGCGCGTACGTTCCGAGCATGATCCGGCGTTTGACTTCGTCTCCGAATCCTTGCGAGCGAGAATACTTGAAGACATCCTCGAGTGCGTCCGCTTCGGCACGGACCCCGTAACGAATACCGTCAAAGCGCGCGAGGTTCGAAGATGCTTCTGATGAAGCGAGTAAGTAGTACGTCGCAAGCGCATATTTCGAGTTCGGGAGTGAGACCTCATCGACTGTCGCACCGAGTGCTTCGAGTTTTTGGATTGCTTCCCGGATGTTGGCTTTGACGCCTTCACTGACACCCTCACCGAAGTATTCTTTCGGAACAGCGATCTTCAGTCCTTTGATATCGCCTGTCAACGCTTGTGTGTAATCCGTTGCCGCGACGTTCGCAGACGTCGAATCCATCTCACAGTGTCCTGCGATTGCGCTCAAGAGATAGGCATTGTCTTCGACTGTCCGTGTTAACGGACCGATTTGGTCAAGCGACGACGCGAACGCAACGAGACCGAAGCGTGAGACGAGACCATATGTCGGTTTCAAGCCGACGACACCACAATAGGCAGCCGGTTGGCGAATCGAACCACCTGTATCCGAACCAAGGCTGAACAAGACTTCGCCTGCTGCGACAGCTGCTGCTGAACCACCCGAAGAACCACCTGGAACATGTTGCGTATTCCATGGGTTGCGGACTGGTTTGTACGCTGAGTTCTCGTTTGAAGAACCCATCGCGAACTCATCCATGTTCAATTTTCCGATCGTGATCGCCCCTGCTTCGTGCAGACGCTCGACGACCGTCGCGTCATGTGCTGGTACGAAGTTCTCGAGGAATTTCGAACCACATGTCGTCGTCATCCCTTTCGTGACGATGTTATCCTTGACGCCGATTGGAAGACCAAACAATGGATTCGCTTCGTGTTTCGCGACATCATCCATTCGTTTCGCTTGTTCGAATGCTTCTTCATTCAATGAGAGAAACGCACCGATTTTTCCATCGACACGGTCGATTTGATCAAAGGATTCTTGGACGAGTTCAGAAACTTTGACTTCGCCATCCTGAATGAGTGTGTGTAGTGTTTTGACACCATGTTCAAAAAGTGACATCGGGTCATTTCCTCCTTATTCGAACACCGCTGGGACGCGGACTTGTCCGTCTTCCCAATCGGGTGCGAGTCGTTCTACTTCCGTACGCGGAAGTGATGGACGTACTTCGTCCTTACGTAGGACGTTCTTTAAATCGAGGACATGAGTCGTCGGTTCGACGCCTGTCGTATCGAGTTCATTTAATTGTTCGGCGAACCCGAGAATCTTCTCGAGTTGTCCTGTGAATTGTGCTACTTCTTCATCTGTCACGGCAAGGCGTGCCAAATGCGCCACGTGGCGGACTTGCTCCTCATTAATCTTTGCCATGTCATTCCACCTCCGGAACTTTTGCGATATATTTTACACTATTTCTAATCATAGCACTTTTCGTCCAGACAAAAAAGACGATGGTGCATCGGGGGGAGGTCCGCACCATCGTCTTTATAGGGGTAGCAAAGCTTCCGGGCGGAAAGCTTCTAGTTATGAAATACCCGGTTTAAATCAGACGAAACAAAAATACTGAATATTCACACTAAGACATCGACGAGCAGATAGACATTGAAGACGATGACGATCGAGACAATGATCCAGGCCAACGCGTTCATGAACCGACTATTCCGATGTTCTCCCATGTACCGCTCACTTGCTGTTGCCCGAATCAAGGGAATCAACGCAAACGGAATCCCGAACGATAAGGCAACCTGACTCAGGACAAGTGCCCGTGTCGGATCAAAACCGGAGAATAGCAACAGGATTGCCGGCAGCATCGTCACGGTCCGTCGAACGAACAACGGCAGTTGGAGATGGAGGAATCCCCGCATGATCGCGTCCCCCGACATCGTCCCGACGCTTGATGAAGCGAGACCTGAGACGAGTAAGGCAATCGCAAACAGATACGGTGCGATGCCACCGAGCGTGACATGTAGTCCTTCATAAATTTCTTCAAGCGAACCCGCTTGATACTTCGTGCCGTAAAAGACACTGGCCGCGATGACGAGCATCGCTCCGTTGACTGCTCCGGCAATCAACATCGCACCCCAAATATCGAAGCGTTGGATCCGTAGCAACGGCATCTTGTTCGCGACATGCCCCATCCGTCGTTTCGTTAAATCGGAATGAAGATAGATCGCATGCGGCATGACGGTCGCTCCAAGCATCCCGGCAGCAAGGACGATGCTCGACGTACCTTCGAATCCCGGTAGCAATCCTGCCGATAGATCACGGAAGACCGGATGGACTTCGAATACTTCAATCGCAAACGCAGCGGCGATGATTAAGACGAGTACCGCGATGACGGCTTCGAAATGCCGGAGTCCCTTTTGCTCGAATCCAAGGATGACGAACGACAAGACTGCCGTCAACAATGCCGCCATCCGTAAATCGATCGCAAATAGTAAATGAAATCCGAGTGCGGCTCCAACGAACTCCGCGAGATCGGTTGCCATCGCGACGAGCTCCGCTTGTACCCAGTAGAAGAAGCGAGAGACCGGCGATAACTCTTCCCGGATCACTTCCGCTAAACTAAGATTGCTGACGATTCCAAGTTTGGCTGATAGGAACTGAATGACGACGGCCATCAAGTTCGAGGCAACGATGATCCAGAGCAACAGGTAGCCATACTGGGCACCTGCCGTCATGTTTGTCGCAAAGTTTCCCGGATCGAGGTACGCGACGGCAGCAACGAACGCCGGTCCGATATATGTTCGTTTTCTTAGTAAATCTTGTGTAAGTGGCTGTGTCGCCATCTCGTTCACCTCACTTTTTGTTTTTTATTATACGCTCATTTTGCGCAAGTGCAACAAATATGTTTATGGTAAATAATAACGTATGAAGTAAACAAAAAAGGAGTGTCTCCTGTAATCAGGAAACACTCCTTTTGGTTAGTTAGACGATCTTCCGCTCAGGCTCTGCACCTTTTAGTTGTGCTTGTACTTGATCGAATTCATCGTAGATCGCTTGACTCGGTTCCTTCGTCACGAGACTACCGATGACGAGCGCAATCGTCGAAGCGATAAAAGCTGGAATCATCTCATACATTTCCGAAATGTATGATGGCAATCCGGCAACGTTCTGATTGATAAGGATCCAAGCGATGACGACGACGGATCCCGTAATCATTGATGCGAGTGCTCCCGTTTTGTTCATTCGGCGCCAGAGTAAGCTAAACAGCACGACTGGACCGAACGCCGAACCAAAACCAGCCCACGCGTATCCGACGAGCGTCAAGATCGACTTCTGCGCACCGAACGATAAGAAAATCGCGAGAAGCGCAACGACGAGAACCATGACGCGACCCATGACCATCAGTTCGCGGTCTGAGGCGTCACGCTTGAAGAAACGGTGATAGAAATCATTCGTTGCCGCACTCGAAGAGACGAGTAACTGCGTCGAGATCGTCGACATGATCGCAGCGAGTAACGCTGCCAGCAACAGTCCCGTAATGAATCCAGGGAAGAGATCACGTGATAATTGAATGAATACATTCTCTGGATTTTTTAGTCCAGCACTTTGTTGCGTGTAATAGGCATATCCGATCAAACCTGTCACCATCGCACCAACAATCGAGAACGTCATCCAGATCATCCCGACGCGACGCGCCGACTTCATCTCGTGTAAGTTACGGATCGCCATGAAACGAACGATGATATGCGGTTGACCGAAATATCCGAGTCCCCAAGCGAGGAGCGAGACGATACCAATCGTCGTCGTCCCTTTGAAGAGTTCCAGTTTCGAGCCGTCCGTCGACCGAATCGTCTCAAGTGTATCGTTGATCCCGCCACTTAAAGTCAGCGCGACAGCTGGTACGATCAGCAACGCGATGACCATGATCATCCCTTGGACGACGTCCGTCCAACTGACGGCAAGGAAACCACCGAGGAAGACATACGCGATGACGACGCCTGCTAAAATCCAAAGACCTGTCGTATAATCCAGTCCGAAGACCGCTTCAAACAAACGACCACCAGCGACAAAACCACTTGATGCGTACATTATAAAGAATATTAAGATAACTCCAGCTGAAACAGTACGCAAAACGCCACTTTTATCGTGGAATCGTTTTTCAAAGTAATCGGGAATCGTGATCGCATCCCCTGCATGTGCCGTATACGCACGCAGACGCGGCGCGACGAGTAACCAGTTGGCATAAGCGCCAAGCAATAAACCAACGACGATCCATCCACTGGACAGACCAGTTGCATACATCGCACCCGGTAATCCCATCAACAGCCAGCCACTCATGTCACTTGCTCCAGCAGAGAGCGCTGTGACGACGGGACCGATCGTACGTCCCCCAAGCATGTAGTCATTCATGTTCTTCGTCCGATAATACGCAATGACGCCTAGTGCGACCATCAGTCCGAGATACAGCAAAATCGCGAACCACATTCCGTTCATCCTTGCTCCCCCTTTTTTTCGTGATATAAGAAAAACGGGCATGCAGGTCGCACACCCGTTTCATCTATTAAACACCATTTCAGAACATTTCTGAAGTTGTTTTTGCTTGAAGATGTAAAGTCAAGTAATCTGGTCCGCCCGCTTTCGAATCCGTTCCAGACATGTTGAATCCACCGAATGGTTGGTAGCCAACGATTGCGCCTGTGCACCCACGGTTGAAGTAGAGGTTACCGACGTGGAAGTTCGCACGCGCGTACTCTTGGTTCGTCCGGTCTTGCGTGATGACAGCACCTGTCAATCCGTATTCCGTGTTGTTTGCGATGTCGATTGCTTCTTTGAAATCCTTCGCTTTCGTGAAGGCAACGACTGGTCCAAAGATTTCTTCTTGCATCAAACGATCCGTTGGTTGAACGTCCGCGACGACTGTCGGTGAGACGAAGAATCCTGTTGAATCATCCGCCGTACCACCTGCGACGATGCGTCCTTCTTCTTTTGCGACGTCGAAGTACGACGTAATTTTCTTGAACGCTGCTGCGTCGATGACCGGTCCGACATTGTTTGAGACATCTGTCGGGTTACCGATGCTCAGTTTATTCGTGTTCGCGACGACTTTTTCGAGCAACTCGTCATAGACAGAGTCGAGTGCGACGACACGTGAACAAGCTGAACATTTTTGACCCGAGAATCCGAATGCCGCTTTCGTGATCATGTCCGCTGCGTAATCGAGGTCAGCCGACTCATCGATGACCATCGTATCTTTTCCGCCCATTTCCGCGATGACGCGTTTGAGCCAGATTTGACCTTCGTTTAGTTTCGATGCCCGCTCGTTGATGCGAAGACCGACATCACGTGATCCCGTGAAGCTGATGAAACGTGTTTTCGGATGGTCGACGAGGTAGTCACCGACTTCTGCCCCTGAACCGGGTACGAAGTTCAAGACGCCTCCCGGAAGACCAGCCTGCTCCATCACTTCGACGAATTTCGCTGCGACGACCGGTGTCGTCGATGCAGGTTTCAAGAGGATCGGATTCCCTGCCACGATTGCTGCGACAGCTGTTCCAGCCATGATCGCGAGTGGGAAGTTCCATGGTGAGATGATGACACCAACACCGAGTGGAATGTAATCGTAACGGTTGTATTCGCCTGGACGACTCTCGACTTTTTTGCCGTCTTTTAAGACGAGCATCTGACGTGCGTAGTACTCGAGGAAGTCGATCGCTTCTGCTGTGTCGGCATCGGCTTCATTCCAAGGCTTCCCTGCTTCTTTGACGAGGTAGGCAGAGAACTCATGCTTCCGCTTACGGATAATGTTCGCTGCTTTGAATAGGACGTCCGCACGTACAGACGGATTGACGAATTTCCATGTTTCGAAAGCTGTGACTGCTGCTTGCATCGCTTCTTCTGCATGTTCCTGTGTCGCTTTCGAGACACGTCCGACGATCTCTTCTTTGTTAGCCGGATTGACGGAGACGATTTTATCTTCCGTCGTCACATGTTTCCCACCGATGACGAGCGGATAATCTTTGCCGAGTTCTTGCGTGACGAGTGCAAGTGCCTCTTCGAACGCTTTCTTGTTTACTTCTTGTGAGAAGTCCGTGAATGGTTCGTGTTTGTACGGAATCATCTCTATTCCCCCTTTAATCTCTACTTTAAATCGCTTACATTCTCCATTGTACAGAAGCATGAGTCCGCTTACAATTATTCTAGTCAAAAAAATAGAGGAGCGACCGATTTGGTCTCTCCTCACTTCTCTATTTATTCCTTCGCTTGTGAAAAGACGATCTCTTCGTGTTCGATCGAGACTTTAACGTCTTGTCCTTGGAACAACCAGTCATCTTGATCAGAGACAACGAAGTGGATGCCGTCAACGACCTCTTCGACCGCTGCCCGTTCGACTTCTTCCATATGAACGCCGACCGAGAAACCTTGTGTTAAATCCGTTGAGCCACCATATTTTGCGAAGAAGCGAATCGTATCGCCCGATTTTGCTTCCATCTCATCTTTGAAGTATTGCAATGCATCATCTGTAATATGAATTTTCATATCTTTCACTCCCCTTTCGTTTAGTGTACCGATATCCTACTCAAAAAAGCGAATTTCCTGTATGGTAGAGACAAGATTAGCTATGAAATCATCACGGAACACTCATCTTAGGAGGAATTCGAATGAAACGATCGCTCGTAGTGCTGCTTGCGACCAGTCTCGTACTCGTCGGTTGCGGAAACGATTCCCCGTCTTCTACAGATACCAAATCCCCGAAGACGACGGAAACGAAACAACAGAAGGCTGAACAAGCCGTTCTTGACGTCTATCAAACATACGAAAAAACGCTCGGTCAATCCGGAAGAGCAGATGCAAAAGACCTTGCATCGATTGAATATACAGGTGACGCAAAACAACTTGAGCCCCTCGCCGTCGGTGCAAAGAACTTGAACGTCGTTCCTGGCAAGGTCGTCAAGTCGTTCCAAAAGGGCGACGTCGCTTATATCATCCATGAATTTAAGGATGCGAAAGGATCGATTCTCCCGAACCGCGGATCGAAGCTGTTATTGAAGAAAGACGACGAGTGGAAAATCGTTCTGACACCGACGACATTCGATCCGTCCGTCTTCTCGACTCTAGGCGACATATTCACTGGATTTAACGCTGATGAGTATGGGGTCAATGCGAAGGCGGCTGATGAGATCGGAAAAACCGATGAAAAAGAGCAGGATGCCGTCTTTTCTCGTGTCAATGCGCAAACCGATTATATGGCGCTTGAGATGAACAGTAACATTTTGATGATTTACGGTGAGGCGCTTAAGAACGAAGGAAATCCTGAGACGCTCGTCGATTACTATCAAGACTATGCGGATTGGTATGAAGAAGAACAGCCACTCCTCATGAAGACAGCGAAAGCCGGGACGGATTATGAGAAATACTTGATTGCCCTCGATCCTTTAAAAGAAAGTCTTCAAAAGAAGCTTGAGAAATATGCGGATCAATTAAACATGGAATTAGGATAAGGAGGAATTTTCATGCAAGCACCTACATTCACCCTTCCGAACGCACAAGGAGAACCGATTTCCCTCGAGGATTATCGTGGAAAAAAAGTCGTACTCTATTTCTATCCGAAGGACTCAACACCTGGTTGTACGACCGAGGCATGTGATTTCCGTGATGCAACGCAAGCGTTCGAAGAAAACAACACCGTCATTCTCGGTGTTTCTGCTGATAGTCAGAAACGGCATCAAAACTTTATCGCAAAATACGAATTACCGTTTCAATTGTTATCAGATGTCGATCACGAAGTCTGTGAGCAATACGATGTCTGGCAACTGAAAAAGAACTACGGTAAGGAATATTATGGAATCGTCCGTTCAACTTTCTTAATCGATGAATCCGGTGAAATCGTCAAGGAATGGCGTAGTGTGAAAGTAAAAGATCACGTCGCAGAAGCACTTCAGTACGTACAAGAGCAAAAATGAGTTCAAGAACCAGTTGTTAGATGCAACTGGTTCTTTTTGTATTTAAAAATTCTAAAAACTCCTAATTTTATCCTTAAATAAAAATAATTTCTCGCAAAAAACGTTGGTATCACACATAAATTTAATAATTTTGAAATAATCTGAAAATATTCTATTGATTTTTCTGAATATTGTATTTATTATTGATAACAAGTTGATCCGGTGCTTTCCACAGCTTAAGAATAAAAGGCGATGACCCCTCTTATTTTTAGTCGGACACCGGATCGCTATCCTATCGGTTCTTATCGTTTCACCATATATATCTATTTCTTTTGGGAGGGATTTACTTTATGAAGAAGAAAAAGGCACTTGCACTCGTCGGAGCACTGACAATCGCTGGATCAAGTCTTGCGGCATGTTCAACGACAGATGAAGGTAAAAAAGAAGGCGGCTCGACATCAGGAAGCAAGTCTACGGACAAACAAATTCTGAACCTCGTCAGCGGCTCGGACATTCCAGCACTTAGTCCGACGGTCGCGACGGACTCCGTATCATTCACAGTACTGAACAACGTTCAAGAAGGTCTATTCCGTCTTGATGATAAACAGGAAGCGACACCAGGTGTTGCAGAAAGCGTTGATGTTTCAGAAGATGGACTTACATACACGTTCAAACTTCGTGATTCAAAATGGTCGGATGGTAGCGACGTTACAGCAAAAGACTTCGAATATGCATGGAAACGTGTCCTTGATCCGAAAAGCGGTTCACAGTATGCATACATCATGTATATCATCGATGGCGCAGAAGCGTATAACACAGGTAAAGGAAAAGCAGATGATGTCGCTGTTAAAGCGGTCGACGACAAAACACTTGAAGTCAAGCTGACACAACCAGCTGAATACTTCAAAACATTGACTGGTTTCGGTTCATTCATGCCGCTCAAGCAAGAATTCGTCGAAAAACAAGGGAAAAACTTCGCGACGAAGCCTGATACATTCCTTTACAACGGACCATTCGTTCTCTCGGATTGGAAGACGGAAGTCGGCTGGAGCTACAAGAAGAACGACCAGTATTGGGATAAAGATAATGTCAAGTTAGAAGAAATCAACTATAAGGTCGTAAAAGAAGTCTCAACAAGCGTCAATCTCTACGAAAAAGGTGATATCGATTTAGTCGGTCTGACAAGTGAGTTCGTTGATCAGTACAAAGACAGCGAAGACTTCGATACGCGTCTTGATGCAAACATGTTCTATATCCAAATGAACTTCAAGAATGAACTCTTGAAAAATAAGGATATCCGTAAAGCAATTGACTCAGGATATGATAAGAAGCAGATGACTGATGTTCTCTTGAACAACGGTTCGATTCCTGCGTACTACTACGTACCAAAAGACTTCGCAAAAGGTCCGGACGGTAAAGACTTCCGTGATGGTAACGAAGGTTTCGGTTCATTCGATGCTTCTTCTGCAAAAGCATCATTCGAAAAAGGTCTTAAAGAAATCGGTAAGAAATCAGTCAAACTCGAACTTCTCTCGTATGATGATGACAACTCGAAGAAAATCTCTGAGTACCTTAAGGGCGAGTGGGAGAAAAACCTTCCAGGTCTTGAAGTCACAATCAAACAACAACCGTTCAAGAATAAACTTGAACTCGAATCAAAAGGTGAGTTCGAATTATCCTTCGCAGGATGGGGACCTGACTACCAGGATCCGATGACGTTCCTCGACATGTGGGTAACGGGTGGACCTTACAACCGAGGAAAATACTCAAGCGATAAGTATGATTCACTTATCAAATCGGCTCAAAAAGAAGTAGATGCAGCAAAACGTTGGCAGTCCCTCAAGGATGCTGAAAAAGTACTCCTTGAAGATGATCAAGCAATTTCAGTTATGTATCAAAAAGGTGTTTCTCGTCTCAGCAAACCGTACGTTAAAGGTATCGTCAACCATAAAGTTGGTGCCGATACTTCGTACAAATGGGCTTACATCGAAGGAAAATAAGGCATACCCGAAGACCAGATTCGCTGACGAGCGTGTCTGGTCTTTTTTTCCACCTGCGTCCTTTGTCCTATTTTTCTGAATAGCATTAAAATTTCGTGTCATTCTGTTTTCATTTTTATATCTTCGTTTTATACTATCAAAGAATCCGATTCACTATATTTACAATAATTCATTAAAATTATTCATAATTAATGGAAATGAACCGATATATTTACCACAGAGGACTTTTGCCTCAATACTCTACTTCACTAGGAAGGAGGACTCACTCATGAAGCAACGCGTACTTACAAATCAAAAGAGTTATACGGAAGAACAACTCGAGATGATTGAAGCCATTCGCGCAGTCGGTGAACTCATCCAGGATCGTCCAAGGCGTACAGTCTACCGTCGTTATGCGCTCGTAAATGACTGGCCACAGCCAGAGAATATCGTTCGTCAATTCGGGTCTTGGCCTGAAGCGCTGTCCGCAGCCGGATACGAATGGAATGTGGATCAACAACCCGAAGAACTCGAGCGGGCGCCGAAGTATACAAAAGACGAGATCTTAAAATCATTCCATCGCTATGCTCAGGATGTCGGATCGACGATCACCTTGAAAAAGTATCAAATGTGGCGAAAATCCGTTCACCACGCACCGAGTCATTATCATATCGTCAAGATGTTCGGATCATGGCATGATGCCTGTACGGCAGCAGGTCTTGAAGCCAGCGTGACCTACTCTAAAGCAGAGCTCGCTGCATCGCTTCGTCAAGCCATCGAAGAAGTCGGATTTTCTCTTTCATTTGAAGCCTATCGAGAATGGGCGAAACGAAACAATAAACCCTCGACGAAAGCCCTATTACACCGATATGGCTCTTGGTCGGCTGCGATTCATGCGATTGAAAATGAAATCCGTCTCAACAAGCAACAAGCTCAATGAACTCATCCATCCTTTAGCCCTTTCCGCTCTTCGAGACGGAAAGGGTTTTTTTCACAAAAAAAAAGATGACGTTTCCGCCATCTTTTGAGATGTGATTCAAATGACCTTTTCTTTCCACTCATGATACGCTGCGACACGATCGCGCCCTTGGAACTTCGCACCGACATACATCGCACGGTCCGCATTTCGGATTAAACTGGCTAGATCGCCCAGTTCCTTCAACGTATCTACCCCTATGCTCGCTGTAATCTCGAGAGTATGACCCTCGACTACTATCGGATTAGCATGCAACGTCTCGCGAATTCGTTCTGCTACGATTCGAGCAGACTCTAGATCCGTATTCGGAAGCAAGATAACGAATTCTTCCCCCCCATACCGAGCTACGAGATCCGTGATTCGTGTCGCTTGCATCAATAATTTAGCTACTTCGAATAAGACGACATCGCCGATTTCATGACCGTACGTATCATTGATTTGCTTAAAGTGATCGAGATCGATCATCAATGCAGAGAAGGGATACAGATCACGTTGTTTAATCCGACGATCCCCCCACTCTTGTAACGCCCGATAATTTGGTAATTTCGTCATCGCATCCGTCCGGCTATCAATCAACAGTCGCTCTCGTTCATGTGCGCGTTCTACAGCCCATGACAGGACACGCAACGCGCGATACAATTCGTAACCAAAGTCTTTCGTAAACTCTCCACTGGCTTCAGAGGCAAGTAAGAGTGAGCAGTTGATCGTTTCCGTTGCTTCCGGTTGTATGAACAAGACAGATTGGATTTCTTCTGGTAAACAGTCGTACAATCGAATATCCCATTCCTGTTGCATACCGTAGAGTAAAACTTCTTCTTTTTCAATGATTTCCTCTATGACCTTCCCTTCCACATGGTCCGCCTTTAATTTACGTCCATCTTTTAGGGAATAGTAGACACTTTGTTTGGTGTCTTCGAAATCGAATTTAATCCATGCAATATCCGGTTTGACGAATTGATTGAGCTGCCGCAGGTACCGCTCGATGATAAATTGCGCGTCACCGTCTTTCCACGCCGCTTCTTTTAAACGTTCAATTTGTTCCCAATGCTCGATTCGATCCGATGCCTGGACCGAACTACCGAGAGAACGCTTGATGATGAAAAGTGCAAACGCTGCCATTACAAGCCCGCTATTCCCGTTTCCTTGCACGACAAGCGTACTGAAAATACCATAGAGTAATTCCGCTGTGATGACGACTGCCTCAAATCGTAACAGTTGGAACATGACATCACTTGGGATATTCTCGCCCAAAAGAAATCGGGAGAGTTGATATTGCAGAAGCAAGACGATCCATAGAATGAAGACCATCACGATTAATGGAAGAATGTTATCCGTCAGTTGAAAGGCATCACCATGTGTTCCGCCTAATGCATTATAAGCAAGGCCAGCTGGTACAATCAAGAAAAGTTCCAGCGCGACATTGAACGGATAATTATGTAGCATCCGTCGTCTTCCGACCGGGGTATGGATCGTACGTAATTGATAGATCAACATAGTGACCTGACCTACACAAATAGCTGAGAGCATACCATACGTTAAAAATGTGAACAATACAAAACCAAAATGAAACGTGAAGCTCATATGTCGTCGGCGAACCGGATCGACTACAAAAATAGTAGATAAAGCGGCAATCAATAAAAACGTGAACAAGTCGACGCTGAGGTTATAATCCTTAGACTTCGCAAAAAGATCGATGCCAATCACGATTAAGAAAAATACGACCCAGCTTCGAAGGAGATATTGTTGAAAACGACGCACTCGAACTTCCCCTTCCTGTTTAATCTATTTTTTAAAATTGTAATAAATTGTTAATTCTATTATTCAATTTTTTGAGCAAAATGTCGAACTTGAATCGTTTCATTTGATACACTCATTAAAGAGGTGATCTTTCATGACAAATACGTTTACTCAACATGCTTTTGATACGTTTCACATTGATGGTCTCGATTCACGAATGCACGCTATTCGCGAGCGGATCCAACCGATTTTTCGCGATATCGGACAAGAAATTACGCCGGACTTGACCGTCGCGATTGAAGAAGACATGCATGTCCATATCGCACAACATGCTAGACGCAAAGTAAATCCGCCACAGGATACATGGATGGCTTTCTCACCAGATAAACGTGGCTATAAAAAACATCCTCACTTCCAAGTCGGACTGTTTGATGACCATTTGTTCATTTGGCTCGCCTATATCTACGAGTTGCCGAACAAACAACAATATGCCTCACGATTACTAAAGCATACGGATTTACTAACCACACTCCCTGAAGACTTCGTCATTTCATATGATCATATGAAAAAAGATGCTGTTCCCGTACACGAGACCGACATCCATTCAGGGTTAGAACGCTTCCATGATGTCAAAAAAGCAGAATTCCTCGTCGGTCGTCACATTTCAGCAAAACAAGTGAGCGAATTGACACGCGAGGAGTTATTAGATGTGATTCGAAATACCTATTCGCATCTCGTACCACTCTATAAAACGATTAAATAAAAAGGATGGCCGAATCGGTCATCCTTTTCATTAGTTATATTTTACTAGAATTGACATGACTTGTGTACGGTCAGAGTTTAAATTTAGATAAATGTTGACCTGTTTTGAGGAAACAGTCATGACATTGAATGTTTTATCGAGTTTTGCTGTCGGATAGGCTTGTTTGACTTCCTTGACTGTAATCGTCCGTTTGACCTGTTTTGGATCATAGACGATGGCACTGACCTTCGCCTTCGTATCCTTCACACCATAAGTGGAACAGTAATGAAGGGCACGATCCGCAGACATAAGACCATTTCCACTCTGACACCAATTCGAATTCTTCTCCCCCTTATACGCCTTATGTACTTGCGCAAGTGTTGTTTTTTCAAGTGCGACTTTCTGATCAAGTGAGCGGGCTTGTTTCGATTGTGTTTGAATTTCTTGAAGCCACTTGATATCGGTTTGTTTCGTCGCTTCGACCGATTGATTATATGAAGTACCTGACACGATGCTGACAGTGAGTGCGGCAGTTAAGATGATTCCAAAGATTTGTTTCATGATGAAGTCCTCCTTCGCGCAAATGATACGCGGTGATAATAAACTGATTCCCCTATTTCAAAAAATTATTCAGTTTTTATAGTTTTTTTATGGGAATTTATTTTTATCTACGGATATATGAATAAAAAAAGAATCTAGTGTCGCATGACACTAGATTCTACCTCATTTCTTATGCATCTTAAACTCGAGGAACAACTCATTGTAATGTGCGAGCATTTTCTTCCCAAGGTTTTCGTAGACCTCAAGCGTATCGGTAACTTGTTTATCAGGATAGAATCGTTCATCCGTTCGGACCGATTTATCGAGTAATTTCAAGCCTTCTTTGTTCGGTGTCGAATAACCGACGTAGTCCGCATTTTTCGCTGAAATATCCGGGCGCAACATGAAGTTGATGAACTGATGTGCCCCTTCGACATTTTTAGCTGTCTTCGGAATGACGACGTTATCGAACCAGACGTTCGATCCCTCTTTTGGAATGACGTAATCGAGTTTGTCGTTTTCACTCATGATCTCGTTTGCATCCCCAGACCAGACGACTCCAAGTCCCGCTTCTTCGTTCGCAAGTAATAACTTAATTTCGTCCCCGACGATCGCTTTGACGTTTGGCGTCAAACGCATCAGGTTCGCTTTTGCTTCCTGCAGCTTCGACTCATCCGTCTCATTCAACGAATAGCCAAGACTGTTCAAACTCATCCCCATGACTTCACGCGCACCGTCAGCGAGTAGAATCTGATTCTTCAGCTTCGGATCCCAAAGATCCTTCCAGCTCGTCGGTTTTTTATCAATTAATTCTTTGTTGTAGACGATACCGACCGTCCCCCAAAAATACGGAATCGAGTACTTGTTTTTCGGATCAAAGGATAGATCTAGGAAACGTGAATCGATATTCTTGAGATTCGGGATTTTTTGATGATCGATCGGCAAGACGAGTTTCTCATCAATCATCTTCGCAATCGCATAGTCAGAAGGAACAGCGATATCATACGTCGTTCCCCCCTGTTCGATTTTCGTCAGCATCGCTTCGTTCGAGTCGAATGTCTGATAGACGACCTTGATGCCGCTCTCTTTTTCAAACTGTTTAATCAATGTCGGATCGATATAATCGCCCCAATTATAGATGTTCAGGACATTTTTCCCCGAATATCCTTGTGTCTCATTCAACTGATTCAAGGTGAATAAGATGACACCCGAGATCAGGAAAATCGCGGCGAATAATTGAATCAATTTTTTCAACGGTCATTTCACCTCCGGTCGCGAAAGCTTCGTACCAGCACGTTGGTTCAAGAAGTAGTAGCCAATGACGAGTAAGAACGTAAACAAGAAGATGACGGTCGACAGCGCATTGATTTTCATTGAAATCCCTTGACGAGCAAGTGAATAAATCTCTACGGATAATGTCGTAAAACCGTTTCCTGTCACGAAGAACGTCACTGCAAAATCATCAAGGGAATACGTCAATGCCGTAAAGAATCCGGCAAAGATTCCCGGTGTGATGTACGGCAGGATGACCTTCGTCAAGACATCCCAGCGACTCGCGCCTAAGTCCCGTGCCGCATCGACGAGCGTCGGACTCATCTCCTGCAATTTAGGCAAGACAAGAATGACAACGATTGGTACTGAGAACGCGATGTGTGACAGTAAGACCGACGTAAAGCCGAGTTGGATACCGAGTAACGTGAAGAAGATCAAGAACGATGCTCCAATGATGACATCCGGACTGACGATTAAGATACTGTTGAGCGTCAACAAGGATGTTTCGACACGCTTCTTGCGAACCGCCTGAATCCCGATCGCTCCGAATACTCCGAGAATCGTCGAGATCGCGGCTGACAACAAAGCGATGACGAGTGTGTTCAAGACGATGATCAACAAGCGTGAATCTTGGAAGACTTCCTTGTACCAATCCCACGTGAACGAATCGAAGTTCGTCATGTTGTCAGCGCTGTTGAACGAATAGAACGCGAGATAGAAAATCGGAGCATACAAAATGATGAAGACACCGATTAAATATAGATTTGCTAGTTTCAGACGTTTCATCAAGTCGTCGCTCCTTTCTTCCGTTTCGTGCTCGTCAAGGCAAGAATGATCGCCATCGCGATGATGAGAAAGACAGCAATCGTTGCTCCCATACCCCAGTTCTGTGTCACGAGGAATTGCTGTTCAATCGCCGTACCGAGCGTAATGACGCGGTTTCCGGCAATCAGACGCGTGATCATGAACAGTGACAATGCCGGAATGAAAACAAGCTGACATCCTGATTTCACACCGTCGAGGGTCAACGGGAAGACGACACGACGAAATGTCGTGAAGTTCGATGCCCCGAGGTCACGTGCGGCGAAGACGAGCGATGGACTCAGTTTTTCAATCGCGTTAAAGATCGGTAGAATCATGAACGGAATGAAAATGTAGACCGAGACGAAGACGAAACTGAAATCGGTAAAGAGAATCTGCTTCCGTCCGATTCCAATCGCTTCAAGTGTTTGGTTTGCGAGACCATACGTACTGAACAATCCGATGAAGGCGTACGTCTTTAACAATAAGTTGATCCACGTTGGCAAGATGACGAGCAGCAGCCAAAGTTGTTTATGTTTCGTCTTCGTCAGCAAGTAAGCCGTCGGATAACCGATCAAGAGTGAAAACAAGGTGATCAAAAAGGCATACCAGAACGAACTAAGTGTCATCGTCAAATACGTCGATGTGAAGAAGTTTCGGTAGTTCTCAAAAGAAAAATTGCCATCAAGATCAAGGAACGAATAATAGACGACGAGCACGATCGGTGCGATGACGAATAAGGCAATCCAGAATAGATACGGGATGAGATACCAGTTACGTGATTTCTGCATCATAGCACCCCGTCGTAGGATTCCAGACGTTTATCAAATTCTTCTTCCGTCTCGTTCAATCGCATGACGTGGATCGCTTCCGGATCAAATGTCAGTCCGATTTGTTCACCAACCGTCGCTTTTTTCGTACTGTGGACAAGCCATTCGTTACCGACTTCATCCATACAAGCGATTTCGTAGTGCACGCCACGGAACAATTGTGAGTCAACTGTAACTTGCAGTTTCCCTTGTGCCACGTTCGTGATTTCAAGATCCTCCGGACGAATGACGATTTCGACCGGTTCGTTCAGCTCAAGACCGCGGTCGACACATTCGAATTCTTTTTCTGCGAACCAAACCCGGTAGTCTTCGATCATGCGTCCTGGAATGATGTTCGACTCGCCGATGAAATCCGCGACGAAGCGGTTGATCGGTTCATCGTAGATATCTGTCGGCGTTCCCGATTGTTGAATGACACCGTGATTGAGAACGAAGATTTCATCAGACATCGCGAGTGCCTCTTCTTGGTCGTGTGTAACGAAGATAAACGTGATTCCAAGACGACGTTGTAAGTCGCGAAGCTCATATTGCATCTCTGTCCGTAATTTCAAATCGAGTGCTGAGAGCGGCTCATCGAGCAAGATGACTTCTGGTTCATTAACGATTGCCCGGGCAATCGCGACACGTTGCCGTTGTCCACCTGACATCTCGGTGATTTCCCGTTTCTCATAACCCGATAAGTTGACGAACTTCAACGCATCCGTCACACGTTGCGCGATTTCCGCTTCCTTCACCTTCTTGATCCGCAGACCGAAGGCGATATTTTCGAAGACGTTTAAGTGTGGGAACAGTGCGTAGTCTTGGAAAACCGTATTGACTTGACGTTTGTTCGCCGGTACATCATTGATCCGTTTCCCGTCGAAGATGATGTCTCCCTCTGTTGCTTCCGAAAAGCCAGCAATCAGTCGTAAGATCGTCGTTTTCCCGCAACCCGATGGTCCGAGTAACGTATAGAACTTTCCGCGTTCGATTTCAAAGCTGACTTGATCAAGAACTGTCTGATCGTCATAACGTTTCGTGACGTCCTTGAATTGAATGATCGTAGTATCTGCCAATCTAGTTCCTCCTTTATAAGTATGAGTCGGTCGCGGTCACGAGAACCTTCGTCTCTTGCGTTGACTCATTGCGTAATTGATGAATTTCTGAAGCCTTATAGTAAAGTGTCTCCCCTTGCTTCGCTAAAAAAGACTGACGTCCGAGCGTCAACGTGACGTTCCCCGTAAGCACATAGACGAATGTCTCCGCTCCCGACGGTTCATACGTCTTGAAGGATCCCCCTGGCGCTAGCGTCAGCAGGACCGGTTCCATCTCTTTTTCGTTCGATTCCGGGATGAGCCATGTGACATGATACCCCTGTTCTTCGTCAGCATATGTCGTGACATCTTCTTCTCCGTAAACGACTTTTTGATTGAGTGTATCCTCATCAAAAAAATCCTTCGGTGAGATGCCAAGAACTTCAAGAAGATGAAACAGTGTCTCGATCGATGGAGAACTAATCTCCCGTTCGAGTTGCGAGATATACCCTTTACTCAGGTCTGTTCTTTCCCCTAGTTCCTCTTGCGTCAATCCCTTTTGAAGACGGAGGTTCTTGATTTTTTGTCCGATTGAGTACAATCGACGTCCTCCTCTCATCGGCTTAGTTTAGTATAAGATGACTAAAAGTTTACTAATCACGTACCGATTATAGCGTATTTCGTTATTTAATCAACTAAAACGTTCGATATTTTTTAATGTTCATTTGACAGAGAGAGCGCTTACACCTACAATTATTATCAGGTACTAATTTGAGGAGGAACTTGTAATGCGGATCGCTTGGATCACTGATAGTACGACGATTTTACCGGATACGATCGCAAAACGTGACGATCTTTCGGTTGTCCCTTTACTCGTCATGAAGGATGGCGAAAGTTATATCGATGGAGTCGATGTGAATGCGGAAACCGTTTATAGCTGGATCGATGCAAAACATAAAGTGACGACGAGTCAACCTTCGATTGGTAGTTTTACCGAACACTACGAACGACTAAAAGAAGAATACGACATCGGTTTTGCTATCCATCTGTCGAGTGAGCTGAGCGGCACGTACAGTGCGTCCGTTCAAGGGGCAGAGATTGCTGGCTTTCGTCTGATTGCGATTGATTCCCGATGCGGTATCTACCCAGCTGGTCAACTTCTGGCGGAAGCGATCGAACTTGTTGAAGCAGGTCACTCGATCGAATCTGTCGAACAGATCATTCTCGAGCGTCGTTTCGATCACCACATCGAATTCACTGTCGCAAACCTCGATCAATTGCAGGCCGGCGGACGGATTTCCTCGACGAAGGCATTCGTCGGCAACCTGTTGCAACTTCGTCCATTGTTCCACTTCGAGGAAGGAAGAATTGTTCCATATCAAACCGTTCGAACGTTCAAGAAAGCCCATTCGAAGATTTTTGATCACCTTGTTTCGATTCTCGAGCGCGGTCAAGTGACAGACATCTCGTTATTCCATGCGACGGCGTATGAACTCGCACTGGAGTGGAAACAACGACTCGAAGCCCAGTTCGATGTCCGAGTACGGATCGATGATTTGACGCCGGTTCTCGGTTCACATACCGGAAACCCCGCCATTGGCATGTCCTTTTTGAACCCGACACGCCGACCGTGATGACTAATGGAATTGATTTTTGGGTAAACCTTCTTTAGAGAATAAAGGAGGTTTTTTGTTTGAAAAATAATAAATGGATTTGGCTCAACTGGGTCGGCTTCATCTTCACGATTGCCGTGAACGCCCTCGATGGCGGAAAGACAGGACGGATTTCTGACTCGATCTTTACGTTATTCAAACCGGCTGGTTATGCGTTTTCGATTTGGGGATTGATTTATACGATTTTACTCATCTGGTTGATTCTTCAAACGATTCCAAAATTCAAGGAACATGAACTGGCGAAGAAAATCGGACCGTGGTTCCTGATCAGCTGTTTGTTTAATGCCGGCTGGATCGTATCCTTCACCTTCGAACTGTTCGTTGTCTCTGTCGTCGTCATCGTTGGTCTCTTGCTGTCCTTAATCGTCATCTACTCTAAAATCGATCGTGAGACGAAAGGCTTACGCTTCAAGCTCCCCTTCTCGCTTTATCTTGGCTGGGTATCGGTCGCAACGATCGCTGACATTTTCCTGACGATCAACGCAGAAGGTGTGACATCTTGGCTTGGAATCGGTGATGCCGGTTGGACGATGATCATGCTAGTCGTTGGCGTCGTCGTCGCCCTTCTCTTTATGTTCGCAAACCGCGATCCGATTTACCCGCTCGTCTTCGTCTGGGCGTATATCGCAATCAATTTCGAGTCGGATAACGGTCTCGTCGATACGACCGTTCTCGGTAGCGTCGTCTTGTTGTTAGCCGGTTACATCTTCCTTCTCGTCCGGATGCGCCGTCGAGTCAGCGTGAGCAAGTGACGTTCCTTTCTCATTTGAACGGCGTATACTAGAGAAAAGGAGTGAATGACCATGAACATCACATTTACACCATCTGCTCAGGAACGAATCAATCAATTACGCGGTGAAGTATCCGGCCAACTGCATCTCTACTACGATACAGAAGGTTGTGGTTGCGGAAACTCCGGTATTTTCAGTATTCGTCTCGTCGATGAAGCGACACCGGAAGACATGACGATCGACTCGAATGTTGGTCCTGTCCTCGTCAAACGGTGGTCGAGTCATTTTCTCGATCAAGACATGACGCTCGATTATAATGCGGAGAAAAAAGCGTTGATTCTTAAAAGTGATGGACAATACTTCAATACGAACGTACTCGTGACGGATCAGACAGGCTGTGTCCTGACGGTTCGTTCATAAACACAGATGAAAAAGGCAACTTCCGCGACGGAAGTTGCCTTTGTTTGTGTTCGAACAGACAGATGCTGCGTTGAAAGCTAGATGGTCTGAGTATGATTGAATGTACTAGATGTCTGTCTGCGTCGTGCACGAGCTGGTAATATCCCAGCGCTTTGCGTCCCCCCAGACGTCGCATGCATCATCCTCGCATGCTTATCTAGTATACGAGCGAAAGTCGTGTTTGGATTGCCTTATCCGACATTCAGAACGGTCTCTTCAATCGCTTGCTGATTCAAATCCTTCACATGCATCGGTCTACTATAGTAGTAGCCTTGTCCATAATCACAACCGAGACGTTTCAGGAAAAGATGCTGTTCAAGCGTCTCGACACCTTCCGCGACGACTTCGATCCCGAGACTTTTGGCGAGCTGGATGATCATTTCCGTTATTGCTGTTCCGCGTTCGTCATGCGGCACTTCGTCGATGAACGATTTATCAATCTTCAAGATATCAATCGGAAGATGCTTCAAGTGTGTCAGTGACGATAAACCGGTTCCGAAGTCATCGAGAGCGATCGTCAGACTGAGTTGCTTCAATTCACCGAGCATCGTCATCGCCCGGTCAAGATTCTCCATGACGGATGTTTCCGTGATTTCGAGCTGGAGCTGCAGTTCGCTTCCATTTTTCAACGAGTGATGGACGATCTCTTTGATCATCAGATTATGCGACTCCGACCGGAAGTGCATCGCGGATAAGTTCACTGAGACTTGGCGAATGAAATAGTCTTCCTTCTTCCAAATCTCCATCTGTGCGACAGTCTCCTTCAACACCCACTCTGTCAATCGGTGAATCAAACTATATTTTTCAGCAAGCGGGATGAACTCCGCCGGTGAGATGAAACCGAACTTCGGATGATTCCAGCGAATCAAGACTTCCGCTTGATCAACCTTTCCCGTCGCAAGCGCAATCTTCGGCTGGTAGACGAGTGCGAATTCCTTGAAATCGGTCATCGCGCGACGTAACGATCCAACGATCAATTGTTCACGTTTATCGGAATGTAGGGCATCATCGTAAATGATGAACCGGTCCCTTCCTTCGTTTTTACCGATTCGAAGCGCACTTTCCATTTGACCGATCCGCATCTCAAGCGTCTCTTTCATATCCGGTAAGATGACACCAATCGTCGCTGTCAAATGGATCGGCTGATCGTCTAAATGGATGGGTTGTCGCACATCTTCTAGAATTTGTTCCAACGTCGTCGCTAACCGTTCAGACGATACTTTTTTGATGAGAAAGAACTGCGTTCCGTTATAGCGAATACATGCCTCATCTTCTTCTAAGGAGGCGCGCATTCGATCGGCGAACTCACGAATCACTGCATCCCCCTTATCAAATCCAAACGTATCATTCACCCACTTGTATCCGTCCAGATCAAGCAAAGCCATCGCCATCTCCTCTTTAGAGCGTCCGTAATGTGTATCGACTTTTATCATATGATGATCCAGCCATCTGCGGTTATGTAATCCGGTCAAATGGTCGGTATACGCCATCATCTGTAATGCGCGTCGTTCCAGATGAATGTACAGTCCCGCAATTAAGATAATAATCAAGAATACCGGAATCGCTACATCGTTTAAGATATTGGATGTGATCGGATTACTCGTGATCCGCCCTGCTTGATCACTTGGGATACAAAAAGATGTTCCTAACATACCTACGTAATGCATGGAAGAGATAGCAAAGCCCATTACAATCGCAATGGGAATAAGAATTCTTTTCTTATCAACATGTCGTAAACGATGTAAGAGTAACAAGGCAACATATGCCACAGTGATCGCAATTAGGACGGATAAGGCGAACAACCCTTTTTCATAGCGAATCGAGCCGCCAAAGTCCATTGCCATCATGCCAAGATAATGCATCATCGCAATTCCAATTCCCATCAAAGAACCTGCTAAAATCACCTTGTTACGCGTGATTGCAGAGGAATAGAGCAGATAAAAAGCAATGAAGGCAGCTAAAATCGCTGGAATAACAGATAAGAACATTAAAATCCAGTCATAATGAACCGTGACGGATAAAGCGAAAGCACCCATACCGACAAAGTGCATTCCCCAAATCGACAGTCCCATCGTCAAAGAAGATAGGAATAGTGCTCGTTTTTTTAAAGAAGTCGCTTTTGCCAACCGTCGATTTAATTCAAGCGATCCATATGAACCAATGATCGCTACGAGTACCGACAGTACAACTAATCCCACTTCATAATGCTTTGTTAAGATAATCCATTCATTCATTGTATGTGGCCTCTCCTTATAGAACTGACTTTCTTCTTAGTATCGACGGTTGTGAAGTATATTTTCAGTCAAAACTTACATTTCATGTGATTTTCTTATTATTTTCTATCTCTCAGTCATGATTCTTCAATGAATTCCACATACAAAAACGGATTCGCCATAGACGAATCCGTACGTTTTTTGAATTAGAGTGCTACTGATGCCACGATTTCTCCCGTCGGTTTTGCTAGATCCGGTTCTGGCTCGACCGTAATCGCTACGGCATCGACATCCCCATTTCCTTTAAGTGGGAAAACCGCTGCTGCTTCGCCGTCTTTTTCAATGATGCCGTTCGCAGTCGGTGTCTCTCCCTTGATGGTCCATAACTGATAGAGCTCTCCTTTTTTCAATGGAGGTAAATCCTTCAATTGAACGAGCATATACGATTTATCGTTTTGTGTGAAAATCATGCTTGATCCTTTAATGGACGCGTTACTTTCAAAATTGCCCATTCCTTTGATCTCATCCATTGCTAGCGTCTCCGGTGTATCCGTACTTTCGTCTTGCGACAAGAAGTACGCATTGGCTCCAAGTGAGAGAATCAGTGCAGCGGCAATACTCATCAACCAGCCAAGCGGAACACTTTTTTTCTTTGTTTGTTGCTGACGTGCTTGTTGAATGTCTACCGGAGTAATTATCGGTTCTATCTTAGGCGACTCTTTCTCTACAGAACCTAATACTTCTCCAAGAATGCGTGCTTTCATTCCTGTAGGAACAGGTCGCTCCGGAAGCGATTCAGCGATGGGAAGCATGAGTTCTTCCATTTCTAAAAGCGCTTCACGACAGTCTTCGCACGTCGCAAGATGCGCTTCGAACGCGTCGCGATCTGCTGAAGAGAGTGTTCCATTGAAGTAATTGATCAAGTCATGACAACGTTCTTCCATCTCGTTCCCTCCCATCTAATCGTTTTCTTAATGCTTGAATCGCACTTCTGATCCGTGTCTTGACCGTTCCAAGCGGTAAGCCAAGCCGCTCTGCGATTTGTTGTTGTGTCAATCCTTGAAAATAAACCAACTCAATCAGATCTTGTTGTTCCGACTTCAACTCGCCCACAGCGCTACGCACTTCTGCTGCGGTTTCACGTTGCATGACGGTCCGTTCGACGGGTTCGTCATATCCCCCGTCTCGCTCTTCAACTTCAATCGTCGGCTGTCTTTTTTCACGACGTAAGCAATCAAGCGCTGCGTTACGTGTGATCGTTAAGATCCAAGAGGAAAACTTTCCTTTTTGTGTATCAAAATCAACACGACCATTCCAAACTTTCATCCATACTTCCTGAATAACTTCTTCGGATAAACGATCATTATTCGTAAAGCGAAAAGCGAATGAAAATAACAATCGCTCGTACTTCTCATACAAAGTCTCGAGTGCTTGTTCGTCACCGCCACGCATCAGATGATAAAGCGATTCATCGGATTGAGTATGCATCCTTTTCCTCCTCCTGATATCAGCTTCATCATATAGTATACGAGAGCTAACACCAAATCGTTTTAATTTTCATCGATTTTCTAAGTAAATTCCCCACCACACCCATATTCCCTGATTCCATGAAAAGTATAGCTTAAAATTCGATTAAATTGACAGTAATACCGTTATGGGCATAGCATAAAGATAGTACACATACGTTAGTTCTAGTAAGAAACGGAGGAACACAAATGGATTATGATCGAAAAATGAAAAATCGTGTCAGTCGTATCGAAGGACAATTGCGTGGCATCCTTCGCATGATGGAAGAGGGTCAAGACTGTCGTGATGTCATCACACAACTTTCTGCTGCCCGCTCCGCGATTGATCGTACGATCGGTGTCGTCGTCAGTTCGAATTTAATCGAGTGCGTAAAGGAAGCCGAACAAAATGGTGACGGTCAGACAGAAGAGCTTGTGAAGGAAGCCGTAAATCTTCTCGTCAAAAGTCGCTAATTACTATAGACCACTTCTCAGAGTAATTTATATCTGATTAAAAAAACAGGGGCAAGATTTCATTGAAATCTGATGCCCTGTTTTTTTGCGATTTAGTATAAAACTTTGAGTTGATCCAAGTACACCTTACTTTTAATGGTTGTTCCCTTTTTCGTTACATCCGTTTCAACAAAATACAGCGATTCGATTTTAAGAGGTGTTGGCCACGTCGGATCGAGTGTCGCTTGTACCGTTTTAAATCCTTTCCAATCTACCTTCTTGACGAAATCCACGACATGTCGATTTCCCGCAGCATCTCTCACTTCTGAGCGAAGCCAAGGCGCGCGTCCATCTCCGTACACGTCAATCGTCAGTGCACGGGCAGGAGAAGGTATGATCCATGACGCTTTTTTAATGTACATGGCTCCGTTTTGTTTCGTCCATCCTGAATAATCGTATGTCATTTCGAGCGATTGTTTACCAGAAGTCTTCTGTAAAGAACTGAGACGAACAGCATAACTCGAAACGTACGGAGACACAGCTTCATAGACACCCTGTTCGAAGGAATCGATAACTTCCTCTTTTTTCATAGCCGAAACGGTGACCGGTAATCGAACGATTTTCCCGCCAGACGAGACTGTGAGTTCCGTCTTCCCGACTTTTTTTGCTACTACATTCCCCTTCGTGACGGATGCGATGCTACCGTTCGCGACCTGATAATTGAGTTGAGCAGCAGGAATACCGACACGTCGTCCGTTTAACCATCCTTCTGATGAAATCGCGAGGCGTTGCCCTACTTTTAATAGAATCGGACGACCGCCATTCACGGTAAGACCGGTCAAGCGATTCGTGATTGGAATCGATACGGTACGTTTGGCATGGTCAACTTGCATCGTTCCCGTCCATTTTCCTGGAGTCAGCGGTGCCGTGATTTGTAGTCCTTTGACACCTATCCCCTTCCAAACAATTGATTTCTTCGTTGCATCTACAGGCTGGCCATTCGTATCCGTCAACTTTAGTCCAAATCCACTTGTTTCACCCACATACAATTCTTTAGGGGCTGTCAACAGAATCGTTGCCGCCTGATTCGATGGAATATAATGCGTCGCTAAGAGAAGACCATTCGTAATGGAACGACTTCTTCCGTCTGCCGGTACATTCGCTGTTCGAGGTAAAAACTCCCCGGCGCGTCTGACCATCAGCTCTGTCGACCCTCCTCCATCGAATGCGAGGGCTGACGTCACACCTAGACGCTTCATTTGTTCGACTGCCTCAAGCATCGTAATACCTTTTGAGTCAGAGCGAGCTTGGTCGACCGTGATGATCTGAACCGTTCCATCCGCGGTCGTCCCGATCAGTGTCCGCGCTTTACGAGCAAGCATCAAAAAACGATCATGATTCAAGGCTAAGCTCTCCAAATTATATCCAACACCGTTTTGAATCAACCAGTTATATCCGGAGACAGCCTCTTGGATATCATTTCGAATTTGCAGGTTCGATAACTGAACTAAATTCAATTGTGTCGAGAGCAGACCATCCGATTTTTCTTCAGCTGCTTTGACGAGAGACAGCAACGCTTCTTTTTGTTTTCCGAGTCCGACCAAGACGACACCTGCGTCCGGTAACTTAATTTCTTTACGGAATGTCGTATCTACCGATTCAATCGTCCACTGATAGTTCTTGCCAAGAGTGAATGCTGACGTCGTCGGTCCCTTTAAGTAGACGATGGCGATCTCTTTTTTCATCGCTTCTGATGGTTCGATCAGCTTCAAGATTTTCGAAGCATGATGCGCAGAACTAAAGATGCCGATTCGATTTGCTAAATTTTCATTCCGGTTGACCGAATGAATCGTTACCCGTTTCGTACCGGACGTCACGGATCCAATGATCCCGAATGAACCGATTTCTGGATTTCCTTGTCCATTGATCGTGAAAGAGGGAAATTTCGTTGCAGAATCTTTTACGCTATGGCTGACTAATACTTGATTTTGCTGAATCTGAAGACCAATCGGCAGTCCTGATGCTACTCGGTACATATCTGCATTGATTGCCGTTACGACACGTCCCCCACTCGCTGTCACGCGACTGACTTGAGAAGGCAAGGACTCTGTTGCTAATACACGATCTCTTCCTTTCGTTGTCACCCAGTAGTTCCCAGCATCTGGCTGAATCGTTATATGTCGAAATAACTGTGGGGTTCCCGAGAGTGTTTCTGATTTCGTCGTATAGGTGACACCTTTTGAAATCGTTTCTGCCTGTATGGGACCAACAGATTGAAAAAGACAAAAAGATGTTAATAAAATACAAATTTTCTTGAACATGTTCCACCTCCGTTATATATTATGCCTTTTTTAGTAAATAAATGACATAATAAATTTAGAAGAGGTTTATTTTTATTCGGAACAGGTATAGAAAACAGTTAAACGATTCTTTTATTTTGTAAGAAGAAACACATGAATTCATACATGATGTAGGAGGCACTTTCCATGACTGTATCTTTATTTATCGATGTTGCGTGCAAGACAGGGGAATCTCCCGTCTACGACGCGAAAACGAAACGTTTCTACTTTGTCGATATTCCGAATCAATTGCTTTTTTCATATGATCTCGTCACTGAAGCACTTAAACCGTATACGTTACCAAGTGCCATCACATCGATTGCCTTGACGGATGCGCCAGATTTATTACGTGTAACGTCAGCACACGGCTTCGGTACATTTGATCTCAAGGAAGGACATCTGTCTCTTGAGCATCAATTGTCCCTACCAG
This sequence comes from uncultured Exiguobacterium sp., assembly GCF_964277885.1. NCBI lineage: Bacteria > Bacillati > Bacillota > Bacilli > Caryophanales > Exiguobacterium > uncultured Exiguobacterium sp. The sequence continues at coordinate 254,021 of NZ_CAXYJR010000005.1, read as the reverse complement.
ATTCTGACCGTATGAATGACGGAAAGCTCGATCCGACCGGACAATATGTCGCCGGTAGCATTAATGAAGAAGACGGTAAGACGGCTGGACTGTTCCGTCTACGTCATGACGGTTCCATTGATGTCTTACATGAAGACTTGACGAACTCTAACGGGCTCGTCTGGTCAGAAGATGGCAAGACGCTCTATCATATCGATACACCGACGAAAAAAGTCTATGCCTTCGATTATGATCCGGACGCGCTACTTTCGAATAAACGCGTCGCCGTTGATCTCGAAGAAGAAGAAGGATTCCCGGATGGTATGACGCAGGATGCTGAAGGTCATGCTTGGATCGCGCATTACGCCGGATCATGCATCACACGCTGGAATCTCTCGACAGGCGAAAAACTAGCACATGTCGATTTTCCCGTCTCGAATCCGACCTGTCCGATTTTGTATGAAGATCGGTTACTCGTCACGACAGCTGCTGATGGGGATGAGACACCACACGCCGGCGCTGTCTTCGTCGTCACATTTGAATGATTAGCAAAGGAGGGATCATCTTTTTAGAGGTGATGCCTCCTTTTCCACACAATTCGTCTAGACGCATCTAAAAAAACAGACGATACTAAAGAAGAAGACTATTCATTTTTTGAAGGAGTGAAGCCGATGCGTGTCACGATCATCGAACGTTTACATCAACTGCAGACGACCCCATCCTTTTTCCCGGTCAATTGCTACCTGTTTGAAGAAGCAGACAGTTTAACATTGATTGATGCCGGACTCGGAATCAACGCAAAGGCGCTTTATCACTACATCCGTAAACAAGAAAAACCGCTCGGTGCGATCATCCTGACACACGCTCATGCCGATCATGTCGGATCACTCGACTTCCTTGCGAATGCCTTTCCTCTTGCCCAAGTCTGCATCAGTTACCGTGATGCTGCATTGCTCAGCGGGGATGAGACGCTACGCGAAGGCGAAACGACACCTTTAAAAGGCGGTATTCCGAAAAACATCAAAACACGTCCGGATCGATTGCTCGAAAGTGGTCAACAAGTCGGTAGTCTCAGCGTTATCGCCTCACCTGGACATACGCCCGGTTCGATTTCGCTTTGGCATGAAGGGAGCCGGACGTTGATTGCCGGAGATGCTTTTCAGACACAAGGAGGGCTCGCCGTCTCCGGTGACGTCCGATGGCAATTCCCGTTCCCGGCACTTGCGACATGGGATCCGGATGTTGCCCTTCGCTCCGCTGATCAATTGACGGAACTGTCTCCGGATATCCTTGCCGTCGGACATGGTCCGCTTATCCTTGGACCGAGTTACGAGATGCGCCAAGCCGTCGATCGATTCGCGCAAGTCTTACAAACGAAAAAATTATCACCTTTCAAGTAACCTATCCACACGAAAACATCCACGGACGTATTTTCCGACACGTCCGTGGATGTTTTTTCCTTCAAACCGCTCTATTCTGTTCTGTAACACCATAACGATAAACACGTGCTTCATAGGGACGTAATTCATCCGGGGTATCCCGGTAGTTCGATACGAGTAACTTTTCCTTCGGTAAGATAAAGGCGGTCTGCATCGGTTCGTCGTATACGTTGAGGACGATCCGCCAGACTTCTCCTTCTAGTTCCCGTTCATAAATATAGAGATACGGATCATGCAGTGCCAGGTCTCGGTACGTACCGTAGACCATGATTGGATGATCCTTGCGCATCTGAATCAACGTCCGGTAAAAAGCAAGTACGGACGATGGATCTGCTTCTGCTTGTGCGACATTGATGTCCGTATAATTCGGATTGACGGCTAACCACGGTTTTCCACTCGTAAAGCCTGCCGCATGCGTATCGTCCCATTGCATCGGCGTGCGGGAGTTATCACGGGCGAGTAACTGCATTGACGAGAGTACGACCTCCGGGTCCTCGCCACCAGCGACGCGCTCTTCGTATCGATTTCGAAAGGCGACATCTTGATAGAGCGATGGATCTGAGAAACGAATCCCCGTCATCCCGATCTCTTCTCCTTGATACACGTAAGGAATGCCCGGTAACGTATGCAACATCAAACCGAGTAGTTTCGCGCTCTCGACGCGGTATCGTTCACTGCCGAAGCGCGTCACTTGCCGTGTATGATCATGGTTGTTGAGAAACTGTGAATTGACACCTAATGGGTATAAGACATCATACCAGCGTTTTTGAATCTCCTTGAATCGTAAGAGATCCATCGCCTCCATATCGTCCGCGATCTCGAAATGAAACAGCGTCCGAAGTTCGTTCCGTTCTTCACTGACATATAACAGCCCGTCTTCTGGACCGACGAACGGAATCTCACCGACTGTGAACAAGTCCTTCTCGGCAAGGACGTTCGCATGCATCTCCTGCAGGAAGTCATGTACGCCGGGCTGATTCCCGAGATACGATAAATCAAACGGATTGACGACATCCTCAAGCGTCCGTTTTTTAATCAAATTGATGACATCCATCCGGAAGCCGTCAATCCCTTGAGCAATCCACCAGTTCATCATATCGTAGATCGCTTGCCTCACAGCTGGGTGCTCCCAGTTCAAGTCCGGTTGTTCTTTCGCAAAAGAATGGAAATAATACTGCCCGCGTTCTTCACTCCACGTCCACGGGCTTGATGCAAAGTACGAGCGCCAATTGTTCGGTGGCGTCCCTTTCGTGCCGTCTTTCCAGATGTACCAATCATCCTTGTCATTAATCCGGTCCCGCGACTGGCGGAACCAGTCATGCTGGTCACTCGTGTGATTGACGACTAAATCAAGTATGATTTTCAATCCACGGGCGTGAGCCGCCGTAATCAATTCCTGTAAATCCCCCATCGTCCCGGCCTTATCCATGATCGTGTAATAATCGGCAATATCATAGCCGTTATCAACGTCCGGGGAACGATAACACGGATTCAACCAGACAACATCGACACCAAGCGAAGCGATATAATCAAGTTTTTCGATGACACCTCGCAAATCACCGATTCCGTCCCCATTCGAATCCTTAAAACTACGCCAGTAAACTTGATAGACGACTGCCTCTTTCCAGCTAGCTCGCTTCATCTCCTCACTCCTCTCCCTAACTCTTTATTCCCGCTCCACTTGTCTGTACCTGTTAATTCAATAATTTTTTTGAATTTCGAAAAAGTTCTTTTCTTTTGACTGAATATTCGTTATCCTTGACGACAATACCACGAAGGAGGCATTCACCCATGAAACATTTCGCTCCATCCATCGCTATCGATCGGCTTCCTGCTCCCGTCTTCGCTGAGCTTGCGAACCGGATTGGTGCTGTAAAAGCAGCCGGACACGATGTCATCACACTGGGTCAAGGAACACCCGACCAGACGACACCTGTACATATTCTCGACGCCTTAAAACAGGCGATCGATGAGCCAACAAACCTTCAATATCCACCGTTTCGTGGACATGATTTTCTAAAACAAGCCGTCGCAAGCTTTTATGCGAACGAATTCGGCGTCACGATCGATCCGGCAACGGAAGTCGCGATTCTTCTCGGTAGTAAAGCCGGAATCGTCGCCTTACCGCAAACAATCGTCAACCCTGGAGAAGGTGTCATCGTCCCGGATCCAGGATATCCGGATTATCTGTCTGGTGCTGCACTTGCTGGCGCATTTCCGATTACGCTTCCGTTGCTTGAGAAAAACGGCTTCTTACCCGATTATGACTTGCTTGATACAACGGACGTCGAGCGTGCCCGGATGTTGTTTCTCAACTACCCGAGTAATCCGACGGGTGCGACCGCGACAGCAGAAGCCTTCGAACAGACGGTCGCTTTCGCCGATGCCCATGATATTTGCGTCGTCCATGACTTAGCCTACGGTGGCATCAGTTTCGATGGTCCAACGCGAAGCTTTCTGCAGACGGAAGGGGCAAAAGACGTCGGAATCGAGCTATTCTCACTCTCGAAACGCTTCAATATGTCCGGCTTCCGGATCGCCTTCGCAATTGGAAATCCGTCTGTCATCTCAAGCATCGAGACGTACCAAGAACATCTCTACGTCAGTGCCTTCACACCGATTCAACATGCGGCGACCGTCGCTCTGACGAGTGATCAGACATGTGTCCATGAGTTAAGTAGCTTATATGAAACACGACGCGATGCGTTGTTCGCAAAACTCGATGCGATCGGCTGGAGTGGACCACGTCCAGGCGGTTCCTTCTTCGTCTGGCTTCCAGTTCCTGAAGGTTACACGTCTCAAAGCTTCACCGATCATCTACTTGACGAAGCACACGTCGCCGTGACCCCGGGATCCTTCTTCGGTGAATACGGTGAAGGCTACGTCCGGATCAGCTTGATTGCTGACGTCGAACGTCTAGAAGAGGCCGTCGACCGAATCGGAACACTCAGTCTGTTCCGGACACCCGTTGCGGAATAATTCTGAAAAAACATTTGACAGATGGGAATCATTTCCGTTAAAGTAAGTCCCAACAGTATAACTACTTATCGAGAGCGACCGAGGGATTAGGCCCAACGACGTCCGGCAACCACCTATTAGGAACGGTGCCACATCCTACAGAATGATTTTCATTCTGAGAGATAAGTTACGAAATCTTACACTTTCGTCGCTTTTTTCTGGTTGCTCTGCTACTAGGAAAAAGCGACTTTTTTTGTATGAGGAGATGAGCGGATGATTGAATTCAAACACATTACAAAACGGTTCGTCCGAGACCGGACCCCGATTTTTGCATTACGGGATGTCGATTTAACGATCCAAAAAGGAGAAATCTTCGGGATCATCGGTGAGTCCGGTGCCGGTAAAAGTACATTGCTTCGTCTCATCAACGGGCTTGAGCATCCGACACAAGGAACCGTCAAGGTCGACGGTGTCTCGCTCGGCGGGATGCCAAAATCGGAACTACGTCAACTTCGCTTGCGGACAGGAATGATCTTTCAGCATTTTCAACTGATCCAATCGCGCAACGTCGCGGATAATATCGCTTTTGCGCTCAAGGCGGCTGGTGTCAAACGCGCAGATTTTCCGGAGCGAATTCGCGAACTCGTCTCACTCGTCGGCCTTGAAGGATTTGAGACGAACTTCCCGAGCCAATTAAGCGGTGGTCAGAAACAGCGCGTCGGGATTGCCCGGGCACTCGCGAATGATCCGACCGTCCTGTTATGTGACGAAGCAACCTCTGCCCTTGACCCCGTTACGACACTACAGATCCTTGAACTGTTGAAGGATTTGAATGAACGACTCGGATTGACGATCGTCCTCATCACGCATGAGATTGATGTCGTCAAACAGATTTGTCATCGTGTCGCGGTCATGTCGCAAGGAGAGGTCGTCGAAGTCGCCTCTACTTATGACTTGTTCAGCCAAGCCAAACATCCGGTCACACAACATTATGTCGACACGGCATTACAAATCGAGCTACCGGAACGCATCTTACAGGCAACACCGGGTAAGATCATCCGCTTGCAATTTACGGGCGAGAAGACCGGTGAGAGTACATTATCGGAAGCAATCCGCCGTTACGATATTTCAGTCAGCATCTTGCACGGCAAGGTCGACTATATTCAAGACGTCGCCTTCGGTGTTCTGATCGTCAGCTTGACGGGATCTCCTGATCAAATCGCTCCTGCCCTCGACTGGCTCGCGACGGAACTTCATGCTCTCGAGGTGATTCAGGATGTGGCTTGATCGTATTCAAACGATGTTACCCGAGTTGTTGAAGGCGCTCGGTGAGACGGCATGGATGGTCGGAATTTCACTTGCTTTTGCATTGGTCATCGGGATTCCGCTCGGGATTCTCTTGTTCGTCACCGATCGCGGTTTATTCTTTCAAAACCTTGCCGTCCGACGTGTCCTTGACTTCGTCGTCAACATCGTCCGGTCCTTACCGTTCATCATCTTGCTTGTTGCCCTTATTCCATTAACGAAGTTCTTACTCGATAATACGATTGGTCCGACGGCTGCATCCGTCAGCCTCAGTGTCGCAGCGATTCCGTTTCTTGCACGACTCGTCGAGACGTCACTACGTGAAATTCCGCCCGGTTTGATTGAAGCAGCGGAAGCCTGCGGGGCGAAACCCTTGCGGATCATCGTCAGCGTCCTTTTACCGGAAGCACTTCCCGGCATCATTCAAGGCATCACGCTAACGACGATCAGTCTGATTGGCTTCTCGGCAATGGCTGGGATCGTCGGCGGCGGTGGTGTCGGTGACCTCGCGATCCGTTTCGGCTACTATCGCTATGATAATTTCATCATGATCGTGACAATCGTCGTCCTCATCGTCATCGTCCAAAGCATTCAAGCACTTGGGAATCAACTGGCGCGAAAAACAGATAAACGCTAATCATACATACAAAGGGAGAGTAGAATTATGAAAAAACGATATGCCTTTTTAGCAACAGCCTTACTCGGTGCAGGAGTCCTCGCAGGATGCGGAGATAGCAGCGCTGATGAAAAAGACAAGACGATTAAGATCGGTGCGACAAGCGGTCCGTATAGCGATATGGTCAAACAAGCGATTCAACCACAACTCGAAAAGAAAGGCTATAAAGTCGAAATCGTCGAATTCAGCGATTACATCCAACCGAACATCGCCCTCGGTAGCGGAAACATCGACGCCAACTTGTTCCAACACTCGATCTATCTCAAGACGTTCTCTAAAGAAAAGAACCTCGACTTAAAAGGACTCATCACGGTTCCGACAGCACCGATGGGACTATACAGCAAGACAGCGAAGACGCTTGACGACGTCAAGACAGGTGCTGAAGTTGCAACGCCGAATGATCCGACGAACCAAGCACGGGCACTGAACTTGCTTGCGGAACAAGGGTGGATTGAACTCAAGCCGGACGCTGATCCACTGACCGTTTCAGAAAAAGATATCGTCAAGAATCCGAAGAAACTCGTCATCAAACCACTCGAAGCGGCTCAACTGCCACGCGCCGTCGAAAGTGTCGATATCTCAGCCGTTCCAGGAAACTTCGCACTTGCTGCGAAATTCGACTTACTCGATGCGTTAGCGCTTGAGACGATGGACGAACAATACCGTAACCTCGTCGCTGTCCAAACGAAAGATGCGGACAAGCAAGTCGCAAAAGACTTAAAAGCAGCCGTCGAATCGGACGCTTTCAATACAGTCATCGAAAAATCATTCAAAGGCTTCAGCAAGCCTGAATGGGCAAACTGATAAAAAATGACCGGAATTCAAGGAGAGATACTCTCTTTGAATTCCGGTCATTTTGTGTTAGAACCGATACCACATCAGTTCTTCATCATGATAGGTATCATCGATTTTCAGCGCCCGTGGTTCGATCGCGTATGATTCAAAACTAAGCGACCGATAGAGAGCTTTAGCGGCTTCATTCGTCCGGACGACCGAGAGATGAACCTGCTCGATCCAAGGACGTTCCTGTAATGCTTGTAATGCCTCTTGTACCAATTGCCGTCCAATCTGTTGTTTTCGGACGCGTGGCGTGACGTACATCGCAAATAAATCGGCTCGATGTCGCATCTTGAACGGCTCGGAGCAGACGATGGTGACGACACCAACGAGTTCTCCTTCATGAAACGCACCGAACGTCGCTGCTTGTTCGTTCTGAAAGCGCATAGCATATTGCTCGATCGGTCGATCTTTTTCCACTTCATAATCGGACCCGAACGCTTCCGGATGATTTTGCAACGCTTCTAATCGCAACGCTTTATAGAGTACTGCATCTTCTGCATTCAATTGACGTATTTCCAAATGCTCCACCTCCTGCCTTTAGTGTAAAACAGATCGCCTCATGAAAAAGAGGACGACATCGCGAAATATCGTCCCCCATTCTTCTATTTAAGGCGTCCGGAAATTAATCGTGAAGTATGGCGCATTACTTCGGAATGCCACACCGACATCTGCTTGCTTGTACTCTTTTTTCAGAATGTTTTCCCGGTGCCCTTTTGAATTCATTAAGCCCCAATGTGCTGCAAAGACATTTGGATAGCCCATTGATAGATTTTCACCAGCATAGCTGAACGTAATACCTTCACGCTTCATTCGGTCAAACGGATCACGTCCTTGCGGATCTGTATGCGAGAAGAAGTTGTTCTTCGCCATATTTTCGCTATGCCCGCGTGTCACTGGCTTTAATGCCGTATACGGAGCTAACGGATTCAACTTATAGTCAGCCCGTTCCCAATTCATCAAACGAAGCATCAATTTTTCATCTGTTGTACGTAAAGCATTCGAAGCGGTACCGTAGAAACCTTTTTTCTTTGCTTCAACGTCTTTTGGAATTGCAAGTGTCGCTTTGACCTTATTGCCATCATGTTGGTCGAAGAAATAGGTGACGTAATTCCCCTTCTTCTCATAGACGGCTGCATGATCCAGATTCAACATGTAGTTCGTGTTGCCTTTACGGTAGGACTTCACTGCGGTCCACCCTTTTTTCTTCAGCGACGATTCAGTATCCTTGTTCAAGACCGCCCCTTGCGTCGTTATACCATTTTTAAATCGGTACTTCCCATACTCTTTCCCGTCTTTCGTCAACGAAACGAATTCCTCACTCGCAGTTCGCCTGACTTCCCAGTCATAACCTGGGTATTCACTGCTGTATCGATCAATCAGCTTGCCACCGCTTTTCGGATAATCGGCTTCTGCTTGTTCCATTGGAATGTTCTCGTAGCCGAAAAAAGCTACTGCTGCTACTCCGATGATCAACCATTTTTTCATGTCTTCGTTTCGCCTCCTTTAATCATTACCTTTATTTTAAAAGAAAATGATTCTTCCGAACAGTTATTGGCTCTTAATTGTTAAAATCACATCTTACGTCCACAAATTCGACACATTTTATGAGAACGTTCTCATATTAGTAAAATGCTTTAGTGATGAGGATTCTTAAAAGTATTTAGTACATATTCTAAACCATCTTCCCCTTTTCTTAAAATGTGTGAACATTCTTTTATTTCGTCATTCAAGATTTTTGATTGCTCTCGGAATTCCTACTCGGTATCATTAGAATTCGTAAGCCAAACTTTCAATGCTTTTCCAAATAACATAATGAAATGAAGGAGTTGACCTATGGTTTTACTGTATTTCATTTATGAGTCCATCGCCTTTTTACCAATTCAGCAATACTTATTTTCTGGATGGATGATTCTCGTAGCTTTGACCGTATCGTTTAGTTTAGCTAATGCGCACGAAGATGTCCGATTGAATCAACGCCTCGGTTTCGAATTACTTGTTCCCGGTTCTGGAATGCTACTTTCTAAAAAATTCATTCCCGGTCTTGCTATCATTCTATTTTTGATCTTGATCCACTTCACGTATATGTTCCGCGTCATCCCTCTCCCTATCGCTTTAATCTCAACACTCTCGATTAGCATGCTTTCTCTTTTCTCACTCTTTTTACCGTCACGCAAAAAAGCGGACCATTAAGTCCGCTTTTCATCATAATACCGTTCAATTACTGATATTTTTTAGTCTCTTTTAATTGGCATAGGTTAACAAGCTCTAACCAAATCGTTTTTCCTTTTTTCGTCTTCACTTGAATATATGGTCGGTCTTGCGATACACGTAGTGCGAGTAACTCACCTTGTTGCTCTCCAGTTGTTCCGCTCGCTTTTAGCCAATGACGACCTAATTTCCATTCGAGGAAAATGTGTTTTCCTTTTTGAACGGCACGCCACTTTCCGATTTCTGCAACTCCTTTGACTGGTACTACCGTTTCTGCACCTTGAATCGAGATGATCGCCGGATCGTGGTCACTCGCGCTACCATCTGCTTCCATATACTCCGAGTTGATGTTGACAATATCAGAAGACGTATAACGTTTTAAGTTATTCGAGATCAAGATGTGATCAAGCACCTGAGCATTTCCGTTATAGACGTAAGAGTAACGCTCGGATTCTGGAAGATCGTCGACTGTGTTCCAGAGGTTTTTCCCTTTCAGGATATTTAACGTTTCTGAGAACTGGAAGTCATTGAGGTCACCGAGGACGACGACATTCGAGTCTTTGACTTCCGTCTTCAACTCAGAGACGAAGTTTTGGACGATGTTCGCAATCGCATGACGCTGGACTTCACTCTTACGCACGACCGGTTGGTTTTTACCGAAGTCTGCTCCATCGCCACCTTTAGAGTTGAAGTGGTTGACGATGACATGGTACGAATCACCGTTGAAGAGGAATTCCGCGACGAGTGGTTTCCGTGAACTGGCAAAGTTCGGATCCGTCGGTTGAATACGACCTGGGTTTTTCGTCAGCTTGCCGTTTTCGACTGCAACAGCTTCCGTTGCGCCACCTTTTTCTCCTGGTGCGAGTGATACACGTGCTGGATTGTAAAGGAATCCGACACGGATGTTTCCGCCCGGCTGTCCACCGTCCTTCTTGTCTTCTGGTGCAATGTCCGTATAGGCATACCGGACACCTGTTTTCGCTTCGATTGCTGCAATCAATGTCTCGAATGATTTCGAAGCGTCAACTGTTCCGCTATCCGTTGCACCATCGTTATCCTGCATCTCTGTCAAACCGACGATGTCCGGCGTTTTCAGGAATGTCGCGATGCCTTCTGAGACACGATCGACTTTTCCAGCATCCGCTGTTGAGGCGAAGTTCTCGACGTTGTAAGAAGCGACAGTCAATCGTGATTTACCTGTTTCGATGTTCGTCGGTTGACGATCCGCTTCGCGCGTGACGAGTTTCGGAAGGTCCGCTGCTTTGGCGAGTACTTTGTATGCCGAATAGTTATAGCTCATGACGCCTTCGATTGTTCCATCAAATGTATCACCAGCTTTCGCCCGGTACGACGAACTGCCCATCTCGACAAAGAGACGCTCTGGGTTGACGTTGTCCTTCGTCAGGATTGGTGTGCCACGTTTTGTGTAGACCTTGTTTGCGTCTGTTTGTGTCCGAACTGGGATCGTTCGGTTTGCTTGCGGTCCGGTGACGATCGCGTTCGGTAAAGCAACACGCATGCCTTCTAAGCTTTCGTATAAATCGATCGCATCTTCTTTTGGATCAAACTGCGCGAAGGAATCATTGTCGACGACTTGTGTCGGAATCAAGACCCCTTTATCACCAAGAACGATACTTGCTGGTAAGCCTTCATTAAGCGCACCTTTCACGAGATTGACCGTACTGATTTCCGTGACAGCAAGGTCTGTATCTGCTTTATCGCTGTATCCACCAAGCAACCACTCTTTGACATATCCTGTCGTCGCGACCTTTTGTCCAACGGCAGCACCATGGTTTTTCGCGTAGACGAGAATCCCTTCCGATGTCCGGCTGTCATTATCCGGATTCGGATCCTGCATGTAGAAGTTGTTCGCATCGACGACATACGTGACGACACCTGTCGTCCGGACGAGCTGGTCTGCATAAGGCGACGTATGCGCAACGCCTTGAATGCTGCTGATTTTCGTGATTGGTGGTGCGATATAGTACTTGAATGTCGAGACAGCTGACGTTTTACCATCCTTGACGGCAACCGCTTGAATCGTCACTTCGTCGTTGATCGTGATCGGTGACGTGTACACTGGACTGTCGACAGTTGGTGTCGAACCATCGACCGTATAATGGATCGTTCCTTCACCTGACAATGTCACTTGATCCCCACGCTCGACTTCACCGACTGGAGTAGCCGTTGGTGCTGCGAGAACATCGCCCGCTTCTGTCTGATGGCTTCCGAGATTCGTCAGTGTATCAACCAGGAAGCTTGTCCACTGTGATGGTTCGTACGTTTTAGCACCAGACGTGACGCCCGCATTCCGAACGAGTGTCGTATCTTTTGCGAAATCAGCTGACGAACCGATTGGTCCAATGATATCAAGGACGACATCGCCCTTTTTCAATGCAACCGGATCATTTCCGTTGAAGTTCAATGATCCCGTCGTCAATTGTGCTTTTGCTTTGATGTCCGCATTCGCACTCGAGTTCGCGATGACGAACGTCTTCCCTGGATCCACTTTCCCCGAAAGTGTGATTTTCGCTTCTGACGGTCCACCGTTCGTGTATTGAACAAGAGTATAGTCTGCTAAATCAATAATTTGCCCCGACCCATTGTATAGCTCGATTGCCTTGTTATTACTTGTTCCTTCTATGTATTCAGACAAGATGACGCCTTCGCCTTCTGCCCCGACAAGACCCGCTTGTGGAAGGATTCCTGCTGTTAATACTCCGGCCAATGCCCACTTTCCAAACGTACTGCCGTATTTCATGATGAGACCCCCTATTGAATTTTCTGACACTTCTTCATAATATCAGATTATATTCTCAATAGTGTATATTTTTCGTAAAAAAAGATACCATCCTTCGTAAATGAAAGAAATGGTATCGCTTACAACTATTCAATGTTCGTCTTTGTGACTTTCGTACCATTTTTCAGCTTGCGATGTCGCGATCGGAATGGCGCGTCCCTCTTCATAGCCGTCTTTTAATAAAGCGTTCGCGATCTCGATCGCTTTCTTTCGAAGCGGCGGATCAAAGTTCTTGAATGACTCCGGATAGTCGTTCTCATTCCATGGCATGTCGTCACCCCCTTCTTTCAGCATTACCCGAAAAAAGGCACAAAAAAAACGCCTCATCAGCGTGTCGTTGTTTTTGGTTGTCATGAGAATCGAGGATTACAGGTGATCAAAACACCTGAAACGACGAAAGCCCTACCTCTCTTTCGTTGTTACGGCTCCTTGGCCGCGCCAGCTGAATCAAGCATTTTAGCAAGAATCGTGATGCGTCTGCAACGGACGCATGATACTGGGATTTTTAGAAATAGCTCGGGAATGAGCGGAAAAGTATCGATTGGAAGGTTTATCTTGCTGGGTCAACTTCTCCTCGTAGTATGAAGAAGGACAAAATAAAAGCGATGACTTATGTCTGACTCATTTGTCAGTAGCGGTCTAAAAATCCTGACCTGTCGATTTAATTGTATGATATGGATTGAAGATTCTCACATGAGTGATCATCCCCGATTCATGACTTATAATAATCTATCACACTTTTATTTATAAAGTCAATCTTTCTTTTTAAAAATCGTTTTTGTTCATGTTGGAATCTGAGTTGCAACTACCATCAAAGCCGAGTATCGTGAAGAGGACTCATTACTATAGAAGAAACGAGGGAAATCCATCATGTCGAATCGACTTATCCATGAAACGAGTCCCTACCTATTGCAACACGCTCATCAGCCTGTCGATTGGTACCCGTGGGGCGAAGACGCCTTTACTGCCGCACGGGAGACTGGCAAGCCAATCTTTTTATCAATTGGTTATTCGACGTGCCATTGGTGCCATGTGTTGTCTCACGAAAGCTTCGAGGATGAAGAAACGGCACACCTCTTAAACGAACGCTTCATCGCAATCAAAGTCGACCGGGAAGAACGTCCTGACATCGACCACTTGTACATGACAGCGGCTCAAGTCATGAACGGACAAGGTGGCTGGCCGCTAAGTGTCTTCATGACAGCGGATCAGCAACCGTTTTATATCGGGACGTATTTTCCGAAAACGCCTCAATTCAATCGACCAAGTTTTCGTCAGGTGACACTCCAACTCAGCGAACAATTCCGGCGTTCACCAGATAAAATCGCCCAAGTCGGTCAGAACATGTCACAGACGCTCCGCGACGTATTGCAGCCTGCGACGTCTACCCGTGCTTGGGATGAATCCATCATTCACGACACCTTTGATCAAGCGATGCGACAATTTGACCGTCAACACGGTGGATTCGGAGAAGCACCGAAATTTCCGTCGCCTGCCCTGCTCCGTTTCTTACTCGATTATTATCAGTTCACAGAAGACGAGACAGCGCTCCACATGGTCATGCGATCGCTAATCGCGATGCGTGACGGCGGGATGACGGATCAAGTCGGCTACGGATTGTTTCGTTACACGGTCGATGCCAAATGGGAAATTCCTCATTTCGAGAAGATGCTGTACGACAATGCTTGGTTCGCGACAGTATGCATCGAAACCTACCAAGCATCTGGTCAGACTCGCTTCCGTCGCTACGCGGAAGAAGTACTGACATTCGTAGAACAGGAGCTGACCGCACCGGACGGCACCTTCTATGCCGCACTGGATGCGGATAGTGAAGGGGGCGAGGGACATTTTTATACGTTCACGGCAGCTGAACTGACTGACTTGCTCGGACCAGACGCACTGTTCCCGCGCTTCTACCACGCTTCACCATCAGGAAATTTCGAAGGACGAAACGTCTTTTACCGGACGGGACGAACACTTGAGGCATTCGCACGTTCTGTTCACTTGTCGCCTGCTGAAACAGCGGTGCAACTCGAACGTGAGCGCCAGCTTCTCCTTCGTGCGCGAAATGAACGTTCGCGTCCATTTCGCGATGATAAACGGTTGACCTCATGGAACGCGATGATGATCTCGACGTTCGCTAAAGCCGGTCGTGTCTTTGGTGAACCGCATTATACACGTGTTGCCACGCGTGCGATGACCTCACTCGAACGATTCGTTCGTACTGAACAACACCTTGCTGTTCATTACCGAGATGGACGAGCGACTGGTCACGGTTTCCTTGATGACTATGCGTACTTGATCGATGCACATCTTGAATTATTTCAGTCCACACACCACGCTCTCCATTTAAAGGAAGCTTTAGCATTCGCAGACGTGTTGCAAGATCAATTCCAAACAGCAGATGGTTATTTTTATCTGACCTCGTCCCGCTCCGATGAGCTACTCGTTCGTCCACTCGATCTGTATGATGGGGTCACACCGGCCGGAAATAGCGTTGCCTTGAACGCCTTCTTCACGCTCAGTCGCCTCACCGGGCGTCTCGTTTATCAGGAAAGTGCCGAACGGGCGCTCACAGCTTTAATCGAAGAAGTTGAGCAACAACCAACCGGATTCGCCTCACTTGTCAGTACCTTTACCTACCGGCAGATGGAACCGAAGGAATTGATTATCTTGATTCCGGAAGGCGTAGACATCCCGCTCGAAATCAAGCAACTGCAACAGTTACGGTTACCGGAAGTTGCGTTGTTGATCGGTAAGAAAGGTGAGCTGATGCCGCACGTCCCTCTCCTCGCGGAATATCCAGAACCAGACGAGCCAACGGCGTATTTCTGTCATGATTTTGCTTGTGAACGCCCGACGACGAATTTAACAGAAATCCTCGCACGTCTCAATATCTGACCCTATTCCCTCTTGTTTAAAAAAACAGGAGGGTTTTTCAAAAAACCAGACCCCTTTTTTCAAAAAAATCCAATATTTTCTTCATAAAAATCCGATATGGTCGATAGTAGGAATAGGCATAAGTACGTACACCTTAGACTAGACATCCTAGAAGCCGATTCCGTCCGCTTGGACGAATATCTACTAGGAGGAAAGATACTTTGAATACGACATTCATCTCGAAACCTTTGAAGGTGTTCGCGAGTCTTCTTATCGTGTTTAGCATCATCCTATCATCTCTACCGATAGTGAACGCAGAGACAACGAAAGTAACGGCTTACCGTCTATCAGCAGATACGAATCTGTACGATAAGACGACATCTTCACGGAAACGCTTGTTGACGATCAAGACCGGAACGGTCGTTTCATCCGCATATGATGCCGGAAGCTACAAAAAAGTAACATATGGCGGAAAAACGGGATATGTCGCTTCAAAATATTTAGTGTTGTATGAGAAAAAGCAAGCAATCTCTGGACAACGCTACATCGTCTCTACGAATACGGCGATTAAAAGTGCGGCACGTGCGACAGCAACGACGATTGGTACATTGCAGCAAAAAGATGCGTATTATACGACCCAACGGATCACTGATCCATATGGTAAGACGTGGTACCGCCTGAACTACGCAGGAAAAACAGGATATGTTCCGTCGGGTGCAACTCCTGTTTCCTATCAAAAGATTGCGAACGAAACATTACGTACGACGGATACGTACACACTACGTACCTATGCAGGAACGGGTTATCCAAAAATTGAATCGATTCCAGTTGGGACAAACGTTGAAGTAGTCGGAAAAATCGACGGCTGGTATAGCGTTCGTCACGGGAAGAACAGTGGATACATGCATCGTGACGCTTTTTTGCAAGTTTCTAAACAAAGCGTCAAAACGATTCCTACTACACGTGTTCTCTTGAAAAAATCCGTCGAAATCAAGGCATCTGCCGCTTCGACGAGTAAAACGATTGCTTCGTTAAAAACAGGCGATGTGTATTACACGACGACACTCGTAACGGATTCACAAGGTAATGCGTGGCATAAAATCAAAAAGGATGGTCTAACTGGTTATCTTTTAGCGAATCAAGGAGCGCCCGTGAATTACGAAAGTCTGACGAACATGTCTTTCGTCACAACAGCCAAAACGACGATTCGCTCTTATGCAGGTAGTTCGTATGCAGGGATCAAGTCGATTCCTTCCGGTGCTAAACCACTCGTCTCAGGTCGAATCGGAACATGGTATCGCGTCACGTATGATGGGGTGACGGGATATGCGTCAGCTTCGACGTTCAAGACGACTGCTATCGTTCAAAAAATTTCGGGCACACGCTTCTCCGTCACATCCTCTGCCGATATCTTAGCGGCTCCTGAAGCAGATGCGCTCAAAATCGCTACGCTTCAAGAGGGTGATATCTATTACACGACACGCCTCGTCACACTCGGCTCTAAAAAATGGTATCAGATTGCAAAAGACGGAAAGACCGGTTACATCGCTTACGGAACAGGAGAAAAAGTCTCCTATCAAGCGGATGTCGTGACGATGAAGACAACCGATATCACAAAATTGAAATCCTATGCTGGCGTGTCTTACGCGTCCATCACATCCATCCCAAGCGGAACCAAAGTATCCGTAACAGGATCCATCAATGAATGGTACCGTGTGACATATGCGGGAAAAATCGGATACGTGCATCAGGATGATTTGAACGAATATATCGTGACGTCTACGATCTCAGCAGCCCGTTATGTATTAAATACATCCACCGATGTCAAAACGACGTATCAGGCGGATGCTGATACATGGAAGACGCTAAAAGATGGAGACGCCTATTATACGACGCGCCTTGTCACGAACGGTCATGGTCAGTCGTGGCATCGTATTTCAGTGGACGGGCAAACAGGATACATCCGAGCCAACCAAGGAAGTCCGATTTCATACCGTAAGATTTCAGCCCATCGCTATAAGACGGTAAAAGCGGCTTCTCTTCAGTCATACGCTGGTCCGACATATAGCGAAATCGCTTCACTGCCAAACGGAACGATCGTGCAGGTGAATGGTTCGATCGGGACATGGATGAACGTAAGTGTTAATGGAAAAACAGGGTATATCGATGGGGCTCTTTTAACACCTTATACAGAAACGAAAAAGATTAGTGGCGCTCGTTTCCTCGCGAACGAGAACTTAATCATTCGAAATTCACCTTTAGAAGAAGCAACAGCACTTACTACACTAGCTAAAGGAAACGTCTACTACACGACTTCACTGATTACATCGCATACGAACAAACAATGGCATAAGGTAACGATCAACGGACAAACCGGATATGTCGATACGAACGCATCTACAAGTAAGATTGACTATGTATCGAAAGATTCGTTATACGTCCGAGCTACCAGTCCTACTCCGCTTCGCTCGTATGTCGGTAGTTCTTACCAAGTCGTGACGACGATTCCTTCGAACGTCGTTGTCAACGTAACCGGACAAATCGGACAATGGTATAAGATTTCCTATCAAGGTAAATCAGGCTATGCGTATAATGGAACACTCGTGACGACATCTTCAAAACTAAATGTCTACAACTCCATCGCGACGCCGTATACATTTGATACCTTCATCAGTACTCAAATGAAGTTAAATCCTTCACCACAAACGGATTTATATAAAAACAAGATGATGTATGTCAGCTCGATGTATGTTCGATTCGGTGGATCGGAAGACCCGGTCAATGGTACACTCGCGACCGTATCGTCAACGACACCACTCAACATTCGATCGGGTGCGGCGACGGATAGCCATATTTATGGACAATTCCAGCCGAAGCAGATGATTAAGGTCTATCAACGAATCGGTGATTTCTATACGACGTATCCACGCGTCTATACATCTTCAACCGGATACTGGACACTCGGTTGGATGAACGCACTCGAGTCCGATGTCCGAAACGTAGCAGATCCATTAAAAGTCAGTCGCTCTTCTAAGGAATTTTTCCAATTCCTTGACTTATCGAAGACGACAGGTGCATCTGCCGCAACATTAGATAAGATCATCAGTACAAAAGGTATCTTTGGTAAATGTACGACCGGAAGCTGTGGACAAGCATTCATCGACGCTGGTACAGCCTTTTCCGTCAACGAAATCTACTTGATTTCCCACGCGCTACTTGAGACAGGAAATGGAACGTCGACTTTAGCGAATGGTGTTATGTGGAATGGAAAAATGGTCTACAACATGTATGGTATCGGTGCTGTCGATTCAGATCCAATCAACGGTGGAGCAAGAACAGCATACGAAAAAGGATGGTTCACACCAGAAGCAGCCATCATGGGGGGCGCCGAATTCATCGGAACCCAGTATATTCATCATGCATACAATCAAAATACGCTCTATAAGATGCGCTGGAATCCAATGAATCCAGGTCGTCATCAATACGCGACAGACATGGGATGGGCAGCCAAACAAACGACTCGCATCTACGATTTATATCAACAGATGGATAGTTACACTGCTGTCTTCGATATCCCGGTATTTGCTCGTTAAGGAAACATCTCTCGTATAATTCAACGCAAAAAGAAAGACCGTTCCGGTGATCATCGGAACGGTCTTTCTTTTTTGATTCATAAGATGAAATTCGTGATGGTGCGAAGAGAACCCCTGCATTTACGCGGAAGAGCCCCCTAGCGTTCCATGTCATCGGCAACGATTTGGATATCGATCCCTCTGACATGACGCATGATTTCATTGATGATTGATCCGCGCCGGATTTCCTGCCAACGGGTCCGCGCAGATTGACCAAGGACGATTTGAGTGATGCGATGATGTTTCGCGGCAGCTGTGATCGCTTGAGCGATCGAGCGCTCCCCTTGAATCCGGATCAACACTTCCGCTCCGAATAAGGCACCGCTCTCGCGTACCATCGCCAAGACTTCCTTCTGCTTCACATTCAATTGATTTTCCGCTGCCGGTAAGATCGTTAAAACATACAGTTCTGCCTTCAATCGACTTGCCATCCGGAAACCACGGTAAATCAACTTCCGCGCATTGTCATTGAGCTGGATACAGACGAGAATTCGTTCTTGTAACGACGCCGGATCCTTTTCAATCAACAAGCGTGATTGATAGACTTGATCGTCGACTTCGTCCGCGACCTGACGTAACGATAGCTCCCGTAAGCTCGCAAGATTCTGAAGCGAGAAGAACGAATTCAAGCTCTGTTCAATCTTTTCCTTCTTATAAATCTTTCCTTGCTCGAGTCGTTCCCGTAACGTCTGTGGCGTGACGTCGACGAGTAGAATCTCATCGGCTTCACCGAGAAACGGATCCGGGATGCGTTCCCGAACCTCGACGCCCGTCACTTCTTTGACCTTAAAGAGCAAGCTTTCGAAATGCTGGATGTTGACGGCCGAATAGACATTAATTCCTGCTTCAAGCAGTGCTGCGACATCTTGATAGCGTTTCTTTCGTACCGATCCTGGCGCATTCGTATGCGCCAGTTCATCGATCAGTACGATATCCGGGCGACGGGCAATGATCGCGTCCACGTTCACCTCAGGGAATGTCTTGTCCTTATAGACGACTTCGAGTAGCGGGACCTGTTCGAGCTGTCCGACCATCTCCGCCGTCTCTTTTCGACCATGCGTCTCAATCAGACCGATGACGACATCCTTACCCTCAAGCGTCAATGTTCGTGCATCGGCAAGCATCTTATACGTCTTTCCGACACCAGGAGCTGAGCCGATGTACAGCTTCAGCTTTCCTCGTGTCATGACTTACTCCGATCAAGTGCTAAGTTCAAGCGCAGGACATTGACGTAATCATGGGTTCCTGCTTCCTTCGTGATTAACTTTCGTACTTCTTCACGCGACAGGTCGCGTGCGGTTGCGATACGCTTCGCCTGAACCAAAGCATAATCGACTGAGATGTGCGGATCGAAGCCAGAACCGGATGTCACGAGGGCATCGTCCGGAAGCGAAGCGCCGTCCACTTGGTTCTGTTTCTGTAATTCCGCCATCTTCGTGCCAAGCTCCGGGTTCGATGCTGCTAGGTTATCCCCAGCAGACGCTCCCGCTAATTGATCGACCGCTGATGGACGTCCGTGAAAATACTGTTTCGACGTGAATGGCTGCGCAATCAATTCCGATCCGATGAATTTTCCGTTTTCTTGCACTAAAGAACCTTCAGCTTTATCCGGTACGAGTAGTTGACCGAACAGGGTCAATAAAGCGGGAAAGACGATCCCGCATAACGCCGTGACGAAGACCGTCACACGAATGGCTTGTTTCATGATTCGTTTTCTCCTTAGAGGATGCTTGCAAGCAAGACATCGATGATTTTAATCCCAATGAACGGTACGACGACACCGCCAAGACCGTAGATCAGCAAGTTACGACCGAGTAATTGATCCGCCGTCATCGGTTTGTAGGTAACCCCCCGCATTGCGAGTGGAATCAACATCGGAATGATGATCGCATTGAAGATCAAGGCAGACAAGATTGCACTCGTCGGGGAATCAAGACGCATGATATTGAGCACTTCCATCTGCGGGATCGCCACCATGAACATTGCCGGGATGATCGCGAAATATTTCGCGACATCGTTTGCGATCGAGAACGTCGTCAACGCCCCTCGTGTCATCAAGAGCTGTTTCCCGATTTCGACGACTTCGATGATCTTCGTCGGATTCGAATCGAGATCGATCATGTTCGCTGCTTCTTTTGCGGCCTGAGTTCCGCTGTTCATCGCCAGACCGACGTCTGCCTGAGCGAGTGCTGGTGCATCATTCGTTCCGTCTCCTGTCATCGCGACGAGGTGACCGGCTGCTTGTTCCTGCTGGATGACACGAATCTTGTCTTCCGGCTTACATTCGGCAACGAAATCATCGACGCCTGCTTCGCGGGCAATCGTTGCTGCCGTCAACGGGTTGTCACCCGTACACATGACCGTCTTGATACCCATCTCACGCAACCGATCGAATCGTTCACGCATGCCCGGTTTCACCGTATCTTTCAAATAGATGACGCCAAGGATCGTTGCGTCGATCGCAACGACGAGTGGTGTTCCGCCAAGACGAGAGACCGCATCTACTTTCTCTTGCAAATCATTTGGAATAGCGCCGCCTTGTTCCTTGACCCATTCTTGAATCGCTTGCCCCGCCCCTTTCCGTACATGGCGTCCATCTCTTAAGTCGAGTCCGGACATTCGTGTCTCTGCGCGGAACGGTACGATTTCCGCTCCATCTAACCAATGTTGTTCCACCGGCATCGCCCGTAATTCAGCGAGTTCAAGAACAGAACGACCTTCTGGCGTCTCATCAGCGAGTGAGGCAAGAATTGCCCCCTCGAACGCCTGCTCAGCAGTGCGTCCACCGACTGGCGTGATCTCCGACGCCATCCGGTTACCGAACGTGATCGTTCCTGTTTTGTCCAGGATGATCGTTTGGATATCGCCTGCTGCTTCGACCGCCTTCCCGCTCATCGCGATGACGTTGAAGCGGGTGACGCGGTCCATCCCGGCGATGCCGATTGCAGACAATAATCCACCGATCGTCGTCGGAATCAAACAGACGAGTAAGGCGATTAAGATTGGACCAGGAAGACTGAATCCAAGGTAGTTCGTAAAGACGGGTAATGTCATGACGACGAGTAAGAAAATCAATGTCAAGCTCGTCAAGAGCGTTGATAACGCGAGTTCGTTCGGTGTCTTCTGACGGCTCGCTCCTTCGACGAGGGCAATCATCTGATCGAGGAATGATTCTCCTGGATTACTCGTGATTCGGACTTCGATCTCATCACTGACGACGAGTGTACCGCCGATGACCGAGGAGAAATCACCGCCTGCTTCCTTAATGACGGGTGCGGATTCACCGGTAAT
This sequence comes from uncultured Exiguobacterium sp., assembly GCF_964277885.1. Lineage (NCBI taxonomy): Bacteria > Bacillati > Bacillota > Bacilli > Caryophanales > Exiguobacterium > uncultured Exiguobacterium sp. The sequence continues at coordinate 232,013 of NZ_CAXYJR010000005.1, read as the reverse complement.
CGCTGATTCATCAATCGAAGCAAGTCCTTTGATGATTTCACCGTCCCCCGGTACATACTCCCCTGCTCGGACGAAGACGATATCGCCCTTGCGGAGTGTCGCAGACGAGACGCTTTGAATCAGTTGTCCAACACGTTTACGTGCCATGACATCTGCTTTTGAAGCTTTCAGTGAGTCCGCCTGGGCTTTCCCGCGTCCTTCCGCGATCGATTCCGCAAAGTTCGCGAATAAGACCGTCAGGAAGAGAATAATGCTGACCGTTAAGTTAAAGCCACGCATCTCATCAATGAAAATCGTATAGCCGATTGCGAGCAAGCAACCAATCCAGACGACAAACATGATTGGTTGTTTGACCATATTGACGGGATTTAATTTTTTAAAGGCATCGATTGTCGCTTGACGCGCGATCGAGCCACTGATTGCTGATTTGGATTGGTGTTCCGGCTCCCCGTTCGGTTGGTGTTCCTCGGGCGTCGGATGCATGATTCGTTCCATCATATGCTTTTATCTCCTGTTCACATCGTCAGCCAATCCGCGACCGGTCCAAGTACGAGCACTGGCAAGAATGTCAATGCACCGACGAGTACGACCGTACCGAGGAAGACTGTTCCGAAGAGTGGTGTGTCTGTCTTAAACGAAAATTCATCTTGCGGAACCGATTGCTTCGCTTTAAGCGAACCCACGATCGCAAGCATCAAGATCAAAGGGATGTAGCGTCCGAAGAACAACGCAAATGACGTCGAGACGTTCCAGTAGACGTTTGCGTCGCCGAGTCCTTCAAAACCGGATCCGTTGTTCGCCGTCGCGGACGTGAACTCATACAAGACTTGCGACAGTCCGTGATAACCTGGGTTCGAGATACCGGCGACACCTGGTGCAGCGTACATCGAGATTGCTGTTCCGACGAGAATCAGGAATGGCGGCACGAGTAGCGCGATCGCGATCATCTTCACTTCAAACGTCTCGATTTTCTTCCCGAGGAACGTCGGTGTCCGACCGATCAAGAGACCTGTCAGGAAGACCGCGACAAAAGCATAAAGCAAGACGTTCAGGAATCCTGCTCCTGCTCCACCGTAAACCACGTTGAGCATCATATTGCCGAGCTGGATTAATCCTGCAAGCGGATGCAGTGAGTCATGCATCGCGTTGACCGCACCGGTTTCAGCTGCCGTCGTGATCGAACTGTAGAGCGCCGTTCCGATTTGACCAAACCGTAATTCCTGACCATGCGCCGTTGGATTCGCAAGTAGGCTACCTGCCATCCCAATCGTCATCATGATGAAGAGAAGCGTCATGACACTAAGGAACAGTCGTCCTTGTTTCGCTGAACCGATGATTTTGCCGTAAGCGATCGGAAGAGACATCGGAATCAGTAGCATCAAGAACATCTGGATGAAGTTGACGAACTGGTTCGGATTCTCGAATGGATGCGCTCCGTTGGCACCAAAGAAACCACCACCGTTGTTCCCGAGCTGTTTGATGACTTCAAAAGCAGCAACCGGTCCACGGTAAATCAACTGCTTCGCTCCTTCGAGCGTCGTGACGCTGACTGCTCCTCCGAATGTCTGCGGTACACCGAGTAGAATCATCGCTAAACCGAAGACGAACGAAATCGGTAAGAGGATTCGGAAGATGAAGCGGAAGAAGTCGGCATAGAAGTTACCGAGTGGTTTATTCGCAAGTCCACGAATGACAGCGATACAGACCGTGAATGCCATCGTCGGAGCGACGAATAACATCGTTCCGAGGACAAACGTCTGCGAGAGATACGAGAGTGCCTCACCCGAATAGTGTTGTTGATCGGTATTCGTCATAAAACTAATCGTCGTATGAAGCGCCGTCGACCAGTCGAGGTTCGCAGCACCGTTCGGATTTAAAGGTAGAATACCTTGGAAACGAAGCAATAAATAACCACCGATGAAAAATAACAAGTTGACGAGCAAAAGGCTCTTCGAATAGCCGACCCACGATTGATCGTGTTTCTTTTCATCAACGCCGAGTAACAACAAGAGTCGTCGTTCGACCTTACCGATTGTATCGACCCGACGCTCTGCGACAGGTGCGAAGTATATCCCGATGTATCGACCAAGCAAGACCGCCGCGCAAAGTGCGATGACGAGTAGGATCCAAAATTGGATCATGAATTGAGTCCACATGTTTTTCTTTTCTCCCTATGCGATTAGAATTTTTCTGGATACATCAGACAATAACCGAGATACAAGAAGACGAGGCAGCCCGTCGCCAGTAAAAACCATGTCATTTGCGGTCACCTGCTCTCCACTGGACACGCTCGATCAGATGAATCATCCCGAACGTCGTACCGAAGAAGAAGGCAAGTAGTAAGATACTCCACAGCTCTCCCATCATGAAATTACCCCCATATTATTCAATATTTTTACAATTAAACACGACAAAAAGGCGATGTGAGGCGAAAAACGGCCCCAGCATCGCCTTAATAACTTGGCATACTGAAAAAGAGTCGTTCCCTCCTAAAAACGCCTGCGAGGTTAGCTGTCGGATTCGGGCATACCTAGGAATTAGCCCTACCTTTCCCGTTCGGAAAGGATTCACCCCGTGTCACGGTTCGTGACGGTTGGGTCCCCCGCTTCAATCATGAATTCGGCGTACTTTGAGATCGAAGCATTAACATGTTAGTGTTCGTTGATGAGATGGATATTACTCCGATTTTTTACGGTTGTAAATAGAAAAGTTGAAAAAAAAATAGTCTGATTTTTTAATGACTTACTTTCTAAAAATAGTGTTTTTCGTCCCTATGCTATAGAAGAAAAAAAACCGCAGAAATCGATTCTTTCATCTAAAATGGAAGAGCTCCTTTTTAGATTGAATCGCTCTGCGGTTTCATGAGCAAACCAGAATTATGATTGCTGATTCATTTTGGCATGGACCGTCAAAGGAGCTAGCATCGTCACCCATAGGGCGACCACTCCAGAAACAAGAATCACAATATCGCGTTCGAATCCAAGCGTCAGTAACGTGATACAACTACCGACGAGGACGAGACAAAGCGTCGCGATCATGACGAACCGCGATTGTTTCAACATTTTTCTCATGTGGCATCTCTCCTTTCCTTCCATATTCCTTTTCATCGTAACAAAGATTGATATCAAATGCGTCGATGACACTTGATTGTGATGTTTCTGTCATCTCGCAAGTAATGATAGCAGACGACAGGAAAACAGATTTGTTACACTGAAAGGGCAGTTAAAAAAGGAGGAATCGATATGCTACAGGACCATTCATTTCAACGCGTCGACGGAACGTCGGCATCCTTAAGTGACTATCCCGCTCAAGCGTGGCTAATCGTCAATACAGCCAGCAAATGTGGCTTGACGCCACAGTTCGAAGGACTCGAGCAATTGCATCAAGATTATCGTTCGCAAGGATTGACCGTGCTTGGTTTCCCGTGTAATCAGTTCGCGAATCAAGACCCGGGAACAGACGAAGAGATCCAGTCGTTCTGCCAAGTCAACTACGGTGTGACGTTCCCCGTCTTTTCAAAAATCGATGTCAACGGTGAGCAGGCTCATCCGTTATTTGAAGAACTGAAAGCACAAGCACCAACGACGGACGGTGCAACAGACATCGAGTGGAATTTTACGAAATTTCTCGTGACCCGTGATGGAGAAGTGACACGATTCTCTCCAAAAACGAACCCGACGGATTTGACGGCAGCAATTGAACGATTGCTCGTTCAAGTCTAAAAAACAAGCTCCCGTTCCTTCAAGAGAGAAGGAACGGGAGCTTGTTTTCATGTTGTTCCCGGCTCAAGATGACGGCTGATCATCTCTTCTGCTAATCGTTTGACGTCATCGATATCGCGCATTTCCGTGAACGGATGTCCCCAGACGATCAACTCTTCGATTTCCTCAATCGGTTGCGTCGTGTGCCGCGTTCCATCGGCAACGAAGTCGCGGGCAATCGTCGATTCGAAAGCAGCATATTTCAAGAGCCACGGTTTCTCACTTAAGATTTTTTGCGCATGTTTCGCTTGCTTGAACGTTACATCGCCGACGAGCACGACAGGATCGAATCGTTCATGAAGCGGATGCGTGTATTGAACAGAGATCAGCAATCCATGTTGATTCGTTTTTTCCTGTTGCCGGACATACGTCCGAGTTAAAAAGTGCGGTACGAGTGACTCCGCACTTTCCTTCGTCTGATGGATGCTCAGACCATGTTCTGTTTGGACGACTTCCGGGAGAACCGGTTCGTATCCACGATTCGCTAGTTGTTGATCGAGCTCTTTGAATAACAGCAAGGTATGTTCGACCAGTGCTCGGACTTGGCGAAACGATAATTGGATCGATTGATTGATCATACGATGACCTACCTTCTCTAAAAGTATGGCAATATACAGTTATTTACCCAAACTTTTCCGACTTCACCCCTGTTCCCACGAAAGTTCTTTTAGCCAGATCGATGTCTGTTCTGTTAAGCGAGCAAACGTCTGCTCTTTGTCTAACGTGACGGGTCGATCGACATGAATCGATCGACAGTCCAGCGCACCGGATATCTTTTCTTCGACGATACCAGCAAGAATAAGACACGGAACTTGAGCGATTCCAGCAGATCGCACGATTTCTCCTGTTATTTTCCCTAATTGACTTTGGCGATCGACTTTCCCTTCACCAGTCCAGACATAATCTGCTTTCTGTAATCGTTCTTCGAATCCTATATATGCGAGGATGGACTGGGCACCGGATACGATCGTTCCCCCGACAGCATGAATCGCACCACCTAGTCCTCCTGCGGCTCCTGCACCTTGAATATCTTCTAGCTTGAGAATCGCTTCCATTTCTTTCAATCGTTTATCTAAACAATCAATCTCATTTCGTCGCAACCCTTTTTGGGGTCCAAATAGATATGCTGGACCGTCTTCACCAGAGTAATGTGAACGAACATCAACCAATGCCTCCAATGAAAATAGAGCGTCTATACATGTCAGTCGTCGCGTCTCGACTAACGGATTCGTTTGAAACCGAATCGGATGATTTTTCTCATCTCGTAAAGAACATCCCATTTCATGTAAAAAACCTAGCTCGCCATCTGTCGTTCCTGTTCCTCCGAGAGCGACCCGAATCTTTGTCATGCCTTTTTGGCGTAATGTTTGGACGAGATGACCGACTCCCTTGGTGTGTAACAAAAACGGATCGTCTGTTTTACGTCTCATCGCTAGTCCGCATATCTGTGCGACTTCAACGACGGCTTCCTGTTCATATTGTGCATACATCACTTCACAAGGACGTCCGGCTAAATCCACCGTCCACTCGGTCCGCATCTCATAGCCACCTGCAGCGTACACGGCGATTGTTCCTTCTCCTCCATCAGCGACAGGCGATTGATCGATGATCGCGGATGGGTCCTGTTGAAGAATACCTGCAGCGACAGCCTCTGCCGCTTCTTTCGAAGAGAGGCTTCCTTTGAACGTATCCATTAAAATCAAATGACGCATTCTTCGCACCTTCTTTATAAATTAATCCACCTTTTTCTGTAACCACTTACATTGACTTTTATGGTATGTTATTGTGTGTCGAAAATACCATTTACTTCTTTTTTACGTCTTAGGAGGTTTTGTCATGAATGTATCACATCTGTTTTTGAGAATGGCACGGGCCGGTAAAACGATCTTACCGAAACGTTCTTCTTCTAAAGAACGGAAGACTAGCAAACAGCAGATCACTCTTATGTCAGATGAACATGCTTTATCTCTGTCGGGTCATTTGACTGATCCGGATTTAGTCGTCGAGTCCCTTTGTATTTATGATCGGAATCAGCTTCTCGTAACGGAGATCGTGAATCATCAAGAACGTTCGACCTTTTTCCGATTCGAATTCAATCCATCCCATATTCACCTTCTGATTGATCACCTCATTCAGCATCAAGACACTCACCTAGAACAAGAACATCTTTTAGAAGAATCAGCTCATACGCCTGAGACGTTACTGCCTCATGGTCGCTTTTCCCTATATCTCAAATATCGTAAACCGCTTGCAGCCATTCCACAGGAAACACTTGAGAAGTGGCAAGAGAACGGTCCTCCTTCGCGCGCGATGATCACACAGGATGCTTATGTACGCGAGATTACGTTAGGTCGTTTTTTACAAACAGTCATTCCCTCACCGCTCGCACCTTTATTGGATGCGACGAAGCAAAATCGTGTCTTTTTATACACAGACTTAAAAGGAAACATCCGATTATTACTAAATAAGGAACCCCTCATTAAGTCGCGGCTTCAGATTGATCGAATTGATAAGAAACACACTCATGCAACACATATGGAAGGTAAGTTGTTTTCGCGCCATTCTTTTTTAAAGAAAGGACAGCTCCTTCTCGTTCACCGTGAAACTGGAGATCGGATCGCACTGCCTGTTGATTGGTTTTATGATCAGGAGACGAGTCAACGTCGTTTTGGTCTATATCGCTACACGTATCGTACACGGATCGATTGGTCGGTCCTACAATCGGAGAACCGTCTACATGAAGGCATCTACGACAGCTTCATGGAGCTGACCTACTACCATCGTTTGACCCCTCGCCTCGTCCGACTCGGTAGAGCCCGTTACATCACACGTCATCTCACGACGGAACTCACTGGACGGAATGCGACACATACGATGCATGTCACGCCTTATTTCACTGTCGGCCATCGCAACCTGTCGTTTGAATTGAGTGCGTTCACGAACGAAAACTACCGTTATCTTGAGCATATGATGACGTTTGCCCCTCTCTATCGTCTCTTTGCTGACCGAAAAACATGGTTAATCGGGGAAAGACCTTATAAAGCACAAGATAACGGGTATCACTTTTTCCGGTTCATGCGCGAGCAACATACAGAACATCCTGCTTACTACGTGATTGATCCAAATTCACCTGAGTATGATAAGGTCGCGATTCTTGGAAACACCTTGCCTTTCCGTTCGAAAGAACATATTTATCATTCGTTCATGGCAAGTAAATTCGTCGGAACCCATCATGCCGACTATCTTTATCCTCTTCGCTCACCACGATTCAAGCGAAAAATGAAAGCCGACCGGATCTTCATTCAACACGGAGTACTGGGCGCTAAAAATATGGAGAATCAGTACGGCAAATTCGCATTATCGTTCGATACCGATCTCTTTTTGGTGAGTTCTGAACGAGAACGTCGATTGGTCATGCAGGATATGGGCTATCGTCAAGACGAGGTTCGAATTACGGGGCTCTCACGCTTCGACGCCCTCTTGAATGGTGACACGCCCGTCAAAAGGCAAATCTTGATCATTCCAACGTGGCGTTCGTGGTTGCAAACACCTATTCAGTTCTTGGAATCGGAATATTTCGCACAGTACTCCGCTCTTTTAGAACACCCACGTCTCCACGAACTTGCACGCGACCATGATTTGGAAATTCTGTTCTGCCTACATCCGAATATGCAACAGTACGCGAGCCATTTTGAGCGTTTCCCAGTGACCGTCATCTATCAGGGCGAACGGGATGTCCAAAGTTTGTTGAAGGAGAGTCTCTTACTCATTACAGACTACTCAAGTGTCGCCTTTGATTTTAGTTTCCTAGGACGACCGGTTCACTATTTCCAATTCGATGCTCGTAGATTCATAGGTCCGGTCGGTTCGCACCTTGATTTAGCGAAAGAATTACCTGGTCCCATCTCGACTACAGTCGATGATTTAATCGCTGACCTCGAAGCGACGGCCACACGTGATTTTGCGATGCTTCCGTCTTACAAGGAGAGGGCTGCGGTCTTCTTAAAACCAACAGAACAGTCTTATTCCGAAGATATCTACCAAACGATTCTTGATTACAAACAGCAGCGCCATATTTGGGAAACGATACAAACAAAAGAAGCATCGCTCGTGTTATTCCGACTTTTCCGTCGGAGTCGCTTCTATTTCCCAATCATGAAAATCAGCTATCGCTTGATGAAAAAATTACCGGTACAAGAAAATAAAATCGTGTTCGAGAGCGGACTCGGTAAACAGTACGGTGATAGTCCACGTTATATCTATGAAGAATTGCGTCGTCTCGGTAGCACCCATCAAGTTATCTGGGTACACAATAAACGACTCTATCTCGGGGATGATCATGTTAACGTCATCAAACGTCTTTCACCTCGCTACTTTTATCATTTAGCGACGGCTAAGTATTGGGTGAATAATCAAAACTTCCCTCATTACATGACCCGTCGTAAAGAAACGACCTATATTCAAACATGGCACGGCACACCACTGAAAAAGATGTTATTCGATCTGGAAGAAATTCATGGTCGAGACGCCGGTTATGTTGACCGTGTCACTCGCTCGATCCAACAATGGAGCGTGCTTCTCTCGCCGAGTAGTTATGCGACAGCGATCTTTAAAAGTGCTTTCCAGTATGAAGGAACGATTCTTGAATCCGGCTATCCACGCAATGACCTATTTTTTGCAGACACTACGAAAAAGGTCGACGACTTACGAGCACAACTGAACATTTCTCCGGATAAAAAAGTCATCTTATACGCTCCTACATTCCGGGATCATCATGCATTAGGAAACGGAAAATTTTTCTTTGATTACCCGTTCGAATTCAGTCGTGTCGCGGAAGCATTAGGGGATGACTATGTATTCCTCATTCGGACCCATGTACTCGTGACGAAAAAACCGAAAATTCCGAGTGAGTATCGAGAACAGTTCCTCGATGTCACCAACTATCCCGACATCCAAGAGCTCTATTTATTAACTGATTTATTGATCACTGACTATTCATCCGTCTTTTTTGATTTCGCCAATCTTAATCGTCCGATTCTGTTCTATGCTTATGACCTAGAGCTCTATCGCGATACGTTGCGCGGTTTCTACCTAGACTATCAAAAGGACTTACCTGGTCCGATCATTGAAGAGGAATTGTCCTTTTACGAGGCACTGGCGACGATTCCGTCTTGGTCGAAGGATTATCAAGTAAAGCTCGATCATTTTCGGGAAACGTTCTGTGCGAAAGAGGATGGACTTGCCGCTAATCGCGTAGTGCGCACCTACTTCTTGGATGATGCTCCACTCGAAGCGTCCGAGACTTCGGAAGGAATCTTCGTAACGGATCCGTTGAAAAGTATGTAAATGAAACAGTAAAGAACTCATCCATTTTCAAGCTGGATGAGTTCTTTTTCATGCTTTGATTACGTTTTTAATTAATGATAAGATGGAAATGATTTCAATAAATAAGATACCGACAAGAAATTGAATTTCATACATTTAGGAGGACTTGTCTCATGGAACGTTGTTCACTTTGTGGAACACCTCTAGGCTACGAGGATGAAGCGTGCTCCTATTGCCAGCATCCCGTTATCGTACGGAAGCGTCCTGAAACGGAACCGACTTCATCTGCATTTCGTCCTGTTCTACTATGCATAATCATTCTTTTCGTCTGTATGACATCGAGTTTATTTTGGTATATGACGAAAGATGCCTCTTCTTCAGAGGTCGTACCTTCTCCAGTCCAGACATGGAGTCTCTCGGAATGGTCAGATGAACAGGTTGCCTATAATCAAACCTATTCGAAAAATAACCCGCCTACATCGTACGATATATTACGTTTCGTCCGTCAATATACAGGAACCGTCCCTGAACTCATCACCTTTTCGACACGTTATGATTCGATCGAGACATTCGCTTCGATTCAATACATGTCTTCTCGCGTATTCGAATCTGAACTTCACGCATTGACCGCTCTGCGCCAAAAAGCAACTTCTGTTGCACCGCCTCGCATTCACACGGTTGAATTCCAGGATTTTTCATCCGATGGTTCCATCTATGAATTACGTACGCTAGAGACGTATCAAACGACACAAGGAAACGAGCCCTTATTTGTCGCCTATCGCGTGCAATATCGTATTCAACTGCATACGGATCATCTCCAAATCACGCACATTACACGAACTGAGGTGAAAACATGAGATATACATGGATACTTCTTTTCTGTTTAACGTTATCAGGTTGTAAAGAGACGCCTTCTAACGTTCAAACGGAAATGGAGAACGACGCCTATACTCAAGTCGTTGAGCGCGCGACAACTGAGCAGGATAGTCAAGCGGCTCAAGCGATGGTGAAGCTGGAACAACAGTTCGCTAGCTATCATTTCAAAGAAGTAATCCGAACTGCCCGTACGATTGAACAGTCTGACTTAGCCTCGAATCATCCGATTCGCGAACGGGCTCAGTTGATCGAACAAACCGCTCAAGAGAAAATCAAGCAAGTCCAGCAGCTTGAAGGAACGTATGAAGTGGAGCGAAGTACTTTTGAAAATGAGCCGTTTGAAGGGAGCGGTCGTATCCATGTCTCATTTGATTCACGAAATACCTTCGTTGCATCCCTTCAATTCGATCACTTCGGAACAGCTGGATCTTTTCGAAACGATACAGAAGTCATTCGATTCGAGCCTGACTTTTCAGCTCGTCTTGTCTTTTCAGAAGGAAGTGTGACCTATCGATTCGTTCGCTCCACGCTTCGTCTGACCTTCGAAGGACCCGGCGGAAAGAAGACGTATCAACTTTATGAGGTGACATGATGGTAGAAGACCCATGCCTCGATCAAATCCATAGAAAAGCCGTACTCTTCTTGATTCCAGAGTACGGCTCTCGTTCATCGCATTACATGTTGATAGATGTGATGACAGAGTTCATGAGTTTCCAAACTATCTGAAGCCGTGACGGACGCGGACGTCTCACCCGCTATCGTTTTCAAGAATGCATCAATCAAAGCAATAAATCCTCTTCGACTTAATGTCGATTCCCAGTTATCTAACGGATAGGCAAGCGTTCCTTCACTCGTTCGTCGTTCGTGCATCGTCACGTCTGTAGCGATACGCTTTTCATGCGGCCCCATCACTTCCACCCGCTCTTCCGTGACACCATTGTTCCGGTTCATCACTCCGATGGCAGTAATTCCATTTGATTCGAATTGAATCGTAACGTGATGCAACCCACTCGTATCCTGCTTACTCCGGATATGCAGATTTTCGATTTTTCCACGTCCCGTCAAATAGCGCAACGTATCCGCGACATGGATGAAATCATCAAACAGAAAAGATTGTGCCTCCTCAACAGAAGGCGTTCGATTTTTTTGCATGATGATCATGTTTGGGGATTCAACTTCTAACAAGCGACGATGTGCGGACGCGAATCGTCGATTGAATCCTGTAATGAATGGAATCTTCTTTTCCTCTGCCAATTGAACCAGCTTCCGAATTTCATCGATGTTCATCGAAATCGGCTTATCGACGAATACCGGCACTCCTGCTTCGAGCGCTTGCTTCGCTTGTGCAGCATGCGCTTTTGTTGCGGAATGAATCATGACAGCATCCATCCCCTCTGATAACGCCGCTTCTAAAGTCGGAAACGTGCCTGAAAAACGATACATCGACTGCCATTTTTTCGCTTTTTCCTCTTCGCGCGAAATTAAATAAATTTCCACGTCTTCTCTTGCGGCATATACAGGTAAGTATGCTTTTTGTGCGATATCCCCGATACCTATTACGGCTAATTTCATCTGATATCTCCTCCATTCATCTGCTCCATTATTCCCTTTTCATCACTATTATATTCGAACGCATCAATTTTTTTGAAAACAAGTGAATTTCCTTTTTTTGCTTTATGATGAATCTATATTTTCAAAAAGGAGGGAATGATTTTTTATGAAGCCATTTTTTCGAATGAGTCTGATACTCCTGATCCTGTTTACACTTTTCTTACCAGCTTTACCGGCGCAAGCTGCTAGTTATCAAGTCGTCGTCACATCTAAATCCGGAGGAAATATTCGCTCTACACCAAGTACGAGTTCATCCGCGACCATCGTTCGCCTCGCTGCGTATCAATCGAAATTCACAGCAGTATCGTATTCGAACGGTTGGTACAAAATCAAAGATGGCGGCACCTACCGTTATCTGTCCAATCAAGTCGCAAAAAAAGTGACCGGTCCGAGTACATATGCTCTCGTCGTCACCTCTAAGTCTGGCGCGAACATTCGCTCCAAACCAAGCACGTCCTCTAGTAAGACGATCGTCCGGCGTGCTGCTTACAAGAGTGTGTTACAAGCAGTCTCCTATTCCAAAGGATGGTATAAGATTAAAGACGGAGGGAAGACACGCTACGTTTCCAATCAAGTCGTCCGAAAGAAAACAGCAGCTAGTAAATACCCGGTTGGCTCTTTACGCTATTTTCAACTCGGTTCTACCTCCTATATCATGACGAAACAAAGTAACGTCCGACGGTATCCGGCAAGTACGACCAAGTTGTTGACTGCCATCGTCGGATACGAAGTAGCCGCTCGAAACGGTACGCTGGATCAACCTTTTACACTTACCTATTCCATGATTTCGGTACCATACGGTAGTAGTGTCGCGAGTTTACGCTCGGGAGATCGTGTCACGATGCGGCAGTTATTGAATGGCATGCTGATCCGTTCCGGAAATGATGCGGCAAAAGCGATTGCCGTGCGCACCGCGGGCTCTGAGTCTAAATTCGTTTCGTTGATGAATCTTCGTGCTCAGGCGCTTGGTATGACAGCGAGTCATTTTGCGAACCCTCACGGTTTCCATGAATGGAATCATTACACGACGGCTGCTGATATGCAAAAACTCGCGAACACATATGCGAATTATAGCTATCTGATTACAGTAAGTGGTCGAAAATCATATAAAGCAAGTATCAAAGGACCTTACGCTCGAACGTTGAAGTGGTATCACACGGATAAAGCCTTACCTAAGGAATCCCGCATTTATGCGAGTAAAACGGGATACACCCCTGAAGCCAACAATACGCGTGTCTTCTTCTTAAAAAAAGGGAATGTACGCTATGGTCTTGTCACACTCAAAGGGACTCCTACTCAAACAGAGACGACGCTACGCTCTGTCTTGAATCAGTGACTCTCATCTACAGCTTGGTTTCCCGAGACGGGAGCCGAGCTGTTTTCTTTTTCCTCCAAATTATACTTGCACTGAAAACGAATTCATCTTAGAGTTAAGTTTAGAATCAGACGTCTGACGTCTTAATGAAGGAGAGTTTTACGTGGGAAATGTCAGTTTGTTATTTGGAGGCGTCGCGCTCTTTTTAAATAGTTTGACCTTGTTCGGAAAAGTCGACCTCCGTAGCGCGGGTGTCTTCAGTCTCATCACTGGTTTATTGCAGACGTTCATCGCAACCTATCTCGTCATCGGTGCAGCTGGTGATCCAGCGCTGACGTTCGGGTACGCCAGTATCTATCTGTTTGCCTTTACGTACGTCTACGTCGGAATTACATTCTTATTCAATCTCGACGGGAGCGGAGTCGGTTGGTTCTCTCTGTTCGTTGCGATTGCTGCTTTATTTTATGCGTTCGCAAGCTTCACGACGAATGACATCATTGGTGGTGTGACCTGGTTGTTCTGGGCATTACTGTGGAGCCTATTCTTCCTCGGAATGGGATTGAATCGTCCGATCGATGCGGTAACCGCGCGGGTCGCTCTCGTCTTGAGCTGGTTGACGTTGATCGTACCGGCACTGATCGGTCTTCGGTTCGGCTACTTCAGTTCGGCATACCACTGGTTATGGAGCGGATCTGCTGTCCTGACTGCTATCTATTTCCTCTATACGATGATGAAGTTCTCGATGCTTCGGACGATTCGTTCGTCATGACATATTAATCGATTCATTAAAAAGATGTCCATTTCCGGCCATGAATCGGAGATGGACATTTTTTATTCTATATTTTAGTAAATGTTAAAAGAAAAATGAAGTATCTTGTTCGTTCGACATCGCTTCCTAAGGAGTGACCCTGCAGCGAAGCGAAGCGGCATGATGCTTGTCCCAGGAAAACGGTACGAGACGAACAAAACGTACAATTTTTCTTCCCTCACATTATTTTAATGCCTCCTGCAGTTGAGCTTGAACCTCTTTCAATGACTTGTCCGTCGGATGCCAGTAGTAGATTCCGTCTGATTCGATACCACCTTTCCCGTCGAGTGATAAGGTCTCGACATTGCGTAAAGCCTCCCGGTAATCTGTCGCGACGGTCCGAGCAACGGAAAACGGTACGTTCGTCTTGACGTTTTTCCCGAGAGCATCGAGGACGGCGTTGAAGCGACGAATCGAGAAGTCCTCCGTCATCTTATCAGCGACCGCCTGGACGACCTGCCGCTGGCGAATTTGGCGTCCAAAATCCCCACGTGGATCATCATGCCGCATCCGCGCATAGGCGAGTGCTTCTTTCCCGCTCAGTGAAAGCTCTCCTTTAGGGAACTGCATCTCATAGTACGAAAAATTGATATCATTCTTGACTTTGACCCCATCGACCGCGTTGACGAGATCCGTAAAGCCGGCTAGATTGATCTCCGCAAAGTAGTCGATCCGGATCTTTAACAGATGACTAACCGTATCAAGCGACATCTGCGGACCACCGAAGGCATAGGCATGATTGATCTTATCATTCGAACCATTGCCGATGATTTCCGTCTTTAAGTCACGTGGGATGCTGATCATCTGGCTTTTGTTCGTCTTCGGATCAATTGTCACGACGATGATTGTATCACTGCGTCCTGTCTCGTTTTTCCGTTGATCGACACCGAGTAAAAGAAACGAGAGTCCTTTCTTCTGTTCAACGGCCTTCTCTGTTTCGACGCTCGCCTTGACTGGCACTTGGACTTGAACTTCTTTCATCGTCTGGCTCGCTTTATGGTACACATATCCGCCTGAACCGAAGAGAAGGAGTAGACAGATCCCCATCAGTGTCAGTGCGATCCATTTCCATTTTTTCATCACCCATTCTCCTTTTCTTCGATTTGACTTCAAGACGGTCGTTGGGCTTCAAGCACCAGTAAAGCATTACGCCAGCTACCGAAAAGCGCTGTGATGACACCAATACTCGGTGTATCGCGTCCGATGCTGAATCGTTGATAGCTCGCAATCGTCAGATGCTCCGTTTCTTTTGCGGCTACAGCGAGTACATCGAGCACCTCTTCTTCCCGCCAACGTTTACGCGGAAATTCAATCCCGATGATTTCAAGCGCGTTCGACCAAGAACCGTACCGGCGGGCAATCGTCGCGACGGTCGGACGATTTTGACCAGCCGCCCACTTCGTGTAGGTCTGGCTCGTCAAGACCGGCAAGGCACCTTGCGCTTCTAGGAGTGACTCGATGATTCGTTTTTCCATTTCTTGTACGCGTTCTTTTAAGATATCCGCTTCTGACAATGCCTGCTGCCACGAGTTGAATTGATGAACGATATCCGTCAGGCTAGGAGCCTGCTTCCGTTGTGCCCATTCGCGGTACGTCGCGCTCGTGAAAGGGTCGAGTTCCTCCCGTGCCTGACGCAACGCGTCAATGATTTCCGATTTCGTGAACGTCAAGCGGGCATGTCCGATACCCGCTCGTTCCAAGGCGATTTGCCACGATCCAAACAACATCAGGATTTCCGCGACGCTTGGATGAGTGGTATTCAGTTGCCAGCGGAAATAGGTATTGGCCGTCAATTCATTCTTCCCGTTCGCAGCGAGACGGAGTGCGTGGATCGCTTCCTCCATATCGTGCATGACGATGTCCCCTTCCCATATATTCATGACTGGATGTTCCGGCGTTCAGTCGTCAGCAAGGCGCGACGAACGTTTCGGATGACGACGGCTTGTTCGGTGAACGTCATTTGTGAAGCTGACGGGAGGCAAATCCCGTCTTCAAACAGACGACGACTGATATCGATTCCTTCTGCTGTGACGAATGGTACATCGCGATAGATTGGTTGCAAATGCATCGGTTTCCAGACCGGACGGGATTCTGCATCCGCTTGTTGCAGTACTTGAATCATTTCATCACGTTGCGTTTGACCACCCGGTAAAAGAAAGGCACTGAGCCAGCGGTTAGCGAAGGTTCCAGTCTGCTCGACCTGAGAGTTGATACCTTCTTTTGCAAAGGCCCGGTCGTAGCGATCAAAGATTTTCCGTCGCGCGTCGATCCGTTGATCAAGGACTTCAAGTTGTCCGCGGCCGATCCCAGCAGCGACATTACTCATGCGGTAGTTATATCCGACTTCCGTATGCTCGTAATGGAGAACTGGTTGTCGTGCCTGAGTTCCGAGATAGAAGGCGCGTTCAATCAGTGCTGGGTCGTTTGCGACGAGCATTCCACCACCAGACGTCGTAATGATTTTATTACCATTGAAGGAATAAATTCCGAACATCCCGAACGTTCCCGTCATCCGTCCGTTGACGCGTGTTCCGAGTGACTCTGCCGCGTCTTCAATCAATGGGACATCGTACTCCTCACAGATAGCAGCGATTTCCTCAATTTGCGCTGCGACGCCGTACAGATGAACGACGATGACGGCTTTCGGAAGTTTTCCTCGCGTTGCCGCCTGGATCAACGCGCGTCGGAGTGCGACGGGCGACATGTTCCATGTCTCCTCTTCCGAATCAATCAGGACGGGACGGGCACCGACGTAACGGATTGGATTCGTCGAGGCGATGAATGTCAAGGACTGACAGAAGACGTCATCCCCCGTCGTAACACCAAGTGTCGCAAGCGCCAAGTGAATCGCCGCTGTGCCACTACTTGTCGCAAGCGTTGCACTAGCTCCTGTGTATACTTGCATCGCTCGTTCGAAGGCATCGACGTTCGGTCCGAGCGGTGCGACCCAGTTCGTCTCGAGTGCTTCCGTGACGTAACGTGCTTCGTTGCCACTTAAGTGCGGGATGGAGAGCGGGATGTGTTTCATGATGTTTCCTCCCTTCGAGGTGACAGCTGACGGAGCGGTGTCCGATAGATCGGGAACCACTGTCCCGTCTCGACTTCTGGATGGTGTCGTTCGTATTGTCGCGCAAGCCGGTCGTAAATCGTTGGATCAAGAATCGATGTGCCTAGTCCAAAAAACGTCAAATTCGCTTCACCAAAGGATCGTTTATAGGCAAGTAAGCTATCCGCATCGGAGCGTGTCGTGCCGCCACCGAGATGTAGCGCTTGCAGACCTGCCTGTTTTGCCCAGCGGATCATCTCCGAAAATAACAGATGATTTGGACGAAACGACAAGTAGGCAGGATCCGAAGCGCCGAGGTGATAATGCGCGAACTGTCGACCTGTCAGGACGATGCAGCCTGCAATGATCCGCCCGTCATGTTCGGCAAGCAAGAGGACGTTATTGATCCGCCCTTCCGCAAAGTGATCGAAGTAGGTCTGATCAAAGTAATACCGGGCATCGGCTTGATGTTTATCCATCGTCATCTGGTAGAGACGCGCAAAGTCACGGTATTCTTCTGGGCGTCCGAGACGGATCGTGACGCCTTCGCGACGTGCCTTCCGGATGTTACGGCGTGTCATTTGCGAGAATCCACCTTCGATCGTCTCGAACGGATCTGCTAATTCGAGTGTCACGGTCGGCTGTAAGACATCCGATTGACGGCACCAGTGTTGACCGAGTTCTTGGTTGTGTAGCAAGGGATGGAAACGAACTGTCTCGGTGACGATCCCGGTGTCGCTACAGTACTGTTCGAATTGTTCGCGGGCTTCGCGAATCTGATCGAGCGACCAGATGCCCGTAAAGTAAGGACCACCGTAGCCGTAAGGCGTCGTGATGTCTTCAAAAAGCGTGCCTGGAATCGGTCGCCGCAAGTACGGATAAATCAACGTTCCGAACTCCGTCGGATAATAAAATAATTCAGGAATCTCATCGTGCTCCTTTGCGAGTTCGAAGTAAGCATGTTCGTAATAACAATCGAGTTGATAGGTCGCGATTAGGGCATCCCATTCACGGGGATCTCGAATCAACCGTTCATCGCTTAGCGACATCATGAGGAACACCTCCGTCGAGACCCTTGAACTCACCCATACCGGTCTGGTGTGCTGTCGAGTTTCCTTCTGACGAGATGACCATCTTGAACGTCTTAAACAGGATGTAGAGATCGAGTCGGAATGTCTGATGTGCTGCGTACCATTGATCTTGCTCGAGGCGTTGCTGCCACGTCGTTGCGTTGCGTCCGTGAATCTGCGCCCAGCCCGTCAGACCAGGTAGGACGTCGTGACGCGTCATCTGCTCTTTCGTATAGTGGTTCAAGTAGCTGACGAGTAACGGACGTGGTCCGACGAAACTCATCTGTCCACGGAGAATATTGACGAACTGTGGAATCTCATCGAGACTCAGTCGACGAATCCACTCGAGTGATGCCGGAATCCGGTCCGCGTCCGGAAGAAGTTTCCCATCAGAATCCGTTTCGTTCGTCATCGTGCGGAACTTGTAGATTTTAAACAACTCACCCTTATAACCAGGGCGGACTTGATTGAAGAAGATCGGGCGACCAAGTTTCGTATAGATGACTAAGGCAACGACGGCATAGACAGGAATCAGGATAAGAATGGCAATCAGACTAACCGTGAAGTCGAATAGGCGTTTCATGATGACGTCCTCCTTTTACATAGCTGAAAAGAGATCAAGTTGTCGTTTGATGACGTCGGCTTCGTTGAAATGTTTCATGGCACGGTCAAATCCGTTCCGTCCCATCTCGTTGGCACGGTCCGGGTGTTCGACAAGTGAATTCATTCGTTTGGCGAGTTTTGCGATGTCGCGGACTTCGACGAGATATCCTGTCTTCCCCTCGACGACCTCTTCGCGGCAGCCGCGGATGTTTGTCGCAATGACGGGCTTTGCACTCGCCATCGCTTCAATGATCGATCGTGGTACGCCTTCGCGATGCGACGGTAAAACGAAAGCATCGACTTGTTGGAACAAGGTCGGTACATCTTCGACGAATCCGAGATAGTCGACGTTCGGAATCTCGCGAATCCGCCGTAAAAAATGGTGCTTCGTTGTCTGATCCCGCTCGCTCGCCATCATTTCACCGGCGATGACGAGGCGGGCTTCCGGGTGACGGTAGACGACCTCCTCGAACGCATCGAGTAGTTCGAGAATCCCCTTCTCTTCAACAATCCGTCCGATGAACAGGAACGTAAATGGTGCTCCCGCTTCACGTGGTCGTGGATAGAAGCGGGTCAAGTCGATGCCGTTTCCGAGATGCATCAGCCGGGTGTTCGCCTTAAAGCGTTTACGTTGTGCGAGTTGATAATCTTCTTCGCTTTGAAGGAGCAGGTAATCGGTCGCAAAACGAGCCAGCCACTTTTCAACGGAGTACGTCAGCTGATACGTCATCCGACTCATCTTTTCATGGAAGTAAAAGCCGTGCGCTGTATAAACGATATGCTTCGTCCCGGCCCGCTTCGCCGCAACGCGCCCGAGGGCGGCCGCGACCGGTGTGTGGACATGGACGGCGTCATAGCCGTCCTCCTTCAAGATTCGTGTGATTTCCCGGATTGTCCGCCAATTACTCGTCCAGTCGATCCGGCGTTCAATCGGAATGTCATGCATCCGAAATCCCTTTGCTGCCAGTTTTGCCGAGGCACCGGTGTCGGAACAGGCGATGCCGACGTCGTGACCGGCGTTTTGTAAAGCGAGTAAGAGTGGCTGCAACATTGTCTCTGCCGTCGTATCAAGGGCACAGACTTGAAGGATTTTTAGAGGCGCCATACGTGGACCCCCTCTGGCTGTTCTGACCGTGGTAACATGCCTTTGATGTCGACGACGATCCCGCGTCCGACCTTCAGTAAGTGTTGCGCTAGATTCCAACCGCCTTCGACGTATTCTTCGTGTGAGACGGCGAAGATGACGACATCGGCTGGTTTGAGTTCACTCATCTCAAGTAAATCAATACCGTACTCGCGTTTCGCCTCACTTTTTTCGACGAGTCGATCCGTCACCTGGACGTCGATGCCGAACTCTTCGATTTCACGGACAAGATTCGCGACTTTCGAGTTGCGGATATCGCTGACGTTCTCCTTGAACGATAAGCCGAGGATCGTGACACGAGCACCGAGGACCGGCATATTCTGTTTAATCAAGTTCTTGACGAGCGCTGTTGCGATGAAGCGTCCCATCGTATCGTTAATCCGGCGTCCGGCGAGGATGACTTCTGGGTGATAGCCGAGCGACTCAGCTTTCATCGTCAGATAGAATGGATCGACGCCGATACAGTGACCACCGACAAGACCCGGGCGGAACGGAAGGAAGTTCCATTTCGTACCGGCTGCTTCGAGGACTTCGAGCGTATCGATGTCCATCCGGTCGAAGATGATCGCCAGTTCGTTCATCAAGGCGATGTTGAGATCGCGCTGTGTGTTTTCGATGATTTTTGCGGCTTCTGCGACCTTGATCGATGAGGCACGGTGGACACCGGCTTCAACGACCGCTTCGTAGACTTCTGCGACGATGTCGAGTGTCTGTTCATCCTGAGCCGAAACGATTTTTTGGATCGTCTTGAAAGTATGCTCGTGGTCACCCGGATTGATCCGCTCCGGTGAGTAGCCGACGAAGAAGTCGACGCCAGCGCGTAAGCCGGATGCTTCTTCAAGGACCGGGATGCAATCTTCTTCCGTCGCTCCTGGGTAGACCGTCGACTCATAGACGACGATGTCGCCTTTATTAAGCTGGCGGCCGACGAGATGCGAGGCCCGTAAGAGTGGCGTCAAGTCTGGTTGATTCTGCGCATTGATTGGTGTCGGAACGGCGATGATGATGAAGTCACTCGCTTGCAGTGCCGATGGATCTGAGACGTAGTCGACGGTTGCGTTTTTCAACGTGAAGGGACTCAGCTCGAGTGTCGCGTCGATGCCTTCTTGCAGTTCTTGAACGCGTTGTTCCTTGATGTCAAAGCCGACGACGGCTGTTTTTTCGCCGAAGGCGACGGCGACGGGAAGACCGACGTATCCGAGTCCGACGACGGCAATCGAACGGTTGGCAATGGGAAGTGAACCAGTTTGGGCTGCTGTCGTATCTACGATGTGTTTGACTGCCTTGTTCATGGTGGGTTCCTCCTATTTCATCGACTGTTTGACGATCAACGTTTTTCCGTTCGGTTCTTGTTTCACTTGTTCGACGGGCTCGAGGACGATTTTCATATCGGAGCCAAGTAGCTTGCGCATCTCGTTCAAGAGGATCTGTTCGTGTTTCGGATGGAAACGTTTGACGTCAGGAATGTACCGGAGTGTCACGTGATTCAACGCGTGCTGTTCGACTTGGAGTCGTAGGACCGAGTTCGGTAGTTCGCGGGCAATCGTCGTGATATCCCCTTCGAAGACCTTGCCCCGCTTCTCACTGACGATATAACTCGTTCCCCTTCCATCGATTGAAGCGATGATCGGTCCATTTAGTCCACAGCTGCATGTCTCGTCACTGAGTGTCATCCGGTCACCGATCCGGTAACGAATCAGTGGTGTGCCGCGCGTCGTAAAACAGGTGACGACGACTTCTCCGTCCTCTCCATACGGTTCGATGATGCCTGTTTCGTGATGCAGATGCAGTTTTTTATGACGACATTCTGAGATGATCGGTGCCCCTTCTGAAGAACCATATTGATCGAAGACCGGTGCGCGGAAGGCTTCTTCGAGAACGGAGCGCATCTCTTCCGTCACCGTTTCTGATGTCGGGAAGATGGCGATCAGCGGAATATCGAGCTGAATATGGTGTTTCAGAATATAACGGGCGATTTCAACCATCGCCGTCGGTGTGCCATCCAGTGCTTGCGGCTGGAATCGATTCAGTTCCTCGATATAGGCAGGGAAGTTCTCTTCCTTCATGTGAAAGATCGAAACGAGTAACTGATTGAGTGGGCGGTTCATCCGCCAAAAGATCGGTTTCGTCTGATCAACGGCTGTCAGCGTCCGCCCCGTGAAGCTCGCCCGGCGCATCCCGGCGTGGAAGCCATGAAGTTCCTTGAAGTAATCAAGATGCGCCATTCGTTCTTGAACATCCTCACGCATGAATGCGACTTGAAGCGACTTCCCGCTCGTTCCTCCTGTTCTGCCGCGTACCGGCGCATCGACACGCGACATGAAGGCATCATTATTTTGACGAAGCGTCTCTTTTTCAAGGATCGGAATCGTCTTCAGCTGCTCAAGTGATGTGAACGGCAATTGAATCCCATGCTCATGGAAGAGCTGTGTGTAATATGGCGTATGCGTTGCGACGAAAGCGAGGAATGTATTCAATCGATCGAGTTGTTCCACCTGGTAATCCTGCGTCCGGTCCTTCGTTCGCAATTCCTTCATCTTCTGCTCATAAAAGGGACCGTATCGCTCTTGCATCAATTTCCGACCGTATAAAGAAGTCAACCAATTTTGGATAAAGATTGGAGAGCGATAGTAGAATTCCTCTTTAAGCGCCATCTTGGATTTCCTCCTTTAGCTGATAGTGGCTTTCGTACCAGTCGATGAATGCGTTGACACCTGCTTCGACCGTCGTCTGTGGACGGTAGCCGATCGTCTCGAATAGTGAGGAGACATCCGCGAAACTTTCCGGAACGTCACCCGGTTGGAGTGGCATTCCGTTTTTGATTGCCTTCTTACCGAGTCGCCGTTCAATCAAGGCGACGAATTCATTTAAGCGAATCGGACTGTGGCTACCGATGTTGTAGACGCGGTACGGAACGTTACTGCGATCCGGCAACGGGTTTGACGCATCGAACAACTCATCGACTTCCGGTTCAGTCTGGAACAGACGATAGATGCTTTCGATGATATCGTCGACGTAGGTGAAGTCCCGTCCCATCTCACCGTAGTTGTAGAGATCGATTGGTTCCCCTTTCGCGATCGCTTCCGTGAACTTGAACAGTGCCATATCCGGACGTCCCCACGGTCCATAGACACTGAAGAAGCGAAGTCCAGTCGTCTTGATCCCGTAGAGACTACTGTAGGTGTGTGCCATTAGCTCGTTCGCTTTCTTCGAGGCGGCATAAAGACTTAGCGGATGGTCAACGGCATCCGTCGTCGCGAATGGCATCTTCGTATTCGATCCATAGACGGAACTCGAAGAAGCGTAGATTAGCTGCTCGACCGGGTGATGGCGACAGGCTTCTAAAATCGAGAGAAAACCGACGATGTTTGATGTCATGTAGACGTCTGGTCGATCGATGCTGTAGCGTACCCCTGCCTGTGCTGCCAGATGAAGTACGAGATCAATCGATTCCTGTTCAAAGATCCGTGCGACGGCTGCTGTCTCTTCAAGTGAAACTCGGTAAAATGTGTAGTTCGTTCCGAGTTCCGCGAGTCGGGCTTCCTTTAACGTCGGGTCATAATAGGCGTTTACTTCATCGAGTCCGACGACCCGGTAACCCTCTCGGATGAAACGGCGTGCGGCGTGAAATCCAATGAAGCCAGCGATACCTGTGATCAAAATCGTTTTATTCGGCACGGTGTTCAACCTCCTCGAAGTAGTGGCGCGCTTGAAGGCGCATGTAGTGAACGGATGTGTAGACGATGAGTAACATCGGGAACAACTTATACCGGTGCCGGATGGCCGTTCCGACGTTTCCGGTTCCAAGACCGAAAACGAGAGCATTGAGCATAAAGAGAAGGAAAAAGAAGAAGAGGACGCTACCGAACGGATGTTGACGGATCAGTTTGAACGATCGAACGATCGCAAAACAGGCGATAAAGTAGAAGATGGCGTCGAGGAAGAAAATCAAGATATTCATGACACTCGACCATTGCCACGGGAACGGCGAGAACAGGAAGTAGATCATCCGGATCGGTGAGTAGAGAATCATGTCGACTGGACCTGTCACCGTCAATCCGTTCAAGTATGCGGAGCCGCCACGATCGAAGCTCATTCCGCTGAACAACTGTCCGTTTTCTGAGACGTGCGTGAACTTCGCGAACAAGACGTCCTGGAAACTGTAGACGATGAAGCCGACGATGAGCACTTGGAAGATCAACCGCTGTACCTTCGTCGGTTCGAAATCCATTCGTCTGGTCTCATGACTGTAAAACGAGAAGTAAACGAGTAAGACGACGATTCCGACGGCGAGACCAGAGTGGAATATCGTACTGACGAAGTAGCCAAGATACGCGAGAATCATCTGTCTGCCGGATTTTTCTTCCGTCCAGCGCACCATGTAATAGAGTGTATAGACGATTCCGAGAGCGACGATCTGATCGCGTAAGAGGATCGGCGAGAGCAACAAGCCTTGCGGGAAGAACGCAAAGATGAATGTTGCTGCGAATACGTATCGTTCCGATAAGCGTAATCGTTTCAGCGTCTTCGCTAGGATAACGACGGCGACGACACCGAGGATGACGTTGAAGAACTGAGCGAGAATTCGTTCCGGTCCGAACATCAAGTAGAAGATTCCGAGAAATTTGGAATAGGTGCCACGAACGACATCATTGAAGGTCGACGGGTCGGTGAAGATTTGGACACCTTCGAGATGAAAGGCTTCCGTATCGTCCCCGCTGTGTGGCGGCAAACGGAACAGCTCAAGATCGATGAACATCAGGACGAGTCGAACGAAAAAGGCGGTGATGAAGACGAGATAGAGTGGCGTCGTCTCGGCCTGACGGAGTAGATAATAGAGAAACAACACCGAGTTGATAAGCAGCAAGGCAGTCACGTAGGTGTCTGGGAAGAGCGACCGGGCAAATTGACAAACGAGCGCTTCGATGACGATGAGTAGTAAAATTGGTCGCATCTTCTTCCCTCCTTAGCTGCTTTGTTCGATGACGAGGGCGACGTTTCGTGGATACAACGAGCGATAGAGCGCTGGTAAGAGTAAGACGATCTGAGTGACAGCGCACAAGGTGTATGCGATCGTCGCACCGTATAGTCCGTACAACGGAATCAACAGGCTACATGCGACAAGATTGACGACGACACTACCGAAGATCGAGAGTGTCTGGATCCGGAACTGCTGGAAGCCGGTCAGAAGTGCCTGAATGACGGTCGAGTTATAGAAGAACAGCGACGCGACCATCATCAAGACGAAAATCAGATGATATTTGACGAACGACGCGTTGTAGAAAATCGTCAAGCCCCACTTGCCGAAAAAGATGGCTCCGAGAATCAGGAGGATGCCAACGACGTTCGTCATCAGTAACATCGATCGAGTCAGCTTGCGCAGTTCCGGTAAACTTTGGCGCTCGCCCGTTTCGGACGAGAAGTTCGGCAATAAGACGGCAATCAAGGAGTGGATGAATAGACTACCGAGTACGAGTAGATAGGCGATGCTCGCGTAATACCCAAGCTCTTCCGTCCCAATCGCGTGCCCGACGAACAGTCGTGGAATGTTTGCATTTAAGGCAATCAGGAGAGCGACGAACCCGAGTGGCATCGCTTTGAAGAATAATTCCTTACCGGAGCGGTATCGTAAGTCGAGCGCTTGGTTGTCAAAACCTCGACCGACCCGGCGGATCGTCGGTAAATCGTAGACGAGTAACATGATCAAGTTACCGGCGATCAAGGCGATGACGAATCCGTGGATTGAATGCGTCGTGAAGAGGACGAGTGCTGCGCCCGAGACGTTCAGGAGACTGCGGAAGATTTTCGATATGGCGACTTCCTTGAAGGCGGTGTGTCCTTGCAAGAAGCCATAACCGAGATCCGCGAACGACTCCATGTACTTATTCAGATAGACGAGTAATGTCAGGAGTAAGATGTTTGCTTCACCGAAGAAATAATAGATCCCCAGAAGAACGAACACACCAGCTGAAAGGAGTGAGAATCGTGTCTTGATGAAGAGCCAAAAGTTCGTCAGTCCAGCCCGTTCTGCCGTCAGGATTGTACTAGCATTCAGCCAACAGAACATGACGATCGGCGCGGTGATGGCAAGGGCGTAATTGAAGTAACCGATATTGAGTGGCGTACTCCATTTGATCAGGAGCGTTAAAATCATCCATTGGTGTAAGGAATACGCCGTATCGGCAATGAAGATGAGATTGAAGCGGGACAGCCGGGCTGTTTTCATCGTTTCCCCTCCTCTCTATTTGCGAGCAATCCGCATCGTCGGTGCGACCGGATCCGATTCGGTTTCGTTCGTGATGTCTAACAAATACTGACGGAGCGCTTCGTCCTGACCGAGTGCTTGGGCAATCTCCCGCAAGTATGGGTCGACGGTTCCAAAAGGTCGGGTCTTTCCGACGAGAATCTTGTCGAAGACGAGTTCGTCATGCACCTCATCGCGAGCCAGCAGTTCCTCGTATAGTTTCTCTCCTTTTCGAATTCCGCTGTAGACGATCGGAATCTGTTCTTCCGTGAATCCACTCAAGTGAATCAAATTCTTCGCCAGTGTCGTGATGTGGACCGGTTCACCCATATCGAGGACGAACACTTCGCCACCTTTCGCGAGAACACTCGCTTGGATAACGAGACGACTCGCCTCCGGGATCGTCATGAAGTAACGTGTCATCCGGGGATCTGTGATCGTAATCGGCCCACCTTTTGCGATTTGTTCCTTAAAAAGTGGAATGACGGAACCACGGCTCCCAAGGACGTTTCCGAACCGGACGACGGCGAACGTCGTTTCGCTGTTTCTAGCCATCTGCTGAATGACCATCTCGGCGATTCGTTTCGTTGCACCCATCACACTCGTCGGATTGACGGCCTTATCGGTCGAGATCATCACGAATCGTTTGACCCCAGCTGCTTCTGCAGCTCGAGCGACGTTGCGCGTCCCGTAGATGTTGTTCTTGACGGCTTCGCTCGGGTTATCTTCCATCAGTGGTACGTGCTTATGAGCTGCCGCGTGATAGACGAGGTCTGGTTCGAACCGTCGCATGACTTCAAGCATTCGGTCACTGTCCTGCACATCGGCGATGACGGATTCGAACTGAATGTCTCGGCTGAGACACTCGAGCTCCCGACGGATCAGGTAGATGCTGTTTTCGCCGTGTCCGAGAAGAACGAGCCGTTCGGGACGGAAACGAATCAGTTGCCGACAAATCTCGGAACCAATCGAACCACCAGCACCGGTGACGAGGACTGTCGCGCCATGCACGCTTCGTTCAATTTCCGTAATATCGAGTTCGACGGGTTCCCGACCAAGTAAGTCAGCGATCGAAACTTCACGGATCTGTTTAATCGAGACTTTTCCGGATGCCAGTTCGACAAGCATCGGTAACGTATGCGCCTCGACTTGTGTCTGTTTGATCCGGTTCAGCAATTCAACTCGCTGCGGATAAGGTAACGATGGAATTGCGAGGACGACTGCTTCAATCTTTTGTTCTTCGATGATACATTCGAGTTGTTCGATTGCTCCGATGACGGGAACACCGTGAACCCGCATCCCGCGTAGTTCGAGTGAATCATCAAGTAGTCCGACGACGTTTAAGATGTGCGATTTCTTTTGTTTCAATTCTTTTGTGATCATCTGACCAGAGGCCCCAGCACCGATGATCAGCGTTCGCTTTCCAAGCGTCTTATTGTCAGGGACGAGTCTTAAGCTACGTCCACGAATCAACAGCCGGACGAATAAGATACCGTTCAAGACGAGTCCGGTCTGTAAGAAGATCGCCCGTTCGACCGCAAAGTCGAACAGCGCGTATTCAAGACCAAGAAGAACGAAGCTGCTGGCGAGGACGACGACGAGGAGAACAGCGAGATCACGAAGACTCGCATAGCGCCAAATGATTTGATAGAAACGCATCCAATAGGCAACAAAGGTAAGAGCGATCCACTGAATGAGTGCGATTTCGAGTGCATCCTGCAACTCGAAGTTGACAGTGAGATGGAGCGGATTGAAGAAGTAGAACGTAACGACTGTCGCGAGTGCGATGATTCCGGCATCGATCAGGCGAAGGAGTCCGATTTTCAGCTGCCGACGATACGGGGTGAACGGGGACTGCTGCATGACGATAGCTCCTCTCTCATGAATGCGTGCGGGGGATAGCTTTCGGATAACTGTCAGTAGCTTCACGGGCTACTTCTTTTTTACTTAAAGAACGGGAGTAGACGATCAGTAGACCAAGCATCAAACCCAGGACACCGCCGATTCCTGTATTCATTAGAATATTCGGTGATACAGGTTTTGTCGGAATCCGTGCGTTGGAGAAGACTTCCGTTTTACTTGTATTGATCAGTTGTGGGAGATAGTCTTGAAAGACTTCCGTCATCGTATTTGCTTGGATTGCTGCTTGCTTCGCTGAACGATCCTTAACGGATAAGGCGATGACTTGCGAATCGAGATTGCTCGAGACCGTCAAACGATCCGTCAAATCAAATAATCGTTTGTCGGTGACATTCATCTTTTGAGCGACCTGATCGACGACCTCTGGGCTTCGTAGGATATCTTGATAGGTACTGACGAGAGTCGGCGTCGATGTTGCCTCTGCGTTCGCTTGAGGAACGACGAGGATGTAGGCTGTCGCTTCATATGTCTTCGGAATGACATACGTGCTGAGTGCATATCCGGCACCTGCGAAGAGAATCATGAAGAGTGCCAGTAGCCACCAACCGCGTCGAAGCGTCGTCAGGTGATCTCCGAAGGTTTTTCTTTGATGCATCGAGCTCACTGTTGTTCACCTCTTTCTGGCTTGACCGAATGGATGGACATTGGTTATGTCTACACCTTATTTCCAATCGACTCCCAAAACAATTAGAGCTTGGTGGAAATGATTATATTTTTTTCGATAGCTATCTCGCTTGCGTGACGCAAGTTCACGGTAGGAATTCGTGTCACGAAAAAAACGCGATTCACGAAAAAATGATCACGTTTTTCTTAATGTTGTTTCATTTATACGCATGATTTTTTGAAAGATAAGGGTAAATACCAATTTGATGATTAAAAAGTGCTTAAATCGGTAATAAGTCCTATATGAAGGGTGGATAGTCTTTAGAAATCATGTTAAAATCAGCCAATATACCCACATCGTTTGTCTTATCCATCCTAGTCGTTTGGATTATGCTCGATGCTTGGATTCGTCCCTTATCCTTCACGGATGAAGTGTTGCCGAAACAGTGGTCTCTTTGGTTGCTTCCCGTCTACATCGTTTTGTTCAGCGTTTGTTGGTTCATCTTACGACCGCTCTATCGCGCCAGTCGAGCGACTGGACATCAAATTGCGCTTATTTTTCTGATTTATCTGACATTTCATATCGTTTTTTTCTTTTTTAACGCGAATACGGATCGTATTCTTGCTTCGCTTTACCTCATTTCGACTTGGCTGTTCGTTGGCATCGTCTCTTCACTCTCGCGTACATCGATCGAGCAATGGCAACGTCTTTTATATCACTTTCTTTATGGACAAGCCGTCTTTCTCGCTTCCTATGCCCTCATCGTCTCATTTGGTTCAGAGTATGTCCCGGTCGAAAACCTGCAATGGCTTCGGATCGGTCCTTTGTCATTTCCTCAACTGTACGTCGGGGAACAAGGCTCATTCCTTCGCCTCGCTGGTCTGATGAACAATCCGAATACGTTTGCAGCGTGGCTCGTTCCAGGCGGACTGTTTGCTTGGTTCTATCTGCTCAAACAGTTTCCGCGTCGGCACAGCTTTCTGCACGCTATTCCCCTACTTCTCATCATCATCGCGTTACTCAGAAGCGGTTCGCAGACAGGAATCTATTCTTTTCTCCTCCTTGCTCTGCTGACGAGCATTCGAATGGTTCCAGGAACGAGACGACGGTTGCAGGTGACGGCGTGTTACGTAACGGGAAGCTTTATTCTCCTAGCTGTCTTTGCGTTTCAAGGACTGCTTCCCCGTTTGCTCAGTCTCAACGGACGATTTACGCTCTGGCAAGCAGGATGGCGCGCTTCCGCTGATTCACTTTGGTTTGGTCACGGAATCGGAAGTGCCCCACGCGGACTGCAGGAGCAACTGAACGAACAAGTTCTTTATACGTTCCACAGCACACCAATCACCTATCTTTATGAATTCGGACTCATTGGTTGTTTTCTGTACGGTGCAGTCTTTCTGTATCTGTTCTACCGACTAGTTCGCATTCAGACGACGGATCTTGCGTTTCTTGCACTGCTGCTCGCTAGCTGGCTTGGACTGCTTCAATTTACGGAAAGTATTCTCGTCAGACCGAGTGGATTTTATTTCATTTGGCTCAGCCTTCTCGCTTATACGTCGCTTCGTCGACTTCCACCTCACGACAGTACCCACACCTAGAGCACCTACACGAAAGGGGTATGACATCATGAAGAAATGGACAGAACAACAAGTCATCGATAGCCTGATCGAAGCTAGTATCGAATATCCCGCTCTCGACGCAAAGACGTATGCGCGCTGGTCAGTCGGAAAAGAAATTCCGTCAATCACGACGATCATAAATGTATTCGGTTCTTGGCGTGAAGCACTCCAAGCGGCTGGTCTCTCATCAATCCGTCCTTACTTTTCAGATGAAGAGATCCTTGCTTTCATCAAGGAAGCATCGACACGATTGCACCCTTTCCATAGTAACAGCTACCGGGAATGGGCAAAAGCAAAACACGGACCCTCCTTGACGTTGATCAATTTACGTTTCGGTTCTTGGTCACGTGCGCTCGAAGAAGCACAAATCGAGATGACACGCTCCATCTCGATGACGGAAGAACGGATCATCACCGCTTTACTCGAAGCTTCTGATGTCCTCCCCCGTTTAACGACACAGACATATGCCATTTGGGCACAGGAAAATGGACATCCGACAGTCGCGACGATTGCCCGTAAATACGGTTCATGGGCAGATGCCCTCGCTTGCCTCGACATCGCACCACCTCGCCGGAAATGGGTCGAAGAAGATGTCCTTGAAGCACTGCGTCAGGCACAAGAAGAATTACCTTCTCTCAGCATCATTCATTATCGGAAATGGGCAGAAGGTCGCTCGGTTCCGAGTACCTCGACGATCAACGCGCTCTTCGGTAGCTGGACCTCCGCCGTGCAATGCCTCAAGCGTGCACGCGTCTCTCTTTCCTGACTTACTCCTCTACCTAAAAGGAGTGACCCGGTATGCTACCGGATCACTCCTTTTTCGTACGCTTATGGTTTTTTGATTTGCTCAAGCAGAGACGCAGGCAACAGCGTCACCGTGTCGTGCTTCAACAAATAGATATCTTCCGCATATGCCCCGATACGTCGGGGATTGCGTTTTCCATGGAGATTGTTTTGGATCGCTTTCGGAAAATTGACGCCGCATTCATAGGCATGAGGATACCCTCCACCGAATCGCGGATTGATTTCCGATAGGTAGAGCGTTCCGTCGACATCGAACAGATCGAAATCAAGCGGTCCGACGAGACCAGTTCCTGCTAAGACATGCTCAATCAATTCAAAGACATCGTCGCGTTTGACGGAGCGACTCTTATCAGTTTCTCCAGCACGCATAACAAGTTTCTCCTTGATGAAGATATCCGTCACTTCATGCGTCAACCAGTCGACATAGACATCAACACCAAGTTCTTGCCCTTTTAAGTATTCCTGAATCAATAAATCCGGATGAACGGCAAACAGTCCTTCGACGACCTCAAAGGAGGCGACAGCTTGGACATGGAGACTAGCACTCCCATTGCGTGGTTTGACGAAGACTGGAAACTCGACTTCTCCTTGCGCAAGTGCGTTTTTAAACGCATCGAGCGTCACGTATGTCCGCGCATGCGCAATCCCTTCCGCAACACAAAACGTATACATCGCGTACTTGTCGAAACAGAGACGACAGGCATCCATCGATGAGACGAGGACCGTGACACCAATTGCTTCAAATCGTTCCGTCGCTGCTGCTAGCAATTCCAGTTCAGGATCAATCAATGACAATAGCGCCGTCACCTGTTCGCGCTGACACAATTCTAATAAGTGATCGATATAATCCGGTGCATCGATGCGGGGGACAAGATGATGACGTTCTGTCATATAGAGGCCCGGTGCGAGTGGACTACAATCCGCGGTACTGACATGACCGTCCGGCATCTCACGGACGAAATACTCGACCAGCTTCGTCCGGCGACCAACGCTCGTCATCAACAAGTGAGAAGTCTTCATAGGGCAGTCTCCTTCGTTAAAAGTGATGCCTGTTCTTTTCGTGCCGGAAGGAAAGACTTCCTGCTTGGCGTCGGGCTTTTTTCCCATAGATGAGTAAATAACAGCCGATTCCAATCAAGGCACCCGTTCCATCGAGTAAGACATCTTGGATGAGTCCTGTCCGGTCCCCCGTCAAGATTTGATGGAATTCATCAAAAACAGCGACCATGATCGCTAACGAATAGGCGAACAAGACGGCAAGTCCTGGTGTCAGGCGACGACGTGTCAAATCGATCAATCCGATCCCTAATACGAGAAATGTCGAGACATGGGCTGCTTTTCGGATGAAAAACTCAATGAATCCACTGCGTCCGAGTGCGGCGACACTGACTTCTCCATGATAGGAAAAGGAGATGAAACGCAGATGATCGACGAATCCTAACGGAATGAATCGTGATAACCCTGGTTTGATGGATTGCGCTTGATACGGCATTGAACTCGAGATGAAGAGGATCAATAGGACGGCAAGGACGACATAACCGGACCATGTGATTTTTTTCATGAAGACACTCCTTTGTTTTGGTTCATTTTTTACAACCGTAAGATATTCTAACCTATTGATTACCAGCATAAAAAACCACTTTTTTGGAGTTTATGATATTTTGTTTCCTGATAAAAACGTTTTTTTACATTTCAAAGGTTTCTTCTATATCTTAAATGGTTAATTAGTACTATACACGATGACCTGAAGAATAGGAGTGAAGCGCTATGAACCGCGCACTTGGTAAAAAAATCATGCAACTACGAAAACAGCACAAGTATACGCAAAAGCACTTAGCTGAAAAATGTGGTGAAACTGCAACGACGATTTCGGCGTACGAACGTGGTCAGCGTATGCCGACACCGCAGTCCCTCGAACGTTTGGCCCTTGCTTTAAATACGACAATCATCGATTTGATTGATCCAAAGCATGTACAGCATCCATCTTTGAATGAGTTCATGCAACAAGCGATAGAACCGACGAAGCCGCTTGACCTAAAATTCATTTTAGAAGATCTACTCGTTCACCTGAGTTTATCGAAAGACATTTATTTCGATGGTATTCTCATCTCGACGAGCGTACGGGAAGAGATGGCGACCTCGATTGATCATGCGTTAAAGCGTGGTTCCGGATCCATAGAGGCGTAAACACAAAAAGGGCATGGGGAGTGGACGCTTCCCATGCCTTTCTCTATGCATTAGTCTGTTTTAACGACATGATCGATGTACAATTGATTTTCTTCGTATGTCGCCTCCAGCAGCCTCCGAAAAAATGTATTTTGCACGGTTTTTTCAGAAACGAATACTCGATCATATCGTTGATGTGACTGTTGGAGAATGCTGAATTTTA
The DNA here is from genome assembly GCF_964277885.1 of uncultured Exiguobacterium sp. Taxonomy (NCBI): domain Bacteria; kingdom Bacillati; phylum Bacillota; class Bacilli; order Caryophanales; genus Exiguobacterium; species uncultured Exiguobacterium sp. The sequence goes on along the minus strand of NZ_CAXYJR010000005.1, from coordinate 198,874 downwards.
ACGTTCGGTGTTCTGAAGAAAAAAACAATTGGACACCGTGATGTCCGAAAGCATCCGTCGCTTTCGATTCTTCTAGGAAATGAAAGGATTCGTCTGGAAACAAAGTCTCAATGAACGATAGACAGCTTTCTTGAAAGATAGTTTCGCCCTGATTTCCCATGATGATCCGACTCCTCTTTCTCATGATGTACTTTGAATCATAATACAAAACTTCTGTATCACAATACCCTGTCTTTAGACCTATTAAAACTAATTTAATACTTATATTTTAAAATTAGGTCGTACATCTACTACCGAACCGTTCCTATTTTCTGAATTCAAGAATGACGATCGTATTTCCTTCATAAAGGAAATGCCCTTCATAACGTGATAATTTTGCAAATTCAAATAAGGTTTCAGGCTTATATAAATAATCAATTGCATAGCTGACTTTTTCTTCGTTCCCTGATTTCAAATAGGCATTGAATAACAATCGTTCACCGTCCACATAATGACCAAAAAACAATAACGTTTCATTCATCCGTCGTGTCGAGATCGATTGTTCCATCTGCCGGAGATAAGGAAGATGATACAACGATACGAGTAGTCGTCCATTCGTACTAAGGAGCTGTCGGATATTACGGAAGAACAACAGAAGTTCTCCGCGGTTGTAATGCATGATGGTCGTTCCCGGAAGGACGATACGATCAAAAAATTCTGGACCTACGACATCCGTCACATCATGACTCCAACCATACACTTTATGACGGTAGTTGGAATCAATTTGTTGGGTGCGAATCATTTCCGACTCAATCAAGTATAAATCGTACCCCTCGTCAGATAAGAGATTAAAGAGCCTTGGATCAAACGTACCGTAAAAGAGGATTGTCTCTTCCTTTTGTAGATAACGCCGATAAAATGTCAATTCATCGATTTCCGTGATTTGTTTTGCTTCTTGATAGAGATGACCAAAACGTTCATCCGCATACATATGATCCAATACTTCAACGCGAGAATAGCTACCTTTTCTTAAAAATGGACCAAATAACACATTACTCATGGTAGACCAGCTCCTTATAGTGCTGAATCGCTTCTTCATAATCAGCCCCGAGACGTTCCGGCAGTAGGTCAAATCGCTCCTTCTGATCGGCTTCAAGAATCCAAAGAAAGGCTTCATTCGTCTCGAATAAGCGCATCGATGTCATCTCAAAAGCAAAATATCCTTCTTCATTCTGAATACCGATCAGTGTCAACGGACCAATGCGTCCAAGCGTTCGCGGTAGTTCTAAATCGGAATACGGGGTGATGAATCGACTTTCTCCAGAAAATGATCCGGCCAGTTGATATAACAGAGGAAACAAGTTCAATTCCCTTTGTGTAGCGAACGCATCCCTTCTTCCTGACTGCCCAGCATTTCTTGTTACAGGCGATGTGAGGTCTGAGCTGAATCGCTCCGCTTTCTGACGATCCGCATAGATGCCGTCTTTAAAGAAAAATAGTCGATGCGAACTGTCCGCCCCAGATTGTGTCGCATAGTCCAATATACCGGCGAATCGTTCATTTTGAATCCAGCCGGTCGTTTTCCATCGCTCGAATCGTCGGATGATCTCTTCGCGAGATAGGATGTCGAGTCGCATGTCGATCGTCGGAGAGAACTGATCCGCAAAAGTAATCAGGACTGGTGTGCGACTCATCAACTCAATGATTGGCAAATCATGACGCATCGGATGATCCAAATAAACGATACTGTTTACGGTCATCGAGTTAAACAATGCTGCCGGAATTTGTTTTAGTAATGAGCTGTCTTCGATATACACATGCCGTAACGGTTGTCGTTGAACAGGCGAAGAATGGGGATGAACACCTGTCATCAGCGACAACACTTCGTTCTGAACGATCGGTATGACGGGTTTTTCGTCGTCTGATACGCGAGGGAGTTCCAGTCCATTGAAAAAGTCAGGCTGTCCAAATACGATTTCCCCCTCCGGGCGAATGAGATGAAACTGAACGTGTAGCATCTGTTGTTGTAAATAAGCCACAAGTCGCAACGTCCGCTCCCCTTCCCCTTGAAGGATGAAGAGAAAATGTTCGTATTCTTGAAAATTCATATAGTCCAGTACATCTTGGAAAGTATGACTATCGTAATCAAAGGCATCCAGAGAAAAACGATGCGCTTCACAAAAGTGTCTCATCGCTGAAGATGGTCGTAACCGCTGTAACCAACCATCTTGTTCCGATACGATTGTGATTCCAATCATATGTTCACTCCTCTCCTACTTCAATCATATAAAAAGAACCTCATTCCAACTACGAATGAAGTCCTTAGAATGATTTAAGCTGTCTTGTTTCTTGGTTTTTTAGCTTTAGCGATAGTTCGATCCATTTCCCGATGAGCCAAGGGGGCGACAGAGACAGTAGCAGCATTGAGACACCAAGCGCAAGAAGTCATGTTACGTCGCGTTTCTTTTAAGATGAGTGTCATGGATGTACCCCTTTCTGAATCAAATACGACGGGTGATGAAACATTGATAGAAAATCAAGTAAATCTATGGTATCCCTATTCGTTCACTCCTATAATAGGAGTACTGAGTAACAGTTCATTCTTCATGAAAGGACGAGGATCTGATGGAGCAGTTCACGTCGCCGCAAATCGGTTTAGCGTTACGCCGTCTGCGCAAAAAACATAATTTGACGCAAAAGGACTTAGCTAGCGGAATTTGCAGTCAAGCAGAGATCAGTAAAATCGAGAGTGGTACGCATTCACCGACGATTGAGTTATTGTATGCTTTATCAAAGCGATTACACGTTTCAATCTCCGCATTTTTAGATCCTAATCGCCAACAAGATTCGCTTAAAACAATCGATGAAGATTTACTATATCGTTTTAGAAATTTAGATTTTGAATCTATTTACAAAGAAAGTCAAACAATTTTAGAAAAACATGATTCATCTTTTGAATATGTCTTACTGTACAAATACTATTATTACCTTTGCTCATATCGGCTTCAAAAAATCGATTATCGAACGTGTATCGTCGAGCTCCAAAATCTATCTGCAGATTATCTAACTTCTCATTATTCACCTAATATGCTAATTCGTATTAAGTCAGCTATCGCAAACCTGTATTCTGAAAACAAGAGCTACCAGCACAGCATTAACGTGTATGAGGAAATCTTAAAGTTAAATTTCGATAGCGATGATTTAGCCACTGAGAAAATTAGAATCATGTATAATTTCTCGAAAATTTTATTAGAGTTTTCAAAACATGACCAAGCTTTACAATTAATTGATGAAGCGATCGACGAAAGTCTCAAATTTAAAGATATGTCTCTTTTAGGTCAATTGTATTCTCAAAAAGGAGATTGTTTAGAGAGACTTGGTGCCTCAAAAGAAGGTATTCTCGATGCATATGATAAAGCATATTTCTTATGTGACTTACTCAACATGAACCATTATAAAAAAATTATTTTATCAGTACGAAATAACTATTTGAAAAATACTATCGATTCGAGTGAATAATTAAGCTCGTTTTGTAGAATACTCTAGTGGAAGACGCTCAATCGCTACGTCACGCTTGACAGCGTACTCAAGTGGTAAGCGCTCGATCGCTACGTCACGTTTGATAGAGTACTCAAGTGGTAAACGCTCAATTGCTACGTCACGTTTGACAGCGTACTCAAGTGGTAAGCGCTCGATTGCTACGTCACGTTTGATAGAGTACTCAAGTGGTAAGCGCTCGATCGCTACGTCACGCTTAACAGAATATTCGAGTGGTAAGCGTTCAATCGCTACGTCTTTATGCCCTAACTGATTCATAGCGCTTACACCAACAGTCGTCGTCAATGATAATGCGGCGATTGCTAAACCTAATTTCTTTTTCAAGTTCATATAAGTTACCTCCTATTTTTTTCGTTTGGCTTTGTAACAACATCATATATCCTTAGACCCCCTCTAAATATTCGAATACGAATATTTATGTTATTTTACACATTATTCACGCCAACTAATACTTTTGACTTGCATCATAAGTCTTGAATACTGTTCTTTTTTTACAAACTATCCATCAAATTATTGAATTCATGTATGAAAATAGATTCATTTGAATATTCCATCGATTGATATCTTGAATTCTAAATAAAAATGCTAGTTCAACCCATGAGAGTCGAACTAGCATTTTTATTTAGAAGATTGTCTCAACGCAATGACATAAAATACTCCGAGTATTAGAATCACACCTAGTAATATCGAACTAATCGTCGTACGGGTCGACGTATCCGGCATCCAAATCCCAAGTCCTAAATTGATTGCTGCAATCATTAGGACGAGCCAAACGATCGTACGTGGTCGCATGTCTCTCTCCTTTCTGGTCTACTCTGCCGCCTTGTCATTGAATATGCTATGGTGGAAGCAACGAAGGAGGTTTTGTTCATGAATAGACTTGCTGTATTTTGTGGTTCCAAAGATGGTGCCACCCCCATCTTTCGAGAGGCGGCCAGCCGACTCGGTCAAGCACTCGCTACCCACGGCATCGGACTCGTGTACGGTGGATCTCGTGTTGGAACGATGGGGGCTGTCGCAGATGCCGCGCTAGCTGCTAAAGGTCAGGCAATCGGTGTCTTACCTCATTTTCTGCAAGAAAAAGAACTCGCTCATCCTGGTCTGACTGAGCTACATCTCGTTCAATCGATGCACGAACGAAAAGCGAAGATGTCAGAGCTTGCGGATGGATTCATCATCCTTCCTGGCGGTCCTGGAACGATGGAAGAGTTTTTTGAAGTCTTTACGTGGGCACAGCTCGGTCTGCACGACAAACCGTGTGGTGTACTCAATATCGACGGGTATTATGACGCCTTGATTACATTATTTGATACGATGGAACATCAAGGGTTCTTGATTCCCGAACATCGTGCGATGCTCATCGTCGAATCTGATCCCGATCGTCTGTTGGAACGTTTTGCGACGTATGAAGCACCACAAGTCAAAACGTATATGGATCGTTCACAAACCTGATAAAAACGGAGTCCTTGACTCCGTTTTTATCACAGTTTTTTGGAGTTTCAATTATTCCTTCTTTTTCCGCTCATCTTTAGCATTCTTCATTTCCCTTACGAATTCCTACTTACATGATACAAAAAGCCAGATACCAATCGGCACCTGGCGAGAAATCAAAAGAAATTCAAGATGGCATCGCTTAGATTCGTCAAGGAGGGCGTTTCATCCACGACCATTAAACTCCCTGCTGCGAGGACAAGAATTCCTAACGCAGATAAGATCAATGCCGGATGTTTGATGTTTTCATCAGCATCCGTGTTTTGTTTTCCGGATCGTGCATTCGCGGCCTGTGCCTTTAAACGATCACGACGGAATTGATGTTGCTCTTCTTTGGACCATTTTTTATATTCCGCAAGAAACTTTTTATATTCTGGTAAAACGTCCTTCGTCTTACCATCCAAACGGACTTGACCGTATTCGAGCCAGACGACACGCTCACAGAAACTTTTGATCTGCGAGAGCGAGTGACTGACGAAGATAATCGTCTTTCCTTCGTCCTTGAACTCGTTCATCTTATCGATACAACGGTTGTAGAAGGTTTGGTCACCGACTGATAACGCTTCATCGACGATGAGGATATCCGCATCGACGTTGACCGCGATCGCGAATCCAAGTCGAGATTTCATCCCGCTCGAATATTTTTTGATTGGTTGATCGATGAAATCACCGATATCTGCAAAATCAATGATTCCAGGCATCCGGCGCTCGATTTCTGCATCATCCATTCCTAACATGAGACATTTTAGACGAATGTTCTCTCGTCCTGTCAGAACGTTCTTCAATCCTTGAGAAACCGCGATGATCGCGACCTCTCCGTTAATTGCGACGTCTCCTTCATTCGCATAGATGATGCCTGAAATCAAGTTCGATAATGTCGACTTACCGGATCCATTGATTCCGACGAGCCCGACAACTTCACCAGATCCGATTTCAAGCGAGATATCCCGCAGCGCCGTAAATGTTTTGACACTTTTACTTTGACTCTTGAACAAGAGTTTGAATTTTTCTTTCGTAGTCGTGACCATGTCAAAACGTTTCGTGACATGGTCGAGTTTAATCATAGACATGGCGATTTCCTTCCCTTAGACGAGCTCAGTGAATGATTTACGGAACTTGATATGCAGGAATGTTCCCGCTGTGAACAAGAGGAGCGTCACACTCCAGAAATACAGTCCGGTCGGCCATTCCTGCCAGACCCAATGTCCTCCGAGCAAGCTTGCACGGTATCCCTCGACGAGATAGTAGACCGGATTCAGGCGAAGGACACCATGCAGGGCGTCCGGGAATCGCTCGATATTCCAAAGAATCGGTGTCATATAAAAAAGCATCCGCATCATGGATTGTAAGAAGAGCTGAATATCCTTAACGAGTGTGATGAGCGTTGAAAAACAGAGCGAGAACGCGTAGACGAAAATGTATGTCGCTACCATGTAATAAGGCAACTGTAGCAATTTCCACGTCAGTGGGATCCCGTTTGCAACGATGACGACGAATACGATCAATAGCATCGCAAAATGTTGATACATGCGTGACAAGATGACGTACGACGGAATCGCACTCATCGGAAAACGCATCTTCGTTACCATCGCAAGTCGACTGTTAATCGAATTAGATCCACGTAGCAACGCATCATTAATGAAGAACCAGACGACGATCCCACAGAGCAGCCAGACGATGAACGGAATATTTCCGTCAACATCCTTATTTCCGCGAAGACCGACACCGAAGACGAACCAGTAGATGAAAATCTGGAGTCCTGGATTGAGGAGCTCCCATAAAAGACCAAGACGTTGTTCTGCATGCGCGGATTTAATTTCATATCGCGCGAGCCGGCGAATTAAAGGAAAATTTTCAACCTGTTCCCGGATGATACTTTTCATTTCTTTCAACATAAGTGTAAGTTCCTTCCGATTTCATGGAGCATGTATTTGTAATTCAATGAATTCTGTATCAAATTCAAATAAAAAAACGGATCCTGTCCGCGATTCCTCAAACGAACATTCCACCGGTCGACATGATGAGTCATGTCTAGTCACCCATCCCCTCCTTACTCTTCCTTCGGTCGTGTATATATGAAGTACACTTAATCAATTCTAGCCATCCGTAAAAAGCGTGTCAATGTATAGCATGAACCGACACCAAACTGTAGCTTTCCCATTGAAACAAAAAAATCGACAAGGACTCCTTGTCGATTCATTCACAGGATTAGGTATGTGTAAAGTTAGGAAATTCAATCGTTGTCGGTGGAGAGGCGAGCCCCCATATAATCAAAATTCCCATTATACAAAGTATGCCTACGAGTAGACTCCTACGTATCTTTTCATCCATTCGTACCCCCGCCTCCTCATCACATGTCTTTCATATAATAAATTATACATTTTTTTGAAAATGTTTACTATGCGATTCTCTCAAAATGAGGACAATTTCCTATGATCCGTTATAATTTACGTTTCTTTTGGAGGATGAACAAGATATAATGTAAGCGCAATCATTTAACTAGTCTTCTTTTAGGAGAAGAAAAACAAACGACTTGCAGGAGTTGTATTGTCGTCGGACCTAAGAATTTACGCATTTTACAAAAGGTTCATGACACGATCGTCCGTTAAGCATTTATAGTAGAAGAAGAGGTTACCGATCGCTGGTTGACCTCATATCATCTCGAGGGAGGATTTTTATTTATGTACAAATCAAAACCGCTTTACGCGGCAGCAGTAGCTGTCGCATTGACGACATCGGCAATCGTGCCGGCTGCACAAACGACCGTATCTGCTGCAACACATGTCAAAGTCAAGACGGTCAAATTGAAGTCTCTCACTTTCACGAAGGGTGAGCCTGTTAAACTTCCGGCTACATACAAGGGAGAAAAAATCTCATGGGGTGCATACAATAAGCACATCTTCAATCGTTATCAAACGGTTCATGGCACATACGGTAAGAAAAAGCTCCCAATCGAAGTAAAGATTCACGTCGAGAACTATGTGATTAAAATCATCGAGTCCGTCAAGGAACAAGTGATTTCAGTCGATCAAAAACCAGTCCTTCCTAAAAAACTAGCTGTTCTTTACGCTAACGGCAAAGTCTACGACAAAGAAATCAAATGGAGCAAAGTTGATACGAGTGAATCGGGTACCTTCTATGCGACAGGTAGCTTGACGCATAAGGGGAAAACGGTCACGACAAAAGCAAAAATCATCGTCCGTGACATCAATACGGATGATTTCAGCCTTGCCTTGCTCCATACGAACGATACACATGCTTCACTCGATAACGCTCCAAAACGTGCGACCGTCATTAAAGAGCGCCGTGCTGCTTACCGCGCGGAAGGTACACCGTCTCTTCTTCTTGATGCTGGTGATGTCTTCTCAGGATCACTCTACTTCAACGAGTTCAAAGGACAAGCTGATCTCGAACTCATGAACTACATGAAGTATGACATGATGACGTTCGGTAACCATGAGTTTGATCTCGGTGACCAAGATCAAGGTGCTGCTTTACAAGCCTTCGTTGCCGGTGCGGACTTCCCGTTCATCACAGCTAACGTGGATTTCAGTAAAAATCCACTCTTCAATGGCATGCAAAAGAAAACAATCACGTCTGGTCCTGAAGATGGACACATTTATCAAGGTGTTATCAAAAAAATTAACGGTGAAGAAGTCGGATTCTTCGGCTTGACGACAGAAGAGACGGTTGGAATTTCGAGTCCTGGAACGATTGCGTTCTCAAACTACATCAAGAGCGCTCAAGCGACGGTTGATAAATTCAAGGCACGTGGTATCAATAAAATCGTTGCATTGACACATATTGGCTATGATGATAATCCAGAAATCGATAATGACCCATTGCTCGCTCAAAATGTTGACGGCATCGATGTCATCATTGGTGGTCACACACATACGAATCTCACTAAACCTGTATTGATTCCTGCAAGTGAGGAAACAAAGAAAAAAGAACCAACAGTCATCGCTCAAGCTTATCAGTACAGTGAATTTCTTGGTGATGTCAACGTAACATTTGATTACAAAGGAAAAATTAAATCGTTCAATGGTTCGACGATTGACGTAAAACCGTATGCCGCAGATTCTGGAGCAGCAGCGATTTTAAAACCGTACGCAGATAAAATTACTGCAATCAAGAATCAAGAGGTCGGTGTTGATGTCGTATCTGCACTTCCAAACCCACGTACAAGCAGTACAAATACTGTAAGCGTGCGAAACAGTGAAACTGCCCTCGGTAACTTGATTACTGACGGTATGCTTGCAAAAGCAAAATCGATTAATCCAGAAACTGTTATTGCTGTTCAAAACAGTGGCGGTATTCGTGCTGCTATCGATGCAGGTCCATTAACGACTGGTGAAATTTTAACTACTTTACCATTCGGTAACACCCTTGCACTCGTATCAATGAACGGTTCACAACTTAAAGATCTCTTTGAAATCAGTGTTGGACTTGCACCACTTGAAAATGGTGGATTCTTACAAGTATCCGGCATGAAACTTGAGTACGATGGTTCAAAAGCGAAAGGTCAACGTGTCACGAAAATGACGCTTACGAAAGATGGCGGTGTAGAAGAAGCCATTGACCCAGCAAAAACGTACACGATTGCCACAAATGCTTTCACAGCTAAAGGAAGCGACTTCTTGACACCGTTTGAAGATGCGTATAAATCAGGACGTGTGAAAGACCTCGGTCTCTCTGACTGGGAAACATTCCGTGACTATGCCATCTCGAAGAAAACACTCGACTATAAGATTGAAGGACGTATCCTTAACGTGGATCCAGCTCTTCAAGGTAAATAAGTTCGTAAAAAGTGCTCCTTCCCGATTTCGGGAGGAGCACTTTTCTTATAGCGTTTGAGGGGTATGTTGTTTTAACAATCGAATGATGTCGTCCAATTCATATTGCTGTGCCAGCATGAGAGGGGTCAATCCATCCTTGTTCTTGATCGAGACGTCTGCGCCTTGATCAAGTAACACTTTTACGGTCTGAGTACCTTCCCCTTCAACTGCATGGTGCAATGGCGTATATTTCTGTTCATCCAACTGATTGATTTTTTCCCCTTTTTCGAGGTATAGCTCTACCAATTCCTTGTTGTTGCTATATACCGCCGTGATGAATGGACGTTCTCCGAAGTCATTGATCGCGTCTACATCACTTCCTTGCTTGATTAACGCATCAAAGATTTCCTTCAATCCTTTACTTGACTTCCGATATCCTAAATAGTGCAATGCCGTATCGCCATCCGCGTCCACTGCTTTCATATCACCATCCGGAAGCTCTGCCCGCACTTCTTCTAACGTTCCCTTTTGAATCGCAGCCATCAACTTCGTTTCCTGCAATCCATCTGCCTTTGATTCATTCGATGATGTGACGACCGCTTTCGCAGAGTCAGTTGGAAACGATACGTTCTGGACGCTCCAACCAATGAATCCGAATACTATCAGACTGGACGCCACGAGTGAAAAGCGAACGATCTGTTGTCCAGTCGGTGTCTCGCGCGCCAACCATCCTAACTCGACCAACCGGCGATCTGTCGTCGGTTGCGCATGGACCATCTCACTGACGACTTCTGCTAGCGTGATCTGTTTTTTTTCCGCTAGGTAGTCAGCGATATCGATCTCATCCATCAATCGATGACGCCCATTTTCTTTTAAGATACTTTGCATGACACTATCCTGATCTTCCACAAGATCAAACGCTTGTCGATCCCGGTATAAGGATACGGTTCTTAAGTACGCCGATTGTAAAAAGGGAATCCAGCTGCCTAACAACAGTGCAAATCGTTTCTCTTCATCGTTATGCTTCAAACGAAGCAACTCCCGCACCCGTTCGAACTCATTTCGTTCCCACATGGCTTTCTCTGGTATGAACAATACATTCGTCCGAAACAGACTGACGCCTCTAACGGGCGACGCCTCGTTCCCAACGAGATAGATACGAGGGGTCTTCAGATTCAAGCGTGCCGATAGCATCGCGATATCCTGATAGAGTTCCGGAAAGCGGTGTTCGTTCACTTCGATTCCCTCTTGTTGCAAGCGAATCACCGACGAAAATACACGTAACACTTTCCAAGCGAGCCATCCGATCGCAAGCCCCATCAATACGAGCCCGATCTCATGCAGTTCAAAGGACAGATAGACGAGTATTCCGACTGTCGCAATGGCATTGATGAATAGGAGCCAAAAGTATATTTTTCCTTTCATTTCAGTCCTCCTGCCGACTTTTTCTCAATATTCTTTAGTCTAGAATAACATTTCCGTTTTTATCGTGCCTATATTTTTCCATTCCTTACTCTTTATCGGTCAAGTTTTTGTTATTTCAAAGGAAAAAGCACCTTATCTAAAAAAAGATAAAGTGCTGCTGTTTCAAAGTGATGACGGTTTCGGTTCACGCAAGAGATGTTTAATATCTTGGAACGTGACGAATGTCTTGTTTTTCGCATCATACAGTTTATAACGTAAAGATTTTAAGCTAGAGAACAAGCCGATCGTCGTCGCCTTTTGAAGCGGTGGCGTCGAGACGTGTGCCTTCTCTAGATGATAATTCGGTACACGCGGACTCAAGTGATGGACGTGATGGAAACCGATGTTTCCTGTCACCCACTGCAATACTTTCGGAAGTTCGTAATACGAACTGCCTTCGATCGCAGCTTTAACGTAATCCCATTCACTCTCATCTTCAAAATAGGAATCTTCGAATGTATGCTGGACATAAAATAACCAGATACCGAGTACGCCTGCCGTGAACATCGTTGTCCCTTGGATGATCAAGAATGCTTGCCAGCCAATCCAATAAATCAAGACACCGTATAAAACGACGAGTGATCCGTTAATTAAATAGGTGTTGAGACGCTCTTTCTTCCGTGCATCCTTCCGGTTGAAACGACTCGTCACTAAAATCAAGAGCAACGGACCTAGTCCAAACATGACGAGTGGATTCCGGTAGAGGCGATATTTCAACCGCGTCCATTTCGATGACGCGATGTATTCTTCAATCGTCATCACCCAGATATCACCGACACCACGCTTGTCCAAGTTACCACTTGACGCATGGTGAATCGCATGTTCACGCTTCCACTTTTCGTAAGGAAACAGTGTCAGGACGCCTGTGACGGTTCCTACGATCGCATTCGCTTTTTTGTTTTTGAAAAACGAACCATGTGTACAGTCGTGGAAGATGATGAACATCCGCACGACGAATCCTGCGGCGATCATCGCAAGCGGAACTGCAAGCCAGACTGAAACATGAAGTGCTTGATACGCCAAAAACCAAATGACGAGAAACGGCAGGATCGTATTGATCATCTGTCGGATGCTGGCCTTGATGTCTGCCTTTTCAAAAGGTGAGACATGTTTACGCAGCTGTGCGATTTTTTCTTTACTCATGTAATACTTCCTCCTCGAGTTGTTCCAGCGTTCACGACGCTAATGATGATGATGCCTAAAAATGAAAGAATGGAGCGGCGCACGTGACGATGTACTCGGAGATCCGAACGTAATCATGTCCGTATTGATTAATCGCTTGAATATTTTTAGTACCAAGTAATGATATCATATCACATATTATCCTGAATTTTGATTTATTAAAAAAGTTTTAAAAAAAATAGCTTTTCCGATTGGAAAAGCTACCGTCGAGTATTAGACAATTGGCGGTGACACCAAAATCTGTTCAGCGTTCCATTTTAATCGATCGACGACGTTCGCTCCAGACCACTTTTCAATCTGATGATACGCCGGTGCAAGATGAAGACCGTCTGTTGCTTTTTTAGCATTGGATGCGATGAAGTGTACCCACCCTTTTTGAATGGCACGTTGACAAAACAGCTGTTTCTCTTCTCCGTGATGGCCGAGAATACTATATGTCGCCAGTTGACAGCGCACACCTTTTTCAATCAGCTGCATCAGACGTTCAGGATGTTCGAGAAGTTCTGCGTTATCTTCCGGTTGCGCAAGGATTGGCAGGTATCCGTCCTCGATTAACCCGGTCATGATTTCTTCCGTGTAGACCGGTAACGAATCGTCAGGGCAATCGATTAACAGATAGGCGGTATCCGCTAGTGTCAAGACGTGCCCCTGGTTGACCGCATCACGCAATCCGAGTGTCAAACGGGTCTGTTGTCCCGGATAGACGAGGACAGGAATCTGTCGCTGGGCCAGTAAAACATTCAGCTCTGCTACGATCAATTGGACTTCTTCTGCTGTCGCATGCGTGGCATAAGGTGTCGCGATGATTCGGCGAACCTCTTCCGCAGCAGCACGTCGTGCCATGCGAATCGTCTCTTCGACATGAGTCGCTCCCTCATCAATCAACGGCAAAAGATGGTTATGGATATCAATCAACGTCCTTCCCCCTTTTCTCATTCGTCGTCCCATAAAAAATGATATCATAAAAGGAAACGGAAAATTCATACATATCCTGACGTTAGAAGGAAGGAGGATGCTCTATGCATCGCGCCTTATCCGCTTTACAATTTTATACTTCGCACACGGAAACCGATGTCAAACGCCTTCACGAACGCATTCAGTTGTCCTTATCTTCTTCCTCCTCTCTTCATGCGACCTGCCTTCATCTGACAGGTATGGCTCCTTCGCGACCGTTTCAGCAAGATACGGTTCGTCCAGAAGAGTGGCAACGATTTTTGGACGGTCATCCAAACGAGAGCATCGCTGACTTTTATGGTTTCCTCACATCCGTTCCTTTACTGGACGAAGGAGACGAGATGCCGCTTGAGCAGACGACACCCACTTCAATACCAAAAAAGCGAGTCTTGTCCTGGCGACTCGTCCTTCTCGCTCTCGTTTGTTTCTGTGTTGGTGCGCTTGCTACATGGGGGTACCAGACATGGGCGAAGAAAGACGTGATCTATCACTTTGTCTCTACGAAATCGAGTCCGATTTATCGTCATTCGGATTCCTCGACTGTTCTTCAATCCGCTGACTTTGGTGATGCGTTCCCTGTCCTCGACATCGTCAAGGGTCGCGCGCGTATTCAACTTCCTGACAAGACGCAGGCTTATATGAAAGCGAGCGATCTGTCCAAAAAAACGATTGGCTCCATGATGACAGATCAGGCGCTGCTAGAATGGATAAAAGACTACATGGTACTCCCGAAACAGACACAGGCGACAGATCTACTAGACGATCCTGCTACGACCTGGACAGGTCTCGGACCACCGACACAAAAAGTCAAAACGGCTGTAGACGAAACATGGATGTATGAGTCCTTCACCGTACACCTCATCGATGATCGGGCATACGCCATCGATTGGAAGAGCCCAAACCTTTCTCAAAAAGAGTTAGCGCGCCTTGGAACGTTTCAGCGAGCGAACACAGCAGGGCGACTGCGGTTAAGTACCCATTACCATCTACAGATCATCGAGTCCGAGTCACGGATTCAATTGATTCGATTAACAAAACGAATGTAAAGCAAAATCAAGAAAAAAACCCTCTTATCATGCTATTATTAGATAAATAATGGAATAAAACGGAGGTCATATTATGAATATCTTAGTAACGGGAGGCGCTGGTTATATCGGAAGCCATACCTGTCTCGAATTGCTACGAGAGGGTCATGAGGTTATCGTCGTCGATAATTTAAGCAACAGTCATCGGAGTGCTCTTGAACGTGTCGAACGGATCGCAGACCGGACGGTCACATTCCATGAGTCAGACGTGCGGGATGAATCGGCACTCGAACGGATCTTCCAAAACCATGCGATTGATGCTGTCATTCATTTTGCGGGTTTAAAAGCAGTCGGCGAATCCGTTTCACGCCCGTTGTTCTATTATCAAAACAACCTGATCAGTTCACTCGTCCTACTCGAAGTGATGGATCGGCACGACGTCAAGAAGCTTGTCTTCAGCTCATCTGCGACCGTCTACGGTGTGCCGGAGACGACGCCGATCACCGAATCGGCACCGCGCTCTGCGACGAATCCTTATGGTGCGACGAAACTGATGATCGAGCAAATGCTTGAAGACATCGCTTTCGCTGATCCGACGTGGGATATCACATTACTCCGTTACTTCAATCCGATCGGTGCAGACATGAGTGGTCTGATCGGTGAGGATCCAAATGGTATTCCGAACAACCTGATGCCTTACGTGACACAAGTCGCTGCCGGAAAACTCGATACTCTTCAAATCTTCGGAAATGATTACGATACGGAAGATGGTACGGGTGTCCGCGATTACATCCATGTCGTCGACTTGGCGAAAGGACACATCAAGGCACTCTACCATGACCATTCCGGAATCGAAGCCTTCAATCTCGGAACAGGACAAGGGACAAGTGTACTCGAACTCGTAGCAACGTTCGAAGATGCGACGTCCGTATCGATCGATCGAAAGATCACAACACGACGTCCGGGTGATGTCGGATCGTGTTATGCGGATGCTTCCAAAGCGGAACGCCTACTCGGTTGGAAGGCGGAGAAAGACTTGTATGACATGTGTAAGGATGCTTGGCGCTGGCAGTCTAAAAATCCGGACGGTTACCAAAAGTGATTAGTCACCTCGTCAGGCAAACATACAGAGCGACCCGTTTTCCGAATATTGATCGGAAAACGGGTCGCTCTTTTTTAAAAGAAGATCCTACGACACTTCTTTACAGAATCCCCTTCATAACCACGAACGGTTCAGTCGTTCACTCCAGCGGGTAAAACGTAGCGAGCGTGGCGGTAACACCATCCGACAAAACGTATGGTAATCAATATCTGAGACATACTGGATGAGTCGCATGAGCGCAAACGCAAACGTCAAGGTCGATCCGATCGCGAAACTGAGACCGTATCCGGAAAAACCAAACGGTGCGATCAACAAGGCGAGGATTCCGTTAGCGAAAAAGAAGATAAATGAAATCCACGCTGCCCCTTTTTGATCTTCAAAATACAGTAATAAGAGTGTCAAGACGAGAACCATTGCGTTTGAGAAAGCACCAATCGTCGTCATCTGGAAAATGCTGATCGTCTCTTCCGGCAATGCCAGGTAACCAAGTAACGTCGAAGCGAACAACAAGGTGAACAACGTGAACAACCCTTGATTTCGAAACAGTCGTTGTAACTCTTGGCGTAAGACGAGCAACATCGCATCTCGTGCCTTTTCGACTTGCTCCAGCGTTCCTCCTTCATTCGCGTATCCATAAAAGATGCGGTATCGTTCATAGAAACGCGTCTCGACGGAAACGACGAAGATCGTCATCGTTGGGATGACCGTCAAATAGGATAAGAAGATTGCCGTATCGTATAACGGATGATAACGGAAAGTTCCGAGATGAACGGCACCACCGTCAGAGAACCAGATGACCCAGTTCCCGACCCAAACACCGATGTTGTAGAGAAAACTCGTCCAAAAGAGAGCTGGGTAACGATCAAAGTAACTCAAATAGGTGAACTGATTTTTTGTTCCGCGTTGCGGAAACGTCAGCAACATCGAGGTGAAGAGACCGAACAATGTGATGATCATCCCGAATGTGAAACCTGCCGTCAACGCAACGCTCGGTGTGAAGAGACCGTTTAGATAGCCCATCAGATACCGGTCAATCAGTAAAACAGATCCAACGGCTACCGTACCACCGATCAAAAAGCTGTACGCGACGGACTGATAGAACTTCGCGGCACTTAAGAATAGGAAATGCACCCAGATTAAATTGATCGTCATGAACAAAATGAAAATCAGACCGTTCAATAAGAACGGAAGTTTTGAAAAACTGAGGAAGATAAGAAAGACGATACTACCTAGCGCCATCGTCATCTTCGTCATGCCTAGAAATGCGGGAAACAAGTCCTCATATCGTTTCTCGTAGAAACAGTCCGCCAAATACCGCGTAACGACGAGTTGCTGAATGCCAAGTAACACTTGTGAAAAAATGAAGCTGTACGAGACGACCAGATTGAACGTCATCCGTTCTTCAAAAGAAGCAATCGACAGGAACGTCGTCAGCCACTGAGTCACGGCGATCGTCAAGATGACGATCAACCAAGGGCCGGACGTGACGAGCCCGGCAAAGGCGTATGCTTTTAGTCGTGATGAGAAATAGTCTTCTTGAAACAATTTTTGAAGCTTAAACCCGATGCCCGCCATATGTCACCCCCCTCTCTTGATACAATGTTTGATACTCCGAGATAAAACGGCGCGTCTGATAATACGCAAGCGCGCGTTCTTTCCCATTTTGTCCGAAACGAACCGCTTCTTCCGGGTGTGACTGGAACCAGGCACACCGCTCCGCGATCCGTCGTGGATTGACCGGTGGCACGACGAATCCGGCCGGACCGTAAGGATCATCTTCCCGTCCGTTGATCAGCTCGGAGCAAGCGCCGACGTCGGTGACGACCCATGGAATACCTGCAGCCATCCCTTCTAGGACAGCCAGCGGTTGACCTTCGGAAATACTCGTCAATAAACAAACATCAAACGACGGCAGATAACTCCGGATATCGACCTTTCCGACGAGCGTCACACTCTCCGATAACTCAAACAGATCGATTTGTTCCTGACATTCACGGGCATATTCCGGATCTTCTTCGAGCGGACCCATGATCGTCATTTCGAACGGGACGTGCATTTCCTGCAAGACCTTCGCAGCATGGATCATCGTCTTGATATCTTTGATCGGAACGATACGGACGATTGCGCCGATCCGGAGCACGTCCTGCTTCGGAGTATGTCCTAGCGCCGCAAGTCCTGTCGCATCGATTCCATTCGGGATGACGCGAATTTTTTCGGCAGGTGCTCCAAGTTCACGCTGCAATTCACCGTTTCGGTCAAAAAGCGTGATGATATTGTCCGCCCCAGCGTAGGCTTCGCGTGATAAGTGATGGAAGAACTGCACCCAGTGCATGCGGTATTCTTGCGGAATCCACATCGCTTGGACGAGCTCCTCTTCTCGTTCACGGGAGTAGATCCCGTGTTCCGTTAGGACGAACGGGACGTGTTGGCGTTGTTTGATCGCCGCCGCGACGAGTCCCGCATATCCCGTCGACGCGGAATGGATCAAATCGACGGTTGGTAAGTCGGCTTGGAGAAGTTCCAGAACAGGCGCATACATGCTGCGCCACATCCATAGGTAATCAATGAAGGAGCCAGCCTGTTGTTCTTCCCGGTAGCTCGTCTTGACGAGATCAAAAAAGAGCCGGCTCGAGAAAAATTGCGTCGATGTTCCGATCGCCTGACCGAAGAGTGGAAAAATCGACGTGTTCGTCGCTTGGAATCGCATCCATTGTTTGATATCCTCTTCCTGTTCCGGCGTCAACGTCTGTTTCAACGGACGCGTCTCATGGGTTTGATCGAGTGGAAGATTCGTCACACCGACGACGTTCGCCGGAAGGGTGTACCTAAAATCTGCTTCCGTCATACGTATAGGTGTGATCGTGATCAGCTCGAACTCATGCTCGGTCATTTGTTGGATCAACATATGTGCCCAACTGGCGACGCCACCACTAACATAGGGATAACTCCCCTCTAGCACTAGACCGATTTTCATTGAGACACCCCCAGTACCGGTATGTGCGCGAAGTTCTTCTTGAGTTCTACTTCGTATAAACCGTTCGCTTCTCCTAATTTCCGCACCTTTCCGTATGCGAAGGATCCGGTCTTCAATTTCCCTTCGTTGACCCGGACGATCATCTTAGAAGGAAGAAGCATCTGACTTCCTGAAATCTCGATTGCTGTCTTGGAATAGCGGATATCGATCTTCGATTCTTGATACAACTTTAATTTTTGATATGCATTATACTGTGTCATGCTCTCGAGGTACGGATAATCCGTATGGATCGTCTGGAACATCTTTTCGATTGAACGTTCCATCTTCGGCCATCCTTGTCCTTTTGAGCGTCGTTCATCGAGGACGTCATCCGGGTGGATGAAGTGCGAGACGAGTCCGAAGTTCGCGACAGCATCGGCTAAGACGAACATGTCTTCAGGCGATTCATTATATCCGCTTGTGATCCGTGGAAAGTTATACAGATTCTTATAGGTAGAATCTGGTTCGAACTCCTGAATGTAACTTCCTTTTGAAGCATCCCCGATATAAAGAGACGCAATGATCAATCCATCCGGAAACGCTTCATTCAAGACCGATAAGCCAGTTGGACCGATGATGTTTGATGGTGGGACATAACTACGGATTTTCTCTTTCGGGAAGAAATACTGATGTGCCGCCTTGACTTCCTTGATTCCTTTCATCATCTGCGCCCGATTCTTCCATGTGATATAACCGAGACTCGGATCCATCGTCTCTCCGTTGATGACGAGCGGTTGGTGATTGTATCCGTGTAGTCCGAGTTCCCCACCCATCTTCAATAAGCCGCGTCCGAAATTCAACATCGGAAAACGAATATTTTCGATCAATTGTTTTTCCGTATCATAAATCGCATTCTTGTAGCTTCCGATGATGAATCCGGAATAGATGACATCCTGTTCCTTCGCGATCCGTTGCATGTCCTTCCACCAGACTTCCGCAAAGAAATCCTTGACGGTCAAATCATAGTTTTTTTGAATCGCTGGATTGGAGGCATCTGGTACGGGTGCTGGAAAGTCATCGAAGTGCGCCAGCTTGATGCCGACTTGTTGACTAACGAACGTCGGAAACAGCAACGATAGCGACTGGACGAGTAAGCCGCGTGAGTTTTTTTCAAGCAGCGAAGAGGTGTTCCAGAACAGGACTTCCCCTTTTCCATATGCATGCGTCCACAAGATTGGGTTTCCCTCCGCTTCGATTTTGACGTCGGCATTTTGCAATGTCACATCCGCGATACTATGAACGAATAATGTAGAGGTTTTTGGCAAATCGATATACCCGGGAAATAGATCTTTTTTGAACGTCATCCCTTGTATGTTTTCCTTGAAGTCACCAAAACGTTTCACACCGACCAAGTCCCCCCACTTCGGATCGATGAATCGACCCGCGACGTAGAGCTTTCCTCCTTGCTGGACGAACTTTCGAATGGTCTCGTACGGCCATTCCTTCGTATGTTCCCCCGATACGACAAGGACTGTGCGATCGCTTGGATCGAGTGTCTTGATGTCAGATGTACGAATCCGTTGATAATCGATTTTCGCGTATTTCAATGCATACGAAAAGTTTTGAATGACGCCTTTTGATAGATCACTATCGTTTTGAAGCAAGTAGACACGCAATGTCTCTCCTTTTGCTTCGGTTGTTTTCGTGTTCGTCGTCTCGAATGAACGAACCTTCGATTTTTCAGAAGGAATCAGTCGATGCGGATAATCGAGACGAAACAATTGTACGATGCCCATCGTCACGAATAACACGGCAAACAATCCAATGAGGTAGCCATAAGGTTTCTTCTTCATTGGTCTCCTCCTTCCAAACGTTCCAATATAAATCGATGTTCTTCTGGTATGTCTTCCTCCGCCACCGTTGCTCTTAACTGGCGGAGCACCGGTCCGAGCGCAACCCAATCCTGTCGGTGAAAGTAATAACGAATCAACGCCAAGTATCCGTCCGGTAAGGTCGGATGGATCTGAATCATTTCGTTGTAAGAGGAAATCGCTTTTTCCTCTTCCCCTTGACGTATCGCCATTTCCGCTTCCGCTTCGATTCGGACGAGATCCGTCGGATAAAGAATACGCATTTGTTCTAGCACTAGATGAAGGCGATCATCGAGTCGACCGATACCGCCTTCATCTAATAGACCACTATCGAGGAAGGTTTTACATTCTTGAATGAACACATGATACGTCGTCACGTCGACGGGATTGAGTTGTTGTTCCCGCAGACGAAGGTTGGCTTCATATCGATCAAACAAGGAGTTTCGGACCGTCGCGGCATAGTGGACGGTTTCCGAGTCATCATGGTCGAGTCCGTATTGCAGATATTTTCCACTGTCCTTCAGGGACGATGTCGTTAAATGGATCATCGACTGTTTCCGGCGTTTCGCATCCATGTTCAACGCCTCTTTGATTGGAACCATTTCCATGTTATCGGCTGCCTGTTGTTGCAATCCTTCAAGATTCATGACATCAAATTGCACATATTCATCGTAATCCAGTAACGTATCCGATGACGCAAAACGTCTCGAAATCAAGTAAGCGATCCCTCCAAGTACTTCACCAAAGAGTGGCAGGACGACACTGAACAGGCAGATGAACGTCAGGATTCCCCGCTCATGCTCTGGTAATCGAAAGACGAGTAAACGATAGACCAACACGACGAGCAAAAGGTGGAGTACATATAGAACGGACAGGAGTGTCATCATTGGACACGTCCTCCCTTTTGCGCATACACAGCTTTGATTCGTTCGAGGAATCGGTTGGCATGTTCTTGAGGTGTTCCGGGTAATAGGAATTGGAGTTGTTCCGTGTCCTCATCAAAACCGATCAAGTCAATTTCACGCATCGATTGCCGTAAAATCAGCTCTAGTTCGATCAGTGAGAACGGTGTATTGCGAATATCAAGCTGAACGAGACTGTACGGTTGACCGTAATGCTCACGTCTGTATTCTTGATATTTCACTTTCTCTTCGAAGTGCTCCCGTTTGAAGATGCGCGTCCCTTCGATCAATTCATGACGCGTCTCGATCCATTCCATCAGCATTGCTTTCTCGATGCGTGAGCCTGTCCAATCGACAATCAATTGCATGACGTGCATCTCATAGTTCGTCAAGCGCTCAAAGGCGATCGATTGAATGACGACGACTTCCTGAATGCGTCCGTCGTAACGAATCGGAGCGAGGAGTAGCGGTACATCCGTCTCATCAATCGTCCGGATCGCGATTGCTTGTTTTTGGAACATCCGTTGATAGATCCCTTGTTCTGGATCAATGAACATCGTTTGCGGCAACTGTTCCTTATCCCCGAAACGGATGTGTAATCGTAAGGTACGCCGCGACGCATCGACGTGATAGATTGCAATTTCCTTCGCATCAAAGGAGTCTTGTAAGATTTGTACGAGTTTATCGCGAACGATATCCGCGACGGACTGATCGAGTTCTGTTCCGATCCGGTAGATGTTCGTCAACGTATGATTGGATTCTAGTACCTTATTTCGCATTGCTTCTTGAGCGACACGCAGCTTTTCGAGCGTCTCACGTAGCTTTTCGTTTTCCGCCAAAACTTCTTCCTGACGGAGACGCAAAGACAGATAGCGCTCCTGAAACGACGTACTGAACGTTCCGCAACAGATCGCGACGAGGAAATGCAGGATGATCCATGACATCTCACCCCGGTCATAGACGAAGAGTAAGACGTCTTCTCCCGCCCAGGCGAGCGCACTCAGGTGATAGATCATCGTAAACAGGAAACTCGCGAATGCCCCGAGGAGTCCGTAACGAAGCGAAAAAAGTAAAATATAAAAAATAAGTGGATCAATCGTCCATTTTAAGATTGAAAGATTAAACATATAGTCTAAAGTGCCGATAATAAGAATACTAACGATCATCTCAATCCACTTAATGCCTTGACGGTGCTGAGTATATATCATTTTCATTCACTCCTTTTGTTTTTTATCGGTATGAAGATGGAAGAAATGTATCGTTGGAACACTACAATTTCATATCGAGAAGGGCAAACTTACTGAAAAGTAAGGGCGCAAAGACATGGGTCGTCGATCTTCGGATACCGATCGCCAGTCTGCAATGCCGCGGCCGCTCTCTGATAATTAATCAGGAGGCTATCAACATGGGTATTATCTCACTCAAGCGCATGACGTCTATTTTGTGCATTCTTTTATTAGGAGTGTTCTTCATGTCGTCACTAGACGCAAAAGCAGCGAAATCCAATCCACTAGACAATGCGAAGTCGTATAAGGTTTACTACGACGCACCGTCAGCAGCGAAAATCAAGAAGATGCAACAATACGATGTCATGATCATCGAACCCGTCTTTTATTCCGCTGCACAAATTAAACAGATTCAACAAAACGGAACAAAAGTATACGGCTACATCAATACGATGGAAGCAGACAACTGGAACACGGATTTGATGGGGCAACTCGTCGAATCAGACTTCTTCCACCGGGATGGTCAGCGGATCCATTACGCTGAATGGGATTCGTACTTAACGGATATCACATCGAAGCACTATCAAGCGGTTCTAATGAAGGAAGTCGAAAAACAAATCGTCCAAAAAGGACTAGATGGCGTTTTTCTCGACACAGTCGGTAACATCGATAACGAACATGCCGACCAACCTGTCGTTCTCGAACAACAACGGGTAGGAATGACGAACTTCCTCAAATCACTGAAAACAAAACACGCGTCTCTATCACTGATCCAAAACTGGGGATTCGGAACGTTGAAGTATCATACGTATCCTTATGTCGATGGCATCATGTGGGAGAACTTCAATTATTCAACGGTTGCCAACGATCAGTGGTCAAAGGATCGGATGACGGACCTCCAAAAATTGAGTCAATCTCAGGACATCAAAACATTGACGATTTCTTCGGTACAAGGAACGAAGAGTGCGACACTCGCTCAAAAGAACGGATTCCTTCACATGAAATCAAACGTCGATTTAAATTACAATAAATTCTAAACGCATCGTATACCACCTTATAAAGTGACAGTGAATTCCATCACTTGTCAAGTAACTGGCATATTCCCTACTTCGAAGATGAAGGACCATTTCCCTCTGCAATCCGAGGAAAATGGTCCTTTTTGTCTCCATAAAAAACCATCATGTCAAATACTGATATACAGTATTTGACACTAATCGTTTTTAATTATATATTTTAGAAAACTATTTGTATAGATTGGATGTCTTATATATGATTCAAAATTGGGTGATTCAAGGGTCGATGATGTTTGCCCTGACGTATCTCCTTTTAGCCACATACCAACTGATTCGTAATAGAAATAGTGAATTCATTGGTACCTTAATGCTCATAATCTGGTTTGGCAGTTACCTACTGATTATTGATATTCTATTTGCATCACAATCTTTGATTTGGCAGGTCATCCCTTTTGTTATACTGGCCTATCATCGAGAAAAAAGAGCGTTCGGTAGTATAGCGCTCATTGCTTTAATCCATACAGGAATAACGACAGATATCGAGCAAGTGCTCCTGTCGGGGGTAGGCATCGTCATTCTCTCGTCAATTTTACAAAAAAAGACATATCTTGCTCTACGCTTTAGCGTGCTGCATCTTCTGATCGGAAGTACCATTTTGTTCTTCCTACCGGAGCGAACGCTGTCCACGATTGCCTTTCACGGAAGTCTCACGTTATTGATGTACGGTATATTCCTTTATCTGTTACCGCTGCAGCAACGCTACCGGAAGCAACTCGAGGTCTATCAACAACTAGCAGAATATGATGCCTTGACGGGTCTTGCCAACCGACGGGCGTGGGAATTACGCGCCAAGACACTAGCCGGTCAATCTTCGACCTATCATTTGATCATCCTGGATTTGGATCAGTTCAAACAAGTAAACGACCAGTACGGTCATTCTAATGGTGATGCGGTATTGGAACAGTTCGCGAAGATACTGGAGCGTAATACCCGTCCGGAAGATTTAGTCGCCCGCATGGGTGGTGAAGAATTCATCGTGCTCCTGACCGATCTGACAGCAGAACACGCGACTACCATCGCTGAACGGATCCGTCAGGAAGTTGAACGGCATACGTTCCGTTTGCTCGACGGCTCTTCGATTCACGTCACGACATCGATCGGACTCTCTTCCGGAAAGCGCGACATCCCTGTCCAGCAATCGATGGAACTATCGGATCAAGCGCTTTATCAAGCGAAACGATCGGGACGAAACATCGTCCGGATCGCGAGTCATCTATTGTGAAGACTTCGATATACGAACTCCACTTCATACAGGACAAATCGTCCAACGTATAGGGTGGAGTTTTTAGCGTTTACGATTAATCAAAAAAACGTGTACACCCCCTTCGGGCGGACACGTCTGATTTACTGGAATCGTTTAAGGAACGCTTTTAATTCTTCATGCATTTCAGGATCCTTCATCGCATATTCAATCGTCGTCTTGACGAAACCGAGTTTCTCACCGACATCATGACGGTTCCCCTCAAAATCAAACGCATAGACTGCTTGGTCCGCATTCAACCGTTCGATCGCATCGGTCAATTGAATCTCGCCACCAGCGCCTTCCGACTGATTTTCCAAGTAATCAAAGATATCCGCCGTCAAGACGTACCGACCCATGATCGCAAGATTCGAAGGCGCCGTCCCAGGCTCCGGTTTCTCGACGAACCGTCGGACCGGATAAAGTCGTCCCTCTTTATCGAGCGGATCGATGATTCCGTAGCGATGTGTTTCTTTCGGTTCGACTTCTTGGACACCAATGACGGACTGACCGGTCTCTTCGTAGGCGTCCATCAATTGCCGGATTGCCGGCGTCTCCGATTCGACGATATCATCTCCGAGCAAGACAGCGAATGGCTCGTCTCCGATGAATTGACGAGCTGTCCAAATCGCGTGACCAAGTCCTTTCTGTTCCTTTTGACGGACATAAAAAATATTCGCGAGATTCGTCGAAGCACACACCTTCTCCAGTAGCTCTGTTTTTCCTGACGCTTGAAGCGCAGCTTCTAGTTCATATTGATGATCAAAATGATCCTCGATCGCACGTTTATGTTTTCCGGTCACGATGATGATATCTTCGATTCCTGCGGCAGCGGCTTCTTCCACGATATATTGAATCGTCGGTTTATCGAGAATCGGTAACATCTCTTTTGGCATCGCTTTTGTTGCCGGTAAAAAACGTGTGCCGAGCCCCGCAGCTGGAATAATGGCTTTTTTAATTGGTTTTTTCATGACATTCGCTCCTTCGATCATTCAGTATGCAGCCAGTTCAACAGGTTGCGGTAATTTTCGATACCTTGTGTTTCATATAACTCAGGTTTCGTCCGCACATGCGGAAGTGGTCGTTCGACGATTTTGACCATCTTTTCTGCGAATCCCGTGACGTCTCCTTCAGGGACGAGATAACCATTTTGACCATCTTCGATGATTTCACGCGGTCCGTACCGAACGTCGTAGGCAATGACAGGACAGCCGACATTAATGCTTTCCATGACGGTTAGTCCGAATCCTTCAAAGCGACTCGTCAATAACGACGCACGGGACGCCGCGAAGACTTGGTCCGGTGTCGATGTGAAGTCGTGGATGAGAACATCTTCCTCGATATTCAGTAAATACATCATCTGCTTCATCAACGCCAGTTGTCCATCCTCATCCGCGCCATACAGCGCAAGCTTCGTCGGATATCCTGATCGTTTGAAGATTGCGTAACTGCGGAGCAAGTGCTCGAGTTGCTTTTGTTTTCCAAAGCGCCCGATGAAACAGAATTGATCCTCTACATGCGTCCGGTCGATCTTGACCGGCTCGATCGAGTGCGGAATGACTGCGAACTGATCATCCGGTATCGGAAAACGCGCTTGAATCTCGTCTTTTTGATGCGTCGTCAAAACGAGGTATTTTGCTACACGATCCGCCCCTTCGAGCGCGGTTTGGTAAGATTTTTTGATTTGTTGCTGATCCAAATCCAAATGGGAGTTGTGGAACACGAGGACGTTTTTCGTCTGCGCCTGACAGTTGAGTAACGACCAGTCGAGCAGTCGCGCATCGTTGAAAACAATGTCCCCGTCCGTCAAACGATGATTGAAGTAGTAGAGAAATAATTCCTTTTCAGTCTGAAAGGTCTGGACGGGACGTCCGTGTTCATAGGTTTGAACCGAAATCAATTTATTGCGTTTTTGTTCCTCATAATGTTTTTCGCAGTAGATATGACCTTCTTGATCATAGAATTGTTCATGAATTTTTTTATGCGTTTTTGGTGAGTATCGAATCTTGCGATGTAGTCGACCGTTATCATTATATTGCCAACGTTCGACTTTTTTCTTCGATGCAGGACTCATGAAGTCTTCAAATGACAGCTGATCACTCGCTTCATGATACTTCCGGTATAAGACATATGTGTCCCCGTCATAGTACCGAACTGTGTCTGTGTCTACCTGCACAGCTCGCAATCCTTCGATTTCCCGGGAAGTCACAAGCGGTGTCGTAGCTTCATATAATCGATTTCCGGAGAGCCATTCGTAGATATTCTCGATTTGTGTCGTCTCGCTCAGAATCTTCTTGTCCCGAAACGACTGGACAACGCGATCATACGCCGCATCATAATTGGTCGTAAGAATCGTTGTCGCATAGCCAAGGTGTTTTTCGATCATTGCGATTCGACTGAGGAGCGACTTCGTGCGCCCGCCATGTTGCGCCGGCAATGTCGAAGTGATCGTATATAGCATGATTCACACGTCCTTTTTTTCGTTTACACGACTTCGTCTTCTCTTTATTGCCGCTCTTTGTCCTGAAAAAACCTAAAACGGAGCACTGTGCGATTGATAATTCACTGATCTCTTATTTCTTTCAAGAAATGGACACGTTCACGTCGTCATTCTACTTCTTTTTTTCATTCCCTAATCGAATCCAAAACATACCTTTCGTATATTGATTTTCTCGTCGGGACCATACAAAAACAGCCCCTCTCGTTAGAAAGGGACTGCCTGATTCATGAACTTAATTTGTCCGCTTGACGTTCCAGCAGTCCAAGACGACGAATCTTTTTCTCCTCGACGACGGCAACGATCGCGAGGGCGATCAAACCGAACAGTAACGCGGCATTAAAGATGATGAATGTATCACTCCAGCCGTGTAATGTGACGGAACCGATTGTTAGACCGTTCGTTTCCGGGTCAGCGATTTTTGCGAGACCGACTTTTGCGATCGAATCACCGAACAAGTAACCGAACGTCCCGACCATCCCGTTCGTGACCGTTGTCGCTTGTTTTGGTGCGAAGCTGATGACCGAGACACCGATCAAGAGCTGTGGTCCGTAGATGAGCGCACCGAGTGCAAATAGTGACGCGTAAATCATAAGTTCACTCGTACCGTAACGATAACCGAGGACCGCAACAGCCGTCAGTAAGAGACAGATCGCTGCGACGAGCGCCCGTCGTCCTTTGAGTAAATCGGACACGTAGCCCCAAATCATACTGCCGCATAAGGCGCCAATCTCAAAGAAGAAGATCGTATTGACCGCACTCTCCGTACTGAAGTGCAAGTGTTCCGTGACATAGAGCGGCGCCCAGTTATCAATCCCGATTCGGACGATGTAAACGAAAACGTTCGCGATACAGAGCGTCCAAATCCATGGATTCGAGATGACGTACGTTTTAAAGATTTGCCATTTTGTCATGCTTTCAGCAGCGATATTTTCCGGTTCGATCGGTTCTTCGAAAATCTCCTCACTCCGATTCCATCCGAGTTCCTCCGGATCATCCTTCCCGATGAACAGACCGACGATCCCGATGACGAGCGCAATCGCAGCTGGGAAGATGAACATCCCGACGACACTGCCGTTAAAGAAGACGTTCGCTCCCCAAAGGGCGAGACCACCAGCAATCGCTCCACCGATGTTGTGCGAAACGTTCCAGAAGCCGAGGTAGCGTCCACGTTTTTCAAACGGTGTCCAGCGAGCAATCGTCGAATACGACGACGGTCCCCCAACCGATTGGAAAAAGCCACTAAGCCCCCATAAAACCATCAATAAACCGACCGGACTTCCACCGGCACTCATCAACAGTCCCATCGCGGTGACAATTAAAGAAGATAAGATCAATAAGAACGAGATGACACGTTTCGTGTTTTTCCCGTCAACGAAATAACCGAGTAACGTTTTCCCGATTCCGTATGTAATCGAGAAGGCGAAACCGATATATCCGAGCTCCGTCGTCGTAAAGCCAAGTTCTTCCTTCAAGAGCGGTTGCGCTGCCTTGAAGTTGTTCCGGATGAGATACATCGCCATATATGAGAAGAAGACGACTAAGAAGGCCTTTAAGAATTGTTGTAACCATTGTTTGCGTTGTACTTCGATTGGTATGCCGGCATTCGGCAATTTTTTGATGCTGAAGAAGCCCATCTTCCATTTCCCCTATCTGAATCAGAGTCTTCGCATCATTTGTCCTGGAGCTGATTGAATCGACGGAGATAATCTCGGTAATCGGCGACGATGTCCTGTCCAACGTTTTGCTGGATCGGTTGTGTCTTCGCGATCGCATAGGTCGGCGTACCGAACGAGACTTTCCGCAAGATGGCCTGACCGTCTGCTGAAAGCACGAAACGCATGAAGGCGTTCGCCTGCTTTTGTTGCGTCCGTCCTTTCAGCTTTGAAATCGCGTTGATCGAGTACGTATCGAGCGGAATGCTTTTGACCGGATAATACTTTTCGCGCAGCGATTGTTGATCCCCGATGAAATTGACCCCAAGCATCGCTTCCCCACTGGCGACATACGACGTCGGTGCAAAGCCGTTCGCCGTGAATAGTCGTGTTCGCTCGATTAGCTGGCGTAAGACATCTTCCGCTTTCGTTCCGTATCCGTCAAAGACCGCTTGCAGGATCGTCGCACCGGTACCGGAATGGTTCGGATCCGGCAAAATCAACTCGTTCTGATACTGCTTCGCCGTCAAGTCAGCGAGCGTTTTCGGATAAGCTACTGCCCCGAACCGCTCGTTCCAAACGTCTGTATTGATGACGATCGCGAGGCGTTCGACTTCGTAGCCGATCCAGTAGCGATCCGGATCCTGTAGTTCCGCTTGATCCATGTCGCTTGGGAACGGTGTCGACAAGCCACGTTGTTTGAGCGTCTGGTGGGCGTCCCACGTTCCACCGATGATGACGTCGGCGCGCGGATGATCCGCTTCCTTTGTCACACGTCGAACGAGTTCTTCTGTCGAGAGACGCACGAACTCATACGTACAACCCGCCTGCTCACAATATGACGATAGCAAGGCGCGACCGATATCCTCTTTCGCGGAAACATACGCCGTCAAATGCGGGACGGTTTCCCGCGCTGCGCTCCCTTGCTTCGTCTGTTCATTATTGCGGACGATCCAAATGCTCATGAGACAAATGATACTCAGCAAGAAGAGCATTCCTTTTCTCATCGATCTGCCTCCTTCCCGGTCGGCAGGAGTTGTCCTTTTAAATAGAAGGTGTTTCCATTGTCATCATCCATGTACTGAACGCTGAACAATGTCTCGTACACGGTGATGTTCAGCAGATTGGCACGCGTATTCTGCTCATTCTTGAACCGCTGAAGCTTGAGAATGCGCGGCTGCCGCTGACTCGCATCAAGTGCCTGACCGACTTCTTCGTAGTCCGTCATCGGCTCTGCTTGCGCCAGGCGACGCTTGACGTCTTCACGCTCGCGTGCGGTTAGAGTACGCGACCGTCCCGCTGCATACCATGTCACGACTTCCGCCTCAGCAAACTGACGCGCGAGCTGTTCCGGTTCGTGGTAAGCGTTTAAGAACCGTGCTTTTAATGTCGTCGTCTGGGTGCTGGGACGTTTTGCAACACATTGTCCATTCAGTATCATGCTTTCCCCGAGTGAGAACGTCCACGTCGTTCCGTTTAAGAAACGAAGCGTCCCGTTAAATGTCGCAGTATCTGCTGGACAGGTCCCGTTTGTCACCGTCTTCATTTGCTTCAATAGCGTCGTGATGCGCTGGACTTCCGTTCCGTCTTCTACCGTCTGCTCCCCCCATGCCCGGTGACGTAACGTCAACTCCGTCGGCAGCGAGTCATCGGAAGCATTCAGTCGTTTTGGTCCATCGAGGACATGTAAGCGTCCGAAGACCGTCTGCTGAAGCAAAAGAAGACCGAGGGCAAACAAGACTCCCATCAGGAAGAGATAGGCGATGGTCGATACTTTCATGATTCCTCTCCTTGCTTGATTCTTAGATTACGGGGCAATTGTTTCGTAAATCCGGTCGAAATGTTTCGTAAATGTATCATTTGTAAGCGATTACATCATGTTTGGTCGGCTAATCGGAAGGTGAGTGTGATACGTGTGCCACTCGCATCACTTTCCAGTGCAAAATCACCGCCTTGTTCCTGCATCAAACGCCGACAAAGCGGTAGACCAAGTCCATTCCCGCTCGCCGTCGTCAGACTATGTTGCTCCTCCTTCCATTCGGTCAGGACGGCTGGATCCATACCAATTCCGTCATCTGTCATGAGAAGTTGTAAGCTCGTGTCCGTACTGACTACTGCGAACGTCACCGTCATCGCGTCACTGTATTTGACGGCATTCTCGAGAAGATTTAACAAGACTTGTTTCGTCTGATCCGGTTGTCCGAGCACGTAAATAGAAGGAACATCTTGTTCGACTTGAATCCCTTGTCCGTCAAGTCGCAGTTGCATGATGAATAAGGCGTCTGCGAGCAAGGCATCGAGTGCGAACATCGTCGACGTCGCGTGGCGTTCGTTGCGTTGTTGTTTCGCCTGTTCAAGATTGTGTGAGACGAGTCGCAATAAGCGCTGGCTCTCGACTTCGATGTAGTGATAACAGTGTGCCGCTTCGTCCGGCGGTAGTTTCGGGATCAACTCGACATAGCCCATGATCGCCGTCATCGGCGTCCGGAGTTCATGGGTAATGTGATCAATGAACGTCTGTTGGTCGTTTCGTTGTTGCTCCAACTGCCCGATGTTGTGCTGGATCGCGTCAGCAAGCGTCGAGAAGTCCGCTGCCAGTCGATTTAGTTCTTCATATGGATAGGCTGGAAGGGCGTTTGCATAATGTCCTTTCGTCAAGGCATGCGAGACGCTGCGTAAATCGTCGATTGGTCCGATTAACGTCTTCGCCATCCGCCGCGCTGTCCAAACGGCAATCACGATCAACATCAGAAACACACCGGTGAAGACATAAGTGAATTGTCGAAGCAGTTCCGCTTCCGTCCGGAGATCGACGAGAAAGCGGACGGAACCGATGACGTCTGTCTTACCGTACAGCGGGCTTGAAAAGAACAGTACGGGAACATCGGTCTCTTTGAGGAACAGATAACTCGATTTTCCTTTTAAGGCTTGATCAATGTCCCCTGCGAGAAGCGGCAATTGATCGCGCTCCGAATCGGCAAGTAGTTCCGCGTTCGGTCCGAACAACTGGACGCGCGCATCGAACCGGTCTGCTAAGTAGGAAGCAATCGGGACTGCCGTATCAGCGAGCGAATCCGTCTCTTCACTTGCGAGGTAGTTTGTTGTATAGAGTTCCGCTTCTCGACTCAGTTTTTGGACAGACTCGACGGCGTTCTCATAGAGGTTCGATTGGATGAAGGCATAAAGAATCAAGAAGAGGACGAGCAGTGCTGGAACGAGGAGCAAAACGAAGTTTTCCGTGATCACTTGACGTAGCTTCATGCGTCGACCCACTTGTAACCGACACCGTAAATCGTCTTGATCCGCTCCCCTTGCGCTCCGAGTTTCTTCCGTAAGCGCTGGACCATGATATCAACAGCACGGGTCTGACCGGAGAAGTCAAAGCCCCAGACCTGTTCAAGCAGTTCGTCACGCTCAAAGACCCGTTTCGGATGCGCTAAGAAGAGCGCGAGCAACGCATACTCTCGGTATGTCAGTGGCAATGGTTGACCGTCGAGCCGGATAACGCGTTCTTCCGGATCAACCGATAAGAAAGGATCCGTCACGACAGGCATGGGTGGTACGACCGTCTTTACGCGTTTCAATAGATTTTTCACACGTAAGACGAGCTCTGTTCCATTAAACGGTTTCGTCATATAATCATCCGCTCCGAGCTGCAGACCGATGATTTTATCGTTCATTTGATCACGTGCTGTCAGCATCAAGATTGGTAAATCAGGTGTCGTCTTCCGCAGTTTGGGAATCAAATCGAAGCCGGTCGTATCCGGGAGCATCAAATCGAGAACGATTAAATCAAACGTCTTTGTCTCTTGCAATGCGAGTGCCGTTGCCCCGTCCGCTGCCGTCTCGACCGTTTGACCATCGAGCTCAAGTTGAAGTTTGACGAGATGCCGGATGCTCGCCTCATCGTCAATGACAAGAATATGCATAGGAATTCCTTCTTTCTGAACAGGTTTTTCTGTTCCCTAGCGTATCATGGAATCGTTTACACGGTCAGCTCACTTTCATCATAACTATAAATATACTTTGGATAATCAACGTCTCATCACTTGTATAAATGCTTGATAAAACACTCAAAATTTTGATGCTTATTTATACATTTTTAGAACATGTATACGCTCCCTCAAAAAAAGGGTATATAGATTACATCTTTATTATTCGATTAATCATTCCACTCTGTCGAGGTGACTTCGTCCATCATGCCAACCCACACGATGCATTCTCATACCGACTTTTTACTCATCACGTTGTCTTATCTCATTGCAGCGACATCCGCTTACATCGCGATCGAGCTCGCTGGTCGCGTCAAAACGGCAACTAATCGTTCAAAACATGTTTGGCTGATTGCCGGTGGATCGATTTTAGGTCTTGGCATCTGGTCGATGCACTTCGTCGCGATGCTTGGACACGGCACCTTGAAGGATGCGACCTATTCATTCCCGCTCGTCTTTCTGTCCGTCATCATCGCGGTGATTGGATGTATTTTAGGATTTTATCTTGTCTCACGCCAGATGTCCCGTGAGTCATTCGTCCTCGGTGGCTTTTTAATGGGAAGTGCGATCGCGGGGATGCATTATGTCGGGATTGCGGCTTTGCAAGGAATGACGCTTCAATATCACCTAGGATATGTTTTGCTATCGATTTTGATTGCGATTATCGCTTCTTGGACTGCGCTCTGGATTGGCTTTTTCTCTCGATATGCGAAGCAACAGATGATGATTCAGACAAAAGTTTTCTTTGCCTTTATCATGGGAATTGCAATTTTCGGAATGCATCACGTCGGTATGCTTGGTTTAAAATTCCGTATGATTCCATCGTTCACGAGTGATCGAGTGATCGAACCGACAATGCTTTTGACTCTTGTTTCGTTTGTCACTCTGTTTTTGTTCATCGTCTTCTTCGCTTCTGTTTTATTTGATCTCCAGCTACGCAAGCGGGATCTCGTCCAAGCGACGATTCTTGAATCAACCGAAGACGGTGTCGTAACGACGAATCCCGACGGAACAATTCAATATGCAAATTCACTATTCTATCAGTTCTTTCCTGAGCGTCATTTGTACTTAACGGAACATAGTGCTGCTCTATGTCTTGATGTTCCGGATCATACGCGTCAGATACTACACGTCGACGAATGTATTCTTGAAGTCGTCAATCATCCGCTCAAGGGAGAGAACTTGAATCAGACGCTTTGGTTCTTCCGAAACATTACGGATCAAGTAACATCTCAGCGTCAGCTCGAGTATCTCGCCTTTCACGATCGGTTGACGGATTTACCGAATCGAAACAAAGTCTCCCTGTTCATTGAAGAACAAATCAAACAAGCGATTCCGATTTCATGTCTGGCACTCAGTGTAGATCGCTGGCGTTTCCTCAGTGACATGCTCGGACATCAAGGTGTAGAGAGCCTATTACTTCAGATTGCAGAACGATTGCAATCGGTGATTCATGAAAAAGACGTCCTAGCGCGACTCGATTCGTCCGAATTTCTCGTCATCCTCAGCGACGAACGGAGTCAACTCGCGACACAGAAAGCTGAGAAATGTTACGCCGCCTTATCGCAACCGTTTGATATTATGGAACGGTCATCACGCTTACGATGCGAGCTGGCATTAGCCATTACCCGGAAGACACGACAATCGCACAAGAGTTGATCGAGTATGCAAAACTAGCACTGCACGCTTCGTTCAATGAAGCACAACATACGATTAAGGAGTTCAAGATTGAGAATCGAAATGATATTTTGCGAACCGTACAGATTGAAAAATTCATGACTGAAGCACTTGAAACAGAAGCGTTCGAGCTCGTCTATCAACCGAAAATTGCTGTGGCTACAGATCGAATGACTGGTGTTGAAGTTTTAGCACGTTGGACGCACGATGAACTCGGCTTCGTCTCCCCAGCAGAATTCATTCCGGTCGCTGAAAATACTGGAGCGATTCACGCCCTTGGTGACTGGGTGTTACGGACTGCCTGCCTGCGCTGGGTGGCGTGGCAAGACGTCATGCCTGAGTCGTTCTCGATTGCCGTCAACGTCTCACCGCTTCAGTTCGCAAGCCAAAAGTTCCTGAAGCGTGTTGAGGTAATCCTTGCTGAGACAGGGATGAACCCAGCCTACCTCGAGCTCGAAATTACGGAGTCTGCCGCCTTATCGTATGAGACAGCAATTTACGAAAAATTAGCTCGACTGCAACAACTTGGGATTCGCGTCTCATTAGACGACTTCGGTACCGGTTATTCCTCTTTTAAACAGCTTCGCTCATTGCCAATTCAGTTGTTAAAGATTGATCGTTCTTTCATCAGTTCCTTGTTTGAAGAGACGAACCAGCAAGCAATCGTCCAATCGATGATTCAACTGGGCCATAATCTTGATATCGAGGTCTTGATTGAAGGAGTGGAAACAGCTGAACAAGCTGACTGGCTTGCTCGAGAGGGATGTGACTATTTCCAAGGCTATTATTTTAGTCGTCCATTAAAAGAAGAAGATTTATTTCAATATGTAAGAATGCTTCGATCGAATGGAAGTGCATGACTATATTTTTGATTTTCGAAGTTACATTAGAATAGCCATGATCCTTATGAATCAATAGCCAGTACTCATTCACGCAACAAATAAAACATCTTTATTCGTAGACGAATTGTAATATTGAGTGTAACACCTAGCTGAAAACACAAAAAACTCATAACGATCTCGTGTAGAATCGAGTTACCACCCAAATTTTAACAGAGGATTCGTTATGAGCTATGTTCATCTTACAATATCAGAAAGAGTCAAAATAGAAGCTTATCTAGAGATTGGATTTTCAATGCGAAAGATCGCTCAGTATCTTGGACGACAGCCGTCTACGATCTCACGTGAGCTAAAAACGGAATCTTTCCTACAATGCGTAAACACCGAAACCGAAGTACGGTAGCAATCTTCAATTCATTTTTTTTAGATATGCTTCTTCGAGAATATCTTTCAAGTTTTCACCTCTTTTAGAAATAAAGGAAGTCCAAAATTTTTCTCCAATTTCAGCTAGTTGATTTGGAGAGTATGTTTCTTTATCGAACTTACCCCAGCAACCATCATTGGTT
This sequence comes from uncultured Exiguobacterium sp., assembly GCF_964277885.1. NCBI lineage: Bacteria > Bacillati > Bacillota > Bacilli > Caryophanales > Exiguobacterium > uncultured Exiguobacterium sp. The sequence continues at coordinate 162,850 of NZ_CAXYJR010000005.1, read as the reverse complement.
AATTTATCCCAAAAAATATAGTCAGCAAATTTTCTGTTTTCTAGAGGCACATCAGAACCCATAGATTCCAGCTTAACTAATTCCGGACATAGCCACATTGCAGCACAAACAGATAATAACCCTGCGTGCATCTCATTGTGGCCTTCTAAATTTACTTCTTCTAACGCTTCTTCCCACGCTAAATAACGATATGTAGTAATTACAAGTAGTTCTGGATATTTGTAGTTCATATGTTTAACGAATGAAGATTCCCAATATGCACCTCCGTGTCCATTACAAAGGACGAACTTTTTAAATCCTTGTCTGTTCAAATTAACGATTATTTCTTCTAGCATTGTTGTTAAAACTGTTGGACTTACTGTAATAGTACCTTTGCAATTGGCATGTTCTTCTGAAGTATTAAATGGAATAGTTGGTAACACATAAGCGTTTAATACTTCTCCGTAGTGTTCGGCATATTTTTCTGCGATCAATGTATCTAAATGCATTGGCAAGTATGGTCCAAATTGTTCTGTCGCTCCAACTGATAAAATAGCAATATCTGTTCCACTGTCACTAACTTCTGTTGTTGAATTTTTAAAACTTAACATAAGTACCCCCGTTGATGATTTTTATAAAAGTCTTATTTAGAAAGACTGAATAATTCGACTATACCACCAAAAAACCATTTATTGTTAATGCGATGCTATATAAATAGTATGGTGTTCTTACATATCTGAATAAAAAATTATCATTCTTTCGTGACATGACAATTTCTCGCAATGTTACAGTTGCTGCAGAATTAAGCACAAAAAAAACGGTCGATCCCGACCGTTTTCACAAACTTTATCTGATTGACTTTTAGTCGATTTCGTTACCTGATTCTTCTAACTCGTTTGCAATTTTGTATTTCCCTGCTCCTGATTCATCATATTCTTTGTAGATAACCCCTGATAGGTCATTAGGGAGATCTACGTCCCCTTTTTTTATGCAACCACATCCTCGATACCAAGTTTTGCTACAAAATATCAATGCTCAAAAATGACATTTTGTCGTGCATATGGTCTTTCTTCTTGGACACTTATAGCTCTTCCTAAATCACATGGAGTTTATAAAATAATAGCAAATCTTGCATCTGAGTGAATGGAAAATTTACTTATAATTGTTTGACCTCTATCTGATTCTTCATGGCAACTTGGCAGCAACTAGAATGCCAATAGTCTTCTCCGTGAGTTTTTCCCAAAGGGAACCAACTTCGGAATGAACAGAACAACAAGACAGAATTAAATCACGCACTTTCTAGAATCAACAATCGACCAAGAAAGTTTTTGGATTGGAAAACTGTATACGAAGTCTTTTCCGAAGAAGTGTTGCGCTTAATTTGACAAACCGTCGTAAAAACGATTCAACTCAGTTGTAACAAGGCTTCGATGTCTTGATTCATCCCTTTGTACAACTCATGAATCGAAGCGACGATTTCATCGTTGCTTGAAAAGGAGTCTTCAATAATTTGATTCGTATTATAGGAGTTCGCTTGAAGATGATTTTTGAATGCAATCAGATAGGATCGCTGCTTTTCATTAAAGTATTCTGGTTGATATCTAACGTGATGTCCTATGCTTTTCACTAAACCATTCATGTCATTCAATAATTGTAGTACGTCCGCTTTATGTACATCTTTCTCATTTAATACAGAAGAAGCGAGAACGTTCTCCACCTGAGCCCTTATTTTTTCATTATATCCTTCATCTTCCGACAGAGTCGGAACATGTGAAGACAATTTTTGAAGATTACTGTGATAACGACTCGTTGTTTGATCCGGATCCACTTCAACATTTTTGTTGATGCTGAGAGCACTGTACGGATACACGTAACGAATAGCTATGGCAGCGACAAATAGTACGATGATTGCGATCACCGTATACCTCATCGTATTCTTTTTCAAAATTTGCACCGTCCTTATTGATATAACTGATAGATTATTCAAAAATATACCATTCTTTCATCACTTAATAAAGCTAACCATGTTAATTTGTTTAAGAAATCATTCCTTCAAGAAATAAACCTATTTTCACCTCGTTCACTACAAAAAAAGCTACCAGACACCATCGATAGATGGCATCCAGTAGACTGATGACGTGTTCTATATTGTGTATTTTCCTTCATCGATCCGTCGCTGAAACACCAAATGCGCGGACATAGCCTTTAGTATCGTAGTCAAACCAAAGTAAGGCTTTTTTACTTACATTGTAATAGTACGTACCCTTTTGTTCGAATCGGAGATATTCTTCTTTTTTAATTTGAAAGCTCATCTTTGCTGGGACTTCATCCTTTTGTAACGTTTCGTGTTGACTCGGTTTCCCGAGTGCCTGTTTGACCTCACTCAGCTTGATTTTACGGTCGTTGAGCTGCGGTAACGTCATCAAGACTCCGACATGCTTCGGGTACTTCGCGCTAAACCGAAAATCGGAATACAGATACGTCCCTTTCAACTTCCCGAAGACGCAACAATCGGTCTGATCGACCCCATAGCTGGCGTCCTTCCCTTTGATCGTGAAACGATCATACAGCTTCGCCTTCGCCTCAAGCAAGGTTCCTTTTTCTGCTGCTGAGAATTGTTTCTTCAAGTACGCGGCATTCGACATCGTTTTCGCATCAACCGTCATTGGAACAAGTAATACAAGCACTAGTAGTAGTGCCATACATCCTTTCATCCATTTCATTCGATGTTCCTCCTTTGTCGTGGATTACCGTTACCCTAACACAACTCCTTCATTTTTCCAAATCCATCCATCTATTCAATTCACATGAATCAACCGTGCCGTCCCTTTTGCGTCAAAGGCGAACTGGCATGTCACTTGTCCGATCCGATATTCGTAGACGCTGCGGATCGCGTACGTCGCGCGTGTCGTTTTGCCTTCGACGACGTGTTGCGAGTAGGACGTCGCATACGTTTCCTTGAACGTTGGTTTCCCGAACACGGCGCTGACTTCTGCTTTCGTCAGCGTCCGTTTCTCAAGCGATGGTGCGAGCGTGACGAGATCAATCCGGTCGATTTGACTGCCGAAGCGCGGATAGCGGGCTACAAAATGACGACCTTTCCACTTTCCGTTGAGGACCTTTTCTCCTGTTTGAACGAGGCTACCGGACGTACCTGTCCACGAGACATAACTAGCTCCGACGCGTGGTGATCCTTCAAATCCTTGCTTCTCTTGCATCGCCTGCTTTTGACGTTTCAACCAACTGCTGTCGGAGACAGTCGAAAGCTTCGGTAACGGGATGACTTTTCCTTTGAGTGTCGCAGTGTAGCCTCCGTAAGATGCTCGTAATGTGTACGTTCCTGCTTTTTTCCCATACAGTTTTCCGGACGAGACGCTCGCGATCGTTGGTTGATCCGAGACCCACTTCACTTTTGCCGTGACTTGTTTTTTCTTGCCGTCTGCTTGCGTGACATTGAGAAGAAGTGGCTCAGGTGATCCGACCTTTACTTCTTTGAAGGAAGACGGGATCGAAAGTGCGACCGGTCGCTCGACTAACAGGCGACCATCGTACATGTTCGTCCGCTCACCACCATCGGCATTCGCGATGAGGTAGCGGGCGCCTTTCGTCATGCCGAGCACCGACGAGTAAATGATGGAATCATCCCGATCCAGTGATGTCTCGATCCGGTGACCGTTTTTCTCAAACAAGGAGAAGTAACCGTCCCGTCCCGTATACAAGGCACCGATGAACTTCCCACTCTCATCGACCGCGATATCTTTATACGTTCCGGTCATCCCCGTGATGAACTGCGAGGAGGTACTTTCCTTGAATTGATGCGCTCCATCATAGACATACAGACGGCGGTCATTCGCCTTCGCGAGTACGAGTGTGCCCTCGCGTCCCATCTCATAGGCGGCGTAGCCGGATGGATGCGCGAGACGTTTTGCGAGCGTTCCGTCTTTCTCGTAGACGTCAACGCTTGTCGCGCGGATGATCGCTAAATAAGCAGTCGACGTCCGGATCGCTTTTGCTCCTGTCGTCTCCTGGACAGAACGGACGGTTGCTGTATCTAAATCGTAGACGGCTGTCTGCTCGACTCCCTCTTGTTTCGCACTCACAGCAAGGAGATGTGAGTCTGGGAAGAATCGAGCATGAGTGAACGATTGGAGCGTTCCTGCAGGTGTCTTGATCTGGTCGATGACGCGCAGTACGTTCCCTGTCGCATCGCGTACCTCAAGCACTTGATCCTTCACAAAGACGAATCGTTGTTGATCGTCCGAGACCGTGAAGTCTTGTACCGGTACCCCCTCTTCAGTCGATAGCACCCGCACGTCGCGCGCTTGCTCGAAATCGAAGAGTCGTGGTGCTTCATAAGTCCCCCAGCGCCAGACACGCGACTCATCCGGAACGACTTGAAAAGCGGATGACGGAGTGAGTGACGTGACGAACGGAATTTTGACTTCTGCCGACGAATGGATCGACGTTGCAGAATACAATACGGTCGCAGCAAGACCGACGATCAATTTTTTCATATGTGGTTTCTCCTTTTTAGTAACGTCTTATTCATAAGTATAATGAAATTCTCAATCTTTCCCTTCTTTTTCCAAAAATAAATCTTTTTTCGAACACGCTCGAGGATAAGTAGAGTTATCCGATACAGAAGTCTGATTTCATGGGGTTTTTCTCGATTAATGAAGAAGATTCTTTCTACATTTAAGTATATACGCATCGTAAAAGATGAGAAAACCGTTGGCACGATTCAAAAAAGTGACGTTGAAAGCCGAGGATAACTCTACTTATACTGAAACTACCGCGGAATACATAGCAGATATGCATATCTCGTCAAAGGACTCCCTCCGATGAATGAACTTCTTCGCAACTGGCTCCCCCTCATCAACTCTCTGCTCTCTCGCCTGTCGATCCACCCGAATGAACAAGATGAATGCCGGCAAGCTGCCTTGCTGCGTCTATGGAAATCGATCGAGGACGGCAAGACATTGACCGTCACCTTCGTTCGGATTCGCGCAAAAGGAGCAATGCTCGATTACCTGGCGACCCGTAACCGGACGCTTGCGACCGAAGTCGTCTCCGACGCGTTACCGGAACGCCCGCGTACCCCGTACCTGTCGTTTACTTATCTTATGAATGAACTCAAGCGAGACTTATCAGCGACGGAGTTCACGTTTCTCGAGTCCTTGATAAACGGGACCGAAGAGACGCTCGGGTACTCGCACGCCCGGCTCCGATCCTTGAAATCCGAACTCCGCAAGAAAGTCGAGTATTTGCTCGGATGATGGTGTTCTATGAAGAACGATTATTAACGTTGATCGAACAAGGACCCTATAGTCCATTGACGAAAAAAGCTTACCGAAGCGACGTCCGTCATCTGTGTCGCAACGTGACCCGAATCGATGTTCCTTCGATGCAACGGTACGGTACCTTGCTGCGAACGTCGTATGCTTCGACGACTGTCGCCCGTCGTCTCCATGCCCTGTCGACACTGTTCGACCAACTCGTCACCGAACGCGCATTAGCACACAATCCCCTCGCGCAAACGAAACGTCCTCACCCGATTGCCCGTCGACGCCTACACTTTTCGTACGATGAGGTCCGGTCCGTCCTCGAACGGATTACGGACGAGACCATTTACGCATTCTGTTTCTTACTGCTCCATACGGGACTTCGTTTCGCCGAGGCACATGCCTTACGCCTGACGGATATCGATTGGGACACCAAGCAACTATTCGTTCGTCACGGAAAAGGAGGACGCATGCGTCACCTTCCGTTACATGACGAATTGTATCGCGTCTTATTGCGTTATCTTGAAACGACGTCCACCCCTTCGCAGGAATTGTTTTCAACGGAAACAGGTCGTCGTTTCCCGGCAGAACGGATTCGTTCGACACTACGCGAAGTGAGTCTAACGCAGCTCGGTCGGATTCTTCGTCCGCATGATCTTCGGGTGACCTTTGCGACTACGCTCTACCATGAACACGAGACGGACGTATTGACGATCATGCGTCTGCTCGGTCATCGGGACGTCCGGACGACCCAACACTATATCCTTCCTTCAAGCGACATTGATCGTGCCTCAGTCAACCGGCTCAAGCCGACAACGTATTGAGGACCTCCCGAATTCGGTTCGTACGACTCCGGATATAGCCGACGGTCGTCGTCGGATGCGCATGACCGAGTAGGCGCTGAATCTCAACGATTGTACAGCCCCCTTCGTGATGCAGATAGGTCGCATATGCAATCCGGAGCGCATGTGGTCGGAGCGGTGCGCCGCTCAAGCGCAGGGCGGTGTCCCGAAGAATCACACGTGCCGTCTGTTCATGCAGATGGCGTCCGGTCACGGACTGAAACAGAATGCCCTCTTTGCGCTCACCGAGGAAATGCAGGAGACGGTGCGACAGCATCATTCCGATCGGAATTGTCCGCAGGCGACGTCCCTTGCCGTAGCGGACGAATAGCGTATGCGTCTTGAAATCAATATCTGTAACAGATAAGAGGCGTGCTTCGGTGAAGCGAAGACCGGTCTGGCAAATCACTTCGAAAAACAAACGGTACACCGGGTCCTCGATGCTGCGGACGATTGACAGCCCTTCCTGTAAGTCATGATAGGTCTCGTCCGGAAAACGTTGGTGCGTAATCGGTGACACGTCGGTCAGTGGATTCTCTTGCAACCTCCCGGCTCGGACAAGCACATTCCCGAGTGAACGCAAGGCATGGAACCGCCGCAGGATCGTCGACGGCTGATAGGTCAGACGCATCTGATCGAAGTAGTGCTGGAGCGACGCGATCGACCACGAGACACCGGCACGTTCCATATGCCGGACGTCACTACGGTAGGCCTTGATCGTCGGTTTTGCGAATGTCGGGTGTGAGATGAGATAGTCGTGCAAGTACTCGCCATGTTGCATCGAAATTCCCCCTTCAGCCAAGTAGTTTCATCTGCTCAATTACATCAGTTTCTGACCTGCTTAGACAACAGGAGTCCATCTAGCAAAAGATGGACTCCTGTATGTATTCATAGTGACGTATGATCTGCGACTTTGAAGGTTTTTTTCTTATAGTCGTAACTCATGATGACCATCTTCCGTCCACCTGTCGAAGTCGGGAAGACATAAGTCTTATAAGATGACTTCTCTGCACCGATCGAAGCAAGTTCCGCTTTCGATTGAATCGACGACCAATCTGTTGCATCGATTCCTGTCCATTCTCCAAGCCCCGTTCCAGAAAGAATCGCATCGAGTTGTTTTGATGTCATACCGACTTTGACTTTCGCACCCTTTGCCAGCTTACGTGTGCTTTCACGCGCACCGGATTTCGTATTTTCACGATAAATATCGAACGTTTTCCCGATCAATCGATACACAGAGCTGTTCTTTTTCGTCATGAAGATGAGTGACGTATCGCTGTTTCCGTTCTTACCGTTCGTGAAGAAGTAGAACTTCGTTTTTTGACCATACGAGATTTCCGTCGATTCAGCTTTTTTCTTTAAAACCGTACTGCCACTCTTTTTCACCAATTGATTTTTGTAATCTTTACCGTATAAGACTTTTGCTGCTTCCGTCATCGTCATACCAGTCTTCAAGTTCGTGTACTGCGTCGTGTACTGCGTTTCCTCTTTCGTAGCAGCCGATGCACTTCCAGCACATACTGTTGCGCCTGCGATCATTGCTGCAAGTACCGTTGTTGTCATACGTTTCATTCGATCATCCTCTTTCTTCTGTTCATTTCATGAATGCATCATTCACACCTTATCTCATTATAATGGATTTAATGGTTTTTTCTATCTATTTTTCCTTTTTAGTTTTTATTTTTACATTTTTATTCAATTTTTATCGTTTTTTCATGACCTTTATTTCGAAATAATACTCAATTCATACGCTGGATGACCGAATTTAGTACTTTTTGAAAATAAAAGAAACAAGTATGTCATATATTTGAAATTTAGACCAAAATTACTATTCATTGAAACTTTATGAGTATATGTTCCTTAAATTGTTGAATATTAATTACATGTTTTAAACTAACCTATACCAATGATTCAGGTCAATTGACCTATATTAGATGCCTAATAAATACCATTTAATATAATTATGTTAAAAATATTACATATTTTCCATAATAAAAGGGTAATTTTATTTTATACACCTGAGATGCACGTTCATCCATGCACACTTTAGTCTATTGATTTAGAGGAGGTTGTATTGATGAAAAAAGGGTTGGCGATTGTTCTGAGTCTTCTTCTCATTCTGTCCTATGGGTTGACCCCATTGGGTGCTTCTGCCGCTTCTTCGAGTAGCGTCAAGACCGTCTACTCACCGAAGTATCTTGTTCACTACGGTGGCGTGAAGTATGCCAAGAAGAAATTGACGTATCCAAAATCCGTTAAGGTCAAGCTTTCGAATGGGAAGTATGCGTATCGATCCGTCAAATGGAGTAAGGTCAGCTTTGATAAGAAGTACATCGGAAAGAAACAGAAGATCAAGGGGGATGTCTACGGTACATCAAAAAATGCGTACTGGTATGTCAAAGTCAAAAACTATCCAGCGAAGGTGCTTGCTCCGAATGTCATGACCGTCGGAAAGAATCAACCAGCGAACTTGCCGACACGTCTTTCAACGATTTTCGAGGGTGGACAACGCTACTCGTATCCGCTCAAATGGAGTAAGGTCTCAACAGCTTCATTCGGTACGAAAAATCTGACGTATTCGACAGTCGGACGCAACCTCGAAATCTACGGGGCTGCTAAGCTAAAAGTATCTGATGTCGTCCAGTCGATGCAGAAGTATTATCTCGTCTCGTACGGGAAAAAGATTCGGGCAACCGGCAAAATTCTTTATGAAGCAAAAGGCGTAAAAAGCTACCTCGTCATCACGGACAAAAAGACGGGTGAGAGCACGAAGATGTACCTCAAACTCGATAAAAAAGGACATTACTACGTGACAAGTCAGGAACTCGCTCCAGGAGACTACACGGTCTACATCCTGTCGGGTTCGAAAAAGACGAAATCCGTCTCGATTACGATCAAAAAACCGGTTACGGAACCAACGGATGAACAAAAACGAGAACTGCTCCAAAAATTACTTCTCGTCATCAATGTCTCGAATCCCCTGTTAAGTGACATCGAGTTCCCAGAAGTCGATGGTGTCTCGTTCTCGGTCGATTCAGACAATCCAGTCGTCTCAAGCAGCGGGAAAGTCATGCGTGGCGCGACCGATCAAACGGTCAATTTCAAAATCAAGGCGACGTTTGATGGTGTAACGGAAAGTAAATCGTTCTCGAACATCCTCGTTCCACGAAAAGACTTATCGGACGAAGAGTTGATTGACTTCACGCTTCAGAACTTCACAATCGCCAATCCACTCAAAACGAATATCACATTGCCAACAGCTGAAGGAATCTCGTTCTCGCTGATTTCTTCGAATGAAGCCGTCGTCTCAAGCAACGGAATCGTTAAACGTGGCCTCGAAGACAAACAAGTCGACTTGACGTTACGCGCGACGAAAGGTAGCTTGACAAAAACGAAGAACTTCCCGAACATCCTCGTCCCGAAAGTCGACAATGCGACAGATAGCCTGTTGCAAGATTATCTCGATAAACTCGATATCAAGAGTCCGGTGACGAAAAATATCGTCCTTCCAGCACTTCCAGGTGCTACAGTCTCGATCACATCGACTAAACCTAGCGTCATCTCAGACACAGGTGTCGTCACACGCGGTATGACGGATCAAACGGTCTCGATCGTCGTCTCGGTCACAAAAGATGGTATCACAAAATCACGCGACTTCTGGAACTTGAACGTTCCAAAACGTGATGACGCGACAGCGATCTCATTGCAAGACTATCTCGACAAATTAACGATCGACAATCCATTAACAAAAGATCTCATGTTGACGCCACCAGAAGGTGCGACAATCGCTATCAGTTCTTCGAACACGAATGTCGTCTCGAATGCCGGTAAAGTCACGCGTGGTCTTACGGATCAAACCGTTTCATTGACGATTTCCGTCTCTAAAGACGATGTCGTTAAAACGCGGACGTTCTCGAACATCAAAGTACCGCAACGTGATGGTGTCACGGAAGAAGCGTTACAAGCGTACTTGGACGCACTCGTCATCGCCAACCCACTGACAACGAATCTCTCTCTTCCATCACTTGACGGTGGAACGGTCACGATCAGTTCTTCTGACACGAAAGTCGTCTCAAATGCAGGTGTCGTCACGCGTGGTGACGCGAACCAAACGGTTTCACTGACGATCATCGTCGCAAAAGACGGCAAATCAAAATCAAAAGTCTTCTCGAACATCCTTGTTCCAAAACGTGATGTCACGACTGGCGAATTACTTGATCTATATCTAGCAGGTCTATCGATCAACAGTCCGTTGACAGCAGATCTTTCACTGACACCACCTGCTGGTGCGAACTTGTCAATCAGCGCGTCGGATCCAAGCATCTTATCTAACACAGGTATCCTGACACGACCTGATGCTGATAAAACGATTTCCGTGACGGTCAACGTTTCTAAAGACGGTGTCACGAAATCACGGACATTCTCGAACATTCTTGTCCCAATCAGTCTCTCGGCAGAACTCGATGCTGCACTAGATGCGATCAATCTCAATCTCATCAACTTAACAGGTAACGTCAATCTGCCAAGTAGTTCTAAAGGAATTGCTGTTCAATGGACTTCGAACAACCCGGACGTCATCTCAAACGACGGTGTCGTAAAAAGTGCATTGAATCTACAAAACTTCTCACTCAAGGCAAGTGTCACAAAAGGTGGCATTACGAAAACGAAAACGTTCGCGGGATCAGTTGCGGCTGATCTTGGTCTATCCCTTAAAACGGATATCGCAAAAATCAAGTCAAGCGTTGGTACGTTGAATGTTGCCTATAACCTCAACCTTCCGACTTCATTGAATGGTTCAGCGATCGATTGGACATCTAGTGCACCATCGCTTCTAAACAATAGCGGGGTGATCCTAAGCGACTCGAGTGCGACACCATTCACACTTACTGCGAAATCTGGAGGAACAACGGAAACGTTAAATCTTGCTATCCAACGTCCTTCTGGTGGTTTGCTAAGCGGCGTCGTTGATTTACTTGGGAATGTATTAAATCCTGTCGTCAACACACTAGCTAGCGGTCAAGGAACAGCAACACTTCCGAAAAGTTACGGTGGTCTTCTTGGTATTGGAGCACGTGATATTACCGGCTGGAGTAGTTCACACCCGGATCTTGTGACAATCCAGGGGTATAACTTAACTGTAAAACGTGATGATGTTGATCACCTCGTCGTGCTCTATGCAGACTATGAGGGTCTCGAGAAACCTGTTCCGGTTCTTGTCAAAATCCCTAAACGTTAATTTTTCAAATCTGCGTTTCTGAATTTCATATGCGATGAATCTGACTTTCCTAATCAGGTTCATCGCATATTTTTCTAACTGATTTTTCTGCTACATACATCATGGGAACTTCAACACCTGAGAGCCAATCATTTGCCTGGACATTACACTTTCTAGGGAGGTTTGGTCATGCGAAAGAGTCTTATCGTTCTTCTCTGTCTGTTGCTTTCCTTCCCCGCCTCATTCCAATCCGTTGCTGCCGCTAAATCAAGCAGCGTCAAAAAAGTATACCGTCCTGCATCAACCGTCCATTATGGCGGCGATGTGTTTGCGGTCAAACCCCTTTCTCCACCAAAGACCGTTCATGTTAAACTTGCGAACGGTAAAAAAGTGAAACGATCCGTGAAATGGAGTAGTGTTCGTTTCGATAAAAAAATCATTGATCGAAAACAAAAAATTAAAGGGAATGTTGCTGGAACTTCTAAAAGTGCCTACTGGTACGTCACGATCAAAAACTATCCGAAATCGATTCTTCCACCTGTCGTTAAAACGGTTGGAAAAAACCAACCGACTAAACTTCCAGAACGGCTATCGACGATTTTCGCTGGTGGGCAGCGCTATTCGTATCCACTGAAGTGGACACGGACGACAACAGCGTCCTTTGGGAACAAAAGCGTGAAGTACACAGCCGTTGGACGCAACGTCTTGATTGCTGGAAAAAATACATTACGCGTTTCAGACGTCAAACATGAAAACGTGAGGTATACGCCGTTTGAAAGTGGTCGCCGACTACTCGTCACCGGTCGCATCCTCTATCCGGCAAAAGGTATGACACATCACCTGTATCTGATCGACGATAAAGACCGTGTATCGATGTATCCACTGAAACGTGATCGACAAGGATACTTCCGAATCGAAACGAATGTATTGCCGGTCGGACGCTATGACGTTTCGATTTTAAGCGGATCGCAAAATGCAGCTCCTTCCACTGTTACGATTCGTAACGTCGTCACGCCTCCAGCACCGGACGACTCACGAAAAATCTTGAAGGCATTGCTTGCAGGAATTACGATTCCAAGTCCGCTCCTACAAGACATTCAGCTTCCGCAAATGGATGGTGTCACATTCAGCATCCGTTCCACGGACGGCAATCTATCGCCTACCGGACAAGTCATTCGCACGGATCAAGAACGGGACGTCGCGTTCACGATCGTCGGGAAATTGAATGGTCTTGAAGAAACGCGCTCCTTCTCGGGCGTTACGATTCCGAAACGTGACCTGACGGACGAGGAGCTGATCGACTTTACTCTCGACAAGTTCAAACTCGGGAGTCCGTTGACGAAGGACATTCAGTTACCGCAAGCAGAAGGTATAACATTCCAATTGATATCTTCAAATGAAAAAATCGTCACACCGGACGGTAAAGTACGCCGTGACCTGACAGATCAACTCGTCACGCTCACGTTGAAGGCTTCAAAAGGTAGTCTTGAAAAAACACGTCTTTACTCGAATATCACTGTCCCGAAAGTCGACAATGCAACGGAGTTGTTCTTAGATGACTACCTGAGTCGTCTGACATTCCCGAATCCCTTACTAAAAGACCTGGTATTGCCTGCCGCATCGGGAACAACGCTCTCTCTGACTTCTTCGCTTCCGGACGTTCTCTCGTCGACGGGGAAAGTGACACGCGGCCTGACCGATCAATCCCTATCCTTCCTTGTCTCGGCGACAAAAAATGGCGTGACACGCACACGTAGCTTTTGGAATTATCAAGTCCCGAAACGAGATACAGCGATTGACGAACTGTTAGCAGATTACTTGAACAAGCTTGATATCCCAAGTACGTTGACGCGTGACGTGACGCTTCCGACTGTCGACGGCATTCGGACGACACTGTCTTCGACCAATACCTCGATTTTATCGAATGCCGGTCAAGTCACACGTGGTCTGACGGATAAGGTCGTCTCCTTGACAGTCATTGCGACAAAAGACGGCGTCACTAAATTGCGCACCTTCTCGAACTTGACGATCCCGAAAAAAGATGGGGCTACGAGTGATTTGCTACAAAACTATCTGGATGGGATCGCTCTTTCGAGTCCGCTTTTGTCGGATATTGTCTTACCGGAAGAGGATGGCATTGTTGTAACACTTTCTTCGGATGACACGTCTGTACTGACAACAAGCGGGAAAATCAAGCGGGGCTTAACGGATAAGACGGTTTCCGTGACGATCATCGCAACGAAAGACGGCGTCTCGCGAACACGGACGTTCTCCGGACTCGTCGTTCCAAAAAAAGAGGGTGCAACGGAAGAACTCCTCGACACCTACCTGAATACTTTATCGATTTCAAATCCGTTGACATCGAGTCTGTCGCTGCCCATCGCTTCGGGAATCACGACGTCGATTGCTTCGGACAACAATGCGATCTTATCTAGTGCTGGAATAGTGACACGCTCATCCGTTGATCAAACAGTGACGTTTACGATTACAGCAACGAAAGACGGCATTTCGCGGACACGGACGTTCTCGAAATACGTTGTCCCGAAAAAAGAGAATGCGACAGTTGATTTGCTCGATGATTATCTGAAAACGGTCGAAATCCCATCACCTTTGACAGCTGATTATTACTTGCCAACCCCGATGACACCGGGAATCGAGACTTCTTTCTTCTCAACGAACACAGCTGTCCTTTCGAATACCGGCAGCGTGACACGCGGTCTGACTGATCAGATCGTCTCTGTGACAGTAACAGCCTCAAAAGACGGAACCATTCGTAAGAAGGAGTTTCCATTGATCACGATTCCAAAACAAGAGGTGTTACCGGATGCCTTGATCGACACTTATTTGAATCAAGTCGAGATTGCTAGTCCGTTGAATCAAAACATTCAGTTACCTCCCGCACCGGAGGGACTGACCGTATACCTGACCTCTTCCCAGCCGGATGTCGTGGGAACGTCAGGCGTGGTTAAACTAGCAGATACTGCTCAATCTGTGACAGTCAGTGTGACAGCTGTGCTCACCGGTGTTTCAAAGACGAAGATGTTTTCAAATCTTTCTGTACCCGCACGTCCTCTGACAGTGACAGAAGAATTGACGAACTATTTAAAAGGTCTTTCAATCACAGGTCCACTCAAAACTAATCTTTCATTGGATCCACCTGCAGGGATAGACGTTCGGATTGAACCCTCGGTTACTTCACTGTTGTCTAGTACCGGCATTCTCACACGCGATATCGTAGATCGAACGACTGATATTACAATAATTGCCTCGAAAAATGGGATATCACTATCGAAACAATTTGAAAGTATTTCAGTACCGAAACGTGCATTGACAGATGCCGAAGAATTACAAAAATATCTCGATCAACTAACGCTTCCTTCTTTACTCACCGAAAAGCTTAATTTAATCGACGAAGCGAGTGCGAAAGGCATTACAGTTACCTTATCGTCCAGCAATACTGCGGTTCTTTTAAATGACGGATCCATCATTCCAGCTTCAACCAACACTAAGTTGTCATTAACAGTGACCGCTAAAAAAGGAGAGGCTACGGAAACCAAAACCTTTGATCAGCTAACGGTTCCGATGAAAGATCCATCTGCTGCTGATATTGTCCAGTCTTATCTTGATAGCCTGAGCATTCCAAACATTTTGACGACTAATCTGGTTCTTCAAGCGCCAACTGGAATCACTGTTTCGATTAAATCCGACAAGCCTTCTGTTGTAGCAAGTGGCGGAGTCGTCACCCAAGGTCTCACTGACGAACTCGTCGATATCACAATAACCGCGACGAAAGATAGTGTTACTAAAAATCGAACGATTACAGGTATCAAAGTTCCCTTGAGTCCAACAAAACTATTAGATAAGGCGTTACAAGATCTCTCCCTCAGTTCACTAACAGATTTGACGTCTTCCCTCAACTTGCCGACTCAAATCAACGGATTACCGATCACGTGGAAATCAAGCAATACGAACATCATCAGTAATACCGGTACCATCATTCCAGCCGTTTCTTCACAGGCGTTCTCTTTGACGGCATGGATTATGAAAGACGGCGTCCTAAAAAGCAAGACATTTGAGGGAACGATTGCTGGGAATCTCAGTCTGATCCTTAAAGAAGATCTCGCGCGCATCGCAGCCGTTAGTCCGACGCTGAACGTCTACCTCGATTTAAAGTTACCGACTACGTTAAACGGATCTCCACTTACCTGGAAATCAAGTAATGAAAGTCTTTTAACGAGTCTCGGTATCGTTAAGAATCGATCACAAATTACGCCGTTCACGCTTTCTGCGACAACTGGTAATACTTCAAGTATATTGTCACTCGCTACGCAAGATACTCAGACATCCTTACTCTCAAGTTTATTGAATGTCCTCGGAGGCATCGTCAATCCGATCGTCGATTCACTCACGTTAGGTAAGTCAGCTTCGCTTCCTCAAAGTTATGGTGGTGTTCTTGGTATTGGATCAAAATCTATAAGTGAATGGAAATCTTCTCATCCAGACATCGTAACGATTCAAGGGAGTCAAGCCGTCGTGACACCAGACAAGTACGAACACCTCGTCGTCTTGTTCGCAAAGTTCGGAGATGTTCCTAAACCGGTACCATTCCTCATAAAGGTTCCAGCAAAAAAATAAGATTTCTTTTCCCTCTGTATGTGTTTCGGTACAGAGGGATTTTTAATTTTCTCTATACTAACGTTTTTTAAAATCTCATTTCTTTATCATTTAAAACTGAAAATATATCCAGTAATTTCCTTGCTATACTACAGAAAAAGGAGGCGTTTTGCGATGAAAAAAAGTATGACATGGACAGCACTCGTGACGCTCGGTCTCAGTAGCGCAGTCTATCTTTCGCCTGTTGAAGCGGCGACGGACGAATTCACAGTAGAAACGAAAAACATCAACACACGGACGGAAGTCTTAAAAGGAAAGGCACCTGCCGGAGCAATCGTCGTTTTACAGTCGGACGACACAGAGGAAGAAGACTTACAAGAAGTCGCTCATGCAAAAGCGGATGCGAATGGGAACTATTCGATCGAGTTACCCGAAGAAGGATTGATCGGCGAGGATTTCTACGACTACCATCAATCTGATTCCGATGAGTATGACTATGATGAAGAGGACGAAGACAGCTCTTCCGACGTCACACCGAACTATTTCCTTGAAGTCGTAAGCGTTGATGATTACACAGGCGATGATGATGGAATGGATGATGGCTGGGACGAGTATTATGTAACGCGTGCCGCTTCTTACGGCGATGACGACGGAGGAGATGACGGCGACGAACCCGGTGATGGTGATGATGATGGATATGACGACGGCGATGAAGGGGACGAGCCGGGAGAGGATGATGGCGACACAACAGAAGAGCCACAAGATCCGATTTCGTATGACTTCGATCCAATCGATCTCACGGTGCGTACGTTCATTCCGAAAGCAGCAACTGTCGATACGAAAACACTGACACGTACGACTCGGACAGTAACCGGATCTGTTTCGAACAAGGATGTCCGTGTCGAAGCTTACGTCTACCATAAGTCGAGCAAATCATGGAAACTACTCGGTAAGGCGAAGCCACGCAGTAATGGTTCGTATAAGATGTCAATTAATAAGAAATTGTACAAGAAAGATGCGAGCGTCGATTTCTACGTCGTCGGGAATCGTGATGCGGACGGTTTCAGTAAAGCACTTCGTAAAAAATACAAGTAATCAAACTATAAAAAGGAAGTGCGACATCGTTACGTCGTACTTCCTTTTTATGACTTAATATAATTTTTCTACATGTGAGCCCATGAAGACTTGTACATTTGTTGTTCCACCTGACACATTCTCAAATGAAGATGGTCCGAGTGGCGCTCCCCAGAATCGGACCTCATCCTCTTCTAAAATATCCCCAGATCCTTTAAACAGAAGCACTTGATAGGAATCTCCCGCATCGTCGATGACATGTAACAACGATACCGTATCTTCGCTCTCTTCAAGCGGCATCTCTTCGATTGAGACGACACTCCCTTCAAACGATACGATCTTTTTATAGTACGGTGTCACATTTTTATTCAACATTTTAACACTGACCGAAGTATCTTCCATCTTCTTCACTTTAGAAATGTCTGCTTTTTCAAAAGCTGGAAACAGAGTGTAATGTTCATGGATATATACATAGGATGTATCGGATAGTTCGAGTGTCTCATCGGTCCACTTCGGTACGAAGCTCTTAGCAAAAGCTGCATACTTCTCTGTCAAATCAATTGTTTCTTCTTCCGTTTCTTTTACTGGTTCTTTTTCTTTTGTTTCAGACTGTGCTGACGTTTTTTCTGATGTTTCGTCATCTGTCGTCAATAATGCGACTGCAATGACGAGGAAGAATAATAACCCAGCGGCCATCAACAACCATTTTATGAATTTTTTCAACTAACTTCCCTCACTTATAAAATATGTTTCTTTTCTTAAATTAAGATACATTATATTACTATTATTTACAATATAATGATCAAATTTCTTTATATTCAAATAATTTATAGTCGCTTATTTTGATATGTATTTAGCTACATCATTTCTTTTCTTCCTACCTCTTTTATATCTAGATTTAAAAGAGTTATCTTAAATGTGAGTTAATCCAAAAACACATTTCCATAAAAAGTTAATCAGAGCCTATAATCAAAGACTTTTTCCTTTAAACTAAAGAAGGTTACATTATTTGGTTTTAAACCGAATTTAATTCCTCAATTTTCTAATTAAAAGGAGCTATTATTCATGAATCGTTTAACGCGTTACCTACCTTCTTTAGCTGTGATTATCTTTAGTATCCTTGTCTTCTTATTACCCTTCCGTTGATTCATTTTTCCCAATGTCAGATACAATAAAAAGCTGTCTCGACATACCGTCGGGACAGCTTTTTATTGTATCTTCACTTTTAAATTACTCTTACTTCACAATTTTTGTGACTGTTTTGTCGGAACGATTTTTCGTAGCATCTTCCGCATAAATGCTGATCGTCTCGCCAGCTTTCCAAGAGCTGATGCATAATACATAATTTCCTTTTGTATCTGCTTGTGTTCGATACGTTTTTTTCTTATAGGTGACGACGACATGTGCTTTCGCTTCTGTCTTTCCAGTAATACGTGTCGATTTTGACGTAATGCGTGAGACCGTTGGGGCTTTCGGTGCGATATCGTCCTTGATCTTCAGCGAGACGATGGACGTTTGTCCGAATGGATCACGTGAATGGATCGTAATCGTCTTCCCGATACGGAGCGCACGATATGCTTTCATCGAAAACTGTTGATCTTGATATAAGACTATCCCAGCTAGGTTCAAATCATTGTCGTCATATGCTTCTACTAAATGATAAGGCTGCGCGATCCCTTTAATCCAACCTGTCTTTGCAGATGCTGTTAGTTTCGTCACCTTCTTATTTTCGTAAGAAGTACGGATCGTCTTTTTCATCGTTGATCGTACCGTGCCATCTGTATTGCGTAACGTTAACTCAACTTGGAACGGTGCCTTCATCTTTGTTGGTAAAGTGAACACGGAACGAGGACGTGTACCTGTCAATTTGATTTCTTTCCCGTTGACCTTAAATGTATAGCGGCTCGGACGAAGATGTGTATCCTGCGTGACGAACCAAACCTTATTCTTTTTCTCATTCCAGTGAATGTCTTGTACCGGATAGTCGAGTGGTTTTTTTTCGATTGTCTTGGTGTCTCCTGCTTCATTTTTGAAGGTAAACGAGATCATATAATCTTCCGGAGCAATCGGACGTTTGAGACGCAGATCCACGATTCCAGATGTATCTGCTGTCGCATCATACGTTTGATTGCCGATACTCGCTTTGACTTTTAAATGTGGCGTTGTTTTGATCCGTATGGTTTTGTCACCATATAGAATTTCCGAAACGACGAGCGACGGGAATGTCGTACTGAGGACCGGCTTCTCGATCCAATCAGAAGTTAAGTTCGCCTTGTTTGTCCCTCGCATCTCAATTTTCGTAATACCATCTTGTTTGAGTGATTTTCCTTCCCAGACATTCGTATAGTAACGATCACTCGTATACCAATTTAACGTCTTTTTAACTGTTTTGATGAGTGTCTGACCTTGATAGTATCGTACTTCTACTGTTTTTAGGATATCGTCCGACTTGTACGAAAATTCACGAATCGTATCACGGATTTTAGGCATCGTAATGGTCGGTGGTGTCTGATCTTCTAGAGGAATCGAATAAGTTAAAGCATCCTGTGTCCCTGGTCGCGTGATATAAATCGTCATCACTCCCGAGTAGTGAACGGCCCATGATTTAGAGTTCGTTGTATAACGGGACTTCAGGACAAACGTACCATCTTTTGCAACCGTTCCTTCGAAGATTTCTGTCCCGTCGTTGACGTGAGACGCATAAGCAATCGGCATTTCGAGTTTGATGGCTGTGCCTGGCTCTCCTGTACCCGTCAGTGTCCGGTCATACGGTCCAAATGGATGTAATGTAATCTCTGTCAATGGCTGTAGTGTTCCCTCAAACGTTGCTTTTCGGACGTTCGTCTCGTCCGTCATCAATGTCATCGTATAACGGTCACCGGGCTTCACACCCTCGATGGAAATCGATCGTGTCTGTTCATAGATTGAACGCTTCAAGAACGTAAAGGACTGAGCATCGAAGCTCCCGTCCGTATGTTCGAGAATGATTTCTCCTTTGACCGTCGGTAAGTCTTTCATCGGATTCGTTAACTCGAGCGTGCTTCCACTTAAGCGCATCGTTGGTCGTAATAAAGGACGCTCATCTTGAATTGTCCACGTTCTTAAAGGATAATCCATCCCATTGAGCGATCGTAAGGAAAGATATACCGTTCCTTTGTATTGCTTCGGTAACGTTGTCGTAAATCGTCCTGTGGCATCTGATGTTAGTGGGAATGACAATCCATCAGCATTGACGTGAAAACGTCGGTTCGGTAAGGTCTTTCCTGAAAGAATTGGATGTTCCGATGAGATCGGACGATCGAGTGTCAAAGGAAAGTCCTGCAGATTTGCAGGCAATTCTACAAGAGTTGATACGGTCTCCTTCTCGCGTTGGAAACTTAATTCATGTAAGGGTTCCGTCATGCCCTGGACATCGCACTCGAAGTAACCAGCAGCATCACTCGTCGCACACATCGTCTCGTCTAGTAAAATTGTCGTATTCGGATAGGTCATCCCTGTGACTTTTTTCTGATCTGATTCAACGATCACATAATACGCGGCGGTGGCACTCGGATGATACGCCGGAAGCGTCGCTGTAGCTTCTACTGAAACCTTCCCTTTACTCACGATACGTAAGGTTTGCTCTTCTTGTAGCGCTTCTAGATTCGATGTATAGTCGAGCGTAAAACGACCCTTCTCATCCGCAAGCGTCGTCCATTCGCCGCCTGCTGCCTCATTCTTAAATGTCAAAATAGCATATGGCCACGCTGTTCCTGTAAATCGTTTCGTTTGAAAGTCGTAAGCATCGACGCTAATCTTGGGAGTCGTCGCTGTGGATAATACGACCGTCTCCCCTTTTATTCCATCGATCGACTTCGCATAGACTCGTAACTCTGTTGCCGTTCCTTTTGGAATCACTAGCTCCTGATTCCCTGTATACAATTTCCCTTCATACACAGCATAGATTGTCGCATCGTACGCCGTCGTTAAATAGAACGATCCATCTTCTGTTTGTCCCACAAAGTTCACTTTCGGGGCAGGACGCATCGCTTCTGTTGTCGGATTCTCAGGTCCGAATGTCATCATGCTCTCTTTATAGCCCCATTGATCCAGTAAGAGGATCGAGACGTTATTCATACCGATTGCTTGCTGAAGCGGTAAGGTGAACCGTCCAGTATCGTCTGCTTGAACAGTATGGATCCGTCCATCGAGATATAAGTAGATCGACTCGTTCGCTTCAGCCGTTCCTTGAAGTACACGATCTTCAATGCGATACGGCGAGAGCATCGGAGACGCTTTGGCCAGCGTTTCATTTGGGAACATGAGGATGACTAGCATCACCCCCAATAAAATTCCCCCTATGTATTGTTTCACTTCATTCGCTCCTTTTTTATGTATGTTGAAATTAATGACTCTAATTGATTTTATTACCATTAAAGGTTTATTTCAATAACATATTAAAAGGATATATTTTTATTTCACTTTAACTGATTTTAGTTTTTATTTTAAGTAAGTCGGGCTTTCAAAAGACAGACTTATTCATACTCTATCAGTGTTTCTAATCAATTCATGCTGTCTCATTTAGAGAAACTCTTAACCGACAAACGTCAAAACCCAGATATGTTATACTTACTGAAATACCTTTAAAAATCCCATATTCAAGGAGTGATCGTATGTCTTCCCAAACAAAAGACTATATCCTTTCCGCCTTGATTGTAGTAATTGCGGAAATCATTATCATTGCTCTTGATTTACCGAAAGGAACGAGTATCGCAGCTATTTTAATCGTTATTATACTATCTATTTTTATGCATAAAATTAAAATCTTAACTGATTAATAAAAGAGATAAGTAGATAGATTCAAGTATTCACATTATATGTAAACTCTCATTTTAATTACGAAATGAGAGTTTTCTGTACGGAATAGTCTTTAAAATACGAGCAAGACATGGATTCTCTTAGGGATTCCAGAATCGTTTTGCAAGCTTTTTAAGTTTTAGGGTAATGAAAGTAAGAATCGTTTGAAGCTTCATTTTTCACTACCCAATAGAAGGTACAGTACATGACTTGCTTTTCTTTCGAGTCTGCGAAAACATATAAGTTTTCGATGCAACGCGCTATTACATCTGTAAGTCTGAAATACTACATTTCGTCTATCGCTTCTTGTCCAAGATGACGAAGAATAAATTTTCTGTGGTCAAAGCTCTTAGTGCGCTTGCGAAAGTAGTGATTTTGTCTGACAAATACAAGGATTAATGCCACACTCTCCATATTTAGCCCCATTTGTCTCCTATAACCGAGTATCTAAGTGTTCTCATAAAGATAACATACATAAAAGAAGTCTTAATTTTTTACTATCCTTTCATTTACCCGTAGCATTTATAAAGCAAGATCGACGAAGACGACGTCGAAAGATCCCATAAATCTTTCTGTGACACTTTAAAGAAGTTAAGGAACAAAGAGACTATCGTAAATATTTCCGAGTTTTAAAACCACTCCAATCAAAATTTGGAATGGATAGAATTGATAAACAGGATCGAAGATTCAATAAATTCAGCTTCGACTTATTAGGCGAAAACACGATAAAAAATGTTCTCAAAGACGTTCATATTCCGAAAGCGACGGACGTAAAAAAATATGGTTCCTTCTCTTATCCAGCACAAGACTTAAAATCAATGTTTAGTCGTATGAGAGGATCACTAAATACATATTGAAGAAGCCATCCTAATTAAAAAGACGTGATTAATGCTAGTTCTAACGGTGTTTTCGCTATATAATTTCTTGACAGCATGACAAATGAAGTCGACATCGAAATTCTCATCGTTTTGTCGGACTAGATTCTCCTGAAGAACTCGTTGTCTCAATGCAACTTTAATCTTTCTTACTCATCGTAAAGAATTTCTTCTTTTCTTACTTAATTTTTAGGTTTTTATACATATAAGAAAAGAGTGAACTGCTCCCCGTCAAGTAGACAGGATAAATAATAAAAATCACTTAAACGGCTTGAGCTCTGTATTCTAATGGAGCCAAGCCGTTTAATCGTTGTTGGTACCGTTCTACATTGTAGAAATGAATATACTTTTGAATCGCAAGCTGGAGTTCGTCGAACTCCGTAAACTTATGTAGATCATAACTTTCGCATTTCAAGGTTCCCCAAAAGGACTCGATCGGACCATTATCAATACATTTACCAACCCGAGACATACTTTGTGTAATGCCTGCCACGCGTGTCATGTGACGGAACGCATGCGACGTATATTGGAACCCTCGATCACTGTGAAGCAAGGGACGGCTTCCCGGTGCGCCCTGAAAGGCGAGTTCGAACGTATCGAACACGAGCTGATTATTGTTAGAGTGTCCTAGAACGAAGGCACGGATGGATCCATCATATAGGTCCAGAATGGCACTCAAATACGCCTTCTGAGAAGCGCCATACTTCAATTCCGTGACATCCGTCACCCATTTTTGATTCGGTCCTGCCGCATTGAAATCACGGTTCAGAATGTTCTCGGCGGTCTGTTGAGGACGATTACGAATGTACAAAGGACGTTTCCGGCGTATGATGCAATGAATACCTGCGACATGCATCAGACGACGGACACGCTTGGCATTAACGTTTCTTCCGAAACGACGTTTTAAGTTCAATGTCATCCGTCGATAGCCATAGATTCCTTTCACCGAAAGGTGAATCTGGTTTATCTCTTCGATGATTTTCATGTTCTCAGTCTCATGTGCTTTCAGTATACCTATACGACGTAACCACTTGTAGTAGGCAGCGCGCGAGATACCCGCTAGATGACATAGAGCGATGATCGGGTAACCGAATTGCTCTACTGATGATTGAATGGCTTCGTATTTATCTTGAAGACGAATTTGACTTAACGTGACCTCCTCTCGATCTCCTCTAACTTTTTTAGGAAGTCGTTCTCCATGCGTAGACGTTCATTTTCTTTCTCCAATCGTTTCAGTTCCAACGCAAAACGCTCTGTATCCGTCAATTCCGCTACCGGCTTCTGACGTCCTCGACGATCCATCAGTGCGTCGAGGACGTCCTTCTCGAACTTCCTTACCCAGCTATAGATTTGTTGATAGGAGACCCGATGGGTCTTCATGATCTTTTGATAGTCTTTCCCATTTTCTATACAGTCCATCACTGCCTGGACACGTTCTTCGAATGTAGTGGCTCTACCTTTAGTCATAGTGAATCGCTCCTTCAATGGTTTCCCTTCTGTACTATGACTAGTATACTTATCAATCCATTTTAGGAGTACACTCATGTTCAAAATATTAAATCGTACCGTAGCACTGGTGACGGATTCCTCTTGATTGAGCACTGCGTGTACAGCTTTCATCTTTAGTGCGTCTGGATAACGTGTCCATTCTGTTCGATTCCGGAGCGCCGAGGAGCCGCCATTACGATATTTTGCCCTCCATCTATTCAACGTTGTGACTGAAAGCTCGAAGAGCGAGGCGATCGATGTTATCGAACCTGTTCCATCCTCGCACATTTTAATGATTCGTAGTTTTTCATCCGGCGAAAACTTAGATTTAGACATAGAAAAGGCTCCCTTCAAAAAGTAGACAGTTTTTGATATTTCAACTGTCTACTTTTTGGGGAGCATATCACAGACGCGTCTCAAGAAAATGATTTTGGACGAACAAAAAAGGGGCTGACTCATAAGTCGCCCTCAGATTAATTAAATGGCCGATGATTCCTGTTCTTCATGGAATCATCGGCCATTTCTATTCAAATTTCATTTATTCGTTATGATTGATCACGTACCTAAGGTACGAATGAAAAAAGTCCTCATTCCTTGTACAATGGAGCTGCGAAACAACCATGAAAGGAATGAGGAACATGCGAGAGCACACCGAAGTAGCCCTCTATCGTCACTATAATACGAACCTTCGTCAGAGCGCAATCGTGCTAGAAGAATATGTGCCTGAAAACCATATCGCACGATTGATCGATATCATAATCGAGGATATGGATGAGCATCTTTTCCTATCACATTGTAAGACGATGGGACGACCTCGTTATCATCCAAAAGTGATGACAAAGATTGTCGTCTACAGTTATGCCGTCGGCATCTATTCTGGACGACGGATGGAACGCCTTCTTCATGAACATCTTCCATTGATGTGGCTCACTGCATTCGAATGTCCTGACGCGAATACGATCAATCGTTTTCGTGTCGGTCCGATGGCTGGGCTTCTCGAGGAGGTCTTCCGCGCTGTGCTTTTTCTTTTGATTGATCGTGGTGAAATAAAGATTGAGGACTATTTTGTCGATGGAACGAAGATTGAGTCTCGGGAGAATCGATATACCTTCACCTGGAAACGAAGCATACACAATTATCAACGTCAGATAGAAGAAAAGTTCGATACATTAATGACGCAGATTTTTGAGGAAGATGACGGACGTATCAATATACCAGAGGCGCTCAATGAAAAACTCGATCTCGGACGTGAATGAATAGGGCAACGTCTCAATGAGGTGCCAAAAGATAAAGAATTAAAGAAAGCTGTCAAAAAGATCGATAGTTGGATTGAGCGACAGGTGCGCTATACCAAACAATTAGCCATCTGTGGTGAGGAACGGAACAGCTTTAGCAAAACAGATCCGGAGGCAACTTTTATGCGGATGAAAGACGATCATATGCGAAACGGCCAACTCAAGCCTGCATACAATATTCAAATGGCTACTGAGAATCAAATCATTCTTTTTTACAGTATTCATCAGCGTCCGACGGACGCTCGTTGTCTCATCCCTCATTTAAAAGAGATGGAAGCGTTTCTGTCGCCGCTCGGACAGCGACCAAGATGTATGATTGCCGATGCAGGATACGGTTCCGAAGAGAATTTCCTTTCCTTATCAGAACTTGGTTATGCGGGTTTAATTAAGTATACCAACTATGAACGCGAGCAAAAGAAACGATACCGTGAGAATGCCTTCGTGACAGAAAGATGGCCATATGATGAAATGAACGACACTCTTACTTGTCCCGCTGGGAAGACTCTTGTTCGCTCGGGAACGCGACAACAACGAACTGCCTCAGGATACATTACCGAGCAACAGCAATATGTGTGCCACGAATGTGCTGATTGCCTCTTCATCAAAGAGTGTCTTCGTCGCCGATCATCAGAAAGATCTTTTGAACATCCACGTAAAATTGTACGTCGTTCATCGAAATGGCTTGATCTAAAACAAAATATGAAAGCAGATCTTGACTCTTCAATCGGTAAGTCCGTCTTCAGCAAGCGAAAAGTCGAAGTCGAGTCGGTGTTTGGATCCATCAAACAGAATTGGAGCTTCCGACGATTTCGACTTGGTGGTCTCGAAGGGGCCAGACTGGAATTTGGGTTGGTAGCCATCGCTCATAATCTCCGAAAATTGGTCAAAAAACCACTTTTAATCTAATGCATCACTTGAATAAAGAAAGAAAAGGGAGGAAGATGATCGGATTTAATCCAATCATCTTCCTCCCTTCGTTCAGTTTAATCAAGAGGCATCCTTACTTTTGAGTCAGCCCCTTTATCTTTAGATACTTTAAATAAAGTCACATATTAATTTAAGTGATCAATATTTAGAGTGCGATGAATTATCAAACATCTCTTTAATAAAAACTTAAGCTTTTAATGCATCTACAGCATCTTTCGCTTTTTTAACTTCAGCTTGTGCTGCAGTTAAAGCTGTTTCCGCTTTTGTAACTTCAGTTTGTGCTGCAGTTACAGCCGCTTCTGCTTTTGTAACTTCAGCTTGTGCTGCAGTTAAAGCTGTTTGTTCATCTGCATTGTCTCCTACAGGAGCAGCATCGAAGTCTGTTTGAGCTTTTTGTTCTGCTGATTTAGCAGCAGTTAAAGCTAATTGAGCATTTTGTTCTGCTGATTTAGCAGCAGTTAATTTATTTTGTGCTAATAGTTCCGCAGCTGTTGCATCAGAAAGGTTTTTTTCCGCAAGAGTTAGCGCTGCAATATTAGAGTAAGCTTGTTTAGCAGTAACTTTCGCAATTGTTCCTGCTACACCTGAAACATTTACACGGACGTTGAATACTGAACCAGCACCAATTTCTTTAACAGCAGCTGTTGTAGTTCCGTTAGATGCAAACGTTACATCTCCAGACACTTTTGTGAATGTTACAGTAGCTTGTTGAGTAACATCAGTTTTAGTAAAAGCAGCAACTTCAGTGTTTTCATTCAATGCAACAGATACTCCATATTGATCAGTAACAACAACATCAGCCAATTGCTCTAGTTCATCAAGATTGAATGCACTAGATTTGTCGAAGGCTGAAACAGTTACTGTATCAACGTCTCCACCTGCGATAAATTCAGCTGCTTTATTGTTTTCAACGAGCTCTACTTTAGTTACTTTAGGAGATTCTTTAGAGAATTTAACTTCTTTAACGAACTCTTCACCAGTACTATTAATTGTAACAGTCACTTTAGCAGTTGCAGTTGAAGCGTCACCGTAATCAACATTTGTTGCATCTGTTGAGTCGATTTCATTATCAGAAAGGTTAACTAAAGTAGTTGACTTTACAGTGTAATCTTTCCCAGCGTCCAATGTTACTTTTTGACCATCTTTAGTAACTGCTTTAACAACGATTTCTTTTGCATATTTGCTATCAATAGATTTGGTTGCTGGAAGATAAATAGTTCCTAGATCAGCTACTTCATAAGAAGAAAACTCAGCATCTGGTACCAAGTTAAACTTAGTATCAAAAGCACTTGTTTTTAATTCAACATCCTCATCCGAGACAAGTGTAAATGTGATATTTTCACTTACTTTTGTAGTAACACCAGCTTTTGCGAGAACTTGAATTGCACTGTCAGTAGTTGTAATCGTTTTATTTCCAAGAGTGATATTAGCATTTTCACCAGCTGTAGCTTTAATTGAATAACCAGCTTTTAATGCATCTGCTAATGCTTCTTTAGACATAACACGACCATATTGGTCTTCGATTTTTAATTTATCATACGTAACATCAAGTGATTTACCAGGACGCAATGATTGAGTTGACAATGTAGTACCTGTAATTACTTTAGGCGCCGCTACCGCTTTAGGGATTACAGTTTGAGTAGCAACTTTGTTAGTCGATGACTGAACTACTACTGTGATTGGAGCATTTTCTTTAACGCTTCCTTTTACAACTTTAACATACAAAGCACCGTCGATTGCGACGATCGTACCATTCCCACTTGTAACTTTAGCACCTTTTACTACATCTGTAGCAACTTTAACGTCAGTGATAGCTTTTCCTTCTTTATCAGTGATACTGATTGGGAAAAGAATTTCTTCGTTTGCTACTACTAAAGCAGAAGGAGCTTGTAAGTTAACAACATCAGAACGCACTGATTCAGACACTTTAACTGAAGATTGTGCTGATTTACCGTTAGATTTAGCAATCAAAGTGACAAATGACTCTCCAACAGTTGCTTTGTTGTCTTTAACACCTTTAACAGGCAAGACTAGAGTATCCACATTGTTGATTTTGATTACTTCAAATGCTCCAAATTCAACTACTGTAGGATTTGCATTATTGAGGAGTACTTCAGAAGTTAATCCATTAAGGCGTTTAGCATCTGTTACAGCATTACCATATTGATCTTTAACAGTTACAGGAAGATAGAAGAGATCTTTTGAAAGATCAGTATCTTCGTTAATTGTTTTACCATCTTTGTTGTAAAGCGCTCCAATTGTTAAGTCAGCGATTTTAGATGAAGCAGAAATAGTAATGGTCTTAGTCACTGATTTTGCAGTAGACGGATGAATTAAAGTAATTACTACTTTATCTCCTTCTTTAAAATCAACATTTCCTGATGGAGTTAATGTGATTTTACCAAGCCCATCAATATCTGCTTTTGCTCCACCAGCACTCTTTTCAAGATTCGTTAATTTTGTAATATCTTCTCCATATTGGTTCACTACTTTGTAACCAACAGTAGCAGTTTTACCAACAGAATCTAAAGGTGCAGTTTCTGAGAGAATTTCGATATTTGAAACTGTTTCATCTTGAGTTACTACTGATCCAGTTAAAGCTGATTGCGTTAAGCCTGATACTGATACTGAGTACTCACCTTTTGTAATTTTGCTTGTAAGTTCGATAGTAGCAGTTTTCTTATCAGCGCTGAAACTGATAGTAGATGAGTTAACTTTAAAGCCATCTTTTTTAACTTCAAACATAGCTTTTGTATCGTCAACAGCCTTGTTAAATGTAACTTTTAAAGATTTAGAAGTTACTGCACTTACGCTCTCAACTTTAGCAGCGTTATCTACTTTGAATTCTTTCGCTGGAGTAACAACATCACCAATTTTGATTGAGTAAGAATGCGTTCCGTCTGGAATCATTTTACCTTCAGCAGTGAACTTACCGCCTTCGAGTTTACCGTCGATTGCTGGAAGTGCTTTGCTTTCGTCTTTACCTGGGAAGATGAGAAGCTGTGCTTTAGCATCTTTCGCTGGGAATTTTACGTCAGCAGAAACTGAAAGGACGTCTTCTTTAACTGAATCCATCACGTTTGTGATTTCAGCAGCTTTGACTTCATAAGCGATTGAACCCTTGATTGAAGAGTTGTTGCCCATGTAGTTATAAGACAATTTCATCAAGCCAGCTTTGTCTGTTTTTTCAGCCGTAAGGTTGAACGATTTAGCAGAACGAGCAACGACTTTACCGTCTTTGTATTTCACGTCGATTGTTGAAGGAAGGTTGAGTTTCTCACCAACTGCGACAGGAGCGAGTTTCGGCTCGATGACGTCAACTGGGTAGTTGTTCAACTTCACTTTGATCGAAGCTTTTTTCGTAGTACCTGAAACAGTACCAGAGATTGTTTGGTATTTACCGATGTATTTAGCGTCGTAAGAGACCTTGCCCCATTTGACTGAACGGTTTTCGTATTTCTTGTTTGAAAGCAATACTTTGACCGTTTTTGGAAGTGACAATTTTTTCACTGCGAATGTGTAACCACCGTAGTGCGAGATTGAAGCTGGGTTTGTAACAGATTTAACTGTGACTTTTGATGCAGCATCCGCCGTAAGGCCTGGTGCTACTGCTGAAGCTGTCACTGCAAGAGCAGCTGCTGCAGCGTATAATTTGTTCGATTTCTTCGTGCCCATGTGTAAAAATCCTCCCTTAATTAAACTACTAGTTGACTTGACGACTTGCCTCCAATAAAAGACAAAAGACAAACTTCAGGATCTCCTTCACCCAGCCTTTTCTCGTCCATACAATGGTAATTGAGTTGCTATTTCTACCAACAAAATTTCAATTGTATTTCAAATCCAAGTCAGATAAAGGAAGAAGTCTTACGTCCTGACGAAAATTGATAATTAGATAAAATAGGTAATATTAGAAACCTAATTTTTCCTTTTCTATCGAATCAGTATGTAATCGTCATTCCATAATTCTTATCGACACCTGATACTCCAATGTTTAACGATTTATCCAAGAAAAATCGTTTTTCATGAATTTGCAGGTTAATCCCACTGTTTACCAGTTGTCTCGACCTACAAGAATAAATATACCGAAAGTGTTTCATTTCAACAACCCTAAATTTGTAACTAAAATGCAATCTAATGGTCTTATTAAAAATTTTTTACATGGTGTCTTATGGAAAATCATTTTCCGGTTACCCTACTGTTAAAAAACACCTTTTTTTCGACAAAAAGTGACACGTTTTCACGACTGGGTGTCGAATGATTTTTTTATCAAAAAAGCTAGACTAACTTCTCTGCTTTTAGTCTGATTTTAAAAAACGCGGAAATGATTCGAAAGTCACGCTCCGATTTTCAATCCAAAAGAGATTAAAAAAATTTATTTTAGATGTTTTTTGATTCTTTCATCGCTTTTCCTCTGATTGTCCCTACTCACAAATTGTGTCGAAATCGTGAAAACGCATTCCTCGTCTGTTAGGAATGCGTTCTTTCTATAGATGATTAGCGCATCACGTATACCTGCTTCGTCGTTTTCCCGTATCGGTTCTCAGAAGAAATCGTAATCGTTGTGCCACGCTGTGCTACTGGGATCGAAATCGTAAAGCGACCCTTTTGATTCGCTTTTTGAGTATACGTCCGCTGATTGATCTTTACTCGTACTGTAGCATTCTTCTCTGTCGTTCCACTGACCTGTCGCGCTCCGGCTTTCACCGGATTGATTTGTAAGACTGGGAACAAGTGACTCGCTGTCATCCGGAAACGATAGTATCCGCTGTAGTACGTACTCCCAATCCGGAAGTAGTAAGTGCCTTTTGGAAGCTCGAGACTGTCCTTCCATCTCCCTGGTGTCTTTTCACTTCCGCTCAGACTCCGGTAATAGAGCGACTTGTTCATCGGATCCGTCCATTCAATCGTCATGGACGGATCGATCATCGTTGAGACGTCGAACGTCACCTGACTCTTTTTCGGCAGCGTCACGCGATAGTAATCGTGATGATCCTGCCACGTCAGCAAACCACTGTAGTCTTGCGCAAACAATAGACGTGTTGCTTCGAGCACTCCGTCATTCGGTTCCTGTTCATTCGTCGTTACCGGTTGCATCGCTGCCTGGACCTGATAACGACCGGTTTGTGTACTCGTCCGTGACAAGGTCAGGAAGTAAGTCCCCGCTTCTACATAAACCGCTCGACGGAATTTTCCCGGCGACTTCTCTTCACTGACAAGATAGCTCGAGAAGACGTTCTCGTTTAAACGGTCCGTTAGACTAATCGTTGCGTTGCCGCGCAGGTATGTATCGATGTCTAGTGACAGTTTGCCGCTTTTTGGGACGTTCAGTTGATAGATATCTTTTTCATCTTGAGCGGACAGCATTCCACGGACCGCTTGCTGAAACGGTAAGACTTGCGCTTCTAACGTACCGTTATTCGGTTCCTGATCATCTGTCGTGATGGTGTCCGCTGTCGCACGAAGCGTATAGGCTGCCGGTCGTTTACTTAAGATGTATTCCGATACAATCAGACGGTAGTTGCCCGGCTCGACGTATTCAGATAGAACAGCTTGTGCCGGTCTGACGCCGTCACTCGTTAAACTCTGATAGAGAACTTGTTTGCTGCGTTCATCCTGTAAGGTCACACGTGTATTTTCACCGAATCCACTGACGTCAACAGTCAGCTTACTCGGACGCGTCACGGTGAGATCATACTTCGCTGACTCGTTGGCTTTTAGTACACCGGACACCGGTTGATCCCATACGAGTGGTCCATCCGCTTCGACAGCGCCACTCAACCAGATGATCAATAGTAAGCTCAGCACACTCGCTCGCCCGATCATACGTATTCCGTTCATCGCTTTCACTCCTCGTTTTTAGGTCATGCCTTCCTCAGTATACGAAACCACCTGATGGAAGATGTTTGTTCTTTTTAGGAGGATGGGAACCGGTTCTTAAAAATCAGCGACAACAAAAAAAGAAAGCCACGCGGGCTTTCTTTTTAAAGTCGACTTTACTAGTGTTCGCCCGAGTACAGCGTTCTGCTCCGACGCGTTGACTACTTTCCACTAGCTTCTTTCTTATAAAGCTCACGGCAAAACATGCATCGACTTTTCTAGTGCTTCAAGAAACGGACGCTCGGCAAAGGCATGGCTTCGTTCTGCTGTGACGACAATCGTTTCTTTGTCGCGTTTAAAACGGACCGGTAGTCCTTCCGCGATCCAGTCGAGCTGGGCTTGCATCTTTTGGCGGATGCTGCCTCCCTTTCGTTCTGCTTCCAGGAACTGACGTATGTACTGCAGGACATAGCCGAATCCGAACTCGATCGGAATTCGGAGTTCCGTTCCCCGTTGACGGATCCGGATCAGCCCTGCCCCGTAATGGACGGCCCGTTCCCACTCTTCGTTCTGTCGTTGATTCCATCCGGGATATAACACGTGTGCCTCGAGTGCTCCTTTGGGACCACTCGGTTGAACCGCGAAATAATCGATCTGCATGTCGCCTCGTCCTTTCGTTTAGCAAAATAGGGATGACACCATGACTGGTCTCATCCCTAATGACAGGTCGCACTTAGCGTTTGTTCGAAAATTCTTTTCCCGGACGTCCGATTGCTTCATAGGCAACGCCTGCCGGGGCATCGACGTACTGCCAACAGTTCCGTCCGTCGATCAAGCGTGGCGTCTGCATGACGCGCGTCAACAGTTCCGGTGCCATCGCCTTCATCTCTGGCCACTCCGTCATGATGACGGCGACGTCCGCTCCGCGTAACGCTTCTTCAAGCGTCGGTTTCTGGTCAAGCAATGTCCGCGCCGCCGGATCATAGCCGACGACGACAACACCGAGTTGCTCGAGCCGTTCCGCGAGGCGTAAGGCCGGTGCGTCCCGTAAATCGTCCGTGCCCGGCTTAAAGGCAAGACCGAGTAGCGCGACACGCATCCCCCGCTCCGGTCGAATCTTCGCGAGGACGTAATCGAGCTGGGCCTCGTTCGTCCGGTCAGCTGCTTCAATGACGTGCAGTGTCGTCTCGTGCGTTCGCGCAAGCGTCGTCAATGCGGCGATGTCTTTCGGGAAACAAGACCCGCCGTAACCGGCACCTGCTCGCAAAAAAGCAGAACCGATCCGAGGATCAAGTCCGATCCCGTGAGCGACTTCCGTCACGTCGGCACCGACTGCGTCCGCTAGGCGAGCGATCTCATTAATGAAACTGATTTTGACGGCAAGGAAACTGTTCGCCGCATATTTCGTCAATTCCGCTGTCGTCGGATCAACGACGACGACCGGAGCTGTCGTTTGAAATAATTGCTCGACCGTTTTTGCAAAAGTGGCATCCGTCGTCCCGATGATCAAACGGCTCGGCTGACGGTTGTCCGCGAGGGCCGTTCCTTCACGCAAGAACTCTGGCACCATCGCAAAGCGTAACGTCGGGTGCTCGTCTTGCAAGCGTGCTGTCGTTCCCGGTGGCACTGTCGACTTGACGATGACACTGGCACCGGGGCGTGTTTCTTCAATCAAGCGTGCGACGGCTTCAACAGCCGATAGATCACAGCTACCGTCTGCCCGTTCCGGAGTACCGACGGCGATCAAGTACAAGTCAGACGCCGGATAGTCCGTAGTGAACGTCAGGCGTTCGCGATTGAGGCGGAGCGCGTCTTCGATTCCTTCTTCGGTGATCGGTGCGATCCCTTGCGCTAACCGTTCCATCCGTTCTGCATTCAAGTCGACACACGTCACCTCATGTCCGTTTTCTGCGAGTCCGATCGCGGTGACGAGTCCGACATATCCTGTCCCAATCACTGTTGCTTGCATCTCCATCACGTCCTTGTCCATTTTTCTCTGTCTTCACTATACGGGAGGAAAGCCGATTTGTGCATCGAAAAAGCTTTCCGAATACGCTATACTGAGTACGGAATGGAGGAATGCATGTGGCGATCATCATTTTTAGCCTCATTTGTCTCTTCGCGTATCGGATCCGTAAGCTTCCAGAAGTCCTGCGGTCGATTTTACTCGTCCTTGGTTTAATCAGTGGATGGTTCGCGTTATTTGAGATCATTGGATATATCGAAGCCAATCCGTACTTGGCGGCCATCCCGATCGCACTCGGGCTCGGCTATTGGTACTGGAAACGTAAACAACGTTCCGTCAAAAAGACGTCTTCGGATCAGTGAAGGCGTCTTTTCCTATGACATACGAAAGCGCACGAGGGAGTTGTCCCTACGTGCGCTTTGGTTTAGGATTGTTGTTTACGTTCCATCGACGCGATCTGTTCCTCAATATCGAGTAACTTCAATTCGTGTTCGAGCTCGAGGCGACGTTTCTTCCGTTTCAAGCGTGCGAGTTCCGCTTCCATCGAAGCTTTCGAGGCTTCCGGTGTTGCCGTCGTTTCACTTGATTGCATCGTCGCTTGGAGCGGATCAAAGACGTTTGACTTCGCGAATTGGGCTGCTTCCGGTCCGAACATATCTTGGATGATCGGGAGAATCTTGTTCAATGCCGTTCCCGGAATCTGTGATTTCTCATCGACTAATCGTTTCAACGCCAATTCATCGACACGATAGCCTTTGCCGTCCTGCTCCGCGTGCAATTCCCCTGTCCGAATCCAGCGCCGAACCGTCTCTTCCGATACGCGTAACAATTCACTGATCTGTTTTGTCGTTAACATCGAATCCCTCTTTCCTATGATTTGATACTACTATTATGCGCATATGTGTGCGTGTGTGTCAATTAACACACATCACTCCATAAAAAAACGCCTCACTCAGGAGACGTTCTATTTAAACCTTATCGTTTTCGGACGAGCAACCATACTCCGACGGCGGCACTCATGCCACCGACGACCGCGAACGGAAACGGCTTGTCTTCCCCTGCTTGCGGTAGACGTTCCGCTGTAATGGCTGGAGTCGACTTAGCAGTATCTGCTTTTGCTGCGACCGGTGCTGTCGATTTTACTGGACTGACGACTTTTGTCGGTGTTTCCTTGACCGGTTTCGCCTGTGGCGCCAGTTCGACGGCAACCATTGTTCCGCCACCATCGCGTGTTAGATCAAGGACGGCGTCGACCGATTGACGCTTCAAGTGTTTTAAGAGATGCGCCTGAGCATCCTTTGCCTCACTCATGTCCTCTTCAAACGCAATGTAATCGAGGTGATGCATCGCCTTGACTGTATAACCGGCAGGCGCTTTGACTTTTAAGATGTATGTGCCGACGGGGAAGCTGTCTCCGCCCGCAAAAGCGTGATCATCTCCTTCGTCTTCAATCGTCCATGCCGTTTCACCCGTGACCGTATCCAGTAACGTGTACGTCATCGGGACGGTCTCTTCTTTTTCCTGCGGCTGTTGGTCCCCATTCGCATCGACGAAGTTCGTCAGCGTCAGGAAGTGCGATGGCTCCGTCATCTCGTCCCCTTCCGTCATGCCGGCATCGATGACCCGGACGTCCCCTGCTTGGATCGTCACGTTCGTTGTTCCGAATCCGTTGACATCCGAATCCTGATGCGGCTTCGTGAACGTATACAAGCCGATGTCATAACCATCAATCTTAACTTGATACGTTCCCGGTGTCACCTGTTCGAATATGTAGTTCCCTTGTTCCGTGATCGCCATGTCCGTGACGTCGCCGCGTGGCGTGATCAAGAAGACACTGACGTCATCAAGAAGGGCTTCCGTCTCTTGGCGAATTCCGTCTTCGTTCGCGTCATACCAGACCGTTCCCGTGATTTGTCCCTTCGTCGCCTTGACGTTCGTCGCCGGAGCTGGTTTTGTTTCTGTGACCGACTTTTCCTTTGTCGGCGTCGTCGGTTTTGGTTTACTCGGTGTAACCGGTTCTGTATCCGGTTTGACGTCTGGTTTAACTTCCGGTTCCGTGACAGGTTCTTCCGGTGTCGCAGGATCATCCGTTGCCGGCTCCTCGGCGTCGACTTTCGGAAACTCAAGGAGGATCGATTGCTGTGTCGTTGGTTCCGTAATGACAATCCGTGGTACCGTCTCCGCTGTAAACGTCACCGTCGGATGCGCAGCGATATCGATGCCGCTTCCCGTCAGCCCGTCTGAGAACGCAAGCGCCGTCTCACTCGTCACATCGACGATGCCTTCTCCTGTGAAGGTCAACGTATACGGTCCTGTCCCGCTTGCTGTCACGTCCCATTTCGATTCGGCTTGGACCGGAGCGATACCCGTTCCACTCCACATCAGGAGTAACAAAAAGATGATGATTTTTTTCATGATGTCTCATTCAGCTCCGTTTCTGTAAGAAAAACATATCTAAATTTTAAACAACAACGTAAAATTAAACCAGATAATTTTGTTTGAACTGTCCTTTTTTTCAACTTTCCACCATTTTCCGTAAAGGTCGTGATTTTTCATGAAACGTATCCTTCCACTCCTACTCGGCGTCAGTCTCCTGACCCCGTCCGCCGCCTCGGCTGCTACGACATCTCTTCCGGTGACGAGTCAGACGTTACGCGGTACATACGATGCATCCGGACGTGCCGTCTTCACGCTACCGTCAGCCCTCTATATCGAACGAGCGACGCATCTCGAGTTCGACTTGGATCGCTCGAAAGGTTCCGTCTATACCTCAAAGACGAATTACAGCAAAGGCGTAACCTACAGCCGGTATCGTCAACTGCAGGATGAAGCGTTGATCTTCCCACTCAGCTGGTCCGGGACACAGTACGTCGTCTTCGAAGGAAAACCGGGGACCCGCTACAAGATTCCCTTCATCCTCCGTAAACTCCAGCCGCTCTTGCCGATGAAGCCAAGTGCGACAACGTCGAAGACCGCGAGTCTCCTCGTCAAGATGAAGCACGGCAGTCTGAAACAATCCGTCTCGACGTCGCTCCATGCGACACGGTCGTCGCTTCCGGGCCTGTCCCTCGAAGAATGGACGTTCAAGACGAAGACCGCCGCAACGCAAGCAAAACGTTACTTGGAACGATCAGCTGCTGTTGACTACGTCGAACATACACAGACCGTCCGGACGGCAAAGGATATGTATCGCCCGTACCAATGGTCGCTCCAGAACACAGGGCAACGAAAAGGAAAAATCGGAGCTGACATCCAGTACGTCGCTGCCTTAAAACGCCTCGCCGGGAAAACGTTACAGCCAACACTGGTCGCTGTCGTCGATACCGGAATCAACTCGACCTATGCCGACTTCGCAGGACGCGTCCGGACCGATCTCGGGTACGATTTCATTCGCGGGAAGACTTCCGTCACCGATCCAGACGGTCACGGTTCTCATGTCGCCGGGATCATCGCCGCGAATGCCGATAATCTGTATGGCATTCAAGGGATCAATCCAGCAGCTTCCTTGATCCCGATTCGCGTCCTCGATGCACACGGGCAAGGCTCCACGTCGGACGTCGCACGTGGTATTCTCCATGCGGTCAAAAAAGGTGCCCGCGTCATCAACCTTAGTCTAGAAATGGATGAAAAATCGCGCGCTATCGAGGATGCGATCGCGTATGCCGATCAGAAGAAAGTCCTCGTCGTCGCTGCTTCCGGTAATGACGGTGCGAAGACGATCAGTTATCCTGCGCGCTACGCCCATGTCCTCTCTGTTGGCGCAACGGACCGAAAAGATCTCCGCGCCCCGTTCTCGAACCGCGGAAAAGGACTCGATCTTGTCGCACCAGGGGTTGAGATTCCGAGTTATATCGGTGACGGTGAACTCGCCTATTCGAGTGGGACCTCGATGGCGGCCCCTCACGTCACGGCTGTCGCGAGTCTCTTGATGAGCTTAAAACCGAGCTTGTCACCGAGTGCGACAGAGAAACTCTTGAAGTCGTCCGCCCGTGATCTTGGAACAAAAGGCTACGACACCTCATACGGCTACGGTCGTCTCGATGCGAACCGTGCCGTCTCGCTCGTCAAATAAACGACAAAGCGCCGATTCCTGTGACAGGAGTCGGCGCTTTGTCGTTCATCGGATGATTTCAAGTGGAATCTCGATCCCACGTCCTGCACCGGCGTCAATGACGAGGACAGGCAGGCGGTTTTCGTTGAAGACTTCCTCTTCAACGGTCGTATCTGAAGTATAGGTGCGAATCTCACCCATTTTTTTAGCGGAAAACGACACGAATGGGAACGGAATCGATTGATTCGAGACCTCTAACCGGATGTCGACTTGTTGATCGTCGAGACGAATGTCATTCGTCGTCTTGATCGTCAACCGCATCCGGTCCTTATTCGTCAAGGAAATCTGAGCAGAAATATTCTCTGTCTGACCGGCCCGTTTGATCGGGTCGACGATGACCGATGGGGAAGCGGTCTCGACCTTTTCAGCACGCTGGCAGCCAGGAATGATCAATAAGGAAATCGCGAGAGGAAGCAACCAGCGTTTCATCTGGTCGTCACTTAATTGCGAATGTCAATTCGGCAGTGCAGGCGACTTCCCCGTCTACCGTCGCTGTGGCACGACCTTTCCCGATAGGTCCACGTAACTTCGTCAATTCGACTTCGAGGCGCAATTGGTCGCCCGGTACGACTTGACGTTTGAAGCGGCAGTTCTCGATACCGGCAAAGAAAGCGAGCTTTCCTTGGTTCGCTTCCATCTTGAGGACAGCGAAGGCACCGACTTGTGCGAGTGCCTCGACGATGAGAACGCCGGGCATAACGTTATAGTCAGGAAAATGTCCGTTGAAGAATTCTTCGTTCGCAGACACGTTCTTCACTCCGACCGCGCGTTTGCCTTCTTCAACCTCTAAAATCCGGTCGACGAGCAAAAAGGGATAACGATGCGGAATGACTTCCTTGATTTGTTCGATTGTATACATATGAAACAGCTCCCATCACTGACAAATTAAGATTTCATCCAAAAATCGGTGATGCGGGTCCATGTGTCGAGCTTTAACACATCCATTGCCTCGCCACCACCAAACGTTGCATACCCTACCATCGCACCGACGACCAATGCGACGATGACGAGAACGAGAACGACCAACAACCGGACGATAATCGGGACACGTCGCGTCGTGTACTTCCGAAGACGTGGTGTTTTCTTGTCAGATGCTCCGGCGTCCTTGCCTTGTTGATGTCGCTTTGAACGTTCACGCGTTGGCTGTTCCGTACCTGCTTGGTCTTGTACCATTTTGATCACCTTTCATTGATTCAGTCTAAGCGTAGTATAGCACATTAGTACCAGGTAACAATATCAGGAATGACTTTGTTTTCTCCTGGTTCCTAGCTAGTGTAACACGAGCGATCGGTAAACATTTAAAAAAAGTTTTCTTTTGTTATATAAGGAAGTAAAAAATTCGCAACACATTATTTCCGTAAATCTCACATTTTTTTAAATCCAAATGTCATCCGTCCGCGTAAGCCTTACAGATTCACAAGCAACACTTACAAGCACAGGATGACACGGGCCCGGTTTCATCCCTCTATTCAAGTTTAGATTAACGCTTCCAAACGTTTTTCATATCAAAAACCAAAGCAAGCGCTCCACTACCTTACAATCGAGAGGATGGATTCAACATGAAACACACTAAAAAATTCGCAGCATCAGCAATGGCAGCAGCACTCGTACTTCCAGGAACAGCAGCATTCGCTTCTGGTGGCGCAGATGACATGAAACAAGAGGCTCCAAAGAACGTCACGGTCAAAACAAAAGCCGCTGACCTTCGTGCTACACTCGATCAGTTACTTTCAGAGCACTTCGTCCTCGCTGTCATGGACATGAAAAAACAATATGACGGTTCAAAAGACGCAGAATATTACGAAGCAGCACTTAAACAAAATGCACTCGATATGACACCGGCCATCGCTTCCGTCTACGGCGACGAAGGCGCGAAACAATTCGAGAAAATCTTCGTAGCACACAATAAATACACAACAGACCTCGTCAAAGCGGTGAAAGCGGACGACCAAGACGGCATCAACGCTTCGAAGAAAGAAACAGAAGAGTTCGTACAAGATCTCTCAAGCTTCCTCGATACAGCAACGGAAGGAAAACTTCCGAAAGCAGCAGCTGAAGAAGTCCTCCGTGCACACGAAGCGGACGTCTACAAGACATTCCAACAATATGCAGCTGGTGACTACGAAGGATCGTACAACACGTTCCGTGAAGGATACAGCCGCATGTACGATATCTCAAAAGCACTCTCAGTCGCGATTACAACACAAATGCCTGAGAAATTCGATAACACGAAAGCAGACTCGAAAGCAGCAGATCTTCGTTCAACGCTTAACAGCCTTGCAGCAGAGCACGTCGCACTTGCGAACATCAGCATGACAGCTGGCGTTGATAAAGCGAAAGATTACGATGCAGCAAACTGGGCTGAAGACATGCACACAGCTGACTTTAAAGCAGCAATCAAATCAATCTACGGTCAAGCCGGTGCAGATCAGTTTGAACAAGTTTGGACGAAAAACCACATCGAAGCTCAAGCGAACCTCGTCACAGCAGCAATCAATGACGATAAAAAATTAATGGGTGACGCACAAGACATGCTCAAAATGTTCTCAAACGATTTCGGTGCATTCCTCGGTGCGGCAACAGAAGAAAACCTTCCAACAAAAGCAGCACAAGAAGCCGTATCAGGTCACGAGACTTACGTCCAAGATACGTTCATGCAATATGTTGAAGGCGACTACAAAGGTTCAGTCGACACATTCCGTGAGTCTTACGCTTACATGTACGGCGTAGGGGAAAACCTCGGTGAAGCGATCGTCAAACAATCGCCAGAGAAATTCATGGATGGTACACCAGGCTCAATGCCGAACACAGGTAACGGTGGTATGAGCGACAACAACACAGCTGCAACAACAGGTGCGATCGCAGTATTCGGTCTCGCACTCGGAGCAGTCGGTCTTGTCCTCGCACGCAAACGTCAAAACGCCTAAGAAATTGGGTATAATCAAAAACAGGATAGCAATCTGCTATCCTGTTTTTACATAGAGAGACCCTTCTCTCGGAAAGGAGTTACACGTCATGCGAAAATGGTTACTGCCGACAAGCATCGTTTTGATGGTTGCTTCTGTCGGAACGCTCTTGTTTCTGCTCTTTAGCACACCGGAACAAGCAGCATCCAACATCACCCAAGGATCGGCGTCACCCAAGACGGTGACTTCTTCCGAGAATAAGAAGGAGGCGCCAGCAGAGGATCCGTTAAAACCATCGGATATCTTCAAAAAAGAGTTCAAGGATCTTTCGACGAATGAAGTCGAATTACCAAAAACTCTCTCAATTCCAGCGCTTGACATCAAAACAAAGGTCGAGCAAGTCGGTCTTGATAAGAATGGCGCCATGGCGACACCAAAGAATGAACAACAAGTCGGCTGGTATCGGTTCGGTCCACGTCCAGGCGATGTCGGAAATGCCGTCATCGATGGACACACCGATACGAAGACGGGACCTGCCGTCTTCTATCAACTACGAGACTTGAAGAAGAAGGATCAAATCAAGATCAAGGATGCTTCCGGACGAACGCTCGTCTTCCGCGTCAAGAAGCTCGTCCAATACGATCACTTGGATGCGCCGCTCCAAAAAATCTTTGGGGCTTCTGAAAAACGGAATCTCAACTTGATCACGTGTATCGGAACGTTTGATCAAAATGCCGGAACGTACGACAATCGCCTCGTCGTCTTCACAGAACTCGATGAAAAAGCATCTGACCCTATCAAAACACCACCGAAACCAGCCACGAACGTTCGTGTCAGCGGTGGATTCGTGAACTGGTATGCTTCTACGGATAAAGAGGTAGCGTCGTATAACGTCTATCAAGAAAAAGACGGTAAACGTAAAAAACTCGGTACAACAGACGTCATCGAACGGAAAGCCTTCCCGCTTCCAGAAGATGCGACGGGTCGTTTCATCATCACCGCCGTCAACAAAGCAGGCATTGAATCGGAAGAAGCTTTCAGTGCCGTACGTCGTTAAAATCCACACAAAAGCCAGAGTCTAGCGACTCTGGCTTTTAACGTTCCTCAATAGCGAATATGCTGTTTGCTCCAGCGAATCGATTCCTTAAACTGACGGACGAGATCTTCTGCCGGTGCCGTTAAATAATAGGCAAGCCCGTGCACTTTCTCCGACATCTGCTGGACGACGAGCCCATCCTCGATTAGCTCCTGCAGCTGTTCGAGGATTTGACCGTGTGACTGATCGATTCGTTGTTCGAGTTCCCCGATCGTCAACGCACCGTCCCGTAAAAGATAGATGATACTCGACTTCAAACTGTTCTCGAAATTATGCTGAAACTTCTGCAATGCGAGTAAATCGGCTTGTTCTTCGGTATGACGTGAATCCATCTGATCCCTGCCCCCTTTTTCTTAACTACTTCTTCAGTATGACGCACTTTTACGTGAATTTCAAAACTCAATCACGCTCCGTGACGATCGTATCGAACGTCTTCTCTTCCTCCGTGATGACCATCTTCTTCTGCGAGCGAAGATGATACAGGCGACGGATGTTCAAGATGACGACCTTCATGACAGCATAGAACGGGACACCGAGTAAGACACCGAAGAATCCGGCGATGTTCCCTGCGACGAGCAAGACGATGATGATCGTTAGCGGATGGACGTCAAGTGTCTTCCCTTGAACGAGCGGTGACATGATGTGCGAATCGATCTGTTGCGCGACCGTCATGACGATGATCGCATAGATCGCAAGGATCGGGTCCTGGATGAACCCGACGATCAATGCCGGAATGACACCGAGCACAGGTCCAAGAAACGGAATGATGTTCGTCAATGTCGCGAACAAGGCGAGCAGCAACGCATAATCAATCCCGATGATCAGGTAGCCGATGTAAGCGATGATCCCGACCCCGATACTGACGATAACCTGACCCCGGATATAACTCATGATCGTCAAGTGAACGTCGCCGAGGATTTTCTTCGTTTCCTTATGATACTCGTATGGCATCAGCTTGACGAGATTGCCTTTGAGCTTATCACCGTCTAGCAACATGTAAATCAACATGATCGGAATGATGACGATCGTCACGACCGTCGTCGTCACGACACTGACGAAGCCACCGACACCGGTGCCGATGTTCTTCAGGAATGTCGAAGCGTACTCCGAGATGTTACCGGAAAACTTATTGAATAGATTATCCGGTCCTGATAGGAAGCGTGAGAAGACCGAACTATTTTCAAGTTGATCCCGGACGTCGATCAATTGACGCTGAAACTGCGTCGCAAGCGTCGGGATCGAATTGACGAACTGGGTGATCTGTTCTGACAGCATCGGACCGAAGATGAAGCCGAGTGTCGTCAAGATTCCGATCAATCCGACAAGGACAATCAAGACGGCAGGTCGCCGCTTCATCTTTTTCTCGAGTAACTCGACGATCGGCAGCAGGACATAATAGAGAATCCCGGCAATCGCAAGTGGCGGTACGACCATCTGCAGTAGAATCGCGACCGGTCGGAACAGAAACGTGACGTGATCACCAATCCAGACGATGATGAGTAACGTCATGATCCACCACGCGAATCGATACCATTTGTTTTCAAACATTTTTTGCATCTAACCACTTCCCTATTTATAGTATGAAGTTCCATATCCCCTATTGTTTCCCTTAAAACACTGCTTCTTAATCCTTATTCTCAGAAAATGTATCGTTTCCTTCTCTTTAACCAATATATGATATATTTGTTTTAATCAACTTTGCAGATTCAGATTTGCCGTACCCGTTGAATGTGCGTAAGATGAGTATATTCGGACTTAAGCAATCTTTCTCATACATGTAAAAATAGAATACGGAGGATACCCCAGTGAAATGGATCAACCATACGATCGGTCGCCAATTGATGTTCGCCTTCTATATGGTGTTCGTCGCACTCAGCATCACGTCTGCGATTGTCTACTTCTATACGGAACAAAAAATCGATCAAGCGAATGCGACGTTCGACGACTTACGCGAACGACGGACGAATGCCAATGCTCTCGCTAGTGAATGGACCGTCGCGCAAAGTAACGTCAAATCCTACTTATTGACAGGTTCAAATGAAACACTCGATCAG
This sequence comes from uncultured Exiguobacterium sp., assembly GCF_964277885.1. Taxonomy (NCBI): domain Bacteria; kingdom Bacillati; phylum Bacillota; class Bacilli; order Caryophanales; genus Exiguobacterium; species uncultured Exiguobacterium sp. The sequence goes on along the minus strand of NZ_CAXYJR010000005.1, from coordinate 118,473 downwards.
GTGAAAACAAATCAGCAAGAAATCAATCGTCTGACGACATGGTTCGAGAAATACGCCGTGTACGAGCAAGGAAAAGAATATGCAATCGCGACGCGCCGTATGTATGACGATTATTTCGGAACAGCGCTTCCGCTCCTCAACGAATACGTCAAAGGAAAAAAAGACGGGAAGATTAACGAAGACTTTGTAAATCCCGACACCCTTGCCGCACTTTCAAACGGGAAGGATCTGTTCACGACGAACGGCACATTACGTGGTTCCGTCAGCCTGTCAGACGCCGATGTCGATATGACACGGATTGATTCGCTACTTGCGGACTATCTGACGTTGATCCAAGGCAAAGAGATCGATGCGAAAAACGCTCTGCTCAGCGAGATGCGTGTCGCACAGTTCATCTGGCTCTCGAATCTCGCTGTTTTGATTCTCGTCCTCTTCTCGCTCGTCCGTCCGTTCATCAGCCGCATTACGAAGCAGGTCAACACACTGTCTCGCGATAGTGCGTTGCTTGCGACAGGGGAAGACATTCAAGCGATTCCGTTACCGAAACGCAAGGACGAGCTGCATACGCTGACGTCGTCATTCAATCAGATGGCGGCTTCGATCGCGGACAATAAAGTTCATATGCTCGCAAAGAACGAAGAGCTCCAAGCGCAACAGGAAGAACTCGTCGCGCAGCAAGAGGAACTTCAGGCCCAGCAGGAAGAACTTGAAGAAGCACTCGATATCACGCTTCGCAGCGAACAGCATCTCAAGTACCGCAATGAACTGACGGAGACGCTTGCTTCTCGCGAGACGTTAACCGCCTATCCGGAAATCATCGAAAAGCTCGTCTCGATCACGCATTCCGAGATCGGTGCCCTGTTGTTCCTCGATCAACAGGAAGTCCGCTCAACGATCGATTACGGGATGACGGAAGAGATGGTCGGTCGTCTCGTCTCTGACGATCAGTCGCTCCTGCACCGGGCACGTCTCTTGAAGCGTCCCGTGCATTCCGCAAAACAGGTCGCGCACGAAAGTCCGCTCCCGTACCCATACTATATGTATGAGGTCGCAGTACCAGTCCTTGATCCGTCGAAAGAGCGGATGATTGCCTGTATCTACCTTGTACGTTATCGTGATGCCTTCACAGCGGAGCAGATGGATGACATCCTGTCGTTCTCGCATCAATTATCGCTCTCACTTCTCCGGATGGGGATCTATGAGGAAATGATTCGTGAGAAGAATAAGACGACCCAGCTGTTGAACTCCATTCGGGAAGCCGTCGTCTATATCGAACACGAGACGGATGAATTGCTCGTCAACGAACCGTTGATGACATTGTTCCCAGAAGTACCGACACAGTTTGAAGACGAAGAACGCTCTGCCTTCGAGCAAGCGATGCAGGCACTCGCTGACATCATTGATGAACCAGCACTATTCGAGCGCTACATTGAACAGATCGTCGAGCTGAATTTACCGAAAGACAGCTTGATCGTCTCGATTCGCAAGCATAGCACCTACATCCAGATTTACGCCGAGAAGATCGAGGTCGACGGCATGTGGGTCGGTACGATGCTCGTCCTCCGTGACGTCACAAAAGAGACGGAAGCCGAGCGGATGAAGGAAGAGTTCGTCTCGACCGTTTCGCATGAGTTACGGACCCCACTCTCTTCGATCTATGGCTTCACGGAGCTGATGCTCAACAAACGATTCGAGGAGGAACGGCAACGGAAGTACCTCCAGACGATCCACTCCGAGACCGGTCGCCTGACGACGCTCGTCAACGACTTCCTCGATGTCCAGCGGATGGAATCGAGTGAACATCGCTACGACATGACGACGTTCGATGTCGTTGAACTTGCCCAAGACTTGATCGAGTTCTATGATGTCTCGCATGAGACGCACAGGATTGATTTCGAGGCCCGTGGACCGATCATGATCGACGGGGACGCGGAAAAGATGAAGCAGTTGCTCAACAACCTGCTCAGCAATGCCGTCAAGTACTCACCGAGCGGCGGGACAGTCTTGATACGAATCTCAAACGAACTCGGTTTCGCCCAAATCCGAATCCAGGATGAAGGCATCGGAATTCCACAAGATGCGCTTCCGAAATTGTTCGATAAGTTCTACCGTGTCGATAACTCCGAGACACGAAAGATCGGTGGAACCGGTCTTGGTCTATCGATCTGTAAGGAGATCGTCAAACACCACAACGGAACGATCGATGTCGAATCCGTCGTCGGTGTCGGATCGACCTTTACGATCCGTTTCCCGATCGCTGTCATCTCGACCATCCTCACGTATGAAGATTAATCAGAAGATCGTCCCCTTGTGGACGGTCTTTTTTTCGTTAGATTCGATCAGGCGTGGGGTATAGTCATAAGCGTATTATTTTAAGGAGGAATCGACATGCAACTTGGATGGATTGGATTAGGACATATGGGGGTACCGATGGCAAAACGTCTGCTTGACGGCGGTCATGACGTGATCGTCTACAACCGGACATATGAGAAGACAGCACCGTTGACTGAACGAGGGGCGACAGCGGTCAAAGAAGCTAAGGACGCAGTGCGTCAGAGTGAGATTATCTTCGTCATGCTCGCAGATGGTCCCGCTGTCGCGTCTGTTCTCGAAAGTATAACAGACGACCTCACAGGTAAGACGATCGTCAACTTAAGTACGATTTCACCCGAAGAGACGAAGAAGATGGCACGTCTCGTCGAAGAAAGTGGCGGCATATATCTCGAATCGCCTGTCTCAGGATCCGTCCCCGTCGCAGAAAACGGTCAGCTCGTTTTGCTGGCTGGCGGTGACGCGGACGTCGTCGCGGCTTGTCAGCCGTATCTTGATCTACTCGGAAAGGAAACGATTCATTTCGGTCCACATGGCTCAGGGAGTGCGGCGAAACTTGCCATCAATCTCTTACTCGCCGTCGTCGGACAAGGTGTCGCGGAGACATTATTGCTCGGAGAAGGTGCGGGACTCGAGAAAGAGAAGCTGATCCAGATGATCAGTGCTTCCGGGATGAACACGCCGCTCTTCACCGGTAAACGGGACATGTATCGCAACAACGATTTCCCGTCTGCATTCCCGCTCCGCTTGATGGCGAAGGATCTCGGTCTCATCACGGCAGAAGCCACACGCCAACAGCGCCACCTACCGCTCGCTCAAGCAGCGGATCGTAGTTATGCGAAGGCAAAACCTGATCATGGGGATGCCGATATGGCCGCTATCTATCAAGCGCTACAAGACTGAACGCAAAAAGCAGATCATCTCACATGTGAGGCGATCTGCTTTTTCATGTTATTTCAGTGACGTGACGATTCCCATCATCTGATCGGTCGTCATCAGTGCTTTCGAATTGAATTGATACGCCCGTTGAATCTGCGTCAAGTTCGTCATTTCAGTCGCCATATCGACGTTCGACGACTCGAGTGTACCAACCGTCAATGGATTGCCACCGACCGCCTGATATTGTTCAGCTGTCGTAAATAAGCCAGAACCATCTTCCGTCAACTGGTTCGGATTGTCGATATACCCGACACCGATCCGCGCGAGGACACGGCGCTCACCATTGACGATGCCCGTGACGTTCCCGTCCTTGTTCAATTCGACGCCCGTCGTGTTCGCCGGCAAGAGGATAGGATCATTTTGATTGTTGATGATCGAGCGACCCGTATCATCTGTCAATCGAATACGTCCATCCGCTTGCGGAGAGAGCTGGAAGTTCCCGTCCCGCGTGAATTTCGTCACGCCATCGCGGTCGATGACACCAAAGAAATGATGCGGATCCGATAAAGCAGCATCCAGTGCCCGGTCCGTCCGTTTGAACGTTCCCATCGAAAAGCGTGTCGCTTCGTTCGCGACATATCCGCCGACGCCGATCCGCAGACCGGCTGGTGTCGATAAGGGTCCCGTCTGCAGAGCAGCCGGTTGATTCTGGATGTTACGCGTCAACAGTTCCTTGAACTGGGCATCGCGACGTTTATATCCGTTCGTATCGACGTTCGCTAAGTTATGTCCGGTCGTATCAAGCTGTTTTTGTAATTGCGCCATCGTACTAGCTGACGTATAGAGTGATTGCATGGTGTTCCCCTTTCATTATCGGACGCGACCGATTTCAGAGACTGCCTTTTCCGCTGTCCGGTCATACGCTTGAATGACTTTTTGATTCGCTTCGAATTGACGTAGACCGGCGTTCATCTCTGCCATCGTCTGTTCAATCGCGACGTTCCCGAGTTCAAGCACCCCTTGATCGACCTTGACGTTTCCTTGCGCTAGTGCTTGCGGTGCCCGGTAGAGTCCGTTCTCGACACGCTCGAGCTGTTCTGTATTATTCGTCGTCACGAGTCCGAGCCGCCCGACTTGTTCTCCGTTCCCCCGCGTCACGACACCTTCAGGTGAGACTTTGAAGTCGTCATTACCGACGTTCATCGCATTGCCATCCTCATCGAGTACCTGATCACCGTCCGTCGTCCGTAAGACGCCATCCCGATCGACCGCGAACTGTCCGTTCGTTGTATACAATACTTCTCCTTCAGGTGCTGTTCCGCCTCCATTACCATGTAGGATCGTAAACATCGGCACGCCTTCCGCCGAGCTGATCTGTAAATCTGTCGCATTCCCGGTCTCCGTGATGGATCCCGGTGCGAAGTTCGGTGTCGTTGCTTGCATGAATACACCGGTAGCGAGTGTACCGACATTCCCCGCTGGTCGGATTCCCGTCCGTTCATTCGTCGCTGCTTGATGGATCATCATTTCCGGAAACGTGCGCAGGGATGCTTGATCGGCACGGAAGCCGGGCGTCCGTGCATTCGCTAAGTTATTACTCAGCATCTCTTGTTGGCGTTGCAGTGCCTGCATCGCACCGGATGCCGTATACATTCCGCGTAACATCTATATTTCATCTCCTCATTGACTTCATGTTCAATTCTATCTTTTAGTATATCGGTCCGTTTGCTTCAGATTATGAGTTTTTTTCAAAAAAAGGGAATAAAATTCTGAGTTGCATCTAAAGTACTACCATTCCTGTCAAAAAATCATTCTCCTTCTTTTGAATTCGTTTCATATTCATAATTATTCCAATTGGGTATAATTAGAAGTAGTCCATATCGACCAGTTGAAACGAGGTGATGACGGTGTCTTTCTTTAAAAGACGTACGAACCAATCGACCACTCCTTCTTTAGATTTCACACTGCTGACAGACATGACTCACTTTCTTGAAAATCATCCGGATGCAGTTTATACGATGGATTTGAAAGGACATTTCATTGCTTTTAATAATAAACTGCCTCTTCTGCTTGGCTACGATGCGGACGCCATACGGCATATGCATTTCAGCGAATTGCTCTCCGATTCCGAAGCGGAGCGGATCGCCCCGTTGAAAAATCGTGTTCACGAAGGCGAGACCCTTCACTTCACGACCGACCTAAAACGAAAAGACGGTCAGATTCTGACTGTCAACGTCACGAACATCCCCCTCTATAATCAGCACGTCATCATCGGACTTTACGGGATTGCGCGTGATGTCTCCCAGCAAAAAGAATTGCGTACCGCCTATAATCGTCTACTCGCCAAGGAACAGTTGACGACGACGCTCGAAGGCGTCACCTTTCTCGAATATGTTCCCTCGACGAAACAATTGACCGCGGACGCTTCACTCAGCCGACTACTCGAATGGTCACAACGTCATGTCGCGCAAATGGATGCCTACGAACTGCTCGACGAAATCCATCCGGACGATCGCGACCTGTTCTTACAACAGAGTACTGCCTTATGTGACGAGCACATCAAGGAATTCTCGATGTCCCTTCGCATGAGTAAACGACTTCACTATACGAAAGTCGTCCGCTGTGACGCCTTGCTTCAGCAAGACTCCTCTCCCCGCTGCGTGAACTTCATCTTGCATGATGCGACGGAGTTGACGAGTCTTGAGCGAGAGCGGGATCATGCCATTCAGTCCTTGAAGGACGTCTTCGGCTCACTGGATACATCCATCTATGAGCACATCTATCATCCACAAACGGTCACATTCCAGTCTGTGGGGTTCTTGGCTCCGTACCAGCACATCCTGAACCGGATCACGAAAGAACCTCAGTTATGGCGGACACTCATTCATCCAGAGGATTTACCGCATTTAGAGCGTTCTTATCCGGAGATCCGTGATGGAAAGGTCGTCCGGCATGTCTATCGGCTTCAACTCCTCGACAAGGTCTTCTGGGTCGAGGAAGTCTGTATCCCAATTCTTAAGAATGACGGAGAGGTCATCGGCCATTACGGCGTTTCTTCCGATATTTCGATCCTGAAGGAACAACAACACACGATTTGGCATCTGTCCATGCATGACTCCCTGACCCATTTGCCGAATCGCGCCTTCTTACTCGAAGAAATCACGAACTTGTTAAAGAGCCGCACCTCGTTTACGTTACTCGCTGTCACCTTTAAACAGTACAATGTCATTCATGAACGATTCGGACACGACGTCGGAGACGAGTGGATTCGTCAGACGAGCGCTGAAATCCGCCGTTTTGCGGATCAAGATCACTTCATCGGTCATCTGTTCGGCGATAAGTATCTCTTCATCATCAAGAAACCGATTGATGAAACCGCCATCGTGAAGCTGAGTCATCAGTTATTGAAGCTGGGTGATAAACGATTCGATGTTCTGTCCTATGAACTATTCACGAATGTCTACATCGGAATCACGTACGTCGTCAATGACAAACTATCCGCCGATGAACTGTTGAAGCAGACATATACGGCACTTCGACGCGCGAAGTCCCGCGCGAAGAGCAACTACCAATTCTACTCGTCGCGCCTCGATATCGATATGTACCGACGTTATGAGCTGGAGCGTGACTTACGCTACGCCATTCAAAACGAACAGCTCATCCTCGAGTACCAACCGAAAGTCGACGGCTGGAACGGCACCATCCATGGAGCTGAAGCTTTGATCCGCTGGGATCATCCGGAATGGGGACGCTTGACGCCAAAGGATTTCCTCTCCTTATCGGAAGAGAGTGAGATGTATTTGCATATCGGTGACTGGGTACTGAATCAGACCTGTCGTTTTCTTAGTGAACTGCGGGAACGACGCCGTTCGAACATCGTTCCGATTTCCATCAATGTTTCTCCGAAACGATTGTTCTACGGTGACTTCGCACAAGTCATCGAACAGTATCTACAGCGCTACCGGGTTCCCGGGCATCTTCTTGAAATCGAATTACTTGAGTCCGATATCTTACTCGAGAGCGATAAGATCCACGAAATCCTGGAGCGGATTTCTGCTTTAGGTGTCCATATCTCTTTGGACGACTTCGGGACTGCCTATTCATCGATTTCTCATGTCCAACGCTATCCGATTAACTGTCTGAAGATCGATCGTTCCCTCGCACAACTGATTGAGCACGATCCGAAAAGTCGTTCCGTCGTCAAAAGCATCCTCTTCATGGCAAAAGAGTTTCAATTGACCGTCATCGCGGAAGGCATCGAGACGATTCCCCAACTCGATTTTTACCGTGAGCTGCAATGCGACCTGATTCAAGGCTATTTATTCAGTAAGCCGGTTTCAGAAGCGATGTTTGAACAGATGTTGATAGAAGGCATGCTGTACCCACAGCATACGGGAACAGCAGCTCCTGTCGATGCGATCTTATCGTTATTCGCTCAAATCACAATCACCCGACTGAACGGTCGTACGATCCAAGTCGGCTCTTCAGATATCCTGATCAACCGATGTACGAATAAGACACTGTTCTTCTACTCTTCGATTCGTCTGCCGATTCATCAAAACATCGAACTGAGCGTGACGCTCACTTCATTGATTCATCCCGAGATTCTTCTCGTTCCCGTATCGATCACAGAACTCGATAACGGTCTGTTCCATTATGCAGCGGACTTCAAGGTACGCGCTCTCTCTTCTCTCGTCCAAGAGCAACTGAAACATTCTCAGCCTTCCTTTTTAGAGGATGTCCTCGAACCGCCTTCTTGATGCAAAAAAACACGTCGACTCCTTCATTCGGGTCGACGTGTTTTGAACTTATCCGTTATTTTTACTGAGGACTGCTGTTTGTGTCCGCTCTAACACCGCATTCGTGATGACGATCAATCCGGTGAAGAGGAATAACGCTTCAAAGCCGAAGTGACCGGCAATCTGTCCACCTGCGAGCGGTCCGAGGAAGTTCCCCATGAATTGCGCGGACTGGTTGTATCCGAAGATCCGTCCAGATGCGTTCGCTGGCGTATTCTTCCGAAGCAACGTTTGGACGGACGGCATCAAGGCAGCTGTCGCAAAACCGATTCCCATCCGTAAGACAATCAGCTGGCTCGTATCCGTGACGAACGCTTGCGGAATCAAGAACGCCGCAAAGATAAGTAAGGCAAAGAACAAGACACGTTCCGCCCCGATCTTATCCGAAAGACGACCGAGTCGCTGTGCCGCGATCAACGCCGCAATCCCAGGTGCAGAGGCAACGATGCCGGACAGTAACGCAAGACGTTCAGTACCCGGACTGAGTTCCCGGACATACAGTGACAGGATCGGACTGATCGATTGGGCCGCGAACTGAATCAGGAACGTAGTCAGGAACAAACTCAAGATCAGTTCCGGATGACGTAAGGACTGAATGATTTCCTTTCCGGAAGCCATCTTTTTGACCTCCAGTGGAACGAATTCTTCTTTAACGAAGAAGTAGGTCACGAGGAAGGTAAGGAAGAGCGGAACGCTCGTAAAGAGAAAAACGGGTCGAAGCCCAACAACGTCGGCGAGGAATCCTCCAATGAGAGGTCCTAGCAATCCACCGGCAATCCCACCGGTCGACAGGGTGCCGAGCGCCCAGCCACTTTTCTCTTTTGGGGTTTGGGAAGCAACCATCGTGATGCCGGCTGAAATGAATCCGGACACGGCTCCCATGACAAGACGTAGGAATACAAGTTGATAGACGTCTTGGACAAAACTAATCAAGAACATGACGATCGACATACCGAGGCTTGCGCGAAGCAACATGAGCTTACGCCCTTTTCGATCGGCGAGACGTCCCCAAATCGGTGAGACGATCGCAGCGACGAGGAAGGTCGCACCAAAGGCGATTCCGGACCAAGTCGTAATGTCTTGTCGGCGGTCGACACCGAGTTCTTCAATGAATAAGGGCAAAAACGGTAAGACAAGACTGAGGGCGGCAGCGGTCAAAAAACTACCGAACCAAATGACTACTAAATTTCTTTTCCACAATGGCATTGTGGCATCACTTCCTTTTATTTGACAATTCGTTTCAATGCAACAACTTTTAATATACACTTCATATTATGAAATGTCTAGCGTTTGAATCGTTTAAGTGTATCTCTCACTGAACGCATCACTTCGATGGTCGAATCATAAAAAAGAAGCATCCTCTTTTGAGAATACTTCTGCTGTCATATTACTTCCCTAAGTTGTCGAGCATAATGCCCGTTCCACGCGCGACACATAACATCGGATCTTCAGCAATCAACACCGGTAATCCGAGTTCTTTTGCAAGTAGTTGATCGATTCCGTCAAGAAGCGCGCCCCCACCTGTCAGGATGATGCCACGGTCAATGATATCCGCTGCAAGCTCAGGTGGCGTTTTCTCAAGCACCCGCTTCGTCGCTTCGACGATTTCCATCGCCGCTTCCGCGAGCGCTTCGTGCATCTCTTCAGATGTCACCGTGATGTTGTGCGGTAAGCCTGTCACGAGATTGCGTCCCCGAATGTCCATCTGTTCGCTCCGTCCGTCTTCTGAAACAGTAGCAACCGTCGTCTTGACCGCTTGTGCCGTCCGTTCCCCGATGATGAGCTTATGTGTATCCTTGATTGAACGGATGATGTCGTGATCGAAACGATCCCCTGCGACCTTGATCGTCTCACCACAAACGATATCACCCATTGAGAGAACCGCGACGTCCGTCGTCCCGCCCCCGATATCAATAACCATGTGCCCGGCTGGCATCCAGATGTCCATTCCGGCACCGACTGCTGCGACCTTCGGCTCGACTTCGAGGAAGACCGTCTTCGCGCCTGACTTCTCACCGGCTTGGCGAATCGCCTTCGCCTCGACCGTCGTAATGCTTGCTGGTGTACAAATCAGCATACGTACTCCACCGAACATCTTACGGACTTCAATCTTATCGATGAAGTGTCGTAACATCGCCTCTGTCATCTCGAAGTCCGCGATGACCCCATCCTGGAGGGGACGAATCGCGACGATATTCCCCGGTGTCCGTCCTACCATCAAGTGTGCTTCCGTTCCTACTGCATGAATCTTACCTGTTGCCTTATCGATCGCGACGACCGATGGCTCATCGAGGACGATGCCTCTCCCTTTGACATGAATGACGACATTCGCCGTCCCTAAGTCGATTCCGATATCTTTTGAAAACATCTCGTGTGCTCTCCTTTACCCGATGGCTATTCTTCCAAAATATAGAACGTCGTTTGGACGTCTAACCCATTTATGTATACATACCTTTCAATTCTAGCACACGGCTCATAGCGAAACGACTTTCTTTTGTGCTTTTCTCATTTCATTGTCATCTTTTTGAAAATACAAAAAAAGCACCATCCCGAAAAACTAGGATGGTGCTGGATGAATGATTGATTAAAGCTTCGTTGCTGCTGTTTCTTCGACGACTGCTACTTCTTCCGTCACACGTTCGACGTCCGCACCGAGTGCTTGAAGTTTGAGGTGGAAGTCGACGTATCCACGATCGATGTGATGAAGGGCACCGACGCGCGTTTCGCCTTCAGCAATCAATCCTGCCGTGACGAGTGCAGCACCTGAGCGAAGGTCTGTTGAAAGAACTTCTGCTCCTTGCAACTGTACGCCACCGTTGATGATTGATGAACGTCCTTCAATCTTGATGTCCGCATTCATACGACGGAATTCTTCGACGTGCATGAAGCGGTTTTCGAAGACTGTTTCCGTGATGACGGATGTGCCGCCTGCTTTGAGGACGAGAGCCATCATTTGGGCTTGAATGTCTGTCGGGAATCCAGGGTGTGGCATCGTCTTGACATCAACTGCTTCGAGTTTCGCTGGACCGATGACACGGAGTCCTTCTTCTGTATCCGTGATCTTAACGCCCATCTCTTCCATCTTCGAGATGAGTGGACGAAGGTGCTCGCGCTCTGCTCCGATGACTTCGACGTCACCTTCAGTGATTGCTGCTGCGATCATGAACGTACCCGCTTCGATCCGGTCCGGAATGACGTAATGTGTTGCACCGTGTAACTTCTCGACGCCTTCGATGCGGATCGTTTCTGTACCTGCACCACGAACTTTAGCGCCCATTGCGTTTAAGAAGTTCGCCAGGTCAACGATTTCTGGTTCTTTTGCGACGTTCTCGATGACTGTCGTTCCTTCTGCGAGCGTCGCAGCCATCATGATGTTTTCCGTTGCACCGACTGACGGGAAGTCAAGGTAGATTTTTGCACCTTTGAGACGACCATCTACATGTGCTTCGACGAAACCGTTTCCGATGATCGTCTTCGCGCCCATCGCTTCGAAGCCTTTCAAGTGAAGATCAATCGGACGTGAACCGATTGCACAGCCACCTGGCATCGCAACGCGTGCACGACCGAGACGCGCGAGCAATGGTCCCATGACGAGAATCGATGCCCGCATCTTCCGGACATACTCAAGTGGTGCTTCGTCTTTGAGATTCGGCTCTGCATTGACCGTCACCGTGTTAGCTTCCGCATCGAATTCGACTTCTGCGTTCAAGTTGCGCAAGACGTTATTGATCGTATAGACGTCTGCTAGACGTGGTACGTTTTGAAGGACGGATTGTCCTTCTGATGCAAGCAATGTTGCAACGAGTGTTTTTAATACGGCATTTTTTGCACCTTCTACTTTGACTGTGCCAGCTAATTTACGTCCGCCTCGGACAACGATTTTTTCCATTCCCCATACTCCTCTGCTTCGTTTCTGTTCTATTTATGATGGCGTGATAAGTGCGTATACGATTCGAGATGAACCGATAGAAGAGAAACTCCCAATAGTTAAAACTACTACGCGACTGTTTCGATGATTGATAAATTGACTGTGTTCTTTCATTAAAGAACAGTGTCCTTTTCCATGGTAATCCAGTTTCACGATACAAGGTTTACAATGAAGTTACAAGTTCAGCTGAATAAGAATTTCAGACGCTGCGCAAAACCGGCATATTCAAGTAAAAAGCGAGCCAGACTGGAACCAAGAGCGACAGCAAGCAGGACACGTAGTAAAACCGCCTGTGGACCTCTAGGATGTTGCAGGAATTTATCCCATTTGATTGGTAACATCACCCACCAAGCAAATAAGATGGCGATCACGTACATGAGCATGCTGATCAGAGCACTAATACCAATTGACGTCACTATCCTCGCACCTCTTCTTCATAATTTCTTCAACTTTACCATGATTTCATAAAATGAATGATTGCGCAAACAAAATGACACAAGCTGCATTTATTTTATCGCATAAAATATATTTATTGAAGAGCAAATAAGGAAAATCATGAGCTTTCTGTTGAAGAAACCGTGAAAACAAGGCATATAATGTACTTTTACATATTTTTCGCTTCCTAAACCTGATTCAAGACGCCTGCTCAGGAAAACGCGGTGTCGCACTCATTCATTGACGCATCGTACAAAAAAAGACCCGATTCCGTAAAGGAATTCGGGTCTTTGGTCGAATCAATCGCGACCGTAGTCTTTCAAGCTGAGACGGTTGATTGCCCGTTTCAACGAAAGCTCTGCGCGTTTGAATTCGAGTTCTGATAGTTTCGTGTCCTGGAGACGACGTTCTGCACGAACCTTCGCAGCTGCAGCACGGTCGTAATCGACCTTATCTGCTTGCTCCGCAGTTTCCGCAAGAACCGTTACAGTATCCTGGCGCACTTCCATAAAGCCACCGCTGATAGCGATCAACGTGCGTCCGCCATCTTCGTGGCGCAACTTCAAGATGCTGATATCGAGTGGAGTCACGAGTGGGACGTGGTGCGGGAGAACCCCGATCTCACCAGAAATCGTCTTCGCAACGACCATACGGATATCGCCATCATACACTTCGCCATCCGGGGTGACGATATTGACATGAAGTGTGTTCATCTCAAGTCCCCCTTATGCTTTGTCACTTAGACAAGCGCCTTCGCTTTTTCAATCGCATCTTCGATCGGACCGACGAGACGGAATGCTTCTTCCGTTAAATCATCGTGTTTACCTTCGAGGATTTCTTTGAAGCCGCGGATCGTGTCCTTAACTGGGACGTATGATCCTTTTTGTCCTGTGAACTGCTCAGCTACGTGGAAGTTCTGCGACAAGAAGAACTGGATACGACGCGCACGGTGTACAGTCAATTTGTCGTCTTCTGACAACTCGTCCATACCGAGGATCGCGATGATATCTTGAAGTTCTTTATAACGCTGAAGTGTTTCCTGAACTTGACGAGCAACACCGTAGTGCTCTTCGCCGACGATTTCCGGTGAAAGGGCACGTGATGTCGAAGCAAGTGGATCCACGGCAGGATAGATCCCCATCTCAGAGAGACGGCGCTCAAGGTTCGTCGTTGCATCTAAGTGAGCAAACGTCGTCGCAGGAGCCGGGTCAGTATAGTCATCGGCTGGTACATAAACCGCTTGGATCGATGTAACCGAACCTTTGTTTGTTGATGTGATCCGCTCTTGGAGCATACCCATCTCTGTTGCGAGTGTTGGCTGGTAACCAACGGCAGATGGCATACGACCGAGAAGGGCTGATACCTCAGAACCCGCTTGAGTGTAACGGAAGATGTTATCAACGAAGAGAAGAACGTCTTGTCCTTGCTCATCACGGAAGTACTCTGCCATTGTCAAACCAGTCAAGGCAACACGGAGACGTGCACCCGGTGGTTCGTTCATCTGACCGAAGACCATCGCTGTTTGTTTGATAACGCCTGAATCCGTCATCTCGTGGAACAAGTCATTTCCTTCACGTGTCCGCTCACCAACACCTGCGAATACCGAGATACCGCTGTGCTCTTGCGCGATGTTGTTGATCAATTCCTGGATGAGGACGGTCTTACCTACACCGGCACCACCGAAGAGACCGATCTTACCACCCTTGATGTAAGGAGCGAGCAAGTCGACGACTTTAATTCCAGTCTCGAGGATTTCAACTTTCGTTGAAAGGTTATCGAAAGTCGGTGCTTTTTTGTGGATCGGAAGACGTTCCACGTCAGCAGCGATTTCTTTTTCATCAATTGGGTTACCAAGTACGTTGAAGACGCGACCAAGTGTCGCTTCTCCGACGGGTACCGAGATTGGAGCATTCGTATCGAGTACTTCCATTCCACGGCGTACTCCATCCGTAGAGTCCATCGCAATGGTACGGACGACGTCGTCACCAAGGTGCAGGGCGACCTCAAGCGTCAAGTCGATAGCCACTTCTTCTACAGTTTGCGGCGTATATTGAATACGAAGCGCGTTGTAGATGTTCGGTAAGTGTCCTTCGAACTTAACGTCGATGACAGGTCCCATGACCGCGACGACGCGGCCTTTTAAACCGAGTTCGTTCATCGTGTTTCCTCCTACCTATCGTTACGCCAGTCGGGATTACTGCTGTGCAGCAGCCCCACTGACGATCTCTGTGATTTCTTGCGTGATCGCAGCTTGTCGAGCTCGGTTGTAGACGAGAGTCAATCGACCGATCAAGTCATCTGCGTTATCTGTCGCACTTTGCATTGCTGTCATACGTGACGCATGTTCTGCTACTTTCGCGTCAAGAAGCGCACCGAAGATCAAGCTCTCCGCATAACGCGGGAGGAGTTCCGCAAGGATTTGTTCCTCGCTTGGCTCGTACTCATAAGTCGTCGAAGACGAAGCTTCGATTTCTCCGAGTGGGAGAAGGGTTTCGACTTTCACTTCCTGGCTGATGACAGACAAGAAGTGGTTGTAGCACAGCTTGAGCTCGTCGATTTCGCCGACCGTGAACGCACTCACTGTGCGCTTCACAATCTCAGCGACGTCGACATACGAAGGAGAATCGTTCAAGCCTGTGATCGCATCCGTGACCGTGATTCCGCGTGAACGGAAGAACTGGACACCGACTTTACCGACCACGAAGAGAACGTAACTGTCCGTAGTATGCTTTTCTTTGATTTCCCGGTAGACTTCACGCAGCACGTTGGCGTTATATGCACCAGCTAAGCCGCGATCCGATGTGATGACGATGTAGCCCGTCTTTTTGACGGGACGTTTCTCGAGCATCGGATGGCTCGCACCTGTCGTGCCATTCGCAATGGTTCCGAGTACCTCTTGCATTTTCAGCATGTAAGGTTGGAACTTCGCGCTATGTGCTTGAGCGCGGTTCAGTTTCGACGCCGAAACCATGTTCATCGCTTTCGTGATCTGTTTCGTACTTTTCGTCGAGTTGATCCGCGTTTGTATCTCGCGCAACGATGCCATTTCGATTCACCACCTTGTTAGTTTCAAGAGCGTTCCGCCGGATTAGACCGTCGCTTGGAACGTTTTCTTAAATTCTGAGATTGCTGCTACGAGCTCTTCGTCTGCTGGAAGGTTACCTGTCTTACGGATCTCATCGCAAAGTTGTTTGCGGTTTTGATCGAGCCAGAGGTTGAGTTCCTTTTCAAAACGACGAATATCCGTTACAGCAACATCATCAAGGTGACCACGAGTCAAGGCATAGATGATGATGACTTGCTTATCGACAGTAAGTGGTTGGTTCAAGTCTTGTTTCAAGACTTCAACTGTCCGCTCACCACGGTTAAGCTTCGATTGAGTCGCTTTATCAAGGTCAGATCCGAACTGTGCGAATGCTTCAAGCTCACGGTAAGAGGCGAGGTCAAGACGGAGCGTACCCGCTACCTTCTTCATCGCTTTTACTTGAGCCGAACCACCTACACGCGATACCGAGAGACCCGGGTTGATCGCGGGACGGACACCTGAGAAGAAGAGATCCGATTGAAGGAAGATTTGACCATCCGTGATCGAGATAACGTTCGTCGGGATGTAAGCCGAGATATCCGACGCTTGTGTTTCGATGAACGGAAGGGCAGTCAAGCTACCTGCGCCAAGCTCGTCGTTTAACTTCGCCGCACGCTCAAGAAGGCGTGAGTGGAGGTAGAAGACATCCCCTGGGTAAGCTTCGCGGCCTGGTGGGCGTTTCAAGAGAAGTGAAAGCTCACGGTAAGCTGCTGCTTGTTTTGAAAGATCATCATAGATGACAAGAACGTGTTTGCCTTGGTCCATGAAGTGTTCACCCATCGCGACACCTGCGAATGGTGCGAGGTAAAGAAGTGGAGCTGGCTGTGAAGCCGCTGCCGAAACGACGATCGTGTAATCGAGTGCACCGTTTTTACGGAGCGTCTCGACGACGCCACGGACTGTTGATTCTTTTTGTCCGATTGCGACGTAGATACAGATCATGTTTTCTTCTTTTTGGTTGATGATCGTATCGATCGCGATCGACGTCTTACCCGTCTGACGGTCACCGATGATCAACTCACGCTGTCCACGACCGATTGGAACGAGGGCATCGATCGCCTTGATTCCAGTCTGAAGTGGTTCGTGTACCGATTTACGCGCCATGACGCCAGACGCCTTACGCTCGATCGGGTTGTAGTGTTCTGTTTCGATTGGACCAAGACCATCGATTGGCATACCGAGTGGGTTGACGACACGTCCGAGGAGTGCGTCTCCTGTTGGTACTTCCATGATGCGGCCCGTACGGCGAACAGAGTCGCCTTCTTTGATTTCAAGGTAGTCACCAAGAATGATGATACCGACGTTGCCTTCTTCTAAGTTTTGCGCCAAGCCCATTGTGCCGTTAGCGAATTCTACGAGCTCTCCCGACATGACGTTGTCGAGTCCGTGTGCACGAGCGATACCATCACCGATTTGGATGACCGTACCTGTCTCGTTCACTTCCATCGTAGAACCGTACTGCGCGATACGCGCTTTAAGCAGGGCGCTGATTTCTTCAGCTCTAATGCTCATGCGTTTCACCCCTATTTTCTTACGCTTTTAACAGCTCACGCTCAAGGCGCGTTAGTTTAGTTTCGATCGTACCGTCATATGTCGTGTAACCGATTTGAACGCGAAGTCCTCCGATGACACTCGTGTCGACGACGTTCTCGACTTCAAGCGTTTTACCTGATTTTTGGCCAAACGTCTCTTTCACTTTCGTGAGTTCCTCGTCTGACAATTTGTATGCACTCGTGACGATTGCCGTCGCGACATTGCGGTGTTCATTCAACAATGCAATGAAGTGTTCCGGTAATGTAACGATCTCTGCCGCCCGGTCGTTTTCGACCATGACGAGCAACGTGTTCAAGACGATCGAGTTGAAGCCAGTGAAGCTTGTTTGAAGAACTTGCTTGAGCTCTTCAGCAGAAATCGATGGGTTATCTAAAACCGAAGCGAGCTCTGGTGTTGCGTGGAGCACTTCGCCGAGCGTCCGCACATCAGCTTCTGCTTGCTCGAGCACATGGTGCTCAAGCGCAAGATCGAAGAGCGCTTTTGCGTAGCGTCCCGCTACGTGATCACGCATTAGTTCGTGCCCTTAGTATCAGCAAGGAATTGATCGACGAGTGCTTTTTGAGCGACTTCGTCCGTCGCAAGCTGTGTTTTCATGACGTGGCGTGCTGCAGCGATTGCTTGAAGAGCGACATCGTTCTTCAAAGCAGCTTGTGCTTCAGCGCGTTCACGTTCGATCGCACGGCGAGCTTCTTCCTTACTCATTTCGGATTCAAGACGTGCCTGCTCCATCGCACGTGCTTGTTCTGCTTCTGCCTGACGGCGTGATGCTTCTAAAAGGTCGCGTGCTTCCGTACGCGCCTTGTTTAATTCTTCGCGTTGTTGTTCTACGTAGACTTCAGCGTCTTTACGGCTCTTTTCAGCCGAGTTGATCTCGCTAGCCACATGCTCTTCCCGCGCTTTCATCATGTTGACGAGCGGGCCCCATGCGAATTTCTTCAAGAGGATGAGGAGCAAGAGGAAAACGACGATCGTGACGATCATGTTGGCGATAAGAGGATGGTTTGATTCCGCTACTCCTTCAGCCGCAAGATACGTTAGATTCATTCGATTACACTCCCCTCGTGGTTGGTTCAACTTCAATATCTACATAAGGGAGCCTAAGCTCCCGTGACGGTTCACTCAAACGTTGAACGAATAGCGCCCTATGTAGTCCGTTCTCGTTAATCGTGGATTAAGAGTTGAGAAGAAGGAAACCGACCGCTACACCGATGATTGGAAGTGCCTCAACAAGACCGATACCGATGAACATTGTTTGACGAAGTTCGTTTTTGAGTTCTGGCTGACGTGCTTGACCTAATACTGTACCGTTTACGATAAGACCGTTACCGATACCTGCGCCGAGTGCGCCGAGTCCGATGATGATCGCTGTTGCAATAAGATTCATGATAAATTGCCTCCCTAGAGTGTGTTCATTGATTTGGTCGTGCTGTTATCGGAAAAGCGAATGCTTTACCTTCGAATTAATGGTCGTGCGCTGCCTTATGTCCGATGTAAACCATCGTCAGGATAAGGAAGATGTACGCTTGGATACCACCGATGAAGAGTGAGAATCCTTGCCAGATCAACATCGGGATACCCGAGATGATTGCGCCGATTGGTCCGAGGAATTGGAAATCGTTCGTACCAGAGACGATACCGATCGAAAGGATGATTCCGATCATGATTTCACCAGCGAAGATGTTTCCGTAAAGACGAAGACCGAGCGTCAACGTGTTTGCAAACTCCTCGATGATGGTAATGATAAACATCGGCGTCATGAATGTTTTCGCATAAGCGCCGAAGCCTCGCATCTTCACACCGTAGTAATGGCTCATGACCACTACCATAGATGAAAGTGCCAGTGTCACGTAAGGATCTGCAGTTGGTGAGTTGAACCAAATGTAGTGTCCCGTCACGACGTTGAATGGGAGACCCATGATGTTGGATACAAGGATGAACAGGAATAATGTCATTCCGAACGTAAGGAAGCGACCCCCTGTTTTCCAGTCCATCGTGCTGCTGATGATACCGCGAACGAATTCGAGGAACATCTCCATCACGTTTTGAGCACCGGTTGGCTTCATCACAAGACGTCGCGTACCGGCCACGGCAATCAAGAAGACGAGAGCAGCAGCAATCAATACTGTGATCAAGTTCGTCCAGCTACCGTACAGAACGAAGTCACCCCAGAGTGGGATTTCGTAAAGTGGCATTTCGTGGTTCATTTGACTATTCACCTCTTTTCCCGCTTGAGTTCGTGAGTCAAGAACTCACAAAATTGTATGACGTGGCCGGCGAGAAGGCCTATTACCACCGCAGTTAATGACAATTCAGTTTGATACTTCAAACCGATCATCACACAGAGTACCGCGACCGCCATGCGTGAAACGGTCCCTCGAGACACCGGCTTTCGCCCCGTCTCGATTACACGATACATCCGATCGACGCTTAATCGTTGAAGCGTCAAGATCAGAAAGCTGCCAGTTCCACCAAGTGCCAGTCCATAAATGACCGGTTCACCGGGGCGTCCGATGAGCAGCAGGACAGCAAGGATCCCGTAAAAGAGTCCAAACCATCGTAAGTACGCACGATACAACGCATCTTGAAGGATGATGTTCATGTCTTCTCCCCTAACAAGTGCCTGATCATGGCGATCATGCAAAGAATGCCGATGAAAATCCCGATGAACACGGCGAACGTCGCACCCATTTTTTCCCACCATTGTTGTTGTTCCCCATAGTTCCCAACCAAAAAGCCAATGACGATCGGTGCAGCCAGTGCCGTCGAAATTTGCGAGGCCATGACCATACTCTTTGCGAGCCCACTTTGGCGCACTAGAGACGACCCCCTTTTTCCCAATTGCGAGTTCTTTTTCTTTCCCACAATTTGCGGATTTTCATACTAGTCAAGAATACAATGAAGCAGCTTTCATAGTCAAATGAATTCACAATAAAAACAGAGCCGAAAAACCTATACATATCAACGAATGATAAGGTTTTCACAGATGTCATCCGTGCAAGTCATTTCACGAAGATGTGAAGAAAATATGTAGTGCTATCAACGGTTAAAGAGATTGTTCATATGGTGAACAAAACCGTTGAATAGTAACGTTATATCGTGCTCGTTAAACCGAAACAAGACCGCTAAAATTGATTTGTGTCGATTTTGTGAAAAAACATTTTTCGTTCACAATTGTAAACGCTTCCGAATCGGGACACAAAAACTGCTCTGACATCTGTTTGTAACAATAGATTTCAACGATTTCCATTTTTCCAATCGTGAGGTGCGTCACAGCTTGAATCGTCAAGGTTTGCTTTCCAATTTCAAGGTCATCTGGTTTTACATTTTCTAAACAAATGGGCTGATTTTAGTGGAAATGGTAAGATTTAAAGATATTATCCCTATAAATCAACCATCTTAATGTCACGAACTTTAAGGCTCGACAAAAAATCGCTCACGTCTCACCTGAAGAAAGCAAGTGAATGTAAGCGATTCGAGAGTGATCATTGTTTTTTATTGTGTGAGTAACGGCGCAGGAGCCTCCCCTTGACCGAAGTGATGCAGGATTGCTTGGACGATGCGTTCGGATGCATGACCGTCGCCATACGGGTTCGAAGCATGCGCCATCTCGTGATAGAGCGTTTCATTCGTTAAGAGTTCTGTCGCCATCTGGTAGATCGTTTCTTCTTCCGTTCCGGCAAGCTTCAACGTCCCGGCAGTGATTCCTTCCGGACGTTCCGTCGTATCCCGTAAAACGAGAACGGGTACACCGAGTGATGGTGCTTCTTCCTGTACGCCACCCGAGTCCGTCAAGATTAAATGCGCACGGCTCGCGAAGTTATGAAAATCAAACACGTCGAGTGGAGCAATCAACGAAATTCGATCATGTCCTTCGAACACGGCTTTCGCCGCTTCCTGGACGACCGGATTGAGGTGGACCGGATAAACGACGTGTGTGTCTGGGAACGCATCGACGAGGCGACGAATCGCCCGGAACATTTGATGCATCTTCTCGCCTTGGTTCTCACGACGGTGTGCCGTCATCAGAATCAGCTTCCGGTCCCCGACTGTCTCAAGCATCGGATGCACGTAATCGGATTGGACGGTCGTCTGCAAGGCATCGATTGCCGTGTTCCCTGTGATGTAGACACCAGTATGACGATTCTCGGATGCGAGATTCGCTGCTGCTTGTGCCGTCGGAGCAAAATGTAAATCTGCGAGCGTCGACGTCAACTGACGATTGACCTCTTCTGGGAACGGTGAGTATTTATTATATGTCCGCAGTCCTGCCTCGACGTGACCGACTGCGATTTGATTGTAATAGGCAGCCAGGCTTCCGACGAACGTCGTCGTCGTGTCGCCATGGACGAGGACGAGGTCCGGCTTGATCTCTTTCATGATCGCATCGAGTCCTTCAAGACCACGCGTCGTAATGTCGACGAGGGTTTGACGTTGCTTCATGATATTCAAATCGTGATCCGGTTCGATTTCGAACAGGGTAAGTACTTGATCAAGCATCTCGCGGTGCTGGGCTGTGATTGTGACATGAACATCAAAAGCAGGGTGTTGCTTCAGGGCGTTGACGAGCGGTGCCATTTTGATGGCTTCCGGTCGAGTCCCGAAAATCGGCATGACTGTAATCGGCATGGTGACTTCCTCCTTTTTTCCTTTTTTCATTAAAGCATATTTGAGCAGTCTTGCGCAGTTTACGAAATAGCAACGAAAAGACCGCAGATCATCGTCTGCGGTCTTTTTGTGTATCTTGCTGTTTTTTTACTTCGTTCCGAAAAGACGGTCTCCTGCATCACCGAGTCCTGGGACGATGTAGCCGTGGTCGTTCAACTTCTCGTCGAGTGCCGCGAGATAGATGTCGACGTCCGGGTGTTCTTCTTGAACGCGTTTGACGCCTTCAGGTGCTGCACAGAGGCATGCGAGCTTGATGCTCTTCGCCCCTTGTTTCTTTAAGGAGGAGATGGCGTCTGCCGCCGAACCACCTGTCGCAAGCATCGGGTCAACGACGACGAAATCACGTTCTGCGACGTCTGTTGGGAGCTTGAGGTAGTATTCCGTTGGCTCGAGTGTCTCCGGATCACGGTACAAACCGATGTGACCGACCTTGACGTTCGGCATCATGCGGAGCATGCCGTCGACCATCCCGAGACCGGCGCGGAGAATCGGGACGATCCCGAGTTTCTTGCCTTCGATCATCTTCTGCGTCGTCTTCGTGACCGGTGTCTCGATCGCGACATCTGTGAGTGGAAGGTCACGTGTGATTTCATATGCCATCAATGAAGCCACCTCGTCGACAAGTTCCCGGAATTGTTTCGTTCCTGTTTCGACCTTACGCATGATCGTCATCTTGTGCTGAATCAATGGGTGATCAAATACATGTACTTTACTCATTGTTTGCATCTCCTCTCCATTCTCTTTTCGCATTGTACTCTAAAAGCGCACTGCTTGGGAACTGTTTTTTCGTCAGTCCCCGAGCGTGCTCTTGCCGGAAAGAATCGCTTTCGCCGCGTAAGACCATTCATTGTCCGGCTGTTGTGCGAGTTCTTGCAAGGTCGCGCGATAATCACCTTTTTTATATTTTTGTTCATAAACGGCTTGCATCCAGAGGACATCACTCATGTAACCCGACTTCGGAAAATCCTCACGGTAAGCGATATAGTCCGCCTGTGTCGTCTTCTTTAACTTACCAGCGGCAATCAATTTATAAAAACGCGCCATCCCTGCCGTCTCTTTATTTTTCAAGACGTCTGCACTCAACAGGTCATTCGCTTTTTGATAATCCTTTGCTTGAACGGCCGCAACCGCTTCTTTTAATGCGGCTTCCGGTTTCATACCACTCGTTTTCGTCGTTTTCTTTTCCTTAACCGGCGACTCTTCTTGTTTTACTTCCGCTTCCGTCTTTTGCTTCTGATCCGTATTTAATTTCTCGTTTTCTTTTTTTAATTGCTCGACTTCCGTTTGTAAGGCAGCCAATTGTTGCGCAATTTTTTGATCGGTCTCTTCTTTCGGTGCAGCATTCTCTGAAGTAGGAGACCACGCTTGAATACCTACGAATAAGAGACCGGCCGCTACCACTCCGGTTGCCGCCATCCACCATTGATTCTGATTCACCGCTTGGCGCCACGGTTTTAATTTGGCATGTTTCTGAATCGCTTCCGGCAGCGCCTTGAATCGCTTCTTCGCAAGACGTCGTCCGCCTGCCTTGGAGGCGATCGCAAGACGATATGTATAATATTCAACCGGCATCGGTAAATGTTTCCATTGCAGAAGCCGTGCATCCGCTTGTTCATAAAAGCCTGCTTGTTGCATGATGATGATCGTTTTGAAATCTTCGTACAGTCGTTTGTATTCTAATTTCGTCGTACTCTTCTTCTCCAACCATTTCAACATCTGGCTTCCTGTCGTCGACGCGAGCTCGGCTTGGGTCAACTTCATAATATTCATAACGCGTAAACTCCTTCATTTCCTTTTTTAAAAAGTATAGCAAATTTTTGGAATGACATCGCCTCCTCTTACAAGATTGAATATAAAAAAAGAATCGCTTTCCATTCTCTCGAAAGCGATCCATTCGTTGTCTTATGCTGTATGGATTTTTCCATCCTCGATCCGCCAAATACGATCACAGACGTCAAGCATCCTTTCATCATGAGTGATGACGATAATCGTCTTGTTCGACTCATGCGCTTGCTGTTGCAATAGCTCCATCACCCGACGCCCATTCGCATAATCGAGACTTGCAGTCGGCTCGTCCGCTAAGACGAGTTGTGGATCATTGACGAAGGCGCGAGCAATCGCGATGCGTTGACGCTCGCCGCCCGATAACGCATGCGGCAAATGATCTTTGCGATGCTCGAGTCCGAACATGGCGAGTGCTGCGACCGTATCCACCGTCCGTCCAGCTTCTTTTGCGACGAGTTCCAGTTGCTCCCGTGCCGTCAAAAAGGGTACGAGATGCGACTCCTGAAAGATGAACCCGACTTCCTCGAGACGTAAGCGACGACGTTCTTCGCCCGATGCTTCACTGACGCACGTATCATCAAAATAGACGGCACCTTTTGTTGGTGTCTGCAATAAACCAAGCAACTGAAGGAGTGTACTTTTCCCACTCCCGCTTGGTCCGACGAGGGCAATCAGCTCACCTGCTTCCGCCTGAAGATTAATGTCGTGCAGGACGGTCATTTCACCATAACTCTGTTCAATCCGTTCTAACTGAATCATCCATTCATTCCTCCCATCGCGTCTGCCGCCTCAAGTTTTTTCACCATTCGTAACGGAACAAGCGCTCCGAGCATCGCCGTTGCAATCAGAATACCGCCGTACATCAGACTCGTCGACCATTCAAATCGGAAGGGAAGATCCGCTGGTAAGAAGCGGCTCGTCAGATAGGTGATAACAACACTGACACCAAAGGCGAGGCTCGTCAGGAGGATGACTTGTACGAGTAGACTCGCACTCATCGTTCGTGTCCGAATGCCAATCGCCTTTAAGACACCAAGCTGTTTCATCTTCTGCATCGTCAAGATATAGAAGAACGCTGTCAGAATCAATGCCCCGATGACGACAAGCGCGACTCGCATCATCTGGAAGGAGTTTTGCTCTGCCGCATAACCCGGTACGTTCTCGACAACCGCTTGTTTCGAAAAGACGGCTTGATCCGTTTGTAACGACTGACCGATGTACGCTGAGACGTATGACGCGCCCATTTTCGATTGCCACGCTTGCCATGATTTATTCGTCATCCAAAGGACCGGTGCGTGACTATAACGACCGTCCGTCACCGTACCGGCAATTCGGAACGTCTCTTTCGTCCGAAAATCGGTAATCGTATCGCCGACAAGTGTTCCGCGTTGGTCCGCGTACGCAGCATCAACGAGCACTTCGCCTTTTTGCAATGATTGCAACTGTTTTGGACCATAATTCGTCGTCTCTGGTAACGCAAAGACTGTCACGTCATCCTTCGTTCCATTCTTCTTCTCAAGCACCATGTTCTGGACACCGAGCGCTTCTGCTCCCTTTGGTGTCTCGTCCGCCTGTAAGAATGAACGGGTCAGCTGTCCTTCCGCATCTTTACTCAGTGCAAACTGCTCGACCGGTAGATTCCGGACGGCAGCCCCATTGTCATAGGCCAGCCCGTCCGCAAGTCCGGTGATCATCAAAATCAATAAGACAATCAACATTGTCACGATCGTCATCCAACTGAATCGTCCTTTCATCCGGACGAGTTCTTTCCATCCTAATTTCATTGCGTGATCCCTCCTGTATGTTCGCTACAGGATTGATGATACGACTGCAATATGAACGGAACATGAACGCACGCATCATACGCGCAAAAAAGTTAATGTCACGGTCAAACCCGAGGAATCGGATGACAAGTTCGCATCCCCACCGAGTTGACGCATTGTCTCTTTAACGATCGCAAGTCCAAGTCCCGTTCCGCGCGATGTCCGAGACGCATCGCCTTGATAAAAGCGTTCGAAGGCATGTTCCATCTGTTCATCCGTCATACCTGGTCCTTCATCCTTGATCCGGACGATGACCTGGTTCGCCTGTTCTTCTGCTTGAACATGAATCGTCGCCCCGTCTGCTGAGACCGATACGGCGTTTCGGATGACATTTTGGAAGACATGTTCGAGTGCACTGGCGTCTGCCTGAATCTGTAGTGCTGGCGATACATCGAGTGCGACGGCGATGCCTTGCTCATCGAGCTGAAAGGCAAGTGTTGCGAGTGTCGTCTCTAGACTCGCGCGCAGATTGAGTGCTTGCCGCTTGAAGCGCCTTCCTTCATCGAGCTTCGCTAAGATCAACAATTGACGTGTCAGCTCCGACATCCGTTCTGCCTCTTGTTGAATGATCGTCCGTTTCCTGACGTCTTCTCCCGTCACGTCGAGTTGCCCCGCGTACCCTGAGATCGTCGTCAGCGGCGACTGAAATTCATGCGAGACGTTTGCGACGAACCGGCGTCGTTCCGTATCAGACGCTTCGACTGCCGCTGCCATCTCGTCAAACCGCCGGGACAGCTCTCCAATCTCATCGCGTGCTTTCGTTCCAACACGGATTCCGTAGTCACCGTCTGCCATCTGTTCCGTTGCTTTTGTCAGGCGCCGGATTGGGCGCACGAGATAACGGATGGAAAAGACAAGCATGAGGAAGCTGATCACGACCAACAATCCGAGAAACAGACCGACGAACAGGTGCAACTCCCGGATTTGCCGACTCAAGTCCGGTCGGACGAAGATCGCATCCGTTCCTTGCGCCGTCTTGACTGACGTGCCGTACGTATTAATGACTTCGTTATCGAATAGTCCAAGCAAGAAGAGGTGGAACGGATACTCACGCATCCCATAGTACGGTTGACCATTTTTCACTTGCTCGACAATTTGACTTGAGAGCGTTTCATCACGAAATGGATTTCCGTAACGCTCCGTTCCATGGTCCGTTTGGACATATAGTTGAAAGCCTGTCGCCTGTAACATCCGGTAAAACGATTCTGTCTTTCCGTCACCGTGTGTCTCGTAATAATCAATCGCTGTCTCGACCGCTTCCTCAACTTTTTGGCTATAGCTGTCCTGCCAAAACGTATAGTAGGCGATGTTACTAATTAATAGAGCGAGTAGTGCGGACACGAGTAGGACGACACAGACGAGTCCGACGATCTTTGTATAGAGGCTCCTCATGCTTCGACCTCCAACCGGTACCCGAGTCCGCGGACGGTCTCAATCTTCACCTGATTCGTCTCCTTTAAGCGTCCACGGAGTCGTTTGATATGGACGTCAATCGTCCGGTCATCCCCCATGAAATCAAGTCCCCAAACGTGCTCGATCAACTCCTCGCGACTGAAGACCCGCCCTGGGAAACTTGCCAACTGATGCAATAATTCGAACTCGCGCCGCGGTAATGTCCACTCAGTCGACTGGATCGTCACGAGCTGACTGCGTTTGTCAATCGTGACGTCCCCAAGATGCAGAACGGGTTGCGCCGCTTTTTGATAGCGCCGCGCCACGGCGTGGAGACGAAACACTAATTCTTCCGGATCAAACGGTTTTGTGATGTAATCATCGGCCCCTGCTGCAAAACCGTCCCGTTTATCCGTCAGCTCTCCGAGCGCCGTTAGCATCAAGATCGGGATGTCCCCGTTTTGCCGTAACCGCTCACACAAGACGAGACCGGTCTGTCCGGGAAGCAGGACGTCGAGTACGGCTGCTTCGAACGTCATCGTTTCAATCCAGGCGAGTGCTTCGTTTCCGTCTGCTGTCGCTCGTACGGCGTGTCCGTCGGCTTGTAACGTCGATACGACAAGTGATTGGATATGCGGGTCATCTTCAACGACTAGAATATACATCGTACGCCTCCTTTTTTAGACAAACAAAAATCCCCTCCCCCTTCTCATAATGAAAAGGACGAAGGGGATGACAGTCATCCGCGCTCTGGGTAGAGTGGGAAACGACCTGTCAACGCAACGACACGCTCACGTGCTTGTGCGAGAACATCTGCTTCTTCTGGGTGGTTCAAGACGAGTTCGATCAACTCAGCGATTTCTTTCATCTCCGCTTCCTTGAAGCCGCGTGAAGTCATGGCAGCTGTTCCGATCCGGATACCACTCGTAACGAACGGGCTTGCTGGGTCGAACGGAATCGTGTTCTTGTTGACCGTGATGCCGGCTTCGTCAAGCGCGTGCTCTGCGAGTTTTCCTGTGATCCCAAGCGGTTGCAAGTCGACGAGGAGCAAGTGATTATCCGTTCCGCCTGAGACGATCCGGAGTCCACGATTCGTCAATTCCTCACCGAGGACTTTTGCGTTCGTAACGACTTGACCGATGTAGTCCTTGAACTCTGGTGCAAGGGCTTCGCCGAACGCAACAGCTTTTGCAGCGATGACGTGCATGAGTGGCCCTCCTTGGATTCCTGGGAAAATGGCTTTATCGATTGCTTTCGCATGCTCTTCTTTGCAGAGGATCATCCCACCACGTGGACCACGCAACGTCTTATGCGTCGTCGTCGTGACGAAATGCGCATGCTCGACTGGGTTCGGATGCTGACCTGCTGCGACGAGTCCGGCGATGTGTGCCATGTCGACCATCAAGTAAGCGCCGACGCTGTCTGCGATTTCACGGAAACGTTTGAAGTCGATGACGCGCGGATACGCCGATGCGCCCGCGACGATTAATTTGGGTTTGTGCTCTTCTGCTAATTGTGCGACGACGTCGTAATCAATCATCTCTGTCTCTTGATCGACACCGTATTCCACGAAGTTGTACTGGACACCGGAGAAATTGACGGGGCTACCGTGCGTCAGATGGCCACCGTGCGAGAGGTTCATCCCGAGGACCGTATCGCCTTGCTCGAGAATCGTGAAGTAAACCGCCATGTTCGCTTGTGCACCCGAGTGTGGTTGCACGTTCGCGTGCTCCGCTCCGAAGATTTCCTTCGCGCGGTCGCGTGCTAAATTCTCAGCGAGATCGACATACTCACAGCCACCATAATAACGACGACCTGGGTAACCTTCTGCGTACTTGTTCGTCAAGACACTGCCTTGTGCTTCCATGACAGCTTGCGAGACGAAGTTCTCGGATGCGATCAATTCGATGTTATCCCGTTGACGACCTAGTTCCTGGCGCATTGCCGAAAAGAGTGCCTCATCTTGTTGTTTCAGATACGTAAGCGGTGTTTGTTCCATCTGAATTCCCCCATTTCATTTCGATAGACCTATCTTAACACGAATGTTTCGTTCCCGGCATCCCTAAAAACAACATCAAAAAAGCAAGGGGTGCGCAACCCCTTGCATCAATCATTCGTATTTAGCACGTGCTCCACCGATTAATTTCGGTCGTGTCACGGCTGCCGTCACGTGTGCCTCACCGATTTCCTTATGCGGCAAGCGCACAGGAATCGCAACAGCCTTCAAGTGCATCCCGATGAACGTGTCACCGATATCAATCCCGGCGTCTGCCTGAATCGCTTCGACGACGACCGGTGCCGAGAAGCGCTGATAGGCAGCACTCGCCATCGACCCACCGGCTTCCGGAACCGGCACGACCGTCACTGGATCAAGCCCGAGTCGTTCTGCCGTTTGCCGCTCAAGCGTCAGCGCTCGATTGATATGCTCGCAGCCTTGGAAGGCAAGATCGACTTGGTGCGAACGACGAAAGGCATCGAAGACGTCAAACAACGCGTCCGCAACTTCCGGTGAACCCGCCTTGCCGATTTGTTTGCCGATGACTTCACTCGTCGAACAGCCAATTACGAGCAATTTTCCTTTTAAGGAAAATCGTTCATCCAGAGCGTTCAGTGCTTCTTCTAAATCGTGCTGGATGCGTGTCAAGTCCATTACTTCACCTCATAATCTGAGATTTTGCAAACGCGGTTCTCATGACGTCCGCCTTCGAATTCCGTTTCAAGCCAAAGTTGTGCGATCTCACGTGCCAGTCCTGGACCGATGACGCGTTCGCCCATCGTCAAGATGTTCGAATCGTTGTGCTGACGCGTCGCTTTCGCGCTGAACGTATCATGGACGAGTGCTGCTCGGATGCCCTTGACCTTGTTCGCTGCGATTCCGATCCCGATTCCGGTTCCACAAATCAAGATACCACGATCAAACTCTCCATTCGCGACTGCCTCAGCGACCGGAATCGCGACATCCGGATAATCGATCGAGTCGGACGAATACGTACCGAAGTCCGTATAGTCGATGCCGAGCTCTTGTAAGAGATCGTTGATTTCTGCCTTTAACTTAAAACCGCCATGATCCGCGCCGATTGCTACTTTCATCTTTACTATTCCCCCGTTTGTTTAGGTTGTTTTTTCGGAAGTTTCCGTGTATCCGGAGCTTTTCTTCCGTTTCCGTTCTGCGTCAATTTTAACACAAGACGGTTGACGAGGGGTTCGAGTTCATTGCGTACTTGCCGGTAGACATTCATCGATCCGCCGTACGGATCATTGATATCCCGTTCAAGCCCTGTCACATATTCATATAAGGTAAACGTCCGTTCCTTCAGTTCCGGATAGCGTTCACCGACTTCTTGCTTGTGCTGACGCGTCATCGTCAAGATGATGTCGGACCAGCGTCCAAGTACATCATCGAAGACTTGCGTATAGTGCTCGAGTTCGATGCCGCGTTCGCGTAACACTTGTAGTGCGTTCTCAGACGCATCGAATCCTTGCATCGAACGTAGGCCTGCTGAACGGACATCGAATTCCTGATCAGCGACTTTCGAGCGTAGTAACGCCATCGCCATCGGGCTACGGCATGTATTTCCTGTACAGATGAATAAAACGCGACGTGTGCTCATCTCCGTATCCTCCTTCTTCAAGGGCGAATGACCCGACCACCTGCTGCTTTATGGAGGCGGTTGCGGACCGCAAGCCCCACCCCTTCTTCTGATAGGTCTCGTACAAAAATCTGATCCACCGTCGTCTGATCAAATCGCCGTAAACAATCGTAAAGACGTTGTGCCGCCGTCTCCATCGAATTACCAAGGGAGCAACGAACATCTGCGTCGACATCCTCCCCATCGAACAGGAGAACGCCCGTCTTGTGTCCGGTTTGTCGTGCATCATCGATGAGTTGCTGTAAGAATGAAAGATCCCCTTCGACGACGGACAGTGTCGCTTCCGGCGCATAGTGGGTATATTTCATCCCGGGTGCCTTCGGTGTAGCATCTTTCATCGATAAAGCAGGATCGAGTGTGACAGGACCGATGACCGACTCGATTTGTTCACGTGTCACGCCGCCCGGTCTTAAAATCGCCGGTGGCGTCATCGTACAATCGATGACAGTCGATTCGACCCCGATGCCCGTTTCCCCTCCATCGACGATCGCAGCGATGCGTCCCGAGAGGTCATATGCGACGTGCGCAGATGACGTCGGTGAAGGTTTTCCGGAACGGTTGGCACTCGGTGCTGCGAGACCCAGCCCTGTCGCTTCAATTAATTGAAGCGCGAGCGGATGGTCTGGCATCCGTAATCCGATCGTATCTAGTCCTGCTGTGACGAGTGTGGATGCGGTTCCGTTCGATTCGAGGATGATCGTCAAGGCTCCTGGCCAGAACGCCTCCATCAAACGTGCCGCGACATCTGGAATGTGCGTGACGAACTGATGTGCCTGTTCTACGGATGCGACATGGACAATCAGTGGATTGTCGGAAGGTCGACCCTTCGCGGCGAAGATTCGCCGAACAGCCGCTTCGTTCGTTGCGTCCCCTGCGAGACCATAAACGGTCTCGGTCGGCATCGCCACGACCTCTCCTTCCTGCAATAACCGAACTGCTTCATCCATCGTCTGTAAGTCAATCATTTCCGTCTTCACGCTGTACAATCCTTTCGTTCCGCATACACGATACGGTCTTTACCGTTTATATCTTTTAAAATACCCGTTTCCGCATTTGGATAACGTTCTTTTAACATCATTTGCACTTCTGGTCCTTGATTGTGTCCAATTTCAAACGCAATCAGTCGGAAATCGTCGCGTAAGACCCGCCCACTCTCCTCGACGAGACGTCGGTAAAAGACGAGACCGTCTTTTCCGCCAAACAGGGCGAGATGTGGTTCATGGTCGAACACGACTTCACTGAGTAATTCTTCTTCCTCGATATAAGGAGGGTTCGAAACAAGCACCCGGACGGAATCGTCCGCGAGCGGTGCGAGTAAATCTCCTTCAAGGAACGTCACGTCTCCACCAAGCGCTGCTTGATTTTGCTTCGCGACCGCGATTGCAGCTGGTGAAATATCGACGGTCGTGACCGGTTGCTCGAGTTCGAGGGCGAGCGTGATTCCAATCGCCCCACTACCGGTCCCGATGTCGACGATCTGTCCCGCCGTGAACGTCTCGTGTTTGAGACGTTCCGTCACGAAGACGATCAACTCTTCTGTTTCCGGTCGTGGAATCAAAACATCCGGTGTGACGCTAAAGTCTCGTCCGTAAAACGGCTGATAGCCGATTAAATGTTGAACGGGCACGCCGTGGACATGGGCAAGTAAGTATTCACTGAACCGTAAATCCTGCTCCGGCGTCAATTCATCGGACAAGCGGACAAGGAGCCCTGTCCGGTCGACTTCTAAGACGTGCATGAGTAACCATTCGGCACTCGAACCCTCGCGTCCTGCTTGTTCCATCATCGTTTTTGCCTCATTTAGACGTTTTGCGATCCGCATCAGTTTGCCGCCTCCGATGCCCGTGCTTGGTACTCCATGACGAGCGTATCGATGACTTCATCCATCTCACCTTGCAAGATTCGGTCAAGCTTCTGAATCGTCAAGCCGATCCGGTGATCCGTCACCCGGTTTTGAGCGAAATTATACGTCCGAATCCGTTCTGAACGGTCACCTGTACCGACAGCCGACTTCCGTTTTTCATCATATTCCGCTTGCTGCTCGCGTTGAATCTTATCGTAAACACGCGCGCGCAAGACCTTCATCGCTTTTTCCTTATTCTTGATTTGCGACTTCTCATCCTGACAGCTGGCGACGATCCCCGTTGGCACGTGCGTGACGCGGACAGCGGACTGTGTCGTGTTGACGGACTGTCCACCTGGTCCACTCGACGTGAACGTGTCGACTCGGACATCCTTATCGTGGATTTCAACTTCAACGTCTTCTGCTTCTGGTAACACGGCAACCGTTGCAGTCGATGTATGAATCCGTCCACCGGACTCCGTTGACGGAACGCGTTGGACGCGGTGTGCCCCGTTCTCGTATTTCAACTTCGAATACGCACCCGTTCCCTTGACGATGAAGATGATTTCCTTATAACCGCCCAGTTCCGTGTAGCTCGCATCGATGATCTCAATCTTCCAGTTCTGTTTCTCAGCAAACTTTGAGTACATCTTGAACAGGTCACCTGCAAATAAAGCTGCCTCGTCTCCTCCTGCCGCACCACGAATCTCGACGATGACGTTCTTGTCATCGTTTGGATCCTTCGGTAACAGTAACGCTTTCAGCTTCACTTCGAGCTCTTTGATCTCCGGTTCAAGCATCGCGACTTCTTCCTTCGCAAGGTCACGCATCTCAGGATCCGTCAACATCTGGCGCGCCTCTTGATAGGCTTCCATCTTCTCGCGGTAGATGCGGTACGTCTCGACGGTCGGGGCAAGTTGCGACTGCTCCTTTGAGACCTCGCGTAATTGATTCGTATCATTAATGATGGCTGGATCAGCCAACATATCATTCAGTTTTTCATAACGGTCCTCTAAGGCACTCAATCGATCCAACATCTCGGTCATCCTTCCTGGCGATTCTTCTGTCGTCAGTATAGCAAATATTTTAATAGAAGGCGTAGCGCTCTTCCTGAAAAGAAACATTGACAGAGCGTTTCTAAATTCCTATAATTGGTGTATTAATTGAATTAGTACACTTAAGGAGGTGAAGAAATGTTCACCGTCGATCCGAAAAGTCCCTTGCCGATTTATGAACAGTTAGTCATGCAAATCATCCGCTCGATTGCCCGTGGTCTACTCCGCTCTGGCGAACAGATGCCATCCGTCCGTGAACTTGCCGGTACACTCCTTGTCAATCCGAACACTGTCTCCCGCGCCTATCAGGAACTCGAGAGCCGCAACTTCATCGTCACGATGCGCGGCAAAGGCTCCTTCATCTCAGACATTCCACTTCATGAAGTCAAACAAGCCGCTATTCAAGATCCACTCATCCGCCTTTGTTCCGTCGCTGACGAACTCTCAATCTCAAACGAAGAACTTTATCAACTCATCTTACACATAAGGGAGGATTCCTCATGTTGACCGTTTCTCATCTAACGAAACAAATTGACCGTACTATGATTTATGAAAATGCATCCTTCACCCTACCGGCAGGAACGATCACTGCCTTGATCGGTCGTAATGGTGCTGGAAAAACGACGTTACTCAAAACACTCGTCGGTGCTCTTGAGCCGACACGCGGAAAGGTCGAATGGAATAATGAATCCATTCACCATGTCCCGCAGACGCGGAAGCACCTCTTCCTCGTTCCGGACTCCGTCTCTGTCTATCGCCAAATGACACTTGGTGAATTGATCAACTTCTATAATGCGTTCTATCCGAATTTCGAAAAGACGTATATCGAAAACTACTGTCGGTCATCGAATCTCGATCGTGGTCGTCGCGTCACTTCTCTATCAAAGGGACAAGCCCAATTATTCCTTCTTCAACTCGCGTTTGCAACGAATGCTCCCGTCCTCTTGCTCGATGAACCGACTGATGGACTTGACCGGATCAACAAACGCGATTATCTGAAACAACTCGTCTCGTTACTGGCGGAGCGCCAGACTGCCGTTCTGATTGCTTCGCATCAACTCGAAGAACTCGATTCCCTTGCCGACCGCGTCATGACGATTGAAAAACATCTCGTCCGCGAACCGAAGGCGCTCGACGACGCTAAAGCCAGTATGCAAAAATGGCAAGTCGTCTATGAGGACGTTCCGGAACTGGCACACGCCGATCTTCACATCTTATCCCAAACCGGTCGAGTCGTGACATTGCTTATCTTATCCGATGCAGGTGCACAGTATCTCGAAACGACAAACCCCTTGTTAAAGGATGCTTTGCCGGTGCAGATGGAAGATTACTTCTTAGGGACATTTGGAGGGAAACGACATGGTTAAGCAATTGATCCGTTATCATATCAAACAAGGCATCTGGCCGCTCGCCTGTTTCATTCTACTCGCGATCTTCAGTTATGGATTCGGTAGTTATACCGTCATTAATGAGTTCGAGAAATACGATGCGTCTCAGCAACCTGATTTAATTAACACTGTACTCGTCAGTCCCTTTTTCGCCGGATTTGCAGCGATCCTGATTGCCGTCTTTGCGATTCTGATGCTCGGTTCTGAGCGTGGAAGTGGTCGTAGTCTGATCTTGCATGCACTCCCCTTCCCGAAGGTCTGGTTATTCTGGATTAAATGGGCAATTGGTGTCGTGACATTGATCGTGTTCCCGATCATCGGCTTTTTTGCTAGTTGGTTATTACTGCAATCATTTGGCATCAATCCGTTTGATTACGTCACGTGGTCGTCACTCTTCCAAGATTTTGGTCTTTTCCTTCTATTTGATGTGACAATCCTGACGATCTTCCTATTCGCCGGAACGATTGCTGGTGACATCATCGGTCAGCTATTGCTCGGGACGTTCTTCTTATTCTTGAACTACTTCACGTATTTCAGCATCTATGCCATCGGTCAACTCGGCTTCGGTGTGACCTATGAGGAGTTAGATAAGCCAACCAGTTTTCTCATGACGATCACGACACCCTTCGCACTCTTTTTCGAAAACAATGTCGATCTGAATCTGACGTATCCTATCTTGTTCTGCTTAGCTTTGACGATCGCCTTACTCTTTTTCGGTAGTCGCTTATATGTCCGAGCAGCCAACGAACGACTCGGTCGTTTCACGATTTTCCCGAAACTACATCCGGCATTGATCATCACCTTCTCGATTTATACGACGATCCTGCTTGCCGGTATCATTGGATTGATTTCGTCTGAGAACCAGTTCCTGTACTGGCTCGCGATTGCGATTCTTGCTTGGCCAACCTTCAGCTCTTATCGCCGCATGATCGGATGGCGTCGCTGACGTATACGATACGGTCCCTTCTGAGATGTGCTTCAGAAGGGATTTTTTGAATTCACCCATTCTTCATAAAGCTTTACAAATGGTCCATATGAATTTCACATTTCCTCCGTAAGGTTGATTTTGTAGGTCGTATCGCCATAACCCATCATCTTTCGAGGAGGAATTTTTATGAAACTGAAACGCCTGATCCCGATTTTCGCCTTATCAACGCTTTCCCTCAGTACGATGTTTTCGCTGCCTGACGCCGAAGCAAAAACCAAACATACGAAGTCGCCAGAGATCCGAAACGTCATCTTCCTGATCGGTGACGGAATGGGTGTCTCGTACACGTCCGCACACCGTTACTTAAAGAACGATCCCTCGACGATGACGGCTGAAAAAACAGCCTTTGATCCCTATCTCGTCGGTCAACAGATGACGTATCCGGAAGATGCGAAGGAGAACATCACCGATTCCGCCTCTGCCGCGACAGCGATGTCGTCCGGTGTGAAGACGTACAATGCAGCGATTGCTGTCGATAACGATAAATCGGAAGTCAAGACCGTGCTCGAAGCGGCGAAAGAACGCGGCAAGTCAACAGGACTCGTCGCAACATCAGAAATCACGCATGCGACACCTGCCTCATTCGGTGCTCATGACGAAAGTCGTAAAAACATGAACGCGATCGCAGACGACTATTTCAAAGAACGTGTAAACGGCAAACATAAGATCGATGTTATGCTCGGAGGCGGGAAATCGAACTTCGTCCGTCCGGATGTCGACTTGACGAAAGCGTTCGAGAAAGATGGCTATAGCTACGTCACCGACCTCGATCAGTTACAAAAGGATAAAAATAAACAAGTCCTCGGATTGTTCGCGGACGGTGGATTGCCAAAACGAATCGATCGTGAGAATTCTGTTCCGTCACTTGCTCAAATGACGAATGCCGCGATCAAACGACTCGACTCGAATAAAAAAGGCTTCTTCCTAATGGTCGAAGGCAGTCAAATCGACTGGGCGGGTCATGACAACGACATCGTTGGTGCGATGAGTGAGATGGAAGACTTCGAACGGGCTTTCAAAGCTGCGATTGCTTTCGCGAAGAAGGATAAACATACGCTCGTCGTCGCAACAGCCGATCACTCGACTGGCGGTTACTCAATCGGTGCGGATGGCATCTACAACTGGTTCGCTGAACCGATCAAAGCAGCGAAGAAGACACCTGACTTCATGGCGCAGCAAATCGTCGATGGTGCGGATGTACGAAAAACATTAACGACATACATCGACCAAGACAAGCTCGCTTTGACGGATCAAGAAATCGACAGTGTTTCCCGTGCAGCTGAATCGAAGACATTACTCGACATCGATAATGCCATCGAAGAAATTTTCAACGAACGCTCGCATACGGGCTGGACGACAGGTGGTCATACGGGTGAAGACGTACCCGTCTATGCGTTTGGACCTGCGAAAGAACGATTCGCTGGTCAAGTTGATAACACGGATCATGCCAAAATCATCTTCGATCTCTTAAAGTCGAAGAAATAAGGAGACGTCTCATGAAACAGATACTTGCTACTTTGATGCTCGGGACGGTGCTTGCTGGTTGTGGCACTTCGACATCGCAAGATACACCAACCGAATCTCCGTCTGCGAAACAGGAGCAGCCGGTATCGCTTGAGAAAACGAGCGCCTATGTTCCGAACCCACAACTTCCAGACGACCGTCGGCTGACGAAAATCAATCAGACCGTGACGGATGACAAGGGCGATCTGACGCTAAAACAATTCAAACTCGTAAACGAAACGCGGAAGATTGGTCCGATCGAAATGACGATCGAAGAGATCAAAGTCTTTCATGCGCGTCCAAGCTATGGCATGATTGACTTCTTCCATGGTTTTACGCATGAGGAGTCCTTTGATCTGATCAAGACACGCGTCACGATTACGAACACCAGTGACGCACCGGTCACGTTCAATCCCGTCGCCCACTTCAAACTGAATGGCGAAGCGGAAAAGACACTCGAAGACGATGTTTACCTCGAGTCACTGGCGAAGACCTATGCTCCGTCTGAAACTCGCAGTGGTAACTTCGGGTTCATCTTGGAACGTCCAGTCAAGTCAATCGAACTCTTGACGAGTGACGTACTCGATGAAAAACAGGATGTCCTTAAAAAGGGAACGACGTATTCGACATCTCTTCGTTAACGATCATTCACGATTCTACGCTCCACCTGTTTTTCGGGTCGTTCCCCGATCATAGGTGGAGCTATTTTGATGCCTGTATTCGTTCCGTGCTACACTAAATGTACTATTTGAATGCAAAGGACGGATTTCATGCCGAAATATGTACAGATTTATCATCAACTCGCGCAACGCATTCAGGAAGGGACATTACCTGCCGAGACGAAGTTACCGTCGGAAACGGAGCTGATGCAGGAGTTCGAAGCAAGCCGCGGAACGGTCCGAAAAGCAATCGATGCCCTTCAAGAGAAAGGCTTCGTTCGTAAACATCAAGGCAAAGGTGTCTTCGTCCTGTCACAGGAAGCGATTGAGTTTCAATTCAACGGTATCGTCAGCTTTTCTGAGGCACACCGTCGAATGGGACGACATATCGTCGAGACCGATGTGATATCGTGCGAAGTGCTCCCCGCCTCTTCTGAGCTCGCTTCATTATTGCATGTGGCGGAAGGAACAGACGTGACACGTATCGAGCGCATCCGTCAGATTGATGGCGAGCGCGTTATTCGTGACGTCAATCACTTCGTGACCGCACTCGTGCCCGGTCTGACTATTGATATTGCTCAAGGGTCGATCTATCAGTACATCGAAGAGACACTCGGACGGCAGATCAGCTATGCGAAACGAAAAATCGAAGCCCGTCCTGCGACACGCGAAGACCAAGAACGACTCGACCTTCACGATATGACACACGTCATCGTCGTTACGAACGATACGTATTTCTATGAAGGACAACACTTCGAGCGGACGGAATCACGTCACCGTCTCGATAAATTTCAATTCACTGATATCGCGCGTCGTTGAATATAGGCTACAAGATGAGGGAATCCGTAGATGACGGATTCTCTCTTTTTCATTCTTTTTTAACTTATCTATATAAGTTCTTGACCAACTTATATAGATAAGTTAAGATAAGTGTGCGCAAATAAGAAAACGTTTTCATTTCAAAAGTGTTCGAGTATGTCACTTCCAAAAAGGAGCATCGAGATGAAACCAAACTATCGTCAGATTGCAGAGCAAATCATTGAGAACATCGGAGGCAAGGAGAACGTCGAGCAGGCAGCTCACTGTGTCACCCGTCTTCGTTTAACGCTTAAAAATCAAGAGCTTGTCGATCAAGAAGCCTTACTTGAAGTTCCACTCGTCAAAGGCGCGTTCTTGAACGCGGGTGTCTATCAAATCGTCATTGGTGCCGGTGATGTCGACCGGGTCTATGCAGAATTCATTCAACTGACCGGCTTACAGGCAACAACGATCGCAGATGTCAAATCGTCTGGTGCTGCTAAGATGAATCCGTTCCAAAAGTTGATCAAAGTCTTTTCTGATGTCTTCATGCCTATCATTCCGGCAATCATCGTTGCTGGTCTCTTAATGGGAATCAATAATCTATTCGGAATCGAGTTCGGTGGCAAGACGATGATCGATCGTTATCCGAACTTACAAGGACTTTGGGATCTTATCAATATGATGGCCAATACGGCCTTCGTCTTCCTGCCAGCACTCGTCGGTTGGTCAGCGACGAAACGCTTCGGTGGGAGTGAGATCCTCGGAATCGTCATGGGTCTGATGCTTGTTCACCCAGATCTCTTAAACGCTTGGAACTACGGACAAAGTGCTCTAAAAGGTGAAATCCCGACGTTCAACATTCTCGGTCTCTTTGAAATTGAAAAAGTCGGTTATCAGGGACAAATCCTTCCGGTGCTCGCTGCCGCTTACGTCCTCAGTACGATCGAACGTTGGCTTAAAAAACAGGTACCGAATGCGATCCAATTACTCGTCGTACCGATTACGACGATCACATTGACGGGCTTTCTCGCCCTTGCCGTCATCGGACCGGTCACGCGCCAAGTCGGTGACTGGATCACGATCGGAGTCGTCAATACGTTCGAAGCTGTTCCGTTACTTGGTGCCTTACTCTTTGGCGCACTCTATGCGCCGCTCGTCATTACCGGCATGCACCACATGTTCATCGCCGTCGACTTACAGTTGATCGGACAAAGCGGAACGACGTTCATCTGGCCGATGATCGCAATTTCGAACATCGCCCAAGGTTCAGCAACACTCGCGATGCTTTTCCTCGCGAAAAACGTCAATGATAAAAACATGGCATCAACGTCCGCTTTATCCGCCTACTTTGGAATCACGGAACCGGCCATGTTCGGGGTCAATCTCCGGTTCAAATATCCGTTTTACGCGGCACTCGTCGGTTCAGCGATCGCGTCAGCTTTCATCGCTGTCAGCGGCGTTCTTGCTCCTGCGATCGGTGTCGGCGGATTACCTGCTTTTATTTCGATCGTACCAGGCTCGATTCTGTCGTTCATCGTCGGCATGGTGATCGCGATCATCGTCCCTGTCGCCTGTACGTTCCTGTTCCACTATGTCTCAACGAAACGCGCAAAAAAAGCTGCCCTGAAAAAAGCAGCGTAATTCTAGAAAGGTGTGTATCTGATGATCACGACAACCGATTGGCGCAAATCCGCCGTTTATCAAATCTATCCGAAGAGTTTTTATAGTCCGGAGGGCAAAGCGACCGGTACATTGCGTGGCGTGACGGCCAAACTCGATTATCTGGCGGATCTTGGTGTCGATTATCTCTGGTTGACGCCGGTCTATGCCTCACCGCAAAACGACAATGGCTATGATGTCAGTGATTATTATGCAATTGATCCATCTTACGGCACGATGGACGATTTCGAAACGTTACTTGCAGAAGCAAAACAACGCGGCCTGTCTGTCATGATGGACATCGTCGTCAATCACTGTTCAACGTCGCATGCCTGGTTCGAAGAAGGACGTCATCCTGACAGCCCGTATCATGACTATTTTATTTGGAGCGATACACCGAACGACTGGATATCAAAATTCGGCGGTCCCGCTTGGTCATTTGATGAGGTAGCTGGCAAGTATTACTTGCACCTGTTCGACAAGACGCAAGCGGATCTGAACTGGGAAAATTCACGTTTACGGGAAGATGTTTACAACATGATGCGCTTTTGGCGGGATAAAGGGGTCAGCGGCTTCCGACTCGATGTCATCAATTTGATTTCAAAGACACCAGGTCTTCCGAACGACCCAGCAGGAGACGGACGTGCGTATTATACGGATGGACCGAACATCCACGACTACTTGCAGGAAATGAATGAACAAGTCTTTGCTGGACATGATCTCATGACG
Source organism: uncultured Exiguobacterium sp. (assembly GCF_964277885.1). Taxonomy (NCBI): domain Bacteria; kingdom Bacillati; phylum Bacillota; class Bacilli; order Caryophanales; genus Exiguobacterium; species uncultured Exiguobacterium sp. Next base: position 77,522 of record NZ_CAXYJR010000005.1, on the reverse strand, counting down.
GTCGGCGAGATGTCGTCGACGTCACTTGAGCATTGTCTTCGTTATTCTTCGCTCAAAAATCAGGAACTGAAGATGACGTTCAACTTTCATCATTTGAAGGTCGATTATCCGAACGGTGAAAAATGGACGGCAGCACCATTTGATTTCAAGCAACTGAAACAGATTTTCTCCGACTGGCAATCCGGTATGAACGGACAAGCCTGGAACGCGATCTTTTGGTGTAACCATGACCAGCCCCGCGTCGTCAGTCGGTTCGGTGACGACATCACGTATCGTGTCGAGAGTGCAAAGATGCTTGCGACGACGCTTCACGGATTACAAGGGACACCGTATATCTATCAAGGAGAAGAGATCGGGATGCCGAATCCGAACTTTACGGATTTGTCCGACTACCGCGACGTCGAGACGTTGAACGCCTATCAGGAAGCACGGGATAACGGCATATCGGAAGAAACGATTCTCGCTGCGATCCGTCAAAAATCACGCGATAACGCGCGAACACCGATGCCATGGTCGGACGCTGTCAACGGGGGCTTTAGTACAAGCGAGCCGTGGATCCCGGTCTCGCCGACGTATGAGCAAATCAATGTCGAGTCGGCTGTCGCAGATCCAAACTCGGTCTATCATCATTACAAACGATTGATTCAACTCCGTAAACAGTATGACGTGCTGACAGACGGTTCATACCGTCTGTTGACACCAGACGATTCGTCACTCTGGGCGTACGAACGCGCAACGAACGAGGAAGAGTTGCTTGTCGTTTCGAACTTCTACGGAACAGAGACGACGTTCACGTTACCTCGTGACGGATCGGATTATACGGTGTTGCTTCACAACTACCAGGAGATGCAGACAGAGGGGCACACTTTGATGTTACGCCCTTATGAATCCTTGATGCTTTATCGTAAAAAGTGACTGGTTGAAACGGACATATGCAAAAAAGAGAAGATTGATTTCTAGGATAATCCTTGGAAACCAATCTTCTTTTTTGTTGATGTTGAATAAATATAGAATGTGAATGCCTATTCCTCGACTCCTACAGAAAGAGAAGGCATGGTGCATGCTTTCGTCAGGGAAAGGAAAGACCTGACGAACCTCCCGCCTGTAGAAAGCAAGGATGGCAGAATCATTCGTTTTCAAAAATGATTCTTAGACACTAGTTCCTTCCGAGTCTTTCATTTTCGCATTTTCTACGAAACTTTCCGATTCGCTTCTTCTCGTCTCAACTGTTCGCGGAACAGTCGTGTCTCAGCAATGACAACGCCGGATAATCCAATCAAACCGATTAAGTTCGGAATCGCCATCAATCCGTTGAAGACGTCGGAAATCGCCCAGACCATGTTCAAGTTCGTCGTCATCGCTCCCGCTCCGGCGACTAAGACGAACAGGATGCGGTACGGTAGGATCGATTTTTGACCAAATAGATAATAGATCGATTTTTCACCGTAGTACGACCATCCAAGGACCGTCGAGTAAGCAAACATGACGAGTCCGATCGTGACGATGTATTTCCCAGCAGGTCCGAGGAAAACCTCGAAGCTCGCTGTCGTCAACTCGACACCCTCTAGTTTTGTATCGAGCTGACCTCCCATAACGAGCGTCAGACCCGTAATCGAACAGACAACCAACGTATCGAGGAAGACCTGCGTCATCGAGACGAGCGCTTGACGTCCCGGGAAGTCCGTCTTCGCAGCTGCCGCTGCGATCGGTGCTGAACCAAGACCGGCTTCGTTCGAGAAGACTCCACGCGCGACACCATAACGAATTGCTGCCCCGATTGCGCCACCTGTAATCGCTTCGCTTGAGAACGTGCTGCTGAAGATCGTCGAAATCGCACCTGGAATCAAGTCATAGTTCATGACGAGAATCAGCAATCCACTTCCGACATAAAAGAAAATCATGAACGGAACGAATAGACTAACGACCTTTCCGATAGATTTGACCCCACCGAGAATGACGACACCTGTCAGTACCATCAGTACGATTCCCGTCACGTAAAGTGGTACATCGAACGTTGATTTCATAGCGAGGGCAACCGAGTTCGTCTGGACTCCGTTCCCGATCCCGAACGCCGCGATCGAAGCGAATGCGGCAAACAAGACACCTAGCCATTTCTGCTTCAGTCCACGCTCGAGGTAATACATCGGTCCCCCTGCCATCTGTCCTTTTTCATCAACGACACGATATTTGACGGCAAGGATTGCTTCCGCGTATTTCGTCGCCATCCCGAATAGACCGGACAACCACATCCAAACAATTGCGCCCGGTCCCCCGAGGACGACAGCGGTTGCGACACCAACGATATTCCCCGTACCGACGGTCGCAGCCAGTGCCGTCATTAATGCTTGAAAGTGACTGATGTCCCCTTCCGACTTATCGTCCTGATGCTTTGAAAACGCAAGCTTCAGCGCATAAGGTAATTTGGTAATCTGAATGAAGCCTAGGCGAATCGTCAAGTAAATCCCCGTACCGACCAACAGGATGAGTAACGGTGGTCCCCACACGATATTGGACACCTCACTGATCCAGTCACTAAATGCCTTTCCCACTCATATTACCTCCCCTTAGTAGAGTATGTAGTTCTTTACCATTTTTTCAGAATTTACTGATAATTGTCAAACTATTTTTTCATGATTCGTTTTTGATACTTATTTTTTTCAATAATAAGTAAATTTTTTACTCGCAACAGTATAATCAATAAAACGAATAGTTCATCTCGCAAAACAAAGGAGCGAATTACATGAAGATTAAAACAAAGCTTATCTTATTGTCCTCCATGCTTTTGCTTAGCTTGATTGGCGTCGGGTTATACGGTGGGTTCTCTTTGAGTCGTGTCGACCAAGAGAGTCATACGATCACCTCCTCTTGGATTCCCGGTCTGAACTTGTCCCACGAGACGAATACCGCACTGTCTGATTTACGACGTGTCGAATTGTTACACATTCAGGAAAATGATTCGACGGTTAAGGCCGGATACGACAAGCGTGTCAAAGATGGAATCGCGACCATTGATGCGAACCTCGCTAATTACGAGAAAACGATCTATTTGAAATCGGACCGTCAATTATTCGATGATCTTTCGAAGAAGTGGCAGACGTTCAAAGAAACGACTGATCGCCTGCTTACACTCAGCACACCAGAAACACAAAAAGAAGCCGTCACGTATTACGAAGGCGATAGCCGGGATTCATATTTTGCTGTCTCGGATCAACTGACGAAAATCGTGAAATTCAATAATCAACAGGCGAAGAAAAACGGAGCAACGATTACTCAAGCTGCTAATACCGCTCATCTCATGCTGTTTACGATCATTGGAGTCGTTGGATTACTCGGTGTGATCTTCACTTTCTTGATTTTACGGTCAATCTTCGGCCCCCTTCGTCAACTGGAGGCGAAAACGCATGAACTCGCCACTCAAGGCGGTGACTTGACTGCTCAACTCGACGTCACACGTAATGACGAGATCGGGCAAATCGCCCAGTCGATGAATCAATTCATCGCTCACTTACGAACAATCATCGTTCAAGTCGATGATACAGCAACACACGTTGTGTCGACCTCTCGTCATGTCTCCGGTCGAATCGGTGAACTCGATCAAGAGATGGCCTCCACTTCGCATACGATTGAAAACTTATCTGCTGGTATGCAGGAGACTGCCGCTTCTGCTGAAGAAATGAACTCGTCTGCCGTCGATATGGAAGCGACGATTCATGATATCGTCTCCGGCGCACAAGAGAACGGAAGACGGGCGCAAGAAGTCGGCGGACGGGCTGAATCGCTACAAGTCGTCGCCACGGAAGCAAAACAGACCGCGAATCATATTCTCGCCGAAACGAAAAGTAAACTCGAGGACGCAATGGCACGGGCGAAAGCCGTCAAGGAGATTTCCGTCTTGTCTGACGCGATCCTTGCCATCGCGGCGCAAACGAATTTATTGTCTCTGAACGCTTCGATTGAAGCAGCACGGGCCGGTGAAGTCGGTCGAGGTTTTGCCGTCGTCGCAGATGAGATCCGTAAGCTCGCTGAAAGTAGTCGCGATACCGTCGAACAAATCCAAGATGTTTCACTCTCGGTTATCGAGTCGGTCGAGCATTTGAATACAGCATCTGGTGAGATGCTGTCCTTCATTGATGCGAAAGTCGTCAAGGACTACGACTTGTTTGAAGACGCCTCGATTCAATACCGGAATGACGCACAATTATTCGGTGATGCGGCGGAACATTTTGCTGCTCAAGCTGGTCAGCTCCAGGAACTGACATCAAATATGCTTGGTGTCATCCATGATGTCGCCGTCACCGTCAACGATGGGGCACAGGGCACCCAATCGATGTCGGAACAGATCAACCATTCCGTTCAAGCGTTCCGCGATGTGCATGAACAGACTTCCGTCAGTCAACAGCAAGCGGAAGCACTAAAAGACGTCTTACGTCAGTTCCAAGTCTAAAAAAAGTCCCCTCGTCTTCCTAGAAGAGAGGGGACTTTATCGTTTATTGCGCTGCACCTGTCAGCGGTTTCGCATCTTTTGCTTCCGCTGGTAATTTGATTTCGTTAATCTCATTGAATTTCGAGAACGTCGACGCGTTCTTCATATTGAACTCGGTATCTTTTTCAATCGCGAATACCATATCCATATCGAGTGATTTTGGATAGAATGTTTTTGCGTCATACGTCATCGTGTAATTCATTTTCTTATAATCGATGCTGTCCATAGCGTCTTTCATTTGCGCCATTTGTCCTGTTTGCTCCAGCGAATCCTTCATGAAGGCTTTGAGGTCGTCACCCTTTAGTTTGACGTCGATTTGATAGACGTCACCCTCTTTTTTCGCTGTCCAGTTGTCTTTGTACTTTTTCAATAGCTTGAGATTTTGATCCGTTGATGCCGATGACTCCATCGCTTCGACCATATCGCCTAGTTCCGAGACATCTTGAACGAGCCATTGTCCGTTTTGCGATAAATACATTTTGTTGTCGACGATATAGCTCTCGATCGACATGTCTTTACCGTCCTGTGGATTTTTCATCGTCATCGTCTGGTGCATCGTAAGCGGCTTTTGAATGATATCGGCTGATACCTTCTGATCCACTGCCATCTCACCTGCTTTTGAGTTGACTGTCCCTTCCATATGGAACGATTTAATATCTTTTTGAGCGGCTGTTGCTTTATTCAGTAATTCCGTATTCGAGAGTTCCCCCGACTTCGTCGAACCAGACCCACTGCCACTGCCCGAATCTGTCTGTCCATCTTGACATCCAGCCAGTCCAATCGATGCTGCGACAATCCCAGCTGCTACCCACCTTGTTTTCTTCATATTCATTTCCTCCTTTATACGCGTTACCCTGATTTACGAAAAACATTGGAAAATGTTTCAAAGTTTCTTTATTACATCATTACCTTTCTTCTTGAGAACGAATCCTCAAATTTTAAATCTACGATTCTTTTTTTGAAATTTGATTCAATCTTCAAGGGATTTTCGTAAAAAAAACAGGCTGACGGAAGCTTCCGTCAGCCTGTTTTTGTTTCATTAGATCGTCCGTAAGAGATTCGCCATTTCGATTGCAGAAACGGCTGCTTCGTAGCCTTTGTTTCCGGCTTTCGTACCAGCACGTTCGACCGCTTGCTCGATTGAATCCGTCGTCAAGACACCAAAGATGATTGGAACGCCTGTGTCGCGTGACGCACTCGCGACACCTTTCGCGACTTCGTTACACACATAATCATAATGTGACGTCGCTCCACGGATGACGGCACCGAGTGTGATGACGGCGTCATACTTGCCGCTTTTCGCTAACTTTTCTGCGACGAGCGGAATTTCGAACGCTCCCGGAACCCACGCCGTATCGACAGCATCCGCCGCGACACCGTGACGACGGAAAGCGTCGTTCGCTCCTCCGACGAGTTTTGATGTGATCAGTTCGTTAAAACGTGCTGCGACGATTGCGACGTGTAGTCCTTCTCCTGTTAAGAAACCTTCGTAGATCATGATGTGTGTCCTCCTTGGATATCGAGCCAATGCCCGAGTTTCGTTTGTTTGGTTTTCAGGTAACGCTGATTTTCCGGCTCAACCGGTACTTGATGGGGAACACGCTCGATGATTTCAATTCCCTCTTGCTCAAGCACTCGTTGTTTGTCCGGATTATTCGTCATCAAGCGAATCTTCGTTACGCCAAGATCCCGCAACATGTTGGCTGCGACCGTGTAGTCCCGCATGTCCGTCGGATAACCGAGTGCATGGTTCGCTTCGACTGTATCGAGTCCTTGTTCCTGTAACTCGTACGCTTTTAACTTCGCCATTAGACCGATGCCGCGTCCTTCCTGACGTAAATACAAGACGGCTCCACCTTCTCGTTCGATCCGCTCAAGTGCCGCATCGAGTTGTGGACCACAATCGCAACGTTTCGAACCGAAGACATCCCCCGTCAGGCATTCCGAATGTAGACGGACAAGCATCCCGTCGTGCGCTTCACCGGATAAGACGGCGACATGTTCTTTTTTATCTTGTGTCGTATAGCCGATCATTCGGAAGGCTCCGAACGTCGTCGGAAGCAACACTTCCGCTTCCCGCGTCAATGGACGCTCGAGATAGGCGACGAGTGCCTCAATCGTGATCAGTTTTAAATCATGCTCTTCCTTATAAAGAAGCAAATCATCCACCCGAGCCATCGTACCGTCTTCCTTGATGATTTCACAGATAACGGCGATTTCTTCACTTCCGGCAAGACGAGCAAGGTCAACGCCCGCTTCCGTATGTCCGCGTCGTTCCCGGACACCGCCTTCTTTTGCGATCAACGGGAAGATATGCCCTGGTCGTTTGAAACGCTCTGGTCCATCCGTCAACATCCGCTGGATCGTCAGCGAACGTTCTTCAGCACTAATACCGGTTTTCGCGTCTTCATGATCGATGCTGAGCGTGAATGCCGTCCCATGCGGATCGGTATTATTCGCTGTCATCGGAGCAAGTTCGAGTCGCTGTGCGATCCGCGGACTGACTGGGACACAGACGAGTCCTTTTCCATGCGTGATCATGAAGTTGATATTTTCCGATGTCGCGTGTTCTGCGAGCATGATGAGGTCACCCTCATTCTCACGGTCCTCGTCATCACAGACGATGATCGGCCGTCCGCTTTTTAAATCTTCTATTGCGTCTTCAATCAAGTCGAATCCGTTCATTACATGTCGCCTCCTAAGAATGCTGCCCAGTCCGTCTGCTTCTCATGCTGCGTGAAATGATAAAGATGTTTCGCCATCATGTCACACTCGATGTTAACGACTGCGCCGCTTGCCAATCGATCAAACGTCGTCACTTGACGTGAGTGCGGAATCAATGAAATCGAGATCGTTTCCGGCGTGACGCGTTGCAACGTCAGGCTCGTGCCGTTGATTGCAATCGAGCCTTTCGGAATACAATACTTTTGCCACGATCCGACATCAAACGTGTAGACCATCGCTTCTCCATCCGGTCGCCGACTAATCAGCCGTGCCGTTCCGTCGATATGCCCACTGACGAAATGTCCACCGAAGCGACCGTCTGCCGGCATCGCTCGTTCGAGTTGCAACGGGCTTCCGACGCGGTACGTACCGAGGGCTGTTGAACGGATCGTGTCATGGACGGCATCTGCCGTGAAACCGGTCGGGCTCATCGACGTGACTGTCAAACAAATCCCATCGACAGCGATGCTATCACCAATCTTCGTTCCTTCGAGCACCCGGTGCGCTTCAATCTCAAGCGCTAATCCATTCGGTCGCGGAATCTTTCGTTTTAATGTCCCGACTTCTTCAATCAATCCGGTGAACATGTCGTCTCCCCCTTTCGGATATACGTCAGATGGAGATCCGGTCCGACCGTCTCAATCTGGTCGATTTGAAAACGATCTTCGATGTCGTGTTGACCATTCCACGCAGCTCCTTCAAAAATCGACGGGGCTTGGTAGACTTCAATCCGGTCAACGAGATCCGCTTCAAGGAATGCACCTTGAATCGTTGGTCCGCCTTCAATCAAAACACTACGGATGTCTTGTTCGAATAACCGTTGTAAAATCGCTTCCGGTGTCTCATACTCACCGACAAGGACCGTCACTTGATCGTGACTAACACGCGGTACACTTGTTAGCCAGTAGGTCGGATTTTTACCATCGCGGAAGACTTGTGCCGTCTCCGGAACCCGACCTCGACGGTCGACGATCACCCGAATCGGCTCGATGCCTGATGCCTCGCGTAACGTCAGTGCTGGATCATCGACGAGCACCGTCTCACTTCCGACGAGAATCGCATCATGACGACCACGCAAGGCGCGACCATTCGCTCGTGCCTCTTCTGATGTGATCCAGCGCTGTTCACCCGTCGCAGCAATGCCGTTCATCGTCTGTGCGATTTTGACGGTCACGGTCGGGCGTTTTCGTTCGATCGTCTTCCAGAATTCCGTGTAGAGGGCTTCCGCCTCATGTCGTAACAAACCGACCTCGACTTCGATTCCCGCGTCCTGTAGCCGTTTGATACCAGAACCAGCGACGATCGCATGTTTGTCTTCCGTTGCGACGAAGACTCGTTTGATTCCGGCTTGTAGAATCGCTTCCGTGCACGGCGGTGTCTTACCGTGATGATTGCATGGCTCGAGCGTCACGTAGAGATCAGCGCCACGAGCCGCTTCTCCTGCCATCCGTAAGGCTTCGACTTCCGCGTGCGGACCACCGGCAAACCGGTGTGCACCAAAGCCGATGATGCGTCCTTGTTTGACGATGACACAGCCGACACTTGGATTCGGACTTGTTTGTCCGTGTAACATATGTGCTAATTGCATGGCATAACTCATCATCTGTGACATCGCGTTCACTCCTTTCAAATGAAAAAAGACGCCCCTTAAAAAAGGGGCGTCTGTATAGAAGGGTTCACGAAATACACGGTTCGCTCCCTGCATTTTTGCATGCAGAAAGAGACCATCTCCTGAAAACATTTTTTCAGAGAACGGCTTGAATCGTGTCGTTTCGTTCTTCTCCCATCCGGACTTTACCGTCGGCCTTGGAATCTCACCAAGTCAGCCATGATGCGTACATCACAGGTCGCGGGCTCGTCGATCGATTGATCGCATCACCGCCGGTTGGGATTTTCACCCTACCCCGAAGAACTGGATTATTGAGTTATACAAGTTTAGCCTAGCATATCTTTTTCAAGAAAACAAAGCGCAAATGCTTCGGTCTTGTCTTCTTTTAAAATCGGATACCACTTCTGGATAAAGTCTCCTGACTGAATTCTCGTCATATAAAAAACGACCGAGCTGCTTGATTCAGGCAGCTCCGGCCGTTCGTTTCGACTTATACGTATCCGTTTTTCCGGTCGTGGAATTCTTGGGCGATCGCCCCGCGCGTCCGTTCATCCGCGAGGACGCGAAGTGCTGTCCGCGCAAGGATTTTTGCCCCTGTGATCAATGCTTCATCTCCTGCTGTTGAACGGGCCGCCTCTTTGAAGGCTTCCGTATGGGCGACGAGATCGTCCGGACCAATCTTGATATACGGATGAATCGTCGGAATGACTTGACTGATGTTACCGGCATCCGTTGAACCAAGACCCGGTCGTTCGTCTAAGTGGACTTTTTCACCGAGCGCCTCCGCTTCTTCTTGGAACAGTCGGTCGAACGTCCGGTTGAAGACGAGATTGTCGACTTCATTTTGGAAAGCGATGACGTCAAGCGTCGCCCCGGTCGCAAGTGCCGCGCCTTGGGCAACGGCTTTGACTTTTTCCGTGACGGCATTCAGCCGTTCCCGTGTCGTCGCCCGGATGAAGAAACGTGCTTTTGCGTATTCCGGAATGATATTCGGCGCATCGCCTCCATGCGTGATGATGCCGTGGATTCGGACATCGTCTGGTAATTGCTGACGTAAGGCATTGATGCCGTTGAAGAGTTGGATGACAGCATCAAGGGCATTGATGCCTTCTTCCGGTGACGCTGCGGCGTGAGCCGGACGACCGGTAAAGGCAAAGTCGAGTGGATCGACCGCAAGGGAAGAACCCGTGATCCGTGTTTGTCCCGATGGATGGACCATCAAGGCTGCATCAATTCCTTCGAGCAACTGATGTTTGACGAAACTACCTTTCGCACTGCCGTTCGGTCCACCTTCTTCGGCTGGAGTTCCAAGGACAACGACACTCCCGCCAACTTCATCGAGCACTTTACTGAGCGCGATCGCTGCCGCGACACTCGTCGTGCCGATGATATTATGACCGCATGCGTGACCGATGCCTGGCAACGCATCATACTCAGCAAGAAAGGCAATCGTCGCGCCTGGTCGGTCGCTCGATTTTTTCGCAAAGAATGCGGTCTCGTGCCCCGCGACGCCAAGTTCTACCGTAAAGCCCTCTGCCGTCAGACGCTCCGCATGGAGCCGCGAAGCAAAGAATTCCTCGTTCCCGATTTCTGGCGTCGCATGAATCCGATGACTCGTCTCAAGATACGATTCCCGTTTTTGTTCGATATCTTGTTCAATCGTCTCTACCCATGTCGTGCGTACTGGTGTCGTCATGCTATCCACTCTCCTTTTGAAATTATTCGCCGATGTCGCTTAGTGGAACGAACGTCGGGATCGTACTGCCTTTGTATTCTTTTTTGATGAAGGCCGCGACATCTTTTTGTTGATACAGCGACGCGATCTTTTTCAGTTCTTTTTTATTCTTGTCTTCTGTCCGTGTTGCGATGATGTTGATGTATGGTTTTGCTGTCTCGTTCTCATGAACGATCGAGTCTTTGATTGGGTTGAAGCCAGCGTCAACGGCAATGCCATTGTTGATGATTGATGCCGCGACATCCGGTAAGACGCGTGGTGTCTGTCCAGCGACGATCGGAACGATTTTCAGCTTCTTCGGATTCTCGACGATCTTATCGAGCGAACCGTTGCCGTCGAAGTCGTCCGGTAACTTGATCAGACCGGCTTCTTGTAGTAACAAGAGGGCGCGCCCCATGTTCGTCGCTTCGTTCGGAACGGCAATTTTTCCACCAACCGGAATGTCTTTGACGTCCTTGTATTTATCTGAGTAAATGCCCATCGGTGCGATGACAGTCGTCGCGATCGGCGATAGCTTCAAGTTATGTTCTTTCTTGAAAGCGTTGAAGTAAGAAATCGTCTGGAAGGAATTGGCGTCAATTTCGCCTTCAGCCAGCGCCATGTTCGGTTGGACATAATCGGAGAACTTGACGAGCTCGATTTTGATGCCCTCCTTCTCTGCTTTTTTCGCGACATAATCCCAAACTTGTGTGTCCGAACCGCTGACACCGAGCTTAATCGTCTTTTCGTCTTCTCCTGATGCTGCGCATCCGGCAAATAAAATTGTTGTTAATGTTGCTCCAATTGCTACTGCTTTTTTCATGGCTGAATCGCTCCCTTGATTAATGTCTTCTGATTTTTCGTGCGACGATGTTGCCTGTCGTCTGTAAGCCTTGAACTAAGATGACGAGAATTCCAACCGTGATGATCATGACTTTCGTATCGAATCGTTGATAACCGTAAGTAATTGCTAAGTCACCCAAACCGCCACCACCGATGGCGCCTGCCATCGCCGACGCCCCGATCAAGCCGACCGTCGCGATCGTTAAGTTCAGGATGAGTGAACCGAGTGCTTCCGGTAGGAGGAAGCGGAAAATCGTTTGAAACGGTGTCGCGCCCATCGCTTCTGCTGCTTCAAGAACGCCTTTATCGACTTCGAGTAAAGAACTCTCAATCAAACGTGCCATGTACGGTGCGGCATAAAAGACGAGCGGGACGATGGCGGCTTCGGTTCCAATCGACGTCTGGACGATCAAGCGCGTCAACGGGATGATCGCGACGAGTAAGATGATGAACGGAATCGAGCGGAAGATATTGACGATACTGTTGAAGAACGTAAACAACGGGACATTTTCAAGCAATGCTCCTTTTCGCGTCACGACAAGCAGGATACCAAGCGGTAAGCCAATCAAGGTCGAGAACAAGAGCGAAACGGATACCATCGTCATCGTCTGCAAAAATGCTGTCCAAATATCACTGTAGTTAACTAGCATCAGCGAGCACCTCCTCAACGGTTACCTGTGCCTGATCGATGTAGTGTAAGGCACGTTTCACTTCTGTCGTCTCACCGATTAATTCTACGAGCAGAGTGCCAAACGGTGTCTCCTGCAACTCTGTGATGCTCCCGTGCAGGATATTAACATCGACGTCAAAGCGTTTTGCGACTTGCGATAAGAGTGGTTGTCCGGTGTGATGTCCGAGGAAGTGAATCTTATAGATCGGATGCGCACGCGACTCGATCAGCTGGCGAATCGATGCTGGAATCTCGTCATGCATGACAGACCGAACAAAGTTTTTTGCCGTCTCGGTCTGCGGGTTTGAAAAGACATCAAAGACCGTTCCTGACTCGATCAGTTTCCCAGCTTCGATGACGGCGACACGATCGCAAATCTCCCGGATGACACCCATCTCGTGGGTGATCAAGAGAATCGTGATCCCGTACTCCGCGTTGATCCGTTTTAATAACTGGAGAATATGATGCGTCGTCTGGGGATCAAGCGCTGACGTCGCTTCGTCACATAAGAGGACGGAAGGTTGCGTCGCGAGTGCCCGGGCGATACCAATGCGCTGTTTCTGCCCACCCGACAATTGATCTGGATAATGATCCGCCTTGTCCGCGAGATCGACGAATTCGAGCAACTCCATCACCCGGCGTCGAATCTCATCTTTCTTGACGCCTGCAAGAACGAGTGGTTTTGCGACATTTGTAAAGACCGTGTTCGCATTTAATAGATTGAAGTGCTGAAAGATCATCCCGATCCGTTGTTTTGCTTGACGCAATTTTTTCGGAGACAGTTGCGTTAAATCTTCCCCATCAACCGTCACCGTCCCTGACGTCGGTCGTTCTAACAGATTGACACAGCGGAGCAGTGAACTTTTCCCGGCACCGCTAAAGCCAATGACACCAAAGATTTCGCCTTTTTCGATCGTCAGGTCGACACCATCGAGCGCTGCGATCGTCTGATCTTTCGTGACGTACGTTTTTTTGACTTGATGAAATGCAATCATTCCGTTTTCCCCCTTCATTCAACAAAAAAGGTCCCTTCTTGAGAAACAAGAAGAGACCTGGATCCGCACAGTGGCAGAATCCACTCCACTCATCTCTCAGACATCTGTCTGATGGAATTGGCACAGTGCTCATAATGAGTCTGTTGCCGAGGTTTCGTAGGGCCAGTCCCTCCACCTCTCTGGATAAGTATTGCGGTATGAAATTCGTATGTGTGTTGTTGCGTTGTTGCTTATGTCGTAAAACTAATTTTTACATTACGGGTCGGAACTTTAAAAGTCAACCAACTTTGCAAAAATAATCCATTTGGCGCATATCGATGGATCAACAAGTTATGAGTTAGCTTACTGAACGGATCATGATTCGTCAATAACGATTTGACAAGTCATTTTCGAACGTGCTACCATCGTTTCAATGATTAATCCGACAATTCCAATATGATATTTATCAAGAGTGAACGAGAGACCTGGCTCTATGACTTCACGGCAACCTGCAATCTGTAAGGTGCTCCGACCAGCAAAGCGCGGCTTTGGATGATACGGTGAAAAACTCGTGGGCGTCCAAGCAGTGACGTCGACGAGTTTTTTTCATGAATGGAGGAAAAAGAGTAATGATGAACTATCCTGTATTGACTGGTGCCGAAGCATTTTATCTTCAAGGTGGACCGATCGGTATTCTGATCTGTCATGGTTTTAATGCCACACCGCAAAGTGTTCGAGACGTCGGTGAGGCATTTGCTGCTGAAGGTTTTACCGTCTATGCCCCGCGCTTACGTGGCCACGGAACGAACGTCCGCGAGTTCGAACAATCGACTGCTCGATGTTGGAAACAAAGCCTGCAAGACGGCTATGCACGTCTACAAGAAACATGCGATCAAGTTTTCGTTATCGGCCAATCAATGGGTGCGACGCTTGCGCTGTCACTCGCTGCTGACGGGATTCCGTTCGCCGGCATCATTACAATCAATGCTGCACTCTCCGTTCCGTCCTATGAATCACTCTCGTTCGAGGACGGGCCACAGTATTTACCGGAAGGGGCACCGGATATCAAACGGTCTGCCTTCGAAATCATCTATGACCTCGTTCCGAGCCGTTGTGCATTCGAACTCGTCCGCTTGATGGATGAAACGAAAGGACGCTTGGGATCGATCCTTCTACCGACCTTGATTCTTTACTCAGCGACCGATCACGTCGTTCCGCCGTCGAGCTCGGATTATCTGCATCAGCACATCGGAACAAATGATAAACGAAGCTACTGTTTACTCAACTCGTATCACGTCGCGACACTCGATCATGACCAGGATCTGATCGTCCGTGAATCGATCCGCTTCATCGAACGCTCGAGCCGGTTCTCACAGGAAACAGGATAATAAAAAAGCAGCTATTCGTCTTCACTTAGAATCGAATAGCTGTTACATCAAAGGACGACCATCATCGGTACGTCTTTTTTTAATTTTCTTGGTGTTGCACCGATTGGAGCGGCTTCGGTTTTCCAGGCACTTCATGGCAATGGCGGCACCGTGGCTCATACGATTCCGACGCTCCGACTAGGATGATCGGATCATCGTAGTTCGCTGGTTTCCCATCAATCAACCGTTGTGTCCGAGAAGCCGGATCACCACACGAAAGACAGATTGCCTGTAGTTTCGTCACAAATTCTGCCCGTGCCAGTAATTCCGGCATCTTACCGAATGGCTCTGCTCGGAAGTCCTGATCGAGCCCTGCACAAATGACGCGTTTTCCGTCTTGTGCGAGTGCTTCGATGACTTGTACGATCTCATCATCAAAGAATTGAACTTCATCAATGCCAACGATTTGTGTCTCTTCTGCTACTGCCGCATAAAGGTCTCGACTCGTCGCCATCGGGATGGCTACGACGGAGTTACCTACATGAGAAACGACATGTTCTTCATGGTACCGGTCGTCGATTGCCGGCTTGAATACTTGAACAGGCAGTTTGCCGTACTGCGCCCGTCTGACACGACGAATCAACTCTTCCGATTTCCCGGAAAACATACTGCCACAAATTACTTCGATCCAGCCGTACTGATTTATTACATGCATCATCGTCCGACACCGTCCTCTAAAAATAGTCACTTTAACGAGTATAGCTCGAAACGGTATCGAGAAAAAGGGTTGACTTCCGGAAATCAAAATTCATTTTTTCTTTCCCTAGAATTTTTGTCCTTTCATTCCAAGTGTCCCCTATTTCCTGTACACTGAAGAAGAAGATTCTCACGAAAGAAGGTGTCCCCGATTCATCATCTCTTACACGACATCCTGCACCAATATGGTGCGCTTGGTCTCTCCGTTCTTCTCGCAGGTGGTATCGTGGGATTACCGGTTCCTGATGAGACCCTACTCGTTTTGTCCGGATTTTGGATGCATCAAGGCAATCTACCGCTCCTCGGTACGATTCTTGCCGCTTATGCCGGAAGTTGCATCGGAATGACAATCAGTTATGTACTTGGTTTAAAACTCGGGATGCCTCTACTGCATCGCGTCGGACCGAAAATGCGCATCTCAGAAAAACATATTCTCTCCGCTGAAGCCGGATTTCGTCGTTACGGAAAGTCGGTCTTGATCATCGGTTACTACATACCGGGTCTTCGTCAGCTCTCTGCTTTTTTTGCGGGTGTCTCAAAAATGCCGTTTCGCGTTTTTGCGAGCTATGCGTATACAGGTGCCTTGATTTGGATCAGCGTATTTTTAGGCGCCGGTTACTTCGTCGGTCGTCATATCTCGTTCCATAAAATCGTCGACTACATCTTGGCGCATCCGGATATCCTGCCGTACTTGATTGGGATTGTTGGTGGAATTGCTTTCTCATTCGTCTTGAAGACGTATCTTGCGTATCGTTCGCAATTCAGCCTATACAAAAACAGCCTGCTTCCGTAAAGGAGGCAGGCTGTTTTTTAAGAACCGGCAAGTGATTACTTGCGGCCGTATTTTTTGTTGAAGCGATCGACACGACCATCTGCCGCGTTGAACTTTTGACGACCTGTGTAGAATGGGTGCGAGTCTGAAGACACATCCACACGGATGAGTGGGTACTCGTTACCATCTTCCCAAGTGATCGTTTCGTTCGAAGAACGAGTAGAACCGCTTAAGAATTTGTACTCAGTCGTTGAATCCATAAATACTACTTTGTTGTAGTTAGGGTGAATTCCTTGTTTCATGGTTGATTTCTCTCCTTCCGCCCTGGTCCATTTGCTGAGCCAGAGTAAGTTACCTTCCTATACTAAACGATTTTTTTACGCGTCGCAATAGTTATTTTTCCGTCGTCGTTTCCTTCTTGACGGTACGCGGTTTAGCCGGCGCGCGTCGAACCGTCTTCTTCTGTTCTTTCTCGAGTTCAACGAAAAATTCTTCATTATTTTTCGTATCGCGAATCTTACGCAGGAACGTATCGACGAACTCATTCGACTCGGTCATCGTCCGGCGAATCGCCCAAAGCGCATCAAGCTGCTCTTTCGGAAGCAAGAGTTCTTCCTTTCTTGTACCCGATTTGCGAATGTCGATCGCCGGGAAGATCCGGCGTTCTGACAGCTTACGATCGAGATGTAGCTCCATGTTTCCTGTTCCTTTGAACTCCTCATAGATAACGTCATCCATGCGCGATCCCGTCTCGACGAGTGCCGTCGCAAGAATCGTCAAACTGCCACCATGTTCAATGTTTCGCGCCGCACCAAAGAACCGTTTTGGTTTGTGGAACGCAGCTGGATCGATCCCCCCCGAAAGCGTCCGCCCACTTTGAGGCACCGTTAAGTTATAAGCCCGTGTTAGACGCGTGATCGAATCCATCAAAATGACGACATCCTTCTTGTGTTCGACGAGTCGCATCGCCCGCTCAAGGACAAGCTCAGAAATCCGGACGTGGTTATCCGGTGTTTCGTCGAACGTCGAACTGACGACGTCTGCTCCCGGGACCGAACGCTCGATGTCCGTTACTTCCTCTGGTCGCTCATCGATCAAGAGAATGATCAGCTCAACGTCTGGGTGGTTCTCCTGGATTGAATTCGCGATCTCTTTAAGTAGTGACGTCTTCCCTGCTTTGGGTGGTGCGACGATCAAACCGCGTTGTCCAAATCCGACCGGTGCGATCATATCCATGACACGAACCGATAAATGACGCGGTTCTGTCTCAAGACGCATCAAGCGATCCGGATAAATCGGCGTCAGTGCCGGGAAGAACAGACGATTACGGGCTGTATCCGGTGCTTCACCGTTGACGGCTTCCACACTCAGCAATCCTTGGAACCGTTCATTTTCCTTTGGAGGACGGACTTTTCCTGTGACGACATCACCATTACGTAAGTTAAAGCGTCGGATTTGAGAAGCGGCGATATAGATATCTTCAGAGGATTGGGAATAATTGATAGGACGAAGGAAGCCGAAGCCACCATCGTTTTGCATTTGTGGATTACCAGGGATGACTTCGAGTACCCCTTCGAGGAAATACAGACCAGTCGATTCAGCCTGTGCTTTTAAAATCTTGAACATCAACTCACGCTTACGAGCCTCCCGGTACTGCGGAACATTCTTCGTCTTTGCGATTTCGTAGAGTTCTTTTAATGTCAGTTGACTCAATTGAGCCAGTGTATAGGAACGTTCTGGTTTATCTTTTTTATCAGTTGTTGGCATGTTCTTCACCTATTCTTTATAAATTCAACTGCATTCAGTATACTTCCATACATACATCAGGAGGTATGTAATTTCTTTCGTGAACTAAAGGTATCATATTTTTTTGAATTCGTCGTCAACAATCCTCTGCGTTTCTTACTTTGTAATATTCAAGGATATTATTTCAGTTATGTTACAAAAACATCTGTTTTGTCTTCTAACTGAAAAAACGTTTTCAAGTGCGCGCATGCTAAGATATTCCTGCAGACAAAATTCTTACACAGTTGTAAGGTTTACTGCTTAATCACACACTTAATGATTTCATCATATAACTTACGGACGCAACACACTACATTAAACGGAGGAATTCTTAACATGAAACGTTTTCTAGCATCGATCGCGACAGCAGCTTTAGTGGTTTCAGGTTTCACATCAGTGGGTACAGGTAAAGTTGAAGCAGCGACAGTCACAAAGGTCAAGATCACGGACAACGGTCTTCGTGTTCGGACAGCACCTTCTACGAAAGCAAGCATCGTCGGGAAAGTCAATGCTGGTCAAGTCTTTACATACAAAGGCAAGTCAGGCAGCTGGACAAAAATCTCATACGGCGGAAAAACACGTTATGTCTTCTCACAGTACACAAAGACATACAAATCATCTTCAAGCGCTAAAAAAACAACGAGCACATCTTCTAAACGGACAAAAATCTTAAGCGAAGCAGCAAAACACAAAGGTACACCATACGTATGGGGCGGAACGACGACTCGTGGATTCGACTGCTCTGGTTTCACAAGCTACGTTTACAAGAAAGCGGCTGGTAAAACATTGCCACGTACGTCTTCTTCACAATATTCTTCTTCTAAGAAAGTCAGCGTTTCAAAAGTACAACCAGGAGATCTTGTCTTCTTCTCACACGGTAGCGGCATTCAACACGTCGGAATCGCAACAAGCAAGTCAAGTATGGTCAACTCAGAAACAGGCGGCGTTAAATACTCGAGCTTCAAATCAGGGTACTGGGGTTCACGCCTTGTCGGCGCAGGATCTTACCTATAATTCATCATCTCAAAGCGGTTGAGCATTGGCTCGATCGCTTTTTTCATCTATTCCATTATATGAGGAGGAAATAGGATGCATGTTTTAATCACAGGGGCTTCAAGAGGCCTTGGTCGTGAATTCGCTTATCTCCATGCAAAGAAAGGGGATCACGTCCTGCTCGTCGGACGTGATGCGACGGCGCTTTTCGAAACGAAGTTCCATGTCGAACGACTCGGGGGAACGGCAACTGTCTTCCCTTACGATTTAACGCAGCAAACGCATCGCCTGGCACTATTTCGCGCAACGGAACAGATCCCAGTCGACTGTGTCATCAACAATGCTGGAATCGGTGTCTTCGGTTCCTTCCTTGAGACTTCTTTTGAGGATGAGTCTCGAATGATTGCTTTGAACATCGAAGCGTTGACGCACGTAACGAAGGTCTATGCCTCGCGCATGAAAGCACACGGAACAAAAGGACGCATCGTCCATCTTGCGTCAACGGCTGCATTTGAAGGCGGTCCATGGCTAAGTGTCTACTACGCAACAAAAGCCTATGTCCTTCATTTCTCGGAAGGCTTGACGGAAGAACTCGCACAAGACGGAATCCAAGTCAGCGTTGTCTGTCCGGGCGCGACACATACCGGTTTCGAATCGGCAGCAAACCTTGAACAGTCGCGGCTATTCCTGCGACCTGGTGTCATGGATGCTCCGACGGTTGCGCGCATCGCCTACCGTGGTTACATGAATGGAAAAACGTTCATCGTTCCTGGCTTCGGGAATGCCTGGTACATCTTTTCGACGCGTTTTCTACCGCGTCGGTACGTCACCCGACAAGCAGGAGAAGTCCAGCGTCCGCGGTAATCGCCAAATAACGATTCATTTACCACTCAAGGTTCATCTCCTCACTTTCCTCAGGCGGGAGATAAGCCGCGACATCTCGCAGCTTATACGAAATACCGGGTCTTACTTTACTTAGCACGTTTCCTTTTCCTGTAGAAGTTGAGGATGAACGTCTTGATTCCTAGACACATATCAAAAAAGAGTTGGCATTCCGGAGATCATCCGCAACGCCAACTCTTTTTATGTGGATCCAGACGTCCTTTTTGAAGAGTCATCCTGTTTTACTTAATAACAAGCTTCGGTTTCTTCTTGAACGAGTGGATACCCTCGACAAAACGCACCGTTCCTGATTTCGCACGCATGACGACAGAATGTGTCTGACCGCCTTGTGCCGTGAACTGAACACCTTTCATCAACTCACTGTCCGTGACACCTGTCGCAGCGAAGATACAATCATCTCCTGCGACGAGGTCGTCCATCATGAGAATCTTCGATGGATCTTCGATGCCCATCTTTTTGCAACGTGCGATCTCGGCATCGTCTGCTGGTAACAAGCGTCCTTGGAGCTCACCACCGAGACATTTCAAGGCAACGGCAGCAAGAACGCCTTCCGGTGCGCCACCTGAACCGAGCAAGAT
The DNA here is from genome assembly GCF_964277885.1 of uncultured Exiguobacterium sp. Classification (NCBI taxonomy): domain Bacteria; kingdom Bacillati; phylum Bacillota; class Bacilli; order Caryophanales; genus Exiguobacterium; species uncultured Exiguobacterium sp. The sequence goes on along the minus strand of NZ_CAXYJR010000005.1, from coordinate 57,351 downwards.
ATCGATCCCTGTATGCGGGAACGCCGTATTGATCGCAGCAGCGACGTCACCGTCACCGATCAAGCGAATCCGCGCCCCTGTCGCCCGAATCCGTTGAATGATTTCTTCGTGACGTTCACGATCCAGGATCGAGACGACGACGTCTTCGATTTCCTTATTCTTCGCCTTCGCGACGGCTGCGATGTTTTCTTCGATTGTCGCATCTAGACTGATGTGTCCTGCTGCTTCCGGACCAACCGCGATCTTATCCATGTACATGTCCGGTGCGTGAAGCAAATCGCCCGCATCCGCAACTGCTAGAACAGCGAGTGCACCCCATGTTCCTTTTGCGACGATGTTCGTTCCTTCCAGCGGATCGACAGCGACGTCGAGTCGTGGTCCATACCCATTTCCTAGCTTTTCTCCAATGTAAAGCATCGGTGCTTCATCCATCTCGCCTTCCCCGATGACGACGGTTCCTTTCATCGGAATCGTATCGAAGACGTCACGCATTGCGCTTGTTGCCGCATCATCCGCTTCATTCTTCAATCCTTTCCCCATCCAACGTGCAGAGGCAAGCGCTGCTGCCTCCGTAACGCGTACCAGTTCCATTGATAGACTTCTCTCCATGTGTATGTCCCCTCTCCCTTGTTACAAATCGGTCAAATCGTTTCACGCCATACGAGGGCGCCAAGTTCTTTCAACTTCTGATCAAATCGTTCGTAACTCTGGTCAAGCACTTCTGCATGGTGCAACGTCGTCTCCCCTGAAGCGAGAAGTCCCGCCAAGACAAGCGCTGCGCCACCACGTGGATCCGGTGCCTCGATTTCTGTACCAAGTAAGGATTCCCCACCACGAATGATGATCGAGGCGTCTTCATGTGTGATCCGAGCGTTTAAACGTCGTAACTCCTGCACATGCCGGAAACGTTGTGGGTATAACTTATCGACGACGATACTCGCTCCCTTTGCTTGCAACAACGCTGCCGAGATGACAGGTTGTAGATCGCTTGGGAATCCGCCATAGTGGAAGACACGAATATCGACCGGCTTCGCCTCCTGAAACGTTGCTGTGACGGAATCATCCGTTGCTTCGACCATCGCACCGTACCGTTCGAGTTTTTGGATGACACTCTCGAGATGAAGCGGAATGACGTTGTCGACGGTGACGCGTCCAAGTGCCGCCCCCATCGTCAAGAACGTCCCTGCCTCCATTCGGTCTGGAATCAAGGTATGCCGGCAACCACTTAGTCGTGAGACACCTTTGATTCGAATCTCGTCCGTCCCTGCCCCTTTGACACTCGCCCCCATGTTCGTCAGCATCGTGCTAACATCGATGACTTCCGGATCATAGGCGGCGTTTTCAATGACAGTCGTTCCTTCGGCAAAGACGGCGACGAGTAAGGCGCTGATCGTCGCTCCGAATGATGGGAGATCGAGATAGATCCGGTTTCCGACGAGACGGTCGACGCGCATGTAATGAACGCCTTGTTCGTTACGTACGGAAACACCGAGACGCTCGAGTGCTTTGATGTGTAAATCGATCGGTCGTGGTCCGATGGTATAACCTCCAGGCAGACCAACGACTCCTTGTCTGAATCTGGCTGCCAGAACGCTCATGAGGTAGATCGATCCACGTAACTTGCGCGTCTCCGCACCAGTCAACGGCATCGATTCGACCCGACTTGGATCAATCGTCACCATATCGCCTTGACGTGTCACGACCGCGCCGAGCGTCTCCAAAATCTCGATCATCGTCGCGACGTCGCCAATTTCCGGCACGCCTTCTAGAACGACCGTCTGATCCGTCAGGAGGGCTGCAGCAAGACACGGGATGGCGCTTTGCTTCGAACCACTGATTGATACGGTTCCTTCTAGGCGTTGTTGCCCTACGATATGCAAAATGTCCACGTTCCATCAACCTTTCTCTTCGCTACGATTATTGCTGCGTTTTTTCCCAGTCGGCGAGGAACTTTTCAATTCCTTGCGTCGTGAGTGGGTGGTGTGTGAGTGACTCGATGACCGAGAATGGAATCGTCGCGATGTCTGCGCCCGCAAGAGCAGCGTTCGTCACGTGAACCGGATTCCGGACCGATGCCGCGATGATCTGTGTTGGAATATCATGTACGACAAAAATTTGAGCAATTGTCTCGACGAGCCCCATTCCATCTTGTCCGATGTCATCTAGACGACCGAGGAATGGCGATACGTATGTCGCACCGGCACGGGCTGCGAGTAGTGCTTGGTTCGGGTTGAAGATCAATGTGACGTTCGTCGTGATCTTCTCTTTTGAAAGGGCTGCGACTGCCTCGAGTCCGGCCGGAGTCATTGGAACCTTAACCGTAATGTTCGGTGCGATCTGGGCAAGTTCCTTCCCTTCACGAATCATTCCTTCTGCATCTAGCGCGATAACTTCAGCGCTGACAGAGACGTCCCCGACGATTTCACAGATTTCACGAAGTCGTGTATGGAAATCGACGCCTTCCTTAGCGACGAGTGACGGATTCGTCGTGACACCATCTAAAATCCCCATTTTATGTGCTTTCTTGATGTCCTCTACGTTTGCTGTGTCAATGAAAAATCTCATCTTTCTCGTTCCCCTTTCATCCCTTGAAATCGCTTACGCCTCTATTATAGGTTTTTTTCACGAGAAGTCCTACTGTTTTCCATTGAATACACGTTCACATGATATGAAAAAAGCACGGTAGACTGAAGTCTACCGCACTTTAAAGAGGAGTCGATTAAGCTTTGTTGCTTGAACCGAACTCACGCATCTTACCGATGACAGTTTGTTTGATTGCTTCACGACCTGGTGCGATGAATACGCGTGGGTCATATGCTTCTGGTTTCTCAGCTAACACTTCACGAACGACTTTCGCGAATGAGATTTGGTTCTCTGTGTTAACGTTGATTTTTGAAGTTCCGAGTGAGATCGCTTTTTCGATATCGTGTGTCGGAATTCCAGTTCCACCGTGAAGAACGAGTGGGAGGTTTGTTGCGTCACGGATTTCTTCCATTTCTTTGAATCCGAGGTTTGGTTCACCTTTGTATGGTCCGTGAACAGAACCGAGTGCAGGCGCAAGCGTGTCGATTCCAGTTTCTTTGACGATGCGTACACACTCGTCAAGTTTCGCGTACATGACATCACCGATGACGTCGTCTTCTTGTCCGCCAACTGTACCAACTTCCGCTTCTACTGAAACGCCTTTCGCGTGAGCGTATTCAACGACTGCTTTAGTTGTTTCGATGTTTGTGTCGATCGGGCTGTGTGAATCATCGATCATGACAGATGTAAATCCAGCGTCGATCGCTTCTTTACATTTCTCAACGCTCGAACCGTGGTCGAGGTGGATTGCAACTGGAACTGTGATTTTCATGTCGTGTACGAGACCTTCAACCATTTTCACGACAGTGTAGAATCCGCCCATGTGGCGTGCTGCACCTTCAGATACTCCAAGGATGACTGGTGACTGCTCTTCTTGAGCCGCACCGAGAATCGCTTGTGTCCACTCGAGGTTGTTGATGTTGAATTGACCTACTGCATACTTACCTTCGAGAGCTTTGTTTAACATGTCTGTCATAGATACTAATGGCATAATGACATCCTCCTCTGTTTTGATCGCTGCTTACACGAACTCGTGCAATTTCAGACTGATTATAACATACTGATTCATCGGAACGTACAGCATTTCGCTCGGTTTTTTGGTTTGTGACGGCGACGTGAAAGATTAACCGCTTACATCGTGAGAAATTTGCACAGTCACTTCTTTTTTCAATTCAAAGATGTCAAATGGCTTCCCGAAAAAGGCGACGACTCCTAATCGTTTCGCTTCTTCCATCGCTTCTTTTTCACCGAGTGCCGTCATTAAAATCGTCCGGACGCGTCGTCCGATTCGGTCCTGATGACGCAACACTTCGATCCCAGTCCGCCCCGGCATGTTGACATCCATCAACAATAGATCGTATGCCGCTTGTTGTAAGTAGACGATCGCTTCCTCTCCATCGACGGCGACGTCCGTTTCATACCCTTCTGCCCGGAATAATTGTGCAAGCAAATTCCGGATTCCCGGCTCATCCTCGACGATTAACAATCTGCCCTTCATCTCTGCCACTCCCCCTCTAGTTATTTCCATTCTACACTAAAGCAAAACTTGCTTTATACTGTCCTTGAGAGAAACATAGAAAGGATGAAGAAAAATGATGAAAATCTTAGCTACACAATTCAACGGAAAATTGCAAACGCTCGCAAAACAAGAAGACGAACTATTCGATGTCGTCCGTCTGCTCGCACAAGCACTCGTCGGAGAAGGCACGGTCTACGTCGACGCCTACGGCGAATGTGAAGGACTCTATCCGATGCTCTCAGAAGGACCAGACCAGATGAAACGCGTTACGAAGATCAAGGATCGAAAGACCTTGCACGCTGTCGATCGTGTCTTAATCTTCACACCGGATACGGAACGCTCGGATCTCCTCGCTTCTCTTGCCCGTTACGACGCATGGCATACGCCTTATGCGATCGTCACACTCAGTGACGTGACAGAGACGCTCGAGCGTTCAATTGCTCCACTCGCATTGAAGTTCAACAAAGGACTACTTCCGGCAGAGGACGGTTCACGACACGGGCTGCCGAGTCTTGCCCTTTGTGCGTTCCTCTTGACGCATATTTTGACGCAACTACAAGAGATGACGGAAGAGTGGGATTGACGTTTTTCTTCTATAATATGTAGTTCTTAATCTAATCAATCAAAAAAGACGCGGTGACCTTCAATGATGCTGAAGGTTACCGCGTCTTTGATTACCTTTCTTTTCATTCACCAAGTGAAGCTTGGATGAAGTCATGGAAGAGCGCTTGTGGGCGTTCTGGACGTGAGATCAATTCTGGGTGGAATTGACACGCGACGAACCATTTGTGTTCTGGAATTTCGATGATTTCAACGAGACGACCGTCTGGGCTCGTACCTGAGAAGACCATGCCATTTGCTTCGAACTGCTCACGGAATTCGTTACCGAACTCATAACGGTGACGGTGACGTTCGTAGACGAGCTCGCTTGAATACGCGGCACGTGCTTTCGTTCCGTCTTCAAGTTTACATGGGTAAAGTCCGAGACGGAGCGTACCGCCGAGATCTTCGATGTCTTTTTGTTCCGGCAACAAGTCGATGATTGGATATGGTGTCGCTGGGTCGATTTCCGCTGAGTGTGCGCCTTCGAGATTGAGGACGTTACGAGCGAATTCGACTGTCGCGAGTTGCATACCGAGACAGATACCGAAGAACGGTACGTTGTTTTCACGTGCGAAACGTGTCGCTTCGATTTTCCCTTCGATGCCGCGTTCTCCGAATCCACCAGGAACGAGGATTCCGTCTGCTGAACCAAGCAATTCGTTGACGTTTTCATGCGTCACGTCTTCTGCATTGATCCAGTCGATTTCGATGTCACTATTGAAGGCGAATCCAGCATGTTTCAATGCTTCCGCGACCGAGATGTACGCATCACGCAATTCGACGTATTTCCCGACGAGTGCGATCTTCGTCGTCTTCTCGAGGTGCGTCACTGTGTGGACGAGTTGTTTCCAAGCCGTCATGTCAGCAGCTGGTGTATCGAACTTGAAGTAGTCACAGACGAGTTGATCCATGCCTTGACGTTGCAAGTTGAGTGGTACTTCGTAGAGAGTCGATGCATCTTGTGCTTCGATGACTGCTTCTGGACGTGTGTCACAGAAGAGTGCGATTTTATCTTTCATCTCTTGTGGAACTGGGTGCTCCGCACGTAAGACGATGATGTCTGGCTGAATACCGTAGCTACGGAGTTCTTTAACACTGTGTTGTGTCGGTTTCGTCTTGAGCTCACCTGCAGCCGCAAGATACGGAACGAGCGTACAGTGGACGTACATGACGTTTTCTTTCCCGATATCGTTTTTCACCTGACGAATGGCTTCGATGAACGGAAGCGATTCGATATCCCCTACTGTTCCACCAATCTCTGTGATGACGACGTCAGCGCCCGTTTCTTTTCCAGCACGGAAGACGCGATCCTTGATTTCGTTCGTGATGTGCGGAATGACTTGGACCGTTCCACCGTTGTAGTCGCCACGGCGTTCCTTCTTGAGGATCGTCGAGTAGATACGACCAGACGTGACGTTCGCGTTCTGGCTCAAGTTGATGTCGATGAAACGCTCGTAGTGACCAAGGTCAAGGTCTGTCTCTGCGCCATCATCCGTAACGAATACTTCCCCGTGTTGATACGGGCTCATCGTACCTGGGTCGATGTTGATGTACGGGTCGAATTTTTGGATCGTGACATTGAGGCCACGGTTTTTCAAGAGACGAGCGAGCGATGCAGCGGTGATCCCTTTACCGAGTGACGATACGACGCCACCTGTTACGAAAATATACTTTGTCATGTTAAATATTGCTCCCTTCTCTAATTCACATCTCAACAATACAGAGGTGGTAAAAACAAAAAAGCAAAAGTGCCCCCATTGGAATAGGAGACACTTTTGCTGAAATAAGCACGTTGCTTAAAGAAGCCCATGACTAACTTACGTCATTCGGAAAACTTCGTCAAGCCTAATTTTTCAAAGAAAAATTTCCGTGCTCGTTCGTCAGCCGTCAACGAAAAAACTGCCATTTCTATAGGGAAATAGCAGCTGTACAGTTGTGGTTGATCGTACTTAGACTTCCTCTTCTTCTTCGAAGTCTTCTAAATCTTCTTCGTCGAGATCGTCATCGAGATCATCGATGGCTGCGACTTTTTTGAACGTATCGTCGTCTTCGCTATCGTCAGCTGAATCATAGTCCGCTGTCTTCGCGAATGTATCGAGATCGTCTTCGATCGTCTCGAACTCATCTTCTTCTGCATCATAGTTGAACTCTTCTTCAAACTCATCGAGTTCTCCACGTTGACGCGCTTCGATGACGAGATCCTCATCCGACTTATCGAACGGATACCAAGCGCGGAGTGACCAACGGTTCGCTCCGACGTTGACGAAGTTTCCGTCGATGTTCATGTCTGTATAGAGTTGAGCAAGTTTCTCGAACTTGTCTTCTTCATCTGTAAACGTATGGTACTTTTCGATTTCTGACGTGATGTCATCGAACGTGATTGGCTGTTCGCCAGCTTCTTGCAACATTTCGTTGACGAATTCGATCAGCGAAAGATCAGTAATCTCTTCTTTACTTAAACGGCTGAGGCTCATTGTGACGGCCACTTCCTTTCATTTGCGTTCAATCCATTACTTCTCATTATACGCAAAACGTCTTTTAAAAATCCAGTCTCTATTTAAAAAAAGCTCGAATTGATTCTCGATTCGTGTTTTTCTAGCTCCTGAAAAAGGAATATCCAAGGGAGAAGAAGGAGGAATGACAGATGGAGATGACAATCGAACGGGTCAACGATTTTGATGACTTCAACTGGTTACCAATCTTATCAAAGAGTACACAGGAAGGCTATCCCTTTATTGAACGGATGCTACGTGAACGACGAAATGAAACGTTTCAAGAGGACGGTGAGGCATTGTTCGTTGCCTTATCTCTTTCCGGACACGTCATTGCGTGCGGGGGTTATATGAAACAAACCGACACGAACGACGTCGGTCGGATTCGTCATGTCTATGTCTTACCGGAAATACGACATCACGGTGTCGGTACGCAACTGCTTGAGAAAATCATCCCAGAAGCGCTGTTGACGTATTCCGAGCTCTGGCTCTATACGGACGATGCGAGTACATTTTATGAACGATTTGGTTTTGAGCCGTATACGGCAACCAAGGTGACACATCGACTTTTAAAGCATGCATTCGTCCAACCTTAAGTGTCTTGGATTGACATATCGAGAATCATCGATTAGTTTAAGCGTATGACAAATCAAGTGGATCTATTCAAGGCATTATCGAACGAGGTACGTCTTGATATCTTACGCTGGCTCAAGGATCCCGAGACTCATTTCAATAAGCCGACGGCCCATCTCGCGACGAATCTGTCGGACAAGGGAGGCATTTGTGTCGGAGATATCCAAGAGAAGGCGAACTTATCTCAATCGACCGTCTCCCAATATCTTGCGATGTTGCAAAAAGTCGGATTGCTCGAATCCGAACGTCACGGCAAATGGACGTATTACCGGCGAAATGAAGAAAAAATCCAGGAGCTCGCAGCGTACCTCAAAGGAGAACTTTGATCCGTTCTCCTCGCTTTACATATCGACATTTCTCGATATTTAGATTCGTGAAAGGGTGAATTCTATTGAAAATCGTGTATTACGTACTCGCGTTACTTGCGGGTATCGCTTTAAGTGTCGAAGGAGCCATCTATGGTGAACTCGGGAACTTCGTCGGAAAACTCGAAAGTAGCTTTTATAACTTCTTCGCCGGTACGATCATCATCGGACTGATCGTTCTCTTCTTCGGAAAAGGCTCGCTCGGCTATACATTCCGCGCACCGAAATGGACCTTGCTCGGTGGTCTACTCGGTAGTATCTACTTGACGATTCTGATCATTAGTATCCCGCTCGTCGGTGTCGGTCTCGCGATGATCAGTGTCATCATCGGACAGATGATCGCCAGTATGGTCATTGAACATAACGGCTGGCTCGGTAGTCCGAAACGTCCGATCAATCGCGATAAGCTGATGGCTTCCGCTTTAATGCTCGTCGCTCTATTTCTTATCTTTTAAGGAGGTTCGCTCATGAATATTCTATTACTCGGTTTTACATTACTCGGCGGCGTGATGCTGAGCGCTCAGTCCTCGATCAATGGTGCCTTCAGTCAAAAGGCAGGAGCTCTCGAAAGTACGTTTCTGACTTTCTTCACCGGGATGCTGATTCTTGCTTTAGCCATCTTGTTCTTTGGTCAAGGAAACGTCTTGCTCTTGCTTGAAGCACCACGTTGGCAACTGAGCGCCGTCTTGTTCGGCGTCAGTTATCTCTTCCTGACGATTCTTGCTGTCCCACAAATCGGTGTCACGGCAGCTAGTATCGCGACCGTCATCGGTCAACTCGCAGCAGGTATGGTCATCGACCACATCGGTGCGTTCGGTGGCGTCGTCGTCCCGCTCGATGGAAAACGTCTGCTTGGTCTACTTGCGATGCTAGCTGCGCTTTACTTCGTCTATCGCGGGAACACACGAAAAGACGTGTCGGCTTCATCTGATTCGATAGCATCCTGACGATTGTCCTCACGATTCGTTCACGCGCTTTCCTCAGGCGAGACACAAGCCAGTCTCGACTGTCAGTGACAGCCGACCCGGGTCTTGTTTGTCTCTGACAGCGCAATATCTTGCGCTTTTTCCTGTAGGAGTCGCGTGAACAACGTGAGTCCTAGTACTTCTCGGAATCCAGCAATAAAGAGAAAAACCGAGATGCTGAAGTGAATCTACTTCAGCATCTCGGTTTTTCGTATCGTACGATCCGTTGATGAACGTGCAAGACGAAGACTCCTGCGCGAAAAGCGGAATGGGTGAGACCCCGTAGGCGCGAATGCGGCGAGGAGGCTCGCCTTCCCCCCGCGGAAAGCGAAGTCTTGCACGAGAATCAACACTTGTGTTTTATAAATACTTTATTGATCCAGCTGTTGTCTCTTAAGTAAGCGCAACGCTTCCGTCGCGAGGCGATGATCCGCTTCCTGCGATAGACCGGAAACGGTGATCGTACCAACGACACCGACTCCTTCGATTCGGATCGGGAACGATCCACCGGCATCGGCATAATCAGCCGGAGAAACGGCATACATCGAGTGGTACGAGCGATGTTTACTCTCATTATACCGGCGCATGTAGAGCGAACTATAGCCATGCCGCAAGACGACGTTCGATTTCCGGCGGATCCATTCTTCCTGATCCGGCGCGGTACCGTCGAGCGCCGCGTAATATAGACGCTGTCCGTTCCGTTTGATTTCAACGGCGATCGATAAGTTCTCCTTCATTGCCCGTCCAATCAACTCATGCCCCATCCCGATCGCTTCCGTGTTCGTCAGTGATGTCAGGACGAGTTCGTCCTCTTCCGCTAGCAACACCTTCAATTCTTCCATGCATCCCATTCCTTTCGTAAGAGGCGTCGTTCTTCATCACTGCTGATACGCACCGCTTCAATCAAACGCATCGTTTTTTCAGCGTCGCGCAAATCGACAGGTACTCGTCCTCCGCGAAGTCCTTCCGCCAACTGTTCATAAAACGTCGCATAACTGCCTGGAAGTGTTGCGAGACGCTCGACGGGTTGATCGGCAATTTGGAGGTAGCCGTAGGAATCCACTTCATCTTCACCAAGCTGTTCGTCCACCGGATGACCTTTCGCAAGCCGTCCTTCTTGCGGATCCATTCCGTACTTGATGTAACTGCCGCGCGTCGCATGAAACTCGAAACGCGGGGTTGGTCCTTGGATGAAAGACGTCGAACGAAGAATAACACGACGCGTACCGTAATGTAGCGTGACATGGAAACCGTCATCGACGACAGCGCCGTCACGTTGCAGATAGACGTCGCCTGTCAGTGCATCCGGTTCTCCGAACAAGGCAAGTGCTTGATCGAGTAAGTGTGAGCCGAGATCAAACAGGATGCCAGAGCCACTTCCCGCTTGTTCCCGCCAGCGTTCCCGAACGACCGGGCGATAGCGATCAAAGCGTGATTCGATGACTTGCCAGTCGCCGATCTCGTTCATTTCCATCAATTGTTCAAGTGTCAGGAAGTCACCGTCAAAGCGACGGTTTTGATAGACTGCGACTTGAACGCCGTGTTGTTTCGCTAACGTTTGCAGCGCCAGTGCTTCTTCGATCGTTACGACGGCCGGCTTTTCGAGTAAGACGTGCTTTTTTGCTTCAATCGCTTGTTTTGCCATTTCGAAATGGAGTGCCGTTGGTGTCGTGATGATGACGAGATCCGTGTTCTCATCCTGTAAGGCTTCAGCAAGTGTCGCGACGACCGTCGCCTCACTGAAATAGCGCGCTACCTGTTCCGGTCGACTGGAGACGACTTGTGTCACTTCAAAAGCCGATAACGCTTGTAAGAACGGGACGTGGAACGTCACCGCTGAAAAGCCGAATCCGACGAGCGTCGTTTGAATCGGGTTCATGTTGTTTCCTCCTCTGTCACGTCGAGATCGACATGATAATGATCTAGTCGTTCTTGCCACGCTGCGTCCGGTACTTGATCGGTAACGAGCACATCGATTTGTTCCCAATCACACACCTTATGCAAAAAACGCTTATTGAATTTCGTATGGTCCGCGAGGACGATGACACGGGTCGCGCTTCGAATCATTGCTTTCTTTACGACCGCCTCTTCGAGTTGTTCCGCAAAAAGTCCTTCTTCCGTCAATCCACATGCTCCAAGAAAAACACAATCGACTTGATAATTCAGAATATCGTCTGCCGTCTTGATCCCACTCAAGCTGCGCGCATGCCGGTCGAAACGTCCTCCCGTGACGTACAGCTCAATATCACTCCGCGCTCCGACCTGATCGGCGATATCGAGTGAGTTCGTGATGACTTGAAGCGGATACGGCGGAAGTGCGCGTGCCATCTCAGATACGGTCGTTGCAGCATCGAGCAACAAACGGTCGTTCGCTTGGACGTGATGCGCCGCGCGCTGTCCAATCCGTCGTTTTTCCGGTTTCTCCGTTCGTTGCTCATACGCAAGCGTTCCACCAGCACGGACTAATCCGTTCTTGACGCGGATGATCTCCCCTTCTTGTTCAAGGACGATGACATCACGACGTGCGGTATCCCGTGAAATCTGATACTCCTGCATTAATTGATCGAGCGAAATTTCAGGACTCGTCTTGATCCATTCGCGCATCTGTTGCAATCTGTCGATTTGCCCCATCGCTCCGTCCCTCCTTTTTTTCTTCATTTTAAGTTTTTTCATTAATTTATGCAATTTTAATGCAAATAGTTCTATCGGAATTCGGGTAAATAATGAAGGACAATTACTTTTAGAACGGAGGAATCTGTATGCAAACGATGTTGATCACAGGTGCTTCTTCCGGCATTGGTCTCGCGACGGCGCGACGATTCGCCGAAGCCGGCTGGTCCGTCTACGCTGGTGTCCGGAGTCCCGATGAAATGACCATATCGTTACCGACACTCACCTTCTTACCGCTCGACGTGACCGATGAAACAAGCGTCAAATCAGCCGTCCGGCAAATCGAACAAGAGGTCGATCACCTCGACGTCGTGTTCTGTAACGCTGGTCATGGTTTGTTGCGCGCACTTGGACAAGCAACGAGTTATGAGATCAATCGCCTGTTCGAAACGAATGTCTTCGGTGTCATTCGGACAATCGAAGCCTGCCTGCCTTTACTCAAACAAGCACCGGACGGTAGTCACTTGGTCGCGACATCAAGCGTCAGCGGTCTCGTCGGTCAACCCATGAACGAGCTGTATTGTGCCAGTAAGTTCGCAATTGAAGGATTGTTCGAAAGTCTTGCGACCTACTATAAACCGTACTTCAACATTGACGTCACCTTGATCGAACCGGCTGCCGTCGAGACAAACTTCACCGCAACCGTCCTCGATCAACTGGAACAGACCGGTGGCTTACACGAAGACGATTTCAAACCGATCATCACCGCTTACCTGCAGACGTACCGAGCGCGTCATGCCAATCGTCAATCAGCGGAAGCACTGGCTGAACTGATCTTCGAAGTCGTTCACGGCGACGAACGCCCGTTACGGATACGAACGACGGAAGCCGACGAACAATTCGTTGCCCATAAGACGCGGCATGATCCGTCAGGACTCGAAGGTCTCGCTAAAATACGACGTCTGACATTAAATCTCGATTGATTCCCCTTCTTTTAAAAATTCATTCCGCCTCATGAATGCGCGCCTACTATACTGAGACTATCTACCTAAAATCATCTAGAAGGGCGGAAAGCCATGCCATCCTTATTTCTTTTTACGATCGTCTATCTGATTCCGACCTTCATCATGTTTTATATGGCGGTCGATATTTTCTTGCGCAATCCATCACGTCCACAGCACCGATTGCTTAGCTTATTCACGTTCGCTTACGGGATGTTGTTCCTCGGTGAATTTTTCCGAAACGCCTCCCCGATCGAGTCGAGTCCGGCGTTCGTGACCTACTGGTTCGGGAATGCCGGTCTAATCGTCTTCAGTACATCGCTCCATTTCATCTTTCGCGTCTCGAATTTATGGAAACGGATGCCACGACTGCTCTATCCGTGGATTTTCTATCTGCCGATGGGCATCGTGCTGACGACATACGTATTCCAGACGAACGTCATCAACAGTCAACAATTCATGCAGGTCGGGCAGTTCATCTACCCGGAATTCAATACGCAATATTTAGTGACGATGACGGTCGGAAACGTCTTTCACCTTCTTGTCATCGGTCTGCTTTTATATGCGCGAACACAGTTGAAGGATGCGCGTCGCGGCATCATTAACGTTTTGTTGAGTGTCGCCGTTCTCGTTCTTGCTTGGGATGTCGCCTTCGGCTACTGGTCGTTTTATGGCATCATGCCACCGTATGCCTATATGTATGGCGGTTTGTTCTGGGCAGGAGCTCTTGCGATTGCGATGCGCCGGTTCGATTATCTCGCGTCATACCAAAAGCGCTTCGCGACGCTTTACAATTTGAATCCTTCGGCAATCCTGCTGCTTGACCGGGACGGGCGGATCGAAAGTGCCAATCCGGCCGCTCATCGCCTGTTTGAGACAGACGACTTAACGGCATGTACATTTTCGAGTTACTTACCGGACAAAAAACAAGCCGATTGGTCGTTGCATTACATGACGCACTTTTTGTCGCAACGGAAATTCAACGAATTCGAGACGAAGATTTTAACAGCACAACGACAAGAACGCTACGTCGTCATGGATGCCGACTTCGTCTTCATCGAACAAGAGCTGCACGGAATGCTGTTGATCCGCGATATTCAGTCCTTCAAGGAAGCGGAGCAAACGATTCGTTTCTTCGCCTACCACGATCCGTTGACGAAGATTGCGAATCGTCGGAGCTTTTACGAACGCGCGGCGCAAGAGTTACTCGAACTTAATCGAGTTGCGATCATCGTCGTCGACCTCGACGGTTTCAAAGCAATTAATGATACGTATGGACATCAAATCGGTGACGCTTTCTTGATTCACATCGCTCGTTTGCTTGAGGAACGGGCTCGCGCACACGGGTTCGCAGCTCGTGTCGGCGGAGATGAGTTCTTCTTACTCTATCGTCATCCGACCGTCGCCGCGCTCCATGCCTATGCCGCAGACCTGTTGACGTATTTGCAAGACAACCCTTACATGTTCGCTGAAGTAACGATTGAAATCCGGACGAGCATCGGACTCAGCTACTCGTCGGACCATGGTGTCGATCTCGATACGCTGATTCAGCATGCTGACCAAGCGATGTACCGCGTCAAACATGCCGGAAAGAACGATTATCTCATTCATGATACGATGGACTCGACGCAACGATCCTAAAGGAGAGATTCGATGATTTCTGTAGTGACGATTTTTTCACGCTTATTCAAAGGATTGCGCCGCGCCTTTCACTTATCCTATTTTCGTGGTCTATTGATTCTCTGCCTGTTGACGCTCGTCTCCGGAACGATCTTCTATAGCACGGAAGAAAACCTCTCGGTCGTCGATGCGCTATACTTTTGTATCACGACACTCAGTACAGTTGGGCATCCAACGTTCGTTCCGACGACGACGCTCGGTAAGGTCTTTACGATGGCGTACATCACGATTGGATGTGGATTGTTCTTGACGTTAATCGCTACGTTGTCGTACGTTTTGATCAAACAACCGGAAGAGGATTAAGGAGGAAGGAACTATGCGTCAAGCTGCCATCCAAAACAATTTCGATTGGTGTCGCCTCGTTTGTGAACAAGCCGGATGCCAAGTGACGGAAACTGAGTCGACCTGGCTTGCTCAAGGGAGCGTTCCGAGTTATTATCCGGAACTGATGGTCCGCCTTCCTCATCAACGAATTGGTGCGACTGGTGTTTACAGCATCAAGGACTGCACGGCGAGCTATGATTTCTCAAGCATCGGTCTCAGTCACCTGTTCACAGCAGAATGGATGACAAGGCCTGCTATACTCGATCGCCGCGCCCTCCCTGTCGATTGGTCTGTCGTAACGGATGCCGCGCATTTCACTCGCTTCCAAGCAATCCAGGCGACACCGGAATTACCGGAGTCGTTATGGCACCATCCGGACGTCCGCTTCTTCTATTCCGAAGCACAACAGGCCAGTTGCATCGCTTACTCGAATCAGATGACGACCGGATTGATGTACGTTAGTTCCGACTATCTTGATGAACGCTTATGGGACGATATCGCCCGCTTGTGTTCGGCACACTTCCCTGGTCAACCACTCGTCGGATATGAGTACGGCGACCACCTGATCACGGCGCTCGAAGCCGGCTTTGACGACGTCGGTCCACTGGCGGTCTGGATTCGGACGACGTCTGAAGACGCATAAAAAAACCGAACCAATTCCCTTTCTCCTCAGGAGAAGGCGAATCGGTTCGGTTTTTTACATCAAGCGGCTGATGAATGCGGTCGCGATCCCGAAGTAGACGAGGAGCGACAAGATATCGTTCAACGTCGTGATCAGTGGTCCGGACGCAATCGCTGGGTCAATCTTTAAGCGATGCAAGATCAACGGAATGATCGTTCCAGCTAGTGTTCCGAAAATCAACGTGATGACGAGCGAGCTACCGACGACAAGACCTAAGACAGCACTCCCTTGCCAGACGTAGGCGATGATGGCGATCAAAACTCCACAAATGACACCGATGATCAAACCGACCCAAAGTTCCCGTAGAATCAAACGAGTCGCGACCCGCTTATCGACTTCACGCGTGATCAATCCCCGGACGACGACCGCGAGCGATTGGGTACCGGTATTTCCGGTCATCCCCGCAATCATCGGCATGAAGAAGGCGAGCGCGACGACTTTCGAGAGCGTCTCTTCAAACTGACTGATGATTGATCCGGAGACGAGCCCGATGAACAGTAATAAGACGAGCCACGGCAAACGCCGAGTCGCAGCAATCCACGGCTTCGTCTCGAAATCAATCGATTTACCGGACGCCGAGAGTTTCTCGATGTCTTCGTTCGCTTCTTCCCGTAAGACATCAAGCGCATCATCGACCGTGATCAGTCCGACGAGAATGTCGCCCTCGACGACGGGTAACGAGACGAGATCATAGCGTTCGAACAATTGCGCGACTTCTTCTTGATCGGTCTCTGCTGCGACCCGGATCACCTTCGTCTCCATGACGTCACTGATCCGTTCCGTATTTTCAGCTAAGATGACATCCCGGTATGAGATGACCCCAACGAGTTCACTGAGTTGATTGACGACGTAGACGTAGTTGATCGTTTCCGAGTATTCGATATAGTCGCGCATCTTCTCGACCGTCTCACCGACCGTGAAATCCTCACCGACCCAGATGAACCGGTTCGTCATCAAGCGCCCTGCCGTTTCCGGTGGATACGTCAAGAGATTGCGGACGATCAGTGCTTCGTCTGTCCGCATGCTGCCAAGCAAACGGTCGGTCTCTTCCGGTCCCAGTTCCTCAAGTAAATCCGCGACATCATCGTTCTCCATTAAATCGAGGACGTGCCCAGCACGCTCGACGTCTAGACGACGCAAGACAGCGAGACGCTGCTCTCCTTCAAGCTCCTCGAGCACATCCGCCAACCGTTCGTGATCGAGATAATCGAGGAGTCGTGCCTGATCGTCTTCTCCTAATTCTTCATACACTTGTGCGATGTCATACGGATAGACTTCTTCGATGACTTGCTGTGCTTGCTCCCGCTTTTCCTTCGCAAGCGCATCGAGCAATAGCCACTTCCATTCTTGTTCTGCTGTCTGACGCAATCTCCTCACCCCCTGCATTCTGCCTTTTTATCTTAGCACGAGTTGATTCGCGATCGATATCGAAAAACAGTTGACATCTGTTTCCCGCGGCTTTAAAGTTTGCCTTAAGGAAACATTATTTGCAGATCGAATCTTTTCCCAGTGATTGGAACCAAAAATTTTTATCCCACTTTTTGCCCTAAGGAAACTTTCCTTCTCTATACCACAAACTAAAGGAGTGATCATTCATGTACGCCCTTGACGTTGATCGTCTCACCGTCTCCTATTTTGATACCCATGCACTCGACGATGTATCCGTCCGTCTTCCGGTTGCTTCATTGATTGGCATCATCGGACCAAACGGTGCTGGTAAATCAACTTTCTTAAAAGCCATTCTCGGTCTGATCCCGGCCCGGATCGAGCATTTATGCGTGCTCGACCAATCACTTGAAGCCGTCCGGTCGCGCGTCGCTTACGTCCCGCAACGAAGTGCGATCGATTGGGACTTCCCGGTTCGTGTGCAGGATGTCGTGTTGATGGGCTGTTATCCGAAGCTCGGCTTATTCAAACGACCATCGAAAGCTCAAAAAGCGTTCGCTATGGAATGCCTCGAGCGCGTCGGTATGGCGGATCATGCCGAACGCCAAATCGGTGAACTGTCAGGCGGACAGCAACAACGGGTCTTTCTGGCGCGTGCCCTTGCCCAAGAAGCAGAACTACTATTGCTGGACGAACCGTTCGTCGGGATCGATGTCGCAAGTGAGCAGATGATCATTGAACTCTTACGGACACTTCGGGCCGAGGGACGGACGATCGTCGTCGTTCACCATGATTTGCATAAAGCAGAGGACTACTTCGACACATTGATGCTGTTGAACAAACAACTGATCGCTGTCGGTCCGCCGTCTGATATTTTGACGCCGGAATGGCTCGAACCAGCATATGGCTTACCCCTATTCGAGCGACGCAAGGAGGAACAAGGATGACGTTCATCGAGGCATTACTTCAGTATGAGTTCTTACAAAAAGCGATGATCACCGCTGTCATGGTCGGCATCATCTGCGGTGTAATCGGTTGTTTCATCATCCTTCGCGGGATGTCGTTGATGGGTGATGCGATTTCACACGCTGTCTTACCAGGCGTAGCCATCTCGTATTTGCTTGGTATCAACTTTCTGATCGGTGCTGTCGTCACAGGTCTCGTGACGGCGCTTGGAATCGGCTTCGTCAGCCAGAACAGTCGTATCAAAAACGATACGGCAATCGGCATCCTGTTCACGTCCGCCTTTGCCCTCGGGATCATCCTGATTTCGTTCTTACGCAGCAGTAGCGATCTCTATCACATTCTGTTCGGCAACGTCCTCGCGGTCCGGCCAAGCGACATGTGGATGACCGTCATCATCGGATTAATCGTCCTCAGCGGAATCTTCTTGTTCTACAAAGAGTTATTGATCAGCTCGTTTGATCCGACGATGGCGAAAGCCTATGGACTATCGACACGCTGGATTCATTACGGACTGATGACGTTACTGACACTCGTCACCGTCGCTTCACTCCAGACCGTCGGCATCATCCTCGTCGTCGCGATGCTGATTACACCGGCAGCAACCGCGTATTTGCTGACGAACCGTCTCTCACGGATGCTGTTTCTAGCAGCTGGATTCGGTACGTTGTCCGCCATCGTCGGACTATATTTCAGTTTCACCTATAATCTATCTTCCGGTGCGTCGATCGTCCTCGTCGCGACGACGTTGTTCGCACTCGTCTTCGTCTTCTCACCACGTCACGGTCTGATGCGTCACCGGAAACAAAAGGAGTCCACTGTATGAGATTAAAACTTTTTCTGTTCGTCCTCCTCAGCACAGTTTTGCTCGTTGCTTGTTCGACACCAGCAGAAGATAACGGCAAGCTGAAGGTTGTTACGACGTATTCGATCCTCGCTGACCTCACACGTGAGGTCGGTGGTGAACATGTCGATGTCCACAGCATGGTCAAGATCGGGGCAAACCCGCACGAGTATGACCCACTTCCAGCAGACGTACAAGCGATGGCAGATGCTGACGTTGTCTTCTACAACGGGTTGAACTTAGAAGCCGGCGGTGCGTGGTTCGATAAACTGCGGGCAACGACTGGCAAAGACGCGTCTGATGCGCCTGTCTATCGTTTAAGCAAAAGCGTCGAACCGAAATACCTGACGACGAAAGGTAAGGAATCGGAGACCGATCCGCACGCGTGGCTCGATCTAAACAATGGCATCCGCTACGTCGAAAACGTCAAGCAGGCATTAATCAAGGAAGATCCGAAGCACAAAGCCGACTACGAAAAAAATGCCGATGCCTATATCGAAAAACTGCAGACGCTTGATCAGGAAGCGAAACAGCAGTTTGCCGCTATTCCGAAAGCAGAACGTCATCTCGTCACGAGCGAAGGAGCCTTCAAATACTTCGGAACTGCCTATGACGTCAAAGCGGATTATATTTGGGAGATTAACTCGGATAATCAAGGGACTCCGGCACAAGTCCGCCGGATCGTCGATACGATCAAGGAGCAAGATATCCCTGTCTTATTCGTCGAAACGAGCGTCGATCGACGGAGTATGGAAACCGTCTCAAGGGAGACTGGCGTTCCGATCGGTGGCACACTCTTCACCGATTCGCTTGGCGCACCTGGAAAAGACGGTGATACGTATTACAGCATAATGCAAACAAACATCGAGACGATCACGGAAGCACTCGCCAAGTAAGCGTCAACAAATCGTCACGCCTTCTGGATACGTCTTTCCTTATAATGAAGGCAAGACGATGAAAGAGAGGCACATTATGCAAACACGACTATATCGTTACGCCTTTCCCCTCAGTATCAGCCTGTTGCTCGCTGCATGCGGGACGGCTGATCAAACGGGTGCTCCGAAAACAGAACAGACGAATCACGGAGATCATGCGGACCATGCCAGCAACGGTGCTGATGATCAACTCGAGAAGACCGCGGGATCAGACACGTTACCCGCTTTTCTGAACGAACAGGATGAGTCGATCCAGACAATTTACCGCTCCGTCGCTAAACATCCTGATCTCTTGAAAAAGATGCCTTGTTATTGCGGTTGTGGTGAATCTGCCGGTCATACGAGCAACTATGAATGCTTCATCGAAGAGCAGACTGCTAGTTCCACGACCTGGACGACGCACGGCATCACGTGCGGCACCTGTCTCGATATCGCGGCACAGTCGATCGTCGCTTATCAAAAAGGTAGCTCTGTTAAAGAAATCCGGACTGCCATCGATCAAGCGTACGCGAAGACTGGTGTCACACCGACGCCGACGCCAGCGATTTAAAAATAGCCTGCTTCTTGTCACGAACCATGTGATCTGAAGCAGGCTATTTCGTTTAGACCGTCACAGCAACTTGCGCCGTCAACGCCATCGTATTTTGTTCCGAATCCTTAAAGAACGCCATCCACGTCTCTTCCGTCTCGGAACGCGTGATCATGTGTGGTTCTCCGAGAAAAACGACACCTTGTTCTTGCATCCGCTTATATTCTACTTGCAACGAATCAACCTCAAAATATATAACGGAACTCGGATGATCGAATGCCTCTGTCTCTGGCAAAGTTAACATCAATCGAATATTCCCACACTGAAGGAAAACCATCGTCTCGAGTTCAAATAGGACGGATAATTGCAACACATCCCGATAAAATGCTGTACTACGCTTAATATCCTTCACTGGAATTCCAATCTGTTGAATGCGTTTCATTTCATTTCCTCCCTCTGTTTGGCTCGTAAGACAAGCGGTCGACCCGACAACAGCTCATCCAGTTGATAGTACGTATGCGAACGGATTGGTCGATCCGTTCGCGGCAGGTGACGGAGCTCGTACGCCACCTCAAGTAAGTAAAACTTGTATTCCTCCCCTTCATCAAAACCGAAGCTCGCGCGCCGTTCTTCGATATACGCAAGGACACGCTCCTGTTGTGAGAACGAGAGCCGCTGGACTTGGGGCGCAAGTGCTTCATGCGGAGAGAGCACGATTTCCCGCTCCGTGCGATACAGTCGATGCATGACGCCACCACTTTGACGCAAGGCAATCAGACGCGCAGGTCGATATGGACGGGGGTGTGGATGCGCATGGACGAGGAAACGTTCAATCGTGACTTGAGTCGGTCCTGCCGGTAGAGAGATGACGTCATACATACAAAATCGCTCCTTCTCAAAAAATAATAGCTTCTCTTATATGCTACCATATCTATCCAGTATTCTTTCGTTGACGACAGAAGGGGAATCCATTTTCAAAGTTTCGTAACTGGTTTTAAGACGAAGCGAGCGTGGAACAGATGGAGAGAAGCGATTCCTATCTAGAAAGGATGATTGTAGATGTCGAACATGTCCGCTGTCGGTTTTCACCGACACTTACCACTAACGGAACACGAAAGTCTGATTGACCTGGAACTACCACGCCCGGAAGCAACGGGACACGATCTCTTAGTTGAGATCAAAGCTGTCTCCGTCAACCCGGTCGATACGAAAGTCCGTGCTCACGGGAAAGACGAAGACGCCCCGAAGGTTATCGGTTACGATGCAGCCGGAGTCGTCGTTGAAGTCGGCGATGATGCCTCCCTCTTCCAAGTCGGTGATGAAGTTTATTACGCCGGTGCAATCCAGCGCCCCGGTTCAAACAGTGACTTCCAACTTGTTGATGAACGAATCGTCGCCAAAAAGCCGGAACGGTTGACGTTCAGCGAAGCCGCTGCTCTCCCGTTGACGACACTGACAGCTTACGAAGCATTGACCGATCGTCTCGGATTGACGTTTGATGCTAAGTCGAATCTTAAGAAGACGATCCTCATCATCGGAGCTGCTGGTGGTGTCGGTTCAATCGCGACACAACTCGCGAATCACGCTGGGCTGACCGTCATCGGAACGGCGTCGCGTGACGAGACGATTGATTGGGCGAAGGAACACGGTGCACATCATACGATCAATCACCACGAGGCATTCCGTCCTCAGCTGGAAGCCCTCGGCTACAAATACGTCGACTATATCTTCTGCCTCAATGCGACGGACCAACATTTCGAGACGATGGTCGATGTGATCGCACCGCAAGGAAAAATCTGTAGCATCGTCGAGACGGATCAAAAACTCGATTTAAGTGCGCTCCAACAAAAGAGTGCGACGTTCGTTTGGGAATTCATGTTCACGCGTCCGCTGTTTGCGACAGAGGACATGATCCGCCAACATGAGATTCTGACGCAAGTCGCAGCATGGATCGAAGAGCATACACTTGAGACGACGGTCACGCAGACATTGATCGGCATGAACGCCAAAAACCTGAAAGAAGCACATCGTCTCGTCGAAAGTGGAAAAACGATTGGGAAGATTGTCGTCGAACATCATTAATGGGCATCGGAGCAGGTTGGGCGTAAAATCCCGTCCTGCTTTTTTGTCGTTCTAAGTTTTCTTTGTGAACCTGTATCTCTTACTTTGAAGATATTTTAAGCATTATGACTATATTTATTCGTCTAAAAAATGTACGATTACGGTAACAAATATTCCAACGTAATACATCTAATTGACGCTTGACTCACATAGACAAAGGAGCATCCATAATCCATATGCGAAAATGGTTCAATCAAAAGATCAGCCGACAGATCATGTCGTCGTTTTATCTCATTCTTATTACACTATCGATCTCTTCCCTGGCTGCTTATTTTTATACGAACCACCAAGTCACGGATGCGAAACAAGAGCTCGATGCGATCAGCATGCGCGAAGATCGAGCGACGAAACTCTGGGACGATTGGCAGTCCCTTCAATACGAGATGCGGGGCTATATCGTCTTTGGAGATGACGCCGTGCTCGACGTGATTGATGAAAAAAAAGCCTCACTCGAACAACAGACGGCTTGGTTTGAGAAAAATCGTCTCTACAAGGCGGATCAAATCTATGCGTCTGATATTCGTTCGCTCTATAATTCTTATACGAACTTCGTCATGCCAAGCTTAATTAAATATGTCCAAGCAAAACAAGAAGGAAAGATTGACGAACGTTTCTTGCAGATGCCAAGTCTGAAGGCGATGATGCCACAAGTACCACGAGATCCGAATCGGAAATTCAAGATGAATGCCTCGAACAGTGAGACGATGCGTAAAAGTGTCAACACGATGGAGAGTACGTTCACGAACTACCGGAGTAGTCTCCGCGCGAAAGAACTCGGTGCAAAAGAACAACTTGTCACTCAGACGAAGTATGCCGAGTGGATCTGGCTCGTCAATCTGCTCGTCCTATTCCTCGTCATCTTGCTCATCGTCCGTCCGTTCATCGAACGGACGACGCGACAAATCCATCTCCTCAGCAAGGAGAGCAAGCTTCTCGCAAGTGGTGAGCATACATTACCACTGATTCCACTTAACCGTGCTGACGAGATCGGTGAATTGAGTCAATCGTTCCATCAGATGGCGACAGCCTTGATTGAAAACAAACATCAATTGATGTCGACGAACGTCAATCTCGAAGATGCGTTGAAACTGACGCAACGGAACGAGTCCCACTTGCGTCTACGGAATCAATTGACAGAGACACTTGCATCGCGCGATAGCATCAGTGCTTATCCTGTTGTCATCCAAAAGATGGTCGAAATCACGAACGCGACGCAAGGTGCTCTGATTTTCAAGGATGGAACGAAAGTGATCGACATCGTCTTTTATCCGCAGACACCGCTCACAGTCGAGGACTGGATGCCAACGATCGAGCCGTTATTGCGTGAGTCGCGACAAGACAAACGACCGCATACACAGTTCGAAGACGAAATCGCACGCGCCGTCACACCAGTTCTTGATCCGAGTCAAAATGAGATCATCGCCTATATCTTCTTGTCCCGCGATCAGGATCCGTTCGATCGTTATGAGCAGGAAGAATTAGCCGCCTTCGCGCGTCAGCTGGCATTATCGCTCTTGCGGATGCGGACGTTCGACGAGATTGAACGCGAACGGGAAAAAACAGCGCGACTGTTGAACTCGATTCGTGAATCGATTGTTTATATTGAACCTGAAGGTGATATTCAATTGATTAATCGACCGTTACTTGACCTGTTTGATCATCCGATTGATGACAGTATCGATGAGAACGGACTAATGAATATCACTCCGTCTGTCGTCAAACTCAAACACCGTGTGGATCAATTATCAGAATTCGAACGTTACTTGAAAAAGACGTTCGTGAAACGAGAAATCGGTGAAGGGATCACTTTCTCGATCGATCACGAGCGACGCTTCATCAAGACGTACTCCGAGAGCATCCACTATGGTGGACAGTTCCGCGGGATACTACTCGTCTTACGTGACGTGACGAATGAGGTCGAGATTGACCGGATCAAAAACGAACTCGTCTCGACGATCTCACACGAACTGCGGACACCACTCTCGTCGATTTATGGCTTTACTGAGCTGATGATCCAGCGAGACCTACCACCGAAGCGACAGAAGAAGTATCTCGAAGCGGTCCACTCGGAAACGGAACGCCTCTCGCTGTTGATCAATGACTTCCTCGACCTGCAACGGATGGAAGCAAACCGTCAGGAATATGAGATGGCACCGTTCGATATCGTCGCGATGATTCGGGATTTGAAACAGTTGCATAGCCTGTCGTCTTCTTCCCACGAGATTAAAATATTCCGAAACGTTGAACCATTGATCGTCGAAGGGGATGCGAAGAAGATTCGCCAATTGTTCAGTAACCTGATCAACAATGCAATCAAATACTCACCAGCGGGTGGAACGATCGATATTCAACTGACGCGACATGCGTCACGTGTCACGGTTGCGATTCAAGATGAGGGTATCGGGATTCCAGCTTCTGCGATGAGTAACCTGTTCCAAAAATTCTATCGTGTTGACAATTCGGACACCCGTCAAATCGGCGGTACTGGTCTTGGGCTCTCGATCTGTCGCGAAATTGCGCGTGGACATGATGGAGAAATCCATGTCGAGTCAATCGAAGGACAAGGCTCGACGTTCACAGTCGAACTTCCGTTAACACAAAACACATAATGCATACGAAAAAGCGCCAGAATGCGAATCAGCATTCCGGCGCTTTTTAAATTAGGTAATGTTATGAGTTGAGACGGCTTGCCACTTCAACCGTCCGTTTCGCTTGATGACGCACGGCTGGTTCAACGGATTCGACCATGTTGCCGTCTTGGTCGACCGTGACCGATGTACCATATGGATTTCCGCCTGCTGCGAACAAGACAGGATCCGAATAACCCGGTGCCGCAACGATAGCACCCCAGTGGAACATCGTCGTATAAACTGCGAGAACAGTCGCTTCCTGACCGCCATGCGGATTCTGTGCCGACGACATTGCACTGACGACTTTATTGACGAGTTTGCCTTGTGCCCACAGTCCGCCTGTCGTGTCGAGGAACTGTTGGAATTGTCCTGGGACATGACCGTAACGTGTCGGGACGCTAAAGATAATCGCATCTGCCCAGTCGAGTAGATCCGGTGTCGCTTCTTCGATATCACGTGTGGCATCCGCATGTTTTTGCCACAATGGGTTCGAAGCAATCGCTTCTGCTGGGGCTGTCTCCTTGATTTTCGCAAGACGGACTTCCGCCCCTGCTGCTTCTCCCGCTTCTTTTGCCCATGAGGCAAGTTGATGGTTCGTTCCGGTTGCGCTGTAATAGATGACCGCTAGTTTCACGTTTGACATGACTTCGCTCCTTTTTTAAAAGACAGTGACGGACGATGGACGTACACGCTTTCTATTCCCGCTTTCTGCGCAAATTAACGTCAATTGTTTGAATTCAAGAGGAAATTTAGACCAATTTTTCGACTACATCATGGAACGAGCGAACATGGCTGTCCACATCTGGGCGTTCCACCATCAAACGTTTAGGGTAAAGAACGTGTGATGACACACGTAAGGAGTACTGACCATGGCGATTCGCTACACCCTTTATCTGTTACTCGGCATGCTGAAGTTCATGCTATTTAGTTATTTTACAAAAACCGACCTTTCGCTTCATTTAACACTGATGAATCTTGCTGGCATGCTGATCCTATCGAGCTGGACGTTACTGATTCCGTGGAATAAACGCCGCTGGGTCTGGCTCGGTCTACTGCTGGCGCACAGTTTTCTGCTGGCTTCCGACATGTGGTACTACCGTTACTTCGAGGACTTCCTCTCCGTCTCGCTCCTCTCACAGATGACGCAGATGAGTGACGTCAGTAGCGGCTTCACTGCCTTGATCGTACCGCAAGACTTCCTCTTGTTCGCTGATAGTTTGATTTTCATGGTACTGCTCTTTGTCTTCCGCAAACGACCGGAGGTAACGACAGCGCAAACACGACGCCGGACAGCTGGACTCCTTGCAGTCAGTGGCATTATTTTGTCTGCCTCGCTGCTGACGTACCGGACGCTAACGGAAGATCGTCAACCGACGGCAACAATCTCCGATATGCGTGACTATTACTTGTTCGGCTTTTGGGGTTATCACGGGTGGGATGTGTTCAAAGGTGTGACCGGACGACCAAGTGACGGACTGACGGCACAGGAACAACAGCGCATCAATCAAAAGGAACAGACGAATCCAACTGGTCCGAAGCAGACACCAAATATCATTCTGGTGCAGCTCGAGTCGTTCCAGGCTTCAGTCATTGACCAGACCATCAACGGTGAAGAAGTGACGCCGAACCTGAATCAATTGAAGAAGGAATCGCTCTACTTCTCGTCGTTCTACCACCAGACGCATGAAGGACGAACTTCGGACGCTGAGTTCATCACGAACACATCGCTTTATCCATTGAAATCAGGCTCTGTTTATACACAATATCCGACGAATGAATTCGAGCCTCTCCCTGCATTACTTGAGAAAAACGGGTACGATACGGCAGCGATGCATGCCTATGAAAAAGTCTTCTGGAATCGTAACGATGTTTACAAGAACATCGGTTTTAAGCACTTCTTCAGCCAAAAGGATTATTCAAAAGAGAAGAAAATCGGCATGGCGCTGAACGATCAGCAGTTCTTCCTCGAATCGATTGATCACATGGAGACGTTGCAAGAACCGTTCTTCTCGTTTTTAGTCGCGCTGACGAGTCATACGCCGTATGAGATCGACAAGGAAGACCAGACGCTTGATCTGTCTGGATATAAGGATCCGATGCTGAAACGGTATTATCAGACTGTCCATTACGTCGATACTGGTGTCGGAAAGATGATCGACGAGTTGAAACAACGGGATCTTTGGGACCAGTCCCTCGTCATCTTTTATGGTGATCACGATAGTGGACTCGTCAATGAAGGCAGTGAGATGAGCAAAAAAGCGGATGTCTCGTCTCCGGTTGCTGCCTTTGAACTCGAGCGCCGCATCCCGCTCTTCATCAAAAAACCCGATCAACAAACCGGTCGGATCATGAAAGAGAATGGCGGACAGATTGATATCGCACCAACGATCATTGATCTGTTGAATCTCAAGACGTCCTATATGATGGGTCAATCCCTCGTCGACGACAAACCGAATCTGACGGGCTTCCGCGATGGTTCGTTCCGCTATCAGGACTATTACTATGAAGCAGATTTGACGAAAGCATCCGGTGAAGGCACCTGTTACGACGTCTCAACGAAAAAGAAAGTTGAGCTGAAGTTCTGTCGAAATCAAGTGAAGGATGTGAGTAAGCAGTTAAAGCTGTCGGATAAGATTATTGAGGAGAATGAACTGGAGTAATCAAAGTGCATCTGATTTTCTTAAAATAAACAAGCCTGACTTCTCACTAGACGTGAAGAAGGTCAGGCTTGTTTATTGATTGTTATCTCCACCTATCCTCGAGCCCATCAATAGCAAGTAAAATGGTCTTCGATCCATTGCCATTCTTCGTCAAACAAGACTTTTCTTTTTGTTTGAATGATCCAATGAAATAGTTTAGGAACCGCTTGATAGGAATGCTGGTATCGATGTAAAAATCGAAGAGCGATTAGGACTTCATCTGTTTGTATTTGTCGCGTTCGCTTCAATAATGTTTGTACACGTTTGATCACCGGTTCAATCGCTACTTCATAACCATGTCGCTCAATTGCGACTAACGCATACTCTCTCACATTGCTAGATCGATCTTTTAGGCCATGCAAAAGTATTGAAGGATCTAATCCATTTCCAAGTTCACTCAGTGCAGCTAAAGCCGAACGTCTCACGTCTCCTCGAGAATGATCCAACAAAGGAGTCAAATAAGGAACGGCTCGCTCTGTTCCAATCGTGGCTAAAACAAAATTAGCACTCATGATATCAAAAGAGTTATTTGATGTCGTAATCAAACGAATTAGCACATCCTCTGCTGTCTCATCTCGACAGGCTCGCAATGCTTGAATCGCAGCCTCTCGAACAGACGACCGAGAATCGTCTATGTATTTTACGATTCGTTCTGTATCAGGAATGCATTGTTGTTTTGCTAGTTCTTCCAAAATGGTTTCGAGAAGACTCGGCTTTGTCTCTTGCTCCAGTCTCTCAAGCAATAACATCCCTGCACGAACATCTCCCGAATTCACACCAATCGTTCCAATCATAAAATAAAGATGTTGTTTTTGTTCTGCTTGTTTCACTTTGTCGAGTAACGTGTTCAATATCGGAAGTATATTCACATCCCTAAATTGACGGACTCTTGCATAAGCTAAGTCGGATGGTGAGCCTTCGTTCGTATAGCACTTTAATTCTTCATGATAGAGGTATTCTTCATCAGACATCTGTTCAACTAAATATAAAATCTCATCGTCCTTCATATTTTGCAGTTGCTCCTTAGTCCTTTAAATATCTTTTTTAACTTTTTTCTAAAGCAAATTGAATCAATTGATACGATAGCCAAAACATTAAGCATCCTATTCCAAAATCTAATACTTTCCACGCTTTTGGTTGTTTAAATACAGGAATGAGCCATCTCGATCCATATCCTAATCCAAAAAACCAGACAAAAGAGGCAACTAAGGCTCCAATTAAGAAATTGACTTTTTGATCAAATGTCAAAGTCCCAGCTATACCACCGATGACGACGACCGTATCTAAATACACATGTGGATTTAAAAGTGTAATTGCTAATGTAACTAAAATTGTTTTATGAATGGGAATGATTTTAACATCGGTTGAAATATCGATTGCACCTGACGATGAAAACGCGCTTCGAAAAGATTTGAATCCATATAATAGCAGAAATAGTCCTCCGACAATCGCAAGACCAACATTCGCAAACGTATTGTTTTTAATAACAGTACCGACCCCTAATACACCCGTGCACATCAGTATCACATCACATAAAAAACACACCAAGGCTACCCAGAAAATATTATTTTTTAATAAACCTTGTTTTAAAACGAATGCATTTTGTGCTCCAATAGCGATAATGAGCGTCCCAGACGTTACTATACCTTTTAAAATTTCATTCATTCGATGACCCCTATCTCTCTTTTGATCTCTAACGTAAGGCGACGATTAAATGTTAAATCTCTCCTCATTCACTTCTAGTGAATTCTATATATGTATATTGTTTAAACATTAAGTATAATATTACAAATAAAAGAATAATTATTCAACTCATTCTGAAAGTATGAATTATAAAAAAGTACCGAACCCTATTTACTAGGATTCGGTACTTTAGAGATGAAATGCCTTACATCATTCCGCCCATTCCACCCATGCCGCCCATATCAGGCATTGCAGGAGCAGATCCAGCTGGCTCTGGTTTGTCCGCGATGACGGCTTCTGTCGTCAAGAACATCGCTGAAACGGATGCTGCGTTTTGAAGTGCTGAACGCGTTACTTTCGCTGGGTCGACGATTCCTGTTTCAATCATGTCGACATACTCGTCTGTTGCCGCATTGTAGCCCATTCCTGGCGCTTCATGCTTGAGACGCTCGACGATGACGGAGCCTTCTTGACCTGCGTTTTCCGCGATTTGACGAAGTGGTGCTTCGAGTGCACGAAGAACGATGTTGACACCTGTTGCTTCGTCGCCTGTTGAGACCGACAGAATCGATTCGACGGCTTTCGTGACGTGGATGAGGGCTGTTCCCCCTCCTGCTACGATACCTTCTTCGACCGCTGCGCGTGTTGCGTTGAGTGCATCTTCGATCCGGAGCTTACGTTCTTTGAGTTCTGTCTCAGTTGCTGCCCCGACTTTGACGACTGCTACGCCACCTGCGAGTTTCGCCAGACGCTCTTGTAATTTCTCACGATCGAAGTCGCTTGTTGTCTCTTCGATTTGTGCACGGATTGTCCCGACACGTGCTTCGATTGAATCGCCGTGTCCGTGGCCTTCGACGATCGTTGTGTTGTCTTTTGAAACGACGACTTTCGACGCGCGACCGAGTTGCGTGATTTGTGTTTCTTTCAGATCAAGACCGAGGTCTTCTGTGATCAATTCTGCGCCTGTGACGATCGAGATATCCTCAAGCATCGCTTTCCGGCGGTCACCGAAGCCTGGTGCTTTAACTGCCACCGCATTGAACGTACCACGGAGTTTGTTGACGACGAGTGTCGCGAGTGCTTCACCTTCGACGTCTTCTGCGATAATGAGAAGTGGTTTGTTTTGTTGGACGACTTGCTCGAGGACCGGAAGAATCTCTTGGATGTTCGAGATCTTTTTATCCGTCACAAGGATGTACGGGTTCTCAAGGACCGCTTCCATCTTGTCTGAATCCGTGATCATGTATGGTGATGCGTAACCACGGTCGAACTGCATCCCTTCGACGACGTCGAGTTCTGTCGTGAAGCCGCGTGATTCTTCGATCGTAATGACACCATCTTGACCGACACGTTCCATCGCTTCCGCAATCAATTGACCGACTTCTTCGTCCGCTGCTGAGATTGCTGCGACTTGGGCGATTGCTTCTTTACCTTCGATTGGTTTTGCGATCGTGTGCAACTCTTCGACGGCACGGCGAACCGCTTTTTCGATTCCTTTACGGATGACCATCGGGTTCGCACCCGCTGTGACGTTTTTAAGACCTTCGCGAATCATCGCTTGTGCGAGGACTGTCGCTGTTGTCGTACCATCCCCTGCGATCTCATTCGTTTTTGAGGCAACTTCTGCGACGAGTTTTGCACCCATGTTTTCGAAGTGATCTTCGAGTTCGATTTCTTTTGCGATCGTCACACCATCATTCGTGATGAGTGGTGAACCGAACTTCCGCTCGAGGACGACGTTGCGTCCTTTTGGTCCGATCGTGACTTTGACTGCATCCGCTAATGCGTCGACCCCGCGGAGCATTGCCCGACGTGCTTCTTCACTGAATAAAATCTCTTTTGCCATGACTGAAATCCCCCTTTAGATGATTGACTGAATTACTCGGCTACTGCCAAAATATCGCTTTCGCGTAAAATTAAGTATTCATTGCCGTCGACTTTGACCTCTGAACCGGCATATTGTGCATAGATGACGTGATCTCCGACACTCACTTCAAGTGGTACACGTACGCCTTGCTCTGTCACACGGCCTGTACCGACAGCGACGACTTTACCCTCTTGTGGTTTTTCTTTCGCTGACCCAGGAAGAACGATTCCTCCGAGTGTTGTTTCTTCTTTTTTAACGACTTCGATCACGATGCGATCACCAAGTGGTTTTAACATGCGAAACATCCTCCTTGAAAATGACTGTTTTTTAGCACTCACTTTCGTTGAGTGCTAACATATTTTTATCTTATACGCTTTCTCTTCCGAATTCAAGCCTGAACCTTTATCCGTTTTCCCGAAATCGACACCTTTGAATCATCGTCAATCGTGCGCCAAGACCGTTTGTTTGTTACAATCGGGACAGTACCTTCATTACAAAGGAGTTGTGTCCTGTACGATGAAAAATCCAATCAGTCTGCCTTTTCTGATGGCGGAGAAGTGGCAAAAGCGTCACGTCATCCCGATCATCATCTATCTGATCGTCCAATTGGTTCCGGGTTCGTTCCAGTATTTCCTTCCGAAGAACGTCATTGCTGACGTCGCCGGTTGGTGGCTCGCGATCGGCTTCACCGTCGCCGTCATCGTCTCCTACTACTGCCTGCGTCCCGATTGGCAGAAGTGGAAGGCAGAAGGACGTCAAACCGATCCGATGGATACACTAAAATGGATCGGGATTGGGATTGCGCTCCTGTATGCGCTCTTGATCAGCGTCAATTTGATTGATGCCTGGATGGCAGGCGGAATCGAAAATGTCGCGAAATCGCAAAATACGGATCAGATCATGAAAGCGATCCAAGTCATCCCACTCTTACAAGTCATGGTCGTCTTACTTGGACCGATCATGGAAGAGTTCTTGTTCCGGCACATCATGTTCGGCAATCTCTCATCGAAGCTCGGTTTCTTCTTTAGCTTCATCCTGACGGGTGGCTTGTTCGCCCTCATCCACCAAGACAACAAATTTTTAATCTATGTCGCGATGAGTTTCGTCTTCTCGCTCGTCTTCGT
This sequence comes from uncultured Exiguobacterium sp., assembly GCF_964277885.1. Taxonomy (NCBI): domain Bacteria; kingdom Bacillati; phylum Bacillota; class Bacilli; order Caryophanales; genus Exiguobacterium; species uncultured Exiguobacterium sp. The sequence continues at coordinate 25,113 of NZ_CAXYJR010000005.1, read as the reverse complement.
CAAAACGCGCCGGATCCTTGCTCCAATCGCCATTCATGTCTTTAACAACGGAATCGTCGTACTCGCCATCTACGCGATGTCTTAATTTACGAAAGGTCGTGTTTTCATGCGTCAAAGCTCGAACTTCATGGCAGTATTCTATGCCATATTCGGTATTCTCTTCATGTTCCTCGCCTACAACAACTCGGTCGAAGCAGGAACGGTCTTTAACTTCTGGACGATCCTGCTGACATTGTTCGCTGCGATCGACTTCTACCGTCTCTACTTGATCTTCCGCTTCCGCGCAGCAGCAAAGAAGATGATCAAGAAGGAACAGGACAAAAAGAATGACAAACAATAAAAAAACGAGATTTCCGTCAGACGGGAATCTCGTTTTTTGGTTTATTCTTTCGCTTGACCCTTGCGGTAGGAATCGATGATCGTCTTCGCCACATCGAGACTCAACCGTTCATCTAAGACCAAGTTCTTGATCATGTTGACGAATTCGACATCTTCCTGCTGCACCGAATCAATCCGCTCGATCAACTGGTTCAACTTCGCCCGGACGGTCGGGTAGGATACTTGATAGGCCGTTGCCATGTCCTTCAACGAACCAGAGCTCAAGACGAACTTTCGGATGAACTCGAGATGTTCCTGTTCGAGTGCCAGTACCCAAGCGGGCACGTCTTGTCGTTCCATCGTGTTCCCTCACTTCTCTTACAAATCTTGAATCTCCATTCGTTCTTTTTCACGCTTCAGTTGCTTGCGGCGCGAGTCGACACCCATCTCAGCCATCGAGATCATCATGGACAACCCAACACACGTACCGATTCGGATCAATGACTCCCGATCCGACGAGTGTGGTCCTGCTCCGAAATACCAGTAAATTCCGAGACCGATGATGATCGCTGGAATGATGAAACTCCAGACTCTTCCGCGCCGTGCTAAGTAAAATTGTACGATACAGACTGTGACAATACCAATGACGATTCCTACCGTTTGCATCCTATCGCCTCTCCCTTATGACTATATCAACAATATTAACTTTAAAATTAATAATATTCAACATATTTTTAACTATAATCAAAAATAAGATCTTTTCTTTAAAAACAATCGACTTTCATCTATTTTCAGGGACGAAAAAAAGAAGGACTGACGATTCAGTCCTTCCTTGTATTTACGATAGTCACGCACTGCGGACGTCGTCTTTTTTACCTTCTGTCGACATGAACGTCTCGAGTTGGTCTTCATCCAGGACACCTTCCCACTTCGCGATGACGAGTGAAGCGAGCGTGTTTCCTGTAACGTTGACGACCGAGCGCATCATATCCATGATTCGGTCAATCCCCGCGATGAAGGCAAGTCCTTCTGCCGGGATACCGACCGTACCGAGTGTTGCGAGTAACACGACGAAGGAGACGCCAGGAACGGCAGCCATCCCTTTTGATGTCAGCATCAAGACGAAGACGAGTGTGATTTGCGTCCCAATCGATAGAGGAATATCGTACATCTGCGCGATGAACAAGGCAGCGAGTGCTTGATAAAGTGCTGATCCGTCAAGGTTAAACGAATAACCCGTCGGTACGACAAAGCTGACGATTGATTTCGGCACGCCCATCTTCTCGAGTTTTTCCATGATCCGTGGAAGAACTGTTTCTGAAGAGGCTGTCGAATACGTCAAGAGCAATTCATCCTTGAAGACGCGGACGAAGTCCGAAACACGAACACCAACCCACTTCATGATGCCGCCGAAGACGATGATCATGAAGAGAAGCGCTGTGACATACAATGTCGCGATGAGCTTGAATAACGAACCAAGCGAGTCAATCCCGAACGTCGAAACCGTCACACCAATCAGGGCGAAGACACCGATTGGCGCGAACTTCATAACGATGTTGACGAGATTGAACATCGCCGCTGCGACACCTTCGAAGAAACGAATGACCGGTTGACCCTTCTCTCCTGCAAAACCGACACCGAGTCCGAATAAGACTGAGAAGAAAATAATAGCGAGCATATCACCGCGGACCATCGCATCGAGAATGTTCGTCGGTACGATATTGACGATTTTTTCGACGAGTCCTTCGTCTTTTGTCGTCTCTTCCGTCGCGACATAGGATGAGATATCCGTTTTATCAAGTGTCGACATATTAATGCCAGCACCCGGTTCAATCAGATTGGCTGCAAATAACCCCGTGAAGATGGCGATCATCGTCACGATCGTGAAGTAACCTAGTGTTTTGACGCCGAGACGTCCGAGACTCTTCGGACTACCGACCGATGAGACACCGAGGACAATCGTCGTGAAGACGATCGGGACGACGATCATTTTCATCATCCGGATAAAGATATCACCGATTGGCTTAAGCCACTCCGCGACATGGGGATTCCCATAAAATACACCACCGACTGTGATCCCGAGAATCAAGCCGATTAAAATCTGCCAGGCAAGGCCAATGGGCTTACGTTTCGTAGTTGTCATACGCTTCCTCCTTATACATCCGTCTTACTTGTATCCTACATGTAGTGGAACATAAGTAGAATTTTGTCCTAAATACAGTACATTGTCAAATCCACCTGTTATAGTACAAAACTGAATTCTGTACGAAAAAACGTCCAAAATCCGCTTGTTTCCAAGCATTTTGGACGTTTTCATATTATTCAAGATTGTTGATTGACGCGTTCCTCAATCAACGCACGATTGCGTTTTTTGAAGACTTCATTGTGTGACGAGACCATCGCTACTTTTGGTGCTTCCGGCTCGATGAAGCGTTTCGCCCGGTTAACGGCATTTGCCGCATCTTGGAACGCACCCGAGATCAAATGGACCTTCCCGTCATGCGACAAGATATCTCCAGCTGCATATAATCCCGGGACACTCGATTCACTCGCGGCATTCCCCGCGATGTAGAAATCGTCGACCCGTGCGATATCGAGATCACACGCATCAAGCAGTGCCGCATCCTGTTCATACCCATGATTGATGATGACTTCATCAATTGAAATCTCGACGATCTCGTCTGTTTGACAGTCAATCAACTCGACCGACGCGATCCGTTGATGATCGGGACTGGCGATCAATTTATGAATCGTCGTATTAAGTAGGCAGACCGCCGAGCTTTTGACGAGCTGGTCGACTTGCGCCTCATGTCCCGAGAAACAATCCCGGCGATACGTGACGTAGACCTGTTTCGCGACCGGTTCAAGTTCGTTCGCCCAGTCAATCGCCGAGTTCCCACCACCTGAGACGATGACGGTCTTTCCTTTAAAGCGCTCGATTGATTTGACCGTATAGTTCAAGTTCGACACTTCGAAACGTTCCGCGCCTTCGACCTTTAATTTTTGTGGATTGAGGATACCGCCGCCGACCGCGACGATGACCGTCTTCGAATAATGGATCCGACCTGATTCCGCTTCTAAGACGAAGTTTCCGAAGACGTCTTTTGCGATCGAGATGATCTTTTCATTCAATTGAACGGTCGGTTGGAACGTCAGTCCCTGTTCGACGAGTTGAGCCATGAGTTTTTCACCAGTGATCGGCGGTTGTCCACCGACGTCCCAGATCATCTTTTCCGGATAGACGTGCAGTTTTCCTCCGAGTTCTGCTTGATACTCGATCAATTTCGTCTTCATGCCCCGAAGACCACTATAGAACGTCGAATATAACCCTGCTGGTCCTCCACCGATGATCGTTACGTCGAACAACTCCTGTTCCCTCATCTCACTCACTCCTCATCCTTGATTGTTATTGATTATCATTCTCACTACCTCATGATAACGTGAACATCTCTTGAATACAAGAAAAAATGTTGACAGCGTTTTTACAGGACTGGTATGGTTAGTGAGACGATAGTGATAATCATTATCAGTGAAAACGGAGAGAACAACGAAGGAGTCGGCGCGTATGGTACGTCTAGCAACAGAAGAAATCAATATCGGCTACGGTGATCGCCCCATCGTTAAAGACTTGTCCGTCCAAATTCCCGATCGTCAGATTACGACGATCATCGGCGCGAACGGATGTGGTAAATCGACTTTGCTGAAAGCGATGACACGAATCATTCCTCATCAATCAGGGCGTGCGTTGCTCGATGGTCTTGATATCGCAAAGGAAAGCACGAAGCTGCTTGCTCGGAAGATGGCTATTCTGCCACAAACTCCGGAGAGCGCAAGTGGTTTGACGGTCGCAGAGCTCGTCTCATACGGTCGTTTCCCGTATCAAAAAGGATTCGGACGCTTGACGAAACACGATTACGAGATCATCGATTGGGCACTCGAAGCAACGGATACGATGGCATTCAAACATCGTCCGGTCGATGCGCTGTCGGGTGGTCAACGTCAACGGGTCTGGATCGCGATGGCACTCGCCCAAGAGACAGACATCATCTTCCTCGATGAACCGACGACTTATCTTGATCTCGCCCACCAACTCGAGGTGCTCGAACTGCTCGAGCATCTCAACCGGACCGAAGGACGAACGATCGTCATGGTCCTGCATGACTTGAATCAAGCAGCCCGCTTCGCTGACTACATCATCGCCATGAAAAATGGTGAAGTCGTCAAAGCCGGAACATGTGAGGAAGTCATCGCAAAAGATGTTTTACAAGAAGTATTCCATATCGATGCTGAAATCGGACGCGATCCGCGGACGAATAAACCGATGTGTATCACTTACAACTTAATCAAGGGAGATTGAATCATGAAGAAACTACTTGTACCGGTTCTACTCATTCTCACGCTCGTCATCGCAGCGTGTGGTAATACGGAGAAAAAAGACGACGCAGCATCTGGTTCGAAAAACGAGACGATCACGTACAAATCGGAGAACGGTGACATTAAAGTTCCAGCTCATCCAAAACGTGTCGTTGTCCTCGCTGGTTTTGCTGGCAACGTCATGGCACTCGACGTTCCTGTCGTTGGTGTCGATTCATGGTCAAAAGCGAATCCGAAGTTCGACAAGCTTAAAGATGTCACGGAAGTTTCGGAAGAGAACGTTGAAAAAATCATCGAACTCGATCCCGACTTGATCATCGGCTACTCGACAACGAAAAACCTCGATAAAATTAAAAAAATCGCTCCAACAGTCACGTACACATACGGAAAAGTCGACTACTTGACGCAACATATCGAAATCGGTAAATTGCTCAACAAAGAGCAAGAAGCACGCGACTGGGTCAAAGACTTCAAAACACGCGCTGCTGCTGCCGGTAAAGACATCAAAGCAAAAATCGGTGAAGATGCTACCGTGTCTGTCATCGAAAGCTTCGATAAACAACTCTACGTCTTCGGTAACAACTGGGGTCGTGGAACAGAGATTCTTTATCAAGAAATGAAATTAAAAATGCCGGATAAAGTCACGAAGATGGCATTAAAAGACGGATACTACGCGTTGTCACCAGAAGTCCTTCCTGAATACGCAGGCGACTACCTCGTCTTCAGTAAGAGTGCGGAAGCGGACAACTCGTTTACAAAAACGGATACGTTCAAAAACATTCCAGCCGTCAAAAACGATCGTGTCTTCGAAGTCGATTCGAAGGAGTTCTACTTCAACGATCCGATCACACTCGAACGTCAACTCGAGTTCTTCAAGAAAAGTTTCCTTGGTGCATAATGAATAAGGGAGGGAACCTGCGGGATCCCTTCCTTTTTTTGCGGCTCATCCCCTGAATCAGAAATGGAGGCGACATTCATGTCAGCTGGTCGAATTCCGTTCGGCATAAAAATCACACTCGGTCTTGTCCTCTTTTTCGGGATGTTCTGGATCGCGATGACGTTCGGCGCTGCCGATACGACGATCCGCGAAGTCTGGAACGCCTTGACGTTCGGACCGTTGAATGAAAAAGCAAAAATCGTTCAGGAAATCCGCTTGCCACGGGAACTGGCAGCGATCCTCGTCGGTGCGGCACTTGGTGTCTCAGGTGCCATCATGCAGGCCATGACACGCAATCCCCTCGCCGATCCTGGTCTGCTTGGTCTGACGGCAGGTGCGAATGCGGCACTTGCGCTCGTCATCGTCTTGTTCCCGAAGATTGATTACTTTGGGATCATGATCGCGTGTTTTATTGGCGCAGCACTTGGGGCAGCACTTGTCTTCGGAATCGGTGCTTCGAAAAAGGGCGGCTTCTCACCGCTCCGGATCGTCCTTGCTGGTTCCGCGATCTCTGCTTTTCTGTACGCGATTGCGGAAGGCATCGGGATCTACTTCAAGATCGCCCAAGATGTCTCTCAATGGACGTCTGGTGGACTCGTCGGCTCGACCTGGGGGCAACTGCAAGTCATCGCACCAGTCATCGCAATTGGAATCGTGATCGCATTCATCTTCTCACGACAGTTGACGATTCTTAGTCTATCAGAAGAAGTCGCACTTGGACTCGGGCAGAACATCCAGCGGATCAAGGCGGTGCTTTATATCGTCGTCATCCTGCTTGCCGGTGCTGCCGTTGCCCTCGTCGGTAACATGGCGTTCATCGGGCTGATGATTCCACATATCGTCCGCGCAATCGTCGGGACGGACTATCGGTTCATCCTGCCGATGACTGCGATCTTTGGTGCAACATTCATGTTGCTTGCCGATACGATCGGACGGACACTATATGCACCCTATGAAACGCCAGTCATCGCGATCGTCTCGATGCTCGGGCTACCGTTCTTCCTCTTGATCGTTCGGAAAGGAGGGCGTGCTTTCTCATGATGGAATCTCGTTTACGCCGTCGCCAGCAACTGACATTTTGGACGTTACTGGCACTATTGATCGCAACACTCGTCGTCAGCATCGGTCTCGGACCTGCTTCTCTCTCGTATGATCGTTTACTGCCGACATTACTTGGAAATGGATCGTTCAAAGAGGAATTCGTCCTCTATTCGCTCCGCTTGCCGCGACTGCTCATCACTGTCATGGCAGGAATGGCGCTCGCCTTATCGGGAGCGATTTTACAAGGCATCACTCGCAATGAACTCGCCGATCCTGGTATTATCGGCATCAATACCGGAGCTGGCGTCGCCGTCGCTTTGTTCTTCCTGTACTTCCCGACCGATGTCGGGTCGTTCATCTATCTGCTACCGATTGCCGCTTTCCTCGGTGCACTCGTAACCGCGACAGCGATCTACCTGTTCTCGTACGACCGCGTCCAAGGACTCCAACCGATCCGCTTGATCTTAACCGGTGTTGGCTTCTCAATGGCACTGTCTGGAATCATGGTCATCCTGATTTCATCGACGCGTCGTGAAAAGGTCGACTTCATCGCCAAATGGCTCGCCGGTAACATTTGGGGGACGGACTGGATCTTCGTCTACTCGCTGTTACCGTGGTTACTCGTCTTGATTCCGCTCACGTTCTATAAAGCGAATAAGCTCAATCTGCTTGCCTTGAATGAACCGGTCGCGATCGGTGTTGGCGTCGCGATTGAAAAGGAACGGATCCAACTCTTGCTGACAGCCGTCGCGCTCGCTGCTGCTGCCGTCTCAGTCACCGGTGGGATTTCCTTCATCGGTCTGATGGCGCCACATATTGCCCGCGCGCTTGTTGGACCACGGCATCAGTTCTTTCTGCCAATCGCTCTCCTGCTCGGCGGCTGGTTGCTCGCGTTCGCTGATACGATTGGACGCAACATCGCGGGACCGGACGGGGTACCGGCTGGAATCGTCGTCGCCTTGATCGGAGCACCGTACTTCATCTATCTGCTGTTAAAAAAATAATCAAAAATCCGCATCCATCAGTGAAAGACACTGATGGATGCGGATTTTTTGATTTTATCGTTTCCACCACGCACGTTCGATTTCCCCCATCGAGACGTACGCTGGATCGATTTGTTTGGCTAATCGGTTCAGCCGAGTGACCCCAAGACTGACTCCAACAATCCAAAAGAGGAAGACAACGAATAAATACCCAGGGGCACTTGGAATTGACAGCATGACGACGGCGATCAGCCATGCCACGACATAACCGATGATTGTCAGGCGGGCTACCTTTTGAACAGTCTGTTGATAGATAGCTGGTGTTAAATACGACTTCATGAGTCGTAGCCGTACGATTTCCCGTGCGACTGCCGTCGCACAGAGAAAAAAGAACATGACTGGGAGAAAGACGGATGAACTTGCCGGCATAAACCAGGCAGGCACCGCACAAATCAATACAGGGATTAAAAAGTAATAGGCGACGACACGCACCGGACGTTTCATTAAATTCAGACGTGCTTGTCGCTCGAATAGGTGTTCCATTTCGATGTTCCTTTCTGTCTGACGAAGCGGGCTACCTCAACGTCACTGATATAATCTGGATCGCGCGCTCCGTCACGTCGGATGATCCATTCGATGATGAAATAAAGCGGCGTCAAGATGGCAAAAATCGCTACTAACATCATCCAGAACGGCCCCTCGATCGTCTGGATGATGACGATCGTCAAGACGGCGTACAGCAGAACATGACTACCGATACGGAGTAGAAATTGCCGGCGAATTTGTGCGTTTGAGAGATAGTCTTCTAAAATTTTTCGTTTTTTTAGTTGATAACGAAAATCGGAGGCGAGAAAAACGGCTGGAATTGCCAAAATCAGCATCGGGAGATCCTTCCATTCAATCAAGATACCGACTGTTATGAATAGAAACATGTTCCAATACCAACGTGTACCGAGCCATTCGACGTCCCGGTACGCGAGGGCAAGTTTTTGTAGACGTTCTTCTCGAGCCGTTTGCATAGCCTCTTCTCCTTTAGCGCGCTTTGTGAATTTCTTTTTCCGTGATATACGTTGGATCAATCTTTCGTGAGATGAACTCTAACGTTTTTCGACAGAGCCAGTAGAACGGAATGACGACGATAACGAGACCGATCAAGAAAGACGTGTTTGGTCGATCAGCCGCCCAGACGATTAGACCGGCGAGTGCTCCGTACTGTAAGATGCCGATCAGCACATGTACCTGATAGAGACGTCTTGCTGAAGCCTCTGATGTATATTTCGCGACAAGCGCGAACCGTTTCCGTTGTAGCAACATGTCATAGCCAAAATACAATAACGGGACGATCATCGCGTAGACCGGCTTCTCGAGTGTGTTACTCAGTGCTAAGAATACCGCAAGCATGACCCACATACCGGTCTTCGTCTTTTGATGCATCTCTTCGTACAGCGTTGCTAAAGCTTCCGTTTGTGTATGTACGTGTTGCATGATCTCCCACCTCTCTATACTGTCATATACTTACATTTTACTGCATCGGTTTCATCTGTAGTACGATTTTTGAAAAAAAAGACGTCCCACCGCTTAGGGTAAGACATCTTTCATGAAGACTAGACTACGCACTGACTTGAATGATGAGGTAAATGACGCTATAGGCGACAATCGCGAGCGGTATCATCGCGACACCGATCAGCCAGCCGTTTCGATCACGGATACCAAGATATAAGACGAGACACCCTACGATGAAGGCGATTAAGGTCGTAAATGGATTCATGGTTGTTCCCCCTCTAATTGTTTCTGCTCTTAAAATTCCCCCTCCATCTAGACGATAAACCACTCCAAGCGCCTGAATACGCAACGAAAGCCAGACGGATGCCCGTCTGGCTTATTCATCGTTGACTTATTTTTTCGTGATGACGACTTTTTTCGTGACAACGTGTCCACCAAGGTCCTTCAGTTTCAAGTTGTACGTATTTTTCCCCTTCTTGAGTGTCACTGTTTTCGTGATCGTCTTCTTGAAGGCTCTCATTTGATATGGTTCCTTGAATGTATGGCGGTACACCGCATTATCATTCATATCAAATCGAATCTCATCATAGTTATCTTGGAGAACGATTTTAAGAGACGCTGTCTTTGTTTTTGCTGATACTGTTTTTGGTGCTGTCACTTTTAAAGTTGGCAATGTCGAATCTAGAATGACTTGACGACTAAATACTAAGCGATTTCCTTTTCCATCATAGGCTTCGACCTTAAACGATTTGACGCCATCTTTCGTATAGGTTACATCATGGCTGAACACATACTGCTGTTTGGCTGCATCAAAACGCAGTTGGACCGCCTTTCCGTTAATCTTGAATGATTTGATCCCTGACTCATCTGATACGTGACCTGCGATAGTAATCACTTTAGATGTCGAAAGACCGAGTGCGACCGGTGTATCGATTTGGACGGTCGGTACCGCTTTATCGATTCCTGTCGTGTTCACCGATTTCGTCACTGTATTTCCTGCATAGTCCTTCACGACGAAATCAATCTTCGCAGACTTCGAGAGACCTTTTAGTTCATATGCTTTTTCTGTCGGTGCTAGCGGCTGTTTGAGGACACTTGTTCCATCGACGAGAATGTCATACGACGCTACACCTGTTCCTTGATCGCCTGCTGTCCATGAAAGTGTTTCTTTTGCAGTATCCCATTGAACCGTTGCTGCTGGTTTTTTCGTGTCAATATAGACGGGGAAGAGATTCGACTGCCACTTCGCATTCGGATAATCGATGACTGATTTGACTTGGTAATAGTAAAGACCGTCTTTGACTGGTTTTCCATTGACTGTTCCATCCCAAGCCGCACTTATGACGGGTGTGAATTTATCTCCCTCACCACTATCATAATAGTTCTTCACAACGTCTGTTTGTAGATCTAATTTACGGAGTGTTGCTTTATTCCGGTCAAGAATCGAATACTCGACTTTTCGTGCATTACGAAGGAACGAGAGGACTGGGAACGCTTCATCCACGCTACCATCATTGTTCGGTGAGAACGCAACCTTGTTTTCAACGACTTTTCCCGCCGTGTTCGTTCCGAGGAACTCGAAATCATCTTTTACTTCTGTCGCTAACCCAGTTAATCCGTAGAACGTCTTCTCTTCGTCATAACGCGGTGCATCGACGATCGGTGCCTGATCCCACTTTCCTTTGAATCCGACGTATGGTACTGTCAATTCCGGGTTTTTGCTCTTCGTATCGATTAAACGAACGAAACCTTCAACGAAGTAGCCATTTTCAAAGACTTGCTCAAGCGGAAGACCATTTGCCCAATCAACGGTATCTTTTAAGTCGACCGATACACTTACTTTCGTTGAGCTCTTCGGATTAATGGAGACAGTGCTTGCTTTCTTCGAACCGACTGCGAATGCAATCGGGAACGTTCCTTTATTCGGATCGACCGCATCCACTGAGTTTTTCTTATAAATATTGTTGGCTTCCAGGAAGTTCGTCCCTTCTGCACCGAGATCCGATTGAACCGTACCAGCTAATTGATACGTCACTTTTTCGCTACTGTAGTTTTTCAAATCGAGTGTGAACGTGAATTTCTCGCCGACCTCTTTGAGTGCAGCTTTTCCTTCACCTGATTTCGTTTCCGTAACGACGACTGGTGTTTTCATCGCAGCACGTAGATCCATCAGACCAGCACCTTCACGACGTGGTGAATAGAAGCTACCAGTTTTCGCTTCAGCATTATACTGCCCTTTATCAAGCTGTGGACGTGACGTGTTCATGAGGATGTTCTTCGCGAGTTTAACGCGTGTCGCACCGTCGACTTTGAAGTCCTTCGCAATCCGTTGCATGACGAGTGCTGTTCCTCCAGCGACGTGTGGTGCTGCCATCGATGTTCCACTCATGACGCCATATTCGTTATCATTGAGCGTCGAGTAGATTTTTCCACCCGGTGCTGTGATTTCTGGTTTGAAGTCAAGGTTTGGTGTAACACCCCATGATGTGAAATCAGACATCTCGCCCGCTACTGGGTTATCTGCTGAGACCGCTTTTCCATCGAACGTCACAGCAATTGCTTTTCCTGCTTTCGCTTTTTCTTCGAGGTCATTCCCGTCAGCGATGCTGAGCGTCACCATCGGAATCGTCGGATTGTTGAGTGCCATGCTGACATAATCCCCATGATCGACTCGTCCACGAACGATGACACCGGCTGCTCCTTGTTTCTCAGCTTCTGCTTGAATCATGCCGTAATTGAAACTACCGTTACGCACAACAAAGACAACTTTTCCTTTGACATCCTTTCCTTGATAGTTCGATGCTTGACCATCGCCGACATAAATGACGTCTTGCTTTTCCTTATTGAATACCTTAATCGGATTCGGCGAGTCCTGTTTTTGGTATGCCAAATACCCAGCATCCTGTCCGTCAATCGTTAGCGCCATACCTTCAAGCGTCAATTTCGTATTCTCTAAAGAAGCAACTTGTAGCGCTTGGCTGATCAACCCTGGAGATCCTACGACTCCAATGTCAGGATTCGCTGTATACGGATTGCCTGCACCATGTCCTGTGAATGCCGAGTTTCCAGCAGAGATCGCACATAAGATGCCGTTGTTCATCGCGTTGACGATCGCCCGTTGCTCTGGGTCATCCGCGTTGACGAACGATGCTGTTGAACCGAGACTCATGTTGATGACATCGGCTCCGAGTGCGATCGCATCATCGATCGCTTTGATGTAAATATCACTGAATGTCGATGGCATGCCTGGATCATTTCCGAATACCTTCATGGCAAGCAGCTGTGTTTCTGGCGCGACACCTTTGATCCCGCCATTTGCTTCGTCTCCATTGGCACCGACCGTACCCGCAACGTGCATTCCGTGCATCGATGCGCCTGCGCCTAAATCACGGATTTCACTATCGTGATCGGCATAGTTATAGCCGTATGGGACTTTTTCTGTGAAATACTTTCCTTTTAAGCCTTTTGTTTCTTTGGCACTCTCAACTTTAGAAGCTGTTAAATCCACCTTCGTTTCCGGGCTCAAAACCATGTCTTTATGCGACGGGTCAATTCCCGTGTCAATGACCGCTACGATCGTTCCTTCCCCTTTGAAACCGTAATCCTGCCATGTCTCTTTCGCATTGACCATGTCCTTGCTATATAACATATCCGGCTTAGCGCCTTTATCAGCTTTTGGTCGTGCGTATTCGTGCGCGATATGTACATCCTTGACCCCATCTAACTTCTTAATATCTTGAATATCCCCGAACTTTACTTCTCCACTAAAACCGTTCAAAACTGTCGTAAAGCTTTCTTTATATGTCACCGGAATCGCTTGTTTCGCGATAGCAGACTTGACTGATTTCTGAACAGTGACGAGACGTTCCTTAATGGATTCTTTTTCGGCATTGCTCAATGTGCTATACCGCTTATTTTGCGCCTGTGCGATTTGAATCGCTGGCTTTTGCTCCATCTCGATGACGACGCGGACCTTGTCAGACTGCTTATACACCTTCTCCTGCCCTGTTTTCTTAAGTGAGAGGGCGTGCGGCTTTTGACCACTTGACTTGTCTTGCGAGGACAGTGCTCCTTGAGCGCTGACCAAGTTGGAAGATGTCATCAAGACAGCTGCCAAGAGTGCGATTTCCTTCTTCATGCTTCTTTTCCCCTTTTCTAAAAAACTATAATGATGTTACCAACAAAACATTTAAACGAAAATTCTGTATATTTAGTTTAATGAAATAGATGGAAATAAACAATTCAGTTCTGTCTGTTTTATATAATTATTTGTTTTTATTGCCACATTATATTACATCTCCATATTTTGAGAACAACAAAAAAACTCTTGAATTCTCAAGAGTTTGAAATATACGAATTTGGTGGAGACTATCGGGATCGAACCGACGACCTTTTGGCTGCCAGCCAAACGCTCTCCCAGCTGAGCTAAGCCCCCATGAATTATCTTTAGTATACGCATCGCTAACTGCTTTATCAATATAAACGTAACGCTTTCATAAAAAAGAATTCCTCCCGAAATGGCTGGAAGGAATTCACGATTCATTTATTCAATTCACGCATCAAATCCGCCTGTCGTTCAAGCTCTGCCTGTTGCTCGAGGATCAAGACCTTTTTGTACGTTCGCGCAGAAATTAAGATACTGATTTCATAGAGAACGAACAATGGCACCGAGATCATCAAGTGTGACGTCACGTCTGGTGGTGCGATCAATGCCGCAACGACGAACAACGCGAAATACGCATATTTCCGATTCTTTCGCATGAAATATGGCGTCACAAGACCAAGACGTGTCAGGAACATCGTCACGACCGGCAATTGGAAGAGAAGACCGAACGGCATCGTCAACCGGATGAGGAAACTGAAATAGTTTTCGACTCCGATGACTTGCTCGATCCCCAATTCTTTCCCGAGATCCGTTGAGACTTCGAGCAAGAAGGGAAGCAACCAGAAATACGAGAAGGCTACACCAGCCAAAAATAGAAAGAAGATGACTGGAATATACGTCAGTGTTGCTTTTTGTTCCTTTTCATAAAGCCCTGGTCGGACGAATGCCCACAGCTGATACATCCAGAACGGTGACGCTAAAATCAGCGCGATAATGAACGCAAGATTCAAATACAACATTAAAGGATCGGCGACGTTGAAGGCATTTAATCCGATACCGAGCTCTTTTAAGTCCGCTTGTAAAAAACGGACGAGCGGTCGGACGAGCGGAAATGCGACAGCGAACAGGACGACGACGATGAGGAGCGACCAGACGATCCGCTTACGCAGTTCGTCCAGGTGCGACGTCATGCTTTGTTCTTGATCAACCGTCATGATTCAATCACTTCTCTTTCGGTTCGTCCTTTTTATCGTCGTCCATGATGCCGTTCGTAGCATTTTTGAACTCTTTCAATGTCTGACCGGCAGCACGACCGAATTCCGGTAACTTCTTCGGTCCGAAGATGATCAACGCGACGACAGCGATTAATCCGATACTCGCAGGTCCGATACCTAGCGTGAGCGGGATAAGGTTTTCCATTATGATTTCACTCCTTCAGCTGATTGCGAATAATGCTTCATGAAATAAACTAACGACTGCAACTCGATCGATAAATCGATGTGATGGACCCGGACGCTCGCTGGCACGTTCAACCGCGCAGGCGTAAAGTTCAGGATGCCTGTCACACCATACTCGACTAACTCATCCGCTACTGACTGTGCGAACTGGGATGGAACCGTCAAGATGGCGACATCGACCTGATTCGCTTCGATTTGTTCTTTCATGTCCGAAACATGATAGATTGGAACGTCATGCGTCGTTGTTCCGACCTTCTCTTCGTCCGCATCAAACGCAACGACTATCCGAGTACTATTATTCTTTAAAAAGTTATAATTTGCAAACGCTGTTCCGAGATGACCGACCCCAATTAAGGCAACATTCGTCACCTCATCTTGATTCAAGGTTTTGCGGAAAAACGTTAACAGATGTTGAACGTTATATCCATATCCCTTCTTCCCTAATGCCCCAAAGTAGGAAAAATCGCGACGAATCGTTGCTGAATCAACCTTCACCGCCTCGCTTAACTCAGCAGAAGAGACGCGGAGCTTGCCTGAATTGTATAAACTTTGGATGAAGCGATAATATAGCGGCAACCGTTTTGCTGTCGCTTGTGGAATTTTTGTGTCTGGTCCATTCATCCTGCAGTTCCCCCTTCGGCCACATCCATCGTGGCACCCAAATCTTTGCAAAAAGCTTTCTACTCTTCTTGATTGTAAACCACTTCACATATAGTCACAAATAATATATTCCGCAGGACCTCGCGCTTTTGTTCGTGATAGACTAAAGGGTGGAAGGATGGATGGAAATGATACTCTTACAAGTCAACCAACTCTCGAAATCATTCGGCGTCGAGCCGATTTTAGAAAATATCAAATTGGAAGTACAAGAGCGGGACCGGATTGCGCTCGTCGGACGAAATGGTGCCGGTAAATCGACTTTGCTCAAAATCATTGCTGGCGAACTCAGTCATGACTCGGGTGACATCATGAAAGGCAAGGATGTCAAAATCGGTTATCTCGCACAAGACAGTGGTCTCGAATCGAATGAGACGATCTGGAACGAGATGCTGACTGTCTTCGAACATTTACAGGAACAAGAACGGACACTGCGCCGGATGGAAATCGAGATGGGCATGGATCATATCTTGAACGACCCGGTCGCTTACGATCGTCTCTTGAAGACATATGACCAAGCACAACACGACTTCTCAGAAGCCGGTGGTTATCAGTTTGAAGCGAATATCCGCTCTGTCCTGCATGGCATGCGCTTTTATCCGGACGATTACTCGCGCCGGATCCAGACGTTATCCGGTGGTCAACGGACACGTCTCGCCTTAGCGAAGATGCTCCTGCAAGCACCAGAGCTTCTTATTCTTGATGAGCCAACGAACCACCTCGATATCGATACACTCGCTTGGCTCGAAAGTTACCTCGGTGGTTATCGTGGTGCCGTCCTGATCGTCTCGCACGACCGGTACTTCCTCGACCAAGTCGTCAATGTCGTCTATGAGCTCTCTCGCAATGTCTGTCGTAAGTTCACTGGGAACTATACAAAGTACTTGGAGCAAAAAGCGGCCTTGTACGATCAGGAAATGAAGCAGTTCGAACAGCAGCAAGAAGAGATCGCGAAGATGCAGGACTTCATTCAACGCAACATCGCCCGGGCGACGACGACGAAACGTGCACAAAGTGTCCGAAAACGACTCGAGAAGGTCGACCGGCTCGATCGGCCAGATGGAGATGAACGCAGTACGGTCCTGTCCTTCCCGATCGAAAAACAGAGTGGGAATGACGTTCTTCAAGTCAATCAATTGGCGATCGGTTACGAAGAAGCTGTCTCAAAAGACATCACGTTCCGCTTGCAACGCGGCGAATCACTGGCACTCGTCGGACCGAATGGAATCGGAAAGTCAACGCTCTTAAAAGTCCTCGTCGGCCGCTTACGTCCCCTCTTCGGTGATTTCCGTTTCGGAACCGGCGTCTCGATCGGGTATTACGATCAAGAGCAGGCGGAACTCAATGACCGGAATCGTGTCATCGATGAGATTTGGAACGAATGGCCACTGATGCGCGAACAAGAAGTCCGTTCCGTCCTCGGGCAATTTCTATTTAGTGGCGATGATGTCTTTAAGATCGTCCATGAGCTATCCGGTGGCGAACGCGGACGTCTCGCACTTGCGAAACTGAAACTCCGGAAAACGAACGTCCTCGTCCTCGATGAGCCGACGAACCACTTGGATCTGGATTCGAAGATGGTCCTTGAGAACGCGCTCGTTGACTATGAAGGGACGTTGTTATTCGTTTCTCACGACCGTTACTTCATCGATCGAATCGCGACTCGTGTCATCGAGATGAGTGAAACGGGTGTGGCAGAATACCTCGGCGATTATTCATATTACATGGAGAAGAAAGCCGAGCAAGAAGAGATCGCTCGTCTTGAAGCCGAGGAAGCAAAAGCAGCAAAAGTCACGGCTTCGAAGACAATCGACAAGGAAGCACAGAAAGAAGAGCGCAAGCGCCGCCAGCAAATCGAACAACTCGAACAAGATATCGAGCGGCTTGAACAACGTTCAGCGGAAATCGAACAATTACTCTGTGAACCAGAAGTCTTTAATGACATTCCGAAAGCGACAGCTCTTTCAGCAGAACGTGATCAAATCGACGTTGATCTACTGGAATTGATGGAACGATGGGAGAATCAACACTGATGCGGACGAAAAGTTTTTTCATTAACCTCATCTTAGGATTACTATCCGGTGTTCTCTATTTCGTGCCGTTGTATGCCGATTATGTATCCGTCTTTATCCGACCGGATGCCTTTAATGCCGTTTACTTATTGTTCATCCTCATCTCATGTATGATCGGTCTCGTCATCCAGACATGGAGTGGTCTTCTCGTCAGTCTACTCTCGGGACTCTGTTGTACGCTTCTGACGACACAGCTATTCGTCGAGCTCAATGATCCGTTGATCCTATCGTATTATGGTAGGGTCTCACCGCTCATCGCTTTCTTGATCAGCTGCGTCGGAATCTGGGCGCTGGCCATCGTGTTCTATTTACTTGATGGCTATCAGTACAGTAAACGTCATGGTCTTGAAGCCTCTTCAAACGAAATTGATCCGCAACCTTGAAGTTTAATTAACTCATTAGAGGTGCGATATAAGAAAAAGGAGTGGAGAGACCGGTCTAGCTACCGGAATCTCCACTCCTTTTGTTTGAATCGAAACGTTCGTCGTCAGAATGGATCGGACGATGAATCAGGCATTCACACTTCCATCATTTTGTCGGTCGAGCAATCGTAAACGTCTTCCCGATCGTCGCATAATCATTTCCTGCTAAACGAGCGACAGCCTTCAGACCTGCCGCGTCAATCCGGAACGACTCGACGAGTTCATCCGCGACGTGATAGCGCAGTACTTCCCCAATCAAAAGATCGGCACCTTCTAGCTCGACGTGTTGCGTCAAGCGCATCTCGAAGCGAATTTTCGCTTCCGCGATTCCCGGTACTTCGATTGCGTCACTATCGACGAGTGTTAAATCCGTCCGCTTAAGCTCACTTTCACCGTAAGCAAGTGGCGCTGCTGTCTCATTGACTGCGTCGACGATCTCTTCGCTGACGATATGGATGACATAACTTTGTTTCGCTAAGATGTTACGTGCCGTATCCTTCTGCCCCTGATCCGTCCGTTGTACGGCGATCACCAGTTGCGGCGGACTGCTTGAAGCGACCGTAAAGAAGGAAAACGGTGCGGCGTTGACCGTCCCGTCTTCTCCTTGCGTTGTCACGAAGGCGATTGGACGCGGAATGATGCTTCCGATCAGTAATTTATAATTGTCTTTTGCGCTAAGCGTTGATGCCTCAAACTTCATGAATGACCCACCTTTTTCTTCACCCGATGAGTGCAGCGAGTGAGTAGTCTCCAGCACCGATCATCGCTACACCAAGCGCGATGACGATCAATGCCATGTTGTATTCGTACCCGTTCTGAGTCACCCAGTAACCATTCGCACCATGTACTTTAACGATTGCGACAAGCATCGATCCGACGATGAGGAGTGCTGCGATCCAGAGGAACACACCTCCTGCAAACAACAAGCCGCCGATCAATTCAGCAAGACCTGCTGTAATCGCGAGTGCCTTCCCTGGCTTCATGCCGATTGATTCGAACCAACCGCCTGTTCCAGCGATTCCGTGTCCGCCGAACCAACCAAATAATTTTTGTGTCCCGTGTGCAGCAAACGTTAAGCCAATGATTAAACGAATGATTAAAAGTCCTGTATCCATCATTTCTCTCTTCTCCTTTTACCTAATGTATTTTAGTTACTTTAAGTAACTCGATAAACAGACTATATCCTATCACTTACTAAAAGTAAATAGATTTGTTTTAGTTCTTTTTGTTACATTAAGTAAAATGATTCGATTTTTTTAGCAGAAGCGGGTATACTACAACTATAGAAAGGATGAGTGCTGATGGAAGAAGTCGCAATCCAACCGGCTCTTTGTCCCAAAGTCGAACATGCCTTTGAAATCTTAGGTAAGAAATGGACAGGTCTGATCTTACGCCACTTGTTGACGAAGACATGTCGTTTCAATGAGATTCAAGATGCCATTCCCGAATTATCAGGTCGTATGCTCACGGAACGTATGAAGGAGCTCGAAGCGGAAGGCATCGTCATCCGGACTGTCATTCCCGATCGTCCGATTAAGATTCAATACAGTTTGACCGACAAAGGGCGCCAACTCGAACCGGTCATTCGTTCCATTGAGGAATGGGCCGAACTACAAGACTAATGTATAGAAAAGCATCTTCTTCGGAAGGTGCTTTTTTATATGTCCTTTGACATTGATAATCATTATCAATTAAAGTAGAGAAGTACAGTGAAAGGAGGAAGATGCATGCATATCGCGATTGGATTCGTCAGCATGTCCGGGAATACGGAAGATATCGTCTCGCTCATTCAACATGAACTCGAGCAACACGATGTCAAAGTGACGATCACGGAACTGGATCAATTCGTCGGGGAGGACTTATCACGTTTTGATGGTCTTTTACTCGGCTCATATACGTGGGGAGACGGTGATTTACCGTATGAAGCAGAAGACTTCGTTGAGGAACTCCGCGAACAATCCTTAGACGGGATACCGGCGGCTGCTTTTGGTTCGGGGGATCTTGATTATCCGAAGTACTGCGCAGCCGTTGATTTGATCGAAGGAGCGTTAAAAGAAGCCGGTGCGACAATCGTCACCGATGGCTTGAAAATTGAGTTTGATCCGAATACCCCGGAGAAACAAGCCGCTTGTCGTGCGTTCGCGCAAACGTTTCATCGCTTTTTACAACAGGTTCATGCTTGAGTGTCGTTTGAATCCGTACTGTAAGGGAATCGTTAAAGCAGACTCTATGAAAGTGAGATGAATGTTTTATGACGATTCAAGCACTCGTCTTTGACGTCTACGGTACATTATTCGATGTCCATTCCGTCAAAGAACAAGCCGAAGCGCTGTATCCGGATCACGGAGAAGCGATCAGCAAACGCTGGCGGGCGAAACAACTGGAGTACTCTTTCCTCCGGCAATTGAACGGGCAATACGTGCCGTTCAGCCAAGTGACACAAGATGCCCTCCGCTATACGTTACTCGAACTGAAGCTCCATGTGACCGAGGAACAAATCACGACCTTAATGGAGACGTACCTGACGCTTGATGTGTATCCTGAAGTCAGCTCCGTTCTCGAGACGATGGCGGATAAGCGTCTGGTCGTCTTCTCGAATGGTTCCCATGATATGCTCGATCCGCTGATCGAACAGTCAGGCTTAGCCGATCGGTTCGAACATCTCGTCAGTGTCGATGACATTAAACAATATAAACCAGCACCTGCTTCTTATATGCATGCGTTAAATACACTCGGTCTAAAACGCGAGGAGATCCTTTTCATGTCCTCGAACGGTTGGGACATCACCGGGGCAAAGAGTTTCGGCTTCAAAACGGCATGGATCAATCGAAATGGACTTCCGGTTGAGGAATTGAATCTCGATCCCGATCGTATCTATGATGACTTGACGGGTATCACTGAATGGCAATGAACGAACAACAGCGGACTCCTGTTTAGGAATCCGCTGTTTTCATGGATTTAGTAATTCGAAAGACGTGAGTAGCCCTTCTTGAATAAATCGAGTTTCAGCCCGCCCTCTTTTTCAATAAAGAAGAGGTATTCGTTTTGATCCGTATCTTTATAGAAGACCTTAAATAACGTCACAGTCCGTTTTTTATTGTTCTCAACAGCCGTCACCTCATGCTTCGAGATTACTTCTGCTTGGACCTGTTCCGCATCCATCTTTTGAATCATCGGTTCAAATGACTTCTTCTCTTGATCTGTCACCGGTGTTCCGGGAGCAATCGTGAAATAATCATCACTCGCCTTGTTCGTTAAACCATACTTCCGATCGACGATGACGACGTTAGTGAGCTTACCATTGACTGTCTGATCAAAAGCATATAACTTTTGAATCCGGGTCTTTTCCCCTTCTGCTCGTCCGATTTCATAAAGTGGACGTTGTTTCGTATTCGTCTCGACCGCTTTCTTATCGGGTACGAGTTCTTCCTTATAGGCGACTTGGTATGCGTTGACGATTTCTCGGATCTGAAGTCCGATCGCGACGATGACCAGTACCGCTAACAATGCGATGATGACTTTTTTCATTCCATTTCCCCCAAGTTGTTCGGATTCCTTACTTTAAATCTAGCCCAGGTTCTGCGTTCATGGCAAGTGTCGAATGGCGTAACGCGCGATATGGATGAATCGCAGCTGCTCCAATCATCGCCGCATTGTCTCCACACAGGTGCATCGGCGGAATGACGAGATCGATTCCTTCCTTCGCACACGCTGCTTCGAGACCTTGACGTAATCCTTTGTTGGCAGCGACGCCACCAGCAAGCAACAGTTGACGTCCCCCTTTATCCTTCACGGCACGGACCGCCTTCGTCACGAGTACCTCGACGACGCTCGCTTGGAAACTCGCGGCTAAATCTTCCGGGATAATCGTTTCTCCCCGTTGTTCGGCGTTATGCACGGCATTGATGACTGCTGACTTCAAACCGCTGAAGCTAAAGTCATACGAATCCTTCTCGAGCCAGACACGCGGAAAATGAAACGTATCCTGACCGGTCTGTGCCAATTGATCGATTCGTGGACCACCTGGATACGGTAACTTCAACGTTCGAGCAACTTTATCATATGCTTCCCCAGCGGCATCATCCCGTGTTTCACCAATGACTTCATATACGCCGTCTTCCGGCATGTAAATCAGTTCCGTATGTCCACCTGATGCAATCAAACAGACTAGCGGGAACTCAAGCTCTTGCACGAGACGATTTGCATAGATATGACCTGCGATATGATGAACACCAATCAATGGTTTATCATGCGCAAAGGCGAGTGCCTTCGCTGCGCTGACGCCAACGAGTAGTGCTCCGACAAGTCCAGGTCCTTCCGTAACAGCGATCGCATCGATATCGTCGATCGTGACGTTCGCTTCCGTCAAGGCGTCATCGATGACGTATGTGATCCGTTCAACGTGATGCCGTGATGCCACTTCAGGCACGACGCCACCGAATCGTTTATGACTTTCGATTTGAGACGAGACGACGTTCGATAAGATGTCGATTCCTCCGCGG
Organism: uncultured Exiguobacterium sp.; assembly: GCF_964277885.1. Lineage (NCBI taxonomy): Bacteria > Bacillati > Bacillota > Bacilli > Caryophanales > Exiguobacterium > uncultured Exiguobacterium sp. The sequence goes on along the minus strand of NZ_CAXYJR010000005.1, from coordinate 2,742 downwards.
ACGACGGCAGCCGCCGTTTCGTCACAACTCGATTCGATTGCTAGAATCAATGGTTGTGTCATAGGTCTTCTCCCTCCAGTTCCAGCCAGTAGATGGCAGCATCTTCATTGTTATCTTGATAATATCGCTTTCGGACACCGACATACTGGAATCCGAGCTTTTCATATAAAGTCCGCGCTGGTGTGTTCGAGACACGTACTTCGAGTGTCATTGCCCGCAAACCAAGCGCACGACCGACGGCGATCAATGCCGTTAGCAAGTCTTCCCCGAGCCCTTTTCCGCGATGAGACTGCTTGACGGCAATATTCGTAATATGTCCTTCATCCGCGATGTGCCACAGACCAGCAAATCCGACAATTCCGTCTTGATCGGCAACGACATAATAAGCGTTCGGATTTTGCGTCATTTCCGCTTCGAAGGCATCTAGCGTCCACGGTGTCGCAAACGATTCGAGTTCGACCGCATGAACACCTGCAGCATCGTGTACGGTCATGCGACGAATGCCCTTACTCATGACGTTGTGCCTCGATCCATTTCGCTTCTGCTTCAGCCAGACGCAGGTATCGTGGCTCAAACGCATGCGCTTCGACCGTCTGATGTGTTGCACCGAGTAAAGCGAGTACGCCGGCACGCGGCGTCCGGAAAGCAGGAGCCGCCTTTTCGAAAGGCTGAAGAATCTCTTCGAACGCCTCGACGTCTCCTGTGACGAGCGTATCTGACGGTAACGTCTTTACAAAAGACGCAATCTCAACATGCTGCTCTTCACTGATTCGTTTCCCGGCGTCGTATACTCCAACAAACCCTGCTCCACGCCGCGCATCTTGAATTGCTGCGACGCGTCCCGTATGACCGGTCGAAGCTGCCATCAGTTCAAGTGTAGAGATAGCAACGAGCTCGATGCCGAGTGTATAGGCAAGGGTCTTCGCTGTCGTCGCCCCAATCCGTAATCCCGTATAAGAACCAGGACCGTCAGCAACGACGATTCGTGTCAGTTGAGCCGGTGTCCATTTTGCTTCCGCCATCAAGCGCTCAAGTAACGGCATGAGTTTCGTCGCATGATTCAAAGACGTGACATAAGAAGCTTCTGCTACAATCTGTTTCCCGTCTGAAAGAGCGACCGATAATTGTTTCGTCGATGTATCAATAGCTACGATTTTCATGATTTCAATCCCTCACATAATGTAATGTATCGTTCTCCGATCGGCGTCAGCTCAAAACGTCGGCTATCGTCACCCGTTCGTGTGATCGTGATTGCCAACCGTTCAGGTGGAAGACTGTCCGCAATCAATTCAGACCACTCAACGACAGCGACGCCTTCCCCATTCAAATATTCTTCAAGTCCGATATCATCACCGGAACCTTCCAGGCGATAGACATCCATATGATAAAGAGGAAGACGTCCCGTATAGACTTTCATGATTGTAAAGGTTGGACTGTTGACGTGACGCGTCACACCTAGCCCTTTCGCAAAGCTTTGCGTAAAGGTCGTTTTCCCAGCACCTAAATCTCCATCGAGCGTAATGACCATTCCTGCTTCAGCACGTCGTCCGAGTTCAAGGGCCAAGGCAGTCGTTTCCTCCAAGCTGTTCATTTCCAGTTCTATCATACGATGTCTCCTCCTTTAATACGTACTGTTCGTCCTTCTCTATTGTACCGGACGAAAAAGGCAAAAAAAAATACGAAACGCTGAACGTTTCGTAGTAAAGTTGAAGTTAAGTTTAAAATTGGTTGCGGGGGCCGGATTTGAACCGACGACCTTTGGGTTATGAGCCCAACGAGCTACCAGACTGCTCCACCCCGCGACGATAAACGTTTCGGATTTGATTATTTAAAAATTGGTTGCGGGGGCCGGATTTGAACCGACGACCTTTGGGTTATGAGCCCAACGAGCTACCAGACTGCTCCACCCCGCGATGATATAACGTTTCGACAGATATTAATATAACATGTGTCTTTTAAATTGGCAAGTCTTTTTGCCTTATTTCTTTTTACTAACTATCATAATGAATATTCTTCTATACTGATACGAAAGGAGTGAGCAGATGGGATACTTATTAGATTTACGAAAAATCGTAGGAAATCGACCGTTGATCAGCGTGGGCGCGACTGTACTCGTCCTAAACCCACAATCTGAACTGCTATTTCAATATCGTTCAGATACACACAGTTGGGGACTTCCCGGTGGTTCGATGGAACCAGGTGAGACACTGGAAGAAGTCGCGATGCGTGAGTTACAGGAAGAAACCGGACTTCAAGCGCGCAGCGTTCAGCTGCTAGACGTTTTTTCCGGTCCTGATTACTTCTTTCGTTATCCAAACGGCGATCAAACCTACAGTGTGATCCATCTCTTTCAAGCAAAAGGCGTATCGGGTACATTACAAATGACGGACGGAGAGAGTCTCGACTTACGGTATTTCTCCCTGAATCAATTACCAACACCGCTTGAAGCGCGTGCTGCAGCGCTCTTACAGCAAGTTACACCTCGTCTTCTTAGCACAACCCATTCTTTTTAATCTAGATGCTTCGCTTAAAACTGACGCTTAACGTCCATTTGTCAGTTTTTTATTTCTTTCCTAGTCTAAAAGGAGTACACAAAAAGACCGATCTGCAATCTACAGATCGGTCAAGTGCCTGGCAACGTCCTATCCTCACAGGGGGAAGCCCCCAACTACTTTCGGCGTTCAAGTGCTTAACTTCCGTGTTCGGCATGGGAACGGGTGTGACCACTTGGCTATCGTCACC